>NZ_JAKGSB010000002.1 GCF_021568905.1 Zavarzinia marina | reverse complement strand
CATGGACAAGAAGATCGAGATCGACCCGATGATCACCCATGTCCTGCCGCTGGAACAGATCAACCACGCCTTCGACCTGATGCACGACGGCAAGTCCATCCGCGCCGTCGTCACGTTCTGAGGTCTTTCGAAGCGTCGCCCCGGCGCAGGCCGGGGCCTTTCGACGAGAAGGCACAAAGCCCTTCGCCCACGAGATCCCGGCCTGCGCCGGGATGACGCCAAGGGGGGACACAAAAAGGGGGAGACGACATGGCACCGACAGTGGACCAGACCGATCCGGTGATCGGCCGCATCGGCCGCACCAGCACGGGTAGGGGTGATACCCTGCCCAGCATCGACGATCTGGCGGCGCGCATCCGCTTCTGCCCGAAGGCGGGGCGGATCTGGCTCGACGACAGCCGCATGATCCTGCTCCACGTCCATGCTCTCGGCGCGCTCCGCAACGAATTGATCGAGACCGTGGGCATGCAGGGGGCGCGGGCCCTTCTCACCCGCATGGGCTATGCCTCCGGTGCCCAGGACGCCGAACTGGCGATCAAGGTGCGGGGCGGCGGGGCCTGCGACTTCTTCGATTTCTTCACCGTCGGGCCGCAGCTCCACATGCTCGAAGGCATCGTCACGGTCGAGCCGCTGCGCATCGAGCGCGACGTGAAGACCGGCCATTTCTACGGCGAACTGCTGTGGCACGATTCCAGCGAGGACGAGGTCCATATCGCCTCCCACGGCATCGGCACCGAATCCGCCTGCTGGATGCAGATCGGCTATGCCTCCGGCTATACCAGCGTGATCATGGGCCGGCCGGTGCTGTTCCGCGAGGTCGAGTGCCGCGCCACCGGCCATTCCGCCTGCCGCATCATCGGCAAGCCCGTCGCCGACTGGTCCGACGCGGACGACGACATCCGCTATCTCCAGCCCCATGCCTTCGCCAACAAGGCGGACCAGCGCCGCATCGTCGTCGGCCTGACGCCGGACCGGACGCCCGAGGCACCGCCGCCGGCGGGCCCCCTGTCGGCAACGCGGCAATTGGTCGGGGCATCGGCCGGCTTCAACGTCGTCTGCCACATGATCGAGAAGGTGGCGGGCACCAGCGCCACGGTGCTGCTGCTCGGCGAATCCGGTGTCGGCAAGGAAATGTTCGCCCAGACCCTGCACGCGATCAGCGGCCGGGCCGACCGGCCCTTCGTCGCCGTCAATTGCGCTGCGATTCCGGAAAACCTGCTCGAATCCGAATTGTTCGGGGTGGAAAAGGGCGCCTATACCGGCGCCGTCGCCTCCCGTCCCGGCCGCTTCGAGCGGGCGGACGGCGGCACCCTGTTCCTCGACGAGATCGGCACCCTCAGCCTCTCCGCCCAGGGCAAGCTGCTGCGCGCCCTGCAGGAGGGCGAGATCGAGCGCGTGGGCGACGTGAAGGCGCGCCGGGTCGACGTGCGCCTGGTCGCGGCGACCAATGTCGACCTGCGCGACAGCGTCGCCCGGGGCCGCTTCCGCGAGGATCTGTTCTATCGCCTGAACGTCTTTCCCGTGGTGATCCCGCCGTTGCGCGACCGCCGGGCCGACATTCCGGTGCTGCTGAACCATTTCCTCCAACTCTTCGCCGCGCGCCACGGCAAGCCGGTGGCCGGCTTCACCCAGCGCGCGATCACCGGACTCTACGCCTATGGCTGGCCCGGCAATGTGCGCGAGCTGGAGAACATGGTGGAGCGCGGCGTCATCCTGGTGCCGGCGGACGGCCAGATCGATCTCTGTCATCTCTTCACCTCGGGCGAGCGGGTCGATCCCTATGTCATGGAGATGGGCGCCGACGGCCGGCTCAGCGACATGTCGCCCGACAGCCGCCAGGGCCGGGTGACCGACGTCGTCGATCAGGTGCTGCAATCGCGCACCCCGCTCGACGAACTCGAGGAATGCCTGCTGCGGGCCGCGGTCGAGCGGGCCGGGGGCAATCTGTCGGAAGCGGCGCGGGCGCTCGGCCTGACGCGCGCGCAACTTGCGTATCGAATGAAGAAATTCGGCGACGGCGATCTGGCCGCCGGTCTCCAGGGTTAATCCGCGGTTCCGTTGCGCCGACGCCCCGCGCCCCGTCGCGGGGCGTTCGCCGTTCGGCGGGGCGGCGTGACCCGGCGGGTTCGCGCGCGTTCGTATCCGCGTCCGCTTTCGACCGGGGCGCGCATGGTTCGCGGGGCGAATGTATCCACTCGGGATACGCGGCGGCGTGATCGCGGGAGAGGCGATTTCGATCGCCGTCATCGGTTTATCGAAATTCACCGCCGGACCGTCGGCGCTTCTCTAAATCAGAAAGTTGCGTTGCGTCAAAGCTGCCGACCGCCGTGTCGCGCGGCGTCACGGCAAATGAAAAATTCCAGGAAATTCAGGGCTTTGTAAATTCCGCGCTGCCGCATCGGCACGATTGGCAACGTTCTTGCAGGAAGGGGGGCAACGCGGCATGGACCGCGAATGATGGGAGGAACGACGCCGTGGGAGCGTTCAAGAAACAGGAGGCAGCCGGCCACAGCCGATCGGGTGCGGACGGTATGAAGAGAAACCTGCCTTCGATGGAATTTTCGCGGCGGCAGTTGCTGATGCTGGGGGCCGGCACCGCCTTCACCGCCGGGGTGCTCGCCCTGTCGGGGCCTGCCAGGGCCGCCGTCCCGGCACCCCGCCTCTATCCGGATTCGCTGTTCGGAATCGCGATCGACGGCGAGCATGCCGTCGCCAGCGGCTATCACGGCGCGGTCGCCATCGCTGACGGCGACCTCTCCACCTGGGTCGCCGTGTCGAGCGGCACGAGTGATCTGCTGCGTCGCGTCGTGCGACGCCCCGAAGGCGGCTATGTCGCCGTCAGCCATCGTGGCCGGATCCTCGAAAGTAATCAGGACGGTCGCGACTGGCGCGTGATCCACGAGAAGGCCGGCACCTATATGCGGGCCGTCGATTTCGCCGATGCCGAGCGGGGCTGGGCGGTCGGTCACGGCGGCACCATTCTTCACACCTCGGACGGCGGCAAGAGCTGGCGGGAACAGGCGCTGTCGGACTATCAGGGCCGCGATCTGCCGCGCCTCAGCGGCGTCGCCGCGATCGACCGGCGCCGCGCCATGGCGGTCGGCGAATTCGGCGTGGTGGCCGTGACCGAGGACGCCGGCCGATCCTGGCGCGTGCTCACCGAACAGTCCTATCCGACCCTGCTCGACGTTGCCGTCGCCGGCGACCGCGGCTTTGCCGTCGGCCTGAACGGAACGCTGCTGTCGCTTCGGCGCGACGACTACGGCGCCTGGGACGTTTCGCCGATTCCGACGGGTACGGAGCAGCATTTCCTCGCGGTGGCGCTTTCGGCGGACGGCGCGGGCGGGCTGATCGGCGGCAACGGGCTGTTGCTGACGCTGTCGGCCAAGGGGCTGGCGCCGGCCGACGTCTCCGACCGGTTCCCGCTGTCCTATTCCTGGATCGGCGGCGTCGCCATCGGCGACGACGGCAGGGCGGTGGCGGTCGGCCAGGGCGGCGCCATCCTGCGCGCCGACGCGCTGGACGGCACCTTCACGCCCGCCGCCACCGTGGCATCCGATGCCGCGCCTTCGACCGAGATCGAGCAGGTGACCCAATGATCGCGACCCGAATTGCCGGCCTGGTGCGCCGGCGCGCCAAACTCATCACCGCGGGCATGGTTCTGCTGACGGCCTTCCTCGGTTACATGTCCTTCACCCAACTCTCCCTGAAGGTGGTGCTGGAGGCGATGCTGCCGGTGCACCACCCGAACGTGGAGCTGATGGCCAAGTTCGGCGCCCAGTTCGGCGGCGCCAACACGACCCTGATCATGGTCGAGAACACGGAAGGCACGATCTACAACGAGAAGTTCATGACCGCCTACAAGCGCGTCGCGGACGAGATCTTCTTCCACCCCTCGGTCGAGCGCCATCTGGTGCAGGCCCTGACGCTGCGCAAGACCAAGGCCATCGTCGGCTCGGCCGGGCGCATCGACATCAACGCCATCGCCTGGCCCGACCTGCCCCGCGCGCCCGAGGAATGGGCGAATTTCGAAGCGGCGATCAAGGCGCAGTACCGCGGTCTCCTCGTCTCCAACGACGAGAAGGCGGGGATGATCATCGCCGACTTCAAGGACGACACGGATTACGCCACGCTGGTCACCTTCATCGACGAATTGGGCGCGAAGGAAGCGGCCAACGGCGTGAAGGTCCATATGGTCGGCCGGCCGATCCTGCTCGGCACGATCTACAACGATCTCGGCGCGACGATCACCCTCGTGGCGATCTCGCTGGTGTTCTCGGGCCTGATCCTGTTCGTCTACTTCCGCTCCTGGATGGGGGTGCTGATCCCCATGCTGACGGCGGGCGTCGGGACGCTGTGGGGCACCGGCGCCATGGCGCTGGTCGGCTATAATCTCGATCCGCTGCTGATCATCCTGCCGGTCTTCGTCTTCGCCATCGTGCTGTCGCACTGCGTGCAGTTCATGTCGCGCGTGTTCGAACGCCTGCAGCCGGGCGTCGCCATGGGCGATGCCGTGGTCGGCGGCCTGGCCCAGGTCTTCGTGCCCAGCCTGACGGCGATCGTGGCGGCGGCGGGCGGCTTCTTCGTCCTCGTCATGATCGGCGTGCCCAGCCTGCAGGCGCTGGGCATCATCTGCGGCGCCTGGCTGCTGGCGATCGCGCCGGCGCTGATCTTCACGGCGTCGCTGCTGTGCCTGATGCCGCGCCCGGGGCGCTTCCGCGCCCGCACCACCTGGGTCGAGACGGTCTGGAAATACGCCCGGTTCAACCGCTATCCCCGGATCGTCATCGCGGTCACCGCGCTGTGCCTGGTGGGCGGCATCTTCGGCGCGCGCTTCGTCGTCATCGGCGATGCCGTGGGCAGCCCGATCCTGTGGCCGGATGCCCGCTACAACGAGGACAACGCGCTGATCAACGAGCGCTTCGCCGGGGTCGGCACCGACGTCATGCTGGTCTATGTCGAAGGCCCGGACGAGACCATGATCCAGCCCGCGACCTATCGCGCGATCGAGGAACTGTCGCGTTACATCTGGCAGAACGAGCCGAAGGCCCGCCACCCGCAGAGCATGGTGCCCATGGTGCAGGCGGTGAACCAGGTGCTCTACGAGGGCGATCCGTCCTATGCCATCGTGCCGGAGACGGCGGACGAGGTGGCGTTCAACGTCTATCTCTACTCCTCCAAGGGCGAGCCGGGCGACTTCAAGGCCTATACCGACGAGACCTGGCGCATCGGCAACATCATCGTGCCGCTGGACGACAAGACCGGCACCACGGTGAAGGCGGTGACCAGCCTGGCGCGCGACTTCATCGCCGCCATGCCGCCGCTGCCGAACGGCGCGAAACTGATGGTCGCCGGCGGTCAGGTCGGCATCGCGGAAGCGGTGAACACCGAGATCGAGCAGACCAAGGATGCCGTCCTGATCGCGATCGTGGTCTTCATCGCGGGCTGCATCTTCCTCGCCTTCCGCTCGCTGTGGGTCACGGGCGTGCTGATCTTCGCCCTGCTGACCTCCACCTTCATGACCGACACCTTCATGTGGCTGATGGGGATCGGCCTCAACATCAACACCCTGCCGCTGGCGGCACTCGGTGTCGGCCTCGCAGCCGATTACGGCATCTACATCCTGCACCGGGTCCGCGAGTCCCTGGCCGAGGGCGAGAGCTACGAGGAGGCCATTGGCCACGCGCTGCGCACCTCGGGCAACGCGGTGATGATCACGGCGATCACCATGATCGCGCCGGTCATGCCCTGGGCCTTCTTCTCGGCGCTGCGCTTCCAGGCCGAGATGGGCGTGCTCCATGCCGTGGTGCTGTTCTTCAACATGCTCGGCGCGCTGATCTTCGTGCCCTGCATGGTCCTGCTGTTCCGCCCGAAGTCGCTGGCGAAACACGCCCATGGTCGCACGGAGGCGAAGGTGGCCCTGGGCGCCGAAGCATTGGGAAAGCCGGCGGAGTGATCCGCCGGAAGAGGAAGAGGTAAGCCGGCGGAACCGTCCGCCGGCCAAAGAGACAAGACGCTTGGGAGGAAGGCGGTTCGAGGACCGCCGTAACGAGGCAGGGGGCTAACATGAAACTGGTGAACATCCTGCTGGCGTCGACCATTTTGGGCGGTGCGGCAGCGGGTGCGCTGGCCGGCTTGGCCGAAGGGTTCGACAACGTCAGCATCGGCGGACGCGTGAAGCAGGGGGTGGCCTTCGGCTATTCCGAACTGACGGACGGCATGTTCAAGCTCGCCCAGGCGAACTACATCGCCGAAGCCGACATCAGCTGGAAACCGTCGCGCAATATCGCCGTCACCGGCAATTTCTGGCTGCGCGGCGACTGGGTCGACAGCTGGGGCGCCGACATCAAGGGCAGCGGCATCCAGAACCCCTACAGTTACGACGCGACCCAGCAGTACGGCTATCACCTGAACCGCCGGGGCGGCGGCAGGGACGATCCCTTCGGCAATACGGTCGACCGCCAGAACCGCTATCTCGACGACTTCGAAGACGAGATGATCCGCGAGCTGGCGATCAAGATCACCGACGACTACAACCGCTTCGCCCTCAAGGTCGGCAAGTTCGTGCGCGGCTGGGGCCAGTCGGACGGCATCCGCCTCCTCGACGTGCTGCATGCCCAGGACCTGCGCATGAAGGGCGTGCTCGGCGACAGCGACGAGATCCGCATCCCGAGCTGGATGGCCGCCCTCGACCTGAACTTCGACGAGATCGGCATCGCCGCGCCCTTCGAATGGATCGGCCTGAAGAAGCCCGGCCTCGAGCTGATCTTCATGCCCGAGACCCATCACGACCAGTTCGTCATCAACAATCCGACCCCGGGCGACACCACATCCGGCGGGCTCTACGGCTTTCCCTTCCCCTATCTGATCGATCCGGTCTCGGGCAAGGGCATCCCCTATTTCGCCGCCCATCTCTCGGACGTGACGCCGCGCGAGTTCTCGATGACGGACGCGACCCTGGCGGCACGTTTCAAATTTCAGGCGCTGCACGGCGAAGGCACCCTGAACGCCTATTACGGCTGGCAGGAACTGCCGATCGTGAAGATGCGCGACTCGACGCTCCACGTCGGCAGCGCGACCCACAATGCCGACGAGGCGCTGCTGAACGTACCGCTCAGCCAGTCCCTGCTCGAGACCCTGGTGCATGCGCCGGGGGTCGGCTATCTCGACGCCATGCGCACCACGACGGGCGGCTTGCTCGGTTCGCTCGGTGATCTGCTCGGCGCCTATCCGATCAATCTCTACGGCTGCGCCACCGGCATCCTGCCGCCCATGTGCTCGGTCACCACCAACTTCGAGCTGGACTACAAGTACCGCAAGAAGCTGATCGGCGCGACCTTCACCCGCGACATGGTCGAACTCGCCTTCGGGCCGAAGGACGTGGCGCCGGTGTTCCGCGTCGAGGCGTCCTACGAGTTCGACAAGCCCTTCAACCGCTATCGTGTCAACACCAACGTCGGCACCGAGGCCTACGGCACGCCGGCGCTGATCTCCAACCCGGACGAGAGCGTAACCTTCCGCGATCAGATCTCGATCATGACCGGCTTCGACTACTTCCTGTGGCTGCCGTTCTGGGAGGGCCAGGAAAGCTCGATCTTCACCAGCTTCCAGCTCTTCAACATCATCACCCAGGATTCCAAGGACCTGATGTTCCAGTCGCCCTATGCGGCCTATGGCTCGAAGGTCCACCCGGTGCAGACCTACGCCACCTTCCTGTGGTGGAAGGCGCTGGACCAGGGCCGTCTCTATCTCGAAGGGCTGGCCGCCTACGACTTCCAGAACGAAGGCTTCGCCTATCGCCAGCGCGTCGACCTGAACTACTTCGGCGACAACATCCGGCCGCGTATCGAACTCATCCACTACGAAGGCAAGAACGAACAGGGGCTCATGGGCCTCTACGACAATGCCGACGCGATCGAGTTCTCGCTCACCTATCAGTTCTAACGAAAACCAACCACCACGGGAGGAACGTATGAAGATCAGATCCATGGCGACCGGCATCGTCGCCGCCCTGACCCTGGGAGGCGCCACGATCGGCGCATCCCAGGTCGCGATGGCCAGTCCGGAGGACGGCGTCGCCGCATGGAAGGCCTTCATCGCCGAACACGGCGAAGGCAACGGCCGCTCGAAATTCGTCGACGCCCTCGGCTCGGCCGAGGCGCTCGCCGTCGCCAAGCGCTGGTCGGCGCTTCGCGGCTACGACGCGCCGGGCATGCTGGCCGGCGCCAGCCTGCCGCCGGAGCTGAAGCCGGGCACGGTGATCAATGCCGGCAACGTCGATGCCGAATGGCTGAAGCCCTATATCCTGCCGTCCCTGGCCGAGCGCTTCAAGGACAGCGCCTGGTTCGGCTGGAAGCAGGCGGTGATCGTGCCGACCGCGTCCTACTACATGCCGAAGGGCACCCTGGAGCAGAGCGAAGCCGCCAAGGGCACCGCCTTCAACGCCACCCCCGACGGCAATCTGCTGACCCCCGACGGCCAGTTCGCCCTGGCGACCCAGGGGGCCATGCCCTTCCTCAACCCGAAGAACGGCCTGGAGGCCACCTGGTCCTTCGTCGCCCACGGCATCGCCAACGACAATCTGAACTTCCACCCGATCACCATGGACGTCTGCAACAGCAGCGGCAGCCTGGAACGCCAGTACAAGGCCGAACTGTGGTGGCAGAAGATGCACGGCCGCAAGGACGTCGAGCCGTTCGGCGACATCAACGGCATGGATGGCGTCGTCGAGGGCGGCGCGGTCTACTTCACCGACCCCCGTGACGTGCGCGGTCTCTCCGGCGTGCGCAAGCGCTATGCCGACGCCAGCAAGGAAGACGACTTCAAGGTCTTCGTGCCGACCCTGAAGCGCACCCGCATCCTCTCGGCCACCGACGGCCAGGATCCGCTGGCCGCGGGCCTCGAGTTGATCTGGGACGACTGGCGTGCCTATTGGGTGAAGACCGATCCCAGCAAGTTCGACTACGAACTGGTCGGCGAAAGCTGGACCCTGGGCTTCCCTCACACCGGCCACTTCTATCAGGCGGCCCAGCGCGACGGTTCCTGCGCGGTCGATACGGTCGAGCTCGAGTTGCGTCCCGTCTGGATCCTGGAGATCAAGGACAAGACCGGCAAATACATCTACTCCAAGCGCCGGATCTACCTGGACAAGGAATTCTACTATCCGGTCGCCAACGAGTTCTACGACGCCCGGGGCAACCTGATGCGTGTCTGGTACGACAGCCGCGACTGGGTGCCGAACACCGGTCAGGCCCAGTGGCGTCAGGTCGCGCTCTGGAACGTGATCTCCAACCGCATCACCTGGCTCGAGATGGAATCGCGCTGGGAAAACCTCGACACCAATCCGACGCCCAGCCTGTTCGATATCGACCAGCTGCGCGACTACAAGTGACCGGCGCGCCGCCCCCGATCGGGCGGCGCCCCTCCTCTCTCTCCCCCTGGGTCCCCCCCGGGTAACTCAAGGGCAACGCGATCCCGATCGCGTTGCCCGCTTTTTTTTGTCGAAAATGATCCAAGGCCGGATCGGCGGTTTCACCATTTCATTGACTGTATCGGCGCACCGTCCGGAATGCCGTGTTGCGGTGCCGCAAGGCCCGTCACGGCGCATTGCCGCGAATCGGGAGAAAGCGACGCTGTCGCGGCGTCAAGCGCCTGTGTGCGATGCAAAAGGTTCCATCGATTCGACCCTTGGCATGACGCTTGCAGTAATCCGATCGAGGCTGCGGAAAGCGCCCGGCGACAAAGAAGATCCAACGACGACGAAGACAGGGAAACGGAACGCAGATGGAAAGGGCCGATGCCGATATGCCGCCGTTCGACATGGCGGCGCGCTGGATCCGGGTGACGGAAGTCAAGGCCCCCTTCGTCCTGTTCGAATTCACCCTCGGCGATCCGGACCTGATGGTCGAGATGGTGATGCCGATCGCTGCCCTCTTCGAGTTTCGCGATGCCCAGCGCGCCGAGCTGGAGATCGCGGATGCCGCCGTCGGAGCCTTCAGCGCGCTCGCCCGCCAGCAGTGAAATCGATACCCGGAGGAAATCGGCTCATGACCATCGACATCAAGACCGCAACCATTCAGCCGCGCCGGCAGACCTATGCCAACGTCGCGCGCCGTCTGGGGGCGGACCGTCCGGCGTCGCGTTACGAGGAGTCGATGTTCGATCTCCAGGCGACCGGCGCGTTCCACTATCGCCCGACCTGGGCACCGGAATACGATCTCTTCGATGCGAGCCGTACCGCGATCGCACTCGAGGACTGGCACGTCCTGCGCGATCCCCGTCAGTTCTACTATGGAACCTATACGATTGCCCGCGCCCGGATGATGGAGGCGACGGAAAAGGCCTTCGCCTATGCCGAGAAGCGCGGTCGCGTCAGCGGCGTCGCCGAGGACTGGATGACCGTCCTCCGTCACTATCTGCTCCCGCTCCGCCACTACGAGTGGGGCGCGAACATGAACAATTGCAACATCACCGATATCGGCTTCGGCTCGACGATCACCGAGGCGACGATGTTCGCCACCATGGACCGGCTCGGCATCGCGCAGGTGATCAGCCGCATCGGTCTGCTGACCGACGGCGGCTCGGGCACCAGCCTGACCGCGGCCAAGCAGGACTGGATCGAGCATCCGGACTGGCAGGGCCTGCGCCATGCGATCGAGGATCTGCTGGTCGCCCCCGACTGGTTCGAAGTCTTCGTCGCCCAGAACCTCGTCCTCGACGGCTTCGTCTATCCCCTGGCCTATCGCGCCTTCGACGAGGCGGGTCAGGGCCATGGCGGGGGGGCGATCTCGCCCCTGACGGAATTCATGCTCGACTGGTTCGACGAGACCTCGCGCTGGGTCGATGCCGTGATCGGCACCGCGGCCCGGGAGAACGAGGCCAACGCCGGCCATCTCTCGCGCTGGACGAACGATTGGGCGAAGCGCGCCCGCGAGGCCGTGACGCCGATCGCCCGGGCCGTGCTCGGCCCGGCGGCCGACGCGACCCTCGACGGCATCGCCGCCGATCTCGCTGTACGCGGCCGCAAGCTCGGTCTCGCGGTCTGAAGGGGGCGGTCATGAGCAAGGTTTCCATCACCCTCCAGAACACCGACGACGGCCGTCAGATCGTGGACGCCATCGTTTCCGACAACCCGGCGGCGGAGGTATCGCGCATGCCGGCCCTGACCAAGATCGACTGCGAGGGCCGCCTGTGCCTGAAGCGCGAGACGATCGAGGAGCGCCTCGGCCGGTCCTTCGACCTGCAGGAACTCCAGCTGTCCCTGATCTCCCTCGCCGGCAACGTCGACGAGGACGACGACAGCTTCACCTTGGCCTGGGAAGCGGGCCCCGCCACCAAGAACGCCTGAGGAGACGACCCATGAATGCCATGCCGCCGCTGCAGAAGCAGCGCAAACTGAGCCTCAAGGAGCGCTACGCCCATCTCACCCGCGACCTCGGCTGGGAGACCACCTATCAGCCGATGGACAAGGTGTTTCCCTATGTCGCCTACGAGGGCATCAAGATCCACGATTGGGATGCGTGGGAAGACCCGTTCCGCCTGACCATGGACGCCTATTGGAAGTACCAGGCGGAGAAGGAGCGCAAGCTCTATGCCGTGATCGAGAGCTTCGCCCAGAACAACGGCCATCTGAACATCACCGACGCGCGCTACGTCAATGCGCTGAAGCTGTTCCTGACCGGCGTCTCGCCGCTCGAATATTCGGCCCATCGCGGCTATGCCCATGTCGGCCGCCACTTCGTCGGCGCCGGGCCGCGCATCGCCTGCCAGATGCAGGCGATCGACGAACTGCGTCATGCCCAGACGCAGATCCACACGATGAGCCACTACAACAAGTTCTTCGACGGGCTGCACGACGCGCGTCACATGCACGACCGCGTCTGGTACCTCTCGGTGCCGAAATCGTTCTTCGAGGATGCCTGCACGGCCGGCCCGTTCGAATTCCTGACCGCGATCTCGTTCAGCTTCGAATATGTCCTGACCAATCTGCTGTTCGTGCCCTTCATGTCGGGTGCCGCCTACAACGGCGACATGGCGACCGTGACCTTCGGTTTCTCGGCGCAGTCCGACGAGGCGCGGCACATGACGCTCGGCCTCGAGATCATCAAGTTCATGCTGGAGCAGGACGAGGGCAATGTGCCGATCGTCCAGCGCTGGATCGACAAGTGGTTCTGGCGCGGCTATCGCCTGCTCAGCCTCGTCTCGATGATGATGGACTACATGCTGCCGAAGCGGATCATGTCCTGGGCCGAGTCCTGGGAGATGTATTTCGAGCAGGCGGGCGATGCCCTGTTCGAGGACCTGTCGCGTTACGGCATCCGCAAGCCGAAATATCACGAGGTCGCGGCCAAGGAGAAGCACCGCCTCAGCCACGAGGTGTGGTCGATCTTCTACAACTACACCCAGGCCGCGGCGTTCCACACCTGGCTGCCGTCGGAAGAGGAGATGACCTGGTTGTCGGCGAAATATCCCGACACCTTCGACAAGTACTACCGCCCGCGCTTCAAGGCCTGGAGCGAGATGGCGGCCGAGGGCAAGCGCTTCTACAACCAGACCCTGCCCCAGCTCTGCACCACCTGCCAGATCCCCATGGGTTTCACCGAGCCGGACGATCCGACGACCATCTGCTTCCGCTCGGCGGAATACAAGGGTGAGCGCTATCACTTCTGCTCCGACGGCTGCAAGGACATCTTCTGCCACGAGCCGGAGAAATACGTGCAGTCCTGGCTGCCGGTCCATCAGATCTACATGGGTAACTGCGGCGGTGCCGAGGTGAAGGACGTTCTGGCCTGGTATCACCTCAACTTCGGCGTCGACAATTTCGACTACGAAGGCTCGCCCGACCAGAAGCTCTGGGACGAATGGCAGGCCCAGAAGGCCGCCAACCCCGTCTGACGCGAAAAGAAGGGGACGGGCGCCGGCGCACGCCCGTCCCAAGGAACTTGGGAGGAATCATGACAGTCTCAGCAATCGGCCGTTACGAGTTCAAGGCGCGTGACCGGCTGGAGAATTTCCACGGCAATCAGGTCGTCTACTTCCATTGGGAGGAGCACCTGCTCTATTGCGCGGGCCTGGCGCTGCCCCTGCCGCCCGCCATGCCGTTCCGCACCGTGCTGACCGACATCCTGCCCGGCTGCTACGGCCTGCATCCCGAATGGCCGCAGGTCGACTGGTCCAGGGTGACCTGGATGCTGGATTCGCGCCCGTTCAAGCCCGTGATGGACGCGAGCCTCGCCGCCAACCACATCGGCCACAAGTCGCTGCTGCGCTTCTGGACCCCCGGCCTGCACGGTATCGGCGGCATCGCCACCTGCTGAACGGACGGACGGAGCGATGAGCGGCACCAGTTACACCCTGATGGTCGAACCCCTCGGACAGGCCATCAAGGTCGCGGAAGGACAGACCATTCTCGATGCCTGCCTGCGCGGCGGCATCTACCTGCCCTATCAGTGCAATCACGGCCTTTGCAGCACCTGCAAGATTTCCGTGATCGAGGGCGAGGTGGACCTCGGCGATGCGTCGCCCTTCGCGCTGATGGATTTCGAGCGCGAGGAGGGGCGCGCGCTCGCCTGCTGCGCCCGGCCGCTGTCCGACGTGACGATCGAGGCGGATATCGACGTCGATCCCGACGCGCGCAATTGCCCGGTCCTCGACTTCGAGGCCGAGGTCGTCGACATCCGCCCGCTGGCGCGCGACATCAAGGGAATCTGGCTCGACGCCAGCGCCATCGATTTCGAATTCCAGGCCGGGCAATACGTCCAGCTCCGCATTCCGGGCGTCCAGGGCGAGCGCGCCTTCTCCCTCGCCAATGCGCCGGGCGGCGACCGGCTCGAACTGCATGTGCGGCGCGTGCCCGGCGGCAAGGGCACGGAATATCTGCACGACGTATTGAAGGTCGGCGACCGGCTTTCGGTCTCGGGCCCCTATGGCCGCTTCTACGTCCGCGAATCCTCCTCCCTGCCGATGATCTTCATCGCCGGCGGTTCGGGCCTCTCCAGCCCCAAGTCGATGGTGGAGGATCTTCTGGCCCGGGGCTTCGAACAGAAGATCACCCTGCTGCACGGTGTCCGCCAGCGCCAGGATCTCTATTACGACGACCTGTTCCGGCGGCTTGCCGAGACCCACGCCAATTTCACCTATGTCCCCGTGCTTTCGGACGCGCAGCCGGAAGACCGATGGACGGGCGAGACCGGCTTCGTCCACGAGGCGGCGGTGCGCCTGTTCGACGGGATGTTCCGGGGCCACAAGGCCTATCTCTGCGGTCCGCCGCCGATGATCGAGGCGGGCATCCGCGCCCTGATGAAGGGCCGGCTGTTCGACCGCGACATCCACACCGAAAGCTTCCTGACCAAGGCGGACGACAAGGCGCCGCAGCGCAGTCCCCTGTCGCAGAGGATGTAGGCGATGGCGGTCCACCACACGATCGAGGTCGAGGATTGCGGCACGCGCTTTCGCTGTCCGGCCGGCGAGGGACTGCTTCAGGCGATGGAACGCCTGGGGGCGCGCTCCATCCCCGTCGGCTGCCGCAACGGCGGCTGCGGCCTGTGCCTCGTGCGGGTGACCCAGGGGGCCTTCAAGGCCGGCCCGATGAGCTGCCGGCACGTACCGCCCGGCCATACCGATCTCGGTCTGGCGCTGGCGTGCCGCATCTATCCCCAATCCGATCTCCGGGTCCGGCTCGCCACCGATCTGGACCGGCAGGTCTCACGACAATCAAGCCCCGAGGGGCAAAACGGGAGGTAATCATGGCGATATCTGGTGTCCTGCGGCCCGGCTACGTCCAGGTCCGCGTGCTCGACATGGCGGCGGCGCTGGAACACTACCGCGACCGCATCGGTCTCGACGTCGTGACCACCACGAACGACGGCCGCGTCTTCCTCAAGGCCTATGACGAATTCGACCACCATTCGATCATCCTGCGCGAGGCGGACGAGCCGGGCATGGATTTCATGGCCTTCAAGGTCATGTCCGAAGGCGCGCTCGACGAACTGCACGAGAAGCTGCTGGCGGCGGGCGTCCCGGTCGAGGAGATCGAGCCGGGCGACATGCCGGCGGTCGGCCGGCGCCTGGCCTTCGAAGCCCCGACCGGCCACCGCTTCGAATTGTTCGCGACCATCGACCTGGCGCAGATCGGGCCCATGGTCAACAACCCCGAACTCTGGCATGCGGAACCGCGCGGCATGCGCGCGCTGCGCTTCGATCATTGCCTGCTCTACGGCGACGACATCGACGGCGCCAAGGCGCTCTTCGTCGACGTCCTCGGCTTCTCCGTGACCGAACAGGTGGTGACGCCCGACCATACGGTGATCGCCACCTTCCTCTCCTGCGGCATGAAGGCCCATGACCTCGCCCTGGTCCGGCACGAGGGCAAGGGCAAGCTGCACCACGTCTCCTTCCTGCTGGAAAGCTGGCACGACGTGGGTCACGCGGCGGACATCATGAGCCGCTACAACATGTCGGTCGACATCGGCCCGACCCGCCACGGCATCACCCGCGGCCAGACGATCTATTTCTTCGATCCATCGGGCAACCGCAACGAAGTCTTCGCCGGCGGCTATACCTTCTATCCCGACCACCCGGTCCGGACCTGGAGCACCGACGAGGTCGGCAAGGCCATCTTCTATTACGAGCGCGCATTGAACGACCGCTTCATGACGGTCGTGACCTGATCGGGTGCATTGATGAACACGGAGAAGATCCTGAACTTCATCGACGGTTCCTACCGCGAGGGAGTGAACTGGTTCGAGAAGCGCAATCCCTGCAACAATGCCGTCTTCGCCGAAGTGGCGGAGGCGGGACGGGACGAGGTCGACGCCGCCGTCGCCGCCGCCAAGCGGGCGCTGCGCGGGCCCTGGGGCAAGATGACGGTGCACGAGCGCGCCGCCATCCTGCACAGGGTGGCGGACGGCATCACCGCGCGCTTCGAGGAGTTCCTGGCGGCGGAATGCCGGGATACCGGCAAGCCCCGCAGCCTGGCCAGCCATATCGACATTCCGCGCGGCGCCGCCAACTTCAAGATCTTCGCCGATCTCGTGAAGAACGTGCCGACCGAGAGTTTCATGCTCGACACGCCGGACGGTGCCGGCGCCGTCAACTATGCGCTGCGCCGGCCGAAGGGCGTGATCGGCGTGATCTGTCCCTGGAACCTGCCGCTTCTCCTGATGACGTGGAAGGTCGGGCCTGCGCTCGCGTGCGGCAATACCGTCGTCGTGAAGCCGTCGGAGGAGACGCCGTCGACCGCGGCCCTGCTCGGCGAGGTGATGAACGAGGCGGGCGTGCCGCCGGGCGTCTACAACGTCGTGCACGGCTTCGGCCCGGGCAGCGCCGGCGAATTCATCACCAGCCATGCCGACGTCAATGCGGTCACCTTCACCGGCGAGACCGGCACGGGGGCCGCGATCATGCGGGCGGGTGCCCATCTGATCCGTCCCGTCTCCCTGGAGTTGGGCGGCAAGAACCCGGCCCTGGTCTTCGCCGATGCCGATCTCGACAAGGCGATCGAGGGCACCATGCGCTCGGCCTTCGCCAATTGCGGTCAGGTCTGCCTGGGGACGGAGCGGGTCTATGTCCAGCGCCCGGTGTTCGAGGAATTCCTGGGACGCCTGAAGGCGGGGGCGGATGGCCTGGTGCTGGGCACGCCCGACGATGCTGCCGCCAACATGGGGCCCCTGGTCTCGCGCGAGCATCAGTCGAAGGTCCTGTCCTATTACGCCAAGGCCTGCGAACTGGGGGCGGATGTCGTCACCGGCGGCGGCGTGCCCGGCATGCCCGGCGATCTGGCCGAGGGGGCCTGGGTGCAGCCGACGATCTGGGCCGGTCTCGACGACGACAGCGCCATCATGCGCGAGGAGATCTTCGGTCCGTGCTGTCACGTTTCGCCCTTCGACGACGAGGACGAAGTGATCGAGCGGGCGAATGATACGGACTACGGCCTCGCCTGTTCCATCTGGACCGAGAATTCGAGCCGCGCGCATCGCGTCGCGGGACAGATGGACACCGGTCTCGTCTGGGTGAATTCCTGGTTCCTGCGCGATCTGCGCACACCCTTCGGCGGCTCGAAGCGATCGGGCATCGGCCGCGAGGGCGGTGTCCACAGTCTGGAGTTCTATACCGAACTCTCCAACGTCTGCGTCAAGCTCTAAGGAACCCGTGACGTGACAGAAGCACTTATCAACGTCGAGCAGGCGGCGGCGCTGCTGCGCGACGCGGTGGCGACGGGCACGCCCATCGCGCCGCTCCGCGACCGGGTGGAAAACCCGGACGCCGCGACCGCCTATGCCATCCAGGAAGCCAATACGCGCCATTGGATCGGCGAAGGCCGCCGCCTCGTCGGCCGCAAGATCGGCGCGACATCCAAGGCCGTGCAGAACCTGCTCGGTCTCGATCAGCCGGACTACGGCATGCTCTTCGCCGACATGGCCTTCGGCGACGGCGAGACCATTCCGGTCGCCCGCGTCAGCCAGCCGAAGGTGGAGGGCGAGATCGCCTTCTACCTGCGCGACGATCTGGACGGCGACGCCCTGACCCTGGCCGACGTCATGCATGCGATCGAATATGCCGTCGCCGCGATCGAGATCGTCGGCAGCCGCATCGCCGACTGGAACATCAAGATCGTCGATACGGTCGCGGACAATGCCAGCTCCGGCCTCTATGTCCTGGGCAGCCAGCCCCGGCCGCTGACGGCTTTCGATCCCGTGCTCTGCGGCATGGTCATGTCGTGCCGGGGCGAGCCGATTTCCACCGGCGCCGGCATCGCCTGCCTCGGCAATCCGCTGGTCGCCACGCTCTGGCTGGCGAAGAAGATGGTCGAGGTCGGCCGTCCGCTGAAGAAGGGCGACACGATCCTGTCCGGCGCCCTTGGCCCGCTTGCCCCGGTCAAGGGCGGCGACGTGGTCGAATTGCGGATTTCCGGCCTCGGCGCCGTCCGTTGCCGCTTCGAGGAGGAGGCCTGAGATGACGGCCCTGCATGAACTCGCCCTGCGCGTCGACGAGGCGGCCCGCAACGCGACCGCGATCCCGCAGATCACGGACGAACTGCCGAACCTCGGCATCGACGACGCCTATGCCATCCAGGCGCTTTCGATCCGCCGCCGCCTCGAAAGGGGCGAGCGCCGCATCGGCGTGAAGATGGGCCTGACCAGCCGGGCCAAGATGATCCAGGTCGGCGTCGACGAAGTGATCTGGGGCCGGTTGACCGATGCCATGCTGCTGGAAGAGGGCGCGTCGCTGTCCCGCGCCCGCTATGTCCATCCCCGCGCGGAACCCGAGGTGGTCTATCGCATGGGCCGGCGTCTCGCCGGCAAGGTGACGGCGCTCGAAGCCATGGCGGCGGTCGAGGGCGTGGCGCCGGCGATGGAGATCATCGACAGCCGCTACCAGGCCTTCCGCTTCGCCCTGCCCGATGTGATCGCGGACAATTCCTCGTCCTCCGGCCTCGTCATCGGCAGTTTCGTGAAGCCCAGCTTCGATCTCTCCAACCTGGGCGTCGTGCTCTCGGTCGACGGCATGCCGCGCCAGATCGGCTCCACCGCCGCGATCCTCGGCAACCCGGTGCGCTCCCTGGTCGCCGCCGCCCGCATGGTCGCGCAATGGGGCGAGAGCCTGGAGCCGGGCGACATCGTCATGGCGGGCGGCATCACCGCCGCCCATGCGCTCAGCATCGGCGAATACGTCCAGACCGACATCGAAGGTCTCGGCCGCGTCGCCATCACCGTGGGGGACTGACCATGCCCATCATCAACGTCACCCTGATCGAGGGCCGTTCGGCCGAGACCAAGCGCAAGCTGATCAAGGAACTGACCGACGCCGCCGAGCGCGCGGCCGAAGTGCCGCGCCAGGCGGTGCGGGTGATCATCTGGGAAGTGCCGGCGGCCCATTTCGGCGTCGCCGGCGTCTCCAAGGCGGAATCGTCATGACCGCGTCGCCGGCCCGCCAGACGGATGCCGCCCCCCTGGTGACGATCGAGGGCGGCGCCAGCTTCGTGCAGAATCCGGGCGATGCCTCGCTGTTGCAGGCGGCCCTTCGCGCCGGCCTCGGCCTGCCCTACGAATGTTCGTCGGGCGGCTGCGGCTCGTGCCGGATCCAGGTCTTGGCGGGCGAGGTGGAGACACTCTGGCCCGACGCGCCGGGGCTTTCCGCGCGCGACCGGCGAAAGGGCCTGCAACTGGCCTGCCAGACCCGCGCCTGTGGCGACGTCACCATCAAGGTCGGCCTGGATCGGGCTTGCGCGCCGCGCGTCACGCCGCAGGTCACGACCCTGGAACTGGCCGCCACGCGCGATCTGACCCGCGACATCCGCGAATTCAGCTTCCGCGCCCCCGGGCCGGCCGATTTCATTCCCGGCCAATACGCCATCCTGCGCACCGGGGACGGCCTGCGCCGCTGCTATTCGATGTCGAACCTGCCGAATGCGGAAGGGATCTGGGAATTCCAGATCAAGCGCGTGCCCGGCGGCGCGGTCAGCAACGCCCTGTTCGACATGGCACCGGGCGCCACGCTCGACCTCGACGGGCCCTATGGTCTCGCCTATCTGGTCGAGGATTCGACGCGGCCGGTGGTGCTGATCGCCGGCGGCTCCGGCCTCGCGCCCATGATCTCCCTGGCGCGGGCGATCGGGGCCGATCCGTCGCGCCGCCTCGATTTCTTCTATGGCGGGCGCACGGCGGCGGACATCTGCGGCGAAACCCATCTGGTCGACCTGCCGGGCTTCGGCGACAGTCTGCTCTACCACCCCGTCGTCTCCACCCTGGAGGATCCCCTGAGCGCGGGCTGGCAGGGCCTGTCCGGCTTCGTCCACGAGGTCGTCGGGCGCCAGATGGGCGAGAGCCTGCGCGAGGCCGAAATCTATTTCGCCGGGCCGCCGCCCATGGCGGAAGCCCTGCAGCGCATGCTGATGCTGGATCTGAAAGTGCCGTTCGAGCAGATCCACTACGACCGTTTCTTCTGAGGCCCGGCACTTCCAAGGACTGAACACTTCCAAGGACTGGCACCATGGAGCAGAATCCGGAGATCGGCCGGCGCGTCACCGCCGGCGGTATCGCCACCAATTACCATGACCTGGGCGCGGGGCGGCCGCTGCTGCTGATCCACGGCTCCGGCCCCGGGGTCTCGGCCTATGCCAATTGGCGCCTGAACATGGCGCCGCTGTCGGCGTCGCGCCGGGTGCTGGCGCCCGACATGCTGGGTTTCGGCTATACCGAAAGCCCGCCGGGGCTGGAGTTTTCGATGGCGCGTTGCGTCGCCCATCTGACCGGCTTTCTCGAAGCCCTCGAGCTCGACGAGCAGGTCGACATCGTCGGCAATTCCTTCGGGGCGGCGCTGGCGCTCGCGCTTGCCGTCCATGCCCCGGAACGGGTGCGCCGTCTGGTGCTGATGGGCGCGGCGGGGGTCGAATTCGCCATCACCAGGGGGCTGGACGACGTCTGGGGTTACCAGCCGTCGATCGAGACCATGCGCCGCCTGATCGGCATCTTCTCCTACGATCCGTCCCGCGCCACCGACGACCTGGTGCGCATGCGTTACGAAGCCAGCATCCGCGCCGGCGTGCAGGAGCGCTTCGCCGCCCTGTTCCCGGCCCCGCGCCAGCGCTGGGTGACGGCGCTGGCGACGCCCGAGGCGGATATCGCCGCGATCGACAAGCCGGCCCTGATCCTCCACGGCCGCGAGGACCGGGTGATCCCGCCCAGCAACGCCGAACGCCTGTTCCGCCTGCTGCCGCGCGCCGAACTGCATATGTTCGGGCAATGTGGCCATTGGACCCAGATCGAGCATGCGGCGCGCTTCAACATGCTGGTCGACGACTTCCTCTCGGGTGAGGCATGAGGGGCTGGCGCCGGCTCGCCCTGGCGGCGGCCCTCGCTCTGATCGCCACGCCGGCCCCGGCGGCGGAATGGGTCGATGAATGGCGCGCCCTGGCGGCCAGGACCGGCTTCGAAGGTCACGCCCGCTTCGCCGAAATGCTGGCGGACCCGAAGGCCGTCGCCCTGGCCGAGGACTGGACGGCGTTTCGCGGCTATTCCGCCCGCAGCCTGGTCGCGGCCGCCGATCTGCCGCCGGACCTGAAGCCGGGCCTGGAGATCACGGCGGCGAATGTCGGCGATTACCCGTGGCTGAAGGATTACCTGCCCGGCCCCAGTTACGACCGCCTGACCTCCGGCGACTGGTTCCGCTGGAAGAAGATCCGCATCGTGCCGACGACACCCTATACGATGTCGCGCGGGCGCCTGGAGGCGACGAAGAAGGCCGGCACATTCTCGATCAACGAGAAGGGCGAATTGCTCGACGCCAATGGCGATTTCGCGCTGCTGACCGAAGCGGGCCTGCCCTATATGAAGCCGAGCAACGGGCTGGAGCTCTACTGGGCCTTTCTCTCGCGCGGGGTCGGCAACGACAATGCCGCCCTGAAGCCCATGGAACTGGTCTCCTGCCTGCCCGACAACCGGGTGGAGCGGCGCTATGAAATGCATCTCTGGTGGCAGAAGATGCATGGAAGGGTCGACAGCGAACCCTTGGGCGACGTCCGGGGCGAGGACGATACGGTCGAGGCCGGTTCCATCGTCTTTCTCTCGCCGCGCGACATCAAGGGCCTGGCCGCCACGAGGCGGCGCTTCGCCTCCGCCGACAAGCCGGACGATTTCCGGGGCTATGTCCCGACCATGCGCCGCACCCGCATCCTGGGCGGTTCCGACACCCAGGACCCGATGACGCCGGGGATCGAGGCGACCTGGGACGAATGGCGCCAGTCCTGGCTGAAGCCGGATCCGCGCAAATTCGATTTCGAGATCGTGGGCGAGGGTTTCGTGCTGTCCCAACCCGAGGTCGGCCACGCCTATGATCCCGCGCAATATTCGGAGAACGAATGCGAGATCGAGACCATCGACCTCGAACTGCGCCCGGTCTGGTACCTCGAGGTCAGGGACAAGTCCGGCAACTACGTCTATGGCCGGCGCCTGCTCTACATCGACAAGGAATTCCACTACGCCCAGTACCAGGAGATGTACGACCAGCGCGGACGGCTGTGGCGCGTGCTGGACGACGCCCTGGATTTCACCCCGGACTCGGGCCTGTGGATGGCGCGCAACTATGTGCTCTGGAACGTCATCGGCCAGCGCTACAACCGCATCACCATGACCGCCGACTGGTCGATCCTCGACCGGGACATGGCACGCTTCCTCGATATCGATCGTCTGCGCGACTATTGATCGGAAATTCTGAGGTAGGATCCGGCATCGAATCCCCTCGGGAAGCCCCAGCGCATGAGCAACGAAGTACCGCCCCAGGCCGAAGCCGTCATTCGGACCATCGCGATGCCAGCGGATACCAATCCCGCGGGCGACATCTTCGGGGGCTGGCTGATGGCGCAGATGGATCTCGCCGCCGGCAGCGCCGCCGCGCGCCGTGCCAAGGGGCGCTGCGCCACCATCGCCGTCGACGGCATGGTGTTCCTGCGCCCGGTCGCGATCGGGGACGAGGTCAGTCTCTATGCGACGCTGCTTTCGGTCGGCCGGACGTCGATGAAGATCCACGTCGAAGCCTGGCGGCGCAGCCGCGACAGCGAGGATCGCTACAAGGTGACCGAGGCGACCTTCACCTTCGTCGCGATCGACGCCAAGGGACAGCCGCGTCCGGTCGGATGAGCGCGGCGCGAGAGCCGGACACCGGAAGGTGTCCGGCGGGCGCGGGCCGGATCAGGCGCGGAAGAGGCCGCCGCAGGAGCCGCAGACGACGTTGACGTAGTAATTGGTGTCGAGGCCGACGGTCCAGCCGACGTGGCCGCACCAGGGGCACTGGGTATAGCCGTTGTAGCGGGCCTGGCCCTCGGTCGCGTCCTGGGGCGGCTTGGCCAGCAGGATGCCGAGCTTCGACTTGTCGATGGAGGCGGCATCCGCCTCGTCGATCTTGGTGCCGCGCTTGATGGTCAGTTCTTCGGACATGGTGATTCCCCCCAATGTGACATGGTGCCGAGGCGCCGGCGCGCCGGCGCCGGATCATAGCCGATTTGCCCTATCACACAAACATCGTGGCGAATGGGCCCTTCAGCCATTACCAATGGGCCGGAGGAGGAATCGACCATGAACGGCAGCGATCGCGAACCGGCCGGCGCCGGCAAGCGCGCCGGGACCGCCCTGATCACCGGCGGCACGCGGCGCATCGGCGGCGCCATCGCCCGGGCGCTGGCGGCGGCGGGCTACGACCTCGTGCTGCAGACGCGTGACCCGGCGACGGTCGATCCCGGCTTTCTCGCCGATCTCGGCGCGGCGGGCGCGGCGGTTGACCTGGTGACCCTCGACCTCGGGGATGCGGCGGCGCTGGCGGCCCGGATCGATGATCTCTTCGCGCGCCGGCCCGACATCGGCCTCGTCGTCAACAATGCCTCGCGTTTCGAGCCGGACGATTTCGCCAGCCTCACGCCCGGCAGTTTCAACCGCCATATGGCGGTCAACGCGCTCGCCCCCCTGATGCTGATCCAGGCCCTCGACCGGGCACGCGGCGCAGACGGGGGCGCGGTGGTCAACGTGCTGGACGCCAAGCTGGCCTGGCCGCACCCGGATTTTCTCTCCTATACGCTCGGCAAGGCGACACTCGCGACCATCACCGATCTCGCCGCGCGCCACTATGCGCCGCGCATCCGGGTGAACGGGGTCGCGCCCGGCCTGACCCTGATCAGTCCGTTCCAGGACGAGGCCCGTTTCGCCGCCGAAAAGGGCAAGCTGCCCCTCGGTCCCGGGCTCGGTCCGGGCGACATCGCGGATGCCGTCGTCTTCCTCGCGGGGGCTGCCCAGGTGACCGGGCAGGTGATCGCCGTCGACGGTGGCGAACGCTATCTGGCGCGCCAGCACGACCCCTCGACGCCGCTCGCCTGACCCTCCCGAATCGGGTCGAACCGCATTGGTCGCAGTCCTGCTGGACTCCGCCCGCTCGGGGCGTAGCGTGCATTCATGCACGCCTTCCGGTCGATACTCTCCGCCATCGCGGTGGCGGCTGCCCTATGGGGGGGCGCGGGCCTCGGGGCCCGGGCCGAGAGTCTGCGCGACTCCGGCAAGGTCGACATCGCGCCCGCCATCGGTGACGGGCGGGCGATCGGCGAAGGACGGGACGGTGCGCGTGTCACCATTCCACGCTCGGGTCCGGCCCTGGGGCCGACGGTGCCGGGGCTGACCGCCATGGTACCGCCGAGCCCCGGCCTGCGACCCCTGGCGTCGCCGCCGGGCCTGACGGCGCGCTCCGGTCCGACGGCGCGCTCCGGCGGCAGCGGCGAATCCTTCGATTTCGGCGGCCCGCGCGACGACGGCCTGCCGCCGCTGATCGGTCCGGCGGGCGACGATTTCGGCGGCGTGATCCGCTTCCGGAAAGCTCTCCCCTAAATCATCCCCCGATGTTTCGGGCCGGATTCCCGGCGTCCGGTCATTCGGCCGGCTGGACGTGCTGCCGGACCGCGGCCTGACGCGCGGCCCAGAGGCGGCGGATCTCGGCCGAGGTGGTGCCCTTGCCGTCCTCGCGCCAGCCGGGCGGGCCGAACAGCGTGTGCAGCCGGCCGCGCCAGGTCCGCGCCCGGGCGACGTCTCGGGCGAGCGACCGCCATTCGTGGAAGGCGATCACCAGGGGATTGAAACTGCCGATGTTCTTCACGATGCCGTAACGGCAGGGCTCCGTTCCGTCCTCCGGCACGAAGCTGCCGAACATCCGGTCCCAGACGATCAGGATGCCGGCGTAATTGGCGTCCAGATAGCGCGGATTGGTGGCGTGATGGACCCGGTGGTGCGATGGCGTGTTGAACACGGCCTCGAACCAGGCGGGCAGCCTGCCCACCGCCTCGGTATGGATCCAGAACTGATAGATCAGGCTGACGCCCATCTGGAAGAAGATCAGCTCCGTCGGGAAGCCGATCAGGGCGAGCGGCAGCCAGCAGATCCAGGTCAGGGCCAATTGCCCGGTCCAGGTCTGGCGCAGCGCGGTCGAGAGGTTGTAGTGCTGCGAGGAATGGTGATTGATATGGGCCGCCCACCAGATGCGATGCTCGTGGCTGAGACGGTGGAACCAGTAGTAGCAGAGGTCTTCGGCGAAGAAGACGGCGACGAAGGCCCACCACTGGAAACCGATGTCGAAGAGCGCGAAACCATGCACCCATTCGAAGGCGCCATAGAGCACCAGCCCCTTCAGAAGGCCGGGGATCAGGCTGCCGAAGCCCATGGTCAGGGACGCCGCCGCATCCCGGCCCTCATAGGCGACGCCGCCGCGCAGCTTCATCCAGGCGAGTTCGGCGAAGATCAGGATCCCGAAGGCGGGAATGGCATAGAACACCGGATCGGGCAGGGTCATGCCGGGGGTTTCCTCATGTTTTTCGTGGATATTAGCGGGGCACCCCGGCGCGGTCACCGCCAAAACACGATCTGTCGAACCATGATGATGCGTCGCAACGGGTCGGTCCCGCGATGAGCGACGGTGCCACGGCGCGCTGGGCCGACGTCCTGCGGGAACGCCATTTTCCGGTTTTCCTGCTGCTCTGCTTCGGCATCTGGCTTCATGCCGCCGACAGCCTGCTGGTGGCGACGGCGATGCCGACCGTGGTGGCGGAGATCGGCGGCGCCGCCTATCTCGCCTGGGCGACGGCGCTCTATGTCCTTGCCTCCATCGTCGCGGGTGCCGCCGCCGGCTCGGCGATGCGGCGCTTCACGATCCGCGCCGCGATCACGGGCGGCGCATTGCTCTATGGCGTCGGCTGCGTCGCCAGCGCGGCGGCACCCGACATGGCGGTGATGCTGCTCGGCCGGGCGCTCCAGGGGGCCGGGGGCGGGGCGATGGTGGCGCTTGCCTATGTCGCGCTGGAGCGGTTGTTTCCGGCGGCGCTCTGGCCGCGCCTCTTCGCCGTCGTCGCCGTGATCTGGGGCGTCGCGGCGCTGTTCGGGCCACTGATCGGCGGTCTCTTCACCGAGGCGGGATTCTGGCGCGGCGCCTTCTGGGCCTTCGCCGCCCAGGCCCTCGTGCTGGGACTCGCCTTCGCTCGCTTCCTGCCCGGCGACGGCACGGCGAAGGCCCGGGCGGGAGAGGCGCCGACGCCCATGCCGCTCGCCCGGCTCTTCGTCGTCGCGCTCGGCGTGCTCGGCATCGCGGCGGCGGGGGTGATCGGCCATGTGCCGTCGGCGCTGGGCGCCGGGCTCGCCGGGCTGGCGCTGCTCGGCTTTGCCATCGGCCTCGACCGGCGGGCGGCGGTGCCGATCCTGCCGCGCGCCACCTTCCGGCCCGGCGCGGCCGCCGCCGGCTTCATGCTGGTGCTCGCGGTCTCGATCGCCACCATGCCGTTCACCGTCTTCGCGCCGATCCTGATGGAACATCTGCACGGCACGCGGCCCCTGGTGGTCGGCTACGTCATCGCGGTGGAGGCGGTGGCCTGGACCCTGACCGCCGTCGTCTTCGCCGGCGTCGGGCCCAGGGCGGAGCGCCGGGTGATCCTGGCGGGCGCCGCCGCCGCCGGCCTCGCGGTGCCGCTCTCGGCCTGGGCCGTGCCCTTCGGCGGCCTCTTCTGGGTGGCGGTCGTCGCCTTCCTGCAGGGCGGCGGTATGGGCATGGTCTGGGCCTTCGTCACCCGCCGTATCGTCGAGGCGGTGGACGAGGGAGAGCGCGGCCTCGCGGCGGCGGTGGTGCCGACGGTGCAATTGCTCGGCTATGCGCTGGGCGCCGCCGGGGCCGGCATCGTCGCCAACGCAAGGGGGCTCGGCGCCGATCCGGGCCCGGCGACGGCACTGGCCGCCGGACCCTGGATCTTCGTCGCCTGCGTGCCCCTGGCGCTGGTGGGCATGGCGGCGGCGCGCCGCCTGGCGCGCTGACCTATTCGGCTGGCATTGCCTCGGGCCGACGGCGCCAGGCGTCGCGAATGGTCTCGGAGGTGGAGCCCTTGCCGTCCTCGCGCCAGCCGGGCGGGCCGAACAGGGTCAGGACGCGGCCGCGCCAGGTCCGGGCCGCGCGCAGGTCGCGGAAGATGCCGACCCATTCGTGAAAGCCGATGACCGCCGGATTGAAGGTGCCGATGTTCTTCACGATGCCGTAACGCGGCGGGTCCATCGCGTTCTCGGGCTCGAAGGTGCCGAACAGGCGGTCCCAGATGATCAGCGTGCCGGCGTAATTGCGGTCCAGATAGCGCGGGTTGGTGGCATGGTGGACGCGGTGGTGCGACGGGGTGTTGAACACCGCCTCGAACCATGCCGGCATCCTGCCGATCGCCTCGGTATGGATCCAGAACTGATAGACCAGGGAGACGCCGTGAGCGACGGCGATCGCCTCCACCGGGATGCCCACGACCGGCATCAGGGCATAGGGGATCCAGGACATGGCGAAGAAGCCGGACCAGGGCTGGCGCAGCGCCGTCGACAGGTTGAAGTGCAGGGACGAATGGTGGGTGACATGGGCCGCCCACCACCAGCGCCACTGATGGCTGAGCCGATGGCTCCAGTAGAAGCAGAAATCCTGGATCAGGAGGACGGCGGGAAAGGCCCACCATACCGCCGCGTCCCAGTCGAACAGCCGGTATTCGTAAAGGAGCGCGAAGAGGGGATAGAGCACGAGGGCGATCAGGGCGCCGTCCACCAGATTGCCGAGGCCCATGGTCAGGCTGGCGACACTGTCGCGCCATTCATAGGCGACGCCGCCGCGCCATCTCATCCAGGCGAGTTCCGCCAGGACGAGGAGGACGAAACCGGGCACCGCATATTGCAGCAGGGCGAGCATTTCCATGGCGTCTCTATCCTCAGCCGTGGGCCAGGCCGCGCAGCCGGTCGACCCAGGGGCGGGTGGCGGCGTCGCCGGTCGACGCCATCTCGAAATGGTGGCGGCCGAAATCCTTGGTCTCGACCAGCAGGCGACCGCCCTCCAGCCGGCAGGAGACGACGTCGCCGGGGCCGAGCAGGCGGCTCGGCAGCTTGTCGCCGAAGGCGAAGACGAGGCCGAGCCGGCTCGAGGCCCGGTCGGTGGCGAGCGCCGCGCCGCGATCGGCGGCGATCCAGACTTCCGCCGGCTCGAAATCCTGCCAGTCCTCGGTCAGGCGGCGGCGCGCCAGCGGCTCGTCCAGGGCGGGGGGGCGGGCCCCGCGCGAGACGAACCAGATCGCCGCCATCAGGCCGGCGGCGGCAAGGGCCGCCAAAATCAGCGGCAAGGCGGCTTCCATCTTGTATCCTCCTCCGTCGGCGCCACTTGCGGGCGCTTGTACATGAGTATTGATCACATTAGGGTGCGCAGGCAATGGCGCATCGCCGGATTAAGGCCGGCGACGCGCGGGGAGGGGAAAATGCCGGTCGTCCATGTCTGTCCCTGGGCCGATCTGCCCATGGTGGCGCGGCGCGTCCGCCCCAGTCATCTCGTCTCCCTGCTCGATCCCGACGATTGGCCGGAAACCCCGCCCGAAGTGGTGCCCGAGCGGCACCACCGGGTCGGCGTCCATGACTACGCGGAAGCCCAGGAGGGCATGGTCGTGCCGGAAGTCGAGCATGTGCGTGCCCTGATCGCCTTCCTGCGCGGCTGGGACGCGCGCGAGCCGATCCTGATCCATTGCTTCGCCGGCATATCGCGCTCGACCGCCAGTGCCCTGATCACGCTCGCCCTGCACAATCCGGGGCGCGAGCGCGCGGCGGCGGAGGCGATCCGCCTGCAATCGCCGGCCGCCTCGCCCAACCGGCGCATCATCGCCATCGCCGACGGGCTGCTCGGCCTCGACGGACGGCTGACCGGCGCGGTCGCGGCCATGACGCCCTCGCGGCCCGCCTATCAGAACAAGCCGTTCGAGGTGCCGCTGGACCTGTGGGGAGCCTGAAAGAGAGACACGCCGCCCTCGCGGCGGGCATCGAAAACACGACGAAAGATCCCGGCCTTCGCCGGGATGACGTCCAAGTAAAATAAGGGGAGAACGCATGACCAAATCCGTCTTCATCACCGGCGCCGCGCGCGGCATCGGGGCCGAGATCGCGCGGCGTTTCGCGCGCGAGGGCTATTTCGTCGGTCTCGTCGATCTCGACGCCGAGGGGGTGGCGAAACTGGCGTCGGAACTGGGCGCCAACCGCTGCTTCCATGCCACGCTGGACGTCACGGATTTCGCCGCCTTCGAAAAGGTCATGGCGGATTTCGTGGCGGCGGCGGGCGGGCGGCTGGACGTGCTGGTCAACAATGCCGGCATCGCCAAATTCGCCGCCTTCGAGCAGATCACGCCGGAATTCCACGCCAAGACCATCGACGTGAACCTGAAGGGCGTGGTGAACGGCTTCCACGCGGCGCTGCCCTACATGAAGCAGACGCCGGGCGCCGCGATCGTGTCGCTGTGCTCGGCTTCCGCCATGTACGGCACGCCGGGGCTCGCGGTCTATTCGGCGACGAAATTCGCCGTCCGCGCCCTGACCGAGGCGCTGGCCCAGGAATTCGCCCCCTTGGGCATCAAGGTGACCGACATCCTGCCCGGCTTCGTCGCGACCGACATGGTGCACAGCCAGGGCCACGGCGCCGGCGAGGCGGTAGCCAAGATGGGCGGCATCGCCCATACGCCGCAGGATATCGCCAATCTCGCCTATAAGGCGGCGCAGGGCGACAAGGTCCATTGGCCGGGCAACGGTCAGGTCTCCTTCGGGCTCAAGGTCGCGGGTCTGTTCCCGGGTCTGCTGCGCCGGATGATGAAGCCGATGATGGGGATCCACTGAGACCGGATTCACCGAGGGTGACCCTGCGCCAGCGCGCCGGCGTCTGCCCGGTCCAGCGCCGGAAGGCACGGACGAAGACCCCGGCCTCGGCGAAGCCGAGACGGGCGGCGACGGCCTCCACCTTCAGGTCGGGACGCGACAGGTAACGCCGGGCCAGCGCCAGGCGCACCGCATCGCGCTCCGCACTGAACGTCGTGCCGGCGGCGTCCAGCGCCCGCTGCAGGCTGCGCACGCTGGTGTTCAGCGCGTCCGCCGCCGCTTCCACGCTCGGGCCTTTCTCCGCCGCCAGCAGGCCTTGCAGCACCCGGCGCAGCGCCGCCGGCATGCCGCCGCCCGACAGGCGCTCGCGGCACACATCCTCGGCATGGGCCAGCAGCAAGCGGTTCACCGCCTCGTTCGCCGCGCGCAGCGGCATGGCCATCTGGTCGCGGTTCCAGACCAGGGCATTCTGTCCGGCGCCGAAGCGGACCTTGGTGCCGAAGAGGGTGGCCCAGGGGCCGGCGTCCCGGGGCGCGGACCGCTCCAGCCGGACCTCGACGGGCGAGAGGTCGTGGCCGGTGATCATGCGCGCCAGCATCAGGCTGGCGCCCAGCGCCGCGTCGACGCGCATTTCCTTCAGCACCCAGTCGGCGCTGGCGGGCGTATAGCGCATCAGCACGCGGCCCGGTTCGTGGCCGATCTCGATCAAGCCGCCCTCGCCGATCAGCGGCGTCAGGCGCACCGCCTCGCGCAGCGCGGTGCCGAGGTCGGGCGCCGTCATCATCACCTGACCGACCAGGCTGAAACTCGCGGGCTGCGCCTGGCGTCCGACGGCGAGGCCGAGGGCGGGTGTCGCCGCCAGGGCGGCGGCGGCCTGCCAGATGCGGTCCACCTCCCCCAGGGTCAATTGCCCGTCGGCGCGGGAAAGGCGGGCGGGATCCACGCCGGCGCGCGCCAGCACGTCGCCGGGGGCGAGGCCCGGCACCAGGCCAGCCGCCGTCTCGATCACGGTCCGCACATAGGCGGTGGAAACGCCGCTGCCGATCATGATCGGATTTTCGGCATGCTGGCACGAAATGTCAATTTTCAGGCGGTGCCGGTCAATGACGCCAGACTGAAACGAGACTAAATCTGATCATCGACAGGGATGCGCTTTACATCGTCGTCCAGGCAGAAGGCCGGGACCTTTCGACGGAAGGGGCGCCCGTTCTGCAAAAGATCCCGGCCGGCGCCGGGATGACGAAATAAAAAAGCGGCGTCGCCGCCAAGGGGAGGGAAGCATGGACTACGACCTGAAGATCACCGGCGGCACCATCGTCGACGGTACCGGCGCGCCCGCCTATGAGGGCGACGTCGCGGTGAAGGACGGGCGCATCGTCGCGCTGGGCGCCTGCCCGGGCGATGCCGCGCGGGTGATCGACGCGACCGGCGCCATCGTCACCCCCGGCTTCGTCGACCTCCACACCCATTACGATGGCCAGGTGAGCTGGGACGCGGATCTCCGCCCCTCGGTCAATCACGGCGTCACCACCGCCGTGCTCGGCAATTGCGGCGTCGGCTTCGCGCCGGTGCGGCCGCAGGATCACGACTGCCTGATCCGCCTGATGGAAGGGGTGGAGGACATCCCCGGCGTGGCGCTGGCCGAGGGCCTGACCTGGAACTGGGAAAGCTTCCCCGACTACATGAAGGCGATCGACTTCCCCCATACGATCGATTTCGCCGCCATGGTCCCGCATGATCCGCTGCGCGTCTATGTCATGGGCGAGCGCGCGGTCCACGGCGAGGCGGCGACGGCCCAGGATGTCGCCAGGATGCGCGATCTGGTGCGCGAGGCGATGGAGGCCGGCGCCTTCGGCTTCGCCACCGGGCGCAGCGACACCCACCGCACCTCCGACGGTCTGGCGACCCCGGCGTCCGAGGCGACCATCGCCGAGCTTTCGGGTATCGCCGAAGCCATGAAGGGTCTCGACTGGGGCGTGCTCCAGGCCGTCTCCGATTTCGATCTCGAAAAGGGCCCGGCGGAATTCGAGCGCGAATTCGACATCGTCGAAGCCTATGCCGCCACCGCGCCCGACCACCCGACCTCCATCACCCTGATGGAACGCCCGCTCGATCCCGCGCAATGGAAGAAGATCGTGGCGCGGGCCGAGGCGGCGAAGGCGAAGGGCATCACCATCCGCATGCAGACGGCGCCCCGTGCCGTCGGCGTGATGGTCGGCTTCCAATGCACCTTCCATCCCTTCATGGGCCATCCGTCCTACAAGGCGATCGCCCATCTGCCCCTGGCGGAGCGTGTGGCGCGCCTGTGCGATCCCGAGGTCAAGGCCCGCATCATGGCCGAGACGCCGGACAAGATGGCGGCCGACGGTTCCTCGGTCCCGCCCATGGTCGACAAATTCCTGGGTGCCGTCGATTTCGTCTCGACCATGCTGTTCCAACTGGGCGAGACGCCGGACTACGAACAGCCGTTCGAGAAATCGATGTATGCGCGGGCCCAGGCCCTCGGCGTTTCGCCGCTGTCGGCGATCTATGACGCCATGCTCGAGGACGGGGGGCGGGCGATGCTCTATTTCCCCTTCTCGAACTATGTCGAATTCTCTCTCGACAATGTGCTGACCATGATGCGCCACCCCCTTGCGCTGGCCGGGCTGTCGGACGGCGGCGCCCATGTCGGCACGGTCTGCGATGCCAGCTTCTCCACCTTCCTTCTCGCCTATTGGGCGCGGGACCGGGTGCGGGGCGAGCGTCTGACCATCGAACAGGCGGTCCATATGCTGACCGGCGCCAATGCCGCCCATGGCGGCTTCCGTGATCGCGGCACCCTCGCGGTGGGCAAGCGCGCGGACATCAATGTGATCGATTTCGACCGCCTGACCCTGAAGGCGCCGCATATGGTCCACGACCTGCCGGCGGGCGGCCAGCGCCTGCTGCAGGATGCGGTCGGCTATCGCGCCACCCTGGTGGCGGGTGTTCCTGTGATCGAGAACGACGAACTGACCGGTGCCCGCCCGGGCCGCCTGGTGCGCATGAGCGAACTTCGGGCGGTCTGAGCGCCCGATCCGGTTGCGGGCGCCCCGCCGCCCGCTAGAATGCATGACCCCGGCGGGCGGCATCCGCCGGGGTCGTTGCATTGTAAGGCGGGGTTTATCGGGATGAAGATCGGGATCGAGATGGGGGCCCAGCGCAACGGCGCGCCGGCGATGCTCGACCTCGAGGAACTGCTGGCGACGCGCCTTCTGGTGCAGGGCAATTCCGGTTCCGGCAAATCCCATCTGTTGCGCCGCCTGCTCGAACAGAGCGCGCCCCATGTCCAGCAGGCGGTGATCGACCCGGAGGGCGATTTCGTCACCCTGGCCGATCGTTTCGGCCATGTCGTGGTCGACGCGACGCGGAGCGAGGATGATCTGACCCGGATCGCCGCAAGGGTGCGCCAGCACCGGGTCTCCGTCGTCCTGAATCTCGAAGGGCTGGACGCAGAGGCGCAGATGCGCGCCGCCGCCGCCTTCCTGGGCGGGCTGTTCGATGCCGAACGGGACCATTGGTACCCCATGCTGGTGGTGGTCGACGAGGCACAGCTCTTCGCGCCCGCCGCCGCCGGCGAGGTCTCGGACGAGGCGCGGAAACTCACCCTCGGCGCCATGGCCAACCTGATGTCGCGCGGGCGAAAGCGCGGGCTGGCCGGCGTGATCGCCACCCAGCGCCTGGCCAAGCTGGCCAAGAATGTCGCCGCCGAAGCCTCCAACTTCCTGATGGGGCGCACCTTCCTCGACATCGACATGGCGCGCGCCGCCGATCTGCTGGGCATGGACAAGCGCCAGGCGGAAATGTTCCGCGATCTCGAACGCGGCCATTTCGTGGCGCTGGGTCCCGCGCTGTCGCGCGCCCCGCTGGCGATCCGGATCGGCGCGGTCGAAACCTCCAGCCGCTCGACAAGCCCCATTCTGGTGCCCCTGCCGGAACAACCACCGGCGGACGCCGCCGATCTGATCTTCACGGCGGGGGCCGACGAGCCGCCGGTGTTCCGGCCGGCGCCGCGCGTGCCCCAGGCCGCGCCGACGGCCGAGGTCATGCTGGAACTGGCGCGCGGGCGGCCCGCCGGCCTCGGCCCGCCGCCGGCCGCCGAGGAGCCCGACGACGGCCTCGACGCCGGTGAACGCGACCGCATCCATCAGGAGATCATGGCCGAGATCCTGGCCGATCCCGACGCCGCCTATCGCACCCATGCCGTGCTCTACCAGGATTTCCTGGTGCGCCGGCGCATTCGCCGCCTGACCGGCGCGGTGCCCGAACTGCCGGCCTTCCGCCGCCTGCTGTCCATGGTGCGCGCGGGCATCGATCCCGCCGCCGGCGACGATTCGGCGGCGGCCCGCGCGGTCGAGATGGCGTCGCGCCTGACCGAGGATCTGCAGGGCGTGTTCCTGCTGATCGCCCAGGCGGCGATCGACGGCCGGCCCTGCCCGCCGGACGCCGAAGTGGCGCGGGCCTATGGCACCCAGTCCCTCGGTCGGGCGCGGCGGCTCCTCGCCTATCTCGAGGAATGCGGTCTTCTGGTCATGCGCACGGACTTCAGGGGCCAGCGCGTGATCGCCGTGCCCGAGCTGGCGGTCGAGACCGCGCCGGGCGACGCCAATGCCCCCGGCACGGTGCCGGCCTGAGAAGGGGACGACGATGACCGGCCTCGCCCGCCATTTCGAGCGCATGGCGCTGAACAATGCCTGGTCGAACGCGCGCCTGCTTGGCGCCGTCGCGGGCCTGGATCATGCGCAGTACACCGCGACGCGGACGAGCTTCTTTCCCTCCCTGCGCGAGACCCTGAACCATATCCTGCTGGTCGACCTCTATTATGTCGGCGGGCTGGAAACGGGGCGGGCCGATCCCGCGGTCCGCGGCGAAATGGATCAGGTGTCGGACGTTCCGGCCCTGGTCGAAGCCCAGCGGGCGGTCGACCGGCGCCTGCTGGCCCTGTGCCGGGGGCAGGGCGACGGCGATCTCGCGCGCGCCGTCATTCTCGATCGCGGCGCGCGGGGCCTGCGCCGCGAGACGCGGGGCACGGTGCTGCCCCATCTCTTCATCCATCAGATCCATCACCGGGGGCAGGTCCACGCCATGCTCTCAGGAACGCCGGTGGCGCCACCGCAGCTCGACGAATTCTTCCTGGAGGAGGACGCGGTTCAGCGCGACCGCGATCTGGCGGATTTCGGCCTGACCGGATGAGCTTCAGGGCGACAGCAGGCGGTCGAAGGCGAGGCGCATGGCCTCGATGGCGCTGTCGCGGTTGATGCCGGGATTGCGGATGGCGCGGATCGTCAGGCCTTCGTATAGGGTGACGATCATGTCGACCCGGGCCATCAGGCGGTCCTCGGTGTCGGGTTCGGTGCAGCCGCAGCTCTCGGCGATCATGCCGGCAAGCGTGGTGCGCATGGTGTGGTCGGCTTCCTGCACCATGGCGGCGACCTTCGGGTTGCGCGACGCCTCGACCGTGATCTCGAGGAACAGGCCCGCCTTGTCAGGATCGCTCATGCCGTCGTAGCCGGCCTCGACCTGTTCGATCATGGCGTCGGCGATGGAGCCCTGGTGCTGCTTCAGGGTTTCCACATAGGTGCGGAAATCCTCGAACTTCTCCTCGATGAAGGCGGCGATGATCGCCTCCTTGTTCTCGAAGTAATGGTAGATGTGGCCGACGCTCATGCCCGCCTCCTTGGCGAGCGCGGCCATGGAGGTGGCATGGAAACCATTGTTGCGGAAGCAGCGAATGGCGGCGTCGAGAATCTGACGGCGCCGCGATTCCTGGCGCGTCTCGGTCCCGGCCGCGTCGCCCATGCCCATGCCTACCACCCTTTCGGAAATGCATCTTGACTTCATATTAGAATGAACGTTCATTCTAGGCAACGTCGCATTAGAACGGCACCATTCGGCATCGGGGGGGAAGCCGATGGGCAAACGGCCGGGCTCGTTCCGGCGGCCATCCAGTACTCTCAAAGGTGTGTCATGCCTATGCCGTCGCGGGTTCCCTTGTCGATCGCCTTTTCCGCCGTCCTTCTGGCCGGCGCCCTGACCCTAGCCGGCTGCGACGAACAGCAGGCCGGCGGCGGTGGCGGCATGCCCGGCATGGGCGGTCCGATGCCGGTCGGCGTCGTCGCCATCGAAGCCGCCCCTGTGACCATCACCAGCGAATTGTCGGGCCGGACGGCGGCCTATCGGATCGCCGAGATCCGGCCCCAGGTCGACGGCATCATCACCGAGCGCCTGTTCGAGGAAGGGGCCGAGGTCGCGGCCGGCGATCCCCTCTATCAGATCGATCCGGTGACCTATCAGGCCATGGTCGACGCCGCCGAGGCCAGCCTCGCCCGGGCCGAGGCGGGGGTGGAGATCGCCCGTCTCGACGAGAAGCGCTATCGCCAGCTCGTGAAGACCAATGCGGTCAGCCGCCAGAATTACGACGACGCGGTCGCCGCCCTGAAGCAGGCCCAGGCCGACCTCGCCGCCGCCAGGGCCAGCCTGTCGACCGCGCGCATCAACCTCGACCGCGCCCGCATCATCGCGCCCATTCCGGGCCGGATCGGCCGCTCCACGGTGACCCAGGGCGCCCTCGTCACCGCCAATCAGGCGACGGCGCTGGCCACCATCCAGCAGCTCGACCCGATCTATGTCGACGTCACCCAGTCGAGCGCGGAGCTGCTCCGCGTGAAGGCGGAAATGGCGAGCGGCCGGCTGACGGGCGTCAATGCCGAAAGCGCCGAAGTCACCCTGTTCCTCGAGGACGGCTCGACCTACGGCGTCAAGGGGCGCCTGAAATTCTCCGAGGCGACGGTGGACGAGGGCACGGGCGCCGTGACCCTGCGCGCCGTCTTCCCCAATCCGGACCAGCGCCTGCTGCCCGGCATGTTCGTCCGCGCCGAGATCCAGCTGGGCGTCGATCCCCAGGGCCTTCTGGTGCCGCAGCAGGGCATCACCCGCACGCCGACCGGCCAGGCCAGCGCCATGGTCGTCGGCGAGGGCGACAAGGTGGAGCCCCGCGTCGTCGTGGCGGACCGCGCCATCGGCGACAAATGGCTGGTGACCTCGGGCCTGAAGCCGGGCGACCGGGTGATCGTCGACGGCCTGCAGAAGATCCATCCGGGTGCCGAGGTGACGCCGGTGCCCGCCGGCGCCACGGCGCAGAACGGCGCGCCCGCAACGGCGCCCGCGAACTGAGGCGGGGATACCATGGCCAGTTTCTTCATCGACCGCCCGATCTTCGCCTGGGTGATCGCCATCGTGATCATGATGGCGGGCGGGCTCGCCATCATGGGCCTGCCGGTCTCGCAATATCCGGCGATCGCGCCGACCACCATCTCGATCACATCGACCTATCCGGGATCGTCCGCGCAGGCGCTCGAGGAATCGGTGACCCAGGTCATCGAGCAGCGCATGAAGGGGATCGACAACCTCCGCTACATGTCGTCGACGTCCTCGTCCTCGGGCCTCTCGATCATCACCCTGACCTTCGAGGCGGGGACGGATCCCGACATCGCCCAGGTCCAGGTGCAGAACAAGCTGTCGCTGGCGACGCCGAGCCTGCCGCAGTCGGTGCAGCAGCAGGGCGTCGTCGTCGCCAAGGCGACGGACAATTTCCTGATGGTGATCGGCCTCGTCTCCGGCGAGAGCGGGCTGAGCCAGGTCGATCTGGCGGACTACATCGGCTCAAGTCTCGTCGATCCCCTCAGCCGCGTGGAAGGCGTCGGCGACATTCAGGTCTTCGGCAATCAGTACGCGATGCGGATCTGGCTCGACCCGGCGAAGCTGACGGCCTTCCACCTCACGACCGGCGACGTCGTGGCGGCGATCCAGTCGCAGAACATTCAGGTCTCGGCCGGTCAGCTCGGCGGCACGCCGCCCGCGCCCGGCCAGCAGCTGAACGCGACCATCGTGGCGCAGACGCTGATGAACACGCCCGAGGAATTCGGCGCCATCCTGCTCAAGGCGGGCGAGGACGGATCGCGGGTCCGCCTCGCCGACGTCGCCCGGATCGAGATCGGGGCCGAGGGTTATGACGTCATCGCCCGCTACAACGGTCAGCCGGCCGCCGGCATCGGCCTGAAGCTCGCTTCCGGCGCCAATGCGCTCGCCACCGCGGAAGCGGTGCGCGCCAAGATGGCCGAACTGTCGGCCTTCTTCCCCCAAGGCGTTCAGGTCGTCTTTCCCTACGACACCACGCCTTTCGTGAAGATCTCGATCGAGGAGGTGGTGAAGACGCTGATCGAGGCGATCATCCTCGTCTTCATCGTCATGTATGTCTTCCTGCAGAACTTCCGTGCCACCCTGATCCCGACGATCGCGGTGCCCGTCGTGCTGCTCGGCACCTTCGGCGTCCTGTTCGCGCTCGGCTATTCGATCAACGTGCTGACCATGTTCGCCATGGTGCTGGCCATCGGCCTCCTCGTCGACGATGCCATCGTCGTCGTGGAGAACGTCGAGCGCGTGATGTCCGAGGAGGGCCTGCCGCCGCGCGAGGCGACGCGAAAGTCGATGACGCAGATCACCGGCGCCCTGGTCGGCATCGCCCTGGTCCTGTCCGCCGTGTTCGTGCCCATGGCTTTCTTCACCGGATCGGCCGGCGTCATCTACCGCCAGTTCTCGGTCACCATCGTCTCGGCCATGGTGCTCTCGGTGCTGGTTGCCCTGATCCTGACGCCGGCGCTGTGCGCCACCATGCTGAAGCCGGTCGAAAAGGGCCACGGCATGGCCCGCAAGGGCCCGTTCGGCTGGTTCAACCGGGGCTTCGAGGCATCGAGCCGGGCCTACGAGCGGACCGTCGGCGGGCTGCTGCGCAGGGTGCCTCATGTCATGGTGGTGTTCATCGCGCTGGTGGTCGGCCTCGGCTTCCTGTTCGTGCGGCTGCCCACCTCGTTCCTGCCGGACGAGGACCAGGGCATCATGTTCACCCAGGCGCAACTGCCCGTCGGCTCGACCCAGGAGCGCACGATGGACGTCGTGAAGCAGATCGAGCACCACTTCCTGGAGGACCAGAAGGAAGCCGTGCGCTCGATCTTCACGGTCCAGGGCTTCAGCTTCGGCGGCAACGGCCAGAATGTCGCGATCGGCTTCATCGGCCTGCGCGACTGGGCGGAACGCACGCGCCCGGATCTCGCCGTCGGCGCCGTAGCGGGCAAGGCCTTCGGGGCCTTCGCGGGCATCCGCGACGCCATGGTCTTCGCCTTCGCGCCGCCGGCGGTGATCGAGCTCGGCAATGCGACCGGCTTCGACCTGCAGCTCCAGGATCTCGGCGGCATCGGCCACGACAAGCTGCTCGAGGCGCGCAACATGCTGCTCGGCATGGCCGGACAGGATCCGCGCCTGACCCAGGTGCGCCCCAACGGCCAGGAGGACGAGCCGCAGTACCGGGTCGAGATCGATACCCTCCGGGCCGGCGCGCTCGGCCTGTCGCTGGCGGACGTCAATGCGACCCTGGCGACCGCCTGGGGCGGCACCTATGCCAATGATTTCGTCGACCGCGGCCGTATCAAGAAGGTCTATGTCCAGGCCGATGCGCCCTACCGCATGTCGCCGGATGACCTGAACCGCTGGCACGTGCGGAACGCGTCGGGCGAGATGGTGCCCTTCTCGGCCTTCGCCGCCGCCCGCTGGGACTATGGCCCGGCGCGCCTCGAACGCTACAACGGCATGCCGTCGTTCTCGATTCAGGGCTCGGCCGCGCCCGGCCTGTCGTCGGGCGACGCCATGCTGGCGATGGAGGAATTGATCGCCAAGCTGCCGCCCGGCGTCGGCTTCGAATGGACCGGTCTGTCCGATCAGGAACGTTCGTCCGGCAATCAGGCGCCGGCGCTCTACGCCATCTCGATCCTGGTGGTGTTCCTCTGCCTCGCCGCCCTCTACGAGAGCTGGTCGGTGCCCTTCTCGGTGATCATGGTGGTGCCGCTCGGCGTCCTCGGCGCCGTGATCGCGGCCAACCTGCGGGGTCTGTCGAACGACATCTATTTCCAGGTCGGCCTGCTGACCACGGTCGGTCTCTCGGCGAAGAACGCGATCCTGATCGTCGAATTCGCCAAGGAACAGCAGGAGATGGGCAAGGACCTGGTCGCCGCGACCCTCGAGGCGGTGCGCCTCCGGCTGCGGCCGATCCTGATGACGTCCTTCGCCTTCATCCTGGGCGTGCTGCCCCTGGTGCTGGCGACCGGCGCCGGTTCGGGCGGGCAGAACGCCATCGGCACCGGCGTCATGGGCGGCATGCTGGCGGCGACGATCCTCGGCATCTTCTTCGTGCCGGTGTTCTTCTTCCTGATCCGCAGCCTGTTCTCGCGCCGGATCCAGCCCGCCCCGGCGCCGCAGCCGGCGGAATAGGCTCCGCGACCCCGCTCCGGGCGGCGCCCGACGTCAGAGTTCGTCCTTGACGTCGCGCGCCGCGCCGGAAATGGCGTCGCCCGTATTCCGGATATCACGGCCCGCGCCCTCGATGGTGTTGCAGGCGGCGGCCAGGCAGGCCAGCGCCAGGCTCAGGGCGATCGTGATCTTTCGGGTCATCGCTGTCGTTTCCTCGTCGAAGGCCGCCCGCTGCGGCCGATAGCGCGATCTTGGCGCGGTCGCGGCGCTTGTCCAGGGCTTGCGACGCCGGTATCCCATGCCGGCCAGCTTCAGAGGGACAGGGCGTGCGGCTTGAGGACGTCGACCGTGCCGACCAGGCCGACGGCCTCCATGTCGAGAAGTAGAAGCTCCGCTGTCTTCTCCGGCTTCTTCAGACGGACACGCATCCGCCGCAGCGCCGCTACGGCCCGACCGGGATCGAGCGAGATCGTGTCGGCGATGAAATCGTCGGCCGACCGCACTTCGATGTTCAGCGGCGCCAATAAGTCGGCGGGAAAATGCTTGAGGTTATCCGTCACGATCGTCGCCGCGCGCGTTTTCAATGCCGCCGCCACGACGTGGGCATCGCCGGGATCGGGCAGGCCATTGCAGGCACACAGGAAGTCGTCGAAATCGACGACCAGTGCCTCCGCGAAGGCGTCTTCCATGAATTGCCGGGCTCGATACGCTCGGTCCGCCGCATCGACGAAACCGCGGTGCGTGAGGATTTTTTCGATCGCGCTCTGCGTTTCCGCCAGGACCTCGGCCGACCAGCGGATCCGGAAAAATTCGGCCTCCGCCAAGGTCAGGAGAATATTCCGCTTCAATGCGCCGGCCAGCGTGCAGGCATCGACGAAGGCCGTGAAGCGATTTGCGAACATGGATCAGAGATGATCCGCGTCGAGTTCAGCAAGACGGGACAAGGCCGCACCGCGCTTTTCCGCCTGCTTCTGCTTATAGGCGAACAGGTCCTCCGCCTTGATCCGCCGATGCCGGCCGACCGTCGTATGGACGATGTCGCCCCGATCCAGCAACCGAATGAGGAACGGCCGTGAAACATTGAGGATGTCGGCGGCCTGCTGCGTGGTCAGCATCTTGCTGACCGGCACGAGGGTGACGGCGTCGCCTCGGCCGACATGCCTCAGGAGTTCCATGAGCAAGTCGGTGAGGGCCGGCGTCAATGTAATCTCGGATGGGCTGCCCGTCGCCTTGTCGAGGACGCGCAATCTCGCATCGCCTGCGGCATGTGCCGCCAGGATGGTGCGCAACTGGTTGGCGGATGCCTTTTCGAGGTCGGACGGAAGGCGGCCGCCCAGCCCTTCCGCGAATGCTGGCGTGGTCATCTGGCTACCCCTTTTCCTTGACTCTGCCGAATATTCGAAATAAACGCAATATCCGAATCATTCGAAATTTCCCGATGGCATAAGCTTCTGCCGGTCATCCCGCGTCGCGATCTGCGCAGAAACGACGAGGCCGACAGGCGGCTGTATCCAGGAAAATCAGAAGAAAGGCCGGGGCGCCGAAAGGCGCCGATGGCATCCCCAAGGGGATTCGAACCCCTGTTGCCGCCGTGAGAGGGCGGTGTCCTAGGCCTCTAGACGATGGGGACGCAGGGGCCGGAGAGGCGCGTTGATAACCTCTTCCGGCCGGGTGATCAAGCGGATTCTGCGGTGTCGGTTTCGGCGTCGGCCGCCGCGACGGCGCAGGCGATGAAGGCGTCGACGTCCTCGTTCCGGGTGTCGAAGGCGGTGACCAGGCGATAGAGCGCGGCCTCGGTCGCGGGATCGGCCGGGGGCGCGCCCCAGTCGTAGAAATGGAAGCCGCCGGCCTGGAGCGCGCGGGCGATCGCGGGCGGCAGGCGGACGAAGATCTCGTTGGCTTCGACCGGATGGTCCAGTTCCACCCCCGGCAGATCGATGAGGCCGAGTGCCAGGCGATTGGCCGCCTCATTGGCGTGGGCGGCATTGGCGAGCCAGAGACCGTCGCTCAGATAGGCGTCGAACTGGGCCGAGATGAAGCGCATCTTCGAGACCAGATGGCCCGCGCGCTTCCGCCTGAAGAGGAAATTCTCGGCCAGCCCGGTGTCGAAGAACACGACCGCCTCGGCCGCCATGGCGCCGTTCTTGGTGGCGCCGAAGGAGAGCACGTCGACGCCCGCCTTCCAGGTGATCTCCGCCGGGGCGCATTCGAGGCCGGCGACCGCATTGGCGAAGCGCGCCCCGTCCATATGGACCCGAAGCCCGCGTTCGCGGGCGAAGGCGCCGATGGCGGCGAGCTCGCCCGGGGTATAGACGGTGCCGGCTTCCGTCGCCTGGGTCAGACTGATGGCGGCGGGCTGGACGTGGTGCTGGTCGCCGAGACGGATGGGGGCGATGCGGGCCGCCAGCGTCTCGGGCGTCAGCTTGGCGTCGGGGGTCGGCACGGCCAGGATGCGGGCGCCCGAAAGCGCCTCGACCGCGCCGCATTCGTCGACCTCGACATGGGCTTCGGTGCTGGCCAGCACGCCGCCCCAGGGCGGCACCAGGGCCGAAAGGGCGAGCGCATTGGCGGCCGTGCCCGAAATGACGGGAAAGACCGCGACCTCATGCTCGAAAATCTCGGCCAGGCGCGCAGCCACGCCCTCGGTCAGGGGATCGGCGCCATAGGGGGCCATGGGGCCGGCGGCGGCGGCCCGGGCCAGGGCTTCGGCGATCGCCGGATGGGCGCCGGTCACATTGTCGGACGAGAAATTCATGACGCTACCTCGATACAGGCTTCGACGAATCCTTCGGGCCCCGGCCACCAGGCCCGGATCGCCCCGTCCGGCCCGATGATGAGCCAGACCAGGCCGTGATCATAGGCGCCCGCGCGGTCGCGGGGCGAGGGGATCGCGGCCCCCTTGGGGTGGGAATGATAGAGGCCGAGCACGGCGCGCCCGGCCGCCCGTTCGCGGCGCTGGACGTCGAGATGCAGGGCGGCGTCGAGCTCGAAGGCGTCGGCCACCCCCGGCGGCGCCAGATTGGCGGAGGCGACGGCGGCATCGATGGTCACCGGCCCATCCGCCGGCCCATCCACTGGGACGAGGGGGCCGGTCAGCAGGCCGCAGCATTCGCGCGGCAATTCGCGCGCCGCATGGGCGCGGAGGGCGGCGACCGCGTCCGGGTAAAGGCGGATCGCGGGGCGGCCGGTCACGGCGTCTCGGGCGACAGCGTGGTGAAGCCGGGCGACTTGCCGGTCGCCGGATCGACGTAGAGCAGGCGCTCGGCCCCCGTGCCGTCGCGCAGGCGCAGTACCAGGAAATCGCCGGCCCCGGTCATCTCCACCAGGGTCTCGCCGGCCGGAATTCGCAATTCCGCCGCGATCCCGCCCTTTTTGCCGCCGACTTTGGTGGCAAGGCCGTATATGAACAGCGCCAGCATGGCGACGAGGATGACGCCGAGGATGATGACGACGGCCTTGAGGCCACGGGGGTTGGGAGGCAGCTCTTCGGCCATGACGGATGAACTCTCGACCCTGCACCGGCTGACGGTGGCGGAGGAAGACGGCGGCGAGCGCCTGGACAAGATCCTGGCCCGGGCGTCCGGCCTTTCGCGCACGCGGCTGAAGGACCTGATCGAGGCCGGCCGGGTGTCGATCGACGGCGCGACCATAGAGGACGCCTCGGCCAGGGTCAAACCGGGGCAGGCGCTGGTTCTCGACGTGCCGCCGCCGGCCCCGGCGACGCCCAAGGCCCAGGCGATCGACCTCACCATTCCCTACGAGGACGAGCATCTGATCGTGGTCGACAAGCCTGCCGGCCTGGTGGTCCATCCGGCGCCGGGCAATCCGGACGGTACGCTCGTCAATGCGCTCCTGGATCATTGCAAGGGCCAGTTGTCGGGCATCGGCGGGGTGGAACGGCCGGGCATCGTCCATCGCATCGACAAGGAGACCTCGGGCCTTCTGGTCGTGGCGAAGACCGAGGCGGCGCATCACGGCCTTGCCGCGCTCTTCGCCCGCCACGATCTCGATCGCGGCTACAAGGCCGTGGTCTACGGCAATCCCGCCTCCAATGCCGGCACGGTGGATCGGCCCATCGCCCGCTCGCGCTACGACCGCAAGAAGATGGCGGTGGTCGAGGGCGGCAAGGAGGCGATCACCCATTGGCAGGTCGATGCGAGGTTCGGCCGCCCGCCCGTCGCCGCCCTGCTGGACTGCCGGCTGGAGACCGGGCGCACCCATCAGATCCGCGTCCATCTGGCAGCGCTGGGCCATGGTCTGGTGGGCGATCCGCTCTACGGCCGGCCCCAGAAGGGCGCGCCGAAGGCGGCGCTGGCCTTCCCGCGCCAGGCCCTGCACGCCTGGCTGCTCGGATTCCGCCATCCGATCAGCGGGGAAGACTTGAGTTTCGAGAGTGAATTGCCAAATGATATCAATGATCTCATCGAAAGTCTTGAAGAGCTATAAGGTGGACGCATATCCGATCCCCAACGTCGGGTATTGCGTATCGCCGCCCAAGGCCCGAGTGTAGCGAACATCATTCCCGGCCGAAGCCTGGAGGTACCCTCATGAGCGTTTCCTCGACCTCGAAAATGCCCGCCCTGCCCGACGAGGGCAGCCTGGGGCGCTATCTCTCCGAGATCCGCAAATTCCCCATGCTGGAGCCGGAAGAGGAATTCATGCTGGCCAAGGCCTGGCGCGAGCATGGCGACGCGGAATCGGCGCATCGGCTGGTGACCAGCCACCTGCGTCTCGTCGCCAAGATCGCCATGGGCTATCGCGGCTATGGCCTGCCCGTGTCCGAACTGATTTCCGAAGGCAACGTCGGCATGATGCAGGCGGTGAAGCGCTTCGATCCGGACAAGGGCTTCCGTCTCGCCACCTATGCCATGTGGTGGATCCGCGCCGCGATCCAGGAATATATCCTGCGCTCGTGGAGCCTCGTGAAGATCGGCACCACCGCCGCCCAGAAGAAGCTGTTCTTCAACCTGCGGCGCATGAAGGGCAAGCTCGCCGCCTTCGAGGAAGGCGACCTGCGCCCCGAACACGTCAGCCAGATCGCCCACAAGCTGGCGGTGCCGGAAGCGGACGTGGTCTCGATGAACCGCCGCCTCTCGGCCCCGGACCACAGCCTGAACGCGCCCCTGAAGGTCGACGGCGAAGGCGAATGGCAGGATTGGCTGGTGGACGACACCCCCGACCAGGAAAGCCGCCTCGCCGAGAGCGAGGAACTGTCGATCCGCCGCGGCCTGCTGAACGACGCCATGGGCGACCTGACAGACCGCGAGCGCGACATCCTCAGCCGCCGCAGGCTGGTCGAGGACCCGGTGACGCTGGAGGATTTGAGCCAGGAATACGGCATCAGCCGCGAGCGCGTGCGCCAGATCGAGGTTCGCGCCTTCGAGAAGCTGCAGAAGGCGATGCGCGGCGCCGCCCGCGCCAACCGCCTGACCCTGTCGCCCGACCCGGCCTGAGGGAAAACGCGCCGTTCCGGCATAAGGCCGGGACGACGAGAAGGCAGATAAAGAATGGCCCCGGCACTGCCGGGGCCATTCCTTTTCCGCGGGATCGATCAGTAGATCGAGAAGGGGAAATATTCGGCGTTGATCTTCTCGTAGGTGCCGTCCTCGAGGATCGCCTTGATCGCCGCATTGAAGGCGAGACGCAGCTCGTCGTCGCCCTTGCGGACGGCGATGCCGACGCCTTCGCCCAGGATTTCCTTCGGCTCGAACATCGGCGGGCCGACGAATTCATAGCCGGCGCCGGCCTCCGTCTTCAGCCATTCGTCGCTGACCAGCTTGTCGACCAGCGCGGCATCGACACGGCCGGACGACAGATCGGCATAGAGTTCGTCGACGGTGCCGTAGAGCTTGACGGTCGAGTCCGTATAGACCTTTTCCAGCATGTCGGCCTGGATGGTCGAGCTCTGGGCGCCGAGCGTCTTGCCCGCGAGGTCGGCCGCCGTCGCCTCGCCCACGTCCATGCCCTTGGCGGCGATGAACTGGGTCGGGGTGTTGTAATACTTGTCGGTGAAGTCGACCTGCTTCTTGCGTTCCTCCGTGATCGACATGGAGGCGACGATGGCGTCGTACTTCTTGGCCTGCAGCGCGGGGATGATGCCGTCCCAATCCTGGGCGACGAATTCGCACTTCACTTCCATCTTCTCGCACAGGGCCTTGGCGATATCGATGTCGAAGCCCTTCAGGTTGCCGTCGGCATCGACTTCGTTGAACGGCGGGTAGGCGCCTTCGGTGCCGATGCGGACCACTTTCTCGTCGGCGGAGGCGGGCGCGGCGCCGAGGCCGACGGCCACGGCGAAAGTCGCGGCCGCCGCGACGAGGCGCAGGGCAAAAGTCGGTCGAATGCCAAACAACATGGGCTCATCCCCCAGAAATTGCGGAGGAATCAAGCCTCGCCCGCTTGGCGATCAAGATCAAGCGCCGCCTTCGGTCCGGGGTTCGGGTTTTCTGCCGTCGCCATCGGGGGACGCATCCGCCGTCCCGGGCTCGGCCGCCACGCCCGCCTCGGGCTCGGTCTCCACTTCGGGCTCCGTCTCGTCCGGGGCCGCCGGCCGGCGCCGGCGCCGCAACAGGATGATGACCATGGCGCCGATGCCGCCGATCAGGCCGCCGACCAGGGCGCCGACCAGGGCGGTCGAGCCCATGGCCCGCCATTCGCCCCGGCTGGGCGGCGGCAGGGCCGCCTGCTTTTCCACATCCTCGTTGACGAACTGCAGGTCGGCGATGCCCGCGGCCATCTGGAGGTGGAGATCCTCGAGGGTCGCGGTCCCGGTGGCGGCATCGCCCGCGTAGGCCGAGAACAGATTCACGGTCAGGGGCAATTGACGCACCACGGTGACACCCGCGACGCCGGCGACCTTGATGCGGTTGTCGTCCTGTCCCTGAAGGCTGGCGGTCGCGATATAGAGCGCCAGCTCGTCGCGTCCGACCACGGCGAACAACGGTCGCGGCGCATCGGCCGGGCGGGCGGCGTCGAATTGCGCCTCGCCGTTGGCCGCGACCTCCTCGAAGGTCGCGGTCGGGAAGGAGCGGGCGACATTGGCCAGATATTCGCCCCGGGTTTCCGATACGGGCTGGACCTCGCCCGATTGGGCGACCAGCAGGATCTGCCCGAAGCGGTTCAGGAACGGGCGCGTGCCGTCACGAAACTCGACCAATTCCTCGCAGTCGCCGAAGGCGAGGACGAGGCGCATCGATTCGCTGACACGCTCGCGAAAGCTGCGGATCAGATTGGCCTCGGTCGTGCGCGTCTCGTCCAGGGCGCAATAGCCCGCGAAGGGCGAGAGTTCCAGGCTGATGCCGGCGCCGGCCTCGAACTGCACGGCGGGCGCGGGTACGGCGACGGCGAGGACGGCCGCCAGGGCGGCGGAGGCGAGCGCCGGACCGGCAGCCCTGAAACCGGCGGCGTTGAAAAGGCGCACTCGCGTCATCGGTAGAACCATCACCCAGGCCGGGACGCCGCGGGCGTTGCGGCGACGGGATACGAGAATTGTGAATCGCCCGGCTTGCCGCGGGCGTTTCGGCAACGTTACCGTTCGGGGCGCGCGGGGAAAGATAAAAATGACCGCGGTTGGCGGCAAAGGGAGGGCAAATTGAACGGATTTCGTGAGATCGCCGGGGGGCTTCGGTTCCCCGAGGGGCCGGTCGTGCTGCCGGACGGCGACATTCTGGTGGTCGAGATCGAGCGCGGCACCCTGACCCGGGTAAGGCCCGACGGCACCTCGACCGTTGCGGCGAACCTGGGGGGCGGCCCCAACGGCGCGGCCCTCGGGCCGGACGGCGCCGTCTACGTCTGCAACAACGGCGGTTTCGAATTCGCCGATGTCGACGGTCTGATGGTGCCCGGGCACCAGGCCCACGATTATGGTGGCGGCAGCATCCAGCGCGTCGATCTTTCGACCGGCAGGGCGGAAACCCTCTACACCCATGCCGGGGACATCGCCCTGAAGGGGCCGAACGACATCGTCTTCGACGCCCACGGCGGCTTCTGGTTCACCGACCACGGCAAGTCGCGGGACCGCGAGCGCGATACCACGGGGGTCTTCTACGCCACGCCCGACGGCAACCGGATCGAGGAAGTGATCTTCCCCCTGATGGCGCCGAACGGCATCGGACTCTCGCCCGACGGGAATACGCTCTATGTCGCGGAGACCTTCACCGGCAGGGTCTGGGCCTTCGACGTGACGGGGCCGGGACGGATCGGCGGCGCGCCCAATCTGCTCGGCCATCAGGGGCGTCTGCTGCTGGCGCCGGGCGGGCTCAACCTGTTCGACAGCCTCGGGGTCGACGGCGAAGGCCATGTCTGCGTCGCGACACTGGTGAATGGCGGCATCACCAGCGTGTCGCCCGACGGCGCGGAGGTGGCGCACATGCCGTTGCCCGATCCCCTGACCACCAACATCTGCTTCGGCGGGCCGGATCTGCGCACCGCCTACATCACGCTGTCGGGCACGGGCCGTCTGGTCGCGGTCGACTGGCCGCGCCGGGGGCTCCGGCTTCACGGCGGGTGACGGGGTATCGCAGGGAATCGGTTTTGCTGCCATAATGGGCGAAACATGCTCAAAATGGGCATATGTGCGCATTTGCCGCAGGAGCCGATCCGGCTGACAATCCGTCAGTCTAAGCGATTGCGCCATATGGCGTTTTTCGCGATGTGGCATAATCGCAACGGTTTGCACTGCACCAGAATCCCGCGTCGCGTGCAAAGACTTGACACCGTTTTGGGAACGGTGTGGGTTAAGGCAGTCATGCGGTTTTGGCGTTGCTGCAATGCAATAAGACGGGGTCTGGCGGTCCGATGAGACACGCCTAGCCCCGCAGGGAAGAGCGGCGACCGCCATTCGCCCGGCTGCGAACGCGGCCCGGGCGAAGACCGCCGAGAACGACAAGCCCCGGGCCGGACGGCACCGGGACATCAGGGGTGGGAGGCCAAGTTGAAGCACAAGGGTATCTATCGGTCGCGTTCGACGCGCGCCGCGGCGTTCGGTGTCGGCGCCACCACGCTGGCGATTGCCGTCTTCGGCATCGCCGCCAATGCATCGGCCAGCGAGTTCCAGATCGGCGAGGTCGACGTGGTCACCCAGGTGACCATCTCGGCCGGTTTCGGCATCCGCACGCAGGACCGCGACCCGCGCCTGATCTGTCCGCAGAATATCGCCGGCGGTACCGCGACCACCTGTAACGGCGACGACGGCAACCTGAACTTCGACGTCAACGATCCCGTCTTCGCGACGGTGCGCGCCCAGGGCGAAGTCACCCTGAATTGGGAGAATTTCACCGTCTATGGCCGCGGTCAGGCGTTCTACGACGGTGTCTACGACAATGGCGATCTCGCCGCCTCGCCCGGCGTCACCGGCTATCGCGATCTCTCGGGCCGGCAGACCGCGGCCGCCCGCCACGTCTCCTCGCATGATTACGAGCTGATGGACCTCTGGGTGCGCGGGCGCTTCCCGATCGGCTCGACCGAACTGACCGCCAAGCTCGGCCTGCAGACGATCTCCTGGGGCGAAGCCCTGGTCACCCCGCTCAGCCTCGCCCAGGTGAATTCCTTCGACCAGTCGAAGCTGCGCGTTCCCGGCGCCGAAATCCGCGACGCGGTCCGTTCCATGCCGGCGGCCGTGCTCACCTATGACATCGGCGGCGGCCTCACCTTCGAGGCCTTCTATCAGTTCGACTTCCGCAGCAGTGTGACCGACCCCGCCGGCAGCTTCTTCTCGACCACCGATGTTGGCGGCAAGGGCGGGGCGGGCTTCGGCGGCAGCCAGGATTACGACCAGATCCTGCCGGACGGCGGTGGCATTTCCGTGCCCCTCGGCCCGAAGTTCGAAAACAATAGCAACGGCGACAATTTCGGTATCGCCATGCGATACTTCGCGCCGGAATTGAACAACACCGAATTCGGCTTCTATTTCGCCAACATCACGCCGCGCAGCCCGGTGCCGAGCTTCATCACGGGTAGCGGCGACAATTACATCACCCAGGCGGAACTCTTTACCAACCCCGCCATCCAGGCGCGGCTCGTGACGGGTGCGGTGCAGAATTTCGTCGCCGCCAATCCGGGGGCGACGCCGGCCCAGATCGCGGCGGTGCAGGCAGCGGCGTCGACGCCGAACAGCCTCGTAAGCCTGGCGGCGGCTGACAACGCCAAGAACAGCCAGATCATACTGACCAACCCGGGCGACACGCAGATGTTCGGGTTCAGCTTCAACACGACGATCGACTGGCTCGGCATCTCTGTCGCGGGCGAGACCGCCTATATGCACGACCTGCCGGTGCTGATCGACGGCGAGACCTATGCCACCGCCTTCGTTTGCGGCATCGTGCCCGCCGGCGGTCTGCCCTGCAATCTCGTCGGGCGCGGCAACCAGCTCAGCACCTTCATGAACTGGGCGACCGAGCGCGAAGGCGGCCGGGTCGACGGCTATCTGATCAAGGACGTGCAGACCTTCGTGCTGCGCGGCATCAAGTCGTTCGGCGCATCCGACCTGCCGGCACGGGTCCTGCAATCGAATTCGGTCAACTTCCTGGCGGAATTCGGCGCGGTCTATTCCAACCTGCCGGATCAGAACGTGCTTGCCATGGAGGCGCCGGGCAATGGCCTGCCGGGCGCCGGCGCCGCCGTCGATCCGACCGATCCCAACGCCAGCAAGTACGAGCCGGCATCGGACTGGTCGGGCGGCGTTACCGCCGTCCTCTCGGCCTCCTATCCCGACGCCCTGTTCGGCGCCAATCTGACGCCCAGCGTCCGTTTCCAGACGGGCCTGTTCGGCAATACGCCGCTGACCGGCGGTTATGTCGAGCATGCCAGCGCGTTGACCTTCCAGGTCGACGCGGAGTATCTCCTCGCCTGGAAGGCCTCGCTCGGTTACACGAACTATTTCGGCGGCGGGCGGCAGAACCTGCTGAACGATCGCGACTTCTTCCAGATGACCGTTTCCTATTCCTTCTGACCGAAGGACGGGGTGGCCATCGGCCGGGGACAAGAAAAGAAAATCGGGTCGCGGGATCACCGCGACCCAAGCGGGAGACATCGCATGAAACGTTTTGCGTATCTTGGGCTCGCCATCGGATTGGTGGCCCTCGCCGGCAGCGGTGCCGCCATGGCAAAGGGCGGGCCGGATCAGATCGCGCGCCTCGGCGCCGATCTGACACCCATGGGTTCGATCAAGGCGGGCAACGCCGAAGGTACCATCCCGGCCTGGGACGGCGGCATCCAGTCGCCGCCGCCGGGCTTCGTGCCGGGACAGCGCCTGGTCGATCCCTTCGCGTCCGATCCGGTGCTGTTCACCATCACCGGACAGAACGCCGACCAATATGCGGAAAAGCTCTCGCCGGGGCAGATGGCCCTGCTGAAGCTCTATCCGACCTACAAGATGAACGTCTATCAGAGCCGGCGCTCGTGCTCCTACACCCAGAAGGTCTATGACGCCAACCGCAAGAACGCGGAAGTCGCCAAGCTGACGGCGGACGGCAACGGCCTCGTCGAAGGCCTCGTCGGCGTGCCCTTCCCGCTGGCGACCGAAGGCGTGGAATTCTTCTGGAACCACCGCTTCCGGCCGCGTCTCGGCTTCAAGTTCAAGCGCGCCTTCGCCCTTGCCGCGGTCACACGCGGCGGCGACTACAATCTGGTGAAGAGCCAGGACGAAGGCATTCTGCACTACATGGGGCCGGGCCTGCGCGAACCGGGTGACGTCACCAGTCTCTCGCAGCTCGACAATGTCTGGATCACCTATCTGTCCATGACCACGTCGCCGGCGCGCATCGCCGGTTCGATCATCCTGGTGCGCGACAACATCAGCGACGAGGTCGGCCCGCGCCAGGCTTGGCAGTACAATCCGGGCACCCGCCGCGTCGTCCGCGCGCCGGATCTCGCCTTCGACAATCCGGGCACCAATGCCGACGGTCTGACCACCATCGACCAGTTCGACATGATGAACGGTTCGCCCGAACGCTATTCCTGGAAACTGGTCGGCAAGCAGGAAGCCTATATCGGCTACAACGCCTATCGTGCGAACAACACGACCTACAAGGAATTCCTGACCGCCAATCATCCCAATCAGGACGTCATGCGTTACGAACTGCAGCGCGTGAACGTGATCGAGGCGAGCGTCCGTGAAGGTTCGCGCCACCAGTATTCGAAGCGCGTGATCTTCCAGGATGCGGACAGCTGGACCTTCACCAACATCTCGCTCTACGACTCGCGCGGCGAATTGTGGCGGGTGCAGGACGGCCCGATCATCAATTATTACGACGCCAAGTCCTGCAACCAGATCTTCGAGGTCGACTACGATCTGCAGTCGGGCCGCTATCTGGCGCAGACCATGAACATGGAAGAGACGCCGATCGACTTCAACGCGACGGAACTGCAGCCCGAGCGCTACAATCCGGATGCGCTGCGCCGCCTCGGCACGCGCTGAGCGACCTCCTCCGCAATCATGAACGGGCGGCCCTCGGGCCGCCCGTTTCGTTTCGCGCGCGCCGTCCGCCGTTACGACCGTAATGGTCCTGATTACCGGAGAACTGAAGGCAATAGGCGGCGACAAATTTGAACCGGCCTGTAAAACTCTTTGCAGTGAAAGCGAGAAAACTCGCGATCGGGCGGGCAGAGAGGGCAACCGCGTGACAAGGTTCCCGGCCCGCCGCAGGGAGGGGCGGCATGGGAAAAGATGCGCTTTCGCGCGGTTCTTGCGCCGGGGGCCGTGGCGGCGCGATCGCGGCGGGTGCCTCGATCGTCGCCATCGCCGTCTCGGCGGCCTGGGTCGGCGGCGCGGCCGCCGTCGAGCTGGATTGGGGTGATGTAACCGGAAGCATCATCACGTCGCTGTCGGTGGGAACCCAGGTCCGCATGGCGGACCGCGACCCGCGCAACGTCGGCTTCAGCAACGGCGGGGCCATGCCGACCGCCGGCAACGACGACGGCAATCTCAACTTCGACCGGGGCGATCTCATCACCCTGGTCGGCACGGTGTCGAGCGAGCTCAGCCTGCGCTGGAAGAACTACCGCGCCTATGTGCGCGGCACCGCCTTCTACGACTATATCGCCGACAACAACGATCTCGCGGTGAACGGCCCCGAGGAGAGGGGCGTGCGCGGCGCCTATACCGGCCACGGCCACAAATACGCCCGCTACGACGTCGACCTGATGGATGCCTATGTCGCGGGCGACTTCGACGTCCTCGACCGCGCGCTCTCCATCCGGCTCGGCAATCAGGTCCTGAACTGGGGCGAGGCGCTGTTCACCATCAACGCCATTTCGGTGATCAACCCGATCGACGTCGCCAAGATCCGCACGCCCGGCGCCGAACTGCGCGATGCCCTGATCCCGATCCCCATGCTGTCGGCGTCCTATCAGCTCTTCGACGGACTTTCGATGGAGGCCTTCGTCGCCTTCGACTTCGAGCCCTACAAGCTCGAGGCCTGCGGCAGCTTCTTTTCATCGACCGATACGTTCTGCACCGGCACCAGGGGGGTGGGCGTCGGCACCGATTTCGCCGACACGCGCTCCTACTACAAGGGCCGCAACGATCCCAACGACGATTTCGCCACCTACGACGGCATCACCGCCGACGCGCGGGTGGACGACGATGCCAGCGGCACCGACTGGGGCGTGGCGCTCCGCTATTTCTCGCCCGAACTGAACAACACCGAATTCGGTCTCTACTATGTCCACTATCAGAGCCGCCTGCCGTCGATCCGCGCCAATTCCGACTATCTGAACCCGAACACCGGCACCATCAACGGCCTGCCCTATCCGTCCCGGGCCTTCGGCACGCGGCCGCGTTCCACCGTGCTCGACAATCTCGATCACGGCCAGCTCACGATCTATTACCCGGACGACGTCGAGATGCTGGGGCTCAGCTTCAACACGACGGTCGACGCCCTCGGCATCGCCGTCAACGGCGAGATTTCCTACAAGTGGAACGTGCCGGTCTGGATCTCCGAGCCGACGCTGACCTTCACGGTCTATAATTACGCGGGCGGCAACCCGCTGCTGGCGGGCGAGGCCTTCGGCTTCGCGCCCTATGTCGAAACCGGCTACCCCTACGAGGAACTGGCGGACGGTCCGGTCGATCTGCGGCTCGACGAGCCGCACGACATGTGGAACGCCAACATCAGGGTGACCAAGATCCTGCCCACGACCCATTGGCTGGTCTCGGCCATCGGGGCGAACGCGATGACCGTGCTGGCGGAAGCCGCCGCCCTCTATTTCGACATCGATCCGGACGGGCCCTATGATTATGCGTCCTATGGTCAGAACGGCTTCAGCGGCTTCTCGACCCGCCCCCTCGAGGTCGTGCCGGGAGTGGAGGTCGTGCCCGCCCTGTACCTGCCAGACCAGGGCGACCCTCGGGTGCCGGCAACCTGGAAGCCGCCCACCCAATGGTCCGGCGGCGTCACCGGCCTCGCCTTCGCGGACTATCCGAACGCCTTCGACATGGGCATCAACCTGACTCCCTTCCTGGCGGTTTCCACCGGCCTGTTCGGTACCACGCCGGCCCCCAACCCGGGCTTCACCAAGAGCGTCAACTCCCTCTACGTCGGCTTCAAGGCGGACTACCTCAGCAAATACGGCTTCCAGGTGACCTATTTCAAAAGCTGGGGCGGCGGGGGCGGGGGCGGCGGTTCCCGCAATCCCTATATCGACCGCGATTTCATCGGTTTCACCGCATCCTACGTCTTCTGAGGCCGCGCAGGCGATCGCCCCAAAAAATGACGCCGATTCTGGTTTTGGCGATGGTCAAACCGGTTTGGGCGTATTACTGAGGGACCGGAGCATTTTTGTCGCGACAACCAGACCCGGGCTATGCCTTAAACGGCGATACCTTGGGTCGGTGTAAGGCAATTGTCCGGCAGGTGTGCACGCAGACACGCCGCCGAAAGACCCGGGACTGAACGCGTGGAGGGGAGTTTACAGGATGGGTGCCGCGTATCGTGGTGCTTCCGCCCGGCAACGGGGGGCGGAATCCGCACCGAAAAAAATGACACCATTCGCCATTCCGTCGATGATCGCCGCCGAAGCCGAGCCGGCACGCAGCCGTTTCCGGCCGCGCGTGGTCCGCGCCATGCTGACGGCCGCCGTCGCCCTCGGCGTCGCCGTTCCCGCGCTCGCGGTCGACTTCGATCTGAGCGACGAGGTCAGCGGCTCGATCATCACCTCGCTCTCGACCGGTTTCCAGATGCGCCTGGCGGATCGCGATCCGCGCAACGTCGGCATCTACAATGGTGGCGCGTCCCATTCCGCCAGCACCGACGACGGCAACCTGAATTTCGACAAGTACGACGTCTTCTCGCAGATCTCGACGGTGACGTCGGAACTGAGCCTGAAGTGGCGGGACTTCTATCTCTATGCTCGCGGCACGGCATTCTACGATTCGATCGCGGATGCCAACAATCTGTCGGACAACGGCCCGGCCGAACGGCCCTATCGGGGCGAATACAATCCGAAGGCCCAGGAAAACGCGCGTTACGGCGCGCAGATGCTGGACTATCTGATCGGCTACAATTATCAGCTCGGCGATCGCTACGGCACGCTGAAGATCGGCAATCAGGTCCTGAACTGGGGCGAGGGGCTGTTCACCATCGGCGGCATCTCGGTCATCAACCCGATCGACGTCGCCAAGATCCGCGTGCCCGGCGCCGAACTGCGCGACGCGCTGATCCCGGTGCCGATGATCTCCAATTCGATCGATCTGTTCAGCGGCATCTCGCTCGAAGCCTTCTACCAATGGGGTTTCGAGCCCTTCAAGCTCGAGGCCTGCGGCAGCTATTTCTCGTTCACCGATGCACTGTGCGACGGCGCCATGGGCATTTCCGTGCTCAGCGACTACGGCGATTCCCGCGCGTACAACGCCGGCACCGGGCAGAATCCGGGCGACTACGATCAGGCGTGGGACCTGGGCGGGCCGCGCCTCGTCTCGGTCAACATGAAGCTCCAGGACGACAAGCCGGATTCGGTCAACGATTGGGGCGTCGCCCTGCGTGCCCTGGTGCCGGAACTGAACAACACGGAATTCCAGTTCTACTACATGCGCTATACGAGCCGCCTGCCGTCGATCAAGGCGGTGGTTCCGCACGATGCGGACGGAACCGGCAAGCTGAGCGGCACCGGGCTGGTCACGGCGGTGCCGGATCTGCTCGGCGGTGTCGTCTCCGGCCTCGGCGTGCCGGCGCTGGGCGACCTCGCCTCGTCCCTCACCGGGCTCCTGAACACGCCGGTCGCCTCGTCGGTGACCGATATCGTGGCCGCACTCGCGGATCCGCTGGCGCAGCCCCTGGTCGATGCCCTGCTGACCGACGGGTCCGGTGGGGCCTACGGGACCTATCCGCGCTCGGCCGTGCTCGAGAACCTCGAGAACACGGTGCTGCACAAATATTACCCGAGCGGCATCGACATGGTCGGTTTCGCCTTCAATACGCTCGAGGAATGGTCGGGCGTGGCCATCAACTTCGAAGTGTCGTGGAAACACAACGTGCCGGTCTTCAAGGCCGAGACCGACTTCGTGGTCACGACCTACAACAATGCGGGCGGCGTGCCGGTCGATCCGGTCACCGATGCCCCGATCACCGCCCTGGGCGCGCCGGGTGAGAACCCGGGCATCGCGCCGATCGTCAACGTGCCGGGCACCGCATCGCCCGATTTCTCGAGCGCGGGTCCGAACACCGTCTATCTCGACGAGAAGCACGACATGTGGGTGGCGTCGCTGCGCTTCACCAAACTGTTCGCGGCGACCGACCTGATCACGGAGATCCTGGGGGCGTCGGGGGTCACGGCCCTGGTCGAATTCGGCGCTCTCTACTTCGACCTGAACAAGGACCAGGAATATGCGTCCTACGGCCAGTTCGGCTATTCCGGCTTCGGCACGTCGCCGTTGAGCCTGGCCAACGGCCTGACGGTCGTGCCGCCGATCATGGCGACGGATCTGCCGGCCTATGGGCCGGACGGATTCTATTTCCCTGAAACGGGCAAGGCGCCGACGCGCTGGTCCGGCGGTGTTCAAGGGTTGATCTTCTGGGACTACCCGAACATCTTGAGTGGCGTCACGCTTACGCCGGCCGTCGGCTTTTCGTCGGGGCTGTTCGGAACGACGCCCTCTCCACATCCCGGCTTCACCAAGAGCGTTCATTCCGTGAACTTCCAGCTCAAGGCCGACTATCTGAACAACACGTCGGTCATCGTGAACTACTACAAGAGTTGGGGCGGCGGCGGCGGGGCGGCCGGTGCGCGGAACCCCTACATCGATCGTGACTTCGTCGGCGTAACGCTTAACTACCAATTCTGATCAAGCGCCCAGAGAGAGCTTCAGGAGGAGACAAAATGAAGATCGCAAAGGCCGTTCTCGCCGGCGTCATGCTGGCGGGCATCGCCGGCTCGCCGTCTTTCGCCAAGGTGCCTCAGGCCGAGGCCGAGCGTCTCGGCAAGGATCTGACCCCGATGGGCGCCGTCAAGGCCGGCAACGCCGACGGCACCATCCCGGAATGGACCGGCGGCCTGACCACGCCGCCCGCGGGCTATGTCCCCGGCGGCAAATACGTCGATCCGTTCCCCAACGACCAGATGAAGTTCAAGATCGACGCCACCAACGTCGACCAATACGCGGACAAGCTCTCGCCCGGCGCCGTCGCCATGACGAAGCTCTATCCGGCCTCCTATCTGCGCGTGTTCGAAACCCGCCGCACCTGCGCCCTGCCCGAGCGCGTCTATGAGGCGAACAAGAAGAACGCCCTGACCGCCACCATGACGGAGGACAAGAACGGCCTGAACGACGCCCTTCTCGGCAATCCGTTCCCGATCCCGCAGAGCGGCGTCGAGGCGATCTGGAACCACCGCCTGCGCTATCGCGGCTTCAAGTTCCGCCGCTACTTCGCGTCCGCCGCGGTGAACCGCGATGGTTCCTACACGCTGTTCAAGAACGAAGATTTCGGCATCTTCCACTACAACGGGCCGGGTCTGAAGGAAGTCGGCGACGTCACCGACATCAAGCAGCTCAACAACATCGGCATTTCCTACATCAACATCACCACGTCGCCGGCGCGTCTGGCCGGTCAGGTGGTGCTGGTGCACGACACCATCAACGCCAAGGACATGCCGCGTCAGGCCTGGATCTACAACCCCGGCACCCGCCGCATCCTGCGTGCGCCGGAACTGGCCTACGACAACCCGCTGTACAACACCGACGGCCTGGCCACGACCGACCAGTTCGACATGTATAACGGCGCGACCGATCGCTACAACTTCGACCTGAAGGGCAAGAAGGAAGTCTAAATCGGTTACAACAACTACTCGGTCAACGTGAAGTACGACGAGCTGTTGACGCCGAACACCCTGAACCCGGCCTACGGCCGCTACGAGCTGCACCGCGTGTGGGTCGTCGATTCGAAGCTGAAGGAAGGTTCGCAGCACATCTTCGGCCGCCGGGTCTTCTATCTCGACGAGGACAGCTGGAACATCGCCGCCGTCGACATCTACGACAAGCGCGGCGAGCTGTTCCGCGTGCAGGAAGGCCCGATCTCCAACGCCTACGAACTGCCGCTGTGCTCGTCGGCGCTGGAAGTGACCTATGACCTGCAGTCGGGCCGCTACATCGTCTTCGCCCTGAAGAACGAGGAAAAGCAGTTCAACCTGAATGCGACCGACGTCGACCCGAGCCAGTTCACGCCGGACGCGGTGCGCCGCCTCGGCACCCGCTGATCCGGACGGCACCGATCGAACGAAAGGCGCGGCATTCTGCCGCGCCTTTTTTCGTGTTCCCGTCGATTTGGGACAAAACCGACTTCCCCCGACATACCGCTGACTGTTGAATTCCGCTTGAAAAGCAAAAAGCCGAGAAGGCCACCGACAGAGTGGCGGGCACCGGCTGGACGGGAAGGAAGCGCCGGCACGTGATCCGGAAACCGGGCACGGGCGCCAAGGGGGGAACTCATGAGACTTGCGCAGAATCGCGCAAAGGCCGGCCGGGCCGCGCCTGCTTTCGCATATGACGGAACGAAGACGGGCCGCCTTCGCGGCACCGCGGCGACGGTCGCCCTGGCGGTCGCTCTCGGCTCGGGCGCGATCGGAACCTCGGCCTTCGCCTTCGATTTCGATCTGACCGACGAGGTCAGCGGCTCGCTCATCGTCTCGCTCTCGACCGGCGCCCAGTTCCGCATGGCGGACCGCGATCCGCGCAACTACGGCTATTACTACGGCGGCGGCCTGATCTCGTCCGGCAACGACGACGGCAACCTGAACTTCGAGAAATACGACGTCATCAGCCAGATCACCACGGCGAGCGCCGAACTGAGCCTGAGCTGGCGCGACTTCTTCCTCTTCACGCGCGGCGTCGCCTTCTACGATTCGATCGCGGCCAACAACGACCTTGCCGATTTCATGCCGGAGACGCGGCCCTATACCAGCGGGCGTTACCCGGCCGGCGCGGAACACAAGGCGGATTGGGACGCCAAGGTTCTCGACTACTACATCGGCGGCAATTTCGACGTCTTCGACCGCTTCCTGACGGTGAAGGTCGGCAGCCAGATCCTGAACTGGGGCGAGGCGCTGTTCACCATCAACGGCATCTCGGTGATCAACCCGATCGACGTCGCCAAGATCCGCACCCCGGGCGCCGAACTGAAGGACGCGCTGATTCCGGTGCCCATGATCTCGGCCGGCATCGACGTGATCGAGGGCATGTCGCTGGAAGCCTTCTACCAACTCGATTTCGAGCCCTACAAGCTCGATCCCTGCGGCAGCTTCTTCTCCTTCACCGACAATTTCTGCGACGGGGTGAAATTCGCCTCCAGCTTCACCGATCCGATGGATACCCGCTCCTACACCACGGGCACGGGCATGAACCCGTCGGATTACGACGATCCGAACGCCGAAATGATCGCGGTGAACGGCCCGATCGAACAGATGGACGATCCGGACGTCAACGACTGGGGCGTCGCGCTGCGTTACTTCGTGCCGGAACTCAACAATACCGAGTTCCAGCTCTACTACATCAACTACACCTCGCGCCTGCCGTCGCTGAAGGCGGTGGCGCCGTCGCAATATGCCGACGGCACGGGCGAACTGAACCTTGCCGCGCTGCCCGCGCCCCTGGTCGACGACGTGCTCGACACCGTCGCCCAGGGCAATCTCGACGCCCTGTCGTCGGCGGTCGGCGCGCTGCTCGGCACGGGCCCGGTGTCCGATCTCGTCGGCGCCCTGACCGGACCGATCACGTCGCAACTGGTCGATCCGCCCTTTGGCACCGCTCCCCGTTCGACGGTCCTCGAGAACCTCGAGAACGGCCATCTCTACATGTATTACCCCGAAGGCATCGATATGATCGGCTTTGCCTTCAACACCACCTACGACCCCCTCGGCGTCGCCATCAATGCCGAGATCAGCTACAAGCACGATGCCCCGGTGTGGTTCTCCGAACCGGCGTTCCTGGCGGCCGTCTACGATGGCGGCGGCGGCGTGCCGATCGACCAGGCGACCAAGGCGCCGACCCCCCTCGGCGTCCGCAACCCGGGTATCGCCCCGTTGCTCGACACGGATTTCCAGGAATTCGACAATCAGTTCACGCCGGGCCGCAGCCAGACCCTGGACGAGCGCCACGACGTCTGGCAGGCGGCGCTGCGCTTCACCCAGATCCGCGGCGGCAGCGATTTCGTCACCCGCGTTCTCGGCGCCAACCAGCTCTTCGCCCTGGTCGAATTCGGCGCCCTCTACATCGATCTGAACAAGGAGACGCAATATGCCTCCTATGGTCAGAACGGCTTCTCGGGCTTCCGCACGCGGCCGCTGACCATCGGCGGCATTCCGATCATCGAGTCGATCGAGGCGACCAGTCTCGGCCCCATGTTCCCGCCGACCGGCAAGCAGCCGACCCGCTGGTCCGGCGGCGTGCAGGGCCTGCTGTTCTGGGACTACCCGAACATCATGAGCGGCGTCACCATGACCCCGTCGGTCGGTTTCTCCCACGGCATCTTCGGCATCACGCCGGCACCCAATCCGGGCTTCACCAAGAGCGTCACCTCGATGAACTTCGGCCTGAAGTTCGACTATCTGAACGCCTGGACCCTCAACCTCAACTATTTCAAGAGCTGGGGCGGCGGCGGCGGCACGGGCGGGGCGCGCAATCCCTATATCGACCGCGACTTCGTGGGCCTCAGCGTCTCGTACATATTCTGATGCGGCTTGCGTTGAAAACCGGCGGGACTCGGGCTACAAGCGGCAGAACCATGTCAAAGAACAGAAAACGCCTGGGGGAGAGCTTTATGTCCGACCGTGTCGTTCCTTTCGGCCGCAGCGCCGTCGCCGCGCTGCTCGCGTTCGGTCTCGCGGCGGGCGCCGCCGCGATCGCGCGGCCGGCGCATGCCGAGGCCCAGCTCGGCCAGGACAATTTCGAACCCTTCCCCTCGATGAACCTGCCCTATGCCGACAAGGTGCTGATCAATGCCGTCACCAAGGTCGGCGATCACCTGGTGGCCGTGGGCAGCTGGGGCCACATCCTGATTTCGAGCGACGAGGGCCAGACCTGGCGTCAGATTCAGTCGCCGGTCAACGTGACCTTCACGGCGGTCCGTTTCGTCGACGACAAGCTCGGCTTCATCACCGGTCATGACGCGGTCATCCTGCGCACCGAGGACGGCGGCGACACCTGGGCCCTGGTCGAATACGACCCGGAACTCGAGACGCCCCTGTTCGACGTCTTCATGAACGACGACAAGTCGGGCTTCGCCATCGGCGCCTACAGCCTGGTGGTGGTCACGGAGGACGGCGGCAAGTCCTGGTCCACCAAGACCATGGGCGACCTCGACTATCACATGAACGCGCTCACCCAGGCGAAGGACGGCAAGATCTGGATCGCGGGCGAGGCCGGTCACGTGTTCGTGACCGATCCCCAGTTGTCCGAGCTGAAGGTCATCGAGACGCCCTACAGCGGCTCGTTCTGGAACGTGCTCGCGCTGGACGACGGCTCGGTGCTGCTGATGGGCCTGCGTGGTAATGTCTGGCGTACCACGGATCAGGGCGAAAGCTGGTCGCAGTCCGAGACCGGGACGATCTCCTCGATCCAGTTCGGCCGCGTCCTGAAGGACGGCCGTATCCTGCTGGTCGGGCTCGAGGGAACGGTGCTGATCTCCAAGGACGGCGGCAAGAACTTCGAGCGTATCGCCCGCGAGGATCGCAACGCGCTCGCCACCGCCTATGAAACCAAGGACGGCAAGATCCTGCTGTTCGGTGAAACCGGCTTCGCCGGCGCCCTCACCAACTGAATCCGAGAGGGCGCGGCCCGCGCGGCGGGTTTCGCCCGATCGAACGGCGCGCGGGCCGCGCCGTCAGGCCAGCCGCCGCAGGGTGGCGTGGGTGACCAGCACCCGCGTCTCGCCCTTGCCGTAGAGACCGTCGGTCATCCGCTGCAGCACCTGTGTCAGGCGCACCACGTCCGGCGTCTGGCGCAGGTCCAGGCGGTCGACATAGGGGTCCAGGCAGCGCAGATAGGCGTCGCGCAGCACCGGCAGTTCGTGCGAGATGCGATCGCGCAGCATCGCATCCCCGATATCCAGATTGGTGACCAGGGTCATGATCGCCCGGACCTTGCCCCGGCGCACGACGCTGATGTTGAATGGCGCCAGGATGACGATGGTGCCGACGATGTCGATACCATCGCGGGAGGCTTCCGCGCGGGCGCCACGGGCGCCGGCGCCGGCAAGCCCCGCGCCAAGCGCGAGGGTCAGGAAATGACGGCGGTTCATCGGGAAGGGTTTGGCGGCATCGGGCATGGCCGGCATCCTGCCAGACGCGGGTTAACAGCTTCCTTCACCCTGCTGACGCTCGCCCTCGCATCGCCGGCACACGGCTCGGAGCCGGGCATGTCGATCTCGGTCGATCCGGCCGACCTGCCGCCGCCCCATGCCACGGGCAGCGCCTACAACGGTCCGCGCAAAGTGGCGCGGCCGGATGGCGTGGCGCCCGTGGCGCCGCCCGGCTTCGCGGTCAATCTGTTCGTCGACGGGCTGGCCCATCCCCGCGCCTTCGCCGTGGCTCCCGATGGCGCGATCCTGCTGGCGCAGTCGCGGGCCGGCGTGGTCACGCGCCTGGTCGACGGCGACGGCGACGGCGTGGCGGAGAGCCGCAGCGCCTATCTCGACGGTCTCGAACTGCCCTATGGCCTCGCCTTCCAGGGCGAGACGCTCTTCGTCGCCGATGCCCATGGCGTCTGGCGCCTGCCCTACGACGGCGCCGAGCGGGCGGCGGCCACGCCCGAGCGGATCACGGCCGAGGACGATTTCGGCGAGCCGGGCGGCCATTGGACCCGCAATCTCGCCTTTTCGGCGGATGGTTCCGCCTTTTTCGTCGCCATCGGCAGCGAGGGCAATCTGGCGGAGGAGCCGGCGCCCCGCGCCACCATCCGGCGCTATCCCGCCGCCGGCGGCACGGGCGAGACCTTCGCCGCGGGGCTGCGCAATCCGGTCGGTCTCGCGGTCGAGCCGGGGACCGGCCATCTCTGGACCGTGGTGAACGAGCGCGACGGCCTCGGCGACGATCTCGTGCCCGATTATCTGGCGGAAGTGGTGCAGGGGGGCTTCTACGGCTGGCCCTATGCCTACATGGGTGTGCCGGACCCGCGCTTCGGCGACCGCAGCCCCGATCTGGTCGCCGCCACGCGCATGCCGGAGGTCCTGTTCCGCAGCCATTCCGCCCCCCTCGGCCTCGCCTTCTACACGGGTGCGGCATTTCCCCCCGACTATCGTGGCGACGCCTTCGTCGCCTTGCACGGAAGCTGGAACGCCGGCACGCCGCGCGGCTATCAGGTCGCGCGCGTCGATTTCGAGGAAGGGCGGCCGGTCGCCAATCGCTATGAAATCTTCCTCGACGGTTTCCGCCTCGATGCCCCGGGCAGCGACGGTCGGGCGGAAGTCTGGGGCCGGCCCGCCGCCGTCGCGGTGGCGCCCGACGGCGCCCTGCTGGTCGCCGACGATGTCGGCGGCACGATCTGGCGCGTAGCCTATGAGGGCGGCGAATGAAACCCTGGAAACGCCTCGCCCGGCGCACGGTCTATGAAAGCCGGCCGTGGCTGACGGTCCATGTCGACACACTCGAACTGCCCGACGGCAAGGTGGTGGAGGAATTCCACACCCTCGAACTCGCCCCCTATGTCCTGATCCTGGCGGAAACGCCGGCGGGCGATCTCGTCATGATGCATCAGTATCGCCAGGGCGTGGGCGGTGCCTGCCTGTCCCTGCCGGGGGGCATGATCGACCCGGGCGAGACGCCGGAACAGGCGGCCCGGCGCGAGCTTCTGGAAGAGACGGGCTATGCGGCGCCGGACTGGCGTCACGTCCAGTCCTTCGTCTCCATGGCCAATATGCACGGCTGCACCGGCCATCTGTTCCACGCCAGGAGCGCGGTGCCGGTCGCCGCCGCCGATTCAGGCGACCTCGAGGAAGCGGAAGTCCTGACCCTCGACCGCGACACGGTCCGCGCCGCGATAGGCGAGGGCCGCCTCGCCGTCGTCAACATCCTGATGGCCGCGGGCCTCTGGCTGGCGGGGGTCTGAGACTTGCGTCGCCCCGGCGCGGGCCGGGACGGCGTGTGCCGATTGCCCAACTCAGCGCAGGAACATGTGGTTGCCGATCTGGGCGATGGGCTGCAGTCTGCGGGTCCAGCGCGGCGGCTTGCGGTTCAGGATGGTCGAATAGAAGTAGTGGGCGCCGCCGGTCGGGTCCGCCACCCGTTCGCTCAGCACCGCCTCGGCCATGATGGCGGCGGTCTGCCAGCGCTGGCTGCTGCCGATCGCGGCGGATACCGCGCCGCGCGGGACCTTGCGGGTCCAGCCGAACTGATGCGGTTCATAGGTGACGTCGCAGATGGTCGTGCCCGCCGGGCGCACGTCCAGCCGGTTCAGCACCACATGGGCGACCGCCGCCATGCCGTCCGGCCCTTCGCCGCCGGCTTCGTAATAGATGTTGGCGATCAGGCAGTCGCGGTCCGCCGGGGCGACGGTGCGGCCGGGCGGCGGCACGGCGATGGGCAGGGGCGCGACGTCGACCATCGGCACGGCGGCCGGGGTCGGCGCCGGCGGCGGCGCCTTGCCGGCGCAGGCGCCGAGCCCGAGCAGGGCGCTCAGCGCCATGCAGGCCGTGGCGGCGGCGATGCGGTCCATGCCGGTTTCCCCCTTCGACGATCCCCGCCGGAATCTTCCCCCAGGGCCGGCGTCGCCGCAACCCCGGGGCGATCCGCGCTTGCGGGTCAGAGGTGGGAAACGTCGCGCACGGCGCCCTTGGCGGCGCTGGTCACCATGGCGGCATAGGCCTTCAGCGCGGCGGAGACGCGGCGGGCGCGGGGCGCCGCCGGCTTCCAGGCGTCCTTGCCCTTGGCCTCCATGGCGGCGCGGCGCGCGGCCAGCACCTCGTCCGACACGTCGACCCGGATGATCCGGTTCGGGATGTCGATGACGATGGTGTCGTCTTCCTCGATCAGGCCGATGGCGCCGCCTTCGGCCGCTTCCGGGCTGGCATGGCCGATGGAAAGCCCCGAGGTGCCGCCCGAGAAGCGCCCGTCGGTCAAGAGGGCGCAGGCCTTGCCCAGGCCCTTCGACTTCAGGAAGCTGGTCGGATAGAGCATTTCCTGCATGCCGGGGCCGCCGCGCGGGCCCTCATAGCGGATGATGACGACGTCGCCCGCCTTCACCTTGTCGCCCAGGATGCCTTCGACCGCCGCGTCCTGGCTCTCGAAGATGCGGGCGGGGCCGGTGAAGGACAGGTTCGAGGCATCGACCCCCGCCGTCTTCACGATGCAGCCGTCGAGGGCGATGTTGCCGTAGAGCACGGCCAGGCCGCCGTCCTTCGAGAAGGCGTGTTCGACGTCGCGGATCACGCCCGCCGAACGGTCGAGGTCGAGATCGGGGAAACGGCGGTCCTGGCTGAAGGCGACCTGGGTCGGCACGCCGCCCGGCGCCGCGCTGAACAGATGCAGCACCTCGTCCGAGGGCTTGCCCTTGACGTCCCATTTGTCCAGCGCCTTGCCGAGGCTGGAGGCATGGACGGTGCCGACGTCGCGATGGATCAACCCGCCCCGGTCCAGTTCCGCCAGGATGCCCAGGATGCCGCCGGCGCGGTGCACGTCCTCGATGTGGACGTCCTGCTTGGCGGGCGCCACCTTGCAGATATTGGGCACGCGGCGCGACAGGCGGTCGATGTCGGCCATGGAGAAGTCGACGCCGCCCTCGAAGGCGGCGGCCAGCAGGTGCAGCACCGTATTGGTGGAGCCGCCCATGGCGATGTCGAGGGTCATGGCGTTCTCGAACGCCTTGAAGCTGGCGATCGAACGCGGCAGCACGCGCTCGTCCTCGCCCTCGTAATAGGAGCGCGCCAGATCGACGATCAGCCGCCCGGCCCAGAGGAAGAGTTCGCGGCGGTCGGCATGGGTGGCGACGATGGTGCCATTGCCCGGCAGCGACAGGCCCAGGGCCTCGGTCAGGCAATTCATCGAATTCGCCGTGAACATGCCGGAGCACGAACCGCAGGTCGGGCAGGCGGAGCGTTCCATCTCGAGGCTTTCCGCGTCCGAGACGTTGGGATCGGCACCGGCGATCATGGCGTCGATCAGATCGACCGCCAGTTCCTTGCCCTTCCACTTCACCTTGCCGGCCTCCATCGGCCCGCCGGAGACGAAGATCGTCGGGATGTTCAGGCGCAGCGCCGCCATCAGCATGCCCGGCGTGATCTTGTCGCAATTGGAGATGCAGACCAGCGCGTCGGCGCAATGGGCATTCACCATGTATTCGACCGAATCCGCGATGATGTCGCGCGACGGCAGGCTGTAGAGCATGCCGTCATGGCCCATGGCGATACCGTCGTCGACGGCGATGGTGTTGAATTCCTTGGCGATGCCGCCCGCCTTCTCGACCTCGCGCGCGACGAGCTGGCCGAGGTCCTTGAGGTGCACATGGCCCGGCACGAACTGGGTGAAGGAATTGGCGATGGCGATGATCGGCTTGCCGAAATCGCCTTCCTTCACGCCGGTCGCGCGCCACAGGGCGCGGGCACCGGCCATGTTGCGGCCATGGGTCGAAGTCTGGGAGCGGTAGGCGGGCATGACGATCCCCAATTTTTTCTCTGGGGCCCGGAATGCAACACTTGCGGGCGATAGGCAAGCGCGAAGCCGGCAATGCCGCCTTCGCTCAGATCAGGGCTCGGGAATTCCCGGCCGTGCCGGCAATGAAGGCTCGACAAGACCGCGTCGCTGGCTTGTGATGGTGGGAACGACAGCCGGGATTTCGCCATGGTGGAACCGATCGTCCAGCCCGACCCGCGCGACCGCAACCTCGAGGCGCGGATCGGTCGCCTGCTGGGCTGGCCGCTGGGGACCGACGGCGGCGAGGCGGTGGCCGTCGGCGATCTGATCGTCCGCGCCGGCGACGATCCGGCGGTCATCGCCCGGCGCATCCTGCGCACCGACGGCGGTCCCGCCGAACTCGCCAACCTGCTGCGCCGCACCCGGCTCGACGGCGAGCCGTGCCCCGATCCCGACGGGCTGGCCCTCGTCATCCTGTCCTCGGTCCGGAACGGCCGCACCGGCCACGAACGCCCGGCCGACCGGGGCGCGCTCGCCCTCATCCTGGTGCCCAGCCTGATCGCCGGCCTCGGTCTCGCCGGCGGGCTCAGCCCCTATCTGGCGATCCTGCTGGTGGGCGCCGGCTGGATCGTCGGCTGGAAGCTGCTGGGCCGGGACTGAGGCCCTTTCCGTAACTTCGCATCGCCTTCGGTCGAACCTTCAGGCGGGTGCGGGGCCAGACGGGAAGGACAGACCATGCGCATCGCCTTCGTCATCGCGGTTCTCGCCGTGCTCGCCGTCCTGGGCCTTCGGGCGGCGGCGGCTTCCGATCGGCCCGTGGTGGTCGAACTCTTCACCTCACAGGGCTGTTCGTCATGCCCGCCGGCCGACGCCTTCCTGCGCGACCTCGCCACCCGCGACGACGTGCTGCCGCTCGCCTTTCATGTGACCTATTGGAACCGTCTCGGCTGGCACGATCCCTTTTCGCTGGAGGCGGGCACCGATCGTCAGCGTCTCTATGCGGCGCTGCTCGGCCAGCGCCAGGTCTATACGCCGCAGATGGTGATCGACGGCCGTCGTCAGGCCGTCGGTTCGGACCGGGCGGCGGTGACGGCCCTGATCCGCGCGGCCGCAGAACAGGAGGGCGGCGTGACGGTGACGGCGCGGCGAATCGGCGACGAGATCGGCATCGCCGTCGACGGCACGGGAACAGGGGAGGGCACGGGGCGGGCGCTGGTGCTGCTGGTCGGCTATGACCCGTCGCATCGAACGGCGGTCGGCCGGGGCGAGAATGGCGGGCGGACCCTGCTGGAAGCCAATATCGTGCGCAGCCTCGACGTCGCGGGCGAATGGCGCGGCGAGGCCGTAATGCTTCAAGCCCGCGCCGGCGCGGGCGAACGTTTCGCTGTCCTCCTGCAGGCGGGGGACGGCGCGATCATCGGGGCGGCCCGCGTGGAGTGACCTGGGCAGGGATCCCTTCGGCGCCGGTCAGATCCGGCGCGCGAAGTAATGCATGCTCATCACGAAGGCGAAGGCCATGAAGCCGAAGCCGGCGACATAGCCGTATTGATCCGGTGCCCGCGCGGCCAGGAACACGCCGAACAGGGCGATCAGCAGGAACGACAGACCCATCAGGACGGGGGCGATGACGCCGCCCTGGTCGTCCGCCTCGACCTCGGGAACGAGAGCGAGGGCCGAGACGGCATGCGCGTCGGCGGTCTGATGCGCCTGTTTGGAATGGGCCTCTGGGGCGAGGTTTTCGGCAAGGCTCATGGTCTCAACTCCGTGGCTCGATCGGCAAAGCCTAGCCACGGGCGGGGGCGCCGCCGTGATCTGGATCAAGATTCGACCAAAGAAGGGGCCGGACGCGCCCGCGAGGTCGATTTGTCGCAAAGGCGGCCCGGCCTCTCGTGATCTGGATCAAGGCGGCTGATCACTCGGGCGCCCACATTCCCGTCTTGTTCGCACGGTCGCCATAGAGGGGCAAGACCATGACTGTAGCATCCATGACTGCCGGGGGGGCATCCCCGGGCCGGGTCATCGATGCACCCGTCGTCTACAAGGACGACGTGGTGCGTTGGTTCATGATCGCGGCAATATTCTGGGCCATCGTCGGCATGCTGGTCGGCGTGGTGATCGCGGCCCAGCTCACCTTTCCGGCGCTGAATCTCGGCCTGCCGTGGACCACCTTCGGCCGCCTGCGGCCGGTCCACACCTCGGGCGTGATCTTCGCCTTCGGCGGCTCGATGCTGATCGGCACGTCGTTCCACATCGTCCAGCGCACCTGCCGGGCCCGCCTGTTCGGCGGCTTCGCCTCGGAATTCGTGTTCTGGGGCTACCAGTTCTTCATCGTGATGGCGGCGCTGTCCTACGTCCTGGGGGGGTCCCAGTCCAAGGAATACGCCGAGCCGGAATGGTATCTGGACATCTGGCTGGCCGTCGTCTGGGTGACCTATCTGGTGGTCTTCCTCGGCACGATCATCAAGCGCAAGGAGCCGCACATCTATGTGTCGCTCTGGTACTTCCTCGCCTTCATCGTCACGATCGCGATCCTGCACATCGTGAACAACCTGGCAGTGCCGGTGTCCTTCCTCGGCTCGAAGAGCTATTCGCTGTTCTCTGGCGTGCAGGATGCCATGACGCAATGGTGGTACGGCCATAACGCGGTGGGCTTCTTCCTGACCGCCGGCTTCCTGGGCATGATGTATTACTTCATCCCGAAGCAGGTCGAACGCCCGGTCTGGTCCTATCGCCTGTCGATCGTGTCCTTCTGGTCGCTGATCTTCGTCTACATCTGGGCCGGTCCGCACCACCTGCATTACACGGCGCTGCCCGACTGGGTGCAGATGCTGGGCATGACCTTCTCGATCATCCTGTGGATGCCGTCCTGGGCTTCCATGGTGAACGGCATCATGACCGTCTCGGGCCGCTGGGACCGCCTGCGCACCGATCCGATCCTGCGCTTCATGATCGTCGCCGTCGCCTTCTACGGCATGTCGACCTTCGAAGGCCCGCTGATGTCGATCCGCGCGGTGAACGGCCTGTCGCATTACACCGACTGGACCGTCGGCCACGTGCATTCCGGTGCGCTCGGCTGGAACGCCTTCATCTCCTTCGGCGCGCTCTACTATCTGGTGCCGCGTCTCTGGGGCCGCAGGGCGGTGTTTTCCGAGAACCTGGTCCGCTTGCACTTCTGGCTCGGGACCATCGGCATCGTCCTCTACATCACCTCCATGTGGGCCTCCGGCATCATGCAGGGCCTGATGTGGCGGGCCTACGACAGCCTCGGCTTCCTGCAGTACAGCTTCGTCGAGACCGTCGCCGCCATGCATCCCTATTACGCGATCCGGACCCTGGGCGGCCTGTGCTTCCTGTCGGGCGTGCTGGTCATGGCGTGGAACCTGTGGATGACCGTCAAGGCCGGCGAACCCGCCGAGACCGAGGCGCCGCCCGCCCCCGCCCTGCAACCGGCCGAGTGAGGGAGGACATACAATGGCAAACGTCTATTCCGTCCACGACGTCCTCCAGAAGCATTCCATCAAGCTGATGGTCGGCATTCTGGCGGCCGTCTCCGTCGGCGGCCTGGTCGAGATCGCGCCGCTGTTCATGATCGAGAACACCATCGAGAAGGTGGAGGGCATGCGCCCCTACACCCCGCTGGAACTCGCCGGTCGCAACATCTACATCCGCGAGGGCTGCTACCTCTGCCACAGCCAGCAGGTCCGCCCCTTCCGTGACGAGGTGGAACGCTACGGGCCCTACAGCCTGGCGGCCGAGTCGATGTACGACCATCCGTTCCAGTGGGGCTCCAAGCGCACGGGGCCGGATCTTGCCCGCGTCGGCGGAAAATATTCCGACGAATGGCAGGTCCGCCATCTGATCCACCCGCAGGACGTGGTGCCCGAATCCGTGATGCCGTCCTACGCCTTCCTGGCGGCGACGCCCATCGACGGGTCCGAGATCGCGGATCACCTGCGCGCGCTCCGCGTCACCGGCGTGCCCTATACCGACGATCAGATCGCCCATGCGGCGGCTGATTTCTCGGCGCAAGGGTCGGCCGAAGGGGCGGACGCGGATTTCGATGCCCGCTGGCCCAAGGCCGCTTCGCGCGACTTCGACGGCAATCCCGAGAAACTGACCGAGATGGATGCCCTGGTGGCCTATCTCCAGATGCTCGGCACCCTCGTCGATTTCCCGAAGATCGTGCCTGACGCCGACTTCAACCGCTGAGACGGGAGATTCGAGATGGATTTCTACGACACGCTGGTCTGGAGCCGGATCCTCGGCCTCGCGATCTTCTTCGGCCTCTTTGCCGTCTTCGTCTTCTGGTCCTACCGGCCGGGCGGTCGTCGCTATTACGACGATGCCGCCCAGGTGCCGTTCCGGGACGAGTCGAAGCATGCCGGCGCGGAGAACTGACATGAGCGAAAAACGCAAATACGAAGTCGACCCGGTGACGGGCAGCGCCATCCACCCCTATACCTGGGACGGTATCGGCGAACTCGAAACGCCGCCGCCGCGCTGGTGGGTGCTGACCTATGCGGTCTGCTTCCTCTTCGCCGTCGGCTGGTGGATCGCCTTCCCGGCCTGGCCCTATATCTCGGGCTATACCACGGGGCTTCTCGGCTATTCGACCCGCGCCGAAGTGGCGGAGGAACTGGCGGCCGCCAAGGCCGCGCAGGCCCCCTACAACAATAAGCTGGCGGCGCTTTCCTATGCCGAGATCGCGGCCGATCCGGAACTGTCGACCTTCGCCATGGCGGGCGGCAAGGCCCTGTTCGGCGAGAACTGCGCGCAGTGCCACGGCTCGGGTGCCAATGGTAACGTTGGCTATCCCAACCTGCTCGACGACGACTGGCTGTGGGGCGGCGACTACGAGACCCTGCAGACGACGATCGAGCACGGTGTCCGTTCGACCAACGACGAGGAAACCCGTCAGGCCATGATGCCCGCCTTCGGCAAGGACGGCATCCTGACCCGCGAGCAGGTCGACGACACGGTCGCCTATGTCCTGTCGCTTTCCGGCACGGTCCCGGCTGATCCGGCGGCGGCTGAGCGCGGCGCCCAGGTCTTCGCCGACAATTGCGCCGCCTGCCACGGCGATGCCGGCGCGGGCCTCCGGGAAATGGGCGGGCCGCGCCTCGACGATGCGATCTGGCTCTACAACGGCGATGCCAAATCGATTTCGAACCAGATCTGGAACCCGCGTCACGGCGTGATGCCGGACTGGGCGGGACGTCTCGATCCGCTCGCGATCAAGAAGCTCGTCTTCTACGTCCACAGCCTCGGCGGCGGCGAGTAACCGCGGAGGACCGACCATGAGCATGACCATGACCCAACGTACCCAGACGACGATCGACGAGGCGGACATCCCCGTCTGGTCGCACCGGCCGAAGGTTTATCCCAAGAAGGTGAAGGGCCCGATCCGGAACCTCAAGTGGCTGGTCATGGCCGTGCTCCTGGCCATCTATTGGGGGGTGCCGTGGTTCCGTTTCGACCGCGGCCCCTTCGCCCCCGACCAGGCGATCCTGATCGACCTGCCCGGGCGCAAGGCCTATTTCCTGTGGTTCGAGATCTGGCCCCAGGAAGTCTATATCGTCACCGGCCTCCTGATCGCGGCGGCCATCGGCCTGTTCTTCATCACCGCCATGCTGGGCCGTGTCTGGTGCGGTTACGCCTGTCCGCAGACGGTCTGGACCGACCTCTTCATGATGGTCGAGCGCTGGATCGAGGGCGACAGGGCGCAGCGCATGAAGCTGGACCGCCAGCCCTTCTCGGTGAGGAAGCTGGGCAAGCGCGCCGCCAAGCACGCCTCCTGGGTCTTCATCGGCATGATGACCGGCGGCGCCTGGATCCTCTATTTCAACGACGCGCCGACCGTGGTGCCGGACCTCTTCACCGGCGATGCGGGCACGGCGGTCTATGCCACCGTCGCCTTCCTGACCTTCACCACCTATCTGATGGCGGGCGTGGCGCGCGAGAACGTCTGCACCTTCATGTGTCCCTATGCCCGCTTCCAGTCGGCCATGTTCGACAAGGACACGATGGTGGTCACCTATCATCCGGCCCGGGGCGAGAAGCGCGGCAAGCACAAGGCCGGCGAAAGCTGGGATGGCCGCGGTCACTGCATCGACTGCCGGCAATGCGTCGAAGTGTGCCCCACCGGCATCGACATCCGCGAAGGCCTGCAGATGAGCTGCATCTCCTGCGGTCTCTGCGTCGATGCCTGCAATTCGATCATGGATCGCGTCGGCCTGCCCCACGGCCTGATCGCCTATGACACCGAACGCAACATCGAACTGAAGGCGGCGGGCGAAAAGCCGCGCTGGAACTTCCTGCGCCTGCGCACCCTCGGCTATGGCCTCGTCTTCGGGCTGGCGATGCTCGGCGTGCTCTATGCCCTGGTCGCGCGCCAGCCGCTCGATGCCTCGGTGCTGGCCGACCGCAACCCGATCTTCGTCCGCCTGTCGAACGGCGACCTGCGCAATGGCTATACATTGAAGCTCCTGAACAAGAGCACCCAGCCGCAGCACGTGCAGGTGACGGCCGATCTCGCCGGCGGCGAGGTGATCGTGCTCGGCCACGAGGAAGAGGTCCAGCCGACGATCGAACTGGCGCCCGACGCGGTCGCCGCCATCCGCGTCTTCGTCCGCCTGCCGGCCAACGACTGGACCGGCACGCCGCGGGACTTCGACTTCACCATCCATGATACGGCCCGCGGCCTGACCGTCGCCGTGCCGACCCGTTTCGAGGGGCCCGCGCGATGAGCATCACCATGGAAAACGCGCCCCGCCGGGGTGGCCTGACCGGTCGCAAGGTGGCGGCGATCCTGGTCGCATTCTTCATGACCATCACGGCCGTCGACGTGATCATGATCACCTCGGCCCTGGACAGCCAGCCCGGCCTCGTCACCGACCATGCCTATGAGAAGGGCCTCGCCCATAACGAGGTTCTGGCCGCCAAGGCGCGCCAGGACGCGCTCGGCTGGCGGGTCGCGGTCGAGCGGACGGGCGGCGCGGTCATGCTTTCGATCGTCGATTCGGCGGGCGCGGGCGTTGCGGCGGATCGCGTCGAACTTCGCCTGCTGCGCCCCAGCGACGCGAACCAGGACCGTGTGCTCGTTCCGGAAGCCATAGAAGCCGGCCGGTTTCGTGCTGAAATCGGCGCGGTTACGCCCGGCCTCTGGCAGCTCGCCGTCACCATCCGCCGGGGCGACGATCGCTTCGACAGCCTGAAGACATTGGTGATCGAATGACCCTCGCCGCCGATCATGGACGCCTCGAGACGGCCCGCGCCCTCCCGGTGGAGACCGTGGACGGCGCGAACCGGATCATGCTGGCGATCGACGGCATCTCCTGCTCGGCCTGCGTCCAGCGTATCGAACGCGCCCTGAACGCGGAACCGGATGTGGTCGCGGCAAGGGTCAATTTCACCACGCGGCGCCTCGCGCTCACATGGAAGGGCGCGCCCGGCCGCGCTGCCGATTTCATCGAGCGCCTGTCGGACATGGGCTTTACCGCCCGGCCCTTCGATGCCGGCGCGCTTTCGACGGCCGATGCCGCACGCGACCGCCATCTGCTGCGCGCCATGGGTATCGCCGGCTTTGCCGCCGGCAACGTCATGTGGCTGGCGATCGCGGTCTGGGCCGGCGTATTCGAGGACATGGGCCCGGCGACGCGCAGCCTCCTCAACTGGACGCAGGCGCTGATCGCGCTGCCCGCCATCGCCTATTCCGGCATGACCTTCTTCGCTTCGGCCTGGGCTGCTGTCCGGGGCGGTCATGTGAACATGGATGTGCCGATCTCCATCGGTGTCATCCTGGCCGCCGGCATGAGCCTGGTGCAGACCGTGGTCGGCGCGCCGGAAGTCTATTTCGATGCCGCCATCTCCCTCGTCTTCCTGCTGTTGGTCGGGCGCTATCTCGATCACCGTGCAAGGGGCAGGGCACGCGCCGCCGCCGCCCATCTGCTGTCCCTGGCGGTCACCCATGTCACCCGCATCGCCGACGGCGGCCGCATCGAACAGGTGGCCTTGGAACAGGTGGCGCCGGGCGATCAGATCATCGTCGCCGCCGGCAGCCGGGTGCCGGTCGACGGCATGGTCTTCGCCGGACGCTCCGCCCTCGACACTTCGTCCCTGACCGGGGAAAGCGTGCCGGCCGACGTCGGCATCGGCGACCGCGTCTTCGCCGGCACCATGAACCTCGGCGCCGCCCTGACCGTGGAGGCGACGGCGATCGGTCCCGATACCGTCCTGGCCGAGGTCGTGCGCTGCATGGAGGCGGCCGAACAGGGGCGTGCCCGCTATGTCGTGCTGGCGGATCACCTCGCCCGGCTCTATGCCCCCGTGGTGCATTCGCTGGCCGCGCTCACCTTCCTCGGCTGGTGGCTCTGGCCGGTGGGCGCGCCCTGGACCGTGGCGCTGCTGAATGCCGTCGCCGTTCTCATCATCACCTGTCCCTGCGCGCTGGCGATCGCCGTGCCGGCGGTACAGGTCGCCGCCTCCGGCCGGCTGTTCAAGCGCGGCATCCTGATGAAGAGCGCGACCGCCCTGGAACGGCTCGCGACCATCGACACCGTCGTCTTCGACAAGACCGGCACCCTGACCGAAGGCCGTCCCGAACTGGTCGACGGCACCTTCCCGGCCGGCCTTGCCGATCTCGCCGCCGGCATCGCCGCCGCCTCCCGCCATCCGCTCGCCGAGGCGCTGCGCCGGGCCCGGCCCCAGGCGGGGGCCATCACCGATGTCACCGAGAAACCGGGCGACGGCCTGGAAGCCGTGATCGAGGGCCGGACCTTCCGCCTCGGCCGGCGCGATTTCGCCGCCCCCGGCGTGGCGGAGGTGGACGACGGCTGTGCCGAAATGTGGCTGGGCGGGGACGATATCGCGCCGCTGCGCTTCGCCTTCCGCGACCGCCCGCGTGGTGATGCGGCGGCGGTCGTGGCGGATCTGCGCCGCCATCACCGGGTCATCCTGCTCTCGGGCGACCGGGCGCCGGCCGTCGCCGCGCTGGCCGAGGCCCTGGGCATCACGGAATGGCGCGCCGCCTGCCGCCCGGCCGAAAAGGTCGCCGCGATCGAGGACCTGAAGGCGTCGGGCGCCAAGGTGCTGATGGTCGGCGACGGCATCAACGACGCGCCGTCGCTGGCCGCCGCCGATGCCTCCATGGCGCCCAGCGCCGCCGCCGACATCTCCCGCACCACCGCCGACGTGCTGTTCCAGGGCGCCGGCCTCGACGCCGTGACCGCGACGCTCGCGGTGGCGCGCCGCTCTCAGGTGCTGGTGCGCCAGAACCTCGGCCTGTCGCTGGTCTACAACGTCACCCTGGTGCCATTGGCGATTCTGGGGCTGGTCACGCCGCTGCTGGCGGCGGTCGCCATGTCGGCCTCGTCGCTCACCGTCATTCTCAATGCGCTCCGCCTCGGGCGCGCCGGAAAGGTCGCCGCCCAATGAACGTGCTGATCTATCTGATGCCGATCGCCCTGCTGCTCGGCCTCGGCGGCCTCGCCGCCTTCTTCTGGGCGATGCGCAGCGGCCAGTTCGAAGACCTGGACGGCGACGCCGCCCGCATCCTCTTCGAGGACGACGAAACGGCACCGCACCGCCGCGTCTGATCCCGATACCACCCCCTCACCCTATCCCTCTCCCCCAAGGGGGCCAGGGGACAGAACGAGCACCGAATTAAAGCCCTCGCCCCTTTGGGGAGAAGGTTGGGTGAGGGGCGAAACACCGATGCTTGCAAGAAGCCCGTCATCACGGCCTTCTGCCTCGACGACGAGAGGTTTCTGATTACATCCGGAAGACGCCGAAATGCGGCCGGTCGATCGGCCTGTTCAGGCTGGCCGACAGGGTGATCGCCAGGGCGTTTCGCGTGTCGACGGGATCGAGAATGCCGTCGTCCCACATCTCGGACGTCGAGTAATAGGCGCTCGACAGGCGGCGGTAATCCTCCAGGATCGGCTCCTTGATGGCGGCGACGGCTTCGGCCGACAGGGTCTCGCCACCGCGCGTCGCCTGGCGTACCTTCAGGTCGGTCAGGACGTTGGCGGCCTGATCGGCGCCCATCACGGAAATCTGGCTCTGCGGCCACATGAACAGGAATCGCGGATCGAAGGCGCGGCCCGACATGCCGTAATTGCCGGCGCCGAAGGAGCCGTTCACGATCACCGTGATCTTCGGCACTTCGAGGCCGGAGACCGCCATGATCATCTTGGCGCCGTCCTTGGTGATGCCGCGATGCTCGTATTCGCGCCCGACCATGTAACCCGTTATGTTTTGCAGGAACAGGATCGGCGTGCGGTTCTGATCGCACAATTGCATGAAGTGCGCGCCCTTCAGCGAGCTGTCGTTGAAGAGCACGCCGTTGTTGCCGATGATGCCGACGCGCATGCCATAGATATGGGCGAAACCGCAGATCAGGGTGGTGCCATAGGCCGGCTGATATTCGTGGAAGCGGCTGCCGTCGACGATGCGGGCGATCACCTCGCGCATGTCGAACTGCACCTTGATGTCGCGCGGGATGATGCCGTAAAGCTCCGCCGGGTCGTAATGGGGGGCTTCCGGCGCGATCCGCTCGATCTTCAGTTTCTCGGCGCGTTTCCAGGTGCCGACGATGTCGCGGGCGATGGCCAGCGCATGCATCTCGCTGTCGGCCGGATAGTCGGCGGTGCCGGAAATCTGGGTATGGGTGTCGCAGCCGCCCAACTCATCGACGGTAACGACTTCGCCGGTCGCCGCCTTCACCAGTGGCGGGCCGCCCAGGAAGATGGCGCCGGTGCCGCGCACGATGACGTTATATTCCGACAGTGCCGGAATATAGGCGCCGCCCGCCGTGCAATGGCCGAGCACGATGGCGACCTGGGGCACGCCCAGTTTCGACAGCGTCGCCTGATTGCGGAAGATGCGGCCGGCCAGATATTTGTCGGCGAAGAGATCGGCCTGCAGGGGCAGGAAGCCGCCGGCCGAATCGCACAGATGGACGACGGGCAGCCGGTTCTCGATCGCGATGTCGAGGGCGCGGACGATCTTCTTCACCGAAAGCGGATACCAGGCACCGCCCTTCACCGCCGGATCGTCTGCGTGGATGACCACTTCCTGGCCGGCGATCACGCCGATGCCGGTGACGATGGCCGCCCCCGGCACATCGCCGCCGTAGGCCTGATTGGCCGCCAGCGTCGAGAGTTCGAAGAAGGGCGTGCCGGGGTCCAGCAGGGCCTCGATCCGCTCCCGCACGCTCATCTTCTTCTGGCGCGCCAGGCGGTCGAGATCGCGCTGCGGACGCTCGAAGCGGGCCTTCCGGTGCTTCTCGGCCAATTGACCGGCGAGGTTACGGTTGTGGATGGCGTTCGCCTGGAATTCGGGCGACGAAATGTCGATCTGGGTTTCGATGAGGCGCATCGGCTCACTCCTCTTCCAGGGGGACGAGGGCGATGAGCGGTGCGCCCTTGTTGAAGGTCTTGCCGGCAGAGACGTGAACCGTCTCGATCACGGCATCGCGCGGCGCCTTGATCGCGGTTTCCAGTTTCATGCTCTCGATCACCATCATCACCTGGCCGGCAGCGACGCTCTGTCCCGCCTCGACGTTGACGGCGACGACGGAGCCGGGCATGGGCGCCGCGATGGCATCGGCCCCGCCGCCGGCGCCGCCCCTGGCGAAGCGATCGACCGGCTCGCGGAATTCGACGCGGTGGGCGCGGCCGTTCAGATGGACGTAGGCCACATTGCCGTCGACCGCGACGGCGACCCGGTCCATGACGTCGTCCACGCGGACGGCATAGCCGTGGAACGAGACCTCGTGGCTGCCTTCGGCGTCATGCAGGATATAGAGATCGTCGCCGGCGGGCGTCAGGCCCGCTTCGGCCTCGGTCTCGTCGATGATCAGCAGGTGGCGCATGGCGTTTCCTGTTTTCTGTCTTCCCGGCGGAGGGGGAGTGTTCAGTTGCGCCAGGCGCCGATGGCGGCATGGATGGCGGGGATGCGGTCGGCGGCGTCACGCGTGGGGCGCAGGCTGAGCATGGCGGCGGCCAGCACGCGGCGCGTTTCCTCGGCCGTCAGGGGCGGCTCCTCGGCGATGTCGGGCCGGGCGTCCAGGGTGCCGGTGTGAACCTCGCCCTTCACGAAGACCTCGTCCGCCAGCAGGCGGTCCAGAAAGGCGACATTGGTCTCGCAGCCCAGCAGGATCGTATCCGCCAAGGCTTCGCGCGCCTTGGCGATGGCGTCGGAGCGGTCGGTGCCATGGACGATCAGCTTGGCCAGCATGGGATCGAAGGCGGTGGTGACGGCCTGGCCCCTGGCGATGCCGCTGTCCATGCGGATGCCCGGGCCTTCCGGCCATTGGACGGCCAGCAGCTTGCCGGTGGTCGGCACGAAACCGCGCGCCGGGCTTTCGGCATAGATGCGCAATTCGATGGCATGGCCGGTCGCGGTAATCGTCTCTTGCGTTACCGGCAGCATTTCGCCGGCCGCGACCAGAAGCTGGATCTCGACGAGATCCAGGCCCGTAATCTCTTCGGTCACGGGGTGTTCCACCTGAAGCCGCGTGTTCATCTCCAGGAAGAAGAATTCGCCGTTGCCATAGATGAATTCGACCGTGCCGGCATTCCGGTAGTCGGCGGCCCGCGCGATGCCGGCCGCCGTCTCGCAGATGTCGCGGCGCTGTTCCGGCGTCAGCGCGGGCGAGGGGGTTTCCTCCACGATCTTCTGGAAGCGGCGCTGGACCGAACATTCGCGCTCGAACAGATGGACGACATTGCCATGGCCGTCGCCCATCACCTGCACCTCGATATGGCGCGGGTTCTCGACGAAGCGCTCGACATAGAGCCGGCCGTCGCCGAAATAGCGCTGACCTTCGGAACGCGCGCGGACGATCTCCTCGTCCAATTCCGCCAGGTCGCGGACGATGCGCATGCCCTTGCCGCCGCCGCCGGCCGAGGGCTTGATCAGCAGCGGCGCGCCGACGGCCCGCGCCCGCTCGACGAAGGTTGCGGGGTCATCGTCCTCGATCGCCGAGGGCGCGACGGGAAAGCCGCGGTCGGCGACGAATTTCCGCGCCCGCACCTTGTCGCCCATCAGTTCGATGGCGTCCGGCAGGGGCCCGACGAAGGCGATGCCGGCGGCCGCCACGGCGCGGGCGAAGCCGGCGTTTTCCGACAGGAAGCCATAGCCGGGGTGGATGGCGCCGGCGCCGGCCGTCTTCGCCGCCTCGATGATCTGCGCACCGTCGAGAAAGGCGGCGACCGGTGTCGGGCCCTTGATCTCGATGGCGATATCGGCCGCCTTGATGGCCGGCGCGCCCTTGTCGGCGGCATGGAAGACGATGGCGCCCCGAAGGCCGAGCCGTTTCACCGTGCGCAGGATGCGCAGCGCGATCTCGCCCCGATTGGCGACGAGGACGGTATCGAAGGGAAGATGTCGGGTCATGTCCTCGGGGCTTCCTCGGGATTCTTCTGTTGGGGCAGGCAGATGCCGCCGCAGATGAGGGCGGTGACGGATTGCGCCGTCGCCTCGACGTCCAGCTTTCCGTCGCCGTTCACATAGGGCCAGGCGATGTGCTCGATCGCGCCGAAGATGACGTCGCGGATCAGCCGGGCGGAGGCATCGGTCTTCACTTCGCCGGCGGCGATGCCGGCCTCGATCAGGCCGGTCAGCACCGAGGCATAGCGCCGGTTCAGGGTCTGGATCGTGGAGCCCTTGTAATCGCTGGCGACCCGGACCTCGGACAGGAACAGGCGGCACAATTCGCGGTCGGCGACGAAATTGCCGAGGTGGCGGCGCACCAGGGCGTGGAGCCGTTCCTCGAAGCCGGCATCCTTCGCCACTTCCTTCTCGAGGGCGGCGACCACGCGTTCGTAGAAGGCTTCGAGCACGCGGTAGAGGAGGTCGCGCTTATTGGAAAAATAGCGGTAGATCAGCCCGTCCGACACTTCGGCCCGCCGCGCGATCTCGGCGATGGAGGCGGCTTCATAGCCCTTGGCGGCGAAGACGGCGCTCGCCGCCTCGACGATGGCGTCGATCCGGCCCTGCATTCTCTCCGCGCTGATGACGGGCATTCACATCTCTCCCCTTGCCTCCGGCGCTATAATGAATATGCTTCATTTTAATCGTGTCAACCGGGGACATGCGGAAAACGCCCCCCAATAAAGCCCAGGCCCCAAGAATGCCCGGCCCGAGCCGGGGAGGAGAGAGACGGATGAGCGCGAACGCGGCCACGGCCGATTTCGGATTGAATTCCACGGCCCTGAACGGCTTCCGCCTGACGCCGGAGCAGCAGGAAATCCTCGATCAGGCGGACAAGTTCGGCCGGGGCGAGCTCTACGACCTCGCGCCCCGTATGGACGACGAGGAATGGTGGCCGCCCCAGGCGATGCCGGCCCTGGCCGGCATGGGTTTCCTGGGCGTCACGGTGGAACCGGAACTGGGCGGCGCGGGTGCCGATTTCTTCACTTCGGGCCTGATCGCCCAGGGCATCGCGCGCTGGAACCACGCCGTCGCGCTGTCCTATGTCGCGCATGAGAATCTGTGCCTGAACAACATCGCGCGGAACGGCAGCGACTATATCCGCCAGCGCTATCTGCCCGGGCTGATCGACGGCAGCAAGATCGGGGCGCTGGGCCTGACCGAACCGGGCGCGGGTTCCGATGCGCTGGGTTCCATGACCACGACGGCGCGGCGCGACGGCGATCACTACGTCCTCAACGGCCGCAAGCTCTATATCACCAACGGCCCCGTGGCCGACTATCTGCTGGTCTATGCCAAGACCGACAAGGCGGCCGGCGCCAAGGGCATCTCCGCCTTCGTCATCGAGAAGGATTTCCCCGGCTTCAAGGTCGCCCAGAAGCTGGACAAGATGGGCTTCCGGGGTTCGACCACGGCGGAACTCCTGTTCGACGATTGCCGCGTGCCGGCCGAGAATCTGGTGGGCGCCGAGAACAAGGGCGTGGCGGTGGTCATGTCGGGCCTCGACCTCGAGCGCGCCATCGTCGCCATGATCAATGTCGGCATGGCGGAACGCGCCTTCGATCTGGCCCTCGACTATGCCAAGACGCGCGAACAGTTCGGCAAGCCCATCGCCTCGTTCCAGATGATCCAGGCCAAGCTGGCCGAAATGTGGACCACGATCGAGACCATGAAGACCTTCTGCTATAGGACCCTCGCCGAGGCGAACGACCTTGGCGAAGGCGCCGGCGGCCGGGGCGACATCCACAAGCTGACGGCGGCCTGCATCCTCTATGCGGCGGAGGGCTGCACCCGGGTGATCTCGGATGCGGTGCAGATCCACGGCGGCGTCGGCTATATGCGCGAGGCGGAGGTCAACCGACTCTACCGCGCCTCCAAACTGCTGGAAATCGGCGCGGGCACCAGCGAGATCCGCAAGATGATCATCGCGGGCGAATTGCTGAAGTAGGTTACTCGGGACGAGGTGTTTTCAAGGGCGGTGTTTCGCCCCTCACCCACCCCTCTCCCCAGAGGGGCGAGGGCCTCTGCCGTGCCCTGGCCGGACTCCCTCGCCCCGCTTGCGGGGAGAGGGTTGGGGTGAGGGGGGCTTCAGCCCGCGAATTCGCTTTTCGGATAGCCCTGGAAATAGAGCAGGGTCGAGAGATCGCCGTGGTCGACCCGGGCGCGGGCGGCGGCGGCGACCTTGGGTTTCGCGTGATAGGCGACGCCGAGGCCCGCCGCCTCGATCATCGGCAGGTCGTTGGCGCCGTCGCCGACGGCGAGGGTCTCGTCCTGGGACAGGCCGAGGCGGTCGGTCAGGCCGCGCAGGGACGAGAGCTTGGCCGAGGCGCCGACGATCGGTTCCGCCACCGTGCCGTCCAGGGCGCCCGCCGCGATGCCCAGCACATTGGCGCGGTTCTCGTGAAAGCCGAGATGGGCTGCGACGCGGTGGGTGAAGAAGGTGAAGCCGCCGGAGACGAGGGCGCAATGGGCGCCGTTCGCCGCCATCGTCCGCACCAGTTGGCGACCGCCCGGGGTGAAGCCCACGCGCTCGTCGAAACAGGTCTGCAGCACCGTCTCGGGCAGGCCCTTCAGGCGGGCGACGCGGGCGCGCAAGGCTTGCTCGAAATCCAGCTCGCCGCGCATGGCGGCTTCGGTCACCGCCGCGATCTCGGCCTTCAGGCCGGCGAAATCCGCCAGTTCGTCGATGCATTCGACGGTGATCATGGTCGAATCCATGTCGGCGATCAGCAGCCGCTTGCGCCGGGCCGCGACGGGTTGGGCCAGGCGGTCGGCCGGCAGGCCGGCCAGGGCGATGTCGGCCACCGCTTCCGCCGTTTCCGCCGCCAGGCCGTCGAAGGGCAGGTCCAACGCCTCGTCCGGCGCCAGCCAGGCGGGCTCGCCCACCGTGGCGCCGGCCTTTTCCAGGGCGAAGGCGATGTCGGCGGCAAGGGCGGGGGACAGCGGCGCCCGCGAGGGGTTGCCGATCACGGTCAGGACGTGGTTCATCGCAGGATCTGTCTTGAATCTAACTCGGGTGAGGATCGCGTGGGCGCCACCGTACTGATCGCCGGGCCGACCGCAAGCGGCAAGTCGGGGCTGGCGCTCGCGCTGGCGCAATCCCTCGGCGGCGTCGTGATCAATGCGGATTCGATGCAGGTCTACGGTCGCCTGCGCATCCTGACGGCGCGGCCGGGCGCCACCGACGAAGCGCGCGCGCCCCACCGGCTCTATGGCGTCATGGACCCGACCGAAAGCTGTTCGGCGGCGCGCTGGGCCGACATGGCCCGGGCCGAGATCGCGGCGGCGCATGAGGCCGGGCACCTCGCCGTCGTGGTGGGCGGCACCGGGCTCTATTTCCATGCCCTGACCGAAGGCCTGGCGGATCTGCCGGCGATCGATCCCGCGGTCCGCACCCGGCTGATGGGCGATCTGGCGCGTCTGGGGGCGCCCCGGCTCCATGCGCGGCTTGCAACCCTCGATCCCGCGCTGGCGGCGCGGTTGAAGCCGGGCGACAGCCAACGCATTCTGCGGGGGCTCGAAGTCGCCGAGGGCACCGGGCGTCCGCTCTCCGCCTTCCAGGCCGAGCCGCCGCCCGCCCCGCCGGAAATCGGCGTCATCGCGCGTCTCGTGGTGGCGCCGCCCCGCGCCGCCCTGCTGGCGCGGATCCGGGGCCGGCTGGAAGCCATGGCCGGCGAAGGCGCCGTCGAAGAGGCGCGGGATGTCTCGGCTCTCGGCCTCGATCCGGCGCTGCCGGCGGCCAAGGCGATCGGGCTGCGGCCCTTCGCCGCCCATGCCCTGGGGCAGATCGACCTCGAAACCGCGATCGACAGGGCGGAGATCGAGACCCGGCAATATGCCAAGCGGCAGATGACCTGGGCCCGGGGCCGCATGGGAGCCTGGGCGTGGCTGGACGGTGCGCAAGAAACGAAAAGAATTATCGCTGATATCGAACAGAAAATGCGCACACAGGGGTTGACGGCGCAATCTTGAGCGACTAGCTTGCCGGCTCCGCGCCGTCTGGCGCGGTTTTGCCGTTTGTGGCGCGGCCGAAGGGCGGCCGGCCCGGAATTGAAGAAGGTAACAGTGTCATGTCGCAGAATGTGATGACCGGCGCGGAGATGGTTCTCAAGGCCCTGGTCGATCAGGGCGTAGACACGGTCTTCGGCTATCCGGGCGGTGCGGTGCTGCCGATCTACGACGCGCTCTATCAGCAGGAAGACATCAAGCACGTCCTGGTCCGCCAGGAAGGCGGCGCCGCCCATGCGGCCGAGGGCTACGCCCGCTCGACCGGCAAGGTCGGCGTGCTGCTGGTCACCTCCGGCCCCGGCGCCACCAATGCCGTCACCGGCCTGACCGACGCGCTGATGGATTCGATCCCGCTGGTCTGCCTGACCGGCCAGGTCCCGACCCATCTGATCGGCAACGACGCCTTCCAGGAGGCGGATACGGTCGGCATCACAAGGCCCTGCACCAAGCACAATTGGCTGGTGAAGGACATCAAGGACCTGCCGCGCATCCTGCACGAGGCCTTCTATGTCGCGCGCAGCGGCCGGCCGGGCCCGGTCGTCGTCGACCTGCCGAAGGACATCCAGCTGACCACCGGCGTCTACACCCCGCCGGCCAATGTCCAGCACAAGTCCTATCGCCCGCAGGTGAAGGGCGACCTGAACAAGATCCGCCAGGCCGTCGACATGATCGCGGCGGCGAAGAAGCCGATCTTCTATACCGGCGGCGGCGTCGTCAATTCGGGGCCCCAGGCATCGCAGCTCCTGCGCGAGCTGGTGCGCATGACCGGCTATCCCATCACCTCGACCCTGATGGGTCTGGGCGCCTATCCGGCCTCGGACAAGCAGTGGCTGGGCATGCTGGGCATGCACGGCACCTTCGAGGCGAACCACGCCATGCACGATTGCGACCTGATGGTCTGCGTCGGCGCGCGCTTCGACGACCGCATCACCGGCCGGGTCAACGCCTTCTCGCCGAATTCGAAGAAGATCCACATCGACATCGATCCCTCGTCGATCAACAAGAACGTCCGGGTCGACCTGCCGATCATCGGCGACTGCGGCCATGTCCTCGAGGACATGATCAAGGTCTGGAAGTCGAAGCAGCTCCGCCCCGACCGCGCGGCGCTGGAGGCCTGGTGGCAGCAGATCGACGAATGGCGCGCGCGCGACTGCCTGCGCTATCGCCCGTCGAACGAGATCATCAAGCCGCAATACGCGATCCAGCGCCTGCACGCCCTGACCAAGGGGCCGAACACCTACATCACGACCGAAGTCGGCCAGCACCAGATGTGGGCGGCCCAGTTCATCGGCTTCGAGGAACCGAACCGCTGGATGACGTCCGGCGGTCTCGGCACCATGGGCTATGGCCTGCCGGCGGCGATCGGCGTGCAGATGGCCCATCCGGACGCCCTGGTCGTCGACGTCGCGGGCGAAGCCTCGATCATGATGAACATCCAGGAACTGGCGACCGCCATCCAGTACCGGCTGCCGGTGAAGATCTTCATCCTGAACAACCAGTACATGGGCATGGTGCGCCAGTGGCAGGAACTGCTGCACGGCAACCGCTATTCCGAGTCCTACATGCATGCGCTGCCGGACTTCGTGAAGCTGGCGGAAGCCTTCGGCGCCGTGGGCCTGCGCTGCGACAAGCCGGACGCCCTGGACGACACCATCAACGAGATGGTCTCGATCAAGCGCCCGGTCCTGGTCGACTGCATGGTCGACCAGAAGGAGAACTGCTTCCCCATGGTGCCGTCGGGCGCCGCCCACAACGAGATGATCCTCGGCCCCGAGGACGAGGCGCACCGCGACATCTCGGCCGAGGGCATGGCGCTGGTATAAGGCATTCCAACGTGCGTCATCCCGGCGAAGGCCGGGATCTTCGGCCGGTTACACGCGAACTGGTCATGAGGTCCCGGCCTTCGCCGGGACGACGCGCCGGGGAAAGGGAAGCCTGCCCAAAAATTTCCCAACCGACGTTTTTCGAGATATAAGCCCCGCCAACCGGGGAAAAGAGGGCGAAGTGGAACCGATCCGCAGCCATACCATTGCCGTTCTGGTCGACAACGAAGCGGGCGTTCTCGCCCGGGTCATCGGGCTCTTCTCGGGCCGCGGCTACAATATCGACAGCCTGACCGTCGCCAAGGTCGAGGATTCGCGCAATCTCTCGCGCATCACCGTCGTGACCTCGGGCACCGAAATGGTGATCGAGCAGATCAAGGCTCAACTCGACCGCCTGGTGCCCGTGCACAAGGTGCAGGACCTGACCATCGACGGTCCGTCGCTGGAACGCGAACTGGCCCTGGTCAAGGTGGTCTCGACCGGCGAGAAGCGGGTCGAGGCGCTGCGCCTCGCCGATGCCTTCCGGGCCCGCGTGCTGGACAGCACGGCGCAGTCCTTCGTCTTCGAACTGACCGGCGCGACCTCCAAGATCGACGCCTTCATCGACCTCATGCGCGGGCTCGGCCTGGCCGAACTGTCCCGCACCGGCGTCGTCGCGATCCAGCGTGGCGCCGGCTCCCTCTGATCCTCATCCGTTACGAACGACCACCCAAAGGACCAAGACCATGCGCGTCTATTACGATCGCGACGCCGACGTGAACCTGATCAAGGCGAAGAAGGTCGCCATCGTCGGCTACGGCAGCCAGGGCCATGCCCATGCCCTGAACCTGCGCGACTCGGGCGTGAAGGATGTCGTCGTCGCGCTGCGTGCCGGCTCCGCCACCGCCAGGAAGGCCGAGGGCGAGGGCCTGAAGGTCATGACCCCGGCCGAAGCCGCGGCCTGGGCCGATGTCGTCATGATCCTGACCCCGGACGAACTCCAGGCCAAGATCTACAAGGACGAGCTGGAAGCGAACCTGAAGCAGGGTGCGGCGCTCGTCTTCGCCCACGGTCTGAACATCCACTTCAAGCTGATCGAGGCCCGTCCCGACCTCGACGTCTTCATGATCGCGCCGAAGGGCCCCGGCCATACCGTGCGTTCCGAATATCAGAAGGGCGGCGGCGTGCCCTGCCTCGTCGCGGTTCACCAGAACGCCTCGGGCAATGCCCTCGACATCGCGCTGTCCTATGCCTCGGCGGTCGGCGGCGGCCGTTCGGGCATCATCGAGACCTCCTTCAAGGAAGAGTGCGAGACCGATCTGTTCGGCGAGCAGGCGGTGCTCTGCGGCGGCCTGACCGCCCTGATCAAGGCCGGCTTCGAGACCCTGGTCGAGGCGGGCTATGCCCCCGAGATGGCCTATTTCGAGTGCCTGCACGAAGTGAAGCTGATCGTCGACCTGATCTACGAGGGCGGCATCGCCAACATGCGCTACTCGATCTCGAACACGGCGGAATACGGCGACTATGTCACCGGCCCGCGCATCGTGACCGACGAGACCAAGAAGGAAATGAAGCGCGTCCTCGACGACATCCAGTCGGGCCGCTTCACCCGCGACTGGATGCTGGAGAATCAGGCCGGCACCCCGTCCTTCAAGGCGACGCGCGCTCTTCAGGCCGAGCATCCGATCGAGGAAGTCGGCGAGAAGCTGCGCGGCATGATGCCGTGGATCGCCAAGAACAAGCTGGTCGACAAGGCCCGCAACTGATGCCGCGCCGCCCCCCTGCCCGTCGGGGGGGCGGCATGTGCTACTCGCGACTTGAAAATCGGGGATTTGAGGACAATTATGTCCTCAGCTCCCGCCATGGCGGCGGGATCCTCATCAACCTAGCGCGGAAGGACTGAGGTGCAGGGTCGCTCGGACCCGAATGGCATGTGAAGTCCCCGCAGTGTCAGACGGAGACTCTACATAGCCCGCCCTCCCTTTCCCCAGTCCCTTCCCGAGAAGGGTGGTCCGCGTATCAATGACCAGATCACCGTTCCGCGCGTCCGCCTGATCGACGAGACCGGCGAGAACCGCGGCGTCGTCACCTTCGCCGAAGCGCTCCAGCTGGCCGATGTCGCCGGTGTCGACCTCGTCGAGGTTTCGCCCCACGCCGATCCGCCGGTCTGCAAGCTCCTCGACTACGGCAAGTACAAATACGAAGCCCAGAAGAAGGCCGCCGAGGCGCGCAAGAACCAGAAGGTCATCGAGATCAAGGAGATCAAGATGCGCCCCGGCATCGATCAGCACGACTACGACGTCAAGATGCGCTCGATCCGCAAGTTCTTCGAGGAAGGCGACAAGGTGAAGGTCACCCTGCGCTTCCGCGGCCGCGAGCTGGCGCACCAGGATCTGGGCATGAAGGTACTGATGCGCGTGCGCGACGACACCGAGGAAATCGCCAAGGTGGAGCAGATGCCCAAGATGGAAGGGCGTCAGATGACCATGGTCATCGCCCCGAAGTAAGCGTCCCGGCGTTTCGCCGACAGAGACCCCCCGCGCCCCGAGCCATCGCGTTCCGGGCCGGGGGGTTTTCTTTTGTCCTCAATCCCCGCCCCGCGCCCGGGGGTGGGCGTCGGCATAGGCGGCGAGGAGGCGGGCGGTGTCGACGTCGGTGTAGCGCTGGGTGGTCGACAGGCTGGCGTGGCCGAGCAATTCCTGGATCGTGCGCAGGTCGCCGCCGGCACCCAGCAGATGGGTGGCGAAGGAATGGCGAAGGGCGTGGGGTGTCGCGTCCGCGCCGAGGCCGAGGGCACCGCGCAAGGCTTCCATGCCGCGCTGGACGATGCGGGGCGACAGCGGCCCGCCCTTCACCCCGACGAAGAGGGGGCCGTCCTTGGCGAGCGCGAAGGGGCAGAGGCGCAGATAGCGTTCCACCGAGTCGGCGACCGCCGGCAGCACGGGCACCAGCCGTTCCTTGCCGCCCTTGCCGAGGATGCGCAGCGTCTCCCGCAGGGGGGCGTCGCGCCGCCTCAGGCCCAGGGCCTCGGAGATGCGCAACCCGCAGCCGTAGAGCAGGGCGAGGACCGCTTCGTCCCGGGCCGCGACCCAGGGTTCCTCCGTCAGGCAGCCGCCTTCCTCCACCAGGGTGACGGCGGCGGCCTGGGGCAGGGGGCGGGGCACCGCGTGGGGCAGTTTCGGCGCCTTGGCGGCGAGTGCTGCGGCGTTGTGGCAGAGCCCGCGCCGGTCGAGAAAGCGAAAGAACGAACGCAGGCTGGACAGTCCCCGCGCGGCCGACGCCGCCCCGATTCCGGCCGCCCGTCGCCTTGCCTGAAAGGCGCGGAAGTCGCGCGGGCCTAGCGCCGAAAGCGCGGCGAGATCGGGCAGGGCGCCCAGATGCTCGGCGAGAAAGCCGAGGAACAGGCGCAGGTCGCGGCCGTAACCGTCGATCGTATGATCGGAAGCGCGCTTCTCGGCCTTCAGATGGCGGAGCCAGAGGCCGACGGTTGCGGCGAGATCGGGGGCCGCCGGCAGCACGGCGGCGAATGCGTCCGAGGACGGCGGGGTCAGTGGCTCTGGCGCAGCCAAAGCTGGATCATCCGCTCGACCGCGAGCGCCAGGAAGCCGAGCAATTCGCCACCCTGGCCTTCCTCGTATTTCTCGGCGTCGCGGCTGCCGAGCGCCAGAAGGCCGACCGGCCCGTCCTCCCCGAGGTCGAGGCGGGCGAGGGCCTGGCTCCGCACCAGGGTCGCGGCCGGGCCGAAGATGGCGCCGTCGTCGATCTCGCCGGCGACGAGGCGGGCGCCGACACCCTCGCCCATCACCATGTCGATGGCGCCGGGCGGCAGCAGGTGCAGGTTGCGCACCGCCGGCGTATCCGACCACGGCTCTTCCGATTCGACGCAGAGGGTGACCACGTCGATACCGATGGCGGGCGCCAGATCCTGGGTGATGGTGTGGATCAGCTGCTCGAAGCTGGTCGCTTCCATCAGCATGAGCACGGCTTCATGCACGAGGGCCTGGGCCGAGACATTGGCCCGCGCCGCCGTGATCACTTCCGACTGGAAGACGCGCAGGCGGTCGTTGTCGCGGCGCAGGCGATCCACCAGGGCGCGCTGGAAATCCACCACCTTCTCGCCGTCGGCGTCGCTGCGCGGCGGCAGGCTCTGGTGTTCCAGGACGTCCGGGTTGCGCGCCAGAAATCCGGGATGCGTCATCAGATAATCCCGCACCTCGGCCGAGGTCAGGCGTTTCCTCGCCGCGGCCGGCTTTTCGCCGGCGGCGGGCTTCGCACCCTCGGGTTTCTGGCTGTCGGGTTTCTCTGTTGTCGTCGTCACGTCTGCCTGCCTGTCGGATGTGGCGATCAGAGGATCGACTGGCCGGTCTTCGCCCAATCCTTGAGGAAGGCGTCCAGGCCCTTGTCGGTCAGCGGATGATTGGCCAGCGCGCGCAGCACGTTCGGCGGCAGGGTGGCGACATCCGCCCCCATCTTGGCCGATTCGACGACATGGCGCGGGTGGCGGACGGAGGCGACCAGGATCTCGGTCGAGAGCGCCTCGTAATTGTCGTAGATCTGGCGGATCTCGGCGATCAGATCCATGCCCTCGGTCGCGATATCGTCCAGGCGGCCGACGAAGGGCGAGATGAAGGTGGCGCCGGCCTTGGCCGCCAGCAGCGCCTGCGACGGCGAGAAGCAAAGCGTCACATTGACCATGATGCCGTCGTCCGACAGCGCCTTGCAGGTCTTCAACCCGTCCCAGGTCAGGGGCACCTTGACCGCGATGTTGGTCGCGATCTTGGCAAGCTTGCGCCCTTCGGTCAGCATGGTGTCGAAATCGGTGGCGGTCACCTCCGCCGACACCGGCCCCTCCACCAGGTCGCAGATCTCGGCGATCGCCTCGAGGAAATTGCGGCCGGTCTTGGCGACCAGGCTCGGATTGGTGGTGACGCCGTCGACCATGCCGGTCGCGGCAAGGTCCTTGATCTCGGCGACGTCGGCGGTGTCGATGAAGAACTTCATGGAATCGGTATCCGCTGGAAACTTCGGGCCCGCCATCGAGGCCCCTGAAACGGGAGTCATGGCCACGGGCTTCGCGAATCGGCGATCCGCCCCGCCCCCGGCACGTGGCCGCCAATATAGCTCATGACCGCTCCCTCCCGCATTCCCGTTCTCGTCTCCCTGCCGTTTCCGGGCCCGCTCGACTATGCGCCGCCGCCGGGGCCGCCACCCGCTCCCGGCACCTTCGTCGAGGTGCCGCTGGGCCCGCGACGGGTGACCGGCGTCGTCTGGGACGGCGCGGGGGAGGGCGTGGTGCCGGCGGCGAAGCTGCGGCCGGTCGCGGCCGTCCACGACTGGCCGGCGATGACGGCGCGCGCGCGCCGCTTCCTCGACTGGATGGCGAGCTACACGATGAATGCGCCGGGCATGGTGCTGCGCCATTTCGTCAATGCCGCCAACAACGACGCGCCGGCGCCGACGACCGGCTATCGCGCCACCGGCCGCGATCCCGAGCGCATGACGCCGGCAAGGCGGAAGGTGCTGGACCATCTGGCGGCGGAAGGCCCGGGCACCGCGCCCGCGATCCTGGCCGCGACCGGGGTCTCGGCCGGCGTGCTGCGCGGCCTGGCCGAGGCCGGCGCGGTCGAGCCGGTGGAGATCATGGCGGCGGCGGCGGCCGGGCGCCGGCCCGATCCGGATTTCGCCCTGCCGGCGCTTTCCGCCGATCAGCGGGCGGCGGCGGACGATCTGGCGGCGGCGGTCGGCGACGGCGCCTATCACGCCTTCCTGCTCGACGGCGTCACCGGTTCCGGCAAGACCGAAACCTATATGGAGGCGATCGCGGCGGCGCTGCGCCTCGGCCGCCAGGTCGTGGTGCTGCTGCCCGAAATCGCGCTGACCGCCGCCGTGACCGAGCGTTTCGCAGGGCGCTTCGGCGCGGCACCGGCGGTCTGGCATTCGGATCTGACGCCGCGCGCCCGGAAACGGGTCTGGCGGGGCGTGGCCGACGGCTCCGTGCCCCTCGTCGTCGGGGCCCGCTCGGCCCTGTTCCTGCCCTATCGCAGTCTCGGCCTGATCGTCGTCGACGAGGAGCACGATCAGGGCTTCAAGCAGGACGACGGCGTCGCCTATCACGGTCGCGACATGGCGGTGGTGCGGGCGACGATCGAAAAATGCCCCATCGTGCTCGCCAGCGCGACGCCGAGCCTGGAGACCCTGGCGAACGTCGAGGCCGGGCGCTATCGCCGCCTCGTCCTGCCGGAACGCCACGGCGGTGCCGTGCTGCCCGAGATCCGCGTCATCGACATGCGGCAAAACCCGCCGGAGCGGGGCAATTTCCTTTCCCCCGTGCTGACGCGGGCGATGGCGGAGACCATGGCGCGCGGCGAACAGAGCCTCCTGTTCCTCAACCGGCGCGGCTATGCCCCGCTCACCCTGTGCCGCCATTGCGGCCACCGCATCGAATGCCCGAACTGTACCGCCTGGCTGGTGGAACATCGCAACCGGCGCCAGCTCGCCTGCCATCATTGCGGCCATGTCATGCCGATCCCCCACGCCTGCCCCGAATGCGGCGAGGAGGACAGCCTTGTACCCTGCGGTCCCGGCGTCGAACGGATCGAGGAAGAGGTGGCGAACGTCCTGCCCCAGGCCCGGCGCCTGGTGCTGGCATCGGACACATTGGGCGGGCCCTTGGCCCTTCAGGCCGCCTTCGATGCCATTGCGGCGCGGGAGGTCGACGTGGTGATCGGCACCCAGATCGTCGCCAAGGGCCATCATTTTCCCTGGCTCACGCTGGTCGGCGTGGTCGATGCCGATCTCGGCCTCGACGGCGGCGACCTGCGGGCGGGCGAGCGGATCTTTCAACTGACCACCCAGGTGGTCGGCCGCGCCGGCCGGGGCGAGCGCCCGGGCCATGCCCTGTTGCAGACCTTCGATCCCGAGGCGGGCGTCATTCGCGCCATCGCCGCCCATGACCGGGACGGTTTCGTCGCCGCCGAACAGGCGGCGCGCAAGCGCCACGGCCTGCCGCCCTACGGCCGGCTGGTGGCGCTGATCCTCTCGGGCCCCGATCAGGCGGAAGTGATGACCGTCGGCCGTGCCCTGGCCCGCACCGCGCCCCGCGACATCGACGGCTTCGACGTCCTCGGCCCGGCGCCGGCGCCCATGGCCCTGCTGCGCGGGCGCTGGCGCGTGCGCCTGCTGGTCCGGGCGCCGCGCCGCCTGAACGTCCAGGCCGTGCTGCGGCCCTGGCTCGACGCCCAGGCGATCCCGGGCCGTGTCCGGCTCCAGGTCGACGTCGACCCCTATCATTTCATGTGAGACCTCATGGATATGGTGTTGCCCGGCAGGCGGGACAAGGCAGCCCGGCACGCCCCCTGCCCCGCCTTCTCGGCACTGGTCAGTCGGCGCGATGGGCGGGACAGTCCGCCCCTGACATCGGAGGGGATCCAATGAGACAGGGGGACAGGCTGCGCCTGGTTCGCGTGCTCGGCATGCTGGGTTCGGCTCATGACGGCGAACGGTCAGCGGCGGCTCTGGCGGCTCATCGCCTGGTGACGGGCGCCGGCCTCACCTGGTCCGAATTGCTGTTGCCGCAAGGCCTGCGCGACGCGCCGCGGAAGGATGTCGGACAGCGCTGGGCCGATCCCTTCACGGATTACGTCGCGGCCGCCGATTCCCGCCTCCGGCAGGTTCGCGACGAGAACGAGGCGCTGCGCCGCGAAGTCCGGCATCTGCGCCAGTTGCTCGACGGTCGGCACCAGCGCCCGCGTCAGCGCGGCTAGGAGATCTGCGTTTCCGGCACTGGTGCCGGCGGCGCGATCCGCTCTGATGCCCGATATCGAAGCGGCACAGTCTGGCGGAACGACGAGAGGGCATGGGATGACGACATCGAAGGCCACGGAAGGGCGATTCGGCGCCTTGGCGATCAGGGAGGTCCGACCGGGCGACGAGGCGCGCTGGCGCGAACTCTGGGCCGGCTATACCGGCTTCTATCAGGCGGCCGTGCCGGAGGCGGTGACCGCGACCACCTGGGCCCGCATCCTCGATCCGCTGACGCCGGTCTTCGCCCGGCTGGCCGAGGCGGAGGGGCGCATCGTCGGCTTCGCCGTCTGCATCGTCCACGCGCGGACCTGGTCGATCGAACCGATCGTCTATCTGGAAGATCTCTTCGTCGATCCCGGGGTGCGCGGCGGCGGGGTCGGCTTCGCCCTGGTCGAGGATCTGAAGCGGGAGGCGCGGCGCCTCGGCGCCTGCCAGCTCTATTGGCATACGGAAGGCGACAATGCCCGCGCGCGGCGCCTCTACGACCGCTTCCGGCCGGCCGACGGCTATGTCCGCTACCGTCTCGATGTTTGACCGCGCGGGAATCGGTGAAGAAAGCGTTTTGCTGCACCGCTTCCTTCTTGAAATCCGTCGCATCCTCCCTTGGAATGCGTTGGGCGTTTTCGGCTCGGGGTTCTGGGTTCGCGCGCCGCGTGGAAGATGGTCTCGTTCAGACCATGGTCGAAGGCGCCGGTTGTTTTGGCCGGCAAATCGCACCTTAGACCATTTTGACGCGGCGCTTACGGTTGCGGCGCATCAAGGCCTGTGGTACGAGACGCCTGCTTCAGCGGGCGGGGTTCGTGTGCGCGTCATTCGCGCCCTTCTTCGCCCTGAGATTTCAACGGCTTAGAGGTAGCCCCTGCGGGGCGGCTGCCGGGGGCAAGGGTCTTGGCAACCTCATCGTCATTCGTCGCTCATATCGGTGCCCGCTATGCCGGCGCCCTGTTCGACCTCTGCATGGAACGTGGCGTGGTCGACGCGGTCGCCGCCGATCTCGATACGATCGCGGCGCTGATCGCCGAATCCGCCGATCTGGCCGCCTTCCTGAAGAGCCCGCTACACAAGCGCGACGAACAGGGCCGTGCCATGCAGGCGCTGATGTTCCGGGCCGGCGTCGGTCCCTTCGCCACCAATTTCGTCCAGCTCCTGGCCAGGAACGGCCGCCTGTTTGCCCTTCCGGCGGCGCTGTCGGCGTTCAAGGACCTGCTGGCCAAGTCGCGCGGCGAAGTGACGGCCAAGGCCGTCTCGGCCGAACCACTCAGCTTCGAGCAGAGCGAACAGCTCAAATCCGAATTGTCTCGCCTCGTCGGCAAGACGGTCACGATCGACGCCAAGGTCGATCAAAGCCTCCTCGGCGGCCTGATCGTGCGCGTGGGTTCGCGCCAGATCGACGGCAGCCTCAAGACCAAGCTCGACCGCCTGGCGGTCGCCATGAAGGGGAATGCATAATGGACCTCCGGGCCGCTGAGATTTCCGCAGTCCTCAAGGACCAGATCGCCAATTTCGGCGCTGAGGCCGAATCCACCGAGGTCGGTCAGGTCCTTTCCGTCGGCGACGGTGTCGCCCGCGTCTACGGCCTGGACGGCGTCCAGGCCGGCGAGATGGTGGAATTCCCCGGCGGGGTGAAGGGCATGGCCCTGAACCTCGAAGTGGACAACGTCGGTATCGTGATCTTCGGCTCCGACCGCGCCATCAAGGAAGGCGACACGGTCAAGCGGACCGGCACCATCGTGGACGTGCCGGTGGGCAAGGGCCTGCTGGGTCGCGTGGTCGACGGTCTCGGCAATCCGATCGACGGCAAGGGCCCGCTGGTGGACGTCACCCGCTCCCGCGTCGAGGTGAAGGCCCCCGGCATCATTCCGCGCCAGTCGGTGCACGAGCCGATGCAGACCGGCCTGAAGGCGATCGACGCCCTGGTGCCCGTCGGCCGCGGCCAGCGCGAGCTGATCATCGGTGACCGCCAGACCGGCAAGACCGCCGTCGCCATCGACGCCTTCATCAACCAGAAGGCGATCAACGCGGGCGACGACGAGTCGAAGAAGCTCTACTGCGTCTATGTCGCCGTCGGCCAGAAGCGTTCGACCGTCGCCCAGATCGTGAAGATGCTGGAAGACAACGGCGCGATGGAATATTCGATCGTCGTGGCCGCCACGGCGTCGGAGCCGGCGCCGCTGCAGTTCCTGGCGCCCTATACCGGCTGCACCATGGGCGAATTCTTCCGCGACAACGGCATGCACGCCCTGATCGTCTATGACGATCTCTCGAAGCAGGCCGTCGCCTATCGCCAGATGTCGCTGCTGCTGCGCCGTCCGCCGGGCCGCGAAGCCTATCCGGGCGACGTCTTCTACCTGCACAGCCGCCTGCTCGAGCGCGCCGCCAAGATGTCGGACGCCAAGGGCGCCGGCTCGCTGACCGCGCTGCCGATCATCGAGACCCAGGCGGGCGACGTCTCGGCCTATATCCCGACCAACGTGATCTCGATCACCGACGGCCAGATCTTCCTCGAGACGAACCTGTTCTATCAGGGCATTCGTCCCGCCATCAACGTCGGCCTCTCGGTCTCGCGCGTCGGTTCGGCGGCGCAGATCAAGGCGATGAAGAAGGTCGCGGGCTCGATCAAGCTGGAACTGGCGCAGTATCGCGAAATGGCGGCCTTCGCCCAGTTCGGCTCGGACCTCGACGCCTCGACCCAGCGCCTGCTGAACCGCGGCGCGCGCCTGACCGAGCTTTTGAAGCAGGGCCAGTTCTCGCCGCTGGCGGTCGAGGAGCAGGTCTGCTCGATCTACGCCGGCGTGAAGGGCTATCTCGACAAGATGCCGGTCGGCAAGATCGTCGACTTCGAGAAGGCGCTCCTCGACGAGCTGCGCACGAAATATTCGGACATCCTCGCCGCGATCCGGACCGAAAAGGCCCTGAGCGACGAGACCGACAAGAAGCTGGCGGCGGTCTGCGACGAGACCAGCAAGCGCTTCGTCTGAGTTCGAGCAGCGTAAGGGACAGCCGCCATGGCGAGCCTGAAGGACTTGAAGCTGCGCATCAACAGCGTCAAGTCGACCCAGAAGATCACGAAGGCCATGAAGATGGTCGCGGCGTCGAAACTGCGCCGCGCCCAGGAAGCCGCCGAAGCCGCCCGCCCCTATGCCGCGCGCATGGAGCAGGTGCTGGCCTCGCTGGCGGCCGGCGTGGTCATGACCGAGGACATGCCGAAGCTCCTGACCGGCACCGGCAAGGACGATGTGCATCTCCTCGTCGTCGCCACGGCGGAACGCGGCCTTTGCGGCGGTTTCAACTCGTCGATCGTGCGTCTGGCGCGTCAGCGCATCCAGTCGCTGATCGCCCAGGGCAAGACCGTCAAGGTGCTGTGCGTCGGCCGCAAGGGGCGTGACGCCCTTCGTCGCGACTACGGCAAGCTGATCATCGAGACGATCGAGGTTGCGGGCGGCGTGCGCAAGCAGGGCTTCCCGATCGCCGCGCGCATCTCGGAAAAGCTCTTCTCGCTCTATGAAGCCGGCGAATTCGACGTCGCCACGGTCTTCTACGCCGAGTTCAAGAGCGCGATCGCCCAGATCCCGACCGCGCAGCAGATCATCCCGGCCGCGCTGCCGGAAGGTGACGTGGAAGGTCCCGATCTCAAGGGCGCCATCTTCACCTTCGAGCCGGACGAGGAAGAGATCCTCGAGGCGCTGCTGCCGCGCAACGTCGCGGTGCAGATCTATCGCGCGCTCCTTGAAAACGCCGCCTCGGAAGAGGGCGCGCGCATGAGCGCCATGGACAATGCGACCCGCAACGCGGGCGACATGATCAATCGTCTGACGCTGACCTACAACCGGACGCGTCAGGCCGCGATCACCAAGGAACTGATCGAAATTATCTCGGGCGCCGAGGCGCTCTGAGGCTGGAATAGGAAGAGGCGCAAATGGCTAACCAGACGGGTCGCATCACCCAGATCATCGGCGCGGTGGTCGACGTCGAATTCGACGAGCACCTGCCCGCGATCCTCAACGCGCTCGAGACCACCAACCAGGGCAACCGCCTGGTGCTGGAAGTCGCGCAGCACCTCGGCCAGTCGTCGGTGCGCTGCATCGCGATGGACAGCACCGACGGTCTGGTGCGCGGCCAGCCGGTCTCCGACATCGGCGCCCCGATCACCGTGCCCGTGGGCAATGAGGTGCTCGGCCGCATCATGAACGTCATCGGCGAGCCGATCGACGAGCGCGGCCCGGTGCCGGCGACCAAATTCGCGCCGATCCACGCGCCCTCGCCGGAATTCACCGAACAGTCGACCGAAGCCCAGGTGCTCGTCACCGGCATCAAGGTCGTCGACCTGCTCGCGCCTTACGCCCGCGGCGGCAAGATCGGCCTGTTCGGCGGCGCCGGCGTGGGCAAGACCGTGCTCATCCAGGAGCTGATCAACAACATCGCGAAGGCCCACGGCGGCTTCTCGGTCTTCGCCGGCGTCGGCGAGCGGACCCGCGAAGGCAACGATCTCTATCACGAGTTCATCGACGCCAAGGTCATCGACCTCGAGGGCGAGTCCAAGGTGGCCCTGGTCTACGGCCAGATGAACGAGCCGCCGGGCGCGCGCGCCCGCGTCGCCCTGACCGGCCTGACCATGGCGGAATATTTCCGCGACGAGCAGGGCCAGGACGTGCTGTTCTTCGTCGACAACATCTTCCGCTTCACCCAGGCGGGTTCGGAAGTGTCGGCGCTGCTCGGCCGTATTCCGTCGGCGGTGGGTTACCAGCCGACGCTGGCGACCGAGATGGGCAACCTGCAGGAGCGTATCACCACGACCTCCAAGGGTTCGATCACCTCGGTGCAGGCCATCTACGTGCCGGCCGACGATCTGACCGATCCGGCGCCCGCGACCTCCTTCGCCCACCTGGACGCCACCACCGTGCTGTCGCGCCAGATCGCCGAGCTGGGCATCTACCCGGCGGTGGATCCGCTCGACTCGACCTCGCGCATTCTCGATCCGCGCGTCGTCGGCGACGAGCACTACGAGACGGCCCGCAAGGTCCAGTCGATCCTGCAGCAGTACAAGTCGCTGCAGGACATCATCGCCATCCTGGGCATGGACGAACTGTCGGAAGAAGACAAGCTGACCGTCGCCCGCGCCCGCAAGATCCAGCGCTTCCTGTCGCAGCCGTTCCATGTGGCGGAAGTCTTCACCGGCTCGCCCGGCGTGCTGGTCGCTCTCGAAGACACCATCAAGGGCTTCAAGGCGATCGCCAACGGCGAATACGACCACCTCCCCGAAGCCGCCTTCTACATGGTCGGCACCATCGAGGACGCGGTCGAGAAGGCCAAGAAGCTGGCGGCTCAGGCCGCCTGAGGATAGACCATGGCCGACAAGCTGCATTTCGAGCTGGTGAGCCCCGAGCGGCTGCTGTTCTCGGCCGATGTCGAGATGGTGGTCGTGCCCGGCGCCGAGGGTGACCTCGGCGTGCTGGTTGACCATGCCCCCCTCGTCGCCCTGCTGCGCGCCGGCATGGTCGAGGTTCACGACGGCGGCAAGGTGACCGCGCGCCACTTCGTGCGCGGCGGCTTCGCCCAGGTCACGCCGGAAGGTCTGACCGTGCTGGCGGAGGAAGCCCTCGACATGGCGACCACGAGCAAGGCGGCGCTGGAAGCCAAGCTGCAGGACGCCCAGGCGACCCTGGAAGCGGCGGCGGACGACAATCAGCGCATCGCGGCGGAAGCCCATGTCGCGGCGATCAAGGAAGTGGTCGACGCGGCCTGATCTTCGATCGAAGCGAATTGGAAACGGCGGCCCAGGGCCGCCGTTTTCGTTTGGGGACCATCGGTGTTTCGCCCCTCACCCCAGCCCTCTCCCCAAAGGGGCGAGGGGGCGGACCTCGCGCGGCATGAGCTCCCTCGCCCCGCTTGCGGGGAGAGGGCGGGGGGTGAGGGGATGGCGCAGCCCTAAGCCTTCGCGCCCGGCGCCGCCGCCTCGGTGTCGAGGGGCCATCGGGCGCGGGGTTTGAGGTCCAGGGCGTCCGTGTGGCCGGCCTTGAAGTGCTCGACCCCCGCCCAGGCGATCATGGCGGCATTGTCGGTGCAGAGTTTCAGGGGCGGGGCGACGAAATCGATGCCGCGCGCGGTGGCCAGTTCCTGCAACCGGGCGCGGATATGGCCGTTGGCGGCGACGCCGCCGGCGACCACCAGCGGGCAGGGGGCGGGCAGCATGTCGAGGGCGCGGCGCGTGCGGTCGACGATCACGGCGCCGACCACGGTCTGGAAGGCGGCGGCGACATCGGCCCGGTCCCGGTCCGACAGGGGCCTGGGCAGGGCGGCGACGGTCTCGCGCACCGCCGTCTTGAGGCCCGAGAAGGAAAAGTCGCAGCCCGGCCGGCCGATCAGGGGCCGGGGCAGGGAAAAGCGCGTGGCATCGCCCGATGCGGCCGCCCGTTCCACCGCCGGCCCGCCCGGATAGCCGAGGCCGAGCAGTTTCGCCGTCTTGTCGAAGGCTTCGCCCACCGCGTCGTCTATGGTGGTGCCGAGCCGGCGATAGCGCCCGACGCCTTCGACCGCCAGCAATTGGCAATGTCCGCCCGAAACCAGCAGCAGCAGATAGGGGAAGGCGACACCAGAGACGAGGCGCGGGGTCAGCGCGTGCCCTTCGAGATGATTGATGCCGATCAGCGGCTTGCCGGCGCCGAGCGCGATCGCCTTGGCCGTGGTCAGGCCGACGATGACGCCGCCGATCAGCCCCGGCCCCGCCGTCGCCGCCACGGCATCGATATCGCCAAGGCCGAGGCCGGCCTCTTCGAGGGCGCGGCGGATCAGCCCGTCCAGATGGGTGACATGGGCGCGCGCCGCGATCTCCGGCACCACGCCGCCGTAGATCCGGTGATCGTCGAGCTGGGACAGCACGACGTCCGAGAGAATCCGTCCGTCCCCCGCGACCACGGCGGCGGCGGTCTCGTCGCAGGAGGATTCGATGCCCAGCACCAGCGGGCGGGCGATGGCGGCCGGAGAGGCGGCGGAGGGTTCCATGATGTCCGGTGGAATGTTATGCCCGTGCCGTAACATCCGGCGGATACATCGTGCAAGACATCTTGAAGATCGGAACCGTTCTCAAAATTGGAACCAGGGGCAGCCCGCTTGCCCTTGCCCAAGCCCATATGGTGCGCGACCTCCTGGTGGCGCGGAACGAAGGCCTGCCCGAACCCGAGGTCGTGGTGATCAAGACCACGGGCGACAAGGTGCAGGACCGCACCCTGGCGGAGATCGGCGGCAAGGGCCTGTTCACCAAGGAGATCGAGGAAGCGCTGGCCAGCGGCGCCATTGATCTCGCGGTCCATTCCATGAAGGATGTCGCCACCGTTCTGCCCGACCGCCTGGTGATCGACTGTTTCCTGCCGCGCGAGGATCCGCGCGACGCCCTGATCGGCGCACCCAGCCTGGATGCGCTGGCGGCGGGCGCGCGGATCGGCACGGCGTCCTTGCGGCGCGGGGCGCAGGTGAAGGCGCGGCGCCCCGATCTGGTGGTCGAACCCCTGCGCGGCAATGTCGGCACCCGCCTCGCCAGGATCGCGGAGGGCGCCTTCGACGCCACCTTCCTGGCGCTCGCCGGGCTTCGCCGTCTCGGCATGGCGGATCGCGCCGACGGCGTGCTGGAGCCGGAAGTGATGCTGCCCGCCATCGCCCAGGGCATCGTCGGGGTGGAGCGCCGGGCGGACGACGAGACGGCGGCCCGCCTGCTCGCCCCCCTGAACGATAGGGCGGCGGCCCGTTCCGCTGCCTGCGAACGCGCCTTCCTCGCCCTTCTCGATGGTTCGTGCCGGACGCCGATCGCCGGTCTCGCCCGGCTCGACGCGGTGGGCGGCCTGCATTTCATGGGCGAGACCCTGGCCCCGGACGGCAGCGCGCGGCTCTGCGCCGAACGCAGCGGTTCGGCGGACGAGGCGGAAGAGATCGGCCGGGCGGCGGCGCGCGACCTTCTGGACCAGGGCGCGCGCGCGCTTCTCGACCGGGTCTGAGCGCCCGGACATGCGCCTTCTCGTCACCCGTGTCGCGGCGGAGGCGGAGCGCCTCGCCGCCACCTTGTCGGCGAAGGGCCATGAATGCGTGATCGCGCCCCTGATCGACATCGTCCAGCGCCCGGACATCGCCCTCGATACCGACGGCGTCCAGGCCCTGCTGGCGACCAGCGGCAATGGCGTCGACGGTATCGCCGCCGCCACGGCGCGCCGCGACCTGCCGCTCTTCGCGGTCGGCGATGCCACGGCGCGGCGCGCCCGGGCGGCCGGCTTCGCCACGGTCGAGAGTGCCGGCGGCAATGTCGAAAGCCTGGCCGATCTGGTCGCCGGTCGCCTCGATCCGGCCGCCGGGCGTCTGATCCACGGCGCTGGCGCCAGCCTTGCCGGCGATCTCGCGGGTCTGCTCGGCCGGCGCGGTTTCACCGTGGACCGCATCACCCTCTATGATTCGCCCGCCGCCGCCGCCCTGCCGCCCGAGGTAACGAAATGTCTCGCCAGCGACGGTTTTGACGGCTTTCTGTTTTTCTCTCCCCGGACGGCGGCGACCTTTGTTACCCTCGCTGCGGACCTGCGCCCGAAGCCCGCCTTCGGCGCCGGGACGGCCTACTGCCTGTCGGCGGCAGTGGCGGACGCGCTCGCACCGCTCGGCTTCGGCCGGATCCTGGTGGCGGCGCGGCCGACGGAAATCGACCTGCTGACCCTGATCGACGGCACCGCCGCGCCATCGGGAACCTGAGTGACGGAGCATGACATGAGCGAGCGTCCCGACCAGCCGGGCCAGGGCCCCGACCAGCGTGGACTCGACAGGAAACAAGAAGGCGACGCGGCCGACGAATCGGCGATCATCGACGTCGTAGCGGAGGAAATCGCGGACGGGGACGGCGAGAAGGACGAAACCGATGCTCCCGATCCCGAAAAGCCCGAAACCGAAAAGATTGAAACCGAAGCGGTCGCCGAGCCGGCGCCCGAGCCCGAAGCCGAACCGGAAGTCGAAGCAGAGAGCGCGCCCGTGATGGACAAGCCGCTGGAGGATCCGCCGCCGCGCATGGATTCCCCCGATTACGCCGTGCCGCCGCCGTCGCGCGGCTCGCGCCGCAGCCTGTGGTTCGGCGTCGCCGCCATCGTCCTGGTGGCCGCCGGCGCCGGTGTCTGGCACCGCTATGGCGACCGCCTCACCCATATGATCGACGGCACCGAAGCGCCGGCGTCGCCGGTCGCGGAAGTGGTGGGCGATCCCCGGGTCGACGCCCTCGAAGCCGCCGTCGCCGGCCTCGACCGCAAGATCCAGGCCGTCGAGGCGCGGGTCGCCGAACTTGGCACGGCGGGTCCGGCCGAGAGCGGTGGTGCGAGCGATTCGGGGGCTCTGGCCGAGCTTCGCGCCGAGCTTTCGGCCCTGCGCGAGCGCCAGGGCGTTCTCGAGGAAAGCCTGACGGAGGCGGGCAGCGAGGGCGACATGGCCGAGGGCGGCGAGGGCGGCGAACCGTCGCCCGCCCCGGTGGCGGACCCGATGTCGGACCCCGCCCTGAGCGCCCGCCTCGCCGCGATCGACGCGAAACTGGCGGCGCCGTCCGGCGATGCCGCCGCCATCGCGGCGCTGCGCCAGGAAATCGCCGACATGAAGGCCGCGGCCGCCGCCAGCAATGCCCGCATCGCCGACGAGACCGACCGTCTGCGCGCGGTCGGGCGCGGCGTCTCCCTGGTCTATGCCATCGGCCATCTGCGCAACGCGATTTCGAGCGAGCGGCCCTATGACGGGGCGCTGGCGCCGGTGCGCCGCCATTTCGAGGCGCTGGATCTGGTGCGCGAGCCGACCATCGGCAAGGCGCTGGATACGCTATCGGCCCATGCCGCCGAAGGCCTCGCCACGCGCGGCGCCCTGGCCACCGAATTCGCGCCGCTGGCCCGCGCGGCGGTCCAGGCCGCCAACATGCCGGAAGATGCCGATGTCGTCGATCGCCTGCTGGCGGAAGCCGGCAATCTGATCACCGTCCGCCCGGTGGGCGAGGTCGAGGGCGACGACGTTCCCGCCCGCATCGCCCGGGCCGAGCGCCGGCTGGATCGGGGCGATCTCGAAGACGCCCTGGCGGAAGTCGCGGCGTTGCAGGGCGGCGCGGCCGAGGCGCTTTCGGCCTGGAAGGCCAAGGCGGAGGCGCGGCTCGCCGCCGAGGCCGCCGTCGATCTTCTCGACGGCGAGGTTTCCGCCCGCTTCGCGGAGGCGAACTGAGCATGCGCGCGGTCCTGAAGATCACCATCGCGGTCGTTCTCGTCCTCGTCCTGGCGCTGGTCGCCGCCTGGATGGCGGATCGGCCGGGGGTCATCGCCGTCGACTGGCTCGGCTATCGGATCGAAACCTCGGTCGGGGTGCTGATCGCCATCATCATCGTGCTGGCGGCCGTGCTTGCGGCGCTGGCGCGCCTCGCGCTGTTTGCCGCGCGCGGGCCCCGCTATCTCGCGGGAAGGCGCCGGGCCAAGCGCCGGCAGACGGCGGAACGCGCCCTGGTGCGCGGCCTCGTCGCGGTCGCGGCGGGTGATGCGCGGGATGCCAAGAAACAGGCGATCGCGGCCGAGACGGCGACCGACGGCTCGCCTCTGTCGCTGCTGCTGGCGGCCCAGGCGGCCCAGCTCAACGGCGACAGCGGGGCCGCCGAACGCGCCTACAAGCTGATGCTCGAGAATGACGAGACGAAATTCCTCGGGTTGCGCGGCCTGATCGTGCTGGCGCGGCGGCGCGGCGACAACGACATGGCGCTGGCCCATGCCCGCGAGGCCCAGGCGTTGCGCCCCGGCGCGCCCTGGGTGGCGAGCGAGATCTTCGGCTTGCAGGCGGCGCTCGGCGAATGGAGCGCGGCGGAAGAGACCCTTGCCGGCGCGCTCCGCCACAAGCTGATCGAAGGCGCCAAGGGCAAGCGCCACCGTGCCGTGGTGCAATTGGGCCAGGTCGATGCCGCGATCGCCCGGGGCGATTCCCGCGAGGCCCTGACGCTGGCCGAATCCGCCCATGCCCTGGCGCCCGATCTGGTGCCGGCGACGACCCGTCTGGCGCGCCTGCTGGCCGATGCCGGCAAACAGCGCAAGGCCGACCGCCTGCTGGAGAATGCCTGGGCCCATCAGCCCCATCCCGACATCGCCGAGGTTTACGGCGCCATCGCCCCCGACCTTCCGGAGGAGGAGCGCGCCAAGCGCCTCGCCACCCTGGCGTCGATCAATCCGGCGGCGCGCGAAAGCCGGCTCCTCGCCGCCGAACAGGCCCTGGTGCGGCGCCAGTGGGCCGAGGCGCGCGAAGCCCTGATGGTGCTCGTCGCCAACAGCGAGGCGACGCGCCGGACCTACGACCTGCTGGCCGAACTGGAACGGCGCGAGAAGGGCGATCAGCGCCGCGCCGCCGAATGGCAGGAAAAGGCCGCGACCGGCGAATCGGAACCGCGCTGGTTCTGCCACACATGCGGTCACACGCCGGTGAAATGGTCGCCCCATTGCCCGGCCTGTCATTCCTTCGACAGCCTGGAATGGCGGGCGCCCGGCGCGATCAGCGAGATCCTGCCGCCGCCCGCCGCGCCCGCCGACGGAACCGTGCCCGCCGCCGACGTCGCCCGCGCGACCGGCTGATCAAGGCAAGAGCGCCGGAGCCGCGATTTGGAACCGGACTTCCGGCGCTTTCTGTGGCGCTATTCGCTGCGCGCGCAGCTCTCCCTGCTGGCGCTCGCCCTCGCCTCCTTTCCCTTCCTCTGGCTCTATTACGAAATGCCGAAGGAGATCGTCGCTCTGATCGGCGGCGACATGGGACTGCCGCGCCACCTCTTCGGTATCGAACTGCCGTCGCATGTGCTCGGGATCGAGGTGACGGCGGGCGTCCTGCTCGGGACGCAGTGCTTTCTGCTTCTGGCGCTGGTCGTCGTCAATCAGCGCTTTCGCCTCGCGATCGAGCGGCGCCGCATCGATACGGCGGAAAGCGCGCTCCGCCGTATCCGCTTCCAGGCCCTGGCCCTGGTGCTGCGTTTTCCCCAGGCGGCCTTTCGCCAGCGGACGGCGGCAGAAACCATGGCTTCCATGGGCGGCGAGATCGAGGCGCTGAGCGTCCATGTCGGCGATGCGGTCGCCGTGCCGGCCTATCAGGGCGGCACGATCGTCGTGATCATGACCTTCCTCCTGTTGCAGGATCCCCTGCTGGCGGTCGCGGCGGCGGTGCTCTATCCCCTCGCCATGATCATCGTGCCGGGCCTGCAGCGCCGGGTGAACCGCCTGTCGCGCGACCGCAGCCGCCTGATGCGCGGCCTCGGCGAGCGGGTGGACGAGACCTTCCGCCTGATCACCGACATCCACGCCAACGACCAGACGCGCTGGACCCGGGCCTTCCTCGGTGCGCGGCTGGGCGAAGTGTTCCGCACGCGGGTGGCGCTGGACCGGCTTCGCTTCACCATCGCCACCGTGAATACGCTGGTGCAGCAGGCGGGACCGGTGGCGTTCTATGCCCTCGGCGGCTGGCTGGTGTTCCAGGGCCGCCTCGACATCGGAACCCTGGTCGCGGTGATCGCGGCCCACAAGGACATGGCGACGCCCTGGCGCGAACTCCTCGAATGGTATCAGGCGCGGGAGGACGCGCAGGTGAAATACGAAAACACCCTGCGTCTCTACAATCGCCCCGACCTGCGCCCGCCGCCGTCCGACACCCCGCCCGAGGCGATCAGCCTGCGCGGCGAGGCGATCGTGGTCGAGGATGTGATCCTGCGCGACGAAAGCGACAGCCGTCTCCTCGACCGCCTGCGTCTCACCATCGCGCCCGCCAGCTCGACCGCGCTGGTCGGCCCGGCCGGCGGCGGGCGCGAAGCGCTGGCCCAGGCGCTCGCCGGGCTGATCGAGCCGACGGGCGGGCGCATCGCCATCGGCGGGCGCGACGTCGCCGCCATGGCGCCGTCGCTGCGCAACCGGCGTATCGCCTATGTCGGCACGGGCACGGGGACCGGCCTCCAGTCCCGCACCATCGCCGACAATCTCGCCTTCGGCCTGCAACGCGTGCCGCGCCTCGAGGGCACCGCCGAGACGCCGGAACAGCGCGACGCCCGGCGCTGCGGCAATCCGGCCGATCCGCTCGATGCCGACTGGATCGATTACGACGCGGCCGGCGTGGCCGACGCGGCCGGCCTGCGGCAGCGCATGATCGATGTGATGAAGCGCCTCGGCTTCGGCGACACCCTGTTCCGACTCGGCCTTCATTCGCGCCTGCCGGACGGCGTCGCGGCCGAGATCGCGCCCGCGGTGATCGCCGCCCGCGCTCTGCTCGAACGCCGGCTGACGGAACAAGGCGAGGCGGATCTGGTGGTCCATTTCGATCCCGCGCTCTACAACGATCACGCCAGTCTCGCGGAAAACCTGCTGTTCGGCATGCCGACCGACGGTACCTTCAATGTCGACCGCATGACCGACAGCGGCTTCATGCTGTCGTTCCTGACCGATTGCTCCCTGATCGAGCCGCTCCGCGCCGCCGGCGAGCGGATCGCGGCGGTGATGATCGACATCTTCGCCGGCGTCGATCCCGATCACGAGATGGTGCGCCGCTTCGCCCTGGTGACGCCGCCCGAACTGCGGCGCCTGCGCGTTCTCGCCGGTCTCGGCGAGACGGCGCAGACCCGCGACGACCGGCTGATGCTGGTCAACCTGCCGTTCCGGGTGATTGCGGCCCGCCACCGGCTGGACGCGGTGGACCCGGGCCTGAAGGCCGCCGTGGTCGAGGCCCGCGCCCTGCTGGCGGCACGGATGCCGCCGAAACTGGCGGGTACGATCGCGCGCTTCCGGCCGGACGCGGTCAATCCCGCCGCCAGCCTGCTGGACAATATCCTGGACGGCCGGATCGCCGCCGACCGGGTCGGGGCGGCGACGCGGGTGCGCCGGGCGGCGGCGGCCGTGCTCGAGGAGATGGGCCTCGGCGAGGCGGTGATGCGCGCCGGCCTCGCCTATCCGGTCGGCATCGCCGGGGCGCGCCTGGCGCCGGGGGAACGCCTCAGGATCGCGATCGGCCGGGCGCTTCTGCGCCGCCCGGACGTGATCGTGCTGGACGACGTGCTCGGCGCGTTGGACAGTGCCTGTCGGATGACCGTCATCGCCATCCTGCGCGAACTGGCGGCCGAAGGGGTGACGGTGATCGCCTCTTTCGGTGACATGGACCACGCCTTGGGGTTCGATCGTGTGATAACTATCGAACGCGGCCGGATCGTCCGGTCCGCGGACGGGGATGTCAAATGAGCTTGAGTGAGGATGCCGCGACCCTGGCGGCGGTGCCGCTGTTTCAAGGAGTCGATCCGGCGCGGCTGAAACTGATCGCCTTCACGGCCGAACGGCAGACGGTGCCGGCGGGCACGGTGCTGGTGCGCCAGGGCGAGCCGGGGGACGCGGTCTTCGTGGTGCTGTCGGGCGAGGCGTCGGTCCATGTCGACACCGCCGACGGCGGCGCCATCCCGGTCGGCACCGTGCCGGCCGGTACCCTGTTCGGCGAGGTCGCGCTGCTGGCCGACGTGGCGCGCACGGCGACGGTGAAGACCGAGACCGAGATGGTGGTGCTGCGCCTCGGGGCCGATCTGTTCTTCGACCTGGTGCAGGAATTCCCCTCGGTCGGGATCGCGGTGATGCGCGAACTGGCGCGCCGCCTCGACCGGTCGACCACGCTGCTGCGCGACCGCGGCTGACCCTTTCGATCAGAAGCGCAGCCGGTAGCGCAGCATGCCCAGCATCTCGTCGGGCGCCGTGGCGCTGTTGCCCGGATCCATGACATAGAGCAGGTTGAAGCCGAGCAGCGCCTGTTCGCCCACCGGCAGGGCATAGAACGCCTCCCAGTCGATCTCGCGCCCGCCGCCGTCCAGCGCCACGGTCACCATGTCGCCCAGCACCGTGCCGTCGGCGTCGCGCCCGGTCGGGCGGGCCAGTACCAGGGTGCCGCTCTGGCCGCGCAGGGGCTGATGGCTGGTGAAACCCCAGTGGTCGCCCCCGACCACGCCGTTCCGGCCCAGCAGGCCGACGGTCCAGGAATCGCTGGTCAGGTCGCGGGCTTCGCTGATGAAGGCGCCGGTTTCGCCGGCGTCGGTGACGGCGCGGTCGTAGCGCGCGACCAGCGCCACGTCGGGACCGATGGCATAGCGCGCGCCGACCGAGAATTGCACCGTCTCCGCCCCGCCGAGCGCGAGGGCGCCCGTGCCGCTGGCGCCCAGCATCTGGCCGCTTTCCCGGATGAAGCCGATGCCGGCCTCCACCGTCAGGCCGTGGCCGAGGTCGTGGCGCAGCGAGGCCTGCATGGCGCTGGCGCCTTTCGAGAAGGCTTCGGCGCCGACGAAGCCGGTTTCTTCCGGGCCTTCGTTCATGACCGCGACCGACAGCGCGGTGAAGGGCGACAGCGCGGTTTCGATGCCGAGCACCGCGCCCCCGTCGGCCAGCGACAGGGCGCCGGGCACCATCGTATCCGGCAACAGGGAGAGCCCGGCTTCGGTGGGCAGCGAGTCGTTGGCCGGCAGCGCCTCGGCGAAGCCGGTGTTCAGGCCGGCGAAGAGCAGGGTCCGGTCGTCGAGGGCGAGGCGCAGCGCCGCCACCGTCTCCCGCCCGTCTCTTGTGGCGCCGGACAGCGCCGCGCCGGCGCCGACCTGTCGCGATCGCGACGACAGGGACATGCGCATGCCGGGCAGGCCGTCGACATCGGCGAAATGGCCCCGGCCGAAATCGCCGAAGGCGCGGCCGGCGTAGTCCGGCCTCTGGTCCAGCACCACGAGACCGGCCATGTCGACGGTGAAGGTGGCGCCGTCGTAATCGTCGAACATCGCGACGGGGAGGCCGCCGAGGGCCGCGGCCACGGCATCGCCGATCACCGCGTTGCCGGCGATGGCGGTCCCTTCGCCGGCGACCGCGCCGTCGGTGTAGACATTGTCGCCGACGGCATTGGCGACCAGGGTGCCGATCGGCCGGGTCGCCGCGCCGAGGTCCAGCAGGCCATGGCCGTAGAGCGCCTGATTGGCATGGATGCCGTTGTCCTTGGCGGTGGTCAGGACGCGGTCGACGATCTGTTCCGCCGAAAGCTCGGGAAAGCGCGACTTGACCACCGCCAGCGCGCCCGAGGTGACGGCGGCCGCCATCGAGGTACCGGTCATGGTGGTGTAGTCGCCGTCGGTATCGGTCGCATAGATCCTGGTGCCGGGGGCGGCCAGGCACCAGGCGGCGGCATCGCCGCAGGCATTGGCATAGGAGGCGAGGCGCCCGTCGTCGTCGACGGCGGTGACCGCCACCGTCAGCGCCCGGGTGGTCGCGTCGACCGAAGGCACCATGGCGGTGGCATTCGGCTGGTCGGCGCCGGCATTGCCGGTGGAGAACACGACGATGGTGTCGCGGTCGGTGGCATGGCGCACGGCCGAGACGAGGGCGTTCGGGATCGCCGAGTCCGGCGTCGAGCCCCAGCTGTTGTTGACGATGTCGGCGCCGACGTCGGCGGCATAGCGGATGGCGTCATAGGGCGCGCTGCCATAGCCCGAGGTGGCGCCCTCGTCGTCGGTGACGAAACTGGTCAGCGGCAGGATGGACGCCGACCAGGCGACGCCGATCATGCCCTTGCCGTCACGCGCGGCGGCGATGGTGCCGGCCAGATGGGTGGCATGGGTGCTGACCGTGGCGTCGCCGGTCCAATTGGCATTGTCGCCGACGATCCGCCCCGCCAGCTCCGCGATCCCGGTATCGACCTGGCCGTCGTTCACGGCGACGACGACGCCCTGGCCCGAAGCCCCGGTCGAATAGCCGGTGCTGGCGTTGATCATGGCCAGCGCGATCTCGCGGTAATATTCGCGGGTCTCGAAGCTCGCGACCGGGGCGGTGATCAGCTCGATCACGGTATCGACCGTCTCGCCCAGCGGATCCGAGGGGTCGGCCGGGCTCTTGCCGGCCGAACTCGAACTGGTGACGGACGTGGCCTGGACGTCGACGCCACCCCCGCCGCCACAGGCGGCGAGAAGGGCCAGCAGGGAAATGGAGGCACAGTGGCCGATGAAGCGGCCCGTCGGGAATTTTCTGGTCTGCATCGTTCTGGTGTCCCGCTTGACAGTGCGATGACGCCATTTTGGGTGCAATAAACGCTAAAATTCCCTGAATGGGATTAAACCTAACCTGCGTCCAATTCCAGAATGACCGGTGCGTGGTCCGACGGCTGGGGCCATCCGCGCGCCTCGCGCAGCGTCCTGGTGGCGACCAGACCGTCCTTCAGGGCCGGCGTCACCCAGATGTGATCGAGGCGGCGGCCCTTGTCTGCGGCGCTCCAGTCGGCGGCGCGATAGGACCACCAGGAATAGAGTTTCTCGGTTTCCGGCACGAAATGGCGGACCGCGTCGACCCAGTCGTGGGCGGCCTGGACCTCGGCCAGAAGCTCGGTCTCGACCGGGGTGTGGCTGACCACGTCGAGCAGTTTCTTGTGGCTCCAGACGTCGTGCTCTAGGGGCGCGACATTGAAATCGCCGACCACGATGGCGCGCGTCTCCCGGGTCCGCCGCGCCTCGCCCCAGGCCACCATTTCGCGCAGGAAACGCAATTTATGGTCGAACTTGGGATTGACCATGGGGTCGGGCACGTCGCCGCCGGCCGGAATGTAGAAATTGTCGAGCAGCAGGCCGTCCTCGAAGGCGACGCGCAGGTGGCGGGCATCGCCCATCTCGCACCAGTCGTCCTTCTCGATCCGGGTGAAGGGGCGCTTCGAGGCGATGGCGACGCCGTGATAGCCCTTCTGCCCGGCGATCGCCAGATGGGGATAGCCGGCCTCGATCAGGGCGTTCCGCGGGAAAGCGTCCTCGATCGTCTTGATTTCCTGCAGGCACAGCACGTCGGGCGCCTGTTCGGCCAGGAAACGCTCGACCAGGCCGATGCGCAGACGGACGGAATTGATGTTCCAGGTGGCGATGGTCAGGGGGGCCATGGACGGTCCTTCAGCCGAGAACGTCGTCGCCCGGCTCGAGATGGATGACTTCGCAGTCGGAAAGCGGCAGGGCGCGGCAGGCCAGAATCAGGCCCGACGCCCGCTCCGCCTCGGTCAGGGCGAAACCGGCATAGGGCTTCAGGTCGACCTCGCCCGAGACCAGGACGGATTTGCATTTGCCGCAGGTGCCGCCCCGGCAGAAGAACGGCCAGTCCAGATCCTCGTCCAGCGCGGCATCCAGGATGGTCATGCCGCGCGGCACCTCGATCTCGAGGTCGTATTGGGGCAGCCTGACCGTGAACGCCATACCGGTTTCCTTCTGGGGCGGAAGCAGGACACTAGGCATGCCGCCGCGCGCCGTCAAACCGCTTGCGTGACTGGACGGCGCGCAATGCGGCGGGCACCATCGGGCCGACGGGAACGAGGGGGAGACATTGCGATGGTGGGGCCGAGACCGCGTGACCTGCTGTTCTCGGTGAAGACCTTCGCCGCCGGCATGCTGGCGATCTATATCGCCTTCCGTCTCGACCTCGGGCAGCCGGGCTGGGCCCTGCTCACCGCCTATATCGTCTCGCAGCCGCTTTCGGGCGCCGTCCTCGCCAAATCGCTGGCGCGTTTCGCCGGCACCTTCGTCGGCGCCACGGTCGCGGTCGCGCTGGTCGCCGCCTTTTCCGGGGCCCGGGAAGTCTTCATTCCGGCGATCGCGCTCTGGGTCGGGGCCTGTCTCTATGTCTCGATCCTGCTGCGCGAGGCGTCGTCGTCCTATGGCGCCATGCTGGCCGGCTATACGGCGGTGATCGTCGGCTTCGGCTCGGTCGCGGCGCCGCTCTCGGCTTTCGACGTCGCCGTCGCCCGCTGCACCGAAATCAGCCTCGGCATCGCCTGCGCGACGGTGGTCAGCCGTCTCGTCCTGCCGCGGACCACGGGCGGCCTGCTGCGCCGGACGCTGGCGGAATGCCTGGCGGCGGCGCGGGCCTGGGGCTGTGACGTGCTGCGCGGGCGGAGCGACGACGCCCGCCGCCTGCCGGACCGCCGCCGTCTCCTCGGCGACGTCATGATGCTGGACCAGTTGCGCGTCAACGCCCGCCTCGACACGCCGGCGGTCCGGGCCGGGGATGCCGCCCTGCGCCGGATCCAGGCGACGCTGCTCACGCTGATGTCGATGCTGGTCTCGGTCCAGGACCGTCTGCGCCTGCTGCGCCGCGACCGGCCGGAACGTCTCGCGGCCCTCGAGCCCCTGATGGACGATCTGGCGGAACGGATCGAGGGCGGCCGCATGGCCGAGGACGCGGACCTGCACGCCCGGATCGCGGCGGCCCTGCCGGATCTCGACGCCATGCGCGCCGATCCCGCGCGCCGGATCGAGCACATCATGGTCGCCCGCCTCGGTGACATCCTGCGCCTCGACCGCGAATTGCGCCGCCGCCTCGCCGCGCTGCGCCGGGGCGAGCCCGACACGGGCAGCGAAGGGCCGGGACCGGCGCTCAATCCCTATCGCGATCACACCCAGGCCCTGGTCGGGGGGCTGGTGGCCGCCCTCTCGATCGGCCTGACCGCGCTCTTCTGGATCGCCACCGGCTGGCCCGAGGGCGGATCGGCCGTCGTCCTGGTCGCCGTCGTCTGCTCGATCATGGCCAGCCAGGACAGTCCGGCCCGGGGCGCGGTGCTCTTCCTCCTCGCCAGCGTCGCCGCGCTCGGTCTCGCCGGGCTCTATAATTTCGCGGTGTTTCCGGCGATCGCCGGCTTTCCGCTCTTCGTCCTTGCCTTCGGTCTCGTGCTCGTGCCGCTCGGCGCGCTGATCCCGGTCGGCCGGCTCGGCATGCTGGTGCTGCCGACGGTGATGACCACCATCGCCATCAGCGGTCTCGGCAACGACAGCCGGCTCGGCTTCGAAGGCTTCGTCAACGGCGGGCTGGCCCTGATCGTCGGGGTCGGCTTCGCCGTCGGCTGTCTGCGCCTGCTGCGTCCCTTCGGCGTCGAATGGGCGGTGCGGCGCCACCTGCGGGGTGTCCGCCTGGCGCTCTCGCGCCTTGCCGCCGAACGCGCGCCCGAAGCCCGCACCGCCTTCGAAAGCCGGATGTTCGATCACATCAACGCCCTGATCTCGCGCCTCGGGGCCGAGGATACGGCGCATCGCGAAATCCTGCTCGGCGCCCTCGCGTCGCTGCGTATCGGCCTCAACATCCTCCTCCTCCGGCGCGAGCTGCCGCATCTGCCGCCGCCGCTCGGCGATGCCGCGACGGCGGGGCTCGACGCCCTGGCGCGGCATTTCGCCGGACGCGGCGGCGATCCCGTCGCGGTGCTCGATACCGTCGCCGACCGTGTCGCCGGGATCGAGGGGGCGGACGGCGCGGTCACCACCATCCTCGTCGCCCTGTCCGGAATCCGCACCAGCCTGGCGGAACACACCGGGTTCTTTCGCCTGGAGCCCGCGCCGCCGGCGCGGGCGATGACCGAGGCCGTGCCATGCTGATGCTCAAGGAAATCGACCTGTTCGGCGTCTTTCTCGCGCCGATGATGCTCTATGTCGTGATCGCCGGGGCGCTCTGGCTCGGCCTGCGCCGCCTGCTGTCGCGCTTCGGCGTCTATCGCGCCGTCTGGCATCCGCCCCTGTTCAATGCCGCCCTGTTCCTGATCCTGCTGGCCGGCATCGCCGCCGCCGGCTACCGCTGAGGGAGTGCGCCCGATGCGCCCGAACCGCCTTCTTCCCGTCGCCGTCACCCTGTCGGTGGTCGCCGTCGCCATCGCCGCCGGCATCTTCCTATGGGATCTCTATATGGACAGCCCTTGGACCCGGGACGGCAGGGTCCGGGCCGAGGTGATTCAGGTCGCGCCGGACGTCGCGGGCGCCGTGGTCGAGATCCATGTCGCGGATAATCAGCCGGTGGCGCGCGGCGACGTGCTCTTCGTCGTCGACAGGGCGCGCTACGAACTGGCGCTGACGCGGGCCGAGGCCTCGGTCGCGGCGTTGAAGGAACAGGCGGCGCAGCGCCGGCGCGAGGCCGAGCGGCGCACCCGTCTCGGCACCTCGGCGATCACGGTCGAATCCCGCGAACAGGCGGAAAGCGCCGCCGTCCAGGCCGAAGCCGGCCTCCGCCAGGCCGAGGCCGATCTGGCGAGCGCGCGGCTCAATCTGGAACGCACCATGGTGCGGGCGCCGGTCAACGGCTATGTCACCAACCTGCACCTGAACCTCGGCGACTATGTCACCGCGGGAAGGCCCGCCTTCGCCCTGGTGGACAGCGATTCCTATTACGTCGTCGGCTATTTCGAGGAAACCAAGATCCCACGCATCCGCGAGGGCGATCCGGTGTCGATCCGGCTCATGGGGCGCGACGGCGAGATCCGGGGCAAGGTCGCCGGCATCGCCCGCGCCATCGTCGATCGCGATGCCAGCGACGGCGGCGATCTCGTCGCCAACGTCAATCCGACCTTCTCCTGGGTGCGCCTCGCCCAGCGCATTCCGGTGCGGGTGGCGCTCGACCCGCTACCGGCCGATCTGGTGCTTTCCGCCGGCATGACCGCGACCGTGGTGGTCGAGCCGGCGGCGGAGTGAGCCTCAGGCCAGCTTGCCCAGGCCGTCGTTGATCGCCTTTTCGAGGGCGGAGCGCACGATCGGTCCGATCAGCGGCAGCTTGCCCTCGAAGACGATGGTGTAGTCGAGGTGGGAACCGCCGTCGGGGCGGGCGGTGAACACCATGGTGCCCAGATGGTTCTTCAGGGGGCTGCCCTTGGTGATGCGGTATTCGATCAGCTCGTTCTCGATCGCCGCCGTCACCGTCTCCTCGAAGGGGCCGCCGACCGGCAGTTTCAGGCGGCGCACGGAACCGACGCCGTTGCGCGTGTCGTTGCCGTCGCGCACCCGCGTCACCTTGGCCGGGGCGAAGACCTTGCCCAGGTTCTCATGCTCCGCCAGATAGGCGTAGAGTTCGCCGACCGGCATCTTGAAATCGCGGCTGATCGAAATTTTCTGCTGGCCCATGTGACCGCTCTCCCCGTTTTTCCGAGAGACTAGAGCCCGCCCGCGAGGCCGGCAAGTGCCTGAAGCGGGCAGGGGGGCAGTGGGCCTCAGCCGATCGCCATCAGGCTGGCGTTGCCGCCGGCCGCCGCCGTGTTGGTGCTGATCGCGGTCTCTTCCAGAAGGGCGCAGAGATCGACCTCGCCGTCGACCGTGATCACCCGGGGCTGCAGGATCGGTCCGTCCAGTTGGGCGAGATCGCAATCGAAGGCGGCCAGCGTATCGCCGTCGCCCTCGAACAGCGCGGCGCCGAGCGCGCTGGCGACCGCGAGCGATGCGATGGGTTCCACATGGGCCGTCACGTCCCTCGGCAGGCCGGCGAGATGGCCGGCGATCGCGCCGCCCGCCTCGACCACCAACCTGTTGCCGGTGGCGAGGGTGGCGGCGAGGGCGAGGAAGGCCCCCTCCAGGCTCGCCGCCCGGGCGAGGACGCGGCCGCGCGGGCGCAGGCCATAGGTGTTGCGTTCCCCGACCGGCCCCGGCAGGTCGAGGACGAGACCGAGGGGGGAGAGCGTCGCGAGGGCGCGGGCCTTTTCCGCCAGGGTCCCGTGTCTCGTGGCCGCCAGATGGTCGGCGAGGGCAAGGGCGGCCGGGGCGGGGGCCGGGCCCGGCGGCAGGCCGCCGTCGGCATCCGGCCGGCGCGCCAGCAGGCGACGCAGATAGAGCGGGCCGCCCGCCTTCGGCCCCGTTCCCGACAGGCCGCGCCCGCCGAAGGGCTGCACGCCGACGACGGCGCCGACGATATTGCGGTTGACGTAGATATTGCCCGCCTCGATCCGTCCCGTGACATTGGCGATGGTCTCGTCGAGCCTGGTGTGCAGGCCGAAGGTCAGGCCGTAGCCGGTGGCGTTGATGGCCTCGATCAGGGCGCCCAGATCCTTTCGCCTGTAGCGCAGGACATGAAGGACGGGGCCGAAGACCTCCCGGCCCAGGGCGGCGACATCGTCGATCTCGATCAGGGTCGGGGCGACGAAGGTGCCGTGGCGCGTCTCGTCGCCGAGGGCGAGGCGATGGACGGGAAAGCCGCGCTCGGCCATGGCGGCGACATGGGCTTCGATGCCGTCCTTCGCCGCCTGGGTGATCACGGGGCCGACGTCGGTCGAAAGCCGGCCCGGATTGCCGACCGTCAATTCCTCCATGGCGCCCTTCAGCATGGCGAGGAGGCGATCGGCGATCTCGTCCTGCAGGCACAGCAGGCGCAGCGCCGAGCAGCGCTGGCCGGCGCTGTCGAAGGCGGAGGTGACGACGTCGATCACCACCTGTTCCGCCAGCGCCGAGGAATCGACGATCATGGCGTTCTGGCCGCCGGTCTCGGCGATCAGGGGCAGGGGCCGGCCCTCGGGCGTCAGGCGCCCGGCGATGCGGCGGTGGATAAGGCGCGCCACTTCGGTCGAGCCGGTGAAGATGACGCCCCGCAGGCGGGGATCGCCGATCAGGGCGGCACCCGTCGGCCCGCCGCCGGGCACGAGCTGAAGCGCGCCTTCGGGCACGCCCGCCTCGTGCAGCAGGGCGACGGCGGCGGCGGCGATCAGGGGCGTCTCTTCCGCCGGCTTCGCCAGCACGACATTGCCGGCGGCGAGTGCCGCCGCGACCTGGCCGGTGAAGATGGCCAGCGGGAAATTCCACGGGCTGATGCAGACCACGGGGCCGAGAGGGCGTTCCTCGTGCCCGTCGAAGCGGCGCACGGCCTCGAGCCCGTAGTAGCGCAGGAAGTCCACCGCCTCCCGCACCTCGGCGACGGCATTGGGCAGGGATTTGCCCGCCTCGCGCACGATCAGGCCGAGCAGGGCGGTCATCCGCGCCTCCAGCAGATCCGCCGCGCGGGCGAGGCAGGCGGCCCGCTCCGCCGGCGGCGTCGCGGCCCAGATGGGGGCCGCGGCCAGGGCCGGGCCGAAAGCGTCGGGGGCGGTCACCGGATCGGGAAACACCGCGCCGCCGACCACGTCGCGGTGATCGGCGGGGTTGCGCAGCGCGATCGCCGGCCCTTCCGCCGGGCCGACGTGACGCTCGACCTCGAGGCTGGCCAGGAGGGCGGCGGAGACCGAGGCCAGATATTGCTCGTTGGTGAGGTCGAGCCCGGTCGAATTGGCCCGCTCCGCGCCGAACATGTCGCGCGGCAGGCGGATCGCGGGATGCGGCGCGCCGACGGGATCGAGGGCGCGGGCCGCCGCCACCGGATCGGCGATCAGATCCTCGACCGGGACCGTCTCGTCGGCGATCCGATTGACGAAGGAGGTGTTGGCGCCATTCTCCAGAAGGCGCCGCACCAGATAGGCGAGCAGCGTCTCATGGGTGCCGACCGGGGCATAGATGCGACACGGACGCTTGGCGCCGCCATTGCCCACCAGTTCCTCGTAGAGCGGTTCGCCCATGCCGTGCAGGCATTGGAACTCATATTGTCCCGCATAGTAATTGTCGCCCGCCATGGTCATCACCGTCGCCAGCGTATGGGCGTTGTGGGTGGCGAATTGCGGAAAGACGGCGTCGGGCGCCGCCAGCAGTTTCCGCGCGCAGGCGAGGTAGGAGACGTCGGTGTGGATCTTGCGGGTGAAGACCGGGAACCCCTCCAGCCCGTCGACCTGGGCGCGCTTGATCTCGCTGTCCCAATAGGCGCCCTTGACCAGCCGCACCATGAGCCGGCGCGACGAGCGCCGGCCGAGGTCGATCAGATGATCGATGACATGGGGGCAGCGCTTGCCATAGGCCTGGACCACGAAACCGATGCCGTTCCACCCGGTCAGATCGGGATCGAAGCACAGTGCCTCGAGGAGGTCGAGGGAGATTTCCAGGCGCTCCGCCTCCTCGGCATCGATGTTGAGGCCGATGTCGTAGCGCCGCGCCAGCAGCGCCAGGGATTTCAGGCGCGGCAGCAGTTCCGCCATCACCCGGTCGAACTGGGCGCGGGCATAGCGTGGATGGAGGGCCGAGAGCTTGATCGAAATCCCCGGTCCGTCGTAGATGCCGCGTCCGGCGGAGGCCTTGCCGATGGCGTGGATCGCGGTTTCGTATGCGGCGAGGTAACGCGCCGCATCCTCCGCCGTGGTCGCCGCCTCGCCCAGCATGTCGTAGGAATAGCGGAAACCCCTGGCTTCCATCTTGCGGGCATTGGCGAGGGCTTCGGCGATGGTCTGGCCGGTCACGAACTGCTCGCCCATCATGCGCATGGCGATGTCGACGCCCTTGCGGATCAGGGGTTCGCCGCTGCGCCCGATCAGGCGGGTCAGGGCGGAGGACAGGCCCTGTTCGCTGGTGGTCGCGGTCAGGCGCCCGGTGACGACGAGGCCCCAGGTCGCCGCATTGACGAAGAGCGAGGGGCTGTGCCCGACATGGGACTGCCAGTCGCCGGACGCGATCTTGTCGCGGATCAGGGCATCCCGCGTCGCCCGGTCGGGAATGCGCAGCAGGGCTTCCGCCAGGCACATCAGGGCGACGCCCTCGGGCGCCGACAGGGAATATTCATGGATCAGCGCCTCGACCCCGCCCCTGCGCTGCTTGGCGCGCAGCCGCACCACGAGGTCGCGGGCGAGCGCCGTCGCCTTCTCCATCCTGTCCGGCGAAAGGCTCGCCTGTTCGATCAGATAGGGCAGGCACTCCGGCTCGGGCCGGCGATAGGCGGCGGTGATCCGGGCGCGCAGCACGCCCTGCGGCTGAACCCCTTGCGCGAAGTCGAGGAAGGGCAAGGGCGCTTCCGCGATGTCGTCTTCCACTTCGGGCGCGTCGTCGTTCGGCACCTCGCCGCGCTCGATCCGGTCGAGAGCGGCGAGCAGGGCGCTCTTCACCACCCAATGGGGCGTGCGGCCCAGGCTCTCGGCGGCGGCCTTCAACCGCGCCCGCAGCGCATCGTCCACCTTCACGCCGATCGTCGTCGCCATGGCTCGCCTCCAGACTGGGTTGCACCTTTCTACAGGAAAAGGTGCAACCGCGCCATGGCGTCAGACGATGTCGAAGCGGACACCCTGGGCCAGCGGCAGGTCGCGGCCGTAGTTGATGGCCGAGGTCATGCGCCGCATGTAGCCTTTCCAGGCATCGGAGCCGGATTCGCGGCCGCCGCCGGTCTCCTTCTCGCCGCCGAAGGCCCCGCCGATCTCGGCGCCGGAGGTGCCCATGTTGACATTGGCGATGCCGCAGTCGGAACCGGCGGCGGAGAGGAAGGCTTCGGCTTCGCGAAGGTCCGTCGTGAAGATCGACGACGACAGGCCCTGGGGGACGCCGTTCTGCAGCGCGATCGCCTGATCGAGATCGCGGTAGGGCAGGACATAGAGGATGGGGGCGAAGGTTTCCTGCAGCATGGGGCCGGCCTGTTCCGGCATCTCGACCAGGGCCGGACGGCGGTAGCAGGCATCGGGAAAGCCCGGCACCGTCACCGCCTCGCCGCCGGCCACCGTGGCCCCCAGGTCGCGGGCGGCCGACAGCGCCAATGCCATGGCCTCGCCCGCCGCGGCATCGATCAGCGGGCCGACCAGCACGCCGTCGTCCAGCGGGCTGCCCACGGTCACCGCGCCGTAGACCCTGGCCAGGCGCGGCACCAGGGCATCGCGGACGCTCTCATGGACGAAGAGGCGGCGGAGCGTGGTGCAGCGCTGGCCGGCGGTGCCCATGGCGCCGAAGGCGATGGCCCGGACCGCAAGGTCGAGATCGGCCGACGGCGTGACGATCGAGGCATTGTTGCCGCCGAGTTCGAGGATGGAGCGGCCGAAGCGCCGCGCCACCCGTTCCCCGACCACGCGGCCCATGCGGGTGGAACCGGTGGCGGAAACGACGGCGATCCGGGGATCGTCCACCAGGATGCCGCCGACCTCGGCCCCGCCCGTCACCACTTGGACGAGGCCGTCGGGCACGCCGCCGAAGCGCGCCGCCGCGCGTGCCACCAGGGCATGGACCGCCAGTGCGGTCAGCGGCGCCTTTTCGGACGGTTTCCAGATCACCGGGTCGCCGCAGACGAGGGCCAGCGCGGCATTCCACGAAAAGACCGCGACCGGGAAATTGAAGGCGGTGATGACCGCGACCACGCCCGCCGGGTGCCATTGTTCCATCATGCGGTGGTCGGGCCGTTCGCTCGGGATCGCCAGACCCTGGAGCTGGCGTGACAGGCCGACCGCGAAGTCGCAGATGTCGATCATCTCCTGCACCTCGCCCTCGCCCTCCGACGGGACCTTGCCCACCTCGAGGGTGACGAGCCGGCCCAGCGCCGGCTTGGCCGCGCGCAGTTCCTCGCCGATCAGGCGCACGAATTCGCCGCGCCGGGGGGCGGGCACGCGGCGCCAGTCGCGAAAGGCGGCCGTCGCCGCCGCGATCGCCGTCTCCACCGCGTCGGGCGCGCTGTCGGCGACATGGGCGACGATGCCGCCCGAGATCGGCGACAGGACCGGCCGGCCACCGGCGGCGGTCGCGACCCCCAGGGTTTCGAGGAGGGCGGCGGTCTCGCGGGCGACGGCCTCGGGGCTGCCGGGACGATCGGTGGTTCCGGGGCGATCGGTGGTCAAGGTGGCGTCCTTCCATTCGAGACGGCGCGGTTGAGCGGGGGGCATTCACGGCTATAGCCCGCCCGAACGGCCCGGCCAATGGCCGATTGGGCAGGGCAGGGCGGCGGCAAGAACCGAATGACCGGACGCGATGCAACGAGTTCGGCGGCAAGTAGCTCCATATTTGGGGGAAAGTGGCCCATCGCCTCTCCCTAAATGGGAACAACTCTTGGGTGGCCCTCCCATTCGGGTGGGCTGCCGGGGTGGGGGGGCCGGGCTATCAAATTTCCAAACAAGACGACCGCGGGCATGCGCCCAGCGAAACGGCCGAAAAGCCGGCGTGTCCGTGGCGACGAGGGGTGGAAACGAGGGGCTCGTGATGAATCACAGAATCCGTATGCGGCCGTTGGCCAAGGGCGCGGCGCTGGTAGGGCGCGCGGTGCTGATGGGAGGCGCGGCGGTCGTGGCCGCCTCCGGCGCCTCGGCGCAGCAGGCGGCGCCGGCCGGCGCCTTCGACGGCAGCGTCGCCGTCGCCAGCAGCAGCTTCCAGCTCGATGCCTTCGCCGGCGTCGACGAAAGCGGCGAATTCTACGGCCTGGCGCCGACCGTGACCCTGCCGCTCGGCGACAATCTGGGCCTCCAGCTCGACGGCATCGGCGGCATGGTCGGCACCGATACGGATTTCTACGGCGGCGCGGCCCAGCTCTTCTTCCGCGACCCGACCGCCTTCAGCATCGGTGTCGCCCTGTCGGGCGTGGTGATCGACGAGCAGACCCAATATGGCGCCGCCGCCATCGCCGAATATTACATCGACAACATGACCATCGAGGCCCTGGCCGGCGTGCAGGACGGCGACATCGTCTCCAGCAGTTTCATGGGCCGCCTCGGTCTCTCCTATTACGCCGCGCCCAGCTTCCGCTTCGGGCTGGGGGTTTCCTACACCGAACTCGGCGAAGTCGGCGCCGATACGGAAATCGAATTCATGCTGTCCGCCGCGAGCGGCTTCGCCTTCTACGCCCTCGGTTCCTACGACAAGGACGGCGCCCTCGGCATGGCGGGCCTGCGGCTCTATGCCGGCGGCGAGGATTCCCGCGCCAAGGACGGGGAGGAAGCCCCCCTCTCCCTCATGGACCGGCACCGCAACATGGGCCGTCCCAACTATTTCTTCGCCAATCCGTCGGCGAACGGTGTCCGCTTCATTTCGCAGGTCGGCGGCGCGATCGCCAAGGGCCGCGCCATCGGCGAGATTCCGGCCACCACCCAGATGCCGGGCGGCGCCGGCGACGAAGGCCCCCTCGCCGGCTCCGACTCCGCGATCGGCGATCTGCTGAACGACCTGCTGGCGACAGACAGCGATCAGGCGCCGCTCGGCAATCTGCTGGCGGGCATTCTGCCGGCGGGTGATACCGGCACGCCGCTGGACGGCATCCCGATCGTCGGCGATCTCGCCGGCAGCGTCGCGGTCCTGCTCTCGCCCGAAACGCTCCGGGTCGGGGACCTGCCGACGGGCGACAATTCGCTGGCGGCGATCCCGCTGGTCGGCGATCTCCTGAACCTGCTGCCGGCCGAAGGCACCTATGTCCTTCTCGGCAGCCTGCAGCCGGAAGCGGTGAGCAGTCTGCTGCTGCCCGGCATCGTCGAGGGCATCACCGATCCGGCGACCGTGACCGACCTCCTCGGTCGCCTCGGCAGCACGCTTGGCCTGCCCGGCCTGCCCAGCCTGGAGTAGGATGGGGCCGGACTGAGTCGGGAAAGGCGGGTCATGCATGTCGGGCGGTTCGGCCGGGGCTTCACGCGCCGGCACTTCCTGGGTCAGGCGGCACGCGGCTGCGTGACCGCCGGCGTGCTCATGCCGCTGTGGGACGCCCTGGCGGCGACCGGCAGCGCCGACGCCGCCTATCCGGACGAACTCCTCTCGATCGAGGAATATACCAAGGGTAAGCTGGCACCGGGTCAGGAAATCTCGGCGGAGAACGTCGATCTGGTCGCCGATCTCCTGGACCCGATCCAGGTCACCCAGATCCGCGAGATGGGGCGGCGCCTGCGCCTCGTTCGCGAGACCCACGACATCATGCGCCTCAGTCCCTGGGAGTACATGGAGGCGACCCTGCGCAACAAGGGTCGCGCGCGCATCGACGGCAACGGCAACGTCGTGACCGACGACGGGACGCCCTGGATCGGCGGCCATCCCTTCCCGGCGACGACGGACGGCTTCGAGGCCATGGCGGGCCAGACCCTGGCCTGGGGCCGGCACGACGCGACGGTCTACGTCATCACCGAATGCGACGTCAGCGTCGATGGCGACATCCGCTATCGCTACGAGGGCGCCTGGGCCGAAATGCAGGCGACCGGCCGCCTGGTGATGGACCCCAAGCCCCATATCCCGGGTCAGGAGGATCTGCTGCGCTTCCAGGCGATCTATTTCACGGCGCCCCACGACGTGCGCGGCACCTCCTTCCTGAACACCTGGTACTACGACCAGCGCAAGTTCCCGGACCTCTTCGGTTACGTGCCGACCTTCAAGCGCGTGCGCCGCTTTCCGACCAACCAGCGCTTCGAGCCCATGCTGCCGGGCACCGATCTCTATCTGTCGGATGCCTGGGCGGCGGGCGATCCCTATCTGACCTGGGGCAACTGCAAGGTGGTGGCGACCGGGCCGTTCCTGGCGCCCCTGGCGGACAATTGGTCGGGCGCCGATCCCGACTGGACGCGCAAGACCCACGGCGGGCCGAAGGGCCTGACCTTCTTCGATACCGCGGTCGAGCTGGTGCCCCAGACCATCGTCGTCGAATCCGAGCCGACCGGCTATCCGCGGGCGCCGATCTCGAAGAAATGGGTGCGCTTCGACCTGCGCACCATGCTGCCCGTCTCCATGGTCAGCTTCGATCGGCGCGGCCAGCCCTTCCGCTCCTTCGACGGTGCCTATTCGCTCTATGACGACGGCACCAACAAGGTCATGGACGGCGCCCATCCCTATTGGTCGTGGTCGCATATCCATGCCTTCAACACCCAGACGCGGACCATGACCCGCCTCGAACAGCGCCCGCGCCTCGACAGCGGCGACGTCATGCGCGTGAACGATCCCGACATCTACGACGCCTATCTGACCCAGTCGGCCCTGCAACGCCGGGGGTACTGAATCATTTCGCGTCGTCCAGGCAGAAGGCCGGGACCGTTTCCAAGCAAGGGTGCCTTCTCGTCGTGTCATCCCGGCTTTCTGCCTGGATGACACGAATGGTCGTGGAGGTCAGTTCACCAGCCCCAGCGCGCGGGGCAGGGCCAGCGTCACCTCCGGCACATAGGAGATGATGGCGAGGAAGACGAGCATGGTGAACAGCCACGGCAGGATCGAGCGCGTCAGTTCCGACAGTCCCAGCTTGGTGATCCCCGAGGCGACATAGAGGTTCAGCCCGACCGGCGGCGTACAGAGGCCGATCTCCATGTTGACGACGATCATGATGCCGAAATGGACCGGATCGATGCCGAGGCGGACCGCCACCGGGAACAGGATCGGTGCCATGATCAGGGTGATCGAGGACGGTTCCATGAAGGTCCCGGCGACCAGCAGCAGCAGGTTGACGAGCAGCAGGAACATCCACCACGTCAGGCCCGTGTTGACCATCCATTCGCCCATGGCCTGGGGAATGTTCTCGTGGGTCATCAGGAAGGAGAAGAGCACGGCGTTGGTGATGATGTAGAGCAGCATCGCCGACATGTTGGCGGACGACAGCAGCACCTTCGGCACGTCGCGCAGCCCCATGTCCTTGTAGACGAAGACGGCGACGATGAAGGCATAGACCGCGCTCATGGCCGCCGCCTCGGTCGGGGTGAAGATGCCGGTATAGATGCCGCCCATCACCACGATCACCAGGAGGAGACCCCAGAACGCCTTGCGGAAGGCGTCGAAGCGCTCGCGCCAGGTGGCGCGCGGCAGGCGCGGATAATCGTTCACCTTGGCCTTGTACCAGGTGGTGAAGGCCAGCATGCCGCCCAGCAGGGCGCCGGGGATGACGCCGGCGATGAACATCTGCCCGACCGAGGCGGTGGCGACTTCCGTGCCGTCCGGGCCGATGGCGATCATGCCGGAGGTCGCGACCGTATACATGACCATGACGATCGACGGCGGGATCAGGATGCCGAGCCCGCCGGCCGTGGTGACCACGCCGGCGCCGAACTGGCGCGGATAGCCCTGCTTCACCATGGCCGGCAGGATGATGGAACCGATGGCGACCACGGTCGCCGGCGACGAGCCGGAAATGGCGGCGAACAGCGCGCAGGCGACCACGGCGGCGAGCGCGAGGCCGCCGTGCCAATGCCCGACCAGGGAACTGGCGAAATTGATCATGCGCTTGGCGACGCCGCCGTGGGTCAGGAAATTGCCGGCCAGGATGAAGAACGGGATCGCCATGATCTCGAACTTCTCGATGCCGGTGAACAGTTTCAGGGCGACGGTGTCGACCGGCACCGTGGTCATGGTGAAGAGGAAGCTGAGCACGGTCAGGCCGAGCGCGATGGAGACGGGCATGCCGGTCAGCATCAGGACCGAGAGCAACCCGAAGATGATCAATGCGTTCATCGTGAAGGCTCCGGGCTCAGCGGTCGTGGGGCAGGTGGTGGCCGGCGGCCATCGCCGCCGCGTCCGCGTCCTCGTCGACGCCGTCGACATGGCCGTGGTCGTGGCTGGGCAGATCGCCGGTGCGCAGATAGATCCAGGCGACCTGGAGGAAGCGGAAGCACATCAGGAACGAGCCGAGCGGCACCGCCAGATAGATCAGCCACATCTCGACCTCGAGGTCGGGCGAGGTGGTGCCCGCCAGCCGGATGTGCCAGACGAAATCGGCGCCCAGCGTGCCGATGATGGCGGTGAAGGTGGCGCCCGCCAGCAGGCCGAACAGCACCATGACGCGCTGGCGCGCGGGCGGCAGCCGGTTCAGCAGGATGTCGACGCCGACATGGATGCCGGTGCGCACGCCGTAGGCGGCGCCGAATTTGGCCATCCAGACGAAGAGATAGATGCAGGCCTCCTGTGCCCAGAGCAGGTTGACCGAGCGCAGCCCGAAATAGGCCGAGCGCGAAAGCTCGCTCAGCCATTCGATCTGCTCGCGCCGCGAATAGCCGACGACGTCCGCCAGCAGGCTGAGCGAATAGCGGTGCACCACGGCGGCGAAAATGATCAGGGTCGCGGCAGCGATGAAGACGGCGACGAGGGTCTCCTCGAGCCTATCGAGCAGGCGCAGCATGCCTCTTGTCCTCGGTTCGGGGCGGGCCGAAAGCAGGTACGGGTCGGGCGAAGGAAAGGGGCCGCCTCAAGGGGCGGCCCCGATACGTCAGGCGACGCCGGTTTCCTTCTGGATGCGCTTCACGAGATCGGCGCCGATGCGGTCCGACATCTCGTCGTGGACCGGCAGCAGGGTCTCGACCCATTGCTTGCGCTCGTCGGCGGTGAGTTCGTAGAACTCGGTCGTGCCGGCTTCCTTCATGGCGTTCAGCGCGCGCTCGTTCTCCTCGAGGGCGATGCCGTTCGTGAAGTCGCTCGCTTCCGCCATCGCCTGGTCGAGCTGGCCGCGGATGTCGTCCGGCAGGTCGGCCCAGAACTTGGCGTTCACGATCACCGCATAGCCGAGGTAGCCGTGGCGCGACAGGGTGGCGTGCTTCTGCACCTCGTGCATCTTCTGGGTATACATGTTCGACGGCGGGTTCTCGGTACCGTCGACGACGCCGGTCTGCAGCGCCTGATAGACTTCCGAGAAGGCGAGCACCTGGGGAATGGCGCCGAGCGCGTTCATCTGCGCCTCCAGCACCTTGGACGACTGGATGCGCATCTTCAGGCCCAGGAAGTCGTCGGGAATGTGCAGCGGCGAATTCGCGCTCATGATCTTGAAGCCGTTGTCCCAGAAGGCGAGGCCGAGGATGCCCTTCTCGGACAGCATGCCCAGCATCTCCTTGCCGATCGGCCCGTTGGTGACGCGGCGCAGCGCATCCTTGTCGGGGAAGATCAGGGGCAGGTCGAAGGCTTCGAAGGCGCGGACGCCGAGCGGGCCGAACTTGGCGAGCGAGGGCGCGAGCATCTGCACGGCGCCGAGCTGCAGCGCCTCCAGCTCTTCCTTGTCCTTGTAGAGCTGGGAGTTCGGATAGACTTCGACCTTCACCTGGCCGTCGGTGTATTTCTCGGCCAGTTCCTTGAACTTCTCGGCGCCCCGGCCCTTCGGGGTGTCGGGCGCGACGACGTGGCTGAACTTGATGGTGATGGTCTCGGCCCGGGCCCGGCGCGCGCTCAGGGGCAGGGCGGCGGCGATCGCGGTGGCGCCCATCAGGCGGTTGAACTGACGGCGTGTGGTGGTGGTCATGATGGTCCTCCCGTCGGCCGGCGTGTCCCGGCTTGGCGGATAAGGTCTAGGTCAGGCCCCGGGCGCGCGCTATTGTGGTTTTCCGCAACAGAACGATGACGGCAGCATGGCGCGCGGGCAGGACAAGACGCGTGGGGAGGAAAAGGGGATCGGGCGGGACGTCATTCCGACGACGGCGCCGCGCGGCCGCTTCACCGCCTCGGCCCTGGCGGCGACGCCGGCGCTGGCGCTCGGTGCGCTGGTCGTGCTGCTCGGCGTGCTGTTCCATTTCGTCGAGCGGGACGAGGCGGCGGCGCTCAAGGTCTCGCTGATCAACGATGCCCTCTGGGTCGAGCAGACCCTGCGCTTCCAGCTTTCGACCGACGAGGATCACCTGGCCCGTCTGGCCCTCGATGCGCCGGCGCCGGGCGACGCCATGGCGGATTGGCTGGGCCGTGTGCGCCTCATCCTCGCCAATAACCCGGAAATCGAATCCATCGCCCGGCTGGACGAGGACGGGCGGCCCATTCTGGCGCTGCCGCCCGCGAGCGCCGACAGCCCGCTGCCCGAAGAGGTGAGGCGCCTGCGCGGCTATGCCGCCGCCTCCCTGATGCGGCCGGTCTATGGCGATCTGCGGCGCGGCCCGGCGGGCGGCCTGCTGGTCGACGTGGCGGCGCCGGTCGCGGGCGCGGGGGAAGCGCGGGGCGTGGTGGTCGCCACCGTCTCCCTCTCCGTGCTGCTGGCCCGCCACGTGCCGTGGTGGATCGCCGAGAAATATGCCGTCCGCCTGACCGACGCCCATGGCGCCACCCTGATCGAGAAGACGCGCACCGTGCCGGACGGCGACGCGCCGTCCCACGGCATCGCCTTCGATCCGCCGCTGCGCGGGACCTATCTGACGGTGACGCCCTATCGGATCGCCACCGACCGGCTGAACAACCTGCTGATCGGCGCGATCCTCGGGCTTGCCGTGCTCGCCGTCATCTCCCTCGTCGTCCTCCAGCGCCATGTCCGCCATCGGTTGGCGACCGAACATCGCCTCGCGACCGAAATGGCCTTTCGCCGCGCCATGGAGGACAGCCTGACGGTGGGCATCCGCGCCCGTGATCTCGACGGTCGCACGCTCTACGTCAATTCGGCCTTCGCCCGCATGGTCGGCTGGCCGGTCGAGGAACTGGTGGGCCGCCTGCCGCCCATGCCCTACTGGGATCCGGACCTGGTCGAGGACACCCTGGCCCGCCACCGCGCGCTGATGGAACAACCGGCGCCGCAGACCTTCGAAACCCGGTTCCGGCGCCGGGGCGGCGAAACCTTCCACGTCCAGGTCTACGAGGCGCCCCTGATCGACGCCGACGGCAGGCATCGCGGCTGGATGGGCTCGATCATCGACATCACCGAAGCCAAGGCGGCGGCCGAAATGAAGCGCAATCAGGCCGAAAGCCTGCAGCGCACGGGGCGTCTGGTCACCCTCGGCGAAATGGCCTCGTCCCTGGCGCACGAGCTGAACCAGCCGCTGGCCGCCATCGCCTCCTATGCCGCCGGCACGCTCAACCTGATGCGGGCGGGCGACGCGGTCGATCCCGCGGCCCTCGAGAAGATCGCCCAGCAGGCGAGCCGCGCGGGCGAGATCATCCGCCGCATCCAGGATCTGGTGCGCAAGCGCCAGCCCCGCTTCGAGCCCGTCGACCTCGCCCATGTGGTGCGCGAGACGGTCGCCTTCGCCGCCGTCGACGCGCGGAACGGCACGCGTATCGAGACGGAGGTCGCGCCCGACCTGCCGGTCGTCGTCGCCGACGGTATCCTGCTGGAACAATTGCTGTTGAACCTGATCCGCAACGGTATCGAGGCCATGGCCCATCTGCCCGTCGAGGAACGGCGCCTGACGGTCGAGGCCGCCTCGCGCGGCGGTGCCGTCGAACTGAAGGTGACGGATCGCGGCTGCGGTATCGAGGCCGAGGAGGCGGAACATCTGTTCGAACTCTTCGTCTCGACCAAGCCCGAGGGCATGGGCATGGGCCTCGGCATATGCCGCTCGATCGTCGAATTGCACAAGGGCAGGATCGAGCACGCGGCCCGGCCCGGCGGCGGCACCATCTTCACCGTGACCCTGCCGGTGGCGCGGGAAAGCGTGGCGGCTTGACCGCGGGCCTCGTCCATATCGTCGACGACGATCCGGCGATCCGCGACGCGCTCGGTTTCCTGCTGCGCTCGCGCGGGGTGCGCTCGACCGCCTGGGACGACGGCGCGGCCTTCCTGGACGGGGCGCCCGCGCCCGAAGTCGCCTGCGTGATCCTGGACGTCCGCATGGACGGGCTCTCCGGCCTCGAAGTCTTCGACATCCTGCGCGAGCGGGGAGTCGATCTGCCGGTGATCTTCCTGACCGGCCATGCCGACGTGCCGCTGGCGGTCGAAGCCCTGAAGAAGGGCGCCTTCGACTTCGTCGAGAAACCCTTCAACGACAATCAACTGGTCGACACGGTGATCGCCGCGCTGGAACGGGCCGCCGCCGCCCGCCGCCACAATCGCGACCGCGACCTGCTGGCGGCGCGCATGGCCAGTCTCACCCCGCGCGAACGCGAAGTTCTGCAATGCCTGGTGGAAGGCCGTCTGAACAAGCAGATCGCCGACCATCTCGGCGTCTCCATGCGCACGGTCGAGGTTCACCGCGCCCGCGTCTTCGAGAAGATGGGGGTGCGCAATGCCGTGGAACTCGTGGCGCAGGTCGGCTCGCTCGCGCCGGAATCCTGAGGTGGCCCGGCCACGCCGGCCGGTTGGATATTTGCATGTAGCCGCAATCCAACTATTTTGGTCGGGATGCGTAAGACCGCCCGTTCGGCGGCAATCCGTGATTGGTTGGATATGGATTTCTCGAACCGCGGCGATCCGTTCGTCGATCCGGACACCGGCTCGGCCGTCGAGCCGCTCGACGAGGCCAGCGCGATCGAGGCGCTGTCGGCGCTGGCCCAGGCGACCCGCCTCGGCGTATTCCGGATGCTGATGGCGGCCTTTCCGCAATCGGTGCAGGCGGGCGAGATCGCGTCGCGCCTCGCGGTGCCCCACAACACCATGTCGGTGCATCTGCGGATCCTGCAGCGGGCCGGTCTCTGCACCGTGCAGCGCCAGGGCCGCATGATGCTCTATCGGGCCGACGTCGCGGGTTTCGCGGGGCTGATGCGGTTCATGGCCGGCGACTGCTGCGCCGGCCGGCCCGATCTGTGCGGCGTGGCCTTTCCGGTGGATGGCGCCGGAAAGACCGCCGGAAAGACCGAAGGCAACGCCTGCTGTTCCTGATCTTCCGAGCCGGAGACTCAGAGATCGAGGACCAGCACGTCGTCCGGCGTCCCGCGTGAGACGCAGGCCATCATCGTCTTGCCGCCCGCCCGTTCGGCATCGTCCAGCACCGTGTCGCGGTGATCGATCGTGCCGGTCACGACGCGGCAGCGGCAGGTGCCGCACAGCCCGCGCCGGCACAGCGTCTCGACCGGTGCGCCGGCCTCGGCCAGGGCCTCGGTCAGGGTCTGGTTCTCCGCCACCTCGAGGCGGCGGCCGCTGCGCGCCAGTTCGACCGTGAAGGCGGGCTTCGGCCGGTCGTCGCCGGGCGCGAAGCTCTCCGTCACCACCGCTTCCGCCGGCCAGCCGAGGCCGGCCGCGACCTCCCCGACCAGGGTCATGAAGGGCGCCGGGCCGCAGAGATAGATCGTGTCGCCCGCCTTGTGGCGGCCGATGTCGCGCGCCAGCGCCTCGGCCGAGGGGCCGCGCCCGTTGTCGAGATGCAGGCGGATCCGCTCGGCGAAGGGGAAACGCTCCAGGCCGGCGCCGAAGGGCACGTGGCCGGTGCCGCGCGCATGGATGTGCAGGGCGAAATCCCGGCCCTTCAGGGCGGCGGCCATGGACAGGAGGGGCGTCACGCCGATGCCGCCGCCGATCAGGATGATGCGCCCGGCACCCGGCCGCAGGGGGAAGTTGTTGCGCGGCTTGCCGACTTCGATCAGCACGCCTTCGCGCAGTTCGCGGTGCACGGCGACGGAACCGCCCCGGCCCTTGGGATCGCGGCGCACCGCGATCTCATAGGCATCGGGCCGGCCCGGCGGGCCGATCAGGGAATATTGCCGGATGGTGCCGTCGGCCAGGCGGATGTCGACATGGGCGCCGGCCTCATAGGCGGGCAGGGGGCCGCCCGCCGGCGGCGCCAGGCGAAAGCGGCGGATGTCGACGGCGATGTCCTCGACGGCGGCGACGCGCAGCCACATCCAGGGATGCAGGGCTTCGAGATCGACGGGCTTTCGCGGTTTCAGGAGGCCCTGGAAACGGATGTCGCGCGCCTTCAGGCGGTCGCCGACGGCATCCCAGCCCGCCTCCAGGCGATAGAACGGCAGCTGCGGATAGAGGTGGTGGATCAGATGCGCGCTCTGTCCCAGCATGGCGAAGAGCACCAGGGGGTGACGCTCGATCATCACCGTCGCATGCAGGGGATGATCGTGCTGCTCGACGCCCGGCGGATGCTGGATATGGGCGAAGAGATAGGTGAGGATGCCGAAGCCGAGACGCTGCGGCAGCACCCAGACCAGCACCCATTCCATGGCATAGGGCGAGGCGATCCAGGCCACGTGCCACAGGAAGAACAGGGCGAAGCTGAAGGTGAAGCGCGCGTTCTGGCGCGGCGTCCACTGGCGGAAACGCTTCACGTACCAGAAGAACCAGACGATGTCGGTGAACATGCCGAGCGGCAGCGAGCGCCACTTCGGTCCGGTCAGGAAGTCGTCGGGATCGTCGCCGTGCTCGCCGGTCACCTTGTGGTGTTCGAGGTGGAGGTGGCGATAGACCTCGACGCTGACGCCGGGCAGCAGGATCTGGCCCGACAGGGTGCCCAGGATGTCGTTGATCACCGGATTGCGCGAGACCGCGCGATGGGTGCCGTCATGGAGCGGCGTGAAGGAGACGTAGATCGCCACGGCGCCGATCGGGATCGTCGCCAGCGCCGGCAGATAGCCGCCCAGGAACGCCCAGCACGAGAGGCCGTAGACGAGGAAGCAGCCCGCCATCAGGGCGATCGTCGGCACCGGCAGCAGCGGCAGGCGATGCAGTTCGCGCAGGCGTTCGTCGGCCCTGAGCGCGGCGACCAGGCCCCAATCCCCGTTTTCGGCGGCGTCCATCACGTTCCTCCTCGTATCATTCGTGAATGAATGACGGGCGTCCGGGCCCGCCGCCACCCCCCAATTCTGGGTGCTGGTCATTGCCGGCCCGGAGCGGTACCAGATAAGGGTGCAAAAATGGCGGAACGCCGAAAGAGAATGCGCGAGAGGGAGCGAACCATGGAATTCGATTACGTCATCGTGGGCGGCGGGTCGGCGGGCTGCGTGCTGGCCAATCGCCTGAGCGCGGACAGCCGCAACCGCGTCTGCCTGATCGAGGCGGGGTCGGGCAAATCGTCGATCCTGGTGAAATGGCCGGGCATGTTCGGCATGAACATGCTGAACCATCGCCACAACTGGGCCTTCAACTCGCTGCCCAATCCCGCCACCGGCGGGCGCAGTCATTTCCTGCCGCGCGGCAAGGGCCTCGGCGGTTCGTCCGCGATCAATGCCATGGTCTATATAAGGGGCGATGCCTCGGACTACGACACATGGGCGCAGGCGGGCAACCGCGGCTGGGCCTATGACGATGTCCTGCCCTATTTCCGCAAGGCGGAAGACAACAGCCGGGGCGCCGACGACTATCACGGCGCCGGCGGTCCGCTGCATGTCTCCGACACCCACTACGGCTATGTGCCCAACCTGAAGTTCATCGAGGCGGCGCAGCAGGCGGGCTTCCCCGCCAATCCGGATTTCAACGGCGCGCAGTTCGAAGGGGTCGGCCTGTTCCAGTTCACCATCAAGGACGGGCGCCGCTGGGGCGTGCGCAACGCCTATCTCGAGCCGGTGATGGCGCGCCCGAACCTGACCGTCCTGTCGGATGCGCGGGTCCTGAAACTGGTCATGGACGGGCGCCGCGCCACCGGCGTCTCCGTCGACCGGGGCGGCAAGCGCGAGATCCTGAAGGCCGCGCGCGAGGTCATCCTCTCGGCCGGATCCTTCAATTCGCCGCAGATCATGCTGCTCTCCGGCATCGGCCCGGCGGAGGAACTGCGCGCCAAGGGCATCGGTGTCGTCCACGACCTGCCGGGCGTCGGCAAGAACCTGCAGGAACACCCGGACGTCGCGGCGGTCTATACCTCGAAGAAGCGCGACGGCTTTGCCATGAACATGGGCGGCATGCTCAAGATGGCGGGGGCCGGCCTGTCCTATGCCCTGGGCTCGCGCGAGAACATGCTGGGCCGCTCCGTCACCCAGGCCGGCGGCTTCATCAAGTCGGACCCGAGCGTCGAGGTGCCGGACCTTCAGCTCCACTTCGTGCCGCTGATCTTCCTCGACCACGGCCGCGATCCGAAAACCATGAACCGCCACGGCCTGTCGCTGCACGCCTGTTTCCTCCGGCCCTACAGCCGGGGCAGCGTGACCCTCGGCTCCGCCGATCCGATGGAGGCGCCGGCGATCGACATCGGCCTCCTCAGCGACGACCGCGACGTCGAGCGCCTGGTGAAGGCGGTGAAGCAGGTGCGGCGGATCATGGCCCAGCCGGCCTTCGCCGAACATGTCGACCAGGAGATGGTGCCGGGCGCGGAGGTGCGGAGCGAGGCCGAGCTGGAAGCCGCCGTCCGCCAGCATTGCGAACACGTCTACCACCCGGTCGGCACCGCCAAGATGGGGACCGATCCGATGGCCGTGGTCGGCGACGACCTGAAGGTCCATGGCATCGCGGGGCTGCGCGTGGTCGATGCCTCGATCATGCCGACCCTGGTCTCGGGCAACACCAATGCCCCGACCATCATGATCGCGGAAAAGGCCGCCGACATGATCCTCGGCCGCGCCGCCCTCCCGCGCGAGGAACGTCACGCCGCCTGATCCGGCGTCCTGCCATGGGAAAGGGCGGGTCCCTCGAGACCCGCCCTTCTTTTTGTCCGGTGCCTCCCCCGCGCCCCGCCCCGGCACCCAAGGGGGCGGGGCGGCCGGGCCGGGACGTGGGGAAGGATCTCAGTGCTGGGCCTCGGGCAGATGCACGACCATGCCCGCGAGTTCGGGCGAGACCTTGATCTGGCAGGCCAGGCGCGAGTTGTCCTGGACATGGGGCGCGAAGTCGAGAAGGGAGACTTCCATCTCCGTCTTGTCGGGCAGGCGTGCCATCCACGCCTCGTCGACATAGATGTGGCAGGTGGCGCAGGCGCAGGCACCGCCGCAGTCGGCGTCGATGCCCGGCACCATGTTGGCGATGGCGCCTTCCATCACGCTGTGGCCGTCGGTGATGTCGGTCTCGTGACGGGTGCCGTTGTTTTCGATGAAGATGATGGTGCTCATGTTTCGATGCTCCCAATGATCAGGCGGGAATGCGGACGGGAAGGGTCTCGTAACCCTTCACGAAGCTGGAATGGACGCGGCGGGGCTCGGCCATCACCTCGATCTGCTTGTCGGGCCAGCGCTTCAGGATCTCTTCCCAGACGATCTTGAGCTGAAGCTCGGCCAGGCGGTTGCCGACGCAGCGATGGATGCCGAAGCCGAAGGAGAGATGCTGGCGCGGGCGGGCGCGGTCGATGATGAAGTCGTTGGGACGCTCGATCGCGTCCTCGTCGCGGTTGCCCGAGACGTACCACATCACCACCTTGTCGCCGGCCTTGATGGTCTTGCCGCCGAGAACCGTGTCCACCTTGGCCGTGCGACGCATGTGGGCGAGCGGCGTCTGCCAGCGGATGATTTCCGGCACCATGCTGGCGATCAGCTCGGGATTGTCCCGCAGCTTCCGGTATTCCGCCGGATTCTCGTTCAGCGCCAGCAGGCCGCCGCTGATCGAATTGCGCGTGGTGTCGTTGCCGCCGACGATGAGCAGCAGCAGATTGCCCAGGAACTCCTCCGGCGACATGTGACGCATGGCGTCTGAATGGGCCATCATCGAGACGAGGTCGTTGCCCGGCGGGGCGTTGACGCGTTCGTTCCAGAGGCGGGCGAAATAGTCGCCGCATTCCTTCACTTCCGCCATCTTCTGTTCCCAGCTGTCGATGATGCCCGAGCCGGGCTCGGCCGTCGCGACGTCGGACCAGCGGGTCAGCTTGCGGCGGTCCTCCCAGGGGAAGTCGAACAGCGTGGCCAGCATCTGGGTGGTCAGCTCGATCGAGACCCGTTCGACCCAGTCGAAGGTCTCGTTCACCGGCAGCCCGTCCAGAATCATGCCGACGCGGCCGCGAATCGTGCCTTCCAGCTTGGCCAGATTCTCGGGCGAGACGATCGGGCTCACGGTCTTGCGCTGGATGTCGTGCTTGGGCGGGTCCATCGCGATGAACATGGGCAGGCCCAGCTTGGCGTTGCCGTCCTGGATGGTGATGCCGCCGAGGCCCGTATCGGAGGAGAACACCTGGTGGCTGGTCTCCACCTGCATGATGTCCTTGTATTTGGTGATGGCCCAATAGGGGCCATAGGCGCTGTCGCGCGTGTAATGGACCGGGTCTTCGCGCCGCAGCCGCTCGAAATACGGCCAGAAGCTGTTGGTGCGGAAGAGTTCGGGATCGGAGACGTCGATCTGGTCCAGCGGCATCGAATAGGCATGCCGGGCGGGATCGAGGGTCGTGGCCGTGGCCGCTTCGCTCATGACTTCACTCCCTGTGTTGCGCGCCGAACCTTCGGCGCCGCGTTGTCGGATCGGGTGGACGGATCGCATACCGAAACCTGATCGAACGTCAGCTTCGACCAAGGCGCGCACGCCGCCCTCCCCCCGGATCGTGGGGCTGTGGCCGGCTCTGCGCCGGGTCGGTGTGCAGATGGCTGGGCTTTCAACCAAATCGGATGTTTTCCCCCCGACAGCCACCCCTTACGGGGGGAGGGAGGGGGCCATCGATGGGCGCAACCTCCCCCCGACGGCCGAGAACCGCGCAAGACGCGCCGGCCTCTAACGAATAAGGGGGCGCGCCCAAGCGACGCCCCGCCAGGGAGGAAGAGGATGACGCGCCGATCCGCGTTGCAGGAGCCCATGGGACGCTCCTGCCACCGACACGCCACGGGGCATTCACACGACATGGGGCCGAAGCCCCGGTTTTTTCACTGACAGGGGGCTCGTCGGGTCGTGCAGAATTTCAGCTACAGACTTTCCCGCGCCGTCATGTCGAACCGGAAGCTTTCGGTTCTGGTCATTGCGCTCATCACCGCTTTCTTCGCCTGGGGCTGCCGCAACGTCGAACTGAAGACCATCTTCTCCGACCTGCTGCCGGCGGATCATCCCTTCGTCGAGACCTTCAAGGACCACCCGAACTTCGGCAATCCCTTGACCGTCACCATCATGGTCAAGCGGACCGACGGCGACATCTACAACGTCGAGACCCTGAACAAGATCTGGGACCTGACCCGCGACGTCGATCTGGCGCCCGCCGTCGACCATGATCAGGTGATCTCGATTTCGACCGAAAAGGTCCGCTATGCCGAGGCCACGCCCTTCGGCATCGATACCCAGCCGGTGATGGGCGACGCCCCGCCGTCGGGTCCCGAGGATGTCGAGGAATTCCGCCGCCGGGTGGACAAGGCGCCGCTGGCGCGGCGCTTCTACATCTCGGAGGACGGCACCGCGACCATCATCACGGCGACCTTCATCGAGCGCCTGCTCGACTATGGCGAGACCTTCGAATATCTGCAGGGTCTGGTCGAGAACGCCCGCGACGAACACCATGAAGTGCATATGGCGGGCATGCCGGCCCTGACCGGCTGGGTCTACCGCTATCAGCAGCAGATGCTCGGCATCTTCGCCCTGACCGGCATCGCCCTGCTCGCCTGCCTGATCCTCTACATGCGCAATTTCGCGGGCGTGATCACGCCGATCACCACCTCGCTGATCGCCGCCATCTGGGGTTTCGGCTTCGTCGGCTGGCTGGGACTGGCGATCGAGCCGCTGATCATGGTCGTGCCGCTCTTGCTGGTGGCGCGCTCGTTCAGCCACTGCGTGCAGTTCACGGAACGCTATTACGAGATCTATCTGCACGTCGGCGACAAGCGTAAGGCGGCCGAGATCGCGCTGTCGGTCATGATGGCGCCCTCCATGCTCGGCATCTTCACCGATGCCGCGGGGCTCCTGCTGATCGCGCTGGCGCCGATCCCGGCCATGGAACGCTTCGCGCTGTTCTGCGGCTTCTGGGCGGCCATGCTGGTGCCCGCGAACGTGTTCCTGTCGCCGCTGATCCTGTCCTTCCTGCCGGCGCCGAAGAACGTGCGCAAGATCACCGGCATGGACGGCGATCACGGCTTCCACGCGGCGCTGAAGCGTTTCCTCGGCCATATCGCCAAGGTCACCTACGGCCGCGCGGCGCGCGTCACCACCGTCGTCTTCCTGATCATCACCGGCGTCTCGGTCTACGAGTTCCTGCAGATGAAGATCGGCAACCCCGTCGAAGGCTCGAACATCCTGTGGGAGGACGGCGAGTTCAACACCGCCGTCGCCGCCATCAACCGCAATTTCCCGGGCGTGAACACCCTGGAGATCGTGCTCGAGGCAAAGGATCCCATCAATCCGAGCCGCGTGGCGCGTCAGGCGGAAACCATCCAGACCATGTCGCGGATCCAATACGCGCTGGAGCATATGGAGAACCCGCCGGAAGCGACGCTCTCCTTCTCGGACTACCTGCCGGAAGCAAACCGTCTGTTCGCGGGTGGCAATCCGAAATGGGCGCCGCTGGATCCCACCAACGAGGCCACATTGGCGGCCGTCGGCGCCGTGCTCTTCGGCACCAGCCCCAAGGCGTTCCTGCATGTGACCGACTTCGAGCAGCAGAACACCACGGTCTCGCTCTGGTACAAGAACAACAAGCAGGAGACGGTCGACCTAGCGCTCGACCAGGCGCGGCGGGCGGTCGAACTGGTCGGCGCGGACCATCCGGAATTCCGGGTGCGCCTCGCCACCGGCACCATCGCGCTCCAGCAGTCGATCAACGACACGGTCGCGCAGTATGAATACGTCATCCTGGGCGCCCTCAACATCGTCATCCTGGTCGGCTGCTCGATCGCCTACCGTTCCATCGTTGCGGGCTTCTTCCTGCTGATCCCCGTCAACCTCGCCAATCTCTACCTGGGCGCGGCGATGGTGGAGATGGGCATCGGCCTCGACGTCAACACCCTGCCCATCGCGGCGATCGGCATCGGCGTCGGCATCGACTACGGCATCTACCTGCTGTCCCGCATCTGCGAGGAATATCAGGCGACCAAGCACTACGACACGGCGATCCGGGCCGCGATCATGACCACGGGCAAGGCGATCCTGTTCACCGCGTCCATCGTCGCGATCGGCATCCTGCCCTGGTACTTCCTGTCTGACCTGAAGTTCCTCGCCGACATGGGCCTGCTCCTGGTGATGGTCATGACCATCAACATGGTGCTCTCCATCGTCGTGGTGCCGCTGCTGGTCTGGCTGGCGAAGCCCTATTTCGTCACCCGCGACGACCTGCTGGTCGGGGAATCCGTCGATCTCAGCCAATACACCGAAGGCCGCGCCATGGAAGAGGCCGAAATGAAGACCATGGCCGCTGCCCAATAAGCGGCCAGGACGTCACACGAGTTCATCGGGAGGAAGAAGATGCATATCCTGAAGTTCGGCAAGGACTACACCCGCCGTCAGTTCATGAACAAGAGCGCGCAGGCCGGCCTGTCGCTCGGCATGCTGACCAGCCTGTGGCCCGAGATCGCGCGCTCTGCCGACATCTCCAAGGTCTATCCGGAGGAACTGCTGTCGATCGAGGCCTACACCAAGGGCAAGATCAAGACGGGCGACATGATCGACGCCAACAACGTCGACGTCGTCAAGGACCTCCTGGACGACATCGCCTACAAGCAGGTCAAGGACATGGGCCGCAAGATCCGCATCGTGAAGACCACGACGGATGTAACGCGCATGTTCCCGCACGACTATCTCGAGGCGACCCTGCGCAACGCCGGCAAGGCGAAGCTCGACTCGACCGGCAACGTGGTGATCGACGGCGGCGATCCCTGGATCGGCGGCAATCCCTTCCCGGACGCCAAGGACGGTCTGCAGGCCTTCGCCAACATCACCCTGTCGTGGGGGCGTCACGACCAGACCCTCTACGCCGTGAAGGACTGGGACATTTCGCCGAGCGGCTCCGTGTCCTATCAGTACGACTTCGCCTGGTGCGAACAGAACACCATCGGTCTCCTCAACAACCCGGACGGCCCCTATTGGCAGGGCAAGAAGGACCGCAATCGCTATCAGTCGGTCTGGTTCACCTCGCCGAACGACGTGCGGGGGACCTCCTTCCTCAATGAATGGTACTACGACCAGACCCAGTTCCCGGATCTGTTCGGCTATCTGCCGGCCTTCAAGCGCGAACGCCGGTTCCCGACCAACCAGCGCTTCGAGCCGCTGGTGCCGGGCGTCACCATCTTCCTGTCCGACGCCTGGGCGGCGGGCGATCCGATGCTGACGTGGGGCAACTACAAGGTGATCGAGACCAAGCCGCACCTCGGCGCCGTCTCCGAGAACTGGGCGGGCGACGATCCGAACTGGGAGAAGCCGGCCCACGGCGGCCCCGGCGACCAGACCTTCTGGCTCTCCAACATGGAGCTCTGCCCCGAGGTGCTGGTGGTCGAATGCGAACCGACCGGTTACCCCCGTGCCCCGGTCGGCAAGAAGCGCGTCTACATCGACACCCGCAACATGATGTTCGTCGCCTATCTGACCTACGACCGTCGCGGTGAGATGTGGAAGTCGTTCGAGCCGGCGTTCTCGCTCTACGAGACCCCGAACACCAAGGTCATGGATGGCGATCACGTCCATTGGTCGTGGGGCCACTTCACCTGCCACGACATCCAGTCGAACCGGATGAGCCGTGCGCTGAAGGCGAAGAAGATCACGGGCGGCTACGAGTCCGGCTTCAACCAGGGTGACGGGATCCACGATCAGTTCCTGACCATCCAGGCCATCCGCCGTCTCGGCGCCTGACCCGAAGCACGAAAAAGAAACGGGACCGGCGGCGACCTGCCGCCGGTCCGAAGATCCAGGGGACGGAACATGAAGTCAGGGAACGGAGTGGCGGCGAGGCCGATGGCGGCCATGCTCTTGGCAGGCGCCATGATGTTTGCCGGCGGCGGCGCCTCGGCGGGCAGTGCGCCGGCCGGTGGCGGCTATAGTCTCGAGGCGGTTCGCCAGGGCACCACCCATGAGGCGATCTACTGCCTCGCGAGCCAGGGTTCGGAGCAGATCGCCGCGGGCGTGCCCAACCTGTTGTTCACCAGCAAGGATCAGGGCGCGACCTGGGACCGGGTGACCGACATCCAGAGCGACCGGGCCCTGCTCGGTTGCGTGCTGAAGGGGCCCGTCGCCATCGTGGTCGGCCAGATGGGCGTGGTTCTCCGGCACGATGCCGACGGCTGGGCGCATGTCGATCCCGGCACCGACGCCCGCCTCTTCTCCGTCGACATGAATGACTCCGGCAGGGCGATCGCGGTCGGCGCCTTCGGCACCATCCTGATCTCGGACGATGCCGGCAAGACCTGGCGCAAGGCCGAAATGGACTGGTCGCGCACCAACGACCAGGGCTTCGAGCCCCATGTCTATGCCGCCAGCATCGATGCCGACGGCACCATGACCGTGGTCGGCGAATTCGCCATGATCCTGCGCTCGACCGACGGCGGCGCCAATTGGGACGTGGTCAATATCGGCGAGGCATCGCTCTTCGACATCCGCATCGACGCCCATGGGGTCGGCTATGCGGTCGGCCAGAAGGGCGCCGTGCTGCGCACGCGCGACAACGGGCTCACCTGGTCGCCGGTCGAAAGCGGCACCGAGGCCAATCTCCTCGGCATCGCGCGCGACGGCAAGGGGCGGATCCTGGTGACCGGCATCCGCACCATGCTGCAAGGCACGGACGACAGCGGTCGCATGACCGCCATCGACGCCGGCGACGTCGCCACGACTTGGTATCAGCCGGCCCTCGCCGGCCAGGGTGGCTCCTGGCTCGTCGCGGGTCACACCGGTCGGATCGTCTCGGTCAAGCACGACTGAGGCGGCGGCCGCAACAGAGAAAACATCAATAAGCGAAAGCATGGGCACAGAGGGGGAGCGCATGACGAGGAAGAAGCAGGGACGGCGCGGCAACGCCGTTCGCAATGTGGCCGTGGTCGCTTGCGGCGGCATGTTGAGCGGCGCCCTGGCGGGGGCTGTCGGGCCGGCGCTGGCGATCGATTTTTCCATCTCGGGCTTCATCCGCCACGAGATCGCGATCAAGCTGAGCGACAAGGAAAACCAGGCCAACAACCATGGTAACCCGTTCAACGGCGAGGAGGTTCCACTCGAGCCGGTGGGCCTCGACCTGAGCACGGTCGCGGGCGTCAACAACCTGCTGTCCACGGTCGGTCTGCCGGCGCTGACCGACCTCACGCAGCCCCTTTTCGGCAAGGCGTTGACCCTGCCACCCACGGGCTTTCGTGACGTCCGCACGGCAGACAACAAGTTCAACCTGATGGCGACCAGGGTCGAGGTCAACATGGCCGCCGCCATCAACGCGAACTGGAGCGCCCGGCTGACCGTCCGCGGCTATTACGACTGGAACGCCTATGACGACAATGCCGATACCGATTTCTTCGAGACCCAGAAGCGCGACGGCGGTGGCGGCACGCCGCTCGAATACGCCCAGGACGACTACATGATCGACCTGCCGGTGGCGACGGTCGACTACATCAACGGTCCGCTGTTCGTTCGCGCCGGCAACCAGCAGATCGCCTGGGGCGAGGCGATCTTCTTCCGCGTCATGGACGTGCCCGCCGGCCTCGATTATCGGCGCCACTTTATCTTCGAACCGGCGATCGAGGAATATTCCGACAAGCGCGTTCCCGCCCTCGGCGTCCGCGCGTCCTATCAGATCAGTTCCGAATGGGAAGTCGAAGGTTTCATCCAGAAGTTCGAGCCCACGCTCTATCCCAATCCGTCGACGCCCTACAACGTGGTGCCCGAGCAGTTCACGGTGCACGATCGCTACGACGGCATCGCCGACGACCTGTGGAATGTCGGCGGTCGCGTCCGTGCCCAGCTCGGCAATCTCGGCCTGCAGTTCATCGCGGTTTCCCGCCACAATCCGCATGGCGTCCTCCGCTGGACCAAGTCGGGCGTGAACAAGGACCTGCCTGTGCTGCCTGGTTCCGGCGCGACCATGGCCGAAACCCCGTTCGAGGTCGACCAGGAGAACGGCGTGAAGAGCCAGGAGGAATGGTATTGGTACTCCAATTCGGTCCGGCTCCACGGCACCCAGGGCCTCAATGCCGCGATCGACGACTTCCAGCCGGCCACCGGCGCGGTGACCGCCTATAACGTCGGTGACAGCGACGCGCTCGCGCGTGGCGAACTCGACACCTTCTTCTGGCTGTCGGGCGGTCTGCGCGGCCATATCGAACGCGTCTACCCTTACGAGAACGTGTTCGGCGCCAGCGTGAACTATGTCTTCGACGGCGAGCCGGGTTCGTTCCTCGAACAGCTCATCGCCCGCGTCGAGATGACCTATACCCCGGACCGGACCTTCACCAACCCGACGCTGGGCCAGGACTTCATCAAGGAAGACCAATGGGCCTTCGCCGCGGTGTTCGAGAAGTGGCACCGCTGGAGCCAGGAATTTCCGGCCGCCTATCTCGTGCTGCAGTTCATGTACAAGAACGGTTCCGACATCTTCGATGTTGAAACCCGCCATCTGTCGGGTTACAATTCGACCTCGACCACGACGCCGACCGGCGTCGATTATTCGGCCGCGGTCGCCTTCGCCGGTTTCCAGCCTTCGCCCTCCCTGGAATGGAAATTCGAATGGGCGGTGCTCTATGAAATCGATGGCGGCTTCCTGTTCCAGCCGGGCATCCGCTGGAAGCCCAACGACAAATGGGAAGTCAACCTCTATGCGACCGTCATCTCGGCGCCGGAACAGGGCCGCAGCGCCCTTACCGTCGTCGACTATGCCGATGAAATTTCGATGCGTGTGACCTACCAGTTCTGACGTTTACAGTCCCCGGCCCCCCAGCCGGTACTTGATGGGAGGAGGACGCACACCTCCACGCCTCCTCCCACTTTTTTGCGCCCATAATAATTCTACTTGTATGTTTTCGTTGGGCGCTCCCAGACAGACACGATAATCTGTGCCGATAGGTAATGCGTCCGGTCCTTCGATCGGCCGATTTCGTATGGCCGAGTTCACGTGGTGATCGAAAGTAGCCGAAGTCAAGCGTACCAACACCAAGAACACCAATAAGATCAATAAACCAACAAGACCAAGAACCGGCAAAAAGCCGGATCCATCGGGGGGAAATCAAGATGGCGAAGGACGAAATGCCTTCACTCGCCCGGTCGGCCAAATTGCGGCCGGCGCCCTTGCGCAATTGGACCGTGCGGCGGGAAGCCTTGATGGACCGCCTGCTGACCGAGGCGGCGGACGTCCAGGCCATCGTCCTGGAGGCGCCGCCTGGCTACGGCAAGTCGACGGTGATGCGCCAATGGCTCGAAATCCGCAGCGGCCAGGGCTGGCGGACGGCCTGGATTTCCCTCGACGCCACCGATGACGAACCGAGACGCTTCGCATCCCTCGTGGTCGGTGCCTGCCGCCTGTTGTGCCGCAAGTCGGTGGTCTTCGGCTCGACCGAACTGGCCGATCTCGAATCCGTGGTCGATTTCCTGCTGTCGCGCGAATTCGCTCATGATCCGGCGGTGCTCTTCATCGACGATTTTCACCTGCTGGCCAATGGCGCCATCCAGCGTGCCGTGGGACGTCTCATCGCCGGCGCGCCCGAAGGGTTGCAGGTGGTGATCAGCAGCCGCATCGCCCTGCCGCTCGCCATGGCCAAGGCGCGCCTGTCGGGTGCCGTCATGCGCCTCCAGGACAGCGATCTCGCCTTCAGCGAGGACGAGTCGCGGGCCCTGCTCGAGAACATCTGCGGCCGTACGCTCGGGCCCGAGGAGTGCGAGAAGCTGCGCCATCGTGCCGGCGGCTGGGTCGCCATGCTGCAGATGGCCGGCCTCGCCCTCGAGGCGAGCCAGAATCCCGGCGCCTTCGTCGAGGAATTCTCGGGCACGGACGTCGAGGTCTCGCGCTATCTCTGCGAAGTCACCCTCGACTTGCAATCGCCGCCGGTGCGCGACCTGCTGCTCGCCACTTCGCCGCTCGACATGTTCTCGCCCGAACTCTGCACCCTGCTCACGGGTCACGAGAACAGCCGCGCCCTTCTGGAGGAGATCGAGACCCGGCATCTGCTGCTGATCCCGCTGGACCGCCAGCGGCGCTGGTTCAAATATCACGCCCTGTTCCGCGAATTCCTGGAATCGCGGCTGGAGATCGACCGGCCGGGCGCCCGGCGCCAGATCCTGTCCACGGCGTGTCGCTGGTTCCACGACGCGGGCGAGGTGGAGATGGCGGTCGAACACGCGCTGCGCGCCGGCGAATATGCCGCTGCCGCCGCCATGGCCTCCGATCATGTCGCCGATATCGCACTGCGCCGGGGCGAGCTGGAGATGGTGCAGCGCTGGATGGCCAACATGCCGCGCGAGATCCTGGACCGCCATCCGTCGCTGAAGATCGGCCTCGCCTGGGCCTTCACCTTCCGCCACGGTCTGGCGGACGCGGACAAGCTGCTGGCGGAGGTCGAGGATTCGATCGAGTCCGGGCTCGAACGCGGCGCGATCTCCGAGGTCGAGGCGCGCGACACCCGCGCCGTCTGCGACATGATCCGGGGCATCAGCCTCGCCACCTCCGACCAATATCAGGCCGCGGTGAAATTCTATCGCAACTACGAGCGACGCTGGGAGAACAGCGGCCCCTTCGAACGCGGCTCGATCCTCATCGCCTCCGCCTATGCGGTGCTCGCGCTCGGCCGCATCCGCGAGGCCCGGCGCCTGACGGAAGAGGCAGAGGAGATGGTGGCCGAATCCGGCTCGCCCTATTCGTTCGGCTGGAATCAGGTCGTGCGCGCCCGGATCGCTATGACCGAGGGCCGGCTCGCGGATGTCGTCACCATCGTCACCGACGCGGTCGAATGCCGGACCTCGCCGCTTCGCCCCGACGGCCTCGTGCGCGAACTGCTGGCGATCTGTGCGGCCGAGGCCCATTACGAATCCAACCGCCTGGAAGAGGCGCGCCGTGCCCTGCTCGAGGCGGGGGAGGCGGTTCTCGGCCATGTCACCATCGAGTTGGGCGAGACCGCGACCCGCCTGCTGTCGCGCCTTGCCGTGGCCGCGGACGAACCGGACCGGGCGCTCGACATCATCCGCCGCTCCATCGCCATCGCGGAGCGCTTCGGCCTGCCCCGGCTGGTCGATCTGCTGGGGGGCGAGATGGCGACATTGCTGCTGCGCCTCGGCCGCAACGAGGAAGCCTGGCGTGTCGACGAGGAGATGGGCCTGTCGCTGGCGACGCCAGAGGAGTTCATCGCTTCCCTGGAGATGCGGCAATTGACCCAGGCCCGCCTCGTGCTGTCGCGCGGGGAAGGGCAGCGGGCCGCGCGCCTCGCCAATGCGCTGTTGAACCGGGTGCGTTCCACCGGCCATGTCCGGCTGGAGATTTCGGCACTCTGCCTGCTCGCGGCCGCGCAATGGCAGAACGGCGACAAGACCGAGAGCCGGCGGCTCGCCACCCAGGCGCGCCTCACCGCCGCCCAGGCGGGACTGCGCCGCGCCATCATCGACGAGGACTATCTGCTGGCGCCACTCTCGGAACAGGCGGGATCCGCGGTGCCCTTCGTCATGCCCGAAGCGCCGACGCCGACCGGTGCCAATGGTCTCTCCCACCGCGAGAGCCACGTCCTCAACCTCATTTCGCAGGGTCTCACCAATCGCGACATCGCCGCCGCCCTCGTCCTCTCCGAGGAAACGGTGAAATGGCATATGCGCAATATCACGCGTAAGCTGAATGCCAGGAACCGCACCCATGCGGTGCAGATCGCGCGACAGAGCGGGCTTCTGCACTGAGCGTGGCTGTGCCGGCTTCAGCGATTTTCTTTGTCGACTGACAAGAATATGCCATAGTGCCGCTCGGCCTCTGTCCGCAGGGGCCGACGCGCCGCCACAACCGCGGAACCACCGACGTGGGAACCGCCGGAGCGATTGAGGGGATGAGAATGCCGATCGAGCATGTCGACGTATTGATCGTGGGCGCCGGCCTGTCTGGCATTGGCGCCGCCTATCACCTGAAGGCCAATTGCCCCGGCAAGAGCTTCCTTCTGCTCGAATCGCGGCCGCGCCTCGGCGGCACCTGGGATCTGTTCCGCTATCCCGGCATCCGCTCGGATTCGGACATGTATACTCTCGGCTATTCCTTCAAGCCGTGGATGGACAAGAAGGCGATCGCCGACGGTCCCTCGATCCTTCGCTACATGACCGACGTCGCCAAGGAAAACCACATCGCCGAACGCATCCGCTATGGCCTCAAGGTGAAGCGGGCGTCCTGGTCGTCGGAAGACGCGGCCTGGACCGTGGAGGCCGAGACGGCGGAAACGGGCGAGACCGTCCGCTTCTCCTGCAATTTCCTCTACGGCTGCAGCGGCTATTACAATTACGACGAAGGCTTCACGCCGGAATTTCCGGGGCGGGAGCGTTTCCAGGGCCGTTTCGTCCATCCCCAGCACTGGCCGGAGGATCTGGACTACGCCGACAAGAAGGTGGTCATCATCGGCTCCGGCGCGACCGCCGTCACCCTGGTGCCCGAAATGGCGAAGACCGCCGCCCATGTCACCATGCTTCAGCGCTCGCCGACCTATGTCATCACCCGCCCGGGCGAGGATGGGCTGGCCAATTGGATGAACCGCAACCTGCCGGCCAAACTGTCCTACGGCATCACGCGGTGGAAGAATGTGCTGCTGGGCATGCTGTTCTTCCAGCTTTCGCGCCGCCGCCCGGCCAAGGTGAAGGCCAAGATCATCGACCTGATCAGGAAGCAGCTCGGCCCCGATTTCGACGTCGAGAAGCATTTCACGCCGTCCTATAACCCCTGGGACCAGCGCGTCTGCCTGGTGCCGGACGGCGACATGTTCAAGATGCTGCGCCAGGGCAAGGCCTCGGTCGCGACCGATCATATCGAGACCTTCACCGAGACCGGCATCAAGCTGAAGTCGGGCGAGGAGTTGGAGGCGGACATCATCGTCTCCGCGACCGGCCTGAAGCTGCTGTTCCTCGGCGGCATGGCGCTTTCGGTCGACGGCAAGCCGATGGTGCAGTCCGAACTCTTCAACTATCGCGGCATGATGTATTCGGACCTGCCCAATCTGGTCACCGCCTTCGGCTATACCAATGCCTCCTGGACCCTGAAGGCCGACCTGACGGCGGAACGGGTGTGCCGGCTGCTGAACCACATGGACCGGCACGGTTACAAGCAGGCCACGCCGCGCCTGACCGACCCGGAGGTGAAGGCGGAACCCTTCATCGATTTCTCGTCGGGTTACGTCCAGCGCGCGCTGGCGGATTTTCCGAAGCAGGGCTCGAAGCGGCCGTGGAAACTGTACCAGAACTACATTCTGGACATTTTCACGCTGCGCTACGGCAAGATCGACGACGGCGTGATGGAATTCGCGCGCCCGCGCCAGGCCGCCCCCTTCGCCACGCCGTCGGCCAAGGAAGCCGCCTGACGGCCCCGGCCATGCGCCGGCTTCACCTGCCGATGAAGCCGGCGAAACCCGCCAGATAGGGGCCGAGCTGGGCCGCCACCGTCTCGTCGGCGAGCTGGCCCTCGGCGTCGAACGCCTTATGGGCGCGCGAGACCAGAAGCCGCCCCTCCGACCAGTGGCGCATGCCGAGGGAGCGCATGACCGGCAGCCAATTGGCCTGCGACATGATGGTGCCGAAGCCGCCGGGCGACGCGCCGGCGAGCGCCACGGGCTTGCCCGCGAATAATTTCCCGCCGTGGACGCCGCCGCGCGACAGCCAGTCGATGGCGTTCTTGAACACACCCGGCATGCCGTTGTTGTATTCGGGCGTCGACAGGATCACCCCGTCCGCCGCCGCGATCGTCTCGCCCAGGGCCTGGACGGCGGGCGGCACGCCCTCCGCCGCCTCTACGTCGCCGTCATAGAGCGGCACGCCGTGCAGGGTGGCGATCTCCAGCGTCACACCGTCGGGCAGGTGATGGATCATCGCCCGCAAGAGGGCGGTGTTGAAGGACTCCCGGCGCAGGCTGCCGGAAAGGCCGATCAGGCGGGTCATGGCATGTCTCCCCCAAAATGAGCGCGGCGAAAGGGGCGCGGCGGCGGGCGCCGCCGCGCGGATGGTGACCTTGGTTTCAGTCCGCGTCCACCAGGACGATCTCGGCATCCTCGAGGGCGGTCACCGTCAGTTTCTCGATGCCGGTGATGGCGGCGCCGTCCCGCGTCTCCAGCACCAGGTCGCCGACCCGGACCCGGCCCCCGGCCGAGACCAGATAGGCATGGCGTTCCGGCGACAGGGCGTATTCTGCGCTCTCGCCCGCCTTCAGCGTGGCCCCCAGGACGCGGGCATCGGTCCGGATCGGCAGGGCGTCGTCCTCGCCGAAGCCCGACGCCAGGGTGACGAAGCGGCCGGCGCGATCGCCCTTGGGGAAGGGCTTGGCACCCCAGGACGGCTTGTCGCCCCGGCTCTTCGGATGGATCCAGATCTGGAAGAGCTGGGTGTCCTCCTTCTCCAGATTATATTCCGAATGGCTGATGCCGCTGCCCGCCGACATCACCTGTACGTCGCCCGCCTCGGTCCGGCCCAGATTGCCCAGGCTGTCGCGGTGGGTGATGGCGCCCTTCCTGACATAGGTGATGATTTCCATGTCGGCATGGGAATGGGTCGGAAAGCCGGTCTGGGGCGCGATCGTATCGTCGTTCCAGACCAGGAGGCTGCCCCAGCCGAGGCGCTTCGGGTCGTAATAGCTGGCGAAGGAGAAATGATGCTTTGCCTTCAGCCAGCCATGGTCGGCGCCGCCGAGGCGATTGAAGGGCCGATGTTCGATCATGGTTTCGTCTCCGTCAGAGCCGCGCCGCTAGGGCGTGGCGGTCTCGATGGATAGAAGGTAAGGTTTCCCTGACACGGGATAAACGGGGCGCAATGAAAGTCATTGTTTCCGATTTGGAAACTAAAGGGGCGCTCAAGGGATCCATCGCATGATCATCGTCGAAGGTAGCATCCGCGTGGCCGATCTGGCGGCGGCGCGCCCTCATATGGAGGCCATGATCAGGGCCAGCCGGGCCGAGGCCGGCTGCCTCGACTATGCCTATGCCGTCGATCTGCTCGATCCCGGCCTGATCCGGGTGAGCGAACGCTGGGAAAGCCGCGCCGCCCTGGCCCTGCACCTGAAAAGCGAGCATATCGCCGCCTGGCGTGCGGCCTGGCCCGCGATCGGCGTGACCGACCGCGTGCTCCGCCTCTACGAGGCCGAGCCGGAAGTTTTCTGAAAAAGGGACGCGTCGTCCCGGCGAAGGCCGGGACCGTGCTCAGGCAAGGGCGCCCTTCCGTCGAAAGATCCCGGCCTGCGCCGGGATGACGAATATTTCAGGCTCACCCTTCGTCCGTTCGCGCGCGGACCACGGTCACCGTGCAGGGCGCCTCGGCCGCGACTTCGCCGGAGACGGAGCCGAGCAGGCTGCGCATGGTGGAACGTTCGCGGGCCCCCATGACGATGTGATCGATATGGTTGCTGCGGGCGTAATCCAGGATGGCGTCGGCCGGCTTGGTCGCTTCGAGGACGTGGAAGGTCACGCTGCCTTCGGGCAGTTCCAGGGGCCGCGCCCAATGGCGCAATTCGATGAGACGCTGCAGGTGCTTGTGCTCGCCTTCCTCGTCCAGCGTGGTGTCGAGGCCGATCCGGCGCAGCCGCAGCACGTTGACGCAGGCAAGGCGCGCGCGCGGCATGGAGATCATGAGTTGGCGGATCATGGCGCGCATGGCGTCGGCGGCGGCATCGCCCGTCGTGGTGAAATCGACCGCGACCATGATGATCGGGGCTTCGCCCGCCGCCGGGCCGCGCTTCACGGTCAGGATCGTGTCGACCTCCAGCCGGCGCTTGAAGGCGGTGACGAAACCGTCCTGCTCCATGCGCTCGGCACGCGCCGTCAGGGGCACCTGGTCGGGGGTGCGGAGGTCGAGCGCCAGTTGCGCCGCCGTCGGGTGCCGGTTCTCCGGGTTGACCTCCAGACAGCGCAGGACGATCTCCTGAAGCCAGGGCGGGCAGTCGGCGTTCAGGCGGCGCGGCGGCACCGGATCGCGCCACAGCCGTTTTTTCAGGCCCTTCAGGCTCTGCGGATCGCCGAAGGGCCGCGTGCCGGTGACGAAGAAATACATCAGGGAGCCGAGTGCGAAGAGATCGCTGCGCGGCTCCGACCGATCGCCCAGCACCTGTTCCGGCGCCATATAGGGCGCGGTGCCATAGGGCAGGCGGAATTCCTCGTCCATCAGGTCCGGCAGTTGCAGGTGATGGGAGAGACCGAAGTCGATCAGCGCCATGTCCCCGCTCGGCCGTACCATGATGTTCGAGGGTTTCACGTCGAGATGCACCACCTGCTGGCGGTGCAGGGCGTCGAGCGCGGTGGCGGCGCGGCTGCCGATGTCGGCCACTTCGTCGGGCGGCAGCGGCAGGTCGGGCAGGCGGGTGTGCAGGCTCTGTCCCTGAATCCACTCCATGACGATATAGGGCAGGGTGCGGAAGTCGCCGGCGGCCACGAAGCGCGGGACATGGGGGCCGGTCAGGCGCGGCAGGATCATCTGCTCCATCTCGAAGCCGACGATGGCGGCCGGATCCTCGCCTTCGGCGAGGCGCGGCACCTTCATGATCAGGGGGGGGTCGCCCTCGGCCGTCCTCACGGCCCAGAGGGTGGCCATGCCGCCCTTGTGGATCCGGGAATCGATCTGCCAGCCGTCGACGATGCTGCCGGGGCCGATTTTCGGCGTGGCCATGGCCCCCCGTTCCCGCCCTGCGCTCAGCGCCCGGCGTAGAGCCGGCTGGCGAGGCCCGACGGCAGGCCCGCGGCGCGGATCTTCTCCGCCGCCCGGTCGACGTCATAGGGGACGCGCTGGAACGCGATTTCCGCCGAATGGGTGTCGTAGACGGCATAGGCGGCGGCGGGATCGCCGTCGCGCGGCTGGCCGACCGACCCGATCAGCGCCAGCCAGCGGCGCTGGGCCAGCAGCGGCACGGCGATGCCCGGCACCGGCTTGAACGGCGTCAGCTTGCCGATGTTGGAGAGCCCGTAGATGCCGGGGATATGGACATGGCCCGAGAACACGAGCCGGGTCTCCGCCGCCTCCAGGCTGCGGCGCGCGGCCTCCCCGTCCATGACGTAGAGCCAGCGGTCGGGCGCCGAGGCATCGGCATGGACATAGAGCCGGTCGTCGTCGATCGCCGTCAGCGGCAGGCGTTCGAGGAATTGCAGCGACGCCTTGTCGAGGTGGCGGTTGGTCCAGTCGATGGCGCTGGCCGCCATGGCGTTCATGCCGTGGGCGGCGCCGATCGCCGCTTCGTCGTGATTGCCGCGAATGGCGATGGCGCCCTTGTCGACCAGATCGGCGATGGTATCGATCGTCCACTGCGGATCGGCGCCATAGCCGACGTAGTCGCCCAGCAGGACGAAACGATCCACCGGCCGGGGCCGCGCCGCGACATGGGCGAGCACGGCCGACAGGGCTTCCCTGTTGCTGTGGATATCGGTGAGGAACGCGATCTGCACGGGCCTGCTTCCTGGGGGGCGTTTCCTGAGGGGCGGGGTGTTCCCCGCTCGATGTCGCTCCCTCCAGATGTAAGCCCCGCACGGGCCCCCGGCAACCCGGCCGATGGTCAAAGACTTCTACGCCGCCGCCCTATTGGCGTCATCCCGGCGGAGGCCGGGATCTTATCGGCGTAGGGCGCTCTTCCGTCGAAAGGTCCCGGCCTTCGCCGGGACGACGCGAGGTGGATCAGAGCGCTGTCTTGAAGGGCGCTTCGGTCTTCGACGTGATTTCCTCGATCGTCACGTCGTCGGCGAGTTGGATCAGGGTGAGGCCGTCGCCGCCCTGCTTGTCGACGGTGAAGACGCCGAGGTCGGTGACCACCATGTCGACGACCCTGGTGCCGGTCAGCGGCAGGTCGCAGGCCTTCAGCAGCTTGGGCTTGCCGCCGGCGACATGCTCCATGACGACGACGACCTTCTTGACCCCGGCGACCAGGTCCATGGCGCCGCCCATGCCCTTCACCATCTTGCCCGGAATCATCCAGTTGGCGAGATCGCCGTTGGCCGCGACCTGCATGGCGCCCAGGATCGACAGGTCGATATGACCGCCGCGGATCATGCCGAAACTGTCGGCGGAGGAGAAGAACGAGCTGTCGGGCAGTTCGGTGATGGTCTGCTTGCCGGCATTGATCAGGTCGGCGTCCTCCTCGCCCTCGAAGGGGAAGGGGCCCATGCCGAGCATGCCGTTCTCCGACTGCAGCGTGACATGCACGCCGTCGGGGATGTAGTTGGCGACCAGGGTCGGAATGCCGATGCCGAGGTTCACGTAGAAACCGTCCTGCAGTTCCTTGGCCGCGCGGGCGGCCATCTGTTCACGGGTCCAGGCCATGATGTCGTCTCCTCAGATCCGCTTCCGCGTGGTGCGCTGCTCGATGCGCTTCTCGTAGTCCGTGCCCTGGATGATGCGCTGGACGAAGATGCCGGGGGTGTGGATGTGATCGGGATCGATCATGCCGGGCTGCACCAGATGCTCGACCTCGGCCACGGTGACCGTGCCGGCGGTGGCCATCATCGGATTGAAGTTCCGCGCGGTCTTCCGGTAGACGAGATTGCCGGCGGTATCGCCGGTATGGGCCTTGACGATCGAGAGGTCGGCGACCAGGCCGGTCTCCATCACATAGGTCTCGCCGCCGAATTCGCGCAGTTCCTTGCCCTCGGCCACCAGGGTGCCGACGCCGGTCTTGGTGAAGAAGGCGGGGATGCCGGCGCCGCCGGCGCGGATGCGCTCGGCCAGGGTTCCCTGGGGGTTGAATTCCAGTTCCAGCTCGCCCGAGAGATATTGCTGGGCGAAGAGCTTGTTCTCGCCGACATAGGACGAGACCATCTTCCTGATGGCCTTGGTCTCGAGCAGGATGCCGAGGCCGAAACCGTCGACGCCGGCGTTGTTGGAGATGACGGTGAGGCCCTTCACGCCGGCCAGGCGGATACCCTCGATCAGGTGTTCCGGTATGCCGCACAGGCCGAAGCCGCCCGCCATGATCACCATGTCGTCGCGGAGCAGGCCCGCCAGGGCCGTCACCGCGTCCGGGTAGACCTTCTTGCTCATCGTCTCTCGCTTCCCGTCTGCTGCCTTGTGCGGGGATTCCGTCCCCGCCGACAGGATGCAGTGCCGCGACATTTCGCGCAACGCGGCAAAGGTCTGGCGGCCCGCTGACAATTGAATGTTGCGAAACGTCGCCATCTGTGCTGCCTGATGCTTCGTTTCGCGCGGGGATCGCGCCCCGCATTTCAAGTACCCCAGCATGTCAGGTACCCGGAGATCCATGATGGCTAAATCCCCCGTCCGCGTAGCGGTGACCGGCGCCGCCGGCCAGATCGCCTATTCGCTCCTGTTCCGCATCGCCAATGGCGATCTTCTCGGCAAGGACACCCCGGTCATCCTCCAGCTCCTCGACCTGCCGCAGGCGATCAACGCCGTGAACGGCGTCGTCATGGAGATCGAGGACTGCGCCTTCCCGACGCTGGCCGGCGTGGTCGTCACCGACGATCCGGAAGTCGCCTTCAAGGATGCGGACATCGCCATCCTGGTCGGCGCCCGCCCGCGTTCGAAGGGCATGGAGCGTTCGGACCTGCTGGCCGCCAATGCCGCCATCTTCAAGGTCCAGGGCGCCGCCCTGAACAAGGTCGCCTCGCGCGACGTCAAGGTGCTGGTGGTCGGCAATCCGGCCAACACCAATGCCTATATCGCCATGAAGTCGGCGCCGGACCTGCCGGCCAAGAACTTCACCGCCATGCTGCGCCTCGACCACAATCGCGCGCTCTCGCAGCTCGCGGCCAAGGCCGGCGTGCCGGTCGCCTCGCTCGAGAAGCTGGCGGTCTGGGGCAACCACTCCCCGACCATGTATGCCGACTATCGCGCCACCACTTCGAACGGCGAATCGATCAAGGCGAAGATCAACGACGAAGTCTGGAACGCCGACGTGTTCCTGCCGACCGTCGGCAAGCGCGGCGCCGCCATCATCGAGGCGCGCGGCCTGTCGTCGGCCGCCTCGGCCGCCAATGCCGCGATCGACCACGTCCATGACTGGGTGCTCGGCACCAATGGCGGCTGGGTCTCCATGGGTGTCCCCTCCGACGGTTCCTATGGCGTGCCGGAAGGCATCGTCTTCGGCATGCCCTGCGTCTGCGAGAACGGCGAATACACCGTGATCCAGGGCATCGAGATGGACGAATTCTCGAAGGAACGCTTCAAGATCACCCTCGACGAACTGCAGTCGGAAGCCGACGGCGTCGCCGACCTGCTGAAGTAAGCGCCGCGCTTTCCTTCCCGACCGGCGTGGGCTCGACAGAGTCCGCGCCGGTTTCGTTCGAGCGCTCGCTTGCCGCTGGTATGCGAAACGCCTACCATGGGGCCTGCATCCATTCGGGAGCGCCCCATGGCCAAGGTCGAGAAGATCACCATTGCCCTGACCGCCGAAATGGCCGGCTCCGTCCGCCACGCCGTCGAGTCGGGCGAATATGCCTCGACCAGCGAAGTCATCCGCGAGGCCGTGCGCGAATGGCGCGAGCGGCGCGACCTTCTCGGTTTCACCGCCGGGCAATTGCGGGACATGGCCCAGGCCGGTATCGACAGCGGGCCGAGCCCCTATGCCACCATGGCCGAAGTGAAGGCCGAGGCGCGGCGCCGATCGGGCCGCTGAGCGGTGCTTTCCATCATCCGCACGCGGCGCGCGGACGAAGACCTGATCGAAATCTGGCGCTTCATCGCCGCGGACAATCCAGAGGCGGCGGACCGCGTGCTCGACGCGATCGAGCGCCGCTGGCAGCAGTTGGCCTTGCATCCCTTCTCCGGCGTCGCGCGTGACGACATACTGCCGGGGCTCCGTCATCTGGTCGCCGGCCGTTACCTCACGCTCTACCGTGTCACCGAGGCAGGCATCGAAATCCTGCGGGTGCTGCAAGGCCAGCGCCGGCTCGACCGAAGCCTGATCGAGGATCGAAAGGAACCGACATGAGCAAGATCATCGTCGTCACCGGCGCCGGCTCCGGCATCGGGCGCGCCGCCGCCATCGCCTTCGCCGCCAGGGGTGACCGCGTGGTGCTGGCCGGGCGGCGCCTGGAGGCGCTGGAAGAGACGCGGGCGTTCTTCGCCGATCCGGCGCTGGGTCTTGCAATCGCGACCGACGTGACCGACGAGGGGGCGGTGGCGGCGCTGTTCGAAGCGGCGGTGGCGGCTTTCGGGCGCGTCGACGTGCTGTTCAACAACGCGGGCGCCTTCGGGGCGGGCGGCACCATCGACATGATCGATCCCGCCGCCTGGCGCGCCATGGTCGAGGTCAATCTGACCGGCAGCTTCCTCTGCGCGGCCGCCGCCTTTCGCCAGATGCGGGCGCAGGACCCCCAGGGCGGGCGGATCATCAACAACGGCTCCATCTCGGCCCATCACCCGCGCCCCTATTCCGCCGCCTATACGGCGACGAAACACGCGATCACCGGCCTGACCAAGACCATCTCCCTCGACGGCCGCGCCTTCGGCATCACCGGCGGCCAGATCGACATCGGCAATGCCGCGACCGAAATGACGGCCCTCATGTCCGTCGGCATGCCTCAGGCCGACGGCAGCATCCGCGCCGAACCCGTCATGGATGTCACCCGCGCCGCCGAAGCGGTGGTCTTCATGGCCAGCCAGCCGGCCGATGCCGATATATCCTTCATGGCCATCGCGGCGACGGGCATGCCCTTCGTCGGGCGGGGGTGAGCGCGCGTTTGCCGGCGAAAGGCCCCGGCCTCCGCCGGGGCGACGAATAGGGTTACAGCGTCATCCCGGCGAAGGCCGGGATCTCGTGACGGACAAGGTCCCTAAACCGGCTGCGGGTCGAAGCTGTCGGCGCTCGCGGTTTGCCAGTTCTCGGCGTAGAAGGTCGAGCTGACGCCGCCGTCCAGAAGGGCGTTGGGCGTCATGGCGAAATGGATCTGGGAGAACAGGCGGATCTCGCTGGCGCTGACCCGTTTCGCCAGATGGCGCGGGCCCAGTTGCTCGGGCTTGGTCAGGCCGGCGGCGGCCAGCATTTCGGCCAGGGCCTTCATCGTGTTGCGGTGGAAATTGTGGACGCGGTCGGCCTTGTCGGGCACCACCAGGGCCTTCTGGCGCAAGGGATCCTGGGTCGCGACGCCGGTCGGGCAGCGGTTGGTGTGGCAGCTCTGGGACTGGATGCAGCCGACCGCGAACATGAAGCCGCGCGCCGCATTCACCCAGTCGGCGCCCAGCGCCAGCAGGCAGGCGATGTCGAAGGCCGAGACGACGCGGCCGGCGGCGCCGATCTTGATGCGGTCGCGCAAGCCCGTGCCGACCAGCGTGTTGTGGATGAACAGCAGGCCTTCGCGCAAGGGCACGCCCAGATGGTTGGAGAATTCGACCGGCGCCGCGCCGGTGCCGCCCTCCTTGCCGTCGACCACGATGAAGTCGGGCAATATGCCGGTCTCCAGCATGGCCTTGGCGATCCCCATGAATTCCCACGGATGGCCGAGGCAGAGCTTGAAGCCGACCGGCTTGCCGTCCGAAAGGTCGCGCAGGCGCTCGATGAAGCGCATCATCTCGATCGGGGTCGAAAAGGCGCTGTGGCGCGCGGGCGAGATACAGTCGGCGCCTTCCGGCACGTCGCGGGCGGCGGCGATCTCGGGGCTGACCTTATGGCCGGGCAGCATGCCGCCATGGCCGGGCTTCGCCCCCTGGCTCAGCTTGATCTCGATCATCTTGACCTGGGGATTGCGCGCCTGGGCGGCGAATTTGTCGGCATCGAAACCGCCGTCCGCCGTGCGGCAGCCGAAATAGCCGCTGCCCAGTTCCCAGATCAGATCGCCGCCGAATTCGCGGTGATAGGGGCTGATGCCGCCCTCGCCGGTGTCATGGGCGAAATCGCCCATCCTGGCGCCCTTGTTCAGGGCGCGGATGGCGTTGGCCGACAGCGCGCCGAAGCTCATGGCCGAAATGTTGAAGATCGAGGCGGAATAGGGCTGGCGGCAGGCCGGCCCGCCGATCGGGACGCGAAAGGCGGCGGGATCGGCGAGTGGCGCCGGGCGGGCCGAATGGGCGATGAATTCATAGCCCTGGCCATAGACGTCGATCAGCGTGCCGAAGGGCTTCTCGCCGCCCTCGTTCTTCGCCCTGGCATAGACCAGGCTGCGCTGCGCCCGGGAATAGGGCACGCATTCGTCGTCGTCCTCCAGCAGATATTGCCGGATCTCGGGGCGGATCGCCTCCGCCATGTAGCGGATGTGGCCGATGACCGGGTAGTTGCGCAGCACCGCGTGGCGCCGCTGGCGCAGATCCAGGACGCCGACCAGGGCGAGGGCCGCCGCCGTCACGGTGACGATCCACAGGAATCCGCCGTCGAAGGCGAAGGGCAGGGACAGGATGGCGAAAGCGATACAGAGTGCGAAGGGGAGATAGCGGCCATACATCGAAAGTTGCATTTCGCGTGCCTCGCGCTTCGAATCGTCCGGTGATCGGCCACCATAATAGGGGTGATCCGGAAAAAGCCCTGCACTTACCCCTACCCAGGCTGGGCCGCAGGCCCTAGAATCGCTCCAGTTGCTTTCAGAATGGTCTCCATGAAGCTGGTCATCGCCATCATCAAGCCCCTCAAGCTCGAGCCCGTGCGGGCGGCCCTCGACGAAATGGGCATTCGGGGCATGACGGTCACCGAGTCCATCGGCTTCGGCCGTTCCCACGGCCATACCGAGGTCTATCGCTCGGCGGAATATCAGATCGCCTTCGTGCCCAAGCTGCGCCTGGACATCGTCGTCGCGGATGGGCAGTTGGCCGAGGTTCTGGAGCGCGTGCAGGCCGCCGCCCATACCGGCAAGCTCGGCGACGGCAAGCTGTTCGTCACCGATCTCGTCGACGCGCGCCGCATCCGCACCGGCGAAAGCGGCGTCGACGCCATCTGATCTTCGCGCCGTCCCGTCCCGCGGCCCTGTTGTGATGCCGTCGCGGGGCGTGTAGCCTCGCGGTTGTTGATTCGTTCCCGTCGGCACCCCCGGCGGCATCCGCCACCGCGCCGGCCCCAGGCTCCCTTCGATGCCGTGCCGGCCGCCACCGTAAGAGGTCGCATGGCCCAGACGGCCGGCACGTCCAGCGAGAGACCCCGTCGCATCCTGCCCGAGAGCCTGTCCCGGGGTCTCAGGGCGCGGCTGTCGGAATTCGCCGGCATCGCCCTTTTCGCCGCCGCGACCGGCCTCGGTCTCGCGCTCGTCTCCTATGCGCCCGGCGATCCCAGTCTGAACGTCGAGACCGACGTGCCGGTCCGAAACCTGCTCGGCCTGCCGGGGGCCATGGTCGCCGATCTCTCCATCCAGTGGCTCGGTATTGCCGCCGGCCTGATGCCGCTGTTGCTCGGGGCCTGGGGCTGGCGCCTGTTCTCGCATCGGGGGTTGCGGCTGTGGTGGCTGAACCTGCTGCTCGCGGCGCTGGCGCTGGCGCTCGGGGCAGGCGCCGTAAACGGCTTCATGGTGCCGGACGGATGGCCGCTTCGCAGTGGTCTCGGCGGCATGGCCGGAGCCCTGGTCGGTCCCGGGGTGGAGGCGCTCTGCGGGCGTGCCGGCCTCGGTCTCGGCGGCACCGGCCTTTCCTTCGTGCTTCTGGTGCTGACCCTGATGACCCTGGTCAGCGCCATGGGCCTCAGCCTCGGCGAATGGCGGGCCATGGCGCGCGGCGTCGGCGCCGGCACCCGCGCCGGCTCCGGCGGGGCGCGCTGGGTCGTCGGCCGGGCCAGCCGGCTCTGGGCGCGGCGCCCTTCGGTGCCGGACCTGCGCCTGCGTCGCGGCGACGAACCCCGTCACGCCGGAAGCGCCATGGCCGCGCCCCTGCCCGAGGCGGCCGCGCCGGTAGAGAGCGCGAAATCGCGCCGCGCCGCCCGCCGGGCCGAACGGCGCGAGCCCGCCTTCGCGCCGGCATCTGATGCACCCGTCGACGCATCCCCCGAGGTACCGGCGGCACGCCATGTCGCCGAGCCGCCTTCGGACGGCCGCCGCCTGGTGGAAAGCCCGGCGAAACCGGCCAAGCCGGGGCGCCGCATGGTTCAGGAAAGCCAGGCCGCGCTCGATCTCGGCGTGGTCGAGGGCGAATACCAGCTCCCGCCCCTGTCGCTGCTGAAGGCGGCGCCCAAGCGCGACGACGACGCGGTGGACGAAGAGGCGCTGGAAGCCAACGCCCGCCTGCTCGAATCCGTGCTCGACGACTTCGGCGTGCGCGGCAACATCGTGAAGGTGCGCCCCGGCCCCGTCGTCACCCTCTATGAGCTGGAGCCGGCGCCAGGCACCAAGTCCGCCCGCGTCATCGGCCTCGCCGACGATATCGCGCGCTCGATGAGCGCGGTCTCGGCCCGCGTCTCGGTGGTGCCGGGGCGGAACGCCATCGGCATCGAACTGCCGAACGCCAGGCGCGATACGGTCTGGCTGTCCGAGATCCTGTCGTCCCAGGAATACGAGAAGACGGCGTCGGCCCTGACGCTCGCCCTCGGCAAGGATATCGGCGGCGCGCCCATCGTGGCCGATCTGGCGCGCATGCCGCACCTCCTGGTCGCCGGTACCACGGGTTCGGGCAAGTCGGTCGCGGTCAATACCATGATCCTGTCGCTGCTCTACCGGCTGCCGCCGGACCAGTGCAAGCTGATCATGGTCGATCCCAAGATGCTCGAACTCTCGGTCTACGAGGGCATTCCCCATCTCCTCGCCCCCGTGGTGACCGAGCCGGGCAAGGCCGTGGTCGCCATGAAATGGGCGGTCCGCGAGATGGAGGACCGCTATCGCAAGATGTCGCGCCTCGGGGTGCGCAACATCGCCGGCTACAACGCCCGCATCGCCGAGGCGAAGCAGAAGGGCGAGGAATTGAAGCGCACGGTGCAGACCGGCTTCGATCCCGCCACGGGCAAGCCGATCTTCGAGGAACAGGACATCCCGCTGGAGCCCCTGCCCTTCGTCGTCATCATCGTCGACGAATTCGCCGACCTGATGATGGTCGCGGGCAAGGACATCGAAGGCGCGATCCAGCGCCTGGCCCAGATGGCGCGCGCCGCCGGCATGCATCTGATCCTGGCGACCCAGCGCCCCTCGGTCGACGTCATCACCGGCACCATCAAGGCCAATTTCCCGACCCGCATCTCGTTCCAGGTGACGTCGAAGATCGACAGCCGCACCATCCTCGGCGAACAGGGCGCCGAACAGCTTCTCGGCATGGGCGACATGCTCTATATGGCCGGCGGCGGGCGCATCACCCGCGTCCACGGTCCCTTCTGCTCCGACCAGGAGGTGGAGGACGTGATCGCCTTCCTGAAGGCCCAGGGCGAGCCCGAATATGTCGAGGCCGTCACCGAGGAGCCCGAGGGCATGGAGGCGCTGGAGGGCGGCATGGCCGGGGGCGGCACCGGCGACGACCTCTACGACCGTGCGGTCGCGATCGTGGCGCGCGAGGGCAAGGCCTCCACCAGCTTCATCCAGCGCCATCTGCAGATCGGCTACAACCGCGCCGCCCGCATCATCGAGCAGATGGAGGACGCCGGCATCGTCGGCAAGCCGAACCACGTCGGCAAGCGCGAGGTCCTGATCAACGAGGCCGGCGAACGGGTGCTCTGAGCCCCGCGCGTCGCCCTGTGCCGCGAGCGCATATGTCGGGGCTTTTAATATTATGATCGTCATATTATATGATGGTCATAATTCAATGGAGAGCCCGTCATGTCCGTTTCAGATTCCGTGGTCATCGTCTCGGCCCGCCGCACGGCAATGGGCCGCTTCCGGGGCACGCTCGCCGGCACGCCGGCCCCCCGTCTCGGCGCTGCCGTCCTCGGTGCCGCGGTCGCCGACGCCGGCATCGCGCCGGGCGCGGTGGACGAGGTCTTCATGGGCTGTGTGCTGCCGGCGGGCCAGGGCCAGGCGCCGGCACGCCAGGCCATGCGCCATGCCGGTCTGCCCGACGCCACCGGGGCGACGACCGTGAACAAGGTCTGCGGCTCGGGCATGAAGGCGCTGATGATCGCCCATGACCTCCTGAAGGCGGAAAGCGCCGACATCGTCGCGGCGGGCGGCATGGAGAACATGTCCGCCGCGCCCTATCTGATCCAGAACGCCCGCAGCGGCTATGGCTTCGGCCACGACCGGCTCCTCGACCACGCGGCTCTGGACGGGCTCGAGGATGCCTATGACGGCGGCCGCCCGATGGGCACCTTCGGCGAGGATACGGCGGCGAAATACGGCTTCACCCGTGCCGAACAGGACGAATACGCGATGGAGACCCTGCGCCGGGCCCAGGCGGCGGTGACGGACGGCCTCTTCGCGGACGAGATCACGCCCCTGACCATCCGCGGCGCCAAGGGAGCCGTCCTCACCATGGACACGGACGAGATCCCGGGCGGGCTGGACCCGGCCCGCATCCCCGGCCTGAAGCCGGCGTTCCGGCCCGACGGCACCATCACGGCCGCCGCGTCCAGCGCCAATGCCGACGGCGCCGCCGCCCTCGTCCTCATGCGGGAGACGACGGCGAAAGCCATGGGTCTCGCGCCGCTCGCCCGGATCGTCGGCCATGCCACCCATTCCCAGGATCCGGCCTGGTTCACGACCGCGCCGATCGGCGCCATCGGCAAACTCCTGAAGAAGACGGGCTGGAGCGTCGGCGACGTCGACCTGTTCGAAATCAACGAGGCTTTCGCCGTCGTCGTGATGGCCGCCATGCGCGAGTTGGAAATCGCCCGCGACCGGGTCAACGTGAACGGCGGTGCCTGCGCCCTGGGTCATCCCATCGGTGCCTCGGGCGCGCGGATCGTGGTGACCCTGCTTCATGCGCTGCGCAGCCGGGGCCTGTCGCGGGGCGTGGCCTGCCTCTGCATCGGCGGCGGCGAGGCGACGGCGCTGGCGATCGAGCGGACCTGACCGTCCGCCGCGATGCCCCGGTGGACAGGTCCCGCCGACAAAGGCTAATAAAGCCGGACACAAGGGTTTTCGCGGTTCAAGGGAACATGAAGAGCATCAACGAGATCCGCTCCACCTTCATCGATTTCTTCGTGAAGGCCGGGCACAGGCATGTCGCCTCCAGCCCGCTGGTGCCGGCGAACGACCCCACCCTCATGTTCACCAACGCCGGCATGGTCCAGTTCAAGGACATCTTCACCGGCAAGGAGAAGCGCGATTATCTGCGTGCCGCGACCTCGCAGAAATGCGTGCGCGCCGGCGGCAAGCACAACGACCTCGACAATGTCGGCTATACCGCGCGCCACCATACCTTCTTCGAGATGCTGGGGAATTTCTCCTTCGGCGACTATTTCAAGGACACCGCGATCGAGCTGGCCTGGAACCTGATCACCAAGGATTTCGGCCTGCCCAAGGACAAGCTGCTGGTCACCGTCTATCACGAGGACGAGGAAGCGGCGGGCTATTGGAAGAAGATCGCGGGCCTGTCCGACGACCGCATCATCCGGATCGCCACCTCGGACAATTTCTGGGCCATGGGCGATACCGGGCCCTGCGGCCCCTGTTCCGAGATCTTCTATGATCACGGCCCGGACATCTGGGGCGGCCCGCCGGGCAGCGCGGAAGAGGACGGCGATCGTTTCATCGAGATCTGGAACCTCGTCTTCATGCAGTTCGAGCAGTCGGCCGACGGCTCGCGCGTCAATCTGCCCAAGCCCTCGATCGATACCGGCATGGGGCTGGAGCGCGTCTCGGCCGTCCTCCAGGGCGTGCACAACAATTACGACACGGATCTGTTCCGCGCCCTGATCGAAGCCTCGGCCCATGCCACCGGCACGGATCCGGACGGGCCGATGATCGCCAGCCACCGGGTGATCGCCGACCATCTGCGCGCGTCCTCCTTCCTGATCGCGGACGGTGTCATGCCGTCGAACGAGGGCCGGGGCAACGTGCTGCGCCGGATCATGCGCCGCGCCATGCGCCATGCCCAGTTGCTGGGCGCCAAGGATCCCCTGATGTTCCGCCTGGTGCCGGCCTTGATCAAGCAGATGGGTGTCGCCTATCCCGAACTGATCCGCGCCGAAGCCCTGATCACCGAGACCTTGAAGCTGGAGGAAACCCGCTTCAAGCAGACCCTGGAACGCGGCCTGAAACTGCTCGACGACGAGGTCGAGAAGCTGGGCGACGGCCAGGCCCTGCCGGGCGACGTGGCGTTCAAGCTCTATGATACCTATGGCTTCCCCCTGGACCTGACCCAGGACGCGCTGCGGGCCAAGGACATCGCGGTGGACGTCGACGGTTTCAACACCGCCATGGCGCATCAGAAAGCGGAGGCGCGCAAGGCCTGGGCCGGTTCCGGCGAGGCGGCGACCGACCTCGTCTGGTACGAGATGAAGGAAGAGGTGGGCGCCACCGAATTCCTCGGCTACGAGACCGAGGAGGCGGAGGCGAAGGTGGTCGGCCTGGTGGTCGACGGCCAGCGCGTCGACAGTGCCGCCCCCGGGACCAAGGTGGCGCTGGTCACCAACCAGACCCCGTTCTACGGCGAATCCGGCGGCCAGATGGGCGATACCGGCATGCTGCGCGGCCCGGGCTATGCCATCGCCGTGACCGACACCCAGAAGAAGCTCGGCCTGCATATCCACCTCGGCACCGTCGAGGGCGGCACCGTCAAGGTCGGCGACAGCCTGCATCTGACCGTCGACGGCGGCAGGCGCGGCCGCCTGCGCGCCAATCACTCCGCCACCCATCTGCTGCACCGCGCGCTCCGCGACGTGCTCGGCCCCCATGTGACCCAGAAGGGTTCTCTGGTCGCCGAGGACAAGCTGCGCTTCGACATCTCTCACCCCAAGGCCCTGTCGGACGAGGAGATCGCCGCGGTCGAGGCGGAGGTGAACGGCGAGATCCGGGGCAATGCCGCCGCCGTGACCCGGCTGATGACGCCGGACGAGGCGATCAAGCAGGGCGCGCTCGCACTCTTCGGCGAGAAATACGGCGACGAGGTCCGCGTCGTCTCCATGGGCAGCAGCGGCGAGGAGGGGACTTTCTCGGTCGAGCTTTGCGGCGGCACCCATGTTTCGCGCACGGGCGACATCGCGGTCTTCAAGATCGTCTCCGAAGCCGCCGTCTCGGCCGGCGTGCGCCGCATCGAGGCGCTGACGGGGGCGGCCGCGCTTCAGTACATGCACGACGAGGAAGTCCTGCTGAAGAAGGCGGCGGCGGCCCTGAAGGCCTCGCCCGCCGAACTGCCCGACCGTGTCGCCAGCCTGCTCGAGGAACGCAAGCGCCTGGAACGCGAACTGGCGGAGGCGAAGAAGAAGCTCGCCACCGGTGGCGGTTCCGGCAATGCCATGGCCCCGGTCGATGTCGCCGGCGTGAAGGTGATCGCGAAGAAGCTGGACGGCGTGAACCCCAAGGATCTGCGCGGCCTCGTCGACGAGACCAAGCAGCAGATCGGCAGCGGCATCGTCGCCTTCGTCGCGGTCAACGACGGCAAGGCGGCCCTGGTGGTCGGCGTCACCGAGGATCTGACGGCGAAATTCAGCGCGGTCGACCTGATTCGCCTGGGCGTTACCGCCGTGGGCGGCAAGGGCGGCGGCGGCCGGCCCGACATGGCTCAGGCCGGCGGCCCGGAAGGCGACAAGGCCGATGCGGCCCTCGACGCCATCGTCAAGGCGATCGCCGCCTGAGCCGTTCCGTCATCGCGAAACGGTGAAGGGCCCCGCCATCGGCGGGGCCCTTCTTTTTCGGGGACGGGCGTAAAATGGAGTGAATGAAATCGTCCGGTGAAAAATTCGGTCTTCACCAACGGCATCACCCGCCCCCGGGTTCCGTATAGATGCAGTCGTGTCGCCGCGATGTGCGCGCCGTCACAAATGGTCCGGCGAATATGGCCGATCGCAATTTTTGAGGGAGACAGAGCGTCTCCCGACCTTATGTTTACGCGGCAAACGGGATTCGCGGCGGATGCCGTCTAGACTTGGGGGGGGAAACGGCATGACGCCAAGAATCTGTTCCATCATCGCCAGTGGCCTGTTGGCGCTGGTCGCCACGGCGGCGGCGGCGGACGAGGGACGCACCATCATTGTCATGGATGGCTCCGGCTCGATGTGGGGGCAGATCGACGGAAGGCCGAAGCTGGAGATCGCGCGCGAGACCGTGGCCGACGTGCTGTCGCGCCTGCCGGCGGAGCGGGAGTTGGGCCTCCTTGCCTATGGCCACCGCGAGAAGGGCAATTGCGCCGATATCGAACTGGTGGTGCCGGCGGCCAAGGGCACGGCGGATGCCATCCTGACGGCCGTCAACGGCATGAAGTTTCTCGGCAAGACGCCGCTCTCCGAAGCGGTGCGCCGGGCCGCCGAATCCCTTCGCTATACCGAGAACAAGGCGACCGTGGTGCTGGTCACCGACGGGCTGGAGACCTGCGGCGCCGACCCCTGCGCCCTGGGCCGCACGCTCGAGGAAGCGGGGCTGGACTTCACCGCCCATGTCATCGGCTTCGGCCTGTCGAAGGACGAGGGCAGGCAGGTCGCCTGTCTCGCCGAAAATACGGGCGGGCGCTACATCGAGGCGGGCGATGCCGCCACGCTGGCCGAAGCGATGACGGAAACCGTGCTGGCGGAGGCGCCGCCGTCGCCGCCCGAGCCGCCGCCGGCCCCCGAACCGCCCCCGCCGCCGCCCGCGACGGTGACGGCGCCGGCCAAGGCCCCCATGACCTCGGTGATCGAGGTCGCCTGGACCGGTCCCGCCGGCAAGGACGATTACATCGACGTGGTGGTGCCGGGAACGGACGCCAGGCGTTCCCTGTCCTGGGCCTATGTCCGCGACGGCCAGCCGGCCAAGCTGAAGCTGCCGGCCCAGACCGGCGCCTTCGTCATCCGCTATGTCCATGACAGCGAAAGCCAGCATACGGTCCTGGCCGAGACGGCGATCGAGATCACCGACCTCGAATTCTATCTCGACGCCCCGGCCAAGGCCAATGGCGGCCAGAGCTTCGAGATCTCGTGGCGCGGCCGTGACGGCGGCGGTGGTGATTATCAGGATTACATCGACATCGTTCCCCATGGTTACACCGAAACCTCGGGCGAATTGTCCTATACCTATCTGTCGGCCGGCAATCCGCTGACCATCCAGGCCCCGGTGGATGCCGGCGACTATGATATCCGCCTGGTTCTGGAAGGAGCGGACGGGCGCCATGTGCGCTATACGGCGCCGCTTTCGGTGACGCAGGCCAAGGCCACGCTGGCTCTGCCTTCCGCCGTCCGGCCGGGCGCCGCATTCCCGGTCCAGTGGTCGGGGCCGGCGGAACATGGCGATTACGTCGATCTCGTGCCCGAGGGTTACACCGACACCAGTGGCGAACTTTCCTATTTCTACACCCGCGACGTTTCGGGGCCCGGCACGCTGACCGCGCCGGATGCGCCCGGCACCTATCAGGTTCGCTATATCCTCGAAGGCCCCAATGGCAAGCGGGTGGCGATCGCGACCGCAAGCCTTTCGGTGTCGCCCGGCGCCGCCGCCGTTCCCGCCATTGACGGCGGCGCAGCCGCGGCTGTGGATGCGGCGGCCAAGGCACGGGCCGCGGTCCCGACCGCACCCGCAGCGCCCGCGGCACCCGCGCCCGAGGGCGAGGACATGAGCGAGATGGGGCTGGGCGAGGATGTCGGCCATGCCTGCCCCGGCCCCGATGCCTGCACGGTGACCGATGAGCCGACGGGCATCGCCTTCACCCTGCCGGGCGGCTGGTTCACCGATTATCCGGCCGAGGGGCCGGACGGGGTGACGGCCCGCTTCACCGGGCCCGGCGTCGCGCCGGAAACCTTCGTCCTCAACCCGCCGGCGGCGGCCATGGCCGTGCCCCATTGCGCGGAGACTGGCGCCGGCCGCCTGTGCCGCAGCGCCCAGGTGCCGGATGAGGCCGCCGTCGCCTTCGATGCGATCGCCGCCTCCCTGAAAGGCAAATCCCTGAGCGAGGGCCGCAAGCTCACCCCCGCCGATATCGATGCCCTGCTGAACGCCGCCGCGAAGGGAGAATGATGATGCGCAATACCCGGATTTTCGCCCTTGCCGGCCTGCTGCTCGGTGGCACCTCCGCCCTCGCGGCGGAACCCCTGGTGATCGCGGTCCCGCGCGACGATGGTCAGGGGGTGACCGTCTATACCCGCCCCGGCATGACCGATCAGGATTACGCCGCCCTGACCGGGATCACGCCGCCGCCCGAAGGCGGGGGTGCCACGATCCTGATCCTGGAACCCGGCAAGCCGGCGCGCTGGTCGAACGACGCGCCGGACGCCGTCGACCGGGGCTATGGCGGCACGGGCAAGCCCATGGCCAGGGACCTGACCAAGCCGGATGCCGATCCCGCCCCCATCGCCCGCGAGACCGAGGCGCAGCCGATCGACCTCTTCGACGATCCGGCACCCGCCGAGGCCGGCATGGCGGGGGCGATCCAGCCGCGCGACGGCACCTGGAAACTGACCCAGGGCACCACCGATTTCTCGGGCTGCAACGAGTCGATCCGTACCATGGTGTCGCAGCTTCTGTCGGGCCGGGCCATGCCGGCGGAAACCCGCGCCCTGACCTTCAAGCATCCGTTCGAACCGGAACAGGTGATGTTCGGCGCCGACTACAATGTCACCTGGACGCGCGAGGGGCCGAACCGCTGGCGCGGTGTCGGCGACCTGTCCGACATGGTGACCGAACAGGCCTTCACCATGGACATGGGCTTCGTGGTCGCCGTGGCCGCGCCGGGGGCGATCGACCTCGAAAGCACGGTGGTCATGACCTTCCCGCCGCACCTGACGAAAGTCATGGGCGGATCTTGCAAGGGGGTTACGCCGGCCCATCTGCGGCGCCTCGATTGAGAATGTACCGGCGCTCTCAGATAGTCCTCGACTTGCAACAAGGCTCGGCTATGGTCGGCCGAAGGATCGCGAATCCTGCCTAGAAGGGATTGGGGCTATGAAGGTTTCCGAGCTGATTGCCGAACTGTCGAAGGTCGACGGCGACACCGAGCTGCGTCTCGCCATGCCGTTCGACGAGGACGAGGTGGACGTCTACGAGATCGGCGCGATCGACGTGATCGAGGACGACCAGGGCGACTCGGCGGTGCTGCTGATCGCCGAACTCGAATACGAGGACGAGCTGTTCGACGAGGAAGCCGACAACGACGATTGATCCCCGACCGGAAGGTCCAAGGGTTCGAACCCCGCCCGGTGCCGCCGGGCGGGGTTTTTCTTGCCCATACCCCACTCGTTTGGACGGTTTGGCGCCTGCCGGGCGCTGTGTATAGTCCCGCCGACAAGAAAGAGGAGATGGTGGTGAACGAAGTCTTCGTCGTATCCGGCGTGCGCACGGCAATCGGCACGTTCGGCGGTTCCCTGAAGGACAAGGCCCCGGGGGATCTCGGCACCGCGGTGACGGTCGAGGCGCTGAACCGCGCCGGGGTCGAGGCCGCAGAAGTCGGTCACGTGGTCTTCGGCCAGGTGATCCAGACCGAGCCGGCGGACATGTATCTGGCCCGCGTCGCCGCCATCAAGGCCGGCATTCCGGTGGAAACCCCGGCCTTCACCCTGAACCGGCTGTGCGGCTCGGGCGTGCAGGCGATCATATCGGCCGCCCAGGGCATCGCGCTCGGCGATTACGAGGTTGCCGTCGGCGGCGGCGCCGAAGTGATGACGCGGGCGCCGCATCAGGTTTCCGGTGCCCGCTTCGGCACCAAGATGGGTGATACGGCCATGCGCGACATGCTGTCGGGCGCCCTGACCGATCCCTTCAACGACATCCTGATGGGCATCACCGCCGAGAATGTCGCCGAACGCCATCAGATCGGCCGCGAGGCGCAGGATGCGCTGGCCCTCGAATCCCACCGCCGCGCCGCCAATGCCGTCGCCCGGGGTTACTTCAAGGACCAGATCCTGCCGATCGAGGTGAAGGTGAAGGGCAAGCCCGTGACCTTCGACACCGACGAACATTTCCGCGCCGATGCCAAGCCGGAGGACTTCACCGGCCTGCGCCCGGTCTTCCGCAAGGACGGCACGGTCACGGCGGGCAATGCGTCCGGCATCAACGATGGCGCGTCGGCGACCGTGCTGGCGTCCGAAGCGGCGGTGAAGCGTCTCGGTCTGAAGCCGCTGGCCCGCCTCGTCGCCTATGCCCATGCGGGCGTGGAGCCGACCCATATGGGCATCGGCCCGGTGCCCGCCACGAGGACGGCGCTGGCCCGGGCCGGCCTTTCGGTCGGCGATCTCGACGTCATCGAATCGAACGAAGCCTTCGCGGCCCAGGCCTGCGCGGTCACCAAGGAACTGGGTCTCGATCCCGCCAAGGTGAACCCCAACGGTTCGGGCATCGCGCTCGGCCATCCGGTGGGGGCGACCGGCGCCATCAACACGGTGAAGACGATCTACGAACTGCACCGCACCGGCGGCCGCTATGGTCTCGTCACCATGTGCATCGGCGGCGGCCAGGGCATCGCCGCGATCTTCGAGCGGGTCTGAGGGAAGGGGCGTCTCTAATTTCTGCGGTCGTCCCGGCGCAGGCCGGGACCTTCGGCAGGAGGAGGCGCCTCTCTCGTCATGAGATCCCGGCCTGCGCCGGGATGACGCGTATGGAGGGGAGCCGGGCTTAAAGCGCCCCGGCGATGTCGTCGAGGATGGCGCGGGCCTTCTTCGCGGGATCGGGGCTGCGCAGGATGTCGCGGCCGACCACTACATGATCGGCGCCGGCGCGGATCGCCTCCCCGGCGGTCATGACGCGCTTCTGGTCGTCCTTCGGACTGTCGGCGGAGCGGATGCCCGGGGTGACGATGCGCATGTCGGGGCCGAGCAGGGCGCGCAGCTTCGCCGCCTCGAAGCCCGACGCGATGACGCCGTCGGCGCCGGCTTCCTTGGCCTTCAGGGCGCGATGGGCCACCAGATCCTCCAGCGGCATGGAAAAGCCCATGTCGGCCAGATCCTGCTGGTCGAGGGAGGTGAGCACGGTCACGGCCAGGATCAGGGGCTTGCGCGCGCCCGCCTTGCTGCGGGCGTCCGCCGCCGCGCGGACGATCGGGGCATCGCCGGTCACGGTCAGGAATTCGGCGCCGCTGCGCGAGATATTGGTGACCGCGTTGCCGACGGTCGCCGCGATGTCGGTCAGCTTGGCGTCCAGGAACACTTTCTTGCCGAGGCGGAACAATTCGTCGACGAGGCCGAGACCGCCGCCGAACACCTGCTGCAGGCCGAGCTTGTAGAACACCACCTCGTCGCCGAGGGCCGCGACCATGTTGCGCGCGTCGAGCACGCGGGGCAGGTCCAGGGCGACGATCAGACGTTCCCGCAGGGGAACGTCCAGGCGCGACGGGGTCATGTCCCCATCCAGATCCGGGCTCAGACGTTCAGCAGTAGATGTTCGCGTTCCCATGCGGAGATCACCTGTTGATATTCGTCGTGCTCTGCCTGCTTCACTTCCATGAGCAGGGTCACGAATTTCTCTCCCAGAACCTCGGCCAGCTCCGACGCGCCCTTCAGCTTGTTCAAAGCATCGGGGAGATAGCGGGGCAAGGCGAATTTCCGGCTGTAAGCACTGCCGCTGATCGGATCGGTCGGCTCCAGAAGGTTTACCATGCCGATATAGCCGCAGGCCAGAGAAGCCGCGATGACGAGATAGGGATTCGCATCCGCGCCCGGCACGCGGTTCTCGACCCGGCGGGCTTCGGGCCCGGATTCCGGCACCCGCAGACCCGCCGTCCGGTTCTCCCGCGCCCAATGCAGGTTGATCGGCGCCGACATGAAGCGGGTCAGCCGGCGATAGGAATTCACGTTGGGCGCGATCAGCGGCATGGCCGCCGGCAGGAATTTCTGCAAGCCGGCGATATGGGCGTGGAAGAGCTTGGTATCGTTGCCGTCCGCATCCGAGAACAGGTTGCGGCCGGTCTTCACGTCCACCACCGACTGGTGGATGTGCATGGCGCTGCCCGGTTCCTCGGAATAGGGCTTGGCCATGAAGGTGGCGTAGACGCCGTGGCGCAGCGCCGCCTGGCGCACCGTCCGCTTGAACATGAAGGCCTGGTCGGCCATGGACATCGGGTCGGCGTGATTGAAGTTGATCTCGCACTGGGCGCGGCCGGCCTCGTGGATCAGCGTGTCGACGTCCAACTCCTGGGCGTCGCAATATTGATAGACGTCCTCGAAGATCGGGTCGAACTCGTTGACCGCGTCGATGCCGTAGGACTGGCTGCCCGTCTCGGCCCTGCCGGAACGGCCGATCGGCGGCTGCAGCGGATAGTCGGGGTCGATGTTCTGGGCGCAGAGATAGAATTCCAGCTCGGGTGCCACGATCGCCTTCCAGCCCTTGGCGGCATAGAGATCGATCACCCGGCGCAGCACCTGGCGCGGCGCGAAGGGCACCGGCTCGCCGTCGCGATAGACGCAGTCGTTGATCACCTGGGCCGTCGGATCCTCGTACCAGGGCACGAGGGAGAGCGTGTCCGGATCCGGCCGCAGCATGATGTCGGGCTCGGTCGGATTGGTCACTTCGCTGTCGATGAAGTCGCCGGTGACGGTCTGGGAGAAGATCGATTCCGGCAGGCGCAACGAACTGTCCGCCTGGTTCTTCAGGAATTTCGATGTCGGCAGGATCTTGCCGCGGGCGACGCCCGAAATATCAGGGACCAGACACTCGACCTCGGTGATGTGCCGTTCCCGAAGCCAGACATCAAGCTGCGACATGACCGCCCTCTTCCTTGCGCCTTTCGGCATAGTGCCGGGCGGCGGCGCCGAATGCATCAAAGAGCCGCATGGAAACCGGATTTTCCAGGGCGCGCCATTCCGGATGCCATTGCACCGAGACGAGGAAGCCGGGCGCGTCCGGCGCCGAGACCGCCTCGATCGTGCCGTCGGGCGCCACCGCCTCGACCTTCAGGGACGGGGCGAGGCGGTCGATCGCCTGGCCGTGAAGGGAATTGACCATGGCCTCCGGCGCGCCGATCAGGCGTTCCAGCAGGCCGCCGGGCGTCACCGTGATCTTGTGGGCCGGGCCGTATTGCTCGGGGATCGGCTTGCCCTCGGGCGCGCGGTGGTCCAGCCGGCCGGGCAACTCGTGGACATGCTGGAACAGCGTGCCGCCTAGGGTCACGTTCAGTTCCTGATGGCCCCGGCAGATGGCGAAGACCGGCATGCCGCGCGCGATCGCGGCGGCGATCAGGGGCAGGGTGGTGGCGTCGCGCTGTTCGTCGTGCTGGGTGCCGGGGCGGCTGGCCTCGCCCTGGTAGCGGGCGGGGTGGATGTTGGACGGGCTGCCGGTGACCAGCAGGGCGTCGATCGCGTCGAGCACGGCCTCGGGCGCCAGGGGCTCGGGCAGGCTCGGGATCAGCAGGGGCAGGCCCCTGGCGGCATAGGCCGCGGCGGCGATGTATTTCTCGCCGACGACGTTGAAGGGGTGGCCGTCCAGCGCCCGCGTGCAGGCCGGAATGCCGATGATGGGAGCGAAGGATCTTGCCATGTGCAATCGCTACCACGGCGCCGGAAGAGGCGGCAAGCGGATCGCTCGCGGGTCCGCCCTGCGCCCGGCGGCGGGCCGGCGACGGTCAGCGGTCGTGGCGGCTGGCGGTCGCGCCCGGCGGGTCGATGAAGGTGAAGAGCTTCGGATCGAAGCTGCCGCCCCGGCGGATATCCTCCAGCGAGACGACGGTGGTGATGCCCTGGGCGTCCAGCACCTGCCACTGGCGGAATTCGAAGGGGTTCTCGGTGAAGACCAGGGTCAGCTTGCCGTCGTCCTTGTGGTCGGGATCGATCACCGAGACGGCGAAGGCCTGGGCGTCGCGCTGGATCTCGGTCACCTCGAGCCCGTCGGCGAAGGAGACATGGTCCCGCACCAGGACGCCGATCGGCGTCCGCCCCAGGGGATAGCGGTCGACCTGCTTGATCTCCTTGTCGTAGACGACCAGCCAGGTGCCGTCGGCGACGATCAGCAGGGGCGTCGGCGCGTCATATTCGAAGCGCAGGCGCCCCGGGCGGCGCAGCAGCAGCCGGCCCTGGGCATAGCCGCCGTTGGAATCGACCTGGGTGAAGCGCGCCTCCATCGTCTCGATGCCGTTGAACAGCGTCTCGACGCGGGCGATGTCGGCCTTGTCGCGGTCGCCGAGGGCGGCAAGGGCGGCCCCCGGCCGGAGGGCGGCGGCGAGCGCGCCGAAGCCGAGCGCGAGGCCGAGCAGGTTGCGGCGCGTCGGGATGGCGAAGGCGTTGTCTCGCGGATCGTTCGTGGTCGTCATGGGGCGCAAGGTGGTTCACCAGATGGGCCAAAGCAAGGCGGAAAGAGGAGCTTTCCATGTTCAGGAGAAACCCTGGCCGGCGCCGTCGGTTCCGATGGCGGGACGGGAGGCGGTCATGCGCCGCGCGGGGCTTGAAGGCGGGCGCCGGGCCCCGCATGCTGGCGGCGCAGAGCGAGGAGACGGTCATGAGTACGTCGGGTTTCTTCTCCGACCTTCTGGAAACGATCCGCAACCGTGGCCGCGGCCTCGGGGAACGGCGCTCGGGCGGGGCGCTGCCGGGCGCCGCGCGGCCCGATTTCGCGCCCCTGGTCGAAGCCCTGCTGTCGGGCCGGGGCGAGGCTTCGGGCATCGCGCTGGCACGCCGCATCCTCGAGCTGTGGCGCAATGCCGGCGACGAGGGCAAGGCGGATTTCCTGCTGCTGCTGGGGCGCGCCTATGGCCCCCGCATCGACCGGCTGGAGGCCGCGATCGAGGATTATCGCCACAACCCCGGGCCCTCCACCCTGGCCGCGCTCCAGCGCGCGTCGGAGCCGCGCCGCCAGGAGGTCATGCGCCGCCTGAACCTCGCCCCCGGGGGTACCGCCCTGCTGGTCGAGATGCGCGCCTTCCTCCTGAAGATCCGCGCCCAGGATCCGACCCTGCCGGCGCTGGACGCGGATTTCGAGCATCTCTTCGTCTCCTGGTTCAACCGCGGCTTCCTGGTGCTGCGCCGCATCGACTGGTCGACGCCGGCCAATGTCCTCGAACGCATCATCCGCTACGAGGCGGTGCATCAGATCCACGACTGGGACGACCTGCGCCGCCGCCTGGCGCCGGCCGACCGCCGGCTCTATGCCTTCTTCCATCCGCAACTGGTGGACGATCCGCTGATCTTCGTCGAAGTGGCGCTGGCCGGCGCCATTCCGGGCGACATTCAGGGCGTGCTGGCGGAACAGCGCGAGCAGATCGACCCGACGGCGGCGACGACGGCCGTGTTCTATTCGATCTCCAACTGCCAGGAGGGGCTGCGCGGCATTTCCTTCGGCAATTTCCTGATCAAGCAGGTGGTCGAGGAGCTGCGCCGCGAACTGCCGAACGTGCGCACCTTCGTCACCCTGTCGCCGGTGCCGGGCCTGGCGCGCTGGATCGCCCGCGTCCGCGCCGACGAGGATGGCGACGGCGCCTTCCTGACGCCGTGGGAGCGGACCGCGCTCGACGCCCTCGACCGGCCGGACTGGTATCTGGATCAAGAGGCCACGCGGGGCGCCAATGCGGCGCTGGCGCGGGCCTGCGCCCATTACATGCTGAAGGCGCGCAGCCGCGAGGGCCGCGTGATCGACCCGGTGGCGCGCTTCCACCTGGGCAATGGCGCGCGGCTCGAGCGGATCAATCCCCTGGGCGACCGCTCGGCCAATGGCCTGCGCCAGTCCTTCGGCGTCATGGTCAACTACCTCTACGATCTCGACCAGATCGAGGCCAATCACGAAGCCCTGGTGACGCGGGGCGAGGTCATGGCCTCGCCCGCCGTCCACGCCCTGCTGCGCCCGCCGCCGGAGCCGGAGACCGGCACCAGCGGCGGCGGGCGGTTCCGCATCGGCGGCTTCGGCCGCACCCGTGGGGAGGGCCGGGCGAAGGAAGCCCAATCGTGAGCAATCACCTCTACGACCTGCTGAAGCCGGGCCCGGGGGACGGGGCGCGGGTCTTCATCCAGGCCCATGGCGGTGCGCCCGCCATGACCCATGGCGAGATCCCGGCGCGAACGGCCCGCCTCGCCCAGGCTCTGGTCGGGCTCGGCGTGGTGCCGGGCGATCGGGTCGCGGTCCAGGTCGAGAAGAGTGTCGACGCCCTCATGCTCTATCTCGCCTGCGTGCGTGCGGGCGCCGTGTTCCTGCCCCTGAACACCGCCTATACGGCCAACGAACTGGCCTATTTCCTGGGCGATGCCGAACCCCGCGTGGTGGTGGTGGCGCCGGATCGCGAGGCGGTGGTGGCACCGCTGGCGAAAGCCGTCGGCGCATGCTGCATGACGCTGGGCGCGGCGGGCGACGGCAGTCTGATGGAACGGGCGGCCGGCGCGCCGGACGCTTTTGAGGACATCCCGCGCGGGCCGGACGATCTCGCCGCCATTCTCTATACCTCGGGCACCACGGGGCGCTCCAAGGGGGCGATGCTGTCCCACGCCAATCTCGCCTCCAATGCCGCGACCCTGGTCGATCATTGGCGCTTCTCGGGCCAGGACGTCTTGATCCACGCCCTGCCGATCTTCCACACCCACGGCCTCTTCGTCGCCAGCAACGTGATCCTGATGGCCAAGGCGTCGATGTTCTTCCTGCCGCGCTTCGATCCGGCGGAGGCGATCGCCCTGATGCCGCGCGCGACCAGCCTGATGGGGGTGCCGACCTTCTATACCCGCCTCCTCGCCGAGGGCGGGCTGACGCGGGACGCGGTCGCTTCCATGCGCCTCTTCATCTCGGGCTCGGCGCCGCTGCTGGCCGAGACCCACCGCGCCTTCGAAGCCCGCACCGGCCATGCCATCCTGGAACGCTATGGCATGACCGAGACCAATATGAACACCTCCAACCCCTATGACGGGGCGCGGGTGCCGGGCACCGTCGGCTTTCCGTTGCCGGGGGTTTCGCTCCGCATCGCCGATCCCGAGACCGGCGCCGCCGTGGCGCCCGGCGCGATCGGCATGATCGAGGTCGCGGGCCCGAACGTCTTCAAGGGCTATTGGCGCATGCCCGAGAAGACGGCGACGGAATTCCGCCCGGATGGTTTCTTCATCACCGGCGATCTCGGCCGGATCGATGCGGATGGCTATGTCCATATCGTCGGCCGGGGCAAGGATCTGGTGATCACCGGCGGCTTCAACGTCTATCCGAAGGAAGTCGAGGGCGAGATCGACGCCCTGCCCGGCGTCCTCGAAAGCGCGGTGATCGGCGTCCCCCATCCCGATTTCGGCGAGGGGGTGACGGCGGTGGTGGTGCCGGAAAAGGGGGCCGCGCCGGACGAAGCGGGGATCCTGGCGGCGCTTTCGGGCCGGCTCGCCAGGTTCAAGCAGCCGAAGGCGGTCGTCTTCGTCGACGAATTGCCGCGCAACACCATGGGCAAGGTGCAGAAGAACGCATTGCGAGAACGCTTTCGCGATCTCTACGGCGCCTGAAACGAAAAACGGCCCGGACACAGCCGGGCCGTTTTCCCATCGAAACGCGATCAGGCGAAGATCAGCGCCAGCTTTTCGTTGGACGAGAAGGCCGGGGTGGCGCCGCTCATGTCCGCGATCTTGTCCCAGGCGGCGGCGACGTCTTCCGCGGTCGCTTCGGCGCCCAGCTTGGCGCCCGTGCCCTCGACGATCTGCACGGTCGAGAAATAGCCGGCACCGGCTTCCAGGATCACGCCGTTCGGGCCGTTCTCCTGGACGAGGTGCATGACGCCCGAGGTGACGAGTTCCGGCTTCAGGGTCTCGAGCACCGCCGGCGGCAGCAGGTTCTCGGTCATGCGGGTGGCGGCGACCGGCGCGATGGTGTTCACGCGGATGTCGTTCTTCTGGCCTTCCAGCTTCAGGGTGTTCATCAGGCCGACCAGGCCCATCTTGGCCGAGCCGTAGTTGGCCTGGCCGAAGTTGCCGTAGAGGCCGGACGCCGAGGAGGTCATGACCACGCGGCCGTAGTTGTTGGCCTGCAGGTGCGGCCAGGCGGCCTTGGTGACATAGACCGAACCCATCAGATGGACTTCGATCACCAGCTTGAAGTCGGCCAGTTCGCCCTTGGCGAAGCTCTTGTCGCGCAGGATGCCGGCGTTGTTGATGACGATGTCGAGCTTGCCATAGGTGTCGATCGCGGTCTTCACCAGGGCTTCGGCGGTCTCGGGGGTCGAGACCGAATTGGTGTCGGCCACCGCTTCGCCGCCGGCCGCCTTGATCTCGTCGACGACGCGCTGGGCGGCACCGGCCGAGGAACCCGAACCGTCGACGGCGCCGCCGAGGTCGTTCACCACCACCTTGGCGCCGCGCTTGGCGAGCTCGAGGGCGTGGCTGCGACCCAGGCCGCCACCGGCACCGGTGACGATGGCGACGCGATTGTCGAAGCGAATGGACATGCGGACTCTCCCTCTTATCTGTCTTTAAAAGCAGCAATACAGGCCCGGGGCGTTCTATCGCGTCCGGGGGGCGGAAGGTCAAGCGTCCATTCGGTCGCGCGCGGCCATCGGTGGGCTCAAAGATCCGGCGGTGCCGGCGGATGCCACAGCGTCCAGCCGCGATAGAGCGCGAGCAGGCGCAGCGCCACGCACAGCGCGGCACCCAGGATCAGCGCGGCCAGCGGTGGCAGGCCGGCCAGCCGTTCGGCGGCGACGACCGCAAAGCCGCCGACCAGGGCGGCGACGGCATAGATCTCGGCCTGGAGCACCAGGGGGGCGCGGACCACGAGAAGATCGCGCAGCATGCCGCCGCCGATGCCGACCACCATGCCGACCGCCGGCGCCATCCAGGGATCGACCCCGAAGGTCAGTGCCTTGCCGGTGCCGGCCGCGGCGAAGAGCCCGAGGCCGATGGCATCGAACAGGCGCACGGGCTTTCCCAGCCGCGCGATCCAGCCGCCCGCCGCGATGGTGAAGACACCGCCCGAAAGGGCGACGGCGGCGTTCCAGCCCGACTGGAAGGTCTCGGGTGGCGTCGCCCCCAGGATCAGGTCGCGCAATATGCCGCCGGCCAGGGCCGTGACGAAGGCGAGCAGCAGCACGCCGAACAGGTCGAACCGCTGGCGCAGCGCCAGCGCGGCGCCCGAGATCGCGAAGACGAAGATCCCGACCGAATCGAGGGCCAGGATCAGCCAGGTCACGGAATCATGCAGCGGCGCCAGATCATCCATGACGCTGATAGTCGGCGACGCTGGCGAGAAGCGCCATCGCTTCATTGCTGTCGAGACCGAGGAAGCGGCCCCGGGCGTCGACCGGCATGAAGTGCACGCCATCGGGCGTGATGCCCAGGATGGCGCCGCTGGCGGGGTCCAGCCAGATCGGCTCGTCCTTGGTGTCGACCAGCCATTTGCGGCGCTCGCCGCCCTGTTTCGGATCGCCGACGCGGACCCGCCAGTTGAAGAGGTGACGTTTTTCCAGGATCAGCACGGCGGGCCGCGCGCGGCCTTCCCGAAAGGCGCGGATCAGGGCCTTGCCCCGGAAGCGGTCGGCGATCACGTGACGCGCGCCGGCGATGGTGATGAAGAGAAGCAGGGCCTCGATCGCCGCGAAGGTCCCCGCCCGACTCCAATAGCGTGCCAGCGCGAGGGACGTGGTCAGGCGCCCGGGCCGCGCCGGATCCGCCACCACCCGGTAGGAAAGGTCCGGCGCCGCCCCCGCGAGGAACAGGAGAGCGGAGCGGCTGCGCATCACCGCGCCGTCCGCGCCCGGTGCCTCCAGCACGAAACGGCAATGGTGCAGAACGCGGACATTGCCGCAGCGCGCCTCCCGCGCCACGCCGGCTTCGATCGGCGGCGCACCGTCGCGCAGAGGCAGGTCCGCCACCAGTTCAGGCCCCAGCCAGACCGCGACCGCGACCGCCAGCATCGCGATCCCGAGCATGATCACCGCCTTGAGCAGCGTCGCGCCTAGACCCATGCCCGGAGGGCTCGGCGTCAAAGACCGGTTCGGCAGGCGGATATGGGCGAGGCCCGTCACGACCGCTCAGCCCATCACCGCGTCAGGCTGCGGGCGATGACCATCTGCTGGATCTGGCTGGTGCCTTCGTAGATGCGGAAGATGCGGACGTCGCGGTAGAAGCGCTCGATGCCGTAATCCGCCACGTAACCGGCGCCGCCGAAGATCTGCACCGCGCGGTCGGCGACGCGGCCGACCATCTCGGAGGCGAAATATTTGCAGCAGGCGGCATCGGTCGAGACGGTCTCGCCGGCGTCGAAGCGGGCGGCGGCGTCGCGCACCATGCATTGGGCGGCATAGATCTCGGTCCGGCAGTCGGCCAGCATGGCCTGGACGAGCTGGAAATCGGCGATGCGCTGGCCGAACTGCTTGCGGTCTGTGGCATAGGCGATGCTGTCCTCGAGAAGACGCAAGGCGACCCCGACGCAGACCGAGGATATGTGCAGGCGGCCCCGGTCGAGAACCTTCATCGCGGTCTTGAAGCCCTTGCCCTCGACACCGCCGATCAGGTTTTCGGCCGGCACGCGGGCGTCCTCGAAGATCACGTCGGCGATCTTGGCGCCCTGCTGGCCCATCTTCTTCTCGGGCTTGCCGATGCGGATGCCCGGGGTGCCGGCCTCGACCACGAAGGCGGAAATGCCGCCGGCGCCCCTGTTGGCGGCATCGGTCCTGGCCATCACGGTGAACAGGCCGGCGGTCGGGGCATTGGTGATGTAGCGCTTGGTGCCGTTCAGGACATAGGCGTCGCCGTCGCGCCGCGCGCTGGTCTTCAGCGAGGCGGCGTCGGAGCCGGCGTCCGGCTCGGTCAGGCAGAAGGAGGAGGTGAGTTCGCCGGTCGCGAGCTTCGGCAGATATTTCGCCTTCTGGTCCTCGGTGCCGTCGATGATCAGGCCCTGCGCGCCGATGCCGACATTGGTGCCGAAGGCGGAACGGAAGGCGGGCGAGGTCTTGCAGAAAGTGAACATCACCTCGATCTCGTCGCTCATGGCGAGGCCGAGACCGCCATATTCCTCCGGGATCGAGAGGCCGTAGAGGCCGAGGTCGCGCATCTCGGCCAGGATCTCGGCGGGGACGGCGTCTTCCTCGGCGACCCGCGCTTCGGCGGGGCGCAGGCGCTCGCGCACGAAACGGTCCAGGGTTTCGATGAATTGCGCCCGCGTCTCGGGATCGATGGCCATGGCTCCCCTCCGGTTTCTTCGTTGCGGGCCGGAGTGAAGCACTTTCCTTATCAACCGACCAGTATTCATCTGCGGGGCGGACGACGGGTCCGGCAGGGGCTTGTGCCCGCCGCCCGGCCCGGCTATTCGGAGGCAGTAGCTGGAGGCGTCCATGTTCGATTTCGGGATGACGGCATGAGCGGGCCGCTCGATGCCTATGCGGCCCTCGTCGCGGCCGGCACGGTGGAATCCGATCCGGCGCAGCGCCTCGCGATCGAGAAGCTGGAGATCCTGCATCAGCGCCTCGCGCTCTGGACCCCGGCGGAGGCGCGCGCCGCGCGCGGCCTGTTCGGCTGGCTGACCGGCGCCCGGAAGAGCCACGAGGAACCGCCGGAAGGCCTCTATCTCTACGGCGGCGTCGGGCGCGGCAAGTCGATGCTGATGGACCTGTTCTTCAGGGGCGCCCCGGTCGAGAAGAAGCGCCGGGTCCATTTCCACGCCTTCATGCAGGAGATCCATGCCCGCATCAACGCCCACCGCCAATTGTCGGACGCGGAACGGGCGGCGCGGGGCGGCGACGATCCCATCCCCGCCGTCGCCCGCGACATCGCGGCCGAGGCGCGCCTGCTGTGCTTCGACGAATTCCAGGTGACCTATGTCGCCGACGCCATGATCCTGGGCCGGCTGTTCCATCACCTCTGGTCCGAACAGGTGGTGGTGGTCGCGACCTCCAACCGGGCGCCGCGCGATCTCTATCTCGGCGGGCTGAACCGTCCGCTCTTCATCCCCTTCATCGAGGAATTGGAGAAGACCCTCGACGTCCTTCATCTCGAAGGCGCGCGGGACTGGCGCATGGCCCGGCTCGCCGGCCATCGGGTCTATTTCAGCCCCCTCGGGCCCGAGGCCGACCAGGCGCTGGACGAAGCCTTCTCGGATCTCACCCGGAGCGACGACACCGATTCCGTCGAACTGGATGTCCAGGGCCGCAAGGTGGTGGTGCCCAAGGCCGCCTATGGCGTCGCCCGGGCCCATTTCGACGACCTCTGCGCCAAGCCCCTCGGCCCCGCCGACTATCTGGCGATCGCCCGCGAGTTCCACACCCTGGTGCTGGACGACATCCCCAGCCTGACGCCCGAGAAGCGGAACGAGGCCAAGCGCTTCGTCACCCTGATCGACGCCCTCTACGAAGCCCGGGTGAAACTCGTCTGTTCCGCCGCCGCTCCCCCTGAAAGCCTCTATCCCGAAGGCGACGGCGCCTTCGAATTCGAACGCACGGCCAGCCGCCTCAACGAGATGCAGTCGGACGATTATCTGGCACTGGGGCATGGTTCCGGCGAGGCGGCGGGGCCGTGATCCGGGCCCTGTTGCTCGTTCTGCTCTGCCTCGTCGCCGGGCCGTTGCGGGCGGCAGACTTCACCGTGCTCGAATCGGGGCGCGGCGCGGACGCGGTGGTCGTCCAGGGCAGCATCGAGGCGGGCGACCAGGCGACTCTCGACCGCATCATGAAGCGCCCGGGCGGCATTTCCTTCGTCCTTCTCGACAGCACCGGCGGCGACCTCGTCGAAGCCCTGGCGATGGGGCGCATGATCTATCGCGGCGGAGCGCGCACGGTCGCCGGGCCCTGGGCGGTCTGCGCCTCGGCCTGCGCGCTGATCTGGGCCGCCGGCGTCGAGCGCATGATGTCCGTCGATGCGGCGGTCGGTTTCCATACCGCCTACAGCGGTCCGGAACACGAAGCCAGCGACGTGGGCAACACCATGATCGGCACCTATATGCGCGATCTGAACTACGGCTGGGAGACCATCGACTTCACCGTCGAGGCGGCGGCCGAGGACATGCAGTGGCTGAGCTTCGAGCGGGGCTGGCGCCTCGGCTTCGAACCCCTGGACCTCGAAGCCCTGCTCGCCGGCCAGAACGGCGGACGCCACCTCGGCCTGCCGCCTTCGACCGAGGAGGAGCGGCGCCTGGGGGTGCGGCTGGCGCGGGTCTTCGCCCGGCGCCACGCCGAAGGGCGGCGGGTGGCGGCGGAAGAGTCCACCATCGCCTGCTACGACCGGCTTTCGGCCCGGCGGACCGAATGGATCGAAACCTATTGCGCCGTGCTTGACGGCCTCGCGGGACGTTAGCGACCGGCTTCGCCGCCCCGCGGGATCGGGAATCCCGATCGGTCGGAGCGGCCCCCCCTGGACATCCCCCCAGATTCGACCTTTGCCAACCTTGTGGCCTGCGGCAAATCGCGCTAGGTAACGGCCCCACGTGAATTTGTGGGGAAGCGTGGGGCATGGCGCGTAACAGGATCGCCCTCATCGGCGGCGGACAGATCGGGGGCACGCTCGCCCTGCTGTCGGGCCTCCGCGAGCTGGGCGACGTCGCCATCTACGATGTCGTCGACGGCATCCCCCAGGGCAAGGCGCTCGATATCGCCGAAGCCTCTCCCGTTCTCGGTTTCGATGGCCGCCTGTCCGGCGCCAGGAGCTACGACGTCATTCGCGGCGCCGACGTGGTGATCGTCACGGCGGGCGTGCCGCGCAAGGCGGGCATGAGCCGCGACGACCTGCTGGCGGTCAATGCCAAGGTCATGGTCGCGGCTGGCCATGCCATCAAGCGCTATGCGCCCCATGCCTTCGTCATCACCGTCACCAATCCGCTGGACGCCATGGTCTTCGCCCTGCAGAAGGCGTCGGGCCTTCCGCCGAACAAGGTGGTAGGCATGGCGGGCGTGCTCGATTCCGCGCGCTTCCGCCATTTCCTCGCCGACGAGTTCAAGGTCTCGGCCGAGGACGTGCGCGCCTTCGTGCTGGGCGGCCACGGCGACACCATGGTGCCCCTGCCGCGCTATTCGACGGTCGGCGGCATTCCCCTGCCGGATCTCGTGAAGATGGGCTGGACCACCAAGAAACGCATCGGCGAGATCGTGACGCGCGTGCGGAACGGCGGCGCCGAGATCGTCGATCTGCTGAAGACCGGCTCCGCTTTCTACGCCCCCGCGGCGGCGGCGATCGAGATGGCGGACGCCTATCTGAAGGACAGGAAACGGATCATGCCCTGTGCGGCCTGGCTCGACGGCCAGTACGGGGTGAAGGGTCTCTATGTCGGCGTGCCGGTGGTGATCGGTGCGGGCGGCGTCGAGAAAGTGGTCGAGATCAGCCTGAACGCCTCGGAGAAGACGGCCTTTGCCAAGTCCGTCGACGCCGTGCGCGGTCTCGTCGATGCCATGGTCAAGCTGGAGCCGGCACTGCTGGCCCAGCCCGGGACGGGCGCGGCGAAGAAGGCGAAATCGATCGCGAAGAAGGCGAAGTAAGGTGAAATCCTTGAAGCCAGGTCGTCAGGCCATGTCGGTTGCGCGGTGCGGCACCAGCGAATATAACGGCTCTGCCCCGCATCCACTCCGCTTGACAGCGGCCCTCCCCGGAAGCCCAACCCAGGATGCCCCATGAACATCCATGAATATCAGGCCAAGGCTCTGCTGGCCAAATACGGTGTCGCCGTGCCCAAGGGCGGCGTTGCCTATACCCCCGACGAGGCCGAAAAGGTCGCCAAGGAACTGCCCGGTCCCGTGTGGGTCGTGAAGGCGCAGATCCATGCCGGCGGCCGCGGCAAGGCCGGCGGCGTCAAGGTCGTGAAGTCGATCGAGGACGTGAAGGCCACCGCCGCCAAGATGCTGGGCATGACGCTCGTCACGCATCAGACCGGCCCCGAAGGCAAGGAAGTGAAGCGCGTCTACATCGAGGACGGCTCCAAGATCGCGAACGAGCTCTATCTCGCCGCCCTCCTGGATCGCAAGACCGGCCGCATCGCCTTCATCGCCTCGACCGAAGGCGGCATGGACATCGAGACCGTCGCCCATGAGACCCCGGAGAAGATCCTGGGCCTGCCGATCGACCCGGCCGCCGGCATCCAGGCCTATCACGGGCGGCGCATCGCCTTCTCGCTCGGCCTCGAGGGCAAGCAGGTCGGCACCTGCGTGAAGATGGTCCAGGCGATCTACAAGGCGATGATCGACACCGATGCCTCGCTGCTGGAGATCAACCCGCTGGTCATCACGGAAGACGGCGACCTGATCGCCCTCGACTGCAAGATGAACTTCGACGACAACGCGCTCTTCCGTCACAAGGACATCCAGGAACTGCGCGATCCGGACGAAGAAGACCCGATGGAACGCGAGGCGGCCAAGCACGAGCTGTCCTACGTGAAGCTGGACGGCAACATCGGCTGCATGGTGAACGGCGCCGGCCTCGCCATGGCGACCATGGACATCATCAAGCTCTACGGCGGCGAACCGGCCAACTTCCTCGACGTCGGCGGCGGCGCCACGCGTGAGCGCGTGACCGAAGCCTTCAAGATCATCCTCTCGGATCCGAACGTCGAAGGCATCCTGGTCAACATCTTCGGCGGCATCATGCGTTGCGACGTCATCGCCGAAGGCGTGATCGCGGCGGCCCGCGAAGTCTCCCTTTCGGTGCCGCTGGTGGTTCGCCTCGCCGGCACCAACGTCGAACTCGGCAAGAAGCTGCTGGCCGAGTCCGGTCTCCCCATCACCTCTGGTGACGATCTGGCGGATGCCGCCGAGAAGGTCGTCAAGGCCGTGAAGGAAGCTGCCTGATGTCCGTCCTCGTCAATAAAGACACCAAGGTCATCTGCCAGGGCTTCACCGGCGCGCAGGGGACCTTCCACTCCGAACAGGCGATCGCCTACGGCACCAAGATGGTCGGCGGCGTGACCCCGGGCAAGGGCGGCGGCACCCATCTGGGCCTGCCCGTGTTCGACACCGTCTACGACGCGGTCGAGAAGACCGGCGCCAACGCCTCCGTGATCTATGTCCCACCGCCCTTCGCGGCCGACGCGATCCTGGAAGCCATCGACGCCGAGATCCCGCTCATCGTCTGCATCACCGAGGGCATTCCCGTCCTCGACATGGTGAAGGTGAAGCGCGCCCTGAACGGTTCGGCCAGCCGCCTGATCGGCCCGAACTGCCCGGGTGTGATCACGCCGGGCGAATGCAAGATCGGCATCATGCCGGGTCACATCCACCAGCGCGGCAAGGTCGGCATCGTGTCCCGTTCGGGCACCCTGACCTATGAGGCGGTGGCGCAGACCACGGCGGCCGGCCTCGGCCAGACCACCTGCATCGGCATCGGCGGCGATCCGGTGAACGGCACCAACTTCGTCGACAGCCTGGAACTCTTCCTGGCCGACCCGGAGACCGAGTCGATCATCATGATCGGCGAGATCGGCGGCGACGCCGAGGTGATGGGCGCCGAGTTCCTGAAAGCCAACAAGGTGAAGAAGCCGACCGTCGGTTTCATCGCCGGCCGCACCGCCCCTCCGGGCCGCCGCATGGGCCATGCCGGCGCGGTCATCTCGGGCGGCAACGACACGGCGGACTTCAAGGTCGCGGCCCTGAAGTCGGCGGGCATCCGCGTCGCCGATTCGCCGGCGGCGCTGGGCACCACGCTGGTCGACCTGCTGCGCGGCTGACGTGGACGGTCGGCAGGATTGCCGGCCACGCATGACTTGGAGGCGGCGCGCCGGTTGCGTGCCGCCTTCGGCCGTCTAAACTGATCACCCGTCATTGGTCGAAAGCGGCCATTAGCGGGTTGATTAAAGCGGGGGAACGGCCAATTTTGAAGGGCGCGCCGTTCGGCATGCAACGTGCCGGATCGCCGCCCCCGCAAGAGGGTGCCTCCCGGCACGCGACCGGTGGGCACGCAACCGGCGGGGGAGTCCCGCGGGGCAGAAATTCGGTACCCGGTGGCGGGGCGCCATCGGCGGTTCAGGCAACGGCTTCGCGGCCAACAACGGCTTCGCGGCCAGGCAGAGAGAGCGGCCAGATCACGGTCGCGGCTTGACGGACATGACGACCCAGCTCGACGAACTCTCGTTCCTCAACGGCGCCAACAGTGCGTTCATCGAGGACCTTCTCGCCCGTTACCAGCAGGATCCCGCTTCGGTCGACCCTTCCTGGGCACGCTATTTCGACGCCATCGGCGACAGCCTGTCGACCAGCAAGGGCCCGAGCTGGGCCCGGCCCGACTGGCCGATCGTGAAGAACGGCCTCGAGGACGAGGAAAAACCCGCGACCAACGGCAAGGCCGCCGCCAAGCCCGCCGCCGCCCCGGCGCCCAGCGCGGCCGACATCCGGGCCGCGACCCTCGATTCCGTCCGCGCGATCATGCTGATCCGCGCCTACCGCATCCGCGGCCATCTGATCGCCAATCTCGATCCGCTCGGCCTCGCGCCGCCGCGCCACCACCCGGAACTCGAGCCCGCGACCTACGGCTTCACCGATGCCGACATGGACCGGCCGATCTTCCTCGACTTCGTGCTCGGTCTCGAAACCGCGACCATGCGCCAGATCCTCGAGATCCTGCGGCGCACCTATTGCGGCAGCGTCGGCGTCGAATTCATGCATATCGCCGATCCCGCCGAGAAATCGTGGATCCAAGCCCGCATCGAAGGCGCCGAGAAGGAAATCTCCTTCACCGTCGAGGGCAAGAAGGCGATCTACAACAAGCTCGTCGAGGCCGAGGGCTTCGAGCACTTCCTGAACAAGCGCTTCACCGGCACCAAGCGTTTCGGCCTCGACGGCGGCGAGGCGCTGATCCCGGCGATGGAAGGCATCATCAAGCGTGCCGGCAATCTCGGCTGCAACGAGATCGTGCTCGGCATGGCCCACCGCGGCCGCCTGAACGTGCTCGCCAACGTGATGAGCAAGCCCTACACGGTGATCTTCTCGGAGTTCCAGGGCGGTTCGGCCAATCCGGACGACGTCCAGGGCTCGGGTGACGTGAAGTATCACCTCGGCACCTCGTCGGACCGCGAATTCGACGGCAACAAGGTCCATCTGTCGCTGGCCGCCAACCCGTCCCACCTCGAGATCGTCGATCCCGTGGTCATCGGCAAGGCCCGCGCCAAGCAATGGCAGAAGAACGACGTCGACCGGGTCCAGGTCATGCCGATCCTGCTGCACGGCGACGCCGCCTTCGCCGGCCAGGGCGTGGTGGCGGAATGCTTCGGCCTTTCGGGGCTGCGCGGCTACCGCACCGGCGGCACCATCCACATCATCGTGAACAACCAGATCGGCTTCACCACGGCGCCCCATTTCTCGCGCTCCTCGCCCTATCCGTCCGACATGGCGAAGATGGTGGCGGCCCCGATCTTCCACGTGAACGGCGACGATCCGGAAGCGGTCTGCCACGTCGCCAAGATCGCGACGGAATATCGCCAGATGTTCCACAAGGACGTGGTCATCGACCTGTTCTGCTATCGCCGCTTCGGTCACAACGAGACCGACGAGCCGATGTTCACCCAGCCGCTGATGTATTCGAAGATCACCGGCCATCCGGGCGTGCGCGAACTCTATGCCAACCGTCTGGTGGCCGAAGGCGTGCTGACGGCGGACGAGGCGACCAGGGCGGTGGACGACTTCTATGCCCAGCTCGACGCCGATCTCGAGACCTCGAAGAACTACAAGGCCAACAAGGCCGACTGGCTGGAAGGCCGCTGGGCCGGCATGACGGTCGCGCGCGGCGACGTGCGCCGGGGCGAGACCGACGAGTCGATGAAGACCCTGAAGGAGATCGGCAAGGTTCTGACCACGATCCCCGAGGATTTCAACCCGCACCGCACGCTGCGCCGCGTGCTCGACGCCAAGCGCAAGATGTTCGAGACCGGCGAAGGCATCGACTGGGCGACCGGCGAGGCGCTGGCCTTCGGCTCGCTCCTTCTCGAGGACGTGCATGTCCGGCTGTCGGGCCAGGATTCGGGCCGCGGCACCTTCTCACAGCGCCATGCCGTCTGGGTCGATCAGGTGGACGAGAGCCGTTACCTGCCGCTGCAGAACCTGGGGCCCAAGGCGCAGAGCTTCGAGGTGCACGACAGCATGCTGTCGGAAGCCGCCGTGCTCGGCTTCGAATACGGCTACTCGATGGCGGAACCGAACGCCCTCGTGCTCTGGGAGGCGCAGTTCGGCGATTTCGCCAACGGCGCCCAGGTGGTGTTCGACCAGTTCATCGCATCCGGCGAATCGAAATGGCTGCGCATGTCGGGCCTCGTCGTGCTGCTGCCGCACGGCTACGAGGGCCAGGGGCCGGAGCATTCGTCGGCCCGGCTGGAGCGCTACCTCCAGCTCTGTGCCGAGGACAACATGCAGGTCGCCAACTGCACGACGCCGGCGAATTATTTCCACATCCTGCGCCGCCAGATCCACCGCAAGTTCCGCAAGCCGCTGGTCCTGATGACGCCGAAGTCGCTGCTGCGCCATCCGCGCGCGGTCTCCAGGCTGGAAGAGATGGGCCCCGGCACCTCGTTCCACCGCGTGCTCGAGGACGATTTCGACACCAAGGCGGAATTCCCCAAGATCACCGGGGACTTCCGACTGGCCAAGGACGAGGACATCAGGCGCGTCGTCATGTGCACCGGCAAGGTCTATTACGACCTGCTGGCGGATCGCGAGAAGCGCGGCCTGGACAAGGTCTACATCGCCCGCGTCGAGCAGCTCTATCCCTTCCCGGCCAAGACCCTGGTCAATCTGCTGCAGCGTTTCCCCAAGGCGGACGTGGTGTGGTGCCAGGAAGAGCCGCGCAACATGGGCGCCTGGTTCTTCGTCGAGCCCTGGATCGAATGGGTGATCGGCAAGGCCCGGGGCAAGCCCGGCCGCGCCGCCTATGCCGGGCGCGCCGCCGCCGCCTCGCCGGCGACCGGTCTCCTGCGCAAGCATGTCGAGGAACAGGCGAAGCTGGTCGGCGATGCGCTGACCGCCTGAACCGTCCGTCACGAGCGAATTGAAGAGAAACGCCGAAGAGGCTGAAGAATGACGATCGAACTCAAGGTCCCGACACTCGGCGAGTCCGTCACCGAGGCGACCATCGGCAAGTGGCACCGCAAGGTCGGGGAAGCCGTGAAGAAGGACGAGACCCTGGTCGAACTCGAGACCGACAAGGTCGCGGTCGAGGTCAATGCACCGGAATCGGGCGTGCTGACCCGGATCGACGCCGCCGAGGGCGACAATGTCGTGATCGGCCAGATCATCGGCGCCATCGACGAGACGGCGACCGCCGCCGCCCCGGCCGCGAAGCCCGCCGCCGCTGCCCCGGCGCCGGTCGCCGCGCCGGCACCCGCGCCCGCTCCGGCGGCCCCGGCCCCGGTCGCTGCGCCCGCGGGCGCCACCCCGGGCCCGGCCGCGCGCAAGCTGCTGTCCGAATCCGGTCTCGACCCGGCCACCGTGCCGGCCACCGGCCCGGGCGGCCGCGTGACCAAGGGCGACGTGCTGGCCGCCGTCGCCAACCCGCCGAAGCCGGCGGCCAAGGTGCTGCCGCCGCGTCCCGAGGATCCGCGCGAAGAGCGCGTGAAGATGACCCGCCTGCGCAAGCGGATCGCCGAGCGCCTGAAGGAGGCGCAGGATACCGCCGCCATGCTCACCACCTTCAACGAGGTGGACATGACCAACCTCATGGAGGCGCGCAACCAGTACAAGGAACTCTTCGAGAAGAAGCACGGCGTGAAGATGGGCTTCATGTCCTTCTTCGTGAAGGCGGCGGTCCAGGCGCTCAAGGAAGTGCCGGCGGTCAATGCCGAGATCTATGGCGACGAGATCGTCTACAAGAACTACTACGACATCTCGGTCGCGGTCTCCTCGCCCAGCGGCCTCGTCGTGCCGGTGGTGCGCGATGCCGACAAGCTCGGCTTCCACGAGATCGAGAAGGAGATCGCCCGTCTCGGCGCCAAGGCGCGTGACGGCAAGCTCGCGATCGAGGACATGCAGGGCGGCACCTTCACCATCTCGAACGGCGGTGTCTTCGGCTCGCTGATGTCGACCCCGATCATCAACCCGCCCCAGTCGGCGATCCTCGGCATGCACAAGATCCAGGACCGGCCGATGGTGGTGAACAAGCAGATCGTGTCGCGGCCGATGATGTATCTGGCCGTATCCTACGACCACCGCCTGATCGACGGCCGCGAGGCCGTGACCTTCCTCGTCCGCATCAAGGAAGCGATCGAGGATCCGGCACGCCTGCTCTTCGGCGTCTGATCACGGAATACCCACCGTTCCTGGCAAGCTCGGAACGGCAACGGTTTCATAAGCCCCCACCCCGAGCTTGTCGAAGGGTGGGGGTTTGCATTCGAAGGCTTGGATCATGACCATCGAACTCAAAGTGCCGACCCTCGGCGAATCGATCACCGAAGCCACGGTGGGCGCCTGGAACAAGCGGATCGGCGAATCCGTGAAGAAGGACGAAGTCCTGGTCTCGCTCGAGACCGACAAGGTCGCGGTCGAGGTCTCGGCCCCCGAGGCCGGCGTGCTCGCCTCGATCGCCGCCAAGGAAGGCGAGACCGTGGTCATCGGCCAGGTCCTCGGCATGATCGACGAGACCGGCAAGGCCGCCGGCGCCTCGGCCGCCGCCGCCCCGGCACCCGCGCCCGAACCGGCACCCGCGCCCGAACCGACTCCCGCGCCGGCCCCTGCGCCCGCTCCCGCCGTCGCGGCCGGCCCCGCCGTCGCCGCGGTCTCGGGCGAGGATGCCTATGACCTCGTCATCATCGGCGGCGGCCCGGCCGGTTACACGGCGGCGATCCGCGCCGGCCAACTCGGCTTCAAGACGGCGATCGTCGAGAAGCGCGGCACGCTTGGCGGGACCTGCCTGAACGTCGGCTGCATCCCCTCGAAGGCGCTGCTGCATGCCACCGAATTGTTCGACGAAGCCCAGCACGGCTTCGCCAAATTCGGCATCAAGGCGGACGGCGTCTCGGTCGATCTGCCGGCCATGATGGCCCACAAGGCCAAGGTGGTGACCGAGCTGACCAAGGGCATCGAGTTCCTCATGAAGAAGAACAAGGTGACCTATCTCGCCGGCGCCGGCCGCTTCAAGTCTGCCGATACCATCGAGGTTACGCTGAACGACGGCGGCACGAAGGAGATCAAGGCGGCCCGCACGCTGATCGCCACCGGCTCCGACGTCTCCTCCCTGCCGGGCATCGAGATCGACGAGAAGACCGTGGTGTCCTCGACCGGCGCGCTCGCCCTCGACAAGGTGCCGGGCAAGCTGATCGTCATCGGCGGCGGCGTCATCGGTCTCGAGCTCGGCTCGGTCTGGAAGCGTCTCGGCGCCGAGGTCACGGTGGTCGAATTCCTCGACCGCATCACCCCGGCCATGGACGGCGAGGTTTCCAAGAATTTCCAGCGCATCCTGGGCAAGCAGGGCTTCGAATTCATGCTGTCCCACAAGGTGACGGCGGTGAAGCCCGGCAAGAAGGGCGCCAAGGTCACGGTGGAGCCGCGCGACGGCGGCGAGGCCAAGACCCTCGAAGCCGATATCGTCCTCGTCGCCGTCGGCCGCCGTCCCTATACCGACAATCTCGGCCTCGACGCCGCCGGCGTGGAGACCACGGATCGCGGCTTCATCCCGGTCGATGCCCATTACGCCACCAACGTCGGCCACATCTATGCCGTGGGCGACGTCATCGGCGGCCTGATGCTGGCCCATAAGGCCGAGGAAGAGGGCGTCGCGGCGGTGGAGATCATGGCCGGCCAGCACGGCCACGTGAACTACGAGTCGATCCCTGGCGTCATCTACACCATGCCGGAAGTCGCCAATGTCGGCGCCACCGAGGAAAGCCTGAAGGCGGCGGGCATCGCCTACAAGACCGGCAAGTTCCCCTTCACGGCGAATTCGCGGGCCAAGGCCAACAGCCAGACCGAAGGCTTCGTCAAGGTGATCGCCGATGCCGCGACCGACCGCATCCTCGGTGCCCATATCATCGGCGCCGATGCCGGCAACATGATCGCCGAGATCGTCACCGCCATGGAGTTCGGCGGCGCCGCCGAGGATCTGGCCCGCACCAGCCACGCCCATCCGACCGAGATGGAAGCGGTGCGCGAGGCGGCGCTGGGCGTCAACGGCGGCACAAGGCAGATGTGACCATGACCGGCCGGCAGCCCGACGAGCCAGACTCGCCAGACGCCGGCCGGCCAGTGTCCGGCCCGCCAGACACCGTCCGGCCGGACACTGGCCAGCCCGGGACGGCCGGGGCGGAGATCATTCCCTTTCGTCCCCGCCCGCCGAAGCCGAAGCCGCAACCCATGGGGCGCGGCCCGGTCATCGGCCCGCGCAATCGGGTGGCGGCGCGCCTGCGCACCGTCGAGGCGGTCTGCTTCGGCTTCATCTTCGGCCTCGTCGCCCTTCTCCTGGAGCGGCCGGCGGCGGCCATGCCCTATTTCGTGCTCGGTTTCGCCATCGCCGCCGGCGCCTGGTTCGCCATCGCGCCCCGGCGCGGCGCCATCGACAATGGCACCATCTTCGTCGCGGCCCTGGCCTCGGCGCTCGCCGGCTGGCTCGCCTATGCGGCGGCGAAGAGCGTCCTTGCCGGCGGCGGCGTGCTCACGGTTTTCGGCAGTTTCGTGGGCGGCATCGCCTATGCCGTCGTGGTCGCCTGGCCGGTCGGTATCGCCGCCGGCTTCGTGGTGCGCCGCCTGTCCCTGCAATGGCGGCCGCAGCGCAAGTGAGGCGCTTCACAGCGCCGGCGGCCCGCGACGTCGCATGATGCCGCCATGACGCGGATCGGCTTCTTCCTCGAGTCGCTCGGCTTCGGCCTCGTCGCCGCCTTTCTGGTGGTGGCGCTGGGCGGGGCGGAAGACGAAGTGCCCCTGTGGCTGATGGCCGGCACCACGCTGTTCGCCGTCGGTGCCTGGGCGGTCGCGATCGACCGTTCAGGGCTCGTCCATCCAGGCTTCGCCGCCCTGATCGGTATCGCCGTGGTCTGCGCCTTCCATCTCTTCGCCGCGATCCAATTGCTCCTTTATGCCGGCGTCGAGGCCGGCGACAAACCTGTGGATCTGGTCAGCGGTGCGCTCTGGATCGTCTTTCTGTCGCTGGTCGTGGTGGGGCGCCACGCTCTCCTCGCCGGCATCGTCTATTCCGTCGTCTTCGCAATGGCCAGCCGCCTCTGGCGCTTTCGGCCGAAGGAGGAAGAGTGAGCTTCACACGACTGATCCTGCCGCCGCTCGTCTTCGGCCTCGTCATGGCCGGGCTTTCCCATGCCGCCGCCGAGGCACTGTGGCCCGGCGGCGTCTTCGGGCGGCACGATGTGGCGACCCTGGTCGGGGCCGGGGTTGCAAGCTTCGCGACCGCGCTGGTCGTCATGCTGATCAACAAGGGCCGTCCCGTCCGCCTGCATCAAGGTGTCGGGCTCGGGGTGCTGGCGCTCTTCGTCGGGCATTTCATCTTCGCGGTGCTCAGCGATCATGGCGATCCCGACGGCATTGCCAAGCTGATCGACCGCGCCCTCGATTTCGTGAAGCGCGGTGCCTTGGTGTCCTTCCCCCTCTTCGTCGGCGGCGGCGCGCTCTTCGCGCTGACGATGGGGCGGCGCAAGGCGGGCTGACGGCCGTTCAGTGGCGGTGATCGGCCACGGGGCTTTCGGTGTGCCCGGCATCTTCGACGTGAAGATGCAGATGGTCGTGGGTGTGGGGGTGGCTGTGAAAGGCCGCGGGCCACAGCCGCCCGCCCTGCAACGCCACCACCCGCGTCGCCAGCCGGTGCAGGAAGCGCCGGTCGTGGGAGACGACGATCATCGCCATCGGCAGGCCGGTCAGGATGTCGAGCAGGCGCAGGTAATGATCATGGTCGAGGGCGTTGGTCGGCTCGTCCAGCAATAATGCCTCGGGTTCCATGGCCAGCACGCCGGCCAGCGCCACCAGCCGTTTCTCCCCGCCGGAAAGTCCGTGGGTGACGCGCTCGGCGAGATGGCCGAGGCGCAGTCGATCGAGGATATCCCGTGCCTTGTCGGCGGCGTCGCGGGCGTCGAGCCCGAGGTTCAGGGGACCGAAGGCGACGTCGTCGATCACGGTCGGGCAGAACAATTGATCATCCGCGTCCTGGAACAGGAAGCCCGCCCTGGCGCGGACGGCGCGGAAATCCTTCTCCGCCCGGCGTGGCGTGCCGAAGGCGCTCACCGTGCCGCGCACCGGCTTTTCGAGACCGATCAGGGTGCGCAGCAAGGTGGTCTTGCCGGCACCATTGGCCCCGACGAGGGCCAGGCGCTCCCCCGCTCGAAGTTCGAGGCAGGCGTTCGCCAGCACCGCCCGCCCGCCGCGCTCGACCGTTACGTCCGACAGGGCGAGCAGCGGGGTCACGGCATCAGGTCCAGGGCCAGCAGGGTGCCGGCCGCGACCAGGGCCATGGCGGTGCAGGCGGCCGCGCCCGCCCGGGATTCGGGCGGGCCGATCGCCGGCAGGCGCCCGTCGAAGGCTCGGCAGCGCATCGCCTCCTCCACCCGCTTCGCCCGCTCGAGGGCGCGGACCAGCACCATCCCGGCCATGTTGCCGTAGCTGCGGAAGGCGTGCAGCGAGGTTCCGGCGGTGAAGGCGCGGGCGCGCATCGCCTCGCGCAGACGGCGGATCTCGTCCCGGAACAGGTCGACGTAACGCGCGGTGAAAACGAACACCTGCACCAGCCGCAGCGGCACCCCCAGGCGCCGCGCCGCATGGCCGAGGCGCACGGGATCCAGATCGCCGATCAGGGCGAAGAGCAATGCCGCGGCGGCATTCACCTTCATGACGATGCCGAAGGCGCGCCACAGCCCCTCCGCGCTCGCGTCCAGCGGCCCGATGGCGACCAGGGATGTACCTTCGACCGTGAACGGCAGCATGACCAGCAGCAGCACGAGAAACCCCTCGACATGGCGCAGCCGATGCAGCAGGACCGCAGGCGGCCTGCCCGCGAGCAACACGAGGACGAATGCCCCGATCAACGCCACGCCCTGGGCCATGGGATGGCGCAGGGCCGCGATCGCCGTCACCAGGACCAAGGCGGCGAACAGCCGCGCGGCGGGCGCCACGCCGGCGATCATCGCCGCTTTCCCCGGCGCCCGGCGAACCAGAGTGCCATGCCGCCGAGGCCGACGATCATGCCGATGCCGCCGACCACGTCGTTGAAGCGGATCCGCCCCTCCGCCGCGTCACAGGCTTCGAGGAGGGGGCGGATCTGGCGCGCCACGGCCCGGTCGACAGCCTGCTCGATCGCCGCCGCACCCGAATTTGCGGGTGCACCTGAATTTGCGGGCGCCCCGGAATTTGCGGGCGACTCGGGACTTGCGGGCGCCGGCGCGGCGGGGGTGGGAATGGCGGCGAAGCGGGTCGGGCCGATCGCGGCCGTCGCCACATGGCCGTCCCGGGCATCGACGGTCACGGTGAAGTCGCCCGGCGCGGGCGGCCTCCAGGCAAAGCCGCCTTCGGCGTCGGTCGTCGTGCGGTGAGCCTCCCGACCCGCCGCGTCGCGGATCACGATCTCGGCCCCCTGGGGCCTGCCGCCGCCGATGAAGAAGGCATAGCCGGTGATGACGCCGTCCTCCACCGTGGCGAAGAGTTTCAGGCGGTGCGCCGCCGCCGGCGCCGTTGCCGCCAGCACGAGGGCGAGGGCCAGGATGAGACGGCGGATCATGGAGTGGCGCCCATCAGGGCGTCGGGCTTGACCCGTTTCAGGAAGCCGATCGCGAAACCGGTGACCAGGGCTTCCGCCGCCGCCAGCGGCAGATAGGTGACCACCACCACCCGGGCCGACGGCACGTAGTCTCCCGACGACAGGGCGAGGGCGAGGGCGACTCCGCCCCCGGTCGCCAGCACCGAAACGGCGCCGGCGATCCCGGCCAGAAGAGCGGCCCGGCCCGGTGCCGCGCGAGCCACCGGGCCCGCCAGCACCAGCGCCGCGACGACGCCCGGCAGGGCGATGTTCACCGTATTGACGCCGAAACTGGTCAGCCCGCCAAAGCCGAAGAGCAGCAACTGCAGGGCGAGCCCGACCATGACCGCCACGGTGACGAGCGGCCCGATCATCAATCCCATCAACGCCGACAGCAGGAGATGCACGCTGGACGGCCCGACCGGCACCGCGACCAGGGAGACGGTGAAGAAGACGGCGGCCAGGATCGCGGTCTCGGGAATGCGCTCTTCCTCCAGCCGGCGGAGCGCGACGCCCGCCATGGCGACGGCCCCGGCCCAGCCGGCCGCCGCGACCGGCAGGGACAGGACGCCGTCGGGGATATGGGCCATGGTGCCGCCTCCGTCTCAGGGCCCGCCCATATCGGTTGCCTTCACCCAGATCAGGGCGCCTTCCTCGACCGGCACGTCCTCGCCTGCCGGGTTCTTCATCGTGGCGTCGGCCTCGGTCAGGGCGGCGAAGCCCCACCAGCCGGCGCGCGGCATGGCGTAGGAAAAGGTGCCGTCGGCGTCGGCCGTGATCACCTGGGTCACGAAGGCGTCGTTGGGCGCGGTGACCGTGCCGTCGTTGACGTATTCGACCTCGATCTCGGCGAAGGGCACCGGCGCGCCGGCCTTGGTGACGACGCCGGTGAAGAGATTGCCGGTCCAGAGCCCGGTCGGACGGGTCAGGGGACGGATTTCCACCGGCAGGCCGACCATGGCGTCCCAACCCTCGCCGGTGGCGTAACTGTCGACGATCACCTTGGTGTAGTGGACGATGTATTTGCCTTCCGCCGGTTCCCAATAGGGCCGGGGTTCGACGAAGAAGACGGCGGCGCCGGGCGTCTTCAGGTCGACGCTGGCGCGCCACGCGCGCTCGCCGCCGGCCAGCACCTCGACCAGGGCGCCCGCCAGATCGACCGTCTCGCCGTCGCGCAGCATGGCGAAGCGCGCGGGGCGTTCCATGCGCATCTGCGGACCGCCGTCCATCGGATGGGTGAAGACGAGATCGAGATCGACCGTGCCGCCCTCGGGCAGGACGTCGGCGCTCGGCAGCAATTCCTGGAAATGGGCGAAGGCCGGCGCGGTGAAGCCCGTCGAAAGGGCGCCCGTCGAAAGGGCGAAGGCGAGAAGGGCGGCGCGCATGTCGATCTGAACTCCCCTGGCGATGACGGTATGATGATTTAGGAGATTCGTCATACCGGCAAGGGGAAATACCGCATCGCGGCGACAGGACGGCGCGCATGCGCTATACCGGCGCTCTGTCCAGGAGAGCCGATTTTGACCGACTACGTCCGCAAGATCCTCGATGCCCGCGTCTATGACGTCGCGGAGCAGACGCCGCTCGATCCGCTCCCGCGCCTCGGCGGGCGGATCGGCGCTTCCGTCTTTCTGAAGCGCGAGGATCTGCAGCCCATCTTCTCGTTCAAGATCCGCGGCGCCTACAACAAGCTGGTGCGCATGACGCCCGAGGCGCGGGCGGCGGGCGTGGTCTGCGCCTCGGCCGGCAATCACGCCCAGGGCGTCGCCCTCTCCGCGAAGCGCCTGGGCTGCCGGGCGGTCATCGTCATGCCGGTCACCACGCCCCCGATCAAGGTCGAGGCGGTGCGCTATCACGGCGCGGAGATCGTGCTGACGGGCGATACCTTCGACGTCGCCCATGAACACGCCCGCGCGCTCGAGGCCGAACAGGGCCTGACCTTCGTCCACCCTTACGACGATCCGGACGTGATCGCCGGCCAGGGCACCGTGGGCATGGAGATCCTGCATCAGCACCCCGATCCGATCGAGGCGATCTTCGTGCCCGTCGGCGGCGGCGGGCTGGCCGCCGGCATCGCCTCCTACGTCAAGTTCCTGCGGCCCGAGACCAGGGTGATCGGGGTCGAGCCGGTCGATGCCGCCTCGATGAAGGCGGCGATCGAGGCCGGGCACCGGGTGGTGCTGGACCGGGTCGGCCTCTTCGCCGACGGCGTTGCCGTGCGCCAGGCGGGGGAAGAGACCTTCCGCCTGTGCCGGGATCTGCTGGACGATGTGATCACCGCCGATACGGACGCCATCTGCGCCGCCGTGAAGGACGTGTTCGAGGATGTCCGCGTCATCGCCGAGCCGGCGGGGGCATTGTCGCTCGCGGGGCTCAAGGCCTATGCCGCCCGGGTGCCGGAGCGGACGGGGGCCCTGGTCGCCATCGCCAGCGGCGCCAACATGAATTTCGACCGCCTGCGCCATGTCGCCGAACGGGCCGAGATCGGCGAGGCGCGGGAGATCCTGCTGGCGGTCACCATCCCGGAACGGCCGGGATCCTATCGCCGTTTCATCCAGGTGCTGGGCGACCGCAGCATCACCGAATTCAACTACCGCTACGCGGCGGGCGGCGATGCCCATGTCTTCGTCGGCATCAAGCTGGCGGACGCGCGGCGCGACAAGCCGCCGATCATCGCGGCGCTGGAGGGCCTCGGCCATCGCGTGCTCGACATTTCGGCGGATGAGACGGCGAAGCTGCACATCCGCTACATGGTCGGCGGCCGCGCGCCGGCCGGCCTCGCCGACGAACTGCTGCTGCGCTTCGAGTTTCCGGAACGGCCGGGCGCCCTGCTGCGCTTCCTCGACGGTGTCGGGCCGGACTGGAACATCACCCTGTTCCACTACCGCAACCACGGCGCCGACTATGGCCGGGTGCTGGTCGGGCTTCAGGTGGCCATGGCCGACCGGCCGCGACTCGAACGCCAGCTCGCGGCGCTCGGCTATCCTTACGAGGACGAGACCGACAATCCCGCCTATCGCCTGTTTCTCGGCACGGCCTGACGGCGCCGGTCAGACGGGCGGCTGTTTCGTCCTGAGGCCGTTGACGAAGAGATCGACCAGGAATTCCGTGTGGGTCTCGATCGACAGCGGGCTCAGGGGGTCGACGCCGTGCAGGCGAACGAGGGCGGCGCCGCCGCCGAAATAGGTGACCACGGCGCCGATCATGGCCTGGATCACGCTGGTGATGGGCACCGGGCGGATGATGCCCTTGTCGATCGCGTCCCCCAGGATGTCGATCAGGATCTGGTGCAGCGGCAGCAGAATGTTTTCCGCCAGCCAGTCGAGTCGCGTGCCGGGCGCCAGGGTCTCGCGCGCGACGATCAGGGCCGCCATGCGGTTGTCGGCCGAGAAATGGGCGAACTGGCGGATGGCGACGGCGAAGGCGTCGAGCGGCGGCACCTGGGCCAGCAGCGGGCGCCCGGTCTCGACCTGTGTCCGCAGCGGCGCGAAGGCCCGGGTCGCGGCCTCGCGCCAGAGCTGCTCCTTGTTCTTGAAGTAATAGTAGATATGGGGGTGGTGCACGCCCGCCGCCGCCGCGATGCGCAGGATCGACGCGGCATCGAAGCCGGCGCAGGCGAATTCCTGCATGGCGGCCAGCAGAATGGCCTCGCGCAGATTGGGCTGCAGGTCGGCCTTCTGGCGGGACGCGCGCTTGCGGGTCGTCTTGGTCGGGATGTCCGTCACGGCACTCGCTGAAAAAATGTCAACTTGCCTTTCATAGCAGGCCACCGCCCGCCTGTCGAAGCTTGCGGGCCCGACCGGGATCGCTTCGCCTGATTCCCGAAAGCCGAATGGGCCCGTGTGCCGGGAGCATGGCTCGGCCATTGCCTTGATACGCGCGACGGGGAACCGTAGGCCCAGGGGCGACAGGCCCGTGCGGAAGGGAGACGGCATGACCGAAGGCGCCGGACAGAAGTCCATCGCGGGCGAGACCGCCATGGTCGCGGCCCTGGCACTGGCGCCGGCCATCGCCCTCGGCATCTCGCGTTTCGCCTATGCCCTGATCCTGCCCGACATGCGCGACGACCTCGGCTGGAGCTATGCCCTCGCCGGCTGGCTGAACGCCAGCAACGCCGTCGGCTATCTGCTGGGCGCCATGGTGGCGTCGCGCCTGATCGCCGCCGTCGGCGCCTTCGCCGCCACCTGGTGGGGCAGTGTCGCCTGCGCCCTCGGCGTTCTCGCCTGCGCCCTGTTCGACGGCGTGCCGGCCCTCAACGCGGCGCGCCTGGTCTCGGGCGTGGGCGGGGCCTTCGCCTTCGTCGGCGGCGGCGTGCTGGCCGCGGGCATCGCCGCGCGCCATCCCGAACGGGGCACTTTCCTGCTCGGCCTGTTCTATGCCGGGCCCGGGCTCGGCATCGTGCTGTCGGGGCTCGCGGTGCCGGTCATGCTGGGCGGCGCGGGGGGCGGTTCGTGGCGCGGCGCCTGGGTGCTGCTCGCGGTCCTGTGCCTGCCGATGATCCTGCTGCTGGCCAGGGCACGGCGCAGCGGCGGCGGGCAGGCCGCGCTGGCCGGCGGGCGGGCGCGGATCATGCCCATGGCCCCCATGCTGGCCGGATATTTCTGCTTCGGGGCCGGCTACATCGCCTATATGACCTTCATGTTCGCCTATGTCCGGGGGCTGGGGGCCGGGCTCGGCTTCCAGGTCGTGTTCTGGCTGTCGATCGGCGTCGGCGTCATGGGGGCGCCCTGGGCCTGGGCCGCGCTGCAGTCGCGGCTTCGCCACGGCCATGGCTTCGCGGTCGCCAATGCCGTCGTCGCCGCCGCCGCCATCCTGCCGCTGGTGACCACGGCCCCGGTGGCGCTGGTCGTCTCCGGTCTCTGTTTCGGGGGATCGTTCCTGACCGTGGTGTCGTCGACCACGCAATTCGTGCGCCGCAACCTGGCGCCCGGCGCCATCACCGCCGGCATCGGCGCCTTCACCACCGCCTTCGGCCTGGGGCAGACGCTCGGCCCCGTGGTCTCGGGCGCCGTCACCGACGCGCTCGGCGCCGTCTCCGCCGGGCTCTGGGGCTCCGCCCTGACATTGTTCGGGGCGGTCGTCCTCGGTCTCCTCCAGCGCGACCTGAAAGAGGCCTGAGAGCCCTTCACAGCATCTTCTGCAGGAAGGCGAGGTCGAGCCAGCGGCCGAATTTCACGCCCACCTCGGGCATCAGGCCGACGTGGGCGAAGCCCAGCTTCTCGTGCATGCGGATCGACGCCTCGTTGCCGGCCTCGATCCCCGCCACCATGACATGCTTGCCGAGATGGGCCGCCCGGTCGATCAGGGGCACCATCAGCGCCGGACCGATACCGCGCCCCCGCGCCTCGGCCGCGACATAGACCGAATGCTCGACCGTGTGGCGGTAACCGTCGAAGGCACGCCAGTCGCCGAAGCTGGCGTAGCCGAGAACCCGTCCGTCCTCCGCCGCGACCAGCACCGGATAGCCGTGATCGACGCGCGCGAACCACCAGGCACGGCGATTGTCGAGATCCACCAACGTATCATTCCAGATCGCCGTCGTGTTCAGGACGGCGTCGTTGTAGATCGCCATGATGCCGGCCAGATCGGCTTCCGTGGCGTCCCTGATCTCCATCATCCTCTCTCCTCGGGGCTCGAGCCGGCGGCGATGCCGCTCAGCCGCCGATTCCCGACGCCAGAATGACCGTGCCGGTGGTCGCCGCCAAGCGGTCGCGCGAGATCTCGACATAGTCGGGCGAGCCGGCCCAGGTTTCGAAAGCGGTCCGGTCGGCGAAGGCGATGAGGACGAGCTTGTCCGCCGTCCATTCGCCCTCGACCACCAGGGGCGCTTCGTCCGCCGCCAGAAGGCGCCCGCCATGGCGTTGCAGCACCGCCATGAAACGCGCGGCATAACGGTCGTAGGTGGGCCGGTCGTGGATCCGGATCTGGGCGATGGCATAGACGGTCACGGCGATCTCTCCTCCCTGTCGTTCCGGCCAGTATCGGCCGGACCGGCCCCGCGTGCGGGTGAGGATTTCTCATCGGGCGTTGAGGCCGCCCTGCCGGTCTTCCCGGGCCATGGCAGCCCCCTTCTCGGCGATCATGGCGGTCGGCGTATTGGTATTGCCCGAGGTGATGGTCGGCATGACCGAGGCGTCGATGACGCGCAGGCCCGCGATGCCGAAGAAGCGCAGTCTCTCGTCGACGGCGGCGGTGGGATCGTCCGCGCGCCCCATCTTCGCCGTGCCCACGGGGTGGAAGATCGTGGTGCCGATGTCGCCCGCCGCCCGGGCGAGACTTTCGTCGTCGTCGCCGACCGTGGCACCCGGCAGATATTCCTCCGGCCGATAGGGCGCCAGGCAGGGCTGCGCCATAAGGCGGCGGGTGACGCGGATGGCGTCCGCCGCCACCCGGCGGTCGTCCTCGGTCGATAGGTAATGGGGCGCGATCACCGGCGCCTGGCGGAAGTCGGCACCGCGCAGGGTGACCGTCCCGCGCGACGTCGGCCGCAGGTTGCAGGCACTGACCGTGATCGCCGGGAAGCGATGCAGGGGATCGCCGAATTTGTCGAGCGACAGCGGCTGGACGTGGAACTGGATGTTCGCCCGTTCCCGAGACGGGTCCGAGCGGGTGAACAGGCCCATCTGGCTCGGCGCCATGGTCAACGGCCCGCGCCGGCGGAACAGATAGTCGAGGCCCATGAGGCCGCGCCGGACCAGATTGTGATAGGTCTCGTTCAAGGTGCGCACGCCCGTGACCTTGTAGATCGCGCGCTGCTGCAGGTGATCCTGCAGGTTGCGGCCGATGCCGGGATGATCCAGGGCGACATCGATGCCGTGGCGCGCCAGCTCGTCGCCGGGGCCGACGCCGGACAGCATCAGGATCTGGGGTGTGCCGATCGCGCCGGCGCACAGGATCACCTCGCCCTTCGTGCGGGCCTCGAAGCCGGTCTCGCCCTTCGAAAAGCGGACACCCGTGGCGCGCCCTGCCGCGAACAGAAGGCGTTCGACCTGGACGCCGGTTTCGAGCCGCAGGTTCGGCCGGCTCAGCGCCGGTTTCAGGAACCCCCGGGCGGCGGACCAGCGCCGGCCGTTCTTCTGGTTCACGTGGAAATAGGAGACGCCTTCATTGTCGCCGGTGTTGAAATCGTCGATGGCGGGCACGCCCATCTCGACCGCCGCCTCGCGCACGGCATCCAGTACGTCCCAGCGCACGCGCGGCGGTTCGATGCGCCAGCCGCCGCCGGAGCCGTGATGTTCGCCGGGCCCCATGAAGTGGTCTTCCAGCGACAGGAAATGGGGCAGGACGTCGTCGTAGCCCCAGCCCGCGAGGCCCAGTTGCCGCCAATGGTCGTAGTCGGCGGCCTGGCCGCGCATGGAGATCATGGCGTTGATCGCGGAACAGCCGCCGATCACCTTGCCGCGCGGATAGATCAGGGATCGGCCGTTCAGACCTGGTTCCGCCTCGGTCCTGAACATCCAGTCGGCGCGCGGATTGCCGATGGCGAAGAGATAGCCGACGGGAATGTGGAACCAGATCCAGTCGTCGCGCCCGCCGGCTTCGAGGAGAAGCACCCGTGTGCCGGGATCGGCCGAGAGACGGTTGGCGACGATGCAGCCGGCGGTGCCGGCCCCGACGACGATGTAGTCCCAGTCTCCCCGGGCCCAATCTCCCTCCAGCCGCGCCTCGGCCATGGCCGTCTCCCCGTTTGGTTTTTTTCGTGCCTATGGGTGGCACGGCGGGCGCGGCGCCTCAACCACCACCTTTTGCGGAGGCGGCGGGGTCAGAACCACAGAAGATAGACGGAGGTGACGGCGACGACGCCGCAGAGCAGGTTCAGCGGCGCCCCCACGCGGACGAAATCCAGGAAGCGATAGCCGCCGGCGGAATAGACCAGCGTATTGGTCTGATAGCCGATGGGGGTGGCGAAGCTGGCGCTGGCCGCGAACATGACGACGACGACGAAGGGGCGCGGGTCCAGCCCCAGGGACTGGGCGAGCGCGATGGCGATCGGTGTCACCACGACGCCGACGGCATTGTTGGTGACGATCTCCGTCAGGGCCGAGCCGATCAGGAAGACGGTGAACAACTGGATCAGCGGCGGCATCTCGCGCAGCCAGGGCACGGCCTGTTCGACCAGCAGTTCGACGGCGCCGGTCGATTCGAGGGCGCGGCCGACCGCCAGCATGGCGAAGATCATGATGATGATCTGCCAGTCGACGGTGGCGAAGGCTTCGTCGCTGTCGATGCAGCGGGTCAGGAAGACGAAGGCGACGCCGATCCAGGCCAGCGCCACGATGGGCAGGACGCCGAAGGCGCCGCCCGCGATGACGAGGCCGAGGGCGACGATGGCGGCCGGCGCCTTCTCCATGCGCAGCGCCTTGTCGGCGGGCACGTTCAGGTTGATCAGGCCGTTGTCGGTGGCGAGACGGGCGAGGTCGTCGGGCGCGCCTTCCAACAGCAGGCTGTCGCCCACCTGCATCTCGACGGTCTCCAGCCGGTCGGCCAGATTCTCGCCCGCATGGTGGAGCGCGATCGGATAGACGCCATAGCGCCGGCGCAGGCGGGCATGGCGCAGCGTGCGCCCGATCAGGCGCGAATTGGGACCGATCAGCGCCTCGGCGACGATGGTGGAGCGGCTGGCCACGGGAGCCAGTTCCTCGCCGTCGCTGGCGGCCTGGGCGGCGCGGCCGACCTCGACCCCGGCGCGATCGCGGATGGTCAGGACATTGGCGGCGCCGGTCTTCAGGACGACGATGTCGCCGGCCTGCAGCACCACGGCATCGAGGTCGCGGCGCAGCGAAAGGTCGCCCCGGACGACGTCGATCACCCGCCGGTCGGGGCCCTGGAAGACGCGGATCGCCGAGGGTGCCTGGCCGATGGTCGGGCTGTCGGGCGGGATCAGCACCTCGACCAGGAAGCGCCCCGCCTTGCCCTGGGCCCCGGTCAGCGAGCCGTGTTCGGGCAGGAAGCGGCGCCCGATGAAGATCATGTAGAGCAGCCCGACCGCGGCGACCGGCAGGCCGACCAGGGAAATCTCGAACATGCCGAAGGGTTCGAGCCCGTTGGCCTGGGCGACGCCGTCGACCAGCAGGTTGGTGGAGGTGCCGACCAATGTGGTGGTGCCGCCCAGGATGGCGGCGAAGGAGAGCGGGATCAGCAGCTTCGAGATGGCTATTCCCGACTTGTTGGCGAGCGCCACCACGATCGGGATCATCAGCACCACGAGGGGCGTGTTGTTGATGAAGGCGGAGGCGCAGCAGGCGATCAGCACGATGGCGCCGACCATCACGCCGGCCCGGCGAAGCGGCAATTGTTCCAGGCGGAAGATCAGGGCGTCCAGCACCCCGGTGCGCACCAGCGCGGCGCTCAGGATGAACATGGGCATGATCGTCCAGGGCGCGTTGTTGGACATGACGTCCAGCATGTCGGCGGGTGCGATCAGGCCGAGGCCCAGGGTGGTCGCCATGCCCATGACCGCGATGGCGGCTGGGGGATAGGCTTCGGTCGCGAAACCGACCAGCATCAGACCGATGACGATCAACGCCGCCACGGGGGCATAGCTCTCGAGCCCCAGAAATTCCATTTAACCCCCGCCCCGCAGCCTCGGCCAGACTGCTTAAGATACGCGATTCAGTGCCAAGTCAATGCGCAAACCGGCGCGGCGGCCGGCTGGCACCCCGGTTGGGACCCCCTGTCACGACGCGGCCGCCAGGGCCGTGGTGAGGCCGGCATCGTCCTCGCTCACCTTGCCGACCCGGTTGTCCACCCGGTGGAACCGCCAGGGCCCGGGATGGGGGCGCAGCAAGGCGTGGGGCGGCGTTTCGGCCCGCAGCCAGGCGTCGAAATCCGCCGCGTCCAGCACCACGGGCATGCGCGGGTGCAGCGGTGCCAGTTCGGGCACCGCCTCGGTCGTGACGATGGCGTGGGAGACGATCGCGTTGCCGTCGCCGTCCCGCCACAGGCTCCAGAGCCCGGCGAAGGCGAAGGGCCGCGATTCGGGCCGTTCGATGAAATGGACCGGCTTCTGCTTCTCGCCCGCCGGCGGTGCCGACCATTCGTACCAGCCGTCCGCCGGCACCAGGCAGCGCCGCCGCCGCCACGGCTCGCCATAGAGGCGCGAGCCGTCCAGGGTCTCGGCCCGCGCATTGATGGTCGATATCTTGATTTCCGACAGAGACGCCACCCAGGGCGGGATCATGCCCCAGCGACTGGCGATCAGGGAGCGCCGGTCGCCGTTCTCCCCGATGATCGGCAGCTTCTGTCCCGGCGCCGCATTATAGCGCGCCCCGATCCCTTCGGGCGCCGGCTCGACGGGCACCGTGAGCCCATAGAGATCGTGAACCCGCCGCCAGTCGATCCGGATTGTATAGCGTCCGCACATGAGCACAGGATAAGGGCGGGGCCTCAGCGATGCATCGGCGCCGGCGCGCCGCGCAACAGACCCTCGGTCGAGAGATCCTCGTCGAGATCCGGCCAATGGATTCCGTAACCGCCGCCCGCGATCACCCAATGTGCCCGCGCTTCGGGGCTGGCCTTGGCCAGGCGCGGATACCGGGCGATCGGCACGGCGATGGTGCGACCGTCCATCAGGTCGACCGAAAGCGTGTCATCGGTCAGCGCAACCCCGCGCACCCGAATATCAGCCGCCAGTACCGAAATACTCATGCCACGCTCCCAACAGGGCCCCCCGATGATCCCGGACCATCGCGACGATCCGGGAAAGCGCCTTGGCGTCGAAGCCTATGTTGCGCGCCAAGGCAATCTCGTCGAGCCATGTATTGGCCGAAGCGCCTGCTTTGTCGACGAAGCACTATGACTCGGGAAATGGTGCCCAGGGGCGGATTCGAACCACCGACACGCGGATTTTCAATCCGCTGCTCTACCAACTGAGCTACCTGGGCCCTGGACGGTGGAAGAGTCGCCACCGGTCGGCGAGGACGCCGTATTTAGAGGAAAGGGCCGGGGGCGTCAATCGCCCATTCCGGAAAAACCGACGGCCGCCGGCCGGGGTCAGCGGCCGTCCTCGGAATCGCCCGGGGCGAAGCCGTCGTCGCCCGGAATCTCGCTCTCCGCCGCCGGGATGGCGTAATGGCCGCCCAGCCAGCGGCTCAGGTCGACGTCGGCGCAACGCGGCGAGCAGAAGGGGCGATGGCGTTCCATCGAGGGCCGCCCGCAGATCGGGCAGGGGCGGGGATTGTCGTTGGCCGGGGCAGGTTTGGTCATGGGGCACGTCTGCTCATGGGGTCCGGTCTGTCCTCGAACGCTTGCCGCTTCTTTCGTCAGGGCGCCGTCGTTACCGTGATCGCACGGCCCGTGGCCGACGCCTCGACCGTCAGGGGCGCGCCGACGGCGAGGGAAAGCTCGGCCAGGGCGCCCTTTGCTTCGAGATAGCGGAGCACGTCGCCGGGCACAAGGGCGCGCTGGGCCCGGCCGGGGGCATGGCGCGCCAGGGTCAGGGCCTCGCGCCAGAGCCGCGCCGCCAGATGGGCGGGCGAAAACCGGCGACCGAAGGCCGAGGGGCAGGGCTCGGTCGCGGCGCGCAGCAGGCTGTCGCCCTGACGCGCGCGGGTGATCAGGACGATGCCGTTGAGATTGCCGCCGGCGAGGTCGGGCCGGCGCGGATCGGCGGCCAGCGCCTGCTTCAGGACGGCGCGGCCGGCGGCGATCGCGGCATGGTCGCCGATGAAGTCGATCACGATCTGGCCCGAGAGGTCGCGGCGGCGGATCTCGCGCGCGGCGATGCGCGCGCCCGCTTCGTTGGCGGCGCGGGCACCGAAGGCGCCGCCGTCGATGTCGATGGCGGTCAGGGCCTCGGTCTCGTCGATGGTGATGCGTCCGCTCGGGACGAGAGGCACCACCCGTTGCAGGCTCGCCTCGAAATCATCGGCGATGCCTTCGGCGGCGAAGAGGTCGGCGAACCCATGGGCCGTCTCGACCGCGATGCCGAGGGCGCGGAGGGCGGCCGCCAGCGCCGGCTGGGGCATCGTGCCGCCCAGCAGCGCCGATGTGACCGAAAGGCCGGCGGCATGGCGGGCGGCGGGATGGGGCGCCGGTGACAGGACGGCGGGACGATCACCCTCGAGCCCGGCGGCGAGGGCGGCGGGGGTACGGGCGCTGACCCGGGCCGCCTTGTCGCCGTCGGCATCGCGCAGGATCTCGACGGCGAGGAGGCTGCCCTCGGTCGCGCCGGGGGCGTCCTTCCGCTTCAGGAAGGCGGGGCGGTCCAGGCCGATGTCGATGAAATAGGCGCCCAGGGCCGCCTCGGTCGCGATGATGCGGCCCTGGCGGATCTCGCCCGGGCGGGGGCGGTGGCCGGCGGGCCAGATCAGGAATTCGGCGGGCGCGCCATCCTCGATCAGGGCGAGACGGGTCTCGATCGGCCCGCTTTCGACGAGGAGGCGCCGTGCCATCCCGGCGCCCTCAGGCCGGCGGCGCGGCGAGCGCCAGGCCGTTGCCGTTCAGCAATTGCCAGGTCTCGTGGAGGGGGAGGCCGACGACGTTGGAATGAGAGCCGGAGAGGGCGCGCACCAATGCCTCCGCCCGGCCCTGGATGGCATAGCCGCCGGCCTTGCCCTGCCATTCGCCGCTGGCGAGATACCAGGCCGTCTCCTCGGCCGAGAGGCGCTTGAAGGTGACCGTGCTCCGGCCGAGGCGGCTGCGCAGCGCGCCGTCGGGCCGGATCAGGGCGAGCCCGGTCAGGACCCGGTGGCGCCGTCCCGACAGCAGGGCGAGGCAGCGGCGCGCCTCCGCCTCGGTCTCGGCCTTGGGCAACACGCGGCTGCCGCAGGCGACCACCGTATCGGCGGCGAGGATGAAGCCGGGGGCGGCACCTTCGGCGGCCAGCCGCGCCGCGACGGCGCGTGCCTTGTCCTCGGCGAGGCGGACGGCGAGTTTCTCCGGCGATTCGCCCGGACGGGGCGCCTCGTCGAGATCGGCGGCGATGATTCGGTCCGGCGTCAGGCCGAGTCGGCCCAGCAGCTCGCGCCGGCGCGGCGAGGCCGAGGCGAGGGTGAAGATGAGCCTGTCTCCCATGGGCGAAAGCCCCTGGGGTGCTTACTTGAAGCGGAAGGTGATGCGACCCTTGGTCAGGTCGTAGGGGGTCATTTCGACCAGCACCTTGTCGCCCGCGAGGACGCGGATGCGATGCTTGCGCATCTTGCCGGCGGTATGGGCCAGCACTTCGTGATCATTGTCGAGACGGACACGGAAGTGGGCGTTGGGGAGAAGTTCGGTCACGGTCCCCGAAAACTCGATCGACTCTTCCTTGGGCATAAGGTCTCCTGGTTGCCTCGAAGGCGCAGCTTGGGAAATTCAGGCGAGGAACATGCGACCGCATCCCGGTTTTTGCAAGTGTTCCGCTCGCATTGCCGCGTTGTCTGCCGCGCATTTGAAGAAAATATGTCAGACGGTGGGGGCCTTCACCACGCCGAAACGGCCCCGGATACGCTTCAGCAATTGATCGCGCACCTCGCGATAGGCATCGAGAACCTGTTCCCGGCTGCCCTGGGCGAGACTGGGATCGAAGGTCGGCCAATATTCGACGTCGCAGGCCATGGTCCGGGTCAGGTCCACCGCCTTGTGCTGGGCCTCGGGGCTGAGGGAGACGATCAGGTCGAAACTGGTGTCCTCCAGATCGTCGAAGGCCTTGGGGCGGTAGCGCGAAATGTCGATGCCCATCTCGTCCATCACGGCGACGGCGAAATGATCGAGTTCGCCGGCCCGAACGCCGACGCAGTCGGAAAAGATCACCCGGCCGTAGAAATGGCGCATCAGGCCCATGGCCATGGGCGAGCGGATGGCGTTCTGCGTGCAGCAGAACAGCACCGCCCCCGGCAGATCGGTTCCGAACCCGACCACGGCCTCGCTCAGCCCTTCATGAAGAGGACGCAGATGAGGGTGAAGAGGCGCCGCGCCGTATCGAAATCGACCTCGATCTTGCCCTGGAGCCGTTCCATCAGCAGTTCGGAACCCTGGTTGTGCAGTCCGCGCCGGCCCATGTCGATCGCCTCGATCTTCTGGGGCGTCGCGGTCTTGATCGCGGCGTAATAGGAGGTGCAGACCGCCAGATAGTCGCGGATCAGGCTGCGGAAGGGCGACATCGCCAGGATGATCTTGCCGAGCGGGCGTTTCTCCGCGTCATGGATGTCGAAGACGAGGCGCGTCTCGGCGATCGAGAGATGGAGGTGATAGGGCCCGTCGTGATCGCCGATGGGCGAGAAACTGTTCTCGTCCAGCAGGTCGTAGATGGCGACCTTGCGCTCGTGCTCCACATCGGGGCTGCGGCGCGCGACCGTGCCCTCGTCCAGGGTGATGCCGACCAGCTTCCTCGTATCCGCGGACATCGGCCCTCCTCTTTCCTAGTTGGCGGCTCCCAGGCGGACGGCGACCGACAGGGCGTGGGCGTCCAGCCCCTCGGCCCGGGCCAGCGTCACCGCCGCCGGGCCGATGGCGCGGACGGCATCGGCATCGCAGCCGACCAGGGTGGTGCGCTTCAGGAAGTCGAAGACCGACAGCCCCGAGGAGAAGCGCGCCGTGCGCGCCGTCGGCAGCACGTGGTTCGGCCCGGCAACGTAATCGCCGATCGCTTCCGGCGTATGACGGCCGAGGAAGATGGCGCCGGCATTGCGCACCTTGGCGGCGAAACCGTCCGGGTCCTCCAGCGCCAGTTCCAGATGCTCGGGCGCGACGGCATCGACCAGGGCCGGCGCTTCCTCGAGCCCGCGCAGGCGGATGACGGCGCCGTGATCCGCCCAACTCTTGCGGGCCGTCGCCGCGCGCGGCAGGCGCTCCAGATGGGTCTCGATGGCGGCGAGCACGGCATCGGCGAAGGCGCCGTCGTCGGTCAGCAGGATCGACTGGGCGCTCTCGTCGTGTTCTGCCTGGGACAGGAGGTCGGCGGCGATCCAGGCGGGGTCGTTGGCGCCGTCGGCGACCACCAGGATCTCGCTCGGCCCGGCGATCGAATCGATGCCCACGAGGCCGAAGACCTGGCGCTTGGCGGCGGCGACATAGGCATTGCCCGGGCCGACGATCTTGTCGACCGGCGCGATCGCCTCGGTGCCATGGGCCAGCGCGGCGACGGCCTGGGCGCCGCCGATGCGCCAGATGTCGGTCACGCCGGCGCGCTTGGCGGCGGCCATGACGGCGGCATTGACCACGCCTTCCGGCGTCGGCACGACCATGACGATCCGGGGCACGCCCGCCACCTTGGCCGGCAGCGCATTCATCAGGACGGATGAGGGATAGGCGGCGGTGCCGCCCGGAACATAGAGCCCGGCGGCCGCGACCGAGGTCCAGCGCATGCCGAGGCGGACCCCGGCGGCGTCGGTATAGTGATCGTCCAGCGGCATCTGGCGGGCGTGGAAACTCTCGATCCGTGTCGCGGCGAGGTCGATCGCGGCCAGCAGGTCGTCGTCGACGCCGGCGACCGCCTCGTCGATCTCATTGGGGCCGATGCGCAGATCCTCGATCGCCTCGAAGGCGACGCGGTCGAAGCGGTTGGTGTAATCCAGCACGGCGGCATCGCCGCGCGCCTTCACGTCGGCGACGATCGCGGCGACGGCGGCGTCGACATCCTCCGACATCTCGCGCTTGGCCGAGATCAGGGCTTCGAACTCGGCGGCGAAATCCGGCGATCTGGTGGTCAGGTCACGCGGCATCGACGGCTCCCTTGAAGGCGTCCATCCAGCCCCCGATCTCCTCGACCCTGGTCTTGAAGGCGGCGCGGTTGACGACGAGGCGGGACGAGATCTGGGCGATCCTCTCGACCTCGACGAGGCCGTTGGCGCGCAGCGTGTCGCCGGTCGAGACCAGGTCGACGATGCGCCGGCACAGCCCCAGGGTCGGCGCCAGCTCCATCGCCCCGTTCAGCTTGATGCATTCCGCCTGCACCCCGCGCGCCGCGAAATGGCGCCGGGTGATGTTGGGGTATTTGGTGGCGACGCGGACGTGGCTCCAGCGCGTCGGATCGTCGCTGCCCGCGATTTCCGCCGGTTCCGCGACCGACAGGCGACAGTGCCCGATGTCGAGGTCGAGGGGGGCATAGATTTCGGGATAGTCGAATTCCATCAGGACGTCGTTGCCCGCGACCCCCAGATGGGCGGCGCCGAAGGCGACGAAGGTGGCGACGTCGAAGGCGCGCACGCGGATCAGCGAGACGCCGGGATGGGCGGTCCTGAACTTCAGGGCGCGCGATTTCTCGTTGTCGAAATCGGGCTCCGGCGTCAGGCCCACCTTGTCCAGGATGGGGCGCAACTCCTTCAGGATGCGCCCCTTCGGCAGGGCGAGTACCAGCCCCTCGTTGGGCGAACGGGTCACCATCAGGCTTTTTCCTCGATATCGTGGTTGGGCGCCCTCGGCGTCGGCCACGGCTCGGTCAGATCCTTCATGCCGCCGTCGATCGTCTCCGCCTCCAGGCGGATCAGGGCGTCGCCGGCGAAGACGAGGTCGATCGAGACTGCGTCTTCCGTCTCCTCGGCCTCGATGGCGAGGAGGTTCAATACCTGTTCGACCGCGTCGCGGTCGATGCCACGGGTGCGCACCTTGCGCACCGTGTCGAAATGCAGGCCGCAGCGCCGCCGCAGGCCGCCGTCGTGCCCGGTCTCTTCCGCCTCCCAGCAGAAGCGGTTGGCGACCAGGGCGAAGCGCCGGGCGGTGCCCAGATAGATCAGATCCGCCGTCTTGACCACCGCGTCCTGCACCAGGGCGGAGACGATGGCGAGATCGTCCGCGTCGGTGAAGCCGAGGTGGAGCCGGGGCGCCGTCACGATCACTCGCCCGCTTCGCGCCGGATGTCGGCGCCCACGGCGCGCAGCTTCTCCTCGACCCGCTCGTAGCCGCGGTCGAGGTGATAGATCCGGTTCACCACCGTCTCGCCTTCGGCGGCGAGGCCGGCCAGCACCAGCCCGACCGAGGCGCGAAGATCGGTCGCCATCACCGGGGCCCCCTTCAGGCGCGGCACGCCGCGCACCAGGGCGGAGGCACCGTGGACGGTGACATTCGCGCCCATGCGCGCCAGTTCGGGCACATGCATGAAGCGGTTCTCGAAGATCGTCTCGGTGATCATGGCGGCCCCGTCCGCCGTCGCCATCAGGACCATGAGCTGGGCCTGGAGGTCGGTCGGAAAGCCGGGATAGGGCTGGGTCATGACGTCGACGCCGACCACGCGGTGACCGTTCCGTTTCACCCGAAGGCCGCGTTCGGTCGCCATCGCCTCGACCCCGCAGCGGTCGAGGACGTCGATCACGTCCTCCAGCGTATCGGGGCGCGCGCCCACGAGTTCGACGCTGCCGCCGGCGACGCCGACCGCCATGGCGAAGGTGCCGGTCTCGATCCGGTCCGGCAGGATCGAATAGCGGGCACCATGGAGCGACGCCTTGCCCTTCACGGTCAGGCGTTCGGTGCCGATGCCCTCGATCTCCGCGCCCATGGCCTTCAGGCAGAGGGCGAGGTCGGTGATCTCAGGCTCGCGCGCGGCATTGTCGAGCACGGTCTCGCCGTCCGCGAGCGTCGCCGCCATCAGCAGATTCTCGGTCGCGCCGACCGAGACGAAGGGAAAGCGGATGGTGGCGCCCTTCAGGCCCTTCGGCGCCGTCGCATGGACATAGCCGTCGGCCAGCTCGATATGGGCGCCCATGGCTTCCAGGCCCTTCAGGTGCAGGTCGACCGGCCGCGTGCCGATGGCGCAGCCGCCGGGCAGCGATACCCGCGCCTCGCCCATCCGCGCGACCAGCGGGCCGAGTACCAGGACGCTGGCGCGCATCTTGCGCACGATGTCATAGGGCGCGGTGGTGCTGGCGATTTCCGCCGCCGTGATCTCGACGTGGCGCGGCCCGCGCACCAGGGCGGCGCCATGCTGTTCGACGAGACCCAGCATGAAGCCGACGTCCGCCAGTTCCGGCAGATTGTCGAGGGTCAGGGTCTCCGCCGTCAGCAGGCCGGCCGCGATCAGCGGCAGGGCCGCGTTCTTGGCGCCGGAGATCGGGATTTCGCCGTGGAGTTCGCCGCCGCCGCGGATGACGATACGCTGCAAGGTCTCTCTCGCTTCAAAGCTTGGGCAGGGTCACGCCCCGCTGGCCCATGTATTTCCCCGCCCGGTCGCCATAGGAGGTTTCGCACGGCTGGTCGCCCTGCAGGAACAGGAACTGGCAGGCGCCTTCGTTGGCGTAGATCTTCGCCGGCAGGGGGGTGGTGTTGGAGAATTCGAGCGTGACGTGGCCTTCCCATTCCGGCTCCAGCGGCGTCACATTGACGATGATGCCGCAGCGGGCATAGGTGCTCTTGCCGAGGCAGATGACGAGCACGTCGCGCGGGATGCGGAAATATTCGACCGTGCGGGCCAGCGCGAAGGAATTGGGCGGGATCACGCAGACGTCGGTCTTGCGGTCGACGAAGCTGTTGCTCGAGAAATTCTTCGGGTCGACCACGGCGCTGTCGACATTGGTGAAGATCTTGAACTCGTCCGCCACCCGCGCGTCATAGCCATAGGACGAGAGCCCGTAGGAAATCACGCCATCGCGCTTCTGGCCCTCGACGAAGGGCTCGATCATCTTCTGCTCTTGAACCAGCTTGCGGATCGCGATGTCGGACAGGATGGACATGAGGGTCTTTCGCGGCGGTCTTTCGGATTTCAGACCGCTTATCTAGTGCCTTTTCCGCCGATTTGGAACCTGGGATACGGTCGGGGCGCCATGGCCTGCCTGCGGGGGTGAGGCCGCTCACAGGCCGGACGGCCGAATCGGGGCGATGATGGCGTCCGGTCGCGTCGAAAATGAGGTCACGCCATGAAAATACTTGCCGCCGTCGCGCTGTCTCTCGTGCTGGTCGCCGGCGGTCGCGCCGGGGCCGTCGACTGGACCCTTTCGCCCGACGGCTACGGGCCGGTCCGCATCGGCATGGCGCCGGCCGAAGCGGCCCTGGCGCTCGGCATGGCCCTGGCGCCGACGGATCCCACGGTGGCGGCGCCGGACCCCGAATGCCACCACCTCCATGCCCCGGCCCTCGAGGGCGAGGACATCACCTTCATGGTGGAGCACGGCAGGATCAGCCGGGTCTCGGTCTATTCCGGTCCGCTGTCCACCGGTACCGATCGGGGCATCACCATCGGCAGCACCGAGGCCGAGGTGCTCGCCGCCTATGGTGACAGCGTCGAGATCCAGCCCGCGGAATATGTCGACGGCCACGATGTCGTCGTCTGGGACGAGGGGGCGGGACGGGGCATCCGCTTCGTCACCATGGCGGCGGATCCGGCCGACCTGTCCGAGCCGTTGCACCTTCACGTCAGCGAAATCCACGTGGGCGGCGAATCCATCCATTGGGTCGAGGGCTGTTCCTGACGACGGCTGTCTTCCTGACGACGGTTGTCCCTCTGACGGCGGTTGCCCTCCTGACGACGGTTGCCCGGCGGCGCCGTGCTTGCCACAAGGGGGCATGGCGATCTTCTCCCTGGGCCCGCTCGATTCGATGCAGGCCGCCGCGCGGCTGGCGGCGCTGCCGGGCTTCGTCTTTCTGGACAGTGCCCTGCGCCACCCCAGGCTCGGACGGTTTTCCTATCTGACCGCCGATCCGGTCGGGATCTTCGAGGTGCGGGACGGCGGGGCCCGCTGGCGGGGGACGGCGATGGCGGGAGCGCCCCTCGACGTGCTGCGCGGCCTGCTGGCGCGCGGCCGGGCGGCGACGGGGGATTTCGCGCCGTTCCGGGGCGGGGCCGTCGGTTTTCTGTCCTATGAGGCCGGGCGCCTGTTCGAGGTCCAGCCGCGCTTTCCCGACGGTCCGGTCCCGGACATGGCCTTCGGTCTTTATGACTGGCTGATCGCCTTCGATCACGCGACGGGCGAGGCCACGCTCGCCACCGGCCTGTTTCCCGATGGCCCGACCGATCGGGCGGATCGAATCCGTGCCCTGCTGTCGGAGCCGGCGCCCGAAATACGGCCGGCGCCCCGGCTCGACTGGCGGGCCGAGGTCTCGGCCGGGGATTATCGCGCCGCTGTCGCCCGCGTGATCGAGGCGATCCTGGCCGGCGACCTGTTCCAGGCCAATATCGCCCAGGGTTTCACCGCGCCCTGGCCGGCGGACGGCGATCTCCTGTCCCTGCACCGGGTGCTGCGCGCGGCCAATCCCGGCGATTTCGCCGCCTGCCTCGATCTCTGCGGCATCGGCGTCGTCTCCACCTCGCCCGAATGTTTCGTCACCGTCGCCGACGGCCGGGTGGAGACCAGGCCGATCAAGGGCACCATCGCGCGGGATCCGGATCCGGCGGCGGACGCGGCGCGGGCCGAGCGCCTCGCCGCCTCGGTCAAGGACCGGGCGGAGAATGTGATGATCGTCGACCTGCTGCGAAACGACCTGTCGCGCGTGTGCCGGCCCGGCACGGTCGCGGTGCCGGAACTCTGCGCCATCGAAACCTATGCCGGCCTGCATCACATGGTCTCGGCCGTGACGGGCGCGCTTTCGCCCGGCCGCGATGCCCTGGACCTGCTGGCCGCCGCCTTTCCCGGCGGCTCCATCACCGGCGCGCCCAAGCCCGAGGCCATGCGCCTGATCGCCGAGATCGAGGGCCGGCCGCGCGGCGTCTATTGCGGTTCGATCGGCTGGCTCGGCTTCGACGGTTCGGCGGGCTTCAACATCGCCATCCGCACGGTGGAAATCGCGGACGGCACGGCGCGCTTTCGGGCCGGCGGCGGCATCACCGCCCTCTCCGACCCGGCGGCGGAATATCGCGAGACCCTGACCAAGAGCGAACGGGTGCTGTCCGCGACCGGGCGTCGTTGACGGCCCGTGGCCATTTCCCTGCCGAGGGTTTCTTGTCTAGATAAGGACCACAGCAATCAACGATGCGGATATGCCGCCCGTGATCCTCGTGATCGACAATTACGACAGCTTCGTCTTCAACGTCGCCCGCTACCTGACGGAACTGGGGGCGGAGGTTCGCGTGCTGCGCAACGATACCGTGACACCGGCGGCGGTCGAGGCGATGGCGCCGCGGGCCTTGGTCATCTCCCCCGGGCCGCTGGCGCCGGATCGGGCCGGGGTCTCCCTCGATCTCGTGAGGGCGTTTTCGGGGCGGCTGCCCATTCTCGGTGTCTGTCTCGGCCATCAATGCGTCGGCCAGGCCTTCGGCGGGCGGGTGGTGCGGGCGCGGCGGCCGCTGCACGGTCAGGCGACGCCGGTCGCCCATGACGGCACCGGCCTTTTCGCCGGCCTGCCGGCACCGCTCACGGTCGGGCGCTACCATTCCCTGGTGGTCGAACTGAGCGGCGACGAGCCCCTGACGGTCACCGCGACCTCGGCCGAGGGCGAGGTCATGGCGCTCGCCCACGCCGAACATCCGACCTTCGGCGTGCAGTTCCATCCCGAATCCATCCTGACCGAAGGCGGTCACGGCCTGCTGCGCAACTTCCTGGAGCGGGCGGCATGATCTGGTTCGACGGCACCGTCCGCCCCGCCGGGCCCATCCCCCTCGATCCCGGCGACCGGGGCCTGCTGCTCGGCGACGGGGTGTTCGAGACCGTCCTGGTGCTTCGGCGCCGGCCGGTCGATCTGGAGGCCCATCTGGGCCTGCTGCGCGCCGCCGGTGAAACCCTCGGTTTCGCGGCGCCGCCCGAAACCCTGCGGCGGGCGGTGGCGGACCTGGTCGCGGCGATGCCGGGCGACCATGGCGTGATCCGCCTGACGGTCAGTCGGGGGGCGGGACCGCGCGGCCTGCGGCCGCCGCCGGACCCTGCGCCGGTCGTCCTCGCCACGCTGGCGCCCTGGACGCCGGCCATGGCGTTCCTGCCCGTCGCGCTCGCGACCGTCGGCATTCGCCGCAACGAGACCTCGCCCCTGTCGCGCATCAAGAGCCTGTCCTATCTCGACAATGTACTGGCGCACGGCGAGGCCCGCCGCCTCGGCGCGGACGATGCCCTGGTCCTGAACACGCGGGGGGGCGTCGCCGGCAGCGCGATGGCCAATCTCTTCGCCGTGATCGACGGCCGGGCGGTCACGCCGCCGGTCGCGGACGGCGTCCGGCCCGGCACCATCCGCCGCCGTCTGCTCGAAGGGGCCGGTGCCGTCGAGGCCAGCCTGACGCCGGAGCGGATCGCCGGCCATGCCCTGTTCCTGACCAACAGCCTGCGCCTGATCGCGCCGGTCAGTCATCTCGACGGGCAGCCCCTGCCGCCGCCGCCGCCGGGTTTCGCCGCGGATCTTTCCGCCGCCCTCGGCCTTTCGTGATCAACGGGATTACAGTTTCGATGCCGCATCGGCGAAGGCTCCTTCGCGCCTGCGGCGGCCGGTGCCTAGTACCATAGTGCTATTCTGGCCGGCTTCGCTTTCGGCTATCGCTTCTCCGTGGCCCCAACCAGACATAACGGCCCAGGGAGCGAACAATGATCCACCAGACCATCGAAGAAATCTCGAAATCCATCGCGTTCCGCTCGCGCTATGAAAACTTCATCGGCGGCAAGTGGGTGGCGCCCGTGCGCGGTCAGTATTTCGACAATGTGACGCCGATCACCGGCCTGCCGGTGGCGCAGATGGCGCGCTCCACGGCGGAAGACATCGAGCTGGCGCTCGACGCCGCCCATGCCGCCAAGGAAGCCTGGGGCCGGACCTCGGTCGCCGAACGCGCCCGTCTCCTCAACAAGATCGCCGACCGCATGGAGGAGAAGCTCGAACTCCTCGCCATGGTCGAGACCATCGACAACGGCAAGCCGATCCGCGAGACCAAGGCCGCCGACCTGCCGCTGGCGATCGATCACTTCCGCTATTTCGCGTCCTGCGTCCGCGCGCAGGAAGGCACGATGGCCGAAATCGACCACGACACGGTCGCCTATCACTTCCACGAGCCGCTGGGTGTCGTCGGTCAGATCATCCCGTGGAACTTCCCGCTGCTGATGGCGTGCTGGAAGCTTGCGCCCGCCCTTGCCGCCGGCAATTGCGTGGTGTTGAAACCCGCCGAACAGACCCCGCTGTCGATCATGGTCTGGGCCGAGCTGATCGGCGACATCCTGCCGCCGGGCGTCCTGAACGTCGTCAACGGTTTCGGCATCGAAGCGGGCAAGCCGCTCGCGTCCAACAAGAGGATCTCCAAGATCGCCTTCACCGGTGAGACCACCACCGGCCGCCTGATCATGCAATATGCCTCCGAGAACCTGATCCCGGTGACCCTGGAACTGGGCGGCAAGTCGCCGAACATCTTCTTCGACGACGTCGCGGCCGAGGACGACGATTATCTCGACAAGGCGATCGAGGGCTTCGTGCTCTTCGCGCTGAATCAGGGCGAAGTCTGCACCTGCCCCAGCCGCGCCCTGATCCACGAAAAGATCTATGATCGCTTCATGGAAAAGGCGCTGGCCCGCGTCGCCGCGATCAAGCAGGGCGATCCCCTGGACGGTTCGACCATGATCGGCGCCCAGGCCTCGAACGACCAGCTCGAGAAGATCATGTCCTATATCGACATCGGCAAGGCGGAAGGCGCCGAGCTGCTGATCGGCGGCGAGCGCAACGTGCTGCCGGGCGAGCTGGCCTCGGGCTATTACGTGAAACCGACCGTGTTTCGCGGCCACAACAAGATGCGGATCTTCCAGGAGGAGATCTTCGGCCCCGTCGTCTCCGTCACCACCTTCAAGGACGAGGCCGAGGCGCTGTCGATCGCCAACGATACGCTCTATGGCCTCGGCGCCGGTCTCTGGACCCGGGACGGCAACCGCGCCTATCGCTTCGGCCGCGCGATCGAGGCGGGCCGCGTCTGGACCAACTGCTACCACCTCTATCCGGCCCATGCGGCCTTCGGCGGTTACAAGCAGTCGGGCATCGGCCGCGAGACCCACAAGATGATGCTGGATCATTATCAGCAGACCAAGAACCTGCTGGTCAGCTACAGCCCGAAGGCGCTCGGCTTCTTCTGATCCGGAAAGGTCGGCGGTCCTCAGGCCGCCGCCCTTCCCTTTCGTCACCTTATACCCTTCGTCATCCCGGCGGAGGCCGGGATCTCGTGACGGAAGGGCGCCTTTGCCTGATGGAGGTCCCGGCCTTCGCCGGGATGACGAAGTTCTCCTAGGAAAGGAACCACCATGGTCTCGCGCGTCGAAGTGACCGATGCCGCGGTCGCGGTGATCGAGAAGCTGAAGGCCCTGCACGGGCCCCTGCTGTTCCATCAATCGGGCGGCTGCTGCGACGGCTCCGCCCCCATGTGCTACCCGCGCGGCGAATTCCGCGTCGGGGGGCGCGACGTCTTTCTCGGCACGATCGCGGATACGCCCTTCTTCATCGGCGCCGCCCAGTTCGAATATTGGTCCCACACCCAATTGATCATCGACGTGGTGCCGGGGCGCGGCTCCGGCTTCTCGCTGGAGGCGCCGGAAGGCGTGCGCTTCCTGACCCGCAGCCGCGTCTTCACCGATGCGGAGGCCGCCGATCTGCCGGCGCCCGTCACCGGCGAGGTCTGGGCCGAAGGCGTGCCGGCCTGATCGCGAATTCCAGCCTTAAGTCGCCTTGCCCCGAAAGTGCGACTGGGTCATAGAGGGATGCGGCCATCACAAGAAAAAAGGCCGCGACGGGGAAACGCATGCTGAAGGTCCTGATCGCCGACGATCATCCCCTGTTCCGCGAAGCCCTGCAGGGCGCCGTCGCGGCGGTCCGGGCGGACGCGCTGGTGGTGGAGGCGGCCAGTCTCGACGGCGTCCTCGACCTCGTTCGGGACGACGATGATTTCGACCTCGCCCTCCTCGATCTGCGCATGCCCGGCATGGACGGGCTCGAAGGCCTGGTGACGCTCCGGAAAGTGCGGCCCGACCTGCCGGTGGTCATCGTCTCGGCGCTGGCCGATCCCGATACGGTCAGCCGCTGCATGGCCTGCGGTGCCGCCGGCTATATCCCGAAGTCGCTCGGAAGGGAGCGGATCCGCGCGGCGGTGGAGGACGTGCTGGCCGGCGGCATCTATGTGCCCGACGCCGCCCATCTCGACGGCGCGGGCGAGACGGCGCTCCGGAGCCCGGCGCCGGACGAACCCTTCACCCGTATCGCCAGCCTGACGCCGCAGCAGCGCCGCGTCCTCGATCTCATGGGCGAGGGTCGCCTGAACAAGGAAATCTGCCATATCCTCGGCGTTTCCGAGACCACGGTGAAGGCTCATGTCTCGGCCGTGCTGCACAAGCTCGGCGTCGCCAGCCGGACCCAGGCCGTATTGGCGCTCAGGCGCATGACGGATCTGCGCGGCTGATCAGCCGTCCAGCAGCGCGGTCATCAGGGCGCGCAGCTTGGCCGGCTTCACCGGCTTGTAGAGCAGGGCGCAGCGTTCCATGGCGCGGACGCTGGCCTGAAGCTCCAGGCTGCGGTCGGCGGTCAGGAGGGCGGCGGGCACCGTCCCGCCCAGACGGTGGCGGAGCAGGCCGATGGCCTCGATCCCGGTGCGGCCCCGGTCCAGATGGAAATCCGCCAGCACGATGTCGGGCGGAACATCGCCGGCGCGGGCGATGGCGTCGCCCAGGCCCCGCGCCACCGCGACCTCGCAACTCCAGCCCTCCAGCAGGCTGCGCATGCCGTCCAGGATCGCCGGCTCGTTGTCGATGACGAGGACGCGGGTACCCGCGCGCGCCACCGGGGCGACGGCCGGGGCCGCCGCGGGCCTTGCCGGGGCCGCCATGGGGGCGGCCCCGGGCAGGTCGATGGCGAAGCTGGAGCCACGGCCGGGCTGCGACGAAACCGCGATGTCGTGATCGAGCAGGCGGGCGATGCGGCGCACGATGGAGAGCCCCAGGCCGAAGCCGTTCTCCGTTCCGTCCGGCTGATCGAGGCGGCGGAATTCCTCGAAGATTTCTTCCAGCCGGTCGGCGGGAATGCCGACGCCGGTGTCGTGGACGAAGACCCTGAGCCGTCCTTCCCGGCGCCGCACGCCGAACAGCACGCGGCCGCGCGGCGTATAGCGGATCGCGTTGGAGACGAGGTTTTGCAGGATGCGGCGGAACAGGCGCGGGTCGGTCCGTGCCGAGAGCGATGACGGCACCATGCGCAGGTCGACGCCGCGGGCCCGCGCGATCGGCGCCATCTCCTCCATCAGGCCCGACAGCAGGGGGCCCAGGGCGATCGCCCGCGTCTCCACCGTCACCCGGCCGGCATCGAGCTTCGAGATGTCGAGCAGGGTGCCCAGCAGTTCCTCGACCGCCGCCAGCGAATTGTCGAGCTTGCGGGTCAGCGCGCCGCCCTGGCCGGGCAGGGCCTGATCGGTCAGGGACGAAACGAAGAGACGCGCCGCGTTCAAGGGTTGCAACAGGTCGTGGCTGGCGTCGGCCAGGAATTTGGTCTTGGACAGATTGGCGCGTTCGGCCTCCAGCTTCGCCTGTTCCAGCTCGACCGAGACGCGCTCGCGCTCGGCGATCTCGCTGCGCAGGGTCTCGTTCAGGGTGACGAGGCTGGCGGTCCGCTCGGCGACCCGGCGTTCCAGCATCTCGTTGGCTTCGGCCAGCAGGCGTTCGGCCCGGCGCCGCTCCGTGATGTCCTGGATCAGGGTGAAGAAGCCGATCACGTCGCCGTCGTCGGCGATATGGGGGACATAGGTGGCGATGCCGAAGCGGCCCGCGCCGGGCAGCGCCAGTTCGAAGGCGGTGACCTGACCGCCGAGAGCCCGCGCCATCGGGGCGCGCCGCGTCTCATAGTCGGCGGGCGACAGGATCTGCGATACATGCAGTCCCACTGGATCGCGGCCGTCGCCGAAAGTTTCCCGGTAGGGCCGATTGCTGAAGCGATAGACGAGATCTGCATCGACATAGCAGATCATGGCGGGCATGGCGTCGGTGACGAGGCGGATGCGGCGTTCGCTGTCGCGCAGGCCCAGCTCGGCTTCCTTGCGGTCGGTCACTTCCTCGAAGGTACAGACGAAGCCGCCGCCGGGCATGGGGTCGCGCTTGATGGCGAACCAGCGGCCCATCCAGGGGCATTCGTCCGTCGCCTGATCGCCGGGGAGCAACGCGCCGGGGATGAGGGCATCGGCGCCGCGCCGCCGGTTGAAGGCGACGAAATCGTCGAAACGCGCGCCCGGCATGGCGAAGACCGGCGGCAGGTCCAGCATGCGCCAGAAGCGTTCGTTGGCATGGACCAGGATGCCCCCGGCGTCGAACACGGCGACGCCCAGCGACATGCTCTCGATCGTCGCCTGCAGGTGGCGGGAGCGTTCGGCCAGGGCCTGTTCGCGCATCTCGTCCTCGGCGCGCTTCAGGTCGGTGATGTCGGTCAGCACCGTGGCGATGCCGCCCTCGGCCGAGAGGCGGTCGTTCATCTGCACCCAGCGCCCGTCGGCGAGGCCGTGGACGGCGCGCGCCGGCCGGCCCCGGCGCACCGCCTCGCGTTCCGCCAGACGCGCCTTGATCCAATCCGCCGCCTGCTCTCCCGGCATGGCGATGTCGCCGGCGCGAAAACTCCGGGTCAGCAGGTCGTGATAGGTCACGCCGGCGCGGATGCGTTCGCGCTGGGACGGCCAGTAATCGAGGAATTTCTGGTTGAACAGGATCAGGCGGTCGTCGCGGTCGAACAGGGCGAAGCCTTCCGACATCGCCTCGATCGCGTCGTGCAGGCGGTTCTGGGCGGTCTGGCTGGCGATGATCGCGGCATTCAGGTCGTCGTTGGTGCGCTCCAGCGAATGCATGGTTTCGGTCAGCTCGCGGGTGCGGTCGTTCACCTTGCGGTCGAGGAAGATCGCCGCCTCGAACAGGGTGAAGGCATTGCCGTGGAAATCCAGGCTGCGCTCCACCCGGCCCATCAGGGCGCGGTTGATCTCCGTCAGCTTGTCGATGCGCCGCTCCAGGTCGGCCACGCGGGTCTCGTCAGCCATGGCGGACACCCGTGCCGCCACCCGTTCCAAAGGCGATGCCGGTGAAGGTCTGGTTCACATGCATCATGCCGAATTGTTCGCCATAGGTGGAAAAGCCGGTCACCCGGTTCTCGACCATCAGGTTCTGCACCGGGCCCAGGATCTGGCGCTGTTCCATCTCGAGATAGCGGAACACGCAATCGAAGCCGAGCACGGCCTCGATCGGGCCGACGCCGCGCTTCAGGTCGTCGAAGGTGTCGGACAGATTGGCGATCAGGTCGATCGACGCCGCCACCGTCATCACGATGCCCTCGTCGATGGCGCAGAAGAAGGACAGGCTGCCGTCGTCGTGGACGCGCTGGATGGAACGCACATAGTCGCGCCCGGCGGCGCGCACCACCAGGGGGTGGGCGGCGAAGACGGCGGGGGTCAGGTCGCCGGCGCGCAGTCCGATCAGGCGGGCGTATTCGGCGGCGGCCGGCTCGGCGTTGATCTCCGCCACCAGACGCCGCGCGGGATCGGCCCGCGTGACCACAAGCTTCTCGCTGGACGAGACGAAATGCTGGGTCTGGAAGGTCTGGAACGGCAGATCGGTCGAGACCAGGCTGACGATGGCGGCATCCTTCCGCGTCTCGCCGCCGAGGAGGACATGGGTCTCGCGGAACATCAGGTCGTCCCCGGCCGAACCGCCGATCAGCGGGATTTCGGCGAAGGCATCGCCCAGGATCGAGACCAGGATCTCCTCGCTCATGGAAAGCCCGTCGCTGATCAGCAGGGCGAAGGTGCGGCCCTTGCGCGCGCCGCGCGCCGCCGCGTGCTCCTCGCGCATGGCGTGGACCAGGGCCTGGCCGTCCTCGAAGCGAAAGCGCGACATGGGTTCGATCAGGCGCGCGGTCACGGTGAAGCGATCGGCGGAAAAGGCGACGGCGGTGACCGTGCCGGTGCGATAGCCCCGGGGCGTGATTTCGCCCGCCGTGGTGCAGCCGGCGATGGTGGCGCCCGGCACGGCCCGCGACAGGCCGGCGGCGACCCCCGCCAGATCATAGCTCGGCGAACAGAACAGCAGCAGGAAGGCGACCGGCGCCGGCCCGATCCCCGACAGGATCTCCGCCACCGCGCCCTCGACATGGGGCGCCTCGCTGGTCGCCCGGCGGACGCCGGGGCCGTTTTCGGGGCCGTTGTCCTTGCTGTTTTCCGGTTCGTTTCCGTCCATGCCGATCCTCGCCCGGCTCTGCGGCCGCTTGACGGTGATCATGGGCCCGGCCGCGCGGCGCCGTCTACTGATCGAAAGTGCAATGACGGGCGGGGTGCGGGCACATGCTTGCCGTCGGCGAGCCGGGGCCATAGGATCCCGCCCCTGGGAAGAAACGGGGCGGGAGGAACGATGTCTCGCGTGAAAATCCGGGTGGCGGGCCTGACGGCGGTCGCCGTCCTGTCGGTCCTCGCGGTCGGCGGCTGCAACCGCTCTCGGCTCGCCTACAGCGCCGGGCCGCCGGTCGCCGTCTCGGGCGAGCCGCTGCTGTTCGAAAGCGGCGAAAGCTGCAGCGATGCGCAAGGCCGCTGGTTCCAGCGCGCCGACGGCAATGGCGACGGTGTCGTCGATCTCGCGGAGGCGAAACTCGACGCCGCCCGCTTCTTCGCCTCGGTCGACGCGGATGCGAACGGCTTCGTCACGCCCGTCGAACTGACCGACTTCCGGGTGAAGACCTATCCGCCGGAATACCGTCGCGCGATTTCCAACCCGATGCCGCCATCGGAACCGCCGGCGACGACACCCGGCGGGACCGAGATCCCGGATCCCGAAATGCGGCGCTTCCTGCTGACGCCGGTGACGACGGATCTGGTGATGTCGGCGGACGCGGACCTGGACTTCCGCGTTTCCCTGGCCGAGATCCAGACCAAGCTGACCGAGCGCGGCGCCAAGCTGGACGCCAATGGCGACGGCGCCCTCTCGCGTTCGGAGGTCGCCGCTTTCTGCAACTGACGCCTCAGGCGCGCTTTCGCCCGGTGATCATGGCGCGCGCCAGATTCTCGCCGTGGCGGAGGCTGGAGAACAGGACGCCCGCCAGATGCAGGCCGATCAGCGCCAGCATCAGGTTGGCGAATATTTCATGCGCCCCGCCCATCCAGTCGACGCCGAAGAAGGCGTCGGTGGTCGATAGCCAGCCGGTGAGGCCGGTGGCGGCGACGTCCAGGATCAGGGCGACGATCATCACGCCGCCGGCGGGGTTGTGGCCGATATGGCGTTGGCCCGCGCCGCGCATCTCGTCGAAGAGATAGCGAAGGGCCGTGAACGGGCTTTTGACGAAATTTGCGAAACGGGCGTGGCGCGGGCCGATCAGGCCCCAGACGATACGGAAGGCGACGAGACCCAGCGCGACATAGCCGGCCCTGCGGTGCAGCCATTCGCCTTCCTCCACCAGCCAGGCGAGGGCGATGGCGCCGACCAGCGACCAATGGAACAGGCGGACCAGCGGATCCCAGACCTTCACGGTCTTCGGCGACGTCGACGTCATGGCGGAAATCCTCGGCAATGGAGAAGGGGGATAGGGGGCGGAAGGGGTGAACCCTGTATCGATCGAGGGGCAGGGGTGACCGATACAGGGCCCCAGGCGCCGACACCCCTTGCCGGCGCGAGGTCATGCGGAAGGGGGAAGGCTCAATAGGTCTTGGTCTTCACCACTTCGGCGGTCCAGGGGTTGATGTACATCTCGACCTTCTTGCCGTCGGGGGCGATGCCCTTGAGCTCGTAGCAGCCGTCCTCGTCGTCGAACTTGCGGATCTGATAGCCCTGGCCCTCGAACCGGGCCTTCACTTCGGCCTCCGGCTTCATCGGGCCGTCGCCCCTGCACATGTCGTCCTCGGCGAAGGCGGCGCCGGCGGACAGCACCAGGGCGGCGGCGGCGATGGGGAGAAGGTGACGCATCTCGTGCTCCTTGCTATGGTGCGCCGGCCGGGTGGGGCATGGCTCGGCGTCGAGCGGGACTATCGCCGGGCAAGCTGACGGCTGCCTGACGGACCGCGGATTGACGGAACGACGGGGTCATTCGAGCCATGCGCATTCTTCTGGTGGAGGACGATCGGGATCTGGGGCCCGTCGTCGCCGAAAACCTTCGCCGCGACGGTTTCGCCGTCGATCTCGCCCAGAGCCTCGCCGATGCCCTGGCGCTCGCCGAGGCCGGCGCCTTCGATGCCGCCGTCCTCGACCGTCGCCTGCCGGACGGGGAGGGACTGAGCCTGGTCGAGCCGTTACACCGGCTCCAACCCGGCCTGCCGATCCTGGCGCTGACCGCGCGCGACACGACGCCGGACCGGGTGGCGGGCCTGAACGCGGGCGCCGACGACTACATGGGCAAGCCCTTCGACCATGCCGAACTGGTGGCCCGCCTGCGCGCCCTGCTGCGTCGCCCGCGCGGCCGCCTGACGCCGGTGCTGGCGCTCGGCCGCGTGGAATTCGATCCGACTCATATGGAGGCGACGGTTTCGGGCGCGGCCTTGGCGCTGGCGCGGCGGGAACGCGCCCTGTTGCAGGTCCTGATGCGCAGCGCCGGCAAGGTGGTGCAGAAGCACGCCGCCCTCGATGCGCTCTACGGCCTCGACGAGGCGGTGGAGCCGAACGCCCTCGAAGCCGTGGTCTCGCGCCTGCGCCGCCATCTCGCCCAGGCCGGCGCCGACGTCGAGATCGTCACCGTGCGCGGGGTCGGCTACATGCTGCGGGGCCCGGCGTGAGCGCGGCCCCGCCCCGCAGCCTGCTGCGCGCCATCCTGCGGGCGCTGATCGTCGCCAATCTGATCGCGCTCGTCGGCATTTCGGCCGGCTTCATCATCTCGGGCCTCGCCGATCACGACAATCAGGTGGACGAGGGACTCGTGGAACTGGCCTCCGACCTCGCCGACGCCGTCCATGCCGATGCGGCCGGCCACATCGTCCTCGATACGGCGGAAGACGATTGGGCGGAACGCCTGGCGTCGATCCCGGATCTCCGCTACGTCGTCTATGATCCGGACGGCGATCGGCTGACGCCGGGGTCCAGCGTCGACCTGCGGGCGGCGCTGGGCGATTCCTGGCTGCGCGACTGGCGCGAGAGCCGTTTCACCCTGACGCCGCCGGGCGGTGATAATGTGCATGGCGTCATGCTGACGGTCTCGGTCGAGGGACGGCCGGTCCGGATCGCGGTCGCGCGCAGCGATCACTATTGGCCGGACCTGGCGCGCTGGGTCTTCGGGGAATTGGGGGGCGAGATCCTGCCGGCGGCGGTGCCGGCGCTCGCCGTCTCCATGATCTTCGCCTGGATCGCCATGCGCCGAGCGATGGCGCCGGTGGCGGCGGCGACCGCCCGCCTCGCCGTCCTCGATCCGACGGGCGGCGGGGACCGGCTCGATCCCGCCGCCGTGCCGGGCGAAGTGGCGCCTCTGGTCGCGGCGGTGAACGACGCCTTCGACCGGGTGGCGGCGGCTTTCGCCCACGAACGTCGTTTCGTCGCCGATGCCGCCCATGAATTGAAGACGCCGATCGCCGTCCTGCGTGCCCGTCTCGACGGGCTGGCCGACCGCGAGATCGCGGCGCGTCTCGGCGCCGACGTCGAGCGTCTCGGCCGGATCGTCGAGCGGCTGCTGACCTCGGCCCGGCTGGATCAGGCGCAGGCGCCCCTGGTGGCGCTGGATCTGGTGGCGCTGGCGCGCGACGTGGTGGCGGAGGGCGCGCCTCTGGCCCTGGCGCGGGGGCGCGAACTGGACTTTCGGGCACCCGAGGGGGCGGTCGCGACGAATGGGGATGCGGCGGCGCTGGCGGAAGCCCTGCGCAATCTGATCGACAATGCGGTGCGTCACGCTGCGCCGGGCACCATGGTCGAGATCGAGGTCGCGGCGGAAGCGGGGGGTGGCGCGGCAATCGAGGTCCGCGACCGGGGGCCGGGGCTGCCGCCGGGGCCGGCCGGCCAGCTCTTCGCGCCCTTCGTCTCGACGGCGCCGAGCGGCGGCGGCAACGCCGGACTCGGCCTCGCCATCGTCGCCACCGTCGCGCGCCGCCATGGCGGCCGCGTCGAGGCATGCGATCGGGACGGCGGCGGCGCCCTGTTCAGGCTGGTCCTGCCGCCCCGAAGCGCCTGAGGGTCAGCCCCACCAGATCCGTTCGATTTCGAGGCCGGGCCCCCGGAAGCGTCCGGCGAGCAGGCCGCGCTCGAAGCCGACGTCGCCCAGCATGCGCGCATCGATGGTCTGAAGATGGACGAGGGACCGGCGCTGGTCGCGCCGTGCCCGGGCGCGCCGGAACAGCGCCCCGATGCGCGGCAGGACGCGCGGACCGGCCGAGGGGAGCGGGGTCTTGGGGTGGGGCAGGCCTTCGCCATGGATCCGATTCAACATTCCACTGCTCCGCCGAGAGAGGGTGATACCGGGAACATGGGGGATGGTCCCGGCATCGACAAAGGAGAAAGCTTGAGACAACATATGAAGCCGATTGACAGATCGCCGTCCCGGGACGGTCGCCGAGCGCCTTCCCCACCCCCTCGACGTCAAGGCGATCAGCCCCGCTGCACCCGGTCGCGGTCCTGCGCAAGGCCGGCGGCGGGATTGCGGTAGAGGCCCACCACCGTCGCCCGCTCGACGCCGATGTCGCGCAGCAAGCGGTCGTCGAGGGTCAGCAGATGGGCCATGGCCCGGCGGTGCGCGTGCCAGGTCCAGACACGCCGCGCGACGGCGGCGAGGCGGCGCAGGGGATGGAAGCCCGACGCCGCGGGCAGGTGCGTGGTGTTAGCCTGATTGTACATCTCGGTGCTCCGTTCGAATGCTTGCGATGCGCAGAAAATGAGGCATGCCGGCAAATTCGACAAAGGAGAACGGTTGGTCTAATATGTGAATTGAATTGACGGATTGGAGCCATGGACCGATTGCCGCTGAACGCCCTTCGCGCCTTCGAGGCGGCGGCGCGCCATCTCTCCCTCACCCGCGCGGCGGAGGAATTGCACCTGACCCACGGCGCGATCAGCCATCAGGTGCGGGCGCTCGAGGCGCTGCTCGGCGCGGCGCTGTTCAACCGCCGCGGCCGGGGTGTCGTGCTGACCGAGGCGGGCCAGCATCTGGCGGGCGTGCTGACCGGCAGCTTCGCCCAGATCAATCAGGCGATGAACACCGTCCGCCGCCAGTCGAACGACACGCTGACCATTTCGGTGCTGACGTCCTTCGCGGCGCGCTGGCTGGTGCCGCGCCTCGAACGTTTTCACGAGGCCCATCCCGAGGTCGTCCTGAGCATGCGCACGGGGCGCGAACTGGCGGATCTTCGGCGCGATGGCGTCGATCTCGCCATCCGTTCCGGCCGGGGCAATTATCCGGGCCTCGACGTGCGCTTCCTGATGGCTGAGGACCTCTTCGCCGTCGCCTCGCCGCAGCTGGCCGGCGGTCTGCCGGAGACGCCGGCGGATCTCAGGCGTTATCTCCTGCTGCGGGATTCCTTCGACGACTGGGCGATGTGGTGCCGGGCCGCCGGCTTCGACTTCACGAGCCTGCGCTTCGGCACGGTGTTCCAGGATTCCGCCGTGCTGCTCGACGCGGCGGCGCGCGGCGGCGGCATCGCGCTGGCGCGGAGCGCGCTGGTGGCCCCCGACCTCGAAAGCGGGCGCCTGGTGCGTCTGTTCGACGTCCAGGTGCCCGATCTCTTCTCCTATTGGACGGTCACCCTGCCCGAACGCGCGGACGAGCCGGCGATCGCCCATTTCCGCGACTGGCTGCACCACGAGGCGGCCCTGTTCGTCGCCGAATCGGGCCTGGGGGTGACCTTGAATCAGGGGGCGGCGACGGGGGCCTGAGTCTTACTTCCTGGCCGCCGTCACCTGGATCTCGACGGTGTATTGCGGCGCCGCCAGCTTGGCCTCGACGGTGGCGCGAGCCGGCGTCAGATCCGGGGTGACCCAGCTTTCCCAGACCAGATTCATCTCTTCGAAGGTGGAAATGTCGGTCAGATAGATGGTGGCGGACAGGATGTGGTCCTTGTCGGAACCGGCGCGGGCCAGCAGGGCGTCGATCTGGCCCAGGATCTCGGTGGTCTGTTCCGTCACCGAATGGCCGGCCTTGGTTTCGGCCACCTGGCCGGCCAGGAAGATCATCTGACCGAAAACGACGGCCTGCGACATGCGCGGACCGGAATCGAAGCGAACGATGGCCATCGGGGTCCCTCCCTCTGTGGACGATGCCTTGTGCCCCGGGCCTCGTGGCTTGTCCAGTAGGGACGATGTGCCAATATTGAGACGACGAGAAGAATTCACGATCGGGGAGGCACGATCATGGCCGATGGCGCCAATGTTCCGTCCGCCGTCACCCTGGACGACAAATATCTCCGGCATGACGGCCCCATCTTCCTCAATGGGATGCAGGCGCTGGTGCGCCTGATCTTCGAGCAGCAGCGCCGCGACCGCGAGGCCGGCCTCGTCACCGGCGGCTATGTCTCGGGCTATCGCGGTTCGCCGCTGGGCGGCTTCGATCTCGAACTCGGCCGGGTGAAAGCCCTGCTCGAGGCGGTCGACGTCCATTTCCAGCCGGGCGTGAACGAGGATCTGGCGGCGACCGCGCTCTGGGGCACGCAGCAGATCGCGCTCGGCCACAAGAAACCGCGCGTCGACGGGGTCTTCGGTCTCTGGTACGGCAAGGGGCCGGGGGTCGACCGCACGGGCGACGTCTTCAAGCACGCCAATTTGGCGGGCAGCCATCCGACGGGCGGCGTGCTGGCGATCGCGGGCGACGATCACACCTGCAAATCCTCGACCACCGCCCATCAGACCGAATATGCCTTCGTCGATGCCATGATCCCGGTGCTGGCCCCGTCCAACCTGGCGGAAGTCATCGATTACGGCCTCGCCGGCATCGCCCTGTCGCGCCATGCCGGCACCTGGGCCGCCCTCAAGCTGGTGGCGGAGATCGCCGACAGTTCCGGCACGATTTCGGCGACGCCGGGTTTCGCCGGCTTCACCGCGCCGCCGCCGCCCGCCGACGTCCATATCCGCTGGCCCGATACGGCCCAGGACCAGGAGGCGCGGCTCCATCTCGTGAAACTGCCGGCGGTGCGCGCCTTCGCCCGCGCCAATCGCCTCGACCGGGTGGTGGAACGCTCGACGGAGGCGCGTTTCGGCATCGTCACCGCCGGCAAGGCTTACGGCGACCTGATGGAGGCTTTCGCCCTCCTCGGTCTCGATGAAGCACGGCGCGCCGAACTCGGCATCGCGATCTACAAGATCGCCCTGGTCTGGCCCCTGGAACCGGACGGATTGCTCGAATTCGCGGAGGGGCTCGGCGAGATCCTGGTGGTCGAGGAAAAGCGCCCCCTGATCGAGGATCAGGTGAAATCCATCCTCTACGACCGGGCGGAGGTCCGGCCCCGCGTCCTCGGCAAGCGCGACACGGATGGCACGCCCCTTCTGAAGAGCCATGACGAGCTTTCCCCGGCCGAGGTCGCGGCGGCGCTGGGCCGCCGGCTCGTCGCGATGATGGGGGACGCGGACATCGAAACCCGCCTCGTCACCCTTCAGGGCGCGAATACACCGGAGGCGGCACCGTCCCGGCGCACCCCCTATTTCTGTTCCGGCTGTCCCCACAACACGTCGACCGTGGTGCCCGAGGGCAGCATCGCCCATGCCGGCATCGGCTGCCATTACATGGCGACATGGATGGATCGGGCGACCGAGACTTTCACCCACATGGGCGGCGAAGGCGCCAATTGGATCGGCCAGGCGCCCTTCGTCGAGACACCCCATGTGTTTCAGAACCTCGGCGACGGCACCTATTTCCATTCCGGCCTGCTGGCGCTCCGCGCCGCCGTCGCCGCGGGCGTGAACGTAACCTACAAGATCCTGTTCAACGATGCCGTCGCCATGACCGGTGGCCAGCATCACGATGGCCCGCTGACACCCGCCATGATCGCCGCCCAGGTCCGCGCGGAGGGGGTGGAGCGTATCGCCCTGGTCGCGGAGGATATCGACCGCCATGATTCCGGGCGCTTTCCCGCCGGCGTCTCCTTCCACGACCGCGCGGAACTCGATGGGGTGCAGCGCGAATTGCGCGAGGTGCCGGGGGTCACGGTGCTGATCTACGACCAGGCCTGTGCCGCCGAAAAGCGGCGCAGGCGCAAGCGCGGCCTGCTGCGCGATCCCCAGCGCCGCGTCGTCATCAACGAGGCGGTGTGCGAAGGCTGCGGCGACTGCGCCATTCAGTCCAACTGCCTGTCGGTGGTGCCGGTCGATACCGAATTCGGGCGCAAGCGACAGATCGACCAGTCGTCCTGCAACAAGGATTATTCCTGCCTCAAGGGCTTCTGCCCCAGCATGGTCACGGTCGAAGGTGCGAATCTTCGCGCGCCCCATCCGAAGGGTGGCGACATGCCCGACGTCGCGGCCCTGCCGGATCCGGCCCTGGCGCCCCTGCCGTGGTCGGGCCTCGCCCTCGGCGTCGGCGGTACCGGCATCGTCACCTTGGCGGCCCTGATCGCCATGGCGGCCCATGTCGAGGGCAAGGCGGCCTCCGTGCTGGACCAGACCGGTCTCGCCCAGAAAGGCGGCGCGGTGACCAGTCACATCCGGATCGGTGCCGGGCCCGGTGCCGCCGTCCGCGTGCCGGCGCGGGGCGCCGATCTGGTGCTCGGCTGCGATGCCGTGGTCGCGGCCGGGGCCGATGCCCGGCTGCGCATGCGCCTCGGCCATACGATGGCGTTGGTCAACACCAATGTCGGCAGCATCGCCGAATTCACCCATGACGCCGAGGCCCGCCTGCCCATGGCCCGTCTGCTGGAACTGATCGCGGACGCCTGCGGCGGCGACCGGGTGCAGGCGGTGGAGGCGACGCGCCTCGCGACCGACCTGATCGGCGACGCGCTGGCGACCAATCTGTTCATTCTCGGCATCGCATCCCAGAAGGGCCTGCTGCCCGTGGCACCGGCGGCCATCGAGGCGGCGATCGACCTGAACCGGACGGCGGCGGAGGCGAACCGGCGGGCGTTCCGCTGGGGCCGGATGGCGGCGCTCGATCCCGCCCGAGCGGAAACCGCCGCCGCGTCCGTCGAGGGCGCGGGGCTGCCGGACCATCACCGCCCCACCGAGACATTGGCGCAATTCGTCGCCCGGCGCGCATCCCATCTGGCGCTCTATCAGAACGCAGCCTATGCGCGGCGCTACGAGGCCGCGGTGGCGGCGCTGCGCGCGGCGGAGGAACGGGTGCTGCCGGGATCGCACGATCTGGCGCGGGCAGGGGCCGAGGCGCTGTTCCGCGCGATGGCCTATAAGGACGAATACGAGGTCGCTCGCCTCTATACCGACGGTGCCTTCGCCCGCATGATCGCGGCGATGTTCGAGGACGGCCACCGCCTGACCCTGCACCTCAGCCCACCCCTGACCGCACGGATCGACCCCGCCACCGGACGTCCGGCGAAGAAGGCCTATGGCCCCGGCACCCTCGCCCTGTTCCGCGTGCTGAAACGCTTCAAGATCCTGCGGGGCACATGGTTCGATCCTTTCGGCCACACGGCGGAACGCCGGGCGGAACGGGCGCTGCGCGACCTGACCCTGGACCTGGCGGGCGAAATCGCGCGCGACCTTCGCCCGGACAATCACGCGACCGCCGTCGCCCTGATGGTGTCGACGGCACGGATCCGGGGTTTCGGCCCGGTGAAGGCGGCGGCCATGGCGTTGGCGGAAGGCAGCCGCGCCGGCCTCCTGGAGGCGTTTCGCCGGGGCGATCCGCCGGAAGGCTTCGCCCAGGCGGCGGAATGAGGCGGCTCCGGATTGGGGCTGCTCAGGCGGCGGTGAGCATCTGCTCCAGCGCGTCGCGCAGCCGGTCCGCCTCGGTCCCGATGCGCGACAGGGCGCGGGTGGCGAAACCCCAGTCGCCGGCGGCGACGGCGGTCTGACAGGGCGGCAGGGCGGCGGCGAGGCCGGGAGCGCAATTGTCCCGCGCCTTGCCGGCCAGCATATGCAGGAGATCGCGCGCGCTCTCGCCGTCCTTGACCGCGACCGCCTGTTCGAGGCGTTGCTGGATGTCGTCCAGCTCCTCGGCGAAGACGGCGAGGGCGGCGGCCAGCTCGAAATCATCGGCGATGTTCAGGCGGGCCTTCAGGGCGGCGGCGTCGATCGCCTCCAGCCGTTCCTGCGTCAGGCTCTCCGCGCCCTCGGACAGGGCGTCGGCCAGGCTCGACAGGTCGAAGGGCGCTTCGAGCAGGGCGTCGATGCCGGCTTCCCGGCAGAGGCGCAGCCGCGCCTCGTCCGCCGCGTCGCACAGAAGGACGATGCGGCCATGGGGCAGGCCGTGCTCGGCCTCGGAATCGCGCAGCGCCCGGGCGAAATCAAGGGCAGCGTCGCTACCTTCGTCGCGCAGGATGACGGCGTCGTAGCGGGTCTCGGCCGTCGCGACGATCAGTGCCATGCGCCGATCGGCCAGAATGTCGACCTTGGCGCCCAGCGAATGGATCTGCCGTGCCAGGGTGGTGCGGCGCGCGGGATCTTCCTCGATCACCAGCACGCGAAGCGCCGACAGCGGGCTGTCCTGTTCCGCCTCGGGCGGCGGCGGCGCCTCGTTGCCGCGCGCGCCGGCGCGAAGCGCCCGGCGCCATTCGATCGGTGCGGTCGGTGCCGAGTCCAGGATCTGGCCGTCGCCGGCGGGCAGGTCGAACCACAGGCTGGTCCCGGTGCCCGGCGCCGTGTCCATTTCGATCCAGCTCTGCAGCACGGCGGCGAGATGGGCGGCGATGGCAAGGCCGATCGCCTGCGGGCCGACCCCGGCCTGCTGCCATTCGCCGTGCGCGGCCTTGCCGCCCGGCCCGCTGTCGTGGACGGAGAAGCGGATGTCGGCCCCCGCCCGTTCGACCACCAGGGCGATGCCGCCGCTTTCGGTCTGGCGCAGCGCGTGGGCCAGCAGATGGCCGACCAATTGGCGCAGCCGCGGGATGTCGGTGCGGGTCACTTCGGGCACGCCGGGGCCGATCATGGTCTCGACGTGGAGACGGCGGTGCGCGGCCTCGACGGCGATGCCGCGCCGCATGGCCAGCACGAAATCCGACAGGATCAGCGGTACGGCGGGGCCGCTGGGCGCCGGCGCCGCGTCCAGGCGGGCGAATTCGATCATGTCGCCGATCTGGGCCGCCAGGCTGCGCGCCGCCGTTTCCGCCGCGACCACCAGGGGGTGCTGGCCCGGCGACAGAAGGCCCTTGCCCAGCAGTTCGAGATTGGCGGAAATGACGCCCAGGGGGCCGCGCAGGTCGTTGGCGACCGCGGCCAGGAATTCGTTGCGGCCCTCGGTCGCCCGTTCGGCGCGGGCAAGGGCCGCCTTCAGTTCGTCCTCCAGACGCTTGCGCCGCGTCACGTCGCGCTGGAAGGCGATGTAGAACAGGCGCCCGCTGTCGGGATCGACCACCGGGGCAATGTCGGTTTCGACCCAGTAGTCCTCGCCGCTCTTCGAACGGTTGAGGAGGTCGATATGCAGGCGCTGCTTGGCGGTCAGCGCCTCGCGCACGGCGGCGCGGCTGGCCGGATCGGCATCCGGATGGCGGAACAGGCGCGGCGTCTGGCCCAGCATGGCCTCGATATCGTGGCCGGTCAGCCGGGCGAGGGCGGCATTGGCGTCGACGATGCGGGGGAAGGGCGGATCCAGGTCGCCGGCCTCGCACACCATGATGGCATCGCCGTCCCGCGCGAGCAGGGATTCGACCTCCTTGAGGCGGTGGCGGAGGCGTGGGGATATGGCGTGAATCGGCGTGTGCGGCATGGCTCCCATTATGGGGAGAAATGCCAATACGAAGTTAAGAATGGTGCGATGCCGCAACCTGACGGATGAATTTTTTTGCAAACGAAAACGGGGCCCGCAGGCCCCGTCTCGAAGGATGAATGCCGCTTACGACGTCAGGGTCCGCAACAGGCGCTCGCGCTCGCGCTCGCGGTCCCGGTCGCGCTTCTCGCGCGCCTTCGGCGTCGCCGCCTGATAGGCGATGCGGGCATGTTCCTGGCAATAGGGCATGCCGGTCTGGGCGCGGCGGCCGCAGAAGTGGAAACCGGCATCGCCCGGATCGCCCACCGGCCATTTGCACATGCGGTCGTTGATCGACAGCAGGGTGGCGCGGACCATGGGTTCCGGCTCGACCGTGCGGGTCTCGGCGGGGCGGGGCGGGGTCGCCTGGGCGGCCGTCACGACGCGGGCCTTGGGAGCCGGGGTCGGCGGCGCGGCCGGCGCCGGCGCGACGGCGGGGCGGGGCTGACCGTCGGCCACCAGACGCACCGGGCGGGGCTGTGCCGGCGCGGCCGAACGCGGCGCCGTTTCGGTGCGCGGCGTGCCGGCGGCGGCGGGCGCCGCCTGGCGTTCGGTGCGCACCGGGCTCGGCCGGCCGGACAGGCCGAGGCGGTGAACCTTGCCGATCACGGCGTTGCGCGTGACATTGCCGAGCCGAGCAGCGATCTGGCTGGCGCTCAGGCCTTGTTCCCAAAGGTCGCGTAGTGTCGCGATGCGCTCGTCGGTCCAGGACATGATGTCCTCACTCCCCCGTAAACGGTCTTGCCTGCAACGAAAACAACTATATCTCGGGTTATGGCGTTCGCGCCACACAAGATGATGACTTGTCCACAAGAAATTGTGTGAGGTCCGGCGCCGAAGCCCAATTCTGGGGGCCTGCCAGGCGCGGCACGACAGAAACCGGTAATTCCGGCAGAAATGCGGCGATCGACCGGGTCAGTTCCGGGATCGACTGCGCGTCCCGCTCGCTTTCGCTGATCACGATGCCGGCGAGGGGCAGCGCGCGGGCCTTCAGGGTCTCCACCGCCGTGAAGATGTGCGACAGCGTGCCGAGATAGCTGCCCGCGACGATCAGCGACGGCCAGCGGGTGACGGCCAGCACGTCGAGGAAGGTCTCGCGCTCGGCGATCGGCGCCATCAGGCCGCCCGCGCCCTCGACGATCAGGATTTGGGCGCCCCGCCCCGCCGTCGTGCAGAAGGCGGCGACCTCGGCCGCGGTCACGGACCTGCCTTCCAGCCGCGCGGCGACGTCGGGGGCGACGGGGGTACGGAAGCGCCAGGGCGCGATGGCGGCGATATTCTCTTCCGTCAGGGCTTCGCCGCGCGCGGCCAGGATCAGGCCGGGGTCGCTTTCCGCCGCCGTTTCGGGCTCATAGCCACTGACCACGGGTTTCAGGACGCGGGCGTTCCGGCCGCGCAACTGGTGCGCCAGGGCGCAGGTGACCAGGGTCTTGCCGATCTCGGTCCCGGTCGCGGTGACGAAGAGGGAACGGGTCACAGGATCCGCTCCCGCAGGATGGCGGCGACGCGGTCGATATCCTCGTCCGTGTGCTGGGCGGAGAAGGCGAAGCGCAGGCGCGAGGTGCCGGCGGGCACGGTCGGCGGGCGGATGGCGGCGACCAGATAGCCGGCCTCGCCCAGGATGCGCTGGGCGTCGAGGGCGCGGGTCTCCGGCCCCAGGATCACCGGCACCACCGGGCTCTCGGCCGGCGCGAGGTTCAGTGCCCTCGTGAAGCGCCGCGCGCGCTCGACCGGCAGGGCGCAATACTCCGGGTCGGTCTCGATGATGTTCAGGGCCTCGAGGGCGGCGCCGATCGCGGCGGGCGGCAGGCCGGTCGAATAGACCACGGTGCGCGCCCGCGTCTTCATCAGGTCGATCACCGGGCGCGAGGCGCAGAGATAGGCGCCGTAGGAGCCGATCGCCTTCGACAATGTGCCCATCTGCAGGGGGATCTCGATCGGCTCGGCAAAGGCATGGGCCGAGCCCCTGCCGCCGCCCAGCACGCCGATGCCATGGGCGTCGTCGGTCATCAGCCAGGCGTCATGGGCCTTGCACAGCGCGCTCATCGCCGGCAGGGGGGCGAGGTCGCCGTCCATCGAGAAGACGCCGTCGGTCACCACCAGGACATGGGCGAAATCGGCGCGATGGGCCTTCAGCAGGGCTTCGAGTTCGCCGAGGTCGTTATGGGCGAAGCGCATCACCCGGCCCCGGGCCATCTGGCTGCCGGCATTGATGCAGTTGTGCGCCAGTTCGTCGACCAGGACGAGACTGTCGCCACCGGCCAGCGTCGGGATGATGCCGACATTCGCCAAATAGCCGGAGCCGAAGACGCAGCATGCCTCCGTCCCCTTCAGGTGGGCGAGGCGGGCTTCCAGCTCTTCCATCAGGGGATGGTTGCCGGTGATCAGGCGCGAGCCGCCGGCGCCGGTGCCATGGGCTTCGACCGCGCGCACGGCAGCCGCCTTCAGGCGCGGATCGGTCGAGAAATTCAGATAGTCGTTGCAGGAAAAGGAGACATAGCGCCGGCCGCCGCGTTCCAGCCAGGGGCCGGAAAGGCGGGCCGTCGGGACCAGGGTGCGGCGCTGGTGGCGCGCGTCCAATTCGTCAAGCTTGCCTGCCGCGAAGGCGTCGAGCGAGCGCATGATCGACACAATTCCTCAAAGGCGGCGCACCTTGGTCCCATTGTCGTCGCCGGTCAATACCTCCTCGATCCCTGGGGGGTGCCCCCCGGCCGTCGAATCCGGGGGCACCCCCCGGGTGGGCTGGTCCACCCTTGACGTGACCGCAAAGCGGCCTAGTCTGCGCCGAGGTTCCGGGGCCGACGCCCCGACGCTTGTCCTGCCCTGTGAGGATTGGGTCGCCCATGACCGAGATTGCCGCCGCTTCGCCCGACGCCGCCGTTCCGCCGCAGATCCTGCGCCACGACTGGACCCGCAACGAAGTCGACGCCCTGTTCCGTCTGCCGTTCGCCGACCTGATCTTCGAAGCCCAGACGGCCCATCGCCGCTTCTTCGACGCCAACGAAGTGCAGATGTCGACCCTGCTCTCGATCAAGACCGGCGGCTGTCCCGAGGATTGCGGCTATTGCCCGCAGTCGGCGAAATTCGACACCGGCCTCAAGGCCTCGAAGCTGATGGCCGTCGGCGCCGTGCTCGAGGAAGCGCGCCGCGCCAAGGAAGCGGGCGCCAGCCGCTATTGCATGGGCGCCGCCTGGCGCAGCCCCAAGGACCGCGACCTCGACCAGGTGATCGAGATGATCCAGGGCGTGAAGGCCATGGGCATGGAGACCTGCGTCACCCTCGGCATGCTGGACGGCGACCAGGCGCAGCGCCTGAAGCACGCCGGCCTCGACTATTACAATCACAACCTCGACACATCGCCGGAATATTATCCCGAGATCATCTCGACCCGGACCTATCAGGACCGGCTGGATACGCTGGCAAACGTGCGCGACGCCGGCATCAGCGTCTGCTGCGGCGGCATCGTCGGCATGGGCGAGGATCTGGACGACCGGGTCGGCCTGCTGGTGACGCTGGCCAATCTGCCGGCCCATCCCGAATCCGTGCCGATCAACCTTCTGGTGAAGGTCGAGGGGACGGCGCTGGACGATGCGGCGCCGCTCGATCCGATCGATTTCGTGCGCACCATCGCCGTCGCCAAGATCATGATGCCCGCCTCCATGATCCGGCTTTCGGCCGGGCGCGAACACATGACGGACGAGACCCAGGCGCTGTGCTTCCTGGCCGGCGCCAATTCGATCTTCATCGGTGCCAAGCTGCTGACGACCGACAATCCGGAACAGGATCAGGATCAGCGTCTGTTCGACCGCCTGGGCATCCGCCCCATGCCGCTGGCCTGCGAAGCTGCCACCCCCGCTCAGGCCGCCGAGTAGATCCATGACCCAGGACGCGCCCGGCTGGTACACGGCCGGGTTCGATCACGTCTGGCTGCCCTATACCCAGATGAAGACGGTGACGCCGCCCCTGGCGGTGGCATCGACTGAAGGCCTGCGCATTCGCCTGGCCGACGGGCGAGAGCTGGTCGACGGTATCGCGTCCTGGTGGACCGCGTGTCACGGTTATAACCATCCCCATATCCGACAGGCCGCCGTCGCGCAGCTGGAACGCCTGCCGCACGTCATGTTCGGCGGTCTGGTGCAGGAACCGGCCCTGACCCTGGCGCGGCGCCTCGCCGCCCTGCTGCCGGGCGATCTGGATCGGGTGTTCTTCTCGGATTCGGGCTCGGTCTCGGTCGAGATCGCCATGAAGATGGCGATTCAATATTTCATCAATCGCGGGGTGAAGGGACGGAACAAGTTCCTGTCCTTCCGCTACGGCTATCACGGCGACACCATCGGCACGATGGCGGTCTGCGACCCGGAGGAGGGGATGCATTCCCTCTTCACCGGGCTTCTGCCGCGGCATCACGTGGTCGATCTGCCGCTGGACGATGAAAAGGCCGAAGCCTTCGACCGTTTCGTCGATGCCCATGGCGACGAGATCGCGGCGATCCTGGTCGAACCCCTGGTGCAGGGGGCCGGCGGCATGAAGATGCATGGGCCGGACGTGCTGCGCCATCTGCGCCGGGCGGCGGACAGGATCGGCGCGCTGCTGGTGTTCGACGAGATCTTCGTCGGCTTCGGGCGCACCGGTTCCATGTTCGCCTGTTCGGCGGCGGGCGTGGTGCCCGACGTGGTCACGCTCTCCAAGGCGCTGACCGGCGGCACCATGGCGCTGGCCGCGACCGTCGCCACCCGTCGCGTGTTCGACGCCTTCTGGGACGATCGCCCCTCCGCCGCCCTGATGCATGGGCCGACCTATATGGGCAATGCGCTGGCCTGTGCCGTCGCCAATGCCTCCCTCGACCTGTTCGAACGCGAGCCGCGCCTCGACCAGGTGGCGGCGATCGGGGCGCAGTTGGCCGACCAACTGGTGCCCTGCCGCGACCTGCCGGGCGTCGTCGACGTTCGGGTGAAGGGGGCGATCGGCGTCGTCCAGCTCGACCGGATCGCCGATCTGAATGCGCTGAAACGCGCCTTCGTCTTGGAAGGGGTCTGGGTCCGGCCGTTCAACGACATCGTCTATCTGACACCGGCCTTCGTCGCGACCGAGGACGAGATCGCGACCCTGACCGGTGCCATCCGCAAGGTCCTCGCCGCCCGCGCCAAAGCCGAGTGAGGCTGGCGGCAGCGGGTCCCGGCAAAGCGCCGCCACGTCCGACGGCGGGACGATAGCGCTTTTCCTTCAAGAGCTTGCGCGTCGGTGCCGGTGCCCGGGTCAATGCGACCCGAACCGGAGTTTTCGTCATATTTCGGCTTTGTCATCCTCGGTGCCATCGAGTACAGGCCGGAGAGCAGACCATGGGTATCGGCGATTTCGTGGCATCCACGCTGGCGCGGCTGCCGATCTACGGCGCCCTGCACCGTTCGTTCGAACTGGTCTACAACCCCGCCGATCCGGCCTATCGCGTCGATTATCTGGCGGGACCGGGCGATCCCGGTGCCCTTGGTCCCGACAGCCTGACTTGGCGGGTCATGGCCAATCCGCTGGTCTTCGCCATCGGTGCCGTGCCGGCCGTCATTCTGCAACTGGCCGAGGAAGGGGTCGGCACCGGGGTCGACACGTTCTCCGACTACAAGACCGACACCCTGGGCCGGACCCAGCGCACCCTGTCGGCGGCGCTGGCCAGCACCTATGCCTCGAAGGCGGCCAAGGCGGATCTCATGAAGGAAGTGGCGCGCCGCCACGCCAAGGTGCGCGGCCCCCTGTCGGACGGCGGACGTTACACCGCCTTCGATCCCGAGCGCATGGCCTTCGTCCATCTGACCGCCAACATGGGCTTCGCCCGCGCCTACGAGCGTTTCGTCGCCGGCCCCTTGAGCCCGGCCGAGCGTGATCGCCTGATCCAGGAAGGGGCGGCGATCACCGGCGACTACGGCCGCTTCGAGATTCCGCGCACGGCGGCGGCGGCGGAAGACTTCGTCCGCTCCTTCGAGCCGCGCCTGTCGCGCGGCGCGCCGATGGACAATTTCATCGCCGTCGCCCGGGGCGACAAGGTGCCGGGCGTCGGCGGCCGCCGGTCCAAGCGGCTTCTCTTCGATGCCGGCATCGACCTGCTGCCCGACTGGGCCAAGGACAGGTTCGGCCTGCGCCGCCCGGCCGCCGCCGAGGCGGCGACCATCGCCATGCTGCGGCCCCTGGCGCGTTTCGTGCCCCGCCTCCTGAAGGACACGCCGCCCCAGCTCGCCTGCCGGCGCATGGGCCTGCCCGACGACTTCCTGTTTCGTCCGGCGCCCAAGGGGTCCGGCGCCGGCCGACGCGGTGTCGCGGTGGACGGCCTCAGCCGCCCATGAAGGCTTTCTTCATGGTGGCGGAAATGGCGGCGACGCCGCCCAGGCTCCAACCGCCGTCGACCGGCAGCACGACGCCCGAGATATAGGCGCCGTAGGGGCTGGACAGGAACATGCAGGCATTGGCGATGTCGCGCTTGGTGCCGTAGCGCGCCAGCGGCACCGAGACGCGCGCGGCTTCCTTGGCTTCGGGCGTCGGCGCCAGACGGTCCATGCCCTCCGTATCCTCGATCGGGCCGGGCACCACCGAATTGACGCGCAGACCGAAGTCGCCCCATTCGAGGGCGGCGACCCTGGTGATCATGTCGACGCCGGCCTTGGCGGCGCAGACATGCATCTGGAAATCCATCGGGATATAGGCCTGCGGGGCGGAGATGTTGACGATGGAGCCGCCGGGCTTCCTCATGTGCGGGAAGGCGGCCTTCACCACGTGGAAGGTGCCCATCAGGTCAATGTCGACGACCGATTTGAAGCCGTTCGGCGAAATGCCCAGCGCCGGCGCCGGGAAATTGCCGGCGGCCCCCGAGATCAGCACGTCGAGTTCGCCGAAGCCGGCGGCGGCCTGTTCGAAGACTTCCTCGATCCTTGCAGGGTCGCGCACGTCGCCGGCGAAGCCCTGGGCCTCGCCGCCCAGCGCCTTCAGGCGGGCGACGGCGGCGTCCACCTTGTCCTGCTTGCGCGACAGCACGCTGACCTTGGCGCCCGCTTCGGCGAAGGCCTCGGCGACGCCGAGATTGATGCCGCTGGTGCCGCCCGAAACGAAGACGTGCTGGCCCGAAAAGGCGAAGGGGGTGGTCATCGTGCTCTCCTCTGGATGTTATGTTTATCGTTACATGCTCTTGGTCAGATGGTGCCGCGCGGCTTCCAGAATGTCGTCCGAAAGCGCCTCGTCGTCCACCGCCCGGGCGACCAGCAGGGCGCCGATCATGGCGGCGATGCCGAACAGGGCGTGGGATTCGGCGGCGTCGCGTTCCGCCGGGATGAGGTCGGCGATCCGGTCGCGATAGCGCACCACCTGTTCGGTGAAGATCCGGCGCAGCGCCGGATCGGCCCGCGTGGCATCGCCCGCCAGCGCCGCCGCCGTGCAGCCATGGGCCGGATCGTCGCGGTGGGCGGGCGAGAGATAGGCTTCGATCATGCCCATCCGTTCGCTCCGCCCGTGTTTGGCCGCGGCCTTGGCGAGGCGGCGCTCGTCACGCTCGAAGGCGGTGCGCAGCGCCTCGGCCACCATGGCCTCGCGATTGGGAAAATGGCTGTAGAAACCGCCGTGGGTCAGGCCGGCGGCGCGCATCACCTGGGCAACGCCCATATGGTCCAGGCCCTTGTCGCGCAGAAGATCCATGGCCGCCGCCAGGATGCGGTCGTGATTGGCTTCCTTCTGCGCCTGGGAATGGCCCATGGCCGCCCGCCTCCTATTTCGCTTGACGATCTGCATGATGGCGATCATCGTGAATCTGGATGATGCATATCATACAGAAAAGCAAGCGGGAATAGCCGCGATAGGGGAGGTTCTGGAATGGGCAAGCCGGTGGCCCTGGTGGTCGGCGCGGGCGACGCGCTGGGCGGCGCGGTGGCGAAGCGCTTCGCGCGGGAAGGTTTCACCGCCTGTCTCGTTCGCCGCAACGCGGACAAGCTGGCGCCCCTGGTCGCCGAGATCGAGGCGGCGGGCGGCACGGCCATGCCCTTCGGCGCCGACGCCCGGCGCGAGGAACAGGTGGCGGCCCTGATCACGGGGATCGAGGCCGGCGTCGGCCCGATCGAGGTCATGGTGTTCAACATCGGCGCCAACGTCCGCTTTCCCATCACCGAAACGACCTCGCGGGTCTATTACAAGGTCTGGGAAATGGCCTGTTTCGCCGGTTTCCTGGCGGGGCGGGAGACGGCGCGGGTGATGCTGTCGCGCGGGCGCGGCACCATGATCTTCACCGGCGCCACCGCCTCGGTCCGGGGCCGCGCCGGCTTTTCCGCCTTCGCCGGGGCGAAGCACGCGCTCAGGGCGCTCGCACAGAGCATGGCGCGGGAATTGGGGCCCCAGGGCATCCATGTCGCCCATTCCATCATCGATGGCGCGATCGACACCGCCTTCATCCGCGACAATTTCCCGAGCGTCTATGCGACCAAGGACGACGACGGCATCCTGAACCCGGATCATATCGCCGATGCCTATTGGTCGCTCCACGTCCAGAAGCGCGATGCCTGGACCCATGAACTCGACCTGCGTCCCTGGTCGGAAAACTGGTGAGGAAATGCGATGTCCAAGACCGTTGAATTCTATTTCGACTTCGGCAGCCCGGCCGCCTATCTCGCCTGGCGGCGCATCGGCGCCGTCGCCGAGCGGACGGGGGCCACGGTAAAGCCGATTCCCATCCTGCTGGGCGGCGTGTTCAAGGCGACGGGCAATTCGGCGCCCATCACGGTGCCGGCCAAGGGCGCCTATCTCTTCACCGATCTGGCGCGCTACGCGAAGAAGTTCGGCGTGCCGCTGAACTTCAATCCCTTCTTCCCGATCAATACCGTCAGCCTGATGCGCGGCGCTTCCGGCTTCGCGGGGACGGACGATTTCTGCCGCTATTGCGACGCCGTCTATGACGCCATCTGGCGCGACGGCCGCAACATGGGCGACGGGCAGGTGGTGCGCGAGGTGCTGACCACGGCGGGTATCGACCCCGGCCATTACGAAGCCCTGATCGCCGATCCGGCGGTGAAGGACAAGCTGAAGACCGATACCGAGGCGGTGGTGGCGCGCGGCGCCTTCGGGGCGCCGACCTTCTTCGTCGACGGCGAGATGTTCTTCGGCCAGGACCGTCTCGACTTCGTCGAGGAGGCGCTGAAGGCCGAGGAGGCGGCGGCATGAGCGCGCCCCCCGCCAAGACTGCCGCAATTGTCTTCGGCGTCGGCCCGGTCGCCGGAATCGGCGGCGCCACCGCCATCCGCCTGGCCCGGGCGGGCCTGCCGGTCTATGTCGCGGGCCGCCGGCCCGAGAAGATGACCGATGTGGTGAAGGCGATCACCGACGCCGACGGCACCGCCATTGCCGTCGAAGCCGATGCCACCGAACCCGCTGACGTCGGCGCCGTCTTCGAGCGCGTGGCGGCTGACGGCCGCGTGCCCGAACTGGTGGTCTTCAACGTCGGCGGCAATTGGCCCCAGGACTTCATGTCGATGACCCCGGACGTGCTCGAGACCATGTGGCGCCAGGGGCCGCTGGCCGGCATGCTGGTCGGCCAGGGCGCATTGCGCGCCATGCTGCCGGCGGGCAAGGGCACGATCATCTACACCGGTGCCTCGGCGTCGCTGCGCGGGCGGCCCATGTTCGCGCCCTTCGCCTCGGCCAAGGCCGGGCTCCGCGCAATCGCTCAGAGCATGGCGCGGGAATTCGGCCCCCAGGGCATCCATGTCGCCCATGTCGTGATCGACGGCGTGGTCGACGGCGAGCGGGTGCGCGGCTTCCTGCCCGGCTTCATCGAGGGCAAGGGCGCAGATGCCGCCCTCGACCCCGCCGCCGTGGCCGAGACCTATTGGATGCTCCACGGCCAGCCCCGCTCCGCCTGGACCCACGAACTCGAACTCCGCCCCTTCGCCGAGACCTGGTGAGGGGGCAAGACGTATCGAGACCTTTACATATACATAGGAAACGATTGCCCCGCTCTTGACGCCCAGTCAGGGTCAAGCCCGGTCGGCGCGGCGGCGCAAGACGGCCGCCGCGTCCTGCTCGGTTCCGCCACGCTGACCGAGACGGCCCGCGCTTTCCCTTTCGAGCAAGGCTTTCAACGCCTCTCGGACCAGTGCGGACCGGTTCGTGAGGCCGGTTAGGGTCCGCGCCTTGGACAGCAACTCGTCGTCGAGAATGATGGTCGTGCGCATGGACGCTTCCCCCGGCGCTCCCAAGCTTGAACACAGCATTGTTCCGATGCCGCCAGCCCAGGCAAGCCCCCCGAAATCCGGCAGAAACGTTGACAGATCGGGGCCTTCTCTATTTACTCTGCCGCTCTTCTGTTCCGGGCCTTGCTGGCGGTTTACGCATTCCATGGGGGAAGGCGGGCCACCGGCAGGGGTTTCTATTTTCAGGAGCCAACTCGTGACCACGTCCGCCGTCCTGCCGACCTATGCGCGTGCCGACCTCGCCTTCGAGAAGGGCGAGGGCGCCTGGCTGGTGTCGACCGACGGCCGACGATTCCTGGATTTCGCCGCCGGCATCGCCGTCTGCGCCTTCGGTCACGCCCATCCCTATCTGGTCAAGGCGCTGACGGAACAGGCGGGCAAGGTCTGGCACACGTCCAACATGTTCCGCATCCCGGGACAGGAGCGCCTGGCCCAGCGGCTGGTGGACGCCACCTTCGCCGACTATGTCTTCTTCACCAATTCCGGTGCGGAAGCGGTCGAATGCGCGATCAAGACGGCCCGCAAGTATCACAGCGCCACCGGCAATCCGGAGCGCTGGCGCATCGTCACCTTCGAAGGCGCTTTCCACGGCCGGACGCTGGCGACCATCGCCGCCGCCGGCCAGCAGAAGCTGGTCGAAGGCTTCGGCCCGGTGGTCGAGGGCTTCGACCACGTGCCCTTCGGCGATCTCGACGCCCTCAAGGCCGCGATCACCCATGAGACGGCCGGCGTGCTGTTCGAGCCGATCCAGGGCGAGGGCGGCATCAACCCCCTGTCCGACGAGAAGATGCGCGCCATCCGCGAGCTCTGCGACGAGAACGGCATCCTCCTGATCCTCGACGAGGTTCAATGCGGCATGGGCCGTACCGGCAAGCTCTTCGCCCATGAATGGGCCGGCGTCGCGCCGGACATCATGGCGACGGCGAAGGCGATCGGCGGCGGTTTCCCGCTCGGTGCCTGCCTCGCCACCGAGAAGGCGGCCATCGGCATGACCGCGGGCAGCCATGGCTCCACCTATGGCGGCAATCCGCTGGCCATGGCCGTGGGCAATGCCGTCCTCGACCTGATGCTGGAGCCGGGCTTCCTCGACCGGGTGAATGCCATCGCGTCCAGCCTCCGCCAGTCGCTGGCGATGATCGTCGACAGCCATCCGGACATCGTGGAGGGCATTCGCGGCCGGGGCCTGATGCTGGGCCTCAAGGTCCGCGACGGCATCGAGAACAAGCGCCTGCAGGCGGCCATGCGCAACGCGGGCCTGATCGGCGTCGGCGGCGGCGAGAATACGGTTCGCCTGCTGCCCCCCCTGAACATCACCGAAGAAGAGGTGGCCGCGGCCGCCCGGCTTCTCGATACCGCCTGCGCCGCACTGTCGGCCGAAGTGAAGGCGGATATGAAGGCTGCATCATGAGTGTCGTGAATTTCACCAAGACGCCTCGGCATTTCCTCGATCTCGACCGCCTCGATAAGGCTACGCTCCGCGCCATCATCGACCGCGCGAAGAAGCTGAAGACCGCGCGCCACGGCCTGCCCAAGGGCGTGCCCGATGCCGGCAGCCCGCTCGACGGCCGTATCCTGGCGATGATTTTCGAGAAGCAGTCGACCCGCACCCGCGTCTCCTTCGACGTCGGCATGCGCCAGCTCGGCGGCCAGACCCTGCTGCTGCTCGGCACCGAACTGCAGCTCAACCGCGAAGAGACGATCGCCGATACGGCGCGTGTCCTCTCGCGTTACGTCGATGCCATCATGCTGCGCACCTCGGACCACAGCAATCTGACCGAGATGGCCGAGGCGGCGACGGTGCCGGTGATCAACGGCCTGACGCGCTGGTCGCATCCGTGCCAGATCATGGCCGACATCATGACCTACGAGGAGCACCGGGGTGACATCGCCGGTCGCACCTTCGCCTGGCTCGGCGACGGCAACAATGTGGCGCGCAGCTTCATCCATGCCGCCGCCCGATTCGATTTCGCGCTGCGCCTCGCCTGCCCGGACGAACTGGCGCCGCCGAAGGAGATCCTCGACTGGGCGGCCAGGGAAGGCGCCAGGGTCACCGTGACCCGCGACGCCGACGCGGCGGCCGAGGGCGCGGACGCCATCGTCACCGACACCTGGGTCTCCATGGGCGACACCGAGGCGGAACGCCGGCACAACCTGCTGGCACCCTACCGCGTCGATGCGCGGCGCATGGGCCTGGGCGCCAAGGACGCGGTGTTCCTCCACTGCCTGCCGGCGCATCGGGGCGAGGAAGTGACGTCGGACGTCATCGACGGCCCGCAGTCCATCGTCTGGGACGAGGCGGAAAACCGCCTGCACGCCCAGAAGGGCATCCTGGCCTGGTGCCTCGCCGACTGATCGGGTGCCCTTCCCCCAGGAGATCCCGGCCTTCGCCGGGATGACCCTTGGGGGAGATGAACGCCAATGGATGTGACGCCTGAGGAATAGAGGCACCCAACTGGGCCATTGAGGCCCCGCGGAGCTTCAGCGAAGCGAGCCAAGCGCGCGGATGCGCGCGCCCGGCGCTTGAGGGTGAACATAGATGAACGACAACGAGAAGGGCCTGGATCGGGTCTTGCCGTTTCAGATCGATACGCTCGACGTGCGTGGGCGCCATGTCCGGCTGGGGCCGGTGGTCGATACGATCCTCGCCCGGCACGATTATCCCGATGCCGTGTCGGGCCTGTTGGCGCAGGCGATCCTGGTCGCCGTGCTGCTCGGCAATTCGGTGAAGTTCGACGGCACCTTCACGGTCCAGACCAAGAGCGACGGCGCGGTCTCCATGGTGGTCGCCGATTTCACCACGCCGGGCGCCGTTCGCGGCTATGCCCAGTTCGACCGCGAGGCCCTGGACCGCCTGGGTCCCGATCCCGCCTTCGGTGCCCTGGTCGGCAAGGGTTACCTGGCCATGACCCTGGACCAGGGGCCGGAGACCGACCGCTATCAGGGTATCGTCGCGCTGGAGGGCGAGGATCTGGCCGAATGCGCCGAAGCCTATTTCCGCGATTCCGAACAGATACCGACCCTGGTGCGCCTCGCCGCCCGCCGGGCCTGGCCGGACGGGCCGTGGCTGGCCGGCGGTCTGATGGTCCAGCACCTGCCCCACGGCAGCGCCGGCCCGCGCGCCGATGTCGGCGGCCATCTGCCCGATCCGGCGGCGGAGGACCGCTGGGTCAACGCCCGCAGCAAGGCGGCGACGGTGACGGCGGAGGAACTGGTCGGCCCGGAACTGCGGATGGAGGAAGTCGCCTGGCGGCTCTATCACGAGGACGACGTCAGGGTCTATTCGACCCCCGTGGTCTCCGTCGGCTGCCGGTGCTCGCGCGAGCGGATCTCGCAGGTTCTCGCCCAATTTTCGCCCGAAGACCGTGCGGATATGGCGGTCGACGGGAAGATCCTCGTCACCTGTGAATTCTGCAACGCCGGCTTTGCCTTCGACCCCGAGACGGTGGAAGCTTGATCGGCAAGGCCTGACTGGCGAAAATCTACCGGAAGAAGACCATGATCTCGCGTCGCGCGTTTCTCGTCGCCGTGCCTCTCGTTCCGTCCCTGGCCGGGCTCGGCGCCTGCGCCGCGACCGATCCGGCACCCAGCTTCCCGCCGTTCCATGTCGGCGGCGCGCCGCTCCGCCTGAACGTCGCCGAGATCGAGGTGGTCGACCGCTCCAGCTTCTTCGGCGAAGGCCATGTCGAGGGTGAATTCGACGTGCCGCCCCTGACCGCCCTGACCAACTGGCTCGGCGACCGTCTGCAGGCCGCCGGCAGCAGCGGCAGGCTGACGGTGACGATCACCGACGCTTCGGCGATCGAGGAACGGCTGGCCACGACGGGCGGCGTGCAGGGCGTGTTCACGGACGAGCCCGGCGCCCGCGTCACCACCCGCCTCGACGTCCGCTTCGATGCCCGGCGCGAAATCACCGACGGCACCACCACGGCCCAGACCACCGTCAGCGTCAGCCAGACCGACACCGTGCCCAAGGACGCCGGCTTCACGGAACGGCGCCAGGTGCTCTATGGCCTCAGCCGCCGCCTGATCGAGGATTTCGACGCCAAGGCGATCCCGGCCCTCCGGCGATATATGGCCGATTTTCTCTGATCCCCGCTGCCGCGCGCGGTCGTGGCCGTGCTACCCTCCCGGGAAAGTGCTCGCTCGAGCGGGAGGGGGAGGGGATGGACGGGTTTCTGATCGTCACCGGCATCATCATCGTGCTGGTCGGGCTGCGGCCCTTCTTCGATCCCGACGGTGCGAGCGAAACGCTGGGCATCACCCTCGGCGGCGTCAATGCCCGCAGCCAGACCCGCGCCGGCATGGGCGGCGTCACCCTCGTCTCCGGCGCCCTCTCGATCGCCGCCGCCTGGATGCCGGCCCTGGCCCTGCCCGCCCTGGTGCTGATCGCCGTCCTGACCGGCGGCCTCACCCTGGGCCGCCTGTTCAGCCTCGTCACCGACGGCCGTCCCACGACGCTGATCTGGGTCTCGATGGTGTTTGAGATCCTGGGGTTCGTGCAGGCGATCTATTGGATCAGTGTCATGATGTAGGGTGAGCAGACAGGGAGGCGGCTTTCAATGCACCGCAGGACGAAAATACCTTTGTCGCTGTTGGGGCGGCTCATAGCATCACTTGCGTCTTGAACTGATTAATTAGTGGGGTGTCACCGTAATTCCGTAATTCTCGATCTCGTGCGCAACACCGTCAATCTGGCACAAGCGAGCCGACATCGTCTGAAAGACGGGCGCGTCTCCCTGGCCCAATGACGCTGTCTGAGGATTTTGGACTGGATGGTCATCCAGTCAGCTAGGCCGAGCGCTTAAAAATTGAGGTGTCGTTGGAAATCAATAATCAAGAAGCGAAACGAGTATCGAACCTTACAGAGGTGGACGGCTCATTTTTGCCATCAGCGCAAGGACCATTAATCGATTACGCTCTTCACACTTTAGGCTGGAAGTCGTTTCAAGACCTGTGCGTAGCAATCGCTCAGGAAGTGCTCAAACGGTCGGTTGAGACATTTCTGCCCTCAAAGGACGGCGGGCGCGATGGTGCATTTCTAGGCCGTTGGTCCAATGGAGGTGCAGCCGGTCGCTCGACAATCCAATGCAAATTCACGAGCAAGGCGGATGCACCGCTAAGCCTGAGCGCCGTGAAGGGCGAATTGACCAAGGCCGGAAAGCTTGCAGCCAGAGGGTTGGCTGAAGACTACATCCTTCTCACAAATCACAGCGTATCGGGCACGCAGGCCGACGCAATCGCTGCGGCGTTCGAAGCGGTGGGCGTGAAGAACTGTGTCGTTCTTGGGCGTGACTGGATAGCACAGCAAATTCGGGAATCGTCACGGCTACGGGTGATGGTGCCGAGGGTCTATGGATTGGGAGATCTTTCCCAAATCCTTGATGAGCGGGCCTATGCGCAATCTCACGCGGTCCTGAGCGCACTTGGGGACGATCTGGCATGTTTCGTTGTAACAGATGCTCATCGTCACAGCGTGGACGCGCTACTCAATCATAATTTTGTCTTGCTGCTTGGAGATCCAGCTTCCGGAAAATCGACCATCGCCGCGAGTCTCGCTTTGGGGGCGCTCGATCACTGGCACGCGCCGACGATCCGCGTGACCAGTCCTGAAGACATCATGCGGCATTGGAATCCCGATGACCCCAAGCAGTTCTTCTGGATAGATGATGCTTTCGGCGCCACTCAGTACCAACGCCATATTGCCGACGCCTGGAATCGGCAGATGCCCCTAATGGCTGCCGCGTTGCGCAAGGGTGCGCGCTTCCTGCTGACATCCCGCACCTACATCTGGCGATCAGCTCATCGCGATCTCAAAACCGGAGCGTTTCCGCTTTTCGACAAATCTCAGGTGGTCATCAACGTCCAAGGCTTGGCAACCGCCGAGAAGGCGCAAATCCTGTACAATCACATTAAACGCGGTGATCAACCGGCTGCGTTTAAGAAGGCAATCAAGCCTCATTTGGCAAAACTTGCGGAAGATGCATCTTTTCTTCCTGAGACAGCTCGTCGCCTCGGGTCTGCATTCTTTACGGAGAAAGTGACCCTCGATGAGGAGGGCTTGCTTGATTTTGCACGGCGACCCGTCGATTTCCTCAAAGACGTGCTGCGCAATCTCGATCGAGGCGAAGCGGCCGCAGTTGCACTGATTTTCATGCACGGCGGGCAACTCGCGTCACCGATCGAGAATGACGACCGTATAGCGTTGATCACAGAACTTTTGGGCGTAACCGCTGCCGAAATCCGGCTCGCGCTCGATTCGCTTCGCGGAAGTCTTGCCCTGCTTGTTGACACAACGGAGGGGCCTAAATGGACCTTCAAGCACCCGACTATTGGCGATGCCTATGCTGCACTCGTCGCCAATTCACCTGAACTGACCGAAATTTACCTGCGCGGCGCGAAATTCGAACGGCTGCTTGAGGAGGTTGTGTGCGGCGGGGTGGAACTGCGTGGCGCGAGCGTCCGTGTCGGCCCATCGTTGTATCCGGCGCTTCTCAATCGTTTGCTCGTACATCCCATTGACTACCGCATCCGCTATTTTCTCGGTCAACGCTGCGACACTGCGTTCTTGCGGCTGGTTGTAGACCAGGCGCCTGACGTTCTCGATCTCCGCCCAGGCGCATTCATGGCGTACTCCTCCGAAAATCGACTACTGGCGAAGCTGCACCTGGCGAAACTTTTGCCCGACGAAAAGCGCCTCAGCCTCGTAGAACACATTGTCGATACGACTCTTACGGTCCCGGATGGAGGTGTTTTTCGCGACGACTCTCTGCGGTCTCTCCTGACAGATGCCGAGTTTGACGATCTCTTAGCACGAGTAAGGGGAGACGTTATTGATCAACTCGACACTCATATTTCCGATTGGAAGTCGAATTGCGGGGATAGTGACCCGGATAGTCACTTCGATGAGTTGTCGAGCTTATTGGACGGTATCGAGGACGCGCTTCCGATCGATGACACCGACCGTACTAAGATCGATATCGGGCGAATTGCGATCGTGAAGGCGATTGAGGATCTCAATGAGACCCGTGCCCCCGACATTGAAGATCGAGTGGAAACGCCCGTTGGCCGAGCCGCCAATGCACGTTCGAACATACAGTCAATCTTTGACGACGTGGACCGCTGAGAATACTACTACATTGGCGCAGTGCTGCCGCCAAACTCCCGATATTGCCGCCGATCATCGTACACAACCATGCGCTATGGCAGCATCTGCTAGGCCGTAGACTCATAAGCTCTGACACCAGCTTCTCGCAGCGACGAGCTTCACGGCTGCGAGATAGTTTTCCGGCCGCTTGTCATAGCGCGTTGCGATGCCCCGGAACTGTTTGATTTTGTTGAAGAACCGTTCGACAAGGTTGCGCTGTCGATAGACCCAGCGGGAGAAGACGAAGAATTCCGGTGACGAATTCCGCGAATTCCGGTGACACTCCACTAAATTCTCTCGTCGTAGACCCGAACCTCACCCCCTCACGGCACATGCGCCACGATCTTGCCGAAGAGGTCGCGGCTCTGCATGCGGCGGAGCGCGGCGCCGATGTCGCCTAGGTCGATTTCGCTGTCGATGACGGGGCGGATGCCTTCGGACATCTTGCGCAACCCCTCGCGGATGTTGGCGAAATTGGCGCCGAAGGAACCGAAGATGCGGAGTTGCATCTGGAAGAGCTGGAACAGATTGGTTTCGGCCGAGACGCCGGTCGTGGAGCCGCAGGTGACGAGGCGGCCGCCGCGCTTCAGGCAGAACAGGGATTTGGCCCAGGTGTCGGGCCCGACATGCTCGAAGACGACATCCACGCCCTTCTTGTCGGTGGCGCGGCGCACGATCGATTCGAAGCGGTCCTTGTTGTAGTTGATGGCGACATCGGCGCCGAGATCGAGCACCTTCTGGATCTTCTCGTCCGAGCCGACGGTGGTGAAGACATAGGCGCCGGCCTGTTTCGCCATGCGGATCGCCGTGGTGCCGATGCCCGAGCCGCCGGCCTGGATCAGCACCGTCTCGCCCGCTTCCAGCTTGGCATTCTCGAACAGCATGTGCTGGACCGTGCCGAAGGTGGTGGTGGCGCAGGCGGCGTCGACGTCGTTCACATTGTCGGGAATGGCGATCGCCTGACGGGGATCGAGGTTCAGGAACTGCGCCGCGACGCCATCGATGTGAAAGCCCATGATGCCGGCGATATTCTCGCACAGGTTCTCCTGGCCCTTCAGGCAGCGCCTGCAGTGGCCGCAGGTGACGCCGGCATAGATCGCCACCCGGTCGCCGATCCTGTGGCTGGTCACGCCGTCGCCTAGGGCCACCACTTCGCCCGCGCCCTCGACCGCGACGGTGAGGGGGAGCTTCCGCTTGGCGAAGGCCATGCCGCGCAGGCCCCAGACGTCGATATGATTGAGCGCCACGGTCTTCATGCGGACCTGGATCCGGCCGGGCGGCGGCGGGGGCGGCGCCTCCATCTCCACGAGTTCGGTACGGCCTTCCTCGATCAGGCGCAGCGCCAGCATTTCTCTATCCTATCCGTCACTTCGAAGCGGCAAGGGCGATGCCCAGCCCGCCGTCCACCGTCAGGGTGGTGCCATTGACATAAGCGGCACCGTCGCGCAACAGAAAGCCGACGGCCGCCGCGACCTCCGCCGCCGTGCCGAGGCGCTGGGCCGGGATCGCCTTGGCGAGGCCCGACGCCGCGTCGCCGGCCATGGCGGTGTCGATCCAGCCGGGCGCCACCACATTGGCGGTCACGCCCCGGCGCCCGACCTCCACCGCCAGGGTGCGGACATAGGCTTCCAAGGCGGATTTGGAGGCGGCATAGGCGCCGTTGCCCACGGTGCCGCGCGCCGCGGCCAGCGCGCCGATGGCGACGATCCGGCCGCGCCGCGCCGCCGTCATGCCGCGCACCACGCCCTTGACCAGGGCCATGAAGGCGAAAAGGTTCACCTGCATCACCTCGGCCGCGCGCTCGATGTCGAGAGTGGCGGCCAGCGCGTCATGGGTGGCGCCGGCATTGTGGACGAGCGCGGCGAAGGAGGCGTCCCGTTCGGCGAGGGCTTCGGCGCAAGCGGCGACCGCCGCCCGGTCGGCGAGGTCGAGGCGGATCGCTTCCGCCCCGGTCTCGTCCGCCAGCGCCTCGGCCGCCGCGCCGTCCGAGCGCCAGGTGAAACTGACCGCCCAGCCCTCGGCCGACAGGTGCCGGACCAGCGCCGAACCGATGCCGCCGGTCCCGCCGGTGACGAGAACCGCGCCGGCCATGGTCAGTCCGGATTGCGGCCGATGACGAGGCAGACGTTCTGCCCGCCGAAGCCGAAGGAATTGGACAGGATCAGGTCCACCTCGGCCGGGCGCGCCTCGTTCGGCACGAAGTCGAGGGGAATGTCCGCCGGGCCTTCGTGATTGATGGTGGGCGGCAGCACCTGGTGCTGGAGCGTCAGGATCGAGATCGCCGCCTCGACCGCGCCGGCGGCGGTCAGGGTGTGGCCGATCATCGACTTGTTGGACGAGACCGGCACATTGGCGGCGTCGTCGCCGAACACCGCCTGGATGCCGAAGGCTTCCATCTTGTCGTTTTCCGGCGTCGAGGTGCCGTGGGCGTTGATGTAGTCGATGTCGCCGGGGGCGACGCCGGCATCGTCCAGGGCATCGCTGATGGCGCGGATGATCGCTTCGCCGTTGGGGTTGGAGCGGGTGCGGTGGAAGGTGTCCGCTGCCTCGCCCACGCCCCTTATGTAGCCGAGGATGGTGGCGCCGCGCGCCTTGGCCGCCTCCGCGTCCTCCAGCACCAGGGCGCCGGCGCCTTCCGCCATGACGAAGCCGTCGCGTCCCTTGGCGAAGGGCCGGGCCGCCTTGGTCGGATCCTCGTTGTTGGTCGAGAGCGCGGAGAGCAGGGTGAAGCGGATCAGGGCTTCCATATGGATCGAGCCGTCGGTGCCGATCGCCAGCGCCGCCTTGGTCTGGCCCCGGCGGATCGCCTCGACCCCCAATTGGATCGCGGTCGCGCCCGAGGCGCAGGCGGTGGTCAGGGTGATCGGGCTGCCCTTGGTGCCGAATTCATCCGCCAGCCGGTCGGCGATGGTGCCGTTGATGAAATCGACATAGAGGTCTTCGCCGGCTTGGGCGGCCGCGGCCATCATGCCGCCATAGGTATGGGGCTGGCCGGGGGCCTGGCGGTCCAGGCGCACGCGCTGGGGCCATTCATGCTCGACGGGCGGCGAGGCGAGGAAGAGTTCGCCCGGAAAATCGCCCGGCGTGCCGATGCCCGACTGGGCCACGGCTTCGCCGGCGGCGGTCTTCGCCAGGGCGAAGGAGAGTTGGGTGGCCGAGAACGGCTCTTCCAGCAGGAAGTCGACCGAGCCGCCGATGGTGGTGCGCAATTTGTCGGTCGGGAAGCGGGTGATGCGGTGGATGCCGGACTTGCCGGCCGACAGCGCCTGCCAGTTCGCCTCGGCACCCTTGCCGAGCGACGTGACGAGGCCGATGCCGGTGACCGCGACGGGACGAGAGGCCATGTCGAACCCTCCTCAGATGCGCTCGACGAGGGCCATTCCCTCGCCGCGCCGATGGCCCCAGGTGGTGACCACGGCCTGGGTGACGTCGGCGGCGGGTGCCGCCTCCACCGGGTCGTCGGTCAGGGCCGGGAACAGTTTGCCTTCGCGGACCGCCTTGGTGGCGAGCACGAGATTGGTCAGGAAGCTGCATTCGATGGAATGGCCGAGGGCGGCGGCGGTCGGCCGCACCTGCGCCGCCTCGGCGCCCTGGACCATCTTCATCAGGAAATCATGTTCCTCCGCCGTTGCCGGGCCGGAACCGCAGGCGCCCGATAGCACGGCGCAGCCGGGCTTCGGCGCCAGCATCGCCCATTCGCGCGCGGCATTGGCGCTGGCCTGGCCGGGTTCGCGGCGACAACGGTCGTTCAGCACGCCGGACAGGCGGGCCAAGGGCTTGGCGCCCCTCGCTTCGGCGCTTTCGCGCGACTCGATCACCAGGAAGGCCCCGGCGGAGCCGAGCGCCATGCCCGCCTTGGGGCGCCGCCAGAACGGCAGGGCCGGATCTTCCAGCAGGAAGCCGCCGGCCTGATAGAGCAGGGGAATGTCCCTGCGCGAGGCGTTGAAGGCGCTGCCCACCAGGAAGAGATCGTCCTGGCCGCCCTGGATCCGTTCATAGGCGACGCGGACCGCGTCGACGCCCGACGCCTCCTCGCCCATGAAGGTGCGGCTGGAGCCCGAGACGCCGAGCACGATCGAGATGTTGCCGGCGAAGAGATTGGGCAGTTGCGCCAGGAACAGGGTGGGGCGGAGTTCGGTCTGGAGCTGTTCCGCCAGCACATCGCCATCGTCCCTGCCGTTCAGGGCGGTCAGGATCGCCTCGTCCACCGCTTCGTCGCGCTCGCCGCCGCCGACGCCGACCATCAGGTTGATCTGCTTCAGCACGTCCGGTTCGGCACCCAGGAGACCGGCCTCGTCCATGGCCATGGCGGCGGCGATACAGCCGGCCAGCATGAAGGGCCCCATGGCGCGCTGGTCGCCGCGCTTCGGCACGAAGCGGTCCAGCGCCGGCAGGGTCATGGGCATGACGGTGAAGGGCGGCAGGAAGGCATGATCGGCGGCGGCGGCGATCGCCGCCTCGTCCGAAAGCCTGTCCCAGGTCTCGTTCAGATCCTGGCCCAGCGGCGACAGCAGCCCCTGGCCGGTGATCCAGACTTCGCGCGTCATGACGATATCTACCTCGGTGTCGGGCCTGCCCGCATCAGGCCTGGGGATGCCCCATGGTGCGGACGAAGGCCAGCATTTTGTCCCGCAACTCGGGCGAAGGGAAAGGGACCACGCGATAGCGGATCTCGGCATCCGCCACCGCCTTGCCGTCCTTCAGGATGCGGGCCTTGCAGACGGCATAGCCCGAGCCCTCGTGGGTCAGCTCGCTGTGCACTTCGAGACTGTCGCCGGGCACGACGAAGCCGCGGAACTTCGCCCGGTCGGCCTGGGCGAGAAAGGCCATCTTCTCATAGCCGTTGCGCGCCAGGATCATGTGGCCGCCGGTCTGCGCCATGCATTCGAGCAGCAGGACGCCGGGCATCAGCGGGTGGCCCGGAAAATGGCCTTCGAAGATGGTCGATTCGGTCGGCACCGTGGCGCGGCAGACGATGGTGCCTTTTTCCGCATCCATCGTCTCGATACCGTCGACGAGCTGGAAATATTCGAGGCGCATGGCGCCCGGTCAGCCCTTGGCGGCGCGCAGCTCGTCGATCTTCGCGGCGAGATTGCCCATGACGAAATAATCCTCGGTCGCGGCGCGGCCTTCGTTCACTTCCTTCATCCAGGCCTCGACCGGCATCTTGATGCCGAACTTCTTGTCGATGGCGAAGGTGACGTCGAGGAAGTCGAGGCTATCGATGCCGAGATCGTCGATCGCATGGCTCTCGGGCGTGATGGTCTCGCGCTCGATGTTGCAGGTCTCGGCGATGATGTCGGCGATGGCGTCGAAAGTGTCGGACATGGAAGGATTGGTCCCTGGGGTCGAAAATATCGCCGCAAGGTAAGGAGTGCGCTTCAATATTGCAATCGGATAGGCAGCGGATCCGGGATGCGCGAATGAAGGGTGTTCTATCGCGACGCCGGCGCCTTGTCAGCGCCGCGGCTTCAGGCGGATCGCCATCGGATGGCCGTCCGGCTTGGTGCCGGCGGCGGCAAGGCGCATGGAGAAGCCGACGGCGCCGCCGCAATGGGGGCAGGCGGCATGGCGGCGCAGTTCCGGCAGGGTGAATTCGGCGCCGAGGCGCGCGATCAGCGAATCGAGGTCGACGTCCGCGCCCTTGCCGCAACTCCTGCAATCCATCCGGAGCGCATAGCCGTGCTCGGCGATCTGTCCGATCGTGTTCAGGTGGACGGCGGCGTATTTGTCGGCCATGGGTGGCAGGGCTCGGTCTGTGGCATGTTTCGGGCATCCTAGTGCCCAGGGGGCAAACGAAAGATTAACGATGACGACGAGGTGCATATGTATGGCGATGTGAGGTTCGTCGTCGCCCAGGCCCTGCCCGGCGGGGCGGAGGCCGGGCAGATCTATCTGGGGCTGCTGTTCCTCGTGCTGATCTCGCTCGCCACCCGGCGCGGCATCGGCCACCTCCTGGTGATCGGCCTCGTCGTTCTCGTCGCCCTCGGGCTCGAGGTGGCGGATGTCGTGGTGCTGCGCCAGTCGGCGCGGTCGGCGCCCATGGATCTTCTGCATTTCCTGCTGGCGCCGCTCGTCCTGTTCGGGCTGGCGCGGGCCCGCCTGCTTCGGCCCTAGTGGATCGACCGGAAACACGATCATGGAATTCCTGGCGGGGCCCGAGGTCCTGGTCCTTCTGTTCGCCGTCGCCCTGGTCGCCGGCTGTATCGACGCGATCGCCGGCGGCGGCGGCCTGCTGACGCTGCCGGTCCTGCTCTGGGCCGGGCTGCCGCCGGCGGCAGCACTCGCCACCAACAAGCTGCAGGGCACGTTCGGCACGCTGGTCGCCAGCGTCACTTTCATCCGCCGGGGCGAAATCGATCTCGCCCGCTTCTGGCCCTTCATCGCAGGCACCTTCGCCGGCTCCGCCGTCGGCACCATCGGCGTCCGCATGGTCGATGCTTCCGCTCTCGAACGGATGATCCCGGTGCTGCTGGTCGGGGTCGCGCTCTATGTCCTGCTGTCGCCCCGGGCGGGCGATATCGAAGCCCACCGCCGGGTGCCGGATGCCGTCTTCATCGGCGCGGTGGCGCCCCTGATCGGCGCCTATGACGGTTTCTTCGGGCCGGGGACGGGATCCTTCTTCGCCATCGGCTTCGTCGCCCTGCTCGGGCATTCGCTGCGCCGGGCGACGGCCCATGCCAAGGTGCTGAACTTCACCTCCAACATCGCCTCCCTCGCCATCTTCGTCGCCGGCGGCCACGTGGTCTGGATCGTCGGCGGGGCGATGGCGCTGGGGCAATTGATCGGCGCGCGGGTGGGGGCCCATCTGGTGGTGCGCGTCGGCGCCCGCATCGTGCGCCCGGTGCTGGTCGTCGTTTCGGTCGTCCTCGCCCTCAAGCTCCTGATCTGGGGCTAGCGCGCGACGTGCCAGTCGCGGCGGTGGTTGCTATCGCGCGACATACCAGTCGCGGCGGTGGTTGCTATCGCGCGACATACCAGTCGCGGCGGTGGTTGCTATCGCGCGACATACCAGTCGCGGCGGTGGTTGCTATCGCGCGACATACCAGTCGCGCCGGTGGTTGAAGGCGACGAGGAGATTGAGGGCCAGCGCCCCGACCAGGGAATGCACGACGGCCCAGCCGTCCAGCACCAGGAAGGCGCCGCCGAAGATCACGACGTCCAGGGACAATTGCAGCCAGCCGGCGCGAAAGCCCGTCTTCTCCTGGACGTAATAGGCGAGGATGCCGACCCCGCCGCCGCTGGCGCCATGGCGGAACAGGCCGATCAGGCCGATGCCGATGCAGAAGCCGGCGACCACCGCGCCGCTGAAGGGTTCGACGTGACTGTATTCGAACAGGCGCGGCGCCAGCCCGGCCAGGGCGGAGATCGCGGTCACGCAGACGATCGAGCGCAGCGTGAAGCCCCGGTCCAGCCGCATCACGGCGAGGACGTAGAAGGGGACGTTCACCAGAAGGAAGATCAGGGCGAAATCGGCCCCCGTGGCATAGGAGATCAGGAAGGCGACGCCCGCCGCCTGACCGGTGATCAGGCCCATGGCGTGCAGCAGGGAGATCCCGAAGGAAATCATCACCACGCCGAAGGCGAGGCCCTGGATATTGTCGAAACGGGAATGCGCGGCGGCCATGGCGCCCGCGCCCGGGGCGCCCGGCGCCGTCTCCCTGTCCGTGGTCATGCTTGCCCTACCCCTTCGATCCCTGAACGCCGATCCCTGAACGCCGATCCCTGAACGCCGACACCGGATCATCCGACGCTACGCCGCTGCGCTGCAATATGCACCATGCACCTGCCTTCGCGCGGCAGTGGATTAACCATAATCGGAGGTGGGGTTGACCTTCGGCAGTTCGCGCGAAACACTTTTGGCGAGATCCAGGCCCTGAAATTCCGCTGAAGAGAAAAAACGGCAATGGAAGCCGGCAGTCGCGGCCGAAGGATCGGGGGCCAGTCGGGCGAGGACAGGGACGGGAGCCGGTTTCCGCCCCGGGGATTCTCGCCCTTTTCGGCGTACTCGACCCAGGGGACGAGATGAACACATTGCCCATGTTCCTGGCGTCCAGCGAGACGCTTCAGGCCATCATCGATGCGGTTCCGACGCCGGTCTTCGTGCTGGACCGGGACCATCGGCTCGTGATCGTCAACGACGCATTGTGCGACCTGCTGGGCTTTCGGGCCCGCGACGTGCTGGGGCGGGCGCCGGCGGGCCATCTGTCCGACGACCAGCGCGAGGCGATCTGGCGCAGCGACGATCATGTCCTCGAGACCGGGGAGCCCGACGACAGCGAGATGGTGGTGCAGGACGCGACCGGCGCGCCGCGCGTCATCCTGATCCAGAAGCGCCGGATCCGAATGCCCGGGCCGCGCCAGATGATCCCCTATATCGTCGGCACGATCACGGATCACACGCCGCTGCGCGAGTCCGAGGAGCGGGCGAAATATCTGGCGGGCCACGATCACCTGACGGCCCTGTCCAACCGCTCCCAATTGAGCGCCGCCCTGGTCGCGGCGACCGACAGCGCGCGGCGCTACGGCTATCGCTTCGCCGTGCTCTCGATCGACCTCGCCGGCTTCAAGACGGTGAACGACGTCCATGGCTTCGCCGTCGGGGACCAGATGCTCCAGATCGTCGCCCAGCGGCTTCAGGCCTTCGCCGGCGAATGCGGTACCGCCTTTCGCATGGGCGGCGACGAATTCTGTCTCATCCTCACCGGGCTCGATCCCAGCGAGGCGGGCGCCACGGCGGAGGATCGGGCGGTCGCGCTGCTGAAGGCGATCGCCGAGCCGGCCGATATCGCCGGGGCCACCGTCACCGTCGGCGCCGCGATCGGCCTTTCGGTCTTTCCCGACGATGCCGGCACGCCGCAGCGCCTGCGCCATCGGGCCGAAAGCGCCATGCGGCGGATCAAGCGCCGGGGCGGCGGCGGCGTCGGGCGCGACAGCGCGCCCACGGTCGGCGAGCGCCCGGCCGAGGCCTGGGACATTCGCGCCGACCTTTCCGCCGGCATCGCGGAAGACGCCTTCCATCTCGCCTATCAGCCCATGGTCGCCGCCGCCGACGGCGCGTTGCACGGATACGAGGCGCTGATGCGCTGGCATCACCCCGAACGCGGGCCCGTCTCGCCCGAAGTCTTCATCCCTGTCGCGGAGGCGTCGGGTCTCATCCTGCCCATGGGCGCCTGGGTGCTGGAGACGGCATGCCGCGAAGCCGCGACCTGGCCGGCGCGCACGCGCGTCGCCGTCAACGTCTCGCCGAAGCAGATCGTCGATCCCGGCTTTCCCCGCACCGTCGCCCGGGTGCTGGCGGAAAGCGGCCTCGATCCGGCGCGCCTCGAACTCGAGATCACGGAGACGACGCTGATTACCGATACCGGGGCGGTCATGGCCGCGATGCAGGCCCTGAAGGCGATCGGTGTCTGCATCGCGCTCGACGATTTCGGCACCGGCTGGTCGTCGCTGGCGATCCTGCGCACCTTTCCCTTCGACCGCATGAAGATCGACCGCGCCTTCGTCTCCCACATCGAGACCGACAGCCGCTCGGTCGCCATCGTCCGCACGGTCGTCAGTCTCGCCCGCGCGCTCGGCGTCGCGGTGACGGCGGAAGGCATCGAGACGCGCGGCCAGCTCCACGCCCTCCGCGCCATGGGATGCGACGAGTTGCAGGGCTTCTTCATCGGACGGCCCGCCGAACGGCCGGCGGCGCCGCGCGCCGACTTTCCCCGCCTGCTGATCTGACGGCGATGCGCTCAGAGCGGCAGGGGCAATTGCGGCGGCGGCGCCGGATCGCTTGCCGAGACCAGGGACGAGAGGCCGACGCCGAGCAGGCGGATGCCCTTCGGCCCGGCCGGTTCCGCCCCCGCCAGGTCCTCGGCGATCCGGATCAGGGTGGCGAGACTGTCGACGGGCGTGGCCAGGGTGCGGCTGCGCGTCGCCTGCTGGAAATCCGGATGGCGCAGCTTCAAGGTGACGGTGCGCCCGGCGACGCCCGCCGCCGCGCAATGGCGCCACACTTTCGCCGCCAGTTCGGCCAGGGCCGCGCGCACCGCCTCGGGCGTGAAGAGATCGGTGTCGTAGGTGGTTTCGGCGCTGACCGACTTGCGCACCCGCTCCGCCGAGACGGGGCGGTCGTCGCGGCCCCGCGCCAGCCAATAGTAATAGTGCCCGATCTTGCCGAAGTGACGCTGCAGGACCTCGAGGTCGAGACCCCTGAGGTCGGCGCCGGTCTCGACCCCGAGGCGCTGCATGCGCGCCGCCGTCGCCGGGCCGATGCCGTGGAATTTGCCGATCGGCAGGGCGGCGACGAAATCCGCCCCTTCCGCCGGGCGGATGACGAAGAGGCCATCGGGTTTTCGCTGGTCCGACGCCATCTTGGCGAGGAACTTGTTGTAGGAGACGCCGGCCGAGGCGGTCAGCCCGGTCTCGGCGCGGATGCGGGCCCGGATCGCTTCGGCGATCCGCGTCGCGGAGCCGCCGCCGAAGCCGCTGCCGGTCACGTCCAGATAGGCTTCGTCCAGGGACAGCGGTTCGATCAGCGCCGTGAATTCGGCGAAAATGTCGCGGATCTGGGCCGAGACCGCACGATAGACATCGAAGCGCGGGCGCACGAAGATCAGATCCGGGCATTTTCGCTGCGCCGTGACCGAGGGCATGGCGGAACGCACCCCGAAGCGCCGCGCCTCATAGCTGGCGGCCGCGACCACGCCCCGGGCACGGGCACCCCCCACCGCCAGCGGCTTGCCGCGCAAGCCGGGGTCGTCCCGCTGCTCCACCGAGGCGTAGAAGGCATCCATGTCGACATGGATGATCTTGCGCGCGCCAGTGGGGCCGGTTTCGGAGGTGTCTTCGGCCATGACGCAGTCTACCGCCACGGCCGATGGGGAACAAAGGGAGAATATCGGCGCGATCTTCGCCGAATGGATAAACCGCTCCCGCTTGATCGGGCGGGAGAAACGTCAACACTGGTAACCATATGAGGTGTCCGTCATGCTGTTGTCGCGTCGCGATCTGATCGCTCTCGCCGCCGCCGTCGGCCTTTCCGCATCCTTGGCCTCGGGGGCCAGGGCGGACGACGGGCCGCTGCTGGTCTTCGCCGCCGCCTCCCTGAAGGAAGCGGTGGGCAGCCTCGCCGAAGCCTATGAGAAGGAGACGGGCACCGAGGTGCAGGTGTCCTTCGCCAGTTCGGGGGCGCTCGCCAAGCAGATCGAGGCCGGCGCCCCGGCCGATGTCTTCATCTCGGCCAACACCAAATGGATGGACGTCCTCTCCGAAAAGGGGCTCACGGTGAAGGCGACGGAAGAGCCGCTGCTCGGCAACGGCCTCGTCCTGGTGGCGCCGGCCGATTCCCCGCTCGAACCCGTCACCATCACCAGGGATCTCGATCTCGCCGGCCTTCTCGGCGACGGCCATCTCGCCATCGGCGAGACCACCTCGGTCCCGGCCGGCACCTATGGCAAGGCGGCGCTGGAAAGCCTCGGCCTCTTCGCCTCGGTCGAGCCGCGGCTGGCCCAGGCCGCCAATGTCCGCGCCGCGCTGGCCCTGGTCGGCCGGGGCGAGGCACCGCTCGGCATCGTCTATGCGACAGACGCGGCGGCGGACCCGCAGGTGAAGGTGGTCGGCACCTTCCCCGAGGGTTCCTATCCCGCCATCGTCTATCCGGTCGCGGTGCTGGCCGAATCGAAGAACCCGGCCGCCGCGTCCTTCGTCGCCTTCCTGAAATCGGCCACGGCGGCGGCCAGCTTCACCGCCGCCGGCTTCACCGTGGTGAACGCCCCCTCGACCAATTGAGGCTTCGATGGACCTGAGCCCGGAAGAAGTCACCGCGATCCTGCTGTCGCTCAAGGTGGCCTTCTGGGCGGTGGCGGTCAGCCTGCCCTTCGGCGTGCTGACCGCCTATGTGCTGTCGCGCGGGCGCTTTCCGGGGATCGCGATCCTGGACGCCCTGGTCTATCTGCCGCTGACCCTGCCGCCGGTGGTGACCGGCTTCGTGCTGCTGATCCTGTTCGGGCGGCGCGGGCCGATCGGCTCTTTCCTGGCGGAGAATTTCGACATCGTCTTCGCCTTCCGCTGGACCGGCGCCGCGCTGGCCGGCGCGGTGATGGGCTTTCCCCTGATGGTGCGGGCGATCCGCCTCTCCTTCGATACGGTCGACCGCAAGCTGGAGGCGGCGGCGGGCACCCTGGGCGCCTCGCCGTTCTGGGTCTTCCTGACGGTGACCCTGCCCATGGTGCTGCCCGGCATCCTGGCCGGGATGATCATGGCCTTCGCCCGGGCCATGGGCGAATTCGGCGCCACCATCACCTTCGTCTCCAACATCCCGGGCGAGACCCAGACCCTGCCGACCGCGATCTATACCCTGACCCAGGTACCGGGGGGCGATGCCGCCGCCTTCCGTCTGGTCGGGATCTCCGTCGCCATTTCGATGGCCGCCCTGATCGCGTCGGAAGTGCTGGCGCGCCGCCTCGGCAAGCGGCTGGCGTGAGGGCGGGGTCATGAGCTTCGAGGTTTCCATCGGCCATCGCGTCGGCGATTTCGCGCTGGACGTCGATTTCGCCGCCGACGGCCGGGTGATCAGCCTGTTCGGGCCTTCCGGCTCCGGCAAGACCAGTATCGTCAATGTCGTCGCCGGCCTGACCCGGCCGCAAAGCGGGCGGATCGCCGTCGACAGTGTCCGTCTGGTCGATACCGCGGCCGGTCTCTGCCTGCCGCCGCACCGCCGGCGCATCGGCTACGTCTTTCAGGAAGGGCGCCTGTTCCCCCATCTGAACGTGCGCCGCAACCTCAATTACGGCCGTTTCTTCGCCCCGCGCGAGGGGGATGTGGCGGATTTCGACGCGGTGGTGGAGATGCTGGGCATCGGCCATCTCCTCGACCGCCGCCCCGCCCTGCTCTCGGGCGGGGAGAAGCAGCGCGTCGCCATCGGCCGCGCCCTGCTGGCGCGGCCCCGTCTCCTCCTCATGGATGAACCGCTGTCCGCCCTCGACGAGGCGCGGCGGCGCGAGATCCTGCCCTTCCTGGCAAGGCTCAGGGACGAGGCCGGGGTGCCCATCGTCCATGTCTCCCACGATCTCGCGGAAGTGGTGGCGCTGGCCGATCATCTGGTGGTGCTGGACCGGGGCCGTGTCGCCGCTTCCGGCCCCCTGGCCGAGGTCATGTCCCGGCTCGATGTGAAGGCCCTCAGCCAGCGCCCGGACGCCGGCGCCCTCCTCGAACTCACCGTCGCGGCTCATGACCCGGCGGCGGGGCTGACCATGCTCGAAGGCCCGGTCGGGCGCCTCTTCGTGCCCCTGTCGCAGGCGGCGCCGGGCAGCGCCTGCCGGCTCTGGGTCCATGCCCGCGACGTCATCGTCGCGACCGCGCGGCCGGAAGGCATCAGCGCCCGCAACATCCTGCCCGCCGTGGTCGGCGAAATCGCGCCCCGCGACGATGGCGAACTCGACCTCCGCCTCGACTGCGGCGGTGCCGCGCTGCTGTCGCGCCTGACCCCGGCCGCCGTCGCCGACCTCGGCCTCGTGCCGGGAAGGGCCGTCCATGTCGTCATGAAGAGCGTGGCGCTGGCCTGAAACTCAGGTGGTTTCGTAGCGGCGCTGAAAGGGTTCCCGATGCGCGGGGCTCGCCGCCAGGACGCGGCGGATGGTGTCGTTGCCGATCGGGCCGAGGTCGGCCCAGGCGGTGTCGACGCCGACGTCCAGGCATTGGCTGTCGCCGGCCATGGCGCCGTGGCAATGGCCGTGGAAGTGGAGCGCGCCGTGATGGCTGCGGTTCCAGACCGCCATCCGGAAATGGCAGAGCACGGCGGGCAGGCCGTCCAGCTTGATCTCGGCGATCTGCGACACCGAGGCCCAGCGCGGCAGGTTGCGGATCTGGCGGCTGTCGTGATTGCCCTCGACCAGGTGGAGCGTGCCGTTCAGGCGTTCCAGGATGTCGCGCGTCTCGCTCGTGTTCCGGAACGACACGTCGCCCAGGTGATGGACCGTGTCGTCCGGCCCGACGATGCGGTTCCAGCGTTCGATCAGGGCCGCGTCCATCGCGTCCTTCGAGGCAAAGCCGCGCAGGCGGACCATGCGCTCATGGCCGAAATGGGTGTCGGACGTGAAGAAGGTCGACGGCATGACGGCCCGATGATGGCACCGGGCTATCCCGGCGTCCATGGGGCGGGAACGGGGGCTCCGGGTGAGAGAGCGATCAACCATAGGGAGTTTTTTCGGTAGGAATGCTCGATTTTCGTGCCACCGATATGGCCCAAATTTCGTGGCGATAGGCAGGCACACCGCGATGCAATGGCTTATTGTATACATGACGGGTGCGGTTCGGCGCCCCAGCAATTGCGGCACTGTCGAGGGGGACGGATAGTGGCTGTCGAAAGCGTCATCGGAAAGCGCCTGAAGGAAGCCCTGTGCGCGAGCACGGCCTTGCTGCCGGTACGTGTGGCCTTGTTGGCCGGTCTGGCCGGGGCTGCGGCCGGACATGGCGGGACGGCCGTCGCCCAGGATCGCCTGACCCTTCCCAACGGGGGCGTGGTCGCCGCCGGATCGGCCGCGATCCGCAAGCCGGAAGCCGGCACGATGATTGTCGACCAGGCGAGCGATCGTGCCGTCGTCGACTGGCGCGGCTTCGACGTCGGCCAGGATGCCACGGTCCGTTTCGAACAGCCGAACGCAGGCGCCATCACCGTCAACCGGGTCACCCAGGGCGGCACCAGCCTGATCGACGGGCAGGTCTCGGCCAACGGCCAGGTGGTGATCCTCAATCCGTCGGGCGTGCTGATCGGCCCCACCGGCCGGATCGACGCGGCGGGCGTGGTCGCCTCGACCTCGCGGATCGACGTCGACGGCTTCATGGCCGGGGACGAGAACCTGAGATTCACCCCGGGCGGTGATCCGGGGGCGGCCGTCGTCAACCAAGGCGCGATCACGGTCGAGGGCGCGGGCATCGCCGCCCTGGTCGCGCCCAACGTCGAGAACCGGGGCACGGTGAAGGCGACGGCTGGGCGGGTGAACCTTGCCGCCGGCGATACGTTCACGCTGGATCTGGCGGGCGACGGGCTGGTCGAACTGGCGGTGACCGGCGCCGGCCAAAAACTCCAACAGGCGGGCGTGGTCGAAGGCACGACCGTCGTCTTGTCGGCGGATGCTGCGTCCGATGTCGTTTCCAGCGTAATCAACGTCAGCGGCATCACGCGGGCGACGGCGATCGGAGTCGACGGCGGCGCCATCGTGCTGGATGGCGGCGCGGGCGCCGTCACGATCTCGGGCGAGGTTGATGCGTCGGCCGGGCAGGCGACGGGCGCGGGCGGCACGGTGACGGCGACGGGCACCGGTGTCACGGTGGCGAGCGGCGCCAAGGTGAAGGCGGATGGCGCCTCGGGCGGCACGGTGCTGTTGGGCGGCGATGTCCGGGGCGGGAAGGACGCAGGCAAGAAACTGAGCCCGGCGCCGGTGCCGACGGCACGGTTGACGACCATCGAGGCCGGCGCCACGGTCAGTGCAAAGGGCACCGACGGGGCGGGCGGCAACATCGTCGTCTGGGGCGATCAGGTCGCGAAAGTTTCGGGCAGCCTGTTGGCGGGCGGCACCACGGCGGGCGGCTTTATCGAGACCTCGGGCCTCGAGGTGCTGATCGACGACGCCACTGTCGACGCCGGCGTCGGCGGCACCTGGCTGACCGATCCGGACGACTTCGTACTGCATAGTGGGAATGCGCCGACCTATGCCTCGGCCCTCGACGGCGGCACCAATGTCCTGATCGAGACGACGGCGTCGGGCACGGGCGGCAACGGCGACATCTTCGTGGCTGTCGGGGGCGAGATCGCATGGTCTTCGGCAGCCACCCTTGAGCTCTCGGCCTATCGCAACATCGAGCACAGTATTGGCGCGTCGTCGGCACCGTTCACGGCCCTCGGCGACGGCCATCTGATCCTGCGAGCCGACAATTCGGGCATCGGCATCGGCTCGTTGGGGCTGCTGAACGCGCCGTCGATGGCGGCCGGCAGTACTTACGAAATCTTCTACAACCCATCGAGTTACGCGAGCCCGACCGCCTTCTCGGATGGCGGCGCCGGCACCTTCAACGCCTATATGCTGGTGCATGACGTCGACGACCTGCAGGCGATGGCGGACAATCTGGCGGGCACCTATGCGCTGTCGAAGGATATCGACGCCAGCGCCACGGCGGGCTGGAACGGCGGCGCCGGTTTCGTCCCCGTGGGTACCGAGGCGATGCCCTTCTCGGGCACGCTGAACGGCCAGGGCCATATGGTCAGCGGCCTCTTCATCGACAATGCGACGGCGAACAACGTCGGCCTGTTCGGTGTCGCGGCAGGGACGATCGCCAATCTGGGCCTCGTCGATGCGGATATCACGGGCAGCCTGTCCGGCGTCCCCGGCTTCCTCGACGTCGGCGCCCTGGTCGGCCATTCCTCCGCCACGATCTCGAATGTCTTCGTCACCGGTACGGTCACGGCCGACGGCATCGACGGTTCGACCGGCGGCATCGCCGGCTACAGTGATGGCGCCATCACCGACAGTTTCTCGATCGCCGATGTGAATGGCGGCACGCGGGACAATGTGGGCGGCATCGTCGGCTATTCCGACGGCGGGGCGCTCGCCCGCACCTATGCCGGCGGCACGGTGGCCGGGGCGAACAATGTGGGCGGGCTGTTCGGCCGGGCCAAGGACAATGCGATCAGCGACAGCTATGCAACGGCAGCTGTTACGGGCGGCAGCAATGTCGGCGGCCTGATCGGCTATGGCGAGAGCGGCGTCACCCTGGACTGGGTCTATGCCAGCGGCCTGGTGACGGGCACGGGCGGGGCCCTGGTCGGTGGCGGCAGCGTCGGCACGCCGACCACGGCCTATTGGGATTCGGGCACCAGCGGGCAGGGGGGCGCCGGCACCGCGGCGACGGATGTCGCGGCCGATCGCTATGACCACGACACGAATTACGCCGGCTTCGATTTCACCGACGTCTGGTACCAGATCGACAGCGAGACGCGGCCGATGCTGGCCGGCGAATATGCGACCACCATCGTAGCGCCCCATCAGTTGCAAATGATGGCGCTGGATCCCGCCGCCGACTATGTGCTCGCTGCCGACATCGATCTCGCGGGCACGGCCGACCTCGCCGACGTGTGGAGCGACGCGGGTTTCGTGCCGGTGGGCGATTCCGATACCGCCTTCTCCGGTGATTTCGACGGCCAGGGCCATGTCGTCGGCAGCTTGTTCGTCGACAATGCGACGGCGGATGACGTCGGCCTGTTCGGGGTCGTGGCGGGGACGATCGCCAATCTGGGCCTCGTCGATGTGGACATCACGGGGGCTTTCGATACCGGCGCCCTGGCCGGTACGGCGAATGGCAGCATCGTCAATGTCCACGCCACCGGCCGGGTGACGGGGACAGCCGGCGGCGGTTCGCTCGGCGGCCTTGTCGGCGACAGCACCGCGAACATCAGCCGAAGCTGGACCAATGTTACGGTCGACGGCGACAGCAGCCGGTCGAGCACCGGTGGCCTGGTCGGCAGCGCCACGAACTGGATCGCCGAATCCTTCGCGCTCGGTTCGGTCTCGGGCGGCAACAACACCGGCGGCCTGGTCGGTTCCGCCCGGCCCTATTTGACGGTTTCCGACACCTATGCCACCGGGGCGGTTTCGGGTGGAAATAATGTCGGCGGTTTGCTCGGTGAGGCGAGAAGAGATACCCGGTATGGCGGCGTCAGGCTTTGGCGCTCCTACGCCACCGGACAAGTCACTGGAACAAATGGTGTTTCCGGCTTGATCGGTTATAACGAGGTCTTTGTGATCGTTCATATTGTGTATGAAAACGAGATCATCGACAGTTACTACGATAGGGAGACGACAGGCGTTACCGGCGGCGCCGGGACCGGGCTGACCACCGCCGAGTTCCAGACGGGGACACTCCTCCAGGGCGGGGTGCTGCCGAACGTCTTCGGCGAAGGGGTCTGGGCGACGGACAGCGGCCTCTATCCCTATCTTACCTGGTACTATCCCTCGGGCGTGCAGGCGGTGACCGGTAACCTGCTCGGTGCGCAGGGCGCGGTCACGAGTGGACACCGGGTCTCGGTTTCCACCGGGGGTGAGACGCTGGCCAGCGGCTATTCGGGTGCCAACGGCTATTATTACGCGGCCCTGCCGGCGGGAAGCCTCGCCGATGGCGTTGATCTCCTGATCTATGGTGCCGATTTCGCGGCGGCAAGGCTGGCGACCGCCGGCGCGGGTCTGGTCGCCACGGAGGCCGACCTGCTGTCCGGTCATCTGATCGGCGCGACCGATGTCGAACTGCTGTCGGCCCTGCCGGATCCAAGCGGCCTCTTCGCCGCCGCCGACACCATCGCCAGCGGCGACGACGGGGCGGTGGCGACATTGGCGGCGATCGCGGGACGGGTTGCCTTTTTCGCCGAAGGCAGCGCTTTCTCGATCGACGTGGCGCCGACATTGAGCGCCGATTTCGCGCTCCTGACCGCCGAGGCTGTGCCGCTGTCGGTCGATGCGGCGGTGACCGTGCCGGCCGGACGAGCCCTGAACCTGATTGCCGGCGGCGATCTGACGGTCAATGCCGCGATGGCCGCCGACGGTGGAACCCTCGGCCTGAGCGCCGGCGGGCGGCTTGCGGTCAATGCACCGATCACGGCGAATGACGCGGCGGCGGTCGCACTCGGTTTCGACGCGGCCGATCCGGCCAATCTCATGTTCCGGGGCGGCGCCGCCCTGACCTTCACCGGCACCGGCGGCTCCCTGTCGATCAACGGCGAGGCCTATACGCTGCTCACCTCCATGGCGGAACTCGATGCCATCGACGGTGTCGATGCCACCGACGGCTCGGGCTCGATCGTCACCGCCACCGGCCGCTATGCCCTGGCGCAGGATCTTGCGGCGGATGCGGATTATGGCCGCGCCCTGATCGGCACCAGTGGCAACCGCTTCGGCGGCATCTTCGAGGGCCTGGGCCATACCATCACCGGCCTGACCGTCGACACCGCCACGGCGCAGAATGCCGGTCTCTTCGGTTCGTCGACGGGAACGATCCGCGATCTCCGGCTGGAAAATGTTTCGATCAATGGCGGTGGTGACAGCGGCGGCCTGATCGGCCGCGCCCAGGGCGACACGGTGGTCTTCGGGGTCCATGTCGACGGCACGGTCACCAGCAACGGCAGCGGCGTCGGCGGCGTGATCGGCTCCCTGGGCGACAGTTTCTACATCGGTTACACGGATGCCGATGTCGACGTCACGGCCCCGGGCGGCAATCATATCGGCGGGCTGATCGGCTTTTCCGCCAGCGGCAACGGCGTGGCGACCAATGTCCACGCCCATGGCGACATTTCGGCGCTCGGCTATGCGGGTGGCCTGTTCGGGTCGACCTATGACGGCTTCTCCATCACCGACGCCTATGCGACCGGATCGGTCACCGGCATCGCCGAGCGGATCGGCGGCCTGATCGGCTCGAACTCGGCCGATCTCAGCCGTGTCTATGCAACGGGCAAGGTCACGGGACCACCCAGCGTGGCCGGCGGCCTGATCGGCTATGCCGATGGCAGCCCCACGCTGGTCGATGCCTATTTCGACATCGACACCACGGATCAGACCGTCAGTGCCGGCGGCACCGGCCTCGGCACCGGATTCGACAGCCCCTATGCCCTCGCCAGCTACGGCGCTTTCGATTTCGACACGGTCTGGTACATCAGCGACGGCAATACCCGGCCCATCCTGCGCAGCGAACACACGCTGACCATCCGCAACAGCCACGATCTGCAGTTGATCGCGCTCGACCGCGGCGCCGACTATGTGCTCGCGGCCGACATCGATTTCGGCGCGGCCTTCGCCGATGGCGCGGACATGTGGAATCCGGATGGTGCCGGCTTCACGCCCCTGGGCAGCGGCATCGCCTATTTCAAGGGCAGCCTGGACGGCGGCGGCCATGTCATCGACGGCTTGATCGTGCATGCGAACACTGGCAATGCCGGCCTGTTCGCGACCACCTATGACGCCGAATTGTCGGATCTGGTGCTGTCCAACGTGTCGATCACGGCGCCGGGCCATGCCGGCGGTCTGCTGGGTCGGGGGCTGCGCGGCACCATGATCACGAACGTCGAGGTCACGGGCACGGTCGCGGCGGGGGCCTATGGCGGCGGCGTCGCCGGCCTGCTGACGGGGGATATCACCGATGCCGTGGCCGACGTGACGGTCACGGGCGGCCGGGGTGCGGGCGGCCTGGTCGGTCTGCTCGACAGCGACAGCCACCTCCTGCGGGGCACCGCAAGCGGTACGGTGAGCGGCGATTCGGCCCTGGGCGGCCTGGTCGGGCGGTTGCGCGGCACCGTGACCCAGGGCACGGCGAACGGTGATGTGACGGGCACCGGCATCTTCGTGGGCGGGCTGGTCGGCTTTGGCGAAGGCGGTACCGTCACGGACAGCCTGGCGACCGGCGCGGTCGAAGGCAATCGCAATGTGGGCGGCCTGGTCGGCACGCTCTCGGGCATGGTGAGCGACAGCACGGCGCAGGGCGATGTCACGGGCGTCCGGGCCGTGGGCGGCCTCGTCGGCTTGATCAATCCCGGTGGTGTCGTCCTGCGCGGCACGGCCAACGGCGCGGTCGAGGGCAGCAGCATCCTGGGCGGCCTGGTCGGACAGTCGCGGGGCATCGTGACCGAGGGCACGGCGCATGGCGCGGTGACCGCGACGGGCAATTATGCTGGTGGCCTGGTGGGCTTCAGCGATCAGGGCGCGATCACGGACGGCCTTGCGACTGGTGCGGTCACGGGCGACAGCTATGTGGGCGGTCTGGCCGGCCTTCTGGATGTCGCGGTGGTGGGCGGCACGGCCACCGGCGCGGTCGCAGGCGACACATTCGTCGGCGGCCTCGTGGGGCGGACCTTCGCCAGCGTCACCGATGCCATGGCGAGCGGCGACGTCGAGGGCGCCCGCGACATCGGCGGTCTGGTCGGCTTCGGCGGCGCGACCGCCACGATCACGAACAGCACCGCCCTGGGCGATGTCACGGCGCTGGTCAACGGCGGCGGTCTCGCGGGCGAGATGTATGGAACCGTGGCCAACAGCCGCGCCGCCGGCACCGTGCAGGCGGAACAGGGGGCCGGCGGCCTGGTGGGCCGTCTCGATGGGCTGGTTCGGGAAAGCTATGCCGAGGGCGCGGTGGTCAGCGGCCTCGACTACACCGGCGGCCTGGTCGGTCACGGCAGCGCGTCCGCGCGCATCGAGGACAGCTATGCGACGAGCGCGGTCTGGACCACCCGCTATGGCGGCGGCCTGGCCGGCCGGATGCGGGGTACCGTGGACGGTGCCTTCGCGTCGGGCCTGGTCCACGGCGGCGATGGCATGGCCGGCGGCCTCATCGGCTGGCGGGAGCGGGGGGCCGTCGTCAACGACGCCTATTGGAACATGCAGACCAGCGGCGTGATGGACGGCGTCGGCGTCGGGACGCCGGCGGGCCAGGGGCTGGACGCGGCGGCGCTGTCGTCGGGCCTGCCCGGCGGGTTGGACGATACGCTCTGGGGCCATGCCGAGGGGATATCCCATCCCTATCTGAAGTGGCGCTTCGCCACCGGCCCCGCGGTCGCCAGCGGAACGGCGCAAGCCGGTGCGGCGGTGGCGCTGGCGATAGACGGCGAGCGTGTCGGCACGGCGGTCGCCGGGGCGGACGGCCGTTTCTATCTGGCGCTCGATGCCGAACCCGCGGACGGTATGGTGCTGGCCTGGTACGATGACTGGATGGTGACCATGGCGACGGGCGTCGAAGCTTCGTCCCTGGTCGGCGCGGCGGCGGCGGATCTCGAGGTGGCCGGGGCGTCGGATCTGGCGCTGGCTGATCAGAGCCTCCGGCTGCGCACGGCGCTCGGATCCCAGCAGGCGCTTTCGGGTGCCCTGGCGGGCGCCGCGGGCGAGCTTGCGGGCCCCGCCGCACTCTTCGATGCCAGCGGCGGCGATCTGGTCGGTGTCGAAGGGATCTCGTTCGAAATCCATGCGACGGCCGCTGCCTTCGATCTCGACGGCACGCTGTCGACCCGGGGCACGGGCACGATCGATCTGTTCCTCGACGGCGCGGACGCGAGACTCGATCTGACCGGGACGGTGTCGAGCGAGGCGGCCGGCTATGGCGCCGTCATCGTCGCGCCGCGGATCTTCGACCAGGGCGGCGCCTTCGCGCTCGCGCCCGACGGCTATTTCCTGATCTACGGGGCTGCGCCGGAGGACTCGGAGTTGGGGTCGCTGGGCGCGACGGCGACGATCTTCGGCGCGACCCGCGCGGATCTGGCCCCCGGTGAAGGCGCCACCGCAGGTCTGCAGAACTGGCTGATCTGGTCGGCGCCGGCGCCCTGACCTGCAGGGCAGGGCTGGTCGACACTCGGTATGAAGGGCAGCGAATTCGATGGACGCGGACGTCCCTCCGGCCTCCACCGGCCATACCCTGCGGGCCCCTCGGCGGCGAGGGGAGACGAAGGGGTGAGGCGGCTGGCCCGGGCCGGTCTGGCGGCGTGCCCCGTGATCGCGATCGGCGCCGCCCTCGCGGCCGGGCCGGCCAAGGGGCAGGTTCTGCCCGGCAAGGCGGATCCGGGGCGGGTGTTCGAGCAGGTGCCGCCGCCGCCGGCCGAGCCGGCCACCGCACCTCTCGTGGTACCGGAAACGCGGCCGGAGGTGCCGCCCGAGGGGGCCGAGGAACTGCGCTTTCGCCTGGTCGGGATCACGCTCGAGGGCAATGCGGCGCTGGCGACGGCGGATCTTCGCGCTCTCTATACCGATGCACTCGGCACAGAGGTCTCCCTGGCCGATCTCTATGCCATCGCCGCGCGGATCACGGCCGCCTATCGCGCCGAAGGCTATATCCTCAGTCAGGCGCTGATCCCCGCCCAGCGCATCGAGGGCGGACAGGCGACGATCCGAGTCGTCGAGGGCTTCGTCGATCGGGTGATCGTGGACGGGGACGATCCTTCCGGCCGGATCGCCGCCATGGGCGGATTGATCGCGGCCACCCGGCCACTGACCGCAGCGGCACTGGAACGACATCTCCTGCTGATCCAGGATCTGTCGGGGGTCTCCGTGCGCTCCGTACTGGCTCCTTCGGCGACGGTACTGGGCGCGGCGGACCTGACGCTCGTCGTTACGCGGAATCCGGTGGAGGGGTTCTTTTCGGTCGACAATCGGGGATCCGATACTCTCGGGCCGTTCCAGATTGCCGTGGGATTGCAGATCAATGATCCGATCGGCCTGGACGGTGAGGCGGGGTTGACCCTGTTCATGACTCCCGCCGACGATGAGCTCTATTTCATCCGGGGCCGTATCCACCAGCCGATCGGCCACGATGGCCTATCCCTGAACCTGGGCGCATCGGTCAATTGGACCCATCCGGGAGCCGATCTCGCGCCCTTCGACAATGACGGGCGCTCGGTGGCCCTGGATTTCGGGCTCGACTATCCGCTGGTGCGCTCCCGCGCCCTCTCGCTCAATCTGTCGCTGGGCCTCGACTGGCGCGACACCTGGTCGGATTTCTTCGTCTCGACCGCGCGAACCCGGGTCTACGACGATCATCTGCGGATCCTTCGAGCGGGCATGCGGCTCGTGGCGGTCGACGGCCTGGGCGGCCGCGATACGCTGTCTTTGAAGCTGGAGCAGGGCCTCGACGCCTTCGGCGCGAGCAAAGCCGGCGCCCTCGATCTGTCGCGGGCGAACGGGAAACCCGCGTTCACCGTCATCGGCGGCGACCTGCATCGGACCCAGCCCCTGACGGAGGACCTCGCCCTCGTCACGCGGGCGCGCTTCCAATATGCCTTCGATCCCCTGCTGGCGTCCGCCGAGATCGGCTTTGGCGGCAACCGTTTCGGTTCGGCCTTCGAGCCGTCGGAGATTACAGGCGACAGCGGTCTCGGCGGCCGGCTGGAGGCGATGTGGCTGTGGGCCCTCGATGCGGACGAGATCGACGCGACAGTCTACGGCCAGACCTACGGTTTCGTCGAAGGGGGGGCGATCTGGCAGCGGTCTTCGCCGGCTACGGAGAGACGCCGCGACTCGCTGTCGTCGACCGGGCTCGGCACCAGGGCACAGCTCGACATTGGGCTCTTCGGGGGATGGGAAGTCGCCTTCCCGCTCCATCATCCGGCGGCGTCGGCCGAACCCGGCTCGGCCCGCCTATTCTTTCAACTGGGGGCAAGTTTCTGATCATGAAGACCGGGAATTGGCTGATTGCGTTGGCCGGATTGGTGTTGACGCTCGGCGGGATCACGGCGCGGGCCAGCGAGGAGGCGCCGGCGCCGGATATGGAAACCCAGACCTTCGGGGCCTGGACCATGCGCTGCGTGACACAGGAGGGCGCAGTGCCGCCATGCGACATCGGGCAGGCGGTGACCAATCGCGATACGGGCCAGACAGTGATGCGGGTCTCTTTCGCCTATCTCGCGGACAAGGGGCAATATGCGGTTCAGATCCTGCTGCCCCTCGGCTTCCTCATTCCATCAGGCGTTCTGGTGCGCATTGAGGAGGGGCCGGACATCACGGACTGGCCGGTGACGCGCTGCGGACCGCAGGGATGCCTCGTCGAGAAGCTGGTGGCGGCGGATGTGCTCGATCCGTTCCGGGCCCATGACAAGGGTTCGGTGGCGGTGCTGGACGTGCAGGGCAAGCCGATCGCCTTTCCCCTGTCGCTGACGGGCTTCACAAAGGCGATGGACGCGATGACCGCACGCAACAAGGCCGAGTGAGTGAGCGAGCAAGGCGCGGAAGAGCACGGCTTCTCCGTGGCGCGCAGGGCCGCGGGGCGGTTTCCTGAGGCGCATCGGCCGTCCGTATTCCGATCTTGCTACCAGTTCATGGTGGGCGCGGCTGGGATTGAACCAGCGACCCCTACGATGTCAACGTAGTGCTCTCCCACTGAGCTACGCGCCCTCGCCATGTCGGCGGACCTCAGCCTCGCGTACGTCGATCGTCTTGCGTACGTCGGTCCGGGGACCGGGGCGGTGGGAATTGCCCTCGGCCGGGAGCCGCGTATTTAAGGGATCGGCCGGGCGCTTGCAACAGTTTTCGTGCGGGATTTTGCGGCGGGTCGAGGCTTCGGGCGCGTGATCGGCAGGTCGGGCCTTCACCTCGGGCCCGGTTCGGATCATTCTAGGGTGTCGTCAAGCCGCTTCGAGAACCCATTCCGTGTCCATCGCCACCGTCCTCACTCCCGATACCGACTTTCAGCCCGCGCCGCGCGGGCAGGACGACGGTGCGGCGGTCGCGGTGCTGCGGCCGGCGGCGGGCGTCGACCCGCGTCCCCTGGTGCTCAGTTCGCCCCATTCGGGCGCGATCTATCCGGCGGATTTCCTGCGCCAGTCGCGGCTCGACCCGGTCAGCCTGCGCCGCTCCGAGGATTGTTTCGTCGATCGCCTGTTCGCCGGCGCCCCCGGCAAGGGCGCCACCCTTGTGCGCGCCCTCTTCCCGCGCGCCTATGTCGATCCCAACCGCGAGCCCTACGAGCTCGATCCCGCCATGTTCCGGGACACGCTGCCGGCCTTCGCCAATACCCGCTCGCTGCGGGTGCTGGGCGGGCTCGGCACCATTGCCCGGGTGGTCGCGGACGGGGCCGAGATCTACCGCGAGAAGCTCGCCTTCGCCGATGCCGAAAACCGCATCGCCCAATGCTATCGGCCCTATCACGCCGCCCTCGCCGAGGCGATTTCCCGGGCCGAGCAGTGCCATGGCATGGCCGTGCTGCTGGACTGCCATTCCATGCCTTCCGCCGCCGGGCCCGGCGGCGCGGGCGGCACCCGGGCCCGGCCCGACATCGTGCTGGGCGATCGCTTCGGCATGAGCTGCGCGCCCGAGGTGATCGAGACGGCGGAGACGGTGCTGCGCGATCTCGGCTATCGGGTCGGGCGCAACGACCCCTATGCCGGCGGCTATATCACCCATCACTACGGCCGCCCGCGCCGGGGCCGCCATGCCCTGCAGATCGAGATCAGCCGCGCCCTCTACATGGACGAGCGCCGGCTGGAGCCGACCGACGGCTTCGACGGCCTGAAGGGCGATCTCGACATCCTGATCGGTGCCCTGGCGGACATGCCGGAACAGGGCCTGAAGCCCGAATTCTGAGCACGCCGGTGACGGAGGCGCCAAGCCGGGGAAGCGTGGTCGTGCGGCAGGCCGTGGCGGGCGACCTGCCGGCCATCCGGCGCATCTATGCCCATCATGTCGAGACGGGCTTCGCCTCCTTCGAGGAAGTGGCGCCCGACCTTGCGGAAATGACACGGCGCTTCGAGGCGCTGCGCGCCGCCGGCTTTCCCTATCTGGTGGCGGCCGATGGGGACACGGTCCTCGGCTATGCCTATCTCGGGCCCTATCGGCCGCGCAGCGCCTATCGCTACACGGTCGAGGATTCGGTTTATGTCGCGCCGGAGGCCATGGGGCGCGGCGCCGGGCGGGCACTGCTCGTGGCGCTGACCGCGGCGGCGGGGGATTGCGGCTTTCGCCAGATCGTCGCCGTCATCGGCGACAGCGCCAACACAGCTTCCGTCGGGCTGCACGGCGCCCTCGGCTTCGTCCATCAGGGGACATTGCGGAACGTCGGGCTGAAGCGCGGGCGCTGGCTCGACAGCGTGCTGATGCAGCTCACCCTGCCCGCGTGACGGGTGGGAACCAAAAAAAGGGGCCGCGTAGAACGCGGCCCAAGTTTAGGGAGGAAACGCCCAGGAAGGGCAGCGACACCAGCAAGCTGATGCCGCGATGCACAATATGACATTGCGGCGCGGAAAAGCCAAGCCCCGTTCTTGAAAAAATTGTCTGCAACGGCGCAAGCCACTGACAAACAAGAATGTTTCAAATTAGAGCAAAGTCTCGAAACTTATGAGCCGGAATCCGGGAGGTGGCGAACATCTGTCGTTCCGGTGCGACTCCGGCTCGATCCGGGGCGAGTCGGCACGGATCAGGGGCCTTCCGGCGCCCCGAATCGCCAATCCCGCCAACGGTTTGCGCCTCACGCGGCCCGGATCACGGTGATCCGGGTACCGGCCAGGCTGATGGTGGCGGGCAGGCGGGCGATGATGTCGCCGTCGCCCTGGACCGGATCGCCCGCCGGCCCCTCGATCGTCAGGTGCCGGAAGCTCCGCAGATCGACCGAGGCCAGCCGCGGAATGCGGTCGAGGCCCAGCACGATGCCGTATTTCACCGCCGCCAGGCGCCCGCCGTCCCGGAACAGGCAGGCATCCAGCCGCTCGGCGCCCAGATCGGCGTCCGGCGCGCAGACGAAGGGCCCGCCATAATGCCGCCCGTTGGCCAGGATGGCGGAGGCGGCGACGATTTCGCCGCCGCCGTCGAAGCGCAGCCGATAGGGCGTGAAATGGAAGCGGCCGAGCTGGCGGAACATCTCGCCGACATAGGCGAGCTTGCCGACGCGCCGTTTCCAGCGCGGCGAGACCCCGGCGACGACATGGGCGTCATAGCCGACCCCCGCCATCATGACGAAATGGCGCCTGCCCGCCGCCGATTCGACATGGCCGAGATGGATCTCGCGCCGCCGGTCGGCGACGAGGCCGGCGGCGATGCCGAGGGGGTCGCGCGGCAGCCCGAGTTCCAGCGCCAGCACGTTGGCGGTCCCGAGCGGTATCACCGCCAGCGGCAGCCCGTGGCCGGCGAGGCCGTTCACCGCCTCGTTGATGGTGCCGTCGCCGCCGGCGACCACCAGGGCGGCGGGCGGGCGTTCCCGAGTCGCGACGGTCTCGGCGAGTCGGGTGGCATCGCCCGGGCCCCGCGTCTCCAGCAGTTCCAGAATGAAGCCGGCCTCGCGCAGCGCCGCCAGGCTGGCCTGGAACAGGCGCCTGCGGCGCTGGCCGGCGGCCGGGTTGTAGAGCACCGCCAGCGGCCGTCCGGTGGCGAGGAATTGGTGATTCATCGTGTTGTCACAATATTCATGAAAGCGTCATTTCTTGAGTATTATGGGCCACACTCACAACCTTTCTCCCGAAGGCGTTCTGTCTAAACTAAATATTGTGGTATCAACAACAAAACTGTTTCGGATTACTTCCCTTTTATGACGGGAGGGTGGCGTTTTGTTGACACGGATGTTGCCGGCGTTTGGCCGCCGACATGATCCAGCGATGGTTGCCAACGCGCTGGCGGCGACGGCGGACGGCATTGCGCCGGCCCTGAGCGACGATGGCCAGGGCGACGATGGCCAGGACGACGACGGTGACGGCGACGGCAAGACCGAGAAGCGACGCTACCGCACCATCTTCCTGTCCGACATACACCTCGGCACCCGCGGCTGTCAGGCGGACATGCTGCTCGACTTCCTCAAGTACAACGAGAGCGAGACGCTCTATCTGGTCGGCGACATCATCGACGGCTGGCGCCTGCGCCGTTCGTGGTACTGGGTGCAGAGCCACAACGACGTCATCCAGAAGGTACTGCGCAAGGCGCGCAAGGGCACCCGCGTCATCTATATCCCCGGCAATCACGACGAGGCGGCGCGCGACTATACCGATCTCCATTTCGGCGGCGTCGCGGTGATGATGGATGCGGTTCACACCGGCGCGGACGGGCGGCGCTTCCTGGTGCTGCACGGCGATGCCTTCGACGGTGTCGTCAAATACGCCAAATGGCTCGCCCATCTGGGGGACTGGGCCTACAACATCGCGCTCACCCTCAACACCTGGTTCAATCGCCTGCGGCGGCGCCTCGGCTATCCCTATTGGTCGCTGTCGGCCTATCTGAAGCACCGGGTGAAGAACGCGGTCGACTATATCTCCAGCTTCGAGACCGCGGTCGCCGAGGAGGCGCGGCGCCATCACGTCGACGGCGTGATCTGCGGCCACATCCACCATGCCGAGATCCGCGAGATCGACGGCATCACCTATTGCAACGACGGCGACTGGGTGGAGAGCTGCACCGCCCTGGTGGAACATGCCGACGGCCGCCTGGAAATCCTGCGCTGGGCGCCCGAATACGAGAAGCGCCTGTTCGCCCGCCGCAACCGCGAAACCAAGCTCGTCACCGCCGGATGAACGAACTCGCCAACGCCCTGCCGTCGATCGTGGAAAACGTCCCGGCCGACCGGCCCCTGCGTATCCTCGTGGTGACCGATGCCTGGTACCCCCAGGTGAACGGCGTCGTGCGCACCCTCGACACCGTGGCGCGGGAGGCGAGCCTGCTCGGCCACACGGTCGGCTTCGTCTCGCCGGATCTGTTCCGCACCGTGCCGACGCCGACCTATCCCGAGATCCGACTGGCGCTGCTGCCGGGAAGGCGCCTTGCCCGGCTGATCGAGAGCTTCGCGCCCGACGCCATCCACATCGCCACCGAAGGGCCGCTCGGCTGGAGCGCCCGGCGTTACTGCATGAAGCGCGGCCTGCCCTTCACCACCGCCTATCACACGCGCTTTCCCGAATATGTCCGCGCGCGCTTTCGCGTGCCGCTTGCCGTCTCCTACGGCGTCGTGCGTCGCTTTCACAGGCCGTCGCGCGGCCTGATGGTGGCGACCCATTCGATTCGCCAGGAACTGACCCGCTGGCGCTTCACCAACATCCGCCAATGGTCGCGCGGGGTGGACCTCGAACGTTTCACCCCGGGCGACAAGGATCTGCTGCCGCATCTGCCCCGTCCGGTCTTCACCTATGTCGGCCGGCTCGCGGTCGAAAAGAACATCGACGCCTTTCTGGCCCTGGACCTGCCGGGTTCCAAGCTGGTGGTGGGCGACGGACCGGAGATGGCGCGCCTGAAGGCCGCCTATCCCAAGGTCCATTTCGCCGGGGCGCGCCATGGCGAGGAATTGACGGCGCATTTCCGCGCCGGCGACGTCTTCGTCTTTCCCAGCCGCACCGACACGTTCGGCCTCGTCATGCTCGAGGCACTGGCCTGCGGTCTGCCGGTCGCGGCCTATCCGGTGCCGGGTCCCATCGACATTCTCTCGCCATCCGTCGGCGCGATGGACGAGGATCTGGCGGCGGCCTGCCGCCGTGCCCTGACCCTCGACCCCGCCGCCTGTCGCGACCATGCCCTGGGCTTCACCTGGGCGGCCACGGCTTCGCTGTTCCTGCGCAATCTCGTGTTCTTCGAACAGGAATGGCCGGCGGAAACGCGGATCGGCGGGCGCCAGGTCGCGATCCCTCATGCCGCCGCGCCGGCGATCACGGATCGACGGTGATCACCACCTTGCCGGTCGAGCGGCGCTCGAGGACCAGTTCCAGCGCCTCCGCCGCCCGGGCCAGGGGCCTCGTGTCCGAGACATGGGGGCGCAGCCGGCCGGCGCGCCACCAGTCGATCAGGGCGCGGAAACTGTCGGCCATGATCGCGGGCGCCTTGTCGGCATAGGCGCCCCACCAGAAGCCGATCACGTCGACATTCTTGACCAGCAGGCGGTTGGCCGCGATCTGGGGCACCTCGCCGCTGGCGAAACCGATGATCAGGGCGCGGGCCTCGAAATTGGCCGCCTTCAGGCCCGCCTCGAACAGGGCGCCGCCGACCGGGTCGTAGATCACGTCGACGCCGCCCGATACCGCCATGATGGCGCCCTTCAGGTCGTCGACGCCGGCGTCGATCAGGTGGTGGGCCCCCTGGTCGCGGGCGACCGCCAGCTTGGCCTCGCCCTTGGCGACGGCGATCACCTCCGCCCCCATCAGGACGCCCAGTTCGACCGCGGTCAGGCCGACGCCGCCGGCGGCGCCCAGCACGAGCAGTTTCTCGCCCGGAACGAGGCGCGCGCGATGGGCGAGACCGAGATGCGAGGTGCCATAGGCCACCGGGAAACCGGCGGCGGTCACGAAATCCATGGTTTCGGGAATCGGCACCGCGCGATCGGCGGCGACCGCCACCTTCTCGGCATAGCCGCCATGGGACGGGATCGCCAGCACCCGGTCGCCGGGGGCGAAGCCGGCGACGCCGGGCCCCACCGATTCGACCGTGCCCGCGACTTCGAGCCCCGGCGAGAAGGGCAGGGGCTGGCGCGTCTGATAACGCCCGGCGAGCATCAGGCTGTCGGCGAAATTGACCCCGGCGGCGCGCACGGCGATCACGATTTCCCCTTCTTTCGCAAGGGGATCGGGCATGTCCCGATAGTCCAGGCCGCGCGGCCCCCTGCCCAATTCAGTCGCGATGATCGCCTTCATGCCTCTGCTCTCGGTTGGCGGCCGTCACGATAAGATCTCGGGACGGACGGCCGTCTTTCTGGGATGATGCCGGCATGACCGTGCGTTATCTCGATCAACTGTTCAATCCCGGGGTGGTGGCCCTGCTGGGGCCGGAGAATCCGCAGGATCCGGTGGCCGCCGCCATCGCCAACGGCCTGCAGCGGGCCCCATTCAAGGGCCGTCTGCTGACGGCGGAGGATTCGGTCGAGGCGGTCGATGCCCTGGCGGCCGTGCCCGACCTCGCCATCCTGAACGGCGATCTCGATCGCGCGCCCGCCCTGATCGAGGCGCTTTGCCAGAAGGGCTGCCGGGTGGTGATGGCGGTCGGCGCGCCGCCGGAAGACCAGGATGTGGTCAACGCCATGCTGGAGGCGGCGGGGCGCCACCGGGCGCGGATCGTCGGGCCCGGCGCCTTCAACCTGGCGGTCCCGGCGATCGGCCTGCAGGCCGTGGTCTCCCCCGTCCTGCCGGAGCCGGGGCGGCTCGCCTTCGTCACCCATTCCAACGGCATCCTCGACACGTTGATCGACTGGGCGGCCGGCAACGGCATCGGCCTGTCGCGCGCCATTTCGCTGGGCGCCAAATGCGACGTCGATCTGGCCGACGTGCTCGACTGGCTCGCCCTCGACCATACGACGGGGGCGATCATCGTCTATCTCGAGACGATCACGCGGCCGCGCAAGTTCATGTCGGCGCTGCGCGCCGCCGCCCGCATCAAGCCGGTCGTGGTGCTGAAGGCCGGGCGCCACGGCCCGCCGCCGCCCGCGACCACCGCCATTCGCCGCCTCGCGGACGAGGACGGCATCTTCGGCGCCGTGCTGGCCCGGGCCGGCTGCGTGCGCGTCGCCGCGATCGAGGAATTGTTCGACGCCGCCGCCACCCTCGGCTTTCCGGGCGCCGCCATGGGCGAGCGCATCGCCATTCTCGCCAACGGCTATGGCGCCGGGCTGCTCGCCTGCGACCACCTGCTGACGCGGGGGGCAAGGCTCGCCGAATTCTCCACCGCGACGCTGGCGGCGCTTGCCACGATGCCGGGCCTGAAGTCGGACCAGAACCCGATCGACATCGGCCCCGACGCGCCACCCGAACGCTATGCCGAGGTCCTGCCGGTGCTGACGGCGGACCGGGGCATCGACGGCGTTCTGGTGATGAACACGCCGTCCGCCGTCTCCTCCGCCCTGTCGGCGGCGGAATCGACCCTGCGGGGCTTCGGCACGCGGCGTCAGCCGCGCCTGATCACCTGCTTCATGGGCGAGACCGAGGCCCGCGCGGCCCGCGCGGCACTTCGCGCCTCGGGCGTGCCGACCTTCTCGACCCCGCGCCAGGCGGCGCGCGCGATCATGCACATGGTCGCCTATCGCCGGAACCAGGAACTGCTGGCGGAAACCCCGGCGGCGATCCCGCCCGACTTCACCTTCGACCGCGACGCCGCGGCGGCCGAGATCGCGGACCACATGGCGGCGGGCCGCGAATGGATCCACGGGCCGGACGCGCTGCGCATCCTCTCCGCCTACGGCTTTCCGACCGTCCGGCCGATCTTCGCCGCGACACCCGAGGAAGCGGCGGAACACGCGCGGCGCATCGGCGCCGTCATCGTCCTGAAGATCGCCACGCGAGATCCGATCGACAAGAAGCATGTCGGCGGCGTCACCCTCGGCCTCGACGAGCCGGACGACGTGCGCCGCGCGGCCGAACTCATGCTGCGCCGGGTGGCGGCCCGCGCGCCCCAGGCCCGCATCGACGGTTTCACCGTGGAACCCATGGTGATCCGCCCCGACGGCCACGAACTCCTTCTCGGCATGGTCGAGGACGAGCAGTTCGGCCCGGTCGTGGTGTTCGGCCACGGCGGCACCGCCTGCGAGGTGATCGGCGACCGCGTCATCGCGCTGCCGCCCCTCAATCTGGCGCTGGCGCGCCATGCCATCGCGCGGACCCGGGTGGCGCGCCTTCTCGGCGCCGATGCCGGGCGTCCGGCGGCGGACATGCGCGCGGTCGAACTCGCCCTGATGCGGGTGTCCCAGATGGCGGTCGACCATCCCGAGATCGTCGAGCTGGAGATCAATCCCCTGGTCGCCGATCCGGGCGGGGTGATCGTGCTCGACGCGCGGCTGCGCCTTGCCGCGCCCGAACTGCCGGGCTCGAAGCGGATCGCCATCCGGCCATATCCCCAGGCCCTCGAGCAGCATGTGGTCGACGACAAGGGCGATGCCTATACGCTGCGCCCGATCCGGCCGGAGGACGAGACGCCGCTGATCCAGGGCTTCTCGACCGTCAGCCCCGAACATCTGCGGCTGCGCTTCTTCGCGCCCATGAAGGAGCTCAGCCACGCCTTCGCCGCCAAGCTGACCCAGATCGACTACGACCGCGAGATGGCCTTCGTCCTGGTCGGCGAGGGGCCGCCGGGCGAAGCGCCCTGGTTCGGCACCGGGCGCCTCGTCTCCGATCCCGACGGCGAGAAGGGCGAATATGCCGTGCTCGTCCGCTCCGACCGCATCGGCCGCGGCCTCGGCCGCCTGCTGATGGAACGGATCGTCTCCTACGGGCGCGAGCGCGGCCTGCAGGAGATCTATGGCGAGGTTCTGCGCGAGAACCGCACCATGCTTCAACTCGCCGCTGAACTCGGCTTCGTCGCCAAGCCCATGCCGGCCGAACCGGACGTGATGCATGTGGTCCTGAAGCTCTGAGCCGCCGCCTCGCCGGCGGCGGGGGAAAATCCATGCTCGGCGTGGCATCGGCGCGGCAAATGAGGTAACGCTTTCTTCATGATAAGGCTGCTCGGTTTCCTGCTGCTCGTCGCGGGCGGCATCTTCACATGGCTCGGTGCCGAGGACGGCATCGCCACCTGGAAGCGTGTCGCCCGGGCCGAGGACGTGATCGCCGAACTGGTGCGCTTCGATCCCGCCCCCGGCGGTCAGGGCGCGATCCCGATCGCCGCCTTCGTCGGCGAGGATGGCCAGCGCCACGAGGCCGCCCTGCCGCCCGTGTCGCGGCCCGATGCCGCCATCGGCACGCCCGTCCATCTGCTGCATCCGCCGGGCCGTCCGGACCTCGCCGAGACCGGCGACCTGATCGCCATCTGGGCGCCGTCCGCGGTGCCGGTCGGCGGCGGCATCCTGGGGGCCGTCATCGGGCTTGCCATGCTGACCAGCCGACGCCGCCGGCCCGAGGACATGCCGCGCGTGCCCTTCGTCCTGCGCTTCGGCTTGTTCGCGGTGGCCTTCGGCCTGATCGCCGTCGCCTGGACCGAATATGAGACGGTGGTCGACAGCCTGAATCAATATCCGCGCACGCGCGGCACGGTGGTCGCGGTCGATCAGGGCGGCGCCGCCACCATCCGCTTCACCGCCGCCGACGGCACCCCGATCGAATATGAGGACCGCTCCCTGCCGCCGGGCAGTTTCAGCCCCGGCGAGCGCGTCACCCTCGGCTATTCCAAGAGCAACCCGGAAGGCGCCCGGGTCGAGACTTTCGCCGAGGTCTGGTCGGTGCCCGCCGCCTGGGGCAGCGCGGCCGGCGTCGCCCTGCTCGTCGCCCTCTTCGCCGCCAGCCTGCGCCGGGGCAAGGAAAAGCCCGCGCCCAGGGAAGCGGGTGCGACCTTCACCCTCGAAGAGGAAGCGCCGCCGGCCGAGACCGGCGATGCCTGGATGGCCGATCCCGCGACGCCCGACCCGGCGACGGCCAACCCGGCGACGGCCAACCCGTGGGCGCTGGAACCGGCGGCCACCGGACCGGAAGCCCGGAAAGTCGACGTCCCGAAAGTCGAGCCTTCGGAAGCCGAGGCCCCGGAAGCCGAGGCCCCGGAGACCGAGCCTCCGAAAGCCGAGCCTCCGGTCGAAAAGCCGCGCCCGCGCAGCCTGATGGCCGCCCTGGCGGCCAAGCCGGCGCCGCGCGGCAAGGGCGAGCGCATGGAACCGCCGCCCCTTTCGGTCGGCAAGGATCGCGGCTGACCGCCGGTATCGGGCCGGGCAGCCAGCGGGTCGGACATCGGGCCGGGCAGCGGGCCATGCGCCATTCGCATGGCCGTTGTTATTGCACTGCCACAAACACTGGCTATACTCCGCGCCCGCCCGTAAAGTGGCTCCAAACCCGAAATACGGCCCATCGTTTCCGGTCTGCCCCCGCCGATTGCGCGGCGTCTGACAGGGCAGCGGGCCCTTGATGCCAGCAGTGCCCCGGAAGTCGTGTTCATGCAGATCCGCAATATCGCCATCATCGCCCACGTCGACCACGGCAAGACCACGCTCGTCGACCAGCTCCTGAAGCAGTCCGGCACCTTCCGCGCCAACCAGCAGGTGGCGGAACGGGTGATGGACAGCAACGACCTCGAAAAGGAGCGTGGCATCACCATCCTGGCCAAGCCGACCTCGGTGGTCTGGAAGGATACCCGCATCAACATCGTCGACACCCCGGGCCACGCCGACTTCGGCGGCGAGGTGGAGCGCATCCTGTCGATGGTCGACGGCGTCGTCGTCCTGGTCGATTCCGCCGAAGGCCCGCTGCCGCAGACGAAGTTCGTCACCGGCAAGGCGCTGCGCCTCGGTCTCCGGCCGATCGTGCTGATCAACAAGATCGACCGTTCCGACGCCCGTCCCGACGACGTGCTGAACGAAGTCTTCGATCTCTTCGCCGCCCTCGACGCCAACGAGGAACAGCTCGACTTCCCGGTGCTCTATGCTTCCGGCAAGCAGGGCTGGGCGGTCCACAACATCGACGACCCGCGCGAGACCCTGGCGCCGCTGTTCGACCTCGTCCTGGACCATGTGCCGCAGCCTTCGGTCGTCAACGACACGGACGAGCCCTTCGCCATGCTGGCGACGACGCTGGAAAGCGATCCCTTCCTCGGACGGATCCTGACCGGGCGCATCCAGTCGGGCATCGCCCGCCAGAACATGCCCGTGAAGGCACTGCGCGCCGGCGGCGAGGTGCTGGAGCAGGGCCGTCTGTCCAAGCTGCTGGCCTTCCGCGGTATCGAGCGCGTGCCGGTGGAAGAGGCATCGGCCGGCGACATCGTCGCCATCGCGGGCCTGACCGTCACCACCGTCGCCGACACGATCTGCGCCCTTGAAGTGGAAGAGCCGCTGAAGGCCCAGCCGATCGATCCGCCGACCCTGGCCATGACCTTCTCGATCAATGATTCGCCGCTGGCCGGCACCGAGGGCAGCAAGGTTCAGTCCCGCGTCATCCGCGAGCGCCTGATGCGCGAGGCGGAAGGCAATGTGGCCCTGAAGATCGCCGATGCGCCGGGCGGCGACAGTTTCGAAGTCGCGGGCCGTGGCGAACTTCAGCTCGGCATCCTGATCGAGCAGATGCGCCGTGAAGGCTTCGAGCTTTCGATCAGCCGGCCGCGCGTGCTCTTCACCGAAGTCGACGGTCAGCGCATGGAACCGATCGAGGAAGTGGTGATCGACGTCGACGAGGAATTCACCGGTGTCGTCGTCGAGAAGGTCTCGACCCGCAAGGGCGAGCTGAAGGAAATGCGCCCGTCCGGCGGCGGCAAGACCCGTCTGGTGTTCCACTGCCCGTCGCGCGGCCTGATCGGTTATCACGGCGAATTCCTGACCGATACGCGCGGCACCGGCCTGATGAACCGCCTGTTCCACGATTACGCGCCCTACAAGGGGCCGATCCCGGGCCGGCGCAACGGCGTCCTGATCTCGAACGGGGCCGGCGAATCCGTCGCCTACGCGCTGTGGAACCTCGAAGACCGCGGCCCGATGTTCATCGACCCGGGCGTGAAGGTCTATGAGGGCATGATCATCGGCGAGCACACCCGCGACAATGATCTCGAGGTCAATCCGCTGAAGGGCAAGCAGCTCTCCAACATCCGCACCACCTCGAAGGACGAGGCGATCCGCCTGACGCCGCCGCGCAAGATGAGCCTCGAGCAGGCCATCGCCTATCTCGGCGACGACGAACTGGTGGAAGTGACGCCGAAGTCGATCCGCCTGCGCAAGCGCTATCTCGACAGCAACGAGCGCAAGCGCATGTCGCGCGCCGCCGAAAGCGCCTGAGACGAAAGCATCCGACCGACACGCTCCGATCCGTTGCCGGGGGCTCGGCGCCCGGCCGGTCGCGCAAGCCGAAAGGCCATCCGCCCAACCGGGGGTAGATGGCCTTTCGCGCGACAGGGTGCATTCGATGTTGCCACGGGCGAAATATAACACCAATATGGGGAAAAATATCACCGTATTGGAGATTTCCCCATGCCCATCACCCCGCTCGATCTCCAGATCGGCCGCCGCATCCGCGAGCGCCGCTGGCTTCTCGGCCTTTCCCAGGAAAAGCTGGCGAACCGGGTCGGCCTGAAGTTCCAGCAGATCCAGAAGTACGAGACGGGCGGGGCGAAGGTTTCGGCGGGCCGCCTGTCGGCGCTGGCCAAGGCGCTCGACGTGCCGATCGCCTATTTCTATGACGGCGAAGTGGTGGAGGGCGAGGTGCTGAGCCGCGATGCCGCCGACATGGCGCGCCTGTTCATGGAATTGCCGGACCTCCAGCGCGAGCGCCTGCTCGACCTCGTCCGCGCCATGAGCACGGCGACGCCGGAACGCGCCGCCGGGGCGTCGATCGCCGCCTGAACGGCCGGGATCTCGATCAGCCGCGCGCGGCCAGCAGGGCCGCCGCCAGTTCGGCGAAGCCGTGGCCGCCCCGGGCCCGCGTGACATAGCGGGGCAGGGCGGTCAGGCGGTCGCCGAAGAAATCCAGATTGGCCACCCCGACCGCATGGGGGAAGAAGCCGAACATCGGCACGTCGTTCGGGCTGTCGCCGATGAAGGCGACGCGGTCCCGGGCCGCGTCGAGGTCGAGACCCAGATGCTCGGCGAAGAAGATGCGCGTCATCGCCAGCTTGTCCCAGTCGCCGAACCAGCCGTTGACATGGGCGGTCGAATATTTCGCCGTCGCCCCCGCCGCCTCGAACAGGGCGACGATGCGGTCGACCGCGTCCCAGGGCAGGGGGGCGACATCCTCGCGGAAATCGATGGCGAGATCGGCCTCGCGGCAGAATTGGTCGGTGGCGATGGCGGCCCCTGGCACCTGGCGCGGAATGCTCTCGGCCAGGGTTGCTAGCTTCGCGCGGTCGGCGGCGCGTTCCGCCGCATCCTGCTTCCAGTAGCGCCGTCTCAGGCGCCCGCTCGCGCCGTCGAGGGCGAAGAAGAAGGCGCCGTTCTCGCCGATCACGCCGGCGACCGGCCATTGCCTCGCGATCATGTCGCACCAGCCGGCGGGCCGTCCGGTCACCGGCACGACACCGATTCCGGCCGCCGTCAGATCCTCCATGGCGGCGAAGGCGGTGGCGGGCAGGCGGCCTTCATGGGTCAGCGTGTCGTCGACGTCGGTCAGCACGAAGTCGATGGCGGCGCGGGCCGCCGCCGGAAAATCGCCGAGGGGCAGCATGGTCCCGGGTTTCAGGGGCCGGCCGGATTGCGGCGCTGGGCAAACCAGGCATTCACGGCGTCGATGCCGTCCTGATCCATGAGCATGAAGACCTTGGTTCGGCGATAGAGGAAGTCCTCCGCCGTGCGCGCATCCTCCACCGTGACGGCATGGACCAGTTCCGCCTCGGGCACGATGCCGATCGGCCGGGCCAGCGCCGGCTCCTGGCGCAGCATCTCGTAGAGCGTCCGGGTCTCGGCGCCATAGGTGAAGACCCAGCGCCGCCGGGTTTCGAGGGGGATCTCCTCCGGCCCCTGTTCCGCCAGCGCGGCCAGGGCTTCGCGGGACATCTCGCCGCCGTGGATCGGGCTCTCCCGCGTCCAGGACGGGCCCATATCGGCGCCCAGGCCACGCAATTCCGCCATCACCAGTTCGCCGAGCTTGCGGTGGGTGGTGATCTTGCCGCCGTAGATCGAGACCAGGGCGCCCTTGCCCCGGCGCGCCGTCACCAGTTCGTATTCCCGTGTCACCTTCGAGGGATTGTCTTCCCCGTCGTCGACCAGGGGCCGGATGCCGGACCAGGACCACAGCACGTCTTCGGGCCCCACCCGGTGATCGAAGAAGCGGTGATAGCAATCCAGCAGATAGTCCCGCTCGGCGTCGGTGCAGCGGGGCTTGGCCGCGGCTTCCTCATGGGGCACGTCGGTGGTGCCGACGATCAGGAATCGTTCCATCCAGGGAATGACGAAGACGACGCGCTTGTCGTCGTTCTGCAGGGTGAAGGCGCGGTGCTCGACCGGTGCCGGCATGGGCAGCACGATATGGCTGCCCCGCACGAGACGCAGCTTCCTGGCGGGGGCCGCCATGCCCTCGACCTTGCGCATGACGTCGGTGGCGAAGGGGCCGCCCGCGTTCACGACGAAGCGCGCATGCACGGTCACCGGCCGGCCGTCCTCGCGGTAGGTGACGTCGAAACCGTCCGTCTTCGCCGCGATCCGGGTGACCGGGCGGTAGTTGCGGATGTCGGCGCCGCGCTTTCGCGCATCCAGCAGGGTTTCGAGGGTCAGGCGGGCATCGTCGGTCCAGCAGTCGGGATAATGCAGGATGGCCTTCAGGCGCTCCTGCTTCAGGCGCGGCACCCGGTTCCATTCAGGCCGGGGAACACGGCCGCTCTTGGCCAGAAGGCGCCGCCCGGACAGCACGTCGTAGAGGAAGAGCCCGAGCCGCACCATCCAGGCCGGGCGCGGCTGGCCCTGCGTGATCGGCACCAGGAATTCGAGGGGGAAGACCAGATGCGGCGCGATCGCCATCAGGGTCTCGCGTTCCCGCAGCGACTCACGCACCAGGCGGAACTCATATTGCTCGAGATAGCGGATGCCGCCGTGGATCAGTTTCGACGAGGCGGAGGACGTCGCGCCCGCATAATCGTTCGCTTCCGCCAGCAGGACCGAAAGCCCCCGGCCGGCCGCATCGCGCGCGACCGCCGCGCCGTTGATGCCCCCGCCGATCACCACCAGATCAAATCGTTCCGTCATGCCCACCTGCCGCACGGCCCATCGCAGACGTCATAGCACTTCTCGGGGTCGGGAGCATGGCAAAGAGGCGCGGCGGCGAATCTCACGGCAGGGAACCTTCTCAGCCCTGCCATGCGTGGGCGGGGCTTCGTGCCGCATTGACCCTGGGGTATGGTCCGGCCCCATGAAGCCGATCTCCGAAAAGCCCATCATCGACATCCGGCACCTGGTGAAACGCTACGACACGGGCTTCACCGCCCTGAAGGGCGTCGACCTCCAGATCATGCCGGGCGAGATCTTCGCCCTGCTCGGCCCGAACGGCGCCGGCAAGACCACGCTGATCAGCATCGTCTGCGGCACCGCGCGCGCGACCTCGGGCATGGTGCTGGCCGGCGGCCACGACATCGTGAAGGATTATCGCGCCGCCCGTGCCCTGATCGGCCTCGTGCCCCAGGAACTGACCACCGACGCCTTCGAGACGGTGTGGAACACGGTCTCCTTCAGCCGGGGCCTGTTCGGCAAGAAGCGCAACCCGGCCCTGATCGAGCGGATCCTCCGCGATCTCTCGCTCTTCGACAAGAAGGACAGCCAGCTGCGCCAATTGTCCGGCGGCATGAAGCGGCGGGTGATGATCGCCAAGGCGCTGTCCCACGAACCCCGCATCCTCTTCCTCGACGAGCCGACCGCCGGCGTCGACGTCGAACTGCGCCGCGACATGTGGGAGATGGTGCGCCGCCTGCGCGAGACCGGCGTCACCATCATCCTGACCACCCATTACATCGAGGAAGCGGAGGAGATGGCGGACCGCGTCGGCGTCATCCGCCAGGGCGAGATCATCCTGGTCGAGGAGACGGCGGAACTGATGCGCAAGCTCGGCAAGAAGCAACTCACCCTGCATCTGCAGCAGCCGCTGGCCGCCGTGCCCGGCACGCTGGCGTCCTTCGACCTGACGCTCGCCGACGGCGGCCATGCCCTCGTCTATACCTATGACACCAAGGGCGAGCGGACGGGGATCACCGCCCTTCTCGGCGCGCTCGGCGATGCCGGCATCCGTTTCCACGATTTGCAGACGGACCAATCCTCGCTCGAGGACATCTTCGTCGACCTGGTGAGCACCAAGCCATGAATCTCCACGCCGTCCGCGCCATCTATCTGTTCGAGATGGCCCGCACCTGGCGCACGGTGATGCAGAGCGTCATCTCGCCGGTGATTTCCACCTCGCTCTATTTCGTCGTCTTCGGCGCCGCCATCGGCCAGCACATGAACCAGATCGAAGGGGTCGAATACGGCGCCTTCATCGTGCCCGGCCTGATGATGCTGACGCTTCTGATGCAGAGCATTTCCAACGCCTCCTTCGGGATCTATTTCCCGCGCTTCACGGGCACGATCTACGAAGTGCTGTCGGCGCCGATCTCGCCCTTCGAGATCGTCGCGGGTTACGTCGGCGCGGCGGCCTCGAAGTCGATCATGCTGGGGCTCATCATCCTCGCGACCTCGACCCTCTTCGTGCCGCTGTCGATCGCCCATCCCTTCGCCATGCTGGCCTTCCTGGTGCTGACGGCGGTGACCTTCAGCCTGTTCGGCTTCATCATCGGCATCTGGGCCGACGGTTTCGAGAAGCTGCAGCTCGTGCCCCTGCTGATCGTGACGCCGCTCACCTTCCTCGGCGGCAGCTTCTATTCGATCGACATGCTGCCGCCGTTCTGGCGCGCGGTCAGCCTGTTCAACCCCGTGGTCTATCTGGTCTCCGCCTTCCGCTGGAGCTTCTTCGGCCAGTCGGAGGTGAGCATCGGCGTGAGCCTGGGCATGACCACCCTGTTCCTGGCGCTCTGCCTCGGCGGCATCGCCTGGATCTTCCGCTCGGGCTATCGGCTGAAGGTCTGAGCGCGCCTCGCGTCGCGCCGCAGGTCCTGGGGGGTCCGCCCCAGGGTGCGGACGAAGCCCTGGCACATGCGCTCGGGATCGCCGAAGCCGGTCTCGCGGGCGATCTCGTCGAAGGTGCGGCGCCCGTCCTCCACCAGGGGGCGGGCGGCCTCGATGCGCAGGCGTTCGATCGCGCGGGCAGGCGTCAGGCCGGTCGCGGCGCCGAAGGCGCGGGCGAACTGGCGCGTGCTCAGGCCCGCCACCTCGGCGAGCCGGTCGACCGGGAGCTCGGCCGACAGATTCTCCCGCGCGAAGGACAGGGTCCGGCGAATGCGGTCCGAGCCGGGATCGAGATCCAGCAGCGACGAGAATTGAGTCTGCCCGCCCGGGCGCCGGCAATAGACCACCAACATGCGCGCGACCTGCTGCGCGAGATCGGCCCCCAGGTCCTCCTCCACCAGGGCCAGCGCCATGTCGATCCCGGACGACATGCCGGCCGAGGTCCAGACCGCGCCGTCCTGGACGAAGATCCGGTCGGCATCGATCCGCGCCGTCGGGTGGCGCGCCTGCAGATGGGGGGCGGCGAACCAATGGGTGGTGGCGCGCCGCCCGTCGAGCAGCCTGGCCGCGCCCAGCAGGAAGGCCCCGGTGCAGACCGACGCGACGCGTCGCGCATCGGGCGCCATCGCCGCCAGAAGCGCGGCCACATCGTCGGCACTCTCGTCCGCCAGGGGGGCGGGCGATCCGGGCACGATCAGCGTGTCGCAGGGGGCGGCGGCCGGCGCTTCGGTCACCACCGCGATGCCGGACGAGCTGACCACCGGCCCGCCGCCGATGGAGATCACGCTCAAGCCGTAGGCGCCGCCCGAGAGCATGGCGGCGACATTGAAGACTTCCAGCGGCCCCGAAAGGTCGAACAGCACGAAGCCCGGATAGACCAGGAAGCGGATGGCGCGTGTCATGGCATAAAAACCGGGATTAACGTCATTTCGGACATCAAAGCGCCATTCTATCGTCCCGTCAAACCACCTGAGGGGATAGAGGGACATGGCCATCGCTTCGACCGGACACCGCCACGGCATTATGGCGCCATCCATGATCGGCATCGTGCTGAGCCTCGCGACGCTGCCGATCCACCTGCTGGTCGACCATCAGACGTCGATCGAACTGGCGGGGACGCTGATCGCGGTGATCGGCGCCATCTATTTCGGGTTCGCCATCCAGGCGGGGTCGCTGCGCGTCATGCTGGTCGAGGGCACGGTGGCCAATCTCTTCATCGTGGCCGGGCTCGCCAGCTTCTGGGTCTCGCCCTGGATCGCGCCGGTCGCCTATGCCCTGCACGGGGTCTGGGACTGGCTGCACCACGGTCTGGAGCACAGCCGCGACCTGGTGGCGCCCCGGGCCTGGTATCCGCCCTTCTGCGCCGCCTATGACTGGATCTTCGCCATCGGGCTGACCGCCATCTGGCTGGCCTGAGCCCGTCCGCTCTGACCGCTTGCGCTTGATGGTTGGCGCCCCTAGGTTGCCGGCCATCGAGCGAGGTTGTCATGACGCTTTCCCCCAATGAAATCGAATCCCTGACCCAATTCGCCGGCCGTCTGGCCGATACGTCGCGGGCGGTGATCCTGCCCTTCTTCCGGACCGAAATGCCGGTCGACGACAAGGCCGACCTCTGGGGCGGGGCCAAGGGTTACGACCCGGTGACCGAGGCGGACCGGGCCGCCGAAGCCGCCATCCGCGCCCTGATCGAGGCGGAATATCCCGCCCACGGCATCCTGGGCGAGGAATTCGGCGAAAAGAAAGGCACGGCGCCCCTGACCTGGGTGCTCGACCCGATCGACGGCACGCGGGCCTTCATCACCGGCCTGCCGCTGTGGGGCACACTGATCGCGTTGAACGACGGCACCAGGCCCGTGATCGGCATCATGGACCAGCCCTTCACGGGGGAGCGTTTCATCGGCAATGCCACGGGCGCCTTCCTCGGCGCACGGGCGCTGAAGACCCGGGCCTGCCCCACGCTCGCCCACGCCCGCCTGATGACCACCAGCCCCCATCTGTTCCGCACCGAGGCGGATCGCGCCGCCTTCGATCGGGTGGCGGCGGGCGCGCAATTGGTGCGCTACGGCGGCGACTGCTATGCCTATGCCATGATCGCGGCGGGGCAGGTGGATGCGGTGATCGAGACCGGGCTCGAAGCCTATGACATCCAGGCCCTGATCCCCATCGTCGAAGGGGCCGGCGGCAAGGTGACGAACTGGACCGGCGGCGACTGCCAGAACGGCGGCACCGTGCTCGCCACCGGCGACGCCCGCCTGCACGACGAGATCTTGGGCCTGCTCAACGGCTGAACGGGGCCGCCGCCGACCGGATCAAGGCGTCGCGCAGGCCTCGAAAGCCTCGGTCATCATGGTCAGACGCGACTCGCCGGTCTCTTCGCCGAGGGCCCAGACCGTGCCTTCGAGCGCGCCGGCCGGCCGCGCCCGCAGGGCCAGCGAATAGATCGGAAAATGGCCCGGAATGCGGCCCACCCGGACGGATTCCTGGGCCACCTGGGCATTGACCAGGGCACCGAGCACCGCGCCCTGGGGCGTGCCGCCGCCGTAATAGCCGCCGCCGTTCAGCCCACCGTAGCCGGGGTGTTCGTCGCACATGACGACGATATCGCCGGTCGCCGGCGACCTGGTCAGGATGGTGCGCTGGGTATCGCCCTGGCAGTCCTGGGTCAGGACACGGTCATAGACGCATTGCGCGATGCCGACCGGATCGCCGTTCCCCGTCAGGGTCCGCGGCGGCAGCGTGTCCAGCCGTACCCGGCGGGCCGCCCGATCCTCGACGCAGCCGGCAAGGCCGAAGGCGGCGAGACAGAACCCGACGACCCAGGCGCCATGGCGTCTCATTGCGGCGCGGCCGTCTCGGTGCCGGTCGGGGTGGCCGGCATCGGCGTTGCGCCCGTCGCGGCGGCCGGCTCCAGTCCGGCACCGTCGCAAGGGGCCATGGCGGTCTTCAGGATCCCGATGTAATGCTCGGGCCCCTCCATCGTGGTCGCGACCCAGAAGCTGGTCTCGATCTCGCCGGGCCCGACCGGTTTGAACACGGCGGTATAGCGGGGCGGTCGCTTGTTGCTTTCGCCGACGTCCTCCTTCTCGCCGACGGCGGCACCGACCAGCACCCCAATCAGACCGAAGGCCGCGCCGACGGCGACGGCGCTGGGCGTGACGTTATAGCAGGTCAGCCGGCTCGCGCCCGTGACTTCGTCGCTGGTGACGCCCAGGCCCCAGTCGATCGTGTCGCATTCGTCGGCTTCCTGCATGTGCTGCAGCGTGCATTGGGCGACGGCCAGGGGCTCGCCCTTCATGGCCATGGTTTCGAGCGGCGGGGCCTGACCCGGCGCGCCGAGCCGCTTCTCGGCGCAGCCGCCGACCGCAAGGCCGGCGACCAGCACCGCCAATGTGAAGGATTTTCCGAATTGAGCGATAGGGGCCATGGTTCGAACTGCCTTGGGTAATGCTGTATGCATCATTACCAAACAGCCACCGATGGCAACAATGATCTGATTCAACGAGAAGATTGCATATCGATGACGGCAAGCCAATCGTCCAGGGCGGCGAGGAAGCGGCCGCGCAACTCGTCCCGCTCCTTCAGGATCTCGTGGCGCGCGGCCTCGATCTCCACGAGGGTGGCGCGGGGCAGGCGGGCGGCGAAGGCGCGTTCGGCGGCGGGCCTCACCACCTTGTCGGCCCCGGCGACGGCCACCAGCACCGGCAGATCGATCGCTTCCGCCGCGCCCGGGCGTTTCAACAGGGCGGAAGACCGGAAGGCGGCGTCGAGCCAGCCGAAGGTGGGGGCGCCGAGATCGAGCAGGGGTTCGGCGGCGACGAAATGGGGTTGATCGCCGGCCCGCTCGGGATCGGAGGTCAGGACGTTGAAGCCGGGCCCCGTCTCCTTCGGCGCCGAGATCGCCCGCTCGCCGAGGCCGAACAGGACGAGGGCGTGGGCGATGCGACCGGCCCAGGCGGGGGTAATGCGACCGGTATCGATTTCCATCATCGCCGAACAGAGCACGGCACCGGCGAGGCGGGCGCGCGTGGCGGGCCGTGTCGCCAGGGTCCGCGCCAATATATGGCCGCCCATGGAATGGCCGAGGGCGAAGATCGGGGCCGTGGTCTCCATCGCCACGCGTTCGATCAAGGCCTCGAGATCGCCGACGTAATCCTCGAAGTCCCGCACATGCCCCTTCATGCGATCGGCCAGGGGGTGGTCCGACAGGCCCTGTCCGCGCCAGTCCATCAGATGGACGGCGAAACCCCGGTCCAACAGGTCGGCCGTGGTCTCGTAATATTTCTCGATGAATTCGTTCCGCCCGGTCAGCACGACGAAAGCGCCGCGCGGCGTTCCTTGCGGTGTGAAGCGGGCGATGCGCAGACGGGTGCCCGCGCGCACCATCTCGGCGAATCCGCCGCCCGGCGGCATCTCCCGGCGCCGGGCGGTGCTCATCTCAGTGGGTCTGGCTCGCCGCCGTCAGGCGGTCGCCGGAACCGGTGATCTGTTCCCGGGTCGAGAGGAAGCGGACCTTGGGAAAATCGTCCTGGGCCCGTTGCAGGTACCAGCCGTTCCGCGCCAGATAGACCAGGGCGCCGTCGTGGTCTTCCGCCAGATTCATGCGGTTGGCCTGGGAGAAGGCTTCGAGCACGGATTTGTCGTCGGCATCGACCCAGCGCGCCATCTCGAAGGGCACGCCCTCGAATTCGATGTCGAGACCGTATTCCGCCAGCAGCCGGCTCTTCAGCACGTCGAACTGAAGGGCGCCGACCACGCCGACGACATAATCGCCGCCGATCTGGCGCCGGAACACCTGGGATGCGCCTTCCTCGGCCAATTGGTCGAGGGCACGGCGCAGGTGCTTCACCTTCATGGGATCGTCCAGCTTCACCCGGCGCAGCATTTCCGGCGCGAAGGAGGGCACGCCCAGGAAGGCCAGATCCTCCCCCTCGGTCAGCGTGTCGCCGATGCGCAAGGTGCCGTGGTTCGGGATGCCCAGGATATCGCCGGCGAAGGCAACGTCCGCCGTCTCACGATCGCCGGCCATGAACTGCACCGGATTGTTGATGGAAAGCATGCGGCCCGAGCGCACGTGCTTCATCTTCATGCCGCGCTTGAATTCGCCCGAGACGAGACGGATGAAGGCCACGCGGTCGCGGTGGTTCTTGTCCATATTCGCCTGGATCTTGAAGACGAAGCCCGAGACCTTGCCCTCGGTCGGCTGCACCAGGCGCGCCGCCGCCTTCGCCGGCCGGGGCGAGGGCGCCATTTCCGCCAGGCCCTGCAGCAGTTCGCGCACCCCGAAGGAGCGCAGCGCCGAGCCGAAGAACATGGGCGTCAGGTGACCGGCGCGGTAACTCTCCTCGTCGAAGGCGGGGCAGAGTTCGCGGATCATCTCCACATCCTCGCGCAGTTTCGCGACGAGGTCGGCGGGTAGCTTCTGGTCGATCTTGGGATCGTCGAGGCCGGAGCATTTCTCGATCTCCGGCTTCTTGTTGCCGGCGCCCCGGTCGATCAGGATCAGCTCGTCGTGGATCAGGTCGTAGCAGCCGTGGAAATCCTTGCCCTGGCCGATGGGCCAGGTGGCGGGGGTGACGTCCAGCGCCAGGGTCTTCTCGATCTCGTCCATCAGTTCGAACGGGTCGCGCGCCTCGCGGTCCATCTTGTTGACGAAGGTGACGATGGGCACGTCGCGCAGCCGGCAGACCTCGAACAGCTTCAGGGTCCGCGCCTCGATACCCTTGGCGGCGTCGATCACCATGATGGCGCTGTCGACTGCGGTGAGGGTCCGATAGGTGTCTTCCGAAAAGTCTTCGTGGCCCGGCGTATCGAGGAGGTTGAAGGTGCAGCCGTCCGCCTCGAAGGTCATGACGGACGCCGTGACCGAGATGCCGCGTTCCTGTTCGACCTTCATCCAGTCGGAGCGCGCGCGCCGCTGGTCGCCGCGCGCCTTGACGGCGCCCGCCTGCTGCACGGCGCCGCCGAACAGCAGCAGCTTTTCGGTCAATGTGGTCTTGCCGGCGTCCGGGTGCGAGATGATCGCAAAGGTGCGCCGGCTCTCGATCGCGCTTTCCAGAATGCTCACGGCCGGTCCTGTCTTGAAGTTCGGCGGAAACTAATGGCTGTGACCGTCGGGTTCAAGCGGCGCCTCAGCTATAGCGGTCCTCTTTCCAGGGATCGCCTTCGTTGTGATAGCCGCGCACTTCCCAGAAGCCGGGCTTGTCGTCGGCGCGAAACTCGATCCGCTTCAGCCATTTCGCGGATTTCCACAGATAATATTGCGGCATGATCAGGCGCGCCGGGCCGCCGTGCTCGCGGGTCAGGGGCCGGCCTTCCCAGGCATGGGCGATCAGGACGTCGGGTGCCGCGAGGTTCGCCAGGGTCACGTTGGTCGTATAGCCATCGTAGGAATGCAGCACGACATGGCGGACTTCCGGCTTCGGCTGCACCAGCGCCAGCAGATGCTGGGCCGAGACCCCGGTCCAATGATTGTCGTAGCGCGACCAGGCGGTGACGCAATGGATGTCCGAGACATCCTCGACCTGGGGCTGGGCCATGAAGTCGCTCCAGGACCACGACAGGGCATTGACCACGGCGCCATCGACATCGAGGCGCCAGACGTCGGTCGGCACCGAGGGCTGGACCCCGAGATCGAGCACCGGCCAATCCTTCACCAGGCGCTGGCCGGGTGGCAGGCGCTGCGTGTGCTCCGCCGTGGTGCCGGTCAGGAGACGGCCCTCGCGGGCCCATTTCTCCTTGGTGCCGATCAGCTTGTCCTTGATCTGCCCGATCAGGCCGGGCTTGTCCTCGTCCGCCATGGCCGTTGCCTCGAAATGCTGCGTCATCCCGGCGAAGGCCGGGATCTTTCGCCGATAAGGGCGCATTCTCGTCACGAGATCCCGGCCTTCGCCGGGATGACGACGAGAATAGGAATTGTATCAGCCCTGGTTCTTCAGGACGCGGGCCTTTTCGCGGTTCCAGTCGCGTTCCTTCTCGGCCTCGCGCTTGTCGTGCAGCTTCTTGCCCTTGGCGAGGCCGAGTTCGACCTTGGCCATGCCGCGGTCGTTGAAATACATCGACAGCGGCACCAGCGTCATGCCGCCGCGCGTCACTTCCTGGTGCAGGCGGGCGATTTCGCGCCGGTGCAGCAGGAGCTGGCGCGGCCGGCGCGGCTCGTGGTTCTCGCGGTTGGCCTGTTTGTACTCGGGGATATAGGCGTTGTAGAGCCACAGCCCGTCGCCCTGATTGGCCCCGGCGTAACTGTCGGCGATATTGCTCTGGCCGAGGCGCAGCGCCTTCACCTCGGAGCCCTTCAGGATGATCCCGGCCTCGATCCGATCCTGGATCGTGTAGTTGTGTCGGGCCTTCCGGTTCTCCGCGATGAAGCGCTTGGCCTCTTCCCGCTTCTTGTTGGGGGCCATGGCGCCCTCAGTTCAGGGCGCCGGACCGCCTCAGCGCCGCTTCCATGCGGTCGGCGGTGGCGGGACCGACCGGCACCATGGGCAGGCGCAGGTCGGGCTGCATCAGGCCGAGACGGGCCGCGCCCCATTTCACGGGACACGGGTTCGGCTCGGCGAACAGCGCCTCGTTCAGGGGCGCCAGCCGGTCCTGGATCTGCAGCGCGGTGGCGAAATCGCCGGCCAGCGCGGCTTCCTGCAGGTCGGCATAGGCGCGCGGCACGATGTTGGAGCCGACCGAGATGCAGCCATGGGCGCCGGTGCCGATGGCGGCCAGCGCCAGGGCATCGTCGCCCGAGAACTGCAGGAAGTCGGGACCGATCAGCTCGCGGTGCTTGGCATAGCGCGAAACGTCGCCCGTCGCCTCCTTCACGCCGATCACGGTCGGCAGGGTGGCGATCCGCGCCATGGTCGCCGGCGTGATGTCGACGACGCAGCGGCCCGGGATGTTGTAGACGATGATCGGAATGTCCACGGCCTCGGCGATCGCCGCGTAATGGGCGAACAGGCCGTCCTGGGTCGGCTTGTTGTAATAGGGCGTGACCACGAGGACGGCATCGGCGCCCGCCGCCTTGGCGTGCTTCGCCAGCGAGATCGCTTCATTGGTCGAATTGGAGCCGGCGCCGGCGATCACCGGCACGCGGCCGGCCGAAGCCTCGATCGCCAGCTCTACGACGCGGTGGTGCTCGTCATGGCTCAGGGTCGGGCTCTCGCCGGTCGTGCCGCAGGGCACGAGGCCATGGGTGCCCTGTTTGATCTGCCAGTCCACGAAATCCAGAAACGCACGCTCGTCCACCTTGCCGTCGCGAAACGGGGTGACGAGAGCGGTAATCGACCCGCGAAGGCGGGCGCGGACGTCGGACATGACCATCGAGCCTCGATTGACAGGAGCCGCAGACCATAGCGACAGAGTTTCCGGGCTTCAACAGCCAGTGGGGCGCCGGGCCGGCGGTGCGGCCCCGCGCCCCGATCATGGCTGGTCCCGATCTGGGCCGGTCCCGGTCGTGCCTGGCGCGGCGGCTGCGCCCGGATCCCGAATCAAGGGACGGGACTCACCGGGCGGAAATCCGCCGCATGGGCCGAAAACCCCGGGGCCACGGCTGGAATCCGGGCCCCGCCGTCGCTACACTTTCCGTGGGCTGATCGCGTTGATTCGTCGGCGGGCCAGGCGTTCCGCCGCCGTCGGGAGAGGGGCTCGAACCATGGGTATAGCCAGATACCGTATCGGGCGCGCCGCGCTCGCCGTCGCTCTGACCGCCGGCCTGTCGGGCGTCATGACCGCGGCGCCCGTGGCGAACCCGACGGCCGAGGCGGCGAGCCAATATCCCTCGCTCCTCGGCGCCGGCGATCGAGCGATCTACCAGCGCGCCTTCGCCAGGGCCCGCCAGGGCGATTGGGAGGGGGCCGCCACTATCGCGGCGGCTGCCCGCGACCGCACGCTGGCGCGCATGATCGAATGGCAGACCTATCAGTCGCGCAGCGCCAACGCGAGCTTCGAGAACATCACCTATTTCGTGCAGCGCACCCCGGGCTGGCCCAGGCTGGAAACCATGCTGTCCCGGGCCGAGGCGGCGATCGACGCCCGCACCCCGGTCGCGGCGCAACTGGCCTGGTTCTCCAAGTATCCGCCGGTCAGCGGTCTCGGCAAGTTGCGCTATGGCGCCGCCCTGCTGACCACGGGGGAAAAGGCGCGCGGCCTTCTGCTGCTGCGCCAGGGCTGGGTCGAGGCGGACATGCCCTCGGCGACCGAGAGCGAGATCCTGTCGCGCTATCAGTCCCACCTGACCACGGTCGATCACGTCGCGCGCCTGCAGCGCCTGCTGATGGACCGTGACGCGTCGGAAGCGCGGCGCATGCTGGCGCTGGTGCCGTCGGACTATCGCGCCGCCGGGACCGCCGCCGTCGCCTATCTCATGCGCTCCTCCAGTGCCGACAAGGCCTATGCGGCGGTGCCGGCGGCGCGGCGCAACGATCCCGGCCTGCTCTATGCCCGCATTCGCTATCTGCGCGTGCTCGACCATGACGATCAGGCGGTGAACCTGATCGCCGCCATGCCGCCGGGCACGACCGCCCTCGATCCCGAAGCCTGGTGGACCAATCTTCGCTATGCCGGGCAGCGCCTGATCGACGACGGGCGCTATGCCGATGCCTATCGCGTGGTCCGTGCGCATGGCCTCGGCGACGGCGTCGACTATTTCGATGCGGAATGGATGGCGGGCTGGATCGCGCTCCGCTTCCTCGGCCAGGCGGATGTGGCGCTGCGCCATTTCACGGCCCTGACCACCAAGGTGGAGACACCGATCTCGTCGTCGCGCGCCACCTATTGGGCGGGGCGCGCCGCCGCCGCGCGGGGCGACATGCAGGCGGCCCAGGCCTGGTACGGGCGCGCCGCCGTGCATTCCCAGACCTTCTACGGCCAACTCGCCGCCTATGCCCTGGGCGAGACCATGGCGCGGCCCCTGCCGGTCGATCCGCCGATCTCGGCCCAGGACCGGGCCTCGGCCGAGGCGCTCGAGATGTATCGCCTGGTGCGCATGCTGATCGAGATCGACGAGGCCGGTCGCATCCGGCCCTTCGTGCGCGCGGCCATGGACGCGGCGCCGACACCGGGCGCCAGGGCCCATATCGCCGAAATGGCGGCCGCCACCGGCGGCACCCATGCGGGTGTGATCGCGGCGAAATCGGCCATCTATGCCGGCACGGTGCTGGTCAATCGCGCCTATCCGATCCTGTCCATGCCGAACGGGCAATTGACCGAACGGGCGCTCGCCCTCGCCCTGACCCGGCAGGAGAGCGAGTTCCGTGCCGACGCGGTCAGCCCGGCCGGCGCGCGCGGCCTGATGCAGCTCATGCCGGGCACGGCCAAACTGGTGGCGCGCAGTCTCGGCATGCGTTTCGAACAGACGAAGCTGACCAGCGACCCGCGCTACAACATGACCCTCGGCGTCGCCCACCTCGACGAATTGCTCGGCGACTTCGGCGGCTCCTACGCCATGGTGATCGGTGCCTATAACGCCGGCGGCGGGCGCATCGACCGCTGGATCAACCGCTACGGCGATCCGCGCTCGTCCTCCGTCGACGTGGTCGACTGGGTGGAGCGCATTCCCTTCGGCGAGACGCGCAACTACGTCCAGCGCGTGCTGGAGAATACCCAGGTCTATCGCCTGCGCCTCAACGGCAACAAGCCGGTGCCCATGGGCATCGCCCGCGACCTCCTGCGCGGCGCCGGCGCGCGCACCACGCCGGTGGTCGACAGCGCCCATCGCGCCAGCATCAACTGAGCACAAGAAGAAACCACACACCTCGAAGGGGGGAAGATGGCGGCCTACCGCGCGCAATTCCACACGTCCGCCGATGGGCTGTCGCTCTATTACCGCGACTATGGCGATGCCGCCGATCCGCGCCTGCCGGTGATCTGCCTGCCCGGCCTTACCCGCAATTCCGCGGACTTCGAGGATCTGGCGACGCATCTTTCCGCCGGCGGGCGGCGGGTGCTCTCGCCCGATTTCCGGGGCCGGGGCAAATCGGCCCATGATCCCGAATTCATGCGCTATGTCCCGCCGACCTATGCCGGCGACGTGATCGGCCTGCTCGCCGCCCTCGGCATCGGGCGCGCGATCTTCATCGGCACCTCGCTCGGCGGCATCGTCACCCAGCTCGTCGCGCTGGCCGCCCCCGCGATGGTGGCGGGCGCGGTCCTCAACGACATCGGCCCCGAGCTCGATCCCGCCGGGCTGGCGCGGATCGCGTCCTATGCCGGCAAGCAGGGCGATCCGGCGGATTGGGCGGCGGCGGTGGCGCAATTGCGCGAAGTGAATGGCGACCAGTTTCCCGACCTCGCCGACGCGATCTGGCTGAAATTCGCCCGCGCCGTCTTCGTCGAGAAGCCGGACGGTGGGCTTCGCCCCAATTACGATCCGAAGATCGGCGATGCCATGCGTGCCGCCGGCCCGCCGGCCGACATGTGGCCGATCTTCGCCGGCCTGGCGCAGATCCCGACCCTGCTGCTGCGCGGCGCCCTGTCGGACCTTCTCGCCCGAAGCACGGTCGAGAAGATGAAGGCGGCCAAGCCCGACCTGGCGGTGGTCGAGGTCACGGCGCGCGGCCATGCCCCCTTCCTGGACGAGCCGGAAGCGCTCGCCGCGATCGACGCGCTGATCATCCGCGTGGAAGGGTGACGGGCGTGCGGCGCCTGCTGATCATGGCGCTGCTGACACTCGTTTGCGGCTCGGCATTCGCGGATGCACCGCCCCCGCCCCCCGGCGCGGCCGCATTGGCAAGACAACCGGACATCGTCGAACGGTTCCTGGATGCCGCGCTGGGCGGGCCGCCCTATTACAATATTTTCCTGCTGCCGGTCGAAACCGGCAAACTCGCGCGCCTGCCTGACGGATCGAGCCTGATTTTCGTCAATTGGCGGCGTCTTTCCCGCTACCAGCCGCCGATCCTCGACGAGATCCGGAGCCTCACCGGCATCGGCCCCGAACCTCCCTTCGACAGCGAAGCGTTCGACCGGACCCCTGTCCTGCTCGTGGAATGGCGGAACGATCTGAAGTCGGGCCTCGACGCGGCCGATCGAAAATTCATGGCGCTTCGTTTTCCCTATTACACCGCGACGGCACCGGAGGACACGCCCGGTGCCGGTTGCGGCGTATTCACGATGTCCGGTCATCCCCTTCGGGTGCGGGAGCTGCACAACAGCGTGATCCGTATCCGCCGTGATCTGCCGCAGGTGGAGGCGGACAATTGCCTTGCCCGGGTGCTGCTGCGCGCGCTCGGCCTCGGCGGGCGCGGGGAATATGCCAGCGGTGCGAAGGGGCCCTTGACCGAGGAAGAGAAATTCTTCCTCTGGCTCGCCTATCGCCTGCCGATCGGCGCCGACCGCGAAACCCTGCGCCGGTTGGCGACGGAGATCCTGGCCGGGCTCTGATTCAGCCGATGGGGCGCGCCATCAGGCCGTTCAGCAGCAGGTCGAGATGGGCGGCCTTCATCGCTTCGATGTCGGGCATGGGCAGGCCGATCGAATGGGACAGCACCGCCTGCATGCAGGCCATGACCGCCGGCGCCACGATGGCGTCGGGGAAGCCGGCGACGCGATTGGCCGCCTGGGGGTGAAATTCGCCGGTGGCGACGCCGCGCTCGATCACGGTGATGATCAACTCGTCCGCCCGGTCGAACAATTCGTGATGGAAGAACAGGGCCAGTTCGCGCACCCGCGACGCTTCCCCGATCATCAGGCGGACGAATTCGCGCGATTTCTCGTTGCCGACCATGTCGCGATAGGCCCGTTCGATCAGGGCTTCGAGCAGGGCGCGGCCGCCCATTTCGCCGGTCAGGGCGATCGCCTTCATGCCGTCGATCAGCGGCAGCAGATGGGCCAGGATCATCGCCTTGAACAGGTCTTCCTTGCCCGGGAAGTAGTGATAGATCGTGCCCTTGGTCACGCCGATGCGGCGCGCCACATCCTCGAGGCGCGCGGCGGCATAGCCCTTTTCCGCGAATTCGGCGAAGGCCGCGTCGATGATCTGGCCGGGGCGCGCCGCCTTGCGGCGCTGGCGCACACCCGGGCTCCTGTTGTCTTCGGTCATGGGCGCATTGGTCATGGGCGCATTGTCGGTGGGCGTATTGGCGATGGGCGCATTGTCGGTCGCGGCGCCGTTGTTGGCGCCGCCGATGTCTGATGGCGGAAATTCCTGCTTCATGCGACGATTTTTTCATTGACCGACGAGTTAGTCAATATATCCCATAAGAGATCCCGAACGTCGCGAGACTCGTCATGGCCCTGTCCATTCCTTCGCCGTCGATCGGTGCCCGTCCTCTGCGTGCGCTGATTCTCGTCCTGCTCCTCGGTCTCGCCGCCTGCGACGGCGCGGGCGAGGCGCCGGTGGCGGCGCGCGGCCCGGACCTGACGGTCAGCGTGGTCCCGGCCGAGGTGCGGGCGATGTCGCGCCGGGTCGTCGCCTCGGGCACCGTCCGGGCGTGGGAGGAAATCGTCATCGCCGCCGAGGCTCAGGGCCTCGCCATCGCCGAGGTCGCGGTGGAGGAAGGCGACGCGGTCGAACAGGGCGCGGTCCTCGCCCGGCTCGACGCCGCGGTGATCGAGGCACAGGAAGCCCAGGGCGTGGCCAATCTCGCCGCCGCCCAGGCGGTCCTGAAGGAAGCCCGGGCCAATCTGGCGCGTGCCCGCGACCTGCAGCCGCGCGGCACCGTCAGCCGCCAGAACCTGGACGCCCGCATCGCCGCCGAACGCACCGCCGCGGCCCAGGTCGCGGTCGCCGAGGCGAGTCTGGCGGAAATCCGCGCCCGCCTGGACCAGACCGTGATCCGCGCGCCCTTCGCCGGCGTCATCGCGCGACGCGACGCCAATGTCGGCCAGGTGGTGGTGGTCGGCGGCGAATTGTTCCGCCTGATCCGCGACGGCCGCCTGGAACTGGAAGCGGAGGTGCCGGAATCCGACTTCGCCCGTCTGCGCGCCGGCCTTGCCGCCAGGGTTCATGCCGAAGGTCTGGATGCGCCCGTGGCGGCAAGGCTCCGCGCCCTCGCGCCGACGGTCGATCCGCGCACGCGGCTCGGCATCGCGCATCTGGAACTGCCGGCGGATTCGGGCTTCAAGCCGGGCATGTTCGCCACCGGCGACATCGACCTCGGCGCCGCCGATCTCCTGATGCTGCCGGTCGCCGCCATCGTCTGGCGCGACGGCGTGCAGGGTGTCTTCACCATCGACGGCGATCGCCAAGGCCAAGGCGTCGCGCGCTTCACCCCGGTCCGGACGGGGCTGCGCCGCGAAGGCCTGGTCGAGGTCAGGGACGGCCTCGCCCCCGGCGCCGCTGTGGCGCTGCGCGGTGCGGGCTTCCTCGAGGACGGCGACGCGGTCGGCGTGGTGGAGGCGCGGTCATGAACGGGCTGTCATCCTGGTCGATCCGCAATCCGGTTCCGGTCGTCGTCCTCTTCCTGGTGCTGACGGTGGCCGGCATCGCCGGGTTCATGTCGCTGCGCATCAACAATACGCCGGACGTCGACATCCCGGTGGTCACGGTCACCGTCGCCCAGTCGGGCGCCGCCCCGAGCGAATTGGAGACCCAGGTCACCCGCCATGTCGAGGATGCGGTCGCCGGCCTCGGCTCGGTGAAGCACATCACCTCGACCATGAGTGACGGCATTTCCGTCACCAACATCCAGTTCCAATTGGGCGTCGATCTCGATCGTGTGACCAATGACGTCCGCAACGCCGTATCGGGAATCCGCGCCGATCTGCCCGGCGATGCCGAGGATCCGGTGGTGTCGCAGGTCGATGCCTCCGGCGGCGTGCTCTTCACCTATGCCGTCCGCGCCCCCGACATGACGCCGGTGGAACGCAGCTGGTTCGTCGACAACGACGTCGCCAAGCGTCTCCTCGCCATCAAGGGCGTCGCGGACGTGGTGCGCGAGGGCGGCGTCGACCGCGAGATCCGCGTGCGCCTGTCGCCCGAGCGGATGGCGGCGCTGGGGGTCACGGCACAGGCCGTCTCCTATGCCCTGCGCCGGGCCAACACCAATCTGCCGGGTGGAAGGGTCACGATCGGCACCGGCGAACAGGCGGTGCGCACGGTCGGCTCCGCCTCGTCCATCGAAGCCCTGGCGGCGACCCGGGTCGACTTGGCCGACGGCCGTTCCGTCCGCCTCGCCGACCTCGGCACGGTCGAGGACGGCTTCGCCGAGCCGCGCACGAGGGCGCGTTTCGGCGGCGAGGAAGTGGTCGGTTTCAGCGTCATGCGCACCCAGGGCACCTCCGAAGTCGATGTCGCCGAACGGGTGCGCGTGGCGATCGCCGAGATGGACGGGGAACGGGCGGACATTTCCTTCGAGGAAGTGACGGCCGGCGTCGATTTCGTCATCGAGAGCTACAATGCCTCGATCGAGGCGCTGGCGCTGGGCGCGCTGCTCGCGGTGCTCGTGGTCTGGTGGTTCCTGCGCGACGGGCGCGCCACCTTCATCGCCTCCGTCGCCATGCCCCTGTCGCTGATCCCGACCTTCGCGGTGATGCTGGCCCTCGACCAGTCGATCAACATCGTCAGCCTGCTCGCCCTTTCGCTGACCGTGGGCATCCTGGTCGACGATGCGATCGTCGAGATCGAGAACATCGTGCGTCACATCTCCCAGGGCAAGAAGCCCTATCGCGCGGCGCTCGAGGCGGCGGACGAGATCGGCCTCGCGGTCGTCGCCACCACCGCCACCATCATCGCCGTCTTCATGCCGGTCGGCTTCATGCCCGGCGTGGTCGGCCAGTTCTTCCAGTCCTTCGCCATCGCCGCCTGCGTCTCGGTCGCCTTCTCCCTGGTGGTCGCGCGCATGCTGACCCCCCTGATGGGCGCCTACATGCTGCGGGGCGAGGATGCCCACCCCCACCGCGAGCCGGGCTGGATGCCGGGCTATCTGCGTTTCCTCGGCTGGTGCCTGAATCGCCGCTTCGTCGTTCTCTTCGCCGGCATCGGCATCTTCGCCGGCTCGCTGTGGCTGACCACCCTGCTGCCCAACGACTTCGTGCCGGTCAGCGACCGGGGGCGTTCCGTGATGTCGGTCGAACTGCCGCCCGGCGTCTCGATGGACGAGACCGATACCGCCGTGAAGGAACTGGTCGCCCGGATCGAGCACCGGCCCGAGGTGAAGTCGATCTATGTCTCCATCGGCACCAATACGGTCACCGGCGGACCGGGCGGCGGCGGCGCCATCCTGGGCGAGGTGCGGCGCGCGACCGTGGTGATCAATCTGGTGCCGCGCGGCGACCGCCGCCTGTCGCAGCAGGATTTCGAGAACGAGGTGGGCGCGGAACTGCGCCAGGTGCCCGGCGCGCGCGTGCGCTTCGGCGCCGACGGTTCGTCCGGCGCCAAGCTCCAGCTCGCCCTGGTCAGCGACGATCCCGTGCTGCTCTCGACCGTGGCGCGCCAGGTGGAACGCGAGATGCGCGGCATCGACGGGCTGGTCAATGTCGCCTCGACCGCCAATCTGTCCCGGCCCGAGATCCGCATCGTGCCGAAGCCCGACAAGGCCGCGGCCCTCGGCGTCTCGGCCGAGACGCTGGCCGCCGTCGCCCGCGTCGCCACCATCGGCGACGTCGATCAGGCCCTGCCCAAGTTCAACCTGCCCGACCGCCAGATCCCGATCCGCCTGATGCTGCCCGAGGAGTCGCGCAACGACGTCGATCTGCTCGGCACCTTGCGGGTGCCGACGGCGGATGGTGCCTCGGTGCCGCTGTCGGCGGTGGCGGATATCGAATTCGCCACCGGCCAGGCCCAGATCTATCGTCTCGATCGCCGCTCCAGCGCCGCCATCGAGGGCGAATTGATCGGCATTCCGCTTGGCGTCGCGGCGGAACGGGTCCATGCCCTGCCCAGCATGAGAAACCTGCCGCCGGGCGTTCAGGAACTGCCGACGGGCGATGTCGAGAATCTGGCGGAACTGATGGTCGGCTTCCTCGTCGCCCTCGGCACCGGCGTGTTCCTGATGTATGTCGTGCTCGTCCTGCTGTTCAAGGGTTTCGCCCATCCGGCGACCATCCTGACCGCCCTGCCGCTCTCGATCGGCGGTGCCTTCGGCCTGTTGTTCGTGACCAGCAACGCGCTCTCGATGCCGGCGCTGATCGGCATCCTGATGCTGATGGGGATCGCGGCGAAGAATTCGATCCTGCTGGTCGAGTACGTGCTGTTTCAACGCGCGGCGGGCATGAGCCGGCGCGAGGCCCTGATCGACGCCGCCCACAAGCGCGCCCGCCCCATCGTCATGACCACGGTCGCCATGGGCGCCGGCATGCTGCCCATCGCCGTCGGCATCGGCGCCGATACGGAATTTCGTGCCCCGATGGCGATCGCCGTCATCGGCGGGCTGATCACCTCGACCCTGCTCAGCCTGATCTTCGTCCCCGTGGTCTACACCATCGTCGACGACGTGCGGGCGTTCATGGCGCGCCATTTCGGGCGCGGTCTGCGCGCCCGCGGCGAGGAGGATGCGCGCCATGTCCAGGCAAGCGCCCAGGGCCAGGGCGGCACGCCGCCGATGGCGGGGGCGGTCAGGCTCGGGCCGCCGCGGGCCTGACCCGGGGCGCCACCAGGGCGATCACCGTGTCCACCATGCCCTCGATCGAGTCCATGTCGACGCGTTCGCCCTGAACGAGGAGGAAGGAAACCCAGCCGGTGGCGACGATCCACAGCGCGCGGGACAGTGCCAGCGATTGCGCCGCCGTCTCTCCGGTCATCTGCGCGAGGTTCGCGGCGACGGCTTCGGTCACGCCGCGCTGAAGGCTGCGAAAGGCTTCCTCGAGGCGCTCCTCCCGGCGGATGATGGCGACATGGTCGGGAAAGAAGAAGCGGAACTCGACCAGGATCGCGCCGGCTTCGGTCATCTGCCGCCGCAGACGCTCGAGCCCGTCGCCGCGCGCCGCGCCGCCGGTCAAGAAGAGCTGCCGCACGTGGTTCTCCACCCCCTCGAACAGGTACCAGAGAATGTCTTCGCGGTTGCGGAAGTGATAGTAGAGGTTGCCCGGCGAAATCCCGCAGGCGCGGGCGATGCGGTTGGTGGTGACCGCCAGATAGCCGTATTCGTTGAAGAGGTCGCGGGCGACGTCGGCGATGCGGTCGCGCGTCTCGCCCGATTTGGTGCGGGTCTTCGCCCGCCGGCCCGCCGGGGTCCCGCCGTTCGGCTGGGCTTGGCGCCCATCTTCCATCGTCATGCCGGTGCCCCCCTCCCGGTCCCTCCTGTCTGCTAGCGTGCGCCGCCTCGTTTGTCGAGGGGGGGCAGGAGATCGACCAGTTCGTCCTCGTAACGTAGAAGCAGGGAAATGAGACCACCGTCCGAAAGCAGCATCAGGGATTCGAGAAAGGACGCGCGCAGGATTTCGCGCTGTCCCCGTTCCGGGAAGTCGGCCGTGTCGCCGTCCACCCGGAAGGGATAGACCGAGACCCGCACCGGCTGGTCGACGGTGCCCATGCCCTTGACGCTGTCGAAGGTGCCGAGTGCCTTGCGGGCGGTGGCGCCGATCAGGCCCGCTTCCTCGAAGGCTTCCCGGCGGGCCACCTCGTGGCCGGGCAGGCCGGCCTCGGGCTTGCCCTTCGGAATGATCCAGCGCCCGGTGGTGCGAGACGTGACCAGCACGATCTCCACCGTGCCCGACCGAAGATCGATCGGGAGGGCGGCATATTGGCGTACGGGTGTCTTCTTCGGCATGGCTGGATGGGCTTGGGGATTTGAGTAGATGTCTGTCGCTATACGTCTATCTAGTTGTTTTGGATCACTCGCATACTACAAATTGCGCGTACCTCTTACTCTGTTACCGCGTCCGTGTCACTGTTTTTGTTGCGGTGAATTTTGCCGCGCCGGAGTACGGCGGCACGCTATGCTGCGCGTCATGTCCGCGATCCGCATTGCCCTCCTGGCTGCGGCGGCTTCCTCGACCGGGGCCGGCGACGCGGCCGCGCGCGTGATCGATCGTCCGACCTGGTGCGAGACGATCGTCACCGGGCAGGGGCCGGCGGAACGGGAGCGTGGCCTCGGGATCTGCCTGGTCGAAGTCCTCGTCCGTGTTTCGGGGCAGCCTGCCGTGGCGGACGATCCCAGGTTGGAGGCGATGAAGATGCGTGCACGAGACGCATTGCAAGACCTCGAATATGAAGATCGCATGAAGGGGTTACCACTTGGTGACGAACAGGGGACCCGGGACCGGCCCTTCTACCTGCGCCCCACCTTCGAGCCGGCGGCGATCGAGGCGATGCTGGCCGATCTCGGCCTGCGGGTCTGGCCGGCGGACCGGCCGGTGCTGGCGGTGGTCGCGACGGCGGAACAATATGCGCGGCGTTGGCGGGTTGTGCCCGGTGTCGACGGCGTGACGGCCGGCGCCCAAGTCGAGGCGCTGCTGGCCGCGGGGGCCCGTTTCGGCGTGCCGCTGGTCCTGCCCGCGACCGACGATCCGGCACCGGCCGATTCCGCGCCGGCCGGCGCCGACGCCCTGCTCGTCGGTCATCTGGTCTGGGACGAGGCCGGGCTCGGCTGGCGTGTGACCTGGACGATGCCGGGGCGGGACGTCGCGCCCTGGTCGGGCAGCGGCATTTCCTTCGACGATGCCTTTCGCCTCGGCATCGGCCGGGCCGCCGCCGTGCTCTCGGGCGCGGTTCAGCCGAGATAGCCGCAGGCGCGCAATGCCGCCAGCATATGGGGCGGCGGTGCTGCCGTGACCTCGACCGGCTCGCGGCTCGGATAGAGCGGCAGGCGGATGGCGCGGGCCAGCAGGTGCAGCACCTCCTCCGGTTCCGGCGCGCCTTCCGGGCTGGACGTCTCCGGGCGGCCGTAGATCGGCTCGCCGACGATGGGGCAGCCGATCTCGGCGCAATGGACGCGGATCTGATGGGTGCGGCCGGTGCGCGGCGACAGTTCCAGCCACGACAGGGCACCGTCGGCGCTGGTACCCATCAGGCGATAGTCGGTCACCGCCGGCTGGCCCTGGGGGGAGACCACCATGCGCCAGCCGCGCTTGGGTGTCAGCTTGGCCAGGGGCATGTCGATGGTGCCGGCGTCTTCCGGCGGCCGGCCCCGGACCACGGCCCAATAGGTCTTCTCCGCCCGTCCGCCGGAAAAGAGCTTGCCCAGTTTCGCCAGGGCCTTCGGATGGCGGCCGAGGACGAGGCAACCGCTGGTGTCCCGGTCCAGGCGGTGCGCCAGGGCCGGCGCGCGCGGCAGGCCATAGCGCAGATGGACGAAACTCTGTTCCAGGTTGGGCCCGCCCCCCGGGCCCTGATGCACCGGCAGGCCCGGCGGCTTGTCGATCACCAGGATCAGGCTGTCCTTGTAGAGGACGCGGGATTCGATCTCGGCGGCATCGGGCGCCGGCCGGCCGGATGGGCGTGGCATGGTCAGGCGGTCGGGTCGGCGGCGGCGGGAAAGCGGGTGGTCATGGCGGCGCACTCTAGCGTGCCAGGACCAGCCCCGCCAGTTCGCGCCGCAGCCAGCGGTGCAGGGGGGCCGCGTCGTCGCGCCGGTGCCAGATCATGGACAGACGCGCGGGCGGCATCTCCAGCGGCACATCCCCGATCGCCAGGTCGAAGGCCGGCGCCAGCACCGCCGCGACCGAACGCGGCAGGGTGAGCAGCAGGTCGCTGCCGGCGATCATGGCCCCCGCCGCCAGATGATGGGAGACCACGGGCCCCAATCGGCGCGACAGCCCGCGTTCCGCCAGCACCCGGTCGACCGCGCCCAGCCGGCTGGCGACGGCGGAGACCAGCATGTGGCGCGCCCCCAGATAGGCGTCGAGATCCAGGCGGCCGGCGGCGGGATGGTCGCGGCGCAGGAGCACGGCGAAACCCTCGCGCAGCAGGAACTGGCGGGTCATGCGCGCGGGCGGCTCCGGCAGCGCGCCGACGGCGAGCGCGATCCCGCCCTCGTCGATCAGGGCGAGGGCGTCCGCGCGGTCGCAATGGCGAAAGGTCAGGGCGATGCCCGGCGCCTTTCGCTCGAGAAGGCAGGCGAGGCGCGGCCCCAGCACCAGCTCGGCATGGTCCGAGGTGCCGATCACGACCTCGGTCTCCAGGCTGGCGGGATCGAATTGCGCCTGGCCGTCCAGCGCGGCGCGAAGCCCGGCCAGCGCCGCCGCCACCGGCCCGGCCAGCTCATGGGCCCGCGCCGTTGCCTCGACCCCGCCGGGGCGGCGCAGGAACAGGGGATCGCCCAGGCTCTCGCGCAGGCGGGCGATGCCGTTGGAGGCGGCGGATTGGGTCAGGCCCAGGCGCTCGGCGGCGCGGGTGACATTGCCGGTCTGCATCACCGCCTCGAACAGGCGCAGCAGATTGAGGTCGAGACGATCTGATATCATGAAAATCAATATCCATCGTCATCAACATCAATTTCAACAATGGATGGGCCCGCATCATAGTCGGGCCATCGGATTTCGAATTGGAGACGACGCGTGACCCCGACGACCCCCGCCACCGCCGATTATGGCGCCTTCCTGCTGCGCATCACCCTGGGCGTGCTGGCCTTCGCCCATGGCTTCATCCTGAAGGTCCTGACCTTCACCCCCGCCGGCACGGCCGGCTATTTCGAATCGATCGGCTATCCGGGCGCGCTCGCCTATCTCGTCATTCTGGCCGAAGTTGTGGGCGGTCTCGCGCTCATCCTCGGCGTGCTGCCGCGCCTCGCCGCCCTCGGTCTCGTGCCCGTGCTGATCGGCGCGACGCTGGAGCATCTGGGCAACGGCTGGTCCTTCTCGTCCGCCGGCGGCGGCTGGGAATTCCCGGTGGCCTGGACCGTGCTGCTCATCGCTTCCGCCCTGGTCGGGCCCGGCGCCTTCGCCCTGGGGCGCAAGCTGCCGGGCCGGCTGGCCCGGCTGTAACATGTATGATGGGCCCCGGACCCACGCCGGGGCCCGGACGATCGGAGAACCCCATGTCCCGCCATCCCGCGATTTTCGTCAGCCATGGTTCGCCCATGCTGGCGCTCGACGACGGCCCCGCCCACCGCTTTCTGGCGGGGCTCGGCACCACGCTCGAGCGGCCGAAGGCGATCCTCGTCGTGTCGGCCCATTGGGAAAGCGCGGATCCCCTGGTTTCGGCCGTGGCACGGCCCCGCACCATCCATGATTTCGGCGGTTTCCCCCGCGCCCTGTTAGAGATGCAATATCCCGCGCCCGGCGCGCCCGATCTCGCGGCGCGCGTCGCGGCCCTGGTCCCCGGCGCCCGCATCGATCCGGCGCGCGGCCTCGATCATGGCGCCTGGGTGCCGCTGAAACTGGCCTATCCGGCGGCGGATGTCCCGGTCACCCAAGTGTCGGTGCAGAGCCATCTGGGTCCCGCTCATGCCCTGGCCGTCGGTCGCGCGCTCCGGCCCCTGCGGGACGAAGGCGTGCTGATCGTCGGCTCCGGCTCGTTGACCCATAATCTGCATGAATTCCGCAGCCCGGTGCAGGAACAGCCGCCCAAGTCCTGGGTCGTCGCCTTCGCCGACTGGATGGCGGAGCGGCTCGACGCCGGCGACATCGAAAGCCTGCTCGACTATCGCGCCCGCGCGCCCTTCGGCCCGCGCAACCACCCGACGGAGGAACATCTCCTGCCGCTCTTCACCGTGCTCGGCGCGGCCGATGCGGGGGAAAGGCTGGCGGCCCGCCACCGCTCCTACACCTATGGCATTCTGGCCATGGATGCCTGGGGCACGGCCGAGGCCGCCTGATCGGTCAGGTCAGGATGCGGTCGATCGCCGCCTCCACCACCGTCTCGGGTGAAAAGCCGGTCGGCACGCCGAGCACGCGGGGCCAGAACAGCGCTTCCTTGATCATGCCGAGGAATTGCACCGCCGCCAGTTCGGCATCGCCGGTCGAAAGACGTCCGGCGGCCGCCAGCGGGCGGAGATAGGCGGCCAGCGCCGCGACCGCCGGCGCCTTGCCCCGGGCGTAATAGGCGGCGGTCATTTCGGGCGACGACGGCCCTTCCGCCATGATCAGGCGCAGGAAACCGATCACGTCCGGATTGTCCCAATGGGCCATCAGGCGATGGCTGTAATCCCGCAGCGCCTGGCGCGGCTCGTCGCCCCGGGGCGCCGCATCCTCCGCCGTCAGGCCCTGCCAGACCTGCAGCACGACGGCGCCGAACAGCGCCTCCTTGCTCGGAAAATGCTGGTAGAGCGTGCGCTTCGAGACGGGGGCCGCCGCCGCCACCGCATCCATCGACGTACCGGCATAGCCTTGGGCGAGGAACAGGCGCCTTGCGGCGGCCAGGATCTGGGCGGGCTTCCGGGCCCTGGGGGAGAGAGAGGGCGTATCGGTCATGGCTGGACAATATAAACGGTACGGTATAGTTTACTTCTGCCTTCGGCCGAAGGTCCACCCATCCTCATCCGTCTTCTCTCCCGGAGTTCGATCATGGAACACCGTTCCCTGGGGCCGTCGGGCCCCGCCGTTTCCGCCATCGGCCTCGGCTGCATGGGCATGTCGGAATTCTATGGCCCGCGCAGCGACGACTCGTCTCTCGAGACCCTAGCAGCGGCCCTCGATGCCGGCATCGACTTCTTCGATACCGCCGATACCTATGGCCATGGCCATAACGAGGCATTGCTCGGCCGTTTCCTGAAGGGCCGGCGCGACCGGGTGGTGATCGCGACCAAATTCGGCATCGTCCGCGCCCCGGGCGCCTATGAACGCCGGATCGACAATTCGCCGGCCCATGTCGCCGCCGCCTGCGACGCTTCCCTGAAACGCCTCGGCGTCGAGACCATCGATCTCTATTACGCCCACCGCATCGATCCCGCCCGCCCGATCGAGGAGACCGTGGGCGCCATGGCCCGGCTGGTGGAGGCGGGCAAGGTCCGCCACCTCGGCCTGTCCGAGGTTTCGGCCGCGACCCTGCGCCGGGCCGCCGCCGTCCATCCCATCGCGGCGGTGCAGAGCGAATATTCCCTCTGGACCCGGGATCCGGAGGCGGACGGCGTGATGGACGCCTGCCGCGATCTCGGCACCGCCTTCGTCGCCTACAGTCCGCTGGGCCGGGCGTTCCTGACCGGCACCCTGCGCCGGCCGGACGACCTGGCGGCGGACGACGTGCGCCGCGCGCTGCCCCGCTTCCAGGACGCCGCCATGGCCCGCAATCTCGATCTCGCGGCGGGGCTTGCCGCGCTCGCCACGGCACGGGCGGTGACGCCGGCCCAGATGGCGCTGGCCTGGCTGCTGGCGAAACAGCCCCATGCCATCGCCATTCCCGGCACCACCAAGGCGGCGCGGGCGCGCGAGAATGCGGCGGCCTCGGCGATCGTGCTCACGGGCGAGGAGATGGCGGCGCTGGATGCGCTCTTCCCCCTCGGCGCGGCGACGGGCGCGCGCTATACGCCGGAGGGTATGAAGGGGGTGGGAAGCTGAGGGGCTTTTCCCGGCGCGGCCGGCGGTCCATCTTGCGGTGGTGTCCCCTCGCCGAAGGTGCCCCATGCTGACCGACGAACAGCTCGACCGCTATGCCCGCCACATCATCCTGCGCGAAGTGGGTGGGGCGGGGCAGGCGCGGCTGCTGGCGTCGAGGGTGCTGATCGTCGGCGCCGGCGGGCTGGGGGCGCCGGCGGCAGTCTATCTCGCGGCGGCGGGGGTCGGCACCATCGGCCTCGTCGATCACGACCGTGTGGCGCTGTCCAACCTCCAGCGCCAGATCCTCTATCGGACCGAGGATGTCGGCCGGCCCAAGGTGACGGCGGCGGCCGAGGCCCTGCACCGACTCGATCCCGCCGTGACGGTGATCGCCCACGACCTGCATTTGGAGGATGCGTCGGCCCGCGCCCTGATCCAGGATTACGATCTGGTCCTCGACGGGACCGACAATTTCGCGACCCGGCATGTGGTGAACCGTGCCTGCGTCGCCGTCTCCCGTCCGCTGGTCTCGGGCGCCGTCGCGCAGTTCGAAGGGCAGGTCGCCACCTTCAAGGGGTACCTTGGCAAAGGTCATCTTGGCGGCGATCAGCCCTGTTACCATTGCTTCGTGCCGGAAGGCGCCGCCGAAGCCGCCAATTGCGCGGGCCAGGGGGTGCTGGGCGCGGTGACCGGCGTCGTCGGCAGCCTGATGGCGGTCGAGGCGCTGAAGGAATTGACCGGGGCCGGGGAATCGCTGGCCGGGCGTCTTCTCCTGTACGACGCGTTGAGTACCCGCTTCCGAACCCTCCGTCTCGCCCGCGATCCCGCTTGCCCCGTCTGCGGCGGGACATAGGAATCCCGCCATGACCGATGCCGCAGCGCCCGTGACCCCCTATGGGGACGAGGATTTCAGGAAGCTGCGGCGGATCATCGGGCCGGCGGTCGACGCCTGGACGGCGCTGACCGATCCCCGGTTCATCGGGATCGAGAACATCCCCCTCGACGGGCCGGCGCTGCTGGTCGGCAATCACGGCATGATGGGCACGCTGGATGCGGCGGTCATGGTCTTCGGGCTTCGGGAACGGCTCGGCATCTGGCCGCGCGGCCTCGCGGATCATGTCCATTTCTCCATTCCGCGCTGGCGCGACCTGTTCAAGGCGGCGGGTGCCGTCGAGGGCACGCCCGAAGGCTTCCGGTCCCTGATGGCGATCGGTGCCCATGTCATCGTCTTTCCCGGCGGCGTCGGCGAGGTTTTCAAGCGGAAGGGCGAGAAATATGCGCTTCGCTGGAAGCAGCGGGTCGGCTTCGCGCGCCTCGCCATCGAGGCCGGCTGCCCGGTGATCCCCTTCTCGTCGGTCGGCGCCGACGACAGCTATTCGATCCTGCTCGGCTCCGACGAAATCCTGAAGATCCCGGGCGCCGCCGCGCTGGCCGAACGGCTGAAGCTGAAGACCGACTATATCGGTCTCTATCGCGGCCTCGGCCTCACCGCGCTGCCGCGCCCCGAACGCTATTACTTCAAATTCGCCCCCGCGATCGACGCGAGCCGTTTCAAGGGCGAGGTGACCGACGAGAATGCCTGGGCATTGCGCCACGAAGTCTCGGCGGCGATCGAAAGCGGCCTCGACGAATTGCTGCAAATCCGCCAGGAAGACCCCGACCGCCGCTTCCGCCGCCGCGTTCTGCCGCTGGCGCGGAAAATCATGCGCCGCGTCCGGGGCGGGTGAGATCAGGCCTGCCAGGGATTGTGGAGGGCGATCCCGAGAGCCTCGAAATCCCCGGTATTTCGTGTCGCCAGGGTCAGACTGTGAACCTTGGCGGTTCCGGCGATAAGGGCGTCCGCCAGATGACACGTACGGCCGACGGCAGCTGCGGCAGCGCGCATGGCTGCCGCGGCCTCGGCTTCTTCACGGTCGACGGGAATGATTCGATCGCCATATTCCGCCAGCAGGCTCGACATGAAATCGTCCAGTTCCGCCCTTCGGCGCGGTGACGGATGGCGCCGGATACCGAAGGTCAACTCGTGAATGGTGACGACCGAAAGCCAAGTATCCCGACTTTGCTCCAGGAATTCTCGAACCTCGGGCGCTGGCGCTGGGCGTGCCGTCTCGGAAACCAGATTGGTGTCGAGCAGGAAGCCGGTCATGCCTTTTCCGGTTCGGCAAAGGGCAGGGGGCGTTCGGGATCACGGCGGTCGGGCAGGGGAACTTCATCCCCGGTCGGCATGTTTTCCAGCAACCATCGGCCCAGGGGCAGTCGTGGCTCGACATGGCGCCGCCATTCCGCTTCCGGTACCACGACGAAGGTCTCGCGCGCGCCGATCCGCTGCGGCCCCTCGGTCCGGGCCCGGCGCAGGATTTCGGAAAGATGGGCCTTCGCTTCGCTGACGGTCCAGGGGCGGTCGTTCATCTTCTGTCCATGGGCTGGATCAAACTAGACTATAATAGACTATGTTTTGCGATGAAACCATTCGCTCCCGCCGTCACGCGAAATCAGCCGCCAGGGCGTCGCGCGTGGCGGGGGGCAGCAGGGCGATGTGGCCGTATTCGGGGTGGGTGAAGCCGAGGCTGGCCTCGACGGCGGGATCGCCCAGTGCCGCGATCGCGGCATCGGTGAAGGGGAAATGCAGGAAATGGACGGCGGAGGTCTTGCCGTCCTCGCGGGTGCGCTCGACGTCGCCTTCGGGAACCGCCTTGATCACATGGGCGCCCAGGCGCAATTCGATCGTATCCTCGACGCCGCCGAGGCGGGCGAGGATGCGGGCGCGGCGAAACGGATCCTCGATCTCGAACATCAGGGTGGCGGTCAGCTCGCGGCCCTGGGGGATCATCGGGTTATAGGCGGCGAGTTCGTCCGCCAGTTGCTCGGCCCCGCCCTTCTCGATGTAGAGCATCTCCTGAACCTGCAGCCACATGGTCTCGAAACACTCGAAATGGAAGGTGGCATGGGGCCCGACGGCGAGGCGCCGGGCGCGCTTCAGCGCCACCACCTCGGTGCGCAGGCGCTTGCGGTTCAGGGCGTATTCGACGGCGGGCAGAATGTCCGTCTCGGTGATGCGGCGTTCGGTCCGGGGCATGGCGGTCTCCTCAGAGCCCATAGGCGCGGGCGAAGAGTTCGATCGGATGGGGGGCCTTCCCAGGGGTCTTCTCCGCTTCCGCGGGGCCCAGCGCCCGCATGCCCTCGAGGATATGGGCCCCGGCCAGCGGGCATTCCGAGGCGACATGGGCCTTGGCCGATTTGGCGGCGGTGCGCGCCACCGGCTTGCCGACCTTGAGGGCGGTGTCGTGAAACGCCGAGAGCACGCCCCAGGATCCGCCATGGCCCGAACAGCGTTCGATCACCTGAAGATCCTGGCCGGGAATGAGGCGCAGCATCTCCGCCGCCTTGGGGCCCATGTTCTGGGCCCTGGCGTGACAGGCGAGGTGCAGGGCGATGCCGCCGTCGAGCGGTTGAAGACCGGGCGCCAGCCCCTCCTTCCGGGCGATGTCGACGATATATTCGGGGGCATCGAAGGTGGCGCGCGCCAGACGCTGGATGTCCGAATCGTCCGGCAGGATCAGCGGCCATTCGAATTTCATCATCAAGGCGCAGGATGGCACCAGGGCGATCACGTCCCAACCCTTGTCGACCCAGGGCAGGAGGGTGGCGGTGATCGCCCTGGCGTTCTCCGCGACACCCTTCAGGTTGCCCTGTTCGAGAAGCGGCATGCCGCAGCATCTGGGATAGACCACTTCGGTCTCGACCCCGTTCCGGGCCAGCACGGCGCGCGCCGCCATGCCGATCTCGGGCGCATTGTAATTGGCGAAGCAGGTGGCATAGATCACGGCCTTCCGCCCGAAGGCCGGGGCCTCGCGGTTCACCTCTGCCGGGGTCTTGCGGGCGCGGCGGACGAAGGGGGCGCCGGTGAATTTCGGCAGATCGGCGCGGGCGTCGATTCCCGCCGTCCGTTCCATCAGGTTGCGGGTGAAATGATTGTCGGTCGAACTCGCCCAATTGGCGACGCCGGGCGCCAGCGCGGCCAGCTTGCCGTTGCGGTCGGTCCGGGACAATTGCTTCTGCACGAAGGGCGTCTGGCCCTTGGCATGTTCCACGGCGCGAAAGCGCAGCATCAGATGCGGGAAATCCAGGTCGAAGTCATGGGGCGGGACATAGGGGCATTTGGTCATGAAGCACAGGTCGCACAGGGTGCAGGCATCGACCACGGCCTTGAAATCCTCGGATTTCACGCCGGTCAGCTCCTCGTCCGGGCTGGCGTCGACCAGATCGAACAGGCGGGGGAAACTGTCGCACAGATTGAAGCAGCGCCGGCAGCCGTGGCAGATGTCGAACACCCGGCGCAATTCCGCGTCCAGCGCCGCCTCGTCGTAGAACGCCGGATCCTCCCAGGCGAGCGGGTGGCGCGTCGGCGCGTCGAGCGAACCTTCTCTCATGATGTTCTTCCACTGTCCGCGTCATCCCGGCGAAGGCCGGGATCGTTTGCCGGGAAAGGCGCCTTCTCGTCACGAGATCCCGGCCTTCGCCGGGATGACGATCAAAGGGTGAGCGGCGGCCAGACCTTCATCGGATGGCGGGGGCGGAACCGCCCCCGGCCATCGGGGGGCGTCAGTCCAGTGTGTCCAGCGCCTTCTGGAAGCGGCCGGCGTGGGACTTTTCGGCCTTGGCCAGGGTCTCGAACCAATCCGCGATCTCGTCGAAACCTTCCTCGCGGGCGGTACGGGCCATGCCGGGATACATGTCCGTATATTCGTGGGTCTCGCCGGCGATGGCGGCCTTGAGGTTGGAGCTGGTCGGGCCGATCGGCTCGCCGGTGGCGGGATCGCCAACTTCCTCGAGGAATTCGAGGTGGCCGTGGGCATGGCCGGTCTCGCCCTCCGCCGTCGAGCGGAAGACGGCGGCGACGTCGTTGTAGCCTTCGACGTCGGCCTTCTGCGCGAAATAGAGATAGCGCCGGTTGGCCTGGCTTTCGCCGGCGAAGGCTTCCTTCAGGTTTTCCCAGGTCTTGGTGCCAGCAAGCGACATGGCGTCACTCCTCGCCCGATCCTCTCGGGTCTTCCAGGGTTGCGGTATATCCCCTGGCGGAATGCCCCGGCGGCCGGCGCCTGCCCAGCCCCCGGTGGGGATACCCCCTAAGCAACCGAACGATAGCCAAAACATATCGTTCGGCCACCCCCTTTATCGCGCCAGGGGCGGCCGCCGTCAACAGACTGGAATTGTTTCAATGATTTTGCCAAGTTGCGGCGCAACAATGACAATTCGCGGCGCTGCGCGGGGCCCTTCCGGCCCGCCGGTCAGGTCCGGTCGGACTCGCGCAGGCGGATCACCACTTCGACGCGGGCGACTTCCATGCCCTCCGGCGGCGCCGGCAGATTGGCGATGGTGACATGGTCGCCCGGAATGTCGGTCAGCCGGTTGCTGCCCTCGAAGAAGAAGTGATGGTGGTCGTCGGTATTCGTGTCGAAATAGGCCTTGCCGGTATCGATCACCACCTCGCGCAGCAGGCCGACGCCCGTGAACTGGTGCAGGGTGTTGTAGATCGTCGCCAGCGAAACGTCGACGCCGGCCGACTTCGCCTCGGCATGCAGGGTCTCGGCCGTCAGGTGGCGGTGGCCCGCCTCGAACAGGATGCGGGTCAGGGCCAGGCGCTGGCGCGTCGGGCGCAGGCCGGCGGCCTTGAGGCGCTGCAGCGCATCGCGGAAGGGACGCTCGGGTCCCGCGGCGGTCCTGTTCATTTCCTTGCTCCCTCGTCAGTCGCCGGTGACCAGACGGTCGATCAATTGCCGGACGGTCGGCACGAAGCCGTTGGAATAGAAGGGGTCGGTGCCGAAGCGATAGGCCGAATGGCCGGCGAACATCAGGTTTTCCTCGGGATCGCCGCCATGGGCGATCTCCTGCAGGGTCTTCTGGATGCAGAAGCTGCGCGGATCCGCCTTCTTGCCGGTCGAGCCTTCCTCGCCCTGGGACCAGTTCGAGAATTTGCACGCCGACAGGCAGCCCATGCAGTCGATCTGGTCCTTGTGGATCTCGCGCGCCTTCTTCGGCGTCACGAAGATCATGGTGTGGTCCGGGGTGCGCATCGCCTCGGTATAGCCTTCGGCGATCCAGCCTTCGGCCCGTTCCTTGTCGTGCGGCGTGACATAGACCAGACGGCCGCGCGCGCCGATCGCCAGCGCCGCCTGGTGGTCGCCCACCGGCTCCGACGAATAGGCGATCTGGCGCTCGACCCGTCCTTCCAGCTCGCGCAGGAAGGGGTTGCGCACGGCCGACGAATAAAAGCCCGTGGGCGAGAAACGGTGCAGCGAGACCTCGCCCTTGGCGATCCTGGTCAGGCGCTGCTTCCAGCTCTCGGGGATCGGGCTCTCCTTGGTCAGCAGCGGGCGGGTGCCGAACTGGAAGATCACCGGGCCCACTTCCGGGTTGTCGATGAAATGCTGCCATTCGCGCAGGTACCAGACGCCGCCGGCCATGATCACCGGCGTATCATGGAGGCCAGCCTCGTTCATCACCTGGCGCAGCTGGACGACGCGGGGATAGGGATCCTCCGGCACCAGGGGGTCTTCCGAATTGGACAGGCCGTTGTGCCCGCCCGCCAGCCACGGATCCTCGTAGACGACGCCGCCGAGGAAGTGGGAAAACTTGTGATAGGCCCGCTTCCAGAGCGCGCGGAAGGCGCGGCCGGACGAGACGATCGGGTAGTAGTTGACGCCGAAGCCGGCCGCGATCTCGGCCAGGCGATAGGGCATGCCGGCACCGCAGGTGACGCCGTGCACCAGGCCCTTGGCGCCTTCGAGAACGCCCTTCAGCACGCGCTCGGCGCCGCCCATCTCCCACAGCACGTTGATGTGCAGGCGGCCCTTGCCGCCCGAGACGTCATGGGCGCGCTGGACCTGGGTCAGGCCGCCCTGAATGCCATAGGCGACCAGTTCCTCGTGGCGCTCGCGCCGGGTCTTGCCCCTGTAGATCTGCGGAATGACGTCGCCGTTGTCGTCGTAGCTGTCGGCGTTGACGGCCGAAACCGTGCCGATGCCGCCGGCCGCCGCCCAGGCGCCGGACGAGAGTCCATTGGTCGCCGAGACCCCCTTGCCGCCTTCGAGGAGCGGCAACACCTCGACACCCTGGATACGAACCGCGTTCAGCGCCTTCATCTCTTGCAGAATCCCAATAATACCGGGTCGCGGCCCGCAGATGACGAAGCCGTGACGTTTCTGTCCACAACTACATATAGCCTATCGCTCCCAGCAATAAAGGGGCGGAGGCGCCGGGCCGGCCAGATATGACAAAGTTTCAGGGTAAAGGGGCGAATTTTGCCCGCGCCGTGTGAACTACGACACGACAGGGCGCGAAACGCGGGGCTAAACTCCTGCCGCTGCGGGAGTCGTCGGGGGGCGAAAGGGATATGAACGCATCGGTTTTCATCAGCCACGCCTCTGACGACCGGGAATTCGCGGAACGCATTACGGCCTATCTGGAACAGCGCGGGGTGCGCTGCTTCATCGCGCCGCGCGACATCCGTGCCGGGGCCGACTACGCCGAACAGATCATCGACGGTCTCGATGCCGCGGGCGCCATCGTCTTCCTGCTGTCGGAAAATTCCAACAAGTCCGTCTTCGTGCGGAAGGAGATCGAGCGCTCCGTCTCCAAGGGCAAGAGCGTCTTCACCGTCCGCATCCGGGAGGTGACGCCGGCGCGCGCCCTCGAACTCTTCATCTCGTCGGAACAATGGATCGACGCCTGGCGCCCGCCCATCACGCAATATCTCGACCGGCTGGCCGAAGGCATCGCCGCCACCCTGAACATCGATCTCAACCCGATAGAGGACGGCGGCATGGCCGCCTTCCGGTCGCGCCCCGCCGCCCCGCCGCCCGAGGCGCCGCCCGAAATGCCCGCGCCGACGGCCGGCGCGGCGGAATCATCGGGCGCGCCGCCGAAACCGGCGGCCGGGCGCCAGTCCGCCCTGGTGGCCGGCGGCCTGGTGCTGGTCGCCGGCCTGGCCGGCGCGCTGACCTATTTCGTCGTCCTGCCCATGATGGACGGCGGCGACGCCCCGACCGATCCGCCGGTCACGGTGGTCGAAGCCGGGCCGACACCTTCGCCGTCGCCCGCGCCACCCCCCGCACCGGCTCCAGTCCCGAGCCCTACCCCGGTCCCGGCCCCGGCCCCGAGCCCGGCACCGGCGCCCGCCCCGCCGCCCGCGCCCGCCGCCACTGAAGCTCCGTCGCCTGACCTGCCCTATGAGGTGCAGGAGGCCCACGACCGCTATATGGATCTGATCGACGCCGGCGATTTCGACGCGATCTACGACGATCTTCTGGACCCCCGCACGCGCGAGACCGTCACGCGCGAACAGTTGAAGGGGATCTATGCCGATCGGGTGGCGCGCTTCGGCGCGGGTGGGGGCGAGCGCGACGTGCGCGCCGTCGCCTTTCTGTCGGAACTGCCGTTCCAGCCGGGCAGTCACGGCCCCTATTACTTCGTGCTGGCCGAGACCCGCCTTGCCAAGGGCAAGGTGGCGGACGGCGCCATTCTGCGCCGTGACGAGAACGGCGATTATGTCCTGACCGATCTCGAGGTCCAGCCGGCGGCGGAACCCCTGACCGCGGCGGAGCGCGAAGCGGCGGTCGAAGTGGCGACGGATCTGTTCGATGCCCTGGCCAAATATCGCCTGCCCAGCGACCTCATGGTGTCGCCGGCCCCCGATTCGGCCGAATGGTACGAACGGATGCAGAGCATGCGGGGCGGCGACCTCGTCGAGCGCAAGCTCGAGACGGTCTATGCCTTCTCCTCGCTGCTGGGCGAGGACGGCGACTATGCCTATGTCCAGTTCCTCTCGACCTATTCCGACGTGCCGGTGATCGAGCAGGCCTGGTTGCGCCGCGACGGCGGCGACTGGCGCGTCGCCCGCTTCTGGTCCGAACCCGATCTCTGAGCGCCCGGCGGCGGCTCAGTCTTCCGGCGCGTCGGCGACGATCGGCGGATCTTCGCCGGTCTTGGCGAAATAGGCCTGTACGATGCCGATCAGATGCGGCGCGTTCGACAGGCCGGCGACGAAGCCGCTGACCAGCGATACCAGGATGGTGATGACCCAGGCGCCGGCGGGCTGGGCGCCGGCGATCACGCTGATCAGATTCGACGCGAAGAGGAACGGCAGGGCCACGATCACGACGAAGGCGAGGATCCGCAGCCGCCCGCCCCGCATCATCGAAAAGGAAAGGCGGAGATCCGCCGACGGCCCGTAGAACAATTGAGCCGGCGCCAGGGCCAGACCGAGAAGAAAATAGGCATCCAGGAACAGGAGCGCGGTTCCGACGAACACGCCGGCCGCGCTCGCGGCCGGCATCAGGCTGCTGACGGCGACATTGAGGGCGACCACCGCCAGGGCCGCGGCAACCATCTGGACGAGGACCAGCCAGGCGCGGCGCGTCGCCTCCTGCGGCGTGACTTCCGGCGGGCGGCCCAGGCGGCGTGCCAGCAGGTCGCCGGCCGCCTTCGCGGCGAAGGGGGCGACCAGGAACAGCGACAGGACGAAGCCGGCCGAAGCCGCGATCACCATGCCCCCGAGGGCTTCGACGTTGATTTCCGCGCCGCTGTCCATCGACGGATCGGATCCGAACCAATGGGCCGAAAGCGCCACGGCGAGATTGCTGCCGATCGCCGGCACCACGCCCAGCAGGAAGGCGAGACGCAGGGACTCCCGCTCGAACACGACGCGGAAGGCGCTCTGAAGCATCAGGACGAGAAGGGGCACGGGCATGGCGGTTCCGAGATCGACGGCCGTCCCTGCTAACCCGGATCCGGCACGACCACAACCCCTGACCGGCGCTCCGGCCCCCGACCGGCCCCTAGGTCAAATAGGCGAACGTTCCCGTTGACCGCCGCTCGTCGGCGTCGAGCGCCGCGAAGAAATGGCGGTTAACGAAGATGAGCCAGGGCACCAGAACCGCGTGGAAGAGGAGGAAGATCGCGGTCGCAACGATTCCCGTCCCGGCGCTGGTGGAGATCATTGCCCCGAGCCAGATGATCGCATAGGCGGCGATCGACGCGCCGAACAGCGGCCAGCGTCGGCCCCTGACCAGGATCAGGGCCCGGTTGGGACTGAAACTGCCGAGATAGACCGTGCCGCAGACCAGGAACAGCGAACTGATCACCAGCCAGCAGAAGAGCGCCAGAATGCCGATGAAGAACCCGATGTTGAGCAGGAAGGCCAGGAAGCGGGAGTCCGGCAGCGAGCCCGACGAAATCGCATAGCCAAGGATGGCGACCGGCGGGGCCATGACCCCAACGATGATGGCAACCTGCAGGCCGACCCCCTTGAGCAGGCGCAGGATGCCCTGACCGAAGCCGACTGGCAGGGGCCGCCCGAACACGTCCCAGTTCAGGCTGACATAGAGGAAGAGCCAGATCGGCGTGAAAACGGCCGCCGCCAGCGCAAGGGCGACGAGCGTGATCGTCCAGTCGTTCGAGACGGCCAGGACATTGAACGCCCCCGGCGCCATCTGGATGCCGAAGCGGAAATCGATCGTCGCGGTCAAAGGGGTCAGGACGCTGACCGTCAGGAGGACGAAGCCGAGCGTTTGCCAGCGCAGACTGGCACGAAGGCTGAAACCGATGTCTCCGAAGAATGACATGCCGTCGTTCCCTGTCGTTTGCCGTCTCGTGTCGTTCGACCGATGATTGCATTGCCGGATATGAAGAACAAGACCGGTGGCATCGGCGGAGTCTTTGTCGATCGACCCAATTCGGTGCCTTAGCGGCGCGCCCCTGCCGGCGGCCGGTGCTAGCGTGCGGGCGACAGGGCAAAAGCCCGCGCCGAGGGGGGAAGGGAAAAACATGCCGATCTTCGACTACAAGGGGCAGGACGGCCGTGCGCTGCTGTCCACCGCCTGGTCGCTTGCCGCCTATACGGGCATCCAGTCGTTCGGGGCCGAACCGCTGCTGCCGCTGGCCAATCCGCTGCTGAACCTGGGTCTCGGGACCAACGCCCAGCCGCCGTCGGGCTGGCGCGAGGTGTCGGCCGCGGAACTCGGTCTCGACCAGAGCCGGGTCGACGCCCAGGGCTTCTTCAAGGGCGACAGACTGCTCCTGGACGATCTGTTCACCTCCCAGGCCAAGATCTGGGTGCGGGAGGATGCCGGCGGCCAGCCGGCGCAGGTCGCCATCGTCTTCGCGCCGACCAACAATCCCCTCGACGTGATCGACTATCCGTCGATGATCTCGGGCGACTACGTCCATGCTCTCGACTATCTGATCGAGGCGGTGAAGACCTACGCGGAGGACGGCGACCTCAGCGGGGAAGACGTGATCGTCACCGGTTACAGCCTGGGAGCGGGCGCCACCAACAACATGTTCGGGGCGCGCGAGACGGACTGGGGCGGCTTCTTCGCCGACAGCGACTATGTCGCCGGGGCCGTGCCGGTGATCGTGGACGAGCCGGGCATCGCCAACATCGGCTTCGAGAACGACGTGGTGCACCGTGTGGCGGGCGATGCCACAGCCTTTCAGGACGCGATCGGCGACGTCCTGCTGCCGCAGGATCCGAAATTCGATACGTCGGTCGACAATCTGATCCTGTTCGACGACGCCTATGCCAGCCCGCTCTGGCCCTACGGCGTCTTCAGCGTCGCCAATCTGACCGGCTGGGTCGCCCATATCGAAGGCGTCTTCACCAATCCGGTGGAACGGATCGGCCAATCCACCTTCTACGACCATATCGAGCAGGACAGCGTCATCCTGCTGTCCTTCCTCACCAATCTCACGCGCGCCAGCACCTGGGTCCACGACCGGGATACGCCGACGTCGGATCATTTCGGCGATCCCGCCTTCCTGCTCGGCACCGAATTCGCCGACAGGCTGCAGGACGGCGCCAGCGACGATTTCCTCGACGGTTTCGGCGCCAACGACCGCTTCCGCCTCTCGACCGGTACGGACACGGTGGCCGGCGGTCTCGGCACCGACACGGTCTATGTCGAGGGCGCGGCCGACCGCTTCGAAGCCTATCGCCTCGACGACGGCACGCTCTATCTGTTCGACACGGGCAATCTCTATGGTCTCAAGGAATTGACCGGGGTGGAGCGCGTGACCTTCTCGGACCGGCCGAACCTGCTGTTCTCGGTCGAGGACGCGGGCCTTGTCAGCTCCAACACGCTGCTGATCTTCAAGAGCGAGAACCTCATCGGTTACGAAGACGTGCTGGCCGGGACCGGCGGCAAGGATGCCCTGACCGGCACCGATGCGCCGGACCACATCTTCGCGGCGGGCGGCAACGACAGCCTGCGCGGGGAGGCGGGCGACGACCTGCTCCACGGCGGTGCCGGCAATGATCTCGTCATGGGCGGCGCCGACAGCGACATCCTCTATGGCGGGGCGGGCGACGACCGGCTCTACGGCGGTGCCGGCAACGACGGCCTGACCGGCGGCGTCGGCGGGGACCTGTTCTACTTCAACAGCAACCGCTTCGGCCACGACCGGGTGACCGACTTCAACATCCACGAAAACGGCCACGACCAGCTCGTGTTCAAGGCATCGACCTTCGCGACCGCCGACGCTGTCCTCGCCGCCGCGACCCAGGTGGACGACGATGTGGTGATCGACGCGGGCGCGGCCGGCAGCGTCATCCTCGCGGGGATCACCCTGGCCGACCTCTCGCCGGACGATTTCGTCCTGGTGTGAGGCGCGGGAGCCGCGCCTCAGTGCCAGTGCGGGACTTGAGGCGCGTCGCCGAAGATGCCGCCGCCAGTGGGGGCCAACCCCCCGCTGACGCCGGAGGCCAGGAAGAAATGGCCGGTGACGAAGATGATCAGGGGGATCTGTATCAGGCACGTCAGCGCCGGCACGAGCATCTGGAGCGCGAAGGACGAGGCCAGTTCGGGCCCTGCGCCCGGAAGGAAGACGAACAGCGGGATGTAGAAGGCCATCATGATCAGGGTGAAGACGGCGATGCCGCCGAACAGGGCGCCGCGCCGGCCCTGGGACAGGCGCCGGGCTTCCCGGAACGTGAAGCGACCGTGATAGAGGGTGCCCGGGAAGTAGAAGACGTGGATCAGCACCAGCCATCCCCACCAGCAGGCTAGCAGGAAGAAGACGGCGGCTACCAGCAATTGCCGGATCGACGGGTCGACGAATCTGGCGGCGATCGCGACCAGCGCCATCGGCAGGAAGACCACCAGGAGCATGGCCAGAATCGTCAGCAGATGGGCCTTGATCACCCGGAGCGCGGCCCAGAGCGGGCTCACCGGCACCGGCTGGCCGAAGACCCGGCTGTTGAGGCTGGAATAGATATAGAGCCAGATCGGCAAGACCAGCACGAACATAATGGCGCCGGTGATAGCCACCGTCTTCAGCGGGCGTAAGGCCTCTTCGAGGGGGACATCCTCCCGCATCAGGCGGGGCGGCGGCCAGCCGTCCATGCTCACGGCATAGAAGACCAGGCTCACGACAATCTGCAAGACCAGATAGGCCACTGTCTCGATGCGGAATATCTGCCTGATCGAGAAACCGATGTCATTCCAGAAGCTCTTGCCCATTGTACCCCCAAACACGCGGTGGTCGTCCGTAGGGCAGGCACTATAATGGGAAATTGTATATTTTCGCTGAACGGCTTCGGCTGTTTCTCGCCTCGGTGGACGCGCCCGGCCTGCCGGTCCGGAACGCCTGGGGCCCGCCCCCGACTATTGTTCCGTCGCGGCCTGCCGTGCCGCCACGGCGCGCTGCCAGCGGCGCACGAAAGCCCATTTGCGGTAGAGTTCGGTACTGGCGGCGACAACGGCGACGAAGGTGAAGCCATAGGCGAGCCCGAGGAAGGGCAGATAGGGGCCGGCCATCATCGCCAGGGCATCGCGGTCCCGGGTCGGAAGGTCACCGTGGATCGCGGAGACGACGCCGACCAGGATGAACACGGCCGGCAAGAGAAAGACCGCGGCGAAAATGATGCCGATCAGCAGCAGACGCCACAACACGACGCTGGCGGCATCGAAGGCCGCGCTCATGTTGTAGTGCTCCACCAACGCGCTTTCCGGGATCAGGAAGAGCCCGCCGATCATGACGCGGATGCCGAGATAGAGACCGATGCCGATGATCGGCAGCGCCAGGGCGCCGACACCCGTGGCCACGGCGAGCTGGATGCCGATCACGCCGCCGACGGCGAAGATGGCGGAACTGAGCCAGCGCACGACGAGATAGGAGAAGCCGACGCGGAGCAGAAGCGCGCGGCCGACGACGACGGGGCGGTCCGTGATGCGGCAGATGATCCGGGCCAGGAAATGGGCGCCGAGCACGACTCCGAGCATCTCGAAGGCGATGCCGGCGAGGCCGTAAGGAATGGAATCCACGGTTGGCCCGAAGTCGAGGCGGCGCACCTCGATGCCGAGGTAGGGCATGAGACCATAGGGCAGCAGCGCGACGAGGCCGATGAAGGTCGCGGCGATGAGCCCGTCCACCGACAGGCAGGCCCGGAAGCCGGCCCTGAGCGGGCGCGGGACGAAATCCGGATCCTCGAGGCTGGGTGGGCCCTCGAGATGGTCGGTCATGGCATGATCCCTGGTTAGTCGTGCGAGCCGGTCTTCCCCCAAGGGTAGTCGTAGCGCCCGCGCGAGGCAAAGCGAAAGGAGGGCGGAAGCGTCCCGGCCCTAGGCCGGCGCATTCTCCGTGCGGCCGATATCCGACACCGGCGACGGCAATCCTCCGGCCGCGGCCTCGTGGCGCCGCGCTGCCTCGAAGTAATAGTGGCCGTAAAGGGCGAGGATCGGGGCATAGAAGGCCGAACCCAGGAAGACCGAGACGACGATCACGATCATCGTGCCGCCGGCGCCAGGCACCGCGACCGCCGGAATCATGGCGACGACCGCGATCGCCAGCAACAGGAATGCAAGAACGATGAAACCCGCGACCATGGTCCAGCGGACGCCCCGTCCGAGACGCCGGGCGTGCCGGAACGTCATGGGATTTCGATAGAGCATGCCGATCGGATAGAAGACATGGGCCACCACCAGCAGGACGGCGCCGATGCAGGCGGCGGCGAAGGCGGCGGCCAGCACGGCATGTGGCAGTCCCGGCGCCAGGTGACGGACTGCCAGGACGAACACGACGAGCGGCGCGACGACGATGCCCAGCAGGGCAAGGGAACCGAGGATATTGGCCTTCAACGCCAGGAAGGCGGCGTGGACGGGCCCGACGGGAAAGGGCTGGCCGAACAGGCGCCGGTTCAGGCGCGACCAAAGCGCCATGAAGGCGGGCAGGCCGAGGACCAGAAGCGCAGCCGCCCAGAACCCCTGCTGCTCCATCGCCTGCACGACGAACTCGGGGTGGGTCATCGCGACGCCGATCAGCGCCCCCGGGTCGGCGGTGATCGCCAGGCCGGCGATCTGGATGAGGACCTGGAGCAGTCCGAAGCCCAAAGCCTCGAGGCTCAGGAGGTTGCGAAGCGCAACGAAGATCGGCCGAAAGAAGCGCCGCATCATGGCCCCCTGCCCCGGAAATGCAGCCGAGAGTAGAGGCGGGAGGGCGGCCGGACAAACGAAAAGCGGCGGCCCCGGAAGGCCGCCGCCCGTCTGTGCGCTGGGGCGCGCCGGTTATTCGGCGTCGGCCCGCTCGGCCTTTTCCTTCTTCTCGAGGACGATCTCGGCGCCGGTCTCCTGGTCGACGAACTTCATGGAGAGACGGATCTTGCCGCGCTCGTCGATGCCGAGGACCTTCACCTTCACGGCGTCGCCCTCGTTCACCACGTCGGTGACCTTGGCGACGCGCTTCGGCGCCAGCTCGGAGATGTGGACGAGGCCGTCCTTGGAACCGATGAAGTTCACGAAGGCGCCGAAGTCGACGACCTTCACGACCTTGCCGTCATAGACTTCGCCGACCTTGGCTTCGGCGACGATGCCGTTGATCCACTTGATCGCGGCTTCGATGGCGGCGGTGTCGGAAGCCGCGACCTTGATGGTGCCGTCGTCCGAAATGTCGACCTTGGCGCCGGTCTTCTCCACGATCTCGCGGATGACCTTGCCGCCGGTGCCGATCACTTCGCGGATCTTCTCCTTGGGGATGGAGATGGTCTCGATGCGCGGGGCATAGGCATTGACTTCGGTGCGGGCGCCGGTCAGGGCCTTGGCCATTTCACCGAGGATATGCAGGCGGCCGGCCCTGGCCTGGGTCAGGGCGACCTGCATGATCTCCTCGGTGATGCCGGTGATCTTGATGTCCATCTGCAGCGAGGTGACGCCGTTCTCGGAACCGGCCACCTTGAAATCCATGTCGCCCAGGTGATCCTCGTCGCCCAGGATGTCCGACAGGACGGCGAAACGCTCGCCCTCCTTGATCAGGCCCATGGCGATGCCGGCGATCGGGGTCGCCAGCGGCACGGCGGCATCCATCAGGGACAGCGAGGTGCCGCAGACGGTGGCCATGGAGGACGAGCCGTTCGACTCGGTAATTTCCGAGACGACGCGCAGCGTGTAGGGGAAGTCCTCCTTCGACGGCAGCACCGGATGGATGGCGCGCCACGCCAGCTTGCCGTGGCCGATCTCGCGCCGGCCGGCGCCGCCCATGCGGCCCACTTCACCGACCGAATAGGGCGGGAAGTTGTAATGCAGCATGAAGTGTTCGTGGTAGGTGCCTTCCAGCGCGTCGATCATCTGCTCGTCGTCGCCGGTGCCCAGCGTCGCGACCACCAGGGCCTGGGTCTCGCCGCGGGTGAACAGGGCGGAACCATGGGCGCGCGGCAGGACGCCGACTTCCGCCACGATCGGACGGACGGTGACGAGGTCGCGGCCGTCGATGCGGGTGCCGTTGTCGAGAATGCCGTTGCGCACGATGTCGGATTCGAGCGCCTTGAACTGCTCGGCGACGACCTGGGCTTCGTAACCTTCCGCTTCCAGGGTGGCGACGGCCTTCTTCTTGGCGGCGCCGACCGCCTCGTAGCGGGCCTGTTTCTCGCGGATGCCGTAGGCGGCACGCAGGTCTGCCTCGACAGTGTCCTTGAGGAGGGCGATCAGGGCCGAATGGTCGGCCGCTTCCGGCAGGACCCAGGGCTCCTTGGCGGCGGCTTCGGCCAGTTCGATGATGGCCTGGATGACGGCCTGCATCTCGCGGTGGCCGAACATCACGGCGCCCAGCATGACTTCCTCGGAAAGCTGCTTGGCCTCCGATTCGACCATCAGCACCGCCTCGCCCGTGCCGGCGACGACGAGGTCGAGCTCGGTGTTCGGCATCTCGTCGAGCTGCGGGTTGAGGACGTATTCGCCGTTGATGTAACCGACGCGGGCACCGCCGATCGGGCCGAGGAACGGCAGGCCCGACAGGGTCAGCGCCGCCGAGGCGCCGATCATGGCCGGAATGTCGGGGTCATTCTCCATGTCGTGGGACAGGACGGTGGCGACCACCTGGGTCTCGTTCCTGTAGCCGTCGACGAAGAGCGGGCGGATCGGGCGGTCGATCAGGCGGGAGACCAGGGTCTCCTTCTCGGTCGGACGGCCTTCGCGCTTGAAGAAGCCGCCGGGGATCTTGCCCGCGGCATAGGTCTTCTCCTGGTAATTCACCGTGAGGGGGAAGAAATCGATCCCGGGCTTCACGGATTTGGCCGCGACGGCGGTGACCAGCACGGTGGTGTCGCCATAGTGGACGAGCACGGCGCCATCGGCCTGACGTGCGATGCGGCCGGTTTCGAGAACCAGCTTGCGGCCGCCCCAGGTCAGTTCCTTGCGGTGAATGGTGAACATCTCTCTTTCCTTCCAAACGGGTTCGCGCCCTTGCGTCGAACCCGGTCCTTCCTTCGGGGTTGGTGCCCTACGCACCGTGCCCTGGAACCGCCGGCCCCTGCCGCCGGTCCCGAATGCCCGGATTGACCCCCGGATAGGCAAAGGGCCCGAAGGGCGACGCCGTCTTGTTCAGGCGTGTCCTTCGGGCCCCGATCCTGCAAAGCGGCGGCGCGATTTCGCATCGTCCGCCCGTGCCGTCATCGTGCCGCGATCACTTGCGCAGGCCGAGACGGCCGATGAGCGTCGTATAGCGGTTGACGTCGCGCGACTTCAGATAGTCGAGCAGGCGACGGCGCTGCGACACCAGCATGAGAAGGCCACGACGCGAGTGGTTGTCCTTCTTGTGGGTCTTGAAGTGTTCGGTGAGGTTGACGATGCGTTCGGTCAGAACCGCGACCTGAACCTCGGGCGAACCGGTGTCACCCTCGTGGGTGGCGTATTCCTTGACGAGCTCGGTCTTGCGCTCGGCGGTGATCGACATCGGGTATCTCCTGATCAGAGGTTGAAGACACGTACCGGACGGACCAGGGGCCCGTCGAACCGCCCCAACGCCACGAGCCCCGTGGGCGCCATCAGGCGGACCACGGCGTCACCGTCACGTCGTTGCGCGGTACCCGGCAACCCGATCGCCCGGCCATCCTTCAGGGCCCGGGCGTCTTCCGCGGTCACGGCTAGCGCCGGGATGTCGTCCAGCGCAGTCACGACCGGCAGCAGGATGCCGTCAGGGGGCGATGTATGAAGCAAATCGGGCGTCTTTTCCACAAGATTCTGGATACATGACATATCCACCGCGTGTTGGGCGCCGAAGGGCCCGACCCGCAGGCGCCGCAGCATCACCACATGCCCGACCGTGCCCAGAAGCCGCGAGACATCTCGCGCCAGCGAGCGCACGTAGGTGCCCTTGCCGCAATCGACCTCGAGCGTGGCGTGATCGTCGTCCGGCCGCCCGATCAGGCGAAGGGCGTGGATCTCGACGGCGCGGGCGGGCAGGTCCACGGTCTCGCCGGCCCGGGCCAGATCATAGGCGCGTTCGCCGTCCACCTTGATGGCTGAGAAGGCGGGGGGCACCTGGTCGATGGTGCCGAGGAAGCGGGGCAGAACCGCCTCGATCGCCGCCGTCGCGGGCCGCATGTCGGAGACGGCGGTCTCCGTCCCCTCGGCGTCCAGCGTGGTGGTCTCGATGCCGAAGCGGATGGTGAAGCGGTAGGTCTTGCTGGCGTCGACGACATAGGGCAGGGCCTTGGTCGCCTCGCCGAAGGCCAAGGGCAGGATACCGCTGGCCAGCGGATCCAACGTGCCGCCGTGGCCGCCCTTGGCGGCAGAAAGGGCGAAGCGCACCTTGCCCAGGGCCTGGGTCGAGGTCACGCCCAGGGGCTTGTCCAGCACCACCCAGCCGTCGACCTTGCGCTTCTGGCGTTTCACGGCGCCGGGTCCTGGCAGATGTCGACCCAGGCGGCATCGGTGATCGCGGCCAGACGATCCGGCGCGATGAACAGGGCCGAATGGGTGGAGCCGGCCGCCGGCACCACCACGTCGAACGCCATCAGGGAGATGTCGCAATAGACCTTCAGGGGGCGCGCCAGGCCGAAGGGGCAGACACCGCCGACCGGATGGCCGGTCAGGTCGGCCACATCCTCGACGCCCAGCATGCGGGGCTTGGCGCCGAAGGCGGCCTTGCACTTCCTGTTGTCGATCCGCGCATCGCCCCGCGCCACCACCAGCACGACCTCCTCGCCCAGGCGGAGCGACAGGGTCTTGGCGATCTGGCCGGGTTCGACGCCATGGGCGGCGGCGGCCAGCGGCACGGTGGCGGAGGATTCGGCGGTTTCGACGATTTCGATGTCGGGCGCGTGCTCGGCCAGAAAGGCGCGGACGGATTCGAGACTCATGGAACGGCCCGGGCCCTCAATCCTCGTCGTCGGCCCAGCCGGCTTCCTCGAGATCATGCTTCACGCGCGGGGTTTCCAGAAGCTCGCGGATGCGGTCCGCCTCGTCGAAACTCTCGTCGCCGATGAAGGTCAGCTTGGGCGTGAACTTCAATTCCGTGCCCTTCGAGACCTGGCCGCGGATGAAGGCGGCGGCATGGTTCAGGGCGGCGATCACCTCGGCCGTGTTGCGGCCCGACAGCGGCAGGGCGAAGACGGTCGCATTCTTCAGGTCGGGGCTGACCCGGACCTCGGAAATGGTGATGGCGACGCCGCTCAGATGCGGGTCGTGAATGGTGTCGCGGCGCAGCAGTTCCGCGATCAGGTGGCGCAGCAGTTCGCCCACGCGCAACTGGCGCTGGCTCACCGGCCGCCCGGCGCGATGATCGTCGTCGCGATGCTGCCGGCCTGCCGGCGGACGCCCACGAGACATGGCATGATCCTTTCGGAAAAACGCCATCAAGGCGAAAGCCGGGACCTTTCAAAAGAGGGGAGCCCCCTCCGCAGAAAGATCCCGGCCTTCGCCGGGATGACGCGGATTACAAAACAACCGGGCCATCGAGGCCCCGCGGAGCTTCAGCGAAGCGAGCCCGGGCGGCGGATGCCGCCGCCCGGCGCTCGAGGGCTTCCTAGAGAGTCCGCGCGATTTCCTCGACGTCGAAGCATTCGACCACGTCGCCGACATGGAAGTTCTCGTAGTTCTCGAACGCCATGCCGCATTCGTAGGTCGCCTTGACCTCCTTCACCTCGTCCTTGAAACGACGCAGCGAGGAGAGCGTGCCTTCGTGGATCACCACATTGTCGCGGATGATGCGGACCTTGGCGCCGCGCTTGACCACGCCTTCCGTGACCAGACAGCCGGCGACCTTGCCGGTCTTGGTGATCTGGAAGACTTCGCGGATCGAGGCATAGCCGAGGAAGGTTTCCTTGAGGGTCGGCGCCAGCAGGCCGGAGAGGGCCTGTTTGATGTCGTCCACCAGGTCGTAGATGATCGAGTAGTAGCGGATCTCCACGCCCTCGTGATCGGCCATCTCGCGCGCCTGTTTGCCGGCGCGGACGTTGAAGGCGATGATCGGGGCGTTGGAAGCCTTGGCCAGCGCGACGTCGGACTCGGTGATGCCGCCCACCGCGTCGTGCAGGATGCGGACCGCCACCTCGTCGTTGCCGAGCTTGGTGAGCGACCCCACGATCGCCTCGAGCGAGCCCTGCACGTCGGCCTTGATGACCATCGGCAGTTCCTTGACCTGGCCTTCCTTGATCTTGGAGAACATCTGTTCCAGCGAGACGCGGGCGGTGCCCACGGCGCGCTGTTCCTTGATCCGGCGCTGACGGAAGGCGGTGACCTCCCGGGCGCGGGTCTCGGAATCGACCACCTGGAAGTCGTCGCCGGCGGACGGCGTGCCGGTCAGGCCCAGCACCTCGACCGGGAACGACGGGCCGGCTTCCGGCCGCTGCTCGCCGCGATCGTCGAGAAGGGCGCGCACCTTGCCCCATTCCGAACCGGCGACGAAGATGTCGCCGACCTTCAGGGTGCCGCGCTGGACGAGCACGGTCGCGACCGGGCCGCGGCCGCGGTCCAGCTTCGCCTCGATGACGACGCCGGCGGCGGCACGGTTCGGATTGGCGCGCAGCTCCAGGATTTCCGCCTGCAGCAGGATCGCTTCCTCCAGCTTGTCGAGACCGGTGCGGGCCTTGGCCGAAACCTCGATCGCCTGGACGTCGCCGCCCAGATCCTCGACCACCACCTCGTGCTGGAGGAGGGCGTTGCGGACCTTGTCCGGATTGGCGTCCGGCTTGTCGATCTTGTTGATGGCGACGACGATGGGCACGCCCGCCGCACGGGCATGGCGGATCGCCTCGACCGTCTGGGGCATGATGCCGTCGTCGGCCGCGACCACCAGGACGACGATGTCCGTCACCTTGGCACCGCGCGCACGCATGGCGGTGAACGCCTCGTGGCCCGGGGTGTCGAGGAAGGTGATCTTCTGGCCGCTGCCGAGCTTCACCTGATAGGCACCGATGTGCTGGGTGATGCCGCCGGCTTCGCCCGCCGCCACGTCGGTCGCGCGGAGCGCGTCGAGCAGCGAGGTCTTGCCGTGGTCGACGTGACCCATGACGGTGACCACCGGCGCGCGCGGCTCCAGGTGGCTGTCCTCGTCCGCCTCGCCCTCCAGGCCGATTTCGACGTCGGATTCGGCGACGCGCTTGAAGCGGTGGCCGAATTCCGAGACCACCAGTTCGGCGGTGTCGGCATCGATCGACTGGTTGATCGTGGCCATGACGCCGAGGCGCATGAGCTGCTTGATCACGTCGGCGCCGCGCTCGGCCATGCGGTTGGCCAGTTCCTGCACGGTGATGACTTCCGGCACGATGACGTCGCGGACGACCTTGACCTTGTCTTCCTGGCCGCGCATCTGGCGCTTCTCGCGCTCGATGCGGCGGCGCATCTGGGCGACGGAACGCTGGCGCTCCTCGCCGTCCAGGGCGGCATTGACGTTGACCTTGCCCGAACGGCGACGGTCGTCGCCGCCACGGCTGGGCTTGGACGGCGCGCTGCGCGGCGGGGCCTTGCCGGGGGCGCCGGGCTTCTTCGGCCGGGGCCGGTCCTCGTCGTCGAGGACGCGGGGCAGGGCGCCGCCGCCACGCATGGCGGGCCGGGCCGGGGTTTCGGCCGTGGTCGCGGTATCGGCGGCGTCGGCGGCGGGCGTGTCGTCCAGGCGGCGGGCGGCCTCGGCCTCGGCCTTGCGGCGGGCCTCGTCGTCCGACCGGCGGCGGGCCTCTTCCTCGGTCTTGCGGCGTTCGGCGGCGGCGCGTTCCTCGGCGAGGCGCGCTTCCTCGACCAGGCGGCGCTTGGCCTCGATCTCGGCGATCTGGCGGGCGCGTTCCTCGGCGATGCGGGCACCCTCGAGGGCGCGGGCGCGGTTCGCCTTCTCTTCGTCCGACAGGGTGCGCAGCACGACGCGGCCCTTGGTCTGGGCCTGCGGGCCGCCGCGCTGCGGCCGGCCGCCCTGGGGCGGGCGCTGCTGCTGCGGGGCCTGGCCGCCGCGCGGGGCGGGGGCCGATTGATTGGGCGACATGCGCGGGCCGGCGGCGGCGGCCGGCGCTTCCGCCGCCGGGGCGGCGGCGGGCGCCGGGCGGCGCACCGGGGCCTCGCCCAGGATCTTGGGCCGCACCACCGGGGCGCTCGGCTCGATGATGCGGGGCAGGCCGGCGGCCTCGGCGCGGGCGGCGCGGCCGCCCGTGTCCTGCGGGGCCGAGGGCGGCGCCGCGGGCGCGCTGGCCGCGGGCGGTGCCGCCGGCGGCTGCGGGAGGGGGCGCGTCGGCGCGGCGGGGGCCGGCGCGGCGGGCGCCGGGGCCGCCGCGTGGCCCGGCTCGACCATGCGCTTGCGCTTGTGTTCGACGACCACCGGCTTCGACCGGCCGTGCGAGAAGCTCTGACGGACCTGCGCCGCGCCGTCGCCGGCCGGCTTCTTCATCTGCAGGGTCCGCGAGCCGCCGAGGCTCAGCTTCTTGTCGTCGTTATCCTTGACGTCACTCATAGATCATTCCGTCCGCGCCCCAGCCCGGGGCAAATCCGGCCCGTCGGCCGTCACCAATAAACGAAACCCGGCGAGACGCGTCGCCTCGCCCAGGAACTGCTCTGCCAGCCGGCCGGGTTTGAAGGCTGCATGTATTACATTTTCCCGGCCCAAAGCCAAACTCAATTCGGCACTGGTCAGCACCTCGCAGCACATGACCGATCCCGCCAGGGCGCGCAGCTTGCGCTTGCCGTCGCGGGCTCCGTCGCTGGCCCCCAGCAGAAGACCCGCGGGGGCCTTCCTCAGATGGGAATCGATCTTGTCGAAACCGGCGACGACCTCGCCCGCGCGGCGGGCCAGTCCGAGCAACCCCTGGCAGCGCTGCACCAGCAAGGCTTCGATGAGATCGGCGAGACCGGCGGGGACCGTCAGCGGCCCCTGGTGGCCGGCCCGCGCCGCTGCCTTCACGAAGAGCTTGCGGGCGATCGCCGTCTCCACGGCGCTGCGGCTGGCGCATGTCCAGAAACCGCGACCCGGCAGGACCGCCTTCAGGTCCGGCACCAACTCTCCGTTCGGCCCGACAACATAGCGGATCATGGCCGCGCGGTCGAGCCTTTCGCCCGTCGCGATGCAACGGCGAATGGGTCCGGGCCCGTCGTCGAGCCCGGCTTCCTCTTCGGAAATGTCCCGTTCTACGGCCTCGCCGGTCGCCGTCAGGGCGTCCGGCGGCGTGGCCGCATCATTCGATGGCGTCAGAGGAGGTTGCGTCATCGCCCTCCTCCTCGTCGGCGAACCAGTGGGCGCGGGCGGCCATGACCATCTCGGTGGCCGACGCCTCGTCCAGGGCGAATTCGCGCAGGATGCCATCCTTCGGATCGGTCAGTTCGTCGGTCGCGAGATCGGCGAAATCGTCCAGCGTCTTGATCCCGGCCCGGCCCAGGGTGGCCAGATAGGCGGGGGTCATATGGGGCAGGGCGGCGATCGCGTCCTCGACCCCGAGTTCCTTCCGCTCTTCCTCGAAGCGGGCGTCGCGCTCGGCGATCTTCTCGCGCGCGCGTTCCTGCAGGGCGGCGGCGATCTCCTCGTCGAAGCCCTGGATCTCGGACAGCTCGTCCTCGGCGACATAGGCGACTTCCTCGATCGAGACGAAGCCTTCCGCCGCCAGCAACTGGGCGATCGTCTCCTCGACGTCGAGTTCGCGGGCGAACATCTCGGACTTGTTGCGGAACTCCTCCTGGCGGCGCGCCGATTCCTCGGCCTCGGTCAGGATGTCGATGTCCCAGCCCGTGAGCTGCGAGGCGAGGCGCACGTTCTGCCCGCGCCGGCCGATGGCGAGCGAGAGCTGGTCGTCGGGCACCACCACCTCGATGCGCTTGGTCTCCTCGTCCAGGACGACCTTGGCGACTTCGGCGGGGGCCAGCGCGTTGACGATGAAGGTGGCCGGATCGGGCGACCACTGGATGATGTCGATCTTCTCGCCCTGCAGCTCGCCGACCACGGCCTGGACGCGGCTGCCGCGCATGCCGACGCAGGCGCCGACCGGATCGATCGAGCTGTCGCGCGAGACGACGGCGATCTTGGCCCGGCTGGACGGGTCGCGGGCGACCGCCTTGATCTCGATGATGCCGTCATAGACCTCGGGCACTTCCTGGGCGAAGAGCTTGGCCATGAACTGCGGGTGGGTGCGGCTCAGGAAGATCTGCGGGCCGCGCGCCTCGCGCCGGACGTCGTAGACATAGGCGCGGCAGCGGTCGCCGTTGTGGAAGGTTTCGCGCGGCAGGCCCTCGTCGCGGCGCATGATCGCCTCGGCCCGGCCCAGGTCGACGATGACGTTGCCGTATTCGACCCGCTTCACGATGCCGTTCACGATCTCGCCGATGCGGTCCTTGAATTCCTCGTACTGGCGGTCGCGCTCGGCGTCGCGCACCTTCTGCACGATCACCTGCTTCGCCATCTGGGCGGAGATGCGGCCGAAGTCCAGCGGCGGCAGGCTCTCTTCCAAGAAGTCGCCGACCTGGGCCGCCGGGTTGCGCGCCAGGGCATCGTCGAGGCCGATCTGGGTGGCGTCGTTCTCGATCACGTCGACCACTTCGAGAAGGCGCGACAGGCGCATCTCGCCGGTCTTCGGGTCGATCTCGGCGCGGATCTCGTTCTCGGTGCCGTAGCGCGAACGGGCGGCCTTCTGGATCGCCTCCTGCATGGCTTCGAGGACGACGAACTTGTCGATGGACTTCTCGCGCGCGACCGCATCCGCGATCTGGAGCAATTCGAGCCGATTGGCGCTGACGGCGGCCATGTTCTACCTCAAGAAGTCTCGTCGGCGGCGGCGGCTTCGGCGCCTGCCGACATTGCGGATTGCGATGAATCCGCGGTTTGCGATGAATCCGGCTCCTCGCCATCGGCGCGGGGCGGCAACAGCTTGCCCTTCAGGCTCGCCTCGATCAGGTCGTCGGTCAGCACCAGCCGGGCCTCGCCGATCAGGGGAAAGGGCAGGCGATGATCCTGGCCGTCGACGGTGACGAGCACGTCTTCGCCGTCGGTGCCGATCAGGCGGCCGCGATAGCGCTTGCGCCCCTCGACCGGCATCACGGTCTCGATCTTCGCTTCATAACCGGCGAAACGGCGGTAGTCGTCAAGCTTCACCAGCGGCCGGTCGAGGCCGGGGGAGGAGACTTCGAGCACATATTCGCCGGAAATCGGATCCTCGACGTCCAGCAGGGCGGAAACGGCGCGCGAGACCTCGGCGCAATCCTCGACCGTCATGGTGCCGTCGGGCCGCTCGGCCATGATCTGCAGGACCGGCCGCTTGGCCCCGCCGAAGCGCACGCGCACCAGAAGGAAACCCATCGCCAGAAGCGAAGGCTCGATCATCGTCGCGATACGGTCGGTCAGTTCCATCCATGTCCTCTAAAGCAGCCGCGGCGGCGGTGAGCCCCAAACGAGAAAGCGGGCCCGTGGCCCGCTTCCGTCTCATCCCGAGGGTCACCACCGGGCTATGTGTGCTGTCATGTAGCGCGCGGCGCCGATTGTTTCAAGTCTTTCGTCACCGCCGGCGAAAACGCAGATAGGCGGGCTTGCGGCCGGCGGCGATGGCCTTTGCCTCGTAGCGGGTGGGCGGCCAGTCCTCGGGGCGGATGCGCCAGTCGTCGGGCCGCTCCGCCGTCCAGTCGAAGGCGGCGTGGGGGCGGATCACCGCCAGGGTCCATTCGATGTAACCCATGATATCGCTGGCGACGCGGAATTCGCCGCCGGGGCGCAGCGCCCTCGCGATCAGGTCCAGGGTCTCGGTCTGGACGAAGCGGCGCTTGTGATGGCGGCTCTTCGGCCAGGGATCGGGGAACAGCAGGAAGACCCGGCCGAGGCTCGCCTCGGGCAGGGCGGCCAGCAGCAGGCGGGCGTCGTCCGCCAGCACGCGGACATTGTCGAGTCCGCGTTCGTCGACATGGCGCAGCAGGCTGGCCATGCCGTTGACGAAGGGCTCGGCGCCGATGAAACCGGTGTCGGGGTTGGCGTCCGCCTGGGCCGCCAGATGCTCGCCGCCGCCGAAGCCGATCTCGAACCAGACGTCTTCGACCGGTCGGGCGAACAGGCTGCGCGGATCGAGCGGGGTGCCGGCGGGCGGTACCGAGACGGCAAGCCGGTCGAGGCCGGTTTCCAGGATCTGGCTCTGCCGGGCGCGCAGCTTGTGGCCCGAGCGCCGGCCAAAGACCTTCCGGCGCAATTCCCCGGGCCGGCGAGGCGCCGGGCTCTCGACCGGCGCCTCGTCGTCGGTCGTCATGGTCAGGCGCCGACGGCCGTCTTCAGGGCGTCGACGAGATCCAGCTTCTCCCACGAGAAGCCGCCGTCCGCGTCCGGCTCGCGGCCGAAATGGCCGTAGGACGAGGTGCGGGTATAGATCGGACGATTGAGCTGCAGATGGGTGCGGATGCCGCGCGGCGACAGGTCGATCACGTCATAGATCGCCTTCTCGAGCTTGGCTTCGTCCACCTCGCCGGTGCCATGCAGGTCGACATAGATCGCCAGCGGCTTGGAGACGCCGATGGCATAGGCGACCTGCAGGGTGCAGCGGCCGGCGAGCCCGGCGGCCACCACGTTCTTCGCCACATAGCGCGCGGCATAGGCGGCGGAACGGTCCACCTTGGTCGGATCCTTGCCCGAAAAGGCGCCGCCGCCGTGCGGCGCGGCACCGCCATAGGTGTCGACGATGATCTTGCGGCCGGTCAGGCCGGCGTCGCCGTCGGGACCGCCGATGACGAATTTGCCCGTCGGATTGACGTAGAAATCGTCCTCGGGGCACATCCAGCCCTCGGGCAGGACCGAGAGCACATGGGGGCGGACGATCTCGCGCACTTCGTCCTGGCTGAGGCCCTCGGCGTGCTGGGTCGAAACGACGACCGAGGTCGCGCGCACCGGCTTGCCGTTCTCATAGGCGAGCGTGACCTGGCTCTTGGCGTCGGGGCCGAGGCCGGACTTGGCGTCGGCGTGGCGCGCTTCCGCCAGACTCTTCAGGATGCGGTGGGAATAGACGATCGGCGCCGGCATCAGCACGTCGGTCTCGCGGCAGGCATAGCCGAACATGATGCCCTGGTCGCCCGCGCCCTCGTCCTTGTTGCCGGCGGCGTCGACGCCCTGGGCGATGTCCACCGACTGCTCGTGGACGCGGCACAGCACTTCGGCGTCCTTCCAGTGGAAGCCTTCCTGCTCGTAGCCGATGTCGCGGATGGCGCCGCGCGCCTTCTCGATCAACTCGTCGTGGGCGACGGGGGTGCTGCTCCGCACCTCGCCGGCCAGGACGACGAAATTGGTGGTGGCCAGGGTTTCGACGGCGACGCGGGCCTGGGGATCGACGGCGAGGAAGGTATCGACGATGGAGTCCGAAATCCTGTCGCAAACCTTGTCCGGATGACCTTCGGAAACCGATTCGGACGTGAACAGATAGTTCGAGCGCGCCACCATAAACTCTCCCTCGTGTGCCACGGCACCTCGGCGCCGCACAAACAGTGACGAGTTAATGGCAGGACGGGCAAGCCCGGTCAAGCGGCGGTGCTGTCTTCCGGGGAATCCGCCAGGGTGCGCACGATGTCGATCACCTTGCGCCGCAATTTCGGGTTGGAAATGGCGTAATAGGCCTTCAGGAGGTCGATGGATTCCTTGCGGCTCAAGTGTTCGTGCTCGAAGGCGGTGGCGGCCGTCTCGCCGAGGCCGGTGGGCACCATGGCATCGCCATAGCCGTCGAAGAAATAAGAAATCGGAACATCCAGGACTTCGGCGATGCGATGGAGCTTGGAGGCCGAGACGCGGTTGGCCCCGCGTTCGTATTTCTGTACCTGCTGAAAGGTCAGGCCCAGCGCGTCCCCGAGCTTTTCCTGACTCATGCCAATCAAGGTTCGTCTCAACTTGACGCGGGCGCCGACATAAACGTCCACAGGATTGGCCATGCTGCTCCCTCGACACGGTGGCCCGGGCCGATCACATCCGGCGCGCGCATATTCCTGTATGCCGTCGGGAGGCGCAGCGGTCAAGGCGAACGCGACCTGCCCGCGAAACCGAGCAGGAGCATGACGAAAGCGAGTGTGGCGGGCGCCAGAGCGCCGAGGCGCGCGAAGAGGGTCGGGGCCGTCGCCGCCGGCATGTCGCCGTCGACCACGCCCGCGACGCCGAGGGGCAGGGAGCGTTCCACGCGGCCGAAGGGATCGACCAGGGCGGAGATGCCGGTATTGGCCGCGCGGGCCAGCGGCAGGCCCTGTTCGACGGCGCGCAGCCGCGCCGCCGCCAGATGCTGGGGCGGGCCGTTGGAGGTGCCGAACCAGGCATCGTTGGTGACATTGACCAGAAGCGCGGGGCGGGCATCCGGATCCGCCGCCGCCTCGGGGAAGATCGCTTCGTAGCAGATCAGCGGCAGCACTCGGCCGATGCCCGGCAGGTCGATGCCGCGCGGCCCCGGCCCCGCCGAGAAGTCGACGGCGCCGACCGCCAGCTTGTCGAGGCCGAAGAGGCCGAGCACGCCGCGCATCGGCAGATATTCCCCGAAGGGCACCAGATGATGCTTGTCGTAGGTGCCGAGCAGGCTGCCGTCGTGGCGCAGCGCATGGAGGCTGTTCCAGGCCTCGAGACCCGCCGCGTCCTGGCGGACGCGCACGGCGCCGATCAGGGCGACGCCGTCCTCCCCGACCAGGGAACCGAGGATATGCGGCAGTTGCGGCGCGGCGTCGAGCGTATAGGGCAGGGCCGTCTCGGGCCAGATGACCAGGCGCGGGGCGACGCCGTCGGCCGACGGGCCGCGCGACAGGTCCATGTGACGCCCGAAATGGGCGGCGCGCGCGGCATCGTCATGCTTCAGGCGCTGGTCGATGTTGCCCTGGACGAGGCGGATGCGGACCGAGGGCTCGGCACGGGCGGCGGGGCCTTCCGGCACCCGGGTCTGGCCGTAGGCGAAGATAGCCGCGGCGACGGCGACGATGGCGGCCCCGGCCGCGAGACGCCCGCGCCCCGGTCGGAGGAAGAGATAGGGCAGGCCGCAGAACAGCACCGTCAGGCCGCCGAGGCCGAAGGCGCCCGCCAGCGCCGCCCCCTGGACCGCCGCCGGGACCTCGATCCAGGCCGCCGCCAGCGGGTTCCAGGGAAAGCCGGACAGGACGTGGTCGCGCGCGATCTCGCCGACGATCCACGCCCCCGCCATGGCGGCCAGCAGCGCCGCGCCGCGCCCGCCGAGGACCCGGGCGAGGGCGGCGGCCAGCGCCGGGAACAGCGCGAAGACCATGGGCAGGCCGAGGCTGGCGAAGGGCAGCAGCCAGGCGAAACGCTCCGGATCGACGAGAAGGGCGATGCCGATCCAATAGACCCCGGTGACGAAATGGCCATAGCCCCACCACCAGCCGGCGACCGCGGCCCGGCGCCAGTTGCCCGCCCCCTCGACCAGCAGGAGAAGGGCGGGCATGCCGACGAAGAGCGCGGGCCAGAAGCCGAAGGGCGGCAGCGCCAGGGTGGACAGCGCCCCCGCCGTGAAGGCGAAGAGCGCGCGGCGCCAGCCGGCGAGGCCGGCGATGGTCTCGGCGAAACGCGGCATGATCGGCTGGGTCCTCGGTCGTCTCGTCAGTCGTCGACCGCGTCGGTCGGTACGGTGTGATAGATCCGCAGGCGGCGGATCATGCGCGGATCCGCGTCCACCACCTCGAATTCGAGGCCGGAGCCCTCGATCGGCATCAGTCGCTCGCCGGCCTCCGGCACGCGCCCGGCGAAGGAGACGACGAGGCCGCCGATGGTGTCGATCTCCTCATCGAGGTCGTCGGACAGCAGGTCCTGGCCCAGCACCTGTTCGATCTCCTCGACCGTGGCGCGGGCGTCGGCGTCCACGACGCCGTCGCTGCCGACGGTGAACATGGGGCTTTCCTGCTCGTCGTGCTCGTCCTCGATGTCGCCGACGATCTCCTCCACCAGGTCCTCGATGGTGACGAGCCCGTCGGTGCCGCCGTATTCGTCGACCACGATGGCGAGATGGCAGCGCCGCGCCTGGATCTGCGCCAGCACGTCGGCGAGCGAGAGCGAGGGCGGCACGAACAGCACCGGGCGCAGGATCGCCGCCATGGTGAAGCTCTCGCGCTTGCTCCAGAACCGCAGCACGTCGCGGACGTGGACCATGCCGGTGACGTCGTCCAGGGATTCGCCGAAGACGACGAGGCGGGAATGGCCGCTGTCGAGGAAGGTCTCGATCAGCTTGTCGAGGCTGATGCTGTCCTGCACCGCATAGATGTCGGCGCGCGGCACCATGACGTCGTCGACCGTCATCTCCCCGAATTCGAGCAGATTGCGCAGCATCTCGCGTTCGCCCAGGTTGGCGGGCGTGTCGGCGGCGCCTTCGTCGTGCTCGTCGATGATGTCTTCGAGGCTCTCGCGGAGACTCAGTTCCGAACGGCCGCGCGCCAGGTTGCGCAGCCAGTTCAGGAACCCCGGCATGTCCTTCGGGGCGCGGGCGTGGCCGTTGTCGCTCATGCCGGCCCTCCCCGTTCGGCATAGGGATCGGGCAGGCCGAGCCCGGCGAGCACCCGGATCTCCAGGCGTTCCATGATCTCGGCCTCGGATTCGGTCTCGTGATCGAAGCCGAGCAGATGGAGGACGCCGTGGACCACCAGGTGCTGGACGTGGTGGGCGAGCGGCTTTTCCTGATCGACCGCCTCGCGCGCGCAGGTCTCGAACGCGAGCACGATGTCGCCCAGGGGGCGCGGGGCGTCCGCCGGCAGAAGGGCGGCATGGGCGCCTTCGAGACCGGGGAAGGAAAGGACGTTGGTCGGCTTGTCCTTGCCGCGCCAGTCGCGGTTGAGGATGCGGACGGCGGCGTCCGAGTCCAGACAGATGTCGATTTCGATGGGACCCGCCGCGCCCGTCAGCGCGTCGCAATGGTCCCGTCCCGCCCGGAACGCCGCCTCGGCGGCGCGTCGCAAGAGGGGGCGGGTGTCAGGAAGCGCTTCGGCCCACGCCGGCTGCTCCACCCTGATGCTGATCCGCGGTCGGGGCCGCGGCTGTCGAGGTCGGGGCTGGGGCTGGGGCGGGGTGGACGGCGCTGATCGGCGTCGGCTCCGCCGGGCGGTGGGCTGTCGGCTCGCCCGTTGCGGTATTGGCGTCGTCATGGCGGCGTTCCGGGGTCGGCTCCTTCTTCGTGGCGGTCTGGCTGTTCGTGACGGGATGGGCCGCTGCCTGGGAAGACTTGGGAGTGGCGAGCGGCGGATATTCGATGCGGGTGTGATAGACACCCAGGGTCAGGGCCCGGACGAAGGCGGCCTCGATCTGGGCGAGATCCTTCATGGTCAGGGCGCAATCGTCGAGCTGGTGGTCGGCGATCTTTTCGGCGATGACGCGGGAGACGCGCTCGCGCACGTCCTCCGGCTTCGGGTCCTTCAGGGCCCTTGTCGCCGCCTCGACCGTGTCGGCCAGCATCAGGATGCCGGATTCCTTGGTCATGGGGCGCGGGCCCGGATAGCGGAACTCGGCCTCGTGCACCGCCTCGCCGGTGGTCTTGGCGCGTTCCAGGGCGCGCTGGTGGAAGACCCGCAGCAGGGTGGTTCCCTGGTGCTGAGTCACCGCGTCGAGCACGGGACGGCCCAGGCGGTGCTTCCGCGCGATGTCGATGCCGTCCTTGATGTGGGCGAAGATGATGCGCGCCGAAAGCTCGGGCGGCAGGCGGTCGTGGACGTTGGAACCGCGCTGGTTCTCGGCGAAATAGCTCGGCCGTTCCATCTTGCCGAGGTCGTGATAGAGCGCCATCACCCGCGCCTGCAAGCCGTTGGCGCCGATCGCCTCCGCCGCCGTCTCGGCCAGATTGGCCATCATGACGGAATGATAGTAGGTCCCGGGCGAGCGCAGCGCGAGCTGCTTCAGGAGGGGATTGTCGGCCGACGCCAGTTCGAGGAGACGCATGTCCGTCGTCTCGTCGAAGATGAATTCGAACAGGGGCAGGCCGGCGGTCGTGAACGCGGCGGTCAGCAAGGCGCCGGTGATGCCGGCGACGGCGGCGCCGATGAAATAGGACGCCTCGTTGGCCGGCACCGTCGTGTCCAGCACTACCATGATCGGCACCAGCACCAGCTGCGCGGCGGCGATGACGAGGCCGACCTTCATGATGTCCGAACGGCGCCGTCCGCGCCTGACCGTCATGCCGGCGGCCAGCACGCCGACCAGATAATGCGCGGCGACCCAGAGATCGCCGCCGACCCGATAGGCGACGAGCAGGGCGAGCGCGATGCCGACCAGGAGACTGGTGCGGGCGTCGATCACCAGGGCGACGACCACGGTCGCCAGCGCCACCGGCGGCAGGAAGGTCGCCGCCTCGGGCGGGAAGCCGAGGCCGATGGCGATGCCGCGCCCGGCGTACCACATGGCGATGCACAGCACGGCGGTGCCGCCCGCCGAAGCGAGCGTCATGTAGATCTGCTTGCGGCTGAGATGCGAGGGGTTGCGCGCGGCCCTGAAGAAATTGCCGCCCAGCAGGACGAGGCCGAGGATCAGGGCGCCGATCGCCATGGTCTCGCCCAGGAAGGATCGCTGCGCGCCGCCCTCGTTCAGCAGGCGCAGGCGGTCCTGGGCCGATTTGGTCACGCGGTCGCCCTCGCGGATCACGACCTCGCCGACCGCGATGCGCACCATTTCGGGCTCGACCGCCTCGATCGCCTCGGCGCGCAACGCCTCGGTGCGGGCGGGATTGGGCGTCAGATTGGGCGTCGCCAGGGAAAGCGCCGCTTCGAGCACGAAGCTGCGGGCGATGCGGGCGGTGCCATAGGGCGCGTCGCCGGCCCGCGCCTGGATCAGGCGGCGGAACTGGCCGACGTCCATCACGCCGGCGACCAGCGCCTTGTCCAGCCGGTCGCTGCCGGCAAGGGCGATGCGGATCGGGCCTTCTGCCGGCAGGCTGCCGCGATCCTCGACGATCATGCGGTCGAGGCCGAGATTCAGCAGGTAGTTGATCGCGGTCGAGAGATCGGCCGGATTGTCCAGCTCCTCCAGGATGTCGAACAGGGTCTGGGACACCGGGCGACCCATCGCCTCCTGGAACGCGGCGCGGCGCTGGGCCGGTGCCATGGTCTTGGTCTCGGCCCGTATCGCCAGGCTTTCCACCGCCTCGGTCACCCGTTTGGCGAGGTTGAGGTAGAGGTCGGGGGCATAGTCGAAGACCGGCAGGCTGGCCTCGGCGGCGGCGGCGCGCCGGGCCTCGGTCGCGCTTCGGTCCTCGACCGCGACGGCGCGTTCGGCGCGCACCGTCTCGGGCGCGATCGAATCGAGGGGCGGAATGGCGCGCACCGACTGGCCCACGGGCGCGAACACCAGGGTCAGCAGGACGACGAAGGCGGCGAACAGCGGCGCATCCAGCCATGGCCGCCAGCGCGTCCAGCGGTCTTCGGCCAGCGCCCGGATCGCGGTCGCCGACAGAAGCGCGCGGGCGCGCTGCAGATCGGATGTCTCGGCGCCTTCGGGGGTCTGGGGCGCGGCGGTCATCGCGGCCCCCCTTCCTCGCGCAGGCGGTAGGCGCGGACGATCTTGCTGACCAGCGGGTGGCGCACCACGTCGCCCTCGCCGAAGCGGCAGAAGCCGATACCGTTCACGCCTTCCAGGGTCTCGACCGCTTCGACCAGGCCCGAGCGCACGCCGGGCGGCAGGTCGATCTGGCTGGGATCGCCGGTCACCGCCATGCGCCCGCCTTCGCCGAGACGGGTCAGGAACATCTTCATCTGGCCGGACGTAGTGTTCTGCGCCTCGTCCAGGATGACGAAGGAATGGGCCAGCGTGCGCCCGCGCATGAAGGCCAGCGGCGCGACTTCGATCTCGCCGCTCTCCAGCCGGCGGGTGACCTCGCCGGGCGGCATCATGTCGTGGAGGGCGTCGTAGAGCGGGCGGAGATAGGGATCGACCTTCTCCTTCATGTCGCCGGGCAGGAAGCCCAGGCGCTCGCCCGCCTCGACCGCGGGGCGCGACAGGACGAGGCGGTCGACGCGGCGATCCAGCAGCATGGCGACCGCGACCGCGACCGCCAGATAGGTCTTGCCGGTGCCCGCCGGGCCCAGCCCGAAAACCAGTTCGTTCTTGCCGAGGGCGTCGAGATAGTCGGCCTGTGCCGGCGAGCGCGGCAGGATCGAGCGCCGCCCGGTGCGGATGCCGGCCATGGGCGCGGCCTTCACCTCGTCCCCGGCCGCGGCCTCCGCGAGGCGGATGGCGCCGTCGACGTCGCCGGGCGAAATGTCGTGGCCCGTCTCCAGACGCTTGTAGAGGTCGCGCAGGACATGGCGGGTGATCGCCGCCGCGTCCGCCTCGCCCGAGATGGCGATGCGGTTGCCGCGCGACGAGACGGAGACGCCGAGCGCGCTTTCGATGCGTGCGAGATGCACGTCGTGTTCACCGAACAGACGGGGCAGCAGGCGGTTGTCCGCGAAATCGACGATCAGCGGCCGGCGGGCACCGGCACCGTCGCCCTGGACCGTCGTGGGTCGCGTGGCGGGCATGGGGCTGGCCTTCGCGCGGGGTTTCAGGCGGCCGCCTCGGCGGGGTCCGCCAGCGTGCCGCCCAGGCTGTTCGGGTGGGCGGAATCGATCGTCACGTCCAGGATCCGCCCGTTCATGGTGGACGGCACCTCGGCATGGACCGCCTGCATGTAGGGGCTGCGCCCGACCATCTGGCCGGGGCGTCGCCCGGGGCGGTCGAACAGCACCGGCAGGGTGCGGCCGACACAGCCCCGGTTGAAGGCATGCTGGCCCTCGGCGATCGCCGCCTGGATGCGGGCGAGGCGGTCCGCCTTCACGTCTTCCGGCAGGGAATCGGCCATCATGCTGGCCGGTGTGCCGGGGCGCGGGCTGTATTTGAAGCTGTAGGCCTGGGCGAAGCCGATCTCGCGCACGAGGTCCAGGGTCATCTGGAACTCGCGCTCGCTCTCGCCCGGGAAGCCGACGATGAAGTCGGACGACAGGGCGATGTCGGGCCGCGCCTCGCGCAGGCGCTCGATCACGCGGCGGTAGTCGTCGGCGGTGTGGCGGCGGTTCATCGCCTCCAGGATCCGGTCGGACCCAGACTGCACCGGCAGATGCAGGAACGGCATGAGCTGGGGCAGGCGGCCATGGGCTTCGATCAGCTCGTCGTCCATGTCGCGCGGGTGCGAGGTGGTATAGCGGATACGCTCGATCCCCGACACATCGGCCAGGGCATGGACCAGCCGGCCCAGCGACCAGGGCGCGCCATTGCCGCCGGCATCGTCCGGTGCCGCGCCGTGATAGGCATTGACGTTCTGGCCGAGGAGCGTGATCTCCCGCGCGCCGAGGTCGGCCAGATGGCGCGCCTCCGCCAGGACGGCATCGACCGGGCGCGAGGTTTCGGCGCCCCGGGTATAGGGCACGACGCAGAAGGTGCAGAACTTGTCGCAGCCTTCCTGAATGGTCAGGAAGGCGGCGCTGCCCTCCACCCGGCTCTGCAGCGGCAGATGGTCGAACTTGGAATCGATCGGGAAGTCCGTGTCCAGCGCCTCGCCCCGGCTGCGGTGGGCGCGGGCGATCAATTCCGGGAGGCGGTGATAGGCCTGGGGCCCGACCACGAGATCGACCGCCGGGGCCCGGCGCATGATCTCGGCGCCCTCGGCCTGGGCGGTGCAGCCGGCGACCGCGATGGTCATCGGGGCGCCGCCGGCGGCCAGACGGTCGTTGCGCAGGTTGCGCAGGCGTCCGACGTCGGAATAGACCTTCTCGGCGGCCTTCTCGCGAATGTGGCACGTGTTCAGGATGACCAGATCGGCTTCCGCCGCGTCATCCGTGGTGCCATAACCGAGCGGTGCCAGCAGATCCGCCATGCGACCGGAGTCGTAGACGTTCATCTGGCAGCCGTACGTCTTGATGCAAAGCTTTCTGGCCACCGAAGAGCCTGTATCCCTGGGCAATACCCGCGCCGTGCGGCAATACCGCGTCCCCGGATTGGACATCCACGTGACCCGGCATCGTTTCGGCCATCGTCACCCGGTACTGCGCGCGCCCTTTACACACACATCCCGGAACACACATCCAGTCGGGATCACGGTCACGCCATGCCGACCCTGCGGCGGGGCCTGAACCAACAAGACCACAGCATTAGGGGCCGAGGTCCGAAGAGTCAAGAATCGGGGCAGCCCCCAGGGCGGGCGATCAGGAGAAACCACCCTGGATCTGGCGCGCGTGGCCGGCCCTGACCACCGCCTCGCAATGGCGCGCCAGGGCCTTGCGGCTGCCCGCCTCGGTCACGGTCAGGGGGGCGTGAAATTCGATCTCGGCGGTGATCGGCCCGAATCCGAGGGCACGGAACAGGTGGGGCGCCAGGTCCATGTCGCCGAACCAGGTGAAGAAGGGCCGGTAGTCGCGGCCCATGGGCATGCCCTGCAGCCGCGTATAGGTGACGGTGACGGGCTGCACGACGACGGGGCCGATGCGCCCGCCCCGACGCGGCACCTCTATCTCGGCGGCGCCGAACAGGGCGCTCTTGAACGGCAGCACGCGATTGCCGTCCGACGACGTCCCTTCGGGGAAGAGGATCAGATTGTCGCCGCCGCGCAGGCGCTCCACCAGGGTGTCGCGGCTCTCGGCGGTGCGGCTGCGCTTCTCGCGCTGGACGAAGACCGTGCGCTGGAGCCGGGCCAGATGGCCGAAGATCGGCCAGCCCTCGATCTCGCTCTTGGCGACGAAGGAACCGGGGATCACCGCCGACATCACCGGAATGTCCAGCCAAGACGAGTGATTGGCGATGAACAGGACGCCGCCGCGCTTGTGCCGCCGGCCATGGACCACCAGCTTCACGCCCAGGATGCGGCACAGCATCTTGTGGAAGAAGAAGGGCACGGCCACGGCCAGCTTGCGGTCCAGCAGCAGCGCCAGCAGCTGCACCGGCGTCAGGACGATCAGGGCCAGAGCGAACAGGAACAGGCGCGAGGTCGCGCGCAACCGCGCCAGACGGCCCAGGCCGGGGCCAGGCGCCGCCGGCAGGTCCGGCAGCGGCCGGTCGCCGAACTGAAAGGGATCGTGCTTGGCCCGGCCGAAGCCGAAGCGGCGCGTGCCGAGCCGTTTCGGCGCCGGCTTCGCCTCGTCGGCGACGGTCATGGCCGGCGCATGCCCCGCGCCAGGACGTCGTTCGCCTTGGCCAGTTCCTCGCGGTCGGCGCGGTCGATGGGCACGCCATAGAGCTCGAGACGATGATCGACCAGCCGGAAACCCAGCTCGCGCGCGACGAATTCCTGCAGCTTCTCGATGTCCTCGTTGCGGAATTCGATCACACGGCCGGTCGACAGGTCGATCAGGTGGTCGTGATGGGCGTCCGGCACTTCCTCGTAGCGCGAGCGGCCGTCGCGGAAGTCGTGGCGCTCCAGGATGCCGGCCTCCTCGAACAGGCGGACCGTGCGATAGACCGTGGCGATCGAGATCTTGGGGTCGAGCGCGATGGCGCGGCGATAGAGTTCCTCGACATCCGGGTGGTCGTGCGATTCGGACAGGACGCGGGCGATCACGCGCCGCTGGTCCGTCATGCGCATCCCCTTCGCGAGGCACAGGTTTTCGATACGGTCGGACATGTTTCGTGAGCTCGACGGGCAACCTCTGCGGGCGCCACCTGCAAATTGAAATCCGCCCACAGTATGCCCCGCCGTGACGACGGCGTCACCCGCGCGGCCGAAAAAAAGAAGCCCGTTCCATGCCGGAACGGGCTTCCAATCGCGAATGAGTATCAGGAGCGGCGGGTGCGCTTGCGACGCGCGGTGCCGAGGCCGATTTTCTTCGCCAGATCACGGCGCTGTTCGGCGTATTTGGGCGCGACCATCGGATAGTCGGGCGGCAGTTCCCAACGGGCCCTGTATTCTTCGGGCGTCATGTCGTAGGCGGTCTTGAGGTGACGCTTCAGCATCTTCAGCTTCTTGCCGTCCTCGAGGCAGATGATGTAGTCGGGCGTGACCGACTTCTTCACCGGCACCGCCGGCTGCGGACGCGACGGCGAGGGTTCCACCTTGGGCTGGCCGATGTCCGACAGGGTGGCATAGACCTGCTGGATCAGATGCGGCAGGTCGGCCACCGGGACCGAATTGTTCGACACATGGGACGCCACGATCTCCGTCGTCAGTGCCAGGAGTTCGCTATGTGCCGTCTTGTCCTCGTTCATCGCTCGAAAGCCCTTCCCTTTAAATGCGCAAGTGATGGCCACCGCGCCGTGAGATCTGTCTCGTAGTGTGCCGGGCCGCCATCGGCCGCGGACGACTTGACAGCATCGTTCGCCGATACGTTTCCGTCGCGGCCGCACCGTCACAAATGGTCGATACGGCATGATTCGCGCCGGAACGCCCGACGAATGACGTTACCGCCGAGTATGACCCGCGGATTACGACGCGGGCACCACCCCTGGCGGCTGAAAACCTGAACTCTTCCGGACGTCAGCGAATTTCGACCCGCGCATCGGCCGTATGGAAACGGGCATTACTACCCGAACCATGGGGATACAAGGCGCGGCGTCGCATTCGGACATCCGACAACACTGTATAGGCTGGGGTATTAGGCGATTCAATTCAAATGAAAAGAAAAACAGAAAACGTGATAACGAAAAGCCGAGAAAGCACCACAAATCACCATCGAAGTCGGTAAATCCGGCGGCGTTTCATGACGCCGGGGCGCGGCGGTCTGGCTTCGATCCGTCGTCATTCATTGAATAGACGCTTCGAAAAAACCAGGGCATCGACCGATTCACCGTCGCGCCGACGGTAGTATCGGCGGCGTCTGGCGACTTCGTCGAATGCGAAGGCGCGGTAAAGGGCGATGGCGGGCGGATTGTCCACCGCGACTTCGAGGAATATCCGGTCCGCGCCGGTTCGCGCCGCCGCGTCGAGGGCCGCCGCCAGCAGGCGGCGCCCGGCGCCGCGTCGCCGGCTCGCGGGATCGACGGCGATGGTGATCACCTCCGCCTCGTCGGCGGCGCCGCGCAGCATGATGAAGCCGGCCGTGTCGGCCAGGGCGATGGCGCCGGGCATGGCCAGCAGGCGGGCGAGATGCGCCGCATCCCAGGGCGCGTCGGGGAAGCAGGCGCCGTGGATCCGGGCGAGACGGTCGAGATCGGCCGCCGCCGGTGCGGCGGGCAGCCGGCGGGGCGGGGCGTCGTCCTGCGTCATGGCCGTCACGCCGCCGGCGGCTTGGCGTCGGGCGGGCGCAGATAGATCGGCGCCGGCGCCGCCGTGCCCCGCGCCGCCGGGGCCGTCTCCGCCAGACGGGCGAGGACGGCGGCATCGGGCGCCGGGGCGGCGTCGATCATGCGGGGGGGCGGATGGCCGGCGGCGGCCAGCCGGTCCGCGACCAGACCGGCGCCCGATCCGGCGAGGCGGAGAGGGCCGGCCGGCAGCGCCGCCGCGACCGCCTCCAGCGGCAAGGCGCGGGCTTCGTCCATTGCGTTTCCGTCGGGCGCGAAGGTCTGGGCATAGATTTCGCCGCGTCTCGCGTCGATGGCGATCAGGGTCGGCACGTCGGCGGCGGGCAGGGCGGCGGCCATGGCCTCCAGGCTGGAGAAGCCGAAGATCGGGCAGCCGACGGCCAGCGCCAGGCCGCGCGCGGCGGCGACGGCGATGCGCACGCCGGTGAAGGAGCCGGGGCCCAGGGTGACCGCGATGCGGTCGATCGCGGCGGGGGGCAGGTCCGCCTTCGCGAGGGTGGTCTCGATCAGGGGGACCAGGCTTTCGGCCTGGCCCTGGGGGCGGGCGTCCTCGGCCCGCGCCGCCAGGGTGCCGTCCCGCCTGACGGCGACCGACGTCGGGCCGGTCGCGCAATCGAAGGCGAGGACGTTCATGTCGTGTCGCGTCGGCGGGACCGGATCAGGCGATGGTCACCGCCTCGTCGAACGGCAGGCGCGGGCTGCGGTCGAACAGACCCGCCGGATCGCCATGGCCGATATTGACCAGGAAGTTCGACTTGATGCGGGTGCCGGCGAAGAATTCGGCGTCCACCTTGGCATTGTCGAAGCCCGACATCGGCCCGGTGTCGAGGCCGAGGGCGCGCGCCGCCAGGATCAGATAGGCGCCCTGCAGGGTGCCGTTGCGAAACGCGGTCGCCTGCTCCACCTCGGGGGCGGCGAACCAGTCCTTGGCGCCCGGCGCATGGGGGAAGAGGAATTCGAGCTTCTGGCCGAAGTCGAGGTCATGAGCCACGATCACGGTCACCGGGGCGGCCATGGTCTTGTCCAGATTGCCGGCGGAGAGCGCGGGCTTCAGCCGTTCCTTGCCTTCGGGCGTCGTCACGAAGACGAAGCGCGCGGGCGAGGCGTTGGCGCTGGTCGGCCCCCATTTCAGGAGATCGTAGAGGGCCCGCAGGGTCTCCTCGGAAACCGGTTCGTCGGTCCAGGCGTTGTGGGTCCGTGCCGACCGGAAAAGCTGGTCCAGGACGGCGTCTTGCACGGCACTGCTCATGTAAACCTCACGCTTTCGAGGGGTTGCTCTGGCCCGAAACGGATTGCGGCCCGAAGCCGGAGGGCGCGATCAGACCGCGCGCACCTCCGTCACCTCGGGGATGTAGTGCCGCAGCATGTTCTCGATCCCGGCCTTCAGGGTCGCGGTCGAGGAGGGGCAGCCGGCGCAGGCGCCCTGCATGTGCAGATAGACGACGCCGTCGTCGAAATCATGGAAGGTGATGTCGCCGCCGTCCTGGGCCACCGCCGGGCGGACGCGGGTCTCCAGCAGTTCCTTGATCTGTTCCACCACCTCGGAATCGGGACCGGTGGCCGCCGCCGTCTCGGTGGCGGCCGGGGCTTCGCTCAGGATCGGGTCGCCGCTGGCGTAATGCTCGACGATGGCGCCGAGAATGCCGGGCTTCAGGCCGTCCCAATGGACGTCGCCCTTGGTGACGGTGATGAAGTCGGCGCCGAAGAAGACGCCGGTGACACCGTCGACGGCGAAGAGCCGCGCGGCCAGCGGCGAACGGGCGGCGGCCGTCGCGTTCGGGAAGCTGACGGTGCCCGTGGTCATGACGTCACGGCCCGGCAGGAACTTCAGCGTGGCGGGGTTCGGCGTCGCTTCTGTCTGGATGAACATGGGGCAAGTCCTCTCTTGTTCCGGTCAAGGCGGAAAAGATCCGGCTGGAATTGACTCTACATGGCCGATGGCTGGCCTAAGATCAAGAAAACAGGAAGTCCCGCAACGCTGCCATGTCCAACGCTCCTCTCGCCGATCTGCCGTCGGATCAGATCTGGGACGAGACCGTCTCCGTCGCCGCCGAAATCGCCCGCGCCGAGCCGCTGCCGCCGCTCGGGCCGCCGGGCTTCGCCGCCGCCGATCCGATCGCGGGCTTCCTGCTGACGCCCGCCGCCGGGCGGCTGGATCCGCCGGGCCTGATCGCCGAGGTCGCCCGCCGCCTCGAGGCGGAAGGATTGCCGCTGCTCAGGGTGACCTCGGGCCTTCTCGCCATGCATCCCCAGGTCTTCGCCCGCACCTTCATCTGGGAGCGCGGCAAGGGGATCGAGGACCTGCCCCGCGGTTTCGAGATCGAACATTCCGATTTCTATCTCATGAGTCCGGTGCGCCTCATCCATCACGGCGCCCCCGGCTTTCGGCGCCGCCTCGAGGGCGCCGCGCAGCCGGGCGAATTCCCGGTGCTCGCGGAGCTGCGCGACCTCGGGGCGACCGACTATCTGATCCGCCCGCTCGACTTCGCGGCCGTGCGCCGTTCCTTCGTCTCCTTCGCGATCGACCGGCCGGGCGGCTTCACCCCGGGGGAACTGGCCCGGCTCGACGCGCTGGTGCCGGTGCTGGCGCTCCGCTTCGAGGCGGTGATGCAGCGCGGCCTGACCGACAATCTGCTCTCGCTCTATCTCGGGCGCGACGCGGCGCGGCGCGTCGCCACGGGCTCGGTGCGCCGGGGCGACGGGCGGGTGATGCGCGCCGCCATCTTCTCCTGCGACATGCGCGGCTTCACCCGCCTCTCGGACCGGGCCAGCGCGGGCGAGGTCATCGCGCTGCTCGACGACTATCTCGACGCCGTGACCCTCGCCGTTCATCGGGCGGGCGGCGAGGTGTTGAAGTTCATGGGCGACGGCTGTCTCGCCATCTTCGCGGCGGATGAAGGCACGGGCATGGGTACCGCCGCGCGCGACGCCTGCCGGCGCGCCCTGTCGGCGGCCTGTGCCGCGCGGACCGCGATCGATACCATCGATCCGGTGCCCGCGGCCCTCGGCCAGGGCGGGCTGAAGGTCGGCTTCGCGCTCAATTTCGGTGATGTCGTCTATGGCAACATCGGCTCGACCGAGCGCCTGGACTTCACGGTGATCGGGCCGGCGGTGAACGAGGTCGCGCGCATCGAGGCGCTGTGCAAGGTGCTGGACCGGACGCTTCTGGCGAGCAACGCCTTCGCCGACGCGCTGGACGGGGCGGCGCCGCTGCGCTCCCTCGGCCTGCATGTGCTGCGCGGCCGGCGCGAGCCGACCGAGATCTTCACCGACACGGACGGCGACTGAGTAACCTGCTATGTCGCCCCGTCCGGTCGAGGGGCGGTCGGGGCGGGATCAGGCGATGTCGTCGACCTCGTTCGGCGACAGCTTGCCGGGAACCAGGGTGATCGGCACCCTGAGGCCGCCCGACAACTGCCCGGCAAGGGCGGAAACCAGCGGGCCCGGCCCCTCGCTGCCGGTGCCGGCGCCGAGGACCAGGATGCGGATCGACGGATCCTCGTCGATCAGGGACAGGAGCTCTTCCTTGCGCACGCCCTCGCGGATGATCAGCTCGGGGATCAGGCCGGCGATCTTGTGCACGTCGTCCGCCAGATCGTGAAGGATTGCCTCCGCTTCCTCGCGCGCTTCCTCGCGCATGATCTGGCGCATGCCCAGCCATTGCGGCATGTCCGAGGGTTCTATGACGTAGAGAAGGGCGACCATGCCCTTGGTCTTCAGGGCGCGGCGCGCGGCATAGCGCAGGGCCAGCCGCGATTCGGGCGTGTTGTCGACGACGACGAGGAACTTGCGCATGGTGTCGATCCGGCGCGTCTCGCCGCCCTCGGGAAGGGGCGCCTCGGTTTGGGGCGGCATGGCGGTCGTGTCTTCCGGCTGTGAAGCGTCCAGGCCCGAATGGTGCCATCGCCGGCGCCGATTTGTCGAGTTTCCTACTTCTCCAGGATGGACGTGATCTCGCGCAGCTGCGTTCGCGCCCGCAGCAGGAAGAAGCCCTGGGCCGCCAGGTGATTGGGCATGAGCTGGCCGTCGAGCGCGCCATTCCAGACGATCCAGGGCGACAGCCCCGCGACCTCGCCGAAGCTCGCCGTCGCCTCGTCCCAGATGGGGCCGAGGCCCCGCTCGTCGACCAGGGCGCCGAAGTCCCGGCGGAGCCCCTTGAGCAGCATGTGGTAGCCATAGGCCGTGCCCTTCACCCGATAGAACAGGTCGTCGCAGGTGAAGTCGAAGGGATTGCCGCTCTGGTCGCGGATCTGGCGGTCGATCGCGGCGGAGAGCGAACCGACGTCGAGCGCGATGCGGCTGATCACCGCCTGGAGATTGTCCGCGCGCTTGTCGTAGACCGCCTTGCCGGCGGCGACATTGGCGTTGTAGGCGCGCAGCGCCTTGATGCCCTTGCGGTACTGGGCTTCGGAGGTCGCGGTCGGCAGGATCGAGGTCGAAAGATCGAAGACCCATTTGGTGCCCGAATACTGCAGCGTGCTCAGCGCCTCGCCCAGGTCCTTGTCGACCTCGCCCGAGCCGCGCACCCGGCCCAACTGGTCGCGCAGTTCGATGGTGAAGGTGGCGACGGCGTCGACGATGCCCTGCTGGAAGTTGGGCATGTTGTCGAGCGCGCCCGACGGCAGGAAGAAGGGATCATTGGCGACCCAGCGGTTCTGGTTCACCTCGCGGTCGACCAGGGCGGCGGCGACGGCCACCGCCTGGCTGCCGCCTTCGGGAACGGCTGATGTTGCAGGCGCGAAGGAAAGGTCGTCGTCGATCTCGTGAACGATCAGCATGCCGATCGGGTAATAGAGCAGAAGGATGGCCGCGATCAGGCCGCCCGCCAGACGCCACAGCCACGGCCGGCGCCACCGGCTCGTGCCGCGCTCTCCTTCGAAGACCTTGCTGGCGGGCATGGCATCCTCCTGTTTTCAGTTCTGGTGCGGAAAGTATCGCGGCCGAACATTGGCCCACGGAGACCTATCCGAGCAAGCTATTCCTGATGTAACGCAATTGGTCTATGCAACTCTTCTCTTGATTGTTACATTACTGCGCCGTCTTATGTGACGACTCGGGTCGGGTTCCGTTTCGGCGGTGCCGCCGGGCAAAAGGTTCGGCCGGTATTGCGTCGGGAACCGATGTTGCGTGGCTTGGGTCGTTCCGGTCGGCCGTGTAGACGCTCTCGGGCGTGTTTCATGCAAGTCCTGGCGCACCAATGGTGCGCTCACCTTTCAACACAGCGCACCCGCCGGTGCGCCAAGGTCCCGCACAAACTCCCAGGGACGTGACAGGGGGCACGAACAAATGGCCGCAAAAGGCAAGACCGCGATCGCGGGGCCGGCGCATCCGGGCGCCAGCATCGCCGAGACCGTGCTCGAGAAGCTGGGCCTGACACAGGACCAGCTGGCGAAGCTGACCGGCGTCTCGCGCCGGACCATCAACCAGCTCGTCAACTTCCGCCGCAACCTGACCGCCGACATGGCGTTGCGCATCGCCAAGGTGACGGGGACCGATGCCCGCGAATGGCTGGAACAGCAGATCGCCTACGACCTGCACCAGACCGAGCAGGCGCTGTCCAAGATCCTGTCGAAGATCCCGCACGCGTCGTCGGCGGCCAAGGCGCTGAAGGCCGCCGCCAAGCCGAAGGCCGAGCCGAAGAAGCCGGCCCCGAAGAAGGCCGCCGCCGAAAAGGCCCCGGCTCCGGCGAAGGCCGCGCCGAAGAAGGCCGCCGCCAAGAAGGCGGAGCCGAAGAAGGCCGAGGTGAAGAAGGTCGAAGTGAAGAAGGCGGAGCCGAAGAAGGCCGCGCCGAAGAAGGCGGCCCCGAAGAAGGCCGAAGCGCCGAAGAAGGCCGAGGCTCCGGCCAAGGCCGCGCCGAAGAAGGCCGCCGCCAAGAAGGCGGCCCCCGCCGCCGCCGCGCCGGCCGCCGCGCCGGCCCCGGTGAAGGCCGCCGCGCCGGCGAAGAAGAAGGCCGCGCCGAAGAAGGCGGCCAAGAAGAAGTAACGCCAAGGGCGCGCCGGTCGATCGCCGGCGCGCCCTCGTTCTTCCGGATTCCGTTCGCCGAGCGTCCGGCGTCGGCTTCAGACGAAGCCGACGATCCGCTTCGTTTCCGCCAGGATGGGGGCGGCGATCTCGTTCGCCCGTTCGGCGCCCCGATGCAGGATCGCGTCGATATGGCCGGGATCGGCCATCAGGCGGCGCATCTCGGCCGTCAGCGGACCCAGCCGATCGACCGCCCGTTCGGTCATCTCCTTCTTGAAGTCCGAGAACTGACGCTCGGCGAAGGCCGCGACCACATCCGCCACCGTCTCGTCGCCGAGGGCGGCGTGGATGGCGTAGAGGTTGCGCGCCTCGGGCCGTCCTTCCAGTTCTTCGACCGAGGCGGGCAGGGCCGCGGGATCGGTCTTGGCGCGGCGGATCTTCTGGGCGATGTCGTCGGCGCTGTCGGTCAGGTTGATGCGCGACTGGTCCGAGGCGTCGGACTTCGACATCTTCTTGGTGCCGTCGCGCAGTGACATGACGCGCGTCGCCTCGCCCAGGATCAGGGGCTCCGGCGCCGGGAAATGTTCGACGCCATAGTCGAAGTTGAACTTCTGGGCGATGTCGCGGGCCAGCTCCAGATGCTGCTTCTGATCCTCGCCCACGGGCACATGGGTCGCCTGATAGGCGAGAATGTCCGCCGCCATCAGGTTCGGATAGGCGAAGAGGCCGACCGAGGCGTTCTCCCGGTCCTTGCCCGCCTTCTCCTTGAACTGGGTCATGCGGTTCAGCCAGCCCATGCGGGCGACGCAGTTGAAGATCCAGGCGGTCTCGGCATGGGACGGGACGCGGGACTGGTTGAACAGGATCGATCCTTCGGGGTCGATGCCGGCGGCGATCAGGCTGGCCGTCACCTCGCGCGTCGCGCGGGTCAGGTCGGCCGGGTCCTGCCAGACGGTGATCGCATGCATGTCGACGACGCAATAGATGCATTCGTAGTCGGCCTGGAGCTTCACCCAGTTGCGGATGGCGCCCAGGTAATTGCCGAGGTGCAGGTTGCCGGTCGGTTGGACGCCGGAAAAGACGCGGGGTTTCGCCATGATGCCGATGCTCTCTCGCTGAATCCGGCCCCTTATGGCGCCGGACCGCGCGCCGGTCAACCGCGCCGCCCTCAACCCGACCGGGGCGGACGGCCCCGGACGAGGAGGCGCCTCAGATCGTCGCGGTTGACGCCGCCGAAGCCGAGCGCGGCCGCCAGATAGACCAGGCCGCCGCCGGCGACCAGCGCCAGCAGGCTGCCCGCGCGCCACAGGATGTCCCGCTCGAACAGGGGGCGGAGCTGCCATTCGAGGGCGAGCAGGGCCGCCGCCATCACCACGGTCGCGGCAAGCAGGCGCAGCGCGCGCGACAGCAGCCGGACGTCGGGTTTGAAGTGGCCGCGCTTGTGCAGGATATACATGAGCTGGGCCATGTGGCCCCAGGCGGCGACGGTGGAGGCAAGCGCGAGACCCGCCTGCTGCAGCGACCACATGGCCGCCAGCGCGACACCCAGGTTGACCACCAGGGCGACGAAGCCGATGACCACCGGCGTGCGCGTATCCTCCCGCGCGTGGAAGGCCGGGGTGAACACCTTTACCGCCGTGAAGGCCGGCAGCCCGAGGCCGAGGATGCCGAGGGCGCGGGCCGTCTCCACCGTGTCGTGGGCGGTGAAGGCGCCGCGCTGGAACAGGACGCCGATGATCGTCTCCGGAATCGCGGCCAGCGCGGCCGCCGCCGGCAGGGTCAGCAGCAGCGCCCCTTCGAGCGCGCGATTCTGGGTGGCGACGGCCTGGGTGGTCTCGCCCCGCGCCAGTTGCGCCGAGAGCACGGGCAGCAGCGCGGTCGAAATGGCGATGCCGATCACCGCCAGCGGCAATTGGTTCAGCCGGTCGGCGTAGAAGAGATAGGACACGGTCCCTTCCGGCAGCATGGAGGCCAGGATCATGTCGATCAGGACATTGACCTGATAGACCCCGGCGCCCAGCATCGCCGGCGCCAGCAGCTTGAAGAAGCGCCGGATCTCCGGCCCGAAGCGCGGCAGATGCAGGCGCAGTTCGAAGCCGCTGCGCTGCATGTGGACCGCCAGCCAGATGAATTGCACGATCCCCGCCAGGGTCACCGCGATCGCCTGGGTATGGGCGACGTCGAGGTATCGCACGGGGATCAGCAGGCCGGCGATCAGCACCAGGTTCATCATGATCGGCGTCGCCGCCGGCGCCGCGAACTTGTGATGCGCGTTCAGGATCGCGCCCTGCAGCGAAACGAGGCTGATATAGGCGAGATAGGGAAAGGCGAGGCGTGTGAGGTCGACCGCCAGGGCGTATTTCTCGGGATCCTCGGAAAAGCCCGGCGCCAGCACATGCATCGCCTGCGGCATGAAGATCATGAACAGGGTGACCACGGTCACCAGGGTCGCGGTCAGCAGGCTGGCGATCTCGCCCGCGAAGCGCGATGCCTTCCGCTCCCCGTCGGGCCCTGCCAGGATCCGCGAATAGAGCGGCACGAAGGCGGCATTGAAGGCCCCTTCGGCGAACAGCGAGCGCAGGAAATTGGGCAGGCGGAAGGCGACCATGAAGGCGTCCGCCGCCATGCCGGCGCCCAGAATCGCGGCGAACAGCGTGTCGCGCACGAAGCCGAGGACACGGCTGGCCATCGTATAGCCGCCGATGGTGGCGACGGAGCGCAGCAGGGCCATGGCCGGCGTGCCTCAGCGGCCGGTGGCGCTGCGCCTTGCGGTGCGTGTTCCGCCTTCGGCCGCGGCACTCGGCGCCGGCTTCGGGGCCAGCACGTCCGTCAGCCGGCGCTCGATCGCCTTCAGCTTGCCGCCGTGGCGGATCTTGTGGCCGAACAGGTCGGAGACATAGAAGACGTCGACCGCGCGCTCGCCATAGGTCGCGACCTGGGCCGAGCGGATGGTCAGGTTCAGGGCGAAGAGGGCGCGGGTCAGCTCGAACAGCAGGCCGGTCCGGTCGCGGCCGTTGACCTCGATCACCGTCAGCTTGGTCGCCGCGTTGTTGTCGATCAGCACGCGGGGCACGACCTTGAAGGCCGAGGTCCGCTTCGAAGGCGCCGCCTGGCGCGCCAGCACCTCGCGCGGGCGGACCCGGCCCATCAGCACCTGTTCGATTGTGGTCGACAGTTTGGCCAGCCGCTCCGGCCGGTCGAACGGGCCGCCGTCCGCGTCCTGGATGGTGAAGACGTCCAGCACCATGCCGTCGTTCGTCGTGAAGATCTTGGCGTCTACGACGGTGGCGCCGCAGACCGAGATCGCCCCGGTGACGCGGGCGAAGAGACCGGGATGGTCGGCGGTATAGAGCGTGACCTCGGTCACCGCGTTGAAGCGGTCGATGCGGGTCGCGAGGGTCAGGGGGGCTTCCTCGCGGTCCGCCTCGCGCATCAGGCGGGCGTGGCGCGCGGCACAGGGCGCCGGCGTCGACAGGAAATAGGATTCGGCGCTGCGCTTGAAGAAGGCGTCGATGTCCGCCTTCTTCCAGTCCTTCAGGTGTTCCGCGATCTCCTTCTGGATGCCCGCCACCCGTTCCTTGCCGACGCTGACATGACCGCCCGACAGCAGCAGTTCCGCTTCGTAATAGAGCGTGCGCAGCAATTGTCCCTTCCAGCCGTTCCAGATGCCCGGCCCGACGGCGCGGATGTCGGCGACCGTCAGAACGTTCAGCAGGCGAAGCCGCTCGGGGCTCTGCACCACTTCGGCGAAATCATGGACGGTCTTGGGATCCGCCAGGTCCCGCTTGAAGGCGGTGTTGGACATCAGCAGGTGATAGCGCACCAGCCACGAGACGGTCTCGGTCTCGGCCGCGGTCAGGCCGAGACGCGGGCAGAGACGCATGGCGACCTCGGCCCCCAGCACCGAATGGTCGCCGCCCCGGCCCTTGGCGATGTCGTGAATGAGGACGGCGCAATAGAGCACCCGGCGCGACACGACCTTGTGGATGATCTCGCTCGCCAGGGGCAGATCCTTGGCGAGGTGGCCGGCCTCGATGTCGGCCAGGATGCCGATCGCCCGGATGGTGTGCTCGTCGACCGTATAGACATGGTACATGTCGTATTGCATCTGGGCGACGACGCGGCCGAAGTCGGGCACGAAGCGGCCGAACACGCCTGCCTCGTTCAGGCGCCTGAGCGCGGTTTCCGGATCCTTCTTGCTGGTCAGGATCGACAGGAACAGGGCATTGGCGGCGGGGTCGTTGCGAAGCGACGCATCGATCCGCTTCAGGCTGCGGGTGATCAGATGCAGGGCCTGGGGGTGGACGTCCAGCGCGTGGCGCTGCGCCACCTCGAACAGGCGGATCATGTCGATCGGCGCGCTCTCGAACTGGTCTTCCGTCGCGATGTTCAGGCGATCGCCCTCGCGCATGAAGCCCTCCAGGGCCTTGGCGCGGCGCGACAGGCGCAGCAGCTTCATCTTGGACGGGCGCCGCCGCGTGTCTTCCTCGAGGTTGGCGCAGAAGATCCGGGTGAGAACCCCGACGTCCTTGGCGAACAGGAAGTAATGCTTCATGAAGCGTTCGACGCCGCGCGTACCGGCATGATCGGTATAGTTCAGGCGCCGCGCCAGTTCGGGCTGGACGTCGAAGGTCAGGCGCTCCTCGGGCCGCCCGGTCAGGAAGTGCAGGTGACAGCGCACATTCCAGAGGAAACTCTCGGCCTTGATGAAGCGGCGGTATTCGTCGGCCGACAGCACGCCCTTGGCGACGAGATCCGCGACGTCCTCCACGCGGTGGACGTATTTCGCGATCCACCACAGGGTGTGGAGATCGCGCAGGCCGCCCTTGCCTTCCTTCACGTTGGGCTCGACCGTATAGCGCGAATCGCCGAGGCGCATATGGCGCTCGTCGCGTTCCTTCAGCTTCGCCTCGACGAAGGCGGCGCCGGTGCCGTTGACGACCTCGCGCCAGAAGCGGTCCTTCAATTCGTGGAACAGGGCCTGATCGCCCCACAGCCAGCGCATTTCGAGAAGCGAGGTGCAGATGGTGAAGTCCTGCCGGGCGAGACGCACGCAGTCGTCGACCGAACGGGTGGCATGGCCCACCTTCAGGCCCAGGTCCCACAGCAGGTAGAGCATGAATTCGATCACCTGCTCGTGCCAGGGCGTCTCCTTGTAGGGCAGCAGGAACAGGAGATCGACGTCGGACCCGGGCGCCAGTTCGCCGCGCCCGTAACCGCCCAGCGCGACGAGATCCAGGCGCTCGCCCGCCGTCGGGTTCATCACCGGATAGACATGGGCCAGCGTGAAATCGTGCAGCACGCGGATGATCTGGTCGACCAGATGGCAGAGGCCGGCGGCCGTCTCGCGGCCGTTCGCCTCGTCCATCTCCAGGCGGCGGCGGCATTCGGCGCGTCCGTCCGCCAGGGCCTGCTTCAGGGTCGCGACCACATGCGCCCGCAATGCATCCGGTCCCGGCTCGCCGGCGGCGAAGGACTCGAGCGAATCCATCAGCCCCTTACGGTCCACGATCGCACGGCGGTGCTTGACGACGATATCCATCGCTTCCTCGAGAGATTTCCTGCCCTATAGGTAGGGCATTCGGCCCCGCGCGTCGACATGCGAGGCACGCGCGGCGGGCGTGGCGGCCATGTCGGGTTGTGGCCGTTCCGCGCTTCTGGCATTTCTTGGCGGTTCACGGGCCGGGGACCGTCATGACCGAAACTTCAACGAAGGGGCGCCATGCCCTTCTGCGCCACCGCGACGGGCATCACGCCAAGGTCGGCTTCGAGGAACTCTTCTTCGATCTCGTCTATGTCTTCGCCGTGACGCAGCTCGCCCATGGGCTGGTGCATCACCTGTCGGTCATGGGCGCGCTCGAGACCCTGGTGCTCTGGTTCGCGGTCTGGCTCGGCTGGCAATATACCGCCTGGGTGACGAATTGGTTCGATCCCGAGACGCCGCGCATCCGGGCGCTCCTCTTCGTCACCATGCTCGTCGGCCTCGTCATGGGGGCCTCGATACCGGATGCCTTCGGCGATCGCGGCTTCATCTTCGCGGGTGCCTTCGTCCTGATGCAGGTGGGGCGCAGCGCCGTCGTGCTGGCCCATCTGCGCGGCCATGCGCTGTGGGACAATTACCTGCGGATCCTGATCTGGGGCCTGATCGCCGCCGCCTTCTGGATCGCCGGCGCCTTCGCCCATCACGAATGGCGCCTGGTGCTCTGGACCCTCGGCGTGCTCTGCGAATATGTCTCGCCCATGTTCGGCTTCCGCCTGCCCGGCCTCGGCCGCTCGCGGACGCGGGACTGGACCATCGAGGGCGGCCATCTGATCGAACGCTGCCACCTCTTCGTCATCGTCGCCCTGGGCGAGACGGTGCTCGCCACCGGCCTGCCCCTGTCGCGGGCCGAGGTCTGGGACGGGGCGACGGTGCTCGCCATGCTCGGCACCTTTCTCGGTACGCTCGTCCTGTGGTGGCTCTATTTCGGCACCTCCAGCAAGGATGCGATCGAGGTCATCACCAAGTCGGACGATCCGGGGCGGATCGGCGCCTATTACCACTATGTCCATGTCGTCATGATCGCGGGCATCATCGTCACCGCCGTCGGCAACGACCTGACCCTGGCCCATCCCCATGCGGTGGCGGACCTCGGCCAGGGCATCGCGATGATGGCGGGGCCGGCGATCTATCTCTTCGGCAGCACCCTCTACAAGAAGATGGTCTACGGCGTCGTGCCGCTGTCGCATATCGTCGGCATGGCCGGGCTGATCGCGCTGATCGCGATCCACCCTCTGGTCGACCTGCTGTCGATGAGCTGGATCGCTACCGTGGTCATGATCGCCATCTCGGTCTGGGAAGACCGCAAGCGCCGCTGCCTGCCGGCCGTGGCCTCAGCCGCCAGCCGATAGCGCCTTCAGGCGATAGAGCGCCTCCAGCGCCTCGCGCGGGGTCATGTCGTCCGGGGACAGGGCTTTCATCGCCTCCGCCAGAGCCGACGCGGCCGGATCGGCCAGGGCCGCTTTCGGTTTCGGCGCGAGGGCGGCGAAGAGGGGCAGATCGTCCGCAAGCGCCGCCATGTCGGGCCGGCCGCCCGCATTGCCGGCGGGGCCCGACTCGAGGCGGTGCAGCACGTCCTCGGCCCGGCCGATGACGGCGGGCGGCAGGCCGGCCAGCTTCGCCACCTGAATGCCGTAGGAGCGGTCGGCGGTGCCGCGCACGACTTCGTGAAGGAAGACGACGTCGCCCTTCCATTCGCGCACCTTGACCGTATGGGCCGCCACCTCGGCCAGGCGTTCCGCCAGCACCGTCAATTCGTGGTAATGGGTGGCGAAGAGGGCGCGGGCCCTGTTCACATCGTGCAGATGCTCGATCGCCGCCCAGGCGATGGACAGCCCGTCCCAGGTGGCCGTACCCCGGCCCAATTCGTCGAGGATGACGAGGCTGCGTTCCGTCGCCTGATTGAGGATCGCGGCGGCCTCGACCATCTCGACCATGAAGGTGGAACGCCCGCGCGCCAGATCGTCGGCGGCGCCCACGCGGCTGAACAGCCGGTCGACGGTGCCGATCAGGGCGGATGTTGCGGGCACGAAACTGCCGGCCTGGGCCATGACGGCGATCAGGGCGTTCTGCCGCAGGAAGGTCGATTTGCCGGCCATATTCGGACCGGTCAGCAGCCACAGCCTGTTGCCGGGGCCGAGGTCGCAGTCGTTGGCGACGAAATCGCCCTCCCGCCCCGGGCCGAAGCCGGCTTCGACCACCGGGTGGCGTCCGCCCTCGATCAGGAAGGCGGTGCCGTCCTCGACCTTCGGGCGGCAATAGCGGCGCTTCTCCGCCAGTTCGGCGAGGCCGGCGGCGACGTCGATCTCTGCGAGGCCCAGGGCCGCCTCGGCGACGGCGGCGGAAGCGGCGAGCACCTCGGCGACCAGCCCGTCGAAGATCTCCACTTCCATGGCCGTTGCCCGGTCGCCGGCGCGGGCGATGCGATCGGCGAGATCGCTCAATTCGACGGTGGTGAAACGGACCGCGCTGCCCAGCGTCTGGCGGTGGATGAAGCGATCGTCCGCCGCCAGCTTGTCGGCGTGAACCGGCGTCACCTCGATGTGATAGCCGAGGACATTGTTGTGCCGGACCTTCAGGCCGCCGACCCCGGTATCGCCGCGCAGCCGGCCTTCGAGGGCGGCGACGAGACGCCGGCCCTCGTCGCGCAGGCGCCGCTCGTCGTCCAGCGCGGCGGACCAGCCGGCGGCGACATAACCGCCGTCCCGGGCCAGCGCCGGCGGTTCGGCGATGAGCGCGGCGGTCAGTTTTTCCGCAAGCGCGGCGTGATTGCCGAGCCGGTCGAGCGATCGCGCCAGGCCTTCGGGCGGCGGGTTCAGATCGGCATGCAGGAACAGGGCGCCGACTTCCGGCAAGAGCGCGAGACCCTGGCCGACGGCGGCGAGGTCGCGCGGCCCGCCCCGCCCGAGCGCGAGCCGGGCCAGCGCGCGTTCGAGATCCGGCAGGCGGCGCAACAGGCTGCGCAGGCCCTGGCGCAGCCCGCCCTGGCGCAGCAGGTGGTCGACCATGTCGAGTCTCGTCTCGATCGCCGCGACCTCGGTCAGGGGGGCGGACAGCCATTGCTTCAGCAGGCGGGCGCCGGGGCCGGTTACCGTCTCGTCGACGATGGCGAGCAGGCTGCCGGTGCGCCCGCCGTCGGGGCCCTGGGTCAGTTCCAGGCTGCGCCGTGTCGCCGCGTCGATCGCCATGGTGGAACCGGCGGTGATGCGCCGGGGCGGGCGGAGCCGCGCCAGCCTGCCCTTCTGGGTCAGTTCGACATAGGCGAGAACGGCGCCCAGGGCCGAAAGCTCCGCCCGCCCGAAAGCGCCGAAACCATCGAGCGTGCCGACCCCGAAGACGTCGCGCAGACGCCGTTCGGCCGCCCCTGAATCGAAACGCGCGGCGGGCAGGGGCGACAGGCGGTCGTCATAGGCGCCGTCCAGGGCCTTCAGGGCGGGTTCGTCCAGGCGCCGGTCCGAGACCAGGAGTTCACCGGGCGAGAGCCGCGCCAGTTCGGCACCCAATTGCGCCGGCTGCACCGCGATGACTTCGAAGAGACCGGTCGAGACGTCGGCGACGGCGAGCGCCAGCCGCCCCTCCGCCCCGCCCAGCGCGGCGAGGAGATTGTTGCTGCGGGCATCCAGCAGGCTTTCCTCGGTCAGGGTGCCGGGGGTGACGATGCGCACCACCTCGCGCCGGACCAGGGTCTTGCCGGCGCGTTTCTTCGCTTCCGCCGGGTCTTCCGCCTGCTCGCAGATCGCGACCTTGAAACCCTTGCGGATGAGGCGCGAGAGATAGGCATCGGCGGCATGGACCGGCACGCCGCACATGGCGATGTCCTCGCCCTGATGCTTGCCCCTTTTTGTCAGGGTGATGTCGAGCGCGGCGGAGGCCAGTTCCGCATCCTCGAAGAACAATTCGTAGAAATCGCCCATGCGGTAGAACAGCAGGCAGCCGGGATGGGCGGCCTTGATGCCCAGATATTGCGCCATCATGGGGGTGGCGCCGGTCAGGTCGGGCGCGTCGGTGCTCGATTCGAGGGAAGCGGCGAGGTCGGACATGGCCCGGACTCTAGGCCCGGCCGCGATTTAGACAAGCCGTGAAAGCGCGCGCCGGCCATCGAGCACGCGGAGCACCTCCACCATGTCGACCGGTCCTTCATCGGCGTCGGGCGTGTTGCGGTAGAAGACGATGTATGCGCCGACCACAAGGGCCCGAATGCCTGGCTTGATTTCATCACGTCCGGGGCCGAGGCGTGGGTGTTGCCGCAATTGCAGCACTCTGTCTTCAAGCCGGGACAATATATGTTCCGCCGCAGGCTGATGGTGCTGACCGACCGCTGTGTAGATGTCGATCAAATCGTCTCGAGCCCGGGACTGCCAGTGCCTGCTGGATCAATTCGGCCTGAATCTTCCTGCAAGGTGATTTCGAGTTTACGGGCTCCGGCCATGACGGGTCTCCAAGGACTGCCCAACACGCACCGGCCTACCGGCCTATCGCGCGGCGAAGAAGGCTTCGATGCCGCGGGCCGCCGTCTCGATATGGGTGGTGAGGATCCGGCTGGCTTCGCCGGCGTCGCCGGCGCTTGCCGCGGCGAGGAGGGCGGCGTGTTCGTGCTGGCCCATCTTATCCCGGCCGAGGGCCGCGAAATGGAAGCGCAGGTAGCGGTCGGCGGCGGCCAGATGCTGTTCGACCAGGGCGATCAGCCGGGGCCGCCCGGCCCTGGCGTAGAGCACCAGATGAAAGCGCCGGTTCAGGTCGCCCAGGCGCGACATGTCGGGTTCCGTGTCCATCTCGGCCAGCAGGCCCTCGGCGCGGGCGAGGTCCTCCGCCGTCAGATGGGGCAGGGACAGGCGCAGGGCGGCGGGTTCGAGCGCCGCGCGGATGGCATAGTGATCGGCGGCGTCGGACGCCGAAATCTCGGTGACCACGGCCCCCTTGTGGGGCGCGAAATCGACCAGGGCCTGGGCTTCGAGCTGGCGCAGAGCCTCGCGCACCGGCATCCGGCTGACGTCGAAGGCCGCCGCCAGTTCCTCCTGGCGCAGCGGCGTGCCGCCGGCCAGCGCGCCGCTCAGGATCGCTTCCCGCAGCACGTCCTCGACGAAGGCGGTGGCGGTGCGATAGCGCGGCCGTCCGCGCGCGATCAGATCGGCGAATTCCATGATGGGACGATGACGCGGCATCGCTCTGGATTCAAGATGATTGTCGATTGGATCCAATTTTATTAAGGTGCCGCCGATATCTGAACATGTCGTCCGGGCAGAAGGCCGGGACCTCGTGGGCATGGGGCTCCTCCGTCGAAAGATCCCGGCCTCCGCCGGGATGACGATGGTGGAGGGGGCGGTTGGCGACGCGTTCATTGGGTTTGGAGAGGGGTATGGCAGGCGATCGGAAAGGGGTAGGCGATCGGGAATGGCTGCGGCCGGTTTCGGCGGGGGTGATGGCGGCGGTGGTCGGCTTTGCCTCGTCCTTCGCCGTCGTGCTCGAGGGGCTGCGCGGTGTCGGCGCCGATCCGGGGCAGGCGGCGTCGGGGCTGCTGATTCTCAGCCTCGGCATGGGGCTGCTCAACGTCGTGCTCAGCATCCGTTTGAAGATGCCGATCTCGATCGCCTGGTCGACGCCCGGCGCGGCCCTGCTGGCCGCCAGCCAGGTGCCGGACGGTGGCTTTCCGGCCGCGGTCGGGGGCTTCGTGGCGGCGGGCGTGCTGATGGTGATCGCCGGATTGTGGCGGCCGTTCGGGCGGCTGGTGGCGGCGATCCCGGGGCCGCTGGCCGGGGCGATGCTGGCGGGCGTGCTGCTCGACCTCTGCCTCGCGCCCTTTTCCGCCATCGGCGCCATGCCCCGCCTGGCCCTGCCGATCCTGATCGTCTGGGCCGTCACGCTCCGGGTGAACCGGCTCTGGGCCATGCCGGCGGCGCTGGCGGTGACCGTCATCGCGGTGGTGGTCGAAGGCTCGGCCGGCGCCGTGCTCCCCCCGATCGCGAGCCTGGCGCCCCACCTGGAAGGGGTGGTGCCGGTGTTCGAGGCGCAGGCGATCATCGGCATCGGCCTGCCGCTGTTCCTCGTCACCATGGCGTCGCAGAACGTGCCCGGCCTCGCGGTATTGCAGACCTACGGCTATCGCCCGGCGCCGGGACCGCTGTTCGTCGTCACCGGCCTCGCCTCCGTCGCGACGGCGCCCTTCGGCGGTCATGCGCTCAATCTGGCGGCGATCACGGCGGCGCTCTGCGCCGGGCCCGATGCCGCGACCGATCCCGCGCGGCGCTGGCTGGCGGCGGTGGCGGCGGGCATCGGCTATGCCGCGATCGGCGCCATCGCCACCCTGGCCGCGGCTCTCGCCGTGGCGGCACCGCCGGTGCTGATCCAGGCGGTCGCCGGGCTGGCCCTGATGGGCGCCTTCGGCAGCGCCCTTCATGCCGCGCTGGCCGTGCCGGCGGAGCGCGAAGCGGCCCTGGTGACCTTTCTGGTGACCGCCTCGGGGCTTTCGGTCGGCGGTATCGGCGCCGCCTTCTGGGGTCTGCTGGCGGGCGGCGCGCTGTGGTGGCTGTTCCGCCGTCACTGAGAAGAAATGAAAAGTTTTTATGGTGTGCTGGACAACAAATGAAAAGGGTAGGATAGTCCGCACCCTTCGGCGCCGGCCACTCCGGACCGGGCCACCAACCGACTGAAGGGTAGAAGGCGCATCTCGCGCCGATTGGACAGGATCATGAGCACCAAGCGCACCGCCGTCTCGGAACAGGAAGCCCTGCTGTTTCACGCCCAGGGCCGCCCGGGCAAGCTGGAAATCGTGGCGACCAAGCCGATGGCGACCCAACGCGATCTCAGCCTCGCCTATTCGCCGGGCGTCGCGATCCCGGTGAAGGCGATCGCCGAGGATCCGACGACGGCCTATGACTACACCACCAAGGGCAACCTGGTGGCGGTGATCACCAACGGCACCGCCATCCTCGGCCTCGGCAACCTCGGCGCCCTGGCGTCGAAGCCGGTGATGGAAGGCAAGTCGGTCCTGTTCAAGCGCTTCGCCGACGTCGATTCGATCGACCTCGAGGTCGGCACCGAGGACGTCGACGAATTCATCAATGCCGTGCGCTTCCTCGGTCCCAGCTTCGGCGGCATCAATCTCGAGGACATCAAGGCCCCCGAGTGCTTCGTGATCGAGAGCCGGCTGCGCGAGATCATGGACATCCCGGTGTTCCACGACGACCAGCACGGCACCGCGATCATCGCCGCCGCCGGCCTGATCAACGCCCTGCACCTGACCGGCAAGTCGATCAAGGACATCCGCGTCGTCGTCAACGGCGCCGGTGCCGCCTCCATCGCCTGCATCGAGCTGATCAAGAGCCTGGGCCTCCCGAACGAGAACGCCGTGCTCTGCGATTCGAAGGGCGTCATCTACAAGGGCCGCACCGAAGGCATGAACCAGTGGAAATCGGCCCATGCGGTCGAGACCGACATGCGCAGCCTGGACGACGCCATGAAGGGCGCCGACGTCTTCCTGGGCCTGTCGGTCAAGGGCGCCGTGACGCGCGAGATGGTCGCCACCATGGCCGACCAGCCGGTCATCTTCGCCATGGCCAACCCCGATCCCGAGATCACGCCCGAGGAAGTGGCGGCGGTGCGCGACGACGCCATCATGGCGACCGGCCGCTCGGACTATCCGAACCAGGTGAACAACGTCCTCGGCTTTCCCTATATCTTCCGCGGTGCCCTCGACGTTCGCGCCCGCACCATCAACGAGGAAATGAAGCTGGCGGCCGCCCGGGCGCTGGCCGAACTCGCGCGCGAGGACGTGCCGGACGAGGTGGCCGCCGCCTATGCCGGCGCGCGCCCGCAGTACGGACCGAAATACATCATTCCCGTGCCCTTCGACCCGCGCCTGATCAGCCGGGTGCCGCCGGCGGTCGCCAAGGCGGCCATGGATACCGGCGTGGCGCGCCGGCCGATCATCGACATGAAGGCCTATCGCGACGAGCTGCAGGGCCGGCTCGATCCTTCCGTCGCGCTGTTCCAGCGCATCTTCGACGAATTGCGCCAGACCCCGAAGCGCGTCGTCTTCGCCGAGGGCGAGGAGGAGAAGACCATCCGCGCCGCGCTCGCCTTCCGCCAGTCGGGCTATGGCACGCCGGTCCTGGTCGGGCGCGAGGAACGCATCCGCCAGACCATCGAGGACATGGGCCTGGATGGCGAGAGCGGGCTGGAGATCCACAATGCGCGGAACTCCACCCATACCACGCTCTATACCGACTTCCTCTATGCGCGGCAGCAGCGCCGCGGCCTGCTCTACCGCGACTGCCAGCGTCTCGTGAACAACGACCGCAACGTCTTCGCCTCCTGCATGGTGGCGAACGGTCATGCCGACGCCATGGTGACCGGCATCACTCGCGCCTATGCCCAATCGCTGCAGGAAGTGCTGCGCGTCGTCGATCCCAACCCGGGCAGCCGCATCTTCGGTCTTTCCGTGGTGCTGGCGAAGGGGCGCACGATCTATTTCGCCGACACCGCGGTCGACGAACAGCCCTCGCCCGAGGCGCTGGCGGACATCGCGCGCCAGGCGGCGCAGGTGGTGCGCCGCCTCGGCCACGAGCCGCGCGTCGCCTTCCTGTCCTATTCCAACTTCGGCAATCGGCCGCGCACCTCGGCTAACGGCGTCCGCGAGGCGATCGCCATCCTGGACGAGCAGGAGACGGATTTCGAATACGACGGCGAGATGATGGCCGACGTCGCCCTGAATCGTCAGCTCATGAGCCTCTATCCCTTCAGCCGCCTGACCGAGACCGCGAACGTCCTCGTCATGCCGTCGCTGTCGACGGCGCTGACGGCGGCCAAGCTGATGCATGAGTTGGGCGGCGCCACGGTGATCGGGCCGCTGCTGGTCGGCATGTCGAAGCCGGTCCAGATCGTGCCCCTGGGCACGGCGGTTTCCGACCTGGTCAATCTGTCGGCGCTGACCGCCTTCATGGCGCCCTGACGCCGCCGGAACCGTGCCGTGGTCAAGTCCGCGTTCCTGCGCCCGCTGGTGGTGACCACCGCCAAGGTGGCGTCGCCGGGCCTCGCCGTCGTCGCGGGCCTCGGGCTGGCGGGATCGCTGACGCCCCGGGCCGGTCTCGTCGGCGCCCTGGTCGTGGTCGCCGTCGCGGTGCTGGTCACGCTCTGGCTGCGGCGGGACCGGGCGCTGCTCGAGGCGAGTCTCGCCGAGGCGCGGCGCCAGGATTTCGACACCCACGAGCGGATCCAGGGCCAGGAACGGGAGATCCGCCGCCTGCGCAGCCAGGAATGGTCCCTCACCCAGGGCCATCGCGCCGTCCTCGACCTGCTGCCCGATCCGCTGATCCTGATCGACCGCCAACTGGGCGTGCGCCATCTCAACAAGGCGGCGCGCACGCTCTTCGGCGAGGGGCCGGCGGGCCGCCCCCTGACCGCCACGGTACGCCACCCCGAGATCCTGGAGGCGGTCGATCTCGTCGTCAGCGGCGAGGAGGCGGCGATCCAGATCGAGGTTTCCCTGCCGGTGCCGGTGGCCCGCGAACTGACCTGCCGCATCGCCCTGGTCGAGCGGCCGGGGCCCGACGAGGTGGTGGCGGCCCTGGTGTTCCGCGATCTCACCCAGTCGAAGCGGGTGGAGAGGATGCGCGCGGACTTCGTCGCCAATGCCAGCCACGAGATCCGCACCCCGCTCGCCGCCCTCGGCGGCTATATCGAAACCCTGCAGGGCCCGGCGCGCGACGATGCGGCGGCGCGTGAACGCTTTCTCGCCGCCATGGCCGACATGGTGACGCGCATGACGCGCCTGGTGGGCGACCTGCTGTCGCTGTCGCGGGTCGAGTTGACGGAGCATACGCCGCCGGCCGATCCGGTGCCGGTGTCGCCCCTGATCCGGCGCGTCGTCACCGCCCTCGAATTCCGCGCGCGGGCCAAGGAGGCGAAGGTGATCCTCGACCTGCCGGCCGACCTGCCGCCGGTGGTGGGCGACGAGGGCGAACTGGAACAGGTGTTCACCAACCTGATCGACAATGCCATCAAATACGGCCGCCAGCGCGGCGAGGTGCGCATCGAGGCCCATGTCCTCGACCATGTGCCGCCGGGCCGGACCGGCTGGCCCGAGACGGCGCGGCCGGTCGCCATCGCCATTTCCGACCAGGGCCCGGGCATCGGCCGCGAGCATCTGCCCCGCCTGACCGAACGCTTCTATCGCGTCGACGCCGCGCGCAGCCGCGACCTCGGCGGCACCGGCCTCGGGCTCGCCATCGTCAAGCATATCGTGAACCGCCACCGGGGCGCCCTGACGATCGATTCCGCCCTGGGCGAGGGCAGCACCTTCACCGTCTATCTGCCCGCCGCCGGCTGAGTGTCATCTGGCGCCCTAAAATGACGGTCGGCACGCGCCGAGGTGCGCCGCCGCCGCGCTAAGGTGCTGGAATATATGGTATATTTCTGTGTCATCAAAACGAAATACAAATGTCATATGAACGTCCCGTCGGCTGACTAATGTGCTGGGCGCGACGGCGCTGTCCCGCGGGACGGTGCCGGAAAGGCGTGACGCCGCCTCGCGACCGTAACGATCGAATTTCGAGGAAAAACCCCATGGCCCTCAAGACCAGCTTCGCCGCCCTGGGCGCTGCCGCCGTGCTGGCGACCGCCTTCGCCGGCCAGGCCGCTGCGCGCGACCAGATCCACATCGTCGGCTCGTCGACGGTGTTCCCCTTCACCACCGCGACTGCCGAAGCCTTCGGCAAGCTCGGTTCGTTCAAGACCCCGGTGGTCGAATCGACCGGCACGGGCGGCGGCATGAAGCTGTTCTGCGGCGGCGTCGGCACCGACACCCCGGACCTGACCGGCGCTTCGCGCCGCATCAAGAAGTCCGAGATCGAGCTGTGCGCCAAGAACGGCGTCGCCGAGATCGTGGAAGTGAAGATCGGCTTCGACGGCATCGTCTTCGCCAATTCCAAGGAAGGCCCGGTTCTGGACCTGACCAAGGCTCAGATCTGGAAGGCCCTGTCGGCCCAGGTCGTCGTTGACGGCGCGCTGGTCGACAACCCCTACACCATGTGGAACGAGATCGACGGCGGCCTGCCCGCGACCAAGATCGAAGTCCTCGGCCCGCCCCCGACCTCGGGCACCCGCGACGCCTTCTCGGAACTCGTGATGGAAACGGGTTGCGAGGAAGCCGAAGCCGTCGAGGCCTTCAAGGCCGCGGGCGACGAGAAGGCCAAGGGCTGCATGAAGATCCGTGAGGACGGCGCCTACATCGAAGCCGGCGAGAACGACAACCTGATCGTTCAGAAGCTGGTCGCCAACAAGGACGCCTTCGGCATCTTCGGCTACTCGTTCCTCGAAGAGAACGCCGACAAGATCCAGGGCGCCAAGATCGAAGGCGTCGAGCCGGAATACGACAACATCTCGTCGGGCAAGTACGGCGTGTCGCGTTCGCTCTTCGTCTACGTGAAGAAGGCCCACATCGGCACCGTTCCGGGCATCCAGGAATTCATGACCGAATACACCTCGGGCAAGGCCATGGGTGAAGACGGCTACCTGGCCGACAAGGGTCTGATCGCCCTGCCGGAATCCGAAGCCAGCAAGATCCGCACCACGGTCGCCAACATGACCCCGCTGGATCCGGCCGCGTTCTGATCCGCGTAAACGCGTAACGGGGGCGGCCGGTCGACGGCCGCCCCTCCCTTTCCGGCCTCGCGTCCTCATTACTGGGGCAGACGAAAGACGCAACGATGCCGACCTATATTCTCATCGCGACGATTCTCGTCCTGTCGGTGATCGGCTACTACATGGGCCGCTCCACCGCGGTGGCGCGGAACGGCGGCAAGTCCAAGGGGCTGCATTCGCTGCCCGGCTATTACGGCTACTACATGGCGCTGTGGTGCGCGCTGCCGGCGCTGGCTCTCGCCTTCCTGTGGCTGGTCTTCCAGAACAGCATCATCGAGGGCATGGTCCTCGGCGGGGTCGACGTGCAGAACCCCAGCCTGTTCATGACGGACGTCAAGAACTACGTCGAGAACGGCATCGCCTCGGGCGGCGTGACCGACACGCTGGTCGCCGCGGCGGATCGCTACGTCTCTCTCAAGCAATATTCGGCGATCATGCTGTCGATCGGCGCCATCGCTCTCGCGGTCGTCGGTCTCGCCTATTCCCAGACCCGCGTCGGCCCCACGCTCCGCTCGCGCCCCAAGGTCGAAAAGGCACTGATGATCGCGCTGATGGCGGCATCGACCATCGCCATCCTGACCACGGTCGGCATCATCCTGTCGCTGCTGTTCGAATCGGCGCTCTTCTTCGAGAAGGTGCCGCTGACCGAATTCCTCTTCGGCATCCAGTGGAGCCCGCAGACCGCGATGCGCGCCGACCAGGTCGGCTCGTCGGGCACCTTCGGTGCCGTGCCGCTGTTCGCCGGCACCCTGCTGATCACGGCGATCGCCATGGCGGTCGCGGCCCCGATCGGCCTGATGTCGGCGATCTACATGTCGGAATACGCCGACCGCCGCGTGCGCTCGGTGCTGAAGCCGCTGCTCGAAGTGCTGGCCGGCATCCCGACCGTCGTCTACGGCTTCTTCGCCGCCCTGACCGTCGCGCCCTTCGTGCGCACGCTCGGCCAGTCGGTCGGCCTCGACGTCGCCTCCGAATCGGCGCTCGCCGCCGGTGTCGTCATGGGCATCATGATCGTGCCCTTCGTCTCCTCGCTCTCGGACGACGTCATGACGGCCGTGCCCCAGGCCATGCGTGACGGGTCCTACGGCCTCGGCGCCACCAAGTCGGAAACCATCAAGCGCGTGATCCTGCCGGCCGCGCTGCCCGGCATCGTCGGCGCGGTGATGCTGGCCATCTCGCGCGCCATCGGCGAAACCATGATCGTCGTGATGGCCGCCGGCCTCTCCGCCAATCTGACCGCCAATCCCTTCGAGGCGGTGACGACCGTGACGGTCCAGATCGCGACCCTGCTGGTCGGCGACCAGGAATTCGACAGCCCGAAGACCCTGGCCACCTTCGCGCTCGGCCTCGTGCTCTTCGTCGTCACGCTCATCCTCAACATCATCGCCCTGCGGATCGTCCGCAAGTATCGGGAGCAGTACGAATGACCGACATCGCGGGCAAATACACGGTCGAGCCGTTCTCGGCCTCCACCGAGAAACGCGAGAAGTTCAATCGTCTGCTGAAGAAGCGCTATGCCTCCGAGGCGCGCTTCAAGATGTGGGGCATTGCCGCCGTCTCGGTCGCGGTCGTCTTCCTCGTGCTGCTGCTCGGCTCGATCATCCTCCAGGGCTCTTCCGCCTTCGTCACCACCAAGGTGGAGCTGGAAGTGAGCCTCGACCGCGAGATCATCGATCCCCAGGGCACGAATGATCCCATGGTCATCGCCAGCGCGGACTACAACAAGATCCTGCGCAACGCCATGCAAAGCCTCTTCCCCGAGGTCGAGTCCCGGCGCGAGCGGCGCGACATGATGGATCTCATCTCCTCGGGCGCCGCCTTCGAGCTCGCGGCCCATGTCCGCGACAACCCGGAGTTGATCGGCCAGACCATCAAGTTCGACGTTCTGACCGACGATCTCGTCGACATGCTGCGCAAGGGTTACATCGAGCGCAACGTCCCCGAGGAAGACCGCAAGCTGAACGACTTCCAGATCGGCATCTTCGACAAGCTCGTCGCCTCGGGGGCGCTCTACGGCACCTTCAATACCGAGTTGCTGACCACCGGCGACAGCCGCGAGCCGGAGAACGCCGGCCTCTGGGGCGCCGTCGTCGGCTCGTTCTTCACCCTCGTGGTGACGCTCGGCATCGCCTTCCCGCTCGGCGTGATGGCGGCGATCTATCTCGAGGAGTTCGCGCCGAAGAACCGCATCACCGACATGATCGAGGTGAATATCAACAACCTCGCGGCGGTGCCCTCGATCGTCTTCGGTCTCCTCGGTCTCGCGGTGTTCCTGAACTTCTTCGGGATGCCGCGCTCGGCGCCGCTGGTCGGCGGTCTGGTGCTCGCGCTCCAGGCCCTGCCGATCATCATCATCGCGTCCCGCGCCGCCATCAAGGCGGTGCCGCCCTCGATCCGCGAGGCGGCGCTGGGCATGGGCGCCTCGCCGCTGCAGACCGTGCTGCACCACACCCTGCCGCTGTCGATGCCGGGCATGCTGACCGGCGCGATCCTCGGCATGGCTCACGCCCTGGGTGAAACCGCGCCGCTCCTCATGATCGGCATGGTCGCCTTCATCGTCGACGTTCCGGGTGGCTTCACCTCGCCCGCGACGGTGCTGCCGGTACAGATCTATCTCTGGGCCGACAGTCCCGAACGGGCCTTCGTCGAAAAGACCTCGGCCGCGATCATGGTACTCCTGGTGTTCCTGGTGTTCATGAACGCGATCGCGATCTACCTCCGCAAGAAATTCGAACGCAAGTGGTGAGTGCCATGACCGCCCTCGACTTTACCACCCACACCATCCCCCTCGAGGGGAAGTCCAAGATCTCCGCGAAGAACGTCAACCTCTGGTATGGCGAGAAGCAGGCTCTGCACAACATCAACCTCGAGGTTGGCGAGAACCAGGTGACCGCGCTGATCGGCCCGTCGGGCTGCGGCAAGTCCACCTTCCTGCGCTGCCTCAACCGGATGAACGACACGATCCCCTCGTGCCGCATCCAGGGCGACATCTCCATCGACGGCGACGACATCTACGCCCAGTCGCTGGACGTCGTGCACCTGCGCGCCCGCGTCGGCATGGTGTTCCAGAAGCCGAACCCCTTCCCGAAGTCGATCTTCGACAACGTCGCCTACGGCCCGCGCCTGCACGGGCTCTCGGAATCGAAGGACCATCTCGAGCATATCGTGAAGTCCAGCCTCGAGCGCGCAGGCCTCTGGAAGGAAGTGTCGGATCGCCTGCTGTCGCCGGGCACCGGTCTTTCGGGCGGCCAGCAGCAGCGCCTGTGCATCGCCCGCGCCATCGCGGTCTCGCCGGAAGTGATCCTGATGGACGAGCCCTGCTCGGCGCTCGATCCGATCGCGACCGCGAAAGTCGAGGAACTGATCGACGAATTGCGCGAGAATTTCACCATCGCCATCGTCACCCACTCGATGCAGCAGGCGGCCCGCGTTTCCCAGCGCACCGCCTTCTTCCATCTGGGCGTGCTGGTCGAGAACGGTCCGACCGAGGGGATCTTCACGAGCCCGATCGACAAGCGCACCCAGGATTACGTCACCGGCCGCTTCGGCTGACCTGGCAAGGAGCTCATCCATGGCCGACAATCATACCGTCTCCGCGTTCGACCAGGAACTGAATGCCCTGAAGACCAAGGTCCTGCGCATGGGCGGCATCGCGGAAGCCAATGTGGCCGCCGCGATCCAGGCCATCGTGCGCCGCGACAAGGCCCTGGCCGACCGCACCATCTCGTCCGACCAGCGCATCGACGTCTTCGACGGCGAAATCTCGGAACTGGTCACCCGCCTGCTGGCGCTGCGCCAGCCGATGGCGGTGGATCTGCGCTTCATCGTCGGCACCCTGAAGATCGCGACCGACCTGGAACGCATCGGCGACTACGCCAAGAACATCGCCAAGCGCACCACGGCGATCGGCACGGCCGTGCCGACGCAGCCGATGCACGCCATTCCGCGCATGGGCGAAATGGTGCTGGGCATGGTGAAGGACGTGCTGGACAGCCTGTCGGCGGAAGACGTCGAGAAGGCGGTGGCGGTGCGCGACCGCGACGCCATTCTGGACGAACTCTACAACAGCGTGTTCCGCGAACTGCTGACCTACATGATGGAGGATCCGCGCACCATCACCGGCTGCACGCATCTCCTGTTCATCGCCAAGAACCTGGAACGGATCGGCGATCACGCGACCAACATGGCGGAAGCGGTGTATTACATCGTGACCGGCAAGCGCATGCACGCCGACCGCCCCAAGGCCGACGTGACCGCCGAAATCTCCGACCCCAGCCAGGTCGCCTGATCGAACCGTGACGCCGATGAAGCCTTCCATTCTGATCGTCGAGGACGAATCCGCCCTGGTCGACCTGCTGCGCTACAACCTCGAGGCCAATGGCTTCGAGGTCCGCGCGGGCATGGACGGTGAAGAAGCACTGATGCTGGTGGACGAGCGCCTGCCCGACCTGATCGTGCTGGACTGGATGCTGCCGTCCGTCTCGGGCATCGAGATATGCCGCCAGCTGCGCCGCAAGCCGGCGACGCGGCAGGTGCCGATCATCCTGCTGACCGCCCGCTCGGAAGAGAGCGACCGCGTCCGCGGCCTCGAATCCGGCGCGGACGATTACATCACCAAGCCGTTCTCGCCGAGCGAACTGCTGGCCCGCATCCGCGCCGTCCTGCGCCGCTCGCGCCCGGCCCTGTCGGAGGAAGGCCTGACCTATGCCGACGTGGTCATGGATCTCTCGGCCCATCGGGTGACCCGGGGCGGCACGGAGATCCACCTGGGTCCGACGGAATTCCGCCTGCTGCGGCATTTCCTCGAGAACCCGGGCCGGGTGTTCAGCCGCGAGCAGATCCTGGACGCGGTCTGGGGCCGCGACATCTACATCGAACAGCGCACGGTCGACGTCCACATCCGCCGCCTGCGCAAGGCCCTGAACGCCTATGGCGGCAAGGACATGATCCGCACCGTCCGCTCCGCCGGCTATGCCATCGACACCCAGGGGGCCGGGCGCGGCCTGCGCCACTGACCGACCACCGGCGAAGCCTTATCGGCGACGGGCGAAAGTACTCGGACTGACGCCCGTCCAGCGCCGGAAGGCGTGGGTGAAGCTGGCGGTTTCGGCATAGCCGAGGCGCTCCGCCACCGCCTCCACCCGAAGACCCACCTCGGACAGCATTTCCGTCGCCAGATCCTGTCGCAGGCGTGCCACCAGATCGCGATAGCCGATGCCCTTTTCGCCCAGGCGCCGGCGGAGCGTGCGCGGCGCCATGCCCAGATGGGCGGCGACATCCTCCATGGCCGGGAAATGGCCGGGCCGGGCCAGGATCGCGCCGGTCACCCGCTCGACGAAGGAATCCTCGCCGCGAAGGGCGCGGAGGCGGGCGTTGCAGGCTTCGACGTTCAGGGCCGCCAGCACCGGATTGGCCTGGGGCAGGGGGCTTTCCAGTTCCATGTGATCGTAGAACAGGGCATTCACCTCCGCTCCGAAGGTGACCGGACATTGCAGCGCGGCCTCGTAGGGGGCGGGATCGGCCGGGGCCGGGAAGCGGAAGCTGGCGCCGCGGCAGGCGGGCGGATGGCCCCACAGATCCTCGGCGATGCGCCGCGCCGCCGCGATGTCGCGCTCGGCCATGTAGCGGCGCAGGTCCGGCGCCACCGGGCCGTCGTCGAAGATCACGGCGTAATTGCCGCCGACCGGGCGGAAGTCGATCGGCATGATGCTGTAGGTCAGATCCTGATATTCGAGGCCGAGCATGAGGGCGGCGCGCAGGTTCGGGCTGGCCAGCAGGGCGAAACCCCAGACGCCGTAGGCCGCCACCCGATAGCGCGGCCCGACCTCGAGGCCGAAACCCTCCGGATGGCCGAGGTCCGCGAGACAGGCCTCGATCACGCGCATCTCGTCCGCCGCCGTGACCTCCGCCCCAGGGGTTTCCAGCAACGCCGCATCGAGTCCGGCAACGCGCAGATAGGGCGCCATGGCGCCGCCCCGGGCCACCAGGGCGTCGCGCAGCACGCAAAGGCTGGTCACGGGCCAGCGACGGCGGTGCAGGTCGGTCTGCATGGCCGGATCCTGCGCCGTTTGGCCGAAACTATCAAGTCGCTGGCCGATGCGAACATGGATGCGGTGCCGACTTCTTTCTATTCTCATGCCACGGCGGCAATCGGAAAGACCGCCATTTTCGGGAGGAGAGAGCACCATGGCGCCCGTGAAGGTTTGCGTGATCGGCACCGGATTTGCCGGCCTGTGCATGGCCATTCAGTTGAAGCGCGCCGGCATCGACAATTTCGTCGTCCTCGACAAGGCGGCCAAGGTGGGCGGCACCTGGCGCGAGAACACCTACCCGGGGGCGGGTTGCGACGTGCCCTGCCACCTCTATTCCTTCTCGTTCGAGCTGAATCCGAACTGGTCGCGGCGCTTCGCGAAGCAGCCGGAAATCATCGACTACATCGAACATTGCGCGACGAAATACGACCTGTACCGCCACATCCGCTTCGAGACCGAAGTGACCGAGGCCCGTTTCGACGAGGGCCGCGGCCTCTGGACCGTCACGACGGCCGGCGGCGAGACGATCGAGGCGCAATTCGTCGTCTCCGGTCTCGGCCAATTGTCGCGCCCGCAATATCCGCGCATCCCGGGTCTCGACCGCTTCAAGGGCAAGGCCTTCCACTCGGCCCATTGGGATCACGGCTACGACCTGAGCGGCAAGACCGTGGCGGTGATCGGCTCCGGCGCCAGCGCCATCCAGTTCCTGCCCGAGATCCAGAAACAGGTGAAGAAACTCACCCTGTTCCAGCGCAGCCCCGCCTGGATGATCTCCAAGGACGACCGCGCCTTCTCCGCCTTCGACAGATGGGCGTTCCGCAACCTGCCCGGCTGGCAATGGCTCTACCGCACCTATACCTATCTGCTGCTCGAGGCGCGTTTCGTCTCGCTGCGCCGGGCGAATTCCTTTTTCGCGCGCATGGCGACCAGGCAGTGCCAGGACCAGCTCGACAAGCAGGTCACCGATCCCGCCCTGAAGGCCAAGCTCCAGCCCGACTATCCGGTCGGCTGCAAGCGCATCCTGATCTCCAACGACTGGTATCCGGCCCTGGCGCAGCCGAATGTCGAGGTGGTGACCCAGGCGGTCTCGGAAGTGACGGAGACGGGGGTGATCTCCTCCGACGGCACGGCCCATGACGTCGACTGCATCATCTATGGCACCGGTTTCGAGACCCAGAGCTATATCGCGCCGATGAAGGTCTGGGGCCGCCAGGGCGCCGAACTGAACGAACGCTGGCGGAACGGCGCCGAGGCGCACAAGGGCGTCGCCGTCGCGGGCTTCCCCAATTTCTTCATCCTCTACGGTCCGAACACCAATCTCGGCCACAATTCGATCATCTTCATGATCGAGCGCCAAGTGAACTACATCATGCAGTGCCTGGCCGAGGTGGCGAAGCGGAATGCCGCCACCCTGGACGTTACGGCGGGCGCCATGTCGGACTACAACACCCACCTCCAGGAAGCCTTCGCCGACACGGTGTGGAACGCCAATTGCGACAGCTGGTACAAGAACGCGGCCGGCAAGATCACCAACAATTGGCCGGGCTTCACCGTCGGCTACTGGTGGATGATGCGCCACCCCGACTTCGCCGAATTCCGCTTCGACGGCAAACCGGCCTGAGGGCGCGGCGGGTTTCAGTCCGTTTCGTAGACGAAATCCGCCGCGCCCCATTCCCGGCGTCGCGCCGCATCGGGCGAAATCCAGAACTGGACGAGGCCGCCGAGGTCGAGATGTCCCACGGCATCGTCCGCGAGTTGCAGGAGAAGGATGTCGCCCCGGTCCTCATGCAGGAAGAGGGCATCGCCCTGGATCGTGTCGCCGGGGCCGAACATCTGGTGCCATTGCCGGAAGGTGCCGGCAGGCCGCTGATAGCGCGTGTTCAGCATCGTCGCCAGGGCATCGGGCATGGTGCTGGCGTAAGTCGCGTCGTCGGCCGTCATCAGGGCCTGCAGGGTCGCGGTTTCGACCGTCCCGATATCCTGCGGCAGGAAATGGCAGAAGCGCCGGATTTCGCGAAGGGGGCCGGCCAGGCGTGCCAGCCAATCATCGAGGCGGTGCCGGTCCTCCGGCGTCATCATCTGGCCATGGGGTTTGCCGCGAACCGCTCGGGCGACCTCGTCGGCCAGTCTCTCGAAATCCGACCACAGCGTCTCGACGGGCAAGGCATCCGACGATGGCGGACGGTGCCGGCGCATCCGCTCGCGGATCGAATCCGCCTGGCTTCGCGCCACCACGAGGCCCTGCAGCAGGTAATGCGCGCCGTACCACCAGAGGAGCGGCTCTCCCATGCCGATTTCGGCAAAGGCGAGGCGGGCGTTGAAACCGCTGGCCGGCGTGCCGAACTGGCGTTCGAGTTCGTCGCGGATGTCTTCGGTCGTGGTCGACATTTCGGGCGGTATCGGGCGGAGTTCCATCGGCCAATAGGGCAATTCCCGGCCACGGGCCGGGCGGTCCGCCCGGGTCGTGAACAAGGGGGGGCCACCCATCCAGTGATCGAGGGGCGGCAGGTCGTCGGGCGGCGCGGTTTCGGCCGGGCTACCCGGCGCGACATGGACCACCGCGCCCTCGGGCCCGTCCTCCTGACCCATGAAGAAGGCGAGCCAGCCGTCGGCCGGCAGGGCCGTCGTGCCGGCCATGAGCTGGACGCGGGACAAGTCGATCTGGGCGATGAAATGAAGCGGCAGGCCGCTCGTCGCGCCCCGCGGCCAGGCGTCCGCACCCAGTCGCGGCCGCCCGCCGAACCAGCATTCGGCGCCGGCCCAGGGCATGTCCCTGTGCCGAGGCCGGCGCAGGACGAGGAGCGGCGGCACGGTGGGCCGGGGCCCGTCCGCCGGGGCCCGGGCAGGGGGCGGTGCATCGCCCGGCGCCAGGATCGCGACGATCTGAACCGCCTGTTCGAGGCCGGTCACGCCCTTGCCCGTGCCGAGGCTCGACCGGGGCAGGGGGGCCGGGTCGGACAGCGGTGTTTCCGGCAGATGGATGCGCGTGAAATTCGGCACGTCGTCCACCATGGTCGGCAGCTGCCAATGGGCTTCATTCGCGGAGAACAGGCGGCCGGCCGCGCTCTTCAGATCATTGTCCTGGCACAGCCGCTGAAATCGATGCAGGTCGGCGAGGGAGCCGCTCAGGCAGTCATGAAGGAGCCGGGCCGCCGTTTTCTCCCGGTCGGTCAGCGCCGCGTAGTCCGGCGGCACGAGGTCGCCGCCGTGCCTGCACCCGTTGCGGACGACCGCCAAGGCCTGCGGAATGACGAAGGCGAGGCCGGCGTGGGCCTTGGCGATGAATGCCGGATCGGCGAGATCGGCGAGGCCGAGAGCATAATAATCCTCGATCAGGCGGTTCATGCGATAGCGCCGCGCGGCCGCCGCGACATCGCCGGGCGCTGGCCGTTGCCCGACATCCGGCCGATCGACATTTGGCCGGTCGGCGTGTGACTGGTCGAGACGGAACCGACGACGATGCGTCACATGGTGGACGAGAAGCGTCACCACCGTGGCGCCGAACAAGGCGGCGGCCAATATCAGAAGGATTCGCATGCACCTCTACCCTGATCAGCGGACCGGTCGCCGATCAGGGTGGACAATTATGGCGCGATTGTCGATTTCCAAGGCAACCTTTGGCGTTCTCGAATCATGCCAGCTTGATCAGCACGGCACCGGCGGCGACCAGGCAGGCGGCCGCCACGCGCCGGGCGCCCACTTTCTCATGCAGGAGGAAGAGAGCGAGGCCCGTGGCGAAGAGCATGGAGGTTTCGCGCAGCGCCGCCACCAGGGCGACGGGCGCCAGCGTCATGGCGGTCAGCACCAGGCCGTAGGAGCCCATGGCCGACGCCCCGCCGAGGACCGCGAGGCCGAAGTCGCGGGCATTCAGCAGGGCGCGCAGCGCGCCGATCCGGCCCCGCAGCACCATCAGGCCGAGGTTGCACGCCGCCCCCAGCGAAAACACCCAGAGCGTATAGGCGAAAGGCGCGCCGGACGCCCGCGCGCCCAGCCCGTCGAGCAGGGAATAGGCCCCGATCGTCAGCGCATTGGCCGTGACCACCGCGAGGCCGCCGCGCCCGAACCCCCGGCCGCCGGTGCCGAGCGCCAGCGCCGCCAGCGCCAGCCCGACCAGGACGATGCCGGCGAGGCCGAAGGGCGGGAGGTGGTCGGAAAAGAGGAAGGGTGCCGCCAGGGCCGTCACCATGATGCCGCCGCCGCGCATGATCGGATAGGCGACGGAGAGATCGACCCGTGCATAGGCCGCCGCCGTCAGCACGAAATAGACGAGATGGACGAGGACGGAGGCGGCGAGGAAGGGCCAGGCCGCCGGCGCCGGCAGGGGCAGGAAAGGCAGTACCGGGGCCGCCAGCGCGATGCCGCCGATGCAGATCCGCGCCGTCGCCACGAAAGGACTGCCGGCCGCCTTCACCGCCGTGTTCCAGCCGGCATGAAGCGCCGCCGCGCCGAGAACGAGTGCGAGGACGGTCCAGGTCATGATCGGCGGCTCCCTATGGTGGCAGGGCCGGGATCATGCGCTTTCGTGACGGTTTCGTGAAGACGGAGGGGTGGGATAAAAGGTATAGATGTCTATATGAAATAGCGGGGCGCCGAAACAATTCCCGTCGCCCCGGCCCGCGCCGGGAAGACGAATGAGGAGGGGCACGCTAGCGGTCGAGGATGTGCTCGCCGACCTCGGCAACCCGGCGCGTGCCGGTCAGGGCCATGGAGACGTCGAGTTCCTTGCGGATGATCTCGAGGGTGCGGGTCACGCCCGCCTCGCCCATGGCGCCGAGACCATAGAGAAAGGCCTTGCCGATCAGGCAGCCCCTGGCGCCCAGGGCCAGGGCCTTCAAGACGTCCTGTCCGCTGCGGATGCCGCCGTCGAACCAGACCTCGGTCTTGTCGCCGATGGCCTCCACCACCCGGGGCAGGGCCTTGATCGAGGAAATGGCGCTGTCGAGCTGGCGCCCGCCGTGGTTGGAGACGACCACCGCATCGGCCCCCACCGAAGCCGCCATGCGTGCATCATCGGCGTCCAGCAGACCCTTCATGATCAGCTTGCCGGGCCAGAGCTTGCGCACCCATTCGACATCCTTCCAGGACAGGGAGGGATCGAATTGCGATGCCGTCCATTCCGCCAGCGTGCTCAGGTCGTCGGCGCCCTTCACATGACCGTCGAGGTTACCGAAACTGCGCCGCTTGCCGAACAGCACGCGCGTCGCCCAGGCCGGCTTGGTCGCGATGTCGAGGGCATTGGCGAGGGTCAGGCGCGGCGGCACGTTCAGGCCGTTCTTGATGTCGCGGTGGCGCTGGCCATGGATCTGCAGGTCCATGGTCAGCATCAGCGCCGAGCATCTGGCCGCCGCCGCGCGCCGGATCAGGCTCTCGGAAAAGCCGCGATCGCGCATCACGTAGAGCTGGAACCAGAAGGGTTTCGTAACCGCCGCCGCCACGTCCTCGATCGAGCAGATCGACATGGTGGAGAGCGTGAAGGGCACGCCGAAGGCCTGCGCGGCACGGGCGCCGTGGATCTCGCCATTGCCGTGGAACAGGCCGGTCAGCCCCGTCGGCGCGATGGCGAGCGGCATGGTCACGGCTTCGCCCAGCATGGTGGTGGCGGTGGTCCGGTCCGAGACGTCGACCATGACCCGCTGGCGCAGGCGAAGGGCGGCGAGATCGGCCCGGTTGGCGGCGATGGTGTGCTCCTCGTAGGAGCCGCGATCGGCATAATCGAAGATGGCGCGGGGGATACGCTTTCGCGCCAGCAGGCGCAGGTCCTCGGTATTGGTGACGATGGTCATGGACGGCTCCGATCCCCGGCATGGTGCCCGGCACCGGTCATGGATAAAACTTTTTACCAGCGATGAAAACGGGTAAAATAATTTTACCAATTGTCGATCCGGCCATGTCGAGGCACCCATGAGCGAGGAAATCAAGCCGCCGCGTCTCGCGGATCAGATCGCCGCGCATCTGCGCGAACTGATCCTGCAGGGCGTGCTCCGGCCCGGCGATCGTCTGGCGCCGGAGCGCGAGTTGGCGGAAAAGCTCGGCGTGTCGCGGCCGTCGCTCCGCGATGCCGTCGACCTGCTGGAGCGGAGCGGTCTCCTCGTCACCTCGCGGGCGGGAACCGCAGTCGCGTCCTTCCTGGCGCCCCTGTCGGAGCCGATCGCCACCCTGTTCGAGGAAGACGAAAGGGTGACCGCCGATTATTTCGAGTTCCGGCTGATGATGGAGAGCCAGGCGGCCCGCCTTGCCGCGCTGCGGGCGACCGATCTCGATCTCGCCGCGATCCGCGAGCAATTGACCGTCCTCGAGGCGGCCCATGCCGAGGAAGACCACGGCGGGGAAGCCGCGGCCGACGTCGATCTGCACATGCTGATCTACGAGGCCGCCCACAATGTCGTCCTGCTGCACATGATGCGCGCCATCGCGGATCTCCTGCGACGGGGCATCTTCTACAGCCGTGAGCAGTTCTACGGCCGGCCGGGCCTTCGCGACGCGGTGATGGCCCAGCACCGGACGATCGCCGAGGCGGTGCTGGCGCGCGATCCGGATCGGGCGGAGAAGGCGGCGGTGGATCACCTGCGCTTCATCGTCGGGGCGATCGAGGACATCCGCCGCGACGAGGGGCGCCGCAACGCCTCCCGCCGCCGGGTGGGGCGGGGCGATCTGATCGCGGGCTAGGCGACGGCGGTGGCGTCCTTGGCGGCGAAGGCGGCCTCGACTTCGCGGCGCAGGAGGTCGGCCTTGCGCTGGCGGACCGAGTCGGACTTGAGCTGGCCGCAGGCGGCCATGATGTCCTCCCCGCGCGGGGTGCGCACGGGGCTGGCATAGCCGGCATCGAAGACGATCTGGGAGAAGGTCTTGATCGCCTCCGGCGTCGAGCGCTCGAAGGGGGCGCCGGGCCAGGGGTTGAAGGGGATCAGGTTCACCTTGGCCGGAATGCCCTTGATCAGGCGGACCAGGGCGCGGGCGTCCGCCGGGCTGTCGTTCACGTCGCGCAGCATGACGTATTCGAAGGTGATGCGCCGGGCATTGTTCACGCCCGGATAATCGCGGCAGGCCTGCATCAACTCGGCGATCGGGTATTTCTTGTTCAGGGGCACGATCCTGTCGCGCACCTCGTCGGTCACGGCGTGGAGCGAGACGGCCAGATTGACCCCCAGTTCCTCGCCCGCGCGCTTCATCATGGGGACGACGCCGGCGGTCGACAGCGTGATACGCCGCTTCGAGAGCGAGATGCCCTCGTTGTCCATGACGATCTTCAGGCCGGCCGCGACATTGTCGAGGTTATAGAGCGGCTCGCCCATGCCCATCATGACGATGTTGGAGAGCAGCCGGCCGTCGGCGGGCGACGGCCACTCCCCGAGCGCGTCGCGCGCGATCATGATCTGCTGCACGATTTCGGCCGGGCCCAGGTTGCGCACCAGGGTCTGGGTGCCGGTGTGGCAGAAGCGGCAGGTCAGGGTGCAGCCGACCTGCGACGAGACGCAGAGCGTGCCCCGGTCGTCGTCGGGGATGAAGACGCTCTCCACCTCCTGGCCGTCGGGCCATTTCACCAGCCATTTGCGGGTGCCGTCGACCGACAGCAGGGCGCGGCTGATCTCCGGCCTGTCGACGGTCGCGACATCGTCCAGCGCCGCGCGCAGATCCTTGGAGAGCGACGTCATCTCCCCGATCGAGCGCGCACCCCGGTTGTAGATCCAGTGCCAGAGCTGCTGCACCCGCATGCGGCGGGGCTTGCCGCCCTGGCCCACGGCGTCGAGCACGCGGCCGAGCGCCTCCCGGTCGAGGCCGATCAGGTTCAGCTTCGAACCGTCGGCGGGAAGGATGGAATCGGTCGTGTCGGCGGTCATGGTGGATCCGGTGGGGGCCTTAGACGTTGCAGGCCTTCATCACCGCGCTGATGGCGGCGGTGATGCCCTTCAGGCTGAAGACGTCGGTGGTGTCGGTGCCGCGCTGGGAGGTGCCGGTCACGACCGCCTTCGCGCCGCGCTTCATGGCGGCCACGATCTCGCTGTCGGTCTCGGCCTTGCGGGCCCAGGCGTTCTCGCCGTCGGTGAAGAGCTCGAACTTCTTCTTGCCGTCGATGGAGATATGGGCGGTGGAGCCGGTCTTGAACGGATAGCCGATCAGCACCTGCACCTGATCCTTCACGCTGCCGTCCTGGAAATAGGACACCAGGAAGAAGATGTCGCCACGGCGCACGTTCTTCGGCTCCGAATCGACCGGCTTCGACGAGACGAAGCAGACGTCCTTGCCGTTCTGCTTGGTCTTGAACGCCTGCCAGTCGCCGTGCTCGGCGAGCAGGGGCGTTTCCTCGGCCTTGGCGCCGGTATCCACCGCGACGACCGCGGCCATTGACATCAACATGCCGAACGCGGCGAATAGGAAGCGTTTCATGGCACCTGTTCACAAACATGAGCGAGAGGCGCCAAGATAGCGAGGCGGGCCCCGCTTTTCCACCCCACCCGTTTCATTTGGTCCCGTCCCCTCGATAAGAGACCTGGATTGAAGCATTGACGAACAGCGTGGAAACGGCGCCGGCCATTGATCGCGAGCAATTGGCGGACTGGGTGGAGGCGGTCGCGGCGCGCGGGGACAGGCCGGCCTTCGCGGAACTCTTCGCCTATCTGGCGCCCCGTCTGAAGGCCTATCTGATTCGCCTGGGGGCGGGGCCCACCGCCGCCGAGGAAGTGGTCCAGGACGTGATGCTGACGATCTGGCGCAAGGCCGCCAGTTTCGACCGGCGCCAGGCCTCGGTCACGACCTGGACCTTCACCATCGCCCGCAACCGCCGAATCGACCTCATCCGGCGCGAGCAGCGCCCCGACCTCGATCCGGAGGAACCGGCGCTGCAGCCTTCGCCCGCGCCCGCCGCCGACCGCCTGGTCGACGAGGGGCGGCGCGACGAGCGCCTGCGCGATGCGATTCGCGAACTTCCGCCCGAACAGGCGGAACTTCTGCAACTTGCCTTCTATGAGGGAAAATCACATGCCGAGATCGCGGTACTTCGTGATATTCCCCTGGGTACGGTAAAGTCGCGAATGAGACTTGCTTTCAATCGTCTGCGCCGCGTCATGGAGCCGTATCAGTGACCCCTGCTCACCATGTGCCGTTCGATTTGCTCGTGGAGCGTGCCGCCGGCGCGCTGCCGCCGGCAATGACGATGATGGTGGATGCTCACCTCGCGCTCTGTGCCGAATGCCGCGCCGAACATGCGCTCTGCGAGGCGGTCGGCGGCGAATTGCTGGACGGTTTGGAACCGGTCCCCATGGCCGACGACGGTCTGGACCGGCTGTTCGCCCGAATCCTCCAGGACGACGAGGGGAACGAGGCGGCGGATGCCCCCGAACCGGCCGCCCTGCCCTGGGTGGACGATCCGGTGGGCATGCGCCTGCCTCCGGTGCTGCGCCCGGTCTGGGCCCGGTCCCGCGAAAAGGCCAGATGGCGAACGCTGGTGCCGGGCGTCCGCTGCCTGGACCTCGACCTGCCGGTCGGGCCCGAGGGCAGCGCGATGCTGCTTCATATCGACGGCGGCCGGGGGATCCCGCGACACACCCATCGGGGCCGCGAGTTCACCCTGGTGCTGTCGGGCGCCTTCAACGACGAGCGCGGGCGTTTCGCGGCGGGCGATCTCTCGATCACCGACGACAGCGTACGCCACAAGCCGGTGGCCGAGCCGGGCGAGATGTGCCTGGTCTTCGCCGTGCTCGATGCCCCGGTCCGCCTGACCGGGGCGCTCGGCATCGTCCAGCGCCTGATGGGCGGCTGAGCCTCAGTCGTTCATGCCACGGCGGCGCAGCAGCTTCAGGCGCAGCGCGTTCAGCTTGACGAAGCCTTCGGCGTCGCGCTGGTCGTAGACCGCGTCTTCCTCGAAAGTGACGTGGCTGAGGCTGTAGAGCGAATGGGGGCTCTTGCGGCCGACGACGCTGACCGAACCCTTGTAGAGCTTCAGCCGGACCGTGCCGGTGACATGCTCCTGGCTCTTGTCGATCAGGGCCTGCAGCATCTCGCGCTCCGGGCTGAACCAGAAGCCGTTGTAGATCAGCTCGGCATAGCGCGGCATCAGCTCGTCCTTGAGGTGCATGGCGCCCCGGTCGAGGGTGACCTGCTCGATGCCGCGATGGGCGGCGAGGAGGACGGTGCCGCCCGGCGTCTCGTAGATGCCGCGCGACTTCATGCCGACGAAACGATTCTCGAGAAGATCCAGGCGGCCGATGCCATTGGCCCCGCCGAGCGCATTCAGCCGGGTCAGCAGGGCGGCCGGCGACAGGCGCTCGCCGTCGATGGCGACGGCATCGCCCTTCTCGAAGTCGATCTCGACATAGGTCGGCTTGTCCGGTGCCGCCTCGGGCGAGACGGTGCGGGAATAGACGAATTCCTCGGCCTCCTGCCACGGATCCTCCAGCGCCTTGCCCTCGGACGAGGTGTGCAGCAGGTTGGCGTCGACCGAGAAGGGCGCCTCGCCGCGCTTGTCCTTGGCGATCGGAATCTGGTGCTTCTCGGCGAAGTCGATCAGACGGGTGCGGGAGGTCAGATCCCATTCGCGCCACGGCGCGATCACCTGGATGCCGGGCTCCAGGGCGTAATAGGACAGTTCGAAGCGGACCTGGTCGTTGCCCTTGCCGGTCGCGCCATGGGCCACCGCGTCGGCGCCGGTCGCCTTGGCGATCTCGATCTGGCGCTTGGCGATCAGCGGCCGGGCGATCGAGGTGCCGAGCAGGTAGACGCCCTCATAGAGCGCATTGGCCCGGAACATCGGGAAGACGTAGTCGCGGACGAATTCCTCGCGCAGATCCTCGATGAAGATCTCCTTCACGCCGAACATCTCGGCCTTCTTGCGCGCGGGTTCCAGTTCCTCGCCCTGGCCGAGGTCGGCGGTGAAGGTCACCACCTCGCAGCCATAGGTTTCCTGCAACCACTTGAGAATAACCGAGGTGTCGAGCCCGCCCGAATAGGCGAGCACGACCTTCTTCACGTCGCGCGCCATGATCATCGTCCTTGGATCCGCCCGTCGTCGGGCGCGCGCAGTATAGGCATTTGCGCCCCTTGCTCAAGGGCGGCCCTGATTCGGGGAATCAGGGGGCGGGCCTGGCCGGGAAGGGGATCAGGATCACCGGCATGGCGGCGGCGCCGATCTCGCCGTGGGTGTCGGACAGGGTCGCCTGGGCGAAGCCGAAGCCGGCGGCGTTCCAATGGCTGACCGGTTTCAGGCCGATCCAGTCGCCGACCGGCCGGCGCCACAGGTTCACGGTCAGGGCCGGATTGGGGAAACCGGCGGCGCGCGGGCGGTCCCAGCCGTCGGGACGGCCGATGCCGGCCGACCAGTCGGCGGCGGCGATCACCCGGGGCAGGACATGGGCGTCGAGCCCGAGCGGCACGCGGGCGCGCATCCACATGGTGCCGTCCGGTGCCGGACGCCAGTCCAGCGCGTCCTTGAACCAGCGCTTCGGCGGGCGGTGCGGCGCCTCCATGTCCGCCAGGGTCTCGGGGTCGTGCACCGGGCCTTCGGGCAGGGGCGTCAGGCCGCGGATCGCCTCGGCGTCGCGGACGAAGGTGAAGCGGGCCTCGGCACGCAGCCCGTCATCCGCCTCGATGAAGGCGTCGACCAGGGTCAGGCGGCGGCCCGGCTGGGCCACTTCCGCCGTCACCACCAGGCGGTGATCCGATTTCAGGGGGCGCAGGAACTGGATATGGGCGGCGATCGGCGTGCCCAGGTCCCGTTCCGCCGCCAGCGCCTCGGCCGCATTGGCCATCAGGCCGCCGATGGCGCCGCCGTGCAGGGCATCGAAGGGGCCGTTCGCCAGGGCCAGGGGCCGGAAGGCGCCGTCCTCCTCGACGAACAGGCGATCATCGGGCACCGCCGGCGCGGCTTCGACCGGCCCGGTTTCAACTGAAACGGGGGCCGGGGGCGGGAACAGTTTCTCGACCGGGAAGGACAGGGATTCGCGCATCGTCATCGGGCGTCGTCCGTCGAAAGGCTTCGTCATGGCCTCATTGCCGCATGTAAGGTTGCATGACGCAACTACCTGATCGGTCATCGCCGCCCTGCGGCGGCGATGGTTGCATAATGAAACCATGTGCGGTAGAGTCGCCGACCGGATCCGGCGGACGACGTCGGCCGTTTTCGCGATGCCCGGACGATCATGACCCGCAATTCCCTCGCCGAAAAGAACTGCTCGCTCGCCCGCGCCCTGGACGTGGTCGGGGAATGGTGGAGCCTGCTGCTGGTCCGGGAAGCCTTCTTCGGCACGCGGCGCTTCCAGGATTTCGCCGCCAACCTCGGCATCGCGCGCAACATCCTCTCGAACCGGCTGAAGCGCCTGGTGACCGAAGGCGTGCTGGCACGCATGGAAGGGGCGGGCGGCGCCGTCGAATATACGCTGACACGCAAGGGGGAGGCGCTGCTGCCGGTGCTCGTCACCCTGATGCAATGGGGCGATGCCCATGCCAACGACGATCCGCCGCCGGTGATCCTGACCGACCGCGCGACCGGCACGCCCCTGCCGCCGGTCGAGGTCCTTGCCGCCGACGGCCGCATCCTGACCCGGACCGACATCCGCGCCATGCCCGGCCCCGGCGCCGACATCCCGCTGCGGGACCGCCTGCTGCCCCGGCAGTCGCTGGGGTGAGGGGCGAGACTCTGCTCGACGTAATTAAGAAGATTACATCGTCACCACGACCTTGCCGGTGACCTTGCGATCCATCATGTCACGGATCGCCTGGCCGCCTTCGGCAAGCGGATAGGTCTTGCTGACCATGGGGCGGATCTTTTCCGCCTCGAACAGCTGAACCAGTTCCGAGACGTTCTCGCGGTGGACGTCCGGCTCGCGCGCGGTGAAGGCGCCCCAGAACACGCCGACGATCTCGCAGCCCTTGAGCAGCGCGAGGTTCAGCGGGATCGACGGGATCGGCCCCGACGCGAAGCCGATCACCAGGAAGCGGCCCTTCCAGGCGATGGAGCGCAGCGCCTGTTCCGAGAAATCGCCGCCCACCGGATCGTAGACGACGTCGACGCCCGTGGGCGCCAGTTCCTTCAGGCGGTCGCGCAGCTTCTCGCGGCCGTAGACGATGACCTCGTCGGCGCCATGGGCCTTGGCGATCGCCGCCTTCTCGTCGGTCGAGACGCCGGCGATGACGCGCGCGCCCATGGCCTTGCCCAATTCGACCGTGGCGAGGCCGACGCCGCCGGCGGCGCCGAGCACCAGCAGGGTCTCGCCCTCCTGCAGGCGGCCGCGCTGCTTCAGCGCGTGATAGGAGGTGGCATAGGTCAGCAGGAAGGCCGAGCCTTCCTCGAAGGACATGCCCGGCGGCAGGGCGGCCAGACGGTCCTCGCTCACCACGATCTCCTCGGCGAAGGCGCCCCAGCCGGTCATGACGATGACCTTGTCGCCCGGCGAATAATTCTCGACCTTCTCGCCGACCTCGGTGATCACGCCCGCCGCCTCGCCGCCGGGGGCGAAGGGCAGTTCGGGCTTGAACTGATATTTGCCCTGGATGATCAGCACGTCCGGAAAATTCACGCCGGCGGCATGAAGCTTGACCCGGACCTCGCCCCGGCCGACGGCGGCGGGCGGCACATCCTCCAGCACCAGGGATTCGGGCGGGCCGTATGCCTTGCAGTTCAGAACCTTGACCACGGTCGGTGTCTCCCCATTCGAATTGGTTTCGTTCTAGGCCCTGACCTCGCCCGTTCGGAATTCCCGGTCAAGGCGTCGTCGGCCTTCGGGCCCAGTCGGCCGCCATGCGCACCAGGCCGATGGCGGTGCCGTTCCAATTCGTCAGCGGGGTTTCGATCAGATCGGCGACATCCCGGCGCGCCTCTTCGCGGATCAGGCCGTGGTGGTCCAGCAGGGCGGCGATCAGCACGGTCGAGGCCCGGGTCGCGCCGTCGTCGATCTTGCAGGCGAAGCCGAGGCCGAGGTCGGGCGCGATCGCGGTGAAGACACCCTCGGCCCCGGTCTTCACCACGGTGCCGGGCCGGCAGGCGCGCATCAGGCGGGTGCAGGCACGCCCGGTGCCGGCGACATGGTCGGGATGATCCGCCATCGCCCGGCGCAGCCGCGCCGCCGCCCGTGCCCGGACCGGCGAAAGCCCGTCCGGCGCCGCCAGCCGCGCCATGGCGAGGGCGAGGGCGGAAAGCGGCATGACCGGATTGGGCGCGGCGCAGCCGTCGATGCCATGGGGCATGTCCGGCGTCGTTCCCGCCATCGCCGCCACCGTCTCGAAGACAGCCTGCTGCACCGGATGCTCGCGCCGCTCGTAGCCTCGTGTCGGCGCGCCGAAATGGCGGGCGAGGGTGAGGAAGCCGGCATGCTTGCCCGAGCAATTGTTGTGCAGGCGGCACGGCGCCTCGCCCGCCGCCGCCAGCGCCCGGGCCGCCGGGCCGAAGCTCGGCTTCTGGGGACCGCAGGCGAGGTCGCTCTCGCCGAGGCCGAGACGGGCGAGCAGGCCGGCGGCCGCCTCGACGTGGAAGGGCTCGCCATTGTGGCTGGCGCAGGCCATGGCCAGTTCGACCGGGGTGCAGGCGAAGGCATCCGCCGCGCCGCTTTCGACCAGGGGCAGGGCCTGGAGGATCTTCATGGCGGACCGGGGAAAGCGCGGCCGTTCCAGATCGCCCGCGCCCGCGACAAGGCGGCCGTCGGCGTCCATGACCGCATAGGCGCCGCGATGCCGGCTTTCCAGGATCCCGCCCCGCAGAACCTCGACCAGGACGGGATCGCCGCTCACGGTCAGTCCAGGGTTTCGCCGGGATAGACGCCCCAGAGCGCGTCGCGGTGCAGCCAGCCCGTCCGCCCCTCGACCGTGGCGCGGCACCAGTCGCCCCGGCAGCGGTCCAGGCGGACGATCACCCCCGCCTCCAGCCGCAGCAGGGGGCGGGCGCCATCCGACGGATCGCCGCGCAGCACCCTGATGCCGCCTTCGACCAGGGCGCTGCGCCGGCCCGACAGCAGGCTCTTGTGGACCCAGCCGATGGTGCCGTCATGGTCGCGGATCTTCCGCCAATATTCGAAATCGGCCACGATCTCCACCGGCAGGCCGGCGCGGACGTATTTCCAGGCGATCGGATATTGCGAGCCGGGCCCGGTGCGCACGTTGATCTCGTTCGAGCCGGTGGTGGCGAAGCGCGGCACCCGCAGGCCGCCGGCATCGCCCTCTTCCCCGTCCTGGGCCGTGGCGGGCGCGCCCGTCGGCGGCGACAGGGCCGCGAGGGCGATGAACAGGCACAGGAGAAAACGGAACGTCGTGGGGCGGAACGGCATGTCGTGCGATCGTGGGCGGCCTGACGGATGAGGATTCGCTGCACCGCCAATGTCCGTCGCCGCCGGCTTTCGGTCAAGGTGGGCGGGCCGGGCTTCGGTCACGACGCGGCATTCGCGCGCTTGCACCTTGGGCCAAGTCTGCTAGGAAGAGCCGTGTTCCAGCCGCGGAAGGCCAGATCCGCCGCTAAGGGAGAGGATGATGCCAGTCAAGAAGCCGCTCGTGATCGTCACACGTAAACTGCCGGAAGCGATCGAGACGCGGATGATGGAGCTGTTCAACACCAAGCTCAATCCCGACGACCATCCCATGAGCCATGCCGAACTGGTGGAGGCGGTGAAGACCGCCGACGTCCTGGTCCCCACCGTGACCGACCGGATCGACGGCCGCATCCTCGCCCATGCCAATCCGAACCTGCGGCTGATCGCCAATTTCGGCACCGGCGTCGACCATATCGACCTGGCCGCCGCCCGCCAGCGCGGCATCACCGTGACCAACACCCCGGGCGTCCTGACCGAGGATACGGCGGACATGACCATCGCCCTGATCCTCGCCGTCGCGCGCCGCGTCGCCGAGGGCGAGCGCCTGATGCGCGGCGGCGAATGGACCGGCTGGTCGCCGACCTGGATGCTGGGCCGCCGCATCTGGGGCAAACGTCTCGGCATCATCGGCATGGGCCGCATCGGCACCGCGCTGGCGCGCCGGGCCCGCGCCTTCGGCATGTCGATCCACTATCACAACCGCAACCGCGTGGCCGAGGACCTGGAACAGGAACTCGAGGCGACCTATTGGGAAAGCCTGGACCAGATGCTGGCGCGGATGGACATCATCTCGGTCAACTGCCCGCATACGCCGGCGACCTATCACCTTCTCTCGGCGCGGCGTCTGAAGCTGCTGCCCAAGCAGGCGATCCTGGTCAATACCGCGCGCGGCGAAGTGATCGACGAGAACGCGCTCACCCGCATGCTGGTCGGCGGCGATCTCGCCGGTGCCGGCCTCGACGTCTTCGAGCACGAGCCGGCGGTGAACCCCAAGCTCGTCGCCCTCGACAATGTCGTGCTGCTGCCGCACATGGGCTCCGCCACCATCGAGGGGCGCATGGACATGGGCGAGAAGGTCATCATCAACATCAAGACCTTCGCCGACGGCCACCGCCCGCCCGACCGCGTGCTCGAAGGCCTGCTCTGAGGTCCGCGACGGCCGGTTTCGATCCAGCCGGCACCTAATCCAAAGGGACGTAGGCGCCGGCCCGCATCCGTCCGATCCTCTCGGGACAGAACAGGGGGGACGGGTGTCATGGCCAGCCGCATGGTGCATTTCCAGACGACGATGAAGGCGCCGCGCGGCGCGGTCTTCGCCTGGCTCGGCGATCACGAGAAATTCGGCTCGCTCCTGCCCGGCAAGACGAAACGCATCGTCGACGGCGAAGGGCCGGGCGGCGTCAACGGGGCCGGCTCGATCCGCCGGGTCTCCTTCGGCATCGGCTATACCGACGAGAAGGTGACCGCCATCGTTCCCGACGAATATGTCGAATACACCGTGGTGAAGGGCGGGCCGGTGAAGAATCACCTGGGCCGCATCCGCCTGAAGGACGGCGCCGACGGCGGCACCGAGATCGACTATCGGATCGAATTCGATCCCGTTGTCTCCTTCCTGGGCCTGCCCACGGAAATGCTGGTGCGCACGATCATCGGCGGCGGCCTCTCCAAGCTCAGGAAGAAGCTCGAGGCGGCGGCCTGATCGCCGTCGGGGGTTCCCGGGCTTGGCGCGGCAGGGGTGGGGGCCTATGATCCGGGCCCGCCGTTTCGCCCCCGCAACAGCCCGATCGAGTCCCCGCCATGGCCCATCCGCACGACGCCAACCGCCGGCACTGGGACGAGGTGACGGCGCTTCATCGCGACAGCGCCTTCTATGACGTCGAGGGCTTCCTGGCCGGGCGCTGTACCATCGGCCCGATCGAGCGCGAGGCCCTGGCGCCCCTGCTGCGGCGGAACCTCCTGCATCTGCAATGCCATTTCGGGCTCGACACCCTCAGCCTGCTGCGTCTCGGCGCGGCGCGGGTGACGGGGGTCGATTTCTCCGCCCCCGCGATCGCCGAGGCCCGGCGCCTGGCGGACCGGTTGAAACTGTCGTCCTGGGCCGATTTCATCGAGGCGGACGTGCTGGATCTCGATCTCGGCCGGCGCTTCGACCGGATCTTCACGTCGCATGGCGCCATCAACTGGCTGTCCGACATCGGCGCCTGGGGGCGCGTGGTGGCGCGCCATCTGGCGCCCGACGGCGTCTTCTACATGATGGAGGCGCATCCCGTCGGTCTCGCCCTCGACGTCGACGGCGAAGGCCGGCTCTATCAGCGCTTTCCCTATTTCCACGCGGCGGAGCCCCTGAACCTCGACGGCGTACCGGACTATGCCGAGCCCGACTATCTGCCGAAGGAGCCCGGCATCGGCTGGGCCTGGACCATCGCCGACGTCATGGCGGCGCTGGAGGACGCGGGGCTCCAGGTCTTCGCCTTCCGCGAATATCCCTTCGCCGCCTGGGAGGCGCTTCCCGCCATGACGCCGGACGCCGAGCGCCACTATTGGCACCGCGCCAAGGATGCCGGTCCCGACACCCCCCTCCTGTTCAGCCTGAAGGCGCGCCACCCCATTTGACCCGGGTGTCATCCCGGCGCAGGACGGGATCTTCCCCAGGCAAACGCGCCTTCCGGCCCAAAGGCCCCGACAATTGGGGGTCGCCGAAACTTCATATTCGGCGTGTTGACTCTCCTCGGTCCCGATGAGAACGTTATGAGAACATTCAGGAGGGCGACATGGTCAAGGCAATTCCCGACGGCTATGAGGCCGTCACCCCCTATATCATCGTCGATGGTGCATCGGCGGCGATCGACTTCTATGTCTCGGTCTTCGGCGCGGTCGAATTGTTCCGCATCGCGGCGCCCGGCGGCCGCATCGGCCATGCCGAGGTGCGGATCGGCGGCGGCGTGGTCATGCTGGCCGATCCCCACCCCGAAATGGGCGCGGTGGCGCCGGTGAAGGGGGCGGGATCGGCTTATACCCTGATGTTCTATTGTCCGGACGTCGATGCGGTGGTGGCGAAGGCCGAGGCCGCCGGGGCGGAGGTGCGATCGCCGGCCGAGGACAAGTTCTACGGCGACCGCATGGCCACCCTGGCCGATCCCTTCGGCCACGTCTGGCACGTCTCGACCCATATCGAGGACGTCGATCCGGAGGAATTGTCGCGCCGGGCCGCCGCCATGTATGGCGGCTGAACGGTCGTTCAGACCAGTTTGCGCTCGGTGAAGAACAGGCGCAGCGCGAAGCCGACGAAGATCAGGCCCGACAGGCCGTCGACCGCGGTCCGGAACCAGCGGTTGGCGGCGATCCGGTTCGCGGTGCCGGCGGCGAAGGCGGCGATCGCGGCCAGATAGAGCCCGCCGATCACGGCGACCATCTGGCCCATGACGAAGGTCTGCAGGGCGACATGGCCGAGGCCGGGGGCGACGAACTGCGGCACGAAGGCGAGATAGAACAGGATCACCTTGGCGTTCAGCAGATTGTTGACCAGGGCCTGGGTGAAGATGCGGCGCCGCCCCTCGACAGACGGGCGGCGGGCGCCGTCGGCCGCCGGGCCGCGCCATTGCCGCCAGGCCTCCCGCAGCGCCCGAACGCCGAGCCAGGCGAGATAGAGCGCGCCGAGCGTCTTCAGCCCGTTGAAGAGATCGGGCGAGGCGGCGACCAGGGCGGAGATCCCGGCGGCGGCGAGGCTGGAGTGAATGAAATTGCCGAGGGTGATGCCGGCGATCGCGGTCCAGGCGGCCGGCCGCCCGTCGAACAGGGCGCGGCCCAGCACCAGCAGGAAATCCGGCCCCGGGATCAGCACCAGCACGATCACGGCGACCAGATAGAGTTGCAGCAGATGGGCGTCGAACGGCAGCGACAGCGACATGGCGGTTTCCGGGGTGGTTTCCGGGACGAAGGGGGCCGCGCTCAGAGCGCGGGCGCGTCCACTCCAGCCTGGGCGCAGGCCGCCGTCAAGCAATTGGCCAGCAGGCAGGCGATGGTCATGGGGCCGACCCCGCCGGGCACCGGGGTGATATGGCCCGCGACCGCCGCCGCTTCGCCATAGGCGACGTCGCCGACCAGCCGCGTGCCGCCGCCGTCCTTGGGGATGCGGTTCATGCCGACGTCGATGACGACGGCGCCGGGCTTCACCCAGTCGCCCTTCACCATTTCGGGCACGCCGACGGCCGCCACGAGAATATCGGCCTTGCGCGCCAGGGCCGGCAGATCGCGGGTCCGGGAATGGGCGATGGTGACGGTGCAGCTTTCGCGCAGCAGCAGTTGCGCCATGGGCTTGCCGACGATGTTGGAACGCCCGACGACCAGGGCGTCGAACCCGGACAGATTCGGCCCCAGCCGGTCCTTGATCAGCATCAGGCAGCCGAGCGGGGTGCAGGGCACCATGCCGGGCTGGCCGACCGCCAGCCTGCCGGCATTGATGACGTGAAAGCCGTCGACATCCTTCGCGGGGTCGATCAGGTCGATCACCTTGGCGGAATCCATGTGTTTCGGCAGGGGCAGCTGCACCAGGATGCCATGGACGGCGGGGTCGGCGTTCAGCGCCGCGACCTGATCCAGAAGGGCGCTTTCGGGGGCATCGGCGGGCAGGCGGAATTCGAAGGACTTCATGCCGGCGGCGCGGGTCTGCTCGCCCTTGTTGCGGACATAGACATGGCTTGCCGGATCGTCGCCCACCAGCACCACCGCGAGGCCCGGCACCAGGCCGTTTTCCTGTTTCAGCCGCGCCACTTCGGCGGCGACGCGGGCGCGCAGGCCGGCCGCGAAGGCCTTGCCGTCGATCACTGCTGCGGTCATGGGAATCCCCGTCACTTGGCTGGAGAAGCGGGCGTAAGCCATTTGTCGAGGCGCTGCAACAGCACCGTCGCCGCACCCTGGATCTGGACCAGCTTTTGTCGCGAGGTGTGGCCGGAACGGATCGCCACGGAAGATTTCGGCACGTCCAGGGCATCGGCCAGGAAGCGGATCAGGGCGTCGTTGGCGGCGCCGTCGACCGGCGGCGCATTCAGCTTGATGGCGACGGCCGTGCGCCCGTCGGCGCCGGTGACCACCCCGTCCAGCGCATTCCGCGACGCGCGCGGCGACAGCCGCACGGCGAGCCGCACCGCCTCGCCCCCGGCCTCGGCGCTGTAGGGCGGCGCGCTCATCAGATGCCGAGAAGGATCTCGGGAATGAAGCGGCGCAGGAAGAAGATGATGATCAGCAGCACGAGGGGCGCGAAGTCGATCCCCCCCGCGGTCGGGATCACCTGACGGATCGGCCTGAGCAGCGGCTCGGTGATGACATAGAGCCCCTGGCCGATGGATCGGACCGCCGGGCTGTAGGGATTGATCACGTTGAAGGCGATCAGCCAGGACATGATCGCCGAGATGATCAGCACCCAGGAGTAGAGATTGAGGACGAGGTCGATCGTCTGAACCAAGGCAATCATGAGCATCCATCCGCGGCGGCAACCCTGCCGATGTAGGACGTGGGACGCGCGCGCGCAACCCGCTTGACAGACGATAAGCCTTAGAGCATTTTTCGCGCCTCGCAAACGGCGGGTACGGGGCTGTAGCTCAGATGGGAGAGCGCCTCGTTCGCAATGAGGAGGTCAGGGGTTCGATTCCCCTCAGCTCCACCACCGTACCCAAGCCCGCGAAATCTCCTGAAAATCGATGATCGGCCCCCCGGCAACGGTCGGGCAATGTTCGGCGCCGACCATGGCGTTCCCGTCGCCGTCGCGGCGGCGCGCTTGGGCACGAGCCGGCAAACACATCCGCCGGGCCCGCGTCTCGGAGGCCGTCGAGCGGAACTCACGCGAAGATCGCGCATATTGAGTCGGTGCGGCCGGCCCGATCGTGGCGGTCGTCATGGCGGTGCGGGTCCCGGACACCATGGTTCCCCTCACGCGAGCATGCGCAAGGCGTCGAGAGCGGGGTGGAATCGGATGCCTGTCATCGTGGGGACCCATGGGGTCGTCAATCTGAACGAAACGGCCGGGGACGATCGCACCGTCGGCTATCCATCGGACGAAGGCCCGGCCCTCGACGAGGGCGTCGACCGGCTCGATGGCGGCGGGGCAACGACACGGCGAACACCGGCGCCAGCTTCGTGCGGATCGCTTCAACGCATGGCAAATCAATTCGGCCGGCGGCACCATCCACGACGCCATCGAACCGGCCAATGGTGCGAACGTCCACGCGACGGACTATGTCTTCGTCTGATCGCCGATCTCCCCAAAAACGTGTATCGGACATATTCATGCCATTGAAATGACTTCCCGCGGTCTCACTTACCGGCATACTGCCGTATCAACCGTAAGAAGAGACATAGAGGGCGATCATGGCCGATCGGTTTGGCACCACGGGCAGCGACAACATCACCGGGACGAACGGCAACGACAGGATCGCCGCCTTTCCCTATGGCTCCTATCCGGGGGCGGACACCAGCAGCAACACCATCAGTGGTCTCGGCGGTGACGACATCATCGTCGGCGGCAACGGGCCCGACGTGCTCAACGGCAATGACGGCGCCGACCTCATCTCCGGCGAGGGGGGCAACGACCAGATCTTTGGTGGCGCGGGCGACGACGGTCTCCTTGGCGAGGCCGGCGACGACGAAATCGAAGGTGGCGACGGTAACGACCTGATCGACGGCGGCACTGGCACCGACCAACTGTCGGGTGGCGCCGGCAACGACATTCTCTGGCCCGGGGCGATCGTCGAAGCGGACATTCTCGACGGCGGCGCCGGCTTCGACACCGCCTATTTCGATTTTTCGGCCTCCCGTGCCAGCACTCTGGACACCAACACCGACATCACCCTGATCGACATCGAGCGGGTTGCCCTGGACGGCAGCCGCTATGCCGACGTGATCGTCGGCAGCGCCCTCATCGACTGGCTCGACGGCGCGGGGGGCGACGACCAACTCGACGGCGCGGCCGGCGACGACATTCTGCTGGGGGGGCCGGGTGACGACGTCATCCACGGCGGCGACGGCAACGACAGGATCGATGCCGGCAACAGTTCCGGTAGCGGCTTCGACGAGGCTTTCGGCGACGCCGGCGACGATCGGATGGACGGTGCGCTGGGCGTCCAGGTCCTCCACGGCGGTGCCGACGACGACAATGTGCATGGCGGCGACAGCGGCGACATGCTCTTCGGCGACGAGGGCGACGATCGCCTGTTCGGCGACGACGGCAACGACCAATTGGACGGCGGCACCGGCACGGACCTCCTCGCGGGCGGTGACGGCAACGATCTCTACCGGATCGACGACACGGCGGACAAGACGGTCGAAAAGGCCGGCGAGGGCAGCGATACGGTCGTGACCTCTCTTGCCGCCTACGGTCTGCGCGCCAATGTAGAGAAGCTGGTGTTCGACGGGACCGGCAGCTTCCGGGGCACCGGCAACAACAGCGACAACAACGTCACCGGCGGCAGCGACGCGGACCGGCTGGTCGGCAATGGCGGCGACGACCTGCTGCAGGGCCAAGCCGGCGACGATACCCTGGTGGGCGGCACGGGCGAGGACAGGCTGCAGGGCGAAGCCGGCGACGACACCCTGATCGGCGGTGCAGGCGAAGACAGGCTCGACGGCGGTGACGACAACGACTTCCTGAACGGCGGCGCGGCGGCGGACCAGCTCGAAGGCAGGTGGGGTGACGACGTCCTCCAGGGTGGTGCCGGGGCCGATATCATGCACGGCGGCCATGGCGACGACATCTACTATGTCGACATCGCCACCGACGTCGCCGATGAAAGCGTCGGTTCCGGTCACGATCTCGTTTATGCGAGCGTCACCTACACGCTGATGGCCGGCATTGAGGATCTTCGCCAGTCGGGCTCGGCCAATATCGCCGCCACCGGCAACGAGTTGGCGAATACGATGACCGGCAATGGCGGCAATAACCGCCTGCTCGGCGAAGCCGGCGACGACCTGATCGACGGCCGGGCCGGTGCGGACCGTCTCGAGGGCGGCGACGGCGACGACGAGCTTCTCGGCGGAAACGACGACGACATGCTCTTCGGCGACGCCGGCCGCGACACGCTCGACGGCGGCGCGGGCGACGACACCATGCGCGGCGGCCTGGGCGACGATACCTATGTCGTCGACACCGCCGGCGATACAGCGAGTGAGGCCGGCGGTGACGGCGTGGATACCGTGCGGGCCGCCATCTCCTTCACCATCGCCAGCGGCATCGAGAATCTTGTCCTGACCCGGAACACGGCGATCGACGCAACCGGCAATGCGGGCGACAACATGCTGACCGGTGCCGGCGGGGCGAACACTTTGTCCGGGCTCGGCGGTGCCGACGTCCTTCTCGGTCTCGGCGGCAACGACACGCTGGACGGCGGTGCCGGCATCGACGTGCTGACCGGCGGTGCAGGCCGCGACGTCTTTGCCTTCAGTGCCGGCCAGGCGGACGGCGACACGGTGACCGATTTCGTCGGCGGCGGCGCCGGTGCCGGCGACAGCTTCGTCTTTTCGGGCTACGGCAGTGCCGCGGCCGGCGCCAGCCTGGTCCGGCTCGACGCCACCCATTGGCAGATCAATTCGGCCAATGGCGCCGTCCACGACGTGATCGAGATCGCCAACGGCGTCAATGTCCACGCCACCGACTTCATCTTCGTCTGACCTGTCGTGCCGGTGGGCGCGCCGATGGGGCGTGCCCGCCGGCCGATTGATTTATCGCCCGGAAACCGACGTCACCGCCGACCGACCTGAACGAAGATGCCATAGGTCATGGCCCCGGCCAGGAAGACGACGAGGCCGAGGCCGAAATAGAGCACGGGGCCGCTGAAACCGAAGACGTCCGCCTTGCCGAAACCCAGCAGGTCGAAACTCGTGATGGCGAGCCAGGCGAGCCAATAGGCGATGACGATGATGACGCCGGTGTTCATCGGGCGGGCTCCTGGCGGGTTGATCCGCAGCGATCATGCCGTCATTCGCGTGCCCGCGACCAGACATGGATCAAGGGCGCGGCGATTGGGGCCCTGCGATCAGGAGCCTGGCGTTCAGCGCGCGATTTCCCCCGCGATGGCCTGTGCGACCGCCGCCGACAGCGCATCGAAGCGGTGGCCGGCGCCCGCCACTTCGGTGAAGCTGGCGTCGACGCCGGCTTCGCGCAGATCCGCCACATAATCGCTGGCCAGATAGGCAAAGGTATTGTCGTCACGGGCACCGGTGATGGCGATCACCCGCGTCGTCGCCGGCACATCCTCGGCATAGGTGCTGGGTGACTGGCTGTTGCTCCAGACCTTGCGGTTGCGATCCTTCCGCCATCGCCGCAGATCGCAGGGGCAGGACACCAGGATCGCCGAATCGACGATCCCGGGGTGGCGGCCGATCACGGCGCCCAATTGGGCCGAACCGCCGGAATGACCCATCACGACCAGCCGGCGGCTGGCACCCCTGGCCGCCTTCAGCGCGGCCGCCAGCAGGTCATTGTTCGTTTCGGTGTAATGATCGCGGCGGCCGTTGTTGCTGCCCTCGCTCTTCCGGCCGTCGGAATCCTCGTAGCCGGGGCGCAGCAGGGCGACGACCCGCGCATCCGGATGCGCGGCCGCCAGCAGTTCGGCCATGGGATACAGATAGTCGGCGGGACCACCGGACGAAACATCACCATGGATCAGGACGACCGTCACGGCATCACCCGTGCCCCAAATGCGCCCGGCGAGGGGGCCGACGGTCTCGGCCCGCAGGGCTGAGGCCGCGGTGGAGGCCGCCAGCAGCAGGCCGAATGCGAAGCTGCGGAGCAGAACGGTCATGGCGGCGGGCCCCAGGATGACAACGGTGCCTCTACCTTAGCGTGAAGGGGGGCAACGTGCCAGACCGCCGCCTCAGATCAGCGCCGGTTCGTCCGGGCAGAAGCGGAGCGCCTCGGCCAGCCGGCTCAGGCCGGCGGCCAGTTCGCCATGGTCGGCGGCGGCCGACAGGCTGATGCGGATCGCTTCGGGCGCCGGGCCGCGGCCGACCGCGAAGGCGGCGCCGGTCGCGACATGGACGCCCTGGGCGCGGGCCGCCTCCACCACGTCGGTGGCGCGGCGGCCGTTCTCCAGCTTCAGCCACAGATGGAAGGAGCGCACGCGACCGTCCGCCGGTCCCGGCAGGTCGAGGATGCGTTCGGCGATCTCGTTGCGGCGGGCCGCTTCCTGCACCTGCCAGCGGGTCAGGGCCTCGGCCGTGCCGTCGGCCAGCCAGCGCGCCACGATTTCCGCCATCAGGGGCGGGGCCATCAGGGTCGTGGCGCGCAGGGTTTCGGTCGCGGCCACCATCATGCGGCGGGGCATCGCCATATAGCCGGTGCGCAGGCCCGGCATCAGGGCCTTGGAGACCGAGGTGACGAAGATCGTGCGCTCCGGTGCCAGCATGGCGATGGGCACCTGCGGCGCGGCGAGGAAGCCATGGACGTCGTCCTCGATCAGGATGGCGTCGCAGCGTTCGGCGACCTCGGCGATGGCGCGGCGCCGGTCCTCCGGCATGACCGAGCCGGTCGGATTCTGGATCGTCGGCGTCAGATAGACGAAGCGCCGGCCGCCGCCCCGGCACGCCGCCTCCAGCGCGTCGGGGCGCATGCCCGACTCGTCCAGCGCCACGGGTTCGAGGGTCAGGCCGAGGCGCCGGGCCAGCGACGTCAGGCCGGGATAGGCGAGGGCTTCGGTCAGCAGGATGTCGCCCGGCCGGGCCACCGTCATCAGGGCGATGGTCTGGGCGTTCTGGCAGCCGGTGGTCACCAGCACCCGGTCCGGCGTGACCTGGACGCCTGCGCGTTTCAGCCATTCGGTGCCGGCGGCACGATGAGCGGGGGCGCCGGCCGGGAATTGATAGCCCATGACGGTCGCCAGATCGTCCGATGCCGAAAGTTCGGCCAGCGCCGCCTTCAGGGCCTCCACCTGCGGGCCCATGGCCGGTCGGTTGACCGAGAGATTGATGACGCCGGCCCCGGCCCCCGGGGTCGCCCGCTCGTGGTCGATGCCGACGAGTCCGCCACTGCCCGGCACGGCCAGTTCCAGCCCGCGCACGAAGGTGCCGCGCCCGACCGTGCCGTCGGTCAGGCCCCGGCGCGCCGCCTCGGCATAGGCCCGCGTGACGGTGCCGATGGTGACGCCCAGGCGGACCGCGAGATCGCGATGGGTGGGCAGGCGCGTGCCCGACGGCAGGGTGCCGTCGGCGATGGCCGAAGCCAATGAGTCCGCAATCGCCAGATAGAGCGGGCCGTCGTGGCCGGCCAGATTCGGGGCCCAGGCATCGGCCCCGCGACGGATCTGCGGGGTGAGGCTGGGAACGGTGGTGGCGGTAATTGTCATGGGGACAATAAATATCTTGTCACGATTGTTCTGTCAAGATATAGAGACAATGCCCGATGTGAGGAGGCAATCATGACCGAGTGTATCGAGACAAACTCCCCCGCCCTGCCGCGTCCCGCCGAACAGGGCAAGACCGTTGGCCGCGTGACCGTGTGGACGCTCGCTGCCCGCGCTGTGACTCTGCTCCTGACCTGGCAGAGCCGCGTCATGGAGCGGAACCATCTGAGGATGATGGACGACCGCATGCTCCAGGACATCGGCCTGTCGCGGGCCGATATCGAGGGCGAGGCGACCAAACCCTTCTGGAAGGGCTGATTCCCATGACCATTCTCGACATTTTCGAGGTCGAGGCGTTCGGCGCCGGCCTGCCCTTCCGGGGCAATCCGGCGGCCGTCGTGCCGATGGACGAGTTTCCGCCCGATGCGACCCTGCAGGCGATCGCGGCCGCGAACAATCTGCCGGAGACGGCCTTCTTCGTGCCCGGCAATGGCGAGGGCCACTATCGTCTGCGCTGGTTCACCCCCACGGTGGAAGTACCGCTGTGCGGCCATGCCACCCTGGCCAGCGCATTTGTCATCATGACAATCATGGCGCCGCACCTTCCGGCGGTGACATTCGATTCGGCCTCCGGCCTTCTGGCGGTGACAAAGTCGGGGGATGTCCTGAGCCTGGATTTTCCCGCCCGGGGCCACGAGCGGATCGAGATCCCGGCGGCTCTCTCGGCCGCCCTCGGCGCCGCGCCGGCCGAATGCTGGCGCACCGGCGGCTTCCTGATGGCCGTCTTCCCGACGGCGGCGGAGGTGGCGGCCCTGGCCCCGAATTTCCGGGCGCTGGCTGCCGTCGGCGAAGTGATCGCGACCGCGCCGGGGGACGATGTCGATTTCGTCTCTCGCTTCTTCGCTCCCGGCATCGGCATCGACGAAGACCCGGTAACCGGCGCCGCCCATTGCAGCCTGACCCCGTTCTGGGCCGCGCGCCTGGGCAAGCCGGTGATGGAGGCGCGGCAGATTTCGGCTCGGGGCGGCTTCCTCACGGTCGAGGATCAGGGGCCGCGCGTGACCATTTCCGGCCGGTGCCGGCTCTACCTCGAAGGCCGCATCCACATCTGACGCCGCGTCACCTTGGGGGTTCCGCGTGCCCATTGTGGGCGCGGCGCCGACCGTGCATCCTCCCCTCAACCATAAAGGGGAGGATGTCATGGGCGAGTTCTGCACGATCGAGCGCGACGGCCATCTGCTGACCGTGACCATCAACCGGCCGGCGGCGATGAATGCCCTGCACCCGCCGGCCAATTTCGAACTGCATGACGCCTTCGACGCCTTCGCCGCCGATCCCGATCTCTGGGTCGCGATCATCACCGGCGCCGGGGACCGGGCCTTTTCGACCGGCAACGACCTGGTGTTCCAGGCCAAGGGCGGCGCGATCGAGATCCCGCCCAGCGGTTTCGGCGGGTTGACCAACCGCTTCGACCTGACGAAGCCGGTGATCGCCGCCGTCAACGGCTTCGCCATGGGCGGCGGTTTCGAAATCGCGCTCGCCTGCGATCTGATCGTCGCCTCGGAAAATGCCGTCTTCGCCCTGCCGGAGCCGCGCGTGGGTCTCGCCGCGCTCGCCGGCGGCATGCACCGCCTGCCGCGCCAGATCGGCCAGAAGGCGGCCATGGGCATGCTGCTGACCGGGCGCCGGGTGCCGGCGGCGGAAGGCAAGGACCTCGGCTTCGTGAACGAGGTGGTGCCCGAGGGCGAGGCCCTGGCGGGCGCCCGGCGCTGGGCCGAGATGATCCTGGAATGCGCGCCGTCCTCGATCCGCGCGACCAAGGAAAGCGCGATGCGCGGCCTGGAGCAGCCGGGGCTGGAAGCGGCGATGATGGGCAATTACCCGGAAGTCGGGCGCCTGTTCATGTCGAAGAATTTCCGCGAGGGGCCGCGCGCCTTCGCGGAGAAGCGCAAGCCCGTCTGGACCGGCGACTGATCGCCGGTCCGGGGCGGCGGTCAGGCCGCCAGCGCGGCCTTGTTGCGGAATTCCGCGTTCAACAGGCCGGCGTCGCCGAACAGCTTCTCGTGCCATTCGGCTTCCAGCGCCCTGGTGTCGTGATCGGCCGGGTGGAAGCGCGGGCGCAGGAACGACGGCAATTGCCGGACGACGCCGGTCAGGAAACCGCCCCGGCCGAACAGCAGGCCCATGCCGCGCGCGTGATCCCGCAGGTCGCGGATGCGCGCCTCGCGCAGGAACACCACCGCCCAGGCGGCCAGCACGGCCGGGATCACCACGCCGAGGGTCAGGGCCGCGCCCTGGGCCCGTTCCGCCCGCGTGCCGCCGATCGCCTCGAAGACGTCATAGGCGACGGACTTGTGCTCCAGCTCCTCGACCGCGTGCCACAGCCAGAGTTTCATCGCCTCCGGCTCCGTCGTGGCGTGGAAGCGCGCGTCGGTCAGCCATTGTTCGGCCAGCGCCGCGGTGAAATGTTCCATGAAGATGGTGGCCGCCAGTTGCTGGCGCTTCGGCGCGCGCTTCAGGACCGCCAGCGCCGAGCGGATCAGGCGCTCCGGCACGGCGACGGCGAGGCCGCGTTCGGCGAAGAGCCTGTTCAGCCGCTCGTGCTCGCGCCCATGAAGCGCTTCCTGCCCGATGAAGCCGGAGACCCGCGCCTTCAGGGTCGGATCCTCGATCTCCTTGCGAAAGGCGCGGACACTGTCGAGGAAGAAGCGCTCGCCGTCCGGAAAGACGCCGGAGAAGACGACGAACATGGCATTGGTCAGGACGTTGCCCTCGAAGAAGGGCAGACGCGCGCGGCCGGCGTCATGGTCGAACACCATGTTGCGCGGCGGCACGCCGACATTGGCGCTGTCGGGGACGATGGACATGGCTTACTCCTCCCGCTTGACCGGAACTCCCATGTCCTCGAACATAATCCGACCTATTGTTCGGATACAATTCGGGTTTCCATGGCAAGACGACCGACACAGCAGCGCGCCAAGGCGACGGTGGAGACGATCATCGAGGCGGGCTTCATCTGCGTTGCCCGGCACGGCCTGCAGGCGACGACGACGCGGCGCATCGCCGATGTCGCGGGCCTCGGCGTCGGCTCGATCTACGAATATTTCGACAATAAGGAAGCGATCTACAAGGCGATGAACCGCCACTTCGTCGCCGAGGTGGTGGGCTTCGTCCGGCCCCAGATCCAGACCCTCGTTCGGATGGAGATCGCCGATGCGGTGCGTCATCTGATCGAGGGTATCGAGGCGGTCCTGCGCCGCGACGACGAACGCTACCTGCGCTTCGTGCGCGCGACCTTCGCCAACAGCCAGGCCTTCGACTTCGGTCCGGTGCGGGACGTGCTGATGGACCTCTTGCTGCAATATGTGCTGCGTCATCCGCAGATGGCGCGCCTGCCCGACCTCGCGGTGATGAGCCATCTGCTGATCCATGCCAGCGTCTATATCGTCGTCCAGCATCTGTCGGACGAAAACCCGGCCTTCAGCTTCGCCGAGCTGGGCGCGGGGCTGGCGCGCATGGTCCATCACTATGTCACCATGGAAATCGCGGCCTTGCCCTGAGGTCCGGCTTGCCCTGAGACCCCGCTGGCAGCGACACTTGCCGCAACAACGAAAACAATGACCCGAAACCGGGGGAGGAGAGACATGGGCCTGCACACAAAGCTCTGCGACCTGCTCGGCATCGAGCATCCGGTCATGCTCGCCGGCATGGGCGGCGTTGCCTTCGCCGAGGTCTGCGCCGCCGTTTCCGAGGCGGGCGGCTATGGCTGTCTCGGCATGGCGGCGCTGCCGCCCGAGAAGATCCGCGAGGAAATGCGCAAGGTGCGGTCCCTGACGGCGAAGCCCTTCGCCGTCGACCTGCTGACCGCCCTGCCGGAAACCCTGACCGCCGCCGTCGACATCATCATCGAGGAAGGTGCTTCCGCCTTCGTCGCCGGTCTCGGCGTGCCGGCCCCGATCATGGAGAGGCTGAAGGGCGCGGGCCTGAAGGTCATGGCCGTCTGCGGCACGGTGAACCATGGCCGCAAGGCCCAGGCGGCGGGCTGCGACGCCGTGATCGCGCAAGGGACGGAAGGCGGCGGCCATACCGGCAAGGTGGCGGGCATGGCGCTGATCCCGCAGATGGTCGACGCGCTGGACATCCCGGTGGTCGCGGCCGGTTCCATCGTCGACGGCCGCGGCCTCGCCGCCGCGCTCGCCTTCGGGGCGGTCGGGGTCTGGATGGGCACGCGCTTCATCGCCTCGACCGAGGCCAATGCCGCCCAGGGTTACAAGGAGGCGATCGTCGCCGCCCGCGACGAGGATACGGTGATCACCCGCTGCTTCACCGGCAAGACGCTGCGCGCCATCCGCAATGACTATACGACCGAATGGGACGGCAAGACGGACCAGATCCAGCCCTTCCCCATGCAGGCCATGATCTCGGCCCAGGCGGGCGCCAATCTGACCCTGATGGGCGTGACCGACGGTATCGACGCCAAACGCGCCTGCCTCGCCGCAGGCCAGGGCTCGGGCGCCATCCACGAGATCCTGCCGGCGGCCGAGATCCTGCGCCGCACGGTCGAGGAAGCGGAAGCGGTGATCACCGCGCGCCTGCCCAGGGCCGTGGTCCGCCACGACAAGCGGCCGGGGGATGCCGCCGCCGAGTAACAAGACTCATTCAAGAAAGCATTCGCATTCGTGCTTTACCCGCATCCTTCGCGTGTTACCGTTTCGTGTAGGCACAACAAGGGGTGTGGGGCAGCATGGATACGGTGATCGACTTTCTGAATACGGTCTTCTGGGGCTATGTGCTGATCTACGGCCTGCTGGCCGTCGGCATCTATTTCACGATCCGGCTGAAGCTGGTGCAGCTTCTGCATTTTCCCGAGATGATCAAGGCGGTGCGCGGCTCGCGCGCGGGGGACCATGCGGGCATTTCGCCCTTTCAGGCGCTGTGCACAAGTCTCGCGTCGCGGGTCGGGACGGGTAACATCGCCGGTGTCGCGGTGGCGCTCTATCTCGGCGGCCCGGGGGCGATCTTCTGGATGTGGGTGGTCGCCGCCCTCGGCATGGCGACGGCGCTGGCCGAAAGCACGCTGGCCCAGCTCTACAAGGTCAGGGACCACAACGGCAACTACCGGGGCGGCCCGGCCTTCTACATCGCACGCGGCCTGGGCGCGCCCTGGGCGGCGGTGCTGTTCTCGATCTGCCTGATCCTCTCCTTCGGACTGGTGTTCAACGCCGTTCAGGCGAATTCGATCGCCGATGCCGTCCAGGGCGCCTTCGGCGTCGACAAGGTGGTCAGCGGCGTGGTCACCGCGGCGCTGACCGGCGTGATCATCTTCGGCGGCATATCCGTGATCGCCCGGGTGGCGGAAGTGGTGGTGCCCTTCATGGCGCTCGGCTATCTCGCCGTCGCGCTCATCGCCCTGATCATGAACATCGGCGAAGTGCCTGGCGTCATCGGCACCATCGTCTCCTCCGCCTTCGGCTTCGAACAGGCGGCGGGCGGCGTCACCGGCGGCATCATGGCGGCGCTGCTGAACGGCGTGAAGCGCGGCCTGTTCTCCAACGAGGCGGGCATGGGTTCCGCACCCAACATCGCCGCCGTCGCGACACCCGATCCGCACCATCCGGTCAGCCAGGGCTTCGTGCAGGCGCTCGGCGTCTTCATCGACACCCTGCTGATCTGTACCGCGACGGCGATCGTGATCCTGCTGTCGGGCCAGCTGGAACCGGGCTCGGGCCTGACCGGCACCCAGCTCACCCAGGCGGCGATGGAAACCCATGTCGGCAGCTTCGGCGCCTATTTCATCGCCGTGGCGATCTTCTTCTTCGCCTTCACCTCGATCATCGGCAACTACTCCTATGCCGAGAACGCCCTGGTCTATCTCGGGGTCGACAGCACCGCCGGCAAGACGATCCTGCGGGTCGCCGTGCTGGGCATGGTGCTGTGGGGCGCCTATGAGAGCGTTTCCACCGTGTTCAACGCGGCGGATGCCTCCATGGGCCTGATGGCGACGATCAATCTGGTCGCGATCGTGCTGCTGTCGGGTCTGGTGGCGCGGCTGGTGAAGGATTATCTGGCCAAGCGCAAGCGCGGCGAGGTGCCCCATTTCGTGGCCGACGAAATGCCCGAACTGAAGGGCGAGATCGACACGGAGATCTGGTCGCGGCCGTAAGGCGCGATCCGGGCGCCCGGGTCAGGGCCGGCGGGTGGCGACGAAGAACACCCGCCGGAACGGGAACAGCACGCCGCCGTCGGCCCTGACCGGGTAGGCGGCGGCGAGCTTCTCGCGGAAGGCGGCGGTGAAATCCGCCGCCGCATCCTCGTCGAGCGCATCGAGATAGGGGCGCAGCGCCGTGCCCTTCACCCATTCCAGCACGGGGTGGGAGCCGGGCGCCGGTGCCAGGGCATGGATATAGGTCGTCTCCCAGGCATCCACCTCCCCCGCCCCGGCATCCAGCAGCAGGCTCGCATAGGTTTCGGCGGCTTCGACCGGGCGGATGCCCTGCACGCCGGAAAGGCGGGCGGCGAAGCGCGGCTCGGCCACGGTCTCGGCCAGCAGGGTGTGGGACGGGGCGGCGTGGTTGCGCGGCATCTGCACCGCCAGCACGCCGTCCGCCGGCAGCCCCGCCATCAGGTCGGCCAGGATGTCGCGATGGTTCTCCAGCCAATGGAACGCGGCATTGGAGGCGATGAGGTCGAACCCGGCGCCGAGGGCGACATCGCCGATGTCGCCCGCGCGAAACACGGCTTCGGGCATCTTCTTCGCGGCGACCGCCAGCATGTCGGGCGAATTGTCGACGCCGGTCAGGGCGAGGCCCGGGAAGCGCGCGGCGAGCAGCGCCGTCAGCTGGCCCCCGCCGCAGCCGAGATCGAGGCCGGCGCGAAAGGCGCGGTCCGGCAGGCGCGCGACGAGATCGGCCGCCGGGCGCAGCCGGGGGCCGGCGAATCTGGCATATTGTCCCGGATCCCAACTTGCCATGCGGACATCCCTTGCCGACCATGCGCCAGACCGTTCCAGTGCCAGACCGACCACGCACCTGTCCGTCGCGGTCGACCCGTTCCAAGGAAGCTACATGCGTATCATGGTCCTGCTGAACGAAAAAGCCGGCACCTTGGCCGATCGGGAGCCCGGCGCCATCGCCAGCGATATCCGCGCCGCTTTCGCCCACGCCGGGCACACGATCAATCTGGTCACCGCCAAGCCGCAGGACATGCGTCTCGCCCTCGGCAAGGCCATCACCGCGCGGCCCGATGCCCTGGTGATCGGGGGGGGCGACGGCACCCTGCACGGCGCCGTCAACCAGGTCCGCGACACGCCCATGGTGCTGGGCGTCCTGCCCCTCGGCACCATGAACCTGACGGCGCGCGACATCGGCCTGCCGCTGGACCCGGCGGCGGCGGCCAAGGCGCTGGCGCGGGGTACCGTGGCGCCGGTCGACGTCGCCATGGTCAACAACGTCCGCTTCCTGCACAGCGCCGTGCTCGGCTTCTATCCCTGGATGATCCTGGACCGGGAACGGGCGCGCCGGCGCCGGGGTCTGCGCAAATGGCCGGCCATGGTGCGGGCCGCCTGGCGCGCCCTGTTCCGCCGCCACGAGCTGGAGGTCGAGGTGGTGCTGGCCACCGATTCGGGCGAGACGGCGCAGATCCGGACACCGCTTCTGGTCGTCGCGAACAATCGATTCGTCGATGGCGCCGGTCCGGTGCCGTCCCGGGCCAGCCTGGCCGACGGCGAACTGGCGGTCTATGTCGCCGAGACCAAGGGGCCGCTGTCCCTGCTGCGCCTCGCCACCGCCGTCGCCGCCGGCCATTGGGAGACGGCCCCGGCGATCCGCTTCGCCGCCTGCCGCTCCGTCACCGTCGCATCGAAGCGCCACCGCATACGGGTCGCCCTGGATGGCGAACTGGTGCATCTGGTGCCGCCGCTCAACTTCCGCATCCTCAGCCGGCGGCTGTCCTTCCTGTTCCCGAAGCGCAGGGAATAGGGCGAAGGACGCGGCGCGCGACGGGCGTGACTACGCCCCCGCCTCCAGCGGCGGGGCGGCCGGCGGGGCGAGGCGGAAGGTGACGGCCCAGGCGGTGCCGCGGCCCGGCGCGGTATCGAGTGTGCTGGCCGCGTCCATCTGCTTGACCAGCCCCGGCACCAGGGCGAGGCCGAGGCCGGAGGCCGCGTCGGGATCGAAGCCCCGGCCGTCGTCCGCGACCGTCACGGTGACCGTCTCGCCGGCGACGGTGCCGTCGAGACGTATCGTGCCGCCCCCGGGCCCGAATGCATGGGCGAGCGCGTTGCCGATCCATTCCGTGACCAGAAGGGCGAGCGGCGTCGCCCGGTCCTGCTCGATCGCGAGCGGCGGCAGGGCGACGGTCAGATGGACGTCGGGGGCCTCGCCCGCGAGGCTGCGGGCCAGTTCGGTCAGCAGGGCGCTGACGTCCACCAGGCTGCGGGCATCGTCGAGATAGAGATGGCGCTGCACGAGGGCGAGCGCGCGCACCCGTTTCTCGACATCCGACAGGGCGTCCCGCGCGGCCGGCGCGCCGGCCTTCCTGAGGTGCAGCGACAGCATCGAAAGCACGGTCTGGAGATTGTTCTTCACCCGGTGGTGGATCTCGCGGATCAGCAGATCCCTCTCGCCGATGTTGCGCTTCAACTCCGCCTCGCGGGTCGCGACGCGGCGTCCCAGGGTGGCGAAACCGTCGCCCAGCTCCCGCAGTTCGGCGGGGGCGCCCGACAGGTTGACCCGATGATCCAGATGGCCCGCCGTGAATTCGGCGGCAAGTCCGCGCAGGCGGCGCACCCAGCGCGTGACCAGGAAATGGCCACCGATGGCGGCGGCGAGGGCGGCCGCCAGCAGGGTCACGCCGATCATCGCGAGGCGCGAGGTCAGATCGCGGTCGATCCAGCCGAAGGTGGAGGCGACGGGCAGGCCGAACAGCACATGGATGGCGCCGCCCTGCAGCACGACGACGGAATAGGCGCGCTCGTTGCCGTCGCGGTCGTCGGCGCGGAATTCCAGCACTTCGTCGTTCACCACCTGGGTCACGATTTCGGGCGCGGGCAGGCCGCCATCGCCGGCGACGCCGCCGGTGCGCCGTGTCAGCACCTCGCCCTGACGATCCAGGACGTAGATCACGCCTTCCGCCGGCAGGCCGGTGTCGCGGGCCACGCGCTCCAGCCGGTCGAGCTTGATCCAGGCGGCGACCACGCCTTCGATATCCCCCTTCGCGTCGATCATGGGCATGGCGGCGACCAGTGCCGGCGCGCCGTCCCCGGGGGCCGCCACCTGGTCGGACAGGGTGAAGTCCTGCAGCAGGGTCAGGCGCTTGAACCACGGCGCATCGGCGTAGCTGATCAGCTCGCGGGACGGCGGCAGATCGGTGGAACAGACCTGGCGGCCGTCCGGCGCGACCATCGCAAGGCTGCCGTATTCCGGGTAGATCTCGAGAAAGGCGGTGAAGACCCGCGGGCAGCGGGTCCCGGCCGAGGGCAGCGAAATGTCGGTGGTCAGGCCGACCAGCAGGCGCCAGGTGTCGAGGAAGAAATCGCGTTCGTGGGCGGCGGCGAGGCTGGCGAACTGATGGACCTGGGTCTCGGCCCGGCGCGTCTGTTCGTCATAGGCCTGGCGCGCCACCAAGGCCCCGCCCGCCGCCGGTGCCGCCAGAACGAACAGCATAAGGACGATGAGGCGGGAACGCAGGGGATCGAGGAGACGCAGCAGGCCGGACACGGTTTTCGCCGATGCCGCGTCAGCGGCCCGGATGGTGGAACAGGGCTTGCGCCATGGTAACCACCAGGGTTTCGGGATCGAACGGCTTGGCGACCAGATAGGTCGGCTCCATGCGCTCGCCCGTCAGCAGGCGTTCGGGAAAGGCGGTGACGAAGACCACCGGCACGTCCAGGGATTCCAGGATCTCCTGCGCCGCCTCGATCCCGGTCGAACCGTCGTCGAGCTGGATGTCGGCCAGCACCAGGTCGGGCCGATGCTCGGTCGCCAGCGCCACCGCCTCGCTCTTCCGGGTCGCATTGCCGATCACCTCGTGGCCGGCGTCCCGCACGATCTCGGTGATGTGGAGCGCGATGATCGGTTCGTCCTCGATCACCAGGACGCGGGCGCTCGGCTGGGCGGCGAGCTCGTCATGGGCTTGCGCCAGCCAGGCGCCGACGGTGTCGACATCGGTGCCGAGGATGGTCGCGGTCTCGGCCCGGCTCAGGCCTTCCAGCACCGAAAGGAGAAGGGCGCGGCGCGGGGCCGCCGGCAGGGCGCCGAGGCGGGCCTTGAAGCCGCTGTCGTCTTCGGGCGCGGTCTCGGTCGAAAGCCCGTCGGCGGCGGCATGGACCAGGGCATAGAGCTGGGGTTTGAGGTCGCGCGCCGGATCCAGGCGCGCGCCGCCGCCGGCCAGCGCCTGCAGAGCCTCGCGGATCAGGGCGTCGCCCGTCGCCTGGGCGCCGGTCAGGGCGCGGGCATAGCGACGCAGGAACGGCAGGATTCGGGCGATTTCCTGCTTCAGGTCGGTCATCTTGTCTTTCCTCTCGGACGGCCGACAAGGCTCCGGCCCGTCCCGGCCGAACCGTGCCACAAATATGCTTGGGAACCAATGCGGCCCCTTCCCCGTTGGTTCCAAGGTCGCTAGCCTCGAAGTGCCATGCCCGATAAGCCCAAGTCCCCGAAATCGAAAGCCGGCAAGCCCGTTCCCGAGCAATGGGTCGACGACAAGCTGCGCAAGTTGTACGACGACGTCGCGGCGGAGCCCCTGCCGCAGGATCTCCTCGACCTGCTCGACAAGATCGACGTCGGCGGCGAGGGGGGCGACTCGGGCAAGGGCGGGGGGCGGTCTTGACCGAGGCGCGCGGCGGCAACGGCGCGGAAACGCCCGTGAAGTTCGACATACGCGCCGAGGTGATCGCGGTAATGCCGCATCTGCGCGCCTTCGCCCGCTTCCTGACCGGCAATCGCGAACGGGCGGACGACCTGGTGCAGGACGCGGTGGTGCGCGCCCTGACGGCGGCCCATCAGTTCCAGCCCGGCACCAATTTCAAGGCCTGGATGTTCACCATCCTGCGCAACCTCTTCTACAACGAGGGGCGGAAGGCGCGGGTGAAGATGGACCCCTTGGACGAGGTGACCGAGAACCAGCACGCCGCCGGCCCGACCCAGGAAGCCGGCCTCGAATTCGACGATTTCCGCCGCGCCTTCTGGCGTCTGACCGAGGAACAGCGCGAAGTGCTGATCCTGGTCGGTGCCTCCGGCGTTTCCTACGAGGAGGCGGCGGAAATCTGCAATTGCGCCGTCGGCACCATCAAGAGCCGCGTTTCCCGCGCGCGCACCCAGCTCACTCGCATTCTGGGCGGCGACAAACTGGGCTCGCGACTCAAGGATACGGATGCGCCGCTGCCGGCCGAAATGGCCGCCTTCCTGACCCTCGGCGGGCCGAAGCGGAACTGATCACCCCATCGCCTTGGTCGAACGCGTGATCGCCGCCTTCAGGAAGTGGATCTCGTCCGCGCCGAGCAGCAGCCCGATCGAAATGTCGAGATCGTCGCCGAGGAACATCAGGCGGCGGTCCTTGGCGTGGATCTCCTCGATGCGCGCCCAGGGCAGGCGGTGGCGCGGGGCGACGGCGTCGTTCTCGCCGGCCTCGCCCAGGGTGATCCCGGTGCGATCCACGACGATGCCGAGGCGCTTCGTGCCCATGCGCGACCGGACCAGCACGGTCAGGGCGAAAGTGACCATCAGCGAGACGGCGGCGCCGAACAGCAGAAAGGCCGTCGAATCGCCGAAACCGTCTTTCACGACCAGATAGATGCAGACCCCGGCGCTCAACAGGCCGATCAGAAAGGCGCCGAGGCCGATGGCAGGTGGAATTTCCGGCATCTCGCGGGCCAGCACCAGGCGGTCGCTGTAGATTGTCTCGCGCCACTGCGGCGGACGAATCGCCGGCGCATCGCTTTCGATGTGACCGCCGAGGACCATGTCGCGATAGCTGCTGTCCAGATGTTCCGGCGCGCGCGCGCCGACTATGGAACCGGTATCGTCCATGGTCTCGACCGGCAGGCCGAGGGCGCGGCCCCAGGCTTCGCCCATGGCGCGCTGGGCGCGCAGGCTGTGCGCGGTGTCGAGCAGAAGGCGATGCCGGTTGCCCGGCACCGCCAGATAAGTCTTGTAGTAGGTGGAGGAACCGCCTGAACCGCCGTGCCGGGACGACGACGACCGGCGCACGACGACCCGGCGCGCCGTGACGGCGACGGCGTCGCCCGCCGGGATCAGATCGGTCCGCCGCGTGCCGAAGGCGGATTTCTTCCAGACGGCGATACTGCCGTCGGCATTGACCTCGATCCCCTTGCGCGACCGGATCACGGTCAGCGCCAGGAAGGCGATGATCGCGATCAGCGCCGAGGTGAAGAGGAAGCCGCTGTCCTCCGGCATGACGCCGTTGGCAGCGAGGCCGATGAGGGCCGGCCCGAACATCAGCAGAAGAACGCCGAGCGCGAAGAAGGCGAGGATGCTGGGCGACCATTGCGAGATGAAGAACGGCGGCGGGCCGGGCGGTTTCGCCATCGCGGTCAGAGCCCGAATTCGGCGGCGAAGGCGTCGATCTTGCGGGCCATGGCGATGTCGAGTTCCGAAAGGCCGCCGGCGTCATGGGTCGACAGCAGGACGTCCACGGTCTTGTAGACGTTGAACCATTCGGGGTGGTGATCCATCTGTTCGGCCACCAGGGCGACGCGGGTCATGAAGGCGAAGGCCTGGTTGAAGTCGCGGAACACCAGCCGGCGTTCGATCGCGTCGCGCACCTCCGCCATGTGCCACAGCGGCAGGCTGGCGAGGGCGGCGGCCCTTGCGTCTTCGGTCAGTTTCTCGCGCATGACGTTCCCTCTCGGCCCCGGCGCGGGCCCTGTTCCCGGGCCCCTTTTCAAGAATATTTCAGTCCTACGGGACTGGACAGCGCGCCGCAAGGCGCTAACGTCACGCCCGATGACCCATGCGAAATTTCTCGACAGGCTCGTCGCGCCGAGCCTCGACGACATCGAAGCCCTGGCCCTCCAGGCCCTCGCCGAGATCCCCGAGAACCTCCGGGACAAGATCAGGGACGTGGTGATTCGCGCCGAGGAATTCGCCGACGAGGAAACCCTGAGCCACATGGGCATCGAGGATCCCTTCACCCTGACCGGGCTCTATCGCGGGGTGCCGCTGAAGGACAAGTCGGTCATCGATTCGGGCGGCCTGCCCGACATGATCCACCTCTACCGCCGCCCGATCCTCGACGAATGGTGCGAGACCGGCGGGGCGCTGGGCGATCTGGTGCGCGAGGTGCTGATCCACGAGATCGGCCATCACTTCGGCTTTTCCGACGACGACATGGACGCCCTGGAATAGGGGGGCGATTCAAGTCATCGTCATCCCGGCGAAGGCCGGGATCTCGTGGGCGAAGCGCGCCTTTTCCGGTGGGAGGTCCCGGCCTGCGCCGGGACGACGAGTGATTTTATTTCACGCCTTCAACAACTCATCGACGAAGGCGGGCACGAGCTCGCTGGCGGGGCCGTAGCGGGTTTCGGCGAAGAGGGAATGGCCCTCCGACGGGTCGAGATTCAATTCGACCGTGCGGGCATGGCCGAAACGCCGGACATGGGCGACGAAACCCGCCGCCGGATAGACCGTGCCCGAGGTGCCGATCGAGACGAAGAGATCGCATTCGTCGAGGGCGGTGAAGATCTCCTCCATCCGCAGGGGCATTTCGCCGAACCACACGACATGGGGGCGGAGCGTGCCGGCGACGCCGCAATCGGCGCATTCCGAGTCGACGAAGAGATCGTGGCGATGCTCGCTCACGGTCTCGCAGGCGCCGCAGCGGATGCGGGAGAGTTCGCCGTGCATGTGGATGACGTTGCGGCTGCCCGCCTGTTCGTGAAGATCGTCGACGTTCTGGGTGACGATCAGCACGTCGCCCGGCCAGGCGGTCTCCAGACGGGCCAGCGCCTCATGGGCGGCATTGGGCCGGGCGTCGCGCAGGTTGGCGCGCCGCGCGTTGTAGAATTCGTGGACGAAGACGGGGTTGCGGGCGAAGCCCTCCGGCGTCGCCACGTCCTCGAGATTGTAGCGGGTCCAGAGCCCGTCCTTGTCCCTGAAGGTGCCGAGGCCGGATTCGGCCGAAATGCCGGCGCCGGTCAGGATGACGATATGGCCGTAACCCATGGCATCAATCCCCTTCGTCCAGATCGAAACGTTCCTCGAGCGTATAGACCGAATGCTCGTTGCCGGTCACGCTGGAATAGAGCGCGAAATGATCGGCGCGCCAGGCCGGGTACGACAGGGTGCCGTTCCGTTCGATGAAGGCGCCGAGGCGCTGGACGTCGGGCGCCTTGAGACGCGCGAGCGTGACATGGGGCACGAATCGCCGGTTCTCGACCTCCAGCCCCGGCACCCGGCGCAGCGCCGATTCGACCCGGCCCGCCAGGTCCGCCAGGCCCGCGACCGGGGGCACGGCGGCATAGAGCAGGCGCGCGCCGCGCCGCCCGTCGAAGGTGCCGACGCCCTTGACCGCGACATCGAAGGCATCGGCATGAATGCCGTCCAGAGCCGCCACGACGTCGTCCGCCACATGTTCCTCGACATCGCCGATGAACTTCAGGGTGATATGGAAATTCTCGACCGGCGTCCATCTGGCGCCCGGAATGCCGCCTGCCAGCAGCGCCAGGCTCTGGCGCAGCATCGCCGGCAGGGGCAGGGCGACGAAGAGGCGGACCATGCGGATGACCTTGCTCTGCGCCGGGATGACGCCCGCGTCCTCAGGGACAGGGGTTGGGGCCGGCGCGGTGGATCGCTTCGATGCCTTTCAGTACCGGCTCCGACAGTTCGACGTCGATCGAGGCGATGTCCATCTTCAACTGATCCATCGTCGTCGCGCCGATGATGTTGGCACCGAGGAAGGGACGCGTATTGACATAGGCCAGCGCCATCTGCGCCGGGTCCAGCCCGTGCTCGCGCGCCAGCGTCACATAGGCGTCGGCCGCCGTCTGGGCGCCCGGCGTCGCATAGCGCACGAAACGCGAGAACAGGGTGAGGCGCGCGCCTTCCGGCCGCGCGCCGCCGAAATATTTGCCGGAGAGAAGACCCATGGCGAGCGGCGAATAGGCGAGAAGCTCCACCCCTTCGCGGTGCGCGATCTCGGCATTGCCGATCTCGAACAGGCGATTGACGAGGTTATAGGCGTTCTGCACCGAGACGACGCGGGGCAGGCCCAGTTTCTCGGCCGCGGCCAGATAGCTCATGACGCCCCAGGGGCTCTCGTTGGACAGGCCCAGGTAGCGGACCTTGCCCGCCTTCACGAGGCCGGCCAGCGCGTCCAGCGTCTCGGCGATGGGGATCAGGTCGTCCTGCTCGAAATGCTTGTATTCCGCCATGCCGAAGGCATTGGTGATGCGTTCCGGCCAATGGACCTGATAGAGGTCGACATAGTCCGTGTTCAGGCGCTTCAGGCTGTCGTCGACCGCCTGCTCGATCTGGACCTTGTTCAGACGCGTCGTCGGCTTGCGGATATGGGCGCCGGGGCCGTCGCGGCCCGCCACCTTGGTCGCCAGGATCACCTTGTCGCGATTGCCGCGCGCCTTCAGCCAGGTGCCGATATAGGCCTCGGTCCGTCCCTGGGTTTCGGCCTCGGGCGGGACGGGATACATTTCGGCGGTGTCGATGAAGTTCACGCCCTGGTCGAGGGCATAGTCGAGCTGTTCGTGGGCTTCGGCCTCGGTGTTCTGCTTGCCCCAGGTCATGGTGCCGAGGCAGATCACGCTGACGTCGAGATCGGTGCGGCCGAGACGGCGATACTTCATGGGTAATCCCTCTACTGCAGGGCGTCGATCACCAGGGGGGCGATCCGGTCGGCGATGATGGCGACGCCGGCACCATTGGGGTGCATGCCGTCGGCCTGATTCAGATCGGGCTCGGCCGCGACGCCATCGAGGAAGAAGGGATAGAACGGCACCTGATGCTTTTCCGCAAGTCGCGGATAGATCGCGTTGAAGGCGGCGCCATATTCGGGCCCCAGGTTGGGGGGCGCGTACATGCCGGTCAGCAGCGCCGGAATGCCCTTTTCGTCGAGCCGGGTCAGGATCTGGTCGAGATTGGCTTCGGTCGCGGCGGGGTCGAGGGCGCGGAGCGCATCATTGGCGCCCAGTTCGACGATGACGAGGTCGGGTGGCGCGGCCGGATCGCCCAGCGCCCAGTCCAGCCGAGCGAGGCCGCCGGCCGAGGTGTCGCCCGAGACGCCGGCGTTGATCACCTCGGCCTCGACGCCGTTTTCGGCCAGGGCGTTCTCCAACTGAACCGGAAAGATCTCGCCGTCCGGCAGGCCATAGCCATGGGTCAGTGAATCGCCGAGGGCGAGAATCCGCTTCGGCGCCGCCTCCGCGACGGCCGGGCCCGCGACGCCGAGGATCAGCATCAGGTTGAAAACCAGGGCCCGCAGGCCATATGACCAAAGTCCGTTCTTCGTTCGCACAGGTTCCATCCTTGGCCGATCCCGAAATCAAGCTCGACGCCGTCCGTCTCACCCTCGGCAGCGCCGCCGGGCCGGTCGACATCCTGAGGGGCATCGACCTCGCCGTCGACCCCGGCGAGACCGTCGGCCTGATCGGTCCCTCGGGCTCCGGGAAATCGACCCTGCTGTCGGTCATGGCCGGCCTCGAGAAACCGACCTCCGGCACGGTCACGGTCGCCGGCCAGGCGCTCCATGCGCTGGACGAGGACCGCTTGGCGCGCTTCCGTCGCGACAATGTGGGGATCGTGTTCCAGTCTTTCCACCTGATCCCGACCATGACCGCGCTCGAAAACGCCGCCCTGCCGCTGGAACTGGCCGGCGCCGCCGACGCGCGCGAACGGGCGGAGGCGGAATTGGACCATGTCGGTCTCGGCCATCGGCTGGACCATTATCCGGCCCAATTGTCGGGCGGGGAACAGCAGCGCGTCGCCCTCGCCAGGGCTCTCATCGGCAATCCCCGCATCCTCTTCGCCGACGAGCCGACGGGCAATCTGGACGGCAAGACCGGGGCCACCATCATCGACATGCTGTTCGACCTGGGCCGCCGTCAGGGCGCCACCCTGGTGCTGGTCACCCACGACGCCGGCCTCGCCGACATGTGCGGGCGGCGCATCCGCCTTGCCGACGGCCGCGTCGTCGCCGACGAACGCGCCTGATGAACGGCCAGTTCCGTCTCGTCCTGACGCTCGCCCGGCGCGAATTGCGTTCCGGCATCGGCGGCTTTCGCATCTTCCTCGCCTGTCTGGTGCTGGGTGTCGGCGCCATTGCCGGCATCGGCAATCTGGGGGCGGCGATCAACCGGGGCCTTGCCGAGAACGGACAGGCCCTGCTGGGCGGCGATCTCGAATTCCGCCTGATCCAGCGCGAGGCGACGGCCGACGAACGCGCCTTCCTCGCCGGGCAGGGCGAGACCCTGTCGGAACAGCGCCAGATGCGCGCCATGGCCAGGCTGGAAGGCGGGGGGCAGGGCCGCACCCTGGTCGAACTGAAGGCGGTCGACGGCGCCTATCCGCTCTACGGCAGCCTCGATCTCGCCCCCGCCCTCGCGCCCGCCGATGCCTTCGCCGGAAGGGACGGCCTGCCAGGCGCCGCCGTCGCGCCCGAACTGCTGGCACGGATCGACGCCAAGGTCGGCGACGTCCTCGCCATCGGCAATGCGCGCTTCGTCGTCACCGCCGTCATCGAGAGCGAGCCGGACGTCGGCTCCGGCGCCTTCGGCCTGGGGCCCCGGGTGATGATCGCGCTCGACGATCTCGCCGCCACCGGCCTCGTCCAGACCGGCAGCCAGATCCAGACCGGCTATCACCTGAAGCTCGCCCCCGGGGCCAGTTTCCGCCCGGTCGTCGCCGCGGTCGAGGCACAATATCCCGAAGCCGGCTGGCGCATCCGCAACCGCGCCAATGCCGCGCCCGGGACGCGGCAATTCGTCGATCGCATCGGCCAGTTCCTGACCCTGGTCGGCCTGACCGCCCTGGTGGTCGGCGGGGTCGGCGTCGGCAGTGCCGTTCGTGCCCATATGGCGACCAAGACGCGGACCATCGCCATCCTGAAGTCGATCGGCGCGCCTGCCGGCCTCGTCTTCTCCGTCTTCATGCTTCAGGTGATGGCGGTCGCGGTGGTCGGCATCCTGCTCGGTCTGGCACTCGGCGCCGTGCTGCCGATCGCGCTCGGCGGCGTCATCGGCGCGGCCCTGCCGGTGCCGGCGGCGATGGGCGTCTATCTGGCGCCGCTGGTGCGCGCCGCCGTCTTCGGCCTGATCGTCGCAGCACTCTTCGCGCTCTGGCCCCTGGCGCGGGCTCGCGAAGTGCCGGCGGCCCATCTGTTCCGCGATCTGGTGGCGCCCGACCGGGTCTGGCCCCGGCCGCGCTACCTGGTGGCGACCGGGCTGCTGGTGCTGGCGCTCGCCGCCCTCGCGCTGTTCTCGGCCGACGAGATTTCCTTCGGGCTCTATTTCATCGTCGGCACGCTGCTGGTCTTCGTGGCGCTTCGCTTGGCCGGCTGGCTGGTCGCCCTCGTGGCCGCGCGCCTGCCCCGGCCGCGCCGGCCGGGACCGCGCCTCGCGATCGCCAATCTGCACCGGCCGGGGGCGGCGACCGGCTCGGTCGTGCTCTCCCTCGGGCTCGGGCTGACGCTGCTGGTCGGTGTCGCGCTGGTGCAGTTCAACCTCGGCAACCAGGTTGCGGAGCGCCTGCCGAGTGCCGCGCCGTCCTTCTTCTTCGTCGACATCCAGCGCGACCAATACGGTGATTTCGTCGCCACCGTGGATGGCGTCGACGGCGCCTCCGACCTCAAGGTCGTGCCCGCCATGCGCGGGCGGATCGCCGCCATCAAGGGCATCCCGGCGGAGGATTATCCGGTGAAGCCGGACGGGCGCTGGGCACTCCGGGGCGACCGGGGCGTCACCTATGCGCCCCTGCCGCCCGAAGGCACGCGCCTCGTCGCGGGCGAATGGTGGCCGGCCGACTATCGCGGGCCGCCCCTCGTCTCCTTCGACGCACGACTGGCGGATGCCATGGACCTTGCGGTCGGCGACACGATCACCATCAATCTGCTCGGCCGCGACATCGAGGCGAGGATCGCCAGCCTCCGCGACATCGACTATACGACGCTGACCATCAATTTCGCCCTGGTGTTCTCCCCCGGCATGCTGGAGGCGGCGCCCCACGGCTATCTCGCCACCGTCCGCGCGACGCCGGAGGCGGAACCCAAGGTGTTCCGCGCCGTGACCGACCGTTTCGCCAATGTCTCCGTCATCCGCATGAAGGACGCCTTGGAGATGGTCGACAGCCTGCTCGGCCAACTCGGCCTCGCGGTGCAGGTGACCGCGTCGGTCACCCTGGTCGCCGGCCTCCTGGTGCTGGCGGGCTCGCTCGCCGCCGGCCATCGCCAGCGGCTCTATGACGCCGTCATCCTGAAGACGCTCGGGGCATCAAGGGCCCAGGTGCTCGGCGCCTTCGTCGTCGAATATGCCGTGCTCGGGCTCGCCACCGGCGTCATCGCGCTTGGCGCCGGCACGGCGGCGGGTTACGGCGTCATCGTCGGCCTGATGCGCTCGCCCTTCGTCTTCGACCCCGTGACGGCGGTGCTGGCGGCTTCGGCCGGCGTGGTGCTGACCGTGGCGCTCGGCCTCGCCGGGACCTGGGGCGCGCTGGCCGGGCGCCCGGCGGCGGTGCTGCGCAGTCTGGACTGAGCCTCGCCCCGGTGCCCGGAACGGGCACTTGTCCTCCATCGGGCCGCGACCGACCATGCCGCCAACGAATATGACGGGGGAGGGAGAACATGCGGCGCTTGTTGCGGGGGATGGTGATCCTCCTGCTCGGGCTGGGGCTCGGCCTCGGTTCGGCCTATGCAGCACTTCGCCTCGCGCTGGATCAGACCGCGATCCATGTCGGGCCGTGGCGGACGCCGACCGATGCGGGCGGCACCGGCCGTGATCTCTATACGCGGGCGATGGTCGCGGTCGGGGCCCTGCTGGCCCTCAGCCGGACCGAGACGATCTATTTCATGGCCGAACGGGACGATACGGGCGAGGTGCTGCGCGGCGACTGCCGCTATGTCCTGACCGGGCGCGACATGCCCGCGCGCTGGTGGTCGATCACCCTCTATGCCGGCGACCATTACCTGATCCCGAACGACCAGAACCGCTGGTCGGTGAACGATCAGACCGTGACCCGCGATGCCGGCGGCGATTTCAACCTGACCCTGTCGCGGACGCCGGTCGAGGGCGACTGGCTGCCGACGGGGTCGGCGGACCGGCTGTTCCTCTTCCTCCGCCTCTATAACCCCGAGGGCACGGTCGCGGCCGATCCCGCCACCGCCCGATTGCCGTCCATCAAGCGGGAGGCCTGCTCATGAGCCGGTTTTTCCGCACCGCCCTGATCGTGCTGGCGATCGCCGCCGTCACCCATGTCGGCGCCATCTGGGCCGTGCCCCGGGGCATCATGGCCCTGGTCATCGGCGGCGTTGCCGAGGCGGCGGCGGGTTACAACCGCGCCTATCATCCGCCACCGATCGACGACAAGGCGCGCACCGTCGTGCTGCCGTCGCCCGACATCCGCTATTCGATCTGCGCGCTCGACCTTTCGGCGGGGCCGGTCGAGGTGACGGCGACGCCGCCGGCCTCCTATTTCTCGCTCTCGGTCTTCGATGCCATCACCGACAATGTCGCCGTGATCAGCAATGCGACCACGGGCACGGGGCCGATCCACCTGGTGATCGCGGGGGAGGACACGGCGGCGCCCGCGCTGCCCGACGATGCCCATCTGGTCACCCTGCCGACCACGACGGGGCTCCTCCTCCTGCGCGGGCTGGCGGCGACGCCGGCGCTGGCGGAAGCGGCGGAGACGGCCCGGCGGACCCTCGTCTGCCGCCCGCTCGCCCGGGATTCCGCCGGCTGACCGAATGCCCTAGACTGGACGGGCAAGGGAAAGGAGCCCGGTCATGAAGGTGGTGGTCGCGATGATGAAGCACGAGACCAACACATTCTCGCCCATCGTCACCGACCTCGCCCGCTTCGAGGCTTGGGGCCTTCATTTCGGGCCGGCGGCGGAGCGCGCCTATGCCGATACCGCCATGCCCATGGGCGCCTATCTGCGCCTGTGCCGGGAACGCGGCGCCGAGGTGGTCACCCCCGTCGCGGCGGAGGCGATGCCCGGCGGCATCGTCACCAGCGACGCCTACGAGCGCCTGGCGACCGCGATCGTCGAGGCCGTGGCGGCGGGTTGCGACGCCGTCCTCCTCGACCTGCATGGCGCCATGGTGGCCGAACACGTCCCGGACGGGGAGGGGGAATTGCTGCGCCGTCTGCGCGCCGTGGCCCCCGATGTGCCGATCGCCGTCACCTGCGACCTGCACTGCAATCTGACCGAAGCCATGGTCGAGAATTGCGATGCCCTGATCGGCTACAAGACCTATCCCCATGTCGACATGGCGGAACAGGGCGAGCGCATCGCCCGCGTGCTGTTCGACATGATCGACGGCAAGGTGAAGCCGGTCATGGGCTTCGCCCCCATTCCCGTGCTGGCCCAGACGCTGCGCATGGGCACCGACGACGAACCGATGAAGAGCATGATCGACGCGGCCCGTGCGCTCGAAGCCGGGGGCATGCCGGCGGCGACCGTGTTCGGCGGCTTTCCCATGGCCGATGTCGCGCATGCCGGCATGGCGGCGGTGGTGGTCGGCGACGGCGATCCGGTCGCGGCCCAGGCGGCGGCGGACGCGCTCGCCCGGCTGGCGGCGGATCGGCGCGACGACTTCCTCTATGCCCATGAAGCCCTGGAGACGGCCCTCGAGCGGGCGGCGGCCCTCGGCGATCTGGGCGGGCCGGTGATCCTGCTCGATCATGCCGACAATTGCGGTTCGGGCGGCACCCAGGACGTCATGGGCGTTCTCGCCGCCGTGATCGAGAAAGGCCTGAAGGACGTCGCCGTCGGCGCGATCTGGGATCCGGAGGCGGTGCGCCGGATGGTGGCGGCGGGCCCGGGCGTCGAGGTCACCCTCGATCTCGGCGGGCGGACGGACATGCCGGCGATCGGCCTGAGGGGTCGGCCGCTTCGCCTCACCGGCCGGGTGAAGGCGGTGACCGACGGGCGCTTCGTGGTGCGCGGGCCCATGTACACCGGCGTCACGGTCGAGATGGGGCCGACGGCGGTGCTGTCCATCGACGACGGCAGGGTCGACGTGGTGATCACCTCGCATCATCACGAGCCCTGGGACCGGGGCGTCTTCACCTCGGTCGGGATCGAGCCGGAGGCGAAACGCTATCTCCTCCTGAAGTCGCGCATCCACTACCGCGCCGGTTTCGCGCCCCTGGCCCGCGCCACCATCACCCTCGACGGCGAAGGCGTGACCACCTCGGACAATTCGAAGCTCGACTACCGCGCGCTGCGCCACCCGCTCCACCCGTTCGACCGGGTGAACGGCTGATCAGCCAGCTTCAGTTCGCAGCCTGTCGCGATAGACGGCAGGGGCGACGCCTTCCCAGCGTTTGAAGGCGCGGCGGAAGTTGGCCGGTTCGCCATAGCCGATGGTATAGGCGATTTCCTCGATGCTCATATGGGCGGCCTTCAGGTGCTCGATGGCCAGGGTATGGCGCACGTCTTCCACGATGTCGCGAAAGCTCGTGCCCTCGTCGACGAGACGGCGGTGCAGGGTGCGGGGCGTCATGTTGAACAGGCGCGCCACGATCTCCAGGGTCGGATAGGCGCCCTGCTTGTCGAGCAGCAGGCGGCGCACCCGCGCCGACAGGGTCTCCGCCCGCGTCAGCTTCTCCAATTCGCGCTGGCAGATCTGGCGGGCATCCTCGAAGGCGGCGGGATCGGCCATGCGCAGCGGCGCGTCCACCACGTCGAGGGGCAGGGCGAAACCGGCCCAATCCCGTTCGTATTCGACGTCCATGCGGAACAGGGCGTGGGCGAGGCCGGCATAGTCGGGGACCGGGAAGGGAAAGCCGACCATGGTGACGCCGGCAGCCCCCATGCTGGCGGTCTCCAGCATGTTGCGGATGGTGAGCACCACGGCTTCCAGCACCGGCTGGGCGATGTCGCCCAATTCGACCGGGGTTTCGAAGATCACGCGCATGAAGCCGCCCCGCTCCTCCACCCGGAGCGTGACCAGCGAGGTGCGCACCGGGAGGTAATGGCGGGTCAGTTCGATCGCCTGGCGCAGGCTGCCGCTGTTCAGGGCGGCATAGCCGAGCATGCCGTGGGTCGTCGCCGTCAGCCGGTCGCCGACCAGCAGGCCCAGGGCCTTTTCGCCGGTGATGGCGATGCCGTCGCGCACCAGGCCCTTGAACTGGCTGAGCGGCACCTCCAAGGCGGGGTCGGCCAATTGGTCCGGGCTCAGGCCCGAAGGCGCCAGCCAGCGGGCCGTATCGATGCCGCAGGCCGCGACCTGCTCGGCGATCTGGCGCAGGTAATTGGCGGCGAGCGGCAGGCGTTCGGGGGTCATGGCGTCACTTTGTCAATAAATGACCCCCTGTTGTCAATGCCGCCCCTCCCGGCCCTGGCGGCACCGGCGTATTCCCTGAAGCATCGAAAACACGCCGATGGGAGGCCAGGACCATGCAACGGGAGACGGGTGAAGCATTCCAGGTCGCGGTCAACGACCGCATGATCGAGGTCGCGCCGAAGGAGACGATCCTTCAGGCCGCGCTGCGCCAGGGGATCGATTTCCCCTACAGCTGCCGGGTCGGCGGCTGCGCCACCTGCAAATGCAAGCTGGAAGGCGGCAAGGTCCGCGAACTGACCGAGGCGACCTATATCCTCTCGGACCAGGAACTGGACGACGGCTATATCCTGGCCTGCCAGAGCGTGCCGAAATCGGATCTGCGCCTCGCCGTCGACCTGCCGGTCCAGGGCGAGCGTCAGACCCGCCGGGGCGAAGTGGTGGACCAGCGGCGCCTGACCCATGACATCACCCGCCTGACCATCCGCCTGGACGCGCCCATCGCCTATCGCGCCGGGCAATTCGCCGACGTCACCTTCGACGCCCTGCCGGATACGACCCGCAGCTATTCCTTCGCCACGCCGCCCCAGGCCGACGGCACCGTCGAATTCTTCGTGCGCAAGGTGCCGGGCGGCGCCTTCTCGACCCTCGCCAACGACCGCGACGTGGTGGGCGAGACCCTGACGGTCGAGGGCCCGGGCGGCGACTTCTTCCTGCGGCCCGGCATCACGCCCCTGCTGCTGATCGCGGGCGGTTCCGGTCTCGCGCCGATCCTGGCCCTGCTGCGCGGCGCCGGCGCGACCGACCGGACCCGGCCGGTGACCCTGCTGTTCGGCGCCCGCGAAGCCCGCGACCTCTATGCCATGGCGGAGATTGAGGCGCTGCGCGCTTCCTGGCAGGCGCCCTTCCGCTTCGTGCCGGTGCTCTCCGACGGCAAGCCGGATGACGGCTGGGCCGGTGCCCGGGGCCTCGTCACCGATCATCTGCTCGACGGTCTCGACACCGGGGCGGACGCCTATCTCTGCGGCCCGCCGGGCATGATCGACGCGGCGGAGGCCCTGCTGCGCGAGCGCGGCGTCGGCGGCGCCCAGATCCACGCCGACCGCTTCCTGACCCGGGCCGATCTCGCCAAGGGGGCAGGGGGCAAAGGCGCGGGGGCCAAGGTCGCGGCTGGCGGTCAGAAGGTGGCCGGCGTCTTCGACTATCTGAAATTCTTCCTGTTCCACGGCGTCGGCCTGGCGGCGGCGGCGACCATCCTCGCGGGCGGCGCCTATACCACCATCGGACTTCTCGGCATCCTCGCGCTCTATCTGGTCGGCGACGGTTTTTCGGGCGACGACAAGTCGACCCCGCATTTCAGCCGCCCGGCGATCCTGACGGTGCAATTGTGGCTGGCCCTGCCGCTGCTCGGCCTCATCGTCTTCGCCGCGGTCTGGAGCGTCAGCCCGGGCGATCCGCTCGGCTTCGGCGCGCTCATCGCGGGCCTGACGGGTTACGACGCCATCGCGGCGCGCGATGCCACGGCCATCGGCCATCATGTCTCGGCCTTCGTGCTGACCGGCCTGATGATCGGCATGATCGGCACGATCACGGCTCACGAGCTGACCCATCGGACCTGGGACCGGGTCTCCATGTTCTTCGGGCGCTGGCTGCTCGCCTTCTCCTTCGATACCTCCTTCGCCATCGAGCATGTCTACGGCCATCACCGCTATGTCTCGACCGCCCATGACCCGGCGACGGCGCCGCGCGGCCGCAACGTCTATCATCACATCCTGGCCTCGACCCTGAAGGGCAATCTGAGCGCCTGGAAGATCGAGAAGCGCCGCCTGCAGCGCCGGGGTCATGCGGTCTGGTCGTGGCACAATGCCTTCCTGCGCGGCCATATGATGAGTGTCGCCCTGGTCGCTCTCGCCTTCGCCATCGGCGGGCCGGTCGCGGCGGGCTTCTTCATCGCCTGCGCGCTCTGGGGCAAGGCGCTGCTCGAGATCGTCAATTACATGGAGCACTACGGCATCGTCCGCGATCCCGCGACCCCGGTGCAGCCGCGCCATTCCTGGAACACCACCAAGCGCATCTCGTCCTGGTCCATGTTCAACCTGACCCGCCACTCGCACCATCACGCCCAGGGCGAGGTGCCCTATCAGGACCTGAAGCCCTTCCCCGAGGCGCCCCAGATGATCAGCGGCTATCTGACCACGATCCTGGTCGCCATGGTGCCGCCCCTCTGGCACCGCCTGATGACCCCCAAGGTCATCGACTGGGACCGCCACTATGCGTCCCCCGGCGAACGCCGGCTGGCAGCCCGCGCCAACGAGAAGAGCGGCATCGCGGCCTTCGAGACGGAATTCACCGACGCCCCGGCCGAACCCGCCCTGAAACAGGCAGCTTGATCAAAAGAAAGGCCGGGCGGAGATGATCCGCCCGGCCTTTTCGCCTTACGCGTCGCCCCGGCGCAGGCCGGGGCGATGCAATGTGTTTGATTACAGTGCCTTGGCGCGGTCGCGCAGGATGAATTTCTGGACCTTGCCGGTGGAGGTCTTGGGCAGTTCCTCGAACACCACCGTGCGCGGCACCTTGTAACCCGCCAGATTGTCCTTGCAGAAGGCGATCACCTCCGCCTCGGTCAGGCTCTCGCCCGCCTTCAGGCTGATGAAGGCGCAGGGCGTTTCGCCCCATTTCTCGTCCGGGCGGGCGACGACGGCGGCTTCCAGGATCTTCGGGTGCTTGTAGAGGACGTCCTCCACCTCGATGGTCGAGATGTTCTCGCCGCCCGAGATGATGATGTCCTTCGAGCGGTCGCGAAGCTGGATGTAGCCGTCGGGATGGATGACGCCCAGGTCGCCCGAATGGAACCAGCCGCCGGCGAAGGCTTCCTGCGAGGCCTTGGGGTTCTTCAGGTAGCCCTTCATGACCAGATTGCCGCGGAACATGACCTCGCCCATGGTCTTGCCGTCGCGCGGCACCGGTTCCATGGTCGCGGGATCCATGACGTCGAGGCCGGCCAGCATGGGCGATTTCACGCCCTGGCGCGCCTTCAGCTCGGCCTGCTTGTCGGCGGGGAGCGCGTCCCAATCCTCGTTCCAGGCGCAGAGCGTCGAGGGACCATAGGTCTCGGTCAGGCCGTAGAGATGGGTGATCTTGAAGCCGTTCGCTTCCATTGCCGCGATGACGGCGGCGGGCGGCGGGGCGGCGGCGGTGAAGAGTTCGACCTTGTTGGGCAGCGGCTTCTTCAGGTCGGCGGCGGCGTTGATCAGCATGCCCATGACGATGGGCGCGCCGCAGAGGTGGGTCACCTTGTGCTCGGCGATCGCCGAATAGATGGCGCCGGCCTCGACCCGGCGCAGGCAGACATGGGTGCCGCCGACGACCGCCAGCGACCAGGTGAAGCACCAGCCGTTGCAGTGGAACATCGGCAGGGTCCAGAGATAGACCGACGAACCGGTCATGCCGGCCGAGACGATGTTGTCGACTGCGTTCAGATAGGCGCCACGGTGGTGATAGACGACGCCCTTGGGATTGCCCGTCGTGCCCGAGGTGTAGTTCAGGCTGATGGCGCGCCACTCGTCGTCCGGACCCGTCCAGGCGAAGTCCGGGTCGCCGGCGGCGATGAAGTCCTCGTATTCGATGTCGCCGAGGCGGTCCCCCTTGCCGGTATAGACCGGATCGTCGATGTCGATGACGAGCGGCTTCACCTTGCACATCTCGAGCGCCGGCTTGATCACATGGGCGAATTCGCGGTCGGTGATCAGCACCTTGGTCTCGGCATGATCCAGGGTGAAGGCGATGGTCGCGGCATCGAGGCGGATGTTCAGCGTGTTCAGGATCGCGCCCAGCATGGGCACGCCGAAATGGGCGTCCAGCACCGGCGGGATGTTCGGCGCCATGACCGAGACCGTATCGCCGAGGCCGACCCCCTTCGCCGCCAGCGCCGAGGCGAGGCGCCGGGCGCGGGCATAGGCATCGGCATAGGAGATGCGGCGGTCGCCATGGATGATGGCGGTCCGGTTCGGATAGATCGCCGCCGAACGTTCCAGAAAGCCGATGGGCGTCAGGGGAACGTAGTTGGCGGGATTCTTGTCGAGGTCGGTTTCGTAAGGATTCGTCATCGTCTTCTACGTGCCCCCTTGGCGAGGCTTATTGGCGGTTTCGAGAACTGGCCCTCTCGACGCGGTGTTTGGCGGCCGCCGGGGTTCGGCGTTGTCGTTGTTATGTGGCGGCCTCGACGACCTGTACCGTCCCCCGATAGATCATGTCCAGCGCGACATAGGTAACGACCGCCAGACCGACATAGGCGATCCAGTGGTAACGCTTGAGAAGCTGGGCCACCAGGGTGGCGGCCGCGCCCATCAGCGCGATGGACAGGATGAGGCCCGCCGCCAGCACCCAGAGATGCTCCTTGGCTATGCCGGCGACGGCGAGAACATTGTCGAGCGACATGGAGACATCGGCCAGGATGATCTGGCCGACGGCGCCCCGAAAGGTGGTCGGCGCCTTCTCGCCCGGCAGGAATTCCTCCTCCGCGTCCTCGCCGCGCTTCGCCTTGCGCTGGGCCTCGATCTCGCGCCACATCTTCCACGAGACCCAGAGCAGCAGCAGGCCGCCGGCCAGGGTCAGTCCGATCAGGCCCATCAACTCGGTGGTGACCGCCGCGAAGCCGATGCGCATGACCATGGCGCCGACGAGGCCCCAGAAGATCACCTTGCGCCGCATCTCGGGCGCCACGGCCGAAGCGGCGATGCCGATCACGATGGCATTGTCGCCGGCCATCACCAGATCGACCAGGACGATGCCGCCGAAGGCGACCAATTGTTCGGTCAGCAGATTCCAGTCCACGATGACTCCTCGATACGGCGGCACGGGGCCGGCCTGCGTCAGGCCTCGGTCTCCACGGGACCGACCAGCACCTTGTCCACCCGCCTGCCGTCCATGTCCATGACCTCGAAGCGATAGGGGCCGAGGTCGAACTTGTCCCCCGCCGAGGGGATACGCTTCAGGCGGTGCATCATCAAGCCGCCCAGCGTGTTGTAGTCCGCATCCTCGTCATACGCCTCAGGCATGCCGAGAAGGTCCCACAGCCGGTCGAGGGAATAGCCGCCGTCGATCAGGAAGGAGCCGTCGTCGCGCTGCACGACCGAACGCTCGTCCTCGGGCGTGTCCGCTTCCTCGAGTTCGCCGATCAGGGCTTCGAGAAGGTCGGTCAGGGTGACGAGGCCCTGGATGTCGCCATATTCGTCGACGATCAGGGCGATCGGGCTGCCGTTCAGGCGAAACGCCTCCAGCGCCTTCAGGGCGGGCGTCGTCTCGGGGATATAGAGGGCGGTGTGGATCGCGGCGTCGAGATCCGGCGCCTTGCCCTGCCGCACCTGGGCCTGCGCGAAGAGATCCTTCACCTGGACGAAGCCGAGCACGGTCTTGGTCGTGCCCTTCTTCACCGGGAAGCGGGAATAATGGCTCTCGGTGATCTTGCGCCAGGTCTCTTCCGGCGGGTCGGTGACGTCCAGCCATTCGATCTGCGGGCGCGGCGTCATCAGGGCGTCGACATAGCGGTCGCCCAGACGCAGCGTCATTTCGACGATGGCGCGCTCCGCCTCCTGGAAATGGCCGGCGGCGGCGCCTTCCTGCATCAGGACGCGCACTTCCTCGTCCGTCACCTCGGGTTCCTTCGAGCCCTGGGGCAGGATCTTCAGGACCATGTTGGTCGAGAAATTGATCAGCGCGACGGCCGGCGCCGCGACCACCGACAGGAAGCGCAGCGGCCGCGAGACGAAGAGGGCGACGGATTCCGCCCTGGCCAGCGCCAGGCGCTTCGGCACCAGTTCGCCCAGGATCAGCGTCACATAGGTCAGGCCGGCGACGATGATCGCGATCGCCATCGTGTCGGCATAGGGCGCCACCGAGGGAAAGCCGGCCAGGAATTCCGACAGCGGCCCGGCCAGCGCCTGGCCGCCGAAGGCGCCGGACAGCGTGCCGATCGCCGTGATGCCGATCTGGACGGTGGAGAGGAACTTGCCGGGGTCGCCGGCAAGGTCGAGCGCGGTGCGGGCAGCCGCGCTGCCGGCATCCGCCGCCCGCTTCAATCGGGCCCGCTTGGCCGCCACGATGGCCAGTTCGGCCATGACGAGGAAGCCGTTGAGCGCGACGAGCAGGACGAGGATCGTAAGGTCGAGAGTCATCGGAGGGTATGGTTACTCCGCGCAGCATAGCATGAACGCGGCGCAGCGCATCGTTCTAATCCGCCCGATGCCCGCAGAAGACGAAATGACGCTGGCGAAAAGCCCGGTCGGGCCGGCACTTGCGACCAAAGTGTGACGGGCATCGGCGGATTGGACGTTGAAATCCACGCCCGCATTTTGCTGAATCCGCGCCATAGAGAAAAATCAGCCGAACGGGGAGGACACGACCGTGGGCGCCTATTCCGAAATGTATGCACGCTGGCAGGCGGATCCGCAGGGCTTCTGGAACGAGGCGGCCCAGGCGATCGACTGGATCGAGCCGGCGGCCCAGGTCCTCGACGACAGCGCCGCGCCGCTCTATCGCTGGTTCCCCGGTGGCACGGTGAACACGGCCTGGAACTGCCTGGACCGCCACGTCGAGGCCGGGCGCGGCGATCAGGACGCCCTGATCTACGACAGCCCGGTGACCGGCGTGAAGGCGCGCTTCACCTATCGCGAGATGCGCGACGCGGTCGCCCTTCTGGCCGGTGCCATGGCCGAAAAGGGTGTCGAGAAGGGCGACCGGGTCATCATCTACATGCCCATGGTGCCCGAGGCGGTGATGGCCATGCTGGCCTGTGCCCGTCTCGGCGCCATCCATTCCGTCGTCTTCGGCGGCTTCGCCGCCAAGGAGCTGGCGACCCGCATCAACGACGCCAAGCCGAAGGCGATCCTCACCGCCTCCTGCGGCGTGGAGCCGGGGCGCACCGTCGCCTATAAGCCGCTGCTGGACGAGGCGATCGACCTCGCCACCAACAAGCCGGACTTCACCTTCGTCCTGCAGCGCCCGATGCTGGAAGCCCCCCTGGTCGCGGGCCGCGACTTCGACTGGGCTCAGGTGGTCGGGGCCGCGGCGCCGGCCGACTGCGTGCCCGTCGCCTCCACCGATCCGCTCTATGTCCTCTACACCTCCGGCACCACGGGCGTGCCGAAGGGCGTGGTGCGCGACAATGCCGGGCACATGGTGGCGCTCGCCTGGTCGATGAAGAACATCTACGGCGTCGCGCCCGGCGAAGTGTTCTGGGCGGCCTCCGACGTCGGCTGGGTCGTCGGCCATTCCTATATTACCTATGGCCCCTTGCTGATCGGCGCGACCACCATCCTCTACGAGGGAAAGCCGGTCGGCACGCCCGACGCCGGCGCCTTCTGGCGCATGATCGCCGAATACGACTGCAAGGTGCTGTTCTGCGCCCCGACGGCCTTCCGCGCCATCAAGAAGGAAGATCCGGAGGGCAAGTTCCTCGAGACCTACGACATCTCGGGCCTGCGCACCCTGTTCCTGGCGGGCGAGCGCGCGGACCCGGACACCGTGCAATGGGCGGAGCGCATGGTGAAGGTCCCGGTGATCGACCATTGGTGGCAGACCGAATCGGGCTGGCCCATGGCCGCCAACATGGTCGGCGTCGAGCTGCTGCCGGTGAAATACGGCTCGCCCACCTGCGCCGTGCCCGGTTACGACATCCGCGTCCTCGACAACGAGAACAACGAGGTGAAGCGGGGCGACATCGGTTCCATCGTCGTGAAATTGCCGCTCGCCCCCGGCGCCCTGCCGACGCTGTGGCACAACGACGAGGGTTATATCCGCTCCTACCTCTCGGATTTCCCCGGCTACTACAAGACCGGCGACGCCGGCTATATCGACGAGGACGGCTATCTCTTCGTCATGAGCCGGACCGACGACATCATCAATGTCGCCGGTCATAGGCTTTCGACCGGCGGCATGGAGGAAGTGCTGGCCTATCACCCCGACGTCGCCGAATGCGCGGTCATCGGCGCGGCCGATGCCCTGAAGGGTCAGGTGCCGGTCGGCTTCGTCGTCCTCAAGGCCGGCGTCAACCGCCCGGACGAAGAGATCGAGAAGGAACTGGTGAAGCTGGTGCGCGAGAAGATCGGCCCGGTCGCCGCCTTCAAGACCGTGACCGTCGTCAAGCGCCTGCCGAAGACCCGCTCGGGCAAGATCCTGCGCGGCACCATGCGCAAGATCGCCGACGGCGAGAAATGGTCGATGCCGGCGACCATCGACGATCCCATGATCCTCGACGAGATCACGGATTCGCTGCGCACGGTCGGCTACGCCAAGACGGAGAAGGGCGCGGCCTGAACCGTCGCCCCCCGCGTCGTCCCGGCCAAGAGCTTTAAAAGGATGGCGCGGCCGGAGGGACACATCCGGCCGCGCCGAGGTTCGATCCGGCGGCGCTGGGGAGTGGCGGAAGCCAGGCCCCGGATCGGGACCGGCCGGCGGCGGGGGGAAGTGCCGGGGCCGGATGGGAGTCAGGGGCGGCCGAAGACGGCGGCGAGCCCCGATTTCAGGCTGCGGGCTGTGCCGAGGCGCCGGCCGAGATCGATCCAGCCGCCCAGCGCCACCCGGAAGGGATTGCGGGTCGGCGCGCCATCCACCCGGCCGTAGCGCAGTTCCTCTGCCGGGACGGGCTGGAAGGTGCCGAACATTCGGTCGAAGACGATGGTCACGCCGCCGAAATTGCGGTCGATGCAGACGTCGTTCACCGCATGGTGGACATGGTGGTGGCGCGGCGTGTTCATGACCGCCTCCAGGGGGCCGAGGCGCGGCATCCAGGCCGTGTGCAGGAACAATTGGTAGAAGAGATTGGCCGCCAGCATCGCCAGCACCGCGAACGGCGGAAAGCCGATCAGCACCAGCGGCAGATAGAACAGGAAGCCGCCCGTCAACTGCCCGCCCCAGCCCAGCCGAAAGGCGGCGGTGAGGTTCAGCCTCGTCGCCGAATGGTGGACGCCGTGGGTCGCCCACAGCAGGCGGACACGGTGCATCGCGCGGTGATGCCAGTAGTAGCAGAACTCGACACCGAGAAAGAGCGCGGCAAGACCGAGCGGTGTCGCCGGATCGATTTCGAACGGGCGAAGCTCGGCGGCGGCGAACAGGGGCACCAGTACGAGGGGCGCGGCGATCAGCCCGATCAGGCGCTGGCCGGCCATGATCACGCCGGTCGCCGCCGTCTCGCCGAGGTCGTAGGCGGCCCGCCCGCGATACCAGGAGAGGCCGGCCTCGATCGTCACGAGACCGATCAGGATCAGGAGCGGCACCAGGCGCGGGCCGGTGCCGGCCAGGGGCGATTGCAACAGCGCTTCCATCGGTCCTCGTCCTGATGCGATACCCCCTCCCCCCGCTCGGGGAGAGGGGTTGGGGTGAGGGGGGAGTCGAGATCCCGCCGCTTACTGCTGGGCCGCGCGCGCGGCCTTGGCTTCCTCGAGGGCGGCGATGCAGTCGGGCGAGACCTGCGACTGCTTCTCCTTCAGGCATTGCAGGATGCGGCCGCCGCCGGGCTGCACGTCGGGGCACAGGGTCTGGACGTCGTTGGTGCAGGCGGCGCGCACCTTCTGGGCGATCGGCCCGCCCTGGGCCATGGCGGCGGGGGCGAGGGCGGGAACGGCGGCGGCCAGGACGACGGTGATCAAGGCGAGCTTGCGGAACATGGGGCTTTTCCTTCGGGCTATTCGGATCAGTTGGCGGGGGTGACGGTGACGCTCTTGTCGACCTCGACGGCGCCGCCGTTCGGGCCGGTCGCCGTGCCGGAGTAGGACCAGGTGCCGTTGCCGTCGGTGGTGCCGGTGCCGTTCACGGTGGCGCCGCGCGGGCCGGCCGCGCTGCGGCTGGCCGAATAGGTACCGTCGCCATTGTTGCTGACGCCGCGGTTCGAATACCAGGAATTGCCGCCCCGGGTGGTGCCTTCGCGGCTGCGGCCGCAGGTGCCGTTCAGGCAGCCGCTGTCGAGGCTGCGGGAATAGGAGCGGCCGCCGGCCCCGGTGCCGGAAACACTGCGGTCGCGGGCGAAGCTCTCGGCCGCGGCGCCGGCCAGGGCAAGCGTGGTGGCCAGGGCGGCCAGGGTGATCTGCAGGGGCTTGTTCATGATCGCTCTCCTTCGAAAATCATTTCCTGATCGGGCGAAATCCGTTTCCCCATCGGGAACGAGGGCGATCTTGGGGCCGGCGCTTTGCCCGGATGTTTCGGGCGAGGGCGGATTTGTAACGATTTGTTACCGCCCTTGCGCCCGGCCGGGGTTGGCGGACAATCGCGCCATGACGATGAAGACCATCCTCCTGGTCGAGGACGACGCCGAGATCCGCGACCTTCTCTCCCATTTCCTGCGCCGCGAGGGTTTCGCGGTCGAAGGGGCGGCGGACGCCCGCGCCATGGACATGATCCTGGCGCGCATGGTGCCGGCGCTCATGGTCCTCGACCTCATGCTGCCGGGCGAGGACGGGCTTTCGATCTGCCGCCGCCTCGCCGGGCAGGTGCCGTTCCCGATCGTCATGCTGACGGCGAAGGGCGAGGACGTGGACCGCATCATCGGCCTCGAGATCGGGGCCGACGACTATCTGCCGAAACCCTTCAACCCGCGCGAACTGCTGGCGCGCATCAGGGCCGTGCTGCGCCGGGGCGAGCGTCAGGCGGCGGCGCAGGCGACGCGGCGGCTGCGCCTGTTCGATCTCGTGGTCGATCTCGACGGGCGCATGGTCGAGACCGCCGCCGGGGAGCGGGTCGCCCTGACCTCGGCCGAATTCGACCTTCTCGCCTGTCTGGTCGAGCATCCGCGCCGGGTGCTCAGCCGCGACCAATTGCTGGACTGGACCCGGGGGCGCAGCGCCGATCCCTTCGACCGCACCATCGACGTCGGCATCTCGCGCCTGCGCCGCAAGCTCGAAGCGGCCGATGCGCGCGCCGCCCAGGGCATCACCACGGTCCGCAACGGCGGCTACATCCTGTCCGCCGACATCGAGGGCATCGGGCCGTGATGGCGCGCGTGGGCATCGTCGGGCGGCTGATCCTGATCCTGCTGGCGGCGCTGGTGCTGGTGCAACTCGTCACCACCGCGATCTATCTGTGGCGCCGGGACCAGGCCTTCGACGCGCGGCTGAGCTCGCCGCTCGCCGATCAGGCGACGGCCATGGTGGCCCTGGTCGAGAAGGCCTCGCCCGAGGAACTGCCGGTCCTGCTGCGCGCCTTCAACGGACCCGATCTCCTGGTCACGGTCGCCGACGGCCATGGCGCGATCCGCGACGAACGCCAGCCCCGGCGGCCGATCGAGGCCCTGATCCGCGAGAGCCTGCCGCCGCTCGACCCGCCGCGCCTCGTCTCCATCCAGTATCAGCCGTCGCGGGACGGATCGGCGCCGCGCCGCCGCATCCTCGGCCGGTTCATGGCCAACCGGGTGGTCGTCACCGTGGGCCTTGCCGACGGGCGCTATCTGAAGGCGGTGGCGGACGGCGAACTGATGACCCGGCTGTTCGGCCTTCAGCCGGGCTTCTTCGCCGGCATCATCGGCTTCACCGTCGCCCTGCTCGCGGTGGTCCTGTTCACACGGGAATCCCGGCCGCTGCGCCGCCTCGCCGGGGCCGTGCAGGCCTTCGGCCGCGATCCCGAGCCGCGCCCGGTGAAGGAGGCCGGTGCGTCGGAGGTCCGGGTGCTGATCCGCGCCTTCAACGACATGCAGATGCGGCTCGCGGACCTGATGCGAAACCGCGCCTTCGTGCTGGGGGCCATGGCGCACGACCTGCGCACCTATCTGACGCGGCTGCGGCTGCGCGCCGAAATGCTGCCCGACGATTCCGATCGCGAAGGCTGGGTGCGCAATCTCGATCACATGCACCAACTGGTCGAGGACAGCCTGACCTTCGCCCGCGTCAGCTTCGGCGCCGATCGCGGTGCCCGTTCGGACGTCGCCCGCATCCTGACCCACGAGGTCGAGGAGCGCGCGGCCCTCGGCGCCGCGGTGACGGCCGGTACCATGCCGGCAGGCCCGCTCGCCGTCGTCGGCAGCGAGGCGGCGATCGCCCGCGCTCTCGGCAATCTGGTCGACAATGCTCTCAAATACGGCGGCTCCGCCGAGCTTTCGCTGACCGTGGAAGGCCCCTTCGCCGTGCTGGCGGTGGAAGACCGGGGGCCGGGCATCCCGCTCGACATGCGCGCCGCGATCGGCACGCCGTTCCAGCAGGCCGATGCGGCGCGCACCCGGAACGGCGGCGGTGCCGGCCTCGGCCTCGCGATCGCCCGGGAAATCGCCGCCGGCCTCGGCGGCGGCCTGGAAGTCGGCGATCGGCCGGGGGGCGGCGCCCGAGTCGTGCTGCGCCTGCCCCTGGCCCCCGGGGCGGCCTGACTTCAATCCTCGCCGTCCGGCGCCTTTTCCGCCTCGCGGCCGCGGGCCTGGGCCTTGCGGCGTTTCAGGTTGTCGCGCAGCGCCTGGGCCAGTCTTTCCGCCTTCAGGTCGGCTTCGGTCTTTCGGGGGGCGGGTTTGTCGGTCATCGCATGTCGATCAAGATGACGAAGGCGTCAGCTTCGGGTTAGGCTTTCCCGCATCATAACGAAAAGCGACATCGCCGGGCAAACCGGCGGCGCAAGGGGAGAGAGACATGCATCCGGGAATCCACGCCCAGAATACGCCCGACAAGATCGCCTATCGCATGGCCGGCAGCGGCATCGCCGTCACCTATGCCGAGCTGGAGGCGCGGGCCAATGCCTGTGCTCATCTGTTCCGCGATCTCGGCCTGAAGCGGGGCGACGGCATCGCCATCATCATGGAGAATCATCCCCGCTTCTTCGAGGTGACATGGGCGGCGCTCCGGGCCGGTCTCTATTATACCGCGATCTCGACCCGTCTGACGGCGGCGGAGGCGGCCTATATCGTCAACGACTGCGGCGCCAGGCTGCTGGTTACGTCCAAATACATGGCCGATCTCGCGACCCGGGTGGCGGGGCAAGCGCCGGCGCTTTCGACCCGGCTGATGATGGACGGCACCGCCGCCGGCTTCGAGTCTTACGAGGACGCGGTGGCGGGCAAGCCCGCGACCATGATCGCCGATCCCTCCAACGGCGCCGACATGCTCTATTCGTCGGGCACCACGGGCCGGCCCAAGGGCGTGAAGGTGCCCCTGCCGGAAGAGGAATACGGTCAGCCCGGCACCCTCTACATGCTGAACGCCGCGCTCTATCAGCCGAATGCCGAGACGGTCTATCTCTCGCCCGCGCCGCTCTATCACGCCGCCCCCTTGCGCTTCTCACTGACCATGATGCGCTTCGGCGCCACCGTGATCGTGATGGAGCACTTCGAGCCCGAGCACTATCTGGCCCTGATCGAGAAATACCGCGTCACCCACACCCAGGTGGTGCCGACCATGTTCGTGCGCCTGCTGAAGCTCGATCCCGCGATCCGTAGCCGATACGACGTCTCGTCGCTGCGATGCGCGATCCACGCGGCGGCGCCCTGTCCGATCCCGGTCAAGGAACAGATGATCGACTGGTGGGGCCCGGTGATCCACGAATATTACGCCGGCACGGAAGGCAACGGCTTCTGCGCCATCACCAGCGCGGAATGGCTGGAACACAAGGGTTCGGTCGGCCGGGCCATGCTGGGCGTGCCCCATATCCTGGACGACGACGGCAACGAACTGCCGCCCTATGAGCCGGGCGCCATCTTCTTCTCCGACGGGCCGCAGTTCGAATATCACAACGACAGCGCCAAGACGGAGAGCAGCCGCAACGACAAGGGCTGGTCCACCCTCGGCGACATCGGCTATCTGGACGCGGACGGCTATCTCTATCTGACCGACCGCAAGGCCAATATGATCATTTCGGGCGGGGTGAACATCTATCCCCAGGAAGCCGAGAATCTGCTGATCACCCATCCCAAGGTGGCCGACGTCGCGGTGTTCGGCGTGCCCGATCCCGAATGGGGCGAACAGGTGAAGGCCGTGGTCCAGCCCGCCGACATGCGCGACGCCGGGCCCGACCTGGAAGCCGAACTGATCGCCTTCTGCCGCACGCATCTCTCCCACGTCAAATGCCCGAAGACGGTGGACTTCGAGGCCGAACTGCCGCGCCATCCGACCGGCAAGCTCTACAAGCGTCTCCTCAAGGACCGCTACTGGCAGGGCGAGACGCGGCGCATCGCCTGAGGTCTTGGGGGCCTGAGGTTTCTGTTTCGGGACCTGAGGTTTCGAGACCTGAGGTTTCGAGACCTGGGGTTTCGGGGCCGCGTCTTCACCTCGCCATATTGTCGGGTCAGGCTCCGCCCCGAGGCCTGTGATCCACGTCACGCGCCGCCCCGGACAAACCTGCGATCATACCCTCGAATATGTCCGTGATCGTATCGGCAAGTCCGGGGCCCTGGTGTAGGATCGGCCGGCATCTGAGGGGGGTCGAATCATGACGCGCGTCGCCTCGACGTTTCGCAATCTGCTGTGTGCATTGGCCCTGACGGGCGCGGCGTTCGGGGTGACAGCGGCGGCATCGGCCACCGATTTCGGCGAATTGTCGAGCCGCGCGGATTCGTATCGCGCCGACGTGCTGCGCGAGAACCGGGATGCCGCCCGAAACGCCGCCGACGCCAAGAAGGCGCTGGACGCGGCCAAGGTCGCGGCGGAACGCCAGCGCTGGTGGCAGGCCGCCAATCTCTATGAAAGCGCGATCGCCTATGGCGCCGACGACGGCGCGACCTGGTCGGCACTGGCCGAAGTGCAGCTGCGCAATTCCAACTATTGGCGCGCCACCGGCGCCGCCTTCCGCGCCTTCGACAAGGCGACGACGCCCGAGACGCGCGTGGCGGCCCTCGACATCCTGGGCACGGCGCTGGAACGGAACGGCGATCCCGAAGCCGCCCTCGACGCCTATCGCAAGGCGGTGGAAATCAAGTCCAGCCCCGATCTTCTGGAGCGCGTGGCCCAGCTCGAGGAAGCGACGCGCTTTCGCGTGATCGGCGCCTATGCCCAGGACAATGCCGACCAGCCTTCGATCTGCCTCGAATTCTACGGCGATCTCGCCGCCGGCACCCGGTTCGAGGATTACGTCGAGGTGACGCCGTCCTTCGACGCCGCCTATGTCATGAAGGGCAATACGCTCTGTGTCGAAGGCGCGCGCTTCGGCCAGGCCTATGACATCATGGTCGCCAAGGGCCTGCCCGCCGCCTCCGGCACCCGCCTCGACCGGGTCGAGGAGGGCGCGGTCTCGATCGGCGACCGGCCGGAGAGCCTGGGCTTCACCCAGGACGCCTATATCCTGCCCAAGGTCGGCGCCACCGGCATTCCCCTGCAGTCGGTCAATCTGGACAAGGCGGCGCTCGCCCTCTACCGGGTCGACGACCGCAACATCGTGCCCATGATGACCTATGGCAACCTGATGTACGCCCTGTCGAACTGGGGTACGCGCGACATCGAGGATACGACCGGCGAACTGGTCTGGAAGGGCGAGGTTTCGATCGAGAACGAGCGCAACAAGCGCGTCGTCACCGCGATCGACATCGAACAGATGCGCAAGACCGCCGAGCCCGGCATCTATGTCCTGACCGCCGTCCCCGCCACCGGCGAGATCGAGGGCTGGGAAGACATGGCGACCCAATGGGTCGTCGTCACCGACGTCGGCCTGACCACCTTCGCCGGCAACGACGGCCTGACCGTCGTCGCCCGCTCGCTTTCGACCGGCAAGCCCATGCCGGGGATCGAGGTCGGCCTCTATGCGCGGAACAACGACGAACTGGCCCGCCTCGCCACCGACGAACAGGGCCGGCTGCGCTTCGATCCCGGCCTGATGCGGGGCGAGGGCGGACGCCAGCCGACGGCGGTCATGGCGTTTGCGGGCGGCGGCGATTTCACCCTGCTGGACCTCTCGGGCCCCGCCTTCGATCTGTCCGACCGGGGCGTTTCGGGCCGCATGCAGCCCGGCCCCCTCGACGTCGTCGCCTATGCCGAACGCGGCGTCTACCGCCCGGGCGAGACGGCGCACGTCATGGCCCTGCTGCGCGACGATGCGGGCAATGCCGTCGACGGCCTGCCGCTGACCCTGACCATCCGCCGTCCGGACGGTGTCGAGGTCGAGCGCCGCGCCCTCACGCCTGGCGGGGCCGGCGGCTATCAGATCGATTGGGCGATCGGCGCCTCGGCCCGGACCGGCACCTGGACCCTGTCGTGGCATACGGATCCCGACCGCCCGGCGATCGGCGGCCTTTCCGTGCTGGTCGAGGACGTGGTGCCCGCCTCGGTCGAGACGACGGTCGCCACCAGTGCCGAGACGATCGAGCCGGGCCGCAAGCTCGACCTGACCATCGATGCGCAATATCTGTTCGGCGCGCCGGCGGCGGATCTGCGCTCTTCCCTCCAGGTGGTGATCGGGGCGACCGACGAACCCTTTCCCGATCATGCCGACTACAGCTTCGGCCTCGTCGACGAGACGGTGGCGGCGAAGCGCGTCAACGTCGACGAGGTGACGACCGACGCCAAGGGCCATGCCGCCTATGAGATCACCGTGACCGACCTGCCGGACACGGTGCAGCCGCTGGCCGCCGTCATCCGCGCCGACGTCTACGAGAGCAGCGGCCGCCCGATCGCCCGGCGTCTCGAAATGCCGGTGCGCAACCGCCCGCTCTGGATCGGCCTGAAGTCCGGCTTCGAGGATGCGCGCCTCGCCGAGAACGGCACGCCCTCGTTCCAGGTGATCACCCTGGACCGCAACGGCAAGACCCGGCCCGCGCGCGATCTGCGCTGGTCCCTGATCAAGGAAGACTGGAATTACCAGTGGTATTATCGCGACGGGCGCTGGGCCTATGAAGTCGTGGTGCGCGACCGCCTGATGTCCTCCGGCACGCTGGACGTCACGGGCAAGGCGCCGGCCATGCTGGAGGCCCCCGCGGTCGACTATGGCCGCTATCGGATCGAGGTGACGGACGCCGCCACCGGCGCCGCGAGTTCGCTGCGCTTCCAGGCCGGCTGGTTCGTCGCGCCGACCATCGGCGACACCCCCGACAAGATGACGGTGACCGCCGACAAGGACCTCTATGTTCCGGGCGAAAATGCCCATATGCGCATCCAGGCGCCCTTCGCCGGCGAATTGCTGCTGACCATCGCGACCGACCGCGTGCTCGAAACCCGCAGCATCGCCCTGCCGGCCGAAGGGCTGGACATCGATGTGCCCGTGTCCGAAGCCTGGGGCGCGGGCGCCTATGTCCTCGCCACCGCCTTCCGTCCGGGCGAGGCGCCGGGCGAGGGGGATACGGCGCGGGGCCCGGGCCGGGCCATCGGCCTCGCCTGGCTCGGCATCGATCCCGCCGCGCGAAGGCTCGACGTCGCGATCGCCGGGCCCGATGTGGTGACGCCGCGCCAGAAAGTCTCGATCCCGATCGAGATCAAGGGTATCGCCGGCGCCGCCCCCACCTTCGTCACCGTCGCGGCGGTGGACGAGGGCATCCTGCAACTGACCGATTTCGAAACCCCGGACCCGGTCGCCCAACTCTTCGGCAAGCGCCGTCTCGGCCTCGACATCCGCGATGCCTACGGCAAGCTCCTGAACGCCAAGCTGGGCAAGCCCGGTGCACTGCGCGAAGGCGGCGACGGCGATGCGCTCGGCCGGCGCGGCGCGCCGCCCTCCGACATCAAGATGGTGTCCCTGTTCTCGGGCATCGTCGCCCTCGATCAGGACGGCAAGGGCACGATCGATCTCGACGTGCCGGATTACAACGGCCGCCTGCGCCTGATGGCCATCGCCTGGAACGCGCGTCAGGTCGGCGCCGCCGACCGCGGCCTCACCGTGCGCGACCCGGTCGTGGTGCTGTCGTCGACGGCACGCTTCCTCGCGGTCGGCGATAGTTCGCGCCTCACCGTCACGCTCTCCAACGTCGGCGGCACGCCCGGAACCTATACGGTCACCGCCGCCGGCGACGACGTGGTGACCGTCGACGGCGGCAAGCCCGCCAGGCTCGACCTCGCCCTCGGCGCGACCGGCACGGTCACGCTGCCGATCAAGGCGGTCGGCGCCGGCCTCGGCAAGCTCGCCCTGACCGTGGAAGGGCCGGGCGATTTCCGGCTCGAGCGCGAGATCGGCCTCGGCACCCGTGCGCCGCAACTTCCCTCGGTCGACCGGCTGGTGCGCCAATTGAAGCCGGGCGAGGGGCTGTCCGTCGGGCCGAAGGCGCTCGCGTCCTATGTGCCCGGCACGCCGGAACTGCTGCTCAGCCTCAGCCCCCGGCCGAATGTCGACGTCGCGGGCCTGCTGCGGACCCTCGACCGCTATCCCTATGGCTGCCTGGAGCAGACCACGAGCCGCGCCCTGCCGCTGCTCTATGTCGGCGAGGTGGCACGCCTCTGGGAACAGAAGGACGAGCCGGACATGACCGCGCGCGTCCAGAAGGCGATCGGCCGCATGCTCGAAATGCAGCGGGGCGATGGTTCCTTCGCCCTCTGGAGCTATGCCGGCCAGCCGGAGCCCTGGCTCACCGCCTATGCCATGGACTTCCTGACGAGGGCCCGGGCGGAAGACGTGAAGGTGCCGGAATTCGCCTATCGCCGCGGCCTCGCCTGGCTGAAGCGCCATGGCGAGAACCGGCGCGACGACGGGCCGGACGCGCTGGCCTCGCGCGCCTATTCGCTCTATGTCCTGGCGGCGGCAGGGGTCGGCGAATTGGGCGCGACCCGTTACATGCATGACGCCGTCGGCCTCGACCTGCCGACGCCGCTCGCCATGGCGCAGGTCGGCGCGGCGCTCGCCCTCATGGGCGACGGCGGTCGGGCGGCGGAAGCCTTCGATCGCGCGCTGGCGGCCCAGGAGCGGCGCAACGTCGGCCGCGACTACGGCAGCCGCGTGCGCGATCTCGCCGCCATCGCCACCCTCGCCATGGAAGCCAGGGTGCCGGGCATCGACGCCGAAGCCCTGGCGGCCAAGGTGACCGACATGGTGGCGGGCCAGCGCTGGCTCTCGACCCAGGAAAGCGCCTGGCTGCTGCTGGCGGCGCGGGCGCTCGCCGACGGCGGCAACAAGATGACGGTCGCGGTCGGCGGCGAGGCGATCCCGCCGCGCAGCACCGCCTATTCGATCCGGCCCGACGTTGCGACGGTGGCCAAGGGCGTTCGCCTGGACAACAAGGGCGAGGGCTCGGTCTGGTACACCGGCACGGTCATCGGCGTGCCCAACAGGGACATGCCGGCGGAAGGCAACGGCATGACCGTCGGCCGCCGCTTCTTCACCCTGGACGGCAAGGCGATCGATCCCAAGGCCGTGCCCCAGGGCACCATGATGGTGGCGGTGGTGACCGGCGAGACGACGTCCGGCCAGGACAACCAGCTCATGGTCATCGACCTGCTGCCCGCCGGCTTCGAGATCGAGAACCCCCGCCTCGCCGGTTCGGCCACGGCGGAGGAGATCGGCTGGCTGCCGGAGATGACGGTGCCCGATTATTCCGAGGCCCTGGACGATCGCTTCGTCGCGGCCTTCAACACCTCGGGCCGCCAGAAATTCGCCATCGCCTATATCGTCCGCGCCGTGACCCCCGGCACCTATCGCGTGCCGGCGGTGGTGGCGGAGGATATGTACCGCCCCGAGTATCGCGGCCGCGATGCCATGGGCACGGTGACTGTATTGCCGGTGAAATAGGGCGGGTTCAGCTCCTCACCCCAACCCTCTCCCCAGGGGGGCGAGGGGGCTGACAGAGCACTGAACGAACTCCCTCGCCCCGCTTGCGGGGAGAGGGCGGGGGTGAGGGGAAATCCCCTTACTGTCCGATGTCGACGAAGGGAACGGCGGTGCCGGGGACCATGGTCTGGGGCAATTGGCCGTTCCATCGTTCGGCGCGGATCATGTCGATCAGGGCCGGGTTCTCCTTCATGGCGATGCCCTTGGCGCGGATCGCGGAAGCCTCCGCCTCGCCGCGCAGGCGGATCGCCTCGGCTTCGGCGCGGGCCTGAAGGGCGCGGGCGTCCGCTTCGGCGCGGGCCTGGACCACGGTCGAATCCGCCTGGCCCTGGGCGGCGGTGCGGCGGATTTCGGCCTGGACCTTCTCGCGTTCCAGGTTCTGGCGCAGTCGCGTCACCTCGACCTCGGCCTGCATGCGCTGCTCGATCGCCTGTTCGAAGGCATCCGAGAAATCGATGTTCTCGATCTGCACGCTGCTGACCAGAATGCCTTCGTCCGCCACCGCCTCGCGCAGGCTCTCGGTGATCTCGGCGACGAGGCGCGAGCGTTCGCCGACGATGGTCGGGGCGTTGTAGCGCCCGAACACCGCCTTGGTGCGGTCGAGGAGGGCCGGCACCAGCACGCGGTCGGCGTAATTCACGCCGAGGCGGGCATAGATGTCCGGGGCCTGGCCGGCATTGATCCGGTAGTTGACGGACATATACATCTCCGCCGCCTGGATATCCTGGGAATAGGCGGCGACCTGCGCCAGTTCCAGCTTTTCCGTGCGGGTGGAGAGGGCGACGACGTCGTCGACGATCGGCATCTTGAAATGAAGGCCGGGGCCGGCGACGTCATGGACCGCGCCGTTCCGCAGTACAACGCCGACTTCGCCCTCGTCGATCGTGTACCAACTCGACATCACGACGACGGCGCCGAAGAAGACCGCGGCGCCGATGCCGACACGCCGCAAAACGGCGCCCGGCCCCTGTTTCAACATGGACATCTCGTTCCCCCCGGGAGCATAAGTCGGTCGCCCGCCGGGTGGTGGCGGTGCGGCGCGGCGAATCCCCCCGGATCGCCCTATCGCCCGCATGCCGCCGTGCCTGGGCCCGGTTCCGTCATGGAAGTGACCGATCCGGACGTTAGCCTATCGCGTGTCGCCGAGGGAGCCCTCAAATGTCGTCCGGTCCTTTTGATCTCGCCGTCGTCGGTGCCGGCATCGTCGGCCTCGCCCATGCCCTGGCGGCCACGCGGGCGGGCAAGCGCGTGGTGGTCATCGACCGGGACGCCCAGGCCAACAGTGCCTCGATCCGCAATTTCGGCTTCGTCACCGTGACCGGCCAGCAGGTCGGCACGGTCTGGAACCGCGCCCGGCGCAGCCGCGACATCTGGGCCGAGGTGGCGCCCAGGGCCGGCATCCCGGTGATCCACCGGGGCACCGCCGTGATCGCCCATCGTCCGGAAGCCGCCGCCGTGGTCGAAGCCTTCGTCGCCCATCCCGAAATGGGCCCGGGCTGCGAGATGCTGACGCCGGCGCGGATGGCGGAGCGTCTGCCCTTGCTGCGTCACGAGGACGCCGCCGCCTGCCTGTGGAGCCCGCACGAGATGCGGGTGGAGCCGCGCCACGCCATTCCCCTGCTCGCCGCCTGGCTGGAGCGGGAGAAGGGCGTCACCTTCCTGCGCAACACCCTGGTCAAGGAGATCGAGCTGCCGCGCGTGAAGACCACGTCCGGCACCGTCGAGGCGGGGCAGGCCGTGGTCTGCCCGGGCGGCGACCTGCTGAGCCTCTATCCCGAGGTCTGGGCGAAGCGCGGCCTCGACCTCTGCAAGCTGCACATGCTGCGCCTCGCGCCCCAGGGCGCCGGCTGGGTGTTGCCCGGTTCGATCATGAACGACATGTCGCTGGGGCGGTATCTCGGCTTCTCGGAACTGCCGGCGGCGGCGGACCTGAAGGCGGTGCTGGCGGCGGAAGAGGGGCCGAGCCTCGAGAACGGCATCCATCTGATCGTGGTGCAATCCGCCGACGGCTCCCTGGTGGTCGGCGATTCGCATCATTACGCGGCGACGCCCGATCCCTTCGCCCCCGACGCGGTCGACGAACTCATGATCGGCCACGCGCGCCGGGCCCTTCGCCTTCACAGCGACCGGGTCGTCGAACGCTGGCTCGGCGTCTATCCCCATTCGGCGACGGCGGCGGCCCTGATCGAGGACGCGGCGCCCGGCGTGCGCGCGGTCATGGTGACCAGCGGTACCGGCATGTCCACGGGTTTCGCGCTGGCCGAGGATGCGCTCGCCGGATGGCTTCAGTGATAATAAAAGACTGGCATCGGGCGGTGGCAGGTCCTATGTGATTGGCGGGGATGATCAGTCACTTGCGGACGAGCGGCGAAGGATTCCAATTCGCCGCCGGCCGCGATCCGCGGACACCCGTGGGGACCACAACCACCTGAGGATTGCGATATGGCCTTCAAGCTTCCCGAACTGAAATTCGATCCGAGCGCCCTCGCCCCCGCCCTGTCGGCCGAGAGCTTCTCGTACCATCATGGCAAGCACCATCAGGCCTATATCACCGTCGCGAACGAGATCGTGGCGGCGACCCCGGCCCTGCAGGGCAAGACCGTCGAGGAAGTGGTGAAGATCGCGGCCGCCGATCCGGCGGGCAAGAAGCTCTTCAACAATGCCGGCCAGCACTACAACCACACCCTCTACTGGCTGTCGCTCTCGGTGCCGGGCTCGACCAAGCCGTCGGCGGCCCTGTCGTCGCTGATCGACGCTTCCTTCGGTGATTTCGCCGGCTTCAAGAGCGCCTGGACGACCGCGGCGCTGGGCCAGTTCGGCTCGGGCTGGGTGTGGCTGGTGAAGGACGGCGACAAGCTGGCCATCACCACCACCGGCAATGCCGAGACCCCGCTGACCGCCGGCAAGGACGCGCTCGCCGTCATGGACGTCTGGGAGCACGCCTATTACATCGACTACCGCAACAACCGTAAGGGTTTCGCCGAGACCTTCATCGACAGCCTGGTCGACTGGAGCTTCGTCGAGAAGCGCATGGAAGAGGTCACCACCCTCGACGCCGGCGCCTGATCGAAGGCCGAAACGAAGAGGGCGGTGGTGCTTCGGCACCGCCGCCCTTTTTCTTTGCGCGGATCACGGGAGCAAGATCAGGCGCCCGCGTCGTCCTTGTTGTAGCGTGCCATATAGCGCTCCGTCAGGGTGTCGCAGGGCACCATGATGAAGCAGTCGACGGTCTTGAATTCGGGATCGATCACCGCCCCCTCGCCGACATAGCCGCCGAGCCGCAGATAGCCCTTGATCAGGGGCGGCAGGGTGCGGAGCCCATCGCGCGGGCTGATCGCCGTCTTGGGCAGCCGGTCCATCGAGACGAAGCGTTCCGGCAAGGCGCGCACGCGCCGCTCCGGCGGGGCCATGTGGTTGTGGTGCAGATAGGACAGCGGCACCGCCAGGGCATCCGGGTCGGTGCCGTGCAGGCTGCCGCAGCCGAACATCAGGCTGATCCGGTGCTCGACGATATAGCCGGCGATGGCGCGCCACAGAAGCTGGATGACCGCATTGGTGCGATATTCCGGGGCGACGCAGGAGCGGCCGAGTTCCAGGAAATTGTCGTCCGCCCGGCGCTGGCGCTCCAGGACCGAGAGATCGAATTCGCTGGCGGAATAGAAGCCGCCGTGCTCGCGCGCCACGTCCTCGCGCAGCAGACGATAGGTGCCGACCACCGCCGGCTCGCCGGCCGCGACCCCGTGGTCCAGCACCAGAAGATGGTCGCAGATCGGATCGAAGCGGTCGAAATCACGCCGTTCCGCCGCCAGTTCGGGTGTCGGCGTCGCGCCCATCTCGTCGTAGAAGACACGATAGCGCAGGCGTTGCGCGGCCAGCAGTTCCGCCGCGTCCTTGGCGAGGCGCACTTCGAGGTCGGCGACATTGACCGAGCGTCGGGCAGGCGCCACCTCGTCCAAGGCGTCCTCGGTCTTCACGTTGTTCAGGGCCACGATCGTCCTATTTCATGTGCACCCCGGTACGACGTCCCCTATCGGTCGGGCGTCTTCCGGACGGCCGCATTTCGTCCCCGACATGTGCCCTTGCGGACCGCGTCCCCTGGCCGGGCGCCATGTCGAACACGGGTTTACCTTATCCCTCGCCACCGGTCCCGGTCAAACGGCCTTGGACGTCCGTCCATGATGCGCGGCACCCTGGCGGCGGGTCACAAGGACACAGAGCGCGATGGCGACGAGTCCAATCACCACCGAATACAGGAAGAATGTTACATATCCAGCACCGAGGGCCGCTGCCGATGTCCCCACTTTGGCCGCACCCTCGGCGAAGGCCTGGGGTGGCAGGCGGTCGAACAGGGGCAGGAACAGGGCGGGCATGCCGCCGCCGTCCGCCGCCGCCCGCGCCGCACCCTCGACGATGCGCCCCGACTGGGACGCGATCAGCTTGCCCGGCAGGGCATAGAGCGACGAGAACAAGGCATATTGGGTGGCCGTGAAACCGGCCGAGGTCAGGCCCGACATATAGGCGATCAGGCAGGTGCCCGAGAAGCCGGACGCCAGATTGTCGATGCCGATGGCGACGAAGAGGGCCGGCAGCCAGGGCCCTTCCATGGCCAGCCAGGCGAAGGCGAGGTTGGAGACGGGGCCGGCGAAGGCGCCGATCATCAAGGCCCGCAACAGGCCCAGCCGCGCCACCGCCCAGCCCCCCAGAAAGACCCCGGCCATGGTCATGATCATGCCGAAGAGCTTTCGCACCTCCGCCACCTCGGTCTTGGAAAAGCCGAGGTCGAGGTAGAAGGGGTTCATGATGTTCAGCACGAAATCCGACAGGCGATAGACGCAGATCAGGGCCAGGATCGGCACCGCCAGCGCGCCGAAACTGCGAAAGAAGGCGCCGAGCGGGGCGCCGAAGGCCTGGACCAGCGCCAGCCCCGGGCGCGTGCGCCGGCCGGGCAGCGGCCAGCAGGCGGCGACCAGCAGCAACAGCCCCAGGATGACCGCGCCGAATTGCAGGAAAGCCCCCTCCGGCGCCTGCCGCCACAGGGGCACGAGGCCCAGCGCGTCGTCGGATAGCGTCAGCCACGTCAGGGTGAAGGGATTGCCCGACAGCCCGGCGCCCAGGATCAGGGCCGCGATCGCCAGGACCAGCGCCCGTCCGCCCCATTCCGCCGCTTCCGCCAGGGGCCGCGGCGGCGGGCCGGGCCGCCGGGCGAGGACGGGGCGGGCCTTTTCGGCCGGGGCCAGCAGCACGGCGCCCATGCCGACGGCCATCAGGAAGGCCATGGCGGCATAGGAGAAATTCCAGTTCACCCATTCGGCCAGCGCCAGGGAGGCGCCGCCGGCGACGAGGCCGGCGATCCGATAGCCCCATTGATAGGCGGCGGCCATGGCGCCCTGACGGCTGTCGTCCACCGCCTCGATGCGCCAGGCGTCGATCACGATGTCCTGGGTGGCGCCCGAAAAGCCGACGAAGACGGCGAAGGCGGCGGTCAGCGCCAGATTGCCGGCGGGCGAGCCGCCGGCGATCAGCAAGAGCCCGGCGAAGACGGCGACCTGGGCCACCAGCATCCACGAGCGCCGATGCCCGACCAGGCGCGTCAGCAGCGGCACGTCGAAGCGATCGACCAGCGGCGCCCACAGGAACTTGGCGGAATAGGCCAATGTCGCCAGGGAGAAGAAGCCGATCACCGACAGCGAGACGCCGTCGTCCCGGAGCCAGGCGGACAAGGTGTCGAACACCAGCAGATTGGGCAGGCCGGCGGAAAAGCCCAGCGCCAGCATGACGATCGTGCGCCGTTCCCAATAGACCCCCAGGCCCTTGGCCGGCGGCGCCGTCTCGCTGTCGCTCATGATCCCTTCCCGATTCGAAAGCCTCACCATCCTGACCTCTCGGCCCGCCCCGAGGCGAGGAATTCATGCAGGGGGCGGGGGGCTGGGCTAGACTCGGGGGAATCGGAATCGCGCGATGCGCCTCTCATACGCGTCGTCCCATACGCGTCGCCCCGGCGTAGGCCGGGGCCCTTCGACGAAAGTGCTCGAAGCGGATGGAGATCCCGGCCTTCGCCGGGATGACGAGTCTGGGGGGCGGGCTTAGGGAAGACAGGCAATGCCAGGTGATATGACGATCCTGTTGGGGCTGGCGATCGGCGGCGTGGTCGGCGCCCTGCTGGCGTGGCTGGCGCTGCGCGGTGGCGTGGCGCGGGCGGCGGCGGCGGGCGCGGTCGAGCGCGCCACCCTGGACGAGCGGGTACGGGCCCTGTCAGACGAAAAGGCGGGTCTGCTGGCGGATCTCGCCAGCACCGGCGAGATCTTGCGCGAGCATCAGGCGCAAACCGCGATCGACAAGGCGGCGCTGGCCGACCTGAAGGCCCGGCTCGAAGCCGAACGGGCCCAGGCCCAGGAGAAGCTGGCCCTGCTGAGCGAGGCGCGGGAGAGCCTGTCGAACCAGTTCAAGACCCTGGCGAACGACATCCTGGAAGAGAAATCGAAGAAATTCACCGACCAGAACCAGACCAACCTCGGGCAATTGCTGGAACCCCTGAAGCTGCGCATCAACGAATTCCAGGGCAAGGTCGAGCAGGTCTACGTGCAGGAGGGCAAGGATCGCAGCGCGCTGGCCGAACAGGTACGCCAGCTCATGGAATTGAACCAGTCCCTGAGCAAGGAGGCGAAGAACCTGACCCAGGCCCTCAAGGGATCCAGCAAGACACAGGGCAATTGGGGCGAGCTGATCCTGGAACGGGTGCTGGAACAGTCCGGCCTGCGCAAGGGCCATGAATACGATGTCCAGGAAAGCCACACGCGGGAGGACGGCAGCCGCGCCCAGCCCGACGTGGTGATCCGGCTGCCCGAGGGGCGCAACCTGGTGGTCGATGCCAAGGTTTCTCTCCTCGCCTACGAGGAATTCGCGCTGGCCGAGAGCGAGGACGCGCGGGCAGCGGCGGCGCGGCGCCACATCGAGTCCGTGCGCAACCACATCAAGGGTCTGTCGGCGCGGAACTATCAGGATCTCTATGGCCTGAAATCCCTCGACTTTGTCCTGATGTTCGTGCCGATCGAACCCGCCTTCATGCTGGCGGTCACCCACGAGCGCGACCTTTTCATGGAGGCCTGGGACAAGAGCGTGCTGCTGGTCAGCCCCTCGACCCTGCTGTTCGTGGTGCGCACCGTCGCCCATCTGTGGCGCCAGGAAGCGCAGAGCCGCAATGCCCAGGAAATCGCCCGGCGCGGCGGCGAACTCTACGACCGTCTCGCCGGCTTCGTCGCCGATCTCGAGAAGGTCGGCAACGGTATCCGCTCGGCGCAGAAGAGCTACGATGACGCCTATGCGAAGCTCAGCACCAACAAGGGCAACGTCATCCGCCAGGCCGAGATGCTGAAAACCCTGGGCGTGAAACCCAGCAAGTCGCTGCCCCCCGCCATGGTCGAAGTGGCGATCGAGCCGGACGGCGACTGATCAGCCGAAACGCCCCGTGACATAGGCGGCGCAAAGCTCGGTCTTCGGGCGGATGAAGATGTCTTCCGTATCGCCCACCTCGATCAGCTCGCCGAGGTGGAAATAGGCCGTGCGCTGGGCCACCCGCGCCGCCTGCTGCAGGTTGTGGGTGATGATGACGATGGCGACATGCTTTCGCAGGTCCTCCATCAATTCCTCGACATGGGCGGTGGCGATGGGATCGAGGGCGGAACAGGGCTCGTCCATCAGGATGACGTCCGGCTCGGTCGACAGCGCGCGGGCGATGCACAGGCGCTGCTGCTGGCCGCCCGACAGGCTGGTGCCGGGATCGTGCAGGATGTCCTTCACCTCGTCCCACAGATTGGCGCGCTTGAGGCAGCGCTCGACATGGGCTTCGGTCTCGGCATGGCCGAAGACCAGACCGTGGATGCGGGCGCCATAGGCGACATTCTCGTGGATCGACCAGGGGAAGGGATTGGGTGCCTGGGCGACCCAGCCGAAGCGGGCGCGGAAACGGTCGATCTCGATCTCGGGATCGAAGATGGTCTTGCCGTCGAGGTCGATCTCGCCGGTCAGGCGAAAGCCCGGGATGGTTTCGTTGATGCGGTTGAAGCTGCGCAGCAAGGTGGACTTGCCGCAGCCGGAAGGGCCGATGAAGGCCGTCGTCTCCCGGTCATGGATGTCGAGCGTGATGCCGTAGAGCGCCTGCTTGTCGCCATACCAGGCATCGACGTCACGCACGGAGAGTTTCACCGGCAGGCCATCGTGGTGATGGGCGTCGCCGAATTTGGTGGGGGCATGTCCGATCGCGTTCATGGGCCCATGATCGCAGCTCCGCCCGCCCTGTCATTGAGCCGGATCATACTTTGAATTGTAACATTCCGCGCCCGCAACGGAGAATGTTACCGTTTGAACCTCAGGGCAGGTAGCTGGCGGGCAATCCGTTCTCGTAATAGGGCAGGCGCACCCGGCGCGGGCTGTAGCTGCCGTCGGCCGTCACCTTCTTCAGATGGGCGGCGATCTCTTCCATGGTGGCGAACCAGACGTCGCCCTTTTCCCGCATGGTCTCGATCATGGCGGCGATCGCATCCATGCGGGCCGGACGGCCGCTGACCCAGGGATGCCAGACAGCGACCCAGAGGCCGCCGTGGCGCCACGCACTCTCGAAATCCGCCATATAGACGGCCGTCGCCTCGGCCGGGGCGCGCACGGTCATCATATAGGCGAAGTTCGGTTCGTGGACATATTGCGGCCAATCGTCCAGCGACCAGTGCGACGGGATTTCGACGAAGCTGCCGCCCTCGGCGTCGACCATATGGGGCACGTCGTCGGACATCAGGGTGGCGTCATAGAGAAAGCCGTATTTGACCAGGAGGGCGGCGGTATGGCGCGAGAAATTATAGATCGGCGCGCGGAAGCCGCGCGGCTTCCGGCCCGTCATGCGTTCGATGGTCTCGACCGCGCGGGCGAAGAATGCCTCCTGCTGGTCGAAGGGCATCTGATTGTAATTCTCGTGGATATAGCCGTGGTGGGCGATCTCGTGACCGTCCTTCAGGATCGCCTCGACCAGATGGGGGTAGGTCTCCATGCACCAGGCCGGATAGAAGAAGGTCTGCTTCAGGCCCATGTCGCGATAGAGGCGCAGGATGCGGGGCACCGCGATCTCGTCGTAGCGCAGCCAGGAATTGGTGGTGACGAGATCCGGCGCCTTGTCCCGATGATCGAGATGCAGGCCGGCATCGGTGTCGATGTCGAAGGTATAGGCGACGGCGCAGCGCGCGCCATTCGGCCAGGGCACGGGGTTCTCGATCATCTGAAACTCCTCAGCCGATGAAACTGCCGCGATCGACGTTGAAGGCCTGACCGGTGATGTCGCCGGCGCCGTCGGACGCGAGGAAGAGATAGGTCGGCGCCACCGCGTCGGGCGGCATCATGCCCGGGATCGGCTGGTCGCCCAGATAGCGGGCGATCAGGTCGGACACGGGCATGCCCAGATCCGCCGCCTCCGCACGGATGGTCCACATGGCGCCCTCGGTCGTGACCCAGCCGGGGCAGACGGCATTGACCGTGATGCCGAGCGGGCCCAGCTCCATGGCGAGCGAACGCATGAAGCCGGCGACCGCATGTTTCGAGGCGGCATAGCCGGAAAAGCCGGCGGCCCCGGTCTTGCCCCAGATCGAGGAGGTGACGATGATCCGCCCGCCCCGCGACATTAGGGGCAGGGCGGCCCGCGTGACGTGATAGGTGCCGAGCACATTGACCGCGATGCAGCGCTCGAAATCGGCGTCGCTGGCGTCCGTCGCCCCGATCAGCGGCGTCATCGGCTGATAGCCCGCGTTGTTGATCAGCACGTCGATCGCCGGCAGGGCGCCGATGGCGTCATGGACGGCGGCACGGTCGGCGATGTCGCAGCGAAGGGCGCGGACGGGGCGGCCGAAATCATCGACCAGCGCCGTCGCCGCCGCCTCGATCGCCTCCGTCTCGGCCAGGATGGTCAGGGCGGCGCCGGCCGCGGCGAAGGCGCGGGCGACGGCAAAGCCGATGCCCATGCTCGCGCCGGTGATCACGACATGGCGGCCGGTGAAGTCGAAGGCGCTCATCTCTCTCAGCCTCGGTAACGGGTCAGGCGCAGGGCGATCAGACTGGTGCCGACGGTGGCGACCAGGACCAGGGCGCCGAGGGCGTTGATGCTGGGGTCCAGCGCCTTTCGCAGCATGCCCCAGATCATGGTCGGCAGGGTCATGCCGCCGCCGATGGTGAAATAGGTGATGATGAAATCGTCCAGCGAGACGGCCATGGCCATCAGGGTGGCGCCGATCAGGGTCGGCCGGATGATGGGCAGGATCACGGTGCGGAAGATGGTCCACGGCCCGGCGCCGAGATCGCGGGCACTGTCGACCACGGCCATGTTGAAGCTGGCCATCTGGGCATGGACCACCAGGATCACGAAGGGCTGGGTGAAGACCACATGGCTGGGGATCACGGTGCCGAGGCCGAGCGGCAGGCCGAGCGACGAATAGCCTGTGGCGAGCGCCAGCGCGAGAACGAGGGGCGGCAGCATGATCGGCAGGGTGATCACGCCGATCAGGGCATTGGCCAGCGCGGGGCGCGTCCGTGCCAGGGTCATCGCCGCCGCCGTGCCGACGACCATGGAGACGAGGCCGACGGTCAGTGTGACGATGGCGCTGTTGCCGAGCGCCTTCCAGAAATCCGGATCGTCGAACAGCACGCCGTACCAGTGCAGGGTGGCGCCGCCCGCCGGGAAGGTGGCGTTCTGATTTTCCGCGAAGGAGAAGAACACCACGAGGGCCAGCGGCGAGAGCAGGAACACCAGCGCCAGAACGCCGAAGCCGGTCCACAGCAGATTGCCGCGCCCCGGCATCTCAATGCCCCCATTTGGGCGTGAAGACGCGCTTCAGCAGCCAGTTCACGAAAAGGAGGACGAGGGCGCAGGCAAGCAGCGTCGAAAAGGCCAGCGCCGCGCCCATGGGGGCGTTCATGCGGCCGATGAACAGATTCTCGATGAAATTGCCGACCATGAAGGTCTCGGTGCCGCCCACCAGGCGGGGCGTGACATAGTCGCCGGCCGGGATCAGGAACGACAGGGTGAAGGCGGCGAAGAGGCTGGTGCGGCACTGTGGGAGAACGATGTCCTTGGTGATGCGCCAGGGCCCAGCGCCCAGGTCGCGCGCGGCTTCCAGCGGCGCCTCCGAAATGCCGCGCAGCCCGGCCAGGATCGGCAGCAGGGCGAAGGGCAGCATGAAATGAACCAGGGTCAGGATGACGGCGGTCGGGCTGTACAGCAGCCATTCGATCGGCTGGTCGATCAGGCCGAGGGTGATGAGCAGCAGGTTGACGCTGCCCTGGGCACCCAGCATGGCCTTCCAGGCGTAGATCTTCACCAGATAGCCGCCGAATAATGTGGCCAGCGCCGAGAGCAGGATGACCTGCCCGAACAGGCCGGAGCGGAAACGGATCAGATAGGCGATGGCGAAGGCAAGCAGGGTGGTGATGCAGGCGATCACGAAGGCGATGACGATGGTGAAGACCAGCGCATGAAGATAGTCGCCATAGACGTTCTGGTAATTGGCGAAGGTGAAATCCGGCGTCAGGCGATAGCGCCGGATGCGCCAGAAGGTCACCACCAGCAGATAGGCCATGGGCAGTGCGAAAAAGACGCCGAAGACCGCGAAGGCCGGCGTCAGCCCCATTATGCGCTTTCGATCCGCCGTCACGGCGCCACCACGCTGCAGGCGGCCGGCGGCAGGCCCAGGCGGACGGCATCGCCGACCCCGGGCAGGGGCGCGGCATCGGCGCCCGACGGGCGATGCACGATCACCTGAGTGCCATCGGCCAGGGTCACGGTCAGGCGCTGATAGGGGCCCATGAAGCGGCATTCGGCGAGCGTGCCGTCGAGGCCGATGGGACAGGTAGCGTCCAGGGTCACGTCGTCGGGCCTTATGACCACCAGCACGTCGCCGTCCACGCCCGGCGCCGGCAGGCGGCCGCCGCCGATCGCCACCTCGGCGCCCACGCGCCTCGCGGGCAGCATGTTGGCGTCGCCGACGAAGGAGGCGACGAAACGGCTGGCCGGCCTGCGGTAGACGTCTTCCGGCGTGCCCTGCTGGACGATCCGTCCCGCCTCCATGATCACGATCCGGTTGGCGAGGTCGATCGCCTCCCCCTGGTCGTGGGTGACGAAGATGAAGGTGCCGCCGATCGCCTTGTGCAGGGCCTTCAATTCGTCCTGCATCGCCTTTCTGAGCTTGAGGTCGAGGGCGGCCAGCGGCTCGTCGAGGAGGAGGATGGCAGGCCGCATGACGAGGGCGCGGGCCAGCGCCACGCGCTGCTGCTGGCCGCCGGAAAGTGCGGCGGGCAGGCGGTCCGCCACCGCGTTCAGGTGGACGAGGTTCAGCATGCGGACGACGTCGAGATCGATCTGTTCCGGGTCGCGCCCGGCGATCTTCGGGCCATAGCCGATGTTCTGCGCCACGGTCATATGGGGGAACAGGCCATAGCCCTGGAACACCATGTTGGTGTTGCGCTTCTCGGGGCCGAGGGCGGTGACGTCCCGCCCCTCGATCTCCACCCGGCCCGTGGTCGGCGGCAGAAAGCCGCCGATCATGCGCAGCAGGGTGGTCTTGCCACAGCCCGACGGGCCGAGCAGGGCGAGGAAGTCGCCCCGCCCGACCTCGAGGTCGAGCGGGTGCACCGCGGTCACGTCGCGATAGGTCTTCGAGATAGTGTCGAGGCGAAGGAGGGGACCGCTCATGGTTCTGGATAGTCGGGGGGCTTGAACGGTCAGGCCTTCAGCACCTTTTCCCAGGCTTCCTGGTAATCGTCCCAGATCGCCAGATCGCCTTCCTCGTCCAGCGGATACATCTGCATGATCAGGGTCTTGCCGTTGAAGTAACCTTCAAGATCATTGTAGTCGTAGATCGCCTTGCTGGCTGGGCCGGCCTTCTCCATCGCTTCGGCGGTGACGACGGGCATCGAATTGAGGTCGGCGCCGGCGAGCTGGCCCTGGAGCGACAGGGCATTGTCGATCAGGGCATAGGCGTCGGCCGATTTGGACGAACCCTTGCCGATGCCGTAGCCTTCGATGAAGCCGAAGCTGCCTTCCTTCGGATAGGCGATCTTCACCGTCTCGCCATCGCCGATCCAGGCGGAGAGCGGCTCCCACCCCTGCGAGATGACGATCTCCTTGTTGACGTACATGTTGATCAGGTCGCCGTAACTCGGCGCGATCGCCTTCAGGTGGTTCTTCTTCAGGTCGATCATCAGTTCCGTGGTCTTGGCCAGTTCGTCGCGGGTCATGCGGTGCGGGTTGGCGATGCCCAGCACGCGGGCCATGGCGAAGATATTGCCCTGATAATCGGCGGTGATCGCCGCCTTGCCCTTGTATTCGGGCTTCATCAGGTCGGCCCAGGAGGTCGGCGCCGGGATCTCCTTCGAATCATAGACCATGCACAGCGAGCCATAGGTGAAGGGACAGGCGTACCAGGTGCCGTCCTGGCTCATGTTGCTTTCGGCATACTGCTTGATGGTCGGGTGGATCTTCTCGAAGTTGGGGATCTGCGCGAGGTCGAGCGGGGCGAGCAGCCCTTCCTCCGCCAGGAAGTCGTCATTGACGAAATAGGGCGTGCAGACGTCGACCGCGCTCGAATCCAGGCGCAGCTTGGTGATGATCTCGTCGGTCGAGGAGATCAGGGTCTTCTGGAAGGTATAGCCCTTGGCTTCGTCGAAGCCGCCGCCGACGAGGAAGCTGTCATAGCCTTCCCAGCCGACGAAATTGATGTCGGTCGCGGCCCGCGCCTTGCCCATGCCGCCGAGGCCGAGCATGCCGGCCGCGCCGACGGCCGCGGCCCCGCGCAGCATGTCGCGTCGGTTCATTTCGAAGTAGCGGCGGACACGGATGATTTCACCATTGCTGCTCATGACGATCTTCCTTCGAAAAGCTGAAACGGGACGATATGCGCGCGCGGATCGGGCGCCATGGGGGTTTGTGCCTGCGGGCCGAAGCCTCCGTGGATTGGAACGATCACAAATCATGAAGTCGATTTGTGCGGTGCAATAGGTGCGATGTGTCGATGGAGGGCATAGATGAAATCTATGGCCGGGGCGCGATCGGCCGTATCAGTCGCGGACCCAGACGGTGTCGTCGCCATAGGCCGCCTCGCCGCCGGGCCGGGCGGCCAGCGCCAGCCACAGGCGGCGCTGGAAGCCGAGATAGGTCATGCTGTTGGGGGCGATGCCGTTGCCGTCGAAGATTTCGCGGTGCAGTTGCGGCAGGCGGTGGAACGGCACGCCGGGGAAGGCGTGATGGGCGGTGTGATACTGCATGTTCCAGCAGATCAGGCGCATCAGGGCGTTGGTGCGCGTCGTCCGCGTGTTCACCAGGATGTTCTGTTCGTGGGACAGGCCCAGATGCTCGATCGTGTTCTGCATCTGGTGCACGCATTTGGTCAGCAGCAGGGGCGCCAGCCAATAGGTGACGGCGGCCCAGCTCTGGAACGCGACCGAGGCGGCGGCGATCAGCAGATAGCCCAGAAGATGGAGCCGCGCCTCCAGGATCAGGTCGGTGCGCCGGGTCTCCGGCACATAGGGCTCGGTCACGCGGCCGGCGGCCATGCGCAGGATGCGGGTGATCCGGGCATACCAATAGGACGGCCCGAAGAACCACATCAGGTAGGAGAACAGCGTATAGCGTGCCCGCACCAGCTCACCGTCCTTCGCCCAGTCCTGGGTATGGCGGTGATGGGCGGTGTGCTGGACCAGGTCGAAATCGCGGGGGTAGATCATCAGGAAGCCGATGATCCGCCCGAAGATCTCGTTCAGCGGCCTTGTCTTGAACACGGTCCAGTGGCTGAACTCGTGCTGCCCGGCATAGAGGAAATTCAGGAGGATGCCGTGGACGATGAAGACCGGCACCGCCGCCCAGGTGCCGAGTGTCAGGTGGAGCAGCCAGCCGCTTGCCCCGATCGCCGCGAAATGCCCGCCGAGCTGCAGCCAGCCCCTCAGGTCCGATCGGGCGCTGAGGCCATGCAGGCGGTCGGGCTTGATCAGATTGGTCCTGACGAAGACCTCTTCCATGGCGCGGCCCTTTTTTAAGCGTTCACATGTGGAAAACGATCCCCCTTGTGCGCCGCCGCACAGATATCGTCGCGCATATGTTCAGTTTAGCGAACGGCAAAGCGAATGGCCCCGGCGCTCGTCGCGCCGGGGATGCGTCACAGCTTGTTGGCGGCCACGCGCTGCTGAAGGTAGTCGTGGGCCGAAATCGGGGCGTATTTGCCGGCAGGCCCCTCGATGATCGCGTTGCGGTTGGCCTGGGCGAAGAACGGCAGGGAATAGCGCGGGCCCAGATACTCGTCCGAGCGCGGCATGCGAACCCTGTGCAGGGTGGACAGGAGCCTGTCGTCGCTCCAGCGCATCAGCATGTCGCCGATGTTGCAGGTGATGACGCCGGGCAGTGGCTCGACGTCGGTCCAGGCGATGTCGCCGGTGCCTTCCTTGCCGGGGCAGAGCTGCAGTCCGCCCTGTCCGGGGCGCTGATGCAGCAGGGTCAGACAGTCGAAATCCGTGTGGGCGCCGGCGCGCCAGCCCTCGAAATCGGCCGGCTTGGCATTGTCCATGGGCAGGTAGTGCAGCAGGCGCAGGGTGCTCTGGTAGTCCGCCGACAGAGGATCGTGCATTTCGGTGAAGAAATCCTCCGCGAAGCCGAGCTTCAGCGCGAAACACGACAGCACCCGCATCGCGAGCGCCCAATTGGCGCGCTCGAAATGCAGCATGGCCGCCTTGAAGCCCGCCAGTTCCTCGCCCGTGGGCCACAGGCCTTCCATGGCGGTCAGCGTGATCTGGTAGGATTCCTTGCAGTCGGCGGTGCCGGTGGAGGGGCGGATCTGGGCCATGTATTCCCAGCCGGCATTTGTGCCCTTCCGCAGGGCGTGGCGCATCTTCGCGTCGCGGGGCAAGGCGAAATAGCGCTCCGCCAAGGCGAAGACGGTGTCGATCTGTTCCTGTGGAATGCCGTGGTTGATCAGTTGAAAGAAGCCGACCTCGGTCGCCGCCGCCCAAAGCGCATCGGCGATCTCGGCCTTGCGGTACTCGAAGTCGCCGAGGTCGATGCGCGGCACCTGCCGTGCGACGGTGACGCCGACACCGCCGATGGTCTTTTCCTTGTTCAGTTCGGCGAGACCGTATTCGTGGGACGTCATGGGAATCTCCTGGGAAGATTGTCCGCCCCGGCACCGTGCCCGCGGCTCACGTGTCGTCGAGGTAACGTCGGATCATGCTGCGGTTCCAGCATCTATTTTGGGCATTGATGTTGCCCGTGGCGCAACGCCGTGGCTTCGCCCGCATGTTGCAAAAAAGGCATCGCACTTGGCGATTGTTGGCGCTTGTTGCGTCTGGAGGCGCGGCTACAGTCGACGCATGTCCGCTCATCGAGGAGCAAGAAGGTCGATGCCCCCAGCGCCAGCCACCCAACCCGTCATACGCTTCGACGGCGTCAGCCAAGTCTTTCCGGTCCGTCACGGCAGTCCCGTCACCGCCCTGGAAGGGCTCGATTTCACGGTCGCCCGCAACGAGTTCCTGGCGGTGCTGGGCCCATCGGGTTGCGGCAAATCCACCCTGCTGCGGCAGATTTCGGGCCTGCTGCGCCCCAGCAAGGGCAGCGTTTCGGTTTTCGGCCAGTCCGTGACCGAGCCGCCGGACGGCGTCGGCATTGTATTTCAGAAGCCGAATCTGCTTCCCTGGTACAATGTCCGCGACAACGTTACTTTCCCCATGCGCCACAAGTATGGTTACGTGGGTAAAGACGACCGCCGGCGTGCGGACGAGCTGCTGGAGATGATCGGCCTCGCCGATTTCGCCGCCCGCCGCCCGGACGAACTCTCGGGCGGCATGCAGCAGCGCGTCGCAATCGCCCGCGCCCTGCTGCTCGATCCCGACATTCTCCTGATGGACGAGCCTTTCTCGGCCCTCGACGCGCTGACCCGCGACGAGATGAGTTTCGAGTTGCTGCGGATCTGGCAGGAACGCCCGAAGACCGTGATCTTCATCACCCATTCGATTCCGGAGGCCGTGCTGCTGTCCGACCGCATCATCGTCATGGCGCCGCGACCCGGCCGCGTGCGCGAGATCATCAATGTCGACCTGCCGCGCCCGCGAACCATCGACACTTTCTCCGCGCATCGGTTCAGCGCCCTCGCGAATCACATTCGCGACCAACTCTTCACCATCAAGCCGAAGGTCTGACGCCATGTCCCGCACCGACGCCCGGCCGCGCCCGGCGGTCTTTCTGCTGCGCTGGTTCGATGCCGCGATGCCCGTGCTCACCTTCGTCGTCCTGGTATTGTTCTGGGAAGCCGTGGTCCGCGTGTTCTCGATCCCGGCTTTCCTGCTGCCCGCGCCCAGCGCCATCTTGTCGTCCATGGTTTCGGTCGACGTCGGCCAATGGGCTAAACACGTCTGGGCCACGCTGCGGGTCGCATTGATGGGCTACGTCCTGGCGATCCTGGTGTCCGTTCCCCTGGCGGTCGCCCTCGCGACTTCGCGGTCGATGTCGCGTTCCCTCTACCCGTTGCTGGTCGTCGTCCAGTCGATGCCTGTCGTCGCGATCGCGCCGATCATCGTCGTCAGCCTTGGGGCCGGGGACCTGCCCCGCGTGCTGATCGCCTTCCTGATCACCTTCTTCCCGATCGTCGTTTCCACGACCACGGGCCTGATGGCCACGCCGCCCGAACTGATCGAACTGTCGCGCTCGCTTCGTGCCGGTCGCTCTCGCGAGATCTGGCACATCCGTCTGCCGTATGCGATGCCGCACGTCTTCTCGGCGCTGCGCATCTGCACCACCCTGTCCTTGATCGGCGCCGTGGTGGCGGAATTCGTCACGGCGGACAAGGGTCTCGGCTACTACATCAGCTTCTCCACGTCCAACCTCAGGATGGATGCCGCTTTCGCCGGGCTCGCCCTGATGGTGACCCTGAGTCTCGGCTTCTTCCGCCTGATCGATCTCGTGCAGCGGGTCCTGGCGCCGTGGTCCCGCGTGAAGGGATGATCCGTCTTGCCAAGAATGCCGCCGCCCGGCACAACAAGGGCTGATCGGGGCTGGCGATGCTGCATTCGAGGATGCTGAAATATCTGGACGAGGTGGTACGGAGCGGTTCCATCCGCCGCGCGGCCGAGAAACTGCACGTCGCTTCATCCTCGATCAATCGCCAGATCATCGAATTGGAGGCCGAGATGGGGACGCCGCTGTTCGAGCGTCTGCCCCGCCGGCTCCGCTTGACGGCGGCGGGTGAGATCCTGATCACCCATATCCGGCGAACGCTTCGCGACCACGAGCGGACGCACTTCCGCATCAAGGAACTCGGCGGCATCGGTCGCGGCACGGTTCGCATCGCCACCATGAACGGGCTCGCCAGCGGCCTGATGAGCAACATGTGCAGCGATTTCATGGCGGAATTTCCGGGGGTTCGTTTCGAGATCCGCAGTCTGACGGCGCGGGAGATCGTCACCGCCGTCGAGGACGGCGAAGTCGATTTCGGACTGGGCTACAACTTGGTGCCGGGCGCCAAGCATCGCATCGTCGAGGTGTTCGAGACCGCGCTCGTCGTCGTTGCCGCCGCCGGCCACCCGCTCGCCCAGAAACCGCTCGTTCGCCTGTCGGACCTGGAGGGGCACGCGCTGGTGCTTTCCGATCCGTCGCTCACAATCCGCAAGATCGTGGACGAAGCCTGCGCCCGCTCGCAGGTCGTGCTGCGGCCTCGTTTCGAGACCAATTCGGTCCAGATGATGAAATTCATGGTCCATCGCGGGGGGGCGGTAACCTTCCTGTCGCCGCCCGACATCGACGGTGAATGCCGTGCTGGCATCTTCGTGGCACTGCACCTGCGTGACCGCATGGCATCCAATCCCCTGCTCTTGATCGAACGCGGGGCCGCTGCGGCCAGCCCTTCTTCCGCCGTTTTTGCAAGCCGGCTCCAAGCGCGGCTGCGTCAGCTCACGGGGCCAGCGGCGCGGTCCTAGCGCGTCACGGCATCAGGTCGGCCAATCGACGGCGGGCCTGTTCGATGAAGAGCGTGACGGCGAAATTCAGCACCGCGCCCTCGCGCTGAACGATCGAGAGGGTCTGACTGTCGACCGAAGCGTCGGTCAGCGGCAGATAGACGAGGCGCCCGGCAGCCGTCTCCTCGACCACGTCCGCGGGACTTAGGAACGTCACGGTTTCGCCGTCGATCAGGGAACGTTTGATGAGCTCGATGGAATTGGTGTCGATGACCGGCGTCAATTCGGACCGGCTCCGCGCCGCCGCGAAGTGAATCAGGCGGCGCACGGCGCTGCTGCCGTCCGCGAGCACGATCGGGTGAACGGCGCAATCGGCGAGACGGACACCGGCCCGCCGGGCCAGCGGGTGGTGAGGATCGACCACGGCGCCGAGGCGGACTTCCAGGCTGTCGACCACGGTCAGGCGAGGATCGTCGGGCAGGTTGTAACCGATGCCGACGTCGGCTTCGCCCGCCTTCAGGGTCGCCACCAGTTCCGCCGCGACCATGGACTGCACAGTGAAACGGACCTGTGGGAAACGTCCCGCGAATTCCATCACCGCGTGGGGCACGAAGCCGCCGACGGGACCGTTCATGGTCGCGATTCGCACCTGGCCGCTGCCGGGCGATTTCAGATCCTCGATCCGAGCCAGAGCCCGATCGTGTTCCTTCAGGGTCTGACGCACATGGGCCATCAGGATCTCGCCCGCGGCCGTCAGGCGCAGGTGGCCCGGCAGATGTTCGAACAGGGGCGAGCCCAGTTCCCGCTCCAGTTCGGCGATCTGACGGCTGATGGAGGATGCGGCGATGCCGAGGCGCGCCGCTGCCTTCCGGATCGAGCCGGCTCGAACCGCCGTGTCGAGATAGGTCAGGATGCGGGCATGCAGCACGGCGACGCTCCCAGGCGATGGCGTTCTCTTTTTTGCACCGCACAGGGCGGAATTCAACGCTTCTGGATGGTGCTGCCGCAGTTTTCAATAGCTCCAGAAAGTGATGCCGAATGACCGTTCAGCCACCGAAACCGAAACCGAACAGGAATCCATCATGCGTATCAGACTCGCCGCTCTACTCCTCGCGCTTTCGACGGGCGTGGCCGTGCCCGCGCTTGCGGCCGATCATGTGAACTTCCAATTCTCATGGCTGCCTGGCGGTGACCGTGCGGCCTATTATCTCGCGCAGTCCGAGGGGCTGTTCGAGGCGGAAGGGCTCGATGTCGATTTGGTCTCCGGTCGTGGGTCTAGCGATTCGATCACCAAGGTCGCCACAGGTGCGGCCGACATGGGTGAGGGCGGTCTCGATGCCCTGTTCACGGCCAAGGTCGGAACCGAAGTGCCCGTGGTGGCCGTCATGCCGGTCTATACCAAGGCGCCTGACTCGCTGGTAACCACCGCCGCATCAGGCATCACCGGCCTGAAGGACGTCGCCGGGCGCAAGGTCGCCACCTCTCCCTTCACCTCGTCCAACGGTCCGTGGCCATTTCTTCTGCAGGCGAACGGCGTCGATCCCGAATCGGTCGAACTGATCAAGGCCGACGCCAGCACCCTGCCGGCCATGCTGGCGGCCGGTCGGGTGGACGCCATCATCCAATATGTCACCAGTGCGCCGCAGACCGTCGATCTTCTCGAAAGCACCGGGGCGACGCCCGCGATCGTTCCCTGGGCCGAATATGGCCTGGACGGCTATTCCTCGACCGTGTTCGTCTCCGAGGCCTTTCTGGCGGAGCATCGCGACGTCGTCCTGCGCTTCGTTCGGGCGCTCGTGAAGGCGGAGAGGCTGATGCAGGACGATCCGGCCCTGGCCGCCGCCGCAGTGAAGGCGGCGATCCCCGAGATCGAACTGGACATGACGCGCAAGCAGGTGGATGCCACGGTGCCGTTGCTGTTCAACGCCAATACCGATGTCGCCGGCCTCGGCATCTTCGATCCCGACCGGGTTCGTACCACTTGGGAATGGGTCGCACGCCAGCAGGGCGTCGATCCGGCCTCCATGGACCCCATGGCCTCGGTCGATCTCGGAATCGGCAAGGGCGAATAATCCGGATCCGAGACCACGGGCGCCGCCTTCGCACGATCGCGGCGCCACCCGTCCCGCTCGTTGCCGCATCTGCCGTCACGACATGCTATCCTCGGGTTCGATGTCAGGAAACTGTCATCCAATCGCGGTTGAATGCGGTGGATCAGCGAGGGGGAACAGGGTTCATGACGACCATCGAAGGCGAAATCCCGAGTCCGCGGGCGGCAGCCGCCTTGCCCGTGGTCATGGTCGATCCCGATCGGGTCGCCGTCATCGCCGGCGGCATCGACCTGGGCGACCGGGCCCAGCTCGCCAGCTTCGGCGATGTGGCCCAGCGTTCCGTCACCGCCTATGCCGACAAGATCCTGGCCCAGACCCGCAACAAGGAGATGGGCGAGACCGGCAAGCTGCTGATCGACATCATCGAGAAGGCGAAGGGCCTCGATCCCGCCAGCCTGAAGAATGCCGGCTTCTTCGAACGGCTGTTCTCCTCCCTCCACGCGCGGGTGCGCCGCTTCGCCGCCCAGTTCGAGGATGTCGCCAGCCAGATCGACGGCATCGTCATCGAACTCGACCGCCACAAGGACCGTCTGAAGCGCGACATCGCCGTGCTCGACGACCTCCATGAAGAGACGCTCCGCTCGATCGGCGAATTGGACACTTTCATCGCCGCCGGCAAGAATTTCGCCGAGACCTATCGCACCGCCGAATTGACGCGCCTGAAGGCGTCGGCGGAAGCGGCGGCTCCCGGGGGCGATGCCATGCTGGCGGCCCAGGCCTATCAGGATGCGGTCCAGGCCCTCGACCGGCTGGAGAAGCGCGTCTACTACCTGCAGCAGGCGCGCCAGATCGGCATCCAGCAATTGCCGCAGATCCGCATCGTGCAGTCAGGCGACGAGACCCTGATCGAGAACCTCCAGGCGACGGCGCAGCTGACAGTGCCGGTCTGGAAGCAGAAGATGATCGTGCTGCTCGGCCTGACCCGCCAGCAGCAGGCCCTGGAACTCCAGAAGACCGTGACCGACGCCACCAACGAGATGCTGAAACAGGCGTCCGAAATGATGAAGGATCAGGCGATCGCGATCGAGGAACAGTCCCAGCGCGGCATCGTCGACATCGAGACCCTGGAGCAGACCAACCGCGACCTGATCGATACCATCGGTTCTGTGCTCCGCGTGCAGGAGGACGGGCGCCGCAAGCGGGCGGAGGCGGAACAGCGCATGGAAGCCATGACCGGCGACCTGCAGCGCAGCCTGATCGCCGACAGGGCGTGACGCCATGCGCCACCTTATCCTTCGCCTCTGCCTCGCGGGCGCCGCGGCGTTCGGCCTCGCGGCCTGCGACGACAAACCGGCGTTCGATTTCGAGATCGTCGCCGGGTCCGAGAACAAGATCCTGGAACCCATGGTCCAGGAATTCTGCGCCGACCAGGGTGTGAACTGTCACATCTCCTATCTCGGTTCGCTCGACATCGGGCTCTCGCTGCGCCAGGGCCAGGAGGCGACGGTGGACGCGGTCTGGCCCGCCTTCAGCATCTGGATCGATCTGTTCGACAGCGCCAGGCGGGTGACCCACGCCAAGTCGATCTCGCAGAATCCGGTCGTGCTCGGCATCCGCAAGTCGAAGGCGGAGGCGCTGGGCTGGACCGGGAAGCCGGTCTCGACCGCCGACATCCTGGCCGCCGTCGACGCGCGCGATCTGCGTTTCCTCATGACCTCGGCGACCCAGTCGAATTCGGGCGCCTCGGCCTATCTCGCCATGCTGGCGGCGGCGCGCGGCAAGCCGGTGCTGGAAGCGGAGGACCTGGACGATCCCGCCACCCTCGATCAGGTGACGCGCCTCCTGCGCGGCGTCGAACGCTCGTCGGGGTCAAGCGGCTGGCTGGGCGAACTCTATGTCGAATCGGCGAAGAACGGCATCGTCTACGACGCCATGTGGAATTACGAAGCCGTCCTCAAGGAAGTGAACGACACCCTACGCGGAAGGGGCGAGGAACCCCTGTGGGCGGTCTATCCGACCGATGGTGTCGCCATCGCCGATTCACCCCTCGGCTTCCTCGAACGCGGCCGGGGGCGGGAGGTCGAGGCCTTCTTCATCGCCCTTCAGGATTATCTGCTCTCGGCCGAGACCCAGGCCCGGATCGCGGTGACGGGGCGGCGCATCGCGCTCGGCCGGGCCGATCAGGCGCCGGCGGAGCCCGACTGGAATTTCGATCCCTCGCGCCTCGTGACGGCGGCGCAGATGCCCGAGGCACCGGTGATCTACAAGGCCCTGACCCTCTATCAGGAGGCGCTGCGCCGCCCGTCCCTGACCGCGCTGTGTCTCGATTTCTCGGGCAGCATGGAAGGCGAGGGGGAAAGCGCGTTGCGTCACGCCGTCAGTTTCCTGTTCTCGCCCGAGCGGGCCTCGGAAGTGCTGGTGCAATGGTCGTCCAAGGACCGCATCTTCGTCATGCCCTTCAGCGGCCAGGTGACCGACATCTGGATCGGTACCGGCGGTACCGACGATCAGGCAAAGCTGTTGGACGAGGTCATGCGTCAGCCGGTCGGCGGTGGCACGGATATGTATGCCTGCGCCCAGATGGCCTTCACCCAGATGGCGCCCCTGATCGCCGCCGACGATTACCTGCCCGCCATCGTGATCATGACCGATGGCCAGAGTTCGGGCGACCCGGTGCAATTCCTGGCCAGCCGCAGTGACGCCGAGAAGCGCATTCCGATCTTCGGCATCACCTTCGGCAATGCGGATCGCCAACAGCTCGAAGTGCTGGCGGGGGCGACCGGCGCGCGCGTGTTCGACGGCACGAAGGACCTGACCGGTGCCTTCCGTTCCGCCCGCGGTTACAACTGACGGCGGCGCATGTCGAGGGACGGCAGTCACTGGCTCATCGCGGGCGCCGTCGGCGCCGCCGTGGTGCCCGCGCTCGTGTTCGGTATCGACCTGCCGCTGCTGGTCGCGGCCGGTCTCGCCGTGCTGGTCTTCTTCGGTCTCCTGTTCCTGCTGGCGCCGCGCCGACTGTTCGAAGGGATCGACATTTCGCGCTTCGGGCGCGGGCGGGTCGATCTGGCGCGCAAGGTGCTGGGCGAAGCCCTGCCCCATATCGAGGGGCTGGAGGCGGCGGCCATCGGCCTGCGCAAGGACGCGGTGAAGACCCGGGTGCGGCATCTGGCGGCAACGGCCCGCGCCATCGTCAAGGGGGTGGAGCAGGACGCCAACCGCCTCGGCACGGTCAGCCGCTTCCTGGTCTATTATCTGCCCTCGGCGGGCAAGGTGGTGGAACGCTATGCGCTGCTCGAACGCATGGATCGGCCCGATCCCGCCCTGGTCGCCCAGAGCGAAGGCACCATCGCCAAGCTGGAAGACGCCTTCAGTCACTACAAGGATTCGCTGCTCGACACCGACCTCGCCGATCTCGACGTCGAATTGCGCCTGATCGATGCCGCCATCCAGGACGATATCCGCCTGCCGGACGATAGGGGACAACGGCCATGAGTATCACCCGCCGTGGCCTCGGCCTCGGCCTTCTGGGCGCCAGCGTCGCCGCGACCGGCGGCTTTCTCTATCTCCGCGACACGCCCCTGCTGCGCGATCCGGTGGCGCTGTCCGGTTTCGTCGGCGGCGAAAAGAAAGCCTTCCTCGCCAATCCGCGCACCATCGATGCGCTGGCCTCGGCCGGTTTCGCGCTGAATGCCCGCCAGGCCGGCTCGGTCGAGATGGTGCGGGCGCCGGATCTCCTGTCGCAGCACCCGGAATTCCTGTGGCCGTCGTCCTCGGTCATGGTCGAGATCGCGCGCGAGAACAAGGTCGCCGTGCGTCGTTCCCAGGTCGTGCTGAATTCGCCGATCGTGGTCTATTCCTGGTCGAACATCGCCGATGGTCTCGCCAAGGCCGGCCTCGTGACCCTGGATGCCGCCGGCCACCGGACCTTCGAATTGCCGAAATTCCTGCGCGCCGTGCTCTCCGACAGGACCTGGGCGGAACTGGGGGTGCCGGAACTCTTCGGCAAGGCGCGCATCGTCTCGACCGATCCCAACCGCTCCAACTCGGGCTTCATGTTCGCCGGCCTCGTCGCCAATCTGCTGGCCGGCGACGTGGCCACGACGGCGACCCTGCCGGCGGTCGAGGCGGAGGTGGAGAGCCTGTTCCGCCGCATGGGCTACAAGTCCCATTCGTCGGGCAGCCTGTTCGACGATTATCTGGCGGGCGGGCCCGGCGCCTTTCCCATGGCGGTCGGCTATGAAAACCAGCTCATCGAATGGATCCTGGCGGATCCCGAGCGCTGGCGCCGCGTCGCGGGCGGCAGCGCGACGCCGGTCGCGCTCTACCCCGTGCCGACGGTCTATTCCGCCCATCCCCTGATCAGCCTGACCGCCGCCGCCGACGGCCTGATCGAAGCCCTGACCAGCGAGACCTTGCAGGAAATCGCCTGGGCCGACCACGGCTTCCGTGGCCCCCTCGGCACGTCGGGCATCGGCGGCCATCCCGATATCGCCGCCCTGGTCCCCGAACGGCTGGACGCCATCGCCCCCATGCCGGAAGCCGCGGTCATGCTCTCCCTGCTGGACCGGCTGGCGGCATAGGGATCACGCCACCACGCGCCGCCGGTACGACAGCGCCTCCGCGACATGGAGGCGGGCGACGCCGGCGCTGCCGGCGAGATCGGCGATGGTACGGGCGACGCGCAGCACGCGGTGATAGCCGCGCGCCGAAAGCCGCAGGCGCTCCGCCGCGTCGAGCAGCAGGCGGCGGCCGGCCTCGTCCGGCGTCGCATGGGTATCCAGCACTTCGCCCTCCATCTCGGCATTGGTGACGAGGCCGGTCCCGGCAAGGCGCGATCCCTGCGCTGCGCGGGCGGCGGCGACCCTGCTTGCGACCTCGGCGCTGCCCTCGGCCGGCGGCGGCAGGGCGAGATCGGCGACGGAGACGGCCGGGACCTCGACGAAGAGATCGAAACGGTCGAGCAAGGGACCGGACAGGCGGTTCTGATAGTCGGCGGCGCAGCGCGGCGCCTTCGAGCACGCGCGCTCCGCATCCTCGAGATAGCCGCAGCGGCACGGGTTCATGGCGGCGACCAGTTGAAAGCGCGCCGGATAGGCGACATGGGCATTGGCCCGGGCGACCACCACGCGGCCGGTCTCGACCGGCTGGCGCAGGGCCTCCAGCGCCGCGCGCTGGAATTCCGGCAATTCGTCGAGGAACAGGACGCCGCGATGGGCCAGGCTGACCTCGCCCGGCCTCGCCCGATGGCCGCCGCCGACCAGTGCCGCCTGGCTGGCGGAATGATGGGGACTGCGGAACGGCCGCGCCCGCGTGACCGTGCCTCCCGCCAATTGCCCGGCGACCGATTGGATGAGGGAAAGCTCCAGGGCCTCCGCCGGCTCGAGGGGCGGCAGAATGCCGGGCAGGCGCGCCGCCAGCATCGACTTGCCGGAACCCGGGCTGCCGCTCATCAGCAGGTGGTGGCCGCCGGCGGCGGCGATCTCCAGGGCCCGCTTGGCCGTCTCCTGGCCCTTGACGTCACGCAGGTCGAGGCCTGCCGGAACCTCCGCCGGCGGGCGCGGCCGGGGCGTGTCCAGGATCTGGCTGCCCTTGAAATGATTGGCCAGCGCGATGAGGGAGGCGGGGGCCAGGATGGGATCGCCGCCGGCCCAGGCCGCCTCGGGGCCGGAGGCTTCGGGACATATCAGGCCCCGGTCCTCCGCCGCCGCCGCGATCGCGGCGTTCAGCACCCCGGCGACCGGGTTCAGCCGCCCGTCCAGCGACAATTCGCCGAGCGCGACGAAACCCGCCAATTCCTCCGCCGGGATCAGGCCCATGGCGGCCATCAGGCCGAGGGCGATGGGCAGGTCGAAATGGCTGCCTTCCTTCGGCAGGTCGGCGGGGGCGAGATTGACGGTGATCCGCTTCGGCGGCAGGCCCAGACCGATGGCGCCGAGGGCGGCGCGCACCCGTTCCTTGCTTTCCGCCACCGCCTTGTCCGGCAGGCCGACGATGGAAAAGGCGGGCAGGCCGCTGGCGAAGGCGATTTCGACATCGACGGGGACCACGTCGATGCCCTCGAAGGCGACGGTGCGAAGACGGACGACCATGGATCCCGATCGGTTGAATATCCGGTAAATCATAGACCACAGGCTGTGACGCTCGCCACCTCGGACATGAAAAACCCGGGCCGGCGGACCGGCCCGGGCGAAGCGTCCCGTTCCCGACGATCAGAATTCGACGTCGAGTTCCTCGAGTTCCTCCGGCTCCGCCAGCGCGGCGGCGGTCCATTCGATCATTTCCGGCAGGTTCAGGATGCGGTTCGAGAAGGCCTGGCACTTGCGGTCCAGCTTCACGTCATAGGTCTTGAAGCGGGTGCAGACGGGGGCGAACATCGCATCCGCCATGGTCGGCTTCGACCCGAACAGGAACGGCCCGCCGTAGGTGTCGAGACAGCCGCGCCAGATCTGGATCATGTGGTCGATGTCGGCCTGGGCGCCGGCCCAGACCTTGAAGCCCGAAAAATGGCTCTTCAGGTTCATGGGCAGGGCGGAGCGCAGGTTGGCGAAGCCCGAATGCATCTCGCCCGAGACGGCGCGGCAATGGGTTCGCGCGGCCAGATCCTCCGGCAGGAGGCCGGCGTCGGGGATCACCTCGTTCAGATATTCGGCGATGGCCAGCGTATCCCACACCGTGATGTCGCCATGGGTGAGGGCGGGCACCTTGAACGACGGCGACAGCAGCAGAAGTTCGGCCCGCGTGCCCGGATCGTCGATCGACAGGGCCTTCTCCTCGAAATCCAGGCCGGCGAATTTGCACAGCAGCCAGCCGCGCAACGACCAGGACGAATAATTCTTGCTGCTTATCGTTAGTGTGGCCTTCGCCATGGACGTCCTGCCTCTGTTTCGGGTACCAGCCCGATCTGGTACCTGACCTGACTTGGTTCCTGCCCTGACCTTTTTATGGTTCGCGGAGGCAACCGGCGGCCACGCCGCCGGCCCGTAGCGCCCGAGCGAGAGACGTGGGGTTAAATTCGACCAATCCCACCTTGTGGCGACAGTTCCCTGTTGCGCTTCGTGATCGGTCCTGACGATATTGTGGCAGTGCAGCGAAAAATGCACGGGAGAATTCGACGCGAATGCCCCCTTTCATTCCGAAAGCCCGGATGGTGCCCCGGTATGGCGCCGCCGCCGCCTTCGCCCCGAGGGGGAGTTTCTGGAACTGATGCCAAGCGAGCCGGTGACGCATGATCTATGAGATCTATCAAGCGCAGTCCGATATGCTGGATCCGCTGCGCGCGGCGGCGCGCGGGACCGCGACGGTGCTGCGCAACCCGATGCTGTCGGGACTGTCCGCCTTCTATCCCTACCGCGCGTTCACGGCGGCCTTCGACGTCTTCGGCCACACCCGCCTGACCCACGACCGTCCGCCCTTCGGCATCAAATACGTCAAGGTCGGCAACCGCGAAGTGCCGGTGACCGAGGTCAAGGAATTCTCCACCGCCTTCGGCACCCTGCTGCATTTCAAGAAGGACACGCCCGTCGCCCAGCCGCCGGTGCTGATCGTGGCGCCGCTGTCCGGGCATTTCGCCACCCTGCTGCGCGGCACGGTCGAGACCATGCTGCAGGACCACGACGTCTATATCACCGACTGGCACAATGCCCGCGACATTCCCCTCTCGGCCGGCAAGTTCGGCTTCGACGAATATGTCGAGCACGTCGCCCTCTTCCTCGAGAAGATCGGCACGCCGGGTCATCTGGTCGCCGTCTGCCAGCCCTGCGTCCATGCCCTGGTCGCCGTCATCGTCATGGCGATGAACGGCAATCCCATGCAGCCGCGCAGCATGACCCTGATGGCCGGCCCGATCGACTGCCGGGTGAATCCCACCGTGGTCAACAAGCTCGCCACCGACAATCCGATCGAATGGTTCGAGAAGAATCTGATCGCCACCGTGCCGCGCCGCCTCAAGGGCGCCGGGCGCAAGGTCTACCCGGGCTTCACCCAGCTTTCCGCCTTCATGTCGATGAATGCCGACCGCCACGTGAAGTCGCACCGTGAACTCTTCGCCAATCTGGCCAAGGGCGAATGGGACAAGGCGGAACAGACCCGCACCTTCTACGACGAATATTTCGCCGTCCTCGATCTCACCGCCGAATTCTATCTGGAAACGGTGAACCGCGTGTTCCAGGAATACGAACTGCCGCGCGGCATCATGAAGTGGAAGGGCCAGAAGGTGGACCCGACGGCGGTGCGCAAGACCGCGCTCTTCACCGTCGAAGGGGAGCGCGACGACATCTGTTCCGTCGGTCAGACGGTTGCCGCCCAGGACCTCTGTTCCAGGATCCGGCCCTATCAGAAGACCCACCACCTCCAGCCCGGCGTCGGCCATTACGGCGTCTTCAACGGCCGGAAGTGGGAAGGCCAGATCTACCCCCGCGTGAAGAACATGATCCTCGCCAACGACTGAGGCTCCGGTTCAACTCGTCGTCCCGGCGAAGGCCGGGACCTTCCGCCGGAAGGGGCGCCTTCTCGTCACGAGATTCCGGCCTTCGCCGGAATGACGGGATAGGGGAATGACGGGCCCCACCGCCTGTAACAATCCAGCGCTATTCCTGTACCGCATCCTCAACGATCCGGTTTCCCGATCATGGCCACCCTGCCGAGCCTGCCCGCCCTCGCCGCCCTCTTCGCCCGCATCGGCGTCATCTCCTTCGGCGGCGTCGCAGGCCAGCTCGCCCTGATGCATGACGAGGTGGTGACGCGACGGCGCTGGCTGGACGAGGCGACCTATCTCCGCGCGCTCAATTTCTGCATGCTGCTGCCCGGCCCGGAGGCGCAGCAACTGGCGACCTTCATCGGCTGGCGCCTGCACGGCTGGCGCGGCGCCCTCGTCACCGGCACGCTCTTCATCCTGCCCGGCGCCCTGATCGTCGGCGCCCTCTCATGGGTCGCGGCGGCCCATGGCGAGGCGCCCCTGGTCGCCGCCCTCTTCGACGGCGTGAAGCCCGTCGTCGTCGGCATCGTCGCCGCCGCCCTCTGGCGCCTCGGCCGGAAGACCCTGACCGGCTGGGCCCCGGCGGCCCTGGCGCTGGCTGCCCTGCTCGCCCTCCAGGTCCTCCACGCGCCCTTTCCCCTGGTGGTGATCGGCGCCGGGCTCATCGGCTTCCTGGCCGGGCGCTTCGGGTCGAGCGTACCCGCCCCCGCCGAACCGGCGACTGGATCGAAGGGCACCGTTGCCCGCCACAGTGCCCGGGTGCTAGGCCTCGCGGCTCTTTTCGTCGCTCTCTGGGCGGTGCCGGTCTTCGCCGTGATCGCGCTCGCGGGCGGCATCTTCCCGGACCTGGCGCGCCTCTTCACCACCTCGGCCTTCGTCACCTTCGGTGGCGCCTATGCCGTGCTGCCCTATATCGCCGATCAGGCGGTCGCGGTGCAGGGCTGGCTCACGCCGGGGGAAATGGTCGACGGCCTCGCGCTGGCCGAGACCACGCCGGGCCCGACCATCCTGGTCCTCGAATTCGTCGGCTTCCTCGCCGCCTGGAAACAGCCGGGCGCCCTCGAACCCGCCCTGGCGGGCGTGCTCGGCGCCCTATTGGTGACCTATGTCACCTTCCTCCCCAGCTTCCTCTTCATCCTCGCCGGCAGCCCCCTGATCGAACATCTCGCCAAAGCCCCCGCCGCCACCGCCGCCCTGAAGGCCATCACCGCCGCCGTCGTCGGCGTCATGGCCAACCTCGCGCTCTTCTTCGGGGAAGCGGTGCTGGTGCCGGGCGGCGCGGTGGACTGGCGGGCGGTGGCGGTGGCCGGGGTGACGGTCGCGGCGATGCTGCGGTTCAATGTCGGGGTGCAGTGGCTGGTGCTGGCGGGGGCGGGGCTGGGGCTGATTGGGGGTTAACCGCCCACCCGCTTCTCGATCGCGTCCCAGATCAGCCCCGCGACATTGGTGCCGTCGAAGGCTTCGATCTGCTGGATGCCGGTCGGGCTGGTGACGTTGATTTCGGTCAGATAGTCGCCGATGACGTCGATGCCGACGAAGATCTGGCCTTTTTCAGCGAGGACGGGGCCGATGGTGTCGCAGATCTCGATCTCGCGCGGGGTCAGGGCGCTGCGCACCGCCTTGCCGCCGACGTGGAGGTTGGAGCGGGCTTCGCCTTCTGCCGGCACGCGGTTGATGGCGCCGACCGCGACGCCGTCGACCAGGATGATGCGCTTGTCGCCCTGGCGCACTTCCGGCAGGTAGCGCTGCACGATCACCGGCTCGCGGTAGAGCTGGGTGAAGGTCTCGAGGAGGCTGCCCAGATTCTCGTCCCCCGGCTTCAGGTGGAAGACGCCGGCGCCGCCGTTGCCGAACAGCGGCTTCACGATGATGTCCCGATGCTCCTCCCGGAACGCCTCGACTTCTTCCTTCCGCGAGGTGATCAGGGTCGGCGGCATCAGCTGCGGGAAATGGGTGACGAAGAGTTTCTCGGGCGCGTTCCGCACCTCGACCGGGTCGTTCACCACCAGGGTCTTCGGGTGGATGTGTTCGAGGATATGGGTGGCGGTGATATAGGCCATGTCGAAGGGCGGGTCCTGGCGCATCAGGACGACGTCCAGGGTGGAGAGGTCGACCTCCGCGCCCGGGCCCGCCGTGAAGTGATTGCCCGCCTCGCGCCGGAGTTCGAGGCCGCGCGCGAAGGCGACCGCGCGGCCGTTCTTCAGGGAGAGGTCGCGGGGCAGGTAATAGCTGAGGCGATGGCCGCGCGCCTGGGCTTCGAGCCCGAGGCGGAAGGTCGAATCGACGGTGATGTCGAAGGACTCCACGGGGTCCATCTGGATGGCGACGGCAAGGGCCATGGGTCTGTCTCGTCCGGCGGTGTTGAGGGGGATCAGTTGAGGCGCAGGCGCAGTTCCTCGAGGAGGCGCTGGGCCTCGATCATCTCGAAACCGTCCAGCGAATGCTCGATGCATTGTTCGAGCGCGCCGCTGGCGGCGCCGAGCCGGCCGAGCTTGTGCTCCGCCTTGGCATAGTCGAGCCAGAGCGCGCCGTCCTCGGGCGCGAGGCGCAGCATGGTGCGCGCCAGATGGGCCACGCGTTCCGTGTTGCCGTCGGCCTGGGCCCTGGTCTTCAGGTTGTTCTGGAGGCGCAGCAGGATGGCGCGGTTGCCGACCGTGTCGGTCAGCTGCGGCGTCAGCTCCTGTTCGGGGCCCATCAACTGCTTGACCAGGCGGCGCATCTCCATGGCCTCGACCTGGCGGCCGCCGTTGAAGGGATCGATGATCACCCGTTCCCCCGCCACTTCGAGGCGCATCAGGAAATGGCCCGGAAAGGCGAGGCCGGACAGGGCGAAGCCGGCGCCGCGCGCGGCATGGGCGAAGAGGACGCCGAGGGCGACGGGCAGGCCCTTCCGCCGGTCGATGACCCGGATCAGATTGGCGTTCTGCGGATCGTCATAGGTGAGGCGGTCGCCGTCATAGCCGAAACGATCGGTGAAGACGCGCTGCAGCGCCGCCGCCGCCTCGAAGGCGGTATGGGCGCGGCAATCCTTCACGGCGGCGACCAGTTCCGCCAGATGGTCGCGGTAAGGCGAAAGCGAGACCCCGGGCCGGTCCATGGCCGCGAGAAGGAGCGCCGTCTCCGCCAGATCGATCGCGCGGTCCTCCTGCCGTCCGGCGGCGTCGAGCGCATCCTCGATCTCGCGGGGCAGGGGCGGCACGGGGTCCAGACGCGGCATGGGGTTACTCGCTCGGGCTTGTTTCACTGACGGGCGTGCTTCATTCGGGATCGAATCTCACTCGGGATCGACCTGGATCGCGCTCACCACCTTCTGCACGCCGGAGATGGAGCGGGCGATCTCGACCGCCTTGTCCCGCTGCTCTGCGCTGCGCACGACGCCCGAAAGATAGACGATGCCATTCACGGTTTCGACCCCGATCGAAAATCCGTTCAGCGAGAAGTCGGTCACCAGGTTCGATTTCACCTTGGCGGTGATCCAGCTGTCGCTGGCATAGCCGCCGACACCGCCGTCGTCCGCGATCTCGATGCGGTTGTCGATCTCCTTCACGTCCTCGCAGGTTCGCGTCAGGCTTTCGGCTTCCGCCCGGTCGGCTTCGGAGGCGACGGTGCCGATCAGCAGCACGCGCCCGCGCACCACTTCGACCGAGACGTTGGAGAAGAGGCTGGTGGAGCGCTTCAGGAGCTTGTCGTTGATGCAGATGCGGGTCGCGGAATCATCCGCCACCTGGGTCGGGCTGCGGTTCTGCGCGGCGACATAGCCGGCGGTGCCGACGGCGCCGACCGCCGCCGCGACACAGCCGCCCATGGCCGGCGCGGCAAGCGCGAGGACGAGGAGGGCGGCGGTTCCATTCGTTTTCATGTTCACTTCCACGAAGAATTCACTCGATTCGCCATGCATCCACGATATGGGCGGGCAGGCGCCAGGGCGAGACGAGGACGGCGTCGAAGCGCATGTCCAGGCCCGCCAGCGCCGGCCGCGTCGCCATGAACTGGCCCGCCGCCCGCATGATGCGCCGGCGCTGGCGGGCTTGCAGCGATTCGCCGGCACCCGCCAGGGCCGGGCGATATTTGACTTCGATGAAGGCGACGGTGTGGCGGCGACGGGCGATCAGATCGATCTCGCCCGCCTTGCAGCGCCAGTCCCGCGCCAGAATGCGCCAGCCCCGCGCCATCAGCCACAGCGCCGCTAGGGTTTCCGCGCGGCGCCCGCGCCGGGCCGCCTGGCGGCGCTTTTCACGGCTCACGGCTCGGCCTTGAGCGCCATCGCCCTGGCATAGACCTGGCGCTTCGGCAGGCCCAGGGCGGCGGCCACCCGCGCGGCGGCGGCGGACGGCCCGGCATGGGCGAGTTCGGCGCGGAGCGCCGCATCGAGATCGCCGGCGCTGGGCCCGGCATCGGCGGCGGGCGGGCCGATCACCACCACCACCTCGCCCTTGGGCGGGCCCGCCTCGGCATAATGGCGGGCCAGCGCGTCCAGGGGGGCGCGGCGCACCTCCTCGAACAATTTGGTCATCTCGCGGCAGACGGCGGCCGGGCGGGGGCCCAGCACGGCGGCGGCATCCGCCAGCATCTCGGCCAGGCGCTGCGCCGATTCGAGAAAGACCAGGCTGGCGCGGGTGGCGCTCAATTCGTCCAGCGCGTCCCGCCGGGCCGTCGTCTTCGCGGGCAGGAAACCGGCGAAGAGGAAGCGGTCGGTCGGCAGCGCGGCCAGGGTCAATCCGGCGAGGACGGAGGAGGCGCCGGGCAGGGTGGTGACCGGAATGCCCGCCGCCACCGCCTCGGCGACCAGCTTGTATCCGGGATCGGAGACCAGCGGCGTGCCGGCGTCGGACACCAGGGCGATCACGGCGCCGGCGGCCAGCCGCGCCAGGATCTCGGGCCGGACGCGGGCGGCGTTGTGGTCGTGATAGGGCATGAGCGGCCGGTGCAGGCCGTGGATGCGCATAAGTTTCGATGTGACGCGGGTATCCTCGCACAGGATCAGGTCGGCGGCGGCCAGCGTGTCGAGCGCGCGCAGCGTGATGTCCCGCGCATTGCCGATCGGCGTCGCCACCAGATGCAGGCCGGGGGCCGGTTTACTTGGGCGGCCGCCGCCGCTACCTTGGCCCTCCCATTCCTCGCGTTCGGGAGAGTCCGCCGGTGCAGGCCCAGATGTCGACAGTTCTCGCCCCGCCGTCCCGAGATGCCCGTTTTCGGAAAAGCCGTCTCCGGAATCGTCTTGCGGGTCACTCTCTTCGTTCATCGCTGATTGCTCTCGTGGGCTTGGTCATGGCCGCCTGCGGCACGATCTATACCGACACTAGCGCCAAACCGCCGCCACCGGCAGTGGTTCCCGCCCCGGCCCCGGTCGAGCCGCAGCTGGCCAGGATCGGCCTCGTCCTGCCTTCCAGCGGCCGGGCCGGCGAAATCGGCAAGGCGCTCCAGGAAGCGGCCGAACTGGCGCTGTTCGATCTTTCGGCGCGCGACGTCGAGATCCTGCCGGCCGATGCCGGCGCTTCCGCCTCGACCGCGGCGGGCGCGATCCAGAACGTGCTCTCCAACGGCGCGGGCATCGTCATCGGGCCCTTCGGCGCCACCGCCGTCAAGGTCGCGGGGACCGAGGCGCGTCGCGCCGGCACCCCCATGCTCGGCTTCACCACCGACCGCACGGCGGCCGGGCGCGGCGTCTATCTCCTCGGCTTCCTGCCCGAGGAACAGGTGAACGCCATCGTCGCCCATGCCACCGACCAGGGCATGACCCGTTTCGCCGCCCTGATTCCCCAAGGGGCCTATGGCGACGTCGTCGGGGCGGCCTTCGACGTCGCGGTCAGCGCCCATGGCGGCCTCGTCGTCGCGGCGGAACGCTATCGCTCCAACATGCTGCAGCCGAGCGACAATCTGCGCGCCCTGGTCACGCCGGGCCCCGACGGGCGCATGCCGGTCGATGCCATCTTCGTGCCCGAGGGCGGCGCCGCGCTCCGTCAGGTGACGGCGACCCTGGCCGCCATCGGCTTCGATCCCCGCCAGATCCGTCTGCTCGGTACCGACCAATGGTCCGGCTCCGACCTCGGCAGCGACCCCCTGACCCTCGGCGGCTGGTACGCCGGCCCGCCGCCCGGCCGCTTCGAGCGTTTCGCCAGCCATTTCGCCGCCACCTATGGCCGCCGCCCGCCGCGCATCGCGGCCCAGGCCTATGACGCCACGGTGCTGGCGGTCATGCTGGCGCGCCGCCCCGGCGGCTTCGCCACGGCCGAACAGGCGCTGATGTCGCCCGACGGTTTCGCCGGGGTCGACGGCCTGTTCCGCTTCCGCGCCGACGGTACGCCCCAGCACGGCCTCGCCATCCTCGAAGTGACGGCGGTGGGCCCGCGCACCGTGCGCCCCGCCCCCGAAAGCTTCGCCGGTTCCGGGTTCTGAGGCGGCGATCAGCAAATCTTGACCGCCGGAGCCTGCTTCCCCACATGAAGGCGTGACCTTCGGGGATCGGCCCCGAAGACCGTTTCCGACGGGAGATCGACTTGGGTTACGCGCGCACCGCCCTGCTGCTGGCGGCCATGACCGGCCTCTTTCTGGCCGCGGGCTGGCTCGTCGGCGGCCAGAACGGCCTGATCATCGCCTTCCTCTTCGCGCTGGCGATGAACGGCTTCGCCTATTGGAATTCGGACAAGATGGTCCTGTCCATGTATGGCGCGCGCCAGGTGGATGCGGCGACGGCGCCGCGCCTTCATGCCATCGTCGCGCGTCTGGCGGACAATGCCGGCCTGCCCATGCCCCGCGTCTATATCATCGAGAATGCCCAGCCGAACGCCTTCGCCACCGGCCGCAATCCCGACAATGCCGCCGTCGCCGCGACCACCGGCCTCCTGAACCTTCTCTCGGAGGAAGAGGTGGCGGGTGTCATGGCCCATGAACTGGCCCATGTCCGGAACCGCGACACCCTGGTGATGACCATCACCGCGACCATCGCCGGCGCCATCGGCATGCTGGCCAATTTCGCCATGTTCTCCGCCATGTTCGGGGGCAGGGACAGCCGCGACAATCCGCTCGGCGGGATCGGCGCGCTGCTCGTCGCCCTGCTGGCGCCGCTGGCTGCCGCCATGGTGCAATTCGCCATCTCGCGCTCGCGCGAATACGAGGCCGACCGCATCGGCGCCGAGATCTGCGGCCGCCCGCTTTGGCTCGCCTCGGCGCTGGCGCGCCTGTCGAAGGGCGCCGACGCGATCGAGAACCGCGCGGCCGAGGCCAATCCCGCGACCGCCCATCTGTTCATCGTCAATCCCCTGCACGGGCGCGCCATGGACGGTCTCTTCACCACCCATCCCCGGATGGAGAACCGGATCGAGCGCCTGCGCCGCATGGCGACCGAAATGGGCCAGATCGGGCCCTGGGGCTGAATCCTTGAGCGTTTCCAACACCGCCGCCGGCGGCCATGCCGGCGTCGCCGCCCGCTTCGCCGCCCTCGGCCTGATCGAGGCCGTGATCGGCCGGGGCGTGCCGCTGGACGACGCGGTCGAAGAGTCGGGCGCGCTGGCCCGGCTGGAGCCGCGCGACCGTGCCTTCGCGCATGCCCTGGCGGCGGCCACCGTCCGCTCCTGGGGCTTTCTGCTCGCCGCCGTCGATCGTTGTCTCGATCGGCCGGACGGGCGCCTGCCGGACCGGCTGCGCGCCATCCTGGTGCTGGGCGCCGCCCAACTCCTGATCCTGAAGACGCCGCCCCATGCCGCCGTCGGTGCCACCGTCGAACTGGTGGACGGTTCGATCGGGCGCCTGCGCGGTCTCGCCAATGCGGTGCTGCGGCGCCTGGACCGGGAGGGCGCGGCGCTGACCGCGCGCCTGGACCGGCCGCATCTCTCGACCCCGGACTGGCTCCATGACGGCTGGGTGCGGGCTTACGGCGCCGAAACCGCCGCCGCCATCGCCGCCGCCCATCAGGTGGAGCCGCCCCTCGATCTCTCGCTCCGTCCCGGTCTCGACCGCGACGAATGGGCCGCGCGCCTCGGCGCCGTGGTGCTGCCGACCGGCACGCTGCGCCTCGCCGAAGCCGGGCGCGTCGCGGACCTGCCGGGTTACGCGGAAGGTGCCTGGTGGGTGCAGGACGCGGCGGCGGCCCTGCCGGCGCGCCTCCTCGGCGCGGTCGCGGGCAGGCGCGTCGCCGACCTCTGCGCGGCACCCGGCGGCAAGACCCTGCAACTGGCGGCGGCCGGGGCGGAGGTGACCGCCGTCGATCAGGCGCGCGGACGGATGGAACGCCTGACGGCCAATCTGGCGCGTCTCGGGCTCGAGGCCGAAACGGTGGTCGCCGACGTCGCCGCCTTCAGGCCGGACGAGACCTTTCCCCTGATCCTCCTCGATGCGCCGTGCAGCGCGACCGGCACCCTGCGGCGCAATCCGGACATCGCCCTGCACCGGACCGCCGACGACGTCCGCGCGCTCGGCAAGATCCAGGCGAAGCTGCTGCGCGCCGCCGTCAAGCTGCTGGCGCCCGGCGGCACGCTGGTCTTCTGCACCTGTTCGATCGAACCGCGCGAGGGGCCGCAACTGATCGAAGGGCTGCTGGCGGCCGGCGCCCCCCTCCGCCGCGACCCGATTTCGCCCGCCGAGGTGCCGGGTCTGGAGTCCGCGCTGACGCCCCTGGGCGAGTTGCGCACCCTGCCCAGCCTGTGGCCGGAATGCGGCGGCCTGGACGGCTTTTTCGCGGCCCGCCTGATCCGCTCGTGAAGCGGTTGGCAACCTGCTTCATTGCTGTTAGGAGCAAGCCATGCAGCAAGCGATCCGCATAGCGCCCTCGATTCTCTCGGCCGATTTCGCCCGCCTCGGCGAGGAAGTCCGCGCCATGGACGAGGCCGGCGCCGATTACATCCACGTCGACGTGATGGACGGCCATTTCGTGCCCAACATCACCATCGGGCCGTCGGTGGTGGCGGCCCTGCGGCCCCATACGAAGAAGCCGTTCGACGTGCATCTGATGATCTCGCCGGTCGATCCCTTCATCGAGGGGTTCGCCAAGGCGGGCGCCGACATCATCTCCCTGCATCCGGAAGCCGGGCCGCATCTGCACCGCACGCTCCAGACCATCAAGGGCCATGGCGTCAAGGCGGGCGTCGTGCTCAATCCGGCGACGCCGATCGCCGCGGTCGAGACCGTGATCGACATGGTCGACCTGATCCTGGTCATGTCGGTGAATCCCGGCTTCGGCGGGCAGAGCTTCATCGAGAGCCAGCTCGACAAGATCCGCGACCTGCGCCGCCTGATCGACGGCACCGGCCGCGCCATCGATCTCGAAGTAGACGGCGGCATCAACCTCGAAACCGCACCCCGGGCCATCGCCGCCGGGGCCGACGTGCTCGTCGCGGGCACCGCCAGTTTCACCGGCGGGCCCGCCGCCTACGCCGCCAACATCCAGCATCTGCGCGGCGGCGCCTGAGGCGGCCGGAATGACCGGGACGGGCGGGACCGGGACGGCGAGGGGGGACGTGGCGGCGCCCGACCCCCGGCTCGACGCCTCGGGGCCGACCACCCTCGCCACCCTGCCGGGCCTGCCGCCGGCCTGGACCAAGCGCAGCCTGGCGCGCGCGCGCCTCGCCGCCATCGGCCGCGAACTGCGGGCGACCGCGGCGGCGTCGCGGCTCTCGGTCGCGACGCTCGGGCGGGCGCCGTCGGTCTATGCCCTGAACGTCCAGGCCGATCCCTTTCCGGGCTCCATCGACGAGGCGAATGCCCTGTTCCAGGGCCGCTATCACTTCGCGGGCGAGACCCTGCTGTCGATCAACCAGACGCCCTGGACCCTGATCGGCGCCAGCCCCGAATGGCGCGAGGCCCTGCACGATTTCCACTGGCTGCGCCATTTCGAGACGGCGGGCGGGGACGCGGCGCAGCGCCAGGCCCGCGCCCTGCTGGACGGCTGGCTGCGCCGCTATGGCCGTTTCGATGCGCGCTGGTGGCGGCCCGATCTCGCCGGGCGGCGGCTCATGGCCTGGACCGGCCATCTGGGCCTGCTGCTCGACGACGCCGATCCCGCCCTGCGCGAGGGCCTGCTCGAAGCCCTGATGCGTCAGAAGCGCTATATCGCCAGGGCGTTCAACAGCCTGCCGCCGGGCCTGCCCCGGGTGCAGGCGGCGGTCGGGCTGGCTCACGGCTGTCTCGCCCTCGGCCAATGGGGCCGGCCGCTGGCGCGCGCGCTGCGCCGGCTCGATGGCGCGCTGGCCGGCCTGATCCTGCCCGACGGCGGCTATCCCAGCCGCGACCCCGCCGACCATCTGGCGCTTCTCGAAGTGCTGGTGCGCATGCGGGGCGTACTGGCGGCGGCGGGGCAGGTGCCGGGCGATCTGCTGACCCAGGCGATCGATCGTCTGGCCCCGGCGGTGCGCTTCTTCCGCCTGGGCGACGGGCGGCTCGCCGCCTTTCACGGCGGCCAGCCGGGGGCGGCCTTCCACATCGACCGGGTGCTGGCGCTGGCGGCGCCCAAGGGCAAGGCGCCGGCGCGCATGCCCCACGCCGGCTACGAGCGGCTGGAGACGCGGCGTCTGATGCTGGTGCTCGACGTCGGCGCGCCGCCGCCGCCGGGCTATTGCGCGCATGCCCATGTCGCGCCGCTGGCTTTCGAGATGTCGTCGGGGCGCGACCGGCTGATCGTCTCCTGCGGGGCGGCGCTCGGCCTCGGCGACGATTGGCGCCGCGTGGCACGGGCGACGGCGGCCCATTCGACCATGACGCTCGACGACCAGAACGCCTGGATCTCGGCCGAGGACCGGGACCTCGGCTTCCGGCCGGTGCTGCCCGCCATGGCGACCACCGCCAACCGCAAGGAGGCGGACGGCCAGGTCTGGATCGAGGCCAGCCATTCCGGCTATGGCACCCGCCTCGGCCTCATCCACCGCCGCAGCCTGTGGCTCGACGCCGAGGGCATCGAACTGCGCGGCGAGGACCGGGTGGAACCGCGCGGCCGCGCGCCGGGCCGCAGCCTGCCCTTCACGCTCCGCTTCCATCTGGCGCCCGACGTCCGCGCCAATCTGACCGGTGACGGCAGTTCCGTGCTGCTGCGCACCCATGGTGGCGACGGCTGGCGCTTCCGCGCCCTCGGCGGGCAGGTGGGGATCGAGGAATCCATCTCCGTGACCGATTTCGGCCCGGCGCGCCGGGCCGAACAGATCGTCGTCTCCGGTTCCCTCGATGCGGGCCGGGTGGTCCTGCGCTGGGCGCTCCGCCGCCTCGACGGCAAGCATTGAGATTCCGCCTGCGTGGACGCGCACGACCTTTGCGGGCAATCTGGGAGCTATGCGCAGGACGATGTTGACGCGGTGCAATATCTGCCCAATATGGGATAAATTCTTCTCTCATTGCGTGTGTGGACTAGACCATGGCGGGGGAAAACCCCAATTTCGCGTTCGACCATGAAGCCCTGGGCCGCCGGCTCATCGCCGAGGTCGACCGGTGCAGCCGCTATTCGCGGCTGCTCACGCTGATCCGCTTCGATCTGCACGGCGGTTCGGGCGCGGTGCCCGACGTCGCCGCGGGCATTTCGGCCGACACTCTCGGCGACATTCTGCGCCCCTCGGATACGGTGGCGGCGCTCGGCAATCATCGCTTCTGCATCCTGGCCCCCGAAAGCTCGCCCGAGGCCGGCGCCATGATCGCGCGCCGCGTCTGGCACTGGACGGCGGAGCGGATCCGGCCGCCCGAGGGCTCGACCCGGCCGCGCCTCTCCTTCGGCGTCGCGGGATTCGAGGGGCGTGCCGACAGTGCTCTCGATCTCTACGCCAGGGCCGGCATGGCACTCGCCTATGCCGTCGCCCAGGGTGGCGACCGGGTCGCGGTGATGCGTCCGGGCGGCGTCATGATCGTCGACGAGATCCGCCGCGCTAGCGCCTGAGGGCGGTCCCGCGCCCTACCCTGGTCAGGGCTGGCCTGTGTGTTTCGCCGCTTGCGGGCGGCGCCGTTTGGCGTATTGTGCCCCGCTGCACAGCAGCCCGGACGGGCAGCGGGTGCAGCTACCTCTCATGACCTAAGGACGAAGACGATGGGTTGGAAAGTCGCCGTCGTCGGCGCGACCGGGCAGGTCGGCCGTGAAATGCTGAACATCCTTGCCGAACGTCAGTTTCCCGCTGACGACGTGGTGGCGCTGGCGTCGCCCAAATCCATCGGCACCGAGGTTTCCTTCGGCGAGACGACCCTGACCGTCAAATCCCTCGAGGACTACGATTTCCGCGGCACCGACATCGCGCTGTTTTCCGCCGGCGGTTCCGTCTCGGCGAAATGGGCGCCCAAGGTGGCGGCGGCCGGCTGCGTGGTGATCGACAATTCGTCGCATTTCCGCATGGAGCCGGACGTGCCCCTGATCGTGCCGGAGGTGAATGCCCATGCTCTCGGCGCCTATGCCAAGCGCAACATCATCGCCAATCCGAACTGCTCGACCGCGCAGCTCGTCGTGGCGCTGAAGCCGCTGCATGATTTCGCCAGGATCAAGCGCGTCGTCGTCTCGACCTATCAGTCGGTCTCGGGCGCCGGCAACAAGGGCATGGACGAACTCTTCAACCAGACCCGCGCGCTCTATGTGAACGACACGGTCGAGCCGAAGAAGTTCTCGAAGCAGATCGCCTTCAACGTCATCCCCCACATCGACGTCTTCATGGACGACGGCTTCACCAAGGAAGAGTGGAAGATGACGGCGGAGACCCGGAAGATCATCGATCCGGACATCGCCCTGACCGCGACCTGCGTGCGCGTGCCCGTCTTCGTCGGCCATTCGGAGTCGGTGAACATCGAGTTCGAGAACCCGATCACCGTCGATCAGGCGCGCGAGATCCTGCGCGAGGCGCCGGGCCTGATGGTCGTCGACCGGCGCGAGGACGGCGGCTACATCACCCCGCTCGAATGCGTGGGCGATTACGCCACCTTCGTCTCGCGCATCCGCCGCGATCCGACGGTGCCGGACGGCAAGGGCCTCGCCCTCTGGTGCGTCTCCGACAACCTGCGCAAGGGCGCCGCCCTCAACGCCGTCCAGATCGCCGAGATCCTGGTTGCCCGCCACCTGAAGAAGGCGGCCTGAGGCTTTTCGGGCCGCGCCGCCGGCGCGGCCCGATTCCCCGTTACCTCGTCCGTCGTCCCGGCGCGGGCCGGAGCCTGCCGCCGGGTGGACGAGCCTGCATCCTGCCTTCCCTCGCGTCGTCAGCCACTTACCGTGGTGCACCTGAAAAATCCTCACATTCGGGAAAATCGACGCTTGACCAGCGGCGTTAATCTTTTCGAAGGTGTGACAAGGTGACGCTGGTGTCATGGCGTCGGTCCCCATGGTTCGGGAACGACGCGGCGCCATCACACCCCGCCGCCGACGGCATGATCGGCGCTGGCAGGTCGAGGAGTGCGGCAGGATATGAGTCTCGTCTTCAACATCCAGCGTATGGTCCGCAACGGTATCGCCGGGGTTTCCGCGCCGGTGCTCGCCTCCGTCGCCGCCTTGTCACCCGCCATCATCGACGGCAAGCGCCTGAACCCGCAGCTTCAGACCTTCGCCGCCCTCCAGGGCCGGCTGTTTCCGATGCATCGCTTCCAGCTCCGTCAGGCGCGTTCGCTCTATCGCTTCGCGATGAAGAGCTTCGCCGTCGCCTCGCGGCCCATGGCGCTGGTCGAGGAACTGTCGATCCCGGGCGAACTGGGGCCGATCCGCGCGCGCCTCTTCGTGCCGCCCGGCCTGACCGGGCCCATGCCGCTGACGGTCTATTTCCATGGTGGCGGCTTCGTCCTCGGCGATATCGACGGGTATGACAGCACCTGCCGCCACATCGCCGCCCGGGCGCGCTGCGCCGTGCTGTCGGTCGACTATCGCCTGGCGCCGGAGCATCCGATGCCGGCGGCGGTGATCGACGCCGGCGCGGTCTGGCGCTGGCTGCTCGACAGTGCCGCCGATCTGCGCGTCGATCCGGCGCGCATGGCGGTCGCCGGCGATTCGGCGGGCGGGCTGCTGTCGGCCATGGTGTGCCTGATGGCGCGCGATGCCGGCATTCAGGCGCCGTGCCACCAGTTGCTGATCTATCCCGCCACCGACGGGCGCATGAACACCCGTTCGGCCGAACTCTACGGCCGCGGCTTCATCCTCGAGAAACAGCTCACCGACTGGTTCCGCGCCCTCGCCGCCGGCGGGCTGACGGACGAGGAGATGGCGCGGGTGATGCCGATCCACGCCGACCGCTTCGACGATCTGCCGTCGGCGACCGTGGTCGTCGCCGGCTTCGACCCGCTCTACGACGAAGGCGTCGCCTATGCCGGGGAATTGCGCGAGGCCGGCGTCCGGGTCGAGCTGCAGGACCATCCGGACATGCTGCACGGCTTCCTGACCTTCACGGGATCCATCCCCCGGGCGCGCTATGCCCTCGATCAGGCGGCGGGCTCGCTGCGCCGCGCGCTCTGGGTCGGCCACACCCTGCCGCGCGGCCGGAGCCGACCGCGCACCATGCTGCTGCCCGAGTCGGCTTGACGCCGACCTTCGCCGTGGTCATTCCGCCTTCTTCAGGAAGGCGGACTTGACCGCCTGATAGTCGGTCTTGCCGGAGCCGAGCAGGGGCAGTTCCTCGACCTGAACGATCGTCTTCGGCAGCATGAGCTCGGTCAGCCCGTGCTCGTGCAGGTGACGCGACAGGATACTGCGGTCGGCCTCGGGGCAGGTGGTCATCATGGCCAGGCGCTCGCCCTTGGCGGGATCCGGCAGGTTCACGACGGCATGGGCGAAATCCGGCCACAGCACGGACGCCTCGTGTTCCACGGCGGCCAGGCTGACCATCTCGCCCGCGACCTTGGCGAAGCGCTTGGCCCGGCCCAGGATGGTGACGAAGCCGAGATCGTCGATGTCGACGATATCGCCGGTGTCGTACCAGCCGTCCCCGCAGGGCTCCAGCACGCCGGGCTTCTCCGCCCTGAAATAGCCGAGCATGACGTTCGGCCCGCTGACCACCAGGCGCCCGCCGCGCTCGATGCCCTCGACAGGCTCCAGGCGCGAGCGGATCGCCGGCAGCAGGCGGCCGACGGACCCGGGCTTGAACTGCATCGCCGTATTCACCGCGACCACCGGCGAGCATTCGGTGGTGCCGTAACCTTCCAGGATGCGGACGCCGAATTTTTCGCCATAGGTCCGCCGCGTCTCGTCCTTCACCCGCTCGGCGCCCGCGAAGATGTAGCGGGTCGAATAGAAGTCGTAGGGGTGGGCGGCGCGGGCATAGCCGTTCAGGAAGGTGTCGGTGCCGAACATCATGGTCGCGCCGATCTCGTAGACCAGTTCCGGAATCGCCCGGTAATGCAGCGGCGAGGGATAGAGGAAGGTCTTCACGCCCTGGAGGATGGGCAGCACCAGGCCGCCGAGCAGGCCGAAGGAATGGAACACCGGCAGCGGATTCAACACCTTGTCCTGGCTGGTGATGTCGACGATCGAGGCGATCTGGAGCTGGTTGGCGTTCATGTTGCGGTGGCTCAGCACCACGCCCTTGGGCAGGCCCTCGCTGCCCGAGGTGAAGAGGACGACGGCGGGACTGTTCGCCGGCGCCACGGCCTCGCCGTGGAAGAAGCCGGTGAAGCGCGACGCGGCCACGCCCCACAGCTTGTCGCCGAGGCCGAGGCTCTCGCGGATGTCCTCGAGATAGACGACGTCCGCGACGGCCTCGATCGCCTTGATCGCTTCCGACAGCTTGGCCATGGCGACGAAGCGGCGCGAGGTCAGCACGGTCTTCAGCCTGGCCGTCTGGCAGGCCGACGCCATGGTCGACGGTCCGGCGGAGAAGTTCAGCATGGCGGGCACCCGCCCGAAGGCGAGCAGGGCGAAGAAGGTGACCGCGACACCGGCGGTATTGGGCAGGAGGACGCCGCAGATCTCCCCCTCGGCGGTCTTTCGCGACAGCGCCTTGCCCAGCACCAGGGAAGCCATGATCAGGCGGTTGTAGCTGAAGGGCTTGCGGTCCTGATCCTCGACCACCTGGGTGGCGCCGCCGTGGTTGGTGCGCGCGGCGAGCAGGGCCTGCCACAGGTTGGTGTCGAGATCGCCCGAGTGGAACATCATCTCGACCATGATGTCGTAGAGCTTGTTGCCGGCGACCTGGCGGCGCAGGCGGCCGTGGACATGGGCCGGGATCTCGAAGCGTTCCGGCTCCTGGACGTGGATCGTCACCTTGGGGAACAGGCGCCGGTGCAGCTTGCCGCCGAGGCGCGAGAACAGCGAATATTGCGGCCCCTCGATGCGCACCGGCAGGACCATGGCATGCGCCCTATCGGCGACCATGCCGGGGCCTTCGTAGACCTTCATCAGGCCGCCGGTCACCGTGGGCCGGCCTTCGGGGAAGATGACCAGGGGCGTGCCGTCCTCGACGCCGCGGATCAGCGCCTTCACCGCGACCGGGCGCGAGGTGTCGACCGGGGTCAGATGGATCAGCTTGGACAGCAGTCGCGCGCTCAGGGATTGGGCGACCCGTTCCGTGGCGGCGAAGCGCGTGGCATCGGGCAGGAAGGCGGCGAGCAGCGGCGCATCGAGGTGGGAGACGTGATTGGCGACCACCACCACCCGCGCGCCGGCGCGGGCGATGTTCTCCGCCCCCTTGACCTCGACCCGGAACAGCAGGCGCAGCAGGCGCGCCGTCGCGGCCTTGAACAGGCGGTCGGGCCAGAGCCGGATGGCCGGCACCAGCAGGACCACGCTCGCCAGCGCGAAGAGGAAGAAGAGCCCCGGCAACCCGAGCCCGGCCTTCGACAGGCCGAGCCCGGCCAGCAGGGCCACCAGTCCGAACAGGCCGACCAGCAGGCCGGCGATGGCATAGTGGTGGGCCGTCGCGCGCTCGTCCGTGCGGTCGCCGATCAGGACCGTCAGGGGCGTCGACCAGAGGCCGGCGGCGGCGCCGAAGAAGAGCACGTCGATGGCGAAGCGGATCGCGCCTTCGTCGGCCAATAGGGCGAGGAGGGGGCGGGGGTCGGCACCGGCCGGCGCCTGGGCGGCCAGGGCGGCGGCGACCGCCTGGAGATCGAAGGCGGCGAAGATCGCGACCAGGGCCGCCAGCGGCGCCCAGGCCGCGCTCGCCGCGCCGTGCGAGAGGCGCAACGCGAGGCGCGCCCCCAGCGCCACGCCGAGGCCGAGCACGCCGAGCAGGGCATATTGGACGAGCGCGCCGCCGCCGAGCAGGTCGCGGCCGGCGGCCGGCAGGAAGGCGAGCAGGAAGAACAGCCCGGCGGTGACCCAGGCGATGGCGAAGGCCGCGGTGAAGGGCACGTCCTGCCGGCGCATGTGCTCGACGGTGCGGGTGACGCCGCCGGTGCCGAGCGCCGCGAGATCGACCTCGTCGCCCGGCGGCAGGGTGCCGAGGCGCCCGCCGGCGAGGTGCCGGGTCAGCCACCAGCCGGTGGTCGCGACCACGATCAGCAGCGCCGCCATCAGGGGCGCGCCGCCCGCGGGCAGGGCGGCCACGCCATGGGTCAGGCCGACACCGCCGGCAGCCCCCAGGAACACGGCGGCCAGGGCGGCGGCGACACCGGCCGCGCGGCCCGCTTCCGGCAGCAGGCGGTGCAGGGCGGACAGCGCCAGCGGGCCGAGCAGCGCCGCGACCACGCCGCAGAGCGCCAGCGCAAGCCACAGCGCCCATTCCGCCCGCGCCAGAATGGCACCCGCCGCGACCACCGCCGCCAGCAGCGCGACCGCCATGGACCAGGTGATCATGGGCTGGCCCCGGCCCCGCGTGGCGATACCGCCCGAAAGCCGCGGCAGCACGACGGCGGGCACCAGAAGCAGGGCGGCCGCCAGGAAGCCGCGCGCGCCGAAGCCCCGGGCCTCGCCCCCGGCCAGCAGCAGGGAGACGAAGATCGCCGCCGTCGTCACGCAGAAGGCGAAGAGGGCGATGAAGATGCGGGGGATGGGGCTGCGTCGCGCCGGCGCCGTTGCGGCCGGTTTCGGGTCGGCTTCGGCGGCCGCCTCGGGTTGTCGGGTCATGGTCTTCCTGTCCTGGGCCGCGGGGGCGCGGGGGAACACCCGGCACGCGCGCGGCCGGTCCCCCCTTCTGTGATTAGCTCAAACCCGTCCCGGCATCCAAGACCCCGACCGCAATTCTCGTCCGATTCCGGTATATCCGGTGCTGTTGCGGGGCGGGGGAATTGCGCTAGGCTTGCCCCGTGTCCCGGCCCCGCCACCGCATGGCAGCCATTGGCCCAAATTCGCTCCGGGGCCCGAAGTCGCTCCGGCGCGCGAAATCGATCAGGTGTGATGTTGGTCACAGACGGAAATGGCCCGATGGCGGTCGGAATAGGACATCTTGTCTCTCGTCGGGTCGGCCTTCCTCCATGCATCGCTTTCTTCAGAATCGTCGCGGCCGTGGATGCGCGGCAGGGGCCCGCTACGTGAACGGGGCGGCATGGCGATGACGGAGTCGACCCCGGTCACCCCAGCCACCAGGGCTCCCGCCGGGGCGGCCCTGCCGGCGCTCGAGACCCTGGCGGCCGGGGCCGGGCTCGACCTCGCGGCCGAACCCTTCACCCTGATCGAGGGCCACACGGCCCGGCGCGCGGCGCAGTCGATCGTGCGTGCCTTCACGGTGCTGGAAGACCTGGCCGTCCCGAAGCTGGCGCCGGTGACCGACTGGATGCTGGCCGGCTACGGCTTTCCGCCGGACCATGCCTATCGCCTGGCCGCGCGTGCCCTTTCGGCGGCGGTCGAAAGCCGCGACACGCCGGTGCCGGTCAATCCCTATCACAATGCCCATCACACCCTGGAAGTCGTCCTGAACGCCCATTACCTGGCCGAGCGGAACGACAAGGTGGCGACCCATATCCGCCTGACCGCGCGGGAACGCGGCCTTCTGTGCCTCGCCGCCCTGATCCATGATTTCGAGCACGACGGCACCATGAACGGCGCGGTCCGCTTTCGCCTGGAAAGCCTGGCGGTCGACGCGGCGCTGCCCTGCCTTCGGGACGCGGGCGTCGCGGAAGGCGATATCGCGGCGATCCGCGCCGTCGTGCTGGCGACCGATCCGGCGGGCCCCAATCTCTACATGAAGGCGCTTCACGGCGCCGCCTTCTACGAAGCGCCGCCGCCGGTCGAGACGGAGGCTTTCGCCGAACTCAGGCCGCTGGCCGAGGATCGCCGCCTGCTGCGCATGGCCGGCCTTCTGAACGATGCCGATCTGCTCTCCTCGGCCGGGCTCGACGTCGATTACGCCGGGCGGCAGTCCGCCAAGCTCGGCGCGGAAGGCGGGCGCAAGCTCGACGGCGCCGACATGCTGCGCTTCCTGAACCACATCGTCGGCGGCAGCTTCACGACCCGGGCCGGGCGCTTCTTCAACCTCAACATGGCGCTGATCAAATCCTCGGCGGAACTCGACGTGCACGAGAACGACGACGGCATCGACGCCCCCCTGGTCCGGCCCTGAACCAGGGCCTCAGGCGTCGACGGCGTCGCCCAGGCGGATGGTGCCGGGGGCGATCACGCGGCAGGTGACGCCGCCGCGCCAGTCGGGCGTCAGGGCCTTGGTCAGGCCCGGCACCTGTTCGTCCATGCGCGAACAGGGATCGGTTTCGCCCGTCACTTCGAGGATCAGGTCGCCGATCGAAAGGCGGGCGCCGGGCGTGCGCGGCAGGCTCACCCCCTCGACCAGGAGATTGGCGCGGCGGAGCGTCCAGGGGGCACGGGCGGGCGCGGGCACGATTTCGGCGACGGCGGCGGCAAAACCCTCGGCCGCGAGCACGGTCACCTGGCGCTTGCCGGGCTTGCCCCGGAAATCGCCTTCGACGCCGGCATCGGGGCTGACGCGGGCCTCGGTCATTTCCTCCATCGGTGCGCGCTTGGCGCTGCGCCGCGCGATGCCGATCAGGGTTCCGGTCATTTCCAGCATTCCACCAGCACGGTATAGCGCCGCGCGATCTCGCCGACGTCGGCGGCGGACAGGGCGGTGGTGCTGTCGGCGGCGACGGGGGTGAGCTGGGCCCGGTTCATGAAGGCGGCGGCGACCCGGCCCTTGACCGCGAAATTCACGTTCTGGGGAATGTCGCCATAGGCATCGACCACTTCGAGCGCATCGAGCTTGGCCGAGACGACACCGACCACATGGCCCGCGCGGTCGAGCAGGGGGCCGCCCGAATTGCCGGGCTGAACCGGGGCGGAGACCTGGAAATAATTCGGATCGTCGCGCAGCCCCGCATTGGCGCTGATCGTGCCCGTGGTGACGTTGGCCTCCGACGCCAGCAGGCCGCGCAGCGGATAGCCGACGGCGACCACGTCGTCGCCCGGGCGCGGTTCCTTGCCCATGCGGAAGACCGCCCGGGTCGGCGGCCGGGCGCCGGTCCGCAGCAGGGCGAGATCGCTGGCGGGATCGGCGGCCATGATCGTCGCCGCGCCGATCGCCTCCCGCCCCAGGCGCAGCTTCAGGTCGCTGCAGGCGGCGACGACATGGTGATTGGTCAGGACGAGGCCGCCGGCCGATACGAAGAAGCCGGAGCCGGTCGAATCCAGTTCGGTGCGGCGCCGTTCCGGCGGCGGCGATTCGGCCGGGCCGGTGCTCGCCGCCCGCTCCGGGCTGCCCGGGCCGGTCTGACGCAACCAGGCCTCGGCGCGGCGGCGGGCCTCGCGGGTCTCGCCGCGCTCCATGCGCTCGCCGAGTTCGGTGCGGTCCTCCAGCGCCATCTCGCGGTCGGGGCCGGTGCCCATGGACTCGATGGCGATGGTCAGCCACTTGTAGGCTTCGACCAGATCCTGGGGCACGCCCTGGCCGTCGCGGAACAGGGCGGCAAGGTTGCGCATGGCGCTGCTGTTGCCGCGCTGGGCCGCCTGTTCGTACCAATAGGCCGCCTCGTCCGGGGCACGGGGCACGCCGTCACCGGAATCGAGCAGGACGCCCAGGTTGTTCTGGGCGGCGGCATTGCCCTGTTCGGCGGCCTTGCGGTACCAGAAGGCGGCATCCGACTTGTTGGCGGTCATGCCTTCGCCGGCGTCCAGCATGAGGGCGAGGTTGAACTGCGCCTCGACGTCGCCCTGTTCGGCGGCCTTGCGGTACCATTTGGCCGCTTCCAGATCGTCCAGCGGCACGCCGGTGCCGAAATCGTACATGACGCCCAGATTGAACTGGGCCCGGGCGAAGCCCTTCTCGGCCGCCATGCGGTACCATTTCGCCGCCTCGGCCTTGTCTTCCGCGACGCCGATGCCCTTGTCGTAGAGCACGCCCAGATTGTTCTGGGCCTTGATATGGCCGAGTTCGGCCGCCTGGCGGTACCATTTCGCCGCCGCGGCGGGATCGCGCAGGATGCCGTCGCCGGCTTCGAGCATGAGAGCCAGATTGTATTGCGCGCCGATATGGCCGCGCGCCGCCGCCTTGGCGTACCAATGGGCGGCTTCTTCCTTGTTCTCGGCGACACCCTTGCCGGAATCATAGAGCAGGGCGAGGTTGAACTGGGCGTCCGGATTGCCCCGTTCGGCGGCCAGCCGATACCATTTCGCCGCCTCGGCGTCGTTCTCGTTCACGCCCTGGCCGTTGTCGGTCATCACGCCGATACCGAACTGGGCGTCGGAATCCCCTTCCTCCGCCAGCGGCAGCCAGATTTCGTAGGCACGCTCGTAGTCGCCGCGCTCATAGGCGTTGAAGCCTGCCTGATAGGTCGGCCCCGACGGCAGTTCGGCCTGCGCGGAGACGGTGGGGGTGGGCTTCGCCGGCTCGGCGTCGTCGTCGGCCGGCAGATCCGCCGTCCCGCCGTCGGGCATGGGGGCCGCTTCCGGGGGCGCCACGACATCGGGCGCCACGACTTCGGGGCCGGCGGTATTGTCGGGGGCGGTATTGTCGGGGGCCGGCGCCGGCGAAGCGGCGACGTCGGGCGCGGGTGCCCCGTCGGCGGGCGAACCCGCCGGGGCACCGACCGCCGTTGCGGCCAGGACGCTGCACGCGGCAAAAGCGCCGGCAGCGATCAGCGAGCTGCGGCGACCAGGAAAAATCATGCCAGAAGCACCAAGAATAAGTTCCGGCGCGGTCGGAACTCCAATTCAGTCATGGTGACGTAACCTACAGGCGGGGCAGGCGAGTAGCGATCTTTTTGCACGTGCGAAATGCGATTCTCGCCGAAGTGTTGCATGGGGATCGCGGCGCGTTCTCATCCCCCGGCAATCGTGACGCCGCCGTCGACCGCCAGGGTCTGGCCGTTGGTGTAGCGCCCGGCGTCGGAGACCAGGAACAGGGCGGCGCCGGCGATGTCCTCCGGCTCGCCGATGCGCCCGGCGGGGCAGTTGCGCAGCACTTCGCGCTCGATATCGGGGTTTTCCCACAGCGCGCGGGCGAAATCGGTGCGGATCAGGCCGGGCGCGATGCAATTGGTGCGGATGTTCTCCCCGCCCCATTCGACGGCCAGATTGCGGGCGAGCTGCATGTCCGCCGCCTTGGAGATGCAATAGGCGCCAAGGAGGGCGGAACCGCGCAGGCCCCCGATCGAGGAGATGATCAGGATGGCGCCGCCGCCGCGCGCCGCCATCACCGGCCGCGCCATCTGGCACAGCCACAGGTTCGACTTGATGTTGGAGGCCATGATCTTGTCGAAGGCGGCATCCGGCACATCGGCGATGGGGCCGAAATAGGGGTTCACGGCGGCATTGCAGACCAGGGCGTCGATGCCGCCGAACCGCGCCACCGTGCCCTGGATCAGGGCTTCGCAATCCTCGCGCGACGAGATGTTGCAGGGAATGACCACGGCTTCGCCGCCCTCCGCCTCGATCTCGTCGCGGACCTTGGCGCAGGCGTCGGCCTTGCGGCTGGAGACGACGACGCGGGCGCCCGCGCGCGCCAGTTCGATGGCGATGGCCCGCCCGATGCCCCGGCTGGAGCCGGTGACGACGGCGGTCCTGCCCGTCATGTCGAAGAGTTTGGATGTCATGTCGGCCTCCCCCGGTATTGTTGTTCGCTGATGCGATTCGTTTTGCGACAAGGGTCATGCAGGACTGGGACGACCTCAAGATCGCTTTGGCGATCGCGCGCCACGGCACGCTGACGGCGGCCGGACGCGCGCTCGGCCTCAATCAGTCGACCATGGGCCGGCGCCTTTCGGCGCTGGAGGCCGCGGTCGGCCAGCCCCTGTTCGAGCGCCGGGGCACGGGCCTCGTCGCCACCGAACTCGGTCTTCGCGTCGTCGCCGCCGCGGAAAACATGGCCGGAACGGTCGCCGAGCTTTCGGTCGAACTGGCGGGCGGGCCGACGCCGCTCGAAGGCGTGCTGCGGGTCTCGGCGCCCGAATTGCTGATCGCGCCCTTCCTGGCGCCGCGTCTCGCCCCCTTCGTCGCCAGCCATCCGGGCCTCGCCCTCGAACTGGTGTCGGACGAGCGGCCGCCGGTGCTGGCGCGGCGCGACAGCGATCTGGCGCTGCGCTTCGCCCTGCCGGATCAGGCGGAACTCTTCGTCCGGCGCGTCGCCTTCGTCGCCTTCGCGGTCTATGCCGCGCCGAGCTATGTCCTTGCCGCCGGTCTCGATCCCGAGGAACGGCGGACCCCGGCGCCCGGCACCTTCGCCGGCTGCGACGCCATCGGCCCGCCGCCCGAACTTTCGGGCGCCGCCGATGCGCAATGGTTCGCCCAGGTCGCGCGCGGCGCCCGGCCGGCGCTTCGGGTCGACGGCACGCCGGCCCAACTGGCGGCGGTGAAGGCCGGACTCGGCCTGGCGCTGCTGCCCTGTTTCATCGGCGACGACGAGGGCCTGACGCGGCTGACCGCACCCGGCGCCTGTCCCTTGCGCGAAGTCTGGCTGGCGGTGCATCGCGACCTGCGTCATGCGCCGCGCCTGCGCGCCACGATCGACCAGATCAGCGCCATCATGAAGCGCGACCGCCCCGCCCTGATGGGCGCGCCCCGCCCCTGAGAGGGGCGGGGTCGCTTCGACCGGCATCAGAGCCGGGCGAAGGTCTCGCGCAGGCGGGCGGCGCCGCCGGACAGGGCGGTGCGGCCCTCGTGGATCACGCCCGCCATGGAGCAGAAGCCGTGGATCTGGCCCGGGAACTGGGCCAGGGTCACGTCGTTGCCGGCGGCCTTCAGGGCGTCGGCATAGGCGATGCCCTCGTCCCGCAGCGGATCGAAGCCGGCGACGACGACATGCACGGCGCCGAGACCCGACAGATTGGGATGGCGCAGCGGCGAGACCCGGGGATCGGCCAGGTCCATGCCCTCGGCATCGCCGACATATTGGCTGAAGAACCAGGTCATCAGATCCTGGTCCAGCATATAGCCCTGGGCATTGGCGGTGCGCGACGTGCCTTCATGGAGGGCGTCGGTCGCCGGATAGATCAGAAGCTGGAAGACGATGCCGGGCGCCGCCTTGTCCGTTTTGGCGCGGTCGCGCATGTGCTGGGCGACGACGGCGGAGAGATTGCCGCCGGCGGAATCGCCGCCCACGGCGATGCGCGTCCTGTCGGCATTGATGTCGTCGGCGTTGCGCGCCACCCAGTCGACGGCGGCGATGCAGTCCTCGAGTGCCGCCGGGAAGCGGTGCTCGGGCGCGAGGCGGTAGTCGACCGCGACCACGAGGCATTTCGCCTCGTTCGCCAGCAGGCGGCAGGTGCCGTCGTGGCTGTCCAGGCTGCCGATGACGAAGCCGCCGCCGTGGAAATAGACGAGCACGGGCAGGGGCCCGGCCGGCGCCGCCACCGGGGTGTAGAGCCGCACGGGGATCTCGCCGCCGGGGCCCGGGATGGTGCGGTCCGCGACCTTGCCGATGGGCAGGTCCTTCATGTCCGTGAGCTGGCAGGTCATCTCGAACATCTGGCGGGCTACGCTGGCCGGGACCTGATGCATCTTGGGCAGGGGCGAACGCGCGATCTGGTCGAGTATGGCCTTGGCCTGCGGGTCGAGGGTCATGGTTTCATCCATCCGTCTGTTTATGTGGCCGTCCGCATTTCGGTCTTCGGGCGTCGAAGCCGCCGGCTCCGCGTCCGGCTCTCCCCATCCTCGGCGCCCCGTCGTCGGAACTGACGGGAGGCTAGCCGCGAGCCTGCACCCTGTCATGGAAAAACGGCGGCGATGGGGCGGCCTTCGGCGTTTCAGAAAGTCCTAAGGATTTGCGCCCATAATGGTTGCAATTCGCACGAAACGGACTCCACGAGGCGGGTTCATGGCGCATTCGATTTCCCTTTTACCGGACGGGCCGCGGCGGCTGCTGGCGGCCATGGTGCTGCCGCTGGGCCTCGCCTTCGGCGGGGCCGGGCTCGGCGCCGGCATCGGCGGCCTGACGGGCCCCGCCGCGCCGGACGCGAGCCGGATCGAGGGCTATGCCTCGGTGGTCGACGGCGCCACCATCGATCTGGGTGGGCAGCGCATCCGCATCGCCGGGCTGACGGCGCCCGCCTTCGGCGCCGGCTGCGCGGCCAAGGCGTCGGTCGCCGACTGCGGGCTGGCCGCCGCCCTCGACCTGCGCCGGCTGGTCGGCTGGCAGAAGATCTCCTGCATCGCCCGGGGCCGGGACGCGGGCGAACGCCTGATCGCCGCCTGCCGCTTCGGCGACCGCGACGTCAGCCATCAGATGCGGATCCTCGGCTGGGGCGCTTGAGGGCTCAGAGCGCCGACAGGAAGCGGCGGATCGCCTCGATGTACCAGATGCCGTTTCGGCCGTGATGGCCGACATGGCCGCCACCGGGCGTGAAGGCGGTGACGACGGCGGGAAGCGCGCGCCAGTCGACGGTCCGATAGGGGGCGAAGGGGACGATCGGATCGTCCTCGGCCGCGATCGCCAGCGTCGGCACGCGGATGCCGGCCAGATAATGCTTCGAACTGTTCTCGCGGTAGAAACTCTCGACGTCCGGGGCGCCGTTGCGCGGGGCGGAGACCGTGGCGTCGAATTCGGCGAAGCTGCGGGCGGCGGCGACGGCGGCGCGCAGCTCGTCCGTCAGCTCGGCCCCCGGCGCGACATATTCGATCTTGAAGCCCTTCAGCAGATAGGCCTGGAACGGCCGGTTGGCGCGCCGGTTCAGATTGCGCGTGGTCGCCCCCATGTCGATCGGCGCGCAGACCGAGGCGGCGGCCACGACGGGCCCGTCCGCTCCCTGTTCGCCGGCCAGCTTCAGGACCGTATTGCCGCCCAGCGAGAAGCCGACGGCGACGACGCCCGCCGCCGTCAGGCCGGCGGGCAGGGCGGCGATGGCATCCCGAAGGTCGCCGGAACGCCCGGCGTGATAATGGCGCCGGCAATCGATCCGGCTGGGCCCGGCGCCACGCAGGTTGAGGCGCAGCACCCGATAGCCGAGCGGCAGCAGGTCCGCCGCCGTCGCCCGCATGTAGAAACTCTCCGCGCTGCCCGAGACGCCGTGGGCCATCAGCACCAGGGGCAGGCCCTCGCGCACCTCGGCCGGCAGGTCCAGGGTGGCGTGCAGCACGTCGCCCGTGCCGTCCCGGACCGGCAGGCGCAGGGCCTTGGAACCGGCGGCGACCCGGGGCACGGCGGGCTTGGCCAGGGCGTTGCGCACGGTCTGCAGATGGGCGCCCAGCCAGGGCGGGCGGGGCCGGAACGGCGGCAGGTCGAGCGCGAAGGGGGTCATCGGCCGTCGTCTCAGAAGATGGCATAGCCGCCGTCGAGCACCAGGCAGTCGCCGGTGTGAAAGGCGCTGGCGTCGGAGGCGAGATAGACGCCGATGCCGGCGAAATCCTCGGGCCTGCCCCAGCGCCGCAGGGGCACGCGCGGCAGGACCTTTTCGCGGAAGCGCGGCATGGCGAACAGGGCTTCGGTCATGTCGGTCTCGATCCAGCCGGGCAGGATGGCGTTGCAACGGATGCCGTCGCGCCCGAGTTCGGACGCGATCGCCCGCATCAGGGCGATGACGCCGCCCTTGGTGGCGCCGTAATGCTCGTTCCGCGCCGCGCCCTCGATCCCGGCCAGGGACGCCGTGACCACCAGCGAGCCGCCGCCGCCCCGCAGGGTCATGTGGCGCGCGGCCTCGCGCAGGGTCAGGAAGGCGCCGTCCAGATTGACCGCCATCACCCGGCGCCATTCGTCGAGGCCGAGTTCCATGAAGGACGGCGTCATGCCGCCGACACCGGCATTGGCGAAACAGCAGTCGACGCGGCCGAAGGTCTCGACCGTGCGGGCGAAGCCGTCCGCCACCGCCGCCTCGTCGGCGACCGAGACGGCGAAGCCCGCGACCCTGGTGCCATGGGCCGAGAGGCGTTCCACGGCGGCGGCCGTCTTAGCCTCGCTCGTGCCCCAGACGGCGATATCGGCGCCCGCCTTGGCGCAGCCCTCGGCCAGTCCCAGGCCGATGCCGCCATTGCCGCCGGTCACCAGCACCACCTTGCCCGTCAGGTCGAACGGCTGGAACGTCATGTTTCTCTCCCCGTGTCGTTCTTGTTTTGGGTCGGTTCAATCGTGCAGCGGCCGGCCGTCCAGCCAGCGCGCCATCATGACGCGCTTCTGTTCGCCGTAGCCGATGGCTTCATAAAAGGCGCGGACGCGGTCGTTCTCCGGCCGGATCAGCAGGTGCATCTTGGGCATGCCGGTGGCCGCCGCCCAGATCTCCGCCTCGCGCACCAGGCGGCGGCCGAGGCCCCGGCCCTGCATCGCGGGCGCGACCGCCAGGTAATACATCCAGGCGCGATGGCCCTCGTGCCCGACCATCACGCTGCCGACCACCCGTTCGTCCTCGACCGCGACCAGAATGTCGGCCTCGGCCGAGGCGCGGGCGCGGGTGATGTCGTCACGCGGGTCGTTCCACGGCCGGGTCAGGCCGCAGTCGATCCAGAGCGCGACCAGATCGTCGATTTCGGCATCGGTGACGGGGCGGATGGCAAGCGTCCGTTCAAGCACTCAGTTCGGCCTTTCGAGATAGCCCTGGGCGATCAGCCAGTCGGCGCAATCGGCGACCATGTCGGCCAGCGGCACGGTGCGATAGCCGAGTTCCGCCTGCGCCTTCCGGCTGGAACAGGGATTGGTCTTGGCCGCCATGGCGGCGATCTCCGGCGTGACCGAGGGTTCGGCGCCGGTGATCGCGGCACGCAGCGCATAGAAACGCGCGACGAGGCGCAGCAGCGGCAGCGGCACCACCGGCGGCAGCCGCGCCTTGCCGAGGCGCTTGCCGATCTCGGCGACGAAGTCGCGCATGGTCGCCTCGGTCCCGGCCAGGAGATAATTCTCGCCGGTGCGGCCCACCTCGGCGGCGGCGACATGGGCCTTCACCACTTCGCCGACATGGCCGAAGGACATGGCGCCGGGGGGTACGCCGGGCAGTTCGTCCTGGGCGATCATCATGAACATGCGGGCCCAGGTGTGGCTGTCCTGGGCGCCGACGATGGCGCCGGGATTGACGATCACGGCATCGAGCCCGCGCCCGACCGCCTGTTTCACCGCCTGTTCGCCCAGATATTTGGATTTCTGGTAGTTGATCCAGGACTGGCCGCCCCGCTGGGGCGTGGTCTCGTCGATCGGGCCGTCGATCAGGCCCCAGGCGGCGATGGTCGAGGTGTGGACGAAGCGTCTGGCACCCTTCTCCAGCGCGACGTCGCACATGTTCCTCGTGCCGGTCACATTGGTCGCGGTCTGGCGCGCATTGTTGCGCGACCACATGTTGGTGTCGCCCGCGACGTGGAACACCGCGTCCACCCGGGCCGGCATGGCGGTGCGCAGGCTGTCGGCGTCGGTGATCGTGCCGTTGACGATGGCGACGTCGCGCTTGCCGAGCAGATGGGTGTTGGAGCCGCTCCGCGCGAGGCAGGTGACCTGCCAGTCCCGCGCCAGAAGCTCGTCCACCAGATTGATGCCGACGAAGCCGGTCGCCCCCGTGACGAATGCCGTAGGCATGCTGCCCCTCCCCTATGCCTTTATCATTGTCTCATGGTCCGACCACTTTGCCGGGATTCATCAACCCCCGGGGGTCGAGCGCCGTCTTGATGCGGCGCTTGAGGTCCAACTCGACCTGATCCTGATAATGCGCGATCTCCGCCACCTTCAGACGCCCGATTCCGTGCTCGGCGGAGATGGAGCCATGATGGGCATGGACGATGTCGTGCACAAGGCGGGCGAATTCCGCCGTGCGTGCCATGAAATCGGCCGCTGCCGCGCCCAGGGGCTGGCTCAGGTTGAAGTGCAGATTGCCGTCGCCGACATGGCCGAAACAGCAGATCCGCACCCCCGGATCGCGCGCCAGCACGGCGGCCGTGGCTTCGGCGACGAAAGCGGCGATGCGCGGCACGGGCACGGAGACGTCGTGCTTCAGGCTCGCCCCCTCCGGGCGCTGGGCGTCCGACATGTCCTCGCGCAGGGCCCAGAGCGCCTTTGCCTGGGCTTCGGAGGTGGCGATGGTCGCATCCCGCACCAGCCCCGCCTCGACCGCATCGGCCAGGGCCGCTTCCATGACGTCCGCCTGATCCGTGCCCTGGGAGGCGATTTCCGCCAGCACATACCAGGGGGACGCGTCGGCCAGGGGGCGCTGGCGCCCCGGCATGTGTTTCAGGACGAAGCCGAGGCCGATCTCCGGCATCAGTTCGAAGGCGGTCAGCGCCTCGCCCGCCGCCGCCCGCAGGCGTTGCAGCAGGGCGACCGCCGCTTCGACGTCCGGCACGGCAGAGAAGGCGGCGGCGCGCCCGCGCGGCCGGGGCTGCAGCTTCAGGACGGCGGCGGTGATGATGCCCAATGTGCCTTCGGCGCCGATGAAGAGCTGCTTCAGATCGTAGCCCGTATTGTCCTTGCGCAAGGCCCGAAGCCCGTTCCAGATCCGCCCGTCGGGCAGCACGACTTCGAGGCCCAGCACCTGTTCCCGCGTATTGCCCCAGCGCAGCACATGGACGCCGCCGGCGTTGGTCGACAGCGTGCCGCCGATGGTGCAGCTCCCCTCCGACGCCAGGGAGACGGGATAGAGACGGTCCGCCGCCTCCGCCGCCGCCTGGACCTCGGCGAGCGTGCAGCCGGCCTCGACCGTGATGGTGTCGCCCGCCGGATCGACCTCGCGGACGGCGCGCAGGCGATCGGTCAGGATCAGCACCTGCGCCCCGCTCTCGTCGGGGGTGGCGCCGCCGACCAGCCCGGTATTGCCGCCCTGCGGCACCATGGCGATGCCGGCTTCATGGAGGATCGCCATGCAGCCCGCGAGTTCGTCGACCGTCGCCGGGCGGATGGCGAAGGGGGTGCGCCCGACATAGCGCCCGCGATGATCGCGCAGGCGCGGCGCGATCGTGTCCGCGTCTTCCACAAGCCCTGCAGGCCCGAGGATGGCGAGCAGCCGGTCGCGGAGGTCGGTGGCGATCATGACGCAGCTTCCCGGGAGGGGGCTTCCCTCGGCGCGGCGGCGCGGGCGAGGCGGTCGCGGATGGCTTCGCCGAGGCCGGTCGCCGGGATCGGCATGACGGCGATGGCGCGCGCCCCCGAACGGTCCAGGCGGCGGAGCATGGCGAAGAGATTGGCAGCCGCCTCGGCCGTATCGCCGCGAGGGGAGAGATTCTCGACCACGAGGGCGCCTTCGGGCACGCCCGCCCCGAAGGCGAGCAGAGCCTCGTCCGGCGCCACACCCGTCGCGTCGAGGCGGACGGGCAGGCCGGGGGCGTAGTGGGAGAGCAGGCGTCCCGGGCTCCGGGGCGCATCGGCGTCGTCGCCGGCTTCGGCCAGGGGACCGGTCACCGCCTCGATCTCGGCCCGCGACAGGCCGCCGGGGCGAAGCATCACGGCGCGGTCGCCGAACAGGCCGACGATGGTGGATTCGACCCCGACCGGGGTGGCACCGCCGTCGATCACCAGGGCCACGCGGTCCTCGGGGAAGGCATCGGCGACGTCCCGGGCCGAAGTCGGGCTGAGCCGGCCGGAGGGATTGGCGCTGGGCGCGGCCAGCGGCACGCCGGCGGCCCGGATCACGGCCCGGGCGACCGGATGGGCCGGACAGCGCAGCGCCAGGGTGTCGAGCCCGGCGGAGGCGAGCAGGGAGACGGGGCAATCCGCCCGCCGTTGCAGGACCAGGGTCAGGGGGCCGGGCCAGAAGGCGTCGATCAGGGCCTGGGCGACGGGCGGGACGATAGCGAGCGCGGGGGCATCGGCGGCATCGGCGACATGGACGATCAGGGGGTTGAAGCCGGGCCGGCCCTTGGCCGCGAAGATGGCGGCGACGGCGCGATCCGACGTCGCGTCGCCCGCCAGGCCGTAAACGGTCTCGGTGGGCAGCCCAACGAGAAAACCACCCTTGAGTAAGCGGCCTGCTTGCGCAATGGTCTCGGCCACTGGGGGCTTGATGGGCGCCAATGTCTGCGGCGTCATGTCGACTTCCATGATTTCACTGGCCTTAGCATATCGCGGTCGCCCCTCAAAGGCCGCACGACCCCGAGATGTTCGGCCCCAAAGACAGAAATATCGGAGAGCTGACCCCATGACCGTCTATTCCGCCCCCTCGCGCGAGCTGATGTTCACGCTGGAGACCATCGGCCGCCTGAACGACATTTCCGGGTACGAGCTCTACGAGCACGCGACCCCGGAAGTGATCGACCAGGTGCTGGAGGAGGCCGGCAAGCTCGCGCGGGACGTCATCGCCCCGACCAACCCGATCGGCGACCGCGAGGGTGCCAAGATCGAAAACGGCAAGGTCACGGTGCCGGCGGCCTTCGAGGCGGCGTGGAAGGCCTATGTCGAGGGCGGCTGGCCGGGCGTCCCCTTCGAGCCGGAATTCGGCGGCCAGGGCCTGCCCTGGACCGTCACCGTGGCGGTCTCGGAACTCTGGTCCTCGTCCAACATGGCCTTCGGCCTGATCATGCTGCTGAACCAGGGCGCCACCGAGGCGATCATGGCCCATGGCACCGAGGAGCAGAAGGCGACCTATCTCGAGAAGATGATCGCCGGCGAATGGACCGGCACGATGAATCTGACCGAGCCCCAGGCGGGTTCCGACCTCGGCGAGATCAAGTCGAAGGCGGTCCCGGCCGAGGACGGCACCTGGCGCATCAAGGGCCAGAAGATCTTCATCACCTTCGGCGAGCATGACCTGTCGCAGAACATCATCCATCTGGTGCTGGCCAAGACGCCGGGCGCGCCCGCCGGTTCCAAGGGCATTTCCTGCTTCATCGTGCCCAAGTATCTGATCAACGCGGATGGTTCGCTCGGCCAGCGCAACGACGTGCGCTGCGTCTCGATCGAGCACAAGATCGGCATCCACGGCTCGCCCACCTGCGTCATGGCCTTCGGCGACAACGACGATTGCGTCGGCTACATGATCGGCAAGGAGAACCGGGGCCTGCAGGCCATGTTCACCATGATGAACAATGCCCGCCTGTCGGTCGGTGTGCAGGGTCTGGCGCTGTCGGAGCGCGCCTATCAGCAGGCGCTGGCCTTCGCCCAGGAGCGCCGCCAGAGCCGCGCCGTCGGCGCCCCGCCGGGCCCGAGCGCGATCATCGACCATCCCGACATCCGCCGCATGCTGTTCACCATGCGCTCCACCATCGACGCCATGCGCGCCCTGGTGTGCCGCAACGCCCTCGCCATCGACCTCGCCAAGGCGGCGGCGACGGAGGAGGAGCGGACGGCGGAACGCGCCATGGCCGACCTGCTGACCCCGATCACCAAGGCCTGGTGCACCGACCGCGGCATGGACCTGACCTCGCTGAACATCCAGATCCACGGTGGCATGGGCTTCATCGAGGAGACGGGCGCCGGCCAGCACTGGCGTGACAGCCGCATCGCCCCGATCTACGAGGGCACCAACGGCATTCAGGCGATCGACCTCGTCATGCGCAAGGTGCCGATGCACGGCGGCGACACAGTGCGCGGCCTGATCGCCGAAATCGAAAGCGTCATCCCGGCCCTGGAAACCGCGGAAGGCGCCGACTTCAAGGTGATCGCCAAGCATCTGGCGCCGGCCACCGCCGCCTTCGCCGAGGCGACGGAATGGGTGCTGGCCCATGCCACCAACGATCCGAACGAGGTGCTGGCGACCGCCTGCACCTATCTCGAGATGGCGGGCAATGTGGTCGGCGCCTGGCTGCTGGCGCGTCTTGCCCTTGCCGCCGGCGAGAAGCTGGACCAGGACGGCGCGGACCGGAAGTTCCTGACCGCGCGCATCGCCTCGGCCCGCTATTTCGCCGAACAGCGCCTGCCGGTCGCCGCCGCCCTGCTGGGTCCGGTGACCAGTGGCAACGCCCTGCTGGCCGACCTGCCGGACCTGCTGGTGGCCTGATCGGCCATCGGACCCGCCGCCGCCGACGTCGCGTCGGCGGCGGGTCTTCGGGGGCAAGTTGACGTTCGCGTCATCCCCCCTACACTCGCAGTCGCGAACGTTTGGAAGCGAGTGCGTGGTGGGCAGTCTTTCATTTCCCTTCGAGCGGGTCCCGGCCCCCGGCGAAGCCATCGAGGTGGCGCCCGGCGTGCATTGGGTGCGCTTCTCCCTGCCGTTCAGTCTCGATCACATCAACTGCTGGCTGATCGAGGACGGCGAGGGCTGGGCCGTGGTCGATACGGGCCTGCGCGGACACGAGACCGAGGCGCAGTGGCACCGCCTGTTCGAGGGCGTCATGGGCGGCCGCCCGGTGACGCGGGTCTTCGCCACCCATCTGCATCCCGATCACATCGGTCAGGCCGGTTTCCTGGTGCGCCATTTCGGCGCTTCGCTGTGGATGACGCGGGCGGAATTCCTGCTGGCCCGCATCCTCTGCCTCGACGTCCGGCCCGAACCGCCGGCGGAGGCGGTCGAATTCTATCGTCGCTGCGGCTTCACGCCCGAGATGCTGGAGACCTACAAGGCGCGCGGCTTCGGCAATTTCTCCCTGGGCGTCAGCGAGATGCCGCTCGGCTATCGGCGCATGAGCGACGGCGACCGGATCGAGATCGGCGGCGATGAATGGGAAGTGGTGGTCGGGCGCGGCCATTCGCCGGAGCACGCCTGCCTGTGGTCGCCGGCGAGGAAGCTGATGATCTCCGGCGATCAGGTGCTGCCGCGCATTTCCTCCAACGTCTCGGTCGGCGTGACCGAGCCGGAGGCGGATCCCCTGACCGACTGGCTGGACTCCCTGGCGGCGATCGCCGGGCGCGTGCCCGACGACGTCCTGCTGCTGCCCGCCCACAACGAACCCTTCCATGGCCTGCACAGCCGGGTGCAGCGCCTCGCCGTCGGGCACCAGCGCCGGCTCGACCTGACCATGAATGCCCTGGACGAGCCGCGCCACGCCCTCGACCTGATGCTGCCGATGTTCCGGCGCAAGCTCGAAGGCACCGACCTCATGCTGGCGCTGGGCGAGGGGCTGGCGCATCTCCATTGCCTGCGCACGCGCGGCCTGATCGCGCGGGAGGAAGCGGGCGACGGTGTCCACTACTGGCGCCGTCTGGTGGCCGCGCGGGACGCGGCCGAATGATACTTCACATGTGAAGCATTTCGCCGTAGGGTGCCGGCCATGAGCTCGACACCCCGTCTCTTCCATCTGCTGAACAGGGCCCGCAATGCCGCCTTCAAGACCGCGGACGGCGAATTGCTGACGCGTCTCGACGTGACGGCGGCGCAACTCGGCGCCCTGTTCGTCCTGGGGGAGACGCCGGACTGCACCCCCGGCGATCTGGCGGAGCGCCTGGACCTCAACGCCTCCGCCGTCACCGGTCTCGCGGAGCGGCTGGAGCGCGCGGGCCTGATCAGGCGCCGCCCGCACGAGACGGACCGACGCGTGACGCTTCTCGCCCTGACGCGGGCAGGGCGCGATCGGATCGCCGCCGCCCGGCCCCTGATGACGGCGGTGAACGCCCGCCTGACCGAAGGCTTCACTGCGGAGGAAGTGGCGTTGGTCGCCCGTTTCCTCGAAACCGCCGCCGAACGTTTCGCGACCCTGCGCAACGGGGACGATCACGACAAGAAGAGGAGAGTGTCATCATGACGGATCTGGTCACCAGCGTAACCCAGGACGGTGTCGCCACCATCACCATGAACCGGCCGGACAAGAAGAACGCCCTGACGCTGGCCATGTATGACGCCATCGTCGCGGCCATGAAGGCGGCGGAAGAGGATCCGACGGTGCGCGTCCTCGTCTTCACCGGCGCGGGCGATGCCTTCACCGCCGGCAACGATCTGGTCGACTTCATGCAGAATCCGCCCGATCTCGAGGGCGAATCGCCGGTCTCGCGCTTCCTGGCCGCGATCGCCAGCTTCCCCAAGATCATGATCTCGGCGGTGAACGGCATCGCGGTCGGCGTCGGCACCACCATGCTGCTGCATTGCGACCTGGTCTATGCCGCCGACACGGCGCGTTTCTCGATGCCCTTCACCGCGCTCGGCCTCGTGCCCGAGGCGGCGTCGAGCCTGATCGTGCCGGCCATGATCGGCCACCGCAAGGCGGCCGAACTCTTCCTCTTCGGAGAGCAGTTCAGCGCGGCGACGGCGGCCGAGCTCGGCTTCGTCAACGCGGTGGTGCCGGCGGCCGAGCTGATGGCCCATGTCGCGGCCAAGACGGCGCGCCTGACCGCGCTCTCGCCCTCGGCGCTGCGCCTGACCAAGCAACTCATGAAGTCGCAGACGCCCGACGTCGCCGGCCGCATGAAGGAGGAAGGCACGATCTTCGGCCGCCTGCTGCGCGGGCCCGAGGTCGCCGAGGCGATCGGTGCCTTCTTCGAGAAGCGCAAGCCCGACTTCTCGAAATTCGCGGCCTGAGGCGGATCATAAGAAACCCCGGACCGCCGGCCGCGAGGGCGCGGCGATCCGGGGCGAGTGGCACACCCGTTAGGAGGTAACGAGCGTGTGGGAACGCGGGGCCGGGTGACGTACCTGGCCAGTTACAGCGAATAGGTCAGGTTGAAGCCGACGAAGTCGCGGTCGATATAGGGATTGCGCGAACCGCCGCCGCCCCCGCCGCCGCCGAAGCTCTTGAAGTAGTTGACGCTGAGGCTCCAGTGTTCGAGGTAGTCGAACTTCACGGCGAAATTCAGCGACGTCACGCTCTTGACGAAACCGGGCGTCGGCGCCGGGGTCACCCCGAACAGCCCGTGAGAGAAGCCGACCGACGGCGTCATGGTCACGCCGTCCATCACGTTCGGATAATCCCAGAACACGAGGCCCTGCACGCCGCCCGACCATTTCGACGGATTCTTCCAGGTCGACGGGAAATAGGGCCCCAGGTTGGTGGCATAGATCGGGTCCTGCACCGTGACCGGGCCGAGGTTCAGCGGCCGGGTGCGGAAGCCGGTGAAGCCGTTCTGGCCGTAAGCCGCATATTGCGTGCCGTTGTCGAGATCGACGTGGAGCGCGCCGAATTCGACCAGGGCGAAGAGCTGGTTGGCGCCGAGCAGCTTCGTCACCCAGTCCGAGCCGCCGCGGATCTGCATGAAGCGGATCGCCGCCTGCCAGACGTCGTGCGGCTCGTCGAGGAAGACGCGGCCGCCCGGAACATATTGATCGTCGTGCCCGGAAAAGGGCGTTTCGAGGATCGGCGCGATGCCCGGATTCTGGACGCAGACGGGCTGCACGCAAAGCTCGGTCTCGGCCTTGGTCGCCTGGTCGATGGGAACGCCGCCCGCCGAATTATAGACGGCGGCGAGGAAGGCGGGTTCGGAGATCCAGATCGGCACATTGTGCTTCCAGCTCACCTCCGCGTTGATCGCCACCGCCAGCGGGTCGTAGGTGGTGTTGAAGGCGAAGCCGATCATTTCGAGATCGGACGGGTAATATTGATAGAGACCGCCGCCCTCGAGATTCTTCAGCACCGTGGAACGGGGCGCCGTGCCGAAGGCCGGATCGATCAGCACATTGCTGAGCGGATTGGTGAGGGCCCCCGCGATATCGGTGATCGGCCCGCCGAGCACATTGGAAAGCGCCGTGGTGAGCTGGTTCAGCGCATCGACCCCGAGCTGGTCCAACAGGCCCTGGAGCAGGGGCGCCGGCAGCGCGGCCAGATTGGTCTCGCCGGTGCCGGGGGCGAATTGGGCCGGCGATTCGGCATAGAGCGAGGGCAGGCGCGAATTGTAGCGGACGTAGTAGAGCTGGAACTCGGTATTGTTCAGCTCGGGCGAAAAGTAGCGCAGCGAGACGCCCCAATCGTCCGTATCGGGATCGTCGAGCGTGGTGATGGGCGCGTTCGCCGCGAGCAGCACGCTGTTCGGATCGTCGTAATCATTGGGGTTCAGGCCGGATCCGGAGGTATAGGACCGTGTGTCGTAGGGATCGGTGAAACTGGACGAGACCTTCACGCCGTCGCAGAAATTGTCGGTGAAGGAGAAGAAGCTGCCGCAGGCGTCGAGCTTGAAGGGCTCGAAATCGAGCTGGTAGAAGGCTTCCACCGACAGGCCGCTGGCAATCTCGTAATTGACGGAGACCATGGGCACGGGGATGAGCGCGTCCTTCAGCTCGGCGCCGGGCACGCGGATCTTGCCGGCGTCGATCGGATTGATCACCGAGATGCCGTTGATGGTGAACAGCGCCTCGCCCCAGTTCAGGATCTGGTTGCCGACCGTGATGCCCAGGTAATTGTCGAACAGCGTGAAGTCGCCGCGCACATAGTAGTCGAGCAGATAGGCGTCCCAATTCGCCTTGTCGGCGGCGCCGTCGTGGTAACGCCCGGAGTTGTAGACCCGATGCGCCGGGTCGAAATCCGCCAGGTCGTTGTTGTCCGCGACCCAGTCGTAGAAGGCGGCACCCCGGACATAGACCAGGAAATTCCGCCATTCGACCGACAGTTCGGCCTTGGCCGTGGTGATCTGGCTGATCAGGTCGTATTTGTCGAAGTTCAGGTTGCCGTCGTCGTTGCCCGACGAGATCAGCCCGCCGCCGTAGTAGTAGCCGTAGTTGCGCGGATCGCGGTCGGCCATGCGGATCTGGGCGCCGGTCGACAGCGAGCCGATGATGGACACCGTGATCTCGTCGCCGACGTCGAATTCATAGGCGGCGGCGGCGCCCGCGGCGGCGGTCAGGGCGCAGACGGCGGTCGCCGTCAGGAAGATCCGGCGCGCCGGCCGGCCCGGATGCCTGGAAGCATGCATTCTCGTCTCTCCCCCACGCGGCCACGCCTCGGCGGCGCGACCGTCTTTCCTCTTCTTCGTTGGTGTCAGCGCTTGCCCATGCGGCGGATGGCGTCGGGCGAGAATTGCGAGGGATCGATATCCGGCACGTTCCAGTCCAGCATCTTTTCCTCGTTCTTCAGGCCGAAGACGACATAGCGGCCGGACTGGAGGTCGTAGCTGGTCTCGAGCGCGGAGGAGCACAGCGGCAGGTCGTAGTAATTCGCGGCCGGGGCATCCTGCACGCGCCACATCTCGCCACGGCCGTCGTATATGTCGACGGCGACGATGTTCCAGCTGTCCTCGTCGAGATAGAAGGTGCGGCGGCCGTAGATGTGGCGCGACCCTTCCTTCAGCTTGGAATCGACGACCCAGACCCGATGCAGCTCGTAGCGGGCGAGATCCTGGTTGAGGTGGGCGGGGCGCAGCAGCTCGTCATAGGGATGCTTGTCCGACATCAGCTCATAGGCGTTGTAGCCGATGTAGAGCTCCTTCGACGGCAGCAGGTCGAAGGTGTAACGGTCGGTGGCGCCGTTGTAGACGTCGAACTGGTCGGTGGTGGCGAGGCCGTCGGTGTTGAACAGCGGGTTGTCATAGGCGAGCTCGGGGGCGCGCAGCACCCGCCGCGTGCCCGGATTGTACTGCCAGGCCTGGCGCGGCAGTTCCTTGGCGTTGATCGTGTCGAGGACGAGAACGATCGAACCCGCCACCCGGGACGGCGCAGTGGTGATGTTCAGGTAGGAAATACCGATATTGTTGAGCTGCTTGATGTCGGTAACGTCGCCGATCTCGGCGAGGCCGGGGCCGGAATAGTGGATGATGCCCTCGTCCTGGCTCTTGAACATGATGTAGGAACCGTCGCGGTTCACCGCGGCGGAGCCGAACCAGCGGCGGAACTTGAAGCCGCGATAGCGAAGCCGGTGGTTCCAGATTGCCTCGACGCCGCTCTGCGGGATCGGGAAGGGCACGCCCAGGATTGCGTCATTCAGGCCGTTCTTGTCCTCGGTCATGGTCGCGGTCGCGGCGTTCCGCTTGCTCGCCTCATAGACCCGCTCGGGCAGGGAACACGACCGCCGCGTCTGATAGACCGGCATCTTGAAGTCGGGATAGAGCTTCAGCATGGCCTGCTGGCCGGCGGTCAGATGGGCCACGTATTGGCCCATGTTGGCGGCGCTGATGGTCGCCGTCGGCGTGTCGCCGGCAAAGGGGTTGGGATAATGCGTACCCGGCGCGTAGCCCGCCGGCGGCCTGGTGATGCCGCCGTCATAGGCGGGAATCGTGCCCTCGGCATTGCCCGCCTTGATGGCGCCGACCATGGTCAGATCCGCGCCCAGGCGATCGGCCTCCGACTGCGGCACCTTGGCCGAGGCGGGCGTCGCCGCCGCGGCAAGGACAAGACCCGCCATCATGAGGTTCAGCGTCTTCATCAGGTGCTCCTCGTATCCCCGGTAAACACAGTTTTCGCTCGGGAAGTGAAGGCGCATCCTTCGTCCAAGGCGCACGGGAATCCGCTGCGGTGACTTTGCCACCGCATGAAATTTCCTGATTTTTCAAGAAACGATCCCGTTCCGCCCTTGCCTCGTCGCCGACGGGCAAAAGAAACCCGCCAGCGCCCTTTCAGGCACTTCCTCCGCTTTTCGTTGTTGCAAGGGAAGTTATCAGGTCGAATTGGCGAGTTCTTGCACATGTGTGAACTCGATTTTTCATATTTCTGGCGTCGCTGGACGGATGTCCCTATCCTGACGAAAAACAAGGTGCGGAAGCGCCAAAGGGGGTGGGATGTTCTCGACGTTCCGGCGGGATTTCGATTATGTGACCAGTGCTCTGGGCGATCCGGAGTTCGAGTACTGCACGATATTGGACGATCGTCCTGCAATGATCGGCTATTGGTGCCGGCATGTGGCGATCTTCGACATGGCGCCGCTGGCCCATTGGGGCGTCGCCATCATGCTGGGCGGCCGGGCCGGGGCGCGCTACCGCGTGGACGAGGACTGGTCGGAGCGCGAGGCGGCACCGGGATCGGTGCAGTTCATCCCCGCCAACACGCGGGTGTTCTGGCGCATCAACGGCGAGCTCGACCTGCTGACCGTGCAGTTTCGGCCATCGGCGCAGGCCTGCGCCATGATCGGGCGCAGCGAATTCATCGACGATCTGCAATTCGCCGTGCCCGACGCGCTGTCCCTCAGCCTCGGCCTGTCGATCGCGGGCGAATTGGGACAGCCGGCGGACGATATGACCGAGGGCCATCTGAAGGCGATGGTGGGCGCCCTATGCGGCCATCTGGAAACGATCGCGATCCGCCGCATCCGCGCCCTGCAACCGTCGAACGGGCGGCGCTCGTTCCGGCGCGCGGCGGTGTCGGACTTCGTCGGCGCCAATCTGGAGCGCGGCATCGAGATCGACGAGATCGCGCGCCTGTTCGACGTCTCGGCGTCCTACGTCTTCCGTTTCTTCAAGACCGAATTCGGCATGACGCCCCATGCCTTCATCACCCGTGCCCGGGTGACGCGGGCCTGCGAACTGCTGCAGAGCACGCGGGTCTCGCTGGCGGAACTGGCCGATCAGGTCGGCTTCGCCAGCCAGAGCCATTTCTCCCGCGTCTTCAAGCAGCATCTGGGGGAGACGCCCCAGCAGTACCGCCGCCGCATCGCCGAGTGACGGCGCGCCCGCTCAGTCGGCGTCGCGGAAATAGGGCTCGACCGGGCCCTTGAGGAGGATGGTCAGGGGATTGCCCTTGCGGTCGCGGGAATTGCCGGCGGCGACGCGGATCCAGCCCTCGGAGATGCAATATTCGTCGACATTGGTCTTTTCCTGCCCCTTGAAGCGGATGCCGATGCCGCGCTTCAGGATCTCTTCGTCGTAATAGGGGCTGTTCGGATTGGTGGAAAGACGGTCGGGCAGGCTGTCGGTCATGCGTGTTGGCCATCGCTGGAAACGGAAAGCCGACAGTATTAGCCCCCCAGGACCGGACTGCCAACCGGGGGCCGGACAGGAAAAATTCGCCTTTCGCGCGGCGCGGGCTTTATTTCTGTCACGGAAGCGGGGCAGGGTAGGGCGATCGTGGGGCGACGTCCCTCGAAGATCTCACCCCGTTTCAGGACATCCCATGCGACAGCTCTCCCAGGCCGGCCAGCAGGCGGTCGGCGATATCGCGCAACGTCACGGTTTCAGCGCCGACGCCGTCACCTCGATGCTGATGAGCGTCGTCAACGGCAACGGCTCCATGGCGCAGTTCGACCATCCGGAATTCGGCGGCTCGGGCCAATGGATGCAGGGCGGCATGATCATGCTGTCCGACATGTTCAACAATGCTCTGAAGGGCCGGATCGACGCCCTGTGCAACGAACTGGCGTCGCTGGCCGCCAGCCAGCCCGGCCTGCTGCTGACCGGCAGCTTCCAGTCCCAGAGCCAGGGTGGTTACGGCCAGGGTGGCTACGGCAATTACCAGAGCCAGGACAGCCAGCCGAATCAGGGCGGATACCAGTCGCAGAGCCAGGGCGGCGGTGCCGGCGTCAGCCTGTTCGTGCCGGGGCCGGGCCAGGGCAGCCATTGGTGGCCGGCGGACCTCGGCCAGCCGAACAGCAGCGGTGCCCAGAACAATGTCCGCTATGCCTGGTTCGCCGGACCCCGGCGCCTCGCCATCGACCTCGGCGGCCATGTCACGGTCTATGACACGATGGATCATTCGATCGGCGGCTTCTCGCAGCAGCAGTCGGGCAGCGGCACCCTCAGCTTCACCAGCCAGTACGGCCTGATCGACGTCGCCTCCCTGCCCGTGGTCTCCGGCGGCCGCGAGGCGCCGGCGGCGCCGCGGATGCCGGATGCAGCGCCGCCCATGCCCGAGGTACCGGCGCCCGCCACCATCATGCCGGAAGTGCCGCCGCCGGCACCCCAGGAAGTGCCGGTGCCGACGGCGACCGAAATCCCGGCCCCGGACAGCGCGGGGCTCGAGGTCCCGGCGCCGGCCAGCCCGGCCCAGGCAGCTCCCTCCGCCGCCGACATCATCGCCACCATCGAGAAGCTGGCGGCGCTCCGCGACAAGGGCATCCTGAGCGACGCGGAATTCGCGGCAAAGAAGGCGGAACTGCTGTCGCGTCTCTAGAAACCGGGGAAAGCCGCGATTGTCGTTGCCTTCGACGGCCATTTCCGATAGGAACGCGGCTTCCCGACGCGCAGTCGAAACCGATTTACCCATGGCCGGCGGCCCAGGACAGCCAGGGCACCGTGGTCAAGGAGCAGGACGATGAAGGAAGGCATTCACCCGGACTACCACGTCATCTCGGTCGAAATGACCGATGGCACGGTGTTCAAGACCCGCACCACCTGGGGCAAGGAAGGCGATGTCATGAAGCTCGACATCGACAAGAGCTCCCACCCGGCGTGGACCGGCGGTCAGCAGCGCATCATCGACACCGGCGGCATGGTCGCCCGGTTCAACAAGCGCTTCTCGAAGTTCGGCCTCAAGTAAGGCCGCGCCGCGACCGGCGGCGTTCGTGAAAGGGCGGTCCCGCGGGGCCGCCTTTTTTCGTTCCAGGGCCTCTTGAAGCCCGGGCCGCAGCCCTTAAATCCATTGGTGCCGGGTGCCCGCGACGGGGCTCGGCGCGCGATCCCGCCCGGGCTTCGGGGGGATGGCCGCATGACGAAACTCGCCGTTGCTCAATGGAGAATTGCGATGCGCTCTGCCTTTGATTTTTCGCCCCTGATGCGTTCCACCATCGGTTTCGACCGGGTCTCGCGCCTGCTCGATGCCGCCGCCCGCGTCGACGAGGCCGCCACGTCCTATCCGCCCTACAACATCGAGAAGGCGGGCGAGGACAAGTACCGCATCACCATGGCCGTCGCCGGCTTCGCCCCCGACCAACTCGACGTGACCGTGAACGAGAATGTCCTCGTCATCGCCGGCAAGGGCCGCGAGGACAAGGCCGAGGTCCAGTATCTGCATCGCGGCATCGCCGCCCGCGCCTTCGAGCGCCGCTTCGAGCTTGCCGATACCATCAAGGTCGTGAATGCGTCGTTCGAGAACGGCCTGCTGCACGTCGATCTCGTGCGCGAGGTGCCGGAAGCGAAGAAGCCGCGCCAGATCGCGATCGAGACCGGCGCCGCCGTCGCCGGCCCGCGGATCGAGCATCAGGCCGCCGCCTGATACGCTTCCTTTTCTGGATAGGCTTCCCCGTCTGGATGGGCCCCTTCCGAAGGGGCCCGAAAGACGACGGGCTGCCCGATGGGCAGCCCGTTCTTTTGTGATGCCGTCCCTGTAAGACTTGCGGGACGGATCATGCGCGGGTGCATGACCTGCGTCAACCCGTCACAGCGAAACGCGAATAAGATTCTTATCGCTCAGCGCTTGAAAAAGGCGTCCGCCGCGCTTCGGCTCGCCTTCTTCTTTGCGATTGCGTCCTCGCAGCGGGCGATCTCCGCCCGGGCGGACTCGATGCGCGCCTCGATGTCCTCGACCGACAGATTGTCGAGCGGGGCGGGCGCGATCAGATGAGCCTTCAGGGCCGCGCCGGGCCGGGCCACGCGTTCGTCTTCGGGATCGAATGCCATTCCTGTCTCCCCATTACTGGCCTGTCTCCCCATTACTGGCCTGTCTCCCCATTACTGGCTCCCCATTCTTGCCTCCGGGGCCGTCCTCGCCTAACCAGAGGGTCTCAGCAAGGATAAGCGCCATGACCCCTCCCGTCCTGCCCGATACCATGACCGCCATCGCCATCACCAGCCCCGGGGGGCCCGAAGTGCTGCAGCCGGTGCATCTGCCGGTACCCCGGCCGGGCGCGGGCGAGGTGCTGATCAGGCTGGAAGCGGCGGGGGTCAACCGGCCGGACGTGTTCCAGCGTCTCGGTCTCTATCCGCCGCCGCCGGGTGCGCCCGAGACCCCGGGGCTCGAGGGCGCGGGCACCGTGGTCGCGCTCGGCGCGGGCGTCGACGGTGTCGGCCTCGGCGATCGGGTGACGGCCCTGCTGCCGGGCGGCGGCTATGCCGAATACGCGGTGGCGCCGGCCGCCAACTGCCTGCCCGTGCCGCCGGGCCTGACCATGGTCGAGGCGGCGGCGATGCCCGAGACCTTCTTCACGGTCTGGACCAACGTCTTCGATCGCGGCGGCCTGAAGGCGGGGGAGAGTTTCCTCGTCCACGGCGGCGCCAGCGGCATCGGTACGACGGCGGTGCAGATGGCTTCGGCCCTGGGGGCGAAGGTCTTCACCACGGTCGGCGGCGCCGCCAAGATCGAACCCCTGAAGGCCCTTGGCGCCCATCGGGTGATCGACTACGAAACGGAAGACTTCGTCGAGGTGATCAAGGCCGAGACGGGCAAGAAGGGGGTCGACGTCATCCTCGACATGGTCGGTGGCGATTACGTCCAGCGCAACCTGACCTGCCTCGCGGTCGATGGCCGGCTGGTCTATATCGCCTTCCTCAAGGGACCCCAGGTCGAGATCAATCTGATGGGCCTGATGCTGAAGCGCCAGACCATCACCGGCTCGACGCTGCGCATCCGCTCCGTCGCCGACAAGGCGGCGATCGCGGAGTCGCTGCGCGAGACGGTCTGGCCGCTGGTCACCGAGGGGCGCATCAAGCCGGTGATCGACACGGTCTTCCCCCTGGCGGACGCCGCCGGCGCCCACGCCCGCATGGACGACCGGGGCCATCTGGGCAAGATCGTGCTGACGATGTGAGCAGCCCGCGATCCGAGTACCTCGTCGTCCCGGCGCAGGTCGGGACCTTGTCGAGATAAGGGCGGCCTTGTCGTCACGAGATCCCGGCCTTCTGCCCCGATGACGCGTTCGGATTCCGGGCGGGTTTAAAGTCGTGCCGCGTGCAGGGTTTGACGATGGCGCCGGGCGCGACTATATAGCCGTTATCGCTAAATGCCATGAATCGTGGCGGCGGCAGGTCCGGTGAGGATCCGTCGCAACGGTGGAGGATTGACATGCCCCTTCCCTTGATGCCCAAGGCCACAGCCGTCTGGCTGGTGGAAAATACCGCCCTGACCTTCGATCAGATCGCGACCTTCTGCGGCCTGCATCCGCTGGAGGTGAAAGGTATTGCCGACGGCGAGGTGTTCCAGGGCATCGTCGGTCTCGACCCGGTCACCCACGGCCAGATTTCCCAGGCCGAGCTGGACAAGGCCCAGGCCGATCCGCGCCACCATATGGAACTGCTGGAATCGACCAATCCGGCGCCGCGCGTCCGCTCCAAGGGCCCGCGCTACACGCCGGTGTCGCGCCGTCAGGACCGTCCGGACGCCATCGCCTGGCTGCTGCGCCATCATCCCGAGCTTTCGGACGCCCAGCTCTGCCGCCTGATCGGCACCACCAAGCCGACCATCAAGGCGGTGCGCGAGCGCAGCCATTGGAACAGCTCGAACATCAAGCCGGTCGATCCCGTGACCCTCGGCCTGTGCAGCCAGATCGAACTCGACCAGGCGGTGCAGAAGGCGGCCGAGCGCCTGAAGAGCGAAGGCGGCGACGAGGACGAGGATTACGACGAGGCGAACGCCCCCGAGGTCCTGGAGGCCCTGGCCGAAGGCGAGAGCGAAGCGCCGGAAGGCGAAGAAGCGCCGGTCGGTGAAGAAGCGGCAGGCGAAGAGGGCGACGGCGAGGGCGACGAGTCCCCGATCCCCGGCTGGGCCAACTGATTTCCGACCCCCGGCGGTAGCCGCCGCCGGGAATTCATCGAAACAGTCGATGAATTATTGGATAATAATGCGTTGGATTGATTGATCGCGGGCTGTCACCGTCTTCGGACCGGAGGACAGCCGCCATGAGTTCAACGCCTATCCTTTCCCTTTCCGATCCTGTTCCCCTGGCCCGACGGGCGGGGGACGTTCTGCCCGGTCTCTTGCTGGCGGGCGGCATCGGCCTTGCCGCGACCGCGCTCAACCGCCTGCCGGCCTTCGGCGCCCTCAGCCCCATGATCCTCGCCATCGCCCTGGGGATCGGCCTCGGCAATCTCGCCCGTCTGCCGGCGCGGGTCAGGCCCGGCATCGCCTTTTCCATGCGCCGCCTGCTGCGCGCCGGGATCGTGCTCCTCGGCCTGCAACTGACGATGGCGCAGGTCTTCGCGGTCGGGCCCGGCGGGCTGGCGGTGATCGCCCTCAGCCTGGCCGCCACCTTCGGCTTCACCACCCTCGCCGGCCGTCTTCTGGGGGTCGGGCGGGAATTGACGGCGCTGATCGCCGCCGGCACCTCGATCTGCGGCGCTTCCGCCGTACTGGCGGCCAATACGGCGGTGCGCGGCCGGGACGAGGACGTCGCCTATGCCGTCGCCTGCGTCACCATCTTCGGTTCGATCGCCATGTTCGCCTATCCGGCGCTGGCCGGCCTCGCGGATCTCGGGCCGCGCGCCTTCGGGCTCTGGGCCGGGGCTTCGATCCACGAGATCGCCCAGGTCGTCGCCGCCGCCTATCAGCGCGGCACCGAGGCGGGCGATTTCGGCACCGTCGCCAAATTGTCCCGCGTCATGCTGCTGGCCCCGGTCGTCCTGCTGCTCGGCCTCGGCCGGGGCGGCCAGGGCGCGGCCAGGCCGCCGGTGCCCTGGTTCGTCCTCGGCTTCATCGTTCTGGTCGGCCTGAACAGCGTGGTGGACGTGCCGGCGGGTCTCAGGGCGGCGGCGGCACCGCTGACCGGCTTCCTGCTGGCCACGGCGCTGGCCGCCATGGGGTTGGAGACGGATCTGCGCCGCCTGAAGGCCGAAGGATTGCGTCCCCTGCTGCTCGCCCTGCTGGCCTTTGTTTTCATCGCCGGCTTCAGTCTGCTACTGGTCGAGGTGATCGGCTGAGGGCCGAAGCCAACGATCGGACGGGACCGGATGACATTGGAGCAACTGCGGATCTTCGTCGCCGTCGCCGAGCACGAGCACATGACCCGCGCCGCCGAGGCCCTGCGCCTGACCCAATCCGCGACCTCGGCCGCCATCGCCGCGCTCGAGGCGCGCCACGGCACCAGATTGTTCGACCGGGTGGGCCGGGGCATCGCCCTGACGGCGGCGGGCCGCGCCTTTCTGCCGGCGGCGCGCGCCGTCCTCGCCGAGGCGGCGGGGGCGGAGGCGCTGCTGGCCGATCTGACCGGGCTGGCCCGGGGCCGGCTCTCGGTGGCCGCCAGCCAGACCGTCGCCCATTACTGGCTGCCGCCGCTTCTGCTGCATTATCGCGAGAGCTATCCCGGCATCGTGGTCGATGTCGCCATCGCCAATACCGAGGCCGTCGCCGCGCTGCTGCATGACGGTGCCGCCGACATCGGCTTCGTCGAGGGCCGGGTGGCGGACGATGCCCTGTCCGCCCGCCCGATCGCGGCGGACGACATGGTGCTGGTCGCCGCCGCCGGCTTCGACGCCGGGCCGCCGCCCCTCGATCCTCGGCGCCTGCGCTGGATCCTGCGCGAGAAGGGGTCCGGCACGCGCGACGCGCTGGAGCGCGCGCTGGCGGCCCACGGCCTCGGTCTCTTCGATCTCGACGTCCTGCTCGAACTGCCGTCCAACGAAGCGGTGCGCACGGCGGTGGAGGCGGGCGGCGGCGTCGCCGTGCTGTCGCGCGTGGTGGTCGCCAGCGGCCTCGAGACGGGCCGGCTGGCGGTGCTGCCGTTCGCGATGCCGGGGCGCCAATTCCTGATGCTGACCCATCGCCAGCGCAGCCTCTCCCGCGCGGCGGAGGCGCTGGCGGGTCTGGTGGACGCTCAGGCACCCTAGGTTCCGTGCGCCAGCGTCAGCCAGGCCCGCGCCTTTGGCGATCACGAAGGTCATCGCGGATAGATGGCCGTGTCTCGCGATAATGTAATCAGAATTGTGATCGCCCTCGGTTTTATTACGGTTAGCCCCATCTGTATTGGGTTGGGGGCTTTCATGTCTGTGATCTTCGGGCGTCGGCGTGTGCGCGGCGGGTTGAGCGGCGCTGCTTTATCGGTCGCGCTGGCGGGCGTGTCGCCGGCCATGGCGCAGGAGCCGGCCGACAGCGACGACAGCGTCATGCTCGACGTGATCGTGGTCGAGGGCGAGAAGGTGCCGCGCGAAGTCTTCAAGACCTATGAGAGCGTCGATGTCGTCACCGACGACGAGATCGAGGACTTCGGCTATGACACGCTCGGCCAGGCGCTGAACAACGCGCCCAACATCCGGTCGTTCGATACCGGCACGGGCAACGGCAATTTCGTCATTCGCGGCCAGAACGCCGAGGGTGCCACCCAGCCCAGCCGCTCCAATCCCGCGATCTCCGTCGTGGTCGACGGCGCCGAACAGGGCATCGAGGCGACGCGGCGCGGCACGCGCGGCATCTGGGACGTCGAGCAGATCGAAGTGCTGCGCGGGCCGCAGTCGACCCTGCAGGGCCGCAACGCCCTGGCCGGCTCGATCCAGATCAAGACCAAGGATCCGACCTGGGACCCGGAATTCAGGTTCGAAGGCATCGGCGGCAATCAGCACACGGCATCCGGCGCGATCGTCGCTTCGGGACCGATCGTCGAGGATCAGCTCGCCGTCCGCATCGCCGGCCAGATGTCGCGGCGGGACAACGGCATCGAGTACACCGACCCCATCCTCGCGACGCTGGGCGACGACGAATTCGAGGAAGTGCGCGGCAAGCTGCTGATCGAACCCGCCGGCCTGCCCGAATTCTCCGGCCTGTTCACGATCAGCCATACCCACGACAAGCCCGCCTGGTCGCTGGCCACCGGCCCCGATTTCTTCGCCCGGACCTTCACCGATACCGGTAACAGCGCCGGGGAATTCCGCGACACCAAGGTGAACCGCTACATCGCCGACCTGAGCTACGAAATCTCCCCGGACTGGACGATCAACTCGATCAGCGCCCTGGTCGATACGGACGTCGAGATCACGTCGCCGGCCACGTCGGCCCTGGTGCGCGACGACATGCGCGGCGGCCAGGATCTGTCGCAGGACATCCGGCTCAGCTATGCCTCGCCGGATTCGCCGGTCTCGGGCGTGATCGGCGTCTTCGCCGGCCGCTCCACCATGGATATCGATTCCAACATCCAGACGACGTTCTTCGCCCCCCTCATCCCCCTGCTGCCGTTCCAGCAGCTCGACGCGACGAACGAGAGCGAGTCCTTCGCGCTCTATGCGGACGCACGCTACGAATTCGCCGACCGCTGGACCTTGCTCGCGGGCGGCCGCCTGCTGCGCGACGAAGTCTCCGCGAACTACAGCGGTGCCCTGCTGGATGTCGTCACGACCATTGCCACCTTCACGCCGACCTACGCCTCGCTGGCCGAGGACAGTTCGGTCTCCGATACCGCCTTCCTGCCGAAGATCGGCCTCGCCTTCGATCTGGCGGAGAATCAGACCATCGCCGCCACGGTCAGCAAGGGCTATCGCCCCGGATTCTCGGAACTCGAGATCGGCACGGCGAACGTCAACGAAGTCTCGGCGGAATCCCTGTGGGCCTATGAGCTGGCCTATCGCTCGCGCTGGTTCGGCGACCGCCTGCAACTCAATCTCGACGCCTTCTACTACGACTATCGCGACCAGCAGGTCCCGATCTTCTTCAGCGACAGCTTCCCGTTCCAGACCATCACGATCAATGCCGCCGAATCTCATGCCTATGGCGCGGAGGTCGAGGCGCGGTGGAAACCCACGCCGGGCCTCGAGCTCTTCGCCGGCCTCGGCCTTCTCGACACGGAATTCGACGAAGGTTTCGTCCTGACCGGTTCGGGCGGCGCCGGCTTCAATCTCGACGGCAATGAATTCCCGGAGGCGCCGGCCGTCACCGCCTCGCTGGGTGGCATGTGGCACCATCGCTCGGGCTTCTTCCTGGGCGGCGACGTCATCTACACCGACGGGTTCTACAGCAAGGGCGACATCGCCAATTCGCCGGCGCTGTCCGTCGATGCCTTCACCCTGGTCAATGCCAATTTCGGCTATGAGGCCGAGCATTTCACCGTTTCCGCATTCACCCGCAACCTCTTCGACGAGGAGTATCTGACCGGCATCTCGTCCGGTGGGGCGCAGGCGGCCGTCGGCGAGGGACGGACCTTCGGCATCCGCCTCAGCAGCCAATTCTGAAATCTGCAACCGAAGGGGTATCGCGGGGGCACGGTCCGCTGGCGATGAAGACCCGGCGGTAGTGTGAGGAAGGGGCGAATGGAAACCATGGGCGTCATCATCGGCCACGGGAACATCCGCGTCTTGATCGGCCTTATGGCGATCGGGACGGCACGCGCGGTGTCGTCGATTCATCGCGAAACGTTCTGACCGGCATGTGGGGCGCGCTCTATCTCGTGCTCGCGCTGGCTGCGGCTGGCGCCTTCTACCTGGGCAGCCCGCATCAGCGGCTGCGCGGGGTCCGCCGGCCGCGGCGCCTGCGCCGGGCCGGCTGGCTGTTGCTGGTGCTGGCCTGGGCGGCGGCCTGGCGGGCGCTGGGCTTCTGGGGCGGCGGCTTTGCGATGCTGACGGCTTTCATGCTGGCGGCCGTCGCCCTGCCCTATGCCGACGTCTGGTACGGCGCATGGAAGAGCGAGCGCAAGGCGCGGAAGGAAATCCGCCATGTGGGTTAAGGCGCTCGCGGCGGCCCTCCTGGGCTTGCCGTTGACGGTTGCCGTCATCGGCCTGCTGGCCCTGAGCTGGCCCGGCCGTCCCGAGATCGTCACCCTGCCCTGGCTGATGATGGCCTTTCCCCTCTGGATCGGCCTCATGTCGCTTGCCTTCGCCGCGCGCAGCGGTCTGCGGGCCTGGCTGTGGATGGGCGGTGCCACGGTGCTCGGCTATGGTCTGCTGCAGGGCCTGAAGACTCTGGGCTGGATCGGAGTCGGCGCACCATGAGACTCCCATCCAAGACGCTGCGCAGCTTCGTGACGCTGCACACCTGGGTCGGCCTGGCTTCCGGCCTGCTGCTCTTCATTGCGTTCTATGCGGGTGCCATCTCGGTCTTCACGCATGAGCTCGACGGCTGGCGCCGGCCCGCGGGCGAAGTCCCGCGCGAGGAAAAGATCGAGCGGGCGCAGCTGTTGCTGGACAAGGTCCAAGCCGCCCACCCGAACGCGCATAATCTTCGCCTGCGCCTGGAACCCGCCAATCCCGAACTGCACTGGTACAGCGAGAATTACGCCGAACACCGCCGCTACCTGCTCGATCCCTCGAACCAGGCGTTGACGCAGGGCGCGGAGCACGGCGGCTTCATTCAGTTCATCTACACGCTGCACTATACGGCCGGCCTGCCCGCGCCCTGGGGCACCTATCTGTTCGGCGTCGCCTGCGTGCTCTACGGTCTGGCCCTGGTCAGCGGCATCGTCGTCCATTCTCCCGTGCTGTTGAAGGACATGTCCGCATTGCGCGCCGGGCGCAACCTCAAGCGCTTCTGGCAGGACGCGCATAATGTCATCGGCGTGCTTTCCCTGCCTTTCCACGCGATCTTCGCCTGGAGCGGGGCAATCCTGACCATCGGCACGCTCCTGCTGGCACCCTTTCAGTTCCTCGTCTTCGAGGGTCGGTTGATGCCGCGGATCGGGCCCGACCTCGAGGTTGCCGCGCATGTGGAACCGGCGGGGGTACGCCAACCCTTGCAGCCCCTGGCCGAACTGCTGCGCCGCGCGGAGGAAGAGGTGCCCGGCCTTGAGGTCGGCGCCATCGCCCTGCACGATCCCGGTGATGTCAACGCACAGGTCACGCTCTCGGGCCTGGCGGACCAGAAGAGGTTGAGCCGGCGTGTGGCCGTGGCGCTCAACGGCGCCACCGGTGCGGTGCTGGGCATCGACCAGCCGATCACCGACACGCCGGGCAAGCGCTTTCTCGCCGGTCTGACCTCGCTGCACTACGGCAATTTCGGCGGCACGTTGCTCAAGTGGCTGTATTTCATCCTCGGCCTGGCGGGCGCTTTCCTGTTCTACAGCGGCAACCTGCTTTACGTTGAGGCGCGCCGAAAGCGCCAGCAGGCCGAACAGCCGCGCCGCACGCGCCTCATGGCGCAGCTGACGCTGGGCGTGTGCCTCGGCTGCATTGCCGGTATCTCGGCACTGTTCGTCAGCGGTGCCCTGCTGCCCGAGCGTTTCGACGAGTCCGTCTATTTCGGCTTGTTCTTCGCCTGCGTCGTCTGGGCATTTCTGCGCGCGCCGGCCCGCGCCGGGCACGAGTTGCTGTGGCTGTGCGCCGTGGTGACCGCCGCGATCCCCGCGGCGGCCTGGGTGGCCACCGGCGTGTCGCCGCTTGCCGCGTTGCTGGACGGGCATCTGCATCGGCTCTGGGTGGATGTGACGGCCTTGCTGCTGGCCTGGGCCTATGCGCGCATGGCGCGCGCCACGCTGCGTCGCGGTCGGGAGGGGCCGATCAACAGTGTCTGGTCCCTGCCCGGACGGCGGGCGGCCACGGTTTCACCCTGAATTCGGCGCCGCCACGGTCGCCGGTCGATGCTCAGGCGCCGTAGATCCCGTGCGCCAGCGTCAGCCAGGCCCGCGCCGCATCCGAGAGATAGCCGCCCCGGCGCCAGGCCAGGGCCATGTGCCAGTCGACCCCCTCCGCGTCCAGTTCCGCCAGATGCACGCCCGTCTGCTCGCGCCGTTCCGCGATCATGCGGGGCAGCACGGCGCAGCCGAGGCCGGCGGCGACCAGGGCGCAGATGAAGCTGACCTGGGCGCTGCGCGCCGCCTCGACCGGGGTGAAGCCGGCGCGCTGGCAGGCGGCGGTGATCACCGCGTTCAGGGCGAAACCGCCCTCGAACAGGATGAAAGGGGTCTCGCGGAGATCGGCGAAGCCGATGCGCGGGCGTCCGGCCAGCGGATGGTCCGCCGGGATCAGCACCGCCAGCGGTTCGCGCCGCACCGCCTGCCAGGCGAAGGCGTCGTCGAGGGGCAGCAGGGTGGCGATCATCTCCATCTCGCCGCCCAGCAGCATCGCCTCCAGCCGCTTGGCGCCATGTTCGACCAGGCGGATCTCGACGCCGGGATAGCGCTGGCGATAGGCGGCGAAGAGCGGGGCGAAGAGTTCGGCGCTGCCCAGCGGCGGCAGGCCCAGGCGCAATTCGCCCCGGCGCAGGCCGCGCAGATCGTCGATCTCGCGCAGCATGTCCTCGCGCGCCGCCAGGATCGCCTGGGCGCGGCGAAAGACGATGTCGCCCGCCGCCGTCAGCACCGGCCGATGGCCGGTCCGGTCGAGGAGGATGACGCCCAACTCGTCCTCCATCTGCTGGACGGCCTTGCTCACGGTCGGCTGGGTGGCGAAGACCACCTTGGCCGCGGCGGAGAAACCGCCCTGGCGGACGACCTCGACGAAGATCCTGAGGGTGCGAAGCTGCATTCTCATTCCAATATGGAATAAATTTCATTCCGACAATTCATTTTATCTATAGGGCCGGCGCGCCAAGATAAGGATCGTCGCAAGGAAACCCGTCATGCCGCGCCGCATCCTCCTCTCGTCCCAGCGGATCCTCCACCGCAGCCGTCTGGTCCAGCTCGGGCTGATCGTCGGTTTCTGGTGGCTCGGGGATGCGGCCGTGCGCGCCATCGGCCTGCCGGTGCCGGGCGGGGTGATCGGCATGTTGCTGATGCTGGGCCTGCTGCTGGCCCGGGGGATCGGCCCGTGCAGCGTGCGGCGCGGCGCCGACGTGCTGCTGGGCGACATGCTGCTGTTCTTCGTGCCGGCGGTCATGGGCCTGCTGGACCATGGGGAATTCCTGGGCCTGCTCGGCGCCAAGATCTTCCTGCTGATCCTGGTCGGCACCCTGCTGGTCATGGCCGGCACGGCCCTGACGGTCGAACTGGTGCAGCGCCTGATGGCGCGTTCGGGCGCCGATCATGCCCGTTGAAGCGAAGATCCTGTTCTGGCCGGCGGCGACCGTCGCCGCCTATCTGCTGTGCCGGGCGCTCTATCGCCGCCGTCCGGGGTGGCAGACCTCGCCCCTGCTGACGACGCCGGTGGTGCTGATCCTGCTCGCCGTCGCCCTTCATGCCAGCTATGGCGATTATCTGCTGGGCAGCCATTGGCTGATGGCCATGGTCGGGCCGCTGACCGTCGCCTTCGCCCTGCCGATCTACGATCAGCGGGCGGTGATCCGGCGCCATTGGCTGCCGCTTGCCGTCGGCGTCGCCGTGGGCAGCCTGATCGCGGTCGCCAGCGGTTACGCGCTGGCCCGCGCCCTCGACCTCGCGCCCGAACTCCGGCAGAGCCTGCTGCCGCGTTCCGTCACCATGCCCTTCGCCATGAATGTCTCGGGCCATGTCGGCGGGCTGCCGGAGCTGACGGCGGTCTTCGTCATGATCACCGGCGTGGTCGGGGCGGCGCTCGGCGATCTGCTCCTGAAACTCCTGCCGTTGCGCTCCTCGATGGCGCGGGGCGCGCTGTTCGGCATGGGGGCGCATGGTGCCGGCGTCGCCAAGGCGCGGGAGGTCGGGGCGGAGGAAGGCTCCGTCGCCGGCCTCGTGATGATCCTCGCCGGGCTCGCCAATGTCGCGGTCGCGCCCGCGCTGATCATGACGCTGGGGTAGAGGCCCAGGTCATGGTCAGGTCTTCGCGGTGGGCGAAGCGGATCAGGTGGCTTTCGATCACCTGCTGAACCTGTTCCAGCGTGTCGGCGTCGGCCGCCTCGGCGTCGAGGCGCAGGCCCTCGGCGTCGCTTTTCAGCCGGCAGGTGCCGAAGGGAAAGTCGATCCGCCCGTTGCCGGCGTCGAGGTCGAGTTCGGTCGGGATCTTATGGGCGAAATGCTTGCACAATTGCCCGAGGTAGCGCCGGCCCGACGCCGTCGCCACCATGGCCCTGGACTGGATCATCGGCATCCTCACAGTTTCTCGATTTCGAGGGCGGCGGCATCGATCGCGGCGGCGGCGAGGCGGACCTGCTCCTCGTCGGGCTTGCCGGCGGCGAGCTTCAGGCGCAGCGCCATCCTCAGGTTCTCCATGGCGCGGATGATCTGGGGCGGCGGACCGTCGCCGTGGATCGCCTTGGCTTCCGCCATGCGGGCGAAGAGGGCATCGACCGCGCCCTTGTTGGCGTCGATCTGGGCGCGCCCTTCCTCGGTGACGCCATAGAGCTTGCGGCTGCCCTCGCTCTCGACGATGGCGGCCTGGTTCATCTCCTCGAGCAGGGTCAGGGTCGGATAGACCACGCCCGGGCTCGGGCTGTATTGGCCGCCGGCCGCATCCTCGATCGCCTTGATCAGCTCATAGCCGTGGCGCGGCTTCTCCGCCAGCAGGCCCAGGATCACCAGGCGCAACTCGCCGTGATCGAAGAACCGGCGCCCGCGCCGTCCGCCGCCGCCGTGACGGCCGCGCCCGCCGCGCTCGTGATCGCCGAAATCGTCCCGGCCCCGGGCGAAGCGCCGGCTGTCGCCGCATCCCTTGTCGTGGCGGCCCCTTTCATGGCGGCCCCTATCCTGGCGGCACAGGCCGCTCTCTCTGTTGAAACGCATCTTCATTCTCCGACATTGTTTCGATATGTCGAAGTTTGGATATATCTAATTGCACTCGAATTCAAGCGAGAAAAACCGATCGCCCGATGCGGGTCATTCGAGATCGGGGCGGCGCCGGTCCTTCTTGACGGTGGCGCGCTGGCCCTTCCGGGTCAGGCGGCGCTGCTTGGAGGCGAGGGTGGGGCGGGTCGGCCGGCGGGTGACGGGCACCACGCTCGCCTTGCGGATCAGCTCGAACAGGCGCTCGCGGGCATCGGCGCGATTGCGCTCCTGGGTGCGGTGCTGGCGCGCGAAGAGGACCAGGACACCGTCCTGGGTCATGCGCCGGCCGGCGAGCGCGATCAGGCGCTGGCGCACGCCCTCCGGCAGGGAGGGGGAACGGGCGACGTCGAAGCGCAGTTCGACGGCGGTGGCGACCTTGTTGACGTTCTGCCCGCCCGGCCCCGAGGCCTGGATGAAACTCTCCAGGATCTCGCCATCGTCGATGGTGATGCGGTGGGTGATGCGGATCGGGGCCATCGTTCGATCTGAATGTGGGGCGTTCTGAATATGGGGCGCTCAGAACGCGGTTGCGGCGGCATGGCCGCTCGACCACGCCCATTGGAAATTATAGCCGCCCAGCCAGCCGGTGACATCCACCGCCTCGCCGATGAAATGAAGGCCGGGCACCCCATTGGCCTCCATGGTGCGGGACGACAGATCCCGCGTGTCGACGCCGCCGGCCGCGACCTCGGCCTTGGCGAACCCTTCGGTTCCGTCGGGCACCACGCGCCAGCGCGAAATCCGCTCGGAAAGATTGCGCAGGATCTTGTCCCCGGTCTCGCCGATCGGGCGGTGCTGTTCCCCCGCGAGAGCCTGGGCAAGGCGGGCCGGCAGGATTTCCGCCAGCACGCTCCGCACTTCCGCCTTCGGGCGGGCGTCCTTGCGGTCCTTGAGGAAGGCGAGGGTGTCGGTGCCCGGTGCCATGTCCAGGGTGATCGCCGCGCCTGGCTGCCAATAGGACGAAACCTGGAGGATGGCGGGGCCCGACAGGCCGCGGTGGGTGAACAGCACGGCCTCGTCGAAGCGTGCCTTGCCGCAGGCGACGCGGGCACCGAGGGCAACGCCCGACAGCGGCACGGTCCAGGCCCGTTCCGTCGCATCCAGGGTGAAGGGCACCAGGGCCGGGCGCGGTTCCACCACGCGAAGGCCGAATTGTCGTGCCACGTCATGGGCAAAGGCGGTGGCCCCCATCTTGGGGATCGACGGGCCGCCGGTCGCCATCACCAGGCGCGGGGCGAGGAAGGTGCCGCGTTCCGTCGCCACCCTGAAGCGGCTGCCGTCATGGCCGACCTCGGTGATCCGGTGCGACAGGCGGATGTCGACGCCGCCCACGGCGCATTCCGTCAGCAGCATGGCCAGGATCTCGCGCGCCGAGCCGTCGCAGAACAATTGCCCCAGGGTCTTTTCGTGAAAGGCGATGCCGTGGCGGCGCACCATGTCGACGAAATCATGCTGGTCATAGCGGCTCAGCGCCGATTTGCAGAAATGCGGATTGGCCGACAGGAAGCGGTCGGGGCCCGCGTCGAGATTGGTGAAATTGCAGCGCCCGCCGCCCGAAATCAGGATCTTGGCGCCAGGCTTCGGCCCGTGTTCGAGTACCACCACGCGCCGGCCGCGTCCGCCCGCCGTCGCCGCGCAGAACAGGCCGGCGGCACCCGCGCCGATGACGATCGAATCACTTTCGATGGGACGGGTCGTGGTCATGGCCCGTGATTGTATGCATGGCTCGCATCCGTCACGTGGAATTCGCGCCGATACGTGGAATTTCCGGCACCCGAGGGCGGTTGTGCCACCGGGGATTGAGCCCGTCTTCCCGAAATCGGAAATTGTATTGATTTGTCGCGGATCATTGCTCAATGCTAGTGCCGACGGTGATCAGGTCCGGGGGGGCCAGCGCCGCATTCAGTATGTCAGTTCGATTGGGTTTCGAAGCCGGCCTGGGCCGGATGGTTTCCCATGTCGAGGGGGGAATTCAATGTCTGTATTCAAGCGTTCAATGCTGACCGCCGCGGTCTCCTTGCCGGTGCTGATGCTCGGCGCGGGCCTGCTGGCCGGCCAGGCGTCGGCGCAGGCCATCATCGACAATGGTACGGTCGCGCTCGGCGTCAATGCCGAAGGCAATCTGGTGACCGGCGGTGTCGGTCTCACCTTCCTGCCGTCACCTCTCGGCGCGCAGGATGCCCTGACGCCCGGCTGTGCCTGCGAAGGCTGGGGCGTGGCGGATTTCACCACTGCCGGCTCGGGCGCCGAATTCTTCGGCAAGGCGGGGGAGAGCTTCGGCGACGCCAACCTGAGCGGCGCCACTCTGACCGTCTCGGGCACCGGCACCGATCCGCGCTCGACCGGCGACAGTGCCGTCTCCCGTGTCGACGTCAGCGTCGCGGGCAGCCCGCTCGGCCTTCAGGTCACCCATGACTATCATCCCAGCGTCGATGCCCGGCTCTATGCCGTCGACGTGGCGATCGAGAACACGGGTACGGCCGACATCGGCGACCTGCGCTATCGCCGCGCCATGGACTGGGATATCCCGCCCACCGAATTCTCCGAATTCGTCACCATCCAGGGCCTGCCGGCCACCGACATCGTCGCGACCAGCGACAACGGCTTCGCCGACGGCAGCCCGCTGGTGGCGACCGGCAACATCACGGCACCGCAGGATTCGAATTTCGTCGATGACGGCCCGGCCGATCACGGCGCCACCTTCGATTTCAGCTTCGGCAATCTGGCCGTTGGCGACACCAAGGAATTCACCATCTTCTACGGTGCCGCCGCCAACGAGGCCGAGGCGCTCGAGGCGCTGCGGGCCGTCGGGGCGGAAGTCTTCTCGCTCGGTCAGGCGACCGGCGCCGGGGGCAATGCGGCCGACGATCAGAACACCTTCATCTTCGCCTTCGCCGGCGTCGGTGGCTCGGCGCTCGGCGGCACCCAGACCGACATCTATCCGCTCTATGTCGACATGCCGCTGCTCGTCACCAACGAGCACTTCCGCAACATCGGCCTGCGCATGACCGGCCGCATCGGCGGCGGCGAGACCTCCACCCTGTCGACGGTCGCATCCATGATGGACGGCGCGCCCTACGCGATGGGGGCGGCGTCGGGCGATACGATGGCCAGCAACATGTTCGGCGTCTCGGGCCTGCGCGCCTTCCTGACCGGCTCGGTCAGCAGCAGCAAGCTCAGCACCAGCGGCGGAGCCCTCGGCCAGGACATCACCGGCTTTGCCATCACCGCCGGCATCGACTACGAACTCGTGTCCGGGGGCGACGTGGTGAACAATGCCATCGTCGGCATCGGTCTCGGCTGGTCGGGCTATTCGTCGGATGCCCACGACGGCGGATCCAACGCGGACGGCAATGGCGTCACCCTGCTCGCCTATGGCGGCGCCACTCTCCTGGACAATCTGACGGTGGACGCCACCATCGGCTATTCCTGGCTGGCCAACGAGAGCGATCGCGTGGCGGGCGCCAACCGGTTCTCGGCCGACATCGACTCGTCGGATTTCGGCGCCCTGCTTCGCACCGGCTATCGCTTCGACATGCCGTCGGACGTCGAGGGGGCGACTCTCGCCTTCGTACCCTATGTCGAGTTGCGCTACCACGCCTCGTCGGTCGACGGCTTCTCGGAGACGGGTGGCGTCGGGGCGCGCACGGTGTCGGGTTTCTCGTCCGACTCCCTGACCACGGAGGTCGGTCTCGGCGCGGAAATGGGCGTGCCGTCCTATATCCTCGCCGATACGGTTCTGCTCCGGGCCTCGGCCGGCTGGGTCCACGAATATCTGGACGACGCGCTGACCGTGAACCAGCAGGTCATCGCGACGGGCACCACGCTCGCCACGCGGAACGCCAATCCGGACCGCAATTATGCCCGGCTGGGCGGCGGTCTCAGCTTCCCCGTGACCTATGATTTCGCCATGGGCCTCGACTACGAGGGCATCTTCGGCAACGAGGACTATACCAACCACCTCGTCACCTTCCGGACCCGCGTCGCCTTCTAGGGCGGGGCCTTCGAACGGAAACGGCCGCCCGGAGCGATCCGGGCGGCCGTTGCCTTTGCGGCGATCGGATCAGACCGCCTTGCTGCCCAGCAGATGGGCGGTCAGATTGGCGTCCGGGATCTGGTGCACGCGCTCGAACAGGCGGGTATAGGTCGCCTTCCGGATCAGCCATTTGCCGTCGAGTTTCACGTATTTGTCGACGTAGAAGGAACTGCCCTCGACCACCGTGTTCTGGAAGGCGATGCTCAGGGTCCAGTCGATCAGGGTCCAATGGCCGTCGGCGGTGTCGTCGTCATGGATGTCGATGATCGGGTGATGGACCGTGTGGCTGGAGACGAGTTCCGGGCTGAAGGCTTCCTTGATCGCCTGCATCACATTGTCCCGCCCCTCGTATTTGAAGCGGTAGATGCCGCCCTGATAGTCGACCTCGGCATCCGGCGTCAGCAGGCTTTCGAGAAGTTCGAGATCGCAGGTGTCGATGGCGCGGCAATATTTGTATTTGAGCTGCTTGATCAGCTCCATGTCCTCGAGGCGCAGGGCCATGGCTCTCTCCTTCCCTGGGGATCAGGCGGGCATGTATTCGCCGCCGTTGACGTCGAGCATGGCGCCCGAGATCTGCACGGCGTAATCGGACAGCAGCATCAGGGCGGCGCGGCCGCATTCGTCGTCGGGCGGGATCCTGCCCAGCGCGATGCGCGCGGTCGCCTCCGCCACGGCGTCCTCCTTGGTCTTGCCGGTCGACATGGCGCGCCATTCGAAGAACATGTCGGTGGCGGGCCCGCCCAGCCAGCCCATGACCGTCATGTTGACGCGAATGCCCTCGGGCCCGAGTTCGAGCGCGAGCTGGCGGGTCAGGGCGGCCAGCGCCCCCTTGGCCAGCACGTAGCCGCCTTCGCCCGCCATGGGCTTCCGGTCGGCCATGGTGCCGATGTTGACCACGGCGCCCTTGCCCTTGGCCTGCATGGTCGGGCGCACGGCGCGCACCATGTTCAGAGCACCGCCGACGATGACGTCGAAGGCCTGGCGCAGGTCGTCGGCGTCATTGTCGAGCAGCGGCACCATGGGCGGGTGGTAGTAGGCGGAATTGATCAGCCCGTCGATGGTGCCGTAGGTGTCGATCGCGGTCTTGGCCACGCGCTCGCAATCCTCGGGCTTGGCGACGTCGCCGAGCGCGGCGGTGACGGTGCCGCCCGCCGCCTCGATCTCGGTCACCACGTCCTTCATGATGAAGTCGGAACGCGACATCATCACCACCCTGGCGCCGGCGGCGGCGGCGTCGCGCGCCATCTTGGCGCCCATGCCGGGGCCGATGCCGGTGACGATCACCACCTTGTCCTGCAGCAGCATTGTAACCTCCCCCTGCTCAGTTCTTCAGAAAGGCGTCGATGTAGAAGGCGAAATCCGTCTCCAGCGCCTCGGCCGTCAGGCCGAATTCCGCCGCCGAATAGTGATGGGCGGGATGGCGGTCGCGGGCGTTCTGTTCCAGCCAGTCGCGCATGGCCGCCTCTTCCGGCGCGCCGAAGCGAAGGCCGAGGGCGGCATAGACGCGCTTCGCCTCGCCCACGGGGTCGCGCTGCACGTCCTCGTAGCGGGCGTCGATGAAACGGTCCGGATATTGTTCGCGGAGCGCCACGACTTCGCCGAGCGAGCGCCTGAAGCGCCTGACCCAGAAGGGGCCGATCGCCTCCGGTACCAGGGCGTCCGTATTGGGCCGGGTCAGCGCCGCCGCCATGGAGGCATAGGAGGGCACGGTCTGCACCGGGGTCCGATGGGTCATCACCACCTTGACCTCGGGAAACACGGCGAAGAGCGCCGGCAGGGCGGTCAGGTGATGGGGCGACTTCAGCAGCCAGTCCTTGCCCCGGCGCGCGGGCGCCTGCCATTGCAGGATCTTCAGCCAGTCCTTCAATTCGCGGTAGGCCGGGGTCTGGTCGAAGTCGAGCAGGAAGGCGTCGTAGCTCGGCACCTTCAGCATGGTGGCGTAACCGGTCGAGATGAAGGAACGGTCGAGCAGCAGCACGTCCTCCTCGTAACCGACGGGGTCTATCGGATGGATCGCCGCGATCTCGGGCATGGTCGCCAGATAGATCTGGGTCATCTGTTCCGCCGCCTCGATCCGCGGACTCGGGCCGTCGCCGCTCTCGCCCGGGAAGGGCAGGGGATTCAGCAGTTCCCACGAGAAGGTCGAGGTCAGTTCCTCGGAACAGGCGAGCAGGCGGTGCAGCATGGTGCTGCCGGTGCGCGGCAGGCCGACGATCTCGGCCCGGACCGTCACCACCTCGTCGGCGATTTCGGGATGGTCCTTGAAGAGCTGGATCTTGCGCAGGCGTTCGCCCAGATATTTGCTGATGTTGCCGCTCTGGATGAAGCCGCCCATCTCCGAGAGATCGCCTTCCGCGTTCAGGGAGGCGACCAGGCGGTTCAGCGGCTCGAGGAACCAGGGATCGCCGAAATCCTCGAGACCCGACTCGTTCCGGGCCTGGGCCATCAGGGCGTCGACCGAAAGGGGTTCGGCCATCGGTGTTTCCTCCTCGGATCGCTTATTCTTCAGATCTTCACGACGCGGCAGCGCGGCAGCGGGTGGTCCTTCGCGCCCAGCCAGCGCAGCAGGGCAGTGCCCCGGTCGTGGCCGGCGGTGTCGATCCAGCAGCCGAAGCCGGGGTCGCGCGGCGCGATCACCAGGGTCAGCGTGCCGTCGGAGTTCAGGTCGGCGGTATGCTTGTTCACCCAGATGCGGTGGTGGCGGTAGTCCAGGCTCTCCATCCACCAGTTGTTGAGCTGGAAGTTCCAATAGGGGCAGTCCGGAACCTCGGTCTCGATCACCCAGGCCTCGTCCGGGCCGATGTGCCAATAGCCGTGCAGATAGAAGATGTCGGGATCGCCGCCCGCCTTCTGGAACATCGCCTGTCCCCAGTCGGGCAGTTCGTTCGGGCGGGACATGAAGAGTTCCGTCCACTGCGCGAAGATGAAGGCGGTGCCCATCACCCCCATGCCGGCCTTCTGCAGGGCGTCGTTCAGATGCGCGGCAGGCAGCGGCGGCGGCGTCTCGGGGCCGCCGATGCATGCGATCGAATATTCGCCCGGCACCTCCGTCTCGCGGTCGAGATAGGATTGGCGGACGACCAGCAGGGTGCTGTCCTCGGCCAGCGGCAGCCAGTTGCCGGGCTTCGGCGTCGCGCTGGCGACGATCTCGAAACGGCCGTCCGGGCCGATCGCCAGATCCTTGTCGTTCAACTCCCCGGTCGAGGCCATGGTGCCGTCGATCGCATAGCGGTTCGCCTTGGAGCCGATGGAGAAATAGGAAATGGTGCCGCGCCGTCCCGTGATCCGATAGTCGCGGTCGCCCGCGACCGTCGCCGCCAGATAGACGTTGTCCGGATTGTCGGCGCCGATCTTCACCGTCTCATGGGCGAGGCGGCGCAGCGCCGGGAAATCCGGATCGGCATATTCGACGGCGGATTCCAGAAAGGCGCGGGTGAGGCGGGAGATGTAGCGGATGCCCTCCGCCCGGTCGAGCACGGTGCCCGGCGCCGTCTCGCGCAGGATGACATTGCCGGCATTGGCGATGGTCCGGCAGAAATCCTGCCAGGCTTCACCGCTCAGGATGCGGTCCTCGACCCCTTCCGTCATGTTTCCTCCTCTGCCTCTCGGCTTCTGCGTCCGGGTCTGGCGAAAATGGAAAATTTCTGTTTTCCTTGGCGGCAGTCTTCGTCGGGGGGATCTTCCCGTCAAGGGGAATCTGTGGCGTAGCGGAGGACGAGGGTGGCGAGACGTGACGAGGCGGATGTGCGGGAGGCGATCCTGAACGCGGCGCGGGCCGAATTCATGACCGAGGGCTTCGCCGCCGCCTCGGTCGGCCATATCGCCCGCTCGGCCGGGGTCTCGACCAAGACCATCTATCGCTTCTACGAGACCAAGACGGACATATTGGCCGACGTCATTTCGAGCTTCATGGCGCTGATGCTGCCCGGGCTCGATACCTATGTCGTCGCGCGGGCGGAGGATCTGGCGCCGGAACTGGTCCGGCTTCTAACCGAACTGGCGGGCTACGGCCTGTCGGCGCCGGGCCTCGCCGCCAATCGCCTGGCGACGACCGAGATGATGCGCGTGCCGGAGATGGTGACGGCCTATTACCGCGAGGGGCACGAGAAGATCATCGCCGCCGTCGGGCGCTGGCTGGCCCGGCAGTGCGAGGCGGGCTGGCTGCGCCTGGACGATCCCCGGCGGGCGGCGGCCATGCTGCTGTCGATGGTGTTCGCCGACCTGACGCGCTACGCCATGCTCTCCGGCGAACCGCCCACGGACGCCGAGATCGCGGCCTGGATCGGCGCCGGCGTCGAGATCTTCCTGAAGGGCGCGGTGCCCCGCTAGGCTTCGATCAATCCTCGATCGAGGGCGAGAGGGCGGGATCCCAGGGCGCGTCCTCGAGCTCGAGGTAGCGGATCATCACCGTCGCCAGTTCGGCGGCGAGATCGTCGTCGGAAATGCCCATCACCTGCTGGTCCGCGAGCGACCGGCTGATCAGGGTCGACAGGATGATCTCGACCGCCAGGTGAATGGGGCCGTGGGGATCGCCCCGGTCCGCGACTTCCGGATGCTGGCGGGCGACCTCGATCAGCCGCGCCTTCAGATGGTCGCGCATGTCGGTGAAATAGGTCCAGGCGCCCATGTCCCGCAACGCCGCCCGCACCACTTCCCGCAGCAGGACGGCATTGGCGCTGGCGAGGCGCACCATGACCACCAGCATGCGCCGGACGACCAGGGCGAAGGGCTGGCCCTCGAACCGTTCCGGCACCAGCATGGTGTCCAGCATCGTCCAGGCCCGTTCGGCGAAACGCTGGGCGAGCGCCTCGAGCAGCGCGTCCTTGTCGGCGAAGCGCTGGTAGAAGGCGCCGGTGGAACAGCCCGCGCGCTCGGCGATGTCGACCACGCGCATGCGGTCGAAGCCGACCTCGATCATCATGGCGTGACCGACTTCCAGCAGCTTCTCGAGCTTGTTGCGGCTGCGCGCCTGCGCCGCGGGCTTCAGCACCACGCCCAGGCGGCGCCGGCCGGCGCGGGCCGCCTGCAGGCCCTTCGGGGTGCCGGGGGCCGGCGCCTCCGCCTGCGGCGCGTCGCCGTCCACGCCCTTCGCGGCGTCGTGTCGTCCCGCTTCGCGCCGCTGGGTGGCGTCCGAAGTCTCCGTCAAGGCCCTGTCCTCAATCATTCCGGCAAAGGATATTTGGGTTCGTCTTTGGCGGCAATAGCGGCCGCCCGACGCGGGCTTGCGATAACGGCACATTTCGGCAAGCGTAGGCGGCACGCCGGGCCGACACCCGGATCCGGGGCGCGACGCGGCCCGGCAAGGAGAAAATGTGAGGAGGGGATGCGCATGGAGAGAAGCCGGGAATGAAGAGGGATAAAGGCATGAAGCGGGGACGGGCGTGACGGGCGCGGCCGGCGGCGACGGGACGGCGGAGATCATGCCGGAACTCCAGCGCCTGCGCGACAGTATCGACAATATCGATGCCGCCCTCATCCACATGCTGGCGGAACGGTTCCGCTGTACCCAGGCTGTCGGGGCGCTGAAGGCCGAGCACGGCCTGCCACCGGCCGATCCCGAGCGCGAGGCGCGACAGATCCGGCGCCTGCGCTCGCGGGCGGAACAGGCGCGCCTCGACCCCGAATTCGCCGAGAAATTCCTGAACTTCATCGTCGGCGAAGTGATCCGCCACCACCGCGCCATCGCCGACGCCGCGACCGACTGACGGCCCGCCGACGGCCACCGAGTCGAATGGGCAACAGGTGGCGGCAATCGCATTCGCGCGCGGGGCGATCGCTGGCGCCTCGGTCAAGGGTTTGCCATTTTTCCCACCTAGCTTCGGCTGGACTGATTCGGCGAACCATCGCGACGGATGACATGATGACCGGGCATTGCGCAGGGATTTCCGTGAAGACGGCCAAAGACGTGAAGGCCGCCGGGGACGTGAGGGCGAGGCGCAGGGGCGGCGTGCTCCGCGCCGTGCTGCTCGGCCTCGGGCTCGTGCTGTCGTCGCTCGCCGCGCTCCCGGCCGGCGCGGAGGAATTCACCCTCAATAGAGGCACCCGCGAGGCGATGCCGATCGCCGTGCCGCGCTTCGCCGGCGGCGACCTCGGTGCCCAGGTCTCGGCGGTGGTTTCCGCCGATCTCGAACGTTCCGGCCTGTTTCGTCCGATTTCCGCGGGCGTCTATCCCCAGACCCCCGAACAGATTCAGGGCCAGCCGGCGCTGACGGCATGGCGCGGCGCCGGTGCCGATGCCCTGGTCGCCGGGCGGGTCGTGCCTCAGGGCAACAAGGTGGTGTTCGAATTCCGGCTCTGGGATACCCAGGCCGAGCAGCAGATGACGGGCACGGCCTTCACCGCCGATTCGGCGAACTGGCGCCGGGTCGCCCACATCATCGCCGACACCATCTACAAGCGGCTGACGGGCGAGGACGGCTATTTCGACACCCGCATCGTCTATGTCTCGGAATCGGGCCCGAAGAACCGGCGCATCAAGCGTCTCGCGATCATGGACCAGGACGGCGCCAACAACCGCTTCCTGACCTCGGGCAAGGATCTGGTGATGACGCCGCGCTTCTCCCCGCGCGATCAGACCATCACCTATATGTCCTATTTCAACGACAAGCCGCGGGTCTATCTGTTCAACATCGACACCGGGCAGCAGGAAGTCCTGGGCGATTTCCCGGGCATGACCTTCGCGCCGCGCTTCTCGCCCGACGGCAACAAGGTCGTCATGTCCATGGCCAAGGACGGCAATACGGACATCTATACGGTCGACCTGCGCACCCGCCGGATCACCCGTCTGACGTCGGGCCCCGCCATCGACACCTCGCCCTCCTATTCGCCGGACGGCAGCCAGATCGTCTACAATTCGGATCAGAGCGGCGGCCAGCAGCTCTACGTCATGAGCGCGTCGGGTGGCGGCGGCAAGCGGATCTCCTTCGGCGACGGGCGCTATGCGACGCCGGTCTGGTCGCCCCGCGGCGATCTGATCGCCTTCACCAAGATTTCGCGCGGGCGCTTCTCCATCGGCGTGATGCGCCCCGACGGCACCGGCGAACGCATCCTGTCCGAGAGTTTCCTCGACGAGGGCCCGACCTGGGCGCCCAACGGCCGCGTCATCTCCTTCTTCCGCCAGTCGCCCGGCGCCGCGGGCACGGTGAAGCTCTATACGGTGGACGTGACGGGTTTCAACCTGCGTCTGCTGCCCACGCCCCAGGACGGTTCCGATCCGGCCTGGTCTCCCCTCAATCCCTGAGAGCGATTCACCACTTCACACGCACTCGCGTAATCGTCGCATCATGGCATTCATGCGTCTTGTAAATATGGCACAGTGTTGCAACGCCGCACTAGTCGGCCTCGCGGTACGGTGATAACCATATGACCGCGCCTTTCCGCGCCCAGGGGGCAGTGGATTTCGCAGATGCGGGATGCTAGGGTGCCCGTCGAGCGAGATCCTCTTGGCATCCCGGCGCGCATCGACAGCGCGGCACCCTCAGGAGTTCAACTGCTATGCGCTTCACTCATCCCGGCTTCAAGATCGCCAGCCTTGTCGCCGCCCTGTTCATCGTTTCGGCCTGCAAGTCGTCCGAAGCGCCCACCGACACCGGCAGCACCGGCGGCGGCGCGGTGACCAGCTCCATCGTCCCGGGCTCGCAGGAAGATCTCGCGGTCACCGCCGGTGACAGCGTCTTCTTCGACTACGACCAGTACAACCTGCGCCCCGAAGGCCAGGCCACCCTGCAGTCCCAGGCCGCCTGGCTCGCCAAGTATCCGTCGGTGACCCTGACGATCGAAGGCCATTGCGACGAACGCGGTACCCGCGAGTACAACCTGGCGCTCGGCGAACGCCGCGCCAATTCGGCCCGCGCCTATCTGATCTCCCTGGGCGTCGACCCGAGCCGCCTGCAGGTCATCTCCTACGGCAAGGACCGTCCCTTCGCGGTCGGTTCGGATGAGACCTCCTGGGCCCAGAACCGCCGCGGCTTCAGCCGCGTCAACTGATCCGGCGCCGCGCCGCGGCTCCCGTTTCGGATGATCGAGACCCGCTCCGGCCCAGCCGGAGCGGGTTTCTTCTTGGCGCGACGGACGGGGCCGCCCGTCCGTCGCGCCAGTGTCATTCTTTCGCCCAGGTCGTCCTTCATCTAGAGTTCCGACACTACCGGTGCCGCCGGCATGGTCGATTCGAGGATCCGAACAATGCGTCGTCTGACCCGCCCCCTGTCCTGCCCGCTCGTCGCCGCGGCCGTCGGCCTTGCCGCCGCCGGGGCGGGTATCGGCGCGGCCTGGGCGCAGGGCGGCACCAATCTGGGCGCGTTGAGCCAGCGCCTGGAGGACGTTTCGGCGCAGGCCACCGAATTGCGCCTGGTACAGGGATCGCTGCCGGCCTCCGCCACCGCGCAGTTCGACCTGCGGCTCTCGGCGCTGGAGGATGAAATCCGCCGCCTGACCGGTCTCGTCGAAGAAGCCCAGAATGCGGCCGACCGCAACCAGGCCGCCATGCGCAGCTTTCAGGACGACGTGGATTTCCGCCTGAACCGGCTGGAACAGGCGACCGGGGTTCTGGCCGGCGGTGCAGGTGCGGCGCCCGGCACCGAGACGGCCGGCATGGTTTCGCCCGGGGCTCCTGCGCCTGGAACGGCTTCGCCCGCGCCCGCGCCGACCCCTTCGCCGGGCCCCTCCGCCGCGCCGGCGCCGACGGGAACGCCCAGCACGTCGAATTCCTCGCCCCAGGCGCTCGCCGCCTATGACGCCGCTCTCGGCCTCTTGCGCAAGGGCGAATATCTGCAGGCGGAAGCCAGTCTCAAATCCTTCCTGGCGAGCTTCGGCAGCGATCGTCTGGCGGCCAACGCGCAATATTGGCTGGGCGAGACCTATTATGCCCGGGGCGATTTCCGCACGGCGGCCCAGACCTTCCTGACCGGCGTGAAGACCTATCCCGAAAGCGCCAAGGCGCCGGATACCTTCCTGAAGCTCGGCATCAGCCTCGTCCAGATGGGCGAGAAGGATCGCGGCTGCCAGGTTCTGGGCGAATTGCCGAGCCGCTATCCCGACGCCTCCGCCACCATCAAGAGCCGTGCCGAACGCGGGCTCCGGGATGGCAACTGCGGCTGACGACGTCGTCCTGGCGCGCGGCCGGGCGGCGCTCGACGCGCTCGATCCCGGGCAGGCGCTCGCGCTTGCGGTCTCCGGCGGGGCCGACAGCCTCGCCCTGCTGCTCGTGGCCGAAGCCTGGGCGCGCGGTGCCGGAAGCCGGCTCCATGTCCTGACCGTCGATCATGGCCTTCGCCCCGAAGCGGCGGCGGAGGCGGCGGCGGTCGCCGATCTGGCGCGGGCGCGCGGTCATGGCGCCACCGTGCTGCGCCCGGCCCGGCCCTTGCCCCGGCGCGGGCTTGAAGCGGCGGCGCGCGCGGAACGCTATGCCCTGATGAGCGAATGGTGCCGGGCCCGGGGCGTGCCGGCGCTGGCGACCGGCCACAGCCGCGACGATCAGGCGGAAACCCTGCTGTTGCGCCTCCAGCGCGGTAGCGGCCTCGATGGGCTCGCCGCCATGGCGCCTTCGGTGCCGCGCGACGGCATCCGCCTGCTGCGGCCGCTGCTCGCCATCGGGCGGGCGGACCTGGCGGCACTGACGCGCGCGGCGGGGCTCCACCCGGTGGACGATCCCATGAACCACGATCCGCGCTTCGCCCGGGTCGCCGTGCGCCGGGCGATCGCCGACCTCGGTCTGGACGCTGCCGGTCTCGCGGCGACGGCGGCCCGCCTCGGGCGCGACCGCGATGCCATCGCCGCCGTGGTCGACCGTATCGCGCGCCGCGCCTTCCGCCTGTCGCCCTGGGGCGTCGCCCGGATCGACACCCGGGCCTTCGCGGACGAGCCGGCGGCCCTGGTCGAACGTGCCCTCGGCCGGTTGATCCGGGCCGTCGGCGGCCACGACCATCCGCCTCGGCGCGACCGTCTCGACCGGCTGGCGGCACTGCTGTCTGCCGCGCCCGCGGCCGGTTTTCCGGGCGCGACCCTCGGCGGCTGCCGCTTCCTCGCCGGCGGGGCGGAGATCACGGCGCTCCGCGAGGCCCGCGACCTCGGGCCCGACCTCGTGCTGTTGCCGGGCGCCAGCGGCGTCTGGGACCGCCGTTTCCGGGTGACGGCGGGGGCGCGGGCCGTGACCATCGCGGCGCTTGGCGCGCGGAAGCCCGAAGGTCTGCGCGCCTGCCCGGCGGCGGAACGGCGAGTCCTGCCGGCGGTATTCGCGGATGGTGACCTGATCGCGGTGCCGGCGCTCGATTTCGGGACTCCCCTGGGCGTCCAACTGCGCTATTGTTTAGAAAATATGTTATGAACCCGCGCCCGTCAGGAGTTGTTTACCGGCCTGGAGGCATTACTTATGACAGGCGTAGGAATCGCCGCGGTTGCCGTGGCATACCGGCATGGGCCGGTTGGAAAGGTTATGCCCCGTGAATCTGCCTGGCCGTAATCTCGCTCTGTGGGTCGTCATTGCGCTGCTGCTGTTCGCGCTCTTCAACGCCTTCCAGAGCCCGTCTGGCCGCAAGGCCGGCGACACCATCTCCTATTCCGAGTTCGTCTCCAAGGTCGAGGCGGGCCGCGTCACCCAGGTGACCATCCAGGGCGACACCGTCTATGGCCGGACGTCGGACGGCCGCGATTTCGCGACCATCGCGCCGAACGATCCGCAGATGGTGCAGCGCCTTCTGGACAAGGGCGTCGACGTCGCCTCCAAGGCGGAGGACAAGGGTGGCCCCACCCTGCTGGACGTGCTGATCTCCTGGTTCCCGATGCTGCTGCTGATCGGCGTCTGGATCTTCTTCATGCGCCAGATGCAATCGGGCGGCGGCAAGGCCATGGGCTTCGGCAAGTCCAAGGCCCGGCTTCTGACCGAACGCCACGGCCGCGTCACCTTCGACGACGTCGCCGGCATCGACGAAGCCAAGGAAGAGCTGGAAGAAATCGTCGACTTCCTGAAGGATCCGCAGAAATTCCAGCGTCTCGGCGGCCGTATTCCCAAGGGTGCCCTGCTGGTCGGCCCGCCGGGCACCGGTAAGACCCTGCTGGCGCGCGCCATCGCGGGCGAGGCCAATGTGCCCTTCTTCACCATCTCGGGCTCCGACTTCGTCGAGATGTTCGTCGGCGTCGGCGCCTCCCGCGTCCGCGACATGTTCGAACAGGCGAAGAAGAATGCGCCCTGCATCATCTTCATCGACGAGATCGACGCGGTCGGCCGCCATCGCGGCGCCGGCCTCGGCGGCGGCAACGACGAGCGCGAGCAGACCCTGAACCAGCTTCTGGTCGAGATGGACGGTTTCGAGGCGAACGAGGGCGTGATCCTGGTCGCCGCCACCAACCGCCCCGACGTGCTCGACCCCGCGCTGCTGCGTCCCGGCCGCTTCGACCGTCAGGTCGTGGTGCCGAACCCGGACATCATGGGCCGCGAGAAGATCCTGAAGGTCCATATGCGCAAGGTGCCCGTGGGCGCCGACGTCGATGCCCGCGTGATCGCGCGCGGCACGCCCGGCTTCTCCGGCGCCGATCTCGCCAATCTGGTGAACGAGGCGGCGCTTCTCGCCGCGCGGAAGGGCCGGCGCATCGTCTCCATGGCCGAGTTCGAGGCGGCGAAGGACAAGGTCCTGATGGGCGCCGAGCGCCGCTCCATGGTCATGTCCGACGAAGAGAAGCGCCTGACCGCCTATCACGAGGGCGGCCATGCCATCGTCGGCCTGAACGTGCCGTCGGCCGATCCGATCCACAAGGCGACGATCATCCCGCGCGGCCGGGCCCTCGGCATGGTCATGCAGCTGCCGGAATCGGACAAGCTGTCGCTGACCCGCGAATTCATGATCTCGCGTCTCGCCATCGCCATGGCCGGCCGCGTCGCCGAGGAACTGGTGTTCGGCTATGACAAGGTGACCTCCGGCGCCTCCAGCGACATCGCCGCCGCGACCCAGCTCGCGCGCAACATGGTCACGCGCTGGGGCCTGTCGGACGAATTGGGCGCCGTCGCCTACGGCGACAATCAGGAGGAAGTCTTCCTCGGCCACTCCGTCTCGCGCACCCAGAACGTGTCCGAGGCGACGGCCCAGAAGATCGACGCCGAGGTGAAGAAGCTGGTCGACAACGCGCTGGCCACCGCGCGCCGCATCCTGACCGAGAAGCGCGACGATCTGGAAATCCTGGCCAAGGGTCTTCTCGAATACGAGACCCTGTCGGGCGACGAGATCCGCGCCCTGCTGCGCGGCGAGCAGATCTACCGCGAGACCACCTCGAACGAGCCGCCGCCGGACATGGGCACGGGATCCGCCGTGCCGCCGACCGGCAAACCGGCGGACGACCGGGGCGGCCCCGGCATCCGCCCGGAACCGGCGCCGGGCGCCTGATGACACACCCCTCTCCGGAGGGACGAGACTTGCGCCCCGGCCTCGGCCGGGGCGGTTTCTTTTGGGGCCTGCTCTCCGTGCCGGTTTTTTTCCTCTCACCCCGGCCCTCTCCCCACAAGCGGGGTGAGGGGGAACGCCCATGACCCCTCAGATCTCCCCCGCCGGGCTGCTGCGCGGTGAAGACGCGCGGCGGATGGTGGCGGCCGGACTCGCCCTGCCGCTCGGCGCCGCGCTCGCCCACGGCCATCACGAGGAAGCGGTACGGGGACCGGACGGGACCGTCGCCCGCCGCCTTCTGCCCCTCGATGCGGCGCCGGCCTATCCGGATCCCGGGCCGCCCCGGATCATGGGCATCGTCAACACCACCCCCGACAGTTTCTCGGACGGCGGCCGTTTCCTCGGCCGGGCCGGCATAGAACAGGCCGAACGGCTGGTCGCGGCGGGAGCCCATATCCTCGACATCGGCGGCGAATCCACGCGCCCCGGCGCGGCCGAGGTTTCGATCGCGGAAGAGATAGACCGGGTCTGCCCGGTGATCGCGGGGGCGAAGGCGCTGGGCGTGCCGATATCCGTCGATACCCGCAAGGCGGCGGTGATGAAGGCGGCCCTGGCGGCCGGCGCGACCATCGTGAACGACGTCTCCGCCCTTGGCCATGATCCCGAGGCGGCGCCTTTCCTCGCCACGGCCGACTGTCCGGTGGTGCTGATGCACGCGCGGGGCACGCCCGCGACCATGCAGCAGGCGCCCCGTTACGACGACCTTCGCTTCGAGGTGGTGGCGGAACTGGCGGCGGCCTGCGCCCGGGCGGTGGCGGCAGGGATCGCGCGCCATCGCCTGATCGTCGACCCCGGCATCGGCTTCGCCAAGACCGTGGCGCATAATGCAGCCCTGGTGGACGGCCTTCATGCGCTCCACGCGCTGCGTCTGCCGATCCTGCTCGGCGTGTCGCGGAAGAGTTTCATCGGGCGTATCGCCGGAAACAGGGGCGGGGGCGATATGCCGGCCGATGCGCGTCTGCCCGGTTCGCTCGCTGTCGCCCTCATGGGGCTCGACCGGGGGGCGGCGATCCTCCGCGTCCACGATGTGGCGGAAACCGTGCAGGCGGTGAAATTATGGGCCGCCTTGGCTATAAGTGATGTCTGAATCGCCTGAGCGCGCAAACGAGAGCACCCCCGAGAGCATCACATGACCGCACGCAAACTGTTCGGCACCGACGGTATTCGCGGCACCGCCAACATGGACCCCATGACCCCCGAACTGGCGTTGGCCGTCGGGCTCGCCGCCGGCCGCCTGTTCCGGGGCGAGGGGCCGCGCCCCCGGGTCGTCATCGGCAAGGACACCCGCCTGTCGGGCTATATGATCGAGGCGGCGCTGCAGGCCGGCTTCGTCGCCGTCGGCATCGACGTCATGCTGGTCGGGCCGATGCCGACGCCGGCGGTCGCCATGCTCACCCGCTCGCTCCGGGCCGATCTGGGCGTCATGATCTCCGCCTCCCACAATCCCTATCAGGACAATGGCATCAAGCTGTTCGGGCCCGACGGCTACAAGCTCTCGGACGAGGTCGAGCGCGAGATCGAGGCCATGATCGAGGCGGGCGGTATCGAGAAGGCGGAACCCAAGGCCCTCGGCCGGGCCCAGCGCCTCGAGGAGCCGGCCGGGCGCTACATCGAATTCGCCAAGGCGACCTTCCCGCGCGGCATGAAGCTGGACGGGCTCAAGGTCGTCGTCGACTGCGCCCATGGCGCCGCCTACAAGGTCGCGCCCACGGTGCTGTGGGAATTGGGCGCGGAAGTGATCGCCATCGGCGTCGCGCCCGACGGCTTCAACATCAACCGCGAATGCGGCTCGACCCACGTCAAGGCGCTGCGCCAGGCCGTGCTCGCCCATGACGCCCATATCGGCATCGCGCTGGATGGCGACGCCGACCGCCTGATCCTGGTGGACGAGACCGGTCAGGTGGTCGACGGCGACCAGCTCATGGCCGTGGTGGCCGAACATTTCCAGCGCACGGAACGGCTGCGCGGCGGCGGCATCGTCGCCACCGTGATGTCCAACCTCGGCCTCGAGCGGCACCTGGCGCGTCTCGGCCTTTCGATGGCGCGGACGGCTGTGGGCGACCGCTATGTGGTCGAGCGCATGCGCGACCAGGGTTTCAACGTCGGCGGGGAACAGTCGGGTCACATCATCCTGTCCGATTTCGCCACCACCGGCGACGGGCTGATCGCCGCCCTCCAGGTCCTCGCCATGGTGGTGGAGGCGGGGCGCCCGGCATCCGAAGTCTGCCGCCGTTTCCAGCCCTTGCCCCAGGTCCTGCGCAATGTCCGCTTCGCCGCCAACGGTCATCACCCGCTGGAGGACGGCGGCGTGAAGGCGACGATCGCGGCGGTCGAGGCGCGTCTCGCCCAATCGGGCCGCCTGCTGATCCGGAAATCGGGAACCGAACCGGTGATCCGCGTGATGGCGGAGGGGGAGGACCCCAATCTGGTCGAAGGCTCGGTCGCCGAAGTGGTTCAGGCCCTGGAACGCGTGGCATCATGAACGAGCGGAAAATGGGCCGCGTCCTCATCGTCGCCGGTTCGGATTCGGGCGGCGGCGCCGGCATTCAGGCCGACATCAAGACGGTGACGGCGCTCGGCGCCTATGCCATGACCGCGATCACCGCGCTCACCATTCAGGATACGCTGGGTGTGCACGGCATCGTCGACGTGCCGCCGCGGGCGGTGACGGAACAGATGGCGGTCTGCCTCGATGATATCGGTGCCGACTGCGTGAAGACCGGCATGCTGCATTCGCCCGAAGTGGTGGATGCGGTGCTGGCCGGTCTGGCCCGGCCCAGCGCGCCGCGCGATCTGGTGGTCGATCCGGTGATGGTGGCGAAGGGCGGCGCCAGCCTGACCACCGACGCGACGGTGGCGGCGCTGCGCGAACGCCTGGTGCCGCGCGCGCGTGTGATCACGCCCAATCTGCCCGAAGCCTCGGTCCTCCTCGGCCGTCCGGTCGAGACGGTGGCCCAGATGGATGCGGCCGCCTTCGATCTGCTGGCCCTCGGGCCCGGCGCCGTCCTGCTGAAGGGCGGCCATCTGGCGGGCGATCTGGTGCGCGACGTGCTGGTCTCGGCCGAAGGTCTCGTCCATTTCGACGATCCCCGCATCGCGACCCGCAGCACCCATGGCACCGGCTGCACGCTTGCCTCCGCCATCGCCGCCGGCCTCGCCCAGGGGCTCGATCTGGTGACGGCGGTGCGCCGCGCCCGCGCCTATGTCCGCAAGGCCCTCGCGACCGCCCCCGGTCTCGGCCAGGGCCACGGCCCGCTCAACCACGGCCATACGGTGCGGCCGTTTTCCTGATATCGCGTCATGCCGGCGAAGGCCGGCATCTCGTCGGGAGGGCTCCGTCTCGCGTCAGGCGTGGCGGGCGTGGGCGAAGGAGAGCTCGCCGGTACGGGCGACGCGGGGCGCGGCCGGGCGGCGGGCGATGTGGCCGAGAATCTCGGACACCGCGATCAGGGCACCGGTCAGCGCGATCATGGCCACGGGGCCCTGCCACAGGCCGAGCGCCGCGCCGAGCACGGCCCAGCCCAGACGGGCGGCCGGATTGGCGAAGAGGGCGGCATCGGCGCGAATGGCGAAGAGGCGCAGGAAGGTCATGGACTTAACCTCGTACTCGTTACATGCCCTTAAGGTAGGGCGTGAGCGCGAGGCGGCAATATTCATTTTGTCGCATCGCACAATCGTTTTTTGCAATGCGGCAGAAATGGAACACCCCCGCCGGTCGGGCGGGGGTGTCGCGGGTCCGGCGGCGGCGCCGTAAGGGACGGCCGGAGCCCTCAGAAATCGAGGGCCTGGGCCTGCTTGACCTGCGGGATGGCGCGGACCTTCTCGACCACGTCGGCCGGGATGGCGCCGTCCACCGCGACGAGGCAGATCGCTTCTTCACCGGCGACCGCGCGGCCCAGGTTGAAGGTGGCGATATTGATGCCGGCATCGCCCAGGATGGTGCCCAGCGCGCCGATGAAGCCCGGCTTGTCGTGGTTGGTGACATAGAGCATGTGCGGCGTCACCTCCGCCTCGACCGAGATGCCCTTGATCGAGACGATGCGCGGATGGCTGTCGGCGAAGAGCGTGCCGCAGACCGAACGGGTCTTGCCGTCCATCTCGACCGTGATGCGCATCAGGGTCTGATAGTCGCCGGCCGCTTCCAGCTTGGTGTCGGCGACGGCGATGTTGCGCTCCTTTGCGATCACGGGCGCATTGACCATGTTCACCGAGGGCATGATCGGGCCGAGCAGGCCCTGCAGCGCGATGGCGGTCAGGGGCCGGGTGTTCAGCTTCGCGGCGTTGCCTTCGTATTCGATCGTCACCTTGCGGATGCCGACCTCGGCCGAGAGCTTGCCGGCCAGCGAGCCGAGTTGGGCCGCCAGCTTCATGTAGGGACGCAGGCGCGGCGCCTCCTCGGCCGTGACGGAGGGCATGTTCAGGGCGTTGGAAACGGCGCCGTCGACCAGATAGGCCGACATCTGCTCCGCGACCTGAAGCGCCACATTCTCCTGCGCCTCGGTCGTGGAAGCGCCGAGGTGCGGGGTGCAGACCACGTTCTCGTTGCCGAAGAGGATGTTCTCCTTGGCCGGCTCGACCGCGAAGACGTCGAGCGCGGCGCGCGCCACCTTGCCCGAATTCAGGGCGGCGAGGAGGTCTTCCTCGACGATCAGGCCGCCGCGCGCGCAATTGATGATGCGCACACCGTCCTTCATCTTCGCGATCGAGTCCGCGTTGATGATGTTGCGGGTGCCGTCGGTCAGCGGCGTGTGCAGGGTGATGAAGTCGGCGCGGGCGAACAGCTCGTCCAGCTCCACCTTGGTCACGCCCATCTCGAGGGCGCGTTCCGGGGTCAGGAACGGGTCATAGGCGACGACCTGCATCTTCAGCCCCTGGGCGCGGTCGGCGACGATGGAGCCGATGTTGCCGGCGCCGATCAGGCCGAGGGTCTTGGCGTAGAGCTCCACGCCCATGAAGCGGTTCTTTTCCCACTTGCCGGCCTGGGTGGAGGCATTGGCGGCGGGAATGTCGCGGGCGACGGCGAACATCATGGCGATCGCATGTTCCGCCGTGGTGATCGAATTGCCGAAGGGCGTGTTCATGACGACGACGCCGCGCGCCGTGGCGGCCGGGATGTCGACGTTGTCGACGCCGATGCCGGCGCGGCCGACCACCTTCAGCTTGGTCGCGGCGGCCAGCACCTCGGCCGTCACCTTGGTGTTGGAGCGGATGGCGAGGCCGTCGTAGTCGGCGATGATGGCGAGAAGCTCGTCCTTCGAAAGGCCGGTCTTGATGTCCACCTCGACCCCGCGATCGCGGAAGATCTGGGCGGCGGCGGGGCTCAGCTTGTCGGAAATGAGGACCTTGGGCATGGGGGCACCTTGAGGTAGCTCGTCATCCCGGCGAAAGCCGGGATCTGGTTGGGAGAAGAGTGTGGAAGCGGATGAGGGCCCCGGCCTTCGCCGGGGCGACGCTGTATGTGTGGGAAGTGATCAGGCGGCGGCCTTGGCCGCGGCCTTCACTTCGCCGTAGGCCCAGTCGAGCCAGGGCATGAGGGCTTCGAGGTCGGACGCCTCGACCGTCGCGCCGGCCCAGATGCGCAGGCCCGGCGGGGCATCGCGATAGGCGCCGATGTCGAGGGCCACGCCCTCCTTGTCGAGAAGGGCGGCCAGTTTCTTCGGCACGTCGGCCTTGGCGGCGTCGTCGAGCCCGGCGAACCAGGGATCGACCACCTTCAGGCAGACCGAGGTGCAGGAGCGGATCGCCTTGTCCTCGACCAGGAAGCCGGCCCAGTCGGATTTTTCGACGAAAGCCTCGATGACCGAGAGGTTCTTCTCGGACCGCGCGATCAGCCCGTCCAGCCCGCCGACCGAATCGGCCCAGGCCAGCGCATCGAGATAATCCTCGACGCAGAGCATGGAGGGGGTGTTGATCGTCTCGCCCTTGAAGATGCCGTCGATCAGCTTGCCGCCCTTGGTCATGCGGAAGATCTTGGGCAGGGGCCAGGCCGGGGTATAGCTCTCCAGCCGCTCGACGGCGCGGGGCGACAGGATCAGCATGCCGTGGGCCGCTTCGCCGCCCAGCACCTTCTGCCAGGAGAAGGTGGTGACGTCGAGCTTCGGCCAGGGCAGGTCCATCGCGAAGGCGGCCGAGGTCGCGTCGCAGATGGTGATGCCTTCACGGTCGTCGGCGATCCAGTCGCCGTTCGGGGCGCGGGCGCCGGAGGTGGTGCCGTTCCAGGTGAAGACCACGTCGCGGGTCTTGTCGACCTGGGTGAGGTCGGGGATGAAGCCGTAATCGGCTTCGAGCTTGCGCACGTCCGCTAGCTTCAGCTGCTTGACGACGTCGGTGACCCAGCCCGAACCGAAGCTTTCCCAGGCGATCATGTCGACGCCGCGGGCGCCGAGCATGGACCACATGGCCATCTCCACCGCGCCGGTGTCGGACGCGGGGACGATGCCGATCTTGTAGTCGGCCGGAACCTTCAGGATGCGGGCGGTATCCTCGATCGCCTTCAGGAGCTTCGCCTTCGCGGGCTTGGCGCGGTGCGAGCGGCCGGTCAGGGCATTGTCGAGGGCGGCGGTGGTCCAGCCGGGGCGCTTGGCGCAGGGGCCCGAGGAAAACAGGGCGCAGGCCGGACGAATAGCAGGCTTTGTCATGTTTGACTTATCCTTCCAGATAAGCAGCGTCCCGGTGGGGGGACGTGACCCGCCGGCGACATTATCCATCCGCTTTCCCAAGTCAATCTGCGAAAATCGCGGGACAGCCATTTTCGCTTGTACCCCCGGATGGCAGGCATGAAGATGAAGGAAGCGTGACGATCAGGGGGCAGAAGCGCATGGATCAGGGGGTGATCGCCTGGTTGCCGAACAATGGTCCCGCCAAGGAAGATGGGCCCACCAAGGACAGGGGCAAGGACAGGGGGGGCGCCGCTTCCCAACCGCCCCGCCGGATCTTCTTCGATCGCCGCGAACTCGATCTCATCCTCCGCCTCTACGGCCGCATGGTGGCGGCCGGCGAATGGCGCGACTATGCGATGGCCGACGGGGCGGAGGCGGCGATCTTCGCCGTTCACCGCCGGACGTCCGAACAGCCGCTCTACCGGATCGAGAAGCGGCCGGCGCTGGCGCGCAAGCAAGGCGCCTTCGCCGTGCTCGGCGCGGACGGTCGGGTCTTGAAGCGCGGCCACGAGTTGGCCAATGTATTGTCGGTGCTCGAAAGAAAGCTCTTGAAGCTCGTCGAGGCCGACTGAAATTTCCAGGGGAGAGGGCGCGATGGGCGTCTATGAGCGGCACGTCGTGCCGCATATCATCAATTTTGCCTGCGGCATGAAGCCGATCCGCTACCAACGCGGCAAGGTGGTCCCGCAGGCCGAGGGTGTGGTGCTGGAAATCGGCATCGGCACGGGGCTCAACCTGCCGTTCTACGACGCGAAGAAGGTGACGAAGCTGATCGGCCTCGATCCTTCGGTGAAGTCGTGGAAGATCGCCGGCAAGCGGGCGGAGGGGCTGGGCTTTCCGGTCGAATTCATCGGCCTGCCCGGCGAACGCATCCCGCTCGACGATCATGCGGTCGACACGGTGGTGGTGACCTACAGCCTGTGCACCATTCCCGATCCGGTGATGGCGCTCGAAGGCATGCGCCGCGTGCTGAAGCCGGGCGGCAAGCTGCTGTTCTGCGAGCACGGCGAGGCGCCGGACCACGGCGTGAAGAAATGGCAGGGCCGCATCAATCCGATGTGGAAGCCGATGTTCGGCGGCTGCAACCTGCACCGGCGGATTCCCGACCTGCTGCAGGCGGCCGGCTTCACCGTCGAGAAGCTGGAATCCATGTATCTGCCCGGTACGCCGCGCATCGCCGGCTATAACTACTGGGGCGTCGCGACGGCCTGACGCGGCGGGAGCGGGGTCAGAGGTCGCGGTAGAGCTGCACGCGGGTGGCGCGCAGGCCCGGCAGGCCATGGCTTTCGATCGCCCGCTGCCAGGACAGGAATTCCTCGACCGAGAGGGAATAGCGCGCGCAGGCTTCCTCCAGCGTGATCAGGCCGCCGCGCACGGCCGCCACGACCATGGCCTTGCGGCGGATCACCCAGCGCTTGGTATCCGGCGGCGGCAGGTCCTCGAGGCGCAGACCACGGCCGTCGGGCCCGATCAGGCCATCCGCCAGTTCGTGTATGGGGCTGCGCTGGTTCACTCTCTCTCCTGCCACCGGATTGGGGTCGGAGGGACTGTAGCGCCCCGAGGGTTAACAGCCCCTAAAACCAATCCGGTCGCCCCCGTGCGGCCCGTCAGCCCCCGGTTGCGCGGGGTTCAGGCCCCGCCGTAGATGCCGGTGACGGCGTCGAGCGCGACGTTGCCGTTGCCGGTGATCAGTGTGACCTCGCCGTCCGCGTTCTCGACTCCGGTCACGGTCGAGATCGTGCCGACGTCGGTGCTCACGGCCTTGCCGTCCTTGTCGAGCGCCGTGACGCGGAGCGTGTAGCGCCCGGCGGCGACCGTGTCGCCATTGGCGTCGCTGCCGTCCCAGGTGTATTCGGTCGGTCCCTCGCCGCTGGCGCCGGTCACATTGGCGATCACCTTGCCGCTCGAATCCAGGATCGAGAGCACGGTGCCGACCGCCGTGTCGTCGGTGCCATAGGTCCAGGTCACCGGCGTCTCGCCGTCGAAACCGGCGGTCGGCGTATCCACCGTCACCTCCTTGCCGATATAGGCAACGGCATTGGTCACCGTCGCGCCTTGCAGGGTCGAGAGCATGGTTTCCAGCGTCTTGTTGGTGTTGATCGACTGCTCGACCTGGGTGAACTGCACCAGCTGGGCGGTGAATTCGTTGGAATCCATCGGATCCAGCGGGTCCTGGTTCTGCAACTGCGTGGTCAGCAGGGTGAGGAACGTGTCGAAATTCTTGGCCAGCGAGGTCGAGGCGGCGGCGGTGGCGCTGGCCGTGGTGCCGGAGGTGGCGGAAACGGAGGTCATGGTCTCTTCCTCGGGTCGTCAGACGGCGATGTCGATGGCGCGGCTGCGGGTGAAGGCGGGGCGGGCGGCGGCGGCTTCGGTCGCGGCGAAGGCGGCGGCGCCCCGGCCCCGGCCCTGGCCGCGACGGCCGCCGTCGCGCTGGCCTGCGCCACCGTCGCCGCCGGCGAAGTTGCGGGCGCCCTGTTCGTCGCCGCGAAGCGAAAAGGTCAGATTGGAGGCATCGGCATTCACGCCCTGGCCGGCCAACGCGCGGGCCAGATCGCCCCGGTCACGCTGCAGCATGGCCAGCGTCTCCGGCCGGTCGGCATAGACATGGGCGGCGACGCGGCCGTCCTCCCCGAACTCGAGGCGGACGTCGACCCGGCCCAGATCGTCCGGCGTCAGGCTGATCTCGAAGACGTCCATGCCGTCGGCGGCATGGCGCGCGATGGCGAGGCCCAGCGCCTCCGGCTCGAGCGGCACGGGCGGCGGCGGTGCCGCCTGCGCCGGCGCCACCACCACCGGGCCTTCCGCCAGGCGTGTCGTCGTTTGAGCCGCGCTCACGCCGGCATCGGCGCGCGGGGCATCGGCGCCGGCGGCGAGGTCGGGACCATCCGCGCCGGGTGCGGGGGAGCCGTCGTCGGTGGTACCGTCGCCGGCAGCATCTTCGGCCAGTGCCTCGGGCGGCGTGGCGGCACTTTCGGCGGCGCCGCGCGCGGCGGCCTTGCCCGCCGCCTCGAGGGCGTCTTCGGCTTCGACGGGAGCGATGTCCGAGGTTTCGTCCGCCGCATCGGGTTGCGGGGGCGCGGCCCGGGCCGGCGCCGCGAGGCCGGCCATCAGTGCCGCCATGGAAATCGCGGGATCGGCCGGGCGCTGTTCCGCGCTTTCGGCATTCGCCGCGTCGGCTGGCGCGTCCCCGGCGGTTTGATCCGGGCGCCCGGCGTCGGCCGTTTCGCCGGCTTCGGGCGCGCGGGCCGCGTCGACGGTCCCGGCGCTTTCGGTCGCTTGCGGGGGCGTTTCGGGTGACGTGTCGTCCTGCGCCGCTTCCCCTGTCGGGGCGGCTTCCGCGTCAGCCCGGGGTCCTTCGCCCGCCATGGCGCGGTCCAGCGTCGCCGCGAAATCCGTCTCTTCCGCGCCGGCCGGGGTGTTGCGGGCAGGCGCGGGGGTGGCGGCGGGCGAGGCGGGGATGAGAAGGCTGGCGGCGTCCATGGGCGAAGTCCGATATTGGTCGCGTCTCTCGTCGCAAGGATCGGGCCAAGGACGGAAGCCCCGGTTTCCGGCGCTTTCCGGGGGGCGGGGCGGCTGCAACCCGGCAATTCCTTCCCGTCGCTTGTCCCTTCTTGCCGGGCCGCTTATGGTCCGCCCATGACCGAGACCATGGATATCGAAGCCCTGCTGCGGCCCGATCCGGCGGACGACCTGCCGCCGGGATCGCGGATCGTCGTCGCCATGTCGGGCGGTGTCGATTCATCGGTGACGGCCGCCCTGATGCAGGCGCGCGGCTATGACGTGGTCGGCATCACGCTCCAGCTCTACGACCAGGGCGCCGCCGCCGGGCGCAAGGGCGCTTGCTGCGCCGGGCTCGACATCCGCGACGCGCGCCGCGTGGCCGAGACGATCGGCATTCCCCATTTCGTGCTCGATTACGAGCAGGCGTTCCGCGAGAACGTGATCGATCCCTTCGTCGACGCCTATCTGGCGGGCGAAACCCCGGTGCCCTGCGTGCGCTGCAATCAGACGGTGAAGTTCCGCGATCTTCTGGGCGCCGCCCGCGATCTCGGCGCCGCCGCCATGGCGACCGGGCATTACGTGCGCCGGGTGACGACGCCCACGGGCCCCGAACTGCATCGGGGCCGCGATCCCAACCGGGACCAGAGCTATTTCCTCTTCGCCACCACGCGGGCGGAGCTGGATTTCCTGCGCTTTCCCCTGGGCGGTCTGGAAAAGCCGGCGGTGCGCGCACTCGCCGCCCATTTCGGCCTTCAGGTCGCGGACAAGCCCGACAGCCAGGACATCTGCTTCGTGCCGTCCGGCAAATACGCCTCGGTGGTCGAGAAGCTGCGCCCCGGCGCCGCCGATCCGGGGGAGATCGTCGATATGGAAGGCCGCGTGCTCGGCCGCCATCAGGGCGTGATTTCCTATACGGTCGGCCAGCGGAAGGGCCTCGGCATAGGCGGCGGCGCCATGCCCGACAACGCCCCCCTCTATGTCGTCCGCCTGGAACCGGAGACGCGGCGCGTCGTCGTCGGGCCGAAGGAGGCGCTGGCGCGGCGCGAAATCGCCGTCTCGGACCTCAATTGGCTCGGCCCAGGCGATGCCGCGACCGCCGTCCCGACGCTCGCCCGAATCCGCTCAGCCCGCGCCCCCATGCCGGCCGCGCTCCGTCCGGAGGGCGGCACCGGCGCCACCGTGATTCTGGACGAACCGGAATACGGCATCGCCCCCGGTCAGGCCTGCGTCCTCTACGACGCCGCCCTGCCGGACCGCGTCCTCGGCGGCGGCTGGATCCGGCGCGGCAGTGCTTGACATCCCCCCCCGAGGTCGCCTATACGAGCGGCCTCGCGGCGATGCGCCGCGCAGCCTCTTGGGGCGGAGTAGCTCAGTTGGTTAGAGCAGCGGAATCATAATCCGCGTGTCGGCGGTTCAAATCCGTCCTCCGCTACCAGGAATCACGAAAAAGGGCGCCTTGCGGGGCGCCCTTTCGTCTTTCGGGCCCGCGGCCCCGTCACACGAAGACGAAATCACTCATCGCGACGCTCGCGGGAACATCCAGCAGGCGGGCGAAGGCGGTCAGCGTGTCCGTGTCGCCGTCGTGGAAATAGATCACGCCATTGTTGGTGTTGTAGAACAGCGTGTCGCCGCTGAGCCCGGCGCTGCTGTCCGCGACGACGAGCCCGACCGGGTCCGCCGGGTCCAGGCCGAAGCCGGCCTTGTCGATCCGGATCCGGTCCTCGCCCGCGGTCCAGTCCGTGATGTGATCCGCGCTGCCGTCCAGCGAGTCGAAGGCGAAGAGATCCTCGCCGCCGAAGCCGGTCAGGCGGTCGGTGCCCGCGCCGCCGATCAGGATGTCGTCGCCGGCGCCACCGAAGAGCCTGTCGTTGCTGCCGAGGCCGGAAAGCGTATTCCCGGCATTGTTCGCGGTCATGCGGTTGATGGCGCCGTTGCCCGTGCCCACGAGCCCTGCCGTGCCGCCGCCGAGATCGAGGTTCTCGACGTTGTCGGACAGGGTGTAGGAAATGTCGGAGATCACCCGGTCCGTGCCCTCGCCGGCATTCTCCGTGATCGTGTCGCCGGCGTCGTCGACGTAGAAACGATCGGCGCCGGTGCCGCCCGTCATGGCGTCCGCCCCCGCGCCGCCGTTCAGGATGTCGATGCCGGCCCCGCCTTCGAGGGTATCAACCCCCGCCTTGCCGTAGAGCCGGTCGTTGCCGCCCATGCCGTTCAGCGTGCTGCCTTGGGCGGCCGCAGTCATCCGGTTGCCGCCATCGTTGCCGGTGCCGGTCAGGCCCGCGCCCTGCAGGCTCAATTGCTCGACGTAATCGCCGAGGGTGAAGGAGATCGTGGCGACGACGCGGTCTGTGCCCTGGCCCGCGATCTCGGTCACCGTGTCGCCGGCGTCGTCGACGTAATAGGTGTCGCCGCCGGCACCGCCCGCCATGGTGTCGCCGCCGCCGCGACCGTTCAACACGTCCACGCCGTCGCCGCCGTCGAGCGTGTCCGCCCCGGCCTTGCCGAAGAGCTTGTCGTTGCCGCCGAGACCCGAGAGCGTGCCGCCGCCGGCACTGCCGAAGATCGTGTTGGCCTGGCCATTGCCGGTGCCGTCGGCCATGTCGGTTCCGGTCATCTGCAGGACTTCCACATGGTCCGGCAGGGTGTAGCTTCGCGACGCGAAGATCCTGTCCGAACCTTCGCCCGCCGACTCGGCGACCGTGTCGCCGGCATCGTCGACATAGAAGACGTCGTCCCCCGAACCGCCGGCCATGGCGTCGGCTCCTTCGCCGCCGTCGATGATGTCGTCGCCGTCGCCGCCGTCCAGCGTATCGTCGCCGGCTCCGGCCCAGATCTCGTCGTCGCCGTCGCCGAGGGCGACCGTATCGGCGTCGGCGCTGCCCTGCACGAAATCTCTGCCGGCCGTGGTCGCCGGGCCCTGCGGGGCGTGCCAGATCAGCACGTCGTCGGTGGCATCCGAACCCGAACCGTCCAGAAGGCCGTCGTTGGTCACGAAGGCGACAGTCTGTCCGTCGCCCGAAATGGCGGCGGCGCCGCTCAGCCCCGTGGACTGGGTCGAGCCGCCGGCAATGGAGATGCGGGCGATCGCACCGGTCTGGATGTCCTTGAGGAAGACGTCGGCGGTATTGTTGGTGTCGCCGGCGACCAGATTGGAAGCCGAGCTCTGGAAGGCGACATAGCGTCCGTCGGACGAGATAGAGGGTCCGTAGCTGCCGCCATTTCCCTCGGTCCCGCCGAGAGCGGTGGAGGCGCGGGTGACGGTCCCGGTGTCCAGGTCCTTCACGAAGATGTCGTACTGGCCGTTGGTGTCGTCGGCGACCAGGTTGGAGGCGTTGCTGTAGAAGGCGACATGGCGCCCGTCGGCCGAGACCGACGGGGCGAAACTGTCGCCGTTCCCCTCGGTTCCGCCACCGTCGCCGGACACGAGCGTGGTGGTGCCGGTGTCGAGATCCTTCACGAAGACCTGCCTGTTGCCGTTGGTCGCCCCGGCGACCAGGTTCGATGCCGTGCTCTCGAAGACGACATAGCGCCCATCGGCCGAAATCGTGGAGGCATAGCTGTCGTCATTCGCTTCCGCCCCGCCGCTGTCCGTGGAGACGCGGGTGGTGGCGCCGGTGTCGAGGTCCTTCACGAAGATGTCGAAATGAGCGTTGGTGTCGCCGGCGACGAGATTGGAGGCCGTGCTGCGGAAGGCGACGTAACGCCCGTCCGCCGATATCTCCGGGGCCGCGGCCTGGCCGTTGCCCTCCGCCCCGCCGCTGTCCGTGGAGACGCGGGTGGTGGCGCCGGTGTCGAGATCCTTCACGAAGACGTCGGACTGGCCGTTGGTATCGCCGGCGACCAGGTTGGACGCATAGCTGGAGAAGGCGATGTAGCGCCCGTCCGCCGAGATCGAGGTGTCGAAGCTCAGGCTGTTCGCTTCGGTCCCGCCGCTGTCCGTGGAGACGCGGCTGGTGGTGCCCGTGTCCAGATCCTTCACGAAGATGTCGTAGGTACCATTGGTGTCGCCTGCCACCAGATTGCCGGCCGTGCTGCGGAAGGCGACATAGCGTCCGTCGGCGGAGACCGAGGGCGCGCTGCTGTTGCCGCTCGCCGCGGTGCCGTCGCTCGCGGTGGAGGCGACGTCGAGATCCGGGGTTTCGGCGACGTTCAGCGCGGTCGAGCCGAAAACGAGATGCGCCGATTCCAGTTCGGAACTGTCGCCGCCCTCGCCGCCGATCGTCTGGGCGGTGATGGTCAGGGTGAAGGCGCCGTCGGCGGCGTAACCATGAACGGCCCTGGCGATACCCGATTCCGGCAGGGCGTGATCGTAGTCGCCGTCACCCCAGTCGAAGGTGACGAGTGTCGCGTCCGGGGTTTCCACGGCCAGCCGGAAGGCGCGGTTCGCGGCGGCCGCCGGGTTGAGCGACAGCGACGGAACGTCGGCGACGAAAATGTCGTAGGTGCCATTGGTGTCGTCGGCGACGAGATTGGTGGCGACGCTGCGGTAGGCGACATGCTGCCCGTCCGCGGAGATCGCGCTGTTGAAGCTGGCGTCGTCGCCGTCGGTCCCGCCGGCGTCGGTGGAGACGCGGGTGACGGCGCCGGTCGCCAGATTCTTCACGAAGACGTCGACGGTGCCGTTGGTGTCGCCGGCGACCAGATTGGAGGCATAGCTCTCGAAGGAGACGCTCAGACCATCCGCCGAGATCGAGGGCGCGGAGCTGCTGCTGTTGCCTTCCACGCCGTCGGCGTCGGTGGAGACGCGGGTGATGGTGCCGGCGACCAGGTCCTTCACGAAGATGTCGGCAGCGCCGTTGGTGTCGCCCGCGACCAGGTTGGAGGCATAGCTTTCGAACGCGACATAGCGCCCGTCCGCCGAGATCGAGGGACTGAAGCTGTAGCTGTTCGCCTCGGCCCCGCTGCCGTCGGTGGAGACGCGGGTGGTGGTGCCGGTGTCCAGATCCTTCACGAAGATGTCGTATTCGCCGTTGGTGTCGCCGGCGACCAGGTTGGAGGCATAGCTGTTGAAGGCGACGTAGCGCCCGGTCGCCGAGATCGAAAGCGCGTAATAGCTGCTGTTGTCCGCTTCCGCCCCGCTGCTGTCGGTCGAGACGCGGGTGACGGTGCCGGTCGAGAGATCCTTCACGAAGGCATCGCGCTTGCCGTTGGTGTCGCCGGCGACGAGATTGGCGGCATCGCTCAGGAAGGCGACGAACTGTCCGTTCGACGAGACGGCGGCGGCGGAACTGTCGCCATCGCCTTCCGATCCGCCGGCGTCCGTGGAAACGCGGGTGATCGTGTCGGTCAGCAGATCCCGCAGGAAGATATCCTTGGCGCCATTGGTATCGCCGGCGACCAGATTGTCGGCGTAGCTGGCGAAGGCGACGAAGCGCCCGTCAGGCGAAATCGAGGGGGCTTCGCTATAGTAATTGCCCTCGACGCCGAGGGCATTCGTGGACAACCGGGTCATGGCGCCGGTCTCGAGATCCTTCAGGAAAACGTCGGCATTGCCGTTGGTGTCGCCGGCGACCAGATTGGAGGCGGAACTCTCGAAGGCGACATAGCGCCCATCTTCCGAGATCGAAGGATTGAGGCTGAAGTTGTTCGCTTCGGTGCCGCCGGCGTCCTCGGAGGCGCGGGTCACGGCATCGGGATCGACGGCGACCGTCGTCAGCGTCGTCTTGGTGATCGTGGTCATTGGCTGGTCCCCCCGGATTTCTCCATGTCGCCATGGAGAACAGGAGTGACCTCAGCCCCGGACGAGCGCACGGCAACCCCGGCCATGCGCCATCCCACCATTCCCACGACGGGCCCATCACTCATGCAGGTCATCGCGGATGGACCGCGGGATTGTCGGCGGACTGGGACGGGGGATCAACCCGTCGAGAGGCGAATTCCGCGTTTACTGTTCCCGAAATACAGCGGTATCGGTGTCAAAGCACCGTCACCCGTGGCCCTGTCGGGCAGCCATCCTCCTAGTCGATCACGTCGGCCGTCACGTCCAGGGGGGCGGCGACGACGTCGCCGGCGACGGGCACGACCTTGACGACGGCGGCGGTGGCGCGGAGCGGCAGGGCGACGACGGCGCAGCCGGACAGGTTGAAGCCGAGGCCGGAGAGAAGGATCAGCGCCAGCGCGGCGCGGCCCGTTTTCGCGGTCTTGGTCATCCTGTGCTGCCCCTGTCGTCGTTCGATGTCCGCCGATCCCGGGGGACCGAACCTTGCATCGGGATTAATCGCGGCGCCTGCCCGGCGTTGCGCGGCGAAAGCGTAGCAGGTGGGGGCGGGGCTGCCAATGCGGGGTGGTATTTCCGTCAGATGTAGAGGAAGCCGACGAAGCCGGCGATCACCAGCAGCAGGCCGCCGATCAGCACCTTGCCCCTGTGCCGGGCGATGATCGCCTTGGCCTGGGGGCCGAAGGCGTGGAACAGCCAGGCGACCAGGAGGAAGCGGGCGCCTCGCGTGATCACGCAGGAAACGATGAAGGTGACGAGGTTCAGTTCGGCCACGCCGCTGGCGATGGTCACCAGCTTGAAGGGGATGGGCGTGAAGCCCTTGGCGACGATGATCCAGCCGCCCCATTCGGCGAAACGGGCCTGGAAATTCGCGAAGCCGTCCTCGAGGTGATAGAACTCGATGACCGGCTTGCCCAGCGTCTCGTAGAGGCCGTAGCCGATGGCATAGCCGGCCAGCCCGCCGAGTACGGAGGCGGCGGTGCAGATGATGGTGGCGAGCCACAGCCGCTCCCGCCTTGCCAGCACCACGGCGGCCAGGATCGGATCCGGCGGGATCGGGAAGAAGGAGGCCTCGGCGAAGGAAACGACGAAGAGCAGCCACAGCCCGTGCCGGCCGGAGGCCATGGCGACCATGCGCTCCACGAGGGAGGGTTTCTTCGCCGGGACGGGGGCGGGGGCGGTTTCGATCTGCTCGGCCATGGGGCGGTCTTCGGGGGCTTCGTCTTCGCTGGAAAGCGACCTGTATGACCGTATCAAGCCCGGAACGCCAGCCCCGGTTCCGCGCAAGCCGCCGACGTCAGTCGTGCAGTTTCAGATAATCGTCGACGATTTCGACCAGGCGCTCGCGCCCGAAGCTCGGTTCGTGGCCGGCGTGGACCACGGTGACCGGCAGTTCGCGCAGCCGCTTCATGGTGCGCACATAGGTCGGGATATGGGCGCCCGGAATATCGTCGAGGAGCGGACCGTCATAGAGCACGTCGCCCGAGAACAGGGTGCCGGTGCCCGCTTCCCAGAGGCCGATGGAGCCGGGGGAATGGCCGGGCAGATGCAGCACCTCGAACGAGCGGTCGCCCAGGTCGACCCTGTCGCCCTCATGGACGATTTCGGTCACCACGGCCTCGCGCACGGCGAAATCCCGGGGATCGTAATTGGCATAGGGCAGGGCGGTGATCAGATCGCCGGCCAGCGGCAGGCCGAGATCGCTGTAGCGGTGCATCTGTTCGGCGCCGAGGACGGGGGCGAGCAGGGCGTTCATGTCGCCCGGGTGGCGCAAGTCGTCCGCTTCGAGTTCATGGACCAGCGTGTGGTCGAATTCGTGGTGGCCGCCGACGTGATCGGCATGGGTGTGGGTGGCGACGGCCGTCACCTTCTTTTCCAGAAGGTCGCGTGCCGCCTCGCGCAGCGACATGAAGCCCATGCCGGTGTCGATCATCAGGTCGCGGTCGCGCCCGCGCACATGCCAGATGTTACAGCGCATCAGGGGCACGACATGGGGTTCCCACAGGAGGGTGATGTCGTCGTCGATGCGCTTGCGCTCGAACCAGCGGTCCGCGATGGGCAGGAGACTCATGATACGTCCCGGAAAGCGTCCGCCATGATCGTGGCGGCTGCGCTTGCCGAGTGCAAGGCATTGCCGATCGCGATGATCAGCGGCTCGTCCAGGCCAAGTGCCGCCACCGCCGCCGGCAGGGCGGCGAGCGGGCCGGCGCGCATGGCCGCTTCCGGCCGGCCGACGGCGCGCATGGCGAGCGCGGGGGTGGCGGCGGGAAGGCCGGCTTCGGTCAGCCTCGCCACCGTCTCCGCCACCGTGCGCCCGCCCATATAGATCACCAGGGTCGTCGCCGGGTCGGCCAGGCCGCGCCAGTCGAGATCGTCGGGCAGGGTGCCGTGGCGGGAATGGCCGGTGACGAAGCGGACGGAACGGGCATGGTCGCGATGGGTCAGGGACACGCCCAGTTCCGCCGCCATGGCGAGCGCGGCGGTCACGCCCGGCACCACGGAGACGGCGATGCCTTCGCGGCGCAGACGCGCGATCTCTTCCCCGGCGCGGCCGAAGATCATGGGATCGCCGGACTTCAGGCGCACCACATGCCTGCCCCGGCGGGCGAAGCGCACCATGAGATCGTCGATGTCGCGCTGGCGGCAAGATGCCCGGCCGCCGCGTTTTCCCACGGCAAGGCAGCGCGCCTTCGCATGGACGAGGGCGAGAATGCCGTCCCCGACCAGATCGTCGAACAGGACGACGTCGGCCGACTGCAGGGCCTTCACGGCCTTGACGGTCAGCAGGTCGGGATCGCCCGGGCCGGCGCCGACCAGGGTGACATGGCCGGCGCCGGCGGGTCGTCGCGGCACCTCGGGCGCGGTGCCGCGCACCAGTTTCACCTCAACCGGCTTTCTGGGTGTGGCAGACATCGATCACTCTCCCGATTTCCATGCGGCAGGATCCGCAATTGGTGCCGGCCTTCAGACAGGCGCCGACGGCATCGACGGTCAGGGCGCCGCCCTTCACGGCAGCGGCGATCTGATGGACCCCGACCGAGAAGCAGGAACAGACGATGGCGCCGGGATCGGCCCCGGCCTCTCCCCCGCGCCCGGCGAGAAGGCGCAGGCGTTCCACCCCGTCGAGAGGGCGGCCCAGGCGGCCGAGCAGCCAGGCGCGCGCGGTTTCGACCGGCTCCGGCGCGATGAAGAGAGCGGCGGCAAGGACACCGTCCTCGAACAGGGCGAGGCGGAAATGGCCCCGCGTCGCATCGTGATAGGCGATGACCTCCGCCGTCTCGGCGGCGCCGAACAGGGCGAGGGCATGGGCGCGCCAGTCGGCCGGCGTCTCGCTGCCCGCCAGTTCCAGGCGAAAGCCGGTCTCGGCCGGGGCGAGGGCCCAATAGTCGGTGCCTTCCGGCCGGGGCCGGGCGCGCGATGCGGCGAAACCGTGCCAGGCGGCGGCGAAGGGGACGACGCGGACGGGGGTGAATTTCGATTCCGGCTGACCCGAATGGGGATCGACATGGGGCGCCACCAGGGCATCGATCCGGGCGCGCGACGCCTGCTGTCCCGTCCAGTGGATGGGCGCGAAGACGGAACCCTTGCGCTGGCGTTCCGTCACCAGGACGCGGAGCAGGGCGCGGCCGTGGCGGCTGGTCACCGCCGCGATGGCGGCGGGGCGAAGGCCGGCGGCGTCGGCGTCGGCCGGATGGATCTCCAGGAAGGGTTCGGCGAAATGGCTGGTCAGGCGGGCGGTCTTGCCGGTGCGCGTCATCGTGTGCCACTGGTCGCGGACGCGCCCGGTGTTCAGCACCAGGGGATAGGTCCTGCCGGGGCGGGATGCCGGGGCGCGGGGCGGCGTGGCGATGAAACGGGCGCGGCCGTCCCCGGTGAAGAAGCCGCCGTCGGCGAAGAAGCGTGCGCGCGCCGCGCCCTCGGCCGGCAGGGGCCATTGGCTGGGCGCCAGGGCGGCGTAACCCGTATCGTCCAGCGCCGCCAGGGCGCCGATGTCGAAATCGCGGCTGCCGCCGTTGCCGAAGGCGGACAGGGCGGCATGTTCGCGGTGGATGGCGGCGGGCCCGGCGTAGTCGAAGCCGGCAAAGCCCATGCGCTTGGCGACACCGGCGATCATCCACCAGTCGGGCCGCGCTTCGCCGGGCGGTGGCAGGAAGGCGCGCTGGCGCGAGATGCGGCGTTCGGAATTGGTCACCGTGCCCTCCTTCTCGCCCCAGGCGGCGGCGGGCAGCAGGACATGGGCGTGGCGCGTGGTATCGGTTTCGCGCACCACGTCGGAGACGGCGACGAAGGGGCATCTGGCCAGGGCTTCGGTCACGAAATCGGCGCGCGGCAGGCTGGCGGCCGGATTGGTCGCCATGATCCACAGCGCCTTGATGCGGCCGTCGTGGACGGCGTCGAACAGGTCGACCGCCTTCAGCCCCGGCCTGGCGGCGATGGTCGGCGCCGACCAGAAGCCGCGCACCAGGGCACGATGGGCGGGATCGGCGATGTCCATATGGGCGGCGAGCTGATGGGCGAGACCGCCGACCTCGCGCCCGCCCATGGCGTTGGGCTGGCCGGTGACCGAGAAGGGCCCCATGCCGGGCCGGCCGATGCGTCCGGTCAGCAGGTGGCAATTGATGATGGCATTCACCTTGTCGGTGCCGCTGGTCGACTGGTTAACGCCCTGGGAATAGACGGTGACCACCCGCGCCGTCCGCGCGAAGGCATCGTAGAAGTCGCGGATCAGGTCGGGGGCGAGACCGGTCGCAAGCGCGGCGCCGGCAAGGCCGACCTCGCCCGCGACGGCGAGCGCGGCGTCGAGACCCGTGGTGTGGCGCGCGACATAGTCCCGGTCGCGGCATCCGGCGCGGTCCAGATGGTCGAGAAGGCCGGCGAGAAGGGCGACGTCCGACCCCGGCGCTAGGGCGAGGTGGAGGTCGGCCGCTTCCGCCGTGGCGCTGCGCCGCGGATCGACGACGACGATCCGCGTGCCGCGCTTCTCCCGCGCCGCCAGCAGGCGCTGGAACAGCACCGGATGGCACCAGGCGAGGTTGGAGCCGATCAGGACGACGAGATCCGCTTCCTCCAGATCCTCATAGGTGCCGGGCACCGTGTCGGTGCCGAAGGCGCGGCGGTGCCCGGCGACCGAGGACGACATGCACAGCCGGCTGTTGGTGTCGATGTTGGCGCTGCCGATGAAGCCCTTCATCAGCTTGTTGGCGACATAGTAATCCTCGGTCAGCAATTGCCCGGAGACATAGAAGGCGACGGCATCGGGGCCGTGTTCGCGCACCGCCGCCTTGAATTCGCGCGCCACCCGGTCCAGCGCCGCGTCCCAGGTCGCGCGCCGGCCGCCGATTTCGGGATGCAGCAGGCGATCGTCCAGGGACAGGGTTTCCGCCAGGGCCGAGCCCTTGGAACAGAGGCGGCCGAAATTGGCGGGATGGTCCGGGTCGCCCTTGATCGCGACGGCACCACCCGGCCCCGGCGTCGCCAGCACCCCGCAGCCGACGCCGCAATAGGGACAGGTGGTGCGCGTCGCTTCCATGTCACCCCTCGCGATCGAGGAGGAGATGGATGCGGCCGTCCTCGATGCGGGCCGGGATCACGCCGGCGCAGCCTTCGTCGGCACCGCGCGCCTGGCCCGTCTCGAGGTCGATCACCCAATTGTGCAAGGGACAGGTGACCCCGGTATCATGGACGATACCCTGGCTGAGCGGCCCCCCCAGATGGGGGCAGCGGTCGCGCAATGCGAAGATGCGGTCGTTGGCGGTGCGGAACACGGCGATGTCGCCGCCCGCCTCCTTCACCACGCGGGAGCCGCGCGGGGGCACGTCGGTCACGGCGCCGACGTCGATCCAACTGGTGGTCATGGCGTTCATTCTGCGGCCTCGCGCGGTTCGAAATGGGCCATGGGGCGGAATTCATGGGCGTGGAGCCCCGCCACCCTCTCGGCCCAGGGATCGGTCTGGGAGAATTGCTGGGAGAACAGGAAGCGCGCGGCCAGCAAACGGCGCTGTTCGACATCGTCCATGATCTGGGCGCGGATCGCGTCGAGGCCCACGCGGGCGGCCCATTTGTAGATACGCTCCAGATAACGCGCCTGCTCGCGGTAGGCCTGGGTCAGGGCCAGGATGATCTCCACCGCCTCGTCCTCCGTATCGGCGTGGCCGAGGACTTCGGTGCCCTTGATCTCCAGCCCGGCGGCACCGGCGAAATGGACGTCGTAACCGCTGTCGACGCAGATCACGCCGATATCCTTGCAGGTCGCCTCGGCGCAGTTGCGCGGGCAGCCGGAAACCCCCAGCTTCACCTTGGCCGGGGTCCAGGAGCCCCACATGATCTTTTCGAGCCTGATGCCGAGGCCGGTCGAATCCTGGGTGCCGAAGCGGCACCATTCGGAGCCGACGCAGGTCTTTACCGTGCGCAGCGCCTTGCCATAGGCGTGGCCCGAGACGAGGCCGGCGGCGTTGAGATCGGCCCAGACCGCGGGCAGATCCTCCTTCCGGACGCCCAGCAGGTCGACCCGCTGGCCGCCGGTCATCTTCACCGAGGGGATCTGGAACTTGTCGACGACATCGGCGATGGCGCGCAGTTCGGCTGCATTGGTGACCCCGCCCCACATGCGCGGCACCACCGAATAGGTGCCGTCCTTCTGGATGTTGGCGTGCACGCGCTCGTTGACGAAGCGGGACTGATAGTCGTCCGCATAGTCGCCCGGCCAGGCGGCGACGAGATAGTAGTTGAGGGCCGGGCGGCATTTGGCGCAGCCGCAGGACGTCTTCCACTCCAGTTCCTGCATGACGGCGGGGACCGACTTCAGGCCCTTGGCGACGATCAGGCGGCGGACGTCGTCATGGCCGAGATCGGTGCAGGCGCAGACCGGCTGCACCGCGTTCCGGGTGAAGCCGTCGCCCAGCGTGAGCGCCATCAATTGTTCGACGAGGCCGGTGCAGGAACCGCAGGAGGCGGAAGCCTTGGTATGGGCGCGCACCTGATCCAGGGTGGTCAGGCCCTTGTCCGCGATGGTGGCCGTGATCTTGCCCTTGCACACGCCGTTGCAGCCGCAGATCTCCGCCTCATCCGGCAAGGCTGCAACGGCCGCCATAGGGTCCAGCTTGGCCCCCCCGGCGAAGCTCTGGCCGAAGATCAGGGTGTCGCGCATGTCGGCGATGGGGGTCGCCTTCCGCAACAGATCGAAGAACCAGCCACCGTCCGCCGTCTCGCCATACATGACGGCGCCGACGATGCGGTCGTCCTTGATCACCAGGCGCTTGTAGACGCCGCGCGCGGCATCGCGCAGCACGATCTCCTCCCGCCCCTCGCCCTCGGCGAAATCGCCGGCGGAGAAGAGATCGACCCCGGTCACCTTCAGCTTGGTCGAGGTGACGGAGCCCTCGTAGGCGGCCGTGGCATCGCCCGCCAGTTGGGCCGCCAGCACCTTGGCCATTTCGAACAGCGGCGCGACCAGGCCATAGCATTGGCCGCGATGCTCGACGCATTCGCCGACGGCATGGATCGAGGGATCGTCGGTGCGCATGTGATCGTCGACCAGAAGGCCGCGATTGACCGCGAGACCGGCCGATTTGGCGAGTGCCGCATTGGGCCGGATGCCGACGGCCATGACGACGATGTCGGCCGCGATCTCGGTGCCGTCGTCCAGGCGGACGCCGGTCACATGGTCCTCGCCCAGGATCGAATGGGTATTGGCGCGGCAGATCACATCGATGCCGCGCGCCTCCATCGCCTGTTGCAGCAGATAGCCGGCGGCGGTATCGAGCTGGCGTTCCATCAGCGTCGGCATCAGATGGAGGACGGTCACCGCCATGCCGCGCATCCTGAGCCCGGCGGCGGCTTCGAGGCCGAGGAGGCCGCCGCCGATGACGACGGCGCGCCCGCCGTTCTCCGCCGCCGCCAGCATGGCGTTGACGTCGTCGAGATCGCGATAGGCGACGACGCCGGGCAGCTTGTGGCCGGGTACCGGCACGATGAAGGGCATGGAACCGGTGGCGACCACCAGCCGGTCATAGGGGGTGACGCCGCCATCCCGTGCCGTCACGGTCCTCGCCGCGCGGTCGATGGCGGTGATTTCCCCGCCCTTGACCAGGGTGATGCCGCGCGCCGCATACCAGGCGTCGTCATGGGTGACGATCTCGTCGAAGGTCTTCTCCCCCGAGAGCACGGGCGACAGCAGGATGCGGTTGTAGTTCACCCGGGGTTCCGCCCCGAAGACGGTGATCGAATAGGCATCCGGCGCCTGCTCGGTCAGATGCTCCAGCATCCGGCCGGCGGCCATGCCGTTGCCGATGACGACGAGTTTCTGGGTCATGGCATGTTCCTCGCTCAGGCGGCGGTCTTGGGCTTGGCGCCGTGCTCGTATTCCTCGAGGAAGGCGAGGACTTCGGCGCGATAGCGGTAGTAATCGGGGTGGTCCAGCAGGGCCTTGCGGCTGCGGGGGCGCGGCAGGTCGATGTCCAGGATCCCGCCGATGGTGGCGTTCGGGCCGTTGGTCATCATCACGATCTTGTCCGCGAGGAGGATCGCCTCGTCGACGTCGTGGGTGACGCAGACGGCGGTCACCCGGGTCCGCTTCCACACATCCATCAGGACGTTCTGCAATTCCCAGCGGGTCAGGCTGTCGAGCATGCCGAAGGGCTCGTCCAGGAGGAGAAGCTTGGGGCTCAGGGCGAAGGCGCGGGCGATGCCGACGCGCTGCTTCATGCCGTTGGACATTTCGGCGGCCAGGCGGTCCATGGCGTCGCCGAGGCCGACCCGCGCCAGGTAGTATTCGACGACCGCGCGGCGTTCCGCCGGGCTCGCCTTCGGATAGACCTTGTCGACGCCGAGGGCGACATTTTCCCGCGCCGTCAGCCAGGGCATGAGGGACGGCGCCTGGAACACCACCGCGCGCTCCGGCCCCGCGCCCGAAATCTCCCGGTTGTCCAGGATCGCGGTGCCGCCGCTGATGTCGGTCAGGCCGGCGACCATGGACAACACGGTCGACTTGCCGCAGCCCGAATGGCCGATCAGGGAGACGAATTCGCCCTTGTTCAGTTTCAGGTCGAAGTTCTCCACGACGGTCAACGGGCCCTTGGGCGTGGGATAGACTTTCCGCAACTGCCAGATGTCGAGGTAACGCGCCTCGACGGGCGACGCCGCCGCCTCGCGCCAGGCCTTGGGCGGGGCCTGGGTGATCGGGACGACGTCCGGCAGGCGCCGCCCGTCGTCGCCCGCCGCCTTGGCGTCGATGCCGACCGCCATCAGGTAATTGGTGACCTCGGCGCGAAGGCGCTTGAAGGCGGGATCGTCGTTCATCGCCATGCGGTCGCGGGGACGCGGCAGGTCCACCTTGAAGGCCGGACCCAGGCTGGCGTCGGGGCCGGGGTTCAGGGGGATGATGCGGTCGGCGAGGAGGATCGCCTCGTCGACGTCGTTGGTGATCAGTATGACGGTGCGCTTGTTCGCCGCCCAGATCGCCTCGATCTCGTCCTGCAGCTTGGCGCGGGTCAGCGCGTCGAGGGCCGACAGCGGCTCGTCGAGGAGCAGGATCTCCGGCTCCATGGCGAGCGCGCGGGCGACCGAGACGCGCTGGCGCATGCCGCCCGACAATTCGGACGGACGGCGGTCGGCGGCGTGGGACAGGCCGACCATTTCGATGTATTTCGCCACCCGCGCGCGCTTTTCCGACCGCGACAGCCTGCCGGCGACGGCATCGACGGCAAGGGCGATATTGCCCTCCACCGTCAGCCAGGGCATCAGGGCATAGGATTGGAACACGACGCCGCGTTCCGGCCCCGGCCCGGTGACGGGCGCGCCCTTGAACAGCACCTCGCCCCCGTCCGGCGTCGTCAGGCCCGCGATCGCCGAGATCAGGGTCGTCTTGCCCGATCCCGAAAAACCGACGATGGCGACGAATTCGCCTTCCTCGACCGCAAGGTCAATGCCGGAGAGGATGCGCGTGGCGCCGTAAGCCTTGCCGACGTTCTTCAATTCGAGAACCGCCATGATCGCCCCCTCCCTCAGCGCTTGGTGGAAAAGGTGAAGGCGGCCTGGAGGGCGAACATCACCCGGTCCAGCACGAAGCCGATCACGCCGATCGTCAGCACCGCGACGATGATGCGGGCCAGCGAATTCGAGGAACCGTTCTGGAATTCGTCCCACACGAATTTGCCGAGGCCGGGATTCTGCGCCAGCATCTCCGCCGCGATCAGCACCATCCAGCCGACCCCGAGCGACAGCCGCAGCCCGGTGAAGATCAGGGGCAGGGACGAGGGCAGCACGAGCTTGCGGATCGTAGTGCCGGTCGAGAGCTGCAGCACCTTGCCGACATTGACCAGATCCTTGTCGATCGAGGCGACGCCGAGTGCCGTATTGATCAGGGTCGGCCACAGCGAGCACAGGGTCACCGTGATCGCGGAGATCACCAGGGATTTGGGCAGGGCGTCGCTGGGCTCGAGATAGAGCGCGGAGACGACCATGGTCACGATCGGCAGCCAGGCCAGGGGCGAGACCGGCTTGAAGATCTGGATCAGGGGATTGAGGGCACCGTTCACGCTCCGCGACAGGCCGCACATGATGCCGGCCGGCACCGCCAGCAGGGTGGCGATCAGGAAGCCGAGACCGACCGTGACCAGCGAGGTGGCGATCTGGTCCAGATAGGTCGGGCTGCCGGTATAGCTGCGCTCCTTCGCCATTTCGGGCTTGCCGGCGGCGATGAATTTCTCGTTGCGGACCTTCTGGCGTTCGTAGAAGGCGTCCTCCTTCTCCCGTTCGGCGACATGGGCGTCCCAGAGGCCGTCCGCCTGTTCCAGCACCTGGACGGGGCCCGGAATGGTGCCGAGGGAGGTCTGCACCCGGGGCGCCAGCACCGACCAGGCGGCGAGAAAGGCCAGGATGCCGATCAGGGGGATCAGCAGGCCGCGCCAGATTTCGGCCATCTGGGCCCTCGGGCTGTCGCCGCAGGCGATCTTCAGCAAGGGCACCAGCCAGCCCAGGCCGAAGACGCCGAGCGGCCCGGCGGCGCGGTTCAGCGCCATGAACAGGCGTTCGCGCCGCTCCCGGGCGCGGTCGCCGGCCTCGGCTTCCATGGTGTCGGTCATGGTCGTCATGTCCTCGTCCCTCCCCGGCGCATCAGCCGCCAACCACGTCGGTGCCGGCGATCTTCTGCCTGCCCTTCAGGCCGATGGTCTGGGCGTCGATATAGGCGTTGGGGGCGCGGCCGTCGTAGGCGATGCCGTCGATGAAGTCGGCGGCGGCGGTCGGCGCGCGGTAACCGTCGCTGTCCCACGGCACCTCGGCGTCCTCGATCAGGCCCTCGGCCTTCAACTGGGCGGCGGCGGCCAGATAGATGTCCGGGCGATAGACCGATTTCGCCGTCTCGGCATACCAGTCGTCGCTCTTCGCCTCGGCGATCTGGCCCCAGCGGCGCATCTGGGTCAGGTACCAGACGGCATCCGAATAGAACGGATAGGTGGCGTGGTGGCGGAAGAAGACGTTGAAGTCCGGCACCGGGCGCACGTCGCCCTTCTCGTATTCGAAGGTGCCGGTCATGGAATTGGCGATCACCTCGGCATCGGCGCCGACATATTCGGGCCGCGACAGGATCTCGACCGCCTGCATGCGGTTGGCGTTGTCGTTCTCGTCCAGCCATTTGGCGGCGCGGATCAGGGCCTTGGTCAGGCCGATCGCGGTGTTCGGATATTTTTCGGCGAAGTCCGCCGTGATGCCGAAGACCTTCTCGGGATTGTTCTTCCAGATCTCGTAGTCGGTGATCACCGGCACGCCGATACCCTTGAAGACGGCGGCCTGGTTCCACGGCTCGCCCACGCAATAGCCGTAGATCGTGCCGGCCTCGAGGGTGGCGGGCATCTGGGGCGGCGGGGTGACCGAGAGCAGGGCGTCGGCCTTGATCTGGCCGGAGACGTCGTCGGGCGAATAGTAACCGGGATGGATACCGCCGGACGCCAGCCAGTAGCGCAATTCGTAGTTATGGGTGGAGACCGGGAAGACCATGCCCATGTTGAAGGGCTTGCCCTCTGCCTTGAACGCCTCGACCACCGGCTTCAGGGCATCGGCCTTGATCGGGTGGATCGGCTTGCCGTCCGCGCCCTTCGGCACATGGGGCTTCATCATCTCCCAGACGGCGCTGGAGACGGTGATGCCGTTGCCGTTCAGATCCATCGAGAAGGGCGTGACGATATGGGCCTTGGTGCCGAAGCCGATGGTGGCGGCCAAGGGCTGACCGGCCAGCATATGGGCGCCGTCCAGCTCCCCGGTGATCACGCGGTCGAGCAGGACCTTCCAGTTCGCCTGGGGTTCCAGGGTGACATAGAGGCCCTCGTCCTCGAAGAAGCCGAGTTCCTTGGCGACGGCGAGGGGCGCCATGTCGGTCAGCTTGATGAAGCCGAATTTCAATTCGTCCTTTTCGGGGATCAGGACTTCGGCGCGGGCGGCGCGGCGGGGCAGCACGGCCGCCAGGGCCAGCGCGCTGGCTGTGCCGAGCAGCAGGCCCCGGCGGGAAAGGACGGCCTTGCGGCAGGCGGTCTCGACGTCGGTCATCACGGACTCCAAACGCTGTCCGGCTCTCTCTGGGGCCGGGTCGTGAACAACAAGACGCCGCGGACATGGATGAACCTCTCAGGTCTCATCCCTGTCGGCGGCGTCGCCCGGCACCCGTCGATGGGTGCGAATTTCGTGATCTGTGCCCCTCGGGGGCGAACCCTCCGGGCCGTCGTCGGCTGGAAGGGTCAATGGGCCGTCGTTGGCCTGCGGAGACTAATCTGCAGAATTCGTGCCAAAGCTGGTGGCGCGACCGCCCCCTTGGATATCAAGAGCTTATCATGTGACCGGGCTTGGGGTGGGGGCAGGGGCTGAACAAAAAAACGGCAGATTCTCGTTCAAATCTTGTGCAGTGCCGCAACGGCGGGCATCTCAATCCTCTTCCGGCGCGCCGCCGGCGATGGCGAACCCGGCGACGTAATCCTCGATCAGGTCGGGGTCGAAGACCTTGCCGTCGAAGAAGCCGTCGGGCCCGAGGAAGAGGCGGCCGTCCGCGGTCGCCACCGGCGTTTCCATGGCGAGCGAGCCTTCGACCTTGGAGCTGGCGTTCGGCAGGGCGACGCCCAGGGGGCCGAGCGCCTTCCTGTAGAGATCGGGCCGGATGCTGAGGCGCGCGGTTTCCAGCGTCGCCGGCGTCAGTTCGGTCTGGCCCCAGCGCACCATCTGGCTGAAGAACCAGAGACCGTGGCTGATCCAGGGGAAGGTCGCCGCGCGGCGCGCGAAATAGCGAAAGTCGGGCAGGGTCTGGGGCTGGTCCTCGCCGAGTGCCAGGCGCCCGGTCAGGCCGGTCATCATGGTCGAGGGCGCGACGTCGAGATAGCGCGACGACGACAGGAGTTCCACGATCTCCGGCGCGTTCTTGCCCGAATCGCACCATAGCGAGGCGCGGTGCATGGCGCGGATCAGGGCGGCCAGCGCATCCGGGTTGCGTTCCGCCCAATCGGCGCGCGCGCCCAGCACCTTTTCCGGGCTGGACTTCCAGATGGCGGAGGTGGTGGTGGCGATATGGCCGACGCCGGCGACGACCGAGGCGCTGTTCCACGGCTCGCCCACGCAATAGCCGTCGATATGGCCGCCGGCCAGGGCGTCGGTCATATAGGGCGGCGGCACGATGGTGAGGGCGACGTCGGTGCGCGGGTCGATGCCGCAGGCCGCGAGCCAGTAGCGCAGATAGTAGTTGTGGCTGGAGAAGGGGTGGACGACGGCGAAGGTCAGGCGCGGCAGGCCCCGTGCCTTGCGCTCGGCGACCACGGCGCGCAGTGCCTCGCCCGCTGTCTTCGGATCGCCGCTGCTGTCGGCGCCATGCTCGCTCATGCCGAGCCAGACCGCGTTGGAGACGGTGATCGCATTGCCGCCGAGGCCGAGGCACATGGGCGTGATGATCTTGCCGCCGAAAGGCGTCAGCCCCAGGGAGGCGGCGATCGGCATGGGCGCCAGCATGTGAGCGACGTCGAAATGGCCGAGGGCGACGCGGTCGCGGATGCTGGCCCAGGAACTCTCGCGGATCAGGACGAGATCGATGCCCTCTTCCCTGGCGAAGCCCATCTCCTTGGCGACGATCATGATCGCGGCGTCGAGCAGGGGGATGAAACCGGCGCGGATGGTGAAATCCCCGGTGGTTCCGGTCGTCGTGGCGGGTTCCGTGGTCATGGCTTGCCTCCCGACAGAAGATCGGCCGCGGTAATCACACTCTGGGCGATATCGGCGATGCGGCGGTTTTCGTTCATGGCGGTCCGCCGCAGCAGGGCGTGCGCCTCGTCCTCGGGGATGCCGCGCTGGCGCATCAGGATGCCCTTGGCGCGGTCGATCACCTTGCGCTCCTCGAGCGCGCGGCGGGTCCGGTCCAATTCCTCGCGCATGCGCGAGAAGGCGTTGAAGCGGCTGATCGCGGTTTCCAGGATCGGTTTCAGCCGCTCCTTCTTCAGGCCGTCGACGATATAGGCCGAGACGCCGGCATCGACCGCCGCCTCGATCATGTCGCGGTCCGAACGGTCGACGAACATGGCGATCGGCCGGCTGATCGCCCGGCTGACGTTGAACATGTGCTCCAGCACGTCGCGGTTCGGGTTTTCGAGGTCGATGAAGACGACGTCGGGGTCGGCCTCGACGATGTCGCGCACCATGGGGCGCGGTTCGGCGATCACGCTGACGCGCGAATAGCCGGCCTCGCGCAGGCCCTCCTCGATGATCGAGGCACGGATGCGGTTGTCGTCGATGACCAGGATGCGGATGTCGGCTTTAGTCATGACCCCGGTTGCCACGGCCGAATCATACCGTGTGACGAACGCCTGAACGGATTACCGGATCAGGATCGACGGTCGCGACCGGTCGCGCAACCGTCAAGTCACGCAACCGTCAAACCGTCGGGGCCCGCCATGAAGGCTCATCGCGCCGGGCAATGTGCCGCCAGTTCGGCCGGTGTCAGGGCGCCGTCGCCGTCGGTATCGAGACCGGCGAAGCGGGCGGCGACACGATCCGACATTTCGGCGCGCGAAACCTTGAAGTCCAGGCCGACGTCCGCCGCCATGACCGGGTCCGGCAGGCCGCGCCGCGCCAGATCGTGGTAACCGTCGCGGGCCTGTCCGCCGCCCGGCGGCGGCCTGTCGGGCGTGGCGGGATGGGCGGCGGGGGCCGTCTTTGCGCGATAGGCGCCGATTTCGACCGCGGTCAGGAAACCGTCGCCATTGGCGTCGATCGCGGTGAAGAGCCGGTCGGCGTCGGCCTGCGCTTCCGCCTGCTGGAGGCGGGCGTCGCGGTTGCCGGTGCCGTCGGCCTCCGCCAGCCAGGCGGCGGTGAGGGCGGGGCAATCGGCATCCGCGCCGGTGCCGAGCACGCGGCCGGCGAGGGTCGTCACCGGCGGTGCCGGCATCCGGCCGCCGTCCATGCCGGGCGGCGGCAGGCCCCGTCCCCGGGGCCCGCCACCCGATCGTTCCCCGTGACCGCCGCCGGGGCCGGCGCAGGCGGGGAGGCCGACCGTCATCAGGAGGACGAGGGGAAGGGGACGGATCATGGCCATGGCGGACGAAACCGAGGAGGAAGCCGAAAAGATGACCCCCGGCGCCGGGGGGAAAGGCGCCGGGGGTGGTCGGTCGGGGCGGGCCCCGGCCGATCAGCCGCGCGGCGGCGGGGGCTGGTCGCCGCGCGGATCCTGGCTGGGCCCCGGGCCGGTACCCGGATGGCCGAAACCGTGACGCTGGAAGTCGGGCCGGCAATCACCGCCCCGGTCGAAGCGCGCGCGGGTCATGCCCGGGCGCTGGCCGTGGTGACGCGCCGGCTTGTCGAGAATCTTCTGCTGATCCTCGTCCAGGGCGCCATAGAGCTTGGTCAGGGCCGGTTCGGTCGCCTTGGCCTGGCTCAACTCGGCTTCGAGGCGTTCGATGCGCATCGCCTCGCGTTCCACGGCGGTCGGGCGCTGGCGGGGCTCGCCGGCTTCCGCGGGGGGCATGGTCTTGACCTTCTCGAGGCAGGTGTCGCGGTCGGCGGCATTGCCCTTGGTGACCGCGTCGGCATAGGCCTGCCACAGCGGCTGCTGCGCGTCGGTCAGATCCAGCTTGGTTTCCATATAGGTGAGGCGGGCGCTCTCGCGGGCGAAGCGGTCGGTGCAGCGATCGGCCATGCGGGCCGGATCCATCATGCGGCCGGCTTCGGCGCGCGGACCATTGGGGGAGGGGCCTTCGGCCCGGGCGAACGCCGAACCGGCGCCGATGGCGGCGGTGCCGATCAGGGCGGCGAGGCCGAGGCCGGCCATCAAGCGTTTGTTCATCGTGCTGTCCTTCGTCGTGTCTGTCGCGTCCCAGCACGAGGAAGAACGGCGGCGCGGGCGATTTCCTGCGCCGATTTTGTCCGGTGCCTCAGGTCGCGATGCGCAGCAGCACCAGGAAGATGATGGCACCGAGCACGGAAATGCCGATCGAGCGCAGGTCGAGGGCATTGGCGTCGCCCCAGCCGATACGGGTGCCGACATAGCCGCCGATGAAGGCGCCGATGATGCCGACGACCGTGGTCCAGATCAGACCGCCGCCGTCGTGGCCGGGCAGCAGGAACTTGGCGATCACGCCCGAAATCAGGCCGAGCACGATCCAGGACAGCCAACCCATCGCATTCTCCTCTCGTTCTTCGCGCCGGCGGTGCCGGTCGGTTCCTAAAATGGTGTGACACCGCCTCGTTTCCAAGCCGATCCTCTCTCAGGAAGGTTGCATGACGGTTGCCATGCGCCATATTTCGACCATGAGCATCCTGCCGATCCTTCGCATGGGACACCCGGTTCTGGCCCGCCGCGCGGCCCCCGTGGGCGATCCGACCGTGGCCGAGATCCGCGCCATCGCCGACGACATGCTGGAGACCATGCGCGCCGCCGGCGGGCGGGGCATCGCGGCACCCCAGGTCGGCGTGCCGCTGCGCCTGGTCATGTTCCACGCCCCCCTCGGCGACGAGAACGCGCGGGGGATCGACAATGCGCCCCTGACCATCCTGGCCGATCCGGTGATCGAGGTGCTGGACGCAGCCCTCGACAGCGATTGGGAAGGCTGTCTGTCGGTGCCCGGGCTGAAGGGCCTGGTGCCGCGCGCCCGGGCCATCCGCCATCGCGGCCTCGATCTCGACGGGCAGGTGGTGGAGCGGGTGGCGCGCGACTTCCACGCCCGCGTCGTGCAGCATGAATGCGACCATCTGGACGGCATTCTCTATCCCCAGCGGATGGCGGATCTGGCCAGCCTCTCCTATGTGACCGAACCGTCTTTCGAGGATTGATCCGCCATGGCCGAAGCCGAAGATCGCGCCGCCATCGAATTCACCGACCGCCTGCTCGACGCCATGCTGCCCCATGTGCCCTTCGACGGCTGGTCGGTGACGGCCGTCAATGCCGCGGCGCGCGACCTCGGCGTCGATCCGGCCGATGCGCGCAGCGCCATGCCCAGCGCCTATGACGCCATCGCGCGGCATTCCGAACGCGCCGACCGGCGCATGGTCGACGCCCTGCAGGCGCGCGGCCTCGACGATCTGAAGATCCGCGAGAAGATCACGCTCGCCGTGCGCACCCGCCTCGAACAGGCGGAACCGGAGCGCGAGGCGGTGCGCCGGGCAGTGCAGTTCCTCGCCCTGCCGCCGGGTGGGCCGCTGGCGGCCAAGCTGCTCTATCAGACCGTGGACGCCGTCTGGCGCGGCATCGGCGACGCCTCGAAGGACTTCAGCTTCTATTCGAAGCGCGCGATCCTGGCCGGGGTTTATTCGGCGACGCTGGCCTATTGGCTGCAGGACGACAGCGAGGGGCGCGCGAAGACCTGGGAATTCCTGGATCGCCGGATCGAGGACGTGATGACCATCGGCAAGGTGCGCCAGCGCGTCGATCCCCTGCTGAAACTGGTGCCCTCGCCCTTCTCCGCCCTGTCGCGCCTGCGCGACGCGGTCAACGCCCGGAAATAGGCGTCAGGCCCCCGTCACCGCCTTGCGCAGGTCGGCGATGGCGGCTTCGACGGAGGTACCGTCGCCGAGCACGCGGGTGACATGGCCCATCTTGCGGCCCGGGCGGGCCTCGGCCTTGCCGTAGAGATGGGGATGCGCGCCTTCCGCCAGCAGCAGGCGGTGAAAGCCCGAGACGTCGTCGCCGATCAGGTTCAGCATCACCGAACGCCCGCGCCGGATGGGGCAGCCCAGCGGCAGGCCGAGGGCGGCGCGGGCCGCCTGTTCGAACTGGCTGGTCTCCGCCCCCTCGATGGTCCAGTGGCCGGAATTATGGACGCGGGGCGCCATCTCGTTCACGAGCAGGTCGCCGCCGGCGGTGACGAAGAATTCGATCGCCAGCACGCCGACGTAGTCGAGCGCGATCAAGAGGTCGTGGGCGACGGTCTGCGCCGTCAGCGCCAGTTCGGTCGAAAGCCCGGGCGCCGGGGCGATGGTGACGTCGAGGATGTGGTCGCGGTGGCGGTTCTCGACCGGATCGAAGATGGCGATGTCGCCCGCGACGCCGCGCGCCGCGACCACCGAAATCTCCGCGACGAAATCGACGAAACCTTCGAGGATGGCGGGCGCGCCCTTCATGGCGGCGTAGGCCGCGTCCAGTTCCGCCGCGTCGCGGATCAGCACCTGGCCCTTGCCGTCATAGCCGAAGCGCCGGGTCTTCAGGACCGCCGGCAGGCCGAGATCGGCGACGGCGGCATCGAGATCGGCGCGGCCGGCGATGGCGCGGAAGGGCGCGGTCCGCGCCCCCCGGTCGTTGGCGAAAGTCTTTTCGGCCAGCCGGTCCTGCGCGACCGCAAGGGCCATGACGCCGGGCCGCACCGGTTTCCGGGCGGCGAGGAAGGTGGCGGTCCTGGCCGGCACGTTCTCGAATTCATAGGTGATGGCGTCGACCGCGTCGGCGAAGGCGGAGAGCGCCGCCTCGTCCTCATAGGGGGCGACGGTGCATTCGGCGGCGACGAGGCCGGCCGGCGGATCCGCCTCCGGCCCGTAGATGTGGCAGCGATAGCCGAGTTCGGCCGCCGCCAGCGCGATCATGCGGCCCAACTGCCCGCCCCCCAGAATGCCCAGGGTGGCGCCGGGGGGCAGGGCCGCTTCGGTCAGCGGGGCCGGGGCGGGGCGGTGGGTCGAGGGACGGAATTGAGCGTTCATTCCGCGGTCTCCGGCACGTTTTCGGTCTGGCGGCGGCGGAATTCGGTCAATCGGCCGTCCAGGGCGGGATCCGACAGCGCCACGATCGAGGCGGCGAGCAGGGCGGCATTGATCGCCCCAGCCTTGCCGATGGCGAGGGTGCCGACCGGCACGCCGCCCGGCATCTGGACGATCGAGAGAAGCGAATCCTGGCCCTTCAGGGCATGGCTCTCGACCGGTACGCCGAGCACCGGGAGCGTCGTCAGCGAAGCGGTCATGCCGGGCAGATGGGCGGCGCCGCCGGCGCCCGCGATGATCACCTTCAGGCCGCGCGCCTTGGCACCCCTGGCGTAGTCGAACATGCGCTCGGGCGTGCGGTGGGCCGACACCACCTTCACCTCATGGGCGACCCCGAGGGCGTTCAGGGTCTCGGCGGCATGGCTCATGGTCGGCCAGTCCGAGCGGCTGCCCATGATGATTCCGACCGCGGGGGGTGTCTTGTCCATGAATACCGGTCTGTCGATTACGCCAACGCGGGCAATGATGTCTCAGGCAACGTGCTTCAGGCGATGATGTCGGGCAGGAGCTGGCTGTTGATCTTCAGGATCAGATCCTTGAGCTGCAGCTTGCGCTTCTTCAGGCGCTGCACCTGGATCTGATCGAAGGGCGGATTGCCGACGAGGGCGTCGATGGCGGCGTCGAGATCGCGATGTTCCTGCAGCAACTCGGTCAGCTTTCGCTGCAACTCAGCCTCGTCCACCATGCGCGCCGCAATCCCCACACCGCAAAGAGGGGCTTTATAGCACGTCTGATTCCGCCGGTGTATGGGCCACGAAATAATTCGGATGGAGGGGTTCGATCGGCTTTCCGGAAGTCGCCGCGGCGCAGCGACGAATCTATGCGGCGCAGCGCATGTTGAAGGATGACGATGCCGAGACCACGTGGTTAGATATCAGTCCCACTGGTCAACAAGGGAGGATGTGCGAATGAGCCTTGAAGCACGCACCGCCAGTCTGTCCCAGCGTCATGCCTCGCTCGATCGGGCGCTCGAGGATGAGACCAACCGACCGCTGCCCGACCCTGCCGTCATCGCCAAATTGAAGCGCGAAAAGCTCCGCCTCAAGGACGAAATCAACCGACTTCAGCCGCATTGACCGGCAAATTCATCCGTTTTCAGCCCCAATCGGCGACGGATGAACCTTGAAGAGGTCTCGGCCTCTTTCGTGAGACACGCGAAACGCGTGCGGATTCGACAGTCGCGCCGCTCCGGAACCTTCCGGGGCGGCGCTTTCGTTTGGGGCGGCGTGTGATCTTCTTCGCCCTCTTTCCGCCATGGGCATGGGATTATGGTCGTCTCGTTTCTTCGTGATGGGGCGCTGGATTGACGCGCGCGGGATTGATCGGATTTTCGAAGCGCCTGGCCGTCGGGCTCGCGCTGCTGCTGGGCCTTTCGGTCCTGGCGGCGATCGTGCTCGACCGGCTGTTCCCGCCGGTGCTGGACCGGGGCGCCGGCCGCGCCGCCGTCGTCCTCGATTCGAAGGGGCAGCCGCTGCGCGCCTTTCCGGCCGACGACGGGCGCTGGCGCTTTTCCGCCGGGCCCGCCGACGTCGATCGCCGTTTCCTCGCCCTGCTCGTCGCCTATGAGGACGGTCGCTTTCGCGGCCATCCGGGCATCGATCCCCTGGCGCTGCTGCGCGCGATCGGTCAGGCGGCGACGGCGGGGCGCGTGGTCTCCGGCGCCTCGACCCTGACCATGCAGACCGCGCGCCTGCTGGAGCCGCGACCCCGCACCATCGGCTCGAAACTGATCGAGATGGGCCGCGCCCTCCAGCTCGAATGGCGTCTTTCGAAGGACGAGATCCTGGGCCTCTATCTGACGCTCGCGCCCTATGGCGGCAATTTGGAAGGGGTGCGGGCCGCCAGCCTGTTCTATTTCGGCAAGGAGCCGGATCGCCTGACCCTCGGCGAGGCGGCCCTGCTGGTCGCCCTGCCGCAATCGCCCGAGCGCCGCCGCCCGGACCGCCATCACGAGGCGGCGCGCGCCGCCCGCGACGAAGTGCTGGCCCGGGCGGCGGCGGCCGGCGTGATCACCGAGACCGAGGCGCGCGAGGCGATGGAGGAAACGGTGCCCGTGGTGCGCCGCGCGGCCCCCTTCCTAGCGCCGCATCTGGCGGAACGGCTCCATCTCGCCGATCCCGGGCGGGCGGTCATCGCCACCTCGATCGACGCCGATCTCCAGGCCCGGCTGGAGGCCATGGCGGCGCGGCGCGTGACCCGGCTCGAGGCGGCGGCCAACATCGCCGTCCTGGTGGTCGCCAACGACGGGCGGCGCGTCGTCGCCAGCGTCGGCTCGGCCGACTATTTCGACCGCGCGCGGAACGGCCCGATCGACATGACGCTCGCCGTGCGCTCCCCCGGCTCGGCGCTGAAACCCTTCATCTATGGTCTCGCGTTCGAGGACCTGGTGTGCCACCCGGAGACCATCGTGGTCGACCGGCCGACCCATTTCGGCGGCTACGCCCCGCGCAATTTCGACCATGCCTATCGGGGCGAGGTGAAGGTCGCCGAGGCGCTGCAACTCTCCCTCAACATCCCCGCCGTCGCGGTTCTCGATCTGGTCGGGCCCCGGCGCTTCGCCGGACGCCTGGCCCAGGCCGGGGTGACGCTGCGCCTGCCGGCGCCGGATGCGGTGCCCAGCCTGCCCATCGCCCTCGGCGGGGTCGGCGTCACGCTGCGCGATCTCGTCACCCTCTATGCCGCGCTGGCGGATGGCGGGCGGGCCTTGCCCCTGCGTGACCGGGTCGACGCGCCGGAGGGGCAGGCGGCGAAGCTCGTCAGCGAGTCGGCGGCCTGGCAGGTCGCGGCCATCCTCCGCGATACGCCGCCGCCGCCCCATCTGCTGCCGGGGGAGGCGACGGCGGCGGGCCGCCAGATCGCCTATAAGACCGGCACGTCCTATGGTTTCCGCGATGCCTGGGCGATCGGTTTCGATCACGATTATACGATCGGGGTCTGGGTCGGGCGGCCCGACGGCTCCTTCTCGCCCGGGCGCATGGGGCGCGACGCCGCCGCCCCCCTGCTCTTCGCCGCCTTCGGCATGCTGCCGCCGCCGGGACCCGAAGCCCTGCGCCGGGCCCCGCCGCCGCCCGGCACCCTGATCGCCACCCAGACCGAACTGCCGCCGGGCCTGAAGCGCCTGCGCTCGCGCCGGGCCGATCCGACCGCCTTCGAAACGGCCATGGCGGGCGGGCCGCGCCTGGCCAGTCCCGTCGACGGCGCCACCATCGAATTGCGCCGCGCGCCCGACGGCAGCCTGCCTACCGTGGCGCTTCGGGCCGAGGGCGGGACCATGCCCCTGGTGTTCCTGGTGAACGGCCGTCCCGTCGCCACCGCCGCCTTCCGCCGTCAGGCCGAATGGCAGCCCGACGGGCTGGGCGACGCCGTCGTCACCGTCCTCGACGCCAGGGGCCGCGCCGCCAGCGCCGACTTCCGCCTGACCAGCCCGGACGGTTGATCCTTTCGTGCAGAGGGGGGCTGAGCCGATGTCGGGGGACAGGGGGGGCAAATCCGTCTATAAGGCGGCGGTTCGACGCACCGGAGTCCATCGTGGAAGACTCATATATCTGGTTCATCATCGGCTTCGCCGGCCAGGCCTTGTTCACCATGCGCTTCGTCGTGCAATGGATCGCCAGCGAGCGCGCGCGCCGCAGCCTGGTGCCCGTCGCCTTCTGGTTCTTTTCCGTGGGTGGTGGCGTCGTCCTGCTGGCCTATGCCATCCATCGCGAGGATCCGGTGTTCATCGCCGGTCAGGCGGGCGGCCTGGTGATCTATGCCCGGAACCTGTGGCTGATCTACAGCCACCAGCTCAAGCAAGTCGAAGAAAAAGCCGACTGATCCCGTTCAGCACGGCGAAGGTGGCGGGCCACGCCCGCTCGAAGCCGTTCACGCGGGCTTTGGCCGCGATCTCGGCGACCGTCGCCCTGCCGTCGACATGGCGCAGGATCGCGGGCGCCGACTGCGGCAGCGGGAAGCGGTAGGACAGACCGTCCAGCCCCAGTTTCAGAACCCGGTCGTTGCCCATGGCGGCGATCATCTCCCCCGCTTCGGTGCGGGAGAAGACGGGAATGGCGTCCGGGTCCAGGGGATCGGGCGCCGTCGCCTCGTGATCCGGGCGGACGACATAGGCGACATGGCGGGCGATATTGCCGGCCAGGCGTTCCGCCACCATGGCCCGCGCCCGGGGCTCCAGCCCGGCGGCGATCTTGCGGAGCTGGGGATCGGCCAGATAGGTCTCGGGCGCATAGCGCGCCGGATCGATCAGCGCGACGAGGCCGAGGTCGCAGCCCTCGATCAGATCGACGAAGCCCTCGACGTCATAGGCCCGGTCGCGGGAATGCAGCAGCAGATCGAAGATGCCGGCATCGCCGCCTTGAATGTGGTCGGTCACCGCCTCGTTGCGGCGCAGGCGGTTGGTCGCGGGCAGGCCCGGCAGCAGGCGCCGCGCGACGCCGAGGCGCCTGTCCGGCGTCTCTTCCTCCGGGGAGAGCAGGCGCAGGGCCTCCTGCACGTCGTAGACGCCGCTGCGCCCGATCCTGCCATAGACCATCAGCCCCATGCCGCCGCCCGGCGCCAGAACGGCGCGGAGCGCGGCCAGCCCGGCGGCGGGATCGTCCAGATGGTGCAGCACGCCGCAGCAGTCGATGTAGTCGTAGGGACCGGGGGCGAGCGTCTCGACGTCGAGCAGCGAGCCCTCGACGAAGCGGATCTCCAGGCCGCGCGCCGCCGCCCGTGCCGCCGCCACCGCTTGCGCCGCTTTCGACATGTCGAGATGGACGATCTCCGCCGCGATGCCGGCGTCGGCCAGATGCTGGGCCAGCATGATGCAGCCGTCGCCGGTGCCGCCGCCGGCGAAGAGCACGCGCGGCCGGGCCGGCATGCGCCCGCCGAAGATCCAGTGGCGGATCTCGGGCAGGGCGCTGGGGCTGCCCTCGACCAGACGCTTTGCCTCGTCGCGCGGGTTGCGCGCCGGATAGGGCAGGGCCTCGTAATGCCGGGCGACCAATTGGTCCTTGGTGATGTTGGACATGATGAGTCCCGACGCTGACCGTGACATGGCGGTCAAGCTAGGGCAGAAGGGCGGCGCTGCAAAGCTCGGCCATTGCCTAAAATTAGGGCAGGAAGCCGGCGGTTGACGCGGCTTTCGGCCGGAAAACCTTGAAGTGCGCGCCCCAGTCCTGTAAGCCCGCCCTATCGCCGCGACGGGGACCCCGGTACAGCTATTCCGGGCCCGTTCGCATGACGGGCGGCACCCTGGCCGCCGTGGGCAGGATCCGCCGCTGGTCCTTCATGCACCTGCCCCCGAATGAAGATCGCTGCGCGCGATCGGATTCCCCATTCGAAACGATGGAGCTACAGAGGCAGCATGTGCGGAATAGCGGGTGAGATTCGCTTCGACGGAAGCTTCGCGAGCGCAGGCGCTGTCGCCAGCATGATGGATGTGATGGCCCCGCGCGGGCCCGACGGCGCCGGTGTCGTGGCGCGCGGGCCCTTCGCCTTCGGCCATCGCCGGCTGAAGATCATCGACCTGTCCGACAAGGCCGCGCAGCCGATGCACGACCCGGACCTGGGCCTGACCCTGACCTTCAACGGCTGCATCTACAATTACCCGGAACTGCGCGCCGAACTGGAGGGGATGGGCTATCGCTTCTTCTCCCACGGCGACACGGAAGTCATCCTCAAGGCCTATCACGCCTGGGGCGGGGCCTGCGTCGAACGCTTCCACGGCATGTTCGCCTTCGTGGTGGCGGAGCGCGACACCGGCATCGTCACCATGGCGCGCGACCGTTTCGGCATCAAGCCGCTCTATTATTCGCTGGCGGGCAAGCGGCTGCGCTTCGCCTCCAGCCTGCCCGCGATCCTGGCCGCCGGCGACGTCGACACCGAGATCGACCGCGAGGCGCTGCACAACTACATGAGCTTCCATGCCGTGGTGCCGCCGCCGCGCACCATCGTCAAGGGCGTGCGCAAGCTGCCGCCGGCGACCGTCAGGCGCTATGCCCCCGACGGCAGTTTCGAGGACCGGGTCTATTGGGCGCCCCCGCACGAGCGCCGGCCCGAGGATACCGGCCTGTCGGCGAACGACTGGCGCGACCGCGTGCTGGACGCACTGCGCACGGCCGTGCGCCGACGCATGGTGGCGGACGTGCCCGTGGGCGTCCTGCTTTCGGGCGGCGTCGACAGCTCGGTCATCGTCGGGCTTCTGGCGGAAGAGGGCCAGAAGGGCCTGATGACCTTCTCCATCGGTTTCGAGGAAGCGAACGGCGAGAAGGGCGACGAATTCGTCTATTCCGACCTGATCGCCAAGACCTTCGCCACCGATCATCACAAGATCTTCGTGCCGTCGAGCGATCTGATGGCGGCGCTGCCGGCGACCATCCACGCCATGTCGGAACCCATGGTGTCCTACGACAACATCGGCTTCTTCCTGCTGTCGCGCGAAGTCTCGCGCTACATCAAGGTGGTGCAGTCGGGCCAGGGCGCGGACGAGGTCTTCGCCGGTTACCATTGGTATCCGCCGTTGGCCGACAGCAACGACGTCGTCTCGGACTACGCCCGCGTCTTCTTCGACCGCGACCACGAAACCCTGAAGACCCAGTTGGGCGACGAGTGGATCGCGCCGACCGACGCCAGCCGCGATCTCGTCGCCGAGCATCTGCTGCGGCCCGGCGCCGCGACGCCGGTCGACCGGGCGCTGCGCCTCGACAGCCAGGTCATGCTGGTCGACGATCCGGTGAAGCGGGTCGACAACATGACCATGGCCTGGGGGCTGGAGGCCCGCGTGCCCTTCCTGGATCACGAACTGGTGGAACTGGCCGCGACCATCCCGCCGGAATTCAAGCTGGCCCAGGGCGGCAAGGGCGTCCTGAAGGAGGCCGCCCGCCTCGTGGTGCCGAGCGAGGTGATCGACCGCAAGAAGGGCTACTTCCCGGTGCCGCAGCTCAAGTATATCTCGGGCGAATATCTGACCATGGTGCGCGACGCGCTGTCGTCGAAGCGGGCGAAGGAACGCGGTCTGTTCCGAACCGAATACCTGGACAAGCTGTTCGCCGATCCGGTGTCGCACATCACGCCGCTGCAGGGCTCGGAGCTGTGGCAGGTGGCGCTGCTGGAAATGTGGCTTCAGTCCCACGACATTTGACGAGGGGGCGCTGATGACGCCGAATTGCGCATTCGATGTCGGCTGGGGGCGGCTGATCTTCGGGCAGACCTTCGAGAAATTGCCCGATCTTCTCGAAGCCTTGAGGGAAGAGGGCGCGGACCGGCGCGACATCGCCGTCTATGTCCGCGATCCCCATGTCCTGCTGGCCCACGGCCCGGCCGAGATCTTTCTCGATCCGTCGCACATCTATCGCCTGAACCTGAAGGGTATCACGGCGAAGGACCGGCCGGGACGCAACTTCACCATCCGCCGCCTCGAATCCGAAGCGGATGCCGAGGCGATCAACCGCATCTACGCCAAGCGCGGCATGGTCACCGTGCCCCCCCACTTCTTCTGGGAGAAGAAGGATGCGAAGGGCATCGTCTATCTCGTCGCGGTCGAGGACGCGACGGGTGAAGTGATCGGCACCGTTACGGGCGTCGATCACGGGGCCGTCTTCGGCGATCCCGAGAAGGGCTCGTCCCTCTGGTGTCTCGCGGTCGATCCCCAGGCGCGCCAGCCGGGCGTCGGCCAGGCCCTGGTCAACGCTCTCGCCAGCGTCTTCGCCGGGCGCGGCGCCGGCTTCATGGATCTCTCCGTGATGCACGACAACGAGCAGGCGATCGCGCTCTACGAGAAGCTGGGCTTCGAGCGCATGGCCTATTTCACGGTGAAGCGAAAGAATCCGATCAACGAACGGCTCTTCGCCGGACCCGGCATCAACGAGGGCTTCAACCCCTACGCCACCATCATCGTGAACGAGGCCCGGCGCCGCGGCATTCATGTCGAGCCGATCGACGCGGCGGGCGGCTTCTTCCGCCTGACCTATGGCGCGCGCAGCGTGCGCTGCCGCGAGAGCCTGTCGGAACTGACCTCGGCCGTCGCGATGTCGATCTGCGACGACAAGGCGGTGACGCGGCGCATCGTCTCCGAGGCCGATGTGCGCGTGCCCGATCAATTGTCGGCCGCCGCCCCGCCCAGCGACATCGCCGATTTCCTGGATCGCCACGGCCGTCTGGTCGTCAAGCCGGCGCGGGGCGAGCAGGGCCGGGGCATCGCCGTCGGCGTCACCACCATGGCCCATCTCGAGGCCGCCATCGCCGAGGCGCGCACGGTTTCGGACGAAGTGCTGATCGAGGAATGCGTGGAGGGCGAGGACCTGCGCCTCGTCGTCATCAACTACCGGCTGGTGGCGGCGGCGATCCGCCGTCCCGCCCTGGTGGTCGGCGACGGCAAGCGCAGCGTGCGCGACCTGATCGAGGCCCAGAGCCGGCGCCGCGCCGCCGCCACGGGCGGCGAATCGCGCATCCCCGTCGATGCCGAGACCGAGCGCACGGTGCGTGCCGCAGGCTTCGAATTCGACAGCATCCTGCCCGAGGGCGAGGAACTGCGCGTGAGGAAGACCGCCAACCTCCACACCGGCGGCACCATCCACGACGTCACCGACATGGTGCACCCGACCCTGGTCGAAGTGGGCGTGAAGGTGGCGCGGGCGATCGACATCCCCGTGGTCGGCGTCGACCTCATGGTGAAGTCGCCGCTGAAGCCCGATTACGCCTTCATCGAGGCGAACGAGCGCCCGGGTCTCGCCAACCACGAACCCCAGCCGACGGCGGAACGCTTCATCGACCTGTTGTTTCCCCTGGCCATCCCCACTAGCCTGAGGCAAGCCTGAGCCCCAAGCGAGAGTGGAGTAATGACCAGACTGACGATCGACGCCGAGTATCTGGCGAATACGCTGAAGAAAGCCCTGTCGATCCCCAGTCCGACCAGCTACACCGACACGATCGTCCATTTCGTCACCAACGAACTGGCCAGTTTCGGGCTTTCCGTCGAACTGACGCGGCGCGGCGCCATCCGCGCCGTGCGCCCGGGCGGCACGCCGCGCGGCGCCCGGGCCCTGGTGTCCCATGTCGATACGCTGGGCGCCCAGGTGAAATACCTGAAGGAAAACGGCCGCCTGTCGGTGGTGCCCATCGGCTTCTGGTCGGCGCGCTTCGCCGAGGGCGCGCGCTGCACCGTCTTCACCGAGAAGGGCGGCTATCGCGGCACGATCCTGCCCCTGAAGGCGTCCGGCCACACCTTCAACGAGGAAATCGACCGGCTTCCCATAGGCTGGGATCACGTCGAGCTCAGGGTCGACGCAAGGGTGCGCAATGCGGCCGACCTCGCCCGTCACGGTTTCGAGGTGGGCGACATCATCGCGATCGATCCCCAGCCCGAATTCCTCGACAACGGCTTCATCGTCTCGCGCCATCTCGACAACAAGGCGGGCGTCGCCGTCATGCTGGCCGCCCTGAAGGCGCTGACCGACACGGGCGCGGAAACCCCGGTCGACACCCATTGGCTGTTCACGATCTCGGAGGAAGTCGGGGTCGGCGCCTCCTCGGTGCTGACGCCGGACGTCGCCTCCCTGGTCGCGATCGACAACGGCACCACGGCCCCGGGCCAGAATTCCGACGAATTCGGCGTCACCATCTCGACCGCCGACCAGACCGGGCCCTTCGACTTCCATCTGACCAAGAAGCTGACGGAACTCTGCCGCGCTAACGAGATCCGCTATCAGAAGGACGTCTTTCGCTATTACCGGTCGGATTCCGCCAGCGCCATCGTCGCCGGTGCCGACGTGCGGACGGCCCTCATCACCTTCGGCATCGACGCGTCGCACGGCTACGAGCGCATCCACATCCATGCGCTGCGCTCGCTCGCCGAACTGGTTACCGCCTATGTCCAGAGCCCGGTGGAGATCACCCGCGACTTCCAGCATACGGCGGGCATCACCGGTTTCACCCATCAGCCGACCGAGGACGCGGTCTCCGAATCGCCCGCCGACTTCGAGCCGGACCAGCGCAAGGGCCGGCGCCGCGAGCGGGTCTGAGTGGCCGTCATGCCACCAATTCCGCTATAACCGTGATCTTGGGTTGAAAAGCTCCGGGGTGGCGATTGAGGCTGTTGCGCCGCAATGCTAATAAGAACCACCGGAATGGTGGTGAATTCGCGCTGGGGGTGCCATGTCGTTCGTTTCCCGCTCGGCCCTCGTGGCCCTCATGATGGCCGTCGGCGCGCCCGCCGCCGTCGCCGATCAGATGGTCGGGCCCTATCTGGGCGGCTATGGCGCCTTCGTCATGCCCAGTTCGGTCGATGTCGAGGGGGATGCCGACGGTGATGGCAACCAGGACGTCGCCACCATGGAATTCGACAACGGCTTCGGTGTCGGCGCCCTGTTCGGTTACGACTACGGCGAGTTCCGCTTCGAGGCGGACGTCGGCTATCGCAGCTTCGATACGGACAAACTGACCGACCTCATGCTCAGCGATGGCGCCGGCGGTTTCACCGCCGTGCCCGATACGCCGTTCTCCAACAATTTCGGTGTCCTCACCGTCATGGGCAACGTCATCTACGAGTACGAGACCCAGACCTCGTTTACGCCCTACGTCGGTGCCGGCCTCGGCGCTGCGTGGGTCTTCGTGAACGACAAGGGCGGCAGTGGCGGCTCCATCGCTTCCGGCAACGACGCGGGTTTCGCCTATCAGGGAATACTGGGCGGCCGGGTGGAACTGTCCGAGAGCCTGGCGGCCTTCGCCGACTATCGCTATGTCGGCACCTCCGACATTCAGGTCAACGATTTCCAGACCTCCTACGACATGCACAGCGTGCAGGCCGGCCTGATCTACGTCCTCGACAGCTATACGCCGCCGCCGCCGCCGGTGCCGGCGCCCGCCCCGGTGTCGGACGCGGTGCTGGCGCGCTCGTTCATGGTGTTCTTCGACTGGGATTCCTCGATCGTGACCGAGGATGCCTCGGCCATCATCAAGGACGCGGCGCAATCGGCCATGAACCTCGGCGTCAGCCGCATCGAACTGACCGGCCATGCCGACCGTTCGGGGTCCGAGACCTACAACCAGGCCCTGTCCCTGCGTCGGGCCGCGGCGGTGAAGGCGGAACTCATCGCCATCGGCATCGCCGAGAGCGAGATCGTCACCATCGGCAAGGGCGAGAGCGCGCCCCTGGTGCCGACGCCCGACGGTGTCCGCGAAGCCCAGAACCGCCGGGTCGAAATCGTCCTGCCCTGATCGCCGGCCGCCGGCTTCCGGGCGCTCTCGCCCCGGTTTGACGGCGAAATCCGGTTCGCGGTACTTGACGCCGGGGGCCGCCCCCTGTCGCATGTAGCCAAACAGGGGGGGGAGACAGAGAATGGCGACTCGGGCGCTGAAGCCTTCGGACGCGGCGTGGCTGTTCATCGAGAAGCGGGAGCGGCCGGTCCATGTCGCCTCCCTGGCGATCTTCTCCCTGCCGCCGGATGCGGGACCGACCTTCGTTCACGATCTCGTCGCCGAATGGCGGGCGCGGCCGCGCTTCGCCCCGCCGTTCAACCTGCGCCTCCGTCCCGGCCTGACCTCGACCGTGATCCCGGCCTGGCAGGAAATGAAGCCGGACGAGATCGACCTCGACTATCACTTCCGCCATTCCGCCCTGCCGAAGCCCGGCGGGGAAAGGGAGTTGGGCATCCTCGTCTCGCGCCTCCATTCCAACCCCCTGGACCGCACCCGGCCGCTCTGGGAATGCCATGTCATCGAGGGGCTGGAGAACGGCCGCATCGCCATCTACACCAAGGTCCATCATTCGCAGATCGACGGCATGGGCGGCATGCGCCTGCTGTCGCGCTTCCTGTCGACCGATCCGGAGGCCCGCGACCTGCCGCCGCCTTGGGAAGTGGGCATGGCGGGCGGCAGCAAGAAGGTCGACGACGAGGCGGTCGACCAGGGCAGCCTGATCGAGAAGCTGGTGACGCTGGGCAAGGAGCAGTTCCGCTCCGGCGTCGCGGCGGCCAAGGCGCTGGGCCGGCTGGCGCTCGACGCGCGCAGGGGCGGGGACGACGGGCCGGCCATTCCCTATGGCGCGCCCAATACCATCCTGAACGGCAAGATCCGCGGCAAGCGGCGCTTCGCCACCCAATATTACGAGCTGGACCGGGTAAAGCGCGTCGCCAAGGCCGCCGGGGTGACGGTGAACGACGTCTTCCTCGGCATCTGTTCCGCCTCGCTGCGGCGCTATCTGGACGAGATGGGCGAATTGCCCGACAAGGCGATGACCGCCTCGGTCCCGGTCTCGGTCCGTCCGGCGGATGATTCCAGCGTCGGCAACGCCATCACCGTGATGATCGTCAGCCTGCATTCCGACATCGCCGATCCGATCGAGCGCGTGAAGGCGATCGCCGCCTCGTCGGCGCCGGCCAAGGAACGGCTGCAGACCATGTCGCGCGGGGCGATCGACAATTACACCCTGATCCTGATGGCGCCCTATATGATCCAGCTCATGCTGGGTCTCGGCACCATGACCCGGCCGATGAACAACCTCGTGATCTCCAACGTGCCGGGCCCGCCGCAGACGCTCTATTTCAACGGCGCGCGCCTCGATCAGATCTATCCCGTCTCCCTGCTGTTCGACGGTCAGGCCCTGAACATCACCGTGCTGTCCTATGCCGGCCAGTTCAACCTGGGCTTCACCGGCGACCGCGACAGCCTGCCCCACATGCAGCGCATCGCCGTCTATACCGGCGAGGCGCTGGCGGAACTGGAGGCGGCGCTGGGGCTCTAGTCCCCGGCGACCGTGCCTTCGCGCCGCGGATCGGCGGCGCCGGTCAGCAGGCCGTCGGCGCCGATCTCGATCGCGGCGAGGCCCGAATTGAGGTCCAGCGTCTCGACCCTGTAACCGAGCGCCTCGAGGGCGGGCGCAAGGTCGGCGGCGGCGGTGCCGGCCTCGATCTCGAAGGGGCCGAAACGGTTCAGCAGATGGGGCGCGGCCAGCGCCTCGCCCAGCGGCATCTTCCAGGCGAGGCGGCCGATCAGGGCCTGAGCGACGAAGCCGATGATGCGGCTGCCGCCCGGGCTGCCGACGGCGAGCACGGGCTTGCCGTCCTTCAGCACGATCACCGGCGACATGGAGGACCGGGGCCGCTTGCCGCCCTCCACCCGGTTGGCGACCGCCTGGCCCGAAATATCGACGGGCAGGAAGGAGAAATCGGTCAATTCGTTGTTGAGCAGGAAGCCGCGCACCATGAGGCGCGAGCCGAAACCGTTCTCGATCGTGCCGGTATAGGACAGCAGATTGCCCGCCGCGTCGCGGATCACGATGTGGGTGGTGGACGGCAGTTCCGGCGTGATGCCCAGGCCCGGCGGGGGCATCAGGCTGCCGTGGTCGAAGGCGGGGGTGCCCGAGGGCACGGGGCCGGGCAGCACCGGCCCGTCCAGCAGGCGGGCGCGACGCGCCAGATAGCCGGGGGCGATCAGGCCGTCGGTCGGCACGTCGACCCGATCGGGATCGCCCAGCCAGCGTTCCCGGTCGGCGAAGGCGAGGCGCGAGGCGTCGCCGATCAGGCGCCAGGCGGTGGCGGAGCCGGGCGGCAGGGCGGCGAAGCCATTGGCCTCGATCAGCGCCATGATCTGGAGAATCGCCAGCGGACCGGAGGACGGCGGGCCCATGCCGCAGATCTCGTAGCCGAAGGCGGGGCCGCACACCGGATCGCGCTCCAGCACTTCATAGGTGGCGAGATCGTCTTCCGACAGAAGGCCGGGATTGGCGGCATCGCCCGTCACCTTGGCGACGATGTCGCGCGCGATCTCGCCCTCGTAGAAGGCGTCGACGCCGTCGGTGGCGATGCGGCGCAGGGTCTCGGCATAGGCGGGATTGCGCAGGCGGCTGCCCTCGGCCAGCGGCTTGCCCTCGGCATCGAAGAAATAGGCGGCGGCGACAGGATCGTGGCGCAGGCGCGGCCCTTCCGACGCGATCAGATGGGCGAGGCGCGGCGAGACCGGAAAGCCGTCCTCGGCGAGGGCGATGGCGGGGGCCAGCAGGCGCGGCAGGGGCAGGCGGCCGAATCGCTCGTGCGCGGCCTCGAGCAGGCGGAGCGTGGCGGGCGTGCCGACCGAACGGCCGCCGACCACGGCGCCGAAGAAGGACATGGGATTGCCGTCCGCCTGCAGGAAGAGGTCGGGACCGGCCGTCCTGGGCGCGGTCTCCCGCCCGTCGAGGGTGGTGACCGCCTCGTCCGCGGCCGACCAATGGACCAGGAAGCCGCCGCCGCCGAGACCCGACGACTGCGGCTCGACGAGGCCGAGGACGAGCTGCACCGCGATCAGGGCATCGACGGCGGTGCCGCCGTCCGCCAGGACCTGATCGCCCGCGGCGGCGGCCAGCGGATGGGCCGCGACCACCATGTGGTGCCGCGCCGTGCCATGGCGGACGACACCGTCGCCGTCCGCGCCGCCCTCGTTCACGCTGGCCGGACTCGCCGCCTCGGGTGCCACCCGGTCGCCGGTCTGAGAGCCGGGAACCGGCTGGGCAGGGGCGGGGCCGATCGGCGCCTGAAATACCACCATGGCGAGTGCCAGGGTGACCGTCGTCGCCAGGCGCATTTTCTCTCCCCTTCGTTCTGTTTTTTCAGTTTGCCTGCCTCGGCCCCGAATGCAAATCCTTGCCGCCCGATGCGCCGGAGCGCGGCTGCGAAGGCCGTCGACCGGTGGATACAAGCGTTTGAATCACATGATCTATCGCGCTTTCATACGGCCTCTCGGCGGTCGCCCGCGGGGCATTTCTTGTTGCGCTGCAACATGGGAGGCTTGCCAAACCCTCTTTTTTTCGCCACATTGTCGGCGTGATGACCCGTGCCAGCCCGCCGAAATCGGCCGCCCGCACGTCCAGAAAAGCCCGGCATGGTTGTCGCCGGCCCAGAAGGTTGAGGACGTTTGAGTCCTGAATTCTATGTCGTGGTGCTTGGCCTTGCCATGTGCCTCGTCGGAATGCGGTGGCGCCTGAAGGCGGTCACCACACGTCGTCAGCACCGCTGAGCGGACGCTTCCGGAAATGAGCCGGCGGGCTGCGGCTGAACAAGCCGCGCCGCCTTTGTGTCGATGGCCTTTTTCGAAGGGGTCTATCCAGTTCGCCTGCGCCACTGCCTCCGTGCGCGCAAGCCGATGAAGGAGAGGAGGAGACATGTCGGCGAAGCGTGTGCTTACGTTCGATCGCGGTCTGGCGGCCATGGCTGCCCTGGCCATTGCTTTCGGGGTCGCCTCCACTGCCCGTGCGAGCGAGGATTCCGCCTACCCCGCCACCAGCCTGCGTGACGCCGCCGTGTCGGCGCCGAAGGTTTCGTCCGATCGCGAAGGGGCGGCCTCGCCCCTCGGCTATGTCGCCGTGAAGCCCGATGCCCCCGAAGGCGCCGGCGAGGCGCGTGCGAGCGGCCCGATCGCGGTCCGCACCAAGATCACCCACGCCACCAGCGACCGGGTCGTGAAGGAAATTTCGGGCGTCGCCTCCTGGTACGGCCCGGGCTTCCACGGCCGGCTGACGGCCAATGGCGAGATCTACAACCAGAATTCCCTGACCGCCGCCCATAAGTCGCTGCCGTTCAATACGCGCGTGCGCGTGACGGCGCTGTCGACCGGCCGTTCGGTCGTCGTGAAGATCAACGATCGCGGGCCCTATGTCGGCAACCGCATCATCGATCTCTCGGCCGCCGCCGCCTCGGCCATCGGGCTGCGCCACCAGGGTGTGGGCAAGGTGAAGCTCGAAATCCTCGAGGAGCCGGCCAGCCGCGCCACCGCCTCGACCGGCTCGCGCGCCACCGACAGCCGCGAAGGCCAGCAGGCCCCGCGCGAAGTCAGCGCCGGCGAAAGCCCCGCTGGCGACGTGACAGGCGACGTCGCCACCAACTAAGCTGCCTCCCGGTTTCCAGTGCGGACCGGGGGAACAATTGGACAGTGACAACAGGACCGGCGTCGATCTCGACGCCGGATTCGCGCGGGCCCAGTTCCCGCCGGCCGAAAACGGCATCGCCTTTCTCGAAAACGCCGGCGGCACCTATGTGCCGCGACAGGTGATCGACCGCGTCGGCCATTACATGAGCCGGGTGCAGGTGCAGCCGGCCTATGGCTTCCCGGCCTCGATCGAGGCGACGGACCTGATCGCCGACGGCGTCGCCATCGCCGCCGCCTTTCTGAACGCCGAGCCGGACGAGGTGCTGGTCGGCCCCTCCACCACCGTCAACGTGCTGGTTCTCGCCCAAGCGGCGCGCCCGCTGCTGGCGCCGGGGGACGAGATCGTCGTCACTAATCAGGACCACGAAGCCAATTCGACGCCCTGGCGCCGCCTCGCCCAAGAGGGGGTGACGGTGCGCGAATGGGCGATCGACCCGGCGACGGCCGAACTGGACCTCGACGATCTGCGCACGCTGGTCGGGCCGCGGACGCGGCTGGTGGTGATGCCCCATTGCTCCAATGTCGTCGGCAGTTTCAACGATGTCGCGACGGCCGCCGCCATCGCCCATGAGGCGGGCGCCCTGATCGCGGTCGACGGCGTCGCCTATGCCCCGCACCGCCTGCCCGACGTGAAGGCACTGGACGTCGATTTCTATTATTTCAGTCTCTACAAGACCTTCGGGCCCCATGTCGGCGCCGCCTATGTGCGCCGGTCGGTGGCGCGGCGACTCGCGCCGCAGAACCATTACTTCCTGACCGAGCCGCCGAAGAGCCTGAACCCCGGCGGCCCGTCCCATGAGTTCACCGCCGCCCTGAACGGCATCGCCGATTATTTCGGCGTGCTGGACGACCATCACTTCGCCCTGCCGGCCAATGGCCTGCGCGCGCGGATGGAACGGCTCTATGCCCTCTTCGCGGCGCATGAGGACGCGCTCGGCCGGCGCCTGCTGGCGGGGCTGGCCGTGCTGCCCGGCGTGCGTCTGATCGGGCGAAAGGCGATGGACGGCAAGCGCGCGCCGACCTTCGCCTTCACGGTCGACGGCCGTCCCTCGGCGGAGATCGCGGAGGCACTGTGGGATCGGGGTATCGCCGTCGGCCTCGGCGATTTCTATGCCCGGCGCTGTGTCGAGGCCCTGGGCCTCGACACCGTCGTGCGCGCCAGTCTCGCCCATTACAACGACGAGGACGACGTCGACCGTTTCCTCGACGCGCTACGGCGGGCGATCGCCTGACCTAGGTCATCACCACTCAGGCCTAGGCACTCAGGCCAGGGCGGCGATCACCTCGCGCGCCGCCCGCTCGCCGGACTCGAGGGCGCCTTCGACATAGCCCGTCGCTTCGATGGCACTTTCGGTGCCGGCGAAATGGACGCGGCCGGCGCTCTCGCGGATCGCTGGGCCGAAGGCGGTCAGGGTCGCGGGGGGCATCAGGCCGGCATAGCAGCCGCCCGACCATTCCTCCGCCAGCCAGTCGTTCTCGGCATAGTCGATGGGCTCGGCCGCCTCGGGACCGAGGATGCGGACCAGCGTGTCGACGACGGCCTTTCGCCGTGCGTCGGGCGTGCGGCCGGTCCAGGTCCGCGCCGCTTCCCCCTCCAGGAAGCCGGTCAGGACGCCGTGGGCGGCGCCTTCGGGCGTGCCGTCGAAGATCGGGGAGAAGGGCCCGGCATCCGAGACGATTTCGCCGGACAGGCCGCGCGCGCGCCAGAACGCCGTCCCATAGGCGACATGGCATTTGATCACGCTGCCCATGGGGCTGCGCTGGGCGAGGCCCGCGCGCAATGCCGGCCAGGGCGGGACCGATCCGATCCGGGGCAGCAGGGCCAGGGGAACGGCGATCACCGCCCGCCGGCACCGGATCGTTCCGCCGCCGTCGAGGCGAAGGGTGACGCCACGGTCATCCTGCTCGATGCCGAGGACGGCGGTGGAAAGGCGCAGGGTCTCGCGCCCGACCTCGTCCGCCAGACGATCCGACAATTGGTGCAGCCCGCCCTTGAAGCGGTCCTGCTGCGCCCCGCCGGCGACCGAGATCATGGGCTCCAGCCCGTCGGACGCACGGAGATAGGTGAGGAAGAAGAGCATGGAAATCTCGGCCGGCTCGGCGCTGAAGACGGCGCGCACCGCGATCTCCATCAGGGCGCGGGCGCCCCTGGTGCGCACATGGCGATCGAGCCAGCTCGCCACCGTCATGCGGTCGAGCGTGCCGGCATCCGGTGCCGCCCAGGGACGGCTGACGGCGATGGTGGCCGCCATCCGCTCGATCCGCTTCATCACCCGGTCGGTCTCGATCAGGGCGAGGAAGGGCAGGGCGGGAATCAGCCCCTCGTAGCGCCGGACCCGGCCGCCGAATTCGATCAGCTTGCCGCCCGCCTCGAACTGGGGCTCGGTCGCGATGCCGTGTCTCGCGGCCAGCGCCAGCAGGCGGCGGTGGGCGGGCCCGACCCATTGCCCGCCGAGATCGACCGTGGCGCCGGCCAGAAGCCCCGGCTTGGTCCGCCCGCCGACCCGGTCGCGGGCTTCGATCACCTGGACCCGATGGCCGGCGCGTCCGACCATGCGGGCCGTCTCCAGCCCGGCGAAACCGGCGCCGACCACGGCGACGTCCGTATCGAATGAAAGATCGTTCGTCATGAAACCCTCCCCGACCGCATGATCGGCGGTCGGGAAGGCGGGGCCAAGCCCCTTCGTTCCGGTTTCCGGCCGGCTGGCCGGGTACGTCAATGCAGCGTAAAGTAATTCTCCGTGTGGGAGAATTCACCGGGCCGGATGATCCGGTTGCTCATCACCTTGACCGAATGGAGCTTGCCGTCGAGGTTGGCCTCCCAGAAGTCCAGGAATCTTCGCAGTTCCGGAAACTTCGGTGCCAGATCGAGCTCTTGCCATGTATAACTTTGCAGAAGGCTCGGATGATCCGGCATGTGGTACAGAATTTCCGCCGTGGTGATGCGGTAGTCGGCTAGCATACGCGCGAGATCGCTCATGCAAGACTCCTTTTCTGCTGACCAATAGACTCTGGGCAACTCTCGGGTATTGGCACTCCCTGTGATCGACTGCTAACACCGGCAAGGCGACGTCGAAGCCGGCGAGATTCATTTGGAACCGAATACGTAAAGGAAGCGTAACACGTCTTTCATCGTCGTGAAGACTTGGAATGCGGCGATGCGGCATAAATTTTCGCCGTGCAGCGGTGGCCGGGACGGAAGGATCCTTCATGACTGTCGAATCCCTGGTGGCGGCGGTTCGTTTCGGCCTGGGGCCGAAACCGGGGGAATTGCGCGCCGGGCGCGACCGCGCCGCGCTGAAGGCGGATCTCGCGCCCCAGCCGGCGGCGCCCAGGCCGAAGGGCGTGCCGGCGACCGGCGCCATCGTCGCCGCCATCCGCGAGGCCACGCGCCGGGGGCGCGAGCGCGACGTGGTGAATTTCCTGAAGAACGACGCCAAGGACATATTGGTCGCCGAGGTCGCGGCCCGGACGCGCCGCGCGGTCGAGACCGACCGTCCGTTTCACGAGCGCCTGGTCCAGCACTGGTCCAACCATTTCACCGTCTCGCTGGCGAAGCCGATCGCGGCCCCCCTGCTCGGCGCCTTCGAGCGCGAGGCGATCCTGCCCCATGTCACCGGTCGCTTCGTCGATCTGCTGCGCGCCGCGTCGCTGCATCCCGCCATGATGATCTATCTCGATCAGGCGACGTCGATCGGGCCCAATTCGCGGGCCGGGCGGCGCCGCGATCTCGGCCTCAACGAGAATCTGGCGCGGGAGATGCTGGAACTGCACACGCTCGGCGTCGACGGTGGTTACGGGCAGGACGACGTGGTGCAACTGGCGCGCATCCTGACCGGCTGGACGGTCGACCGGGAAGGGGCCGGGAACGCGGGCCGATTCATGTCCGTGCTGCACGAACCGGGCGACAAGCGTCTCCTGGGCCAGCGCATCGCCGAGGCGGGCCCGGACGAGGCGGAGGCGGCGTTCCGGATGCTGGCGGCCCATCCGTCGACCGCGCGCAACGTGGCGGCGCGCCTCGCCCGCCATTTCGTCGCCGACGATCCGCCGCCGGCCACGGTCGAACGTCTGGCCCGGGTCTTCCGCGATACCGACGGCGATCTTCGCGCGGTCAGTGGCGCCCTGGTGGACGAGGAGGCGATCTGGCGTCAGCCCCTCTCCAAGGTGAAGACGCCGAACGACCTGGTGCAGTCGATCTTCCGCCTGATCCGCACGGTGCCCGAAGGAACCTTGATGATCGGCGCCCTGAAGATCCTGGGGCAGCAACCCTTCTCCGCACCCTCGCCCAAGGGCTGGTCCGACCGGGCCACGGATTGGATCACGCCGGATGCCCTGCTGCGCCGGATCGAGATGGCGCAGAAGGCGGCGGCGCGCCTCGGCCGCTATGCCGACGGCGCGGTACTGCTCGACGCCGGGCTCGGCGCCGGGGCCACGGCGGATCTCGCGGCGGCGGTGCGGCGCGCGGGCGACCGCACCACCTCGGTCGCCCTGGTGCTGGCCAGCGCCGAATTCCAGCGGAGGTAGCCATGGCCGAACGCGCTCAGAGCCTCGAGACCGACCGCCGCCGCCTGCTGGCCGGGGCGGGCGGCGCCGCGCTTGCCCTCGGCCTCGGCGGCCGGGTGGCGCTGGCGCTCGTGCCGGGCGACCGCCGGCTGATCGTCTTCGTCCTGCGCGGGGCGCTGGACGGGCTGTCGGCGGTGCCGCCTCACGGCGATCGCGACTATGCCCGCGTGCGCGGCGATCTCGCCCTGGCGGCGCCGGGACGCGACGGCGGCATGCTGGACCTCGACGGTTTCCATGGCCTGCATCCGGCCCTCTCGCCGCTGATGGACCTGTGGCGCGCGGGCGAGATGCAGATCCTCCACGCCACCGCGACGCCTTACCGCGAACGCTCCCATTTCGATGCCCAGAACGTGCTGGAGACCGGCGGCGATACACCGTCCGGATCGGCCGACGGCTGGCTGAACCGGGCGGTCGCGCTGGCCGGCGGATCGGGGCTGGCCGGCGGACTCGCCGTGCCCCTGGTGCTGTCGGGATCGGCGCCGGTGACCACCTGGGCGCCGCAGGTCATGCCGCTGCCGGACGTCACCCTGCTCGATCAACTGGCCGTGCTCTATGGCGGCGACGCCCTGCTGGCGCCCGCCCTCGAGGCGGCGCGGGCGGCGACGGCCGTGACCGGCGGCGGGGCCATGGGCATGGGCAAGGGGGCCGCCAGCCTGGCGCCGCTGGTCGGCGGCGTCGCGCGCCTGATGAAGGCGGCGGACGGCCCCCGCGTCGCGACCATCGATGTCCAGGGCTTCGACACTCATACCTATCAGGGCACGGGCAATGGCCGGCTGGCGCGGGCGCTGGCGCCGCTCGGCGCGGCGATCATGCAATGCCGGGACGAATTGGGCGCGGCGGTCTGGGGCCGTACCCTGGTCTTGGCGATCACGGAATTCGGCCGCACGGTCGCACCCAACGGGACAGGCGGCACCGATCATGGCACGGCTGGCGTCGCCTTCGCCTGCGGCGGCGCCCTGTCGGCGGCCAAGGTCCACGGCCAGTGGCCGGGCCTTGCGCGCGACCGGCTCTACCAGGGCCGGGACCTCGCGCCGACGACGGATCTGCGTGCCTTGTTCATGGCCGTGCTGACCGGCCACATGGGCCTGCCGGCGGCGGAGGTCGCGCGCCGGGTGTTTCCCGAGGCGGCGGGGCTCCGTCCCCTCGACCTGATCCTGAAAGCCTAGGTCAGGGCCGGGCGGCGACGGCGCGGGCCGGCTCGTCGGTCACGATGCCGTCGACGCCGAGGGCGAAGATCCGGCGATACATGGCGAGCGCGGCCGGGCGCGGCAGGATCTGATCGCCCTCGTCGGCGAAGCCGCCGACATAGACCGCGAGGCCGGCGGCCTTGGCGTCGCCGACCAATGTGGTCGGCGGCATGGCGCCGCCATCGGCATAGGTGCCCTGGACGTCGGCCGCATCGACCAGGATGGCATCGGCGAATTCGCGGATCGCGCGCAGCCCCCGGGGCGTCTGGAAGTCGCCATAGGTGCGGCGGTCGCCGGTGCGCGCGGCATCCGACGGAAGCGCGGTCGAGGCGCCGAGGACGAAGATCCGGGGATTGCCGCCGGTCGACCCCAGGCGCGCGAAGCCCGATGGATCGCCGGTGCCGATCATCACGTCGGGCGAGCCGGCGAGACCGTATTTCTGCAGGGTGGCGAGAACGCGCGGTTCCATCGGCTTGCCGCGCGCGGCGTGGATCTCGGCGTCGTGAAGGACGAGGAGGAGGCCGATGCGCCGGCGCTTGTCCATGCGCCGGCGTTCGACCAGGACGAAGAGATCCTCGAGGATGGGGGCGGAGAAGATGCCGTCGAATTCGGCCCGGCGGCCCGGGATCGGCTGGCGCGAGGTCAGGCGGGCGTAGTCGCCGTAGAGCGTGTAGTCGACCGGATAGCCGGTGGGCGGCGGCTCGCCCTTGATGGCGGCGGGAGAGGAGATGAGGCTGGCGATGTCCGTCGTCTCGGCCAGATTGCGGCGGGTGCGGATCACCTGAACGCCGTCGAAGGTCTGATAGACGTCGACGCGCAGCATGTCGGCGCCCTGGGCGATCGCCAGGTCGAAGGCGGCCAGCGTCGCCTCGGGGAAGGTGACGGCGGCGCCGTCGCGCGCGATCACCTGGGGACCGAAAGGCCCTTCGCCGGCGGCCTGGGCAATGTTCGCCGTTCCGGCACCCGTCGCGGCCAGGGTGGCGATCAGCGCCACGGGCATGAAGCGGGCGAACATGGAACGGGCGAACATGTGGCGGGCGAGGAGCGGTCGGCGGAACATCGGCTTGTCCTTCCTGCGCGGGAATCGCCGTTTACCATAAAGGAGTGCGAGGCCGCGATGAAGGCCGGATTGTCCGGCGGCGCCTGTCGCCGATCCGGACGATTTTTCGTCACTTTCGAGATTGTCGGTTGCAAAGCGGGTGGAGGTTTGCAAACTCGCGCCCCAAGGTACCGTGGGCCGAAGATGCCCGGGACCAAGGGCCGTCATGCGCCGGCCGGACCAATAATCAAACGCAAGACGAATTCTGGGGGAGAGAGCCGATGAAACCACCGTTCCGCAAGGTGAACTACCTCTCGAACGACCTCGAGGTGGAGCGGCGCGACGACGGCAGCATGATCCTGCGCCTTGCCCATGGCCTTGGCGACTACGATCGCAACATGATCGCGCCGCTGCGCAAATGGGCGGCGGCCGAGCCCGATACCCTGTGGCTGGCCCAGCGCGGCCCGGATCGGGCGTGGCGCAAGGTCACCTATGGCGAGGGGCGCGCCCATGTCGACGCCATCGCGGCCGCGCTGCTGAAGCGCGGGCTCGGCCAGGATTCGTCGGTCATGGTGCTGTCGGGCAATTCGATCGAGCACGCGCTGTTCATGTATGGCGCGATCGCCGCCGGCGTCCCGGTCAGTTCGATCAGCCAGGCCTATTCGCTGATGTCCATGGACCATGCCAAGCTGCGCTATGTCGTCGACATGGTGAAGCCCAGGGTCATCATGGTGCAGAACGGGCGCTTCTTCGAGGCGGCGCTCGCCGCCCTCGACCTCGACGGGGTCGAGGTGGTGCATGTCACCGATGCGCCGGGCGCCATTCCCTCGACCGATTTCATGGACCTGGTGAAGACCCCGGTCGGGCCCGAGGTCGAGGCCGCCTTCGAGGCGCTGGGGCCCGACACGGTGTGCAAATATCTCTTCACCTCCGGCTCCACCGGCATGCCCAAGGCGGTGATCAACACCCACAAGATGCTCTGCGCCAATGCCGCGATGCTGCAGTCGATCGTCGTCGACCGCGAGGCGGTGCGGGCGGCCGAAGGCCCGGCGGTGGTGGTCGACTGGCTGCCGTGGAGCCATACCTTCGGCGGCAACGCCAATCTGCACGGCGCGCTGGTCTCGGGTTCCAGCTTCTACATCGACGACGGCCGGCCCTTGCCCGGCCTGTTCGACGAGACCATCGCGACCCTGAGGGAAATCTCGCCGACCACCTACATGAACGTGCCCGTCGCCTTCTCCATGCTGCTCTCGGCCATGGAGAAGGACCCGGAGATGGCCCAAACCTTTTTCAAGAAGTTGAAGTTCTGCGCCTATGGCGGCGCCGCGCTGAGCCAGGATCTGTGGGAGCGGTTCCAGAAGCTGGCGGTCGCGACCACCGGCGAACGGGTGGTCTTCACCACCGGCTGGGGCGCCACCGAGACGGCGCCGGCCGCGACCAGCGTGTTCCGCGAGGCCGAGCGCGTCGGCATGATCGGCCTGCCGCTGCCGGGCGTCGAACTGAAGCTGGTACCCGTCGGCAGCACCTATGAGGTCCGCGTGCGCGGCGACCTGGTCACGCCGGGCTACTACCGGGATCCGAAGAAGACCGCCGAATCCTTCGACGAGGAAGGCTTCTACATGATCGGCGACGCGGCCAAGTTCCTCGATCCCGACCATCCGGATCAGGGCCTGGTCTTCGACGGCCGCGTGGCGGAGGATTTCAAGCTCGACACCGGCACCTGGGTCCAGGCCGGCAACCTCAGGGTCCATCTGGTCACCGCGGCGGCACCGGTGATCCAGGACGCGGTGATCTGCGGCCACGACCGGAAATATGTCGCGGCCCTGGCCTGGCCCAATTGGGTCGGCATGCCGAAGGTGGTGACCGATCCCGCCGCGCAGGCGTCCCTCGACACGATGCTCGCCTCGGGCCAGTTGTCGGATCATGTGCGCAAGGCGGTCAAGGGGCACAATCAGGCCAATCCGGGCTCGTCCACGGTGATCCGCCGCGTGCTCTTCATGGCCGAGCCGCCGAGCATGGATGGTGGCGAAATCACCGACAAGGGCTACGTCAACCAGAAAGCGGCCTTGACCCGCAGGGCCGATCTCGTTGAAAAGCTCTATGCCGATCCGCCGGGCAACGACGTGATCGTGATCTGAGGTGCAGCGTCCGGGGAGCCATGGATATCGAATTGTTCGTCCGGGCCCTTGTCGTCGGCTATGTGGTCGCGGCACCGGTCGGTCCGGTCAACCTCGTATGCATCCACCGGACGCTCCATTCGGGGCGCATCAACGGATTTCTGGCAGGGGTCGGCGGCGCGATCGCCGACGGCCTCTTCGCGGTGGTCGCGGCCTTCGGCCTGACCACCGTGTCGGACTGGGTGCAGGCCCATGACGGCTGGATGCGCCTGTTCGGCGGCATCTTCCTGCTGGCGCTGGGCGCCAGGACCTTCTTCACCATTCCGCGCGACCGCCACATGGAGGCGGACGAAGGTTCCATTCCCCATGCCATGGGCGGCACCTTCCTGCTGACGGTGACCAATCCGGTGACGATCTTCGGCTTCGCCACCGTCTTCGCGTCGACGGGCCTTGCCGGCGACGGTTCCTTCACCCAGGCCAGCATCACCGTCGCCGGCGTCTTCGGCGGTTCGGTGGCGTGGTGGCTGACCCTCGCCTTCCTGGTCGGCCTCCTGCGCGGCAAGCTCGAGGCGCGCGGCCTCCAGCTCATCAATCGCATCTCCGGGATCGCCATCGCCGGCTTCGGCATCTGGGCCCTCGCCAGTCTCTGGGATCATCCGCTGTTCAAGTGATCGCGCGCCTATATAGACTGGTCGTCATGAAACGGCCGGGAGGAGCGGACGGGAAATGGCGGCGCCGAGGCATCGGGACGAAATCGTGCGGGCGGCGTCACGCCTGTTCCGCAAGCGCGGCTATGCCGCCACCGGGCTGAACGACATCCTGGCGGAAAGCGGCGCGCCCAAGGGCTCGCTCTATCACTATTTCCCGGACGGCAAGGAGCAATTGGCGGAAGAGGCGCTGCGCCTGTCGGGCGACGTGGTGACCGCGACCCTGCGCCACTTGCGGGAACGGCACGGCAACGGCATCGCCATGGTCGAGGCCTATGGCCGCATGCTGGCGGGCTGGATGGCGGACTCCGGCTTTCGCGACGGATGCCCCATCGCCACCACCATCCTCGAGACCGTGCCGGAGTCCCCCCGGCTGACCGAAGCCGCGCGCGCCGTCTTCGAGGACTGGAACCGCGCGTTCGAGGATGTCTTCGTCGCCGACGGCGAAACGCCGGCCCGGGCCCGGCGCCTCGCCGGCCTCGTCGTCGCGGTGATGGAGGGGGCGCTGATCCAGTGCCGGGTCAGCGGCAGCCCCGATCCCATTCTCGATGCCACGGCGGAGATCGTCGCCCTCCTGCGCGCCGCCTGAGGCGGAACCATGTGCGAAAGCCGGTCGACGGGATTGAATTCGGCATTGAACTATATAGACTGGTCTAGATATTTCGGACGGGAGAGCGACATGGACGATGCAATTCCCCTGGTCGAGCGCCTGCGCACCGTCTCCGAGCTTGCCGGTTTCAATCGATGGCTGGAGGTGAAGGTGGCCACCGCCACGGCGGGCGAGGTCGAGATCCATCTCGCCAACCGGCCGGAATTCGGCCAGTACAGCGGCTTTCTTCACGCCGCCGTGGTCGCCGGGCTGATCGAGATCGCATCGGGCTTCGCCGCCGCCAGCGTCGCCGGCAACGTCATCATGTCGCAATTCTCGGTGCGGTGCCTGCGCCCGGCGGTCGCGGACATTTTCGTCGCCCGGGGCACGATCGAACGCCAGGGCCGCCAGCAGATCTTCGCCAAGGCGACCCTCGGCGCCCTGGAGGGCGAGAAGGATCGCCTGTTCGCGGCCGGCGAGGCGATCCTGCTGCCGGTCGGCGCCTGAGCGCGAGAGAGGTTCCTGAGCGCGGTCGGCCCAGCCGCCCTTGACCCCCGAGCGGTCGGCCCAGCCGCCCTTGGACCCCGAGCGGTCGGCTCAGCCGCCCTTGACGATGAACTTCGGGTTGCGGAAGTCGGGCTTGCCGTAGGAGAGGGCGGCCCCTTCGAGGGTATTCACCGTGCCGCCGGCGGCCAGCACGACGGCATGGCCGGCGGCCGTGTCCCATTCCATGGTCGGCCCCAGGCGGGGATAAAGATCGGCGACGCCTTCCGCTACCAGGCAGAATTTCAGAGACGATCCGGCGGGCGAGATCTGCGCGACCTGCAGATCGGCGAGAAATTCGTCGGTTTCCTTGCCCCGATGGCTGCGGCTGGCGACCACGGTCAGGCCGTCCGGCGGCACCGGGCGGACCTTGATCGACTGCGGCGGCAGGCCGTCCTTCTTCACGGCGGCGGTACCGGTGCCATGGCCCCTGTAGGTCCAGCCCTTGGCCGGGGTGTGAACGACGCCGAGCACGGGAATGCCGTCCTCGATCAGGGCGATGTTCACCGTGAATTCGCCGTTCTTCTTGATGAATTCCTTGGTCCCGTCCAGGGGATCGACCAGCCAGAAGCGCGACCATTCGGCGGGATTGCCGGGCGGCAGCTTGCCGGCGGCCGCCAGTTCCTCGGCGACGATCGGAATATCCGGGGTCAGTTTCTCGAGGCCGGCGACGATCACGGCCTCGGCCGCGACGTCGGCTTCGGTGACCGGGTCGTTCTCGCCCTTGGCGCGGACTTCGAAGTCGCTCTCGTAGATCTTCATGATCTCCGCGCCCGCTTCGCGGGCGAGGTCGGTGATCGCGACGATCAGTTCGGCGCGGGCGTCGTCGTCGAGATGGGGCATGGCAATCCGGTGCGTGACTAAAGACGATGCCTTATTAGCGACTAAGGGCGGCGGCGTCGACCATGTCGAGGTCGATCACGGCGATATTGATGGTGCGCTTGCCGGCATGCTCGAAATTGACCGTGACGCGGCTGCCGACCACGCTCTGCACCTGGCCGATGCCCCAGTCCGGCTCGTCCGGGTGGCGGACGAAACTGCCGGGCGCGAGAAGGCTTGCGAAGGCGTCACGGCTCATGAGGGCTCCTCCGGCGGCGGGAAATCCCGGGGGCTTATGTCCCCAGACGGCTGGGCGACGGAGGGATCGTGCCATGGCACGGGAATAGCTGTCGAGCGATACCCGTCCTGGATTCTGGCGCGGACGGAACGTGCGGATTATGGTCTTGCCTCGTGCCGCGCCGGACCGCCGCCGCGTGTTCCCTTCGTTGCGTCCTTCAACTGGTGAATGTTCGAGACATGGTCGATCCGCTTCTCCTCGCCGGGTATCTCTGTTCCCGTCTCTGTCACGATCTGGTCGGGCCGGTCGGGGCCGTGGTCAATGGCGCGGAACTCCTGTCCGACGCCGGCGACGACGAGGAGCTGCGGGAGCAGTCGGTCGATCTTCTCGGCGAAAGCGCCGAGGAACTGTCGGGGCGCCTGCGCTTCTTCCGCATCGCCTTCGGCGCCGTCTCGGACGAGACGACCATCGGGCGCGAGGAGTTCTTCACCACCCTGAACACCATGGTGCGGGGCCGGCGGATCGCCGCCGAGATTCAGGGCGAACTGGCGGATGTCGTCCGCAGCGAGGCGCGTTTCGCCTATCTGATGGTCCTGATCGGTGTCGACTGCCTGCCGCGCGGCGGCCGCATGGTGCTGCGGTCCGACGGGCGCGGGGGCGCCGGCGGCGGGTGGGAGATCGAGATGTCGGGCCTGCGCTGCGGGCTGCCGGAAGCCCATGGCGACCTCCTGGCCGGCAAGGACGCCGAGGTCGAGGCGCGGACCGCGCCCACCGCCTTCGTGCTCGCCCTGGCGCGGGCGGCCGGACGCGCCCTGACGGTCGCCAGCGACGAGGATTCGGTCACCCTGGCGCTGGCCTGACGTCCGGCGGCGCCGGTGACCGCCTCGGCCGGCGATCGGTTTCGTTCATCGAATTTTTACGAGCCTTGGCCGACCATGGCGCGCAACGCAATGCTGTTCGCGCGCCGGCCCTCTGGTATCCTGGTGCGCCAGACGCCGAGGGTGCCCGACCGTGGACGATCTGCTCCGTGAATTCCTGACCGAGACGGCGGAAAATCTCGACGTCGTGGACGTCGAGATCGTCAAGCTGGAGCAGGACCCGAACAACCGCGAAGTCCTGTCGAACATCTTCCGGCTGGTGCACACCATCAAGGGCACCTGCGGCTTCCTGGGCCTGCCCCGCCTCGAGGCGCTGGCCCATGCCGGCGAAAACGTGCTCGGCAAGTTCCGCACCGGCGAGATGACGGTGACCGGCAATGCCGTCAGCCTGATCCTCGAATCCCTCGACGGCATCAAGTCGATCCTGGCCGTTCTCGAAGCGACCGAACAGGAACCGCCGGGCGACGACGCCGACATCATCGCCCGCCTCGACGAATTGGCGGAAGGCGGCGGCCTGGCCGCGGCGCCCCCGGCCCAGCCCCAGCCGCCCGCCGCGCCTGTCGCGGAAGCGGTGCCGCCGGCGCCCGTGATCGAGATGGAACGGGCGCTGAAGCCCGGCGAAGTCTCCCTGGACGAACTCGAGGCCGCTTTCCAGATGGCCCCCGGGCCGGAGGCAATCGCCGCCGGCGCCGCGCCCCTGCTGAGCGATGCCGAGGCGGCGGCCACCGCCCTGGTCGAACATACCGCCGCGACGGCCGCCCCGCCGGCGCGCGCCGGCGACGCCCAGCCCAGTCAGGAGACGAAGGCGGAAGGGCAGATCGCCAATCAGACCCTGCGGGTCTCGGTCGATCTCCTCGAAAACCTGATGACCATGGTCTCGGAACTGGTGCTGACGCGGAACCAGCTCCTGCAGATGGTCAGGCGCATGGGCGATTCGGAATTCGCCGCGCCGCTCCAGCGCCTGTCCCACTGCACCAGCGAGCTGCAGGAAGGCGTCATGAAGACGCGCATGCAGCCGATCGGCAACGCCTGGTCCAAGCTGCCGCGCATCGTGCGCGACCTGTCGCACGAACTGAACAAGAAGATCGATCTCCAGATGCATGGCGCCGAGACCGAACTCGACCGCCAGGTCCTGGACCTGATCAAGGATCCGCTGACCCATATGGTGCGGAATTCGGCCGATCACGGCCTCGAGGGCCCCGCGGATCGGCGCGCGGCGGGCAAGCCCGAGACCGGGCGCATCACCCTGAACGCCTATCACGAGGGTGGCCACATCATCATCCAGATCGCCGACGACGGCCGGGGCCTCGACCTCGAGCGCATCAAGGCGAAGGCGCTCGCCAACGGCCTCGTCTCGGAAAGCGATCTCGCCGGCATGTCCGATGCCCAGGTCGGGCGCTACATCTTCCATCCCGGCCTGTCGACGGCCGACAAGGTCACCAGCGTCTCGGGCCGCGGCGTCGGCATGGATGTCGTCAAGACCAACATCGAGAAGATCGGCGGCACCATCGACCTGAAGACCGCGCCGGGCCGCGGCACGACCTTTCAGATCAAGATACCGCTGACCCTCGCCATCGTCTCGGCCCTGATCGTCGAATGCGCGGGCGAGCGTTTCGCCGTACCCCAGATCGGCGTCGTCGAACTGGTGCGGGCCACGCCCGATTCCGAGCACCGGATCGAAGAGATCAACCACACCCCGGTGGTGCGCCTGCGCAACCGCCTGCTGCCCCTGGTGTTCCTGGCGGAGACGCTGAACCTCGTGCCGGCGGAGACGCCGCGCCCCGAGGACGCCTTCGTCATCGTCGCCCAGGTCGGCACCCAGACCTTCGGCATCGTCGTCGACCGTGTCTTCGACACCGAGGAAATCGTGGTGAAGCCCGTCGCCTCGATCCTGCGCGAGAATGCGCTGTTCTCGGGCAACACCATCCTCGGCGACGGCAGCGTGATCATGATTCTCGACCCCAACGGTCTCGCCATGCAGACCGGCGAGGCCCTGCGCGAGAACCAGGAAATCGGTCAGGAAACCGTGGCCGAGGCCGGCTTCGGCGCGTCCTCTTCGTCGCTCCTGGTGTTCCGCGCGGGCGGCGACGAATTGAAAGCCGTGCCGCTGGCGCTGGTTGCCCGCCTCGAGGAAATCGAGCTGAAGCGCATCGAACGCTCGAACGGCAAGCCGGTGGTCCAGTATCGCGGCCACCTGATGCCGATCGTCTGCGCCGATGCCGAGCATCGCCTGAAGACCGAAGGCGGCCAGCCGGTGATCGTCTTCGCCGACGGCGAACGCGCCATGGGCCTTGCCGTCGACGAGATCATCGACATCGTCGAGGACCGGCTGGACGTCGAACTGCAGTCGGGCCGTCCCGGCCTGATCGGCACCGCCGTGGTCGCCGGGCAGGCGACCGGCGTGGTCGACGTCGCCCATTACCTGACCATGGCCTATGACGACTGGTTCCGCCGCTCGACCGAGGAACAGGGCCAGACCCGCAGCCAGCGCACGGTGCTGCTGGTGGACGACAGCCCGTTCTTCCGCAACATGATCAAGCCCGTGCTGTCGGTCGCGGGCTATGACGTCACCTTCGCGGAAGAGGCGCAGCAGGCGCTGAGGCTGCGGGAGCAGGGGGCGACCTTCGACATCATCGTGTCCGACATCGAAATGCCCGGCATGGACGGTTTCGCCTTCACCGAGACCATCCGCCGCGAGGGGGCCTGGCGCGACGTGCCGGTGATCGCCCTGTCGTCGCGCACCGCGCCGTCGGATTTCGAGCGTGGACGCCGGGTCGGATTCACGGATTATGTGGCAAAGGGCGATCGGGAGGGCCTGCTGGCATCCCTCCGCGCGACGCTCGACGGACGATGCGCCGCCTGACAACAATGATGGGGTCGACAAGGGTGGGGGCGACGAGGGTGGAAACGAGGCAATCCTGATGAAGTCCTGCTTGGTCGTTGACGATTCCCGTGTGATCCGCAAGGTCGCGCGCCGGATGCTCGAGGAAATCGGCTTTTCGGTCGAGGAGGCCGGCGACGGCAAGGAGGCGCTGGAGCGCTGCGCGGCCGCCATGCCCGACTTCATCCTGCTGGACTGGAACATGCCGGTGATGAACGGCATCGAATTCCTGCGCGCCCTGCGCGAGACCCCGGGGGGCGACGCGCCCATCGTCGTCTTCTGCACCACCGAGAACGACATAGAGCACATCCAGGCCGCGCTCGAAGCCGGCGCCAGCGAATACATCATGAAACCCTTCGACCGCGAGATCCTGGAAGCGAAGCTGGTCTCCGTCGGTGTACTTTGACATGACGGCGCCGGAAAAGACCGTGACCCCGGCCGCGGGCGGGCCGATCCGGGTCATGGTGGTCGATGATTCCGCGGTCATCCGGGGCCTCGTGTCGCGCTGGATCGGCGCCGAGCCCGACATGGAGGTGGTGGCGACGGCACCGAACGGCGCCCAGGCCCTGCGTCAGGCCGAGAAGACCCAGCCGGAGGTCGTCGTTCTCGACATCGAGATGCCCGAAATGGACGGGCTGACGGCCCTGCCCGAGATCCTGCGCGTGGCGCGCGGCGTCCGTGTGCTCATGTCCTCGACCCTGACCCGCGCGGGGGCGGAGGTCAGCATCAAGGCCCTGACCCTCGGCGCCGCCGACTATCTGACCAAGCCGAGTTCGACCCGCGAGAGCGGCGCCGTCGACGCCTTCCGCACCGAACTGCTGCAGAAGGCGCGCGCCCTGGGCGCGGCGCGGCGGCGGACCCAGGCGATTCGCCAGGCCACCGCGGCGAGCATCCGCGCGGGCGCCGGCGCCCCGGCGCCGGCCGCGACCAATGCCGTGCCCGGACGCGAGATCCGCCTGCGCCGCAGCGTGCCGATCCGCCCGCAGATCCTCGCCATCGGCAGCTCGACAGGCGGGCCGCAGGCGGTTGCCGCCATGCTCGGTCCGATCGCGGCGCGCCTCGGCGTGCCGATCCTCGTCACCCAGCACATGCCCGCGACCTTCACCGCGATCTTCGCCGACCACCTGGGCAAGACCACCGGCGTCGAGACCGCCGAGGGTATCGACGGGGAGGCGGTCCGCGCCGGTCGCATCTATGTCGCGCCCGGCAACCGCCACATGATCGTGGCGCGCGACGGCGACCGCCGGGTGCTGCGCCTGACCGACGACCCGCCCGAGAATTTCTGCCGCCCGGCGGTCGATCCCATGCTGCGTTCCGTCGCCGCCGTCTATGGCGCCGCCTCGCTGGTGGTGATTCTGACCGGCATGGGCCACGACGGCCTCGCCGGCAGCCGTGCCGTGGTCGAGGCGGGCGGCCGCATCATCGCCCAGGACGAGGCGAGCAGCGTCGTCTGGGGCATGCCCGGCGCCGTGGCGACCGCGGGCATCTGCAGCGCCATCCTGCCGCTCGGCGAGATCGGCGCCCGCGTCGAGGCCTTCGTCCGGGGCCCGCTTCTGGCGGGGGGGCTGCAATGAGCCCGCAGGATTTCCAGTTTCTCAGCGACCTGTTGAAGGCCAAGTCCGGCCTCGTGCTGACCTCGGACAAGGGCTATCTGGTCGAATCGCGGCTGCTGCCGATCGCGCGGAAGCGCGGTCTCGGCTCCCTCGACGGGCTGATCGCGGCGCTCAGGGGGCGCGACATGGCGCTCACCAGCGAGGTGGTCGAGGCGATGACGACCAACGAGTCGTTCTTCTTCCGCGACAACACGCCGTTCGACACGTTCAAGGCCCATGTCCTGCCGCATCTCCTGGCGACGCGGGCCACGTCCAAGCGCATCCGAATCTGGTCCGCCGCCGCCTCGACCGGGCAGGAGCCCTATTCGCTGGCCATGATCCTGGCGGAGCAGAAGGCGGCGCTGGCCGGCTGGCGGGTCGAGATTCTGGGCACCGATATCTCGTCCGAGGTACTGACGCGGGCCCGCGCCGGCCTCTACACCCAGTTCGAGGTCCAGCGCGGCCTGCCCATTCAGCTTCTGGTCAAATACTTCAAGAAGGAAGGCGAGCAGTGGCGCATCGCGCCCGAGATCCGGGCCATGGTGCAGTACCGCGAATTCAACCTGCTCGACAATTTCGCCGCGCTCGGGCGATTCGACGTCGTCTTCTGCCGCAACGTGCTGATCTATTTCGACCAGCCGACCAAGGCCAAGGTGCTGGACCGCCTGGCCCAGGGCATGGCGGACGACGGCATGCTGTTCCTCGGCGCGGCCGAGACCGTGCTCGGCCTCTCCAACCGCTTCCGCCCGGTGAAGGATCGCCGTGGCCTCTACGAGGTGGCGCCCCCCCCATAGGACGTGGTTGTCCGGACCCGCGCCTGTCGCCAGACTGCCGAAAACCGGAAGGGAGAGGGCGACATGACGGGCGAGATTCGCGAGATTTCGATCGAACTGGGGCCGGAAACCGTCTCGGCCTTGGAATTCCTTCCGGCGGGCGGTGGTGCCGGTGCGCCCCTCGCCCTCTGCCTGCACGGCTTTCCCGACGACAATCGGACCTTCGACGGCCTGGGCGCCGACCTGGCGGCGGCGGGCTTTCGCGCCATCGCCCCCCTGATGCCGGGCTATGAGCCGTCCTCGATCCAGGCGAATGGCGACTACACGATCGCGGGCGTGGCCGACGTCCTGGGCCGTCTGATGGAGAAGCTGGCGGACGGCGGCGCCGTGCATCTGATCGGGCACGATTGGGGGGCCGTCATGGGCCATGTCGTCGCCGCCGACCGGCCGGACCTCCTGGCCAGCTGGACCGCCATCGCGATCCCGCCGACCGGCCGGCTGACGGCGATCGCGGCCCGCGCCCCCTGGCTGGCGCTGCCGTTCTGGTACATCGGCGTCTTTCAGGCACGCGGCGTCGCCGACTGGCTGGTGGCGCGGGACGACTGGGCCTTCATCGACCTCCTGTGGCGGCGCTGGTCGCCGAAATGGACGCCGCCCGACGGCATGCTGGATCATGTGAAGCAGACCCTGGCGCGGCCCGGCGTGAAGAAGGCCGCGCTCGGCTACTACCGCTGTCTCGCCTCGCCCTTCACCGGGCGCTTCAAGGAAGGGGTGCGCCGCGCCTCGCGCCGGATCGAGAAGCCGAGCCTGATCCTGGCCGGCACGCGCGACGGCTGCTTCTCGGTCGATGCCTTCCGCATCGGCATAAGGGCGGAGGACTACCCGGGCGGCGTCGCCCTCGAGATCATCGAGGATGCGGGCCATTTCCTACACCTCGAGAAGCCCGAGGTGGTCAATCCGCTGATCGTCGCGCACCTGCGCCGTGCCGCCGCCTCAGCGGCCCAGGCGGTCGCCTAGACCATAGGCGGCATAGGCCGCGCGCAGATAGGTCTGGCGCAGCGCGGACAGGGGAAAGCGCGGCAGCGGCCGGCTGATCGCCGCCGGCAGATCGACCGGCAGGCCGGCCAGCCGCGCCCCCATCATGGCCCCGCCCAGGCTGCCCATGGCGAGGCCGTTGCCGTGGAACCCCAGCAGATAATGGACGCTGCCGTCCTCCACGGTGCCGAGATGGGGCAGGCGGTCGAAGGTGATGTCGGTCAGGCCGCGCCAGAAGTAGTCGACCCCGACCCCGGCGAAGGCGGGGAACATCCGCGCCAGATCGCCTTCCAGGCGCGCCTTCATGGCGGGTTCCGCCCCCGGCGCCGCCGAAATGCCGCCGCGCGCCCCGAACAGCAGCCGCCCGTCCGGCAGCAGGCGGAAGTAGTGCAGCAGGCGCCGGCTGTCGGCGCACATGGTCCGGCTGGTGAAGCCCTGGGCAATGCGCGCGGCCCTGTCGATCGGTTTCGTGACGATGATGTTCGACAGCACGGGCAGCAGGCGGCCGGCGAAGGCGGGCGAGAGATCCTCGCGGGTGAAGCCGGCGGTCGCCACCGCCACCCGATCCGCGAGGACTTCGCCCCCCGGCGTGACCAGGCGGTGTCGCGCGCCTTCCCGCGTCCAGGCGGTCACCGGGCTTTCGCCATGCACCGGCACCCCCGCCGCCAGCACCGCCCGTGCCAGGCCGTGAAGATACTTCAGCGGGTGCAGGGGAAAGCCGTGGGGCACCATCAGGCCGGGCCGGTTCTCCCCGGTGACGAGGCCGAACTCGCGCAGGTCCGCCCGCGACATCATCAGGGCATCCACCCGGAACACGTCGCGCATCATTTCCGCTTCGGCCTCGAGGCGGGCCCTGGCATGGCGATGATGGGCGAAGATCAGCTCGCCCGGCGGGCCCTTGTCGCAGGCGATGGCGTGTTCCGCGATGACGTCGCGGACATGGTCGATCGCCGCCGCCTGGAGGTTGAAGAAGCGCCGGGCCTCGGCCAGGCCGAACTGCCGGATGATCTGTTGCCAGGACCGTTTCGACGATCCGAGGCAGCAGAAGCCGCCGTTCCGTCCGGATGCGCCCCAGCCGAGGGGGGCCGCGTCGACGACCACGGCGGAGACGCCGGCCCGCGCCAGGGCGAGGGCGGCATTGAGGCCGGTGACGCCGGCGCCGATGACCGCGACTTCAGCCTGCACGGTACCCTTCAGCGGTGGCGCGTCGGGTCCCTTGCCGGCGGAGGCGGCCCACCAGCTGGGAACCGTCCGGCCATAGTCGTGGATCGACGGGTGGTGCAGGGAACGGACCATGACCGCGGTCAGCGCGGGGAAATGCCGGTGCCGTCGCCGATGGCGCTGAAACCGGCCCAGAACAGAGGGTGCGACCAGTCCGCCGGCAGGCCCTTGCCGGCACCGTCGATCACGGCGACCTGGGCCCGTTGCAGGGCCGCCGCACCGCCGACTTCGGCCACGCTGCCGTCGAACAGGCCGACCATCAGATTGGCGGTGGAGGTATCGGGCACCTGCCAGTGGGAGACGACGAGGCGCCGGGCCCCGGCATAGAAGAAGGCCCGCGCCAGCCCCGACAGGGCTTCGCCGCCGCTCTTGCCGTCGGTGCCGCCGGTGTTGCAGGCGGACAGCACGACGAGATCGGCGTCGAGATGCAGGTTCAGGATGTCGCTCAGCTTGAGGAGGGCGCTGTCGGCATCCTCGCCGGGGGCGGGCGTGACCAGCAGCGCCGGCTCGGCGAAGCAGCGGATCTCGCTGGCGAGAACGGCATGGGTGGCGAAATAGACGATGCGGTAATCCGACAGGTCCCGACCGGTCACCGCCGGCTTGGTGAAATCCTCGCCCAGCACCAGCTGGCTCTGTCCGGTCCCGACGAGGCCGGCGACCCGGCGCAATTCGCCGGCGGTATTCGGCAGGGCGCCGAGCGCGCCGAGCACCCGGCGGTCGCGGGCGCAATCGTCGGGCAGGGTCGAGAACAGGGCTTCGAGATCGCGCGGCGGGCGATAGTCGCCGAAGCCGACCAGGGCCTCGGTTCCGCCGGAAGTCGTCCCCAGGCTCCGCAGGTCGGCGAAGGCGCGAACCGAGGGCACCATGGCCAGTGCCTGATGGCGTACCATCCAGTCGACGTCGGCATAGGTCCGGGCGCCGGGCCCGACCTCGCCCGCGACCAGCAGCGCGAAGGGGATGGAGGCGAGCGGGCCGTTGGCCGTGGTCACCAGGCTGGTCACATCGGCGAGGTCTTCCGCCACCGGCCCGAAGAGCGCCTGATAGAGCTGATGCGAGAGATCGACCGGGAAGCGCGGCAGGCCCTTGCGGCCGGGCGTGATGCCCCGGCGCAGGTTCAGGACGACATCGCCGAGGGCGCGGTCGCCGGCATCGATGCGCCAGCTGCGCAGGCGGTCGGCCATGACCAGAAAGCCATAGGTCGCGGTCTCGGAACTGGCGAAGGCGACCAGCGCCTCTCCGGGCTTCATCTGGCCCTGCAGGTCTTTCGCCTCGACCGGCGTCGCCAGGAGCTGGCGATAGCCGGTGGAGGCGGCCTGGAGGGTGGCGTCCAGCGTCTGGCCCTCGGTCTCGGCCTCGGCCAGTTCGCCGCGCAGTGCCGTCACGGCCTGGACGTCGCGGATCTCGGCCGGCACCGCAAGAAGGCTGTTCATCCGGGCGACGATGGCATAGCGCCTGCGCTCGTTCTCCTGCTGGGCGCGGATCAGGGCGCCGACCTCCTGATCGCCGGCGGCGAGGCGCGCGGTCGCGAGGCTGACGGTGCGGCTGGTGATGCCCGAGCGCATGAGCTGCATCGCCTGGAACATTTCGACACGCAGGGCGTCGGCCTGCTCCGGCACCGCCTCGGCGACGGCACTGGCGACGTCGAGGAAGCCGATCAATTCGCGCGGGCGGATCTCGGCGCCCCGCGCATCGAGAATGGCGAAGCCGGCGCGATAGGCATCGAGCGCGGCCCCGGTCCGCCCCGCGGCATGGAGATATTGCCCGAGCGCCAGATCGGCGAAGCCTTCGGGGGCGGCCCCCGGCAGGGCGTCGCGCCACAGCACCACGGCATCGCCCTGGATGGCGGCGGCACTCCCGGTCTCGCCCCGGGCGGCGGCGATCATGGCGCGCGTCTCCAGGAATTGCGGCAGCCACCAGGGCGGCGCGGCGCGGAAGGCGCGCACGGTGGCCAGCGCCTCGTCCGCCTTCTGCTCCGCCCCTTCCGGATCGCCGAGGCGGAGCCGCAGGGCGGCCTCGGTGTGCAGGCTCTGCGCCAGTTCGATCGCCTGGATCGAATCGGAACCGCCGCCGGCGCCGAGCAGGTCGCCGGTGCCGGTGCCTTCCATCAGATTGCCGGCGACCAGCGCGCCGCCGCCCTCGGATTCGATGATGGCGCGGCGCGCCGCCGTCGCCCGCTCGGCCATGGCGAGGGCATCGGTCAGGCGGTCCTGATTGGCGGCGTCGATGGCGCGATAGGAATAGAGACGGGGCAGGTCGCCGGCATTCACGCTGAGCGCGGCCAGACGCTCCGCCTCGTCGAACAGGGGAGCGGCTTCCTCGAAGCGGCCCTGGTTCGACAGTTCGAGGGCGACATGCATCAGCGGATCGGCGCTGCCCGGATCGTCCTGGCCGACGGCGTTGGCCTGCGCGATCAGGGCGCGGCGGTAGTGATCCTCGGCCGCCGCGAAATTCTGTACCGTGTCCTGATATTGCGCGCCGGCGATGGCGTTGAAATAGGCGTCCAGCGTATCGGCACCGGTGAGGTCGCGGCCGGTCGCCGCGCGGATCAGGGCGACGGCGCGGGATTCGACCGTTTCCGCGCCGAGCCCGCCCCGGCCGATCGAGGCCTGCACGACCCGTTCCACGACGGGCAGGGCGGCCGGGATGGTATCGGCCAGGAACATGCGGTCCTCGGTCGCGATCGCCAGGGCCACCATCGGGAAGCCGCCGTTCAGCAGGCGGCATTCGGCGATCAGGCCCGAAAGCCCGCCGGCGAAGCCGGTGGGACGGGGCGCATCGCAGCGCATCCGGCTGTCGATCGTGGCGCGCCACGCCGCATCGGCCATGGCGGTGGCGGCATCGCCGCTTCCCGGCCGCTCGATCACGCGCGCCGACGGCTGTTCCCAGCTGCCGCACCGCACGGTCGTCAGGCGATCGCCGCCGCCGGCCGGCTGGAGGGTGGCGCTGCATGCCTCGCCCACCAGATTGCCGCCGGCCTCGCGCGGGACGCCGATGCCGGTGTCGATGACGGCGCAGCCGCCAAGGCCGAGAGCGGCCGCCAGCAGGACGGCGTTGAGGGACGACGGCCGGATCATGGCAGATCTCCCCCGGCGCCCGGGAAACTCAGGTCGAGGCGCCAAAGCCCGTCCTTGCCCGTGTTCGAGAAGGTGAAGCGGGGATCGTCGATGAAATCGAAGGTCCGCGCGAAGAGGAGGTTCGGCGGTGACAGCCGCTCGTCCCCGCCGGCCGGCGGCGGCAGGGGCAGGCCCGCCGTCAGCGTGCCTTCGAGATCGGGCAGGAAGAAATCGTCGCCGCCACCGTTGCCGCAGTCGGTCGCCATCACGCAGCCGTTGAACAGATAGGTCTCGACGATTTCGGGGCGGATCACCTCGCCCGCGGCGGCTTCGCCGGCGATGCCGCCGATGGTGCCGCCCATGTCGGCGCTGCCCATGGTGCCGAGAACCTTCAGGCTGTCGAAGGCGACGTCGCCCGCGGTGATGCCGGCGGAACCGGCGTTGAGGATCACATCGAAACCGTGGACCGGGCCGTCGAGCAGGATGTCGCCGGAAGCCAGGGCATAGGCCGAGTCGTGGCTGTCGGTCGTATCGATCGTCACCGCCGGCGCCGTGAGCCTGAGCTCGCCGATGGTGGTGAAAGCGCCGCCATGGGTGGCGTATTCCGAGCCGGAGAGGACGATCACCGGCGCGGAATAGACTTGCGGGCCAAAGGTGATGGCCGACGGCGGATCGATGGCGGTGCCGGCGGTCAGTCTGAAGCCGAGCAGGGGCGAGGCCATGCCGACCTCGCCGAGCACGTCGAGACGGTCGCCCGCGATCAGGTCCAATTCGCCGCTCAGGATGCCGTCGCCGGAAGTGCCGTCGACCGTTGAGGTCATCTTCAGATTGCCGGCCGCATCGAGGGTGACGGGGCCGGTCACGGTCGCCGGGCCATGGATCAGGATGTTGCCCTCGGTGCTGGTCATGGCCCCGGTGCCGAGGATGATTTCGCCGCCGAAATACCGCTGGTCGCCGGTGGTTCTGAAGGTGTCGCGCGTCATCACGCGGTCGCGCGCCTCGACCTCGATCGAGGAGAGCGGGCCGATGACGGTGCCGATCGCGCCGAGCAGACGGGCATCGCCACCGGTGGAGCGCACGACGAGGTGATAGTCCCCGGTCGAGGCCGCGTCGATGATGCCCGAGAAGGTCACGTCGCCGCCGGCCTCGAAGCCATAGGTGCCCTCTTCCGCCAGGATCATGTTGGCGCCGAAACGCATGAAGCCCCCGGCCTCGTACTGCGTGCCGAAGGGGACCATGGTGGCGGCATCGACCCGCAGGTCGCCCGCGACCTTGGTGTCGCCCAGGCTGACGACGCCCCCGGGCGCGGCGATGTCGAGATCCTGGAGCGGGCTGATCGCGCCGATCGGCCCGATGGCGATCACGGAGCCGGTCTCGTTGTTGAGGACCAGGGAGGCCCGGCCCTCGCCTTCCGCGTTGTCGATGGTGCCGTCGAACAGGATGCTGCTCACGGCCGAAATCGTGGTGTCGCCGGCCAGTTCGAGATCGCCGAGGAAGCCGAAGACGCCGCCGCTGTCGAAAATGCCGTGGATCGTGCCGCCGCCCGTCGCGTCGTAGCCCTGATCGAGCAGGGTGGTGGCGCCGGCGAGCGAGATGCGGTCGCCCGCCTCGAGAACAAGGGCGGTGATCGGGTTGTCGCCGCCCACCCTGTCCTTGATGGCGATGGAACCGAAGGCGTCCACGTCGAGCGCAGTCGAGGGAGCTTCCGCCTCGGCGTCGATCGTGCCGGCGAAGAGGACGTCGCCGCCCGCGTCGATCTCGACGTCGGTGCACAGCAGCGTGGCGCCGATCACTTCGAAGAAGGCGCCGATGTCGTAGCGATCGCCCCTCAGATGGGTGAGCGGCGCCGTCAGGCTGGCGAAGCCGTTCACGACGACCGAGCCGACGTCGATGGTCGTCGCCGCGCTGATGACGAGATCGTCGAGCGGTTCGGAAAGGCCGATGTCGCCCCCGACATCGACCGCGCCGTGATCGCTGGTGACGACGAGGGAGGTCCCGCTGGGTTCCAGGGCGAAGGCGGCGAAGGCGCCGGCCGACTCGCCGAAATCGAAGAAGCCCGCGTTCACGTTGCCGGTGATGTCGATGTCGGCCGAGGCCCGCAGCGTGGTCGGGCCGAAGACGACGACGTCGCCGTCCAGCCGGATGCCGCCGCCGGTCGAGACGATGTTGCCGTCGGTGGTGATGGTTTCGGCCGCGGCGCGCAGGTCGCCGCCGACGGTCACGCCGCCCGCGAGATCGATCTCGTTCCCGCTCGAGATGTCGAGATCGCCGCCGGTTTCCAGCGCGGCGCCGCCGTCCATGCGGACGCTGCCGCCGTCGCCCGCTTCGAGCACCAGATTGCCGGCGGCCTTCACCGTGGCGCCGCCCGACGCGCCGCCGATCCGGATACTGCCGTCGCCGCCCAGCGGATCGGTGCCGCCGAGGGTGGCGACGCCCGCGCCGGTGCGCAGGGCGATGGTCTCGAAGGCCGAAAGCGCCGCCAGGTCGAACTGGTCGATACCGGCGTTCGACGAATCCTCCCCGTCGCGGGCCACGATCTCCAGGTCGCCGCCATCGAAGGCGGGCAGGAAGCTGGCGGTCGCGCCGTCGCCCGCGCCGATGGTGGCGAGGGGATCGAAGACAAAGGCGAATTCGCCCTGGCCCTGCAGGTTCAGGGCGGTGCCGGCCTCGACCGTCGCGCGTTCCGAAATCAGGACGCCGCCGAGCCCGCCGAACATATTGACCGTCTCGCCCGACAGCAGGACCGTATCCTGGTCGCTGGCGACGGGGATCAGCGCGATGCCGAAATGGGCGTTCCCCAGTTCGGACTCGGGGATGCCGCAATTGGACACCGTCATGCAACCGTGCAGATCGATCGTGTTGGCCTTCACGCCGCCCGAGAAGAAGACGATGGCCTTGCCCGCGTTGGCTTCCAGGGTGAAATCGCCGGTGACGTCCAGCGAGCCCTGCCAGACGATGCCGCCGACCGCGTTCAGGGTCAGTTTGGCGCTGCCGTCGCCGCCGATGGCGAAGGCCTCGGGATTGCCCAGGAAGGCGATGCTGCCGGTTTCGATCACCGCATCTTCCGCATTGGGGAAGAGCGCGTCGATCACCGTCTGATTGATGGCGCCCTCGCCCGCAATGCCGTCGCCGGTCGCGCCGGTGTTGATGGTGACGTCGGTTCCGGTCGCCAGCACCGAGACGATGGAAGCGGTCTGGATGAAGTTGAGGGCGGAAACCGGATCGAAGGGATTGGAGGTCAGCGGCGGCGCTTCGCCGTCGCCGATCACGACGTCCGCCGGGTCGATCAGCCATTCGCCGGCCTGGCCGGCGCTTGCGCTCGCGTCGATGGAGAAATCGCCGAAACTCAGCGCCGACGCGGAGGAGGTTTCGATCAGGCCGCCGTCGCCGCCCTCGGCGCCACCCCGGGCGACGGCGTCGGCGCCGAAGAAGGTGCTGGCGTCGGACCAGACGACGATCAGGCCGCCGTCGCCGTTTTCGGTCGCCGAGGCATCGAGCGTGGCACCTTCGGCGACCGCGGTCTTTCTGGCGTGCGGAGTGGTGCCGCCGCCCTTCAGGTCGCCACCGACCTTGATGGTGCCGCCGCCCGTCTCGCCGCTGGCATCCAGCCTCGCGCCGGCCTCGATACCGACGGTGTCGCCCGTCACCTCGATGGCGCCGCCCCTGGTGCCCGAAACGTCGAGCGTGCCGCTGACCGATGTCTCGCCCGCGCCGCCCGAGAGCACGATCACGCCGCCCTCGGACGAGACCGAGGACGCGGTGACGACGCCGGTCATGTCGATCGCCTTGTCGACCACGGAGGCGGCCTGGCCGGCGCTGAGCACCACGGTGCCGCCCTCGGCCGCGATCGTGCCGGCGTTGGTGACCTGGGCGGTGCCGCCGTCGCGGTTCACCGGCTGGCCGGTGTCGAAGCTGATCAGGCCGTCGCCCGCCAGATCGACGGTGAAGGTCTCGGCCGAGCCGAGGGCGACGGTGCCGAGACGCGCCGCGATCACGCCGTGGTTCTCGACCGTCGGCCCGACCAGGGCGGCGATGCCCTTGTCGGCGACGGTGATGGCGCCTTCGTTGGCGATCACCGCGCCCGGATTGCCGGTCGGCCGGTCGAAATGGCCGCTGCCGGCCATGAAGGCGCCGTCGTCGATGTCGGTCGTGGTGGCGACGAGACCGCCGACGTCCACCACGGCATCGGCGCCGACCAGGACGCCGTTGCGGTTGACCAGGAAGACGTTGCCGTTGGCGGTCACCCGTCCGTTGATGACCGAGGCATTGTCGCCGGTCACCCGGTTCAGGGTGACGGACGAGGCGCTGGGCTGGACGAAGCGCGTCGTCTCGCCCGCGTCGACCGAGAAGTCCTGCCATTCGATGACGGCGCGGTCGCTGCCCTGGCGGACGGTGACCGTGCCGGGCCTGGTGGCGATGGTGGCGCTGCCGCCGGTGACGGTGCCGCCGGTCGGATTGGCCAGCGCCGCGTTCCAGAGGCCCTGGGCGGCGAGAAGGGCAAGCGCGCTGGTCGCCAGCTTCAGGCCGCGGCGCGTGTTCGGATGGGCGAGACCCCTCATGATGCGTCCCCGATCAGAAACTGCCGACGAAGCGGAAGAAGACCCCGGGGCGGCGCGGATCCTCGCCCCGGTCGGCGCGGTCGCGGGTCAGGGGCTTCGCCACTTCCACTTCGGCCCGCGCGACATCGGCGACGAAGAGGCGGATGCCGCCGCCGGCCGAGGTGAGGGCGGCCGATTCGGGCTCGCCCGGCCCGTCGTCCCAGACCTTGCCGACGTCGTAGAAGCCGTAGAGCTGGAACGGCAGATGGAAGCGCCCGCCCTCGACCGCCTCGTCGAGGACGCTGGTGTATTGCAGTTCCAGCGAGCCGGCGAGGGCGCTGTCGCCGCTGATCTCGCCCGAGGTGAAGCCCCGGCCGAGGCGGAAGCCGCCCAGGCGGAATTCCTCGTCCGCCAGCAGGGGCCCGTCGCTGACCTGGCCGGCGGCCAGCATCTGGAGGTCGACGGTGCCGTCGCCGAGGGTGAACAGGCGCTGCAGGCGGCCGATCTCCAGCGTCGCCTTGACGAAGGTGCCGTCGGCACCGGCACGCGACAAATTGGCGTCGCCCGCCTCGGAGGCGCCGAAGGCGTCGAGACCGACATGCAGGCCGAATTCGACGTCGGATATGCCGTTCAGACTGTCGCGATATTCACCGTTCAGGCCGAGGCGCAGCACCCGCAGGTGATCCTCGACGATGCGCACGCCCAGACTCTCGTCGTCCTCGTCCGTCCAGTCGAAGGCGATGTCGGTGGTGAGCGACAGGCGCCGGCCCCGCAGCAGCGGATAGGAGAGGGAGAGGCCATAGCGCTCCGCCACCGTCTCCAGCGCCAGGGGCGCGAGCTGGTCGCCCGGATTGCCCGGCGCGCGGCTGGCATAGGCGCGAAGGCGCAGGCCGTCGGGCGACAGCGTGCCCTGGGCCGAAAGCTGGAACAATTGCTGGCGGGTGCTGAACAGTGACGAATAGCCGACGAATTCGAGCCGTTCGGCAAGCCCGGTGAAACTGTTGGCGCCGACGCCGAGGGCGGCGGACCAGGGGCCGAGGAATTCGGGGCTGCGGTTGTCGACCGAGAAGAAGCCGTCAACCTTCTTGCGCACGACCTCGATGGTCAGGATGCTGGCGCCCCGTTCCCCGGCGGCCGGGCTGAGGGTGCCGCGCGCGACGAGGCCGGGCAGGTCGTTGATCAGCAGGAGCTGGCGCTCGATGGTGTCGAGTCGGGTCGGGCCCGGCGTCTCGACGATGCGGTCGGCCATCGACTGCACGAGCCCCAGGGCACCGCCGGCCTCGCCGACCACGGCGACCGACTTCACGAAGCCTTCGACCACCAGCAGCTTGACCCTGCCGTTCTCGATCCGCTGGGCGGGAACGACGACGCGGGTCAGGAAATAGCCGTCGGCGCGGTAATAGGTCTCGATCGCGGCGGCGATGGCGAAGACGTCGGCCAGGGAGACGTCGGTGCCGATGCGATCGGCGAAGAAGGCGGCGATCGTATCGGCATCATAGGCGCCGACCCCCTCGACCGCGACTTCGGTCAGGGTGAAGTGATAGCTCTCGGCGCCGGCGGGCGGCGTGCCGGCGGGCGCGGTCACCAGGTCGATGGCGGGGGCGGCCGGCGCCAGGGCCGGCGACAGGACCTCGGGCGAAACCGTCGGGCGCGCCGCATCGGGCACGGTCTGGGCCGTCGCCGCCACGGGAAGGGCCAGGGCGATCGCCAGCATGGACATGCCGAACCACGGCCGGCCCGGGCCGGCATCGGAATGGCAACGCGACACTTCGGCCTTGCGGCCCACTACGCTTCTCGTCATCAGCCCCCCTCGGCGACGGGACCCGGCGTCGTCGGGATTTCGCGTCATGCACGTCGGCCCCGGGGGCTTCGCGCTCGAAGCCGGCTGGACATGCCCCCCGGCATCGACCATCGACTTCATTTCCCCCCGGAATCCGAAACGAAGGGACATTAGCACAATGATTTCGCCGGTCGCCCTCAGAAATCCGGCATGGCGGTCACGCGCCGGTGAAAGCGGCCCCGCAGGGTCTCGAAGGTGGCCGCGTCCAGGCCGCCGATGCCGGCGGATGAGATCGACGCGGGGGCATAGCCGATGTAGGCCTGCATTTCGTTGATCATCAGGGTCTCGTTCCCCGTGTCGTAGTCGAGCGCGCCGAGAAAACCGCGAACCGCGTCGCGTTCGGCCGCCGACATGAATTCCCGCCAGAAGCGGTCGCATTGGGCGCGGTAGAAGACGCGGGTGAAGAATTCGCCGTGGGCCAGCTCGTGACGCAGGACGAAGCGCCGAAGGTCGGCTTCGGCGTCGCCGCCCTCGCCGGTCGCGGCCAGCGACACCACGGCCTGGGCCGAGGCGCCGGGCACGAAACCGTCGGCCGTCGACTGGAGGACGGCATGGCGATAGAGAAGGCGCAGCAGGTCGTGCTCCGCCTCGGACAGGCCGGCGGCCGGGGCCAGATTGAAGAAGCGCGCCAGGGCCGACGCCTCGTAGTCGTGGCCGAGGTAGAAGGTTTCGAAACTCTGGCCCGCGTCGGCGATGGCCCGGCGCAATTCGTCATGCGACAGCACGCGGTCGCGCGGCATTTCCCGCTTCTCGATCAGCGCGGCGATCCGGTTCATCGCCGCCGCCTGGGCGGCGAGGCTGGGAAAGTCGAGCACCAGCACCCGTGGATTATGGGCGGCGCGATAGAGCGTGAGGCGGTCGGGCGGATGGTCGGCGATCGTCGCCAGATCGGCCCGCGGCAGGGCGGCGGTGGCCACGGCACCGTCGGTGGGCGGGGCGATTCGATCCGGCCTCAGGAAGGGCACAGCACCGAGGGCGAGACAGGCGGCCGCGATCATGGCCACCAGCGCCAGGCGCCAGGTCTGCCGGGGGGTGGGGGACGAGTTGCTGGAAGAAGCCATGTCCCCCTTCTACCGCGTTTCCCGCCCCTTGTGCCCGGCGCTGTCTGGATTATGGTCTCCGCCCCATGGATCCCTTGCCCATCGATGCCGTTCTGCCCGCGCTCGCCGCCGCTCTCGACGGCGGGACGGCGGCCGTTCTGGAGGCGCCGACCGGCGCCGGCAAGACCACCGGCGTGCCCTTGGCGCTGCGCGACCGGCCCTGGATCGCGGGCGGGCGCATCATCATGCTCGAACCGCGCCGGCTGGCGGCGCGCGCCGCCGCCGGGCGCATGGCGGCCCTCCTGGGCGAGGCGGTGGGCGAGACCGTCGGCTATCGCGTGCGTTTCGACAGCCGCATCGGTCCCGGGACGCGGATCGAGGTCGTCACGGACGGTCTCTTCACCCGCATGATCGTCGACGATCCGGGGCTGGAGGGGGTCGCCGCCGTGATCTTCGACGAATTCCACGAGCGCAGCCTCGACGCCGATCTCGGGCTTGCCCTGGCGCTCGAGGCGCAGGAGGCACTGCGCCCCGACCTGCGCCTGCTGGTCATGTCCGCGACCCTCGACGGGGAACGGGTCGCGGGCCTTCTCGGCGGGGCGCCCGTCGTCCGCTCCGAGGGGCGGGCGTTTCCGGTCGCCGTCGCCTATGCCGAACGGCGCGACGATGATCCGGTCGAGGCGCGCATGGCCCGCGCGATCCGCCGGGCCCTGACCGATCACGGGGGCGACATCCTCGCCTTCCTGCCCGGCCGGGCCGAGATCGAGCGGGTGGCGGTCCGCCTCGAGGAAGGCGGCCTGCCGCCGGGCGTGGCGCTGCACCGGCTGCACGGCGATCTCGACCTCGCGACCCAGGACCGGGCCCTGGCGCCGGCGCCGGCCGGCGGGCGGAAGGTGGTGCTGTCGACCAATATCGCCGAGACCAGCTTGACCATCGAAGGCGTGGCCGTCGTGATCGACAGCGGTCTCGAACGGGTCGCGGCCTTCGATCCCGGCACCGGCATGGGCCGGCTGGTCACGGGCACGATCTCGGCCGCCTCCGCCGAACAGCGCCGGGGCCGGGCCGGGCGCCTCGGGCCCGGGACCTGCATCCGCCTCTGGACCGAGGCGGAACAGCGCGCCCTGCCGGCCCATGCGCCCCCTCGGATCCAGCGCGCCGACATGGCGCCGGTCGCCCTCGACCTCGCGCTCTGGGGCGTCGCCGATCCCGGGCAATTGCGCCTCCTGGATGCGCCGAACGCGGGCGCCTTCGCCCAGGCGCGCGGCCTGCTGGCCGATCTCGGCGCCCTGGACGGGGCCGGGCGGATCACGGACCACGGGCGCGCGCTCGCCCGCCTCGGCGCCCATCCGCGCCTCGGCCATCTGATGATCGAGGGGCGGCGCCTGGGCCTCGGCGCCATGGCCACCCGCGTGGCCGCCCTGATCGAGGGGCGCGACCCGGTGAAGCGCCAGCCCGGCCGGCGCGACGCCGATCTGGCACTTCGCCTCGACGCACTGGCGGGCGACGGCGGCGGCATCGACCGCGCCCAGGCCCGCCAGATCGCTCAGGCCGCGCGGCAATGGGCCCGACGCCTCAAGATTGCCGAGGCGCCGGACGACCGTGCCCGCCTCGGCGAACTCGTGGCGCTCGCCTATCCCGAGCGGGTGGCGCGGCGCCGGCCCGGCGGCGGCGGTGTCTATCTGATGGCATCCGGCCAGGGCGCCCGCCTCGACCCGGCCGAGCCGCTGGCGGGCCGGGAATGGCTGGCGATCGCCAGCCTCGACGGCCAGCGCCGGGACGGCAGGGTCTTCCTGGCCGCCGGTCTCGACGAAACCGAGGTCGCGACCCTGTTCGGCGAGCGCATGACGGTCGAGGAACGCGTCGATTTCGATCCCGACAGCGGCCAGGTCCGCGCAAGGCGGCGGCGCCTCTTGGGCGCGATCACGGTCGAGGATGCGGTCTGGCCCGATCCGCCCCGCGCGCGGGTGACGGCGGCCCTCCTGCAGGCGGTCCGCGACGGCGGCATGGCGCTGCTGGGCCTGTCGCCGGCGGCGCGGGCGCTTCGGGCGCGGGTCGCCTTCCTGCGCGGGGTGGAGGGCGAGGGCTGGCCCGACTGGTCGGACGGCGCCCTGCTCGACGGGCTGGCGGAGTGGCTCGGGCCCTATGTCGAGGGGATCTCGCGCCTCGACGGGCTGCGCCGGCTGGATTTCCACGAGATCCTGGCGGCCGCTCTCGACTGGCCGCGGCGCCAGGCCCTGGACCGGCTGGCGCCGAGCCATCTAAGCGTGCCCTCCGGCAATCGCCACGCCCTCGACTATGGCGACGGCCGGGCGCCGGTCCTCGCGGTGAAGCTTCAGGAAATGTTCGGCGCGCGCGAAACCCCGTCCGTTGCGGGGGGGCGGGTGCCGGTCACCCTGCATCTTCTGTCCCCGGCCGGGCGCCCGGTGCAGGTCACGAGCGATCTGGCGGGGTTCTGGGATCGCGGCTACCGCGACGTGCGCGCCGACCTGCGCGGGCGCTATCCCAAACACCCCTGGCCGGAGGATCCGACCACCGCCCCGGCGACGGCGAAGACCAAGCGCCACCTGCCGCCGGGCACGACCTGAGCGCCGACGGCGGCGATCAGTCGTCGGTCAGATTGGTGGTGTAGGACTTCGCGTCCGGGCCGGTGTCGACCTCGATGAACTGGCGGGTGCGGAAGCCGCGCCGTTCGCAATTGATCTTGCTGCGGATCGTGAAGATCGAATCCTTGGTGCAGAAATCCGACGCGCCCGGCCAACTGCTGCCGTCCGGATGTTCGGCATAGACATAGACGTAGCGCACCTTCAGCGGGCCTTCGATCGGCGTGGCGCAATCGCCCGGCTCGATGTTCCACCACCCTTCGGAAGTCCAGACGCCGTTCTCGACACCGTCGTTGCTGCGGTCGTCGTAATAGCCGACGGCGACGGAGGTGGTCTTGGACGTCTTGTTGCAGACCTGATACTCGGCCAGGGCGGGCGCCGAAAAGGCGACGGTGGCGATGCCCATTCCGAGGGCGGCGGCGGCGATGGAACGGATTTTCATGCCGCTTCTTCTCCCTGAATATTGATCCCGACGGCTGGAGGATGCCGCCGTCCCCCCTGGCCCGCAATGATGTGGACCACAGTGTCGCCCCCGATTTCGCCGGGCGGGACGCCTGCCGGCCCCCGCCGGCACCCGCAAACTATTGATGGCGGTGCTTGAACGTCAAGCACGGGCGGATATCACAGGCGCGCGTCGGGCTGCTATGATCCCGCCCGGCGGCGCGGGGGCCGCCTTTCGGATTTCGACGTCGGGGGAGGACGACATTTGAGCGCGGCATCGTGGAAGACGGGAATCGCCATGCTGGCGGCGGCGGTCCTGGCGGGCGCGCCGGGCAGCACCCTGGCGCAGGGAAGCCTGCTCGGCGGGCTGGCGGGGAAATCGGGCAGGGAGCCCGCGGAGGCGCCGCCGCCCGAGCCGGCGCCGACTCCGGCACCGGCACCTGCGCCTGCGCCTGCACCGGCGGCGGGCGGCTTCACCGGGGTCTGGCAGGGCACCTATACCTGCGCCCAGGGCGTGACCGGCCTGACCCTGACCTTCGCGGCGCCGGCGGCCGGGGAGGTCACGGCCGAGGTTTCCTTCTATGCCGTCGCCAGCAATCCGGGCGTGCCGTCCGGGCGCTTCCAGGTGGTGGGTATCCAGCCGGCGCAGGGCGACCGCCGGCTGGCAATGGTTCCACTCGGCTGGATCGAGCGGCCGCCGGGCTATGCCATGATCGGCTTCGATCTCGAACTGTCGGACGACGAGCTGGCGATGCGCGCCAGCCTGAGCGGGGCGCCGGACTGCACCAAGGCGCTGATGGCGCGCAATCCCTGACGGTCGTCGGCCCCTGACGGTTGTCGGCTCCTGACGGTTGTCTGCCTGTCAGAGCCGAAGCGTTCAGCGCAGGCGGGCGGCCTCGCCGGCGAAGGCGCGGGCCGAGACGGCGACGTCCAGGCCCTCGATCGCATCCGTGTTCACCTCGGCCGATTCGATGCCGATGATCTGCCAGCGCCCGTCCAGAAACACCAGGTCGGGACCGCCCGAATCGCCGTGGACCGTGCCGCAGACATGGCCGAAGGTATTGTCGTCCCAGGCCTCGATCACGCCGCAGCCGGCCCTGATGGTGACCCGGTCGCCCTTTTCCTGGCCGTAGCCGACCTGGACGAAACCGCGTGCGCCGCCGATCAGGCGCTTGTACTGGCCGCGATCGAAGACCGCGATGTCGACGATCCCGGTCAGCCGCGAAATATCCTGATCCAGTTCCAGCAGGGCCCAGTCCAGGCCGTCGATCTCGATCGTCTTCTTGAACCGGCCCGGGCTGAAGCCCGGCGGCAGATAGGCTTCCACCACCTTGGCGGTGGCGAGCGTGCTGTCTTCCGAATGGCCGGCCAGGAACCGCTTCGGCAGCCGCACCCGGCCGAAGGAGTTGAAGACGCAATGGGCGGCGGTCAGCACCAGCTTGGGCCCGACCATGGTGCCGGTGCAGAAGCCGCCCTCGGTGTCGACCACGCCGATCGCGGCGAGCGGCAGCGGCGGCAGGGTCTTCAGGGCTTCCAGCGCCTCGGGCGAGGGTTTGTAGCGCGGGTCCACCGTGCCGGGCAGCGGCGCGGCATCGCCCGGATATTTGCGTAGCGGGGCCGAATCGGCGCGAAGGCCGCCGCCCGGGGCGAGGATGGCGAAGGCCGCGAGAAACAGAAACAACGGTAGATTTAGGTGACGCTTCATGGTGCCCGGTCCGGATGTGCGTGGCGCCAGCAGACCATGGTCCGGCGCGCCGTGTCTATTATGTCGCTCCCCCTGGGTCTAGGATAGACGGCCTGGACCGAAGGACCGGAAAGGGCGCGGCACCTCGCCGCCGCGCCGGGAGTGACTGGCATGACCGATCCTGTCGAGGCCGCCGTCGCGGCCGCCAATCGAAATTTCTACGCGGCGTTCAGGGCGCGCGACGTCGCCGCCATGCTGTCGCTCTGGGTGTTGCGGGGGCCCGTCTCCTGCGTCCATCCGGGCTGGCCGCCCATGACCGAACGCCGCCAGATCTTGAAGTCCTGGGCCGAAATCCTGTCCAATCCGGGCAGTCCGCGCGTCTCCTGCGGGGCGGAGACGGTGCAGGTGCTCGGTCCCGGCATCGCCACCGTGCTGGCGGTCGAGGTGATCGGCGGCCAGGCCCTGGCGGCGACCAACGTCTTCCTGCTGGAAGACGGCCATTGGCGGATCGCCCACCATCAGGCCGGCCCCATGGCGGGCCATTTCGATCCCGACGAGGAAGACCCGGAGGAGGAAGACGATCCGATGGACGACGATCTCCCCGACGATGATGCGGGATCCGGCGGCACCGTCATTCACTGAGGGCGGCTCGGCGCGGCCGGATCACCAGGCGCCGGGTGAACAGGCGGCGCACCGTCTCGATCCGAAGCGGCACCTGGATGTCGGCGCCGGCCGGCCAGCCCGCGATCTGGTCGGTGGCGGTGGTGCTGCCGATCCAGCCGTCCTGGCCGCCCAGCAGGCGGAACCAATTGGCATCGGGATCGCCGAGGTCGGAGACATGGCGCGCGGCGACGCCGAAGCCGACGTCGTGGCGCCCGGTGACGAGGCCCTGCGCGCTTTTCGCGACCGTATCGTTGGCGCCGCCGGCAAGAGCGCGCGGTGCCCTGAAATGCCGGCCGATCCGAGGCAGGGCGGCGAGGGGATGCCTGGGCGCGACGGCATGGACGGCACCCCAGCGGGCATCGGCCGGCATCGCCTTCGCCGCCTTGGCCAGCGCCCAGGCCAGGGCGCGTTCCAGATCGGGCGCGGGCAGGGCGGCGAGATCGCGGAAGATCAGGGTGCGGCTGTGGCGGATCGCGTCGTATTCGGCGAGCGGGCGTTTCGCCAGCACCCGGCCGACGAGCCGGGCCAGGGTGAATTCATAGGCGGTGGCACCCAGGGATTCGCTGTCGTAGCGACCGTCCCAGGCGGCGATGCGCCCGATCAGGGCTGCCGTCGCGGCGGGCTTCGGTCCGGGCCCCAGGCGGGACAGCAGGAAATCCCGGCCCGCCAGGGCGGGGGCATGGAAGACGTCGGCCTGGATGGCGCGCAGACCGGCGATGTCGAGCGGCGCCGCCCGGCCGAGCAGGTCGCCAAGGCGCAGTGCCCGATCGTCCGGCGGGAAGAACAGGCCGATGGCCGGGCCTTCCGCCGGCGGCGCCTCGTTGGCGGAGACGACGAAGCCGGTGTCGGGCATGAAGACCCGGGGCAGGTCCGCGGCGGTCGCCGGCCGCAGGGGATCCCAGGCCGCCGCGGCCGGCAGGACCAGATCGTCGGGCCGGCGGGCGCGGCCGCGCGGGACATGGGCGGCGCGGAGCTGGCCGACGCGGCCCCCGGTGTCGGCGAAGACGAAGTTGAGGCCCGGCACGGCGAAACCGTCGAGGGCGGCGCGGAAACCGTCCCAGTCGCGGGCGCGGGCGACGGCGAGCAGGGCGCCGGTCTCGTCGCTCGGCGCGTGGCCCATCCAGCGCATGGCGACGGGGGCGGGGTGGGGCCGGACGCCCTCGTCGTTCACGATCGGGCCGAGGGGGCATTCGCGCCAGCGCAGAACGGCGGGTTTCGCGCCGCGCACCGCGACGGTTGCCGTCGCCTCGGTCATGGGCAGGCCGCGGGCGTCGAAGACGTCGGTGGTGCGGGCATAGAGGTTGGTGCTGCCCCAGGCGATGTCCATGTTGCGCCCGACCGGCATGAAGGGCACGCCCGGCATCATCAGGCCGGTGGCGCGGGTGCGCGGCCCATGCAGCCCGACGACGAGGCAGAGGTTGGGCAGCATCAGGTCGAGATGGGGATCGCTGGCGATCAGGGCCGAACCCGATGCGCTGCGCGCGCCCGAAACCGCGAAGGCATTGCTGCCCCGGACGCCGCCGGGGGCGGGGGCGCCCGCATCCAGCAGCCGCTGCCAGAGATCGTGCCATTCGGGCGCCGCCAGCCGGTCGCGGGCGCGGAGCAGAAGTTCGGTCGCCTTCAGGGACCAGTCGGCCGACATCGCCCGGACATGGGTCAGGAAATCGCGGAGGCCCCAGGCCTCGCGCCCGATGCCGAGCATGCGGAGATCCGGCGGCAATTCGGGGCCATGGGTCAGATAATGATTGTAGCCGGCGAGGAACCCCTCGATCCACTGGCGGCTGTCGGGCGAGAGGCCGGCGGCGATGGCATCGACCGCCCGGTCATAGCCGTGGCGGCGCGTGCGCAGATCCATCGAGAGACCGAGGGGGCCGACGATCTCCGCCGCCCGGCCGGTCGCCAGGCGGCGGATCAATTCGATCTGGCCGAGGCGGAGATGGGCATGGACGAGGCCGACGCCGACCGCGAGATCGCCCTCGTCCGCCGTCTCGATCACGGGGATCTGGTGTTCGTTCCAATGGATGGCGACCGGCGCCGACAGTGGCGCGTCGGCGACGAACATGGCGAGGCGGCGGTCGAGGTCCGGGGCTTCGGGCCGGGGCGACGCGATGGCGCGGAGCGCGATGCCGGCCGCCACCCCAATGCCCCTGATCCTGCCCATCGAAACCTCACGCCGCACAGGTCCTCAGGCTAGCACGGCGCGCGCCGGAAGGGGAACCGGGGGCAGGGGAATGGGAGAAGGGGAACGGCGTCAGCCCGCCTTCACGAAGCGGCCGTCCTGATAGATCAGGGGCGCGATGTCGCCGAACAGGCGGACGTCGTCGACCTTGCCGACGAAGATCGTATGGGTGCCGTAGATCATCAGCGCGTCGACAAGGCAGAAGATGTTCGCCTGGGCATCGGTCAGATAGGGCACGCCATGGTCGTTCACGGCCCAATGGCCGGCGGTGAAGCGCTCCGGCCCCTGAAGCTTGCCGCCGAACGCGCCCGCCACCTCGGCATGGCTTTCGTTCAGCAGGTTGACGCAGAAGCGGGTGCCGGTCTCCAGGCTCGGGTGCATGGACGCACTCTGGTTGACGCAGACGAGAAGGGCGGGCGGATCGGCGGTGACCGACGTCACGGCGGTGGCGGTCATGCCCTGATGTTCCCCGCCGGCGCCGGTGGTCACCACCGTCACCGTCGCCGCCAGCCGGCGCATGGCGCCCTTGAAGGCGGTGACCAGGTCGAGCGCCGGGGCCGCCGTCGGCGCGGGAGAGGGGATCGTTTCGGCCATCTGCACTGTTCCTCGCGGCTTGCCGGACACGCCGAGGTTCGGCGCGTCCGGGCATCAATAGAGCCGATGTTCGCGCATCGAGGCAAGGCCGCCATCGTCCGCTTGTAGGTGATCGGAAAGGCGGCGGAATCGCGCGAATCCCGCGTCGCGGCGCCCGGATCGGCCCTTAGTCCGGACAGACGATGTCGCCCATCGGGGGGACTCCCATGATCCCATCCACTGAGGGCGGCCGGTTTTTCGCGGCCGCCGCGAACCGGAACCTGGATCGAGGAACACCCCATGGACGGCAGCAGCGACGTCACCCTGACCGCCCCCGACGCGGAAGAGATCATCCGCCGGGCCCGCGAAATCGTGCCGGTCTTGAAGGAACGCGCGGCCGCGACCGAAGCGGCGCGCCGCCTGCCCGCGGAGACCATCGCCGATTTCCAGAAGGCCGGCCTGTTCCGCGTGCTTCAGCCCAAGCGCTGGGGCGGTTACGAAATGCATCCGAACGTCTTCTACGACGTCCTGATGACGCTCGCCGAGGGCGACATGTCGGCGGCCTGGTGCTATGGCGTGATCGGCTGCCACAACTGGCAGATGGCACTGTTCGAGGACCAGGCGGCCCAGGACGTCTGGGGCGACGACAGCTCGGTCCTGATCTCCTCGACCTACATGATGACCGGCAAGGCGACGCCGGTCGAGGGCGGTTACCGCTTCTCCGGCCATTGGCGCTTTTCCTCGGGCTGCGAACATTGCGACTGGATCTTCCTCGGCGGCATGGTCGATCCCGAATCCGGCAACATGGACGCGCGCACCTTCCTGCTGCCGCGCAAGGACTACGAGATCGTGGATACCTGGAACACCCACGGTCTCAAGGGAACCGGCAGTCACGACATCAAGGTGAACGACGTCTTCGTGCCGGAATACCGCACCCACAAGATGGCCGACGCCCTGATGTGCATGAGCCCGGGCAATGCCGTCAACACGGCGCCCCTCTACAGGATGCCGTTCGCCCAGATCTTCATCCGCTCCGTCACCACCTCGGGCATCGGTGCCCTGCAGGCGATGGTCGAATCCTTCACCAAATACGCGGCGAAGCGCGTCACCGTGACCGGCGCCAAGACCGCCGAGGACGGCAGCGCACAGCTCACCCTGGCCGAGGCGGTCTCCGCGATCGACGAATTGAAGCTCGTCCTCAGGCGCAACATCGACCAGATGTACGACCAGGCGGAACGGGGCGAATTCACCGCGATCGAGGATCGCATGAAGTTCCGCTTCCAGGCCGCCCAGGCGCCGGACCGGGTGGTGGACATCGCCCAGCGCATCTTCAAGGCGGGCGGCGGCGCCGCCGTCTTCACCAAGGCCCTGCCGTTCAGCCGCATCCTCGGCGACCTGCAGACCGGACGCGCCCATGCGGCGGCCCAGGTCGATTCCATCGGCCGCAACTGGGGCGGCGTGATGCTGGGGCTCGACAACACCGACTACTTCATCTGATGCTGCGCTGATCGCGCACAAGGGAACCCGGCCTCGACGCCGGGTTCCGCCATAAGAGGTTCCGGGGTAGGAAGTGATGCAGCCGCTGCAATATCATTCGTTGAAGGTCGCCGAGATCGTCGAGGAGACGGCGGATGCCAGATCCGTGATCTTCGAGGTTCCGGTCGAGCTGCGCGATCGCTTCGCCTACAAGCCCGGGCAGTTCCTGACGCTCAGGGTCGGCGACGAGGGGGCGATGGTGGCGCGCTGCTATTCGCTGGCCAGCTCGCCCTTCACCGGCGAGGCACATAAGGTCACGATCAAGCGCGTCGCGGGCGGCCGCGCCTCCAACTGGGTGTGCGACAATCTGGTGCCGGGCGCCACTGTCGAGGTGCTGCCGCCGGCGGGCGTGTTCACGCCGAAGAGCCTCGACAGGGATCTGCTGCTGTTCGCCGGCGGCAGCGGCGTAACCCCAGTGATTTCGATCCTGAAATCCGCGCTGCTGCGCGGAAAGGGGCACATCGTTCTCGTCTACGCCAATCGCGACGAGAAATCGGTGATCTTCGGCGCGGAGCTGCGCGAGCTGGCGGCGCTGCACGCCGACCGGCTGACGGTGCTGCACTGGATCGAGACGGTGCAGGGGCTGCCTTCGGTCGAGCAATTGGGGGCCCTGATCCGGCCCTATGCCCCGAGCCACGACGCCTTCATCTGCGGCCCCGGCCCCTATATGGACGCCGTCGTCGCCGCCTTGACGGCCGAGGGCGTGGCGCGCCCGCGCATCCATCTCGAGAAATTCATCTCCCTCGACGGCGATCCGATCGCCGCCGTCGCCGCGATCGAGGCGGAAGCCGCCGCCGCCGCGGCCGAAGCCGAGAGCGGCCCGAAAGCGGAAGCCGAGGTCGTGCTGGACGGCGAGACCCATACCCTGGCCTGGCCGGCCAACCGCCATCTTCTCGACGTGCTGCTGGAGGCGGGGGTGAGCGCGCCCTATTCCTGCCGGATGGGCAGTTGCAGCGCCTGCATGTGCAAGCTCGAGGAAGGCGAGGTGAAGATGACCAAGAACAGCGTCCTCGACAAGACAGACCTCGAGGAGGGCTGGGTCCTGGCCTGCCAGTCGCTGCCGCTCAGCCCCAAGGTGAAAGTCTCCTTCCCCGAATAGGGGCACCGAACCGCATGGTAGTCCATGCAGACGATGATCGCTTGCGCCGTTCATCTAGGGTGACGAGACGACAAGAGTAACGGTCCCGGAAACGGTGCGGACCTTGAAACGGTGTGGGGAGGGAAGCGTGTACATCCGTGAATTGGGTTATGTGCTCGTCGGCTCGAGCGATCTCGGCCAGTGGCGGCAGTTCGCGACCGAGGTTCTCGGTCTGATGGTCGCGGAAACCACGGACGGCAACCTGCATCTGAAGATGGACGGGCGGCAGTTCCGCTTCCTGGTCATGCCGAAGGAGATGGACGGCCTGATCGCGTCGGGCTGGGAGGTGCAGGATCAGCCGGCCTTCCGCGCCATGCGCGCCTATCTGGCGGACAAGGGCGTCGCCCTGACCGACGGCGACGAGGACGGCGCCAAGCTGCGCCACGTGCAGGAATATTTCGCCTTCACCGATCCGGCGGGCAATGTCCACGAAGTCTATTGGGGGCCGATTTCCGACTTCGCGCGCTTCCACTCGCCGATCGGCGTCGCCGGCTTCGTCACCGAGGGCATGGGCCTCGGCCATGTCGTGCTGCCGGCCTTCGAGACCTTCGACGACACCCACGCCTTCTGGACCGAGACCGTGGGCTTCGGCCTGTCGGACATCCTGAAGATCTCCATGGTGCCGGGCATGCCGCCCATGCGCATCCAGTTCTATCACTGCAACCCGCGCCAGCATTCCCTGGCCCTGGCCGAAATGCCGAGCCCGTCGGGCTGTATCCACGTGATGATCGAGGTCGAGGATTTCGACGACGTCGGCAAGGCGCTGGACCGCGTGTCCTCGCATCAGGTGCCGGTGGTCATGGGCCTCGGCAAGCATGTGAACGACGAGATGATCTCCTTCTACATCATGACCCCCGGCGGCTTCGCGCTCGAATACGGCTGGGGCGGGCTGGTGAAGGACTGGACCCATCATCAGGTCTTCGAGACGACGGCGACCAGTCATTGGGGTCATCGCCTCGGCGGCTGAGGGCGAGATCGGACCGGCCGGATCCGCCTGCCGGACGGTCCGAGGGACGGGGGGCACCGCCGGGGTGGCCATCCGAGCCTCGGCCGGTCCGGCGGCGCCCCCCGATCCCGGTATCCGGCGGGGCCGCCGGGTTTCCGCCACGGTGGGCGGGGGTTTAACCGTTACGGGGCGGATTTGTGGCCTGGGCGCGTCGGGCCTATGGCGTCCGGCATGGGCGCGCCCGATCATTGCGCAAAACGGCGGCGCCCCGAAAACGGGGCGATAGGGAGGAATGGGGTCATATGGCCGGTCGAGCTCTGGGAATACTCATGGCGGCGTTCATCGCGGTGGTCGCCGTCTATGCCTTCTATCCGCGCAGCCTGCCCGAGTTTCCGGCGACCGCGATCAACGCCTCGCGCCTTCGCGTCAACGGTCTCGCCGAAGTGGGGACGCGTCTGGTGGCGGTCGGCGAGAGCGGCCACATCCTCATCTCGGACGATCGCGCCGCCTCGTGGCGCGATGCCGAGGTCGCGCCGCCCGACGCCTGGAAGCGGGTCGATTCCACCCTGACCAACGTCCGTTTCATCGACGACGATCTCGGCCTCGCCCTCGGCCACGACGGGCTGGTGTTGCGCTCCTCCGACAAGGGCGAGACCTGGAGCACGGTCCGCTTCAATCCGGAATATTCCGACCCGCTGTTCGACGTCTGCCGCACGGCCCGGGGCCCGATCTTCGCCGTCGGTTCCTTCGGCAAGCTGCTGCGCTCCACCGACCGGGGCGAGAGCTTCGATCTCGTCGACCTCGATGAACTGCTGCCCGACGGGCCGCATCTGAACGACATCGCCTGCGACGGCGCCGGCCACATCATGATCTCGGGCGAATTCGCCCAGGGCCTGCGCAGCGCCGACGGCGGCGAGACCTGGCAGCCCATGCAGCTTCCCTACAATGGTTCGCTCTACGGCGTGCTCGCGGTTTCGGGCGGGCGCTGGCTGATGTTCGGCATGCGCGGCCACATGTTCCGCAGCGACGATTTCGGCGAGACCTGGGCCGCTGTCGACAGCGGGGTCGAGACCTCGCTCTTCGGCGGGCTGAAGCTGGCCGACGGGCGCCTCGTCGTGTTCGGCCAGGGCAACACCATCCTGCTGTCCGAGGACGGCGGCGCCAGTTTCCGCGTGGAGCGGGAAGGCGGGCGCGAAAGCCTGACCACCGCCTTCGAAATCGCGCCCGACCGCCTCCTGTTCGGCGGCGAGAAGGGTATCTCGCAATTCACGCTGGGCCGCCCGGTCGCGGCGCTCGCCGGGGGGCAATGATCATGGCGGCAACCAAGGCCCATCAGTCGGGCGCGCATCAGTCGACCAGCTTCACCCGCCGCATGGTCGAGGCGACCTCCAACCTCCTTCTGCGCATGCGTTTCGTCGTCCTGGTGCTGGCCCTCGCGATCACCGGCTTCCTCGGCTATGAGGCGCGCAACATCCAGCTCGATCCGGGGTTCGCCAAGCTGATCCCGATCCATCACCCGTTCATGCAGGCTTTCGCCAAATACGCCTTCATCTTCCCCGGTCACAACCGGGTGGTGCTGAACCTGCACTGGAAGGGCGACGGCGACATGTACAACGAGGAATTCATGACGGAGATGGAGAAGCTCTCCAACGACGTCTTCTTCCTGCCCAATGTCGACCGCACCCGCGTCACTTCGCTGTTCTCGCCCTCGGTCCGCTACACCAAGGTGACCGAGGAAGGTTTCGTCGGCGCCCCGATCATTCCCGAAATCTTCAACAAGACGCCGGAACAGTTGGAACAGGTGCGCCGCAACGTCGAGGACGCGGGCATCATCGGCCGCCTGGTCGGCAACGACGGCCGCGACGCCATGATCATGTTCGAGATCCAGGAGAACGTGAGCGGCGAGCGCGTGCGCGTGAACTACTACGAGCTCGCCCACAAGCTCGACGAGATGCGCGCCAAATACGAGAACGAGAATATCGAGGTCAACGTCATCGGTTTCGTCATGATCGTCGGCGCGATCGTCGACGGCCTGCTGGGGGTCATGGCCTTCTTCGGCATCTCGTTCCTGATCACGACGGTGCTTCTCTACCTCTACTGCCGGTCGTGGAAGCTGACCGGCCTGTCGCTGGTGGTCGCCCTGCTGCCGGTGATCTGGCTGGGCGGGCTGCTGCCCATGGTCGGCGCGGGCATCGACCCGATCTCGATCCTGGTGCCCTTCCTGATCTTCTCGATCGGCGTCTCCCACGCCGTGCAGATGACGAACGCCTGGAAACAGTCGGTGATCGCCGGCAAATCCTCGGTCGACGCGTCGCGCCTCGCCTTCCAGGCCCTGTTCGTGCCTGGGGCCCTGGCGCTCATCACCAATGGCCTCGGTTTCCTCGTCATCATGCGCATCGAGATCGACATCGTGCGCGAGCTGGGCATGACCGCCTCCATGGGCGTCATGCTGATGATCGTCACCAACAAGCTGATCCTGCCGGTGCTGCTGTCCCTGGTGAGGCTCGAGAGTTCGGCCAAGAAGAGCGCCCATGCGGTCGACGACGGCGTCGAGGTGCGGAAGTCGTGGTGGGCGCTCTCGACCCTGGCGACGCGAAAGCCGGCGGCGGTGATCTTCGTCCTCTGGGCCGTGCTCGCCGTCATTTCGGCGATCTATGCCCGCGACCTGAAGACCGGCGATGTCGGCCAGGGCGCGCCGGAACTCTGGCCCAGCGATCGCTACAATGTCGACAATGCGGCGATCCTGTCGCGCTACGACATCGGCACCGACATATTGACCGTGATCGTCGAGACGGACGGCTTCACCGAAGCCTGCCTGTCCCACGACGTGATGTCGGCGGTCGACCGCTTCGATCTCTTCGCGCGCGGCATCAATGGCGTGCAGTCGGTGCTGTCGGTGCCGGCCATCGGCAAGATGGTGATCGCCGGCATGAACGAGGGCAATCCGCGCTGGGCCGGCCTGCCGCGCACCGAACGCGGGCTCGCCGTCGGCGGCTATGCCTACAACCCCGACATAGGCCTCAATACCGAGGGCTGTCAGGCGATGAAGGTGGACGTCTTCCTGAAGAACCACGACGGCGCCCTGGTCGCCCATGTGATGGAGGAAGTGCAGAAGTACCTCGCCACCGAGAACACGCCGAACGTCCGCTTCCTGCTGGCGTCGGGCAATGTCGGCGTGACCGCCGCCACCAACGAGGCGGTCGAGGAGGCGGAGCTCGAGATGCTGCTCTCGATCTTCGGGGCGATCTCGCTGCTGTGCTTCCTGACCTTCAGGTCGTGGCAGGCGGTGATCTGCATCATCGTGCCGCTGACCATCGTCTCGATCTTCTGCAACGCCCTGATGGCCAATCTGGGTATCGGACTGAAGGTCTCGACCCTGCCGGTCATCGCGCTCGGCGTTGGCGTCGGTGTCGATTACGGCATCTACATCTACGAGCGCCTGATCCACGAGCTGCGGCACGAAGGGCGGAACCTGCGCGATGCCTTCTACGAGGCGATGAAGCAGCGCGGCACCGCCGCCCTGTTCACGGCGATCACCATGTCGGTCGGCGTCTTCACCTGGGCCTTCTCCGCCCTGAAGTTCCAGGCCGACATGGGCATCCTGCTGTCCTTCATGTTCCTGGTGAACGTCTTCGGCGCGATCTTCCTCCTGCCCGCGCTGGCGGCCTGGCTGATGCCGGCGAAGGGCCTGGAGCCCGAGGCGGCGGAGGAGCCGGCGGTCGACGCGGCGGTCGCCTCCGGGCGCTGAAGGCGGCCGGACGGCAGGTTTCGAAGGGGCGCTCCGGCGCCCCTTCGGCGTTTTGGTGGCGCCGTGAAAACACTGTTTTGCCAACGGTTTACCGCCGGATCCGCGATCTAGTCTGTACGGACCATGCAGGGGTTCGCCATCGGCGCGATGGTGCACCCAAGTCGGGTTGAGCCGGCATCGAGCGGAGGAGACATCGTGAGCGCGCAGACCCCCATTCCCGTCGGAAAATACCTCGACCTCGAAGGCGGGCGACGGCTGCACTATCACGAGGTGGGCACGCCCTCGGCGGCGAAGCCGACCATCCTCTGCCTGCACGGCTCGGGCCCGGGCGCCAGCGGCTATTCGAATTTCAAGGGCAACATGGGCGTCTTCGCCGAGGCCGGCTATCACGTCCTGGTGCCCGACTACCTGGGCTACGGCCTCTCGTCCATGCCCGAGGACGCGGAATACACCACCGATCTCCACGTCGCCTGCATGAAGGCCCTGGTCGATGCCCTGGGTGTCACCCAGGTGGTTCCGCTGGGCAATTCCCTGGGCGGCGCCATCTCCCTGCAGTTCACCCTGACCTTTCCCGAACTGGTGCCGAAGCTGATCCTGATGGCGCCCGGCGGCCTGCAGGAACCGCAGGAATATGCCTTCACCATGCCGGGCGTGCTGCGCATGCTGCAGTTCGTCTCCAACCGGCCGTTCAACGAGCCGGATTTCCGGGATCTCCTCGGTCACCTGGTGCACGATCCGAAACATGTCACCGACGAGGCGGTCGCCGAACGTTACCCGGTTGCACTGCAACAGCCGATCCCGGTCTATGCCTCGATGCAGGTCGGCGTCTATGCCGATCGCCTGCACGAGATCAAATGCCCGGTGCTCGCCTTCTGGGGCACCCACGACAAGTTCCTGCCGGTCGCCCACGCCAAGATCCTGGCGGACGGGGTACCGGAAGCCAAGGTCATCATCTCCAACCAGTGCGGCCATTGGGTGATGATCGAGGACCGGGACTATTTCAACGCCGAATGCATCGCCTTCCTCGGACGGGAGCGGGCCTGACGCGGCAGTTCGATCCGGGGCGGGGGTATTTTTGCGCTTCGGGTGCAAATGGGGGTTGGGCGACGGAGAGCGCCGCGACCTAATCGACGGAACGGAAAGATCGCCCGAATGGGGCGGCGGATGGCAGGCTCGGGGGGACCGCAGAATGATACGAAAGGGTGGTAGACACATGAGGCGGCGGACCGCGGCCCGGACGGTGCTGGAGACGGCACTTCTGACGGGCCTGCTCGGCGCCAGCGGCTTCGCGCTCGCGGAAGTCTATGAATTCGACAATGGCGCCACCCTGTCGGTGAACATGACGACGGCCTATTCGATCGGCATGCGCGCGGAAGATCCGAGCCCGAAGACCATGGATCCGGAGACGGAATACGCCACGGTCTTCATCCTGCCCCAGGTGCCGCTGCTGCCCGTGCTGCAGGTCAGCACGGAGACCCCGAAGGTCTATAATTTCGACGATCCGAACCGGAACTTCAAAAAGGGCGACCTGATCACCAATGCCTTCTCCGCCCTGATGGAGGCCAATTTCCGTTACGAGAACATCGGCTTCAAGGCGAGCGGCAACGCCTTCTACGACTTCGTCTATCACGACAAGAATTCCAACGACGTCTCCTATCCGGACGGCATCAACAAGTACGAAGGCCCGCCGGACGAGTTCACCGGCCAGACGCGCTATGCCAATGGCGGCCGTTTCCGCGCCCTCGACTATTTCGCCTACGGCAATTTCGACGTCTTCGACACCAGCCTCAGCCTGAAGGTCGGCAGCCATGTCGTCTCCTGGGGCGAGAGCCTGTTCTTCGGCAACACGTCCTTTGCCCAGGGCGTCGCCGACGCCACCCGCGCCAACAGCCCGGCCGCGGAAGTGAAGGACATCCTGCTGCCCACGCCGCAGGTCTCCCTGAACTGGGGCGTGACCGACCGCCTCAGCCTGATCGGCTACTATCAGTTCGACTGGGAGAATACGCAGCTCGACGGCGTCGGCTCCTACTTCAGCCGCGCCGATCTGGTCGGCCCCGGCTCGCAGTTCGCCTACGGCTCGGTCAATCCGTTCCCCAGCGTGATCCAGCAATATGCCTCGGCCTGCACGCTCAGCCAGTCGATCCCCAATTGCGACACGCTGGCCATTCCCCAGCAGGTCGCGCAGCTTCTGTCGAACATCCTCAGCCAGAACGTGCTCGGGGTCGGCAATCCCGACGACCAGCGCTTCGACGTGCCCGTGATCGGCGAGAAGAAGCCGAACAATTCGGCGCAATGGGGCATCGGCTTCACCTATCTGCTGACGGATGCCATCAACACCGGCGTCTATTTCATCAAGTATCACGAGAAGAACCCGCTGCCGGTCCTCGATATCGACACGCCGCGGACCGACGTGTTCCGGCCCGGCACCGTGTTCGGCGCCGTCACCGATCTCGTCTGCGGCCTGCTGGGGCAGGATTGCGGCGGCATCGAGGACCAGGTCACGGGGTCGATCGACGACATCGTCGGCACCGTCGCCCCGCTCTATCTGCCCTACAGTTCGACCATCACCTATTTCGACGACGTGAAGCTCTACGGCTTCAGCGCCTCGACGTCGGTCGGCGCCATCAACTTCGGCTTCGACTTCGCCTATCGCCAGGATGCGCCGCTGCTGGTGGACGGCTACATCTCGGGCATCAAGGCGCCGCAGCCGGTGCGCGGCGACATCTGGCAGGCCAATCTGAACGCGCTCTCGGTGCTCGGCTCCTCGCCCTATTGGGACTCGCTCACGCTGCTCGGCGAAGTCAGCGTGAACCATGTGGTGCGGCACGATACGCTCTATCTCTACGACAGCGACGGCCAGCCGCTGCAGGACGGCAACGGCAACAACATCAACGCCTTCAACAAGCTCTCGGGCGACGAGACGTCCTGGGGCTTCCAGGGGCTCGCGGAATTCGCCTATACCGACGTCTTCCCGGGCGGCTGGGACATGTATGTTCCCGTCACCTTCGGCATCGCCTTCGGCGATCCGGCCTACAGCGGCGCGCTCGGCTCGCTGTCGGGCGCGGGCGACGTGCGGGTTTCGGCGGGGGTGAAGTTCCGCTACCTCAACAATCTCGAAATCGGCGTCGTCTACAATGCCTTCTTCGGCGACTACGATTCGACCTATACACCGCTCGTGGATCGCGACTATGTCATCGCGACCGCCAAATACACGTTCTGACCAATAACGGACAACGGAGGAGACACCATGGATCGCAGAACCTTCGTCAAGGGTGTCGGGACCGCCGGCCTGCTCGCCGCGATGCCGAAATTCGCCTTCGGCAAGGCCACGGCCGACGAGATCGGCCAGCTCGGCGCCTCGCTGACGCCCATGGGCGCGATCAAGGAAGGCAACGCCGACGGTTCCATCGCACCCTGGTCGGGAAAATGGCTGGGCACGCCGCCGGGCATTTCCTTCGCCGGCACCGGCAATCCGCTGCCGGATCCCTATGCCTCGGAACAGCCGCTGTTCACCATCACGGCGCAGAACGTCGCGAATTACGCCGACAAGCTGTCCGCTGGCCAGCAGGAAATGTTCAAGCGCTATCCGGAAACCTTCAAGATGCACGTCTATCCGTGCCATCGCGACTTCCGCTACAACGACTGGACCCACGAGCAGATCAAGCAGAACGCCCAGCTTTCGGCGCTGACGCCGAGCCAGGAAGGCGTGACCAACGTGAAGGCCGGCGCCGCCTTCCCGTTCCCGAAATCGGGCATCGAGCAGATCTGGAACATCATCACCGCCACCAAGGCCTTCACCGAGACCGGTACCTATGACGAGGCGGTGGTCTATCCCGACGGCAACATCGCCTGGGGCGCGCAGAAGTGGGACATCTATGCCCCGCCCTATGACCCGAGCGTGCCGCGCATCGACGGCTCGCCCCAGTCGTCCTTCGTGTTCCGCGAAACCACCAAGCCGGAGCGCGAGCGCGGTTCGATCGCCCTGGTCATCGAGGCCTGGGACTTCGACAACACGCCGACGCTCGCCTATCAGTACATCCCCGGCACGCGGCGCGTGAAGCAGGCGCCGGAAGTCTCGGGCGACTATCCGCTCGGCCCGGGCGGCTTCCACACGGTCGACGACACCCGCCTGTGGACCCAGTCGCCCAAGCGCTATACCTGGGAACTGGTGGGGCGGAAGGAAATCTTCGTGCCCTACAACAACTACAAGGTCGAGGATCCGAATGCGTCCTACAAGGAGATGCTCGGCACCTCGCATCTCAACCCGGACTTCATGCGCTGGGAACTGCACCGCGTCTGGGAACTGCGGGCGAAGCTGAAGGACGGCATCCGTCACATCTACGGCGCGCGCACCATCTATGCGGACGAGGATACCCATCTGCCGCTGCTGGCCGACATGTATGACGCGCGGGGCGAGCTCTATCGTTTCGCCCTCAATACCGTGTCCTACGATTACGCGGCGCAGATCTTCATGACCCGCGTGTGCTGCTATCACGATCTGGTCTCGGGCGCCTATATGGCCGATCGCCTGACCAACGAGATCCGCAACAAGCCGAAGTTCAACGAGGGCGGTCGCGATCCGGGCGACTACACCCCGGCCGAACTGAAGCGGCGCGGCGTCTGATCGTTTCCCTTCGCCGGCGGCCGCACCGGCCGCCGGCGTTTCCTTGAAAGCAGCAGCGATGGACCAGGATAGAGTCGCGGCGCTGGGTCTCGAGTTGCACGAGGCCCTGGTGGCGCGCCGCACCGTTTCGCCCCTGACCGGCCGGGGCTTCGAGATCACGGTCGACGACGCCTATGCGATCCAGACCGCGTTTCTGTCGCATCGGATCGCCGGCGGCAATCGTGTCATCGGCAAGAAGATCGGCGTCACCTCGCGCCCGGTGCAGAGCATGCTGGGCGTGACCCAGCCCGATTTCGGCATGCTGCTGGCCGACATGGCGGTGCCGGAGCGGGGCGACATTTCGATGTCGACCATGATCCAGCCAAGGGCCGAGGGCGAGATCGGCTTCGTCCTGAAGCGCGACCTGATGGGGCCGGGCGTCACCAATGCCGACGTGCTGCGCGCGACCGAGGGGGTGATCGCCTGCCTGGAGATCGTCGACAGCCGGATCACCGACTGGAAGATCGCGATCGCCGATACGGTCGCCGACAATGCCTCCTGCGGGGTCTTCGTGCTGGGCGACCGGCTGGTCGACCCGAGCCGCCTCGATCTCGCGCTCGCCGGCATGATCATCGAGAAGAACGGCCGCATCGTCGGCACCGGGGCCGGGGCCGCCACCCTGGATTCGCCGGTCAACGCCATGGCCTGGCTGGCCAATACCCTGGGCGCGCGCGGCATTCCCCTGAAGGCGGGGGAGGTGATCCTGTCCGGCTCCCTGGCGGCACTGATCCCGGTGGTGGCGGGCGACGCCATCCGCGTCTCGATCCAGGGCATCGGCACCTGCCATGCCAATTTCGTCCCGTGAGGCCGTCATGAGCGGACAGGATTTCGCGGGCCGCGTCGCCCTGGTCACGGGTGGCGCTTCCGGCATCGGGCGGGCCGTGGTCCGGGGCTTCCATGATCGCGGCGCCCATGTCGTGATCGCCGACCTGGACGAGACCAAGGGCCCGGCTTACGCCGCCGAATTGGGGGAGGGGGCGCTCTACGTCCGTCTCAACGTCGCGGATGAGGCGGACTGGACGGCCGCGACGGCGGCTGCGACCGCCCGCTTCGGCGGCCTCGACTTCGTCCTCAACGCCGCCGGCATCAGCCATACCGCCAGTGTCGCCGCCCTCGAGATGGAGGATTGGCAGACCATCGTCGGCGTCAATCAGACCGGCACCTTCCTCGGCTGCAAGCACGGCATCCAGGCGATCGCGGCGACCGGGCGGGGCGGGGCCATCGTCAACGTCTCGTCGGTTCAGGGCGTGCATGCTCATGCCGCCTCCTTCGCCTACAACACCACCAAGGCGGCGGTGCGCATGATGTCGAAATCGGCGGCGCTGTCAGGGGCGCTGTTCGACCCGCCGATCCGCTGCAACACGGTCATTCCGGGCTATGTCAGCACGCCCATGCTGGAACCCGTCTCCCTGCTGTTCGGCGGGCGCGAGGCGATGGAGGAAGCGATGACCCGCGACGTGCCGCTTGGCCGCATGTGCAGCGCCGAAGACATCGCCGAGGCCGTGCTGTTCTTCATGAGCGACAAGGCGGCCATGATCACCGGGGCCGAACTGGTGGTCGACGGCGGCCTGATCCTGCCCATGAACATGAGCTATCTGAAATAGTAACGCCTAAGGTTTCCGAAGGCGCCATTGTTCACGGTCGAGAACGGTCAATTCGCCCCTGTCGCCTTCCCGCTGGCGGGCCGAGCGCCTAGGCTTCAGATCAGAAAAGCCGGTCATGCCGGCCAAATGATAATCGGAGGAAGAGATGGACCGCTTTCTTGTGATATCGGGTGACGGGCATGCTGGCCTGCCGCCGGAGAAATACCGGGACTATCTCGACAGCAAGTATCACGCGGAATTCGACGAGCGGCTGCCG
>NZ_JAKGSB010000001.1 GCF_021568905.1 Zavarzinia marina | reverse complement strand
CGAGGCAGTTGGCGGCGACGTTCAGCCTGCCGTCGTGGAACCAGCGGATGTGGACGTCCCCGGGCCCGAAGGAGACGTCCTTCACGCCGTCCAGCGTATAGGGCGTCATCCAGTCGAGGCGTCGCCCCGCCTCGTACCAGAACCCCACCGGATCCTCGATCGAGCGCCGGTAACCCGACGCGTAATCCGATGCCGTCACCTTCGCTCTCGACGCAAAGCCCGACGGCACGGGGTAGAGGAGTTCGTTCAGGGTGTCGGGCTTGGGGTTCGCGGACATGAGGTGTCTCCGTCTATGGGGGCGGGAGGACGAAGGGAAGGGAAGTCCTGCGGCGTTACACAGCCGGTCGGGTCCAAAGAAAAAGGGTGGCGGTCTTCACCGCCACCCTCGTATTTGCCGGGTCAGTCGATGATCGAGTGACCCTTGGTTTCCCTGACGAACAGCATGCCGATGACGAAGGTGCCGGCGGCGATGATGATCGGATACCAGAGACCGTCGTAGATGTTGCCGGTGGCGGCCACGATGGCGAAGGCGGTGGTCGGCAGGAAGCCGCCGAACCAGCCGTTGCCGATGTGGTAGGGCAGCGACATCGAGGTATAGCGGATGCGGGTCGGGAACATTTCGACCAGCAGGGCCGCGATCGGGCCGTAGACCATGGTGACGAAGAGCACCAGGATGAACAGAAGAACCAGGAGCATCACATAGTTGATCTCGGACGGCTGGGCCTTCGCCGGGTAGCCGGCATCGTCCAGGGTCTGGCTCAGGGCGGCGTTGAAGGCGGTGCCCTGTTCGGCGGCATCCGCCGCCAGGCCGTTGTAGGACGCGATCACGATGTCGCCGACCTTGATCTGCGCGGGCGTGCCGGCCGGGGCGGCCTCGTTCTCATAGGGCGTGCCGCGCTTCACCAGGGCGGATTTGGCGATGTCGCAGGTCGAGGTGAACTTGGACGTGCCGACCGGATTGAACTGGAAGGTGCATTCCGCGGGATCGGCGACCACCACCACGGGGGCCGAATTCACCGCCTGCTCCAGGGCCGGATTGCCGTAATGGGTCATGGCCTTGAAGATCGGGAAATAGGTCAGCGCCGCAATCAGGCAGCCGGCCATGATGATCGGCTTGCGGCCGATCTTGTCCGAGAGCCAGCCGAAGAAGACGAAGAACGGCGTGCCGACCAGCAGCGAGCCGGCGATCAGCAGATTCGCGGTCTGGGCATCGATCTTCAATGTCTGGGTCAGGAAGAACAGGGCGTAGAACTGGCCGGTGTACCAGACCACGGCCTGGCCGGCGGTCAGGCCGAAGAGGGCGATGAGGACGATCTTCAGGTTCCGCCACTGGCCGAAGCTCTCGGTGATCGGGGCCTTCGAGCGGGTGCCCTCTTCCTTCATCTTCTGGAAGGCCGGGGATTCGTTCAGCTGCATGCGGATCCAGACCGAAATGCCCAGCAGGACGATCGAGACCAGGAAGGGAATGCGCCAGCCCCAGTCCTCGAAGGCTTCGGTCGACATGGACAGGCGGACGCCGAGGATCACCAGCAGCGACAGGAACAGGCCGATGGTCGCCGTGGTCTGGATCCACGAGGTATAGAGGCCGCGCTTGTCGTTCGGCGCATGTTCCGCGACATAGGTCGCGGCGCCGCCGTATTCGCCGCCGAGGGCGAGACCCTGCAGGAGGCGCAGGGCGACGAGGATGATCGGCGCCGCGATGCCGATCGAGGCATAGGACGGCAGGATGCCGACGACGAAGGTCGAGGCACCCATCATCAGGATGGTGATGAGGAAGGTGTATTTGCGCCCGACGAGATCGCCCAGCCGGCCGAACACCAAGGCGCCGAAGGGGCGCACCGCGAAGCCGGCGGCGAAGGCCATCAGGGCGAAGATGAAGGCGGCGGTCGGATTGACGGCCGAGAAGAACTGCTTCGAGATCACGGCCGCGAGCGAACCGTAGAGGTAGAAATCGTACCACTCGAAGACGGTGCCCAGCGAAGAGGCGAACACCACCTTCCGCTTTTCCCTGATGTCGGCACGGCCGTTCGCCGCGCTCGCAGAAACGCTGACCATTGTAACCTCCCTGGGCGATCTCCGCCGCTGTTGCCTCCGCTGTGCCGGGTCTCCCGTCCCGACTTTTTCCGGTCGTATCAGTGGTATCCGACGAGCCCGCTTTTTTAAGCCCGACCAAGGTCGAAATGGCCGGATTCGCGCTTTGACTTTGGTATTAGGTGCGTTGCGAAAGAATTCGCGGTCCCGCGGCAAGAATTGGCTCGGCCGCGCCGCGCACCGCCGCCGAACCCCGCCTTGTGAACCCGGCCTTGTTGTGAGAGGCTTTGAACAACCATGAGGCGCGATGGGGTGCGGGGGTATGGCGATGATGAAGGAATTTCGGGGCTGCATTCCCGCTTTGGCTGTGGTCGCGGCGCTGGCCTGTCTTTCGGGGCCTCGCCCCGCCGGCGCCGGAAACTGCGACTGCAGGCCCGAGATCGGCAATGCCGACGCGGTCACTACCGATCTATGCGCCAAGGTCTGGAAGGAAGGGCAATGCACCCTCAAGGAGAGCGGCGCGAATTCGACCTATATGGGCTTTCTCGGGCAATGGCCCGGCATCGACGGTAGCAGCGTCGCGGGCGATCCCGTCGACATGTCGCGATACGCCGGGCTCGGCGGCAAGATCCCGCAGATCGCCGAGATCACCAGGGATATCGATTTCCTGACCGAGGACGACGTCGTCGCCCAGTTCGACCGGATCGGCCGGCAGGCGGACCCCGCGGTGATGGAAAAACTGTGGGCGGGCCGCGAGGTGATCCCTCGGGACCTGTTCAACTGGCGCGTCGCGGACGCCATGATCGCCGATTTCGGCGCGCCGGAGATCGGCTTTGCCCTGAGGTTCGCGAACGAGCATACGGTGAACGAAAGCCTGTTCCGCGAGGAGGTGGTCGAGAACAGGGACGTCGGCGATGGCCGCATCGCCCGCTTCGGTGACGGCTGCTTCCAGTTCGGCCGGAGCGACGCCTATGTTCTCGTCGATTTCCTGCCGGCCGGCGTGCGCTGCCCCGCCGCGTTCTTCGAGAAATTCTGATCACGGGAAGGAGGCGAGCCATGGCCGAGGGTGACGGCGGCGACGATCCGATCCACTACCTGCCGCCGCGGCACGGGTTTTCGGAAGGAACGAAGAAGGGCCTGCGCGCAACCGCCTGGTTGCTGGGCGTCCTGGTGCTGATCGTCCTGGCCGACCATTTCGTGACCGGCGCGAGACTGGATGTCGTCGCCGATCTCGTCTTCGCCCTGATCGTCGCCGTCGCGGGCGTCTGGGTGGTCGGCGGCATGGTGACGATCAAGTCCGAGGCCTTCGACCTCGGCCTGAAGGCCGGCGGCGGGATGGCGCTCCTTCTCGTCTTCACGATCTTCGTGAAGCCGTTCTCGGCGACCGACGGCGTCGTCGCCCATGACGTCGTCTTCGTCGTGGATCCGGACGGCGAGATATCGTCCATCGTGGACGAGGCGATCGCCGATCTGCCGGGGCTCGAGATCAGCACCGCCGACCTCGCCATCCTGCGCCAGTTCAATCCGAACAGGAGCCGTCTGCCGATCGAATTCGCGGCGGACGAGCCGAAGCTCTGGCACTTCGACAAGACCCCGGCCATGTTGAAGATATTGCGCGATGTCGTGAAACGTTCAAAATCGTGCTTGACGCTGGAAGAGCCGGACGGGAAAGAGAGATTCAGGCTGACCGTGAACAGGGAGCGGGTCGTGGCGGAGACGGTCGGCGGCGGGCGCCGGATCTACCGCTGCAAATAGGCTCCCGCCCGGTCCCTCCCGACCGGGGGACGGCGACCCGGCTTTCCGGTTCGTCGCCCCGGCAGAGGCGTGCCGACGCCCGGAAGAGGCGTGAAGGCCGCGGCCACCGCGAGGGCATTTCCGCCCGCCGGTGACGTGCGGACCGAGTCAGAACCGGAGGAAAACGTTCAATGCTGCAGGACTGGGCTATCCTGCTGATGTCGCTGGCCTATATCGGCAGCCTTTTCGCCATCGCCTATGTCGGCGACTGGCGGCCCCGGCGCGCGGCGACCTCGCAGCACCTGATCTACGCCCTGTCGCTGGCGATCTATTGCACGTCCTGGACCTTCTACGGCAGCGTCGGCCGCGCTGCGGCGGCCGGCTGGGACTTCATCCTGATCTTCGTCGGCCCGATCCTGGTCATGGTCCTCGGCCACAGGCTGCTGGCGCGCATGGTGCTGATCGCGCGCAATCAGAACATCACCTCGATCGCCGATTTCATCGGCTCGCGCTACGGCAAGAGCCGGGCCGTCTCGGCCATCGTCGCCATCGTCGCCATCGTCGGCGTGCTGCCCTATATCGCGCTGCAGCTGAAGGCGGTCTCCGACAGTTTCGACGCCGCCGTCGGCGTCTCCGGCACGGTCTCCGTCTCCGGCTTCGATGCCTGGCGCGACACGGCGCTGATCGTCGCCGTGATGATGGCGGTCTTCACCATGCTGTTCGGCATCCGCCGCGCCCAGGCGACGGAACAGCATCGCGGCATGATGCTGGCGATCGCCTTCGAGAGCCTGGTGAAACTCGCCGCCTTCGTCGCGGTCGGGCTCTATGTCTCCTACGAGGTCTTCGGCGGCCTCGGCGGTGTTGTCGAGCGCATCTCCACCGATCCCGAGCTCGCCCGCTTCCGGGCTCCCGACGTCGGCCTGAACTGGTTCACCCTGACGGTGCTCTCGGGCGTCGGCTTCCTCTGCCTGCCGCGCCAGTTCCATGTCGCGGTGATCGAGCACGGCCCGGGCAGTCACCTGGCGACGGCGCGCTGGCTGTTCCCCCTCTATCTCGTCGTGATCAACCTGTTCGTGGTGCCGATCGCCGTCGCCGGCCTCGTCGCGACCCCGGCCGGCTTCGATCCCGACATGTTCGTGATCTCGGTCCCGATGGGCAGCGGTGCCGAGGCGCTGTCCACCTTCGTCTTCATCGGCGGCCTGTCGGCGGCGACCAGCATGGTCATCGTCGCCTGCCTGGCGCTGTCGATCATGGCCTCGAACGAGATCGCCATGCCCTTCCTGCTGCGCTGGCGCCGGCTCGAGCGGCACGACAGCGGGCGGGTGGTCATCGTCACGCGGCGCATCGCCGTGGTCGTGGTGCTGCTGCTCGGCTACCTCTACGAACGCTCCCTGGTCGGCCAGATGTCCCTGGTCTCGATCGGTCTCATCTCCTTTGCCGCCGTCGCGCAATTCGCGCCTGCCCTGATCGTCGGCCTGTTCTGGCGCGGCGCGCATCGAAACGGTGCCGTCGCCGGCCTTTTGGGCGGCAGCGCGGTCTGGCTCTATGCCCTGTTCCTGCCCTCGATCCTGGGGGGCGCGGAGGCGCCGCTCGCCCCCTATGTGCCCGAGACCGTGGCGGATCTCGATGCCCTGACCCAGGGCGTGCTGGTCAGCCTGTCGGTCAATCTGGCGCTGCTGGTCGCCGTCTCCCTGTTCTCGGCCCCGCACAAGCGGGACCGGGACCAGGCCGACGCCTTCGTCGCGCCCAAGGTCGAACTGGACGCCGAAACCGTGCAGCGCGCCGGCGCCGCGCTTTCCGTCGACGAACTGAAGAATCTCTCGGCGCGCTTCATCGGTGTCGACCAGGCGGAACAGGCCTATGCCGGGATCGAGCGCACCGGCGTCAATGTCGCCGCCTTCACCGAGCGCCTGCTGTCGGGCGTGATCGGCGCCGCCTCGGCGCGGGTGGTGCTGGCCTCGGCGCGCCAGGGCTCGCGCCTGTCGGGGCGGGCGATGCGCGCTGTGCTGGGCGAGGCGTCGGAGGCCATCCGCCAGAATTTCTCGCTGCTGCGCACCACCCTCGATCACGTCAGCCAGGGCATCGCCGTGTTCGACCGCGAGCGCCGGCTGGTGACCTGGAACGAGCGCTTCTTCGACATGCTGTGGGTGCCGCGTGACCAGGCGCGTGTCGGCACCACCAACAGCGAACTCGGCGTGGTCGGGCGCCTGCGGTCCCTCGGCACCGCGCTCGCCATGCCCGCCGGCGGCATGACCACCGTGCGCCAGGTGGAGCGGCCGGACGGCGCCCGCATGGAATTGCGCTTCGATCCCATGCCGGGCGGCGGCTTCTCGATCATGGTGACCGACGTCACCGAACGCCACATTGCCGAAGCTGCCCTGAAAACCGCCAACGAGAGCCTGGAACGAAGGGTCGAGGAACGGACGGCCGACCTGACCCGCGTCATCGCCGAACTGCATCAGGCGCGCACCGCGGCGGAGGAGGCGAACCTGGGCAAGACCCGCTTCCTCGCCGCCGCCAGCCACGACCTGCTGCAGCCCCTGCACGCGGCGCGTCTCTTCGCGACGGCGCTCGGCGACCGGCACCCCGGCGAGCCGCTGGTGGCCAAGGTCGACCAGGGCCTCGCCGCCGTCGAGGTGCTGCTCGACGCATTGCTCGACATCTCGCGCCTCGACCAGGGGGTGATGACGCCGGACTGGCAGCCCGTCGCCCTCGGCCCGCTGATGGACGGCATCGCCTCGACCCTGGCGCCCCTGGCGGCGAAGCGGGGCGTCGAACTGGTGGTGGTGCCCTCCAGCCTCGCGGTCCGTTCCGATCCGCAACTCTTGCGCCGGGTGATCCAGAACTATCTCTCCAACGCCATCCGCTACAGCGATCCGTCGCGGCCGCGCTGCCGGGTGCTGATCGGCGCGCGGCGGCAGGGCGAGCGCGCGGTGATCGAGGTCTGGGACAGCGGCCCCGGCATCGATCCCGCCCATCAGGATACGATCTTCGGCGAATTCGTCCGCCTGGGCGCCAAGGCGGACGAGCAGGGGGTGAAGGGGCTCGGCCTCGGCCTCGCCATCGTCGAGCGCATCTGCCGCATCCTCGAACATCCGATCGGCGTCCGCTCCACCGTCGGCCACGGCTCCGTCTTCTCGGTCAGCGCGCCCCTGACCGAGGCGCCGGCGCCGCGCCGGGCCGAAACCGGCCTGCCGGCCCCGGTGGAGGCGAATCCGATCCGTCTCTCGGTTCTCGCGATCGACGACGAGGCGGCGATCCGCGAGGCGATCCAGGCCCTCCTGAAGGGATGGGCCTGCGATGTCGTGTTGGCGGATTCGGTCGAAGGCGCCAAGGCGGCGATGCGGGACATGGGGCGCGGGCCGGACGTCATCCTGGTCGACTATCACCTGGGCGGCAGCAGCAACGGCCTCGCCGCCATCACCGCGCTTCGCCAGCAGGCCGGGCGCCTCTTGCCGGCCGCCCTGATCACCGCCGACCGCGAGCCGCGCCTGCGCCAGGAAGCCAAGCGCCATCAGGTCGAGCTTCTGCCGAAGCCGGTGAAGCCAGCGGCGCTCCGTGCCTATCTCGATCACCTGCGGAAGGATCTGGGGCTGGCGGCGGCGAGCTGATCGCGGCCTTCTCCCACTGCGTCACCCCGTCCCGTGGCGTCATCCCGGCGAAGGCCGGGATCGCGCGACGAGAAAGGCGCGTCCGCCTGGGGAAGACCCCAGCCTTCGCCGGGGGTGACGAACAGGAAGGAACGAAAGGGGATGAGGGTGACGGGCCCCTCAGTCCACCGTCCTGAAGTCGAGGAGGCGGGCGGCGATCACGGCCTGGGTGCGGCTGTGGACGTTCAGCTTCTTCAGGATCGCCGTGACATGGGCCTTCACCGTCGCCTCGCCGACGCTGAGCTCGAAGGCGATCTGCTTGTTGAGAAGGCCCTGGGACATCATCGACAGCACCTTGAGCTGCTGCGGCGTCAGTTCGCCGAGGCGGCGCTCGATGTCCTGGCGGCTGGAGCCCGCGCCATTCGCCCCCTCGGCGGCGGTGGGCGGCAGCCAGACCTGTCCCTCGAGGATATGTCCGATCGCTTCGCCGATGGTCTCCAGCGGCGCGGATTTCGGGATGAAGCCCGAGGCGCCGAATTCGATGGCGCGGCGCATCACCGTCTCGTCCGTGGTGGCGGAGACCATGGCGACCGGCACCAGCGGGTGCGCGGCGCGCAGCGCGGCAAGGCCGGTGAAACCGTCCATGCCCGGCATGTTGAGATCGAGAATGACGAGATCGACCGTGCCCAGCCCGTCGACGATCTGCTTCGCCTCGTCGAGGCTGGAGGCGTCGTGAACCTCGACTCCCTTCAGGCTCTGGGTCAGGGCGTGGCGCATCGCGTCCCGCACCAGGGGATGATCGTCGGCGACGACGACCGTCCAGCCACTTTCCGCAGCATCCATTCTTGTAATCTTTCGTTCCCTCCCCTGGACCCTAGCGGGCATCGGCCGTGCGGTGCAATCACCGTCTGTCGATTCCCGATGGCCGACAGCAAGAAACTGAACCATTAGACTTAAGTAGGGGCTGGCCCACAACGACGATGCCGGTAAACGGTTTCCAACGGCAGTGAAAATGCCGGCCGAACGGAGGAAACCGGCGCACGGATTTGATCGCCCCAGACTGGCGGTGCCGATGCGCCAGAACAGGTGGGGGGCTCTCTTGAGCGATCTGGTTCTCGAAACCGAGGGCTTGACCAAGGAATTTCGTGGTTTCGTCGCCGTCAACGACGTGAATCTCAAGGTTCAGCGCGGCAGCATCCATGCCTTGATCGGACCGAACGGTGCCGGCAAGACCACCGTCTTCAATCTGCTGACCAAGTTCCTGCAGCCGACCACCGGCCATGTCCGCTTCAACGGCCGCGACATCACCCGCGCCAAGCCGGCGGAAATCGCCCGCATGGGCGTGGTGCGCTCGTTCCAGATCTCGGCGGTGTTTCCCCATCTGACCGTGCTCGAGAACGTGCGGGTGGCGTTGCAGGCGCCGAGCCCCAAGGTGTTCCATTTCTGGCGTTCCGTGCGCGAGATGGATTACCTGGACGAGCGCGCGAAGCAACTGGTCGAGGACGTCGGCCTCGGGCCCTTCCTGCACACGCCGGCGGTGGAACTCTCCTATGGCCGCAAGCGCGCCCTGGAGATCGCGACCACGCTCGCCCTCGATCCCGACCTGATGCTGCTGGACGAACCGACCCAGGGCATGGGGCACGAGGATGTCGGACGTATCATCGACCTGATCCGCCGCGTGCGCGAAGGCCGCACGATCCTGATGGTGGAACACAACATGTCCGTCGTCTCCGGCCTGTCCGACACGATCACCGTGCTGCAGCGCGGCCAGATCCTGGCGGAAGGGCCCTATGACGTCGTCTCGAACAATCCCGACGTGATCGAAGCCTATATGGGGACCGGCCATGGCTGACGCCGCGATGCAGATGGCGCCCGCCGCCGAAACCCGCCTTCAGATCGCGGGGCTCGATGCCTATTACGGCGAAAGCCACGTGCTGCACGGCGTCGACATCGAGGTCCGCCGGGGCGAGGTGGTCGCCCTTCTCGGCCGGAACGGCGCGGGCAAGACCTCGACGCTGCGCTCGATCATGGGCCTCGTCGGCCGGCGCACCGGCTCGATCCGCTTCGACGGCAGCGAGACCGCGAACCTGCAGCCGCATCGGATTGCCCGCCTCGGCCTTGGTTACGTGCCCGAGGAACGGGGCATCTTCGCCAGCCTGAACGTGCAGGAAAACCTGATGCTGCCGCCCATGATCAAGGCGGGCGGCATGTCGGTGGCCGACATCTTCGCCCTGTTCCCCAATCTGAAGGAACGGCTCTACAGCCCCGGCACCAAACTGTCGGGCGGCGAGCAGCAGATGCTGGCGATCGGGCGGATCCTGCGCACCGGCGCCGACTTCATCCTTCTGGACGAGCCGACCGAAGGGCTCGCCCCGGTCATCGTGCAGCAGATCGGCCAGGCCGTGCGCCGCCTGAAGGAAGGCGGCCTGACCATGATCCTGGTCGAGCAGTCGATCCACTTCGTTTCGACCATCGCCGACCGTTTCTACGTGATGGAGGACGGCCACGTCGTCGACCACCTGACGGCGGCGGAACTGGCGGCGGACCGCGAACGGCTCGTCACCTATCTCGGCGTGTAATTCAACAGATAACAAATGGGGCCGCCGGCCCCGACTACCCTGGGGAGACTGTAGAATGTTCAAGAAGGCTCTTCTCGCCGGCGTCGCGGCTTCCGCCCTGATCACCGGCACCGCAATGGCCGAAGGCCTGTCCGGCGACAAGGTCGTCGTCGGCGTGCTCACCGATCTGTCGGGCGTCTATGCCGACATCGCCGGCAAGGGTTCGATCGCCGCCGCCGAAATGGCCGTCGCCGACTACGGCGGCACCGTTCTCGGCAAGCCGATCGAAATCCTCTCGGCCGACCACCAGAACAAGCCCGACATCGCCTCGACCATCGCCCGCGAATGGATCGACGCCCAGGGCGCCGACGTCATCGTCGATCTCGTCACCTCCTCGGTCGGCCTCGCCGTGCAGGGCATCGGCGGCGAGAAGGGCGTGGTGACGATCAATTCGGGCGCCGCCACCGTGCGCCTGACCCAGAAGGAATGCACCGCGACCGGCTTCCACTGGATCTACGACACCTATTCGCTGGCCCATGTGACCTCGCCCGCCGTCATCGCCGAGGGCGGCGACAGCTGGTACATCATCACGGCGGACTACGCCTTCGGCCACAGCCTCGAAGCCGATGCCGCCTCGGTGATCGCCGAGAAGGGCGCCACCCTGGTGGGCACCGTGCGCCACCCGTTCCCCTCGGCCGACCTGTCGTCCTATCTGCTGCAGGCCCAGGCTTCGGGCGCCAAGGTGATCGGCTTCGCCAATGCCGGCCAGGACACCATCAATTCGGTGAAGCAGGCGTCGGAATTCGGCATCGTCGCCGGCGGCCAGAAGCTGGTCGCGCTGCTCGCCTTCCTCAGCGACATCCATTCGATCGGTCTCGAACTCGGCCAGGGCCTGAACGTCACCACCGGCTTCTACTGGAACATGGACGACGAGACCCGCGCCTTCGCGGAACGCTTCAACGAGAAGGTGGGCCGGATGCCGACCATGGTGCAGGCCTCGGTCTATTCCAGCACCCTCCACTATCTGAAGGCGGTCGAGGCGGCGGGCACCGACGACGGGGCGACGGTCGCCGCCAAGATGAAGGAGATGCCGGTGAAGGACGCCGTGGTCCACGACGGCACGATCGCCGCCAACGGCCGCATGATTCACGACATGTATCTCATGGAAGTGAAGAAGCCCGAGGAATCGACGGGCGAGTGGGACGTCTACAAGCTGGTCCGCACCGTGCCGGGCGCCGAGGCCTTCCAGGATCCGAAGGAATCGGGCTGCGCGCTCGTCGAATAATTGGGTCCGGTGAACCGACGACGACGGGATCGTTGCCATGTTTGAACTGATCGGCATTCCGCCGCAGGCCCTGTTCGGCCAGCTTCTGCTGGGTCTGATCAACGGCTCCTTCTATGCCTTGCTCAGCCTGGGGCTCGCCGTGATCTTCGGCATGCTCAATGTGATCAACTTCGCCCACGGCGCCCTCTACATGCTGGGGGCGTTCGTGGCCTGGTTCCTGCTCCAATATCTGGGGCTGGGCTATTGGTGGGCGCTGGTGCTCAGTCCCGTCGCCGTCGGCGCCGTCGGCATCGTCATCGAGAAGACGATGCTGCAGCGGCTCTACAAGCTCGACCATCTCTACGGTCTGCTCTTCACCTTCGGGCTCGCCCTGATCCTCGAAGGCATCTTCAAGCACTTCTACGGTGTTTCCGGCCAGTCCTACACGACGCCGGACCTGTTCAAGGGCGGCACCAATCTCGGCTTCATGTTCCTGCCCTATTACCGGGGCTGGGTCGTGGTGCTGTCGATCGCCGTCTGCGCGGCCACCTGGTACGCGATCGAGAAGACGCGCCTCGGCTCCTACCTGCGGGCGGCGACCGAGAACCCGCGCCTGGTGCAGTCCTTCGGCATCAACGTGCCGGTGATGATCACCCTGACCTACGGCTTCGGCGTCGCGCTCGCCGGTCTGGCCGGGGTGATGGCGGCGCCGATCTATTCGGTCAATCCGCTGATGGGCTCCAACCTCATCATCGTCGTCTTCGCGGTCGTCGTGATCGGCGGCATGGGTTCCATCTTCGGGGCCGTGGTCTCGGGCTATCTGCTCGGCCTCCTCGAGGGCCTGACCAAGGTCTTCATGCCCGAAGCCGCCAACATCGTCGTCTTCGTGATCATGGTGGTGGTGCTTCTGCTGCGCCCCGCGGGCCTCTTCGGACGGGAGCGCTGATCATGTCCGTCAAATATTCGACCACGCCTTCGGGCACCGTCACCGGCCGCTTCTCCGGCCGGGCCAGCCTGATCATCGGCGCGATCCTGATCGTCGCCCTGCTGGCGGCGCCCTATGTGCTCTATCCCGCCTTCGTCATGAAGGCACTGTGCTTCGCGCTTTTCGCCTGCGCCTTCAATCTGGTGCTCGGCTTCGTCGGCCTGCTGTCGTTCGGGCATGCCGCCTTCTTCGGGGCGGCGGCCTATGCCACCGGCTATTCGGCCAAATTCTTCGGCCTGACGCCCGAACTCTCGATCCTCTTCGGCGGGCTCGTCGGCGGCGTCTTCGGCTTCGTCTTCGGCTGGGTGGCGATCCGGCGGCAGGGCATCTATTTCGCCATGATCACCCTCGCGCTGTCGCAGATGGTGTTCTTCCTGGCCCTGCAGGTGACGGGCATCACCGGCGGCGAGGACGGCCTGCAGGGCGTGCCGCGCGGCGAACTCTTCGGCCTGATCAGCCTCGACGAGCCACTGGTGATGTATTACTTCGTCGTCGCCGTGTTCCTGATCTGCTTCGCCTTCATCTGGCGGGTGGTGAATTCGCCCTTCGGCGCGGTCCTCAAGTCGATCCGCGAGAACGAGCCGCGCGCCATCTCGCTCGGCTACAACGTCGACCGCTTCAAGCTGATCGCCTTCACGCTCTCGGCGGCGCTGACCGGGGTCGCCGGCGGCACCAAGGCGCTCACGGTCCAGCTCGCCTCGCTGACCGACGTGCAGTGGCAGATGTCGGGCGAAGTCATTCTGATGACGCTGCTCGGCGGCGTCGGCACATTGGTCGGACCGGCGGTGGGCGCCACCCTGGTGGTTTCGCTGGAGAATTTCCTCGCCACCTCGGGCCTGCCGGTGACGACGGTGATCGGCGTCATCTTCGTCGTCTGCGTGCTGGTGTTCCGGCGCGGCATCGTCGGCGAATTCAACGCCTTCCTGGGCCGGCGCAAGCACTGAGCGCCCCGGTTGCGGGACGCCCGTCTTCGGCGTAAGACGGGCGTTTCCAGAGCACCGGTGCCCCCGATGAACGAATCCCGCGTCTGGCAGCGTTTCCTCTCGGGGCGCCGCCTGGACCTCGCCAATCCCGCCGCCTTCGATTTCGAGGACACGGACATCGCCCTCGGCCTGTCGCGGGTGGCGCGCTGGAACGGCGCGACGCGGGGCGAATTCGCCTATTCGGTGGCCCAGCATTCCCTCGACGTATTGGCCGAGGTGCGGCGCGCCACGCCGGCCTCGCGCCTCTCCCTGAAGCTCGAACTCGCGACCCTGCTGCACGACGCCTGCGAGGGGCTTCTCGGCATGGACGTGATCACGCCCCTGAAGCCCTTCCTCGGCCCCGCCTGGCGGCGGCTGGAGGACGGCGTGCAGCGTGCCGTCCACACCCGCTACGGCCTGCCGTTTCCCCTGCCGGCGGAAATGACCCGGCGGATCAAGAAGGCCGACAAGGCGCTGGCCGCGACCGAGGCGGTGCAACTGGTCGGCCTGACCCCGGCCGAAGCCCGCGACCCCGCCACTTTCGGCATGTTGGAGCCGCCGCTGGACAGGACGCTCGAACCCTGGCCGGCCAAGCGGGCGGAAGAGGCATTCCTGACCGAACTCCGCCGGCTCGAAGCCTTCATGGCGGGCAAGGGAAAGTAACCTTGCTCGTCATCCCGGCGCAGGCCGGGATCTTTTGCCGCAAGGGCGGCCTTTCCTGATCGAGGTCCCGGCCGCGCCGGGACGACGGATGTCTGACAGAAGATTAAGCCCGCCTGCGCAGCAGATACATGGGCATGCGGCCGAACTGCTTGGCGGTCGGGATGGTGCCGACGTATTCGGCACTGAAATCGGTCGAGGTCAGGGCCAACTCGGCGGCGAAGGCTTCCGAGACGAAGACCTTGCCGGTGAAGGCGATGGGCTCGATCCGGGCGCAGCGCGTCACCTGGGCGCCGAAGAAGGTCTCTTCCTCGAGGACATTGTCCCAACTCGAATAGATCGGCCCGACATGGCCGCCGACCCGAAGCGCCAGCCCGTCGGGCAGGCCGAGGGCGGCGAGGTCGATGCGGTTCATCTCTTCCTGGAGGTCGAGGGCGAGTGCCGCCGCCGAGGGGGCGTCGGACATGATCGTGTGGATGGCATCGCCCCAGGTGTTCTTCAGCAGGATCGAATCCTGGTGGCGCTTGGTCGCCCGCGCCAGGCTGCCCATCACTTCCTTGAAGAAGACCGGGATGGTCACGTCGTTCAGCTTCGAGAAACCCTTGACGTCGCAGAAGAGGAGGGCGCGCAGCACCCGGTGGGGCCGGCCGTCGCCCGCCGGCGCCGCATAGGGCTCGGCATCGGCCCTGCTTGCGCGCTGACCGACGGCGGTTTCGGCGGTCGCGGTGCCGCCGGGCCAGATCACCTCGCAGTCGCGCTGCAGGGCGCCGCGCCAGAAGGCGACGTCCGCCGCCGTGCCGGCCGGCCCTTCGCCGGAGACGCCGTCCCAGACCGCGAGCTGCACGGCGGGACCGCCCAGCATCTCGGCCCGGATCACCGCGAGACCCATGGCATAGCGCGCGGCATAGCCGAAGATCTCGTCGTCGCCGAGGAAGGGATCGAAAGTGGCGAGCGAGACCTTGACGCGGGGGTCATGGATCAGCGTCTCGAAGCGTTCCACCCATCCGGGGCCGGAGTCCGCGACCGAGATGCGCACGAAATCGTCGAAGGCGAAGGGCAGCACGACATGAACCTCGCCGCCCGCCGCCAGGATCGCCTCGGCGAAGAGGATGTCGGCGCCCGACGCCAGCGAGCCATAGCCGGCCTTGATGCCGTGGCGCGCCACCGCGGCGCGGATCAGGTCCGCGACCTCCGCCTCCATGGCGGCGGGAAATCGGCCGGGCCTGCCCCAGGGGGTGAGGCGGTGGCCGGTGAAATGAGCGACCGTCGGCGGCGTCATGGGATCCAGCAGGGCGGGGTCTTGTCCTTTTTCGGCGACAACCAAGCGCAATTGGCGCCGCGTGGAAGCGACGGCCGTCACATCGAGGTCAGGCAGGGTCATGGCATCCCGGATCGCCTTCGCCGCCGCCGCCGTGTCGCCCAGGATCAATGCCGCCTCCGCCTCGGTGGCGAGGTCCCAGAAATTCGGCTTGCCCCGGGCCAGCACGTCGTCGAGATGGGCCTTGGCGCGGCCGGCGAAAGTGCGGGCGCCCGCTTCGTCGCCCGACAGCAGATAGAGCGTCGCCGCGTTGATCGCCGGGTAGTAGTCGGGATAGCGGTCATAGGCGGCGCGATAGGCTTCCGCCGCCTGATGCAGCTTTTCGCGCCGCGCTTCGCCGGACAGGGCCAGTGCCTCGTCCTTCTCGATCCGGCCGAGCAAGGTCGCGTAGTCGAGCCCGAGATCGGGGCTGAGGCCGAATTCCCCGTAGCGCATGTGAGCCAGCTCGCTGGCGCCGGCGCGCGCCAGGCACAGCACCGCCTCATAGGCGAGGCGGTGATCGCCGCCGTGTTCCTCGATGGCGGCGCGGGCGAGATCGAAGGCTTCGAACAATTCGCCCCGCTTGCGGGCGGCAACGACCTTGCGCAGAACCTCTTCGATCACCTCTGACATGGGACGGGACTCTTTTCTTCTCGCTTCAGTCCAGTTCGGCCAGGGCACGGAACTGGTCGGGATAATGCAGGGTCAGGACGCCCTTGTCGGTGCTGATCAGGCCTTCGTCGCGCCACAGCGCGAACTGCTTGTTCACCGCCTCGCGCGAGGTGCCGACCAGGGCGCCCAATTCGCGCTGGGACAGTTTCAGGCGCAGGCGCATCTCGTCGCCCTCGGTGCTGCCGCCCGATCCCTCGGCCAGCAGCAGCAGCCATTTGGCGAGCCGCGCCTCGAGACCCAGGAAGGCACGGTCCTCGATCACGCTCGACGTCCAGCGCACGCGCGCGCAGATGATCTCCAGCAGGCTCACGCAGAAATCCGGGCTCTGATGCAGATAGGGCAGGAAATGGCGGCGCGGAATGTGGAACAGGGTGGTCTTGCCGATGGCGGCGGCATCGGCCGAGCGCGACTTGCCGTCGATCAGCGCGATCTCGCCGAACAATTCGCCGGTGTCGAGGATGTTCAGGGTGATCTCGCGTCCCTCGGCGTCGCCCGCGAAAATGCGCACCTGGCCTTCGAGGATGCCGTAGAGGCCGTTGCCGTCGTCGCCCTTGGCGAAGATCACCTCGTCGTCGAGATAGCGCCGGGTGGTCGAGAAGGAGATCAGATCGTCCAGCACGCTCTCGGCGACGTCGCGCAGCAGGAAGTGACGGGTGAGCAGGGCGCGGCGTGCGGCGCGATCGTCGTCGTTCATGTCCCCCGTTTCCTTGATAGGCCCTAGCTTACTTGGCCTTCGTGCGCGGCGACGGCATATTGAAGCCTCAGACGTTCAGGGCCAAGACCGTAATGCGCGCCCCTTGAAGAGGTAGAGATGTCCAGCCACGCCGCCGTTCCCGAGTTCGAACCCCTGAAGGCCATGGTCGACGAAGCCGTCGCCCAGATGGCGGGGGCGCCGGACGACGCCGTCGTCGCCCGCCTGCTCGACGGTGCGCGCCGGCTGGTGGACGCCTATATGAGCCGCGCCATGGGGCGGGACGCGGCGGCATTTCTCGATACCGTATGGGCGATCCCGGCGCTCTCCGGCTTCGGCATCGAGAAGGCGATCCTGGGCCTGCTGTCGGTCCGCGTGCTCCAGACCCTCGGCGATCACGAGGCGGCGATCGCCCGCGCCATCCAGTCTGCCGCCGTCGCCACCGCGACAAGGGGCGACGGGCGCGGCCTGGGGGCGCCCCTGCTGGCGGATCTGGCGCAGGCCCGCGCCGCCTCCCTCGAAATGCTGGGCCGGCGCGAAGGGGCCCGCGATGCCCAGGCGGAGGCGGTGGCGCGTCGCGCCGGGCTTCTGGGGCGCAGTGATCTGCCGGACCAGCGCCCGGGCCTGGCCTCGGCCCGCAACGCGCTCGGCCGCCTCCTGATCGCGCTGGAGGACCACGAGGCGGCGATCGAGGAATTGACCACCTGCATCGACGAACTGCACGCCTTCGCCGAGGAGACGGAGGGGCGCCTGCCGCCCATGCTGTTCAACACCAGGGCGGCGGCCTGCAACCGGCTCGGCCGCGCCTATATCGCCGCCGGCCGACCGCTCGAAGCCCACCCCCATCTCATGACCTCGGTCGAGGCCATGCGCGACCTCGTCAACGAGACCCGCAACATCGGCCTGGTGGAGGATTTCCTGACCGCCCTCGGCGATCTCGAACAGGCCGAACGCGCCATGGGCAACGACGCCGTCGCCGCCAATCTGGCCGCCGAAGCGGCCCGCTGGCGCGACCACGCCCGCGCCGCCGCCAAGGGCTGATTCTCCCCGCCTTTCAACGCGTCACCAAGGCAGAAGGCCGGGGTCTCTCGACGAGAGTGCGCCTTTGCCTGGGGAAGGTCCCGGCCTTCGCCGGGACGACGAGTGACGGTCAGCCCTTCTTCTTGCCGGCGGCCACGGCGGGCAGGGGCACGCGTTCGATTTCCAGGTGATCGGTCGAGGTGGCGCGGCGCCTTGCGGTGACGAAGCGGGCGAAGAGATTGTCGCCCGCCGCGATGAGGGCGCGAGGTGCCCCCGTGGTCACGAATTTGCCGCCTTCGATGCAGACCACTTCGTCGGCGACGGCGGTTACGAAATCGACGTCGTGCTCCACCATCACCACCGTCACTTCCCGCGCCAATTCGCGCAGCACCGAGACGAGGCGCGAGGTCGATTCGACATCGACACCGGTCGACGGCTCGTCGAGGAGAAGGAGACGGGGCGCCAGGATCAGGGCGCGTGCCAGGGCCACCAGACGGCGCTGACCGCCCGACAGCGTGCCGGTGCCGGCCGCCTGGGTCACGACGATCTCCATCGGGCCTTCGGGCCTGATGTTCGCCAGGGCATCCCAGACGCCGACCCGGCGCAACACCGCCTCGATCTCGCCGTCGGTGACATCCGCTTTCACCAGTTCGAAATTCTGCCGCAGCGTGCCCGACAGCATCAGCGGGAACTGCGAGAGCGTGACGACCTGCCGGCGGAGCGATTCCAGCGTGTAGTCGCTGACCGGCTTGCCGGCGATCTTCACGGCACCCTGCTGCGGGTCATAGAGCCGGACCAGGAGCCGCATGACCGACGATTTGCCGGAACCCGAGCCGCCGACGATCGCCGTGATGGCATGGGGCCGGAACCGGTGGGAGACGCCGTTCAGGATGATCGGGCTCTTGGCCGGGGGATAGCCGAAGACGACGTTTTCGAGTTCCGCCGTCGCCTCGGTCATGGCGTGATCGCGGGCGGTCTTGGCGTCCTTGATCTCGGGTTCGGCATCGATGATCTCGCCGACGGGCCGGATCATCGGCCAATTGACCTGCAGGCCGGTGAAGAAGGAGACCAGTTCCTGGATCGGCCCGACCACCAAGGGCACCATCAGGAGCAGGCCAAGGAGGGCGCCCACCGGCGTATTCTCGTCGAAGGAGAAGGCGGCATAGATCAGCAGCACGGTGGTCAGGATCGTCGACATCGAGCCCTGGAACTGCTGCACCACCTCGCGCCGCATGGTCGCCTGGAGCTTGGCCTTCATCACCGATTTCAGGCGCGCGGCGATGGTGCGCGAGCGCTGGGCATGGGCGCGCATCAACTGCACTTCGAGGGGTTGGGCGGTCGAATTGCCCAATTCGTCGGCGAAGGCCGCTTCCTCGGCCCGGACCAGTTCGAAGGCCCGGCTGACCACGCCCGACAGTTTCCAGCCGATCAGCGGGATGATCACGATCAGCCCCAGCAGGACCCAGCGCATGGCGGCCGGGATATTCTCGAAGGCGGCGAGATTGTCGGCGAGGAAGATGGCGGCGGTGATCAGGCCGGCGCCCCTGGTCAGGGGATAGGCCAGGATCTCGCTCAGGGTGAACTGCGCGCCGGCCGAGAAGTTGTTGATGATCTGGACCAACTGCGGCCCCGAAACCCTCGTGTGGAACATCGGGCCCAGCAACAGCATCCGGTCGTGCAACAGGCCGCGCAGCGCGACCAGCATCTTCTCGTTGGCCCAGGTGGTGACCACCCGATTGCCCATGGAGAGCAGGATCACGACGACGGCGAGCACGGCATAGAGCACGGCCAGCCATTGCGGATCGCCCGCGCCCTTGCCCTCCAGCGCCGATGTCAGATTGACCAGCACCTGCTGGCTGTAGGGGGTCAGCGCGTTGAACACGGCGGCCAGCCCGACGGCGGCCAGGAACGGCAGGGGCGCCGATTTGACCAGCAGCACCGCCCAGCGGATCAGCTTCTTCATGCTCATCGGCTCGGGCGGGAAGGGCAGGCCGGGGAAGCCCCCGCCCGGTCCCTTCTTGGCGCCCATGGGCGGGCCGCCGATGGGCGCGCCGCCCTTCACGGCGCCGGCCGGCGGCATCTCGCCCTTCACGCCGCCGGCGATGGGCGGCAGGGGCACGCCCTTGGGCGCGCCGTCCATCGGCATCTCGGCGCCGGACTTGGCGAGGGGCGGTTCGGCCGTGGAAGGCTGATCCGGTGGCGGCATCTTCTTGCCCGGCGGCGGGACGTCAGAGGGCGACATGGGCACGGGCCTTCAGGATGGTCTTCAGTTCGAACTGGCGAAGCGCCGGCCAGCGGCCGAGGAACAGGCAGCACATGCCCGTCACCGTCGGCGTGGCGAAACTGGTGCCGGTCTTCACCGTATAGCCGCCGCCGGGCGCCGGCACGGTCAGCTCGTTGCCCAGCGTGGCGAATTCGATCAGTCCCTGGTCGATGAAGCGCAGGCCCATTTCGGGAACCGCGTGATTGTCGATCGAGATGACGCTGGAGAATTCGGCGGGCAGGCCCTCGTCGGTCACCGGCACGTTGCGTTTGGCGGCGACCACGATCTGGTTCCGCTGATAGGCGCTTTCGCAGAGTTTGTAGAGCGGCTCTCGCTGGGAGGCGGGGATCGCCAGGCTCATGTTGATCAGGCGATGGCGCTTCGACAGCACATGGCGGAAGGCGACCAGGGAGGCGGTGGGATCGCCCCGGTTGCGCGCGTCGAGCACGCGGATGTCGTGGATGCGGGCATTGGGCGCGATCCGCGCGATGATGCCGGCGACAGCGGTGCCATGGCCGAACGTGTCGTTGTTGGTGCCGGTCTCGAGTTCGATCGCGGTCAGGCGGCCCTCCGCCTCCTCGACCGTCCATTGCGAGACGACGCGGCCCGCGAGATCCGGGTGGGTGGCGTCGACGCCCGAATCGATCACGGCGACATCGACATCCTCGAGCGGCCCGGTCGCGATCGCGTCGAAGGGCGTTTCCGCCGCCTGTTTGAGCCATAGGTCCGACATTGCGACGTCCGCTCAGACGGCGATGTCGGCCATTTGCTCGAACAATTGCGCCAGGCGCGGCAGGCGGTCCGGCCGCGTCCGGGCGACGGTGGCCAGCGCATTCAGGATGCGCGCTTCCTCCGGTCCATAGCCGCCGGCGGTGGTCAGTTCGTCGGCGCCGCCGGCCAGCTCGCGCAGACGGTTGTGCTGATCCAGCATCAGGGCGGCGACGGTGGCGAAATTGCCGTAGGCGCGGCCGTCGTCGGTGGTGAAGCGGTGGCCGGCCTTGAAGCGGACGGCGGTCAGGACGCCGATCAACTGGTCGCCCGAGACCATGGGGGCGGCGATCACCGCGCTCGGCTCGCCCTCGACGCCGGTCGCATTGTTGGCGTCGTCGACGGTCTTGAAGGTGGGAGCGCCGATCTGGACCTCGTGGGTCAGGGCGGCGAGGCCGGTCAGGCCGGCGCCGATCGGCACGCGCTGGCCGATCAGGCTGCCCGGACCGTTGGCGATCATGACGAAGCGCAGGTCGTTGGCGTCGCGGTCATAAGCGAGAACCGAACCCTCGGCCGCATCGACGGTGCGGATCGCCGTCTCCAGCAGAAGGCGGAGCACGCCTTCTTCCCGAGACGACGGTGCGATGCCGAGATAATGGCTGAGCAGCGAACGATCCATGGCCATCCGGTATTTCCCCCTCCCAGAGCGGGCGCGAGTGTAGCAGCAAGAATCGCAGTCTGCGACAAAGCCGGTTCCGTGGCTGTGAAGGGTTTCACCCCGAAAGCACGCGATCGGCCTCGTCCGCCGGGTGACGGTCCGTGTGGAAGACGCGCAGCCGGTTGCGCCCCGCCTGTTTCGCGGCATAGAGCGCGCGGTCGGCGCGGTCCATCAGGTCGAGCAGCGATTCGTCGCCACGGCGGATCGCGACGCCGAAACTGGCGGTCACCTCGTGTTGCGGCGGCAGGCTGGCGAAACGGTGGCGCATGATGGTGCGGCGCAGGTGTTCGGCGAACAGGCAGGCTTCGTATTCGCTGGCCCGGGCCAGAAGGATGACGAATTCCTCGCCGCCGATGCGGGCCGCCAGATGGGGCGGGTCGACCATGGCGTCCAGCATCCGGCCGACGTCGCGCAGCACGAGGTCGCCGGCGGCATGGCCGGCGACGTCGTTGATCTGCTTGAAGTAATCGATGTCGAGATAGATCAGGGCGAAGGCGCCCGCGCGGTCCAGGCGCGCGTGGGTTTCGAGGCCGCGGCGGTTCAGCAGGCCGGAAAGGGGATCGTGCTGGCCGTCGCGATGGGCGGCGGCGACGAAATCATGGGCGATGCAGGCCGTTACGGTCAGGGTCAGCGCCAGAAGTCCGAGGAAGCTCGCCAGCTGCACGAGGCCCCAGAGCGGCGGCTCGATCGCCGTGCCCGCCCCCAGCCATCGGCGATCGATGCAGTCGGGGCAGGCGGCGAGCATCAGGAACAGGACGGCGTTGATCGCCAGGACGCGGATCAAAATCCTGTCGACGAGGTAGCGGACACCGGAGCGGTAGAGGCGAAAGGCCGTCACGAAGATCATGCCGGCGGCCGTCAGGTTGAGAATCACGGTCCGCAGCCCCGCCGTCGCCGGCTCCAGGGCGAAATAGAGGATGGTGACCAGGGGCGCCGCCACGACGGCGCCGCCGAAGGCGGGATCGACGGATTTGCCGAACCGTTCGAGAACGCCGATGCAGAGGAAGATCACGCTGCACAGGATCAGCACGGCCGACAGGAAGGAGGCGGCGAAACTGCCGTAAGGCAGGATCAGTTGCGCCGATATGCCCCCGGCGAAGGCGAAGGCCGACTTCGGGAACCAGCGCACATAGGGGCGGACCGCGGCATTCGTCTGCCGCAGCAGGAACAGGCCCAGTCCGACGAGCAGCGCGAGCACCGGGTTGAGAAACGTGAGAATCAGGGTCGCCGTCATTCTGATGGGGGTCGACGAGGCCGATACGAATCCCTCCGCCGGCCATCCGTGGCCGCGGTCTCGAAAACGAACCGGCTCGCGGGACATTCTGTCCGCGTCAGTTGTGGGGGGAGGGCTTCGGGGTACGGCCCAGGACCCGTACCCGGAAGCATCGGAACGGGAACATATAACCCCAAGGTGGAATGCATTTAAACAGCAACATGGGTCGCCGCGGGCGCGTTAACCCATTTTTCCGGCCTTCGGGCCGGCAAGGAAAAGCCGCCGGCCCGAAGGCCGGCGGCTTGACTGGTGCCGGCGCCGCGATCAGAGGCCGAGAAGGCCGGCCAGCGAACCGATGATCGGCAGACTGGCGACCGTATCCGCCACATCCCCCGTATCCGCGCCGGCGCCGAGACCGCCGAGGATCGTATTCAGGGTTTCCACCAGCGGATCCAGGGCGCCGTTGTCGGCACCGACGAGACCGTCGACCAGTTCGGTCAGCGGGCCGAGGGCGCCGCCGTCGATCGCCGTCAGGTCGTTCAGCGGCCCGGTCAGGGCGCCGAGGGCGGCATCCGGATCGGTCGAGGTCAGGGTGGTGAGCAGGTCGGTCAGCGGCGCGATCGCCGAATTGTCGCCGAGACCGCCGAGCACGCCGTTGACGACGTCGATCAGGCCCGCCGTCGCGCTGCCGCCCGACAGCGTGCCGCCCAGAAGGCCGGTCAGCGTGTCGGCACCCGGCAGGCTGGAAAGGCCGCCCGAGATGGCATCGGTGCCGGCGCCCGAAGCAAGGCCGCCGAGAATGCCGTTCAGCGTGTCGATCAGCGGCTCCAGCCCTTCCTGGTCGGTCGCCACCAGGCCCGCGACCAGTTCGGTCACGGGGGCAAGGGCACCGCCGTCCAGTGCCGTCAACTCGTTCAGGGCCGAGGTGACGGGGCTGAGCGCGCCGTCGTTGCCGTTGGTCAGGGCGTTCAGCAGGTCGGTCAGCGGTTCGATGGCGCTGTCGTCGCCGAGATTGGCCAGCACGCCGTTGACGACGTCGATCAGGCCGTCGCCGGCGGTCGCGGCGAAACTGCCGCCGCCCAGCAGATCCGCGAGATCCGACAGGGAGGACAGGCTGGAGAGGCCGCCCGCGATGTCGGTCGGATCGGCGCCCGCGGCAAAGCCGCCGAGGATGCCGTTCAGCGTGTCGATCAGCGGGTTCAGGGCGGCATTGTCGGTGCCGGCCAGGCTGCCCACCAGTTCCGTCAGCGGCGCCAGCGGGCCGCCGTCGATCGCGGTCAGGTCGTTCAGGGCGCCGGTCAGGGCCGAGAGATCGCCCTCGGTCGGGTTGGTCAGGGCGTTCAGCAGATCGGTCAGGGGCTCGACCGCGCTGTCGTCGCCGAGATCGCCGAGCAGGTCGTTGACCAGGGTGATCAGGCCGATGTTGGAACCGCCCGGCAGGGATTCGCCGCCGAACAGGCCGGCCAGCATGTCGGCGCCCGGCAGGCTGGAGAGGCCGCCCGCGATGTCGGTCGGATCGGCGCCGGCGGCGAAGCCGCCGAGGATGCCGTTCAGGGTCTCGATCAGCGGGTTCAGGGCGGCATTGTCGGTGCCGGCCAGACTGCCCACCAGTTCCGTCAGCGGGCCGAGGGGGCCGCCGTCGACCGCGGTCAGCTCGTTCAGGGCCCCGGTCAGGGCCGAGAGATCGCCTTCGGTCGGGTTGGTCAGGGCATTCAGCAGGTCGGTCAGGGGCTGAACCGCCGAATCGTCGCCCAGGTCGGACAGCAGGCCGTTGACGACGTCGATCAGGCCGCCGTCGGTGCCGCCCGGCAGGCTGGCCCCGTCGAACAGGCCGGTCAGCAGACCGGCGCCCGGCAGGCTGGAGAGGCCGCCCGCGATGTCGGTCGGGTCGGCGCCGGCCGCGAAGCCGCCGAGGATGCCGTTCAGTGTGTCGACCAGCGGCGCAAGGGCGCCGTTCTCGGTCCCGACCAGGGCATCGACCAGTTCCGTCAGCGGGCCGAGCGGGCCGCCCTCGATCTGGGTCAGGTCGTTGAGGGCGCCGGTGATCGCGTCGAGCGCGCCGCCGTCCGGATCGGTCAGGGCATTGATCAGGTCGGTGATCGGCTGGATCGCGCTGTCGTCGCCGAGATTGGCGACGACATCGTTGACGATGTCGATCAGGCCCGGATCCACCGGCGCCTCGGTCTGGCAGCCGGGGGTGGCGGGATCGGCATCGACGGCGCAGGTGCCGCCGCCGTCCTCGGGTTCGACGTCGCCGAAGGGGTCGCCGCCGGCCGCGGCGCTGGCCGCGCGCGAGATCTGGCGAATGCCGAAGCCCACCGGATCCGCCAGGAACATGTTCGGACGCGAGAAATTGCGGTGGATGTCGATCAGCGCGAGGCCGCCCGCCTGCTTGGACCGGTCGGACCCCACCAGGCTGTCGGCGCCGTTGAAGTAGAAGCGCAGGCCGCCGTAACCGGCCGCGCCGTCCTCGTCGTAGGTGGCGAGCGCGAAGAGCGCGAGGCCCGGTGCCGAGGGCAGCAGCGCCTCGACCTGGAGATCGCCGCCGAATTCCGTCACCTCGTTGTAGGTGAGGCCGGCGCCGATGCGCAGGTTCGCGGTCGCATAGAGCGCGGCGCCGACGCGGCCATAGGCGGCGCCGCCGATCACGTCGCCGTCCTGGTAGCCGGCCGCGGCTTCGAGGGTGACGCGGTCGAGGTAGAATTCCGTGAAGGCCGAGACGGCGTATTGGGCATTGCCCTCGAAGGCATAGGCGCCGCCCATGACGCCGATCGCCATGGACGAGGGGTCGCGGTAGAACAATTGCGCGGCGCCGCCGAAGAAGCTGTATTCATCGGCGGCATAGCCGGCGATGCCGTCCACCTGCAGGCCCAGGCTGTCGCCGAGAGGCATGGTGAAGCTGGGGGCGCCGCCATAGGTGCCGCCGTCGGAATCGCCGCCGCCGAACAGGCTGGCCTGGAAATTCGCCTCGGCCACCGCCTTGGCGCCATGGCCGAATTGATCGCCGGAGACCGGATAGGCCTCCTGCGCCAGCGCCGGCACCGCCGCGGCAAGGCCGCCGGCCAGTGCGGTGGTGGAGAGAATACCCCGCAATTTGATCATGTCGTTTCCCCCGACGTCGCGTCCCTGGGACAGCCCTTCGAGGGTTATGACCGCCGAGCCCTTAATACATTCATAATGGTGATTAAAGTTCCCATTTCACGAATTGCCGTATGTGCGATCGCCTGTGCCGATGGCGGAAGAAGGGCACAAGGAAAAACCCCGGCGGTGGCCCGCCGGGGTTCGATCGTGCAGATCCTTCGCGCCGTCAGTTCAGACGGGTCGCGACGCTCGAAATGGTCTCGCCGATGATGCGGTCCTTGGCGGCACCGTCGAGCCGGGTCGCGATGATCTCGCGGGCGGCGGCGACGGCGGCTTCGGCCGCGACCTTGCGGACTTCGGCGACCGCATTGGCTTCGGCCTGGGCGATCTTGGCCTTGCCCGCCTCGACCTTGTGGGCGAGGGCGGCGGCCAGATCGGCTTCCGCCTTGGCGGCCAGCGCCTCGGCCACGGCCTTGGCTTCGACCACGATGGCTTCGGCTTCCTTGTCGGCGTTCTTGGTCGCCTCGCGGTATTTCGCGAGCGCGGCCTCGGCCTCGGCCTTCAGCTTGGCGGCGGCGTCGAGGTCGGCCTTGATCTTGGCCGCCCGTTCGTCCAGCGCCTTGCCCATGGCGTTCGGCACCTTCATCCAGACCACGATGCCGACGAAGATGACGAAGGCGACCGCGACCCAGGTCTCGGGATTGGACAGGATTTCCATGACGTCCTCTCCTTAACCGTTGCGGGCGAGCGCGGCATCGACCGCGGCGGCGGCGGATGCTTCGTCGACCTCGAGGCCGGCGACCTTGGCGGTGATGGCCTGCGCGGCGTCCAGGGCGATGCCGCGCACTTCGGCGAGGGCGGCGTCCTTGGTCGCGGCGATGCGCGCCTCGGCGTCCTTGGCTTCGGCGGCGAGCTTGGCTTCGAGTTCCGCCTTGCGGGCGGCGGCCTCGGCCTCGATCTTTGCCTTCGCTTCGGCGGCGATGGCATTGGCGCGCGCGCGCGCCTCGGCCAGGGCCTGGTTATAGGCCGCGATCGCGGCCGCCGCTTCGTCCTTCAGGCGGCCGGCCTCGGCCAGGTCGCCGTCGAGCTTGGCCATGCGTCCCTCGATCGTGCCCTGGAGCTTCGGCACCACCAGGGTGGAGAGAAGCACGAGGAGCAGGATGAAGGTGACGGCAAGCCAGAAGATCTGCGGCGGGAAGTCCTCGAAGCGGAGCTGGGGCAGCCCCGCCTTCTCGCCACCCTCGGACGCGAACGCCGGGGTGACGGCGCCGAGCGCGAGGATGGCCCCCAAAATATACTGCCGCATGATCGTCTCCAATCCCGGTCTAGAGGGCCGGGATCAGCCGAACAGGACGAGCAGGCCGATCAGCAGCGAGAAGATGCCCAGCGCTTCGGTCAGCGCGGCGCCGAGCAGCAGGTTCGGGAACACCTTCGGGGCGGCCGACGGGTTGCGCAGCGCACCGGCAACGAAGTTCGAGAACAGATTGCCGAGACCGATACCCACGCCGCCGAGGCCGAGGGTGGCAAGGCCGGCGCCGATCATCTTGGCAGCATCGACTTCCATGGAACCATTCCTTCTAAGTTATGAGCACTGCGCTCTAAGGATATCAGTGATGGGGGTGGAAAGCGTCGTTCAGGTAGATGCAGGTCAGGATCGTGAAGATATAGGCCTGCAGGAAGGCGATCAGGATCTCGAGAGCCGTCAGCGCCACGACGAAGAACAGGGGCACGACACCGGCGAGGCCGAGGGCGACGACGAAGCCGGCGAAGACCTTCAGCGTGGTGTGGCCCGCCATCATGTTGGCGAAGAGACGAACCGACAGGCTGACCGGGCGGGTGAGGTAGGAGATCACCTCGATCACGATCAGCAGCGGCGCCAGCCACATGGGCACGCCCGACGGCAGGAACACGTGGAAGAAGCCGAAACCATGCTTGATCAGGCCGATCACCGTGATGCCGATGATGATCACCAGCGACATGGTCGCGGTCACCGCCAGGTGGCTGGTCACGGTGAAGGAATAGGGCACCATGCCGAGCATGTTGGCGCCCAGCACGAAGATGAAGATGGTGAAGACGAAGGGGAAATACTTCATCCCCTGGGTGCCGGTATTGTCCTTCAGCAGGTTCGCGACGAACTCGTAGGAGATTTCGGCGACCGACTGCAGCCGGCCCGGCACCAGCGACGCCTTGGAAGTCGCGGCAAGGAAGAACAGCGTCGAGACGGCGACGATGATCACCATCCACAGGGCGGAATTGGTGAAGGAAAGGTCGACCCCGCCGACTTCGATCGGAATGAGACGAGTGATCTCGAACTGGTGGAGAGGACCATGCGCTTCGCCGCCTGCGGCCATGTCGGAACCTCGAACTCTCAGCCGCGCGTTGACGAATCTTGCTCTTCTCTGGCCTCCGCCTCCGCCTGAAGGCGGCGAGCGGCTCGGATCAGGTTCAACATCCCGGCGGCGGCGCCCAGGAGGAAGAACACGATCATCAACCAGGGTCTCGACCCGAACCAACGGTCCAAGGCCCAACCGATCAACCCGCCGACGACGAATCCGGAAACGAATTCGACGCCGAGACGCATGGCCGACCCGAGGGCATTCGACGACCTGGGAAGCGCGTCCCGCTCCGGCTCGGCCGGAACGGTCTTGCGCGCCTCCTTCAGGCGCCGGTCGAGATCGGCGAGGGACGGAAGCGGATCGTCAGCCATGGCCTAGAGTACCTGTTGGCGCGTGCATTTCCAGTTCGCAGTTGCAGTACCGGAAGCGCGCACCGTCACTCCTTGGCCACGTGGGACCCAACGCCCCGACCCCCAGCCAAGGCGGGCGCAAGGTAAGTGCCCCATGCATCCTAGTCAAGGTCCAAAAGGGCGTAATCAAGCCTTTGAAATATCAGCAAAAAGTCGGGGGTGACGGAGCGCGGGGGACAGAATCGCGCCGCACTGCGGCATAGCGCCACGGCTAAGTCGTTCCAATGGCGGCGAAATCACTCCGCCGCCAGCAATTCCGGTGCCCGGGTGAGGTCGACCGAGACCAGGGTGCTGATGCCCGGCTCCGACATGGTGACGCCGAACAGCCGGTGCATGCGCTGCATGGTCAGCCCGTGGTGGGTGACCACCAGGAAGCGGGTCCCGGTCTCCCGCGCGACCTCTTCGACGAGGTCGCAGAAGCGCACCACATTGGCGTCGTCGAGCGGCGCGTCGGCCTCGTCGAGCACGCAGATGGGCGAGGGGTTGACCATGAACACGGCGAAGATCAGCGACAGCGCGGTCAGGGTCTGTTCCCCGCCCGACAGCAGGGAGAGGACCTGCAATTTCTTGCCCGGCGGCGAGGCGTAGATTTCGAGACCGGCATCCAGCGGATCGTCGCTCTCGACCAGGGCCAGATGGGCGCGGCCGCCGCCGAACAGGCGGGTGAACAGCACGCCGAACTGCTGGTTCACCTGTTCGAAGGCGGCCAGCAGACGTTCCCGGCCTTCCCGGTTCAGGGAGCCGATGGAGGCGCGCAGCTTGCCGATGGCGGCCACCAGATCCTCGCGCTCGGCGGTCATGGCGGCGATCTGGCCCTCGATCTCCTCGCATTCCTGATCGGCGCGCAGGTTGACGGGGCCGATACCGTCCCGCTCCCGGCGCAGGCGATCGAGGCGATGTTCCAGATCGGCCAGCGCGGGCAGGGCCTCTTCCGGATCGACTTCCGCCGCCGCCAGGATTTCATCCGGCGCGCAGTCCAGTTCCTCCAGCACGCGGTCGGCCAGTTCGGCCATGCGGGCCTGCGCCTGTTCGACGCCCGCCTCGGCGCGCACCCGGGCCTCGCGCAGGGCCCCCGCGTCGCTTTCGGCCGTCCGCGCCGCCCGGCGCGATTCGGCCAGCGCCTGTTCGGCGGCGGCGAGCGAATCGGCGGCCTTGCGGCGGCGGCGTTCGGCATCCTCGATGCGATCGGCAAGGGCTTCCGCCGCCTCGCGCAATTCGTCCGGCTTGCCCGCCAGTTCCTCGCGCTCTTCCTCGGCGATGGCGCGGCGCTCGTGCAATTGGCGCATCTGCGCCTCGGCCGAGGCGGCGCGCTTGGTCCAGGCCGCGAGTTCGGCCTTGACGTCGCCGAGCCGGCGGCGCCGCGCCTCGACCTCGCGCTTCAGGCCGTCGCGCGCGGCGCGGGCCTGGGACAGCGCCTGGCGCAACATTTCGACGTCCGACTGCAGGCGCGCGCGATTCTGATCCAGATCGCCGCGCGGCGGCAGGTCGGCCTGGGTCGCGAGCAGGGCTTCGCGGCTGTCGGCGACGGCGGCGGTCTCCTCCTCCATCCGCGCGACGGATTCGGCCAGCGCCTGGGCGCGGGTCTCGCGCGCCACCGCCTCGCGGCTGGCGCGGGCTTCCTCCTCGCGCAGGCGGTTCACCTGTTCGCCGGCCTCGCGGGCCTTGCGCCTGGCTTCGATCTCCACCGCCTGGGCGGTCTGGGCGGCCTGGCGCGCGGCTTCATATTCGGCGCGGGCGCCGCCCGCGTGTTCGTCCAGGGCTTCGCGCTCGGCCGTCAGCTCGATCAGGCGGTTGCGCTGTTCGAGGCGGATGGCGGCGGCGGTCGGCGCCTCGGCGGCGGCGGTGAACCCGTCCCAGCGCCACAGATCGCCCTCGGGCGAGACCAGCACCTGGCCGGGCAGCAGGCCGGCATGCAGCGCCGCCCCCCGGTCGCGGGCGACGATGCCGATCTGGGCGAGACGGCGGGCCAGCGCCGGCGGGCCCTGCACCCGCGACGACAGGGGTTCCACACCGGCCGGCAGCGGCTGGGCGGCGTCGTAATCGGGCAGGGTGGCCCAATGGACCGGGGCATCCGGGTCCAGCGGCATCGACAGGTCGTCGCCAAGCGCCGCGCCCAGCGCCGGCTCGTAACCCTTCTCGACCGTCAGGGAATCGACCATGGGCGGCCATTCGCCGCCGGCACCGGCGGCCAGCAGGCCGGCCAGGGCCTTTTCCTCGGCCGCCACGCGGGCCGCTTCCTTTTCCGCGAGGCGCAGCGCCTCGCGTGCTTCCGATTCGTCGGCGAGGCTCTGGGCCCTGGCGGATTCCGCTTCGGCAACCGCCTCCTCGGCCGCCTCGACCTGGGCCTGGGCGGCTTCGAGACGGGCGATCAGGTCCTCGAGGTCGGTGGCGCGGGCGCGTTCCTCGTCCAGGCGCCGCTGGTCGGCGTCGAGCTGCTGGCGGGTCTGGGCGAGACGGGCGAGGCGGGCGTCGACCTCGCGGATCTCGCGTTCCAGGCTCTGGCGCTTGGCCTCGATGGCGGCGAGGTCGCGATTGGCGGCATCCAGCGCCGCTTCGCGTTCCTGCAGCCGGTCGCCGGCCTCGGCGACCTGGGCTTCCGCCGCCTCGGCATCATCCGGCGAATTCTCTTCCGCCTCTTCGAGGATCGCCTGTTCCTCCGCCAGCCGTTCCAGGGCGGCGCCGGCGTCGGATTGCAGGGCTTCCTCGCGCTGGCGGTCGCGTTCCACGGTCTCGATCGCCTGCATCAGGCGCGACAGGGCTTCGCGGGCGCGGCGCTCTTCCAGCGCCAGCGTGTCGCGCTCGACCACCAGTTTGTGCAGGGCCTGGGCCGTGCGGCTCTCTTCCTCGCGAAGCGGCGGGATCGCCTCCGCCGCGCGGTTCTCGACATTGACGGCATGGGCCGACTGCTCGGTCGCCACGCGGACCGCGTTCTGCGCCGCCGCCAGTTCCGCCTTGGCCGCTTCCAGCGCCGCCGAGTCTTCCTGCCACTTCAGGTGCAGCACCACGGCCTCGCCCTTGCGGATCTGGGCCTGGACGTTGCGGTAGCGGGTCGCCTGGCGCGCCTGGCGCTTCAGGGCATTCGCCTGATTGCTCAACTGGCCGACCACGTCGTCGACCCGGACCAGATTGTTCTCCGCCGCCTTCAGGCGCAGTTCCGCCTCGTGGCGGCGCGAATGCAGGCCCGAGATGCCGGCGGCCTCTTCCAGGATCTGGCGCCGGTCGCGCGGCTTCGAATTGATGATGGCGCCGATCCGGCCCTGGCCGACCAGGGCGGGGGAGCGCGAGCCGACCGAGGCATCGGCGAACAGGAGCTGGACGTCGCGGGCCCGGACATCCTTGCCGTTGATGCGATAGGCGGAACCCGCCTCGCGCTCGATGCGGCGCGAAATCTCCAGTTCCACATGATCGTTGAAGGCGACGGGGGCGCGTCGCGACGAATTGTCGAGGACCAGCGACACTTCGGCCAGATTGCGCGCCGGGCGCTTCGCCGTGCCGGCGAAGATGACGTCGTCCATCTCGGAACCACGGATCAGCCGCGCCGAGGTCTCGCCCATCACCCAGCGCAGCGCCTCCAGAAGGTTGGACTTGCCGCAGCCGTTGGGGCCGACGATGCCGGTCATGCCCGGCTGGATCACCATCTCGGTCGGGTCGACGAAGGACTTGAAGCCCGAAAGCCGCAATTTCGTGAACTGGACCATTTTACGTTGCCCTCAGTCGCCGGGCGCGCGCATCCGCGCGCTAGGCTCGCTTCGCTAAAGCTTCGCGGGGCCTCAATGGCCCCGTTGAAGCTATCCCCACGCTCGTCGTCCCGGCGAAGGCCGGGACCTTTCTCCGGAATAAATCCGGCTTCAATCCGGAAGGCCGTTGGCCTTCAGGAAATCGGTGAATTCCTCGATCGTCATGGCGCCGGACTGAACCTTGTCGCCGATGACGAAACTGGGTGTCGAACTGATCGACCAGCGCTTCTCGGCATCGAAACGGGTCTGGGCCACGGCATTCTTCAGGGCGTCGTCCGCGAGGCAGGCATCGGCCCGCGCATCGCCAAGGCCGGCCAGCTTCAGGGACTGTTTGACGGCGGCGACCGGCTGCGGCGACCGGGCCCAACTCCCCTGGGTACGGAACAGCATCTCGACCAGGGCCTCCGCCTTGTCGGCGCCGGCGCAGCGCACCAGCATCGACGCCTGCAACGCCACCTGATCCAGCGGGAAATCCAGGAAGACGAATCGGATCTTGCCGGTCTCGATGAAGCGCGTCTTCACCTCAGGGAAGGTGGTCAGCGTGAAATGCGCGCAATGCGGGCAGGTCATGGAGGCGAGCTCGTAGACCGTGATCGGCGCATCGGGATCGCCCAGGGCGAAGGTGCCCGGAATCTCGTCCGCCTTCGGGGCCGGCGCAGACGTCCCGCTAGCCCCTGTCTGGCCGTCGGGCGCGGCGGTTTTCGCGGGCTGGCCACCATCTCCCCCGAGCTGCCAATAGGCGAGTCCGCCGACGGCGGCAACGCCAGCAATACCGGTCAAGATCATACGTCTCGTATTCATGGGGCAATCTCACCACAAGATGTTGGGGGTCGTAAAGATGGATGATTCGATTTCGACTCGGCGCCCGCCCGTCTCAGGGCTCGCCGTCGGCGGCGGCCCGCGCCCGCATCGCCCGGGCGAGGTCCGCCAGGGCCCGCCGCAGATCCTGATCCTCGATTGTGGCGACCTCGCGGTCGATCACCGCCTTCTCCGCCGCGGGCAGGTCGGGCAGGGGCCGGCGGGGCGCCTTGGGCGCCGGCACATGGCCGCGCAGCAGTTTCAGCCGGTTGACGGCGCGAAAGCCGCAATAGGCATTCACCTTGTCGATGATCTGGGGCTCCAGATGCTGGACCTCGAGGGCCAGGGGGCCGTCGACCCGCACTTCCAGGATACCGCCCAGCATGCCGCCCCGGTCCGCCTTCAGGCGTTCGGGCAGGGTGAAGCCCGCCAGCCGCTCGCCGACGATCAGGGGCCAATGGGTGACGATCTCCGCCGCCGCGAAGCCGCGCTTGCCGATGGCCGCCTTCAGCAGCACGGCGAGGCGCGCCGCCGCCGGCTCGGTCCGGTAGCGCCGTTCGGGCGAGGGCTCGAAGGTCTTTGTTGATCGTGCCATGGGGGCACACTCTAATCACGCCATGGCCGCCGTCGATTCCGAATTCGCCCTTGACCTGCCGCCGCCCGTCTCCCGGTCGAAGGCGGGCTTCGCGAAAGCCCTGCTCGCCTGGTACGACGAGGCGCGGCGCCGCCTGCCGTGGCGCGCCGAACCGGGGGAGGTGCCGGATCCCTATCGGGTCTGGCTGTCGGAGATCATGCTCCAGCAGACCACGGTGGCGACCGTGCTCGACCGCTTTCCCCGCTTTCTGGCGAAATTCCCGACGGTGAAGGCGCTGGCTGCCGCCCCCCTCGAATCGGTGCTCGCGGAATGGGCCGGGCTCGGCTACTACGCCCGCGCCCGCAATCTCCATGCCTGCGCCCGCGAAGTTGCGGTCATGGGCGGGCGTTTTCCCGATACGGCGGCAGGTCTCGCCCGCCTGCCGGGCATCGGCGACTATACCGCCGGCGCCATCGCCGCGATCGCCTTCGGCCGGCCCGTGGCGGCGGTCGACGGCAATGTCGAGCGGGTGATGACGCGGGTGCACCGCCTGGCCGATCCGCTGCCCGGCGCCAAGCCCGCGATCCGCCGCCTGACCCAGGCCCTGGTCCCGGCGGACCGGCCGGGGGATTTCGCGCAGGCCCTGATGGATCTCGGCGCCGGCATCTGCCAGCCGAAGACGCCGGCCTGCAGCCGCTGCCCGGTCGCGCGTTTCTGCGAGGGGGCGGCCGCCGGCGACGCCACGCGCTACCCGGTGAAGGCACCGAAGGCGGCAAGGCCGACGCGCCACGGCACGGTCCATGTCGCGATCCGGGAGCGGGACGGCGCCGTCCTCCTGCGCCGGCGCCCGGCCAAGGGGCTTCTGGGCGGCATGATGGAAGTGCCGGGCGGCGAATGGGCGGAAGGGGCTGCTCCCTTGGCGCCGCCGCCCTTCGCGGGCGACTGGCGGCGCCTCAACGTCGCGGTCGAACATACTTTCACCCATTTCCACCTGATCCTGTCGGTGGAGGTGGCGCGCGTCGCGGATTTCGCGGCAGCGGGCGAATGGCATCGCCCGGCCCATCTCGACCAGGCCGGCCTGCCCACCGTCTTCATGAAAGTGTTGCGTGCGGCGGGCGTGGTCTGACGCTATAAGACACGGCTTTCATTCGAGCGGCATGGAGCGGAACGGTGACCAAATCAGGCGGTATTGCGACGGTCTTCATCGACGGCGAGGCGGGCACCACCGGCCTCGGCATCCGTGATCGCCTGCGCGACGTCCCCGGTATCGAGGTCCGTTCGATCGATCCCGAGAAGCGCAAGGACCCCGCCGCCAAGAAGGATCTGATGGCGGAAGTCGATGCCATCGTGCTCTGCCTGCATGACGATGCGGCGCGGGAATCCGTCGCGCTCGCCGCCGAACTGGGCGACGCCGCGCCCCGCGTCCTCGATGCCTCGACCGCGCATCGGGTGGCGCCGGGCTGGGCCTATGGTTTCGCCGAAATGGCCAGGGGCCAGCGCGAGGCGATCGCGAATGCGCAATATGTCTCCAACCCCGGCTGCTATCCGACCGGCGCCATCGCGCTGCTGAAGCCGCTGATCGAGGCGGGCGTGCTGCCGGCCGATTATCCGGTCGCTGTCCATGCCGTCTCCGGCTATTCGGGCGGCGGGCGGGCCATGATCGAGAATTACGAGGCCGGCACGGCACCCAGGTTCGAACTCTATGGCCTCGGTCTCGAGCACAAGCACATTCCCGAGATCAAGATGTATTCGGGCCTGACCCGGCGCCCGGTCTTCGTGCCCTCGGTCGGCGATTTCCGCCAGGGCATGCTGGTGACCGTGGCCCTGCACCTCGATCTCCTGTCGGGCGAACAGAAGCCGAAGGATCTCGAAGCCCTGCTGGCCAGGCGCTACGAGGGCAGCGAACTGGTCTCGGTCGAAACCACGGAAGGGCTCGGCGGCAAGATCGAGCCGGAAGCCCTGAACGACACCGACAAGCTGGAACTCCGTGTCTTCGGCAATGAGAACAGGGGTCAGGCCCTGCTGGTCGCCCGCCTCGACAATCTCGGCAAGGGCGCCTCCGGCGCCGCCGTCCAGAACCTCCGCATCATGCTGGGGCTTTAAATATAGAGCCGTCATCCCGGCGAAGGCCGGGATCTCGCGACGAGAAGGTGCCCTGTCCCGGGGAAGGTCCCGGCCTTCGCCGGGACGACGCTTGTATTTCGGGCGTTCAGCGCCGATCCGCCTGCGCCAGCATGGCGGCGACGATCAGCTTGTGAAAGGGCAGGATCAGGCGGAGATAGATCCGGCCCCAGCGGTTGTGGGGGCGGACCAGGGTGGTGACCGTGATGCGGCGGCGCAGGCCCGGTGCCGGCACGACGTCGACCGCCACCCGGAAATCGAGGTGCCGGTCGTCGAGGCCGAGGACGACCCGGCTCGCGCTCTCGCTCAAGACGGGGAACATGCCGACATGAGGCCCCGTGCCGTCATGCCCGGCGCGCAAGCCCAGCGGCACGACGATGGCGTTGCGGATCGCCATCAGGGCGCGCACCCAGGCCGGCGACCGGCCCATGATGCGCTTCGCCGCCGAGGGCGCGTCCAGACTGTGCAGTTCCGATACCGCCCGATACGCGTCGGCATAGGAGGCGCCGGGCAGCAGGGCCGCCAGCGCCGTTTCCGGGACCACGTGCTCGATGTGCATGGCGGGCTCCCGATCGAAGAAGGATCGGGGTGATTGAACGGGCGCGCCCGCCGGCCGTGAAGCTCGCAAAATGACGCAGCGACAGGCTGTCCCCGCGTCAGTGGGCCGTGCCGGTGTTCAATTCGGCGCGCAGGCGGCTGCGGTAGAAGTCGATCGGCACCAGATTGCCCTGATGCTCGAAATGCCAGAAGGTCCAGCCGTTGCAGGCCGGCGCGCCCTGGACATGGGCGCCGACGCGGTGGATGGAGCCGGTGGCGTCGTTCACCACGAGGCTGCCGTCCGCGCGCACCCGCGCGACCCAGCGCCGGCGCTGGTCGAACAATTGGGTGCCGGGGCGGATCAGGCCGCGTTCCACCACCTGGCCGAAGGGAATGCGCGGTTCCTCGCGCTTCGACCGGGTGACGGCGAGGGGGGTGTCGTCGCCTGATTCGATGGCGCCGATCCGGTCGCGGGCGACGGCGGCATATTTCTCTTCACGCTCCAGCCCGATGAAGCGCCGGCCCAGGCGCTTGGCGACCGCGCCCGTGGTGCCGGTGCCGAAGAAGGGATCCAGCACCACGTCGCCCGGATGGGAGCAGCCGACGAGGACGCGATAGAGCAGGGCTTCCGGCTTCTGGGTCGGATGGGCCTTGGCGCCATCGTCGCCCTTCAGGCGCTCGCCCCCCGCGCAGATCGGCAGCAGCCAGTCGGAGCGCATCTGGAGATCGTCGTTCAGGGTCTTCAAGGCGTCGTAATTGAAGGTATAGGTCTTCTGCGCCTCGTTCCGCGCCGCCCAGATCAGGGTCTCATGGGCATTGGTGAAACGCCGGCCGCGAAAATTCGGCATGGGATTGGTCTTCCGCCACACCACGTCGTTCAGCATCCAGAAGCCGATGTCCTGAAGCGCGGTGCCGACCCGGAAGATGTTGTGATAGGAGCCGATGACCCAGATCGCGCCCGTATCCTTCAGGACGCGCCGTGCCTCGGTCAGCCAGGCGCGGGTGAAGCGGTCGTATTCGGCATAGGATTCGGCGATGCTGCCGCCGTCGGCGAAACGGTCCCAGGCGTCGTCGACGCCGTCGACCACAGACTGGTTGGGGCGGCGCAACTGGCCTGCGCGGGTGCCGCGGTCCAGCATCAGGTTATAGGGCGGATCGGCGAACACCAGGTCCACCGACTTGTCGGGAAGACCCCGCATCAACTCGATGCAATCGCCCACCAGAACCTGGTCCAGCGGCAATGCGTCCTTGATCTGCTTTGACATGCCCAATCCCCGAATCACCTTTCGGGCATCCTGATTCGGGCGGGGAATCACGTCAATAGTCGTTTTGAATCAAGGCTTTGATGGGACTAAATGATGTGCGGTGGAAACTCGTGGGCCCAAGCCGTTGTAGGGCCTCCGAATGTTCGGCCGTGCCATAACCCTTGTGACGGGCGAAGCCATAGCCCGGAAATTCCGCCTCGGCCGCGACCATGATGCGGTCGCGGTGCACCTTGGCGATGATCGACGCCGCCGCGATGGAGAGCGACAGGGCATCGCCCTTCACGAGGGTCGTGACCGCGCAGGGAAGCGCGGGCGATCGGTTGCCATCGACCAGGGCATGGGCCGGCGCCGGGCTCAGCGCCTCCACCGCCCGCCTCATGGCGAGCATGGTGGCGCGCAGGATGTTCAGCCGGTCGATCTCCTCGACCGAGGCAAGGCCGATCCCGACAGGGGCGGCGGCGAGGATGGCGTCGTAAAGCCGCTCCCGCGCCTCGGGCGTGAGTTTCTTGGAATCGGTGATGCCGGCTGGCACCGTGACCCCCGCCGGCCAGATCACGGCGGCGGCGGAAACAGGCCCGGCCCAGGGCCCGCGACCCGCCTCATCGACGCCGCAGACGATCCCGCCGATGGCGGCTTCGCGCGAGAGGTCGGGCAGGATTTTCGGTCTGGCGGTCCGGGGCGGCATGGCGGCGCTTATGGCGCCGCCATGCCGCGCGGTCAATCGCCGAACAGCGCCATCTGCCCGCCCGAGGCCAGCGGCGGGCGAAAGCGCGTGGTGTCGAGGGCGTTGCTGCGCGTCGTATCGAGGCCGAGACGGGCGCAGGCGAGGCGGAAACGCTTGGCGATCAGATCGGCATAGGGGCCCTGGCCGCGCTGGCGCAGGCCGAATTCGGCCGAATTCAGCTTGCCGCCGCGAATGTCGCGCACCAGGGCCATCACCCGGGGGGCCCTTTCCGGCAGGGCGGCGGCCAGCCATTCCTGGAACAGGTCGCGCACCTCCATCGGCAGGCGGAGGAGGACATAGGCGGCGATCCGGGCACCGGCGGCGGCCCCGGCCTCCAGGATCGCCTCGGTCTCGTGATCGGTCAGGCCGGGGATGATGGGGGCGGTCATGATGCCGGTCGGAATGCCCGCCTGGGCCATGACGCGGATCGCTTCCAGCCGCCTTTCGGGGGTCGCGGCGCGGGGCTCCATCCGCCGGGCGAGACGGCGGTCGAGGGTGGTGACCGAGATCGCCACCTTGGCCAGATTGCGCGCCGCCATGCGCCCAAGGATATCAGCGTCGCGGGTGATCAGGGCGGACTTCGTGACGATGGTGACCGGGTGGTTCCAGCGATCGAGCACCTCGAGGATGGCGCGGGTGATGGCCAGCTTCTTCTCGATCGGCTGATAGGGATCGGTATTGGTGCCAAGCGCGATCGGCGCGCAGCGATAGCCCCGGGCGCCCAGCTCCTTTTCGAGGACGGCGGCGGCGTCGGGCTTGGCGAACAGCCTCGTTTCGAAATCGAGGCCGGGGGAGAGGCCCATATAGGCGTGGGTCGGGCGGGCGTAGCAATAGGTGCAGCCGTGCTCGCAGCCGCGATAGGCGTTGATGGAGCGGTCGAAGGAAATATCCGGGCTGTCGTTCCGGGCGATCACCGTCTTCGCCTTGTCGGTGGTGACCGTGGTCGCGATCCGGGGGGCCGGCTCGTCCAGGCTGCCCCAGCCGTCGTCCAGGGCGGTGAGGGCGCTGCGCTCGAAGCGCCCGCCCGTGTTGGAGAGCACGCCGCGCCCGGCCCTGGCCCCGGCATCGGCGACCGAGGAGCCGTCCTTTCGGCCGATGCCAGCCTCCGTCGCTTCGCCGGGCACGAAGACGCGGCGTGGCGTTACGGGTTTCGGCGATCGCGGGGTCTTCTCCATGCAGCTATCATGGCATGGTTGGAACAAAAAGAGAACATGATTCGTGCCGGCGTCAGCGCCCCACGGGCCCGAAGGGCCAGGGCCGGACACTGCCGTAAAGAGCCAGGCGCCTCGTGCCGGGCACGGAATCGCCCCGGCGATGGAACCCCAGCGTATCGGCCATCACCAGGGCATTGCCGGGCACGGTGACGGGCAGGGGCGCGCCCAGCTTCATCGACGCCAGTTCCGTCTCATCGATGCGGAAGGCGCCTTCGGTGCCGATGATGCCGTGCTTGCTGGCGGCGCTGGCGCGCAGCGCCCGCATCTGTTCCCAGGCCAGGCGTTCGGGGGTGAGCCGGTGGCTGCGCGGCACGAAGACGAAGGGGCCGTCGTCCGGCCCGACCGGGTCGATGAAATACCAGAACTTGATGGTGCTGAAGAAGGTGTCGCGGTGCAGGACGCGCTGGTCGTCCGGGTTCCGCGCCTCGTCGCCGTTGACGGTCAGATAGAGGCTGACCGCCGAGGGCGGAATGCGTGCCCCCAGATGGGCCCGGGTCAGGGCGGAGAGGCGGCGGTTGCGGGCGAAGGCATGGAGCGCGGGCGAGTCCTGCCGTGCGATCCTGACGAAGCGGTTCAGGGTGCCGCCGTCGAAACGGTCGAAACCCCAGGACGCCGTCTTGCGCGGGCAGAAGCCCCGGACCTCGTTGCTCTCGATCGGGGTTTCCGCCTCGCTCCGGGCGACGGCGGCGCGTGCTTCGCGGGCGACGGCGGCGAAATCGTCCGGCGCCAGGAAATCGGGCACGACGACGAAGCCGTCCTCGGCCAGGCGCCGCGTATCGGGATCGGCCGGCACCCGCCATTGCGCGGCCCGCAGCCTCGCGAGGCGGGCGGCGGTCCGCATGCGCCAGACGTGCAGGCCGCGCTCGTTGAGGCCGGCATGGGCGATCCAGCGATCCTCGAAGCTCTTCGTCGACGTCAGTATCGACCACATGCGCCGTGAACGTCCTCTTCGCTGCGGGGCGGGAAGCCTAGCATGAAGCGCGCGGATCAGAACCTGTCCATCAGCTCGACGAAATTGCAGGGCCTGAAGCGGCTGTCGAGCTGGCTCTTCAATATGTCGTCCCAGGCGTCCCGGCACGCGGAGGGGGAGCCGGGCACGGCGAAGATCAGGGTCGTGCCGGCGATCCCGGCGAGCGCCCGGGACTGGATGGTGGAAGTGCCGATCTTGGCGTGGGAAAGCCAGCGGAACAATTCCCCGAAGCCCTCGATCTCCTTGTCGATGACGGCGCGGACGGCTTCCGGCGTCACGTCGCGCCGCGTGATGCCGGTGCCGCCCGTGGTGATCACCACCTCGACGGCCGGGTCGGCGGCGAAGGCGCGCAGCCGCGCCTCGATCAGGGCGCGGTCGTCGGTCACGATGTCGCGGGCCGCCAGCACGTGCCCCGCCTCGGTCAGCCGCTGAACCAGCGTGTCGCCCGAACGGTCCTCGGCCGGGGTTCTGGTGTCGGAAATGGTCAGGACGGCGATGCGCACCGGGCGAAAAGGCCGGTTCTCGTCAACGGGCATTGCGCTTCTCGCTGACCCGGATCGCCTCGCGGTCCTGGGGGACATAGATCGGCCAGGATCCGGCGGCGGCGGCGTCCAGGGTCTCCAGGGTCTGGCCGAGGCGCGCCTGATAGATCCAGAAATTGGCCAGGATGCGTTCGATGAAGAGACGGGTCTCGCCCGCCGGGATGCTTTCGATGAAGAGCAGGGGATCGCCGTTGTATTTGACGGTCTTCTGCCAGGCGATGGCGGCCCCCGGACCGGCATTATAGGCGGCGGCGACCAGGAACAGGTTGCTGCCCACCCCTTCGTTCGCCATCAGCATCTCGATATAGGCCTGGCCGAGGCTGAGGTTGGTGCCCGGGTCGGTCAGATGCTCCAGCTTGCGGCCGAGGTCGATGCCGCGCCGGTCGGCGACGATGCGCGCGGTCGAAGGCATCAACTGCATCAGCCCGATGGCGCCGACGGGGCTGCGCGCCCTGGTGTTGAAACCGGATTCCTGCTTGGCGAAGGCGAAGAGGAGGGCGCGGTCGATACGCAGCCCCTGGCTGGGGCGCCAAGGCGGCACCGGATAGCGCCCGCCGCGCCCGACCGGATCGACGAGGCCGAGGCGGACCGCCAGGGCGTCGATCCCGGAAGTCTCGGTCGGCGACATGGAATTCCGCAGCATGCCGAGTTCGGCGGAGGCGAGGTCCATCTCGCCCACGGCGGCGAGGCCGGCGGCCCGCTGCACCGCCGGATCGAAGGCCAGCGCATTGAGGCTGCGGGCGTCGATCTGGTCGAGTTGCGGCGTCGCGGCGATGTCGCGGCCGAGAAGGCGGGTCGCCATCAGGCCGTAGAACGTGTTCGGATAATCGGCGGCGATGGTCAGATGTTCGAGCACGCGCTCCGGCCGGCCGGCGACCAGATCGGCGCGCGCGGCCCAGAAGGCGGCGGCGGAGACGACCCAGGCCGAGACATTCTCGGATTCGGCCAGCGCGGCGAAATGGATGCCCGCCTGCGCCGTCTCGCCCAGGCGCCAGGCGGCGAGGCCCGCGGTCCAGTCGGCCATGGGGATCTCGGCGCGGGAGCGGTCGGCGACGCCGGACGCCATCTCGTAGGCGGCCTGATCGTCGCCCAGGCGGTAGAGGTGGCGGGCGATCTCGTCGCGCGCCCATTCCCGCTCCACCGCGTCGAGGCGGCCGCCGACGCGCGGCTCCTCGAGAAGGCTGATCGCCTTGTCAGGCTTGTTGGCCTGCAGCGCCGCGGCGATCCGAGGCGAGACGGAGCGGCTGCCGCGATAGGCGTTCGGCCGCCCGCGCGGCTCCAGCGGCATGGCGTCCAGGGGGGCCGCCATGACGGCGAAGGCGGAGGTGGTTGCCGCCGCGGCCGGACTGACGAAGAGGCCGCGACCGTCCCCCGCGCCGGTCGGATTGCCGAGGGCGGCCAGCATCTCGATCTCGTCGCGGCCGGGCAGGTCGTCGTAGGCCGCGAGCCAATTGGCCAATTCCCGCTTCGAGGCGCGATAGCGTTCGGTGTCGAGATAGCGTTCGCGCATCAGATGGCCGACCAGGGAGAAGTCGGTCAATTGCGCGATTTCCCGGTCCGCCACCGCGAAATCGCCCTGGTCCTGGGCGGCGAAGGCCGCGCGATAATGGCGCAGATCCTCGCGCGACAGGGCATGCAGCGTACGTCCGCCGTCGGCCTGGGCGACGCCGGCCGTGGCGGCGGTATTGCCGGCGACGGCATGGGGCGCGAAACAGAGAAGGGCGGCGGTACCGAGGGCGAGGGCGGAGACGACGCGGCCGGCGCGACGGCCGAATCCGGCCTCGCGGCCCGGCACCGGCCGGGCACGAACCGCAGCGTCGGCGGTCGAACGATGCCGTTCGATCGACATGAACCCCCTCTATTCCCTTTTTGCCCGCCGGAAGCCTAGATCAGTGAGGTCTAAATTCCAAGCAATTCGGGGACTTGCGGCAGGGGGCGAAACCTCGGTGTCAATCCGTGCCGGACAGACGCCGACGCACCGCGAGCAGATCGCGCCAGGAGTCGCGCTTGGCGAGCGGCTGGCGCAGCAGATAGGCGGGATGCAGCGTGGGCATCACGGGAATGCCGTTCCAGTCCTGCCAGTGCCCGCGCAGCCGGGTGATGCCCTGGTTGGTGCCGAGCAGGCTGGTCGCCGGCGTGCCGCCGAGGAGGACGAGCACTTTCGGTTTCGACAGTTCGATCAGGCGCTCGACGAAGGGCAGGCAGGTGGCGGTCTCCACCGGGTCCGGCTTGCGGTTGGCGGGCGGGCGCCAGAAGATGATGTTGGCGATATAGGCGTCGCGCGCCCGGTCCCGGCCGATGGCGGCCAGCATGCGGTCCAGCAATTGCCCGGCACGGCCGACGAAGGGGCGGCCCAGGCGGTCCTCGTCCGCCCCCGGGGCCTCGCCGATCAGCATCAGATCGGCCCCGGCCACGCCATCCGCGATCACCGTATTGGTGGCGCCGGCCTTCAGCGGGCAGCCCTCGAAGGCCCGAATCGCCGCTTCCAGCGTGGCAATATCGTCGCAGGCGGCGGCAATCGAACGCGCATTTTCGACCAAAGCCGAATTGACTTCACGTTCTTTTTCCTGATCGCGAGCGCCCGGACCCGGCGCCGCCACGGGGGCCGCGAAAGCGGGCGATGACGTAGGGGCGACAGGCACTTGCGCGTTTTTCGCGGCGGCCTGTTCGGCCAGCCGGCGCGAACTCTCGAAGCGGTCGACGGCGACGTCGCCGATGGCTTCGTCGACCCCGGCCGCGAGGTACCATTCGAGAATTGCGCCATATTCCGTGATTTGATCCATGGATTGACAATACCACTGACGCTATGTTCCCGCTTCACCACATCGGGGCCGAAAGGCCGGGCCAGCAACTTATATTGTGATCAGCGGGGTTAGGAGGAACTTCATGGAACGCGAGGCGATGGAGTTCGACGTGGTCATCGTCGGCGCGGGGCCGGCGGGCCTGTCGGCGGCGATCAGGTTCAAGCAGCTCTGCGCCGAGCAAGGCAAGGACTATACGGTCTGCGTCATCGAGAAGGGCTCGGAAGTCGGCGCCCACATCCTGTCGGGCGCGGTGCTCGACCCGAAGGCGCTGAACGAGCTGCTGCCGGATTGGCAGGAGCGCGGCGCGCCCCTGAACACGCCGGTGACCGAAGACAAGTGGCTGGTCCTGACCGAAAAGAAGTCGATCACCCTGCCGGGCTTCATGATGCCGTCGTTCATGCACAACGAGGGCAACTACATCGTCAGCCTCGGCAACGTCTGCCGCTGGCTCGCGACCCAGGCCGAGGAACTGGGAGTCGAGATCTATCCGGGCTTCGCCGCCGCCGAGGTGCTCTATCACGAGGACGGCTCGGTGAAGGGCGTCGCCACCGGCGACATGGGCGTCGCCCGCGACGGCAGCCACAAGGACACCTATACCCCGGGCGTCGAGCTGCACGCCAAATACACCTTCTTCGCCGAAGGCGTGCGCGGCAGCCTGTCGAAGGAGATCATCGCGCATTACGGCCTGCGCGAGGGCAAGCAGCCCCAGACCTATGGCATCGGCATCAAGGAACTGTGGCAGATCGATCCCGAGAAGCACCGCGAGGGTCTGGTCCTGCACGCCCAGGGCTGGCCGCTGGACAAGAAGACCGCCGGCGGTGCCTTCCTCTATCACCTCGAGGACAATCAGGTCGCGGTCGGCTATGTCGTCGCCCTCGACTACTGGAACCCGTATCTCTCGCCGTTCGAGGAATTCCAGCGCTTCAAGACCCATGACGCCATTCGCCCGTTCTTCGAGGGCGGCAAGCGCATCGCTTACGGCGCCCGCGCCATCAACGAGGGCGGCTATCAGTCGATCCCCAAGCTGACCTTCCCGGGCGGCGTGCTCATCGGCTGTTCGGCGGGCTTCGTCAACGTGCCGCGCATCAAGGGCAGCCACAATGCCATGAAGACCGGCATGATGGCCGCCGAAGCCGCCTTCGAGGCGATCGACGCCGGCCGCGAGGGTCATGACGAGTTGAGCGAATACGCCAACAAGTTCTCGACCTCCTGGGTCCATGACGAACTGTTCAAGGTGCGCAACGTGCGCCCGGCCCTGAAGTGGGGCACGGTGCGCGGCACGATCTACGGCGGCTTCGACATGTGGATGAGCCACCTCGGCATGCCGCTGCCCTGGACGCTGGGGCACCACCCGGACAACACCAGCCTGGTGAAGGCCAAGGACGCGCCGAAGATCGAATATCCGAAGCCCGACGGCAAGATTACCTTCGATCGCCTGTCCTCGGTGTTCCTGTCGAACACCAACCACGAGGAAGATCAGCCGGTCCATCTGACGCTCAAGGATCCGAGCGTGCCGGTCGCGATCAACCTGGCGCAATACGACGCGCCGGAGCAGCGCTACTGCCCGGCCGGCGTCTATGAGATCGTGGGCCAGGACGTGGGCGAGCCGCGCCTGCAGATCAACGCGCAGAACTGCGTCCACTGCAAGACCTGCGACATCAAGGATCCGACTCAGAACATCAACTGGGTGGTGCCGGAAGGCGGCGGCGGCCCCAACTACCCGAACATGTGACGCGGGCCCGCCGGGTCGACGTCGAGCGCCAGGCCGGCGCCGTCCTGTCGGGGCGGCGCCGGTTCTTTTTCGGATCCCCCCGTTTCGCGAGACGACGCGGGGCATCCAAGTGTTGTTGGCCGCGCGGCGCGGCTCTAGATTGGCGCCCATGACTATCCGTTCGACGGGCGCCCTCCGGCCCGATTCTCTCCCGGTTCCGCGCGCCGCCGCCCTGTCGCGGTTCGGTCGCGGCTTCGCCGCCATCACGGCCGGGGCCCTGATGGTCGCCGCCTGCGCCGTGGCGGCCCAACCGCCGGCACTCGGCCATGCCGACGAATTGAGGGGCATCAAGGTCCGCACCGTCGCCGGCGGCTATCTCTCGGCGCGCTACGCGGGCGGCGTCCAGGACGCCATGGCGTCGCACCGTTTCTACGAGGACGTGCTGCGTCTCGATCCGGGCAATACCGACCTGCGCCGCCAGAGCATGATGGCGGCCCTGCTGGTGGGCAATTACCTGGACGCGACCACCCATGCCGAAGTGATCGCCCGGCTGGAACGCGACGATCCGATCGCGCCGCTGATCGTCGTCATCTCCGAAATCCGCACCGGGCGCTACGAGGCGGCGAAGAAGCATCTCGCCGCCTTGCCGGCCAATTCGGCGCTCGACATCGTCGGGCCGATCATGTCGGCCTGGGCGCTCCAGGGCCTCGGCGACGTCGATGGTGCCATAGCGGCATTGGCCAGGCTCGGCGACAATGGCGGCGTGCGGCCGTTGCGGCTCTATCATACGGCGCTGGTCGCGGCCGCTTCCCACGAAGCGAGCCTCGCGGTCGAGGCTTTCGCGGCCTTGCGCCAGTCGATGAACGGCGGCTGGATGCGCGCGATCCTGGCCGAAGGCGCCCTGTTCGAGAGCCTGGGCCAGGATGCCGCCGCCCGCGCCCTCTACAAGGCGGCGCTGGCGGATGGCAACAACAGGATCGTCGCCGCCACCCTCGAGCGGCTCGACCGGGGCGAGCGCGCGCCCATGCCGGTCGGCACGCCGGCCGAGGGCGTGGCCGAAGCCATGTTCGGCATCGCCAGCCTTCTGGCCCAGGAAGGCGCGAACGAGCCGATGCTGGTCTATCTGCGTCTCGCGCTCATGGCGCGTCCCGAATTCCCGGAAGCCCAGGTCCTGCTGGCCGATACCTTCGACGACGTCGGCGACCAGGTGTCGGCGGCCGAACTCTTCCGCGCGCTGTCGGAAGATTCGCCGCTGCGCCCGGTGGCGGACGTGCGCCGCGCCCTCCTGCTGGCGGACATGGAGCGGACCGACGACGCCCTCGCGCTTCTGGACGCCCGCGCCGCCAAAGGCAGGGACGCCAGGGTCGAGGCGATGGCCGCCAAGGGCGACATCCTGCGCCAGGGCGAGCGTTTCGAAGAGGCCGTGGCCGCCTATGACGCCGCCATCGAAGCCATCGCCGAACGCGGCGAGGCCACGGCGGCCAGCCACTGGAGCCTCTATTTCTCGCGCGGGATCTGTAACGAACGTCTGAAGCGGTGGGAGGCGGCGGAAGCCGATCTCCAGCGCGCCCTGGAACTGCGGCCGGACCAGCCCGCCGTGCTCAATTATCTCGCCTATTCCTGGGTGGAGCAGGGCCGCCATCTCGCCAAGGCCGAGGCCATGCTGAGGAAGGCGGTCGACGACCGGCCCCAGGACGGTTACATCGTCGACAGCCTGGGCTGGGTCTATTTCCGCCAGGGACGCTTCGAGGAGGCGGTGGTCGAACTCGAGAAGGCGATCGAGCTGAAGCCGGGCGATCCGACCATCAACGACCACCTGGGCGACGCCTATTGGGCGGTCGGGCGCCGGCGCGAGGCGGAATTCCAGTGGCGGACGGCGCTGGCGCTCAAGCCGGATCCCGAGCAGCAGGACCGTATCGAGGCCAAGCTCGAAAAGGGCCTGCCGCCGGAAAACCTCGTCCCCGGGAGCGACTGAGGCCGTGACGAGCATCGTCGTCGAGCAGGCGCCGGCCAAGGTGAACCTCTACCTTCACGTGACCGGCCGGCGCGCCGATGGCTATCATCTGCTGGAATCCCTGGTCGTCTTCGCCGAGGTCGGCGACCGCGTGACCGCCCGCTCGGCACCCGCCGGCACGCTCTCCCTCGAGGTGACGGGGCCCGCCGCCGGCGCCCTCGACGGCGCCGCCGAGGACAATCTGGTCCTGCGCGCGGCGCGGGCCCTGCGCCATGCGCTCGGGGACCCCGGTCTCGGTGCCGTGCTCACCCTCGAAAAGACCCTGCCGGTGGCCTCGGGCATCGGCGGCGGCTCCGCCGATGCGGCGGCCACGCTCCGCGCCCTGACCCGCCTTTGGGGCAGGGCGCCGTCGCCCGCCGCCCTGGCCGCCCTGGCTGCGTCGCTCGGCGCCGACGTGCCAGTCTGCCTGGCCGGGCGTCCGGCCCTGATGGCCGGGATCGGCGAAAGTCTGAGCCCGCTTGCCGGAAGCCTGCCCGCGATCGGCATCGTGCTGGCCAATCCCGGCGTGGCGCTTTCGACACCGGCGGTGTTCCAGGGCCTGGGCGGCCGGTTCGGTCCCGCCGACCGGCTGGAGGGCACGCCGGCGACGGTAACCGAACTGGTGGCGGCCCTGGGCCGGCGGCGCAATGATCTGGAAGCGCCGGCGATCGCCGCCTGCCCGACGATCGCCGGCGTTCTGACGGCGCTTTCGGCGTGTCCCGGCGTGTTGCTCGCCCGGATGAGCGGTTCCGGGGCGACCTGTTTCGGCCTTTGCGCCGATGCCGCGACCGCGTCCGCCGCCGCCGAGACGCTGCGCGTCTCCCATCCCGGCTGGTGGGTCGCGGGCGGCGGGCTGGCGCGCCCGCCCGGCGCCGCGGAACCCTGCGTGGCGGGCCCCGTCGCGGCGGGAAGGGGCGCGGCGGGAAGGGGCGCTGCATGAGCGGGCAGGGCGCCGGGGCGATGCGCGGACATCCGGCCGGGTGGGACGCCGTGCTGCGCGGCGCCGCGGTCATCCTGGTCGCGCTCGTCCTCGCGGCGTGCAGCAGTTCACGCGGCAAACCCGGCAAGATCGACTTGCGCAGCCTTTCCGACATCGAACGCACATGGTACGAGGCGCTGGTGGTGCTGCCGCCGGCGACGGTGGACGGCGCCGTCACCATGCGCCACATGGTGGAGGTGCTGGATGATCCGCCGCGTTACGCGCGGCCGCCGACCACGATCATCTATCTGCACGGCTGCACCGGGATCGGCGATACCGCCGTGCTCCGCTATCTGGCGGCGGCGGGTTATATGGTGATCGCGCCGAATTCCATGGCGCGGGTGTTCCGGCCCCTGCAATGCGACCCGGCGACCGGCCGGGGCGGCCTCAACCAATTCGTCTACGACTTCCGGACGACCGAGCTTTCCTTCGCGCTCCACAACATCCGCCTGATCCCCTGGATCGACCCCGAGGATCTGTTCGTGATGGGCGGCAGCGAGGGCGGCGTGACGGCGGCGCTCTTTCGCGGCGACGCCTTCCGGGGGCGGATCATCGCGGCCTGGACCTGTCATGGCGCGCCCATCGTCGCCGGCCTCGCCTCGGCACCGCGCGAACCCGTGCTCAGCATCGTCTCCCGCGGCGATCCCTGGTATTCCGGCCCGGCCGCGGTCGGCCAGAGCGGTGACTGCGGCGCCTATATGACGGGGCGCCCCAACGCCCGTTCCCTGGTGCTGCCGCCCGAGGACGGCCATGCCGTGCTGAACAGTGACGCCGGGCGCCGCGCGATCCTCAGTTTCCTCGGCCTGTGGCGAAAACCTCACCTCTATCCCTGACGGGGCGGTTTCGAGAATTTCCCGGATCGGGGCATCCGGCCGCTTGTGAGCGGCCATCGAAGCCCCTAGCCTCCGGAAAAAACACGGTAAGGGTAAGAAGAGCCTGACGGCTGGGGGGAGAGGGGAACATTCATGGACGAACTGGTGGCCGGTCTCCGGACGCTCCACGCGCACCCGGATTTCTGGGGTATCGTCTCCATTCCCATCGTCGCCGCCATCGTCACCTGGGGCCATGTCTGGATGGCGATCCAGATGGTGTTCTATCCGATCGAATTTCTCGGCTATCGCCCGCTCTGGCTCGGCTGGCAGGGCATCATCCCGCGCAAGGCCGAGAAGATGGCGGGCATCGTGGTCGACAAGACCCTGACCAAGCTCGGCACCGTCGGCGACTTCCTGAACGAGATGAACCCCGAGCTGATCGCCGCCTATGTCGCCAATGCGATCGAGCGCCGGATCGAGGAAATCGTCGACGAGGTGATGGAGGAGCGCAACCGCGTCTTCTGGCAGAACCTGCCGCGTGGCGTGCGCCGCCGGGTCTACGACCACATCCGCAGCCGCCTGCCCGACGTCATGCTCGAAATGATGATGGAGATCATGGCCGACGTCGACAATCTGGTCGACATCAGGGAGATGGTGGTGCGCCAGATGGCCGGCGACCGCGCCCTGATGGTGCGCATGTTCCAGGAGGTCGGCCACAAGGAATTCAAGTTCATCGTCGACATCAGCTTCTGGATCGGTCTCGGTTTCGGCTTCCTCCAGATGATCCTGTTCTATTTCGTTCCGGCCCATTGGCTGCTGCCGGCCTATGCCGCCACCCTCGGCCTGCTGACCAACTGGATCGCCCTCGCCATGGTGTTCCGGCCGCTGCATCCGGTGAAGGTCGGGCCGTTCCGGATCCAGGGCGTGTTCCTGAAGCGCCAGGACGAGGTCGCCGAGAAATTCGCCGAGCTTTCGGCCAACGAACTCCTGACCATCGGCCGCATCACGCGCGAGATCATCACCGGCAAATATTCCAGCCGTACCCGCAGCATCGTGAAGCGGCGCCTGATGCCGATCCTCGAATCCCCGGTCACCCGCGCCACCATGCAGATCACCCTCGGCACCGAGGGGTTCGCGGCGATGCGCGACACGGTGGCCGACAAATCGGCCGATTTCGCCCTCGATCCCATGGAGGACGAACGCTTCAACAAGGACCGCGCCAAGGTGCTTCAGGCCCGGCTGGCGGAAAAGATCCGCGCCCTGCCGACCGAGGAATTCCAGGACATGTTGCGCCCCGCCTTCCAGGAGGACGAATGGATCCTCCTGGTGCTGGGCGCCGTCACCGGCCTCGCGGCCGGCACGCTGCAATTGCTCCTGGGCTTTTCCTAGGCCGCCGGCGGCCGAAGCCCGGCCCAGGGCGCCGCCGTCTCGAGCTGCGCCGCGAGGCGGAACAGGCGGGCTTCGTCGCCGAAGCGGGCGGTGAACTGCACGGCGCGCGGCAGGCCCAGGGCGTCGAGGCCCATGGGCACCGACATGGCCGGCTGGCCGGTCATGTTCTGCAGGCCGGTGAAGGCGGTATAGCGCCGGATCGCCGCGATATAGTCGGCGATGTCGTCCGGCGACAGGGACAGGGTGCCGAGGGGCGGCGGGCTGTCGGGCAGTATCGGCGTCAGCAGCAGGTCGAAGCCGCCGTCGTCGAGGAAGCGGGCCATGGCCCGGCCGGCGCCATGGACCGCCGCCAGCCCGTCGAGATAGAGCGGCGCGGGCAGGCCGCGGCCGCCGTCCGCCAGCATGGCGGTCACGGTCTCGATCAGGTCGCCGGCCGCATCCCGGCCGAGGACGGCGAGACGCTGGTCGACCACGCGGGCGACATTGGCGCCGATCACCGCCTGCTGGGCGGCGGCGAGCGCCGGACCGTCGAGCGGCAGGGCTTCGACCTCCACCACCTCGTGGCCGAGATCGGCGAGGAGGGCGCGGGTCTCGGCGATGGCGTCGAGGGCGGGGGCACCCAGCGCCGTCGGGTTCGCCGCCTCGAGGCAGAGGGCGATGCGCAGCCTCTCCACCGGGGCACCCACTTCCGACAGAAAGGGCCGGCTCGGCGCCGGCGCGGCATAGGGATCGCCGGCCACCGGGGCGGCGGTCGCATCGAGCAGGGCGGCGGAATCGCGGACCGTGCGGGCGACGGCATGGACCGTCGACATGCCGCCCCAGCCCTCGGCCGCGTCGGGCGCCATGGAGATGCGGGCGCGGCTGGGCTTCAGGCCGAACAAGCCGCAGCAGGCGGCCGGAATGCGGATGGAACCGCCCCCGTCCGAGGCATGGGCGAGCGGGATGATGCCGGCCGCGACGGCCGCCGCCGCCCCACCCGACGAGCCGCCGGAGGTCCGTTCGGGATCATAGGGATTGCGGGTCTGGCCGGTCAGCCGGTTCTCGGTGGTCGAGGTCAGGCCCAGTTCGGGCGAGGTGGTGCGCCCGAAGAGCACGAAGCCGGCCTGGCGATAGCGTTCGATCAGCACGCTGTCGTGATCGCAGACGAAACCCTCGTAGAGCCGGCTGCCGTTGGTCAGGGGCCAGCCGGCGACATGGGCGTTCATGTCCTTGATCAGCATGGGCACGCCGGTGAAGGGGCCCTGGGGCAGGCCGCGCTCGATCTGGCGCCTTGCGTCGCGCTCGTTCAGCTGGGTGACGGCATTGATGGCGGGGTTGAGGCTGTTCACCCGTTCCAGCGCGCGTTCCAGCAATTGTCCCGGCGTCACCTCGCCCTCGGCGACGAGCCGGGCAAGACCGAGCGCATCCTGCGCGGCGTAATCCTCGACACTGATCATGTTTTCTCCCCTGATGGGCCGTTGCCGGCTTCTGGTCGCGTCGCGGTCCGATGTCGCCGACGGCGGGAACCGAAGCTTGGCCGATGTGTTGCCCTCAGGCAATGCCCGCTGCCCGCCGGTCCGTTCCGCCTGCGATCGCCATTGGGCCGGCGCCTTCGATGTGATAGGTCTGTGTCATGACTGAAGTCTGCTTGCGACGACGACGCCCGATTTCGCCCGGCACCCCGTGCCGGATAGCGAAGTCGCGTCCGTTCGTTCGCGGGTGAGGGGCGGGGCCCCGGCGCCCCCGACGGCCGCGGTTCGCCACCCCCGATCCCGCCAGACACCAGAAGACGACAGCCATGACCACCCTGATGCAGGAACGGCCGGAAGACGGCCCCGCCATCGAAACCCTGATCGACACCGCCTTCGGTGCCGAGCGCTTCGCCAAGACCGTCTACAAGTTCCGCGAGGACGTGCCGCCGATCGACGAATTGAGCTTCGTCGCCTATGACCGCCAGACCTTGGTCGGCACCCTGCGTTTCTGGCCGATCCTGATCGGCGGCACGACGGAGGCGATCCTGCTGGGGCCCCTGGCGGTCGATCCCACCCGCCGGGCGGAAGGGATCGGCGCCGCCCTCATGTGGCACGGCCTGGCCGAGGCGCAGCGGCGCGGCCACCGCATCGTCATCCTGGTGGGCGACTACGATTATTACGTGAAGTTCGGCTTCAAGCGCGAACCCTGCAGCCGGCTGGACCTGCCCGGCTGGGTGGACCGCAAACGCTTTCTCGCCCGGGCCCTGGTTCCCGGCGCGGTCGACAATCTGTCCGGCATGGTCGAGAAATGGGTGCCGGTGGAGCGGCGATCCCGCGACGTCGCGTGAGGGGGGGGGCACCGTGGCCTGTCGACCGATGCAGGCCTACCGGGCGAGCTTCCGGCGCCATGATTTATGTAGCTACGATTTTTATTGCGGATAGAATTCCTCTCTGGCGGTGAAATCGCGTGCTCATCACCTATGACGACGCAAAAAGGGAAGCCAATATCGCTAAGCACGGCCTGGATTTCGAGGCTTTGGTCGATGGCGTCTTTTTCGAGACTGCCCTTGTTCGCCCAGCCCGGAACGGCCGGTTCATGGCGATCGGACGGCTTGCGGATGGAACGATTTCGGTGGTGTTTGCGCGCCTCGGCGCCCAGGGGATCTCGATCATCTCCATGCGGCCGGCGAGCGTGAAGGAAAGGAAGCTTCTGTCATGACTAAGAAGCGGATGACCGAATTCGAGCCCGGTCACGGGTTCACCAAGCAGGATTGGGACGATGTCTGCGACAATCCCGAATGGACTGCGGCCGATATTGCCAAAGCCCGCTCTTTCGCCGAAGTCTTCCCCGACCTGGCGGAAAGCATCAAGCGCATGCCCGGGCGCCCGAAATCGGACCGGCCCAAAGTGCAGACCACCATACGCCTGTCGCAAGACGTGCTCGATCACTTCAAGGCGGATGGGCCGGGCTGGCAGCGCCGGATCGACGAAGCGTTGAAGAAGGTCGCGGGTCTGAAATAAGGAGCCGCGCCGAGGTCGCCGCGACCGATGTTCGGCCAAGCCGTATCTTGAATCCCCATCGCAACGGGCGGAAGCTGATGCGCCTTTTCCGGCCCGTCGCGTAAGGAACCCGTCATGTCCAATCACCTGAAATTCTATATCGGTGGCGCCTTCGTCGATCCCGTGGCGCCCGCGGTGCTCGACGTCGTCAATCCGGCGACGGAAGAGGTCTATACGCGGATTTCGGTGGGCGCGGCGGCGGACGTGGACCTTGCGGTGGCGGCGGCGCGGGCGGCGTTCCCGGCGTTTTCCAGGGTCTCGCAGGCGGATCGTCTCGCCCTCCTGAAACGGATCCTCGACGTCTACAATGCGCGGTCGGAGGATCTGGCGCGGGCAGTGATGGAAGAGATGGGCGCGCCGCTCTCCTTCGCGCGGGAAGCGCAAGTCTGGGCCGGCCGCGTGCATCTGGAGGCGACGATCGCGGCGCTGGCGGATTTCAGCTTCGAATATCCCCGAGGCTCGACCCGGATCGTGATGGAGCCGATCGGCGTGGTCGGCATGATCACACCCTGGAACTGGCCCCTCAACCAGATCGTCTGCAAGGTGGCGCCGGCCATCGCCACAGGCTGCACCATGGTCCTGAAACCGTCGGAGATCGCGCCGATCTCGGGCACGATCTTCGCCGAGATCATGGATGAGGCGGGCGTGCCGGCGGGTGTGTTCAACATGGTCCAGGGCACCGGGCCCGACGTCGGCCAGGTGATCGCCGAACACCCGGGCGTCGACATGGTCTCCTTCACGGGCTCGACCAGGGCCGGCATCATCGTCGCCCAGTCGGCGGCGGTCACCGTGAAGCGCGTCGCCCAGGAACTGGGCGGAAAATCGGCCAACATCATCCTGCCCGACGCGGATTTCGAGGCGGCGGTCAGCGCCGGCGTCGCCGGCTGTTTCGGCAATACCGGCCAGTCCTGCGACGCGCCGACCCGCATGTTCGTGCCGGCCGATCGTCACGACGACGCCATGATCATCGCCCGGGCGGCGGCGCTCACCCACAAGGTGGGCGATCCGCTGGCGGAGGATACGGTGCTCGGCCCTCTGGTCTCCCAGGTCCAGTTCGACAAGGTGCAGCGCCTGATCCAATCGGGCATCGACGAGGGCGCGACCCTGGTGGCCGGCGGCACGGGGCGGCCGGACGGCCTGAACCGGGGCTATTTCGTGAAGCCGACGGTGTTCGGCAACGTCCGCCACGACATGACCATCTCGCGCGAGGAGATTTTCGGCCCCGTGCTCTCGATCCTGCCCTATGAGAGCGAGGCCGAGGCGATCGAAATGGCCAACGACACGGTCTATGGCCTTGCCGCCTATGTCGCCTCTGGCGATCTCGATCATGCCCGCGCCGTCGCCCGCGAACTGCGCGCCGGCACGGTGAACATCAACTACCCGGACTGGGACACGCACGCTCCCTTCGGCGGCTACAAACAGTCCGGCAACGGCCGCGAATATGCCGACTGGGGCATCCATGACTTCCTGGAGATCAAGGGCATCGTCGGCTACGGCGCCTGATCAGGGGATGAGCCCGGTCTTGTGCAGGGCGATGGGGACGTAATGGTCCAGGGCGGCGGCGATCGCAGCCTTGGCCTTCTCGATCTGTCCGGGCGTCAGGTGAACGCTCTCGAAACCGAGATTTGAAATGACCTCGACGGCTGCATGGGTGCCGTCTCCGGCGCTCAGGCTACCGTTCGCCATATCTTTCATCGTCACAGGGTCGATGATGTGGATGTCGCCGACGCAATAGGCCCTTGCGAGGGACTCGTCGGCGAATGGACGGGAGATGTCGTAGATGCCGCAGCCTGAGAACTGCCATCCGATATCGGGGAATGCGACGGACTTATAGAGGTTGAAAAAGAGAATGGCGTCCGCCTTCACACCGCTGCCGGCCATGGCCGGGACGACGATCGACTCGACCCGGCCACTGTAGGAATCGGACAGCATGTCGTCCTCGTCGATTGCCGGTGCGGGGATGACCACCAGCTTGAAGCGCGGTTCTAGGTTGCGGCGCAGCGCCGCGACCTTCATCTCGTCGATGCCCCATTCCTTCGCGTCGTAACTGGTGCCGTCATTGCCGAAGACCGTGATCCCGCGATGGGATACCCGTACCGTGCTCTTCGGCGCGATGACGACGGCGATCGTCGAAATGGTGGACACGGTCGCGGGCGGTAAGGGCGGCGTCGGGGCGCAGCCGGCGAGCAGCGTGGTGATGGCGACGAGGACGGCGAACGGGTGTTTCATGAATTCAATCCCGAGGTGTTTCGGGGAATTGATATCGCGTGGGGGCGACCGCGCAACCTGAAAGCCGTTCAGCGCCCCTCCCAACTGCCGACGACGCGGTAGATCGCCTTCACGCGCGCGGTTTCGATGGCGAATTCGCGGGGTTCGGGGGTGAATTCCTTCAGCCACAGATCCTGGTCGGACTGGCGCAGGAACTGTTTCACATAGGCTTCGTGATCGCCCAACTCGACCACGACGAAACAGCCGCGCACGGGCGGCAGGTTCGGGTTGATGAACAGGAGGTCGCCGGCCTGGAACTTGGGTTCCATGGAATCGCCCACGGCATAGACCGCGAAGGCATTGGCGACGCCGGTCAGCTGCGCCGGCCGGAAGACATGTTCGAGGGCCTGGCCCTGATCGACGAAGAGGGCATTGGCGCCGCCCCGCGCGGCGCCGCAGACCGGCAGGTCGCGCGCCGGCTGGCCCCCGGGGCCCAGCGCCCAGGGCAGGAGGGGGGGCGCCACTTCGGCCAAGGTCGGCGCCGACGCCACCGATGCGGGATCGGCCGGCAGCAGGTCCTTCGGATCGCAGCCGAGCGGGCCGGCAAGGCGCAGCATCCAGTCGATGGTGAGGCGCCGCTCCCCCCGCTCCAGCTTGACGATCTGCGAGCGGCCGGTACCCGCGCGTTCCGCCAGCTGGTCCTGGGTCAGGCCGGCGTGCCGGCGCAATTCGGCCAAGCGATTGTTCACGGTGTTGCTCCCGGAATGTATCCTCGGACTTTACATCAATTGCCCGATTTGGGCAAAATGTTCTTGTTTTGTTCATTATCGGTGGTATCGTTTCGTCGATAATCGCATGACGGAGGGAAGGCGATGTGGACGAACGAAATGGTTGTGGATCGCCTCCGGGAAGCCGCCGACACGTTGCGCCGCCTGCCGGACGGGGAGGCGCGATTCCGCCTCGGCCTGCGCTCCGCCTGGCCGGACGTGGTGCGCGATGCCGCCACCGCCTATGCCGCCGCCGGCCCTTCCGTTCGCCTCGGCCCGCCCAGCCCCGGCGCCATCGACCGGCTGGAGACGACGATCGGCTGGCTCGGCCTTCTCAGCGAGCCGCAGCGCCGGATCGCCTGGGCGCTCGCCAGCGGGGTTTCCGTCGCCCGCCTGGCGCGCCTGATCGGCTGCCACCGCAATACGGTGGCGAATCGCCATGCGGCGGCGCTGCGGATCATCGCCGGCCATCTCAATCGCGGGGCCACGGGCGGCGCCGAAGCGCCCGCGCCGCCACCGATGTGAGGCTTGCATGCAACACATGGGGGGCGGGCGCGAGCCGCGGGGAACAACGGCGCCCGGCCCGCATTCGACTTCCGGGTGACGTGGAAACACGGCGGTGAACGGGCGGCGACGGATGGGCTTCGAGATGAGCAGGCAAGAGACGATGCGGCGGATATTGGTGGTCGAGGACGAGGCGTTCATCGCCTTCTACCTCGATGCCGTGCTGACCGACGCCGGCTTCGAGGTGATCGGGCCGGTTGACGACGCGCTGTCGGCCATGCGGCTCGCCGAGGCCGAACGCCCGGATCTGGCGCTCATGGACATCCGCCTCAAGGGCGATCTGGACGGTGTCACCGCGACCCGCCATCTGGTCGAATCGCTGGGCGTGCCGGTCGTGGTGGTCAGCGCCAATGCCGGCCAGGCCATGGCGGAGCTGCGGCCGCTGACCCGTCACGTGCTCGGCAAGCCCGTCGCCTCCGAGGAATTGGTGGCGACGGTACGCGACGCCCTCGCGGCGTGATAACCCCCGACGATCCGTCGATAGTAGACTGCCGGTCGGCCGCATTTCGCGGTAAGACGGTGGCATGAAGTTCAGCACCGTGCCGGCCGAGCGCGCCGGCGACCTGCAACCGACCGAAGCCCCCGCCGGCGACGCCAGCCCGCGCGAGGCTCACGCGCCCGCCAGCCTCATGGCCGGCGTCATCCTCGTCTGCGCGCTCGTCATGATCGCCACCCTGATGACGGCCACCAACCGGCATTGGCTCGGCCTTTCCTTCGGGATCGGCGAGGGCGGCACGGTGATGGTGCGGGCCATCGCCGACGGCGGGCCGGACGCTGTTCCGGCCGGGGCCGAGGTGACGCGCCTCTTCGTGCCGGAAGCCGGTCTCTTCGTGGTGCCGGTCGAGACGGACCTGATCCAGGAACCGGACTTCTTCGAATCCTACGACGATTTCGACACCTTCATGGCCCGTCAGGACCGGTTGGCGCGGATTCTGGCGGCGGACCGGGTGGGAATCGAACTCGGCGACGGTTCGACCGTCGTGGTGACGCCGGCGCGCAGCCGGCCCTTGTCCTCGCTGCCCGCCGATTTCTGGATCCAGTTCGTGACCGGCGTCGCCGCCCTGCTGATCTCCGGCTGGATCTTCGCCGTTCGCCCGCGCGACGCGGCGCCGCGCATCTTCTTCGCCAGCGGTTTCGCCATGGTGCTCTCCGCCCATGCCGCGGCCATCTACAGCACGCGGGAGCTGGCGCTGCCCGCGGGCCTGTTCCAGACCCTGTCGCTGTTCAATTTCCTCGGCGCCCTCGGCTTCGGCGGGGCGGCGATCGCGCTTTTTCTTCGCTTTCCAAGACGCCTCGTTTCGGCGCCGGCGCTCGCCTGGGTGCCGCTGCTGATCATTCTCGCCGTGGCGTCGGAACGGCTGCGCCTGATCGACAATCAGAACACCGCGCGCTATCTGCCGATGGCGATCGAGATGGGCCTGATCCTGTGCTGCGTGGCGATCCAATGGTGGGCCACGCGACGCGCCGCCGCCGATCGGGCGGCGCTGCGCTGGCTCGGCCTCACCATCACCATCGGCGCCGGCGCCTTCATCCTGATCATCGCCGCGCCGCTGCTGGCGGGGGTGGAGCCGCCGATGTCCCAGGGCTACGCCTTCGGCTTCTTCCTGCTGATCTATGTCGGGCTGGCGCTCGGGCTTCGGCGCTATCGCCTGTTCGCGACCGGCGAATGGTCGTTCAGGGTGCTCTATTTCGCAGGCGCCTCCGTCGCCCTGCTGCTGCTCGACGCCGCCTTCCTCTATGTCGTCGATCTCGAGCCGAAGCCCGCGATGGGGCTCGCGCTGATCGCCGTCTGCTTCGCCTACCTACCGTTTCGCGACGCGATCTGGCGGCGCACGGCGGGCCGCCCGCGCATGGCGGAATCCGATCTCTTCCGGGCCGTGGTCGGCGTCGCCTTCGATCCCTCGGCCGCCGAGCGCGCGGCGCGCTGGCAAAGCCTGCTGCGGGAATTGTTCGATCCCCTCGAGATCGCGCCGGCCGGCGTGCCGGTGACCCGCGCCCGCCTGGTGGAGGAGGGGGGGGCCCTGCGCCTGCCGGCGACGGCGGACGCGCCCGCCTATGTGCTGCGCTATCCCCACGCCGGCCGCGCCCTGTTCTCGCCGAGCGACCTCGGTCTCGCGCGGCAATTGTCGCAGTTCATGAGCCATGCCGACGCGAGCCGCGACGCCCATGAACGCGGCGCGCTCGAGGAACGGCGCCGGATATCCCGCGATCTCCACGACGATGTCGGGGCGCGCCTGCTCTCGGCCCTGCAGCAGCCGGATGCCGACGGCATGCGCAAGCTGTTGCGCGACGCGATTTCGGACGTCCGGTCCATCGCCCGGGCCCTGGCCGGCGATCGCCAGCCGCTGGCGACCGTGGTCGCCGATCTGCGGCACGAGACGGCGGAGCGGCTGGCGGCGGCGGGTCTCGCCCTCGACTGGCCGCTGGCGATCGACGGCCGCCTGGACGCCGAGACCGTCGACCACCGGGTTCACCGGCACTTCGTCTCGGCCCTCCGGGAAGCGGTGAGCAACGTCATCCGGCACGCCGGCGCGTGCCGCGTGTCGATTGGCGTCTCCGTCGTCGACGGCCGGCTCGAGGTTTCCGTCGCGGACGACGGCGTCGGCGTCAGCGGGCCCATCGGCGGCGGCAACGGCCTTCGCAACATCGAGGAGCGGGTCGGGCAGGTCGGCGGCCGGGTGCATTATCCGCCGGTCGAGCGAGGCTTCGTCGTCGCCTTCGAGATGCCCCTGCGGCCGGTGGCGCGATCGTGAGCGGGTCCGCCGAACAGCGGCTGGCCTTCGTGGTGGAGGACCTGCCCGGGACCCGTGCCGCCCTCGTCGCGGCGCTGCGGGAAACGTTTCCCGGGATCGAGGTTCATGCCTTCGCGGATGTCGCGGGCGCCCGGGCCTGGATCATGGCCGAACTGCCGCCGGAGCGGGCGGCGATCGCCCTGGTCGACCTTGCCCTGCCCGACGGCAGCGGCATCGACATCATCCGCCTTCTCGCCGCCGAACGGCCGCGGGCGATCGCCATCGTCGCCACGATCTTCGAGGACGACGGCCATCTGTTCGAGGCCCTGGGCGCCGGCGCCCAGGGCTATCTGCTGAAGGACCGCGACCTCGACCAGATCGGCCGCTTTCTTCGCCGCATCGATGACGGGGAACCGCCGCTGTCGCCTTCCATCGCCCGGCGCATGCTCGGCCATTTCAGGGGGCAGGGCGCCGATGCGCCGCAGCCGGACGGGATCACCCTGACCCCGCGCGAGATCGACGTGCTGCAGCTGATCGGCCGGGGCCTGCGCGTCGCCGAGGCGGCGGAAGTGCTGGGTCTCACGGTCCATACGGTGGCCGGCTACGTGAAGACGCTCTATCGCAAGCTACATGTCTCGTCGCGTGCCGAGGCGGCGCTGGAAGCCGCGAAGCGCGGCCTGGTCTGAGACCTTCCCGGGTCATCCCCCTGTTCCGGGGATAGGACGCCCGGGGCCTCGGGATTATGGTACCGGCCGACGGCAGGCGCCGTCTTCGACGTGCCCTTTCGCCTGGCGAGGGCATCGCCGCGACGATACTCTTCCGGTGCCGGGGGGCCCGGAAAAGCGCGGTCCGGTGCCCGAGACGGTGAAATCCCGTTCCGATGCAATGCCCCGTGTCGGACGGGACTGGCCGCAGGGGGCGGCCAGGGCCGTCGGGGCGGGGCTATCCCCTAAAGCGGATTTTCCCCTAAAGCGGATTTTTCCCGAAAGCGGATTTTTCCCGAAAGCCGGAATTGTCTCAGACGGCGGCGCGCACGACCTCGATGATGCGGTCCTGGACCTCGGGCGCCAGATAGGGATGCATGGGCAGGCTCAGGACACCGGCCGACAGGCGCTCGGACACCGGCACGCCGCCCGGCCCGGTCGGGAAATGCTTGTAACCCTGCTGATGGCTCAGCGGAATCGGATAATAGATCGCGGTCGGGATGTTGGCGGCGCGGCAGGCGGCGGCCACGCGCTCGCGGTTCTCGAGGATCAGGGTATATTGAGCCCAGACGCTGGTGGCGCCGGAACGCACGCGCGGCACGGTCGCGACGTCGGCGAGGCCCGCATTGTAACGCTGGGCGACATGGTCGCGCGCCTCGATCTCGTCCGGGAAGATCTTCAGTTTCTCGATCAGCACGGCGGCCTGGATGGTGTCGAGGCGACCGTTGATGCCGATGCGGACGTTCTCGTATTTGTCCGTGCCCTGGCCGTGGACGCGCAGCGAGCGCAGAACCTCTATCAGATCGTCGTCGTCGGTGAAGACGGCGCCGCCGTCGCCATAGCAGCCGAGCGGCTTCGCCGGGAAGAAGCTGGTCGAGGTGGCGATGCCATAGGTGCCGACGGCGCGGTTGTTCAGCTTGGCGCCGAAGCTCTGCGCCGCGTCGGACATCACCCACAGCCCTTCCGCCTCGGCGACCGGCATGATCGCGGGATAATCGGCGGGCTGGCCGAACAGGTCGACGGGGATCACGCCCACGGGGCGCAGGTCGTTGTCGCGGGCCCAGCGGATGGAGGCGGCCAGATGGGCCGGGTCCATGTTGAAATCGTCCTCGCGCACGTCGACGAAGACTGGCGTCGCCCCGACCCAGGCCACCACCTCGGCCGTCGCGACGAAGGTGAAGGCGGGCACGAAGACCGCGTCGCCCGGCCCGACCCCCTTGGCCATCAGGACGAGGCCCAGCGCATCGGTGCCGTTGGCGCAGGAGAGCACGTGCTTGGCGCCGCAGAAGTCCGCCAGATCCTGTTCCAGCGCCGCGACCTCGGGCCCCATGATGTAGGCGCCGTGATTGACGACCTTGAGGATGGCCTCGTCGACCGCGGCGCCGAGGCGCGCCCGCTGGGTCTTCAGGTCGATGAAGGGAATCGGCGCCGTGCTCATGTTCACATCCTTCGAGTCTCGAAGCGGATAGAATGCCCGAAGTGGTTTGGCCGATGTCGGCGCCGCCCGCAAGCACCAGCCTTGCATGGCAGACCGATGACGTTGTGCTGGCACATACCGGCCGCCCCGGCGGCGAATGACGGAAGAGGGCCCCCGTGATCCGATTGATGACCTTGATTCCACTGCTGATCTCGGGCGTCGCCCTGTTCCTCGGCTGGATGTTCCTGCACGGCCTGCGGGCGGGGCCGGCGACGGCCCCGGCGTCGGCCCTGCTGGGACCGGCGGTGCGTGCCGACGTCGTCGCCGTCGATGTGACCCGGACCCGGCAGAAGGCGAATTACTTCACCACCGATCTCGGCATCACCGTCCGCTATGCCGTCGGCGGCGAGACGGTGGAGACGGCGGTGCGCGGCTTCGACTGGGTGCGGGATCTCGCCGGCGCGGCCGATACCGTCGCCGCCCAGGTCGAGAGCGGCCGGATGACCGTCCGCCTGGCACCGGACGATCCCCATATCGCCTATCGCGCGGATCCGGATCTCTTCTTCATGGGCGGCGGCATGGCGATCGGCATCGTCGGTCTCTGCCTGCTGCCGGTCGGCCTGGTCGCGGTGGTGGCCGGCTTCGCGCCCAGGCGGGAGGGACGCAAGGGATCGCCGCTGCTGCGTGGCGTCGTTCACGGATACATGCTGGTGCTCGCCGTCGTATTGGCGGCGGGCGGCATCCGGGTCGTGACGGCCTGGGCCGGCGTGGGCCCGACGCCCCTGATCGACCGGCTCGTCGGCGCGACCGGCGATGCGGTGGTGACGGCGGCCGGCTGGGACCGTCTGGCGGTGACCGGCGATGGCGACGGCATCGCCCTGCTGATCCCGGCGGTCGAGGTGCGCATGGCGGATGGCGGCGCGGCCCTGCCCCTGCGCGGCCTTGCCGGCGCCGTCCTGAAGCCGGGGCAGGCGGCACCGCCGCCGCCCCTCGAAATCGGCGCGACCGTCGCCGCGACGCCGGACGGGGCGGGCGCGGCGCGGCTCGCGGCCTGGCCGGGGCGGGCCCTGCTGGGCGTCCTCTTCGGCCTGGTGCCGCTGGTGGTCGCGTTCGGGGTGTTGCGCCTGCTCTACCGGATGCGCCGCAATCTCGCCGATCGCGTGCCGCCGGGCGCCGTGATCAGCCGGCGGATCGGCGACTGAACCAGGCCTGGAGGGCGATGGCGGCGGCGACCGTGGCGTTCAGGGATTCGACCACGCCGGTGGTCGGAATGGCGAGGCGGGTCGCCGCCAGATCCGCCGGCAGGCCCTGACCCTCCTCCCCGAGGACGAGGCGAAGATCGGCCGGCCAGTCGAAGCGCGTCAGATCCGCCCCGCCGCCGTCGAGGGCGAAGAGCGGCCCGGCGGCACCGGCGACTGCCGCCCAGCCGCTCACCCGCGCGAAATCGAGGGTCAGGGCGGCATTTGCCCCGGCACGAAGACTCTTCGGATGGAACGGGTGCGCGGCGTCCGGCAGCAGCAGGATGCGGCGCGCGCCGAAGGCGGCGGCGGAACGCAGCAGGGCACCGAGATTGCTGGGATCGCCCAGGGCGCAGACCAGTTCCAGCCCCTGGGGCGGCAGGCGCAGGTCGGCCGGGGGCATGTCCGGCACCCGCCCGACCAGGATCGGCAGGCGCGTGCCCGCCACGTCCAGGCGCTCGAACAGGGGCGGCGCCAGGAGATGCCGGGTCACGCTGTCCGGCAGCAGGGGCTCGAGGGCGGCAAGCGTCTCCTCGTCGGGCGCGAGCACCGCGCTGAAACGGCCGGGCATGGCCGCCAGGGCCTCCGGTACCGTCTTGCGCCCGGCCAGCAGGAAGGCACCGTGCTTTCGGATGCCCTTGCCCTCCAGCAATTGCTCCCAGGTCCGGAAGCGTTCGTTCCGGGCGCTGTCGATGGCGATCGCGCGCGCCATGTCAGATGGTCATCTGGGTGCCCAGCTCGATCACGCGGTCGGACGGGATCTGGAAGAATTCTGTGGCGTCCGAGGCATTGCGCGCCAGCGACATGTAGAGCCGGTTCTGGAACGGCCGCAGCCCGCTCTTCATGCTGGGGCGGAGCGAGCGCCGGCCGAGGAAGAAGGAGGTCGACATGATGTCGTACTTGAGGCCGAGCTTGCGCGCCGCCGCCAGGGCCTTCGGCAGGTTCGGGCTCTCCATATAGCCGTAGGAGACGCGCATCAGCATCATGTGCGGGCTGAGGGACTGGACCGAGACCCGGGACTCCGGATCGACATAGGGTTCCTGCGCCACCTCGATGGTGACGATCACGTTCTGCTCGTGCAGCACCTTGTTGTGCTTCAGATTGTGCATCAGCGCGACCGGGGCGACGTTCGGCGTCGAGGTCAGGAACATCGCCGTTCCGGGCACCAGATGCGGCAGCTTCTTCTCCAGCATGGCGACGACGTCCAGCAGGGGCAGGCTGTCGCGGCGCGATTTCTCGGCCAGGATGCGGGTGCCCGTCACCCAGGTGCGCATGACCACGATCAGGCTGAGCGCCATCACCAGCGGCACCCAGCCGCCTTCCAGCACTTTCAGCAGATTGGCGGTCATGAAGGCGAGTTCGACCGCGACGAAGGGGGTCATGATCAGGATCGCCGCGACCAGCGGGATCCGCCAGCGCCAGCGCATGACGATGAACAGCAGCATGGAGGTGACGACCATGCAGCCGGTGATGGCGATGCCATAGGCCGCCGCCAGGCGCCCGCTCTCCTGGAACGCCAGCACCAGGATGATGACGGCGATCATCATCAGCCGGTTGATGCGCGGCAGATAGATCTGGCCCGCATGCTCGCCCGAGGTATGGCGAATCTCCATGCGCGGCATGATGCCGAGCTGGATCGCCTGCCGGGTCAGGGAGAACGCACCGGTGATCACCGCCTGGGAGGCGATGGTGGTCGCCGCCGTCGCCAGCAGCACCATCGGCACCAGCGCCCAGTCCGGCGCCAGCAGGAAGAAGGGATTCTCCGCCGCCTCGGGGTTCGACAGGACGAGGGCGCCCTGGCCCAGGTAGTTCAGGGTGAGCGACGGGAAGACCAGCCCCATCCATGCGACCTGGATCGGCTTGCGGCCGAAATGGCCGAGGTCGGCATAGAGGGATTCGGCGCCCGTCGCGGCCAGCAGCACGGAGCCCAGCGCGATGAAGCCGACCACCTGATGCTCGATCAGGAATTCGACCGCATAGACCGGATTGAAGGCGAGCAGCACGGTCGGCTCGTCCGCGATGTGGCTGGCGCCGGTGACGGCCAGGGCGACGAACCAGACCGCCGTGATCGGCCCGAAGAATTTCGCCACCTTGGCGGTGCCCCGGCTCTGCACCAGGAACAGGCCCAGGATGATGCCCATGGTGATGGGCACGACGTAAGGATCGAAGATCGGCGTCACCAGCTTCAGGCCCTCGACCGAGGACAGCACGGAGATCGCCGGGGTGATGACCGCGTCGCCGTAGAACAGCGCGGCGCCGAGGATGCCGAGGCCGAGCACGATGGAGCTGCGCTTGGCCATGGCGCGACGCGCGAGCGCCATCAGCGACAGGGCGCCGCCTTCGCCGTTGTTGTCGGCGCGGAGCACGATGGCGACATATTTGATGCTGACGATCAGGATCAGCGACCACAGGATCAGCGACAGCACGCCGAGCACCATGGGCTCGGTGATCGCCTCCCGGCTGGCTGTATGCGCGAGGGCTTCGCGGAACGCGTAGAGCGGGCTGGTGCCGATGTCGCCATAGACGACGCCCACGCTGCCCAGCGTCAAAGCCCAGAACTGGCGCTTGCCGTTGGCGGCGGTCTCGGGCTCTTGTCCCTGCTCACCGTTCGGCTTGGCCATGGCGGCGTTGCTCATCGCATACTCCGGTTCAGTGGGATGATAGTGGGGCGACCGACGCCTTGCGCATAGTGCGTTCTGCACCGCAATGCAAACTATCGCCCCGCAGTGGTCGAGATCGCGTCAGCCTTCCAGCTCTTCGCGCAGCAGTTCGAGGTTCAGCCAGTCTTCCTCGGCGCGCGCGCGCTCAGCCTCGGCCGCGGCAAGACGGTCGGCCGTCTTCTGGAAGGCGCCGGGGTCGCGGGCGAAGAGGTCGGCATCGGCGAGCCTGGCCTGGAGATCGGCGATTTCCGCCTCCAGCGCCTCGATCCGGGCGGGCAGGGTCTCCAGCGCATGTTTCTCCTTGAAGGAGAGCTTGCGCTTCTGGGCCGCGCGCGGCGCCGCCTCCGCCGTGTTCGGGCCGGCCTTCGGTGCCGTGGGCGTATCGTCTTCCCGGGCTTCGACGCCGTGGCCGCGCTGGGCCACCATGTCGCTGTAGCCGCCGGCATATTCGGTCCATCGCCCCGGGCCCTCATAGGCCAGCACCGAGGTGGCGACCCGGTCGAGGAAGTCGCGGTCGTGGCTGACGACGAGGACGGTGCCGCCGTAATCGGCCAGGATTTCCTCGAGCAGATCCAGGGTCTCGAGGTCGAGGTCGTTGGTCGGCTCGTCGAGCACGAGGAGGTTCGACTGCTTGGCCAGGGCACGCGCCAGCATCACCCGGCCGCGCTCGCCGCCCGACAGCACGCCCAGCGGCGTCCGCGCCTGTTCCGGCCCGAACAGGAAGTCCTTCATATAGCCGATCACATGCTTGTAGCTGCCGGCCACCTCCACCCGGTCGCTGCCGCCGCCGGTCAGGGCATCCTGCAGGGTCGTGGTGGGCGCCAGGGATTCGCGCTTCTGGTCGAGGGTGACCATTTCGAGATTGGTGCCGAGGCGGATGTCACCCGAATCCGGGGCCAGCGCCCCGGTCAGCAGGTTGATCAGTGTGGTCTTGCCGGCGCCATTCGGGCCGACGATGCCGAGACGGTCGCCCCGGCGCAGGCGCAGGTCCAGGTGGGAGATGATGGCGCGGCCGTCGAAACCCTTGGAGACGTCGCGCGCCTCGATCACCAGCTTGCCCGAGACATCGCCTTCGCCCGCCGTCATCTTCACCGTGCCGACGGCCTTGCGCTCCTCGCGCCGGTCCTTGCGCATGGCGTGGAGCTGACCCAGGCGGCGCATGTTGCGCTTGCGCCGGCCCGAGACGCCGTGGCGCACCCAGTCTTCCTCGGCGACGATCTTGCGGTCGAGCTTGTGGCGTTCCTTCTCTTCCTGTTCGAGGACGTCGTCGCGCCAGTCCTCGAAGGCGCCGAAGCCGCGCTCGGTGCGCCGCGCCACACCTCGGTCGAGCCAGACCGTGGCGCGGGAGAGGGCGGTCAGGAAGGTCCGGTCGTGGCTGATCAGGACGAGGGCTGAGCGGCTGCGCTTCAATTCCGCCTCCAGCCATTCGATGGCCGGCAGGTCCATGTGGTTGGTCGGCTCGTCGAGCAGCAGGACGTCGGGTTCTGGGGCGAGGGTGCGGGCCAGGGCGGCGCGGCGGATCTCGCCGCCGGACAGCGCCTTCGGATCCTCGTCGCCCGTCATGCCGAGGGATTGCAGGAGGCTGAGGGCGCGGTGATGGTCGTCGCCTGGCGCCAGCCCGGCCTCGACATAGGCGAGGACGCTCGGAAAGGCGGACAGGTCCGGTTCCTGCGGCAGGTAGCGGACGGTGGTGCCGGACTGCAGGATGCGCTTGCCCCGGTCCGGTTCGACCAGGCCGGCGGCGATCTTCATCAGGGTCGACTTGCCGGAGCCGTTCCGCCCGACCAGGCAGATCCGGTCCTCCGGGCCGACGATCAGGTCGGCGCCGTCGATGACGGGATGTCCGCCATAACCGACGTGAATGTCGCGAAGAGTGAGAAGAGGTGCCGCCATCGGGTCCGCATGTGCTTGACGGCCAAGGGGCATAGCGGGCGTGGGGCGGTTAATCAACCGATACGGCGCCGCCGGCCATGTCGATTTTACGACAGCACTATTGACCTAATTATCGAAAAGTCGCATTCTTGCAGCCAGCCCCCGAAAGGTTGGAATGAAATGACTTTGGAAGAAAAAAACTGGCAAGATCGTTTCGCGACCCGCGCCAGTCGCATGAATGCATCCGAAATTCGCGAACTCCTGAAACTGCTGGACCAGCCGGACATCATTTCCTATGCCGGCGGCATTCCGGATCCGGCCCAGTTTCCGACCGAAGCCTTCGGCCGCGCCTATGCCGAAATCATGGCGGATCCGGTCAAGTCGGCTCAGGCCCTGCAATATTCGGTGTCGGAAGGCTATTCGCCGCTGCGGTGCTGGATCGCCGGCCAGATGGCCGCGCTGGGCGTCGCCTGCGACGAGAGCAACATCCTGATCACCGCCGGTTCCCAGCAGGCCCTGGACTTCATCGGCAAGCTGTTCCTTTCGCCGGGGGATACCGCCCTGGTGACGGCCCCGACCTATCTGGGCGCGCTTCAGGCCTTCAGCGCCTATGAGCCGAGCTACGACACGCTCGCCCTCGACGGCAACCGCACGCCCGACAGCTATCGCGAAGCGGCGGCGGCGAAGGGCGGGCGGGTCGGTCTCGCCTATCTGGTGCCCGATTTTTCCAATCCGTCGGGCGAGACCGTGCCCCTCTCGGCCCGGGAAGCCGTGCTCGACCTGGCCGATGCCCTGAACGTCCCGGTGATCGAGGACGCGGCCTATCAGGCGCTGCGCTACGACGGCGAAGCCGTGCCGCCCATCCTCGCGATCGAGGCGGCGCGCCGGGGCGGGATCGAGCATTGCCGCACGCTCTATTGCGGGACCTTTTCGAAGACACTGGCGCCGGCGCTGCGGATCGGCTGGGTCTGCGGCGCCTCGGCGGCGATCGCCAAGCTCGTCCTCGCCAAGCAGGCGGCCGATCTCCATTGCGCGACCATCAACCAGATGGTCATGCATCGCGTGGCCGAGGAATGCTACGCCGCCCAGGTCGCCTCGAACCGCGCCGTCTATCGCGTGCGCCGCGACGCCATGCTGGCGGCGCTCGAACGCCATATGCCGCCGGGCGTCTCCTGGACCCGGCCGGAGGGCGGGATGTTCGTCTGGGTCGGCCTGCCCGCGGGCCTGAACGGTGCCGAGGTCCTGGCCCGTGCCGTCGCGGAATGCCGGGTCGCCTTCGTGCCGGGCGGCGCCTTCTACGGCGAGGGACGGCGGGATGATCGGCTGCGCCTGTCGTTCTCCCTTTCGAGCCCTCGACAGATCGACGAAGGCATCGCGCGCCTCGGTTCACTGATCGCGCGCATGGCCGGTGGCGGCTGATCGGCGGGCCGGGGTGGGGGGAGAACGCTCCCGCCCCGGATATTGTGTCCGGATTGGGGTAACTTCGATTTGAAGGAATGTGTCAATTTGCGTGCGTTGCAGCACGAATTGGCGGAAACAGGCGGATACTAACATCGGAGGGCGAGTTTCGTTCCGCGGGAACCGGGTCGATGCGGTCATATCGACGTGTAATATTATCCAATATGAACGCAAGAGATTTAAAAACGGGGTAAAACTCCCGCTCAATTCGTAAAGATTTCGAGCAAAGTCTCTAACAGATGTCGTTTTCGGCCGTGGTGGTCGAGTCGGAGGGGGATCCACCCGCCGCCACGCCGCGCCGGAACGGTCGTCGTGGGCGTGTTGCGGGTCGGCTCCGTACGTGATCCGTCGCTGCGCCGCGAATGCCTGCATCTTGCGTGCCTGCATCGTGCGCGTCTGCAAGGAGTTCAGGCGGCGCCCACCTTGACCGGCGACTGGGGGACTTTAGAGCATAAGGGGCAATCGACATCATGAAGATGAATGCATTTCTTTCATCCGCCGCCTTGGCATCCGTGATCGCGGCGACGTCCTTCGTCTCCGCGCAGGAGGCCATGCCGGTTTCGGACGATCAGTTCGGCTACGGCAAGGCCGTCGCCGAGACGAATTTCCAGCTCAGCATCTTCGGCGGCGGTGACGAGAACGGCGGCCTCTACGGCGGCGCGCCCAGCCTCACCATTCCGCTCGGCGACAGCGTCGGCCTGCAGATCGACGGCATCGCCGGTTTCGTCGCCGACGAAGTGGGCTTCGCGGGCGGCGCGGCCCAGCTCTTCGCCCGCGATCCCGAATCCTATCTCATCGGCGTCGTCGGTGCCGGCTATTACCTCGAAGGTTACAGCCAGTACGCGGTGTCGGGCATTTCCGAGTTCTACATCGACAACATCACCCTCGAGGCCACGGTGGGTTACACCATGGGCGAGGTGGTGCCGGACGAATTCTACGGCCGTGGCGGCATCGCGATCTATCCGAATCCGAACCTGCGCCTGGGCGGCGGCCTGGTGTATTCGGACGAGGTCGGCCTCGGCGGCGACATCCAGCTCGAGACCCTGCTGACCGACATTCCCGGCATGGCGCTCTTCGCCACCGGCGCCTTCGACGAGGCCGGCGCCACCGGCTACGGCGGCGTCCGCTTCTACTTCGGCAGCGGTTCCTCCCTGCTGGGGGCCGACCGTACCAAGCAGTACGGCGAAGAGCCGAGCCTGATGGACATCCATCGCCGTCTGCTGCGTCCGAACTTCTTCCTCAGCGATCCGATCGGCTTCGGTCTGCGTCAGATCAGCCGCGCCGGCGGCGCCCTGAACGGTGGTGATCCGTTCGGCGACCTGGGCGACGATCCCGACGGTGAGGACGAGGTGCCCTGCACCGACCTGATCTGCACGGTTCAGGACACGCTGGAAGGCATCACCGACGACACCCTGCTCGATCCGATCACCGATCTCGTGAACACGCTGGTCGATCCGGACGATGGTGCGCTCGCGGCGCTGACCGACCAGCTCGCCATGCTGACCGACGAGGACGGTGCCCTCGGCGCCCTGACCGAAGTGGTGCAGGCGCTGGCCGGTACCGAGGATTCGGCGCTGACCCCGCTGACCGACGCCCTGAACACGATCCTGCAGGGTCTCAGCGGCGGCACCGATCCGTCGGACATCACCGATCAGATCGAACAGATCCCCGGCCTGGGCGGTCTGCTGGGCGGTCTTCTGCCCTGATCCCTGGCGGTTCTCGCGAACCACTTTACGGGCGGCCCTCGGGCCGCCCGTTTTGCTTGGGCGGCCGCCGCCGTTCGCGCCGGGCCGAACGGAAGCGCGCCGCCTGAACGGGCGGTTCTCGGTGCCGGGGCGGGGATCGTCGGATTTCGAGAAAAAAGCGGGCGCCGGGGCGGCAGAAGGGGCCCCGGCGCCCGAAAGTCAGTTCGGCGGATGGCTCCCCGAACAGCGTGCATAAGGGCTCACACGCGAGAAGGAAGCTAACCCGCAGATTATATTATGTCATTCGTCAAAATATGCACTATGGGTGCAATATCGAACTCAATCGCCGGATTTGGGCGGTTCGTCCGTCATGGATGACGCTGAAAGCGTATCCAGAAAATTGTTCAGCGTTTCAAGTGTAACACCGCCGCCCAAGAGTATGTCACGAAGTTTCGGCAACGCGAAGTTGATCGCCGAGACGCCGACCAGAGCCGCCAGGACGATCGACGCATCCGTCGCCGCGAGCACGCCCAGCTTGCTCGCTCTCTCGATGTGGCCGCGCAGGCCGCGCACGACGTCGTTCAGGAAATGGTCCGCCAGCCAGTCGAGCCGTTCGCCGCCGGCCGCGGACTCGCTGAACACGATGTGGATATGTTCGGGATGAGCCTCGGTATAGGCGGCGTAGTCCATGGCCATGCGGGCGATGGAGGACCGGGCTTCGTCCTCGTCCTCGGCCAGCGGAATTTCCGATGCCTTCGGGATGGCTTCGAAGATATGGGTGACGGCCGCCTGCCACAGTTCCATCTTGGTCGAGAAATGATAGCCGAGGTGGCCGAGTTCGATTCCCGTGCGCGAGGCGATCGAGCGCAACGAGGCGCCGCCATAGCCCTGGGCGGCAAATTCGCTGGCGGCCGATTCGATGATGGCCTGACGCAGGGCGCGGGTCCGCTCCTCGCGGCCGGTCGGCATTTTCGCGGCGCTCTTGCGCTTCGTGGTCTTGTCCAATTGGTCTGGCATATCGTCGAACAAACTTTCCGCAACGGGTACGGCTTCCCGACTGGCGAACACGGTCGACCGTTGAGCCCTTAGCTTCCTGACGCGTGGAATCGAACGCGCCGGACTGTTATCCGCCTATTGTGAACTAGGTTAACCGATCATTCACCAAGGATTCGATATAACTTGACGGGCGACAAGGACTGGCGTCTTTTCGCGACCGTCGCCTGACGACCCGGGACCTGGCAAAGCCGATCCGGGGGAAGGGCGGCCGGAGCCGCCGGCGGGGAGGCGGCAAGAGGGGAGGCGACATGCAGGACGGCGCCGATGGCATCGGCGTCTCGCGGTGGCGGGGCGCGGCGGGGTATCCGTGATCGCGATCGTTCTCATCCTGCTCGCCACCGCCGCCATGGCGGCGGTTCCCGTCGTCAGCGCCCGCTTTCTGCTGACCGGCCTGTCCGTGCCGCGCGCCATCCGGGCCTCGGGCCATGTGGCGCCGCTGGTCGCCACGCGCAGCGGCGAGATCGGGGGGCGCATCGGCGTCCTGACTCTCGACGTGGTCGGCCCGTTGCCCGACATCGCCCAGGCCCTCGGTCCCGAGGACATCGCCGAGACCGTCAACCGCCTTTTCGAGCGCGAGCGCGTCGCCCTGCTGGACCGCGTGGCGCAGAAGCAGCTCGGCGTCCTGTGGCGCGGCCTGCCGGGCGCGGCCAAGGTTCAGTTCGAGGATTATCTGGCGCGCAGCGTGCCGAAGGCCGTCGATCGCGCGGTGGTGGAAATCATCGACGCCATCGGCGACCTGCTGGATGTGCCGGCCATGCAGACCCGCTATTTCGGTGCCCGTCCGACCGATCTCGCCCGGATGATCGGCACGGTCACCGTGCCGGCGTTTCGCTCGCTCCGCATCCTGATGCCGGTGCTGGCGCTGCCCGCCGTTCTCGTCGTCGTCTGCGCGCCGGGGATCGGCGGGCTCGTGGCGGGCGCCGTCCTCGCCTTCGCCGCCTCGGCCGCCGCCTTGCGCTGGCTGTTCCTGGCGCCGCCGCCGTCCCTGGCACGCCTGCCCGAACGCTGCGTCACGCCGCTTCTGTTCGAACGGCGCCAGATCACCGATTTCTACGCCGACACCGTCGCCGACGAAGCCTTCCGCCTCGATGTCGTGATCGACGAATTGATCCACGGGCGTCCGGGCATCGCCGTCCGCGCGATCATCGAGCGCCGCGTCGGCGCGATCTTCTCGCGTCTGCCGGGCCGCCCCCTGCTGGACCTCGTGATTCCCCAGCGCGCCATGCGCGGCATGGTCGAGGCCGCGACCGACGAACTCGTCGCGCTCCTGTCCGAGGCGTCGCGCGATCCCGAACTGTCGGTGCGCTGTGCCGGGCGCCTGCGCACCTGGGTGACCGACCGTTTCGAGGCGCTGGAGCCGGGCGCCTTCCTGGAGGTCCAGCGCCGGGTCCTGCGCCGGGAACTGCCGCTGATGCATTCCCTGGTGATCGGCCTCGTGCTCGCGGTCGGCCTCGTCGCCGCGGCGGTCTGACGGGACGCGCCGTGATGGTATTTGGCCCCGAATACGGCGGTTTCCCGCTTCCTCGGGGCGTGTGCAGCCTGAATAATCCGACACCTGCCGGCGCAGATCGGCAATCGAAGGGGAGAGCCGTGGATGGGGGGTGTTGATTTCTGGGCCGAGCTGACCAGCCGGCCCGATTTCTGGGGGTTCATCAGCATCCCGATCGTCGCCGCCGTCGTGACCTGGGCCCATGTCTGGATGGCCATGCAGATGGTCTTCTATCCGGTGCATTTCGTCGGCGTTCTCGACCCCTTCCTCGGCTGGCAGGGCATCGTGCCGCGCAAGGCGCGCAAGATGTCGAACATCCTCGTCGACAAGACGCTGGCCAAGATCGGCACCCTCAGCGACTTCATGCGCAAGATGGAGCCGGAGCGCATTTCCGAACATGTCGCCAAGGCGGTCGAGGTCCGGATCGAGGATTACGTCGACGATCTGATGTCCGAGCAGAGCCCGGTCCTTTGGGCCAATCTGCCGCGCGTGGTGCGCAACCGCGTCTACAACCATGCGCGCAGTCAATTGTCCAAGGTCATGGGCAAGCTGATGGACGACATCATCGACAATGCCGAGGATCTGGTCGACGTGCGCGAGATGATCGGCAATCAGGTGGAGGCCGACCGCCACCTGGTGGTGCGCATGTTCATGGAGGTCGGCAACAAGGAACTGGCCTTCGTCATCCGTGTCAGCTTCTTCATCGGGCTCGCCTTCGGCGTCCTGCAGATGATCCTGTTCTATTTCATCCCGGCCCATTGGATGCTGCCGGCCTATGCAGCCGTGCTCGGCTTCCTGACCAATTGGATCGCGCTGTCCATGGTGTTCCGGCCGCTGCACCCGGTCCGCTTCGGGCCCTGGCGCTTCCAGGGCGTGTTCCTGCGCCGCCAGAACGAGATCGCCGACAAATTCGCCGATCTGGCCGCGACCGAAATGCTGACCATCGGCCGCATCACGCGGGAAATCCTGGTCGGCAGGCAGGCCCACAAGACCGGCCTCCTGATCAAGAAGCATCTCTCGCCCATGCTGGAGGCGCCAGTGGTGCGCACCACCCTGCAACTCGCCATGGGGCCGGACGGCTATGCCGGCCTGAAGAGCTCGATCGCCAAGAAGTCGACGGCGATGGCCCTCGACCCCCTCGAGGAGGAAGCCTTCAACAAGGACCGCGCCAAGTTCCTGTCCAAATTCCTGGCCGAACGCACGCGCGCCCTCTCGGCCGAGGAGTTCCAGGATCTGCTGCGCCCGGCGTTTCAGGAGGATGAATGGATCTTCTTCGTGCTCGGCGCCATCACCGGCTTCCTCGCCGGTTCGCTGCAGCTCGCCCTAGGTTTCCAGTAGGGGAGCCCCGATGGGGATCGGGCTCCGATAGGGAACACGATCCCGCGAAAGGACAATGTGCCTTTCCCCGAATGGACGTTAGCCCCTTGAGTTGTGATCGTACTTTAGCCACTGTGGGCTAGCGCATTGAAGACAGGGGAATGATGCCGGCAGCGGCGGCAACCATGGGCCATGATGGGCGATCGGGGCCGACGGCGTCTGTCCGCGCAGGCTATACCCTGCGCGACCTGCTGATCTTTGCCTTCTACAGTTGGCGCACCATCGTCGTCGCCGCGCTCGTGCCCCTGCTGATCGGCGGCGCCGCGGCGATCACGGCCAAGAAATACTATAATTCGACCGGCCTTCTTCTCGTCCTGGTCTCGCGCGAGCACAGCGGCAGCGACGGCGTCGGCACCACCGGGCCGGCCGTGGTCTCGGTCGAGGGCCTGAATCTCGTGCAGTCCGAGGCCGAGATCGTGATGTCGGACGGCGTACTGAAACGCGCGCTGCGCAAGGTCGGCTATGAGGTTCTCTATCCGGAAGTGGCCAAGCGCCGGCTGTTCGGCCTGCTGCCGCCCGTGCCGGTGGACGAGCGCCAGCAGCGCGCCGTCGAACTGCTGCGCAAGGATCTGAAGGCGGAGGTGCGCGAGGAGAGCAGCATCGTCCGCGTCACCTATCGCCACGTCGATCCCCGCCTGTCGGCGGAAATGGCGACCGCCGTCATCACCGCCTATCAGGAGCACCGGCGCAGCGTCTACGACGTGCCGCGCTCGCCCCTCCTGACCGAGGAAATGGCGCGCTTCAGCACCGACCTGCAGGAGATCGACGAGCAGATCCGCGACACCAAGCAGCGCTACGGCATCCTGGACATCGACCAGGACATCAACATGGCGGTCAATCAGGCCGACATCCTGCTGCAGCGAAAGCGCCAGGCACAGGAAAGACTGGCCACCGTCAGCACCCAGGCGGACCAGACCCAGGAGCGCATCACGCAGCTTCCGGAAAAACTGTTCGATTTCCGCGAGATCACCAACGAGATCACCAACGACGAGGACAAGAACCTGCTGACCAAGCTGGAGCAGGATCTGCTCAGCCTGCGGCAGAACTACGGTCCCAACTATCCGGGCACCAAATTGGTGCAGGACAAGATCGACCGGCTGAAGGCCTCGATCGCGGCCAAGGCGGCGCCGCAATACTACTCCCAGCGCGAGGTTCGCAACCCGACCCTCGACTACATGCAGTCGCGCCTCTTTGAACTGCGGGTGGAGCGCGACGCGCTGAACAACCAGATCATCGAGCTGGAGCGCCTGCACCAGGAGGCGATCGCGCGCATCGACATGCTGCGCGAGGCCCAGCTCATCCTCCATCAGCTCGAACGCTCGCGCACCGTTCAGGAAGACATCTACAAGGAATATGCGCTGCGCACCGAGGCGGTGAAGATGGACGAGAAGGCGGCCCAGGAACGCTCGTCGAACGTCCGCGTGGTCGAACTGCCGGACGTGCCCGTGACCGGCACCACCATGGCCTGGAGCTTCCTCGCCGCCAGCATCTTCGGCTCGATCATGATGGGCCTCGCGGGCGGGCTCGCCGCCAATTGGAACCGCCAGGTCTTCCTGCTGCCGAGCGAGGCGGAGAAGCGCCTCGACCTGCCCGCGCTCGCCAGCTTCATGATGGGCAAGCCGAAGCCCGGCGACCGCGCCTCGGACGAGGAACTCAGCTTCCTCGCCTCGCAGATCCTCGACACGCGGATCGGCGACCGCGGCATGAACACCGTGCAGATGCTGCCGATCAGCGCCGACGACGGCGACATCGCCGTGATCGCCGGGCTGCTCGCCGAATGCGCCGACCGGCGCGGGCTGCGCGCCCTTCTGGTCGACCTGTCGGATGGTTCGACGGTCGCCCGCGGTCTCGGCGTGCGCGGCGCTGTGGAGCCGGAAGGCGAGGTGGGCGGCAATAAATTCGCCGCCGTGCCGGGGCGTCCCGGCGTCTATCACCTGATCGATCCCCTGCACGGCGCCGTGTTCGACATGCGCTGTTCGCTGCGCGAAGCGGTCGAAAACATCGCCGACCTGCGCGACAATTTCGGTATCGTGCTGGTCGTCTCGTCCACCCTGGCACGCAGCCATACCGGCCGCCGGGTCGCCGCCGTGGTCGATGCCACGGTTCTGATGATGCGGGCCGAAGTCACCCGCAGCCCGGCGGCGACCTGGACGCGGGAGGCGGTGCTCGACGCCGGCGGCGATCTTCTCGGCTTCGTCATGACGGGGCGCAGGTTCCACATTCCGTCCAGGATCTACAAATGGCTCTGATCCGCTTCCGCCGCCGCCCGTCCCTGCCGGTCCTTATGGCCGGCCTGTGGCTGCTGGCCGGCTGCACCGGCCAGGAGATCTACATCCAGGAAGACATGCAGGCGCCCGCCATGTTCACCCCCTGGGTGGATGCCAAGCCGGTCTATCGCATCGGCCCCGGCGACGAGCTGGATGTGAAATATCTTGTCACGCCCGACATGGACGAATCCCTGGTGGTCAGCCCCGACGGCAACGTCGGCCTGCGCGCCACGGGCCAGATCGAGGTGGGCGGCCTGACGCCGAAGGAGGCGGAGGACAAGATCCGCGTCGCCTCCGCACGCTATCTGGCGGAACCCATCGTGTCGGTCCAGGTCACCAAGTATGCCTCGTCCCGCATCTTCATCGGCGGTATGGTGTCGGTGCCCGGGGTCTACGGTATCTACGGGCCGGTCAGCATGCTGGAAGCCGTGGTCAATGCCGGCGGTTTCCGTGAAGAGGCGCGGGCGGACGAAGTCGTCCTGATCCGCCGCGATCCCCAGGGCAAGCCGATGATGCGTACCGTCGACCTGCAGAATTTCATCCAGCGCCTCGATCCGCGCGACGACGTCAAGGTTTTCGCCGGGGACGTGATCTTCGTGCCACGCAGCCTGGCGGGCGAGGTCGGCCATTGGGTGGAGCAATACATCGACAACGTGCTGCCGCTCGACCCCAGCTTCGACTACACCATCAACCGTACCTACACGACGGGTACCGGCCGGACATTGCCCCCCCTATGACGACCGATACGACGCCCTATCCGACCTACGACTTCCTGGGCCTGAACCTGATGCCGCTGGACGTGGCGGCAAGCGCCGCCGCCATCGTGGCGCGGGCCCCGGACGCTCCCTTCGCCTATGTCAGCACGTCCAACGCGCAGCATGTCGTCTGGATGGACCGGGGTGTCATCCCGGGCCTGCGCCGGGCCCATCTGAAGGCCTGGTTGCGCACCAACGACAGCCGCGTGCTGCGCCTGATCGGCAGCGTGCTGTTCGGTCGCCGCGACATGCCGGTGACCTGCGGCAGCGATCTGACCGTCGACCTGCTGAAACACCACATCGGCGCGGACGACACGATCTCGGTGATCGGCGGCGACGACGTCCTCGCCACGGAGCTGCGCCGCCAGTTCCGTTTTGCCGCCCTGCATCAGTTCCAGCCGCCCATGGGGCTGCTGAAGGATCCCGGCGCGCGGGCCGCCTGCGTCGACTTCATCGTCGCTCATCCGGCGCGCTACGTCTTCATCGCCTGCGGCTATCCGCAGTCGGAACTGATCGCGCTCGAGACCCTGGAGCGGGGCGGGGCGGTCGGCACCGGGCTGTGCATCGGCAGTTCGCTCCACTTCGCCACCGGCCTCGTCGACCGGGCGCCGCTCTGGATGCAGCGCCTGACCCTCGAATGGCTGCACCGGCTTGTCATCAACCCGCGCCGCCAGATCCGCCGCATCTTCTATGATTCGGCGCCCATGCTGTGGATCGCGGTGAAGACCCGGCTGGGCCTGCGCGGCCACGCGGTGCGCGCCCTCGACGGTCCCGGCCGGGGGGCATGAGCGAGCGCGCGGTTCCGGACGGCTATCGGCGCGGCCGCGTCCTGCGGCCGCACCGGGCACAGCCGGCCCGCGCTCCCGACATGGAAACGCCCGAAATCCCGATTCCCGGGACCCTGGAGGGCCCGCGCGCGGCGGTGGACAGTCTGGGCAAGACCCTGGTGCTGCTCGTGGTGCTGCCCATGTTCGGGCAGACCTTCCACTACATCTTCGACGTGGCGCCGCTCTATTTCCTGTCCAAGGGCTGGCCGGGGCTGACCGCGCCGCTGGTCCTGATCGCGCTCTCGAGGGCGCGCCTGCCGGCGACGCCGCTGTTCCTTTTCATGCTGGCCTATGTGCTGGCGGTGACGCCGCTGCTCTCCATGATCAATCTCGGCAACGGCGTGTTCGATGCCCTGGCGACCACCGCCAAGGCCCTGCCGATGACCTATTATTTCTCGTTCTCGGCGCTGCTTCTCCTGCTGCGGCCGTCGCGCGCCACGGTGGAGCGGCTGCTCTTCGGTCTCGGCATCGCCACCTTCGTGATCATGCTGCTGCTCTGGCTCGTGGTGCCGGCCGGCTGGTACGCCAACGACATGATCTCGAGCAAGCTCTTCGTCCTCGACGAGGAGCGGGGATTCCGCATCTTCATGCCGATGTTCTTCGGCAACATGTTCCTGTTCCTCTGCGTGCGCTATGCCATGGCCCACGCGCGCCGGCGCTGGCTGCTGGGGGTCGCCTTCGCCTGCCTGCTGCTCGACGTCTGGATCTTCAAGCAGCGCACGGCGATCGGCTGCGCCTTCCTGGTCATGGGGCTCGGCGTGGTCGGGGGCCTGCCGAAGGGGTTGCGCGGCCTCGCCTGGACCACAGGGCTCGCGCTTGCCGCGACCCTCGTCTTCGTCATCGTCTCCGGCGCCCTGACCGAGGGCTTCACCAATACCTTCGGCGGTTCGCTGACGGTGCGGCAGAATTCCATGGCGCTCGCGGTCGACTATCTGATCGCCGATCCCCTGCGCCTCATCTTCGGCATCGGCTCGATCACGCGCTTCAGCACCGTGACCATGTTCGACCTCTTCGGTTACAAGCACTTCTATCTGGCGGACCTGGGCTGGCCGGGCGTGCTGTTCGAATATGGCGCCATCGGCTCGGCGCTGATCATCGCGACCTCCGTGGTCTCGCTGCGGGTGACCCACAAGAACGCCGGCACGGGCGATCCGCTGCTCCTCGCGCTCCACGACATGGTCCTTTACTGTATCCTCATCACCGTCGTCTATTCGATCATGTTCACACCGGGCGAGCCGGCGACGGCCACCGCCCTGTCCATCTACCTCTACAGGCTGCGCCAGGACCAGCTGCGCCAGGACCAGTTGCGCCGGGATCAGGCGCGCCGGACGGTGCCGCAGCCGACCTGACCGGGTCCATGGACCGCAAGGAGAGATCATGCTTCGTCGCATCAGGAAGCTGCTGACCCATCCGGGGTTCCGCGCCGATCCGTTGGGCACCCTGTTCCGGGCCGGCGTTTGGTTCTTCTGCGTGCTGTTCCGCAAGAGCCCGGTATTTCGCATCGCACCCGGCGGCGGCCGGCTGCGGGTGCCGCCGGATCTGCGCTATACCTCGGTCTCGGCCTTCCTGATGCGCGACTGGACGGAGCCGGAGCTCCATTTCCTCGACCGCCTGCTCGGCCCGGGCGACACGTTCGTCGACGCCGGCGCCAATATCGGCATCTACACGCTGCGCGGCGCGCCCCTGGTCGGGCAGCAGGGCATCGTCGTCGCGGTGGAGCCGGGCGCCGTGGCCTTTGCCGCGCTCACCGCCAATCTGGCGCTGAACCCCGAATTCACCCAGGTGCGGCCGCTGAAGAAGGCGCTTTCCGACAGCGAGGGCGAGGCGGTGCTGCACCACATCGAGATCGGCAATGATCCCCAGGCCTTCTCCCTGCTGACCGACGGTTCGGACACCGAGAGCGAGAAGGTGGCGCTGACCACGCTCGACGCGGTGGCGGCCGAATTCGGCTTCCAGAGCCTCGCCTGCGTCAAGATGGACGTCGAGGGGGCGGAGCCGATGCTGATCGCCGGCGGCCGGCAGACCATCGAACGCTTCAAGCCGATCGTCCTGTTCGAGATCAACACCAGCCTGCTCGAGCGCAAGGGCGATGCCACCGACGATGCCTTCGGCGCCCTGGTCGCGCTGGGTTACGAGATCTTCCGCTGGACCATGGATGGCCGCCTCGACAAGGTGGACAGCCTGCCCGACGCCTGGGGCAATCTGGTCGCCGTCCATCCGCAGGGCCAATTGCCGCGCCGCCCCTGATCCCGGGCCGCGGCAGGATGGGCCCGGTCAGTAGGCGTCCTTGCCGAACATGCCGGCGACCAGGGTGCGCACCATGATCTTGATGTCGAGCCAGAGCGACCAGTTCTCGATGTAGAAGATGTCGTAGGCGACGACCCGCTTCGCCTTGTCGACCGTGGTGATGGTGCCGCGCCCGCCGTTGATCTGGGCCCAGCCCGTAATCCCCGGCTTCACACGGCAGCGATAGGCGTATTCGCGCACGGCCTCGAGATAGGTGTGATTGCCGATCAGCATGTTCGGCACATGGGGCCGGGGGCCGACGATCGACATGTCACCGCGCAGCACGTTCATGAGCTGCGGCAGTTCGTCGATGCTGGACCGGCGCAGGAACTTGCCGATGCGGGTGATGCGCGGATTGTCCCGCGTGGTGCCGCGCGTGCCGTCGTCATTGGGATCGACGGTCATGGTACGGAACTTGAAGCAGTCGAAATTCTTGTTGTTGAAGCCGACGCGCGGCTGGCGGAACAGCACCGGCCCCGGCGAATCGAGCTTGATCGCGATCGCGACCGCGAGCAGCAGGGGCGACGCCAGCAGCAGGCCGAGGGCGGCGACCGCCTTGTCTTCGGCGATCTTGAGAAGCCCCTGGCTGCCCTTCAGCGGCCGATGCGCGACCTGAAGGGAGGGCATGCCCGCGACGCGCACGACGTTCGAGAAGTTCAGGCGGAAATCGTCGCCTTCGAAGGGGATGAGCACGTCGGCGGAAAAGCCCTGCAGGCGTTCCAGCATCTGCTGGATGCGGATCGCGGCGGTCCAGGGCAGGGCGATGACCACCATGTCGACCCGGCCGTCGCGTACCGCCTCGCGCAGGTCGTCCACCGTGCCCGTCACCGCGACGCCGGCCACCGTCTCGGGCCGGCGGTCGGGGCCCCGGTCGTCGTAGATGCCGACCAGTTCGTAGGTATTGTGCTGGCTCGGGTCGATCAGGCTCTGGACCATCTCGTTGGTGCGGTCGATGACACCGATGATCGCCACCCGGCGGCGCAGGAGGGCGTTGCGAAAGGCGCGGGCGACCAGCACGCGGGCGATCATGCGATGGCCGAAGAGGAACAGCGCCATCCACATTTCCCAGGCCAGGAACGGTGCCGGCTGCGCGAAGGCCGCCGGCATGAAGATGACGATCAGGAAGGCGGCGGCCAGTGTCGACAGCGCCAGCGCGACCAGGGGTTCCACCATGGTGCGGACGGCGTTGCGGTAATGCTCCACCCGATAGGCGTTCATTTCCATGACGGCGCGATTGAACAGCGCCAGGACCAGGGCGAGCAGGAACAGGCTCTGGAGGATGTTGAGGGGAACCGGCTCGGGCCAGGCCAGGGTCCAGGAGAATGCCGATGCCGCCGTCAGCGCGACGAGATCACCGAGCCGGACCAGGCGATTGATCAGACCGTGGGTCCAGACGATCATGGGCAACGCCCCCTGCGTGCCGCGCAAAACATCATACCGAGACTACCCCCTGTGCTCTCGGCCAAGTGGGCCCGCTTATACGGATTCGGTCAAGCACCGGCGCGGCCGAATCGGTCCCGAAAGCGGGGAATTGGGCCATATCACGGGGGCCAGCAGGTGATCGGCGCGCCCAGGTGCTTGGTCTTGCCGTTGCGCGACTGGAATTCGATGCGGGGGACATCCTTCCACACGGGGTCGCTGCGCTGGGGGCAGAAATCCAGCATGGCACCCGACGGGTTGCCCCGCCATCCCTCGGGAATGGTCACCAGGAGGCGGAAGCCATAGCTGAGACGCACCGGGTCATCGCACCACCACCCGTTGGGCACGCGGTCGCGACAATAGGCGCGCAGATTGGCCAGGGGGTCGACCGGCGGCTCGAGATTGTAGCGCGCCCGCGCCTCGCCGTCTTCCGGCCGTTCCTGATACTGGGCGGCGGCGGGCCGGGCGACGAGGGCACCGAACAGCAGCAGGGCGACGCCCCATGTGCGCCGGCGGCGGCGCATCCTGTCGACAGGCGGTAGGGGGACGGGGCGGGCCATGGCGCGATCCTGCCACAAAGCGGCGGCCGCCAGAAGCAGGGTCTCTCGGGATGGGGTCTCTCGACGGCGGCCCGGCGGCCCCCTAGTCTGTCGTCCTGCCCGATGTTCCCGCGGGCGAGAGCCGGAGGCGCAGCCGATGCAACGTGTCACGATCACGCTCGACGACGGCCTGATCGAAGAAATCGACCGCTTCATGTCGACGCGGCAATATGCCACCCGCTCGGAAGCGGTGCGCGACCTCCTGCGCGCCGGCCTCGCCGAAAGCAGCGAGGGCGCGGCCGGACCGGCGGCGGACGGGGATCGCGCCTGCGTCGCCGCCCTGGTCTATGTCTTCGATCACGACCGCCGGGACCTCGCCAACCGCCTGACCCATGCCCATCACGATCACCACGACATGTCGCTGGCGACGACCCATGTCCATCTGAACAGCGATCAATGCCTGGAGGTCGCTCTGCTGCGCGGCAAGGCGGGCGAAATCCGCCATTTCGCCGACCACCTGACGGCGGAGCGCGGCGTGCGCCACGGCCGCCTGGTGGTGGTGCCCCTGGACGAGGCGGAGGCGTCGGCGCCCGCCCAGCACCACCACGACTGACGGCGGCCGTCGGCTCAGGCGGCGCGGGCGGCCTCGCGCCGGATCCAGGCGACGATCTGATCGGCCGACATGGCGCCGGAAACCTGGGCCACGCGCTTGCCGCCGGCGAAGATCATCATGGTCGGAATGCTGCGGATGCCGAGGCGGCCGGCGATTTCCGGCTCCGCCTCGCTGTTCAGCTTGATCAGGCGGACCTCGGGTTCGAGTTCGCGCGCCGCCGCCTCGAAGGCCGGCGCCATCATGCGGCACGGCCCGCACCAGGGCGCCCAGACGTCGACCACCACCGGATGGGCGCTGCGCGCCAAGTGGCGTTCGAAGGCGGCGCCGGCGACATCCGCCGGATGGCCGTCGAACAGCGCGCCCTTGCAATGGCCGCAGCGGCCCTCGGCGGCCGGCCTGTCGCTCGGCAGGCGGTTGACGGTGGCGCAATGGGGACAGACGGTGAGCCGGTCGGCGGCACGGGCGGCGGGCATGGCGCATCTCCAAGGGACCGGCGCGGCACGCCGGCGGGCGGGATCGGTTTAGTCCATATATGGGATGTGGAATGCGCGGCGCGAGGGGCGGCCAGTTTGCAAAGTACATAACCGCCAAAAAAAAGCCCGCCGTTCGAGGGCCAGGGTGAACGGCGGGCTATCGAGTGAGGCCGCGTCCTGACGGAAACCCGTGGTTGAACCGGGCGGGCACCACCAGACGTTGCGCTGCGGCCATTCCGACTAAGCAAGCGGAGGAGAGATCGCTTCGCCCATCGGCGTGCCCGCATATGAAGCCGATTCTTCTTTGGATGCCATTCGACCTTGGTATGAGCAAAGTTGACGCAGGGGAATCCTCGCCCTCGGCGAATGGGAGAACAACCGCTGGCGCATTGCGGAAGGGCCTATTACCCTTGGCCGCGTGCTCGGGAATCGGGAGCCGACGATGGCGCAGAGCATTGAATTTCTTGCCGCCCTGACCAGCCGTATCCAGGTCCATGCGCTCGACGTGCCGGACTTCTACGGCCTCTTCAAATACGGTGTTGACCAGGCCCAGACCACCGAGGGCATCGTGGTCATCGCCGGTATCGTGGTCGGGGCCTGGGCCCTGCTGCGGTTGTTCCGCTGATCCCGAATTCAGCGCGGCGGGATCGAATAGGTTCCGGTCGCATGGGCGACCATTTCGGGGTCGCCGTCGGAATAGAGCGCGACTTCACCCACCACCAGGCGGCTGCCGAACTTCAGCGACCGGCATTCGCCGAAGAGGTCGCGGGGGCCGGGCTTGCGCAGGAAGTTGATGTTCAGATTGGTCGTCACCGCCAGCGCCACGGGACCGAGGGTGCCGAGAATCATGGCATAGAGCGCGCAATCCGCGAGCTGGAACATGGACGGGCCCGACACGGTGCCGCCCGGGCGCAAGTGGCGCGCGTCGAAGGGCAGGCGGCAGCGCGAGGTGCCGGGGCCGATCGCCTCGATCCTGATGTGCATCGCCTGTTCGAAGACCTTGTCGAGAAAGCTTTGAACTTCTTCCGTGGTCATTACGGCTTGGGCCGGCAGCGCCATGGTTCCTCCCGTCATTCTGTGCCGCGACAAGATAGGCGGCGACTGCGACGGCGACCAGACTTGCACTTGCATGGCGCCATGGCATAAGCACGCAGCATGATTCTGACCGAAGTCGATCCGGGCCAGGTGCCGGCGCTGGCCGCCGCCTTCGATGCCCATCTCGCGCGTGAGGCGCCCTGGGCCCGCGCGGCTTTCGCGCGCATCATCGAAAGTGCCGCGTCGATCGTCGCGGGCGTCGATACGCCGGAACACCGGGCCCAGGCGGTCGGCCTTGCCCATGCCTTCGGGATCGAGACCCTGGACGAGGAACCCCAGGCCGCCTTCTCCTGGGACGGTCGCGTGCTCCGCGCCCGCTCGGAGGCGAGCGTGATCGTCCATGAAGTGACCCATTATCTGGTCGCGCCGCCGGAACGCCGCCATACCCTAGACTTCGGCCTGGGTGCCGGGCCCGAGACCGGCCGCGTGGCCGAGGCGGACGCCGCCGCCAGCACCGATTTCGCCACCCGCGAGAGGGAAGAGACCCTGGCTTCCCTGCTCGGAGTGCTGTGGGAAGTCGAATTGGGCCAGCCGGGGATCCTCGCCTTCCTCGAGCAGAATTGGCTGGAAGGCGCCCATCGCCCCTCGGCCGCGCGCCATTTCGCCCGTTTCCTCCGCCTGCTGGTCGACGCCGGCCTTGCCGCCGAGGATGGGCGGCCGACCGGGCCGGACGGACCGTCCCGTTTCGCCGCCGCTTGAGTTGCGGCCGGACGCGCCCGCATGATGGCGGGGTCAGTCGAGGGAGAGTGCGCATGTCCGATCCGGCGCCGGGAAGAAAGACGTCCGAAGTGATCGAGAAGGCCGAGGCCGCGCTGGCGGCGAGCACATCGCCCGACGCGGCCCTCGATCCCGGCGAGGCGGCGACGGTCGCGGGCATCAAGGCGTCTCTCGACCTGACCGACAGTGCCGCCGTGCTCCAGTTCGGCAACAAAGTCCAGAACGGCATCGCCGATTTCGCAGACGGTATCCTGAAAACGGTGATGGCCAAGGATTCGGGCATGGTGGGCGAGACCCTGTCCGATCTTCTCATGAAGGTGAGGGGGCTGGACGCCGAAGCCCTGTCGCGGAAGCCCGGCTTCCTCGACCGCCTGTTCGGCTCCGCCAAGGCGGAGATCGGCAAGTTCCTCGGGCGGTACGAGGCGGTCTCGGGCCAGATCGACCGCATCGTCCTGAAGCTGGAGGAAGCGAAGGACGGGCTGATGCGCGACGTCGTCATGCTCGACATGCTGTTCGAACGGAACCTCGAGAATTTCAGGTTCCTCAACCTGCACATCAGGGCGGGGGAGGAAGTGCTGGCGGAAACCCGCGACAGCCTGCTGCCGGCGCTTTCGGCCGCCGCCGCCGATCCGGATCCGACCCTGGCGCAGATCAATGCCCAGAAGCTGCGCGATGCGCGCCAGGCCCTCGACCGCTTCGAGAAGAAGCTCCACGACCTGCGCCTGTCGAAGACCATCACCCTGCAGACCATGCCGCAGATTCGCCTGATCCAGTCGAACGACACGGTCCTGGTCGAGAAGATCCAGTCCTCCATCCTGAACACCATCCCGATCTGGAAGAACCAGATGGTGATCGCCATTTCGATCGCGCGGGCCCGGGGCGCCCTGGAACTCCAGCGCGCGGTGACCGACACCACCAACGAGATGCTGCGGAAGAACGCCCGCATGCTGAAGGAAGGCACCGTCGGCATCGCCGAGGAGACGGAGCGCGGCCTGGTCGACGTCGAGACCCTGCAGGAGGTGAATAGGGATCTCATCGCCACCATCGACGACGTGCTGCGCATCCAGGCCGAGGGGCGGCGCAAGCGCCAGGCGGCGGAAGGCCAGCTCGCCCGGATCGAGACCGAGCTGAAAGCCCGGCTGACCAAGGCGTGAGCGGGCGGTTCGGGGTGTCATGACGCGTCTCGGTCACGTTCTTGCCAGCACCGCCGGCGGCCATGTTCTCGCCGGCACGGCCGGCGGTCTCGCCTTCCTGCTGTTCCATCTGGGGATCGACGCCGGCGTCCCGCTCGCGCTGCTCGCGGCGGGCGGGGCTTACGGCGCCATACGCCTGATCTGGCGCGCCCTCGCGCCCTCGGCCGTTGAGAGCGGCACGGCGGCCCATGACCTCCTGGTCTCGGCGACGGAACGGCTGCGCCGCCTCGAAGCCCTGGGTTTCGCCGCGGTGCCCATGGTCGCGCAGCGGATCGAGACGGTGGTGAGGGCCGCCGCGCTGCTGGTCGCCGATCTCGAACCGCATCCCGAGCGGGCCATGGAGTCGCGCCGGCTGCTGACCTTCTGGCTCGACCTCGCGCTGCGCATCGCGGAACACGATGCGCGGCTGCGGGATTTGAAAGGGGCACGCCACCCTGCTCTTGCCAAAATCTGCGCGATGCTGGACGAGGTGGCCGCCGCATTCGCCGCCCATGCCGATTCGGCGGCGGCGGCCGAATTGTCCCGGCTGGAACTCGACCTCGTGGTGCTCGAACGCAGTCTGGACCAGGAACGCGGCCACGATTGAACGTGGCCTTCAAGGGGAGAGAGAGATGATCGCCGGATCCAAAACCAGGAACAGGCCCAAACGCCGCCTCGTGGCCCTCGCGGCCGGCATCGCGCTGAGCCTCGCGGCCGCCATGCCGGCAGCCCGCGCCCTCGATTTCGACGCCACCGGCGACTATACGGTGCGCGGCCAGAACCCGGGCGAAAGCGGCACCTATGGCGCCGAGATCAGCGTGAAGCTGGTGGGCGAGGTCTATCACCTGGAATGGACCAGCGGCGGCCAGAAGTCGCTCGGCGTCGGGCTCCGCCTGGGCGATACGCTGGCGGTCACCTGGCAGGACCCGGAAACCAAGGAAAGCGCCATCGCGGTCTATATCGTCATGCCCGACGGCGGCCTGAAGGGCCGCTGGGCCCCCTTCGGCGCCGACGTCGCCGGCACCGAGGACTGGACCCGCAAGCCCTGACGCCGCCCGGACCTTGTGCCTGGACGGGTGAAGCGAAGCGCGACAGCCCGCCGGCCCGGAGCCGTCTCGATCCGAAGACGCCGGTGTCGGCCCGCTATCAGCCGCCCGCCAGATCCTCCCCCGCCGCGACGCGGGTGAGGATTTCGGCCCATTGTTCGGCGGGCTGGGCGCCGACCAGGGCCCATTTGCCCTGGATGATGAAGGTGGGAACGCCCGAGATGCCGATCTGGCGGGCCAGCGCATCCTCGCGCCGGATGCGCTCGACGTCGGCGTCGCCGGCGAGGAGCTGGCCGACGATCTCCATGTCCATGCCGACTTCGTCGGCGGCGGCGAGCAGGGAGGCGTCGTCGCCGATGTTCTCGCCCTCGGCGAAATAGCGGCGGAACAGGATTTCGACGAGGTCGGCCTGGACGCCCGCGCTATGGGCCCAGCGCGTCAGGCGATGGGCGTTCAGGCTGGACGGCATGGTCTCGATCGCGGCGAAATCGAAGGGCAGGTCTTCTTCCTGTCCGATCGCCTTCAGGGGCTCGTAGAGGCGCGGCAGTTTCTCCGCCCCGAATTTGGCGGTCAGATAATCGTCGCGCGGCATGCCTTCCGCCGGCATGTCCGGGTTCAGCATGAAGGGGCGCCACAGGCGTTCCACCGCGATGTCGGGCAGGGCCGCCATGGCCCGGTCCAGCCGGCGCTTGCCGATCCAGCACCAGGGGCAGACGGCGTCCGAGACGATTTCGATCGAAATGGGCTGGTTCATGGTCGCAACCTTTCCCCGATCCAGCGCCCGGCATTGTCGATGGCGTCGCGGCCTTCCGACAGCATGGGCGCGAAGAAATGCCAGACGTGGATCATGGCCGGCCAGACTTCCAGCCGCGCCTCGACCCCCGCCGCCCCGAGCTTACCCGCAAGACGCACCGCGTCGTCCAGCAGGCATTCGGCCGAGCCGACATGAATCAGCATGGGCGGCAGGCCCGAAAGATCGCCGAGAAGGGGCGAGGCGAGGGGATCGGCCGTGTCGCGCCCGCCCAGATAGAGGGCGGTGAAATTGTCCAGCACCTCCTTCGAGATGATGGGATCTTCCGCTTCCTTGCCCGTGATCGTGGGCAGGGCATTGGCGAGATCGACCCAGGGCGAGATGCAGAAGCCGGCGCCGGGCAGGGGCAGGCCGGCCGCCCTGGCCGCCAGCATGGCCGCGACGGTCAGACCGCCGCCTGCCGAATCCCCGGCGAAGGCGATGCGCGCGGGCGAAATGCCCATGGCGATCAGGTGGCGATAGGCCGCGACCGCATCCTCCACCGCCGCCGGGAAAGGGTTCTCGGGTGCGAGACGATAGTCGATCGCCAGCGCCGCCACCCGGGCTGCCTTGGCGAGGCCGCGCGCCAGGCCGCGATGGGTGTTGAGGGAGCCGATGGCATAGCCCCCGCCGTGGAAATAGAGGATGGCCGCGCCGGTATCGGCGCCCGGCGGCACGGAGAATTCCGCCGCGCGGCCCGCGATCTCCAGCGTCTCCACCGTGGTCGTGTCGTCGGCCGCCACCGGCGGCGCGATCATCTCGTAGAAGGCGCGGATCTCGTCGACCGTCATCTCGGTGCGGTCCGGGGCGGCATCCAGCGCCGCGCGCACGGCGGCCAATTCCTCGAGACTCATTCGTTTCTCTCCCTTCTTTTATCGTTGGGGCGCATGGTCGCCTTTGCTATGCCGGGCGGCAAGCCACAACAACAGGGGGGAGACATGACTGATTCCACGCAGGGCCAACCGCTTTCCGATAAGCCGCTTTCGGGCCGCCACATCTTCATCACCGGGGCCACGTCGGGTTTCGGCAATCGTTTCGCCCATGTCCTCGGCGGGCTGGGCGCCAGGGTCTCGGTCGCGGGCCGGCGCGTCGAACGGCTCGACGCCCTGGTGGCCGACCTGAAGACGAAGGGGATCGAGGCTTTCGCCGTGCCGCTCGACGTTACCGATCTTCCGGCCATCGCCCCGGCGCTCGACGCGGCGGAAAGCGCCCTCGGTCCGCTCTACGGTCTGGTCAATAATTCGGGCGTGGGCGGCGGTACCTCGATCGAGAAGGAGACGGTCGAGAATTACGACTGGATCATGAACACCAACGTGAAGGCGGTCTACTTCATGGCCCAGGCGGCGGCGCGCCGCTTCATCGAGCGAAAGACCGAGGGACGCATCGTCAACATCGCCTCCATCGCCGGGCTGCGCGTGCTGCCGAAACTGTCGATCTACTGCATCTCCAAGGCGGCGGTGGTGCAGATGACGCGCACCATGGCAATCGAATGGGCGCGCCACGGCATCAATGTGAACGCCATCTGTCCCGGCTATATTGAGACCGAGATCAACAGCGAATTCTTCAGGACCGAAGCCGGCCAGAAATCCATCGCCCGCTTCCCCCGCGCCCGCGTCGGCAAGGTGGAGGATCTGGACGGCATCATTTCCCTGATGCTCGATCCCCGATCCGGCTTCATGACCGGCGCCATCGTGAATGTCGACGACGGTCAATTGCTGATGTGAGGACATCATGGACGACAGCGCCACCTTTCAGGGCAGCCGACGGATCCTGACCGAGATTCTGGGCCCCCAGGCAACCGTGACCTTCGCCGGCCGCGGCGAATTGCCCTCGGCCTTTGCCGTCAGCGATCTGGCGGCGGCGTCGGTGGCGGCGGCCGGGGTCGGGGTGGCCGACTATCTGGCGGCCTTCGACGGCGCGGCCCGGGCCGTGACGGTCGACCGGCGCCTGGCCTCCTTCTGGTTCCAGGCGTCGCTGTTCCCGCTCGGCTGGGATCCGCCGCCCATCTGGGACGCGGTGGCGGGCGACTATCGGGCGGCGGACGGCTGGATCCGGCTCCATACCAACGCGCCCCACCACCGCCGCGCCGCCCTCGGCGTGCTGGGGGTCGGGGCCGACAGGGACGCTGTGGCCCGCGTGGTCGCGCGCCGGTCGGCGGCCGAAATCGAGACGGCGGTGGTCGCGGCCGGCGGCTGCGCGGCGGCGATGCGAACGCCGGCGGATTGGGCGGCAAGCCCGCAGGGCAAGGCCGTGGCGGCGGAACCCCTGATCGACTGGCGCGATACAGGCCCTGCCACCATGCCCGAGGGGCCGGTCGATCCGGTTCGGCCACTTTCGGGGGTCCGCATCCTCGACCTGACGCGGGTGCTGGCGGGACCGGTGGCGACCCGTTTCCTCGCCTGTCTCGGCGCCGACGTGCTGCGCATCGACCCACCCGATTGGGACGAGCCGGCGGCCCTGCTCGAAGTGATGCTGGGCAAGCGCAGCGTCCGGCTCGATCTCCGCGACGAGGGCGATCGGGCCATCTTCGCCCGCCTGCTGGCGGGGGCCGATCTGCTGGTCCACGGCTATCGCCCCGGTGCACTCGACGGTCTCGGTTTCGGTGCCGCGGCGCGCCGGGCCCTTCGCCCCGGCCTGATCGAGGTGACGCTGGATGCCTATGGCTGGACCGGGCCCTGGGCCGGGCGGCGCGGTTTCGACAGTCTGATGCAGATGAGCACCGGCATCGCCGACGCCGGCATGCGGCACTACGCCAAAGATCGCCCGTTCCCGCTGCCGGTCCAGGCTCTCGATCATGCGACCGGCTATCTCATGGCTTTCGCCGCCCTGACGGCGCTCGCGGCCCGTCGGCGGGAGGGACGGGCGATGCAGGCACGCCTGTCGCTGGCCCGCACGGCGCATCTCCTGCTGGCGCATCCGGTCGAAGAGGTCGGCCCGGCGTTCGACCGGGTGGGAGAGGGGGATTTCGGTCCGGCCGTCGAGGAAACCGGGTGGGGCCCGGCAAAGCGGCTGGCGATGCCGCTCGGCGTGGAGAATGTCGTTCTGGGGTCGCCCCTGCCTGCTCGCGTGATTGGGGGCGATACCGCCCGCTGGTGAATGCGGGGCTCAGGACGTCCGCGGAAATCGGGCGGCGGTGCCCGGCGACATGCCGAACATGGCGCTCGGACTGGCGTCACCGGCGACCGCGCGAAAGGCGATTGCCGTTTCGTGATGGATGCTCTCACGGCTCAGGCTGATCGAAACGTCCCGCGCCACGGCGATCCGATGGGCGGCATGGCGGTGCGGCCGACCTTCGTCGGCGGCGCGACATAGACCGCGAAGCCTTCGCCGAAATGGAATTCACCCTTCACGCCGGTGCCGGCCCTTCATGCCCGAATAGAGTGAAATGTCGCCGCTCGGCGTCGGTGTCGCGATCTCCTCCCGTACCTCGGCGAAGCCCGCCGCCTTCATGATCGTCGGAAGCATTCCCGCCATATTGGCCCGCGTATTCTCGAAACCGTCGAGCAGGCGGACCAGTTGAAAACCGAGGCGCGCCCGCGGGCCGCGCTGCACGCCATAATCGGAAATCAGCAGCCGCCCACCCTCCCGCAGCAGGGCGAAGGCATTGTGGAGGATCGCCTGCTTCACCGCCTGCGGGCATTGATGAAGGACCAGGGAAATGGTGACCCAGTCGATGCTGCCCGGCGTGATCGCGGCCGGGGCGTCCTCGCCGCCGGCCGTGACATAGTCGATTGCGATGCCTGCCCGCGCGAACTTCCGTTCGGCGATGGCGCGAACCGCCGGGTCCGGGTCGATGGCGACGATGCGGACGCCGGGTCGCTGCCGCGCCAGCATCAGGGCGAAGCTGCCGGTGCCGGCACCGATATCGACCACGGTCTGCCCCGGTGTCGCGGTCAGGGCCGCCAGCATCCGGCGCCGCCAGATTCCTTCGCGCGTGGCAAGGGCAATGGCGAGATCATAGGCGGCGGTCAGGCTCCGAAAGCCGAGGGCCGGCGTGAAGCGAGGGGTCGGGGGACGCGGATCGGTCATGCCTTTGGAATGACACGTTCCGCGCCGGACGTCTTGAACGTATCGCCTGATCTCAGCGCCGCCCCGGCCGCCTACGCCAGTCCTTCTTCGGTTGCTCGGCCTTGTAGGCGGTCAGCAGCTTGTCGAAGCTGGCGCGCATGGCGTCCTCGATCGCCGGGTTCTTCTCGAGGCGCGAGAGCAGCATGGCGGCGGCTTCGAGGGTGGAGAGGCTTTCGCGGCGGGGTTCCTTCCGCAGTTTGCCGTAGGCGCTGGGCTTGCCGGGGTTGAGCACGAAGCGCCGGCATTTCAGAACCCAGGGGTTCCGCCACCACAGCGTCTTCGCCTGGGACCAGGTGCCGTCCAGCAGGATGACGCCCTGCACGCCCTTGAGGGGATCGAACTGGTCGGCCAGCGGCACGCCCTTGGCGTCGACGGCGACGATCTCGCGGTCCTTGGGCAGGGTCTTGACCTCGGTCGAGCCGAGGTAGAGCACGGCCCATTTCGATGGCGTGGCCTCGCGTCCCAGGGCCTTCGACAGGCTGGCCCAGGAAAGCCCGATGCGGAAATGCGCCTTCTCGAGATGGAGAAGGGCGAGTTTCGCCGTGCCCAGCGCCTTGTCCTGTTCCTGCGGGTGCTGGAGGATCAGCAGTTCCACCTTGTTGGCGATGGGCGTGATGCCCTCGCAGACGCAGAGCTTCGGCACCTTGCCACAGCGCGGGCAGGCTTCCTCTTCCGGGGCGGCCTGGGGAATTTCGTTCATGTCGTCGGTCATGGTGGCGGGATCATGCCCGAAATCCGGGCGCGGACTCACGCGAATATTGCAGGCGGTGCCGCTGCGACACGGGGCCGGAAATTGTGCGCGTGCAGCATGTCGGCGGTTGACGGTTTCGCGCCGGCCCGTATCCTTCTGTTCATGTCGGGCGTCTGCCGGATTCCCGATGCACATATTCCCAGTGGGAGAGATCGGGGCGCCCTCGGGCAGCCCCGGCGCCGAAGGAGCAACCGCCCCGGAAACTCTCAGGCAGAAGGACCGCGGGGAAGACGGCACTCTGGAAAGCAGGCCGGGCGCGTTCGATATGGCGCCCGCCTCACCCAAGGGGTAAGCCGGTGAAGTCTTCGCCGGTCAATCTCTCAGGTCCATCCGACAGAGGGGGCGGCACCGAACGGGACCACCGTTGCGGGCCGGCATCCATTGTCTCTGAGGGGGAGAGTGCTCTTGGCGCCTGGGACCGAGTTGAAGCGAACGCCGCTCCACGATCTGCATCTGGAACTGGGCGGCAAGATGGTGCCTTTCGCCGGCTATGAGATGCCGGTGCAATATCCCGCCGGCATCCTGACCGAACACAAGACCACGCGGGCCGGCGCCGGCCTGTTCGACGTCTCCCACATGGGCCAGGCCTGGCTGGACGGCCCGGACGTCGCCGCCCTGTTCGAGACCCTGGTGCCCGGCGACATCGCGGGGCTGAAACCGGGGCAGATCCGCTACACCCTCCTGATGGCGGAAGACGGCGGCATTCTGGACGATCTGATGGTGACGCGGCCGGTGGACGATACGGACGGCAGCCGCCTGTTCCTGGTCGTCAATGCCGCCTGCAAGGATCAGGACTTCGCCCATATCGCCGAAAGGCTGGCGGGCCGGGCGACGCTCACCCGGCTCGACGATCGCGCCCTTCTCGCCCTGCAGGGGCCGGGGGCGGCGGCGATCATGCGGGGGCTCGGCCCCGCCGCCCTCGACCTCACCTTCATGACGGCGGCGCCGGTCGAGATCGCGGGCGTGCCCTGTCTCCTCTCGCGCTCCGGCTATACCGGCGAGGACGGTTTCGAGATTTCGGTGCCGGCCGGGCGCGCCGTCGACCTCGCCCGGGCGCTCCTCGGCGCGGGGGCGTCGCCGATCGGTCTCGGCGCGCGGGACAGCCTGCGGCTCGAAGCCGGGCTCTGCCTCTACGGTCACGACATCGACACGACGACCGATCCGATCGAAGCCTCGCTCGCCTGGACCGTGCCGAAGCGCCGGCGCGCGGCGGCGGATTTTCCGGGCGCGGCCCGGGTCCTCGCCGCGCTGAAGGACGGCGTTTCGCGCAAGCGTGTCGGCATCCGTCCCCTCGGCCGGGCACCGGCGCGGGAAGGCGTGGCGATCGCCGCGCCCGACGGCGGACCCGAGATCGGCATCGTCACCTCGGGCGGCTTCGGGCCGTCGGTCGAAGGGCCGGTCGCCATGGGCTATGTCCCGCCCGCATATGCCGCGCCCGGCACCAGGATCGACCTTCTCGTCCGGGGCAAGCCGCTGCCGGCCGAAGTCGCCACGCTTCCCTTCACCCCGCATCGCTACGCCAAGCCCTGAAACACGATGCCAAGCCCCGAGAGACCGTCATGACCGTCAAATACACCGAGGATCACGAATGGATCGCCGTCACCGGTAGCACCGGCCGCGTCGGCATCACCGATTATGCGCAGGGCCAATTGGGCGACGTCGTCTTCGTCGACCTGCCGGCGGCCGGGGTTCTGCTGGAGAAGGGCGGCGAGGCGGCCGTGGTCGAATCCGTCAAGGCGGCCTCGGAAGTCTTCGCCCCCGTGACGGGCAAGGTCACGGCCTCGAACGCGCATCTGGAGGCCGAGCCGTCGCTGGTCAATTCCTCGCCGGAAGGCGACGGCTGGTTCTTCGAGGTCGAACTGTCCGACCTCGCCGAACTGGACGGCCTGATGGATGCCGCCGCCTATAAGGACTATGTCGCGTCGCTCGACTGAGGTGGAGTTGCCATGCGTTACCTTCCCCTGACCGGGGCCGACCGGGCCGAGATGCTGGCGGCGATCGGCGTCGCCACCGTCGACGATCTGTTTCGTGACGTGCCCCCGGCGGCCCGGCTTTCCGGGCCCGTCGACCTGCCCGCCCATCAGGGCGAATGGGAGGTCGAGAAGGCGATCGCCGCCATGGCGGCGAAGAACCGGCATTCGGGCGAACTGGCGTCCTTCCTGGGGGCCGGCGCCTATCGTCATCACATTCCGGCGGCGGTCGACCATCTGATCCAGCGTTCGGAATTCCTGACCTCCTATACGCCCTATCAGCCGGAAATCGCGCAGGGCACGCTGCAGTATCTCTTCGAGTTCCAGACCCAGGTGGCGCTGCTGACGGGCATGGAAGTGGCCAATGCCTCCATGTACGACGGCTCGACCGCCTGCGCCGAGGCGGTCGAGATGGCGCGCCGCATCACCGGGCGAAAGCGCGTGGTGCTGTCCGGCAATCTGCACCCGCATTACGCCGAGGTGGTGAAGACCCTGGGCGCCCTGCATGAGACCGAGATCGTGCAGGCGGCACCCAGCCCCGAAGGTGGGGAGGATCTGGTGCACGCCGTCGACGGCGCCACCGCCTGCGTCGTCGTGCAATATCCGGACGTCTTCGGCCATGTCCGCGATTTCTCCGCCCTGGCGGAGAGTGCGCGGGCGGCGGGTACGCTGCTGGTGGTCGCCGTGACCGAGGTGGTGGCGCTGGGCGCGCTGGTGCCGCCGGGCGAGATGGGCGCCGACATCGTGGTCGGCGAGGGGCAGGGCCTGGGCGTCGGTCTCAACTGGGGCGGGCCCTATCTCGGCCTCTTCGCCGCCCGCGCCAAATACGTCCGCCAGATGCCCGGCCGGCTCTGCGGCGAGACCGTGGATGCGGAGGGGCGGCGGGGTTATGTGCTCACCCTCTCGACCCGGGAGCAGCACATCAGGCGCGAGAAGGCGACATCGAACATCTGCACCAATTCGGGCCTCTGTTCGCTCGCCTTCACCATCCATCTCTCCCTCCTGGGGGAGGCGGGGCTGACCAGGCTTGCCGCGCTCAACCACGCCCGCGCGGTGCGGGCGGCCGACAGGCTCGCCGCCGTGCCCGGGGTTACGGTGCTGAACGGCGCCTTCTTCAACGAATTCACCCTGAAGCTGCCGACGGATGCAGCCCCGGTGGTGGAGGCCCTGGTGGCCCGGGGCATCCTGGCCGGGGTGCCGGGGGCGCGCCTCTGGCCCGGACGGGCGGAACTGGCGAACCATCTTCTGGTCGCCGTCACGGAAACCAACACGCCGGCGGAGATCGAAGCCTTCGCCGCCGCGCTCGCCGAGGTGCTGGCATGATGAACCGTCAGGGAAGGGCCACGGCGCCGGGCGATGCGGCAGCGGCGCCGGTGCGGACCGTGCTGGGGCACCGGGGCCTCGATCACGAGGAACCGCTGATCTTCGAACTGGGGCAGGACGGGCGCTCGGGCGTCGATCTGCCCGAGGTGCCGGCGGTGGAAAACCGTCTGGGCGGCCTGGCGCGAAAGGCGGCCATCGCCCTGCCCGGCCTGTCGGAACCCCAGGTGGTCCGGCACTACGTGCGTCTGTCGCGGCGGAATTATGCGATCGACATGGGGCTCTATCCGCTCGGCTCCTGCACCATGAAGCACAACCCGCGCCTGAACGAGAAGCTGGCGCGCCTGCCGGGCCTCGCCGATCTGCATCCGCTGGCGCCGGCCTCGACCACCCGGGGCGCGGTCGAACTCATGGGCACGCTCGCCCATTGGCTGATGGTGCTGACCGGCATGCCGGCGGTCGCCATGAGCCCCAAGGCCGGCGCCCATGGCGAGCTTTGCGGCATCATGGCGATCCGCGCCGCCCTGGTGGCGCGGGGCGAGGGCGAGAGCCGCACCCGCATCCTGGTGCCGGAAAGCGCCCATGGCACCAACCCGGCGACCGCCGCCTATTGCGGCTTCAAGGTCGATCCCGTGCCGGGAACGGCCGACGGCCGCGTCGATCTCGCCGCCCTCAAGGCGAAGCTCGGCCCCGACGTCGCCGCGATCATGCTGACCAATCCCAATACCTGCGGGCTGTTCGAGCGCGAGATCATGGAGATTGCCGAGGCCGTTCATGGCGTCGGCGGCTTCTTCTATTGCGACGGGGCCAATTTCAACGCCATCGTCGGGCGCGTGCGGCCGGGCGATCTGGGCGTCGACGCCATGCACATCAACCTGCACAAGACTTTTTCCACGCCCCATGGCGGCGGTGGGCCGGGGGCGGGGCCGGTGGTCCTGTCCGAAGCCCTGGCGCCCTTCGCGCCCTTGCCTTGGGTGGTCGGGACGGCGGACGGCTATGCCCTGCTCGAGGACGCGGCGGGGCAGAGTTTCGGGCGCATGGCCGCCTTCCACGGTCAGATGGGCATGTTCGTCCGCGCCCTCGCCTATATGATGAGCCACGGCGGGGATGGTCTCGCCCAGGCGGCCTCGGACGCGGTGCTGGCGGCCAATTACATCCAGGCCCGCCTGTCGGACGTGATGACGCCGAGCTTCGACGGCCCCTGCATGCACGAGGCGCTGTTCGACGATCGCTTCCTGAAGGATACGGGGGTGACCACCCTCGATTTCGCCAAGGCGATGATCGACGAGGGTTACCACCCGATGACCATGTATTTCCCCCTGGTCGTCCATGGCGCCATGCTGATCGAGCCGACGGAAAGCGAGAGCCGGGAGAGCCTGGATGCCTTCATCGCCGTGATGCGCACGCTGGCCGAGGCGGCGAAGGCGGGCGAGACGGAACGCTTCGCCGGCGCGCCTCATTACGCTCCCCGCCGCCGCCTGGACGAGACGGCGGCGGCGCGCAAACCCATCCTGCGCTGGACGCCGCCGGCGCCGGCGAAAGCGGCCGAATAAGACGAAATGCCGCTGTCGCCGGCGGCTTCCGTTCTATTTAAGGATGTTCCAAGCGTGTATGATGCTCGCATGTGGATGAATCGCATGCGGGCGGTCGCGCCCCTTCTTCCCTTGCTTCTGGTCGCCGCGTGCCAGGGCAAGCCGCCGGTCGTCAAGGGCGACCATCAGGATCCGACCAAGGCCGTCGCCGCCTCTTCCCTCCAGCCAATGGCTGAAGAGGAGAAGGCGTTTTTCGAAGCCGGCAGGGTCTATTTCGAAGCGGTGGAAGCCGAGAAGATTTTGGTCTCCGACGAAGAGGCGGAAAAAATCTTCGACGAATGGACCGAGGCGGTGATCGACCGTTTCGACGAGGCCACGAGGTATCCGCCCCGCAGCGCGATCATGCGCGCCTCGGGTACCGTGGTGTACGAAATCATGGTGGCGCAGTCGGGCGACATCACGTCGTGCGAGATGATGCATTCCAGCGGCACGCAGTCGCTCGACGATTATACCGGCAAGGCCTATTGCGGCACCGAGCTTCCCCCGATTCCGGAGGCGCTGGGCGTCCAACTCATGCGGATTACGATGCCTGCGCGCTATGAGTTCGTCTGGTAGGGCGGCCGGACCCTATCCAGTTCCCAGCTGATGATCAGCCGGCCGGCGCCGAAGGCGCGGTAGATCCGGTCGAGTGCGTCGTCGAGTCCGTCCAGGCGTTCCTTGTCGGTGACCGCGATCATGAAACGGCTGCGCGCCTCGATACCGAAATCGCGGGCGATCTCGGCACCGAAAGGGCCGAGGGGCGTGGCGTCGTGCAGATGGAAGCGCGTGACGAACAGATCGCCGTTCCGACGGCGCAGCGCGTCGATCAGGTCCTGGGTTTGCCGGCGCGGCAGGGCGCTGTGGCCGAAGTAGCTGATGGTCATGGCGCCATCATGACGGGGGCGAACCGCCCGCGTCTGTGATGCCGGCCACAGCTCGCCAGGGCGCCTCAGAAACCCGAAACGAGGTGACGGTTGGCCTGGAACACCGGGCGCCCGGCGACCACGGTCGCGGCGACGCGGGGCAGGGCGGGGTGTTCGTCGTCCACCAGCACGAAATCGGCCCTCGCGCCGGGGCGGATCGCGCCCCGGTCGGTCATGCCGGCGGCCTGGGCCGGGTTGGCGGAGATCAGTGCCCAGGCTTCGGCGAAGGGCAGGACGCCGTCCCGCGCCAGACGGAAGGCGGCATGCAGCAGCGACGGATAATAATAGTCGGACGCCAGGACCTGACACATGCCGCGCGCCACCATGGGGGCGGCGGCGATCGCGCCGTTGTGGCTGCCGCCGCGCATGACGTTGGGCGCGCCGAGGACGATGGGATCGCCCAGGTCGCGGGCCTGTTCCGCCGCGTCCTCGGTCATCGGGAACTCGCTGATGGCGCAGCCCATCTGGTGGAAGGACAGGCGCTGTGCCCCGTTCATGTCGTCGTGGGAGGCGGCGGCGACGCGCGCCTCCGCGGCGGCCCGGGCGAGGCGGCGGATGGATGCCGGCACCTCGCTGCGCCGGGCCCAGACGCGGGCCAGAAGGTCCTCGAAGTCGTCGACCGGCATTTTCGCCCGCTCCGCGTATTTGTGCAGCTTGGCGGGCTGGCCCAGCAGCTTGTGAAGCGACGGCGTATGGTCGTTGAAGGCCAGCAGGCGGACGCTGCCCTCACGCAGCCATTGCAGGATCTCGGTTTCCGCATCGAGATTGAAGGTCTCGTGGCGCAGGTGGATATGGGTGTCGGCGGACAGGCGGCCGCGCATGTCGGTCAGGGTTTCCTTCAGGCGATGCGCCATGTCGCGGCCGCGAAGGCCCGGTTCCCACGACCAGGTGACGGCATGGAAGGCGGTGGTGATGCCGTTGCCGACGATCTGCAGGTCGGTCTCCTGCAATGCGACGCCGAGCGACACTTCGACGCCGGGACGCGGCATGATCTGGCGCTCGAAGGCATCGCCGTGCAGGTCGACGATGCCGGGCAGGACCAGCAGGCCGCTGGCGTCGATCACGCGGAACGCCGAAAAGCCGGTCGCCCGCGTGGGCCCGGCAATGCGCCCGCCCTCGATGGCGAGCGATCCTTCCTCGATCGTTCCGTCGGGCCAGAGAATGCGGCCCCCCCTGATTTCGACGCGCATCGGCGTGTCCGCTCCGTTGATGTTCGTCGCCCGAGCCTAGCGACGTTGGATTGCAGGGTGGTTACAGATCGCGTGACTTTCGCGTGTCGGTACGCACCCATGCGTCAACTTTGATATGCCGTTAACGCATTGAAAGATCTCGATGAATATGGATGTTTGGCGTATGACATCCATGTTTTGAAGCCGATGGTTCACCCATGTGTCATCAAATCATCATTCTAGTCGTCTAGACCTATGTCGAGGACGGGGCGGGTGCGGCGACATGGCGGCGTCAGTTTTCCAGGGTGAATTGGGCGCGAGGGCCCGAGAATCGGCTGTAGCCGAATTCGATCGGCGTGCCCGCAAGGTCGACGTTCACCGCCTCCGACACCAGAATCGGCTGATTGCGCGGCTGTTGCAGCAGATGGGCATCGGCGGCATCCGGCAATTGCGCCGTGATCCTGGTCACCTTGCGCAGATAGTCGTCTATGCCTCGTTCCGCCAGGGCCTTGGTGATCGAACCGAGGCGGCGGTAATCCTCGATGATACCGTCGAAGCGGGCCTTCGGGAAATAATGGGCGCTGACGCTGAGCGGGCGGCCGTCGGCGAAGGACAGCGTCTCCAGCAGGATCAGCGGCCGCCCGGCGCGGATGGCCAGCGCCTTGGCGATGCGGGCGGGCGCCGGCAGTTCCAGCCCGCGCAGGAAGGTGGAGCCGGGGGTTCGGTCGAGCTTGCGGATGTTCTCGGACAGTCTGGTCCGCTGGCCCAGCGCGTAATCGATGACATCCTCCGCGACGAAGGTGCCGCGGCCCTGTTCGATGCGCACCACGCCCGCTTCCTGAAGGGCGGCGACGGCCCGGCGCAGCGTATGGCGGTTGACGCGGAAGCGCGCGGCCAGTTCGGCCTCCGGCGGCAGACGTTCCCCCGGCTTGGCGACGCCGCGCTTGATCTCGTCCTGCAGGGTTTCGGCGATCTGCGCCCAGATGGCGAGGCCGCGTCCGCGTCTTTCGTCGACCAATGGCACGATAGATCCCCCTTGTCCCGACCGATTTCGGCAGGCATTCTACAGTCATCTAGACGACTAGACAATATGGCGAAGGGCTCATGAACACGGTCGAGAAAACGGAAGCGGCGGCGGACGGCCCGGCTTCGGCCCGGCGCCTTCGTCTCGGTCTGCTGGCGCGGGCCCCGCGTCAGATGCTGGCGGATGCGCTGGCGGGCGTCGCGGGCGGCGCCCCCGCCGTCCGCGTGCTGAAGCCGGCGGAAACCGGCCTCGTCATGGTGCGCGGGCGCGCCGGCGGCACGGGGGAGCGGTTCAATCTCGGCGAAATGACGGTCAGCCGCTGCACCCTTTCGGACGAGGCCGGGCGCATCGGCGTCGGCATGGTCGCGGGGCGCGACCGGGCCAAGGCGGAACTGGTCGCCCGCCTCGACATCTTGCTGCAGGATCCGGCGCACGGCCCCGGTCTGGAACGCGATCTGGTCGCGCCGCTCGCGGCCCGGATCGAAGCGGCGCGGGCCGAACGCGCCGCCAAGGCGGCGGCCACAAGGGTCGACTTCTTCACGATGGTCAGAGGCGATGTCTGAGGGGGCGATGTCCGACGCGGCGCTGATCGACGGGCTTTCGGCCGGTTTCGAGGAGCCGGTCCATCAGGCCCAGGCGGGCTTCCGCGCGGTTCTGTCGGTGCTGTCGCGGCCGGGCCGGGTGGAACGGCTGGCGCGGCCGGCGCGGGCCCCGGCCGGGCTTTCGCCGGCGGCGGCGACCGTGCTCGCCGTGCTGGCCGATCTCGATACGCCGGTCCATCTGGCGGGCGCGGGCAGGGCGGCGGAAGCCTTCGTCGCCGGTTCCTGCGGCGCGCCGCTGGCCGCGACCACGGGCGACGCCGCTTTCGCCGTCGTGCCCGCGGCCGGATTGCTGCCCCTGTCGCGCTTCGCGGCGGGCACCGCCGATTTCCCCGACCGGGCGGCGACCGTGATCGTCGAGGTCTCGTCGCTCGAGACGGGGGAGGTGCTGACCCTCTCCGGCCCCGGCATCGCGGGCGAGACCGTGCTCCGTGTCGCGGGCCTGCCGGCGGGTTTCAAGCATGCCTGGGCCGACCAGCGGCCGGATTTCCCGCTGGGGGTCGATCTTCTGCTCTGCTGTGGCGACCGGGTCGCGGGCCTGCCCCGCACCGTCGCGATCCGATAGGGGCGGCCATGTATGTCGCGGTAAAAGGCGGTGAAGCGGCGATCGACGCCGCCCACGACTGGCTGGCGGAGGAGCGGCGCGGCGATCCCGCGATCCCCGAGGTCACGCCCGACCAGATCGCCGAACAATTGGGCCTGGCGGTCGACCGGGTGATGGCAGAAGCCTCCCTCTACGACCGGGATCTCGCGGCTTTGGCGCTGAAACAGGCCCAGGGCGACGTGATCGAGGCGGTGTTCCTGTTGCGCGCCTATCGCACCACCCTGCCGCGCTTTGGTGCCAGCATGCCGGTCGATACCGCCGCCATGCGCATCGACCGCCGCATCTCGGCGACCTTCAAGGATCTGCCGGGCGGGCAGGTGCTGGGCCCGACCTACGACTATACCCACCGCCTGCTCGACTTCGCCCTGGCGGCGGACGGCGAGGCGCCCGAGGCACCGACGGCCGAGCCCCTGGACCCCGCCATGCCCCGCGTCCTCGACCTGCTGGCGGACGAGGGCCTGATGGAACGCGAGACGCCGCCCGCCGACGAGAGCGGCCCGGTGCCCGATCTGACGCGCGAACCGCTGACCTATCCCGCCGGCCGGCCGCTTCGCCTTCAGGGCCTCGCGCGCGGTGACGAAGGCTTCGTGCTCTCGCTCGGCTATTCGACCCAGCGCGGCTACGGTCGCAATCATCCCTTCGCCGGCGAGATCCGCCAGGGCGCGGTCTCGGTCGAGGTCGATGTGCCGGAACTCGGCTTCGCGGTCGACATCGGCGATCTGGTGGTGACCGAATGCCAGAGCGTCAATCAGTTCAAGGGCGATGCCGAACGTCCGGCCCAATTCACCCGCGGCTACGGCCTCGTCTTCGGCCGGGGCGAACGCAAGGCCATGGCCATGGCCCTGGTCGACCGGGCGCTCAGGGCCGAGGAACTGGGGGAAGCGATCCAGGGTCCGGCCCAGGACGAGGAATTCGTCCTTTCCCACGCCGACAACGTCGAGGCGTCGGGCTTCGTGCAGCACCTGAAACTGCCCCATTACGTCGACTTCCAGGCCGAGCTCCAGCTGGTCCGGGCATTGCGCGCGGCGCGGCGGGACGAGAACAGGGAGGCGGCGGAATGAGCGGCACCGAGGGTTACAATTTCGCCTATCTCGACGAACAGACCAAGCGCATGATCCGCCGCGCCATCCTGAAGGCGGTGGCGGTGCCCGGCTATCAGGTGCCCTTTGCCTCGCGCGAGATGCCCTTGCCCTACGGCTGGGGCACCGGCGGCATTCAGGTGACGGCCTCGGTGCTGGGGGCCGACGACACCTTGAAGGTCATCGACCAGGGCGCGGACGACACCACCAACGCGGTCTCGATCCGCCGCTTCTTCGCGAGGACGGCGGGCGTGGCGACCACCACGCGGACGGCGGAGGCAACCGTGATCCAGACCCGTCACCGCGTGCCCGAAACGCCCCTGACCGGGGACCAGATCCTGGTCTATCAGGTGCCGATCCCGGAACCCTTGCGCTGGCTGGAGCCGCGCGAGGCCGAGACCCGCGCGCTCCACGCCCTCGGCGACTACGGCGTGATGCAGGTCGAGCTCTACGAGGACATCGCCATCCACGGCAAGATCAAGCGCTCCTACGACTATCCGGTCGAGGTCGCGGACCGTTACATGATGAGCCCGAGCCCGATCCCCAAGTTCGACAATCCGAAACTCTCCGACTGTCCGGCCCTGCAATTGTTCGGGGCGGGGCGGGAAAAGCGGATCTACGCCATCCCGCCCCATACCCCGGTGCGCAGCCTGGATTTCGAGGATCACCCCTTCGACATCGATCATCCGGGCACGCCCTGCGCGCTCTGCGGCGATACCGAAAGCTTCCTCGACGAGATCGTGACCGACGACAAGGGCGGGCGCATGTTCGTCTGTTCCGACACCGATCACTGCGCCGAGCGCCAGGCGGAGGCCGGCCATGACGCGTGACGATGCATTGCTCTCGGTCCGCGACCTCGCCCTCGACTACGGCAACGGGCGTGGCGTGCGGGATGTTTCCTTCCGTCTCTGGCCCGGCGAGGTGCTCGGCATCGTCGGCGAGTCCGGTTCGGGCAAGACGACCTTGCTCAAGCTGCTGGGCGGACAATTGGCGCCGGACGCCGGCACCATCCATTACCGCATGGCGGGCGGCGACATGGTCGACCTGAACGACCTTTCCGAAGCCCGCCGCCGCCACCTCGGCCGCACCGAACTCGCCTTCGTGCATCAAAACCCGAGGGATGGCCTGCGTCTCGCGGTCACGGCGGGCGGCAATGTCGGCGAGCGCCTGATGGCCGATGGCGCGCGCCACTACGGCCGGATCCGCGCCGCCGCCCTCGACTGGCTGGAACGGGTGGAGATTGAGGCGGGCCGCGTCGACGATCGGCCCACCACCTTTTCGGGCGGTATGCAGCAACGCCTGCAGATCGCGCGCAATCTCGTCTCCGGGCCCCGTCTCGTCCTGATGGACGAGCCGACGGGCGGCCTCGACGTTTCGGTGCAGGCACGTCTCCTCGACCTGCTGCGCGGGCTGGTCGCCGATCTCGGCCTGACCGTGGTGATCGTCACCCATGACCTCGGCGTCGCGCGGCTTCTCGCCCATCGCCTGATGGTGATGCAGGGCGGCCGCGTGATCGAAAGCGGGCTGACCGATCAGGTGCTGGACGATCCGCGCGAACCCTATACCCAGCTTCTCGTCTCCTCGGTGCTGGCGGCATGACGATGAACCCTCAAACGACCTTGGCGCTGCGCGGCGTCTCCAAGCATTTCGTGCAGCATCTGCGTGGCGGGCTTCGCCTCGACGTGCTCGACCATGTCGATCTCGATGTCGCCCCCGGCGAATGCGTGGTGCTGGACGGGCCGTCCGGCGTCGGCAAATCGACCCTGCTGAAGGTGATCTACGGCACCTATCGGGTCTCGACCGGCCATGTCCGGATCGCCGGGACCGATATCGCGACGGCGGAACCGCGCCAGGTGCTGGCGCTGCGGCGCGACACCATCGGCTACGTCAGCCAGTTCCTGCGCGTGGTGCCGCGCGTCTCCGCCCTGGACATCGTGGCGGAACCGGCCAGGGCACGCGGCGTTTCCACCGGCGAAGCCCGGGACCGCGCCGCCACCCTCTTGCGCCGCCTGAACCTGCCGGAGAAACTCTGGTCCCTGCCGCCGGCGACCTTTTCGGGCGGGGAGCAGCAGCGCGTGAACATCGCGCGCGGTTTCCTGGTCGATTGGCCGCTGCTCCTCCTCGACGAGCCGACCGCCTCCCTCGACGCCGCCAATGCCGAGGTCGTGGCCGATCTGATCGGGGAAGCGCGGGGCAGGGGCGCCGCCATGGTCGCTATCTGCCACGATCAGACCATGCGCACGCGCATCGCGACCCGCCTGTTCGCCATGCGCCCCGCCGAACAGGCTGCCTGATTGTCGTGAGGGATTTGTTTCGATGACCGCAGAGACCGTTCTGACCAATGCACGGGTGGTGATGCGTGACGCCGTGCTGGACGGCGCCACCGTCGTCGTCCGGGACGGGCGGATCGCGGCGGTTCAGCCCGGCATCAGCGGGCTGGCCGCTGCCCATGACCTCGAAGGCGACTTGTTGCTGCCCGGCCTCGTCGATCTCCATACCGACAACATCGAGAAGCACATGATGCCGCGCGTGCGCGTGCCCTGGCCGGCACGGGCGGCGGTGATCGCCCATGATCGCCAGGTGGTGGCCGGCGGCATCACCACCGTGCTCGACAGTCTGGCGGTGGGCGACGTCTGGCCCGACGGCGAACGGGTGAAGACCTTCACCCAGGCGATCGAGGCCTGGCGCGGCGGGCGCGACGCCGGCATGTTCAAGGCCCGCCATGCGCTGCATCTGCGCTGCGAGATCGGCTTCGAACAGGTGGTCGAACTGTTCTCGTCCCTGGTGGACGATCCGGACCTGCGCCTGACCTCGGTCATGGACCACACGCCGGGCCAGCGCCAATTCGTCAATGTCGCCAAATACCGCCAGCAATACCCCCAGATGACCGACGCCGAATTCGACGCCTATGTCGAGAAGCGCCGCAGCCTCCGCGATGCCGTCGGTCCCAAGCATCGGGCCGCGATCATCGCGCTGTCCAGGGCGCGCAACGTCCCTGTCGCCAGCCACGACGACCGGACGGCGGAAGAAGTGGCGGAGGCGCTGGCGGACGGCATCACCCTCTCGGAATTCCCGACCAGCCTGGAGGCCGCGAAGGCGGCCCATGGCCAGGGCATGATGGTGATCGCGGGCGCGCCCAATCTGGTTCGTGGCGGATCCCACAGCGGCAATGTCTCGGTCGCCGATCTGGCGCGGGCCGGCGTGCTCGACATCATGGCGTCGGACTATGTGCCCGCCTCCATGCTGATCGGCGCCTTCGCCCTGCATGACGAGATGGGGATCGGCCTTGCCGACGCCATCGCGACGGTCAGCGCCCACCCGGCGGAGGCGATCGGCATGGACGAAATCGGCAGCATCGCGCCCGGCAAGCGGGCGGACCTGCTTCGGGTGAAACGCCACGACGCCATGCCCGTGGTGGAGACGGTGTGGCGCGACGGCCTTCGGGTGATGTGATGAGCGATCGCCGCTTCGCGGTCTATTGGGCGCCGCCCGAAGGATCGATGCTGCACCGCCTGGGCGCGCAATGGCTGGGCCGCGACCCGGCGACGGGCGAGGCCCGGACCCAGCCCACGGTCTCCCCGGTCACGCCGGCGCGTTTCGCCGACCTGACGGCGGATCCGAGGCGTTACGGTTTCCACGCGACCCTGAAGCCGCCGCTGCGCCTGGCGGCGGGGCGCGGCGCCGACGACTTCCGTGCCGCCGTGACGGCGGCGGCACGGGATTTCCCCGCCTTCGAGGCACCGCCCCTGAAGGTCGGGCGCCTCGGCGGGTTCCTGGCCCTGGTGCCGGACGGCGACATGGCGCCCTGGCGCCGCCTGTCGGATCACGTCGTCCGCGCGCTCGAGCCCTTCCGCGCCCCGGCGGGGGAGGCGGAAGTGGCGAAGCGCCGGGCCCATGGCCTGACCCCGTCCCAGGAAGCGAATCTGACCGGCTTCGGCTATCCCCATCTGTTCGACGACTGGCGCTTCCACATGACGCTTTCGACGCGCCTGACCTCGCCGGAGCGGGAGCGGATCGAGGCCGCCGCGCTCGGCCATTTCGGCGCTCTCGGCCGCAGGCCCATCGCCGTCACCGAAATCTGCCTGTTCGAACAGGTGAACGGCGGCGATTTCACCATCGCATCGCGCCATCCCCTCGGCGCCTGACCAGCCTTGCAGGCGGCCGGTCGCGGCGCCACTATGAACACTTCGACTGCAAGATCGTGGGAAGGGTGGACATGTCGTCGACGGGCAACGAACTGACGGAGAGCAGCCGGGGCGCGCTCATGGTCTCGGTCGACGGCGCACCGCCGCGCCGGATCAGCCTGCGCGCGGCGATGCTTCGCTTCACCCTGCGGCGCATGTTCAAGAACCGCCTGCGCTTCGACATTCCGGTGCAGGTGGTCCGCGCGAGGGTCGAACGCCTGTCGAAGCGCCTGCCGCCGCCGCCCGCCGACGTCGCCCTGGTCGACGTCGACGCGAACGGCGTGCCGGGCCATTGGCTGAACCCCGAGAATGCGACGGAAGACCGCCACATCCTCTATCTCCATGGCGGCGGCTATGTCATGTGCTCGCCGAAGACCCATATCGGCTTCACCTGGCGCATCGCCCGGGCGGCGCGGGCGCGCATGCTGGTGATCGACTATCGTCTGGCGCCGGAACATGCCTTCCCGGCGCAGATCGACGATTGCCTGACCGCCTATCAGCATCTGCTCGACCTCGGCGTGAAGCCGGAGCGGATCGCGGTCATGGGCGATTCGGCGGGCGGGGGGCTTACCTTCGGCCTTCTGATGCGCCTGAAGGCCCTGGGCCTGCCTATGCCGGGCGCGGCGGTCGGCATGTCCCCCTATCTCGACCTGACGGTGACCGGGGATACGCATTTCCTCCATGCCGCGAGCGACCCCATGATTCCGCTGCCGGGCGTGATCTATGGCGCGCGGACCTATCTCCAGGGCGCGGATCCGAAGCATCCCGAAGCCTCGCCCATCTTCGGCGATGCCGCGGGCCTGCCGCCGTGCCTGATCCATGTCGGTTCCGACGAGGTGCTATTGTCGGATTCGACGCGCATGGCGGCCAACCTGCGGGCGGCCGGGGTACCGGTCGAACTGGACATCTGGCACCGGATGCCCCATGTCTGGCATGCCTTTGCCCGCTACATCCCCGAAGGCAGGGCCGCGATCGAGCGGATCGGCGCCTTCCTGCGCGAAGCGATCCGCTGACGGCGCGGGCGGGCTGCGCATAAGGGAGCAGACAGATGGTCATGGATGTCGATATCGCCGTCGTCGGCGCCGGCCCCGCCGGGCTCTGCTTTGCCCGGGCCATGGCGGGCAGCGGCCTCACCGTCACCCTGATCGAGCCCCAGCCGCTTGCCGCCCTGGCCGATCCCGCCTTCGACGGGCGGGAAATCGCGCTGACCCATGAATCCCGCCGGATCATGGAGGATCTGGACCTCTGGCCCCGGATCGACGCGGCCGAGATTTCGCCCCTGCGCGATGCCCGCGTCATGGACGGTCCCTCGCTCTTCGCCCTCAACATCAAGGCCAGCACCGTCGGCCAGGATCAGCTCGGCTTCCTGGTGCCCAATCATCTGATCCGCCGCGCCGCCTTCGACGCGGTGCGCGACAGCGCCTGCGCCACCATCCTCGATGGACGGAAAGTGGTGGGGCTGGAGCGTCTGGGCGCCGCCGGCACCCGTCTCGACCTCGATGACGGCACGACGCTTCAGGCCCGTCTCGTCGTCGCCGCCGACAGCCGTTTTTCGGCGACGCGCGAGATGCTGGGCATCGGCGCCACCAGGCGCGATTTCGGCCGCACCATGCTGGTCTGCCGCATGGCCCACGAAAAGCCGCACGAGCATATCGCCTGGGAATGGTTCGGCTATGGCCAGACCCTCGCCCTGCTGCCGCTCAACGGCGCGCAGGGAGACGGGCTTCAGGCCTCCGCCGTGCTGACCCTGCCGCCGGAGCGCATGGCCAAGGTCGCGGCCATGGACGAAGACGAATTCAACGCCGAGATGACGCGGCGCTTCGACGGCCGCCTGGGCGCCATGCGCCTCGTCTCGACGCGCCACAGCTATCCCCTGGTCGGCGTCTTCGCCAAAAGTTTCGCGGTGCCGGGCGCGGCGCTGGTCGGCGATGCCGCGGTCGGCATGCATCCGGTGACCGCCCATGGCTTCAATTTCGGCCTGCAGTCGGCGGAACGGCTCTCGATGCGCATCCGCAAATCGGCCGCCATCGGCCTCGACATCGCCGACGGCAACATGCTGGCGGAATACGACCGGGTGCACCGTCTGGCCACCGCGCCCCTCTATGAGGCGACCAACATGATCGCCGGCATCTTCACCGACGAGACCCTGCCGGCGGTGGCCCTGCGCAAGACCATGCTGCGCGTCGCCAACGGCCTCGCCCCGGTGAAAAAGGCGATCGCCGCCCATCTCACCCAATCGGTCGCCTGAGCAAAAAACGCGTCATCCCGGCGAAGGCCGGGATCTCGTGACCAGTGGGCGCTTTTTCCGGTGGAAGGTCCCGGCCTTCGCCGGGACGACGAAAGCCTGCTACTCCGCCGCCTGGGGCGCGGCCTCGCGGTATTTCGAGGCGTCGGTGGTGTATTCGGCGTGGCCGTATTCGATCAGCAGTCTGTCGAGCTTGGCGATCAGGCGGCGGTCGGCGATCTCACGGAGGCCCGGCACGCGCAGGGCCAGCTTGTAGGCCCGCTCCCGCCCATAGATCAGCAAGCCCATGACGATGAAGACCAGCCTGTCATAGGGCCGGAGCGCCACCCCCATCAGCGCGGCCTTGCCGGTCTTGTCGCCGGCCAGGAACGATCGGTTGAAGAAGACGCGGGCGAAGCTTCTTTCCAGCCAGTCGTAGACCCGGTTCCTCAGGGAGCGGTCGGACGGGAAATAGGCCGCCATGGTGGCGCGCACCAGGGCGCCGCAGGTCTCGTCGTCGTAACCGTCGCGCAAGGTGCCGCTGTAGACCGTCATGGCGTCGTTGATGCCTTCGGGCGTCGCCGGCAGCAGATCCTCCGGCAGGCCGAGGAGCCAGCAGCGATAGCGGTTGAACTCGACGAAGGCCCGTTCCTGGGGCGTGAAGGTGCTGCGGCCCTGGCGCATCATCTTGAAGGCCAGCAGGAAGACGGCGATCGTGCCCGCCGGCATCTGGTCCACCTGCGGCACCGGGATGCCATAGACCGGGACATCCCACCGGCTCGATCCGCGCAGCACGTTGAAGCGGACCATGGAATGCATCAGCCGCACCATGGCCGCCGCCTTGAAGCCGGAGCCGAAACGGCCGAGGGCGCCGGGCAGGGAGGTCGTCGTGAAGAAGGCCGCCGTCTCCTTGATCCGGCGCACCGCCGTCTCGTGCGACAGCGTGCCGGTCAGGGCCATGGGCAGGGCCGAATATTTGTTGAGGAAGGTGGCGACGAAGGCGCCGCGCACCACGAAGGGCGCCAGATTGGCGGACGGATTGCGGCTGGCCCTGGCGCCGTCCTCGATCAGGCTCATGTCGATCCAGTCGGGCGTCGCCTCCATGGCGCGGATGAAGGCGACCAGTTCCGGCGGCGCGTCGGCGACCTGTTCCACACCCTTGTCGCAAGCCTCGGTCAGCATGGCGATCAGGCGGCGGAATCCGTATTGCGGCATCAGGGCGGCATAGGCGTCGGCGACAGCATCGCCCAGCATCGTATAGGCCCGGGCCCTTGCGACGGTCTCGGGATCGGCCAGCAGGCGGCGGCGGTTCGCCTCGGCGCGTTCACCGCGCAGCGTGCTCGGAATGTCGAGATCGCCCGCGAAACGCTCCGGCGTGACCGAGAAATCCACCTTGCCGTACATCGCCGGCAGACGTTCCGCCTGGGCCGCCACCCGGGCCTGCAACGACGCGAGGCTTTCCATATCCGCCCTCCCGGGAACTTACATTTATTAAGTTATGATTTGTAAGTTATGCTGCGACGATGGAAACGGCAAGCCTGAAACGCACCGCGAAGACACCGCCCCGCCGGCGCATGTCCCTCGAAAAGCGGCGCGGCCAGATCATGGATGCGGCCCGCGACGTCGCGGTGACGGAGGGTTTTCACGCCGTCACGCTGGAGCGGATCGCGCGCGCCTGCGGCATCACCCGCACCCTGATCTATCAGCAGTTCGGCAATCTGCCGGGCCTGTTGCTGGCCATGGTCGACCGGGAGTTCGAGCGCGCGGGCGCGGGCTTCGAGCGCGCCGCCCAGCGCCCGCCGGCCAGGGGCCAGTCGCGCTTCGCCGCCGGCGTCGCGGGCGTCCTCGAAGCGGTCGATGCCGCGCCGGCCACCTGGCGCATGCTGTTGATGCCGAGCCAGGGCGGCCCGCCGGAACTCCATGAACGGCTGGAAGAGGCACGCCACCTGACCCGCGCCCATATGGAAGCGGCCATGCTGACGGCCGATCCCGATCTCAGCCATCTCGCCAATCCGGACCGCGAACTGGCGATCCGCATGCTTCATGCCGTCTCCGAAGACCTCGTCCGCCTCCGCCTCACGGATCCCGAGACCTATTCGGTCGACCGCCTTCTGGTTCAGGCCGAATGGCTGGCGAAGGCGATGTTCGCGCGCGCCTAGTCCAGCACCCGGAGAGCAGGCCCCAGCGGCCAGGCCAGGCGGTCGCGCGTCGCATAGGGGGTGAAGCCGAAGCGCTGATAGAGGGCGAGGGCGCGGGGGTGGTCGAGGGTGCAGGTGTCGACGGTCATGCGCGAAGGGCCGCGTTCCCAGCCGAGTTGGATCGCCTGATCCAGCATGAAGGGGCCGAGCTTGCGGCCGATGAATTCCGGCATGATGCCGAACAGACCGAGGTCGATCCTCGTGCCGCCGTCATGGGAGACCAGTTCGAAGAAGCCGGCCGGCGCCCCCTTGAGGTGCAGGACATAGAGGCCGTAGCCGGGATCGGCCAGACGGGCCGTCAGGCGCTCGTCGTCCCAGCGCCGGCGGTCGATCCACATCCAGTCCCGCCCGACGTGGTGATAGAGCCAGCGGTAATAGGCGAGCGGCGGCTCCTCCACCCGCATCAGCACATGGGGTTCCATCGGTGGCGGGGCCCGGCGCGGGGCCGGGCGGGCCGTCATCTCCAGATAGGTGATGCGGCTCTCGCGCGCCGGACCGGACTCGGGTGTCCAGTCCGGCGGCGGCGCCTCTTCGTTCAAGATCGGGCTCAGGCTTCGACGGGGGCGTCGGCGCGCGCGCCCCATTCGGCCCATGAACCGTCGTAGAGCGAGAGATCGCGGGCCCCGATCTCATGGAGCGCCAGCAGCACGATGGCGGCGGTGACGCCCGAGCCGCAGGTGCCGACCACCGGCTTCAGCGGATCGACGCCGGCTTCGGCGAATTTGGCGGCGAGGGCGGCATGGTCCAGGAAGACGCCGGTTTCGGGATCCAGCAGTTCGGACGCCGGGACATTGATCGAGCCCGGGATATGGCCGCGCTTCAGGCCGGGGCGGGGTTCCGCCTCGGTGCCGTCGAAACGGCCGCGGCTGCGGGCGTCGACCACCTGTTCCTTGTGGGTCACCAGATTGTGGCGCACCTGGTCGTAGTCGCGCAGCAGCATGGTGTTCTCGCGCGCCGTGAAATGGCGCTCGCGCGGGATCGGCGGCAGATCGTCGACCTGACGGCCCTCGGCCCGCCATTTGGCCAGGCCGCCGTCCAGCACCATGACGTCGTCATGGCCGAAGGCGCGGAACATCCACCACACGCGGGCGGCGGCGAAGGGCGCGCCGCCGTCGTAGACGACGATGCGGTTACCGTCGCCGAGGCCGAGCTTGCGCACCCGGGCCGAGAACTTCTCGGCCGGCGGCAGCATATGGGGCAGGGGCGAGGTGAGATCGGCGATCTCGTCGATGTCGAAATAGACCGCGCCCGGAATGTGACCGGCGGCATATTCGGCCTTGGGGTTACGGTTGGCGCCGGGCAGATACCATGAGGCATCGACCACGCGCACGTCCGGCGCATCCAGGTGTTGGGCAAGCCATTCGGTGGTCACGAGGCCTGTCGCATTGGGCATAGAGGTTGCTCCGGTTCTCGGTCAAAGCCAATAATCTGGTCAAAGCCAATCTGGCGACGGCAGATTCCGCGCCTTCAGGAATTCGGGATTGTACATCTTGCTCTGATAGCGCTGGCCGCCGTCGCAAAGCACGGTGACGATGGTATGGCCGGGGCCGAGGTCACGGGCGAGGCGTATGGCGCCGGCCACATTGACGCCGCTGGAGCCGCCGAGGCAGAGCCCTTCCTGCTTCAGAAGGTCGAAGGCGACCGGCAGGCTCTCGTCATCCGGGATCTGATAGGCCATGTCGACCGACAGGCCCTCGAGATTGGCGGTGATGCGGCCCTGGCCGATGCCTTCGGTGATGGAGGTGCCGGCGGATTTCAGTTCGCCCGTGGTGTAATAGCTGAAGAGGGCGGCGCCCGGCGGGTCGGCCAGCGCGATCTTCACGTCCGGATTCCGTTCCTTCAGGTACATGGCGACGCCCGCCAGGGTGCCGCCCGAGCCGACGGCGGCGACGAAGCCGTCGACCTTGCCCTCGGTATCGGTCCAGATTTCCGGCCCCGTCGTCTCGTAATGGGCCTGACGGTTGGCCACATTGTCGAACTGATTGGCCCAGATCGCCCCCGCCGGCTCCTGCGCCGCGATCTCTTCCGCGAGGCGTCCCGAATATTTCACGTAGTTCATCGGGTTGGCGTAGGGCACCGCCGGCACCAGTCGAAGGTCGGCGCCGGCGAGGCGCAGCATGTCCTTCTTTTCCTGGGACTGGGTCTCGGGCATCACGATCACGGTGCGATAGCCGAGCGCATTGCCGACCAGCGACAGGCCGATGCCGGTATTGCCCGCCGTGCCCTCGACGATCACGCCGCCCGGCCGCAACAGGCCCCGGCGTTCGGCATCGCGCACGATGAAGAGGGCGGCACGGTCCTTGACCGAACCGCCGGGGTTGAGGAATTCGGCCTTGCCCAGGATCTCGCAACCCGTTGCCGCCGATGCCGCCCTGAGGCGGATCAGGGGGGTATTTCCGATGGTGTCGATGAAGTCTTCGCGAATCGCCATGCGCGGTTGCGCCCGTCTTTATGTTCTGGGTTTGGTTACCGCTGAACCTAATGGCGCGACAGGGCCGGTTCAAGCCTCGCGGCGTGGCGGATCGGCCCAGCGCCGGCGCAGGTCGTCGCGGTTCAGGGCCAGCCAATAGAGCGCCAGCAGGGCCGGCATGCTGCGCAGCTTGCCCTGGCCGGCCAGCGCCATGGCCGCCTCGAACGGCAGGATGTGGGTGCGGATGTCCTCTTCCTCGGCGTCGAGGCCGTGGACGCCCCCGTCCCCCGGCGACAGGTCGCAGCGGCCGACGAAGATGGTGGCGCGTTCCTTCAGGCAGCCGGGGGAAGGATAGACCGCCGCCACCTCGGCAAGGTCGATGATGTCGACGCCGGCTTCCTCCACCGCCTCGCGGCGGGCCGTGACCGCCGCATCCTCTGTCGCTTCGGTGCGGCCGGCGACCGCCTCGAACAGCCAGGGGTCGTCGTCCAGCAGCAGGGGCGCGGGGCGGAACTGCTCGATCAGCAGGACCAGATCGCGCGCCGGATCATAGGGCAGCACGACCGCCGCCAGCCCCTGTTCCAGCATGTCGCGGCTGACTTCCGCGCTCATCGAACCGTCGAAGCGGCGATAGCGAAGGCGTACCACCACCTTCGGGTAGAAACCGCCGTGGACGATCTCGAGGGACGAGACTTCGACTTTCCTGTCCATCCAGGACACTCCGAAAAAAGCTGATACGACAAAGGGTTGGCGGAAGATGCGGCGCATCGGAACCTTGGGCGGGCAATTCCGTTGGTTCTATGCGCAGGGGGCGAGGGGGCCTGCCGAAAGGCAAGCGACCCAGCAAGTCTGATAGGAGGACGAGCCATGTTCAAGTCCAAGACGATCGCCGCGCTTTCCCTGGTTGCCGTGCTCGGTCTCGGCGCCTGCTCCGGTCTGAACCATCAGGAACAGCGCGCCCTGTCGGGCGGCGCCATCGGCGCCGGTGCCGGCGCCGCCATCGGCGCGATCACCGGCGGCAGCGCCGTGGGCGGTGCCCTGATCGGCGGCGCCGGCGGTGCCGCAATCGGCGCCATGACGGCCGACGACGACGATTGAGCCGCGAAGACCGGAAGGGCCCGAATCCCGCCGGCGATCGCGCCGGCGGGATTTGGATTCATTTTTCGCGGACGCAGCATGATCCGCGCCGCGCATCGCGTCGTATTCAGGACAGATTTCGAGCGTGACGATGCGGATCGACGTTTGCGATGACCTGGTCTCATCCCTTTCCGGAAATGCTGATCGACCATGCGGCCGCGCCCGGCGGCGGTCTGCAGGATCTTCTGATCGACATTCATGCCGACTATTGCGAGGACTGCCGGCGCCAGCTTCGATGGTTGAGCGGCGTCGGCGCCCTGGCCCTGGAACAGGGTGAGCCCGCCGACCTGACGCCCGAAGCGGCGGCCGGCATGATCCGGAAGATCGTCGACATGCCCCCGGCGACATTTCCGCCCCTCGCGCCGCCGTCCGGCGCGGAGCGCGGCATCCTGCCGCCGTCGCTGCGCGCCTATCTCCACTGCGATGCGGATGGGCTGCGCTGGCGACCGCTCCTGCCGGGGGTCCGGCGCCATGTCATCGACAGCGAACACGGCATGCAGGCGGAACTGATGAAGATCAGGGGCGGGCGCAGTGTTCCCCGCCACACCCATACCGACGGTGAAATGACCCTCGTGCTGACCGGCGGCTTCCACGATGGCCATGCCCACTACGGTCCGGGCGACATCTGCTTCGCCGACCCCAGCATCCATCACCGGCCGACGGCGGATGCCGGCGGCGACTGCATCTGCTTCTGCCTGACCCGGGCGGTGCCGCATTTCACCGGGCCCGTCGCCCGCATGCTGAACGTCCTGAGCGGCAGGCGCGACTAAGATGGTCGGGGCAGGGCCGCCACCGCTCCGGGCCGCCGGCGGGACCGATCTGCTCGGCCGTTATGTCGCCGTGCTCGAAGGCTTGACGGCGGAAACCCTGGACAGGCTGGATACCGTGATGGCGCCCGACATCGCCTTTCGCGACCCCTTCAACGCCGTCCTCGGCCTCGGGCCGACCAAGGCGATCTTCGCCCATCTCTTCCGCGACTGTACCGACGTCGTCTTCAAGGTGACCGCCCGTTTCGAGGACGATGCGCGCGCGGCTCTGCTGTGGCGCATGGATTATCGCCTGCGCCGTGGTCGCGGTGCGCCCTTGCGCGTGATCGAGGGGATGAGCCTGCTCGATCTCGATCGCGGGCGCGGCGTCGTTGCCGCCCATGCCGATCATTGGGACGCGGCCGGCCAGTTCTACGAGACATTGCCCGTGATCGGCACCCTGCTGCGCCTGATCCGGCGGCGGCTGCGGGTCGCCTGAGGGGCCGGCTCAGGCCGTCTTCCTGCGCGCGGCCTGGCGGGCCAGTTTCCGCTCCATCATGGCGCGGAGCCTCGCGTGGCGCTCGCGGGTGATCGGGTAGTTCCAGATGATCCGCACCGACAGCAGCCGCAGCACCGGCGGCACCACGGCGAAGAGCGCGATCAGGGCGATGATCGCCGCCTGGGGACTGTCGCCGGTCTCGGTCGGCCGGAAGCCGAAATGGCCGAGCAGGGGCAGGGTGATGCCGGCGGCGATGCCCGACGCCAGCTTGGTCACCATGTTCCAGATCGCGAAATAGAGCCCGGCGCGCTGTTCGCCGGACCGGATCGAGTCGATGTCCACCACATCCGCCTGCATGGAAGAGGCGAGGATCTGGTCGCAGCCGAGGCTGAACCCCGTGAAGATGGTGATGACAAAGAAGATCCAGACGTCGCCCGCGCCGAGGAACGGCGTGATCAGGAAGGCGACGGCCGACGAGATCATCGAGAAGGCCCATGTCCGATGCTTGCCGAAACGCTCCGCCAGCCACATCCAGGCGGGCACCGCGACGATGCCGGCTAGGAAGTAGGTGAGCAGCAGCATGGGCCCGAAATCAGGGTCTTGCAGCACGAACTTCACGTAGAAGAAGAACAGCGTGGCGACCATGGCCTGGGCCGTCGCGTTCAGGAGGAAGGCGCTGATCAGGCGGATGAAGGGCCCGTTCTTGCGGACCGCGTCGAAGCTGGCGCGCCAGCCGTGGTGCTGGCCCCGGGCGGCGAGCACCGGCGGTTCCGGCACGCGCCACAGGATCAGCCCGACGGAGACGGGCAGGATCACCATGACGAAGATGCCGATGGCGGCCATGGTCGCGGTCTGGCCGGTCACGCCGAAGAGCTTCAGGATGGTCGGCACGCCGGCGGTGAGCACGGTGCCGACCAGCAGGAAGACTTCGCGGATGCCGGCGACCCTCGTGCGTTCGTCGAAATTGCCGGTGAGCTCGGCGCCCCAGGCGACATAGGGCACGATCACCATGGTCCAACTGCCGTAGAGCAGGACGGTCCAGAGCGCGAAATACTGCCAGCCGACCTCTTCGGGCGGCAGGAAGACGTGCCAGATGGCGATGGCCAGCAGGGCGCCGCCGATCACCATCCAGGGCCGGCGCCGGCCCCAGCGGGTGCGCAGCCGGTCCGAAATCGTGCCGAAGGTGGGATCGAAGACGGCGTCGGCCAGGCGCACGGTGAAGAGGACATAGCCCACCACCTCGGGGTGCAGGCCCTTTTCCTCCGTATAGAAGGGCACCAGGAACAGCAGCAGGGGAATGCCGACGGCGGTCAGTGCCAGGGCGGGCAGGCCGTAGATCCAGACCTGCGCGGCCGGCAGCCGCGATTTATCTTTTTCAACCACGCTCGATCGTCACCCGGTGCCGGACTCGAAAGGGCCCATACCATAGGGCTGGCGGGGCCGTGAACCTAGCGCGAATTCACCGCCCGGTTTCGGGCCTTTCCTCAGGTTCGGCGCAGGGCGAATTGCGCGACGTCGATCGAGGCGGTGCGGAACCCCGCCTCGCAATAGGCGAGATAATAGGTCCAGAGCCGGCGGAAGCGGTCGTCGAAGCCGAGCGGGCGCAGACCCTCGAACGTGCCGAGGAAGCGCTCGCGCCAGAGCCGCAGGGTGCGGGCATAGTCGGCGCCGTGGCGGCTCTCCCCGGTGACGGCGAGGCCGGCACCGGCCGCCGCGCGGGCGAAGGCCTCGGGCGAGGGCAGCATGCCGCCGGGAAAGACATAGTGCTGGATGAAGTCGACGTTGCGGCGATAGCGCGGGAAATAGCGCTCGTCGATGGTGATCACCTGCAGCGCCGCCGTGGCCGCCGGCTTCATCGCCGCCGACAGGCGTTCGAAGAACCGGGGCCAATAGGCTTCGCCCACCGCCTCGAACATCTCGATCGAGGCGACCTTGTCGAATTGGCCCCTGACGTCGCGATAGTCCTGCAGGCGGATGTCCACCCGCTCCGCGAGGCCGGCTTCGAAGATGCGGCGGCGGGCGTAGTCATGTTGCGCGGCCGAGATGGTGACGGCGGTGACCCTGGCCCCCCAATGGCTGGCCGCGCGTTCCGCGAACCCGCCCCAGCCGCAGCCGATCTCGAGCAGATGATCGTCGGGGCGTAGATCCAGCTTGGCGGCGAGGCGGTCGTATTTGATGGTCTGGGCGATGGCGAGGTCCTCGACGCCCGAGGGGAAGACGGCGCCCGAATAGGTCATGGTCTCGTCCAGCCAGGCCCGATAGAAGTCGTTGCCGAGATCGTAGTGAAAGGCGATGTTGCGCCGGCTGCCGGCGCGGCTGTTGCGCCGTGCGAGATGGCCGAGGCGGGACAGCAGCCGGGCCCAGGGCATGCCGTCCAGTACCCGGTCGAGCAGCGCCTCGTTCACATTGGCGAGCGCGAGCAGGGCGGCCAGGTCCGGGCTGTCCCAGGCCCCGTCGAGATAGGATTCGGCGAAGCCGAGGCCGCCCTTCAGAAGGACCCGCCGGGCAACCGACGTATCGTGCAGCCTGATTTCGGCGACGGGGCCGGGCCGGCGCCCGCGCAGCACCACGGTCGGCCCCGCCGGCAGGCCCAGCAGCACCGTGCCTTCCTCCATATGGCCGGCAAGGCGCAGCAGCACCCGCAACCAGCGCGACAGGCCGGGCAGGGCCAGCGCCGCCTCGCGCTCGATCACGCCGTCGGCGAAGGCGGAAAGGCCGGGGTGTCGGATGGCTGTGGTGGTGGTCAGGCTCATGGGCGCGCTCCGGCGGGGGGCTTTGCGGGTTTCGGATGAATGGCCACGCCCTTGAACCAGAGGCGCAGCGCCTGCCAATGGATGGCGGCGACCACCTTCAGGGTCATGAGCGGATGGGCCGCGACGGCCACCAGAAGATGGCGGTCGGTGAAGGGGCGGCGCCGGCCCGACAGGCTGGCGGTGAGCAGGCGGCCCTCGGCATCGAATTCATCGATCACCAGACGCAGGCGCGCGCCCGGTGCCGACAGGCGGAAGCGGTAGCGCACGTCCATGGCGATGAAGGGGGAGACGTGGAAGCACTTGTCCGCCGCCTGCGCGATCGCGCCGTCGGCGTCGGGCACGGCCGGCAGGACATAGCAATGGCTTTCGCCGAAGGTGTTGTTCACCTCATGCACCACGGCGGCGATCCGGCCCTCGCCGTCCTCGACGTAATAGACCGACAGCGGATTGAACACGAAACCCCAGAGGCGCGGGAAACACAGCAGGCGGATGCGTCCGCCCGCCAGCCGTTCCATGCCGTGCGCGGCCAGGAGGCTCTCGATCCAGGGGCGCAGCGGCCCGCCGTCGCGCGGTCCATGGTCGCGGTCGTGAAAGGACAGGAGATTGAAGCGGTTCCACGAGAACAGCCGGCTTCGGGCCGCGACCTCGCCGATCCGGTCGATGTCGAGCAGCAGGGAGAACACGCGATAGCGGAAATGGTGGCGGCGCGGCCGGAACCGGCCGTGAAACACGCGACCGTGATAGAGGCCGGCGCCGTCCATGGCGATGTTGCCCCGGTCGATCATTCCGCCGCCGCCCTCAGGCCGGGCGCCAGCCAGTGGGGCGGGGCACCCAGGGTGGCCGCGGCGGCGATGCCGGCGTTGAGCCCGTCCTCGTGGAAGCCGTCGCCGCAATAGCTGCCGGCGAACCACAGCCGTTCCCGGCCCTGGATCTCGGGCAGGCGGGCACGGGCGGCGACGGCACCGGCGTCGAACATCGGATGTTCGTAGTCGAAGCGCGCGAAGACCGCGGATTCCGCCAGATGCGCCGGCGGGTTGAGCGAAACGAACAGGGGCTTTGCCGGATCGATGCCCTGCAGGCGGTTCATCCAATAGGTCAGGCTGACGGCGCCTTCGGCGTCCCCCGCGCCGGTCAGATGGTTCCAGCTCGACCAGACGGCGCGGCGGCGCGGCATCAGGCCGGGGTCCCGATGCAGGACGGCGTTATTGCGCGAATAGCGAAAGGCGCCGAGCAGGGCGGCTTCCATCGGCGACGGGGCGTCGACGAGGCGCAGCGCCTGATCGGCGTGGGTGGCGACGACCACCTCGTCAAAGCGGTCGCGGCCGCCCCTGTCGTCGATCACGGTGACGCCGAAGCGGTCACGCTCGATCCGCACCGCCGGACAGGACAGGCGGACGCGTGCGCCGAGATCGCGGCCGATCGCCTCGACATAGCGGATGCTGCCGCCCGTGACCGTGCGCCATCGCCGGCGGTCTTCGAAGCCGCGCAGCAGGGCGTGATTGGCGAAGAAGCGCAGGAAACTCTCCGCCGGGAACTGCAGCATGTCGGCCGCCGGCGTCGACCAGATGGCGGCGCCCATGGGCAGCAGGTAATCCTCGCGAAAGCCGGGGCCGTAGCGCCCGGCCTCGATATACCGCCCGAGGCTGAGACCGGCGAGGTTTCCCGCCGCCAGGTCGCGCTGCGCGTCCGCGTTGAAACGCAGGATGTCGCGCAGCATGGCGATGAAGCGCGGCCGCGCCAGGTTCCGCTTCTGGGCGAAGAGGCTGCGCAGATTGTCGCCCGCCCATTCCAGGCTGCCGCCGCGCGCCGAGACGGCGAAGCTCATGTCGCTGTCCTGCGTCGCAATGCCGAGGGTGCGGAACAGCCAGGTCAGGTTGGGGTAGTTCGCCTCGTTGTAGACGATGAAGCCGGTGTCGACCGCGATCGGCGTGCCATCGTAGTCGATCGCGACCGTATGGGCATGGCCGCCCAGGCGGTCCTCTTTCTCGTAGACCGTGACGTCGTGGCGTTCGCGCAGCAGCCAGGCGGCGGACAGGCCGCTGATGCCCGTGCCGATGACGGCGATTCTCCTGCCCGTGATCATGCGGCGTCGTTCTCCTTGAGGGTGGCGAAGGCTTCGAGGGCGCGGGCCCGGGCGAAGCCGTGGTCGACGATGGGGGCAGGATAATCCCGGCCGAGCACGATGCCGGCACGGGCGAGGGTGGATCCATGGGCCCATGGTTCGTGGACGGCCTCGGCCGGCAGGGCGGCGAGTTCCGGCACGAAACGGCGCACATAGTCGCCGGCGGGATCGAACTTGCGGCCCTGGAGCACGGGGTTGAAGACGCGGAAGAAGGGGGCGGCATCGGTGCCGCAGCCGGCGACCCATTGCCAGCTCGCGGCATTGCTGGCGGGATCGGCATCGAGCAGCGTGTCGCGGAACCAGGCTTCGCCCGCCTGCCAGGGCTGCAGCAGATCCTTCACCAGGAAGGAGGCGGCGATCATGCGCACCCGATTGTGCATCCAGCCCGTGCGCCACAATTCGCGCATGCCGGCATCGACGATCGGATAGCCGGTCAGGCCGCGCTGCCAGGCGGACAGCGCCGCATCGTCGCGGCGCCACGGAAAGGCGGTGAATTCAGACCTGAGCGGGGTGGTCGCCATTTCGGGCGCATGGCACAGCAGATGATACGAGAATTCGCGCCAGCCCAGTTCCGACAGCAGGCGCTCGGCGCCGCCGGCACATGCGGGTTCGCGGTCCACGGCGTGATGCAAGGCGTGCCAGACCTGGCGGGGCCCGATCTCCCCGAAGGCGAGATGGGGCGAGAGCCGCGTCGTCGCCGCCAGGTCCGGCCGGTCGCGGTCGCGGGCATAGGTGCAAAGATGATCGGCGATGAAGCGGCGCAGGCGATCCGCCGCGCCCGCCTCCCCGGGCGTCCAATGGGGCACGAAGCCCGCCGCCCAGTCCGGGCGGCGCGGCGGCAGATGCCAATCGTCCAGGGCGTCGCTGGCTATCCGGCCGGCAAAGGCCGTGGCGCGGGGGGGCGGGCCGGGCACGTCCGGCGGCGGAGCCGCCCGGCAGGCGCGCCAGAACGGCGTGAAGACGCGGAACGGCGTGCCCGCCTTGCTGGCGATCGTCCAGGGCTCGAACAGCAGGGCCGCGTTGAAGCTGGTGGCGGCGATGCCCCTTGCCGTCAGTGCCGTCCTGATGCCGGTGTCGCGTTCGATCGCCGCCGGGTGATAGAGCCGGTTCCAGACCGCTTCGGCGGCACCGCATTCCTGCGCCACCTCCGCGACCATGCGGGCGGCATCGCCCCGCCGCAGCACGAGCGTGTGACCGGATGCGCGCAGCTCCCGGGCCAAAGCCGCGACACTCTGGTGCAGCCACCAACGCCCGGCCCCGCCGAGCGTCTCGTCACCCTCGTCGAGGATGAAGAGCGGCACGACGGGACGGCCGGTGCCGGCGGCATAGGCGAGGGCAGGGTTGTCCGCGAGGCGAAGGTCGCGGCGGAACCAGACGAGGACGGGGGCGGTGGTGTCGGCTCTGGGCATCTCGGCATCACTGAAGTGTCGAGTCTGATACGCCGTGGTGCCGGCGTTGGATCCCTCGTGCCTGGCCGAAAGGGTGGGCCGGACGAAATGGCGCGACCGACGAAAATCCTTGCCAGTGCCGCCCCGCCCCGCAGACTGGCGCCGAACGAGGGGAGGAACCTTACATGGACGACGCCGTCACGCAGCTTCTGGCACATCCGCCGCATTGGACGCTGCTCTATGCCGGGCTCAATGCCCTGGTCACTTTCGCGCTGGCCTTCCGGGTCGGGCTTCAGCGCATGAAGGCGAATGTGATCTTCGGGCCGGGGGCGGAGGTCGACAGCCCGCTGCAGCGGGCGATCCGCGCCCATGCCAACAATGTCGAATATGTGCCGCTGACCCTGATGCTGATCGCGCTGCTGGAGATCGCGGGCCAGCCGGCCTGGCTGATCCATGCGCTGGGCGCCGCACTCTTCGTCGGGCGGGTGGCGCATGGCATCGGCCTGAACATGACGGCCGAAAGCTCGCCCGGCCGGCTCTACGGCATCCTGCTGACCTGGATCGCGCTGCTGGTCGCCGCGATCTGGTCGATCGTCACCGTATTCCTGTGACCTGAATTTCAGTGACCTGAAACGAAGCGAGGGGCCGAAGCGATGGCTTCGACCCCTCGAATATGGCTCCCCGGGCCGGATTCGAACCAGCGACCAACCGGTTAACAGCCGGTTGCTCTACCGCTGAGCTACCGGGGAACAGCCGGCGAAGCCGGCAAAACCGTTCCCGCCGAAGCGGAGGCGGGCCTTATACAGCCGAATCGTTCCGCTGCAAAGACCCTATGTCCCGTCGCGCCGAACTTGCGCCGCTTTCGGCCAAGCTCGCTGGAGGCGACGACCGGAATCGAACCGGTATACACGGATTTGCAGTCCGCTGCGTAACCATTCCGCCACGTCGCCCCGCGCGAGAGGGGGCGGATATAGCAGAGCCCCCAGGGCAACGCAATAAAGCATGGCGCGGGCAATGCAGCAATTCCACTCTGGCCGTCGTTGTCAGGGCCGGTGGGAGCCCTTATAAGTCGGACATCATCATAGAAGCGGATCACGAACATGGCCGATTTCGCCGCCCTCCGGCGCCTGATGCTGGACAGCCAGATCAAGCCGAACAAGGTTACCGACGTCAGGATCCACGATGCCCTGATGGCCGTGCCGCGCGAAATCTTCGTGCCGGACGCGCTGAAGCCGGTCGCCTATGTCGACGAGGATCTGGCGCTGGGCGCCGGCCGCTATCTGATCGAGCCGCGCGTCTTCGCCCGCATGCTCCAGGAAGGCGCGATCAAGCCGGGCGACAGGGTGCTCGACCTCGGTGTCGGCACCGGTTACACGGCGGCCGTGCTCGGCCATCTCGCGGCCAGCGTCACCGCCGTCGAGCCCGAGGCGGAGCTGGCGGACAAGGCCAAGGCCGCCATCGCCGGCCTCGGCCTCGAGAACGTCACCGTGATCGGCGGCGATCTGGCCAAGGGCCATGCGGCGGGCGCGCCCTATGACGTCATCCTGATCGAAGCCTCGGTCCCGGCGGTGCCGGCCGATCTCTTCGGCCAATTGGCCGAGGGCGGGCGCCTGGTCGCCGTGCTGCGCAAGGGCCCGATGGGTGTCGCCATGCTCTATACCAAGTCGGCGGGCGCCGTGGGCAACCGGCCCCTGTTCGACGCCGCGACCCCGATCCTGCCCGGTTTCGAGACCCCGCCGGCCTTCGTCTTCTGATCGCCATGGCCGAGCTCGAACTGTCGGTCGAGGATCTGGCGGCGCGCCGCGCCGCCGGCGACGACCTCTTCCTGCTCGACGTGCGCGAGCCCTGGGAATTCGAGATCTGCCGCATCGAGGGGGCGGTCAACATACCCCTCGGCCGCGTGCCGGCCGATTTCGATCCCGCCCGGGCGGGAGCGGGTCAGAACATCGTCGTCATCTGTCATCACGGCATGCGCAGCCTGCGCGCCACGCTCTGGCTGCGCGGCCAGGGCGTCACGTCCTGCTCCAACCTGACCGGCGGCATCGACCGCTGGGCGGCCGTCGTCGAACCCACAATGGCCCGCTATTGAGCCCATGGCGGGTGGAGGCGATAGGGCTTGACCTTCGGCTAGAATGAACGTTCATTCTATTCTCCTATCGCGGGTCTGCCGCCACCCCCCATGTGTTGCCACGGCAGGGCGCGACCTATAGTTTACGGTGTTAACGGCGCCGCGTTCCCGGCCGCCGGCTTTCGCAGGACGATCGATATGGCAAAGCGACTGGTTAGCCTCGTGGCTCTGATGGCGTTGAGCGGTGGCGCTCCCGCCCTTGCGGAGTCCCTCTCCGACGCCCTGGCGATGGCCTATGCCAGCAACCCCACCCTGGAGGCCCAGCGCGCCGCGCTGCGCGCCACGGACGAGGAGATCGCCAAGGCCCTGTCCGGCTGGCGCCCGACCGTGGTGGTCAGCGGCAGCGGCGGTTACCTGTCGCAGGAAAACACGGTCGCGGGCACAGGCGTCAAGGTGGATTCGGACCTCAATCCCTGGTCCGTCGGCATCCGCGGCACCCAGCCGCTCTATCGCGGCGGCCGCACCATCGCCGAGACCAGCGCCGCCGACAATCAGATCCAGGCCGGCCGCGCCCAGCTCCGCTCCACGGAACAGAGCGTGCTGTTCGCCGTCGTCCAGGCCTATGTCGGCGTGATCACGAATCAGGGGCTGGTCGAACTCAACCAGAAGAACGTCGAGGTGCTGCGCCGGAACCTGGACGCCAGCCGCGACCGTTTCCGCGTCGGCGAACTGACCCGGACCGACGTCGCCCAGTCCGAGGCACGCCTCGCGGAATCGATGGCGCAGCTTCGCCAGGCCGAGGCGGATCTGACCGCCGCCAAGCAGAATTACGAGCGCGTCGTCGGCGCCGCCCCGGGCGTGCTGGAGCCGCTGCCGGCCCTGCCGCCGCTGCCCCCCTCGACCGAGGAGGCGCGCGCCATCGCGCTTGCAGAGAACCCGGACCTGATCGCCGCCCGCTACGGCGAATCGGCGGCGCGCGATGCGATCGACGTCGCCCGCTCGGCGATCAAGCCGCAGGTCAGCCTGGTGGGCGAGATCGCCCATGCCGAGAACCAGAGCTCTTCGGTCGACGAGACCGATCAGGCTTCGATCGAGGTTCAGGTCACCGTGCCGCTCTATCAGTCCGGTTCGGAATACGCGACGATCCGCCAGCAGAAGCAGACCGCCAGCCAGCGCCTGTCCCAGGTGACGGAGGCGCAGCGCAGCGTCGTCGAATCGACTTCCAACGCCTACGAGCAGTATCAGGCGGCGCGCGAAGTGATCGTCGCCCAGCAGCAGGCGGTCGCGGCCAATACGCTGGCGCTCGAAGGTGTTCGCCAGGAAGCGGAGGTCGGTTCGCGCACCGTGCTCGACGTGCTCGACGCCGAACGCGAACTGCTGAATTCCCGGGTCTCGCTGATCCGGGCGCAGGGCGTCGAATATACCGCCGCCTTCCAGCTTCTCGCCTCGGTCGGCCGCCTCAGCGCGGAAAACCTGAGCATCACCGGCGACCGCTACGACCCGACCACCCATTACGACGCCACCCGCGGGCGCTGGATCGGCACCGACTGACGGCCCGGCCTTCCCATCGGCTTTCAGGTCACGTAGTTTGAACGGCTGAAAGCGGCGCATCTGCGGCGCATGAACCCTTCGATGCGCCGCCCAGGCGCGGGGACGAGGAATGAGCGACGAGTTGAAGCGGGAAGGTGACGGCGCCAAGGGCGAGGCCGACCCGTCGATGGAAGACATCCTGGCGTCGATCCGCCGCATCATCGCGGAGGATGGCGAGGCGCGCGACACGGCGGCGGCCGAAACCACCGATTCCGTTCTGGAACTGACGGAAATGGTGGCGGACGACGGCAGCGTGGTCTCGCTGCCGCCGCATGGTGCCGGCACCCCCGCGCCCGCGGAAGAAGCCGTGGCCGAGGCGCCGGAGCCGCCGCCGGCCGAACCGGCGCCCGCGCCGATGGTCGAGGAAGACGCCGCGCCGCCGATCGAGCCCGACCCGTCGCCGCTGGACAATTTCGCCGAACCGGCAGAGATGCCGCCCGCGGAAGAGCCCCGAGAGGACCCCGAAATGCCGAGTGACGCTTCGCCGACCGAACAATTGGTATCGGCGCCTGTCGCCAATCAGGCCCGCAACGCCTTCGCCCAGCTCGAGGATGCCGCCCGCCCGGCGCCGCCGCCCCCGCCCGTATCGGGCGACGGCCGCACGGTGGAGCAGATGGCCGAGGACTTGATGCGTCCCATGCTCAAGGCCTGGCTCGACGCCAATCTGCCGGCGCTCGTGGAACGTGCCGTGGCGCAGGAACTGGCGCGCATCACCGGTCGCGGTTCCAAGTGATCTTCCCGGGGCCGTCCCTGGCCCCGCTTTTTTTGACACGGACCCGTCGCGGTCCCGCATTGTGAACGGCCGGTGCCCCGTCGTCTCGCGACGGGCGGCCGGTCTTGAGATTCGAACATGCTCGACAAGACCTACGATCCCGCCGACATCGAACCCCGGCTCTACGAGGGCTGGGAGAAATCCGGGGCCTTCAAGGCCGGCCGCAACGCGGGCGGCGAACCCTTCACCATCGTCATTCCGCCGCCCAACGTCACCGGCAGCCTGCACATGGGCCATGCCCTGAACAATACGCTGCAGGACATTCTGTGCCGCTTCGAGCGCATGCGCGGGCGCGACGTGCTGTGGCAGCCGGGCACCGACCATGCCGGCATCGCGACCCAGATGGTGGTCGAACGGCAATTGGCCCAGTCGGGCGAGAACGTCTCGCGCCGCGAGTTGGGGCGCGAGGAATTCGTGCGCCGGATCTGGGCCTGGAAGGAAGTCTCGGGCGGTACCATCACCCGCCAGCTCCGCCGCCTCGGCGCGTCCTGCGACTGGAGCCGCGAGCGCTTCACCATGGACGACGGGCTGTCCGCCGCCGTGCGCCGGGTCTTCGTCACGCTCTACAAGGAAGGCCTGATCTACAAGGACAAGCGCCTGGTCAACTGGGATCCGCATTTCCTGACCGCGATCTCCGATCTCGAGGTCGAGAGCCGCGAGACCAAGGGCAAGATGTGGCACATCCGCTATCCGGTGGAGGACAGCGAAGAGTCGATCGTGGTCGCCACCACGCGGCCCGAGACCATGCTGGGCGACAGCGGCGTCGCGGTCCATCCGGACGACGAGCGTTACACAAATCTGGTCGGCAAGTCGGTGATCCTGCCGCTGACCGGCCGGCGCATCCCGATCGTCGCCGACAACTATTCCGATCCCGAGAAGGGGACCGGCGCGGTGAAGATCACCCCGGCGCACGACTTCAACGATTTCGAGGTCGGCAAGCGTCACGATCTCGAACAGATCGCCGTCCTCGACGTCCACGCCCATATCGTCGATGCCGACTTCATTCCGGCGGCCTATCGCGGTCTCGACCGTTTCGAGGCGCGGAAGAAGATCGTCGGGGATCTGGAGGCCCAGGGCTTCCTGGTCGAGATCAAGGACCACGTCCTGATGCAGCCCTACGGCGATCGCTCCGGCGTCGTCATCGAGCCGATGCTGACCGATCAATGGTATGTCGATGCCGCCACCCTGGCGAAGCCGGCGATCGCGGCGGTGGAACAGGGCGATACCAGCTTCGTGCCGAAGAACTGGGACAAGACCTATTTCGAATGGATGCGCAACATCCAGCCCTGGTGCGTCTCGCGCCAGCTCTGGTGGGGCCATCAGATCCCGGCCTGGTACGGGCCCGACGGTCATGTCTTCGTCGAGGAGACGGCGGAAGCGGCCCAGGCCGCCGCCACCGCGCATTACGGGCAGGAGACCGCGCTGACCCGCGACGAGGACGTGCTCGACACCTGGTTCTCGTCGGCGCTCTGGCCGTTCTCGACGCTCGGCTGGCCCGAGGAGACGGACGTCCTGAAGCGGCGCTACAAGACCGACGTCCTGGTCACCGGCTTCGACATCATCTTCTTCTGGGTCGCGCGGATGATGATGATGGGGCTGCACTTCATGAAGGAAGTGCCGTTCCACACCGTCTACATCCACGCCCTGGTCCGCGACGAGAAGGGCCAGAAGATGTCGAAGTCGAAGGGCAACGTCATCGATCCCCTCGACCTGATCGACCGCTTCGGCGCCGATGCCCTGCGCTTCACCCTGGCCGCCATGGCGGCCCAGGGGCGCGACATCAAGCTCGCCACCCAGCGGGTCGAGGGCTATCGCAACTTCGCGACCAAGCTTTGGAACGCGGCGCGTTTCTGCGAGATGAACGAATGCCGGCTGGCGCCCGGTTTCGCGCCGGCCGCCGCCGGCCATACCATCAACCGCTGGGTCCTGGGCGAGGCGGAGCGCGTGACGGCGGCCGTCGTGGACGCGCTCGAGACCTATCGCTTCAACGAGGCGGCCGGGGCGGTCTATCAATTCGTCTGGGGCACCTTCTGCGACTGGTATCTCGAACTGATCAAGCCGCTGCTGAACGGCGAGGATGAGGCGGTGAAGGCGGAGACGCGGGCGACAGCGGCCCATGTCCTCGACCGTATCCTCGTCCTGCTGCATCCCTTCATGCCCTTCATCACCGAAGAGCTGTGGCGCAAGATGGCCGAAGGCGCGGCGGTCACCCGCGAGACCGATTTGGTGCTGGCGCCCTGGCCGGTGGCGGATGCCGGGCTGGCGGATCCGGCGGCCGATGCCGAGGTCGGCTGGGTGATCGGCCTGGTGACGGAGATCCGCGCGCTCCGCGCCGAAGCCAATGTGCCGGCCGGCGCCCGTCTCGACCTGGTGCTGGTGGCGGCCGATGCCGATGTCCGCGCCCGGGTCGGCACCCATGGCGACCTGATTTCGCGCCTCGCCCGGCTCGAATCGATCGCCTTCGCCGATGCGGCGCCCAAGGGCTCGGTCCAGCTCGTCGTGGCGGGGACCACGGCGGCCCTGGCGCTCGGCGACGTCATCGACCTCGCGGCGGAGCGCAAGCGCCTGGAGAAGGAAATCGGCAAGGCGGAACAGGACCTGGCCAAGATCGAGGCCAAGCTGGCCAATCCCGCCTTCACCGCCAAGGCCCCGCCCGAAGTCATCGAGGAACAGCAGGAGCGGCGCGAGGCCGCGCTTCAGACCAGGGGCAAATTGTCGGACGCCCTGGCCCGGCTCATCGCCAGCCTGTAATGGCGCCGTGAACGGGCCGGCGCCCCGCGACCCGAACGGGGTGGGGCGCCGGTCGGCTCACCAGGGCTTGGGAGCGGGCACCGGGCAGGGCCCCTCGACGTCCAGCGTGCCGAAATCGGCCGGGCCGACGATCTCCAGATATTCCATGTCGGGGGAATAATCGTAGAGGAAATGGGTGATGCCCGGGCGCTGGTGAACGCAGTCGCCGGCCTCGACCAGGGTGTCCTTGTCCTCATACATGAAACGGGCCCAGCCCTTCAGCATGATCACGATGTGGAAGTCGGCCTGGTGGCGGTGCCAGCCGGTGCCGGCCTCCGGCGCTTCGTTCGCCTTCACCAGATGGGCGATGACCTTGCCGCCCGTCGCCTCGGCGATGCCGAGATCGCGATAGAGGAAGAAGTCGCGAAGCCCACCGGACACGAAGGGGGTATCGCCGGCTTTGACATGGGAGAAGGTGGTGCTTTCACTCGTCATGGACGCGCTCCTTTACCGCCGAAAGGGCCCGTGATCAGAGGTCTGGTGATCAGGGATCAGGTGATATGGGCCACCGATCAGTGTCCATGAATATGCCGCACTGCGGCAAGATGGTTTGCGTGGCGGCGATCGCGAAATCGGCCGTTCAGCCGGCGATGCAGCGATCCATCGCCTGGCGGACCGTCGCCACGTCGGTCCTGGTGAGGCAGCGGACCATGGTCGCGTCCTCGCACACGAAACGGGGCGAGCCTTCGCCCGGCAGGACATAGGCCCAGCCGGTCGAACTCCGCGACGGGCGGCACATGGCGCGCCAATTCGTATCCTCGTCGGTCTTCCAGGCGACCCGATAGCGCCAGAGCCCCGGCAGAAAGGGGTCCGATGCGGCATCCACCACCGTATAGAAGAAGCCGCCGCCCTCGAAATGCCGGCCGATCACGGAATTGATGTCCCGGTCGCGGTCCTCGACATGGCTGATCGGCATGTCGCTTGCCGAAACCGATACGCCGACCACGTCGCTGGTCGCCGGCAGCGCGAGGAAGGCCATCGACAATCCGAGCGGGATCGACAGTCTTCTCCGGCGGGTCGGCGTCATGGATCGCTCCTCGCGAATCGCTTGGACGAATATCACTCCAGTAGCGTTAGCATACGCAGCAATCGCGCCCATTCTGTGACATAGGTCACGGCGAAGGCAACAGCCGTCGTGTCGCCGCGGCCCGTTGGCGGATCGCCGCTTCCCGGGTCGGAATCTCGATATAGGCGTTGGCGGCCCAGAGCGGCGCCATGTCGTCCCAATGGGGCGAATAGGGATTGCCGGACTGGCCGGTGGCGATCATGAAGCGCGAACGGTCGAGATCGGCGAGATCGTAGATCGCGCGAAAGCCGGCGGCATGGACGTCTGCGAAGGGCGTCGTCGCGCTGCCGAAGTTCATGGCGCCGCGCAGCAGCGTATCCTCTCCGCCGCCGACCGGCGGGCGGATGGCGATCATGTCCCCGACCACCGGCATGAAGCGCAGGATCGGATGCTGCATGTCGGCGAAATGCGCCTTGTCCCAGCGCCAGCCGGCCATGTCCCTGCCCTGCAGGGCGGAGATCGTGTCGAGCGCGTCGGCCAGTGCCGCGCGCACCAGCGTCGCGCAGGTTTCCGCCGTCTCCGTCGCCGGATCGTCGCACCATTGATCCTGATCGCCGAGGGCGGCGCGAAGCTGGATCGGGCGCAGCCCCGTCCAGCCCCGGAAATCGGGACCCAGCCGGCTTTCGAACAGGCGCGCCACGAGGGCGCGGCTCCAGGCCATGGCGATCAGCGGCTCGGGCCTGTCGCCGTCCATGTGATGGTCCCAATCCCGCAGCAGGGCGATGGCGTCGCCCGCGCGCCCTTCGGCGGGGCCGTGCAGTTCGATCAGGCGCGGCACGAATTCGGCCGAGAAGGGCGACAGCGTATCGGCCTGGCCCGCCGCCGCATCGTCGAGCGTGTAGTCCTTGGGCCGTGACCGCAGCAGTTCCGCGATGCGCTCGACGCGATAGGGCACGTCGTAATCCTTGCCGATCAGGAAGGGATAGTCGGGCCCGGTGACGGCATTGTTGGCATTCATCACCACGCCGCTGCCGGGGCGGCGCACCTGGGGCAGGGCGGCGAAGGGAACGAAGCCGGTCCAATCGCCTGCTCCCGCGGCGCCGTCGGCCGGCAGGCGGCCGTCGCCGGACTTGCGGACGGGCAGGCGCCCGGCGGCGATCATGCCGATGGTGCCTTTGGTATCGGCATAGGTCAGGTTCTGCTGCGGGCTGTGAAAATCCCGGGCCGCCTCGAGGAAGGCGTCGGCATCGCCGGCGTCCATGAAGGCGGCAAGCGCCTCGGGCGTGCGGTCGCCGGGCAGCAGGGCGACATGGGAGAGCGCGATCACCGTCCCCTCGTCGCGCGGCAGGTCGCCGGCCGAGAGGTCGGAGACCACGGGGCCGTGGCGCGTCGCGCGGATGGTGATGGTCGCCGGATCGCCGAAGCGGATATCGACCGTCTCCCGGCGTTCGGTGAAGGCTTCGCTGCCGTCGGGGGTCAGATAGCGCCCGGCATCCGCCGGATCGACGGTCTCGATGAAGAGATCGGCGCCGTCGCCCCCGGTCGTGGTCATGCCCCAGGCGACCGCGCCATTGTGGCCCAGCAGCGGCATGGGAATGCCGGGCAGGGTGGCGCCGACCAGGGACAGATCCGGTGCCGAGAGATGCACGAGATACCAGAGCCCGGGCGCCATCAGGCCGAGATGCGGGTCGTTGGCCAGGATCGGCTTGCCCGTCGCGGTCCGCGTGCCGTCCACCGCCCAGGCGTTGGAGGCGCCGGGCCCGGTCAGATCCGCCGCCGGCAGCATCAGGGCCAGCGCCCGGTCGATCGCCTCGATCGCCTCGTGCGAGACGAAGGGGTCGAGCCGGCCGCCGCCGTCGATCATGGGCGCGCCGCCGACCGGCGGGGTCAGGAACTCCAGGGTCTCGCCGTCGAGGCGGGCGGCGAGGCGGGCGCGCGACGCCTCCGTCCGCCAGTTGCCGGTCAGCATCAGGCCCAGCAGCTTGCCCATCAACAGGCTGTCGGCCGGGCGCCAGGGCGCGGGCTCGATCATCAGCAGGGTGAATTCCGGTGCCAGCGGGCGGTCGCGATGCGCGATCCAGGAATTCACGCCGGCGGCATAGGCTTCCAGCACCGACTTCAGCTCGGGGCTGGCGCTTTCGTATTCGGCGTCGGCGAGGCGGGCGGCGCCCAGGGTCCGGGCATAGACGTCGAGGGAGAGCGCCGCACGCCCGGCGACCGCCGCCATTTCGCCCCGGCCGAAGCGGCGGAACATCTCCATCTGGAACAGGCGGTCCTCGGCATGCAGGCGGCCGAGGGCGAAGAAGGCGTCGGCGCGGGACGCGGAAAGGATGTGGGGAATTCCCCGCGAATCACGCATGATGGTCACGGGGGCGCCCAGCCCCGCCACCACCTCATCTCCGTCGCTCGCCGGGACCGACCGGGCGAGCCAGAGGGTGATTGCCGCCACTGTAATCACCAATGTGGCAATCAGCGTGGCGAAGCCGATCAGACTCCATCTGAAGATGCTGCGCTTGGACACTTGAACCCCCGTCACTTGTGCTATTTTTTTGTTACAGCGCAAAATGTTGACGACAATCGTCTGGTGTCGCGCATAATAGTGACGTTGTGAACCGAGGTGAAAGGTATTCGACCCTGAACCCGTCTCGCCACATGTCGCCTCCCGTCCTTTCCGTCGCCGCACCGTCGACGCGCGAAGTGAAGCCGCCCGTTCGTGGCGGCTTTTTTATTGCGCGCGCGCCGGTGGGCGGCGGGGCGGGCAGGGGCGACCGCCTTCCTCCCTTATCGATGTCGAGGAGTGCCGCATGACCAAGAGAGCCGCCCGCGCCAAGTCCCAGCATGACGCCCATGAAGGCAAGGTGCGTACCCTGTTCCAGGACGTTTCGGGCTGGGATCCAGTCGACGAGGACGACAGGGAGCAGCGCTACGTCCGCAAGGTGCGGCCGCAGAGTGACAACCAGCGTCTCCTGATGGATGCGATCCAGACCCACAATCTGACACTCGCCCTCGGTCCCGCCGGCACCGGCAAGACCTATCTCGCCATCGCCCAGGCCGTCGAGGCGCTGGAGGCGGGCAACGTCAACCGTATCGTCCTCTCGCGCCCCGCGGTCGAGGCGGGGGAAAGCCTGGGTTACCTGCCGGGCGACATGCACGAGAAGCTGGCGCCCTATCTCCAGCCGCTCTATGACGCGCTCAACGAGCGTCTCGGCTCGAAGCGGCTGAAGGCCTATCTGGCCAATGGTTCGATCGAGATCGCGCCGGTCGCCTTCATGCGCGGGCGCACGCTGAACGGTGCCTTCGTCGTGATCGACGAGGCGCAGAACTGCACCTATGCCCAGATCAAGATGCTGCTGACCCGTCTCGGCTGGCATTCGACCATGGTGCTGACCGGCGACCCGGACCAGAGCGACCTGCTCGAAGGCGTCTCGGGCCTTGCCGACATCGCGCGCCGGCTGGAGACGGTGGACGGCATCGCCGTGGTCCGCCTGTCGGACCGCGACATCGTGCGCCACCCGCTGGTGGCGTCCATGCTCGGGGTGCTCTGAGGCGGCAACGCCGCCCTTGAAATGAAGAACCCAGCCGGGGTGACCCGGCTGGGTTTTCCTTGAACCCGCCAGAAATCAGGCGGCGTCGTTGTAGGCGATGCCCTTTTCGGCGAACAGGCCCTGCAACTCGCCGGTCTGATACATCTCGCGGATGATGTCGCAGCCGCCGATGAATTCACCCTTCACATAGAGCTGGGGAATGGTCGGCCAGTCCGAGAAGCGCTTGATGCCTTCCCGGAGCGAGGGGTCGGTCAGCACGTCGAAGCCCTTGAACTTCACGCCCAGCCGGCCCAGCACCTGGACCACGGCGGCGGAAAAGCCGCACTGCGGGAAGATGGGCGTCCCCTTCATGTAGAGGACGACGGCATGCTCGTCGATGTCGCGACGGATACGGTCGAGGACTTCTTCGCTCATGAGCAAACTCCAAACCGCAGGCGCGGTAGGTTGGATCGATAGACAAAGCTAGTGCCCCGCCGCGCCGCACGCAAGATGCGGCCCGAAAATGCGGGGACATGGGCGGCATGCGCCGCCGCCCGGCCCGCCTCAGATCACCCTGATGTTCTTGAACTGCCAGGGATCGCTGGTGTCGACATCCTCGGGGAACAATTCGCCCCGACCCTGGAGCGGAGTCCAGTCGGTGAAGACGCCCACGCGTGGACCCCAATAGGGCCCGGCGATGTCGAGGCAGCGTTCGAAGTCCATTTCCTCGGGCTCGACGATGCCCCGGCCCGGATTTTCGATCGCCCAGACCATGCCGGCGAGGACGGCGGCGGTCACCTGCAGGGTGGTGGCGCCATTGTGGGGCGCAAGGTCGCGCGCGGTCTGGATGTCGAGCTGGGAGCCGAGCCAATAGGCGCCCTTGGCATGGCCGGCCAGCAGCACGCCGAGTTCGTCGCAGCCCGAGACGATCTCGTCCATCATCAGGCGCTTCCTGTCCTGCATCTTCCAGTTCTTGCCGGCCAGCTCGTGGACCGAGAGCACGGCGTCGTCCGCCGGGTGATAGGCGTAGTGGCTGGTCGGGCGATAGACCACCTCGCCGTTCTCCTCGACCGTCAGATAGTCGGCGAGCGAGATCGATTCCGAATGGGTGATCAGGAAGCCGTGGAACGGGCCTTCCAGCGGCGTCCAGGTGCGCACGCGCTGGGAGGCGCCGGGGCGCTTCAGGAAGATCGCGGCGCCCTTGCCGATCTCGTGACGGCCGCCGTCGGGCGGGAAGGTCTTCTCGTGGGTGCCCCAGCCGAGTTCGGCGGGCTGGCAGCCTTCGCCGACGAAGCCGTCGACCGACCAGGTGTTGACGAATTCCCCGATCGCCTTCGGCACGTCGGCCTTCTGGCTGTCGCGCTCGGCGATGTGGATGACCTTCACGCCGAGGCTCTGCGCCAGCCTCGCCCAGCCGTCCCGCGTGGCCGGCTTTTCGGCGGGGGCGCCGCAGGCGGCGGCGATGTCGAGGAGGGCCTGTTTGACCAGATGGCTGACATGGCCCGGGTTGGCGCCGTGGGTGACGACGGCGGTCGGGCCGCCCTCATATTTCGCCTTCAGCGCCAGCGCCTTTTCGCGGAGGCCATAGTTCGACCGCTCGGTTTCGCTCAGGCCCTTGCCGGTATAGCCGCCGAGCCAGGGCTCGATGCAGGTGTCGATGTAGAAGGCACCGCGCTTCTGCGCCAGTTCGATCAGGTCGAGGGAGGAGACGTCGACCGAGAGGTTGACCAGGAAGTCGCCGTCCTCGAGCAGGGGCTCGACGATGCCGACGTAATTGTCGGGGGTCAGCTTTTCCTCGATGAAGGTGGCGCCATATTCCGCAGCGACCGCGGCGCCGTCCTGGACGGCGTTGATGATCGTGATGCGGCTGGCCGGCATGTCGATGTGTCGCAAGATCAGCGGCAGCACCCCTTGGCCGATCGAGCCGAAGCCGATCATCACGACCCGTCCGGCGAAAGCCGTATGCATCGTCTGGCGGTCCATGGTCAACGTTCTCCTGAACAGCGAGCGTAAGGCGCGGCGGCCACGCTCGGTTATGGCACCCATTGTAACTAGTGGTTTACGGGGTGGGGGGGATGTGGGTTCGATCTTGAACAGCGCCATGTTGAAATGGGCACCGATCAAGAGAAGAGTCGCGCTCGCGTAGAAGAATACCAGCACGACCACGATGGAGCCGAGGCTCCCGTAGGTGACATTATAGTTACCCAGGTTGCGCAGGAAGAGCGAAAACAGACTGGCCGATATGATCCAGCCGAAGGTAGTCAGAAAAGCACCCGGCATGATGGTGCGGATCTTCAGGTGTCGGGCCGGCAACAGCCAATGCATGGCGACCAGCGACAGGAAGACCATCAGGGTGCCCGCGCCATAGCGCGCGACGTCCCACAAGGGCCGGCCCCAGGACGGCGGCGCATAGGGTTTCACCAGGAAATCCCAGATCTGCGGTCCCAGGATGACGGCGAAGGAAATGCCGATCATGGCGACGGCGCCCACCACCACGAGGCCCAGGTGGATCGCGGTGACGGTCACGAACCAGCGGTGCTCGACGGCGCCGTAAGCCCGGTTCAGGGCGACGCGAAGGGCCGCGACGCCATTGCCGGCGGTATAGAGCGTGACCAGGACGCCGATGGTCAGGACGTTCGAATTGTGCCGGGAGGTCAGAACCTCGCGCACCGCCGGCGCCAGGGTCTTGGCGACGTCCTCGGGCAGGAAGGTGAACAGGGTCTGCACCGCCTGTTCGGCGCTTGCCGCCGTGCCCAGGCTGCCCGCCAGCGCCGCCAGCGCGATCAGGAAGGGGAACATCGCGAGAAGGCCGGTGAAGGCGAGATAGGCGGCCAGATGGGTCGCGTCCTCGCGGCTGGCACGCAGCAGGGCGCGGAACAGCGCCTTCACGATACGCCCGGCAAGGAACAGCGGCGCCAGCACGAGGCGCAACACCGCCCCCTGACGCGTGACCGGCCCCGGACGCGTGCCGGACTGCTTTGTCTCGACGTCAGACATGGTACCCTAGGAATGCCGGTCCTGGTAACCAATGGTCAAGGGATCCTTGCGCATTGTGCGGGAATGGCCGCCGCGAGACGGACTTGCGGCGCCGGTTTCCCGGCATGCGAAACGCCAGGCATGCATTCGAACGACGGTGCGAGGTGATGACGGATCTGAGCGAAAAGAAGCGGGTCTACGAAGTGCTGATCCTGCGGTCCGGCCGGTGGACCGTGGTCGACGTCCATGAGGAGCGGGAGGACGCCCTGGACCACGGCCAGCGACTGCGCGGCCAGCACGCGGGGGTCCGCGTCAACATCGAGCGGTTCGACGATCAGACCAATACCTTCATGACAACGACGCTGTGGGAATGGAAGGCGCCGAAGCGCGGCACGCAGACAGGCGTCGCCATGGCGCGCACGGCGGAACCGCGCCTTGCCCCGAACCCGGCGCCCAAGCCCGCGCCCCGGAAATCCTGGTGGCAGCGGCTGATCGGCCGTTAGGCCGGTCTTAATTCTCTTTGCCTAGCCTCGTTTCGGAACAGCGAGGAATCCCGACGACCATGCCCGACACGATGATTGAGGAACGGAAGACCGGCCCGAAGCAGGGCGCGGCCGGCGACCGGCGCCAGTTCGTGACCATGACCGTGGCGGGCCAACTCTTCGGTCTGCCCATTCTCGACGTCCACGACATCGTCGTGCCCGAGAAGGTGACCAAGGTGCCGCTGGCGGCGCCCGAGGTCGCGGGCCTGATCAACCTGCGCGGCAAGATCGTCACCGCCATCGACATGCGCGAAGTGCTGCGCGTGCCGCCCCTGACCACCGGACAGAAGCGGGTCGGCGTCACCGTCAGCCATCGGGGCGAGACCTATACGCTTCTGGTCGATGCGGTCGGCGAAGTGATCGAACTGGCCGACAATACATTCGAGGCCAATCCCCCCACCATGGATGCCCGCTGGCGCCATCTCGCCGACGGCGTCTTCCGCCTCCAGAACGAGCTTCTGGTGGCGCTTCGCGTCGACCGCATCATGCAGATCGAGGGCTGACGCCCGCCGCGCCGCCTCAGGCCAGCGCGGCCCCCAGGCCGTCCCGGCGCAGGCGGGGGCCGAAATCGTCGTCGAGGATGCCGGTGGCGTCATGGTCGCCGAGCCAGCCCTGAACGGTGCCGCGCATGTTCTCGTTCATGGCACGGTATTCGTCCTGTATGCGCTGGGCCATCCACAGGGTATAGGGCAGCGCGTCGCGGCGGAACGGTTCGCCCTGCATGGTGGTCGTGACGGGACCCAGGGTGCGCGACAGTTTCTTCTCGCCCGCCGCCATGGCCGCCACCGTCTTCGTCAGACTGTCCCCGATCGTCCGGGCCAGCGGGAAGAATTCACCGAAGATCGAGCGCAGCACGGGCGTCAGCGTGGCCGGCAGGGCGTCGTCCGGCAGCCACGTCCCCTCGGCGCCCCGGCCGTCGTGGGTGCGCTCGATCCACGCCCGCAGCCGGCGACGCGGCGTGACGAGATCGCGCAGCGGCGCCGGATCCCGCCCCAGATGGGCGTAGAGCGGCCCGATCAGCGCGAAATCCGCCAGGCTGGGCGCGCCGCCGAGAAGATAGGGATGGGCCTCGAAATGGTGCTCCAGGGCATCCAGCATGGCGACGGTCCAGCGCTCGATCAATGCGTGCTGCTCGGGCACGACGCCGATGGCGTCGAGATAGCCGCGCAGCGTGCGGGCGGCGCGGCGTGCCAGCAGCCGCTGCAGCAGGCCCGGCCCGAAAGGGGCGAGCGCCGTGCCCGCGTCGTGCTCGAACAGGGCGTAGTTCTCGGGGAAGGACCAGCGATAGTGCAGGGCCGGGGGAATCCACCATTCGTCCGCCCAGGCCTCGATCATCATGGCGGCCAGACGCTGGCGCGGCGTCTGCGGCAGCACCGGCCGGGCGGGAAAGCAGCGCTCCAGTTCGGCGATGATGTCGGTGGTGTCCTGCAGCCAGCGGCCTTCGGGGGTCTGGACCACCGGCATCACCACGACGCCGGTCCTGGCCGGGATACGCCACAGCAGCGTCAGGGCATCGATTTTCTTCTCGACGAAGGGAATGCCCTTGTAGCGCAGGTAGCCGCGCATCTTGCCGCTGTAATAGGACAGGTGCCAGCCGTGGAGGATATAGGGCGCGGTCATGATTTCCTCGTCGCGATCGGGGCTCAATTCGACCAGTAGATATAGGCCTCGCCGTCGTGCCAGGGCCGGTTCAGGGGCTGGTCCAGGGTGATCGGCGCCTCGACCAGGGACGGCCACAGGGGCTTTGCCTGCTCTTTCTCGAAGGCGTCCAGCATGGCGCGCAGTTCCGCCACCTTGTCCTTCCGGCTGGCGGCGAGATCGTCGCGCTCGCCCGGATCGGTGTCGAGATCGTAGAGCCGGACGGCCTCGGGATGAGCCGTGACCTGAAGCTTCCAATTCCCCGACTGTACCACCCAATAGGGGCCGGACCGCCAGAACAGGCGGTCGTGCGGCCGGCCGGCGGCGGCGCCGGTCAGGAAGGGCATGAGATCGACGCCGTCGATGACGCGGTCGTCGGGCACGGGCTGGCCGGCGGCGCCCGCCGCCGTCGCGAAGATGTCGAAATGGCTGATCGGGGCGGCGTAGGTCGAGCCGGCGGGGATCCGGCCGGGCCAGCGCATGAAGAAGGGCACGCGGATGCCGCCCTCGTAGAAGGTCGCCTTCCAGCCGCGATAGGGCTTGTTGAGATCGTCGAGACCGATGTAGTGGGCACCGCCGTTGTCGCTGGTGAAGACGACCAGGGTGTTCTCGTCGAGGCCCCGTTCCTTCAGCGCCTCGAGGACGCGGCCGACGTTGCGGTCGAGGGAGCGGATCATGGCCGCATAGACCCGCATGGTGTGGTCCTCGATGTGGGACAGCGCCTCGTAATCCTCGCGCGTGGCCTGAAGCGGCGTATGCGGCGCGTTATAGGCGAGATACATGAAGAAGGGCCGGTTGCGGTTGGCGTCGATCGCCTTGATCGCCTCGTCCGTCAGATAGTCCGTCATGTATCCCTTCGGCTCGAACAATTCGCCGCCGTTGAAATGGACGCCGTAGGGCAGCGCCGCCCACAGGAACTTGTCGATGGGGTCGAAGTCCTGCATCGAATTCACGACGTCGGGATCGTCCTTCTTCAGGAACAGCGAGGCGCCCGAGTAGAAGCCGAGGGATTCGTCGAAACCATGGGCCTGCGGCGTGAACTGCGGGCTTTCGCCCAGATGCCACTTGCCGAGATGCAGGGTGCGATAGCCGGCCTTCGACAGCAGCCGCGCGATCGTGATCTCGCTCGTCGGCAGGCCCTGGTCCTGATAGGGCGGCACCTCGGCCTCGCGGTCGGCGTGATAGATCGGGCGGATCGGGGTGTCGGGGTCGAAATGGCCGACCATCTGGGCGAATTCGACGGGCACGCCGGTGAATTCGAAGCCGAAACGGGTGCCGTAGCGCCCGGTCATGATCGCGGCGCGCGACGGCGAACAGGTGGCGTTGCCGGCATAGGCACTGGTGAAGTTCACGCCGTCGCGGCCGATCGAATCGATGTTGGGCGTCGGCACCGTGCCCCCGGCGACACCGCCGCCGTAGAAGCTGACGTCGTTGAAGCCGAGATCGTCGGCCAGGATGACGACGACATTGGGCGGACGGTCGCCCGTGGGCGCCGCGTCCGGCCCCGGCGTCCAGGCGACCTCGCGGTGCGGCGCGACGTCGGGCGTCATCCAGGGCAGGACCAGCAGCATCACGCCTTCACGGCCGCCGATGGCGAAGAAGGTGCCGGCGAGGACGGCGGCAAGAACCGCCGCCGCCAGAAGGATGCGCTTCATCGTTGGGTTTCCTCTCGATCTTGGGGAAGGGAATCGCCGTCGCGATAGACGGTGCGAAAGCCGATGTGCGACGTGCCGTCGCCGGACGCCGCCTCGCTCCGCGCGCCCGGGCGATAGCGGAAGCAGTAGTTGTCGGAACAGAGAAACGAGCCGCCCTTGACGACATGGCCGGCGGCGCCGCGGTCCCGGGTCCATTGCCAGACGTTGCCGGCCATGTCGTAGAGGCCGAAGCCGTTGGCGGGGAAACAGCCGACCGGCGAGGGCCGCGCCTTGTAGCCGTCGGTGCCCATGTCCATCAGGGGAAAGACGCCCTGCCAGGTATTGGCCAGCCGGGTGCCGTCGCCGGGCCGGGTTTCGCCCCAGGCGAAGGTCGCGCCCTCGAGGCCGCCGCGCGCGGCATATTCCCATTCGGCCTCGGTCGGCAGGTCGCGACCGAGCCAGCGGGCATAGGCAAGCGCATCCTCATAGGCGACATGGACCACGGGCAGATGCGCCATGCCCTCGATCGACGTGTCGGGGCCGCCCGGATGGCGCCAGTCGGCGCCGGGCACGACGGCCCACCATTGCCCGGGATCGTTGAGATCGACGGACTCCCGCGCGCCGACGAAGACCAGGGACGACGGCGCCGGACCCCGTTCCGCCCTGGTGACATAACCGGTCGCCGCGACGAAGGCGGCGAACTGGGCGTTGGTCACATCCGTCGGATCGATCCAGAACGGATCGAGGGTGACGCGGCGGGGCGGTCCTTCTTCGGGCAGAAGGGGGGAGGCGCCCAGGATCGCCGCCCCGCCGGCCAGACGTACCATGCCCCTGCGTGGAGCCCCGGGATCGGGCATGGCAACGTCCGGCAAACATTGTCCCGGCGCCGGCACGTCCGCCGGCGTCGGTCGCTGATAGGCGGCGAGGGCGGCCGTGACGGCACAGGTTGCCGTGGCCGCCGCCAGCAGCAGGCGATGGAGCGCGGAGGACATCGCGGCGACACCCGTCAGCGCATGCCGAGCGAACGCAGGGCGTCGGGGGTGAAATCCTCGGGATCCACGTCCTCGGCGTTCCAATCCGCCGGCTTTTCCTCGTTCGTCATCACGGCCGCGAGGTAGCGTCCCGACTGGAGATCATAGCTGAGCTCGAAGGCGGAGCCGCAATAGGGCACCTGATAGGCGCTGACGACGGGGGCTTCCTGATAGCGCCAGATGGCGTCCCTGCCGTCGTACAGGGTGGCGGCGGCGAAGGCCCAGCTGTCCTCGTCCTGGAAGAAGACGCGGCGCGAATAGATGTGCCGCGCGCCCTCGCGCAGCGTCGCCTCGACCACGTGGACGCGGTGGCGTTCGTAACGCATGACGTCCTGGTTGACGTGCTGACCCGTCAGCAGTTCCTTGTACGTGACGTTGCCGGCGCGATAGGTGTTGTAGGGGATGATCGCCTCGCGGTCGCCGAGGTGCTTGAAGGTATAGCGCTCGGGCGAGCCGTTCATGATGTCGAACTGATCGACGGTGCCGAGTCCGTCGGAATTGTTGCCCGGCGCATCGAAGGCGAGATCGGGCGCGCGCAGCACGCGCCGGGTTCCGGGGTTGTACTGCCATGCCTGGCGCGGGCCGACGTCGTCGTTGATGTTGTCGTAGACCAGGGTGATCTGGCCGGCGAGGCGCGCGGGCGAGGTCGTCGTCGCCATATAGGTGATCCAGACGTTGTTCAGCGCCGAGATGTCCTCGACGTCGCCGGGCGCCTTCAGGCCGGGGCCCATCAGGTGGATGATGCCCTCGTCGCGGACCTTGATCAGCTTGTAGTCGCCGGTGCGCGAGACGGCGGCGACGGCGAAGTTGCGCCGGAACTTGAAGCCGCCGCGCGGCCGCATGCGGTGGTTCCAGAACATCTCGATGCCGCTGGTCGCGAACGGGAAGGGGATGCCGATGGTGCCGCCGAGCAGGCCGTTGCCATTGGGCGTCAGCTTGGCGATCTCGGCGTTCCGCTTCGTGCCGTCATAGACCGCCTTCGCGTAGCCGCAGGTGCGATGGCTCGGATAGACCGGGATCTTGTAGTTGGGATAGACCTTCAGCATTTCCTTCTGGCCGTCGGGCAGCAGGTCGGCATAGTGGTCGGCGTCGGCTGCCGTGATCGTGAACAGCGGCGTCTCGCTGGCGAAGGGATCGGCCCGGCGGGCGTCCGCCGCGAGCCCCGGCGGCGGCGCGGTCAGCCCGCCGTTCCAGGCCGGGATGGAACCATCCGCATTCCCGGCGGCGATGGCGCCGAGGGGAGTCAGATCGCCGCCGAGACGCGATACGTCCGCGGCTTCGGCGGCGGAAACGACGGCGATCGTGGCGATGAGCAGGCTGGCGATGGGGTTCATGATACGGATCCTTTACGCCATCAGAATTGATAGCTGAGCGAGACGCCGACGAAGTCGCGATCGGAAGTGATGTTCTGGCGCCCGCCGCCGAAGGAGAGCGCGTAGTTGAGCTGCAGCCGCCAATCGAGCAGGTAGTCGAACTGCACGAAGAGGTTCAGGGTGTTCACGTGCTCGACGAAGCCGCCGGGCAGGGGCGTGTTGCCGCCGAGGCCGATGGTGTGGGCGAAACCCGTCGACATGTTCAGATTCGGCAGAACGTCGGGATAGGTCAGCTGGAGAAGCGTGGTCAGCCCGCCGGACCATGCCGTCGCGTAATCTTCCTTGAAGTACAGGCCGTCCTCCGGCTGTCCGGTGCCGGGCGTGCGATAGGTGCCGGGCGCGTCGAAGGCGAGGACGCTCGCATCGGGAATGTCGACATGGATCACGCCCGCCTCGGCCATGAGAAGGGCGCCGGAAGCGCCGAGCACGCGGGGCAGGAAATCGGACGCCGAGAAGATCTGGGTGCCGCGCAGGATCAGTGTCAGCACGTCATGCGGCCGGCCCATGCTGGACTGCGCGCCCGGCCGGTAGGTGTTGGTGCCAAGCTGGGTCGGGCCGGCCACCGGCAGTTCCGAGAGGCCGTTGACGAAATCGCCCACCCAGGTCGTCTCGTCGATCAGTGTCGGGACGTCGATCTTGAACGAGACCTCGCCGTTCAGGGCGGTGCCTGTCGCCTCGACCGTCGTGTTGAAGCTGATGCCGAAGGCGTCGATGCCGGTGGGATAGGTCAACTGCAGCTTGCTGGCGCGGGCGTTGGCCTGGACCGGCGCCAGGGGCGAGACCACCGGCAGGCCGATGATCAGATCCTGGAACGGCGAATTGCCGCCCGTGAAGGAGACGCCGCCCGGGGGAACGAACGGTCCGAGCAGCAGGGGAAGGCCGGGCGGCAATGTCTCGTAGTCGTCGGCGCCGGGCGCCGTGAGCTGCGGCACGGGCGTGCGGCTCGTGTAGTGAATGTAGTAGAAGCCGAATTCGGTATCGTTCAGCTCCGGCGAGTAGTAGCGCAGCGCGACGCCGAAATTCTCGCCCTCCTCCTCGGGTCGGATGTCCTCGTGCAGGGGGAAGGAGACCAGTGTCGAATCGGGGTCGAATTCGTCGTAGTCGCCGCCGATGCCGACGCCGCGCCCGCCGGCGCCGACGAAGTCATAGGTCGAGAAGAAGGTCCCGGGCACCTCGAGAGCGTAGGGCCGGAACTTGAACTGATAGAACCCCTCGATGCTCAGCCCGCTGCCCACATTGTAGTTCGCGAAGGCGGCCAGCACCGGGATCAGGGCATCGCGCAGCTCGGCGCCCGGCACACGGATTTTCGACAGATCCAGGGGATTGACGACGCCGATGCCGTTCTGGGTCACCAGTGCCTCGCCCCAGGTGATGGTCTGCTGGCCGAGGCGGATGTTCAGGGTCCGTCCGAACAGATCGACGGCGGCCTGGGCATAGGCATCCTGCACTTCGTAGCCATAGGCGGCCGCATCGTCGGCACGCGGCGCCAACTCGCCCCGGTAATCGCGCGTCGGCGGGCCGTTCACCGCCAGGTCGTTGTCCTGGAGCACCATGTCGTAGAATGCGGTGCCCCGGACGTAGGCGCTCAGGTTCCGCCATTTCACCGTCGCTTCGCTGGTGATCTTGGCGGGCGCGGCGACGATGTCGTACTGGTCGAAATTGAGATTTCCGTCGTCGATGTTGCAGTTGATGGTCGGATAGTTGCCGCCGTTGAACATGCAGTAATTGCTCGGGCTGCGCTCTTCCATGCGCATCTGGGCACCGACCGAGAGCGACGTCTGAACGGCGACGGAGGCGTCGCCCAGTTCCGTCTCCCAGGCGAAGACCGTCGCCGGCGTCAGCCCCAGGACCACAGTCCAGGCCCCCAGAGTCCTCTTGGATCGCATATGCCGCCCTCCCCATGTCGGCCCGGCTTGTTCGTTCGCCGGGTCCATGGCGAGAAATTAGTGGATTCCCTTAATAAAGAAAACCTTTAAATTTGGCGGATGACCAAGGCCGCTCCGGCTTGATCTGATCGAAGGGAGACACTAGCGTGGGCGGGTGTCGGCGAGGCACCCTGGAGGCAGGATGAAAAAGGCCGGTGGCCGCGAGGCGATTCTGACAAGCGCGTTGAAGCTGTTCGCCGAACGCGATCTCGATGCCGTGCGCACGGCCGAGATCCTGGCATCGGCCGGCCAGAAGAATCAGGGGGCCTTGCAGTATCATTTCGGCTCGCGCGAGGGGCTCTATCTGGCGATTCTCTACCGCCACCTCGAAGGGATCGACGCGCGCCGCATGGAGATCATCAACCCGCGCGGCCTGACGGATCCGAAGCCGAGCTTCGCCACCTGCGTGCGGGGCGTGATCGAGCCCCTGATCGACGAGGCCGAGACCGGCGAATGGGGCGATGCCTATCTGCGCTTCCTGCGCCAGATCGTCGCCCGCAACAGTTTCAACATCGTCGAGATCACGCCGGGCCTGCAATTGCCGGGTATGAAGATGATGATCCAGTGTTCGCTGCGGTATCTGACCGACCTGCCGCCGGATCGCCAGAGCCTGGCCCTGAACATGATGCTTCAGGTCTCGGTCACCATGCTGACGACATGGCGCCTGCTGTCGCCCGGCGCGTTCGAACGGGATGAATTCGTGAACGCCGCCATCGCCACCTGCAAGGCGATGTACAAGAGCATGATCGTGCCCGAGACACTGGCGCCGCGGGGCCGCTCGACGACGGGCGCGGGAATGAAGCGGGAATTGGCCTAGCGCCCTTCGCGCCACCACGCCGCCATCAGGAGGCCGAGCGCCAGCACGAGCGCCAGCGCCGCCGGCAGCAGCGGCACCTGGGCGATCGCCGTCACCTCATAGGCACCGTTCCGGCGCAGGCCGATCCAACTCGATCCGGCGGCCGCGCGGTCGGGGCGGACGCGGCGGATGTCGGGCATGCCGCCACTCGAAAGAAAGCGCGCGCTGCCGCCGCTCGCCTCCGCCAGCGGGGTCAGGGGGGCGAGATCGGCGCGGACGTCCGCCATCTCCCGCCCGCCGGTGTCGCCGACCGCGACGCTGACCACCCGCGTCCCGTCCGAGACGTGCCACAGGCCCTGTTCGTCGGCCGGCACGGTCGCCGTGGCGACACCGTCCGGGTGATCCTCCAGGCGCAGGTTGCGGGTGGCGCCCGACGGCGCCTCCACGTCGACCGGCGGCGGATCGGGCTGCAGGCTGCGGCGTTCGATCTCGATCGAGCCGTCGCGGGCGGTGGCGCGCAGCACCTCTTCCTCGAGGTCCGGCTCCTGCATCGACCAATGGGCGATCCGGCGCAGCAGTTCGGCCTGGGGCCCGCCGCCCTCGAAGCCGCGCTGCCACAGCCAGGCTTCGTCCGAGGCAAGGAGCGCGACCCGGCCCCGGCCGACCCGGTCCAGGGCGAGGAGGGGACGCCCGCCGGCGCCGGTCATCACCACGTCGCCCGATGTCGCTTCCATGTCCGACATGCGCAGCCAGCGGCCCCAGGTCGGATCCGCGCCGACGCCGCCGGCATGGGGCAGCAGGGCGGTCACCGGATGGCGCCGGCCCTTGGTGGTCAGCGCGGGACGGAAGGCCTGGACCACGTCAGGCCCGCGCGGCTGGGCCGGCAGAATGCGGGCGAGCGCGCTGTCGTAGAGGCCGAAGGGGGTATCGGCATCGGGACTGGCGGCGATCAGCAGGGCGCCCCCGTTCTCGACGTAATCGACGACATTGCCGAGATAATTGGCGGGCAGGATGCCGTGCTGGCGATAGCGGTCGAAGATGACGAGATCGAATTCCTCCAGTTTCTCCTCGAACAATTCGCGGGTCGGGAAGGCGATCAGCGACAGTTCGACGACGGGGGTCGAATCCTGCTTCTGCGGCGGGCGCAGGATGGTGAAATGGACGAGGTCGACGGAGGGGTCGGACTTCAGGATGTTGCGCCACGCCCGTTCGCCCATATGCGGTTCGCCCGAGACGAGGAGCACGCGGAGCCGGTCGCGGATGCCGTTCACGGTGACGATGGCGCGGTTGTTGGCCGGCGTCAGTTCCGACGGGCCCGGGTTCACCGCCAGGTCGAAGATGTTGGGACCGCGCCGGTCCGGCGTCACCTCGATGGTCACGGGCACGCCGATCGGCACCTGCCGGGTCAGGGGCACGCGGTCGTCGGCGGCGATGGTGATGGTGGCGGGCAGGCCGGCTATGCGCTCGCCCGGCGCGCCCTCGTCGACGCGGAGGCGGATTTGCACCGGGCGGTCGATGACGGCGAAGGACGGCGCCTCCAGAATGGTCAGGCGGCGGTCGCGCTCGCCCGGGCGGCCGGTCGCCAGCAGATGCACGGGGGCATCGCCGAGGCCCGGCGTCAGGGCCAGCGCCGCGTCGGCGGCCAGCCCGTCCGAGACCAGGATGGTGCCGGCCAGCCGGTCGCGCGGAATATCGCCGAGGGCGCGCTGCAGGCCGGCCACGATGGGCGTGCCGCTGGCATCGGCGGTGATCGTGGTCTCGCGCAATTCGACGTCGTTCAGGCGTGACAGCCGGGCCTTCAGGGCGGCGACGGCGGCATCGGTCTGCTCGCTCCGGCCGTCGATGCCCTGGCTCGGCGAGCGGTCGACGGCCAGCAGCACGATGTCGCCGAGCGCCCGCCGGTCCTCCTCGCTGGCGATCGGGTTGATCAGGATCGCCAGCAGGCCGAGAACGAGGAACAGCCGCGTCAGCCCGCCCCGGCTGCGCCGCTGGATCGCCAGCGCGACCAGGGGCAGCAGCACCACGGCGGCGGCGGCGATCACCCAGAGGGGGACGAGGGGGGCGGTCAGCAGGCCGAAACTCATTGCCCCAGCCTTTCGAGCAGCGCCGGCACATGGACCTGATCGGCCTTGTAGTTGCCGGTCAGGGCATAGAGCACCAGATTGACGCCGAAGCGCAGCGCCATCTCGCGCTGGCGCGGGCCGCCCGGTTCCAGCGCCGCCAGGGGATGGCCGCGCTGATCGACGGCCCAGGCCGCCGCCCAGTCGTTGCCGCCGATGACATAGCCCGAGACGCCGTCGTTCTCGGGCGAGGCGTCGGCCTCGACCCACAGCGGCCCGCCCTCGTAGCGGCCGGGAAAACTCTGCAGCAGATAGAAGGATTTGGTCAGCACGTGATCGGGCGGCAGGGGCACGAGCGCCGGCACGTCGAGCTGGGCCAGCGTCCGGCGCAGCAGGGCTTCGCCCGCCGTGCCGCCGAGGCCGGGCACGGCGCCGGCGCCACGCGTAACGTCACGGGTATCGAACAACACCACGCCGCCCGACTTCAGATAGGAATCGATGCGTTCCATCGCCACCGGGCCCGGCTCGTAGCCTTCGGCCATGGGCCAGTAGATCAGGGGATAGAAGGCCAGTTCGTCGGTCTCGAGGTCGAGGCCGACCGGGCTGCCCGGTTCCACCGCCGTCCGCTGGGTGATGGCGGCCGAAAGGCCGCGCAGGCCCGCCTCGCTCATCATGTCGGTGGTATTGTCGCCGGTGACGACATAGGCGAGGTGGATGGTGGCGGCCGCGTCCGCGGCGTCGATCGCCCGCGCCTCGGGCGGCGGCAGGACGCCGACCGCCAGCAGGAAGGCGCCGAGCGCGGTCGGCACCAGCCGCCCCGACAGGCGAAGGGCGATCAGCAGATCGACGGCGACCAGCACCAGGGCCGCGACCAGCAGCCAGGGGCCTAGCGGCCGCGCCGGCGCGCGCTCCGGCAGTTCGACGGCGACGCCCGGCATCTCGGGCAGGGGGGCAAGGCCGTCGAGCGACGGCGACAGATTGAGGGCCCGCCTCGCGGAACTGTCACCGTAATAGCCGGGCGGCGCGCGCGGGCCGGGCGTGGTCTCGGCCAGCGCCCCCGCGGTGATCGGCCCGGCCCCTGGGCGGACGCCGCCCAAATGTCCGAAGCCGTCCAGATTGGCGAAGGGCGGCAGGCCGCGCTCGTCCTCGGCGGCGGCGGCTTCGCCGTCCGAGAGGTCGACGATCCGGCGCAGCATGTCGACGAAGAGGCCGGAGAGCGCCAGATCGGACCAGTCGTTGTTGGCCGAGGTATGGACCAGCACGATCAGGCCCGAGCCGCGCCGCGCGCCGGTGATCAGGGGCGTGCCGTCGGTCAGGCGCGCCCAGGTCTTCTCGTCGAGGTCGAAGGCGGGTTCGGCCAGGACCTGACGGCGCACCCGGACGTCCGGGCCCGGCACCAGGCCGGCGAAGGGACTGTCGGGCGGGAAGGGGGCGATCGCCGCCGGTTCGGTCCAGGACAGGGCGCCGCCCAGCGCCCGGTCGCCCAGGCGGATCTTCACCGGCAGCAGGTCGTCTGCCGAGACGGCGAAGCGCGGCCCGGCGAAGCGGAGCAGAATGCCGCCCTTGTCGATGAAATCCTCGAGCCCGGGGCGCAGCGCCGCCGGCACCTGGCCGACGTCCGGCAGCAGGATGACCGACGGCGGCGCCCGCAGCAGATCGGCGAGGGGGGCGCGGCGGACGTCGGCGAAGGGGGCGAGCGCGCGTTCCAGATAGAAGGCTTCGGAAATCAGGGGGCGCACCGCCTCGTCCCCGCCCTCGAAGGCGATGCCGACGGCGCGGCGCCGCCAGCGCCCGTCGAGCAGGCGGACGGCGGCCGCCGTCTCTTCCTCGGCGATGTTGACGCGCGTGACCTTGTTGCGCAGCGCCGTGGGCAATTCGATCTCCGTGCTGCGGCCCGGTTCCTCCGCCCCGACCTCGACCGTCCGCCGGCCGAGCACGCGGCCGTTCTCGTCCCTTGCCAGCAGGGTCAGGCGGCGGGGACCGTCGCCGATGGGGCGCGCGACCTCGATCTCGATGCCCTGATCGGCCGGCGCCGGCGCTCCCAGGGCGAAGGGCGCGTTGCCGGGCGCCATGTCGAGGCGGGTCACCGGGCCGAATTGTCTCAGGCGGCGGGCGAAATCGGCGGCGGCGCCGTCCTCCAGCCCGTCCGCCAGCCACAGGGTCTCGGAAACCGCGTCGGGGGAAAGCTGATCGAGATCGGCGATGGCGGCGCGGCGGTCGACGGCCCAGGGCTTCGGCTGCAGGCTGGCGACCGCGCCGCGCAGTTCGGCGCGGTCCAGAAGCGGCGGGGCCACGGGCAGGTCGTCGCCGTCGGGCGCGGTCAGCAGCAGGCGGATGGGACGGTCCGCCGTCTCGGCGGCGGCGATCCGGGCCTCCAGCGCCTCGATCCGCTTGTTCCAATGGGTCGCGGCGGCCCAGCCGTCGTCGACCACGATCAGGAGGGGGCCGCTGCCGTCGCCCCCCCGCACCGGATCGAGCACGGGTCCCGCCAGCCCGACGATGATCAGCGCGGCGAGGACGAGACGCAGCAGGATCAGCCACCAGGGTGTGCGCTCGGGCGTCTCCTGGCGCTGGGCGATGTCGAGCAGCAGTTGCAGGGCGGGGAAACGGGTCTGGCGCGGCGCCGGCGGCACCAGGCGCACAAGCCACCAGATCGCGGGCAGGGCGACCAGCCCCATCAGCACCCAGGGGGCGGAAAAGCCGATGGCACCGAGGCCGAACATCATCGCCTCCCCAGCGACCGCTGGCCCAGATCGGCGAGGGCGAGGAAGAGGGCGAGCAGGGCGGGCGACGGCGAATGGTCGGTGCGGTGCTGGATCACGGTCCAGCCGGTGCGCCGGGCGAGGCGTTCGACCCCGTCGCGATGGGCGGCCAGGCGCTCGCGATAGGCCTCGGCCAGGGATTCGGCGCGCCCGATCAGCAGATTGCCCTCGCCTTCGAGGCCGACGAAGCGGTTGCGCCCGGTGAAGGGGAAATCGACCTCCGCCGGATCGAGAACCTGGACCAGATGGCCGCGCACGCCGCGCGCGGCGAAGCCTTCGACCAGGCGGATGAGCTCGGCCTCCGGCCGCAGCAGGTCGCCGACGATCACGGCGCGGCAGTCGCGCGGCAGTTCGGCGGCGGGCGGCAGGCTGGCGTTCGGCGGGCTCGGCCGCGACAGGATCTCGGCCAGCGTCAGGAGATAGGCGCGGCCGCTGTGGCCGATGGGGTCGCGGTCGATCAGGCCGACCCGTTCCCCCGCCCGGACCAGCAGGGAAGCGAGGGCGAGGCCGAGCAGGGCCGCGCGCGCGCCCTTGGTCGGCAGGCGGCGGTCGCCGGCATAATCCATGGAGGCGGAGCGGTCGACCCACAGGAACACGGTCTGTGCCGCCTCCCATTCCCGTTCGCGGACGAAGACGCGGGCGCTGCGCGCCGACTGGCGCCAGTCGATGTCGCGGATCTCGTCGCCCGCGCGATAGGGACGGAACTGCCAGAAACTGTCGCCCGCGCCGACCCGGCGCCGCCCGTGCACGCCCTGTTCGACCGTGGCCGCCACGCGCTCGGCCTCCACCAGCAGCGGCGGCAGGCCGGCGCCGAGCGCCTCGGCCTGGAGGGCGGATACGCCTTGGCCCGGGGACATGCTCTGGCGCGGCGACTCGGGCACCGTTGTCGGGCCTCGGTTCAGCGCAGGGGCTCGACCAGGCGATCGATCACCTGGTCGATGCCCACCCCCTCGGCGCGCGCGGCGAAGGTCAGCGCCATGCGATGGCGCAGCACGGGGGCGGCCAATGCCACCACGTCGTCCTTGGACGGTGACAGCCGGCCGTCGATCAGGGCGCGGGCGCGGCTCGCCAGCATCAGGGCCTGGGCGGCGCGGGGGCCGGGGCCCCAGGCGATCAGGCGGGTGATGTCGGCGCGCCCCTCGCCCATGGGGCGGGCGGCGCGGACGAGGTCCAGAATGCCCTCGACCACGGAATCGCCGACCGGCAGGCGCCGCACCAGGGACTGGGCGGCGGCCAGTTCGCCGGGCTCCAGCACGGCGCGGGCCCTGGGCGTCTCGGCGCCGGTGGTCGCCAGCAGCATGCGCTTCTCGGCCGCGCGGTCGGGATAGTCGACGGCGATCTCCAGGAGGAAACGGTCGAGCTGGGCCTCGGGCAGGGGATAGGTGCCTTCCTGTTCCAGCGGATTCTGGGTCGCGAGCACATGGAACGGCCGGGGCAGGGCGTGGCGCTCGCCCGCGATCGAAACCTCGCCCTCCTGCATCGCCTGGAGAAGGGCGGACTGGGTGCGCGGGCTGGCGCGGTTGATTTCGTCGGCCATGAGCAACTGGCAGAACACCGGGCCCTTCACGAAGCGGAAGAAGCGCCTTCCGTCCTCCCCTTCCTCCAGGACTTCCGAGCCGAGGATGTCGGCCGGCATCAGGTCCGGGGTGAACTGGATGCGCCGCTCGGCGAGGCCGAGGACGGTGCCCAGGGTCTCGACCAGCCGGGTCTTGGCCAGGCCCGGCACGCCGACCAGCAGGCCGTGCCCGCCGGCCAGAAGGGTGACCAATGCCTGTTCGATGACGAGGTCCTGACCGAACACGACCTCGCCGATGGCGGCCTTCAGGCTGGCGAGCCGGGATCCCAGAAGATCGATTTCCTGCTCGAGTGCCTCGCGGCCATCGCTGACGTTCGCCATGGTGCCCACTATATTCGTTAAGGACAGTCTTGAGGCTAACCCGAAAACAGGCGACAGAACCACAATGCCGTGGAGCGGGGTCGTAGAAGGGGAGAGCGAGGATATGGGAACCAGCGATCATCGAGCCGAGGCCAGAACCGCCCCCCAGACCGCCCCCCGGGCCCCGACCGGGGCGGCCCATGACGCGCAGGGCCTGGCGGCGGCGGCCAAGGCGGCCGGCGCGGGCAAGCGCGGCCTGCCGCCCATCCACCTCTGGAATCCGCCCTTCTGCGGCGACATGGACATGGAGATCAGGCGCGACGGCTCCTGGCACTATCTGAAATCGCCCATCGGCCGCGCCGCCCTGGTGCGCCTGTTCTCGACCATCCTGCGGCGCGAGGACGACGGTCACTATTACCTCGTGACCCCGGTCGAGAAGGTGCGCATCCGTGTCGCCGACGCGCCCTTCGTCATCGTCGGGGCCGAGATCGAGGGGGAGGGGGACGACCGCGTGATTCGCTTCCGGACCAATGTGGAGGACGAATTCACCCTGGACGACGACCATCCCCTCCGCGTCGAGATCGATCCCGCGACCGGCGAGCCTTCGCCCTATGCACGGGTGCGCGACCGGCTCGACGGGCTGATCGCCCGCGCCGTCTTCTACGACCTCGTGAACGCGGCCGAGGAGCGGCCGGGCCCCGACGGCGAACCCGTGCTGGGCCTGCGTTCCGCCGGGCGCTTCTGGCCGATCGGGCGGATGGACGGGGCGCCCGCGTGACCCGCGAGGACATCACGGCGCGGCTGCGCCATTCGCTCGACCCGGCCGACATCCTTCGGCCGGCGGCACCCGCGATCGGCGATTTCGACCTGAACCCGGACCTTCGCGCCGTGGTGCCGACGGACCGGAGCCTCCGCCCCGCCGCCGTCCTCGTCCCCCTGGTGGAGCGCGAGCCGGGCCTGACCGTGCTCCTGACCCGCCGGACCGAGCATCTGAAGAACCACGCCGGCCAGGTCTCCTTTCCGGGCGGGCGGATCGAACCGGAGGACCGCGACCCGGTCCATGCCGCGCTGCGCGAGGCGGAGGAGGAGATCGGCCTCGACCCCGGCCTTGTCTCCATCGGCGGCTATCTCGACAGCTACGAGACCTCGACCGGCTTTCACGTCACCCCGGTGGTCGGTTTCCTGACGCCCGGTTTCGAGTTGAAGCCGGATCCCAACGAAGTCGCGGAAATATTTGAAGTTCCTCTCGATTTCCTGATGGATCCGATCAACCAGCAGCGCCACAGCCGCCACTATATGGGGGTGGAGCGCTTCTTCTATGCCATGCCTTACGGCGAGCACTACATCTGGGGGGCGACGGCTGGCATGCTGGTCAATCTGGCGCGCCGCCTGGGCAGGATCTGACCATGGGCCGTATCATCCTCCTCTATGTCCTGGCGATGGTTCTGCCCTATGTCGCCTTCAAGCTGTGGATCCGCTTCGAGCGCTGGCGCCTGCGCCAGCCGCCGGAGAAGCGCCCGGTGCCATGGATCCCGATCGTCGCCGTCGGCACCTTCCTGGTGATCCTGGTGACGCTCGGCGAAGCCTTCCTGGGGGGTGATCCGGCGGGCGGGCGCTATGTCCCGGCGCGGCTGGAGGACGGCCGCCTGATCCCCGGCCATATCGAGGCCGAATGATCCCGGATCGGCTTCCCCCGGGCGGCTGGCGCGACGCGGAAGCGGTCCGCGCCGTGGTCGCGGCCCTGACCGCCGGGGGCACGCCGGTGCGCTTCGTCGGCGGCTGCGTGCGCGACGCGCTTCTGGGCGAGGCGCCGGCCGACATCGACATCGCCACCCCCGATCCGCCCAAGGCGGTGATGGCCCTGGCCCGGGCCGCCGGCCTGAAGGCCCTGCCCACGGGCATCGCCCATGGCACCGTCACCGTGGTCGCCGACCATCAGCCGGTCGAGGTAACGACGCTGCGCCATGACGTCGAGACCGACGGACGTCATGCCGTCGTCGCCTTCACCGACGATTGGCATGCCGACGCCCAGCGCCGCGACTTCACCATCAACGCCCTCTATGCCGATCCGGACGGCACCCTGTTCGACCCGGTCGGCGGTCTCGCCGATCTCGACGCCGGGGTGGTGCGCTTCATCGGCGATGCCGGACAGCGCCTCGCCGAGGATTATCTCCGCGCGCTCCGCTTCTTTCGCTTTCACGCCCGCTTCGCCAAGGGTGCCGCGGATGAAGAGGCGCTTTCCGCGATTGCCGCCGCGCGGGAAGACCTGCGCCGTCTCTCCGCCGAGCGGATCGCCAGCGAACTCCTGAAGACCCTGATCCTGCCGCGCGCCGCCCTGGCGGTCGACCTCATGGAAGCGTCCGGCGTGCTCGCCGTGATCCTGCCCGAAGCGGCCGATACGGCGCGCATGCGCCGCCTGGCGGGTCTCGGGCTCGGCGACGGCCTGCTCCGCCTCGCCGCCCTGCTGCCGGACGAGCCGGCCCTCGGCCCCGTGATCGGGACGCGGCTGCGCCTGTCGCGGGCCATGACCGCGCGGCTGGCGGCGGCCCTGGAGCCCGCGCCCGTGCCGGCGGCGGACGAGGGCCTGCGCGCCCTGATTCACCGCGCCGGCCGGCAGGCGGCGGTCGACCGCCTGACCCTGGCGGGCGAGGGCGCGCGCGCCGCCCATGCCGCCGCCATCGAGGTGCCCGCCTTCCCCCTGAAGGGGGCCGATGCCGCCGCGCTCGGCCTGGCGCGGGGGCCGGAGATGGGGGCGCGGCTGCGCGCCGTCGAGGATTGGTGGCTGGCGGAAGGGTTGCGCCCGGACCGTGCCGCCTGCCTTTCCCGCCTGCGCGAGGATCTCGGTCGCTGAGCCCCCTTTCGCCGAAGACCGGCCATGCCGTGGCGGCGGTGGCGGAGCGGGGGCGCCACCGCTAAGCTGACCTCGTTTTCAGCACGGGTTTCGTCATGCATTTCTCGTCTCGGGTGGAGCGGTTGGGCGGCAAGGGCTCCACCGCCTGGCAGATTCATTTCCGTGGGGTCCAGGCCCAGCGCGCGGGGGAGGAGGTGATCCTCCTGTCGGTCGGCGATCCGGATTACGACACGGCGCCCAACATCTCCGCCGCGCTCAAGGCCTCGCTCGACGCGGGCGAGACCCATTACGGCAATATCGAGGGCGATCCCCGCCTGCGCGCCGCCATCGCGCGCTATCACACCCGCCTGACCGGCCAGCCGGCGGAAGCGGAGAACGTGGTGGTGATCGCCGGCGCCCAGGCCGCCATGTTCGCCGCCGCCCAGGTCCTGCTCGGCCCCGGCGACAAGGTGATCGTGCCCTCGCCCCGCTACGTCACCTACGAGGCGCTGATCGGGGCCGCCGGCGGCACCATCGTCGACGTGCCGCTCTATCCCGAGCGCGGTTTCCACCTCGACCCGGACGATCTGCGCCGGGCGGCGGCCGAACCGGGGGTGCGCGGCATCCTGCTGACCACGCCGAACAATCCGACCGGCACGGTGATGACGGCGGAAGAGGTGGAGACGGTGGCCGAAGTCGCGAAACGGCACGACCTCTGGGTCCTGACCGACGAAGTCTATGCCGGCCTCGCCCACGAACGCCCGCACATCAGCCCCGCCAGCCTGCCCGGCATGGCGGAGCGCGCGGTCACCGTCTGCAGCCTGTCGAAGACCCATGCCATGACCGGCTTCCGCCTCGGCTGGGCGGTCGGCCCCAAGGACTTCATCGCCCATTACGCCAAGCTGGTGCTGTGCATGATCTATTCCTGCCCGCCCTTCATCCAGGCGGCGGCGATCGAGGCGATCGAGGGCGATCAGGCACCCCAGCACCGGATGCGCGACGCCTATAAGGCGCGCGGCCGCCTGGTCTACGAACGCCTGGGGCAGAGCCCGCATCTGGCCTGCCACCGCCCGGAAGGCGGCATGTTCGTCATGGTCGACGTGCGCCGCACCGGCCTGTCGGCCGAGGCCTTCGCCGAGCGCCTGTTCGACGAAGAGCGCGTGACCACCCTCGTCGGCGACGCCTTCGGGCCGGAGGCGGGCGGCCATATCCGTCTCTCCATGACCTACGACCTGCCGGTGATGGAGGAAGCCTGCCGCCGCATCCTCCGCGTCGCGGAGCGTCACGCCAAGTCCTGAGCGATCAGCCCGGAGTCTGGAGCAGCAGGCCGAGGACGATCAGCGCGCCCATGATACCGAGCCCGATCAGGAGGTCGCGCAGCCGTTCCCGCCGGCCGCGGGGACGGGGCAGGCTGTCGCTCGGCCGGTTCAGGCGGCGCTGGGCCTTGCCGATCATGCCGCCGACCCAGGCCGCGACCATCGTGCCGATGGCGACCAGGGCGGCGATGACGATGATGCGGCCCATGGTCTCCGAATCCCTTCCGTGGTTGACGCGGACGCGGTGATCAGACCATGTTCTCGGCAAAGGTGAAATGCGTATGCACGCTCGATGGGGTTAAGCCAAATGCAGGCTCGGATCTATCTGCCGACCAAGAACGCGATGCAGTCCGGCAAGGCCAACAGCCGCCGCTGGGTCCTGGAATTCGAGCCGGAGGCGATCCGCCGTCTCGACCCGCTCATGGGCTGGACCGGCACCACGGACATGAACGGCGAAGTGCGCATGACCTTCGAGAGCAAGGAAGCGGCCACGGCGTATTGCGAGAAGCACCGCATCCCCTTCGAGGTGCAGGAGCCGAAAACCCTGACCCCGAAGATCAAGGCCTACGCCGACAACTTCAAATACGACCGGGTCCGCTGATCCGCGTCGCTGGTGATCCGCATCCCTGGCCCCCGAAGAGGCCAACCCCGCGGCCCAAACCCCTTGGCCCCGTAGCTCAGCTGGATAGAGCACCCGCCTTCTAAGCGGGATGTCGCAGGTTCGAGCCCTGCCGGGGTCGCCATTCTTTCTGTCCGATCCGCGTGAAGCGGCCGACGGTGAAGGCGAAAATTCTGCTACCCTTTGGTGTATCGACGGGCCGCCAGTGCTATGGTCGGCGCGGATCGACGGAACGGGGCGCAGGCATGAGTTACGATCTGATGGTATTCGAGCCGGGCGCCGTGCCTTCCGAGCGGCGTGCCTTTCTCGACTGGTACGATCGGGTGATGGAGGAAGAGGGGGATTTCGATCCCTTCGACCCGGCCACAACCGCGCCGGGCCTGCGGGCCTGGTATTTCGATATGCTCGAACGCTTTCCGGCGATGAACGGGCCCCAGGCCGTGGCGGAAGACGACCCCGCCTTCGATACGCCCTGGATCACCGGCTACAGTTTCTCGCCGCATGCGATCTATGTCGATTTCCGCTGGGACGTGGCCGAGCAGGCCTACAAGCACGGGCTGGCGCTGGCGGCGAAACACGATGTCGGCTTCTACGACGTGAGCGATCCGAACGGCGCCGTCTGGCTGCCGCAGGGTCGCGCCTATCGCATCGCCCATGCCGAGGGCGACGCGGCGCCGAAGGACAAGCGCGCGCCGGTCTTCCAGTTCTTCCGGCGGAAGCCCTGACCCCGAAGCGATGACCCCCTAGAAATCCACGAGAATCAGGCGCGCGCCGGGGCCGTTGTCGGCAAGGCGGACGATGTTGCGGTAGTGGCAGCGGCCACGGCCCTTGCGCTCGATGGCCAGGCGATCGCCGGTTTCGCCGACGCGGGCGACGGCGACGCAGGTGATGGCGGTGGCACAGTCGACGCCGACGGCGGCGGTTCCGGCCGCGTCGGGAAGGCCGGTGGAAACGCCGCAGCGCGGCTCGACTTCCGCCGTGATGCGCATGGTGTCGACGGCGAAATCGCTGACGCGGGAATGGCGGGCCGGCGTGCCGATGTCGTCGCCCTGGGCGACCATGGCGGGGACCGCCAGGGCGATGGCGGCGAGAAGGGCGGGAATGCGCAACCGGTCTCGCATCAGAAATCGAGGCTCCAGACCAATGTGTCGGAATAGGTCGCCGGCACCAGGGTGGTCTGGCCCGCCGGCACCTTGCCGTAGTAGTTGTGCGAATTGTTGCAGGACGAGCCGAACAGCAAGGCGCCGCTGCAACTGGCCGAGAAGATGGCCGTGGTTCCCGACCCATCGCCGAGAACGGTCGTATGGCCGCTGTTGGTATAGAGATTGTACTGCGCCTGGATCGTGCCGACCGAAGGCGCCATCCTGCGCGCCGCATAGGTGCCGTGCGCGCCCTGGCTGAGGGTCAGCGTATAGGTGATGCTGCCCGAGATGAGCCCCGAACTGCTGCAGGAGACCGAGGCCGAGCCGGCTGTGGTGAGATCCGTGGCCGAAAACGGGTCGTAGGTGTTGAAGTTGATCGTCGACGGCACGGACATGTTGCAGGTGCATGTCGCGATCAGGCCGCAGAGGCGCGTTAGAGCCTGCGCCGGCCTCGGCGCCAGCAGCGCGAGACCGCAGGCGAGCACGGCGGCGATAAGCACCGGGATCGGCAGGCGGCGCGTCATCGTGCCTCCTCGGTACAGGGGAAAGGGCCGAGCCGGGGCAGGGCGCCGGCGTCCTTCGGCTTCGCCGGGGCCTCGAAACGGCAGGTCAGACCGCCATAGGCGATGGTGCCGGTCACCGCCGCGCTCAGGTCCGAGACGAAAACCTCGCCGTCATAGCCGGTGAAGGAGGGATCGACGCCGCCGTCGAAGGTGACGCCGGCGCCGGGCGGCGGGAAGCTGCCGTCGGCACGCTCGATGACCAGGATCGCGCTCGACTGGCGCTTCACCGGGAAGCGGGCGACCACGGCGCCCCGGTTGCGCGGAACGATCAGCACGCGATCGGAATCGAGGCCGGCGTCGATCGGTAGATCGCGCGGCTCCAGACGGATCTCGTTCTCCTCATAGGCGCGGACGTTGGGAATCAGCAGGCGGCCGTCGGCGCCGGTCTCGCCGACCGCCTGATTGTCGCGATAGACCGTGACCTCGGGATAGTCGGGTACCGTGACCACGGCGACGGAATCATGGATCGGCTCGCTGGCGAAGACGCCGCCGCCCGCGGCGACCACCGCGCCGCTGGCGGAAACCTGCACGGCCTCCCGGTCGTCCCTGACGCTGCCCACGGCGCCGAAATTCCCGACCGTGGTCTGATAGTCGACACGTCCCAGAAGTTCGAGGTCTTCGTCCGCGTCGTAATGGCCGCGCAGGTCGTAGCCGATGCCATAGAGACCTTCGTGCTGGCGGTTGACGCCGACGGTGACCTGGGTGTCGCCGTCGCTGTCCTGATACTGGAGATTGGCGCTGCGGCGCGGCGAGAACACCGTGGTCCAGGTCACGGCGACGCTGCGGCCGGTGTCGTCGGCCGTGCCTTCGTCCGTATCGGTGCGCGCGCCGATGACGCTGAGGGTGCTGCGTTCCGTGACGCGGAGAGCGTAGCTGGCGGTCGAGACTTCGGGCCGCGTGCCGTCGGAAAAACGAAGCCTGCCGTAGCCGAAGGAAAGGCTGCCGAAACGTCCCAGGTTCACGCCGGCATTGGCCTGGGCCCGGCCGACCAGATGGGCTTCGTCGCCGTCGAGGAGGCCGGTGCCGAACTGGCTGAAACTGTCGCTGGCCCGTTCCCACTGCAGGCTGACGCTGCCGAGCCGGCCGAGGCGCTGGGCTTCGAGGTTCCACAGCCAGCCGGGGCCGAGCGCGTCGCTGTCGGAGCGCGCGTAGGTGCCGGAAATCTGGCCGACGGCGGGCAGCACCAGTACGGCGCCGAGACCGGCCTGCCAGCGTTCCGCCTGCCATTCGCCGTGGACCTCGCCGGTCAGCCAGTCGGTCAGGCCCAGACGATGGGTGAAGGCGGCGAGGCCGTCGCCGTAATCGTTGCTGGCACTGCCGTAGTTCCGCCGTTCCACGCCGAATTCATAGGAGAACGACTGGCGTCCGGCCGCGAGCGAATCGCCGCCGACGTAATAGCTCGACGTGATCACCTGCTCCCGCCCCAGGAGATCGGTCGCGACCAGGCGCGTCTCGCCCGCACCGGTGGTCACCGGCAGATCGTTGAAGGAGAAGGGACCTGCCGGCAATTGCCCCGTATAGCGCAGGATGTTGTCGACATAGAGCGCCACGCTGGAGGCGCCGTCGAGATAGCCGCTCAGTCCCGGCGCCGCGAAGACGAATTGGCCCGGGCGCAGGTTGAAGTCGGAACTGAACTGGAAGCCCGCGAAGCGGATCTGCTGACCGATGCTGGAACGGCCGGTGACGCCGTCGCCGAGGCGGAGCCGCGTCTGGTCGCGCGGATTGTCGTAGGTGTAATGGGTCTCGAGGCGGACACCGCGCGGCGGCCCGGCGACGCCGCCGTCGCCGCCCCATCCGCCGTCGAGGCGGGCGTGGCCGAGGCCGCTCGCGACGATGGTGCCTTGGGGGCCGGAAACCGCCGCCTCCAGGGCACCGTTGCCGAGGGCGTAGTCGTCGGTACCGGTGACCGCGGCTTCGTAATTGAGGAACAGCGACCAGTCGTCGGACGTCGGCAAAGCCGTGGGGCGCCGGCCGAGGTCGATGCTGATCGCCTGCATCGCGGTGCTCGGCAGGTCGAGGATCAGGACCTGACGTTCGGTGTCGAAACGCACCATGGTCGGCTTCAGGGCCGAGACGGGGCGATAGACGTCACCCTCGATCTCGATCCCGGGCACGCTCGGAATGTTCAGGCGCAGCGTGGCGAGATCCGAATCGCGGATGAGGAATTCGTCGCCCCGTCGCCGCAGGATGCCGGCGAGATCGCTGGCGCGGCCGTTGACCTCGAAACCCGCCAGGAAGACGTCGTCGGGCGCTGTTTCGGCCCGGGCGGCCGGCATCGAACCGACCGGCACGGACACGACGAAACCGGCGACGATGCCGGCGACGAGGGGAATCAGCCCGTCACTCGCCGCCGATGCCCTGATCGATCGCACCGGCATCGCTTTCGGCCGTGATCCGCGTACCCGGCGGCAGGGTGCCTGCGCCGGACAATTTCCAGTCGCGATGCTGCCCGGCGAGGACATAGCCGCCGACGTCGATGGTCGCGAGGGTTCGTTCGCCCGCGACGACCCGCATCGCGCCGAACTGGATATGGCTGTTGCCCGTATTCTCGTAGCGCAGCATGCCGGGCGCGGGTGACGACCAGCGGCCGGCGACGACGGCATCGCCCGCCGGCGCGACGAAGACGGGCAGGGAGATACGCAGCAGGGTGCGCAGCGTGGCGCCGCCGCTGGGCGGGGTTTCCGGCACTTCCTGGAGGAAGGCGCGATAGGTGCCTTCGGTCGGGGCGGCGGCGAGATTGCTGGAGACGAGGCCGAAACGCACGATCTGTTTCTGTCCGGGCGCAAGGCGGAATTGCGGCGGATTGACCAGAACGTCGCGTGTCGGGGCATAGAGGTCCTCCCCCTCGTCCTGCGTCCAATGCTGCACCGAAGCCTGGATCAGGATCGGCGCGTCCCCATCGTTGGTGACATAGATCGCCATGACCGGCTGCGCCGCCGTCAGCGTCACCCTGATCGGAGAGACCTGAATCGAACTGGCGAGTGCCGCCGTCGGACCAGCAAGCCCCACCATCAGCACCATCGCCAAGACTGGCCAGAGCCTCTTCATTCCATCCCCCCGTCCGAACCGCGCGTGGCGGTCAGGTTAGAGGATGTTCCGCGTACATCAATACGCGACCGTGACGTTCACCGTGTCGGAATAGGAACCGGCGGTCACATATTGGCTGGCGGGAATGTCGCCGTCGATGGTCACGGTCACGGCGGCGCCGGTCCCGGTGCCGTCGATCGTGTCCGAACCGCCGGCGGTGTCGTCACCCCAATTGCTGCCCAGATGGGAGCCGCCGTTGGTGCCGATGGTCAGCGTATAGCCGAGCAGGTCGGTACCGGTCGTCAGCTTCATCTCGCGGTTTGAGGTATCCGCGCCGTTGGCACCCTTGTCGGCGCCGACCTGATAGGCGGTGCCGGTGGTGCAGGTGATTTCGAGGGTGGTCGAACCCGTCTTGTTCGAGCCGGCGTCATAGGCGCCGAAATCGAGATCGTTCAGCGTCACCGCGCAGGAATCGGAGACCGTCGCCGTGACCTCGAAACTGCCCGCGTTATAGTCCGCGGCCAGGGCACCGGCGGCACCCGAGAACAGAAGTCCCAGGGCCAAATAGGCTGGCGTCAGAGAACGCATGCATAGACTCCTTTCGTGAACATCGGCACGCCGACGTACGATTTATCGTCAGGAGTGTATGGGGGAATGGCTACTAAATGCTTAAGATTGCCACCGGATCATGGTGAACGCCGAGGGATCAATAGTTGATCGTCACCGAAACCGTGTCGGTATAGCTGCCCGCCGTCGAGAATTGGCCCGCGGGAATCCGGCCGTAGACCGTCAACGTCTGGGCCAGGCCCGTCCCGACCCCCGAGACCGAGGCGCCGCCGCTGTCGTCGCCCCAGACCTGGCCGCGGCCGGAATCGGTATAGAGCGAATAGACCAGCGTGCCGGACGGCGCATGGCTCATGCGGCGCTGGGAGACGGTGGCCCCGGTGCCGGCGCCCTTGTTCAGCTTGACCGCATAGGCGGTCGTGTTGGTGCAGCGGACCTGCAGCGTGGTGGCGCCGTCGGTCGGGCCGGGGGCCATCGGATTATAGGCACCGAAGGCAAGATCGTTGGCGGTGACGATGCAATTGGCGTTCACCGTCATGGTGACCGTGGTCGACGACGTATCGGCCGCCCCGGCGGGCGCGGCCCAGAGCGCGCCGGCGATCAGAAGTGCGGCGAGGCGCGGTGTCTGGCGCATTTCGGTCGGCATGGCGGTCCCACGATCAATCCCGCGACGATGACACATTGTTTCCCCGGGGCGGTCGGGCTTGGCAAGCCCGGCGTTTCCGGCCGAAGCGTTTCCGCCGGTCCGTCCGACGCTTCCGGGCGCCCGCCTTGTCCTCGGCGGGCGGGCGCTCTACGGTTGTCCGTCGTTCAGGCTCATCGGGAGAAACGAGCACAGACGGGGAGGGGACCATGCGACGGTCATCGAGAACTCGGGCATGGAGAACATGGGGCGGCGCCGTCGTCGCGGCGCTCTGGATCGCCGTCTTCGGGATGGGCGGTCCGGCGCGGGCATCCGGCGATTTCGACATCGGCATCGTGCCGGGCGACGTGGTGCTCGGCAACATCGTCCATTTTCCGGGCCATGCCGGCATCTATATCGGGCGCTGGGAGGAACTGCCGGCCGACATCCAGGCGGATTTCGCCGATGTCTACGACGCGGTGCTGATCCGCTCGCGCGACTACGGCCTCGCCGACAGCCATCTGGTGGTCGATGCCATCGGCGGGCGCGGCACCACGCTGCGCTCCTTCACCGAGCAGTTCACCGGCTATCTGCCGAACGGCGCGCAGGCCGGCAAATTGCCGGCGTCGCTTCATTGGGAGGCGAAGACGGGCGGGGCCATCGCCTGGCCCGGCCTCGGCACCGACGATCCGCGCCGCTGGGCGATCGTGCGCGAAGCCCTGGAGGCGGCCCGCGCGAACGTTCCCTACGAGGGCAGCCATTTTCAGCTCGAAACAACTAATTTCTCGTCCGTGGAACGGCGCGTCGAATGGATCGACGGCATCAAGAACAGTGAAGCGGCGGCGCTGCCCTACGACCAGATCGAGAGCGGCTTCGACTGCATCACCCTGGTCCATGTCGTCTATTGGCGCGCGGCGCAGATCGATCTCGACGTCTCCTTCAAGTTCTGGCACACGCCCGAACAGCTCCACGAAGAAGCCAAGGCCAAGGGCTATTACCGGGCCGTCCTGTTCGAGGACCTGTTCCTCGACGCCGCCCTGCTCGGCAAATGGAAGCTGAAACTGACGCTCGAGGAGATGTGGGAGGAGGGCGGCATGACGCTGCCGCCCGAGGCCGAGATCTGGACCAGGCGCCTGCCCGGCGTCGGCATCGCCATCGGCTTCGCGAAGCCGGGCGAGGGCAAGCCCGAGAAGTTCATCCCCTTGCCGGGCGAGTTGCGTCACGAGGACGACGACCGGGTCTCGTTCGAGAGCGTGAACATGGCCGGCGACCGCCCGGGACGATATGTGGTCCGCTTCGAGGTCGGACCGGACGGCGCCCTCGTGGGGACATATTCGGGGATCGATCCGCCGGACAGCGCGGGCGAAGGCGGCGGCGCCTTCCGCATCGCCCTCGAAGGCATCAAGCTGCGCGACATGAAGGTGCCGCCCAAGCGCCGATGAGACGATCAGGTGAGACGTATCAGGCCGGATCCGCCGTTCCGGGCTCGGCGACGAGGCTGGCCAAGTGGCGGTGCGCGCGTTCCGTCGCGTCGGCGACGCGCGCAGTGAAATGGGCGCGGGGTGGGCGGACGCCATGGGTGATCAGCACCCGGCGGACGGCGGGGCGCGCGCCGGCGACATAGACTTCGGCGCCGCTCCTTTCGGCCTTGCGCAGGAAGCCCTCGATGGTCGCCGCCGCCGTCGAATCCAGGAAGGGGACGCCGGCGAAGTCCAGGACATAGGCGCGCGGGCTCTGGCCTATGCGGTCGAGCACCGCGGCGACGCTCGCCGCCGCGCCGAAGAAGAAGGCGCCGGCGATGTGGTGGACGACCACGTCCGGATCGCTGGCGGCGGCGGAATCATAGGGCGTGCGTCCGCCGTTGCCGTTGCTGTCCGCCCGATCCTCGGCGATCAGGGGCACTTCGGACTCGACTTCCACCGATTGCGCCATGCGGTGCAGGAAGAGCAGCGCGCCCAGGGTGAATCCCACCACGATGCCTTCGGTCAGGTCGCGGAACACCGTCAGCAGCAGGGTCGCCATCAGCACGATCGCATCGCCGCGCGAGGTGCGGAACAGGACGGCGAAGGCGTGGCGCTCGATCATGTTCCAGGCGACGATGGCAAGAACGCCGGCCAGCGCCGCCAGCGGAATGGCGGAGGCGAGGGGGGCCGCCAGCAGCACGAAGGCGAGCAGGAACAGGGCATGCAACATGCCCGATATCGGCCCGCGCGCCCCGGCCCGGACATTGGTCGCGGTGCGGGCGATGGTCCCGGTCACGCAGATCCCGCCGAACAGGCCCGAGGCGACATTCGCGACACCCTGCGCCACCAGTTCGCAGTTCGAACGGTGGCGCCGCCCGCTCATGCTGTCGGCGACGACGGCGGACAACAGGCTCTCGATCGCGCCGAGCAGGGTGAAGGAGAGCGCGGCGGGCAGCATCTCGACGATCTTGTCCAGGCTCACTGGCGGCAGATGGGGCAGGGGCAGGCTCTGCGGAATGCCGCCGAAGCGGGTGCCGATGGTCTCCACCGGCAGGTCGAGGCCGAGCGCCGCAAGCGCCGCCACCGTGACCGCGATCAGCATGCCGGGCCAATGGGGCCGCAGCCGCTTCAGCCCGATGATGACGGCGACGGTCAGCATCGCGATGGCGATGGTGGCGGGATTGGCCGTGGGCAGGGCGCCGGCCATGGCCTCGAGCTTGGGAATGATGGGGGCGGGTTCCGGCCCCGCCAGGGTCAGGCCCAGCAATTCCTTGATCTGGCTGGCGAAGATGATCACGGCGATCCCGGCCGTGAAGCCGACGGTGACCGGATAGGGAATGAACTTGATGTAGGTGCCGAGGCGCAGGAAACCGATCGCGGCAAGGAAGATCCCCGACATGACGGTGGCGAGCAGCAATCCGTCGACGCCGTGGACCTGCGCGGTCAGCGCGACCAGCACGATGAAGGCGCCCGCCGGGCCGCCGATCTGGAATCGGCTGCCGCCGAGCGCCGAAACCAGGAAACCGCCGACGATGGCGGTATAGAGACCGCGATCGGGCGTGACGCCCGAGGCAATGGCGATCGCCATCGACAGCGGCAGGGCGACGATCGCCACGGTCAGGCCGGCGACGGCATCGGCGCGGAGGTCGGCAAGGCCGTAACGCTCCCGCAGGATGGTCACCAGCTTGGGCGTGAACAATTCGATGAAGCCGGGTTCGGCGGGCCTTGCGGCCATGACGGATACTCCACGAAACGGGACGATCCGTCCTCGGAAGGAAGGGGGCGGGATGCGTCCAGGCCGCTACCAGCGCGGCGGGATCGTCGGCTTTCGACCTTCGGTCGCCGTCGCGTCTTCCACCGGTCAGGGAGTCTCGGCCGGTTTCGGCGCCTTCAGGCGCACACCCCGCCCGCCGCCGATGCTCGGCACATTGTCCCCGATCAGGTCGACACCGGCGCGGTCCAGGGCCTCGACCACCCGGGTCAGGCTTTCGACCACACCGCGAACATTGCCCTCGCTGGCCTCCATGCGCTGGATCGTGGGCAGCGACAGGCCCGACAGTTCGGCCAGGGCTTTCTGGTCGATACCGAGAAGGGCGCGGGCGGCCCGCATTTGCGCGGCGGTCATCATGGGCGGATCATGTATAATATATCATATGTGACATCTGATATGTCTGATTTGCTGATCTGACCCTCAGTATTCAGGGGTGGCGATGGTCTGTCGGCACCGCCGCCCGCCGCCGGGGCGGGGCTTCACGGCGGTGCGGGAATGCTGCTATCATGACACTTAAGTGGTACGGCCTTTGCCGTGCCGGTGGTCAGAGGTCTCAATTGTCGGATGTTCGCCCGGAAGGGCCACTACCGGCGCCCGGCGTGTCGCGCCCGGTCGCGCCGGACATGAAATCGGAATTTTCGGATCCGCCGGTCTTCGCCGCGCTCGATCTCGGCACGAACAACTGTCGATTGTTGATCGCCGAACCGGCGCGCCACGGCACCTTCCGCATCGTCGACGCCTTTTCCCGCATCGTCCGCCTGGGCGAGGGCATCGCTTCCCAGGGGCGGATCGCCGATGCCGCCATCGACCGCACCATCGAAGCGCTTCGCATCTGCGCCGGGCGCATGAAGCGCCGCCGCGTCACCCACATCCGCGCCATCGCCACCGAAGCCTGCCGCCGCGCCACCAACGGCACCGAATTCCTGGACCGCGCGCGCAGCGAGACCGGCATCGACCTCGAAGTGATCTCGCCGGCGGAAGAGGCGCGGCTCGCCGTCGTCGGCTGCACGCCGCTGCTCGATCCCGACCGGCGCCGCGCGCTGGTCTTCGACATCGGCGGCGGGTCGACGGAACTCGCCTGGCTGTCGGTCACCGGGCCCGACCGGGCGGAGATGCTGGACTGGACGTCGCTGCCCATCGGCGTCGTCACCCTGGCGGAACATTTCGGCGGCGTCTCCGTCGACGACACGGTCTATGCCCGCATGGTGGCGGAGGTGCGCGGCGCGCTCGCCGCCTTCGCGCGCCAGCATCCGGTGGAACGGGCGGTGACGGACCACGGCTTCCAGCTTCTCGGCACCTCGGGCACCGTCACCACCCTTGCCGCCGTGCGCATGCGCCTGCCGCGCTACGACCGCTCCCGCGTCGACGGCAGCTGGCTGAACTGGGAAGAGATCCGCGCCGTGATCGCCGACATCCGTGCCATGCCCTTCGAGGCGCGGGCGGCCAATCCCTGCATCGGGCGCGACCGCGCCGATCTGGTACTGGCGGGCTGCGCCATTCTCGACGCCATCGTCGAGGCCTGGCCCGAACGGCGCCTGCGCATCGCCGACCGGGGCCTGCGCGAAGGCGTGCTGATGGGCCTGATGGCGGGGATCGGACGATGACCGCGCGTTCGGGCAGTAAGGGCGGCGGCGGCAAATCCGGCGCGGCGCGCGGGCTCCACGTCCGGGTGAAGACGGCGAAGAAGCGCACCGTCTCCTCCGCGCGCTGGCTGGAACGCCAGTTGAACGATCCCTATGTCGCCGCCGCCAAGCGCGACGGCTATCGCAGCCGCGCCGCCTACAAGCTGATCGAGATGGACGACAAGCTGCATGTGCTGCGCGCCGGCGCCGTCGTCGTCGATCTGGGCGCGGCCCCCGGCGGCTGGTGCCAGGTGGCGAGCGAGCGAGTGCGCTCGCGCCCCGGCGACAGCGCGCCCAATGGCAAGGTGGTGGGCATCGACCTGACCGAAGTCGTGCCGGTGCCGGGGGCGGAGGTCATTCAGTTCGATTTCCTGGCGGAAGACGCGCCCGAAAGGCTCCGCGCCCTGCTGGGCGGGCCGGCCGATGTGGTGCTGTCCGACATGGCGGCCGCCGCCACCGGCCACAAGGCGACCGACCATCTGAAGATCATGGCGCTGTGCGAAGCCGCCCTCGATTTCGCCGTCGACGTGCTGAAGCCCGGCGGCGCCTTCATCGCCAAGGTCCTGCAGGGCGGGTCCGAGAACCAGCTCATGGCCACCATGCGCAAGCATTTCGCCGTGGTGAAACACATGAAACCGCCCGCCAGCCGCAGCGATTCGTCCGAAATGTATGTGGTCGCCACGGGTTTCAGAGCCTGACCGCTCGGCGCATGGCGGGCCTGCGTCTGACCGCTAGGCCCGGAGGGCGCCCCGTGCTATAGAGCGCGACCCCGATTTGAGGACCCTGCTCTTTGCTGCAACGGAGGATTCGATGCAGATCCGCGAAGCTCTAACCTTCGACGACGTCTTGCTCACCCCCGCCGCGTCCAGCGTCCTGCCGGCCCAGGTCGACACCCGCACCAGGGTGACCCGGGGTATTGAGCTGAACATCCCCTTGATTTCCGCCGCCATGGACACGGTGACCGAAGCCAATATGGCGATCGCCATGGCCCAGGCCGGCGGTATCGGCGTCGTCCACCGCAACATGGATATCGAGCAGCAGGCCGATCAGGTCCGCCAGGTGAAGAAATTCGAGTCGGGCATGGTGGTGAATCCGGTGACCATCGCCCCGGACCGGACCCTTGCCGACGCTCACGCCCTGATGCGCCGCCATTCGATCTCGGGCATTCCGGTGGTCGAACCCGCCAACGGCAAGCTGGTGGGCATTCTGACCAACCGCGACGTCCGCTTCGCCACCGACGACCAGTTGCTGATCTCGGAGCTGATGACCAAGGACAACCTGATCACGGTGAAGGACGGCATCGACCGGGCGGAGGCGATGAAGCTTCTGCACAAGTACCGGATCGAGAAGCTGCTGGTGGTCGACGACGCCTATCGCTGCATCGGCCTGATCACGGTGAAGGACATCGAAAAGTCGCAGCAGCACCCGAACGCGGCCAAGGATGCCGCCGGGCGCCTGCGCGTCGCCGCCGCCACCACCGTCGGCGACGAGGGTTTCGCCCGGGCCGAGGCGCTGATCGGCGCCGGCTGCGACCTTCTGGTGGTCGATACCGCCCATGGCCATTCCCAGCGCGTGGTCGATGCCGTCGCCCGCATCAAGAAACTGTCGAACGAAGCGCAGGTGGTGGCCGGCAACGTCGCCACCGCCGACGCCGCCCGCGCCCTGATCGATGCCGGCGCCGACGCCATCAAGGTCGGCATCGGGCCGGGCTCGATCTGCACCACGCGCATGGTCGCCGGCGTCGGCGTGCCCCAGCTCACCGCCGTCATGGACACGTCCGCCGTCTGCCGCGAGGCCGGTGTGCCGGTGATCGCCGACGGCGGCATCAAGCTGTCCGGCGATTTCGCCAAGGCGATCGCGGCCGGTGCCTCGGTCGCCATGGTCGGCTCCCTGCTGGCCGGCACGGACGAGGCCCCGGGCGAGGTCTTCCTCTATCAGGGCCGGACCTACAAGGCCTATCGCGGCATGGGCTCCGTCGGGGCCATGGCGCGCGGTTCCGCCGACCGCTACTTCCAGGAAGAGGTGAAGGACACCCTGAAGCTGGTGCCGGAAGGCATCGAGGGCCAGGTGCCCTACAAGGGCTCGGTCCACACCGTGATCCACCAGCTCGTCGGCGGGCTTCGCGCCGCCATGGGCTATACCGGCGCGCCGACCGTGGGTGAGTTCCAGGAACGCGCGCAATTCGTGCGCATCACCGGCGCGGGCCTGCGCGAAAGCCATGTCCACGACGTGACCATCACCCGCGAAAGCCCGAACTACCCCCAGGGCGGCCGCTGATCCCGCGCGCCCGATAGGACCCCATGCGTCCCGCCGCGCGGCTGTCGGCCGCGATCGAACTGCTGGCCGAGATCGGCGCGCGCGGCGAGGCGGCGGACCAGGTGGTCGACCGCTATTTCCGCGCCCGGCGCTATGCCGGCAAGCAAGACCGGGCCGCCATCGCCGCCCTGGTCTGGTACGCGGTGCGGCGACGGGGGGCCCTGATCCATCTGACCGGCGGCGGCGATACGCCCCGCATCCTCGCCATGGCGGCGGCGGTCCTGACCGGGGCCGCCGATGCCGAAACCGTGGCGGCCTGGGCGACGGGCGAAGGCCATGCCCCGGCCCCCCTGAGCGATGCGGAACGCGCGGCCCTCGCCGCCCTCTCGGATCCGCGGCCGGCCCCGCCCTGGGTGGCGGGCGACTATGCCGAGGAATTGCATCCCCTGTTGCTGCGCCGTTTCGGCACGCGCCTCGCGGCGGCCGTCGCCGCCATGGCCGGGCGCGCGCCCCTGGATCTTCGCGTCAACACGGCGAAGATCGACCGGGCGGGCGCCATGGCGGAACTCGCGGCCCTCGGCCTGAGCGTCGAGCCCTGCGCACTCGCGCCTGCCGGTGTCCGCGTCGCCGGGCGGGAGCGGCTGGGCCGCCTGGCCCCCTTCGCCGAAGGCCGGATCGAGGTCCAGGACGAAGGCTCGCAACTCGTGGCGCTCGCCTGCGACGCGCGGCCCGGCATGGCCGTCGCCGATTTCTGCGCCGGGGCCGGGGGCAAGACCCTGGCCCTTGCCGCCGACATGGCGGGGCAGGGGCGTCTGCTCGCCCTCGACGTCGAGGAGCGGCGCCTGTCGCGCATGATGCCGCGCCTGGCGCGGGCCGGGATCGAGGGGTTCGTCACCCGCGCCGTCATCACCGACGATCTGCTGGACCGCGAGGCCGGGGCATTCGACCGGGTGCTGGTCGATGCCCCGTGCAGCCTGTCCGGCACCTGGCGGCGCAATCCGGCGGCGCGCTGGAACGTGACCCTCGAGCGCGTGCGGGAACTGGCCGGCCTGCAGGGCCGCATCCTCGATGCGGCGGCGCGCCTGGTGAAGCCGGGCGGGCGCCTGGTCTATGCCACATGTTCGCTCTTCCTCGAGGAGGACGAGGATGTGGTGGAAGCCTTTCTAGGCCGCCACGGCGATTTCACCGTACTCGACCACGAAACGCTGCCGCCGGGCATCAGCGGTGGCCGCCTCGGCATCGCGCTCGATCCCGCCGCCCATGGCACCGACGGCTTCTTCGTCGCGGCGCTCGGCCGAAATCCGGGCTGAGTTTCGAACGACTGTCCCAAAGCTGGGGACGAACGCCGTTGGACGGTATCCCGCTCGCCCCTACCATCGCACGCGGGACCCCGGGGGGAAGTCGGGGTGAGCGGGGAAGGGGGCAGCATGGCGGCAGGGGAGACCCCCTGGTGGCAGGGCGCGGTGATCTATCAGATCTATCCGCGCTCCTTCATGGATACGTCGGGCAATGGCGTGGGCGATCTTCGGGGGATCGCGGAGCGGCTGGACTATGTCGCGCGGCTGGGGGTCGATGCGATCTGGATTTCGCCGTTCCAGAAGTCCCCCATGCGCGACTTCGGCTACGACATCGAGGACATGAAGGCGGTCGATCCGCTGTTCGGCACCCTCGACGACGTGAAGCAGGTGATCGACCGGGCCCACGACCTCGGCCTCAAGGTCATGATGGATCAGGTGCTCAGCCACACCTCCGACCGTCATCCCTGGTTCCGCGAGAGCCGCGCCTCGCGCAGCAATCCCAAGGCCGACTGGTACGTCTGGGCCGATCCCAAGCCCGACGGCACGCCGCCCAACAATTGGCTGTCGCTGTTCGGCGGCCCGTCCTGGCAGTGGGAACCGCGCCGCAACCAATATTTCATGCATAATTTCCTGGCGTCCCAGCCGGATCTCGACTGCCGCAATCCGGCGGTGCAGGACGCGCTGCTCGACACCTGCCGCTTCTGGTTCGACCTCGGCATCGACGGTTTCCGGCTCGACGCCTGTCCCTTCTACATCCACGACCTCGACCTGCGCGACAATCCGCCGGCCGCGAAACCGGTCGGCGGCACGCGCATGAACTTCAACCCCTATTTCTTCCAGGAACACGTCTACGACATCGGCCGGCCCGAAACGCTCGCCTTCGTCGAGCGCCTGCGCGCACTTGCCGACGAATTCGGCGACCGCGTCCTTCTCGGCGAGCTGGAGGAGCGGGACGGGGGACGTCTTCACCGTGCCTACACGGCGCCCGGCCGGCTGCATCTCGCCTACGGCTCCTGGCTGCTCTGGGCCCATCACCTGGACGGCGCCGCGATCCGGTCCCTGGCCGAGATCCTGGGCCATGCGCCGGGCGACGGCCATCCGTGCTGGACCCTCGACAATCACGACTTCATGCGCTCGCCGACCCGGCTGCACCAGGGGCGGAACCATCCGGGTTTCACCATCACGCTTCAGGCGGCGCTGGCATGTCTGCGCGGCTCGGTCTGCCTCTATCAGGGCAGCGAACTGGCGCTGCCGGATGCCGACATTCCCTTCGAACGCCTGCGCGACCCTTACGGCGTCGAATTCTATCCCGCCTTCAAGGGGCGCGACGGGGCCCGCGCGCCCATGCCCTGGCTGGCGGCGGGCGAGCACGGCGGCTTCAGCCGCGTCGAGCCCTGGCTGCCCCTGCCGGACGACTATCGCGCCCATGCCGTCGATGCCCAGGATTTCGAGCCGGGCTCGCCCCTCAACCGCATGCGCCAGTTCCTGGACTGGCGGAAGCGCCATCCGGTGTTCCGCACCGGTCGCATGGTGTTCCACGCGGGACCGCCCGCGCTGCTCGCCTTCGAGCGGCGGAACGATCACGGCGGCGTGCTCTGCCTGTTCAACCTGGGCGACGAGGCGCTGTCGGTGCCGGTGGCGGGCCTGCCCATGGGGCAGGATCTGGCTGGGCACGGTTTCGGCGGCGTGCGGCGCGACGGACTTCTGGTGCTCGAGCCCTGGGGGGCGCATTTTACGGCATTGGCATGACGGCGCCACCCGTTCCACCGGCTGTTCCCCGGGGAACAACGAGGCGCCGGTCCAGGGCATAGGGTTCTCTCGACTTCGAGGCCGGACCGGCTTCGAGGCAATTCCCCAAGCGAAGGACTAACCCCATGATCAAGTCGCCGCTCGCCGCTTTCGGCCTTGCCTTCTCCCTCGTCACCGTCGGCATCTCGGGCGTCGCGCTCGCGGCCGGCACCGAGACCGTCGAACCGGCCCCCGCCGCCGCCGACTATTACGCCGCCGGCAAGGCCGCCGTCGACGCCAAGGATTACAGGACCGCGATCCGTCACCTGACCGCCGCCGTCGAGGCCGATCCGAACAGCGCCGATGCCGAAAACCTGCTCGGCTTCTCGAACCGCAAGCTCGGCAACTACGACGAAGCCAGGAAGCACTACTGGCGCGCCCTGGAGCTGGATCCGGACCACCGCGGCGCCCATGAATATCTGGGCGAAGCCTTCCTCGAGCTGAAGCAGCTCGAAAAGGCCGAGGGCCGTCTGGTCGAACTGCGGCGCGTGTGCCCCACCGGCTGCGAGGAGCTGGACGAACTGAAGGCGGCGATCGACGCCTATAAGGCCGCCAATCCCGGCTGATCTCCAACCATCGCTTCCGGACGGCGCGGCCCTCATCCCCCCGCGCCGTCCGGACGATCGGGCCGGCCGATGCCGATGGGCGTCGCTGCCGGCTTTTTTCATGTCCCGGGCCCGGCCCTGTTCCCGGTGGAACAGCGCGGGACCGGGGCGGCGGGTAGGGTCCTCTCATGTCGCGGCCGTGATGGCCGCGATCCTCCCCCAGATCCCCGAGGACCACATCATGTTCAAATCGCTTCTCACCGCCGCCGGCCTTGCCTTCAGCCTGGCGGTTCTCGACCTTTCCGCCGGCGCGCTCGCCGCCGAGATCGCGGATCCCGCCGCCGGCCACCGCGCCCTCGGCGAGGCCGCCTCGGCCGCCGGCGACCACGCGTCCGCCATCCGCCACCTCAGCGCCGCCATGGTGGCCGGCGCCGAGGGCGCCGATCTCGAAAGCCTGATCGGCCGTTCCTTCCAGGAACTCGGCAATCTGCGCGAGGCGAAGCGCCATTTCGAGCGGGCTCTCGCCCTTGCGCCGGATCATCTCGAAGCCCGCGCGCGCCTGGGTTCGGTGTTCCTCGGTCAGGGCCGGATCGAAAAGGCCGAGGAACAGCTCGCGGCCCTGGGCCGCCTGTGCCCGGCGGGCTGCGCCGAATTCACCGATCTGCGGGCCGCCGTCGCGGCCTATCGGGTGGTGATGGCGTCCGGTGCCTGACGTCTGGGCGGGCCGTGGGCGACGTGGGGCGAGGCCAGGGCCAAACCCCACGGATGAGACCATGGGATGCCGATTCCGTCCTTTGCCGATCGGGTGGGGCAGGGCGCCGAAAATCGCCGTTTACGGCGCTGTCGCTTGACAGTAGCTTGCCCGCCATGTCCGACACCGCCCTTCCTCCCGTCCATTCCGCCACCGACACCATCCTCATCGTCGATTTCGGCTCGCAGGTGACCCAGCTCATCGCCCGCCGCGTCCGCGAGGCCGGGGTCTATTGCGAGATCGTCCCCTTCGCCAAGGCGATGGAGGGGTATGAGCGCCTGGATCCCAGGGCGGTCATCCTCTCCGGCAGCCCGGCTTCGGTGACGGACGAGAACGGGCCGCTGGCGCCGGACGAGATCCTGAATTCGGGCAGACCGATCTTCGGCATCTGCTATGGCGAACAGGTGATCTGCCACCAGATGGGCGGCAGGGTGGAGCCGGGCGATCACCGCGAATTCGGCCGCGCCCATCTCGACATCATCGACGATTGCCGCCTGTTCCACGGTTTCTGGGCCAAGGGCGACGCGCCCCAGGTGTGGATGAGCCACGGCGACCGCGTGACCGCGATCCCGCCGGGCTTCCGCGTCGTCGCCACCTCGCCCGGCGCGCCCTTCGCCGCCATCGCCGACGACGAGCGCCGGATCTATGCCGTCCAGTTTCACCCCGAGGTCGTGCACACGCCCGAAGGCGCCAGGCTCATCTCGCGCTTCGTTCACGAGGTCGCGGGCTGCAAGGCGGATTGGACCATGCAGGCCTTCCGTGAAGCCGAGATCGCGCGCGTGCGCGCACAGGTGGGCGACGGCAAGGTGATCTGCGGCCTTTCCGGCGGCGTCGATTCCTCGGTGGTGGCCGTCCTCCTGCACGAGGCGATCGGCGACCAGCTCACCTGCGTCTTCGTCGATACCGGCCTGATGCGCGCCGGCGAGGCGGAGGAGGTGGTGACCCTGTTCCGCGATCACTACAACATTCGCCTGGTGCATTCCGACGCCAGCGACCTCTTCCTCGACAAGCTGGCGGGCGTGACCGACCCCGAACAGAAGCGCAAGATCATCGGCGCCACCTTCATCGACGTCTTCGAGAAGGAAGCGAAGGCGATCGGCGGCGCCGATTTCCTGGCCCAGGGCACGCTCTATCCGGACGTGATCGAAAGCGTCTCCTTCTCGGGCGGCCCCTCGGTCACCATCAAGTCGCATCACAACGTCGGTGGCCTGCCGGCGCGGATGCGCATGAAACTGGTCGAGCCCCTGCGCGAATTGTTCAAGGACGAAGTGCGGGCGCTGGGCCGCGAACTCGGCCTGCCCGCCGCCTTCGTCGGCCGCCACCCCTTCCCGGGGCCCGGCCTCGCCATCCGCATGCCGGGCGACATCACGGCGGAGAAGCTCGATATCCTGCGCAAGGCCGACAAGATCTATCTCGAGGAGATCCGCAACGCCGGCCTCTACGACGAGATCTGGCAGGCCTTCGCCGTGCTGCTTCCCGTCCGCACCGTCGGCGTCATGGGCGACGGCCGCACCTACGATCAGGTCTGCGGGCTCCGCGCCGTCACCTCGGTCGACGGCATGACGGCCGACAGCTACCCCTTCGAACACGCCTTCCTGTCCCGCGTCGCGACCCGCATCATCAACGAGGTCAAGGGCATCAACCGCGTCGTCTACGACATCACCTCGAAGCCGCCGGGGACCATCGAGTGGGAGTGAGCGGGAGGTCACCCGAGCCGACGGGTGGGCGTGCCGGTTGTCGGGCCGGCTTTCGCCAGACGGCGGTCGAGCGCATAAAGCGACTGGTGCAGGGTCGCCCTTGATGCCGGCCGCCGTGCCGGCCCTCACAGCCCCAGTGCCGCCCGCGTCCTGCGGGGCAGGGCCGCCGCGATCATGCGGTATGATTCCGTCAGATAGTGCCGCAGGTCCTCGTCGCCGAGGCCCGGTTTCCCATGGTGCTGGATCCATTTCAGGCCGCGCGAGGCGAGATAGGGGGCGGGGCGCAGCCCCGGCATTTCGCGAAGGATCTCGAAGGCGGTTTCCGAGACCTTGAAGGTGACGCCGCCGTGAAGGCCGCAGATGGCGAAGACCTTGCCGCCCAGCTTCCAGACGTCGGAGCCGCCCCATTGCACCACGTGGCTCGCGGCCGGCAGGCTGGCGCAGAAGTGGTTGAAGTCGTCGCGGGTCATGATCGTCGAGGGGACTCCTTCCGTCATGTCGGACCATCGGCATGGTGCCGCCGTCGCGATCCGTGCCCGTATCTTCCGCGAGCGGCCCGGCACGCGCAACGGCGACCCGGGTCTCCATCCGGCCGGGCGAGGTCCGGGCGACGCGCACGCCGTTCGGCGTCGCGTCCGTCGACAGGGCGGGGACGATCACCGTCGCGGTCGAGACCTGGGGCCGCCGCGTTGCATGTTCGAATTCTGACAGGGACCGCGTTCTTCGATACAATCTGGGGGCGTGGCCGAATGCCCGGGGACGATGGCAAGTTCCGAGGGCGACCGGTTCCGAGGGCGACCGGTTCCGAGGGCGACCGGTTCCGAGGGCGACCGGTTCCGAGGGCGACCGGTTCTGAGGGCGATCGGTTCTGAGGGCGATCGGTCGGCGGGCTTGTGTTTTATAACGAATTCATTATATTGAGGGCGTGATGAGCCGGGTCTCGATCGAATATTTCGTCGACCACAGCGGCCGTCTCGGCGCTTTCGCGCCGGATTGGAACGACGCCGGAAAGGCGGCGCTCGCCGTCGGGGACGGTGCGGCTCAATCCCGTCTTCGAAGTTTCGTTTTGGACTATTTGGAGGTGCAGCTCAAACGGAAGTCCGCCAAGGCCATGATCGACTATCTCGCGAATGTCGCTCTGTGGAAAATGACGGACGACTGGAACGTCTACCGGCTCCCGGATACGCCGTCGCTCGCATTCGCGGCCAGCCTGCGGAGTGACGGATCGATCAGGATCTGTGCGATCTCGGCCTGTTATCGCTATCCCGACGATGATCCCGAAATGTGGTGGACCCGAGTGATTGAGCCGCGCGTCCTGTCTTTGACCTGAAGGATGCCGTCATGACCGACATCGCCGGAAAGAACCGCGGACTCGCTCGGGTCGGCAAGGCGCGGCTGCCCATGCACGACAAGGAGATGCGGAACGCGACCGATCTCGCGGGCATGCTGGATTCGATCCGGGACCGCCCGAATGGGCTCGGTTTCGAGACCTTCGACCCGGCGGCGATCGAGATCGGCGTGGTCCTGAGGCGCGCCAGAGAGACCCGTGGCCTCACCCAGACCGAACTCGCCGACCGTGCCGGTCTCAAGCAGGGACAGATCAGCGAGATCGAGAGCGGGAAGATGCCGGAGGGGCCGAGCTACCGGAAACTTCGGCCGCTTCTTTCGTCGCTCGGGGTCAAGTTCGTGATGGATGCGCCGCAATTGCCGGCGATCGAGGACTGGGTGGAGCGGGTCGGTGGCGACCAGGCGTTGCTGTTGACCGACGAGACCGAGAATCTCGAAATATGCACCGCGCTGATCCGTTCGCTGATACGCGGTCCCATACTCGAGGAAACACGGGCCGCCATCGGCAGACTCGTCGCGTCGCGGTCGGGCAGGGCGAATCTGTTCGATCGGGGCGTATGCGGCTTCTGGTCCGCCGCGCCCGGCCAGGTCGGCACGCTCGCCGCCAAGCGAGGCCTGATCGTCGTGGCGATCGCCGGGCCCGGCACGGTGCGGCGCGCGTCGAAGGCGAATGTCTCGACGTCCCCGCAGGTCGTGGTCGCCGGCGATCACGCGCACATCGATGTGGCCAATACGGGCGACGACAGGTTCGACTTCATGACCGTGCCCTTGACCGTGGAGGTGGCCCGCTCGCTCGGCGTGCCGTTGTCCGCGTGATGTCCTGGATCGGCCTGAATCTCGGATGGCTTTCCGGTGTCTTCGCGCTGGCGGCCTCGATCTTTCTCTTCATCCCGTTGATCGACCTTGTCGCCCAGAGCCGGGATTTCCGGGCGCTTCAGGATCTTCTCAAGAAGGGCGCCATGTCGGGCGAAGACATAGAGGAAGCCCGTAAACTCATCATCCAGCAGCGTTTCTCCGATGGCCAGAGCCTGTGGCTCTGGCTGGCGGGGATCTGTCTCGTGCTGACCTTCGCCTGTCTTGCGGCGTCGTTGCCGGTCTGAACGGCGCAATCGGTACGAGGCGCGGCCCCGGCACCCTTCAGGCCGCCGAAGGCGCCGGATGGGCGGGATCACATTCCCCGCAGCCCCCCGACGAATTCGGCCACGGCCGTGCCGATCTCGTCCGGGCTGTCCTCCTGGACGAAATGGATGCCCTTGACCGTCACTTCGGTCTGGTTCGGCCAGGTCCGGCAGAAATCGCGCAACCGGCCGGTCAGGATGGCGCCGGGTTCGGCGTTGACGAAGAGCTTCGGGATCGGGCTTTCCGCCAGGAAGCGGCTGTAACCTTCGGCGATCGCGGTGACGCTTGCGGGCGTGCCCTCGATCGGAATGCTGCGCGGCCAGCTCAGGGTCGGGCGGCGGTCCTCGCCGGGGGTGAGGAAGGGGCGGCGGTATTCCGCCATCTCTTCCGGGCGGAGGGTGCGGGCGATGGAACCGGGCAGGACCCGCTCGACGAAGGTATTGGCGTCGAGGATCATCGCCTCGCCGGCCTCCGAGCGGAAACCCTGGAACACGCGGGCCGTGCCGGGCTCCCAGTCCGACCACAGCATGGGGGCGACGATCGCCTCCATATAGGCGATGCCCTGCACCCGCGCCGCATTCCGGGACGCCCAGTCGAAGCCGAGGGCGGAACCCCAGTCGTGCAGCACCAGCACCACCTGATCGCCGAGGTCCAGCTTGTCCCACAGCGCGAAGAGATGATCCCGCTGTTCCTCGTAGAGATAGCGGTCTGGGCCGGAGGGGGAGAGTTTCTCGGAATCGCCCATGCCGATCAGATCGCAGGCGACGAGCCGGCCGAGGCCGCGCAGATGGGGCATGACGTTCCGCCATAGATAGGACGACGTCGGATTGCCGTGCTGGAACACGATGGCCGGGCCTTCGCCCTCGTCGATATAGGCCATGCGCTTGCCCTTCACCTCGATGAAGCGCTTTTCGGCGAAGGGCGCGGTGCCCAGTTCACTGGTCATCGGATTCTCCTTTGAGGGCGAGGGCATCGCGGCAGACCCGCAGGATTTCGTCGGACAGCGGGCCGGGGCCGACGCCGCGCGCCAGCGTCATGCCGCCGATGCAGAGCGCCAGCAGGCGGATGGCGTCGGCGCGGCGCGCACCGGCATCGGGGCCGTTCCCGGGCTGGGCCGCGACCGCCTCGACCGATTTCTCCAGTTCCTCGCCGAAGACATGGCGAAAGCCGTCGGGCGCGCGGGCGGCATCGGCGCCGAGGGCGGCGAAGGCGCAGCCTTCTTCCGGCGTGTCGCGGTGCTTTTCGGTCAGATAATGCCGGGCGAGGCGGGCCAGGCGGTGGTCCCAGTCCGCATCCGCGCCCTCGGTCCAGGCCGGGCGGCCGATCGAGAGGGCGTGGCGAAAGGCGGCCGCCACCAGATCGTCCTTGTCGGGGAAATGGGCATAGAAGGTGCCGTGCGTCAGGCCGGCATCGCGCATGATCGGCGCGATCGCCGCCCCCTCCAGCCCCTGGCCGCGAATGCGGGCGGCGCCGGCCCCGAGGATCCGGGTGCGCGCCGCTTCCTTGGCCTCCGACCGTCTGGTCGCTTCGGATCGTTTCCTCATGTTCGACTCGTATGATGAACGTAATACGAGACTGTCGCGACCGGGGGAGCCTGTCAACCGCGTCCGATGGCGTGCCGGCCCGGCGTCGATCATGCCGTGGTGCAACATCGCGCTTGCGGAAATCCTTTCCTTGGCCTAAGAATGATGCACGAGATCCGGTCTGCCGAAAAAAGCGGCAGAAAGAATCTTCTTGGGCCGCAACGGCGCGGCCATTTCGCTAGATACGGCGCGCGGCAATGGGGCTGCGACTTCGGCGCTTCGGGCATGGCCCGGGGTTCTGAGGCGCGGCCTTTTTCGCGTTTCAACGCCGGTGTCGCGGCAGGCGGGTTCCTCTCCCGATCCCATCCACCCATGGCGAGCGGCCGAATTGGACGACGTTTAGACGGACTGACGCCTTTTCCGAACCCGAACCAGAGGAACCCTGAAATGGCCTATCTCGCCCCCACCGAATTCGTGTCGAAGATGATCGACGCCGGCGAATCCAAGATCTTCATGTCGACCAAGGACACGCTGGTCCGCGCCTATATGGCGGGTGCCATCCTGGCCCTGGCGGCGGCCTTCGCGATCACCATCACGGTGAACACGGGCGAGCCGCTGATCGGCGCGCTGCTCTTTCCCGTCGGCTTCTGCATGCTCTATCTGCTCGGCTTCGATCTGCTGACCGGGGTCTTCACGCTGGCGCCGCTCGCCCTCTTCGACAAGCGGCCGGGCGTCACCCTCGGCGGCGTGCTGCGCAACTGGGGACTCGTCTTCATCGGCAATTTCGCCGGTGCAATGACCGTCGCGGTGTTCATGGCGATCGTCTTCACCTTCGGCTTCTCGGAAGCGCCGAATGCCATCGGCCAGAAGATCGGCCACATCGGCGAGGGCCGCACCCTCGGCTATGCCGCCCATGGCGCCGGCGGCATGCTCACCCTCTTCGTCCGCGCCGTGATGTGCAACTGGATGGTCTCCACCGGCGTCGTCGCCGCCATGATGTCCACCTCGGTCTCGGGCAAGGTGATCGGCATGTGGATGCCCATCCTGGTGTTCTTCTACATGGGCTTCGAACATTCGATCGTGAACATGTTCCTCTTCCCCTCGGGCATCATGCTGGGCGGCCAGTTCACCTGGGGCGACTATTTCCTGTGGAACGAGATCCCGACCGTGCTCGGCAATCTCGTCGGCGGCCTCACCTTCGTCGGCGCCACCCTCTATGCGACCCACTACAAGACCTCGCCGAAGCGCATGCCGGCGGTCAAGGGTGGCCCGATCGGCGTCCCCGGCGAGTAATCACCGGCATTCAACCGGCGGCCTTCGGGCCGCCCAGCGGCCCCGCATGCCCCTGGCGGGGCCGCGCCCTGCCGGATGATCCATGATGTCACGCCTCTCGGTCGCGATCGGCCAATGGTCAGACGCCGGACGCAAGCCGGCCCATCAGGACTTCCACGGCGCCCTGGTGCCGGAGGGCGCGGCACTGACCACCAAGGGCATCGCCGCCGCCATCGCCGACGGCATCAGTTCGAGCCCGGTCGGCGCCGAAGCGGCCGAGATCGCGGTCAAGAGCCTGCTGAGCGACTATTACTGCACGCCCGACGCCTGGTCGGCGAAGACCGCGGCAACGCGGGTGATCATCGCCATCAATGCCTGGCTTCATGCCCAGAACCGCCGCGCCCGGCTGGACGATCGCGACCGCGGCCATGTCTGCACCCTGTCGGCGCTGATCCTGAAGGGCCGGAAGGCGCATCTGTTCCATGTCGGCGACAGCCGCATCTGGCGTCTCGCCGGCCAGGCGCTGGAACCCCTGACCGAGGATCACCGCCTCGATCTCGGCCCGGGCGAGAATTATCTGGCCCGCGCCCTCGGCGCCGGGCCCGAGGTGGAGATCGACTATCGCGCCGTCGAGGTTTCGCCGGGCGACCGTTTCCTGCTCACCACCGACGGCGTCCACGAGTGGATGGACGCGCGCGCCGCCGCCCGCCTCCTCGCGGGCGACGGCGATCCGGACGAGATCGCGCGCCTGATCGGGGCAGGGGCCCTCGAAGCCGGCAGCCCGGACAATCTGACGGTCCAGGTGCTGCGCGTCGACGGTCTGCCGGCGGCCGGCGCCGTCGAGCTTGCGGATGTCCGGGCCGACCTGCCGGTGCCGGGCGAGATCCGGCCGGGCGCGGTGATCGACGGTTTCCGGGTGCTGCGCCAGATCCATGGCGATGCCCGAGCCCGTCTGTTCCTCGCGGCGACGGCGGACGGCGGCCGCGTCGCCCTGAAGATTCCGGCGCGCGACATATTGGACAGCGACGAATTGCGCCGCCGCTTCCTGATGGAGGAATGGATCGCGCGGCGCATCGCGTCGCCCCATGTCATGGCCGCGGCATCGGCGCCCGAGCGGCGCAGCGCGCTCTATGCCGTCACTGAATTCATCGACGGCCAGAGCCTGCGGCAATGGATGCGCGATCACCCGGCGCCCTCGCTGGAAGCCGTGCGCGGCATCGTCGAACAGATCGCCATCGGGCTCCGCGCCTTCCACCGGCGCGAGATGCTGCACCGGGATCTTCGGCCCGAGAACGTCATGGTCGATGGCGACGGCACGGTGAAGATCATCGATTTCGGCGCTGTCCGGGTCGCCGGCCTCGAGGACGATACGCCGCCCCTGTCCGGGGAGGCGATGCTGGGCACCCTGCAATATTCGGCACCGGAATATCTGGCCGGCGAAGCCGCCGACTGGCGCGCCGATCTCTTCTCCCTGGGCGTCGTCGCCTATGAGATGCTGACCGGGCGGCTGCCCTACGGCGCCGATGCCGCGCGCGGCCGGGGCCGGGCGCGGCATCGTCTGGTCTATCGCCCGGCGCGGGACGAAGGTCGCCCGGTGCCGGACTGGGTGGATCATGCGCTGGCGCGGGCCGTGCACCCCGATCCCGCCCGCCGTCACGAGGCACTGTCCGAATTCACGGCGGCGCTGCGGGCACCGGGCCCGGACTATCGGGCCCGCAACCGCAAGCCCTTGATCGAACGCGATCCCCTGCGCTTCTGGCAGGGAACGGCGGCCGCGCTCGCGCTCCTCTCGGCGGTGCTCGCGGCGCGTCTGGTGCTCGGCGGCTGAGGGCCGGCGCGCGGATTTGACCGATCGCAAGGACGGACCGTCCGTGATCTGCTCCGATGGCGGCGAAGGACGGATGCGCCATGGATTGGATCGAACATTTCCCCGCCCTCTCGGCCCTGGAACCGGCGGCGCGGGCGATTCTGGCGGGAAGGGCCCGGACGAGGCGCTTTCCGGCGGGCACCACCATCGTCGGACCGGGGCACGCCCCGGACGACATGCTGCTCCTGATCCGGGGCACCATCCGCGTCCAGCAATGGTCGGAACAGGGCCGCGAGATCGTGCTGTTCCGTGCCCACGGCGGCGAAAGCTGCGTGCTGACCGCCGCCTGCATGCTGGCTTATCAGGATTACGACGCCGAAGCCGTGACCGAGACCGAGGTCGAGGCGGTGGCCCTGCCGCGCGCCGCCTTCGAGGAGGCGATCGCCGTCTCGCCCACCTTCAGGCGTTTCGTCTTCACCGCGGTCTCGCGCCGCATGGCCGAGCTTTTCCAGGTCATCGACGAGATCGCCTTTCGCCGGGTCGACGGCCGCCTGGCGCGCAAGCTTCTGGCCATGGCGGCGGCGGACGGCACGGTCGCCACGACCCATCAGGAACTGGCGGCCGAGTTGCGCACGGCGCGGGAAGTCGTGTCGCGGCAACTGCACGATTTCCGGCAGCGCGGCTGGGTCAATCTCGGCCGCGGCGCCATCGAAGTTCGGGACCGCGCCGCCCTCGGCGCGGTCGCCGCCATGTGACTCAATCGATCATCTAGGAGGAAGATCATGCATGTCGAGGATATGAGCGGGACCCCGCTGGAATGCTGGACGCCCGAGGAAGTCTTTGCCGCGCAGGAGAAGGGCGAGATCGTGCTGATCGACGTCCGCACCCCGCAGGAATTCGCCTTCGAGCACATCGAGGGCGGGATGCTCTCCCCGCTCGCCAGCTTCAAGCCGGGCTATCTGCCGACCCAGCAGGGCAAGCGCATCGTCTTCCACTGCGGTTCGGGCATGCGCTCGCGCCGGGTGGCGGAAGCCTGCGCCGGCGCGGGCATCGCCCCGCTCGCCCATATGGCGGGGGGCTTCGCCGCCTGGAAGACGGCGGGCCTGCCCTATATCGCGACCGATCCGGCGACGGGCGGCATCCGCCACGTCGCCAAGGCCGCTTAGGTCTCGGGCTTCAGCAACTCGCCGAGGGCGGCCGCACGCAGTGTCGCCGCGCCGACGATCAGGCCGATCGCCGTCGCCAGGGCCAGGACGGCCCATGCGGCGACGGTGACGCCCGGCGCCGCATGGGCGTGAGCGAAGCCGCTGACCGCGACCGAGAAGGCGGCGCTGGGGAAGGTCCAGGCCCACCAGGATACGGCGAAGGGGGTGGCCGCGAACCGCCCGGCCATCGCCAGCAGCACGGCCGCGACGAAGGCGGCGAGCCCGAGGAGGGCGAGCGGCCCCGTGTCGAAACCGCCGGTCAGCGCGGACAGCGCGACCGCACCCACGGCCGGCGGCGCCAGCATGATGGCTAGGGTCGGCAGCAGCTTGCCCGGCAGGGGCGGGCCCGAGACGATCCGGCCGAGGATGAGCGGCTGGATCCCGGCCCAGAGCAGCATGCCGAGACCGAACAACATCCACGACAATGTCGGAAAGCCCAGCTTCGCGCCGAAGATCGGCGCCACGATATTGCCGACCAGGGGGATCAGCAGGGGCGGCAGCAGGGTCGCCGCCTCGCGCGGGGCGGTCAGCAGGCCGCGCACGGTCCAGATGCCGATCGCCAGATGCAGGCCGACCGCGACCAGCCACAGGCCGGCGGCGAAGGCGGGCGCATAGGGAATGAAGCCGCCCGCGACGATCAGGAGGCCGATGCTGACGGCCCCGGCGAAGGCGGATCGGATCGGATGGCGCAGGTCGCCGGCCAGGGCGCCGGGGTGGTTCAGGGCGCGCATGACGTGCAGCAGGGCGATCAGAAGCCAGCTCGCCAGCGCCGTCCCCAGCAGCACCTCGCCGATCAGCTCGGGCGCGCCGAGCACCCGCGCCGCTTCCCGCCACGCGAGGCCGAGGCCGCCGACGCCCATGGGCGCGGCGAAGAGGGGCAGGGGCAGATGTTCCAGCCGGCCGGCGACGATGCCGCCGGCCGCCGTCGGGGCGGTCATGGTCGTTTCTCGCATTCGAAGTTCCATCGCTTTCGCCATTCTGTCGGTGGCTTGGGCGCCGGTCATGTGACTAAATCACATCCGCTCGTTCAGTCTTCCCGATGGGTGTTGCCTTGCCGTCCGATCGCGCCGCCGTCCTCTTCGTCTGTCTCGGCAACATCTGCCGCTCGCCCATGGCGGAAGGCGCGCTGCGCCATCTGGCGGGCGAGGCGGGGATCGCGCTGCGGGTCGATTCCGCCGGCACGGGCGACTGGCATGTCGGCGAGCCGCCGGACCGCCGTGCCCAGGCGACGGCGCGCCGCCACGGCGTCGACATTTCGGGCCTGCGCGGGCGCCAGGTGACGGCGGCGGATTTCAGGCGCTTCGATCACGTCGTCGCCCTCGATCACGCCAATCTCGGCAACCTGCGGGCGCTTCGCCCGGCGGACGGGACGGCGCGTCTCTCCCTCCTGCTCGATCACGTGGCGGGGCGGGCGGGGCAGGCGGTGGCCGATCCCTATTACGGCGGCGACGCCGGTTTCGAGACCACCTGGGCGGAGGTGACGGCGGGCGCCGCCGGCCTGCTCGATCTCATCCGCCGGGGCTGAACGGCAGGATCAGTGGCACCAGGAAAACGGTGACCGCCAGCACCAGCACCGCCAGGGGCAGGCCGATGCGCACGAAATCGCCGAAGCGGTAGTCGCCGGGGCCGAGTACCAGGGCATTCACCGGGGACGAGACCGGCGTCACATAGGCGGCGGAGGCGGCGAGCGCGACGGTCATGGCGAAGGGATAGGGCGACAGGCCCATGTCGCCCGCGACGGCGATGGCGACCGGCGCCAGCAGGACCGCCGTCGCCGTGTTCGACATGAAGAGGCTGCAGCCCGCCGTCAGCACGAAGAGCCCGGCCAGCGCCAGCCGGGGCTCGCCCTGGCCGAAGATCGAAATGAAACCCTCGGCCGCGAGCGCGAGGCCGCCGCTGCGTTCCAGCGCCATCGAGAACGGCAGCATGCCGACGATCAGCACCAGGCTCTGCCAATGGATGGAACGATAGGCGCCCTTCATGTCGATGCAGCCGAAGAGGCCCATCAGCAGGCAGCCGATCAGGGCGGCGGCGACATTGGGAATGAGGCCGAGGACCATCGCCCCGACCACCAGCGCCAGCACGCCGAGGGCGAAGGGGGCGCGCTCCGCCGCCGGCGCAACGTCCTCGCCTTCCGCCGCCAGCGCGATCACCATCAGGTGGCGGCGATCGTCGCCGAGCTTGCGGATCGCCTGCCACGGCCCCGTGACCAGCAGGGTATCGCCGGTGTCGAGCTTGCGGCTGGCGATGTTCGTGGTCTCGGCCTTGCGGCCCTTGCGCAGCCCGATCGCGACCAGATCGTGTTCGCTGCGCAGGCGCGACTGCGCCAGGGTCTGGCCGATCAGGTTGGAGGTGGCGGGAATCATCACTTCGGCGAGGCCGATCTCGTGGCGGCTCTCGGCGAAATAGCGCCCGCTGAGGGGCAGGGGCTCGAGGCCGAGGCGGGCCATGGTCTCGTCCAGGTCGAAGGCGGGTTCGAAAACGTCGACCAGCAGGATGTCGCCGGCGTGCAGCACCAGGTCCGCATGGGGACGCAACAGGTGCCGGCCGAAGCCGATGCCGCGTTCGACGGCGATCACGTTGGCGCCTTCGCTCGCCCTGAGCGCCAGCGCCCGCAGCGCCCGCAGCGCCTGCCCGGCGAGCGGCGAGGCGGGGCCGACGCGCAGCCGATGCTCCCGCGCGGCCAGCGCGTAATCGTCGATCCATTCGGCGAAACCCGGGCCCCGGCTGGGCGCCGGTGCGCCGGCCGGGCGAAGCGTCAGCCAGCGCCGCACGAGAAGGACATAGACGATCGACAGCGCCAGGACCGGCAGGCCGAAGGGGGAGAAGCCGAAGAAGCCGAAGCCTTCGAGGCCGTGGCGCAGCAATTCGCCGTGAACGATCAGATTGGGCGGCGTCGCCACCAATGTGGTCATGCCGCTGCTCAGCGCCGCGATCGACAGCGGCATCATCAGGCGGCTGGGCGCGAGGCCGGCGCCGCGGGCGACGCGCAGCACGACGGGAATGAACAGGGCGACGACGCCGGTCGAACTCATGATCGCCCCGAGCAGCGAAACGAAGATCATCAGCAGCGCGATCAGCCGGATCTCGCTGGCGCCGGCGCGGCGGATCAGGGCGTCCCCCAGGCGCTGGGCGACACCGGTGCGCACCAGGGCTTCGCCGATCACGAAGAGGGCGGCGATCAGGATCACGTTGCGGTCGGCGAAACCCGACAGCGCCTCGGCCGTCGAGACGGCGCCGGTGAAGGGCAGGGCGATGATCATGATCAGCGCCACCACGTCCATGCGCGGCCGGTTCAGCGCGAACATGACCACGGCGGCGCCAAGGAGGCCGAGCACGAGGGCGAGTTGCAGCGTCATGGCGCAAAATCTAGCGCAAGCGGCCCCGCCGTGGCATCAAGCGCCAGAGCAGGAAAGGGACGGGCGATGACGATCACCATGTACGGCATCAAGAATTGCGACACGATCAAGAAGGCCCGCCAGTGGCTCGAGGCGCGCAGCATCGACTATGTCTTCCACGACTACAAGCAGGCGGGCATCGATGCCGAAAGCCTGGGGCGCTGGTGCGACGCGCTCGGCTGGGACAAGGTGCTGAACCGCGCCGGCACCACCTTCCGCAAGCTGCCGGAAGCGGCGCGCGCCGATCTCGACCGCGACCGGGCGATCGCCCTGATGGTCGAACAACCGAGCATGATCAAGCGCCCGCTGCTCGATCTCGACGGCCGCTATCTCGCGGGCTTCAAGCCCGAGACCTACGCGGCGACGCTGGGCCGCGAATGACCGTCCTCCGGCCGGCCGAGGCCGGCGATCTGGCGGCGATCGAAGCCTGTGTCGAGGCCGCCTATCGCCCCTGGGTCGCCCGCATCGGGCGCGAGCCGGGGCCGATGGCCGACGATTACGCCGCCGCCATCGCCGCCGGTCGGGTGACCGTGGCCGTCCTGGCGAGCGGGGTCGCCGGGCTTCTGGTGCTGGTGCGCAAGGACGGCGAAATGCTGCTCGACAATGTCGCGGTAAGGCCCGAGGCGGCGGGCCGGGGCATCGGCAGGGCCCTGATCGCTCATGCCGAGGGCGCGGCCCGAGCGGCCGGCCTCGGCGCCATCAGCCTCTATACCAACGCCCGCATGGTCGAGAATGTCGCGTTCTACGAGCGGCTCGGCTATCGGGTGTTCGACCGGCGCGTGGAGCGCGGCTTCGACCGGATCTACATGCGAAAGTGGCTGGCGCCGCCCGGTGGAAAGATTTGACGGTCGACAAATTCATTGCCTTGCGTCCGGGTTGCATTCTAATGCAGGGGAAGCGGCGAAGGGGCCGGCAAGCAGGAGAGAGCATTCGATGCTGAAGGAATTCAAGACATTCATCATGCGGGGCAACGTGATCGATCTCGCCGTCGGCGTGATCATCGGCGCCGCCTTCGGCAAGATCGTGACGTCGGTCGTGAACGACGTGATCATGCCGCCCATCGGCCTGCTGGTCGGCGGTGTCGATTTCTCGGAGCTCTACATCAATCTGACCGATACGGACTATGAGTCCCTGGCGGCAGCCCAGGAGGCCGGCGCCGCCGTCATCTCCTACGGCAATTTCATCAATGTCGCGATCCAGTTCGTCATCGTCGCCTTCGCCGTCTTCCTTCTGGTGAAGGGGGTGAACAGCATGATGAAGAAGCAGGAAGCCGCGCCGCCCCCGCCGCCGCCGGGCCCGACTCCGACCGAAAGCCTGCTGGCCGAGATCCGCGACGTCCTGAAGTCGAAGGAAAGCTGAAAAAGGGGCGCCCCTGTCGCGCAGGGCCGTGGGGTCTCAGACCGTGACCAGGGGCGTCGTCTCGCGAAAGGCCGGGCGTTCCGCGATGCCGCGGAACCAGCGGCGCAGCGTCGGATAGGCGTCGAGGGCGCTCGCGCCCTCGGGCGTCTTGTCGACCCAATAGATCACGGGCGCGAGGAAGAGGTCGGCCAGGGTGATGTCGGGCCCGGCCAGATAGCGTTCGGCGCAGAGCATCTCGTCGACGACGCCCAATTGCCCGTGCATGATCTCGGCCTGTTCGGCGACCACCGCCTCGTCCGGCTCGCGCCCGTCGAGGGGGGCGATCAGGCGCTCCGACACCACGCCCTCGATCATGGAATCATAGAGATAATCGGCGGTGGCGCTGATCCACTGGTCCATCCGCGCCAATGCCAGGCTGTCGCGGGGCTGGAGTGCCGGTCCCTCCAGCTCGCGGTCGAGGAAACGCGCGATCGCCGGCGATTCGTAGACCGTGACACCCCGAAAGCGCAGCACCGGCACCCGGGCGAAGGGGTGGCGCACGCCGTCCAGCACCCCGCCCGGGATCATCTCGACGAAATCGTGGGCCTGGCCCTTCTCGGCGCAGACCAGGCGGATGGTCCAGCAGAAGGTGCTGGTGGGAATGCCGAAGATCTGGGGACGGTCGGACATCGTCATCTCCGCTGTTGCCAACCCTATCTGGGGATCGCCTGCCGGCTTTGAAGGGATGACACCGAAACGGGCGGATGAAATCGTCTATTCGGCGGACTTCAGGTCGCGGGCGTAGCGTTTGGCGTTCTCGACGTAGTGCAGCGCCTGGAGGGTCAGCATCTGGGCCTGCGCCTCCGAAAGCTGGCGCACCACGCGCCCGGGGCTGCCGACCACCAGGGAGCCGCCGGGGATCTCCTTGCCCTCGGGGATCAGGCTGTTGGCGCCGATGATGCAGTTCCTGCCGATCTTCGCGCGGTTCAGGATCACAGAATTGATGCCGATCAGCGTATTGTCGCCGATGATGCAGCCATGCAGCATGACCTTGTGGCCGACGGTGACATGGGAGCCGACGACCATGGGCACGCCGTCGTCGGTGTGGAGGACGGAGCCGTCCTGGATGTTGCTGTTCTCGCCGATCACGATGGGATCGTTGTCGCCCCGGATGACGGCATTGAACCAGATGCTGGCGTTCTGTTTCAGGACGACGTCGCCGATCACGACGGCGCCGGGCGCGATCCAGGATCCTTCCTCGCGCACGACCTTCTTGTTGCCCAGTTCGTAGATCATCGCCGGCGCCCCGCTGCTTCGCTTTCGGCCGCAGCATGCCTCCGAAGCGAGGCGCCGTGCAATGGAAAGCCGAGCGGCGAAAGCGTCAGGCGTGCCGGCGGCGCATCATCCGCCGGCCGACCATGCGGCTGACGCCGACGACAAGGGCGGTGGTGCCGCCGTGCCAGATCAGGATCATCAGCGAGGCGTCGAGATCGTGGTAGAGGCTGAGGCCGGCGGCCGAGAGCGCGGCGGTGCCGAGCGCGCCCGCCGTGATCGTCTCCATCGGCCAGGCGGCGCCGGCGAAACGCAGCATCCAGGCCAGGAACAGGCCGAGCGGCACGCTGGTGCCGACGATCACGCCGAAGCATTCGAAACTGTGGCCGGCGACGAAACCGTCCGGTCCGCGCTCCACCCAGTCGGTCAGGCAGCCATAGCCGATGGAAAGGAACCAGAACACGACGGCCGGCAGCGGCAGCAGGCGCCAGGCGCGCGAACGGTCGGGCAGGGCCAGCTCGAAGGCGGCGACGATGGCCGTCACGCCGGTGAGCAGGCTGGCCAGCCATTGCAGGGTGAAGCCGATATCGGCGAACTGGCCGAACAGGTGGCGCAGGCCGTGCTCTTCCCTGACGGCATGCAGATAGGCGATGGCGGCGATGACCGCGACGGAGACCGCCAGCCAGAACGCGGCGCGCACCAGGGGCGGCCGCAGCCGCCGCACGGGGCGCGCTTCGCTCACCAGAGTGTCGATCAACCGGTTCGTATCCGCAGCCACCTTCGTTCTCTCAACCTCGTCACGCATCATTCCCGCCGCCCGACAGCGCGGCGCGCAAGCTCTTGTAGGCGCGGTGCGCCGCCACCTTCAGCGAACCCACCGACATGCCGCTGCGTTCCGACGCCTCCTTGAGAGAGAGATCCTGGAACTTCAGCAATTCGACCGCCAGGCGCTGGCCCGGCGGAAGCGCCGCCACGGCGGCATGCAGCGCGCTGTGATCGGGTGCCTCTGGTTCAATGTTCGCCGCGACCTCGGTGAAAGTTTCATGATCCGGCGGAATGACGATTTCGCGCGTTTCGCGGCGGCCCTTGCCGCGCAGGCGATCGACCACGCGGCGGCGGGCGATCGCGGTCAGCCACGGCATGAACGGGCGCTCGGGATCATAGGTCTGGCGGACACGATGAACGGTCAGCAGGATTTCCTGTACCACGTCCTCGACGTCCTGTGTGTTGCGGAAATAGCGCCGGGCCTGTGCCCTGAGATAGGGGGTCACGGCCTGGAGGAGCGCCGCATAGGCGCGGCGGTCGCCGTCCTGCGCCGCCGCCATCAGGTTCGCCAGTTCGCGGGCCTGATCGGCCGCCCGGCGCTGATCGGCCTCGTCGGTCATGATTCACCAAACTCCGTGAGCCGGCAAACCGTGCCGCCTCGCCCGGGAATTTACAAGAAAACAATGCCGGACGGCGGCGTGTGTAACTTTCGCGGGGCGGCGCCGAACCTTCCAACGAGACCGGCCGTCGACGGCCTCTCGTTCCACGAAGGGCCGACCGAAACGGGGCCCGCCACAGCCAAGGAGATCTTCATGTCCATCCTGTCCCGGACCGCCACCGCCACCCTGTTCGCCGCCACCGTCGCCGCCGCCGGCCTCGTCGCGGGCGGTGCCCATGCCGCCGACAACGAGAAGTGCTACGGCGTCGCCAAGGCGGGCCAGAACGACTGCCAGACCGCCAGCTCGTCCTGCGCCGGCACCTCGACCATGGACGGCCAGAAGGACGCCTGGCTGTTCCTGCCCGCCGGCACCTGCGAGAAGCTGGTCGGCGGCTCCCTGACCTCCAGCGAGGGCTGATCCCGTGATCGCGCGCAGGTCGATCCCGCCGGGCGCCGTCGGCATCGGCCTGCGCGCGCCGCATCTCTCCGCCGTCGCGGGCGGCGAGGCGGACCCGGCCTGGGTCGAAATCCACGCCGAGAACCACATGCTTCACGGTCCCGATGCCGTCCTGATCGAGAGGGTACGGCGGGATCGACCCGTCTCGGTCCATGGCGTCGGTCTTTCGCTGGGCTCCGCCGCAGGGATCGACGACGCCCATCTGGCGCGTCTCGCCACGCTGGTGGACCGGCTGGAGCCGGCCCTGGTGTCGGAACATCTCGCCTGGTCGGTGGAGGGCGGGTACTATTGGAACGACCTCCTGCCGCTGCCCCGGACCTTCGAGGCGCTGGATGTCGTCGCCCGCAACGTCGATCGGGTGCAGACGCGGCTGCGCCGCCCGATCCTGGTCGAGAATCCCTCGACCTACATGAATTTCACGGAGGACGAGATGGGCGAGGGGGCGTTCCTCGCGGCCCTCGTCGCCCGCACCGGCTGCGGCCTGCTGCTGGATCTCAACAATATCGTGGTCAGCGCCGGCAACCTGGGGCTCGATGCCCGGGCCGAGCTCGCGGCCATGCCCCTCGCGGCGGTCGGGGAGATTCATCTCGCCGGGCACAGCGTGGTCGAGCTCGGCGCCGCCACCATGCTGATCGACGATCACGGCAGCCCCGTGGGGGATGCGGCGCTGGCCCTGCTCGGACATATGCGCCCGAAGTGCCCCGAAGCGCCGGTGCTGATCGAATGGGACAGCGACCTGCCGGCGCTCGACGTCCTGATGGCGGAGGCGGCGCGCATCGGGCACTTCCTCTCATCCGACACCCGCGAGGCGCGCCGTGCTGCTGGCTGATTTCCAGGCCCGTTTCGCCGCCAGCCTGCGGGGCGGCACGGCCGATCCGGCGCTGCTGGCCCTGATCGGCGGTGGCGGCGTGCCGGCGGCGAACCGCCTGTCCCTCCACCGCAATCACGTGCGCACCACCTTGAGCGCGGCTTTGGCGCTGCATTTCCCGGTGGTCGCCTGCCTCGTCGGGGAGGCCGGATTTGCCGCCCTGGCGACCCGCTTCATCGCCGACTGCCCGCCGGACGACCCGCGTCTCGCGCTGTTCGGCGCGCGCTTTCCCGGTTTCCTGGCCCGCCTGCCGGAACTCGCCGCCCTGCCCATGGTGGCGGAAGTCGCGGCATTCGAATGGGCGCGCCACCGGGCGGCCCTGGCGCCGGCCGTGGCCCCCTTCGAGGCCATGCGCCTCGCTTCCATGGGGCCGGATGCGATCGACGCGCTGCGCCTCGCCCTGCTGCCCGGCGTCTCGATCGTCGAGACGGCCCATGCCGTCGATCACATCTGGGAGATCAATCAGGCCGGGCGCGACGGCACCCCCGGCCGGACCATCGCCGAGTCCCGGCGCCTGTTGGTCTGGCGCGACGGCGCCGGCGCGATCCGGGCCGCCGACCTCGGCGTCGGCGATGCCGCCTTCCTTCGGGCCCTGGCGCCGGCAGCGGGCGCCCTGGGGCCGGCGCTCGATGCCGCCCTCGATGCCGAAGCCGACGCCGATCCGGGTGCGATCCTGGCGCGTCCTCTCGGCCTCGGCCTGCTTTGCCTTCACGACGACGTTCAATCCCTCGGAGACTTGCCATGACCCTCAGCCAGAGCCTTTCGGGCGCGCCGCCGGCCGCCCTGGCGAAACCTTTGCGCCGGCTGGCGCAGATCCTCGAACCCCTGGGCCTGCTCGGGCTCCGCCTCGGCATCGGGCTGGTCTTCTGGAAGAGCGCCAGCACCCGCTTCGACGGCTTCGGCATCAGCGACAGCGCCGTCTTCCTGTTCCAGGAAATCTATCGCGTGCCCCTGCTGCCGCCGGAACTCGCCGCCTGGGCCGGCACGCTGGCGGAGGCCGGGGGCGCCTGGCTGCTGTTCCTCGGACTCGGCACGCGCTTCGGCGCCCTGATCCTGCTCGGCGTTACCGCCATGATCCAGCTCGTCGTGCCCTTCACCGGCGACGGCATCAATTTCAACGCGGTCGAATTCTTCCTCTGGGGCGGTGCCCTGCTCGTTCTGCTGGTGCGGGGCGGCGGTCTCGTCTCGGTCGACGGCCTGGCCGGATTTTTCCTGCGGCGGCGCTAGAACTGCTGCTATCCTGCCGGCCATTCTTGGTAAACGAGCTGGCTTGGCGGAAGGGGCGAGGCGGTCATGACGGGGAGCAAGCGGATCGCACGCCTTTTTCTGTTCTTGGCCATCGCCGCGCCCGTCGTCGCGCCGGGCACGGCGGCGGCCGAACTGCCGCCGCTCGAGACCCGCGACATCGAGACGCGCCCCGCGCCGAAGAAACCCAAGGACATGCTCCTGCCCGGCGAGGTGCTGCACCGGCGCTGGGCCGATCCCGACCATCCCCAGGCACCGGCCCGGGCGGCGGCGCTGCCGCCCGCGGCGGCGAAGCCGAGGGCGCGGGACGCGACGATCCTGCCGCCGCCGCTGACGGCCCTGCCGGCGGCCGCGGCCCTGCCCCGCGCCGAACCGCTGGTGCCGGTTCGTCCCGTCACGGCGGCACCCCGCCGGGCCGGCGCGCCGCCGCAGATCCGCCTCGGCGGCCGGGAATGCGCCGGCGATTATTTCCTGGACGGCGTGGCGGTCGATGCCATGGGCCGGCCCTGTGGCGGCTTCTGACGGCGACCGCCGCCCCGTGGCCATTCCCTGCCTGCCTTCCTCGGAACCGGAGCATAGATTGAACAAGACCGCCACCGAGCGCGGCGGGCGCTTTCCCTGGGGGCTCGCCGCCGACGAGTCCTGGCGTGGCGGGGAAGCGGCCGCCGCCGCCGAACCCGCCAAGATCGACGGCCGCCTGGCCCGTTCGCTGCGCACCCGCGCCGCCGTTCTCGACGCCCTGATCGACCTGGTGGAGGAAGGGGAGTTCAAGCCCCCGGCCAAGGTCATCGCCGAACGCTCCGGCGTCTCGACACGCTCGATCTTCCAGCATTTCCCCGACCTCGAGACGCTGTTCTCCGCCGCGGTCGCCCTCGGGGTGGAACGGTTCGCGCCCCTGGTGCGGCCGGTGCCCGATGACCTGCCGCTCGACGGCCGGATCACCGCCCTGGCACGCCAGCGCGCCGACCTGTTCGAGAAATCCGGCAATCTCTATTGGGCGGGGCAGATCGCGACGCCCGTCTCCGACACGTTGCGCGATACGTTTCGCAAGGTCGAATACATCCTGCGGGTCCAGGTCGAGGTGGCCTTCCGGCCGGAGCTGACGGGTCTGCGCAAGCAGAAGCGTCTCGACACCGTCGCCCGCATCGCGGCCGTCGGCGGTTTCCATTCCTGGTACGGGCTGCGCCGCATCCAGCGCCTGACGCCGCGGCAGACGCGGAACACGATGGCGGTGCTGATCCGGTCCTTGTTGCCGGAATGAAGGATTTATTCCCGCGTTTCGGGTGCTTTAGTGGGGCGCTTCCCGTTCCGGCTCCCATAACGTTCGTCAAGATCGTTGACGCGGCGTCTTCGGGGGCCTAATTAGCGAAACTTCGGGGGAGTTGCGCCCCCGTCGGACTGTAGTTCGCCAAGATTATCAGCCGGGTTCAGCATCCCGGCGACTAAAGATCGGTCGTTCAATGACCGGCGGGGAAGGGGAGACTCGATGCTTCGGCATATTGAGAATTTTCTGTTCAAGTTCCGGGCGTTTATCCTGGGCTTTCTCGCGGTCCTGACGGTGGTGATGGGCTATTTCGCCTCCCACCTGCACATGGACACGGGCTTCGAGAAAATGCTCCCGATCGGTCACGAATACATCGAGACCTTTCTGAAGTATCAGGATGATTTCGCCGGTGCCAACCGCATCGTCGTCGTTCTCGAGAACGAGAAGGACAAGACGATCTTCACGCCGGAATATCTCGAAGTCCTGCGCAAGGCGACCGACGACGTCTTCTTCATCCGCGGCGTGGCGCGACCGACGCTGGCCTCGCTGTGGACGCCGAACACCCGCTACCTCGAAATCACCGAAGAAGGCATTGCCGGCGGCAACGTCATGCCGGCGGAATTCGACGGCAGCGCCGAACAGATGAACATCGTGCGCGCCAACGTGCTGAAGGCCGGCATCGTCGGCCGCATGGTGGCGAACAACTTCGAATCGTCGATGATCTCCGCCGAGCTGCAGGACATCGATCCCGACACCCGCCAGCGCCTGGATTATTTCCGCGTCGCCGAAGACCTCGAGAAATTCCGTCAGACCTACGAGAAGGACGGCATCTCGGTGAAAGTCATCGGCTTCGCCAAGATCATGGGCGACATCAAGGACGGCGCGGAAAGCGTGTTCATGTTCATGGGCGTCGCCTTCCTCCTGACGGTCATGATGCTCTGGCTCTATTGCCGGTCGTGGCTGCTGACCTTCGTCACCCTGTCGGCCTCGCTGTGCTCGCTGGTGTGGCAATTCGGCATTCTCGATCTGCTCGGCTTCGGGCTCGATCCGCTCGCCGTGCTGGTGCCGTTCCTGGTCTTCGCCATCGGCGTCTCCCACGGCGTGCAGCAGATCAACATGGTCTCGGCCGAGATCGCCAACGGCAAGAGCAAGAACCAGGCGGCGCGCGACACCTTCAGCTTCCTGCTGATGCCGGGCTCGATCGCGCTCTTCACCTGCCTCGCCGGTTTCGCGACCCTCTATCTGATCCCGATCGGGATGATCCGCGAACTGTCGATCACCGCCTCGATCGGTATCGGTCTGAAGATCATCTCCAACCTGATCATGCTGCCCCTGCTGGCGTCCTATATCGCGCCCACCGGCGAATATGCCCGCCAGGTGAAGAAGCAGATGGAGAAGCGCGAGCGCGTCTGGCCCTATGTCGCGCGCATCGCCAAGCCGCGCAACGCCTGGATGATGGTCGCCGGCTGCCTGATCCTCGGCATCGTCGGCGTCTATGTCTCGAAGGGGCTGCAGATCGGCGACGTGCATGAAGGCGCCGCCGAGCTTCGCCCGGAGAGCCGCTACAATCAGGACACCCGCTATGTCGTGAAGAATTTCGACATCGGCGTGAACATCCTGACCGTGATCGTCGAGACGCCCGAAGGCGCCTGCGTCGACCACAAGTACATGGCCGTGCTCGACCGCTTCCAGTGGGAGATGGCGAACGTCCAGGGCGTGCAGTCCACCATCGGCCTGCCGCTGCTGGCCAAGATGGTCGGCACCATGTGGCGCGAAGGGAACCTGAAATGGTACTTCCTGCCGCGCAACACGGCGGTTCTGGCGCAGGCGGTCGGCCCGATCCCGACCTCCACCATGACCCTGAACACGACCTGTACCGTGATGCCGCTGCTGATCTTCACCAAGGACAGCAAGGCGGTCACCATCAAGCGGGTGGTGACGGCGGTGAAGGAATTCCGCGCCAAGCCGGAAAACACCCTCGAAGGCATGCAGATCCGTCTGGCCGCCGGCTCGATCGGTGTGACCGCCGCCACCAACGAGGTGGTGGAAGAGCAGGAAATCCCCATGCTGCTCTGGGTCTACGGCGTGGTGATCAGCCTCGTCCTGCTGACCTATCGCGAATGGCGCGGCTCGCTGTGCTGCGTGCTGCCGCTGATCCTCTCGACGATCATCGGCAACATGTTCCTCACGCTCGCCCAGATCGGCCTCAAGATCTCGACCCTGCCGGTGCTGGCGATCGCGGTCGGTATCGGCGTCGACTACGGCATCTACGAGTACAACCGCATCCAGCGCTACATGCGTCTCGGCAAGTCGCCCTTCCATGCCTATGAGCAGGCACTGAAGGACGTCGGGTCGGCGACCATGTTCACCGGCTTCACGCTCGCGGTCGGCGTCTCGACCTGGAGCTTCTCGGCCCTGAAGTTCCAGGCCGACATGGGCATGCTGCTGACCTTCATGTTCATGGTGAACATGATCGGTGCGGTCACCTTGCTGCCGGCCCTGATCGCGGTCATCCAGCAGGTGCTGCCGAAGAAGTACCCGCCGCTGTCGGAGGAAGAGCGCGTCGCGCTGATGCGCAGCATGCATTGAGCCGCAAGGCGTTACGACAAGACGAGGGGCGCGGGAAACCGCGCCCCTTTCTCGTTGCCGACCCCATTCGTTGAGGTCGGCGAAAGGCTTATTGGGCGGGATCGGCCGCCGGGCCGGCCAGCACCTCGGCCAGCAGGGGGGCGAGGCGGCGGCGTTCCGCCACCAGCCCCATAGGGGCGCAGCGCGCAAGAAAGCCGGGCAGCAGATCGAGATCGAGCGCGGACCGTTCCTCGGGCGCCAGCTTCTCGGCGATGGCGGGCAGGGCAAGGCCGGCGACCGGTCGAAGACCGCCCCCCGCGCGGGCGAGCGCGAGCACCGCGTCGCTATCCTCGGCCGCCGCCATGGCCGCCTTCATCTCGGCCGGTGCCTGGGTGACCACGGTCATCATTTCGACCCAGTAGAAGGCGGCCCGCCCGCCCAGCGGCCCGACGCCCGGCAAAGCCAGTGCCAGATGCCCCTGGCCCGAAAGACGGGCGGGCGCCATGGCACCGAGGCCGGCGGGCAGCGCCAGGTCGGCCCGGCCGTCGGCGATGGCGGCGATCGCTTCCGCCGCCGTCGGCACCACGACGGCGGCGCGCGCGACGAGCTGGCGCAAGGCGGGCTCGAAGCGGCGTAATTCGCTCGGCCGCTGCAGGCGGAAGGGGTCGAGCCCGGCATAGAGCATGGCCATGGCCAGCAGGCTGCGGCGGTCGTCGACCACGGCATAGCGCCCGCGCAACGCCGGATCGTCGAGAATGCCGAGACCGAAATCGCCGACCGCGTCGACCGAGACACGGCGCCGGTCCACGACCATGGCGGCCATGTCGAAGGCCATGGCCCGGCCCAGGAAATAGCGCCCCTCCAGCCCCGTCTCCAGGTCCGACAGGCTGGGCACGAGGCCCGGCGCCAGTTCGATCGTGGTGGGCGAGACCTGCTTGGCCAGCGCGTCGATCACCCCTTCGGGCCAGAGGATGCCGCGCGCCCAGGGATGGGCGGTGACGACGAGGCCGGGGCGGGCGCGGATCTGGCTGGCCGACGCGGTCGGCCCGAGCGGGCGCAGGGCATCGACGGCGGCATCGTCACCGTCCAGCATCTGGTGATCGAAGCTGGCGCCCGCGAGCTTGCCAAGGGCGGCGAGGAAGGTTTCGTCGCCATAGGCGGCGGGGGCCAGGATGTGGGACGGGCGGGGTGCCGCGACGGCGCGGGGGCCGAAGCCGGCCGCGCAGGCAAGCGCACCGCCGGCCGCCAGGATCTGGCGACGATTCGGCTGGAGACGGCTTTGCGTTGCGGCGGTCACGACCGCCATCCTGCACAGATGCGGGGCGCGGTCCAGTGCCTCGGCACGCGAAGCGTCAAGGCGCGATCAGGGCCAGGAAGCGGTCGGTCACGGCGGATGCGAAACGGGCGGCGCCGGGCAGGTGGCGGTGCAGCCCGTCCTCGAAACGATCGAGCACGTCCGGTCTCTCGCGGGCCACCCAGTCGAGGTTGCGGCGCAGCCATTCGCGGGCAATGTCCGCCGTCACCTCGAAATGGCATTGGAAGCCATAGGTCGCACGATGGAGGCGAAACGCCTGGTGCCGGACGTCGGCGCCGGTCATCAGTAGTTCGGCGCCCGGCGGCAGGTCGAAGGTGTCTTCGTGCCATTGCATGACATGGGCCTCGGGACCGAGGTCGCGCAGCAGCGGATCGGCCGCGGCGGCCGGTGCCAGGGCCAGCGGCAGGAAGCCGATCTCGGTCAGGCCGCGCGGATAGACGCGCGCCCCGAAGGCCCGGGCGATCAGCTGCGCGCCGAGGCAGATGCCGAGCACCGGCCGGTCGGCGGCGTCGAAGGCCCGGATCAGCGACAGCACGGCGGGCAGCGCGGGATAGCCGGCATCGTCATTGGCATGCATCGGCCCGCCCAGCACCAGGAGGGCGTCATATGCCCCCGGCGCCGCCGGCAGGGTGCCGCCGGAAAGCGGCGCATGACTTGTCCAGCCATGGTGCGGCGCGACGACGTCGAGCCGCGCGCCGGCGGCGATCATGGCCTGCCCGACGAGGCCGGGCGGGGTCATCATGTCGTTCTGAATGCAAAGGATGCGCATCTGTGAATCACTTCACCATTTTTCTGGCCGCACCGTGATATGAAGGGCACCATCCGGCACCAAATCGCATGTGGAGGGGGAAATGCAAGGCTTCGGCGTGTTCGTACTGGTCCTCGTGGCCCTGGTTCTGATCCTGGTCTTCATGGGGGTGAAGACGGTTCCACAGGGCCGTGCCTTCACGCTCGAACGCTTCGGGCGCTATACCCGCACGCTCTATCCGGGCCTGAACTTCATCTTTCCGGTGATCGACCAGATCGGTGCCCGCATGACCACCCAGGAAGTGGTGCTGGACATCCCGTCGCAGAAGATCATCACCCTCGACAATGCCATCGTCACCTGCGACGCCGTCGCCTTCTATCAGGTCGTCAACCCGGCCCAGGCGGCCTATGAGGTGCAGAACCTGACGGCGGCGATCATCAATCTGGTGCTGACCAACATCCGTTCGGTCATGGGCTCCATGAGCCTCGACGAAGTGCTGTCGCGCCGGACCGAGATCAACGATCAGCTCCTCGCCATCATCGATCAGGCGACCCAGCCCTGGGGCATCAAGGTCACCCGCATCGAGCTGAAGGACATCGCCCCGCCCGAGGACATGGTCCACGCCATGGCCCGCCAGATGAAGGCGGAACGCGAGAAGCGCGCCACCATCCTCGAAGCCGAGGGCGTTCGCGAATCGAGCATCAAGCGCGCCGAGGGCGAGAAGCAGGCGGCGATCCTGGAGGCCGAGGGCCGGCGCGAAGCCGCCTTCCGCGACGCCGAGGCGCGTGAACGCGCGGCCGAGGCGGAAGCCCGCGCCACCACCATGGTCTCGGACGCGATCGCGGCCGGCGGCACCGGCGCCATCAACTACTTCCTGGGCCAGAAATACATCGAGGCCCTGGCCGGCATCGGCATGGCCCCCAACAACAAGATCACCTTCCTGCCGCTCGAGGCGACGGGGATCCTGGGCGCCATTTCGGGCATCGCCGATCTGACCAAACAGGGCGGCGCGGGCGGCGGCTCGGCGCCGAAGCCCTGGGGCCAGAGCTGAGGGGAGGGCCGCGATGCCGAACGGTTTCGAGATCGTCTTCTGGTACTGGTACACCCTGGCGGTCGCCCTGATCATCCTCGAGATCCTGATGCCGGGGGTGATCTTCCTCTGGCTCGCCATCGGTGCCGTGATCGCCGGGACCGTGCTGCTGCTCGTGCCCGGGATGGACGTGATCTATCAGTTGATGATCTTCGCCATCGCCAGTGCCGCCTCCCTGCTGCTCGGCCAGCGGATGCTGAAGGGCTGGCTGATCTCGCCGCCCGTCCCGGGCCTCAATCAGCGCGAAAAGACACTGATCGGGCGCGAGGCGGTGGTCATTCAGGCGATCAGCGAAGGCAGCGGCCGGGTCCGCCTGGATGATACGAGCTGGTCGGTCACGGGGCCGGACCTGCCGGCCGGCACCAAGGTGCGCGTCGTCGCGGCCGAGGGCACTCGCCTCACGGTGGCGCCGCTCTGAGAGGCGTCATCTCGGCGACGAGGGGGTCGCTGCGCAATTCGCGCAACAGCTTCCGCCGGATGGCACGGCGGAAATCCTCGTAATCCCGGGCGACCTCGACGAAGGCGCCCGGGCCCCCGATCACCTCGGCGGCGTAGTAATCGTCGACATCCGCCTCTTCGTTGACGATGGCGAGGCCGTTCACGGTGATGCCCTGGGCGATCAGGGCATCGCGCGGCACGGCGGGCAGGGGCCCGGCACTGGTCTTGCCGTCGCCCGAAACGTCGATCACCCGGCGCATGGCGGTGAACGGCAGGCTCTCCATCACCTGGCCGGCGCGCAGCAGGGCGGCGCCGACGGCGGTGCCGCCGCCTTCGATGTTGCGGGGCAGGTTGAACATCGTCTCGGCGAAGGCGGGGGCCGTCTCGGCGGTCACGATCCGCCAGTCGAGGTCCAGGCTCTGGCGGTCGGGATGGGACCAGGAGACGACGGCGACGGCGATCCGCCCGGTCGGCCCGGCGGCGATCGCGGCCTGTATCTCCTCGTCGGCGAAGGCGATCGAAATCCCCTCCGTCTGCAGGAAATATTCCTCCCGGTCGACGGAGGACGAGGCGTCGAGCGCCAGCAGAAGCGCGGTGTCGACGGTCTCCGCCCGTACCGGTGCAACGACCGCCGCGAAGGCGAGGGCGGCGGCGCTCAGTCGAAGGCGAAGACGAGCCACTTCAGGTAACCGCTTTCCGGCAGCATGGGATGGATCGGGTGGTCCGGGCCGGCCCCGCCGGAGGCGATGATGCGCGCTTCCCGCTCGGCGGCGGCGATGCCGCGCGCGACCTCGGTGCCGAAGGCGTCGTGCTCGATATTGTGGCTGCACGACGCGATGAAGAGCGTGCCGCCGGGCGCCACCAGCCGGGCCGAGGCGCGCGCCAGCTTGCGATAGGCGCGGAGCGCCTGGGGCACGTCCTTTCGCGACTTGGCGAAACTGGGCGGATCGGCGATGACCACGTCGTAGCGCGCATCGAGGCCGGCCAGGCGTTCCGCCTCGTCGAACATGTCGGCGCGGCTGAATGCCGCGCGCGCCGCCAGTCCGTTGGCCTGCGCCGTCGCCTCGGCGGCGGCGAGCGCCTGCTGCGCCCGGTCCACGAGCAGGGCGGAGGCCGCCCCCGCCTTCAGCGCGGCCAGACCGAAGGCGCCGGCATTGCAGCAGAGATCGAGGACGCGCGCGCCCGCCGACAGGCCGGCGATCAGGCCGCGCGCGCCGTGCAGATCGAAGAACCAGCCGGTCTTCTGGCCGTCCAGCGGCTCGATGCCATGGCGGACACCATGTTCGACCGCCTCGACCCGGTCGGGCAGGGCGCCGCGCGCCAGGACGATGGCGCGGGGCAGGCCTTCGAGTTCGCGATAGGCGCTGTCGTTGCGCAGCACCACGGCGGCGGGCGCGATCACGGCCTCGAGGGCGTCGAGAAACAGCGGCGTCAGGCGTTCCGCCCCGGCGGTATTGGCTTGCACCACCAGCGTGTCGCCGAAACGGTCGACGATGAAACCGGGCATGCCGTCGCCCTCGGCATGGATCAGGCGGTACCAGGGACCGTCGAAGAATTTCTCGCGCAGCGACAGCGCCCGGCGGATCCGCGCTTCGAGGAAGGCGCGGTCGATCATGTCGGGGGTCGCGCGCGGATCGCGCAGCAGCAGGCGGGCGGCGATCAATGTATTGCGGTTGAAGCTGGCGATGCCGATCGGCTTGCCGTCGCCCCGGGCGAGACGCACGAGGCTGCCGGGCTCCAGGGCCTTGGCGGCGGCATCCAGGCGCAATTCGTTGGAATAGGCCCAGGGATGCCCGCCCGAGAGACGTCGGTCGTGGCCCGGCTGCAGCGTGATCGTCGGGAAGGTCGCGCTCACGATGGCGCTTGGCCGGCGGGCAGTTCGCCGGCCGAAGGCGTGTGGACGGCGGACTTCCGGCCCATGATCAGGAGATAGACCACCGGCACGACGAAGAGGGTGAGAAGGGTGCCGAAGCTCATGCCGCCGACGATGACCCAGCCGATGTCCTGGCGGCTTTCGGCGCCGGGCCCGCCGGCGAAGGCGAGCGGCACGGCGCCCAGCACCATGGCGCCGGTGGTCATCAGGATCGGGCGCAGGCGGAGCCGCGCGGCGGCGATCACGGCATCGCGCGGGGCAAGCCCGTCGGCGCGCTGCTGATTGGCGAATTCGACGATCAGGATGCCGTGCTTCGAGATCAGGCCGACCAGGGTGATGAGGCCGATCTGGCTGTAGACGTTCAAGGTGCCGCCCGTCAGCAGCAAAGCGCCGAGCGCGCCGGCGATCGACAGCGGCACCGAAAGCAGGATGACGATGGGCGCCGCGAAACTCTCGAACTGCGCCGACAGCACCAGGAAGATGAAGGCGACCGCCAGCAGGAAGGTGATGTAGAGCGTGCCGGAGGCTTCGCGGAATTCCCGGCTCTGGCCGTCGTAGTCGTGGCGGAAGCCCGGCGGCAGCACGTCGCGCGCGGCCGCCTCCAGGTCGGCGAGGGCCTGCCCCAGGCTGTAGCCCGGCGCCAGATCGGCGGAGATGGTGGCGGATCGCGCCTTGTTGAAGCGCAGCAATTCCTTCGGCCCGACGGTTTCGCGCACGGTGGCCAGATTGGAGAGTTGAACCATCGCCCCGGAGGCGGAACGGACATAGAGCGCGGTCAGGTCCGAGGGCTCGCGCTTGTCGGCGCCGTCGACCTGAAGGATGACGTCGTAACGCTTGTCGTTGCGCTCGAAACGGGTGACGTTGCGCCCGCCGAAGAAGGTCTCCAGGGTCCGCGCCAGCACGCCCGCCTCGATGCCGAGGCTGGCCGCCTTGTCGCGGTCGATCACCACTTCGAGTTGGGGCTTGTTCAGGGTCAGGTCGGATTCGGTATCGATCAGGCCCGGATTGTCGGCGACGGCCTGGATCAGGGTCTGGGCGGCAGCGTCCAGTTCGGCGAAGTCGCCGCTGGACTGAATGACGAAGCTGACCGGCTTCCGGCTGGCGCTCTGTCCGAGGGAGGGGGGATTGCTGGCGGAGAGATTGATCCCCGGCACCCGCGACAGGCGGCCGCGCAACTGCTGGGTGATCGACTGCTGGGCGCGGCCGCGCTCCTCCCAGTTCTTCAGGATCAGATTGGCGAAGAGACTGGTGACGTCGCTGCGGGCGCCGACGATGAAGAGCACGCCCGCGACATCGGGGATTTCAGCCGCCAGCTTCTCGACGATCTCGCCGTAGCGGACGGTGAAGTCCAGGGTGGCGCCTTCGGGGGCGCGGCCGCTGACGCGGATGATGCCGCGGTCCTCGGTCGGGGCCAGTTCGGACTTCAGGCTGGCGAACAGAAGGACATTGGCGCCGACCACGGCGAGGCCGACGGCGATCACCACGGGCCAGAGCTTCAGCACGCGCCCCAGCAGCTTGCCGTAGCCCCGGTCCAGCCGGTCCAGCCCGCCCTCGACGAAGCGATAGAAGGCGCCGTGGCCGGTCTGGTGGCGCAGCAGGCCCGCGCACATCATGGGGGTCAGGGTCAGCGCGACGAAGCCGGAGACGATGACGGCACCCGCCAGCGTCAGGGCGAATTCGGAGAAGAGCCGGCCGATCCGCCCCTCGGCGAAGGCGACGGGGGCATAGACGGCGGCCAGCGTCAGGGTCATGGCGACCACGGCGAAGGCGATCTCGCGCGCGCCGCGCATGGCTGCCGCCCGGGGCGCCATGCCGGATTCGACGTGACGGTAGATGTTCTCCAGGACGACGATGGCATCGTCGACGACCAGGCCGACAGCCAGCACGAAGGCGAGCAGGGTCACCGTGTTCAGCGTGAAGCCGAAGGCATACATGATGAAACAGGCGCCGATCAGCGAGACCGGGATGGTGACCAACGGGATCACCGTGGCGCGGGCGCTGCGCAGGAACAGGAAGATCACCACGATCACCAGCACCACGGCCTCGACGATCGCGTCCTGCACCGCCGCGATCGAGCGTTCGATGAAGATCGAGGAATCGTAGCTGACGGTGATCTCGTAGCCGGCGGGCAGGGCGTCGCGGATCTCGGGCAGGCGGCGGCGCAGTTCTGCGGCGATCTCCACCGGGTTGGCGGTCGCCTGCTTGATGATGGCGACGGAAACCGACTCGCGGCCGTTGTAGCGCGCCAGCAGGCGTTCGTTCTCCGGCCCCAGCTCGACCCGGGCGACATCGCCGAGGCGGACCATGTAGTTGCCGGTCCGGCGCAGGATGACGTCGGCGAATTCTGCGGGGGTGCGCAGGTCGGTGCTGGCGTCGACGGTGAATTCGCGCTGGTTCGATTCGATGCGGCCGGCCGGCACGGTCAGGTTCTGGGCGCGCAGCGCGTCCTCGATGTCCTGGGTGGTGACCGCCAGGGCCGCCATGCGCGCGGGATCCAGCCAGATGCGCATGGAAAAGCGCCGCTCGCCCCGAAGATCGGCGGAGGAAATGCCCGGGATGGTCTGCAGGCGGTCGACGACATAGGTCTCCGCCACCTCGGTCACTTCGAGGCGGCTCGCGCCTTCGGCGTTGAGCGAGAGATAGATGATCGGCTGGGCGTCGTCCTCCACCTTGGCGATGGAGGGTTCGGAGGCTTCCTCCGGCAGGTCGCGGCGCACCCGCGCCACCCGATCGCGCACGTCGCTGGCGGCGACGTCGGGGTCGACGCCCAGAAGGAAGCGGATGGTGATCGAGCTGCGCCCGTCCTGACTGCTCGAGGTGATGGTGTCGATACCGTCGAGGCCGGAAATCGAATCCTCGAGGATCTGGGTGATCTGGCTCTCGACCACGCCGGCGCTGGCGCCGGTGTAATCGGTGCGGACACTGATCACCGGGATGTCGATGTTGGGATATTCCCGGACCGCCAGGCGCTGATAGGCGACGAGGCCGATCAGGCAGATCACCAGGGAGAGCACGGTCGCAAAGACCGGCCGCCGGATGCAGAGTTCGGGCAGGTTCATCGCCGTCTACCCGTCGGTCCGGGGCGGCGGCGATACCGGCGTGCCGTCCGGCCCGACCACCTCGACCGCGATGCCGTCGCGCAGGCGCTGCTGGCCCGAGGTCACGATGGTGTCGCCGGCGGCGATGCCGTCCAGGATCTCGACCTCGCCCGCCCGGCGGAGGCCGAGGGTGACCGGCACGGCCATGACCTTGCCGTCCGCGAGGCGATAGACCACGAAGGCGCCGTCCCGCGCCACCAGCGCCTGTTCCGGGATCAGGATGGCGCCTTCCGTGGTGCCGAGGCCGAGGCTGACGCGGGCGAAGAGGCCGGGGCGCAGCACGCCGTCCGGATTGGGCACCAGGGCGCGCAGCGCGATCGCCCGGTCGCCGTCGTCGATCAGTGGATCGACGGCATAGACCTCGCCGGCGAAATGGCGCTCGGGCAGGGCATCGACCGTGACTTCGACGAGCTGGCCGGGGGCGACCTGCGACAGCAGGCTGTCGGGCACGGCGAAATCGAGCTTCAGGGGATCGATCGCCTCGAGATTGACGATCGCCTGGCCCGGCTGGATCACGTCGCCGACGCTGACCTGGCGCAGGCCCAGCACACCCGCGAAGGGCGCGGCGATGCGCGTCTTGGCGAATTGCGCGGTGGCCAGGTCGACGGAGGCGCGGGCTGAGGCGAGGCGGGCCTGGGCTTCGTCCAGGGCGCGGCCCGTGCCGGTCTTCTGGGCGAACAGGGTGCGCGCGCGCTCGGCATCCGCCTCGGCCAGTTTCAGTTCGGCCCGGGCGAGCGCCAGTTCCGCCTCCTGGGTCGATGCGTCGAGTTCGATCAGGGGCGCGCCGGCGGCGACGGGGCGGCCCTCCTCGAACAGGATCTTCGTGATGCGGCCGCCGACCTCGGGCCGGATGACCACCGACTCGTCGGAGCGCAGGCTGCCTACCGCCTCGACGCGATGGCCGAGCGGGCGGGGCGAGACCGTCGCCACCTCCACCGGCGGCCCTTCGGCCCGGGCGGGGGCCGCGAGGCCGAGGATCATCGCGGCGAGGATCGCCGCGGCAAGGGGAGAGGACGAGATCGCCATGGGATCGACCGCCTTAAGCCGGAACCGAGAGAGCATGGCGCTTTCCCCGCCAAAAGGAAACGGTGCGAAAAGGAGAAGGGGCCGTCCACACGGTGAACGGCCCCCGAATTCCCGCCGGATCCGCGCGCCCGATCAGCGCGAGGGCGGCGCGAGCGGCGGCGGCGGCGGCGCGCCGCTGCCCGTGCCGGCCGGGGCGTTGAAGTTCACCGTGATCGACGGCAGCTTGGCATCGAGGCGCTGCATCACGACGTCGGTGATGTTCAGGCCATTGGACGAGACCAGCACCTGCGCCGTGTCGAGGACGATGGTCGCGCCATATTCCTTGGCGGCGGTCGACACCACTTCGTTGAACACCGGCTGAACCTTCTTCAGGGCATCGTCCTGGGCGAAGGCCAGTTGCTGGCGGCGGCGTTCGACCTGGCGGCGGACCGCCTCGACCTTGCCCTGGAACTCGCGCTGCTTGGCCGCGAAGGAATCCGGCGAAAGCGAGGCGCGCTGTTTCTTCAGGGCGTCCTCCTCGGCCGCGAGCTTTTCGGACTGGGCGTTGATCTCGGCCTCATAGGCCTTGCCCTGCCGTTCGAGCTGGCTGCGGATGCTCTTCGCCGCCGCGCTTTCGCGCATGACGCGCTGCACGTCGACGAAGGCGATGGTCGCGGCTTCCGCGCGCTGCGCATATGCGGGCGCAACGGGGGCGCCGAGCGTGACGGCGGAAAAGGCGAGCCCGAAACCGAGGGCGATGCCCTTCACCATATTATGCATTTTGTTCTCCAGACCTCCTGGGCCGCCGCGCGGGCGGTCCCCTACTATCGCTGTCCCCTAGTACCGCTGTCCCCTGCCACCGACGTCGATGTCCGCCGCCGTGGGCGGGCGTGCCCTCAGGCCGCCGTCCGTTCGTAGCACCAGACCCGGGCCGGCGGCAGATTGAGCAGGACGTGACCCGCCCGACGACCGACCAGGCCCAATTCCCTCATCACGGCCGGGCGCAGCGGCGTCGCCGGTCCGTAGGTGAACTGGACGAAGCGGCCCGCCGGTCCCATGACCGAAAAGGCGGCGCCGACGATGCGCCGCTGCACTTCCGCCGGCATGCCGAGAAGGGGCAGGCCGGACACCACGTTGCCGGCCCCCGCGAAACCGCGTTCAGCCAGCAGTTCGACCAATTCGCCGGCATCGCCCTCGATCAGGTGGAGCCGGGGAAACCGCCGGCGCAGGGTCTGCGCCAGTTCGGGATCGAATTCCACCGTGATCAGCCGGTCGTAGCCGAGCTTTTCGAGCAGCACCCGGGTGATGGCCCCGGTGCCGCCGCCCAGTTCGACCACCGGGCCGTCCTGGGTGGGATCGATCGCGGCCACCATCTCGCGCGCCAGATGGCGGCTGGACGGCGCCACGGCACCGATCGAAAAAGGCGCGCGCAACCATTTGAGAAGCATCGAAGGCGCGCGCACCGCCGAAGCGTCGATCATGTTGTGCGTTGTGTCGTCCACGGCCGTTCCGTTCGACAATGGGAGTCCGAAACAGCCTCCCCCCTTATGAACGGGACACTATCATGCGAATTGCGGAAAGAAAGTGGCGGGATGCGGCAAAAGGGGCCGGGGCGGGGCATTTGCATGGCTTCGCGGGCCGGCGCGTCGCGCTTCCCATCGCGAAGACCACGTGATATACAGCCTGCCTCCGGTGGAGCGGGATTCCCTTCACCGAACGGATTTTTGTTTTCGAACGTGCCTCGTGGCGTGGTTCCGGGAAGAACCGCCGGGGACAGGAGAAGGTAAAGCGAATGCAGGTTTTGGTGCGCGACAACAATATCGACCAGGCGCTGCGCGCGCTGAAGAAGCGCATGCAGCGTGAGGGCATCTTCCGCGAGATGCGTCTGCGCGGCCACTACGAGAAGCCCTCCGAGAAGCGCGCCCGTGAAAAGGCCGAAGCCGTCCGCCGCGCCCGCAAGCTGGCGCGCAAGCGGGCCCAGCGCGACGGTCTGGCCTGATCGGCCGTTCGGCCGGCAGCCATCGCGCACCGGTCGATCGAGGTTTCCGCGTCATGTCGGCCCAATCGACCATCGTCAAGCCCAATACGGTTCCGAAGCTCCGCGCCCGCAAGGGCGGGGAGCCGATCGTGTGCCTGACGGCCTATACGGCGCCCATGGCGCAATTGCTGGATCCGCATGCGGACCTGCTGCTGGTCGGTGATTCCCTCGGCATGGTCGTCTACGGCCTGCCGAGCACGGTGCCCGTCACCCTCGACATGATGATCGCCCACGGCGCCGCCGTGGTCCGGGGCGCCAGCAAGGCGCTGGTTGTCGTCGACATGCCGTTCGGCACCTATGAGGAAAGCCCCGCGCTCGCCTATCGCAACGCCGTCCGGGTGCTGCGCGAGACCGGCGCTTCGGCGGTGAAGCTCGAAGGCGGGCGGGTGATGGCCGAGACCATCGCCTTCCTCACGCGGCGCGGCATCCCCGTCATGGGCCATATCGGCCTGATGCCGCAGTCGGTGAACGCCAGCGGCGGCTATGCCGCTCTCGGCACCGCCGATACCTCGGTCTGGGACGGCATCGTCGCCGACGGTGTCGCCGTCGCCGGGGCCGGGGCCTTCGCCATGGTGGTCGAGGCGGTGGCGGAACCGCTCGCCGTGCGCATCACCGAAAGCGTTCCCGTGCCGACCGTCGGCATCGGCGCCTCCGCCGCCTGCGACGGTCAGGTGCTGGTGATCGACGACATGCTGGGCATGTCCAACCGCACGCCCAAATTCGTGAAGCGCTATGCCGAGTTCGGCGTCGCCATCGGCGAGGCGGCGGCGGCCTATGCCGCCGAGGTGCGCGAGCGCCGATTCCCGAGCGAGCAGTTCACCTATAAGCTCAAGGGCGACAACAAGTCGCCCGGCAAGCTCGAGGGCGACAACAAGTCGCCCGAAAGCGAAAACAAGAAATAGGCGCCGGACCGGTTTGCCAAGGCGCCGGGCTTTGGCTATCGTTCCACGCCTTTCAAGGCCTGCGCTGCCTGCGGTGGGGTACAAGTGTCCGACATTTTTCAGGAAATCGACGAGGATCTCCGGCGCGACCGCCTGATGCAGATCTGGCGCCGCTACGGTACGGCGGTCATCGCCTTGGGTGTCGGGCTCGCGGTCGGTGTCGCCGCCTATATCACCTGGCGCAATCACACCGATGCCAAGCTCGATTCCCAGGCCGTCGCCATGGCCGACGCGGCCGATCTTCTCGGTAACGGCCAATATGACGCGGCCGCCAAATCCTATGTTGCCCTGGCCGAGGATTCGGACGGTGCCTATGCCGACCTCGCCCTTCTCGATGCCGCCGCGGCGAGTTTCGAGGCCGGCGACGCCGCGGGCGCGGTCGCGCTCTACGACAAGGTCGCGGCGCGTGCCACCGATGGTTCGCTGCGCGCCCTGGCGCGCGTCCTCGCGGTTCAGGCGCTGATGGACAGCGCCGCTCCCGCCGATCTCGACGCGCGGCTCGACGCCGTCGGCGAACAGGCCGGCTTCGCCCCCATGGTGCGCGAACTCAGGGCCTATGTCCGCCTCAGGGAAGGGGCTACCGAGGCCGCCCGCGGCCTTCTCGGCGAATTGGTCGACGACGCCACGGCGCCGGCCCGCTTGAAGAATCGCGCGAAGGAGGTTCTTGATGCGCTGGGCGGCCGGCTTCCGGCCGAGGCGCCCGTCACGCCCGGTCAGGCCACGCCCGGTCAGCCCACGTCCGGTCAGCCGACGTCCGATCAACCGTCCGAGAGCGAGGGGCCGCGCCCATGATCGCAAACCCAAGTCAGAGCCGCGCCCACATCCACGGCCGCCCGCTGAAGCCGCTGGCCGTCGTGCTGCTGACCGGCTTCCTCGGCGCCTGTTCGTCCCTCAACCCCTTCGGCGGGGAAGAGGTACAGCGCGTCGAGGGCGAGCGCATCGCCGTGCTCGGCAATCAGTCCCTGTCGGTCGAACCGGATGCCGCCATCGCCGATGTCGCCGTGCGCCTGCCGCCGCCCTATCTGAACATGGAATGGCCGCAGCCGGGCGGTTTCCCCGCCCATGCGCTCTACCACCTCCAGACCGGGCCGGAACTGAAGGTCGCCTGGACCGCGCGCGCGGGCGCGGGCGATTCGTCCGATACCCGCCTGATCGCGCAGCCGATCGTCACCGGCGATTCGATCTATGTGCTCGACACCACCGCCCATGTGAACGCGCTCGACCTCGAGGGTCAGCACCGCTGGAGCGTGAACCTCCAGCCCGAGGACGAGGATTCGCCGACCGGCTTCTTCGGCGGTGTCGCCTATGACGGCGGCCGGGTCTATGTCACCACCGGTTACGGCGACGTCGTCGCCCTGAATGCCGGCGACGGCAGCGAAGTGTGGCGCCGGCCCATCGGCATTCCCTTCCGCTCGGCGCCCACGGTGAACGGCGGCCGGGTTTTCGGCATCACCCAGGACAACCAGCTCTTCGCGCTCTCGACCGACGACGGCGAAGTGCTGTGGAACCATGTCGGCATTTCGGAAAGCGCCGGCTTCCTCGGCGCCGCCAGCCCGGCGGTCTCGGGCGAGGCGGTGGTGGTGCCCTTCTCCTCGGGCGAGCTCTTCGCGCTCCGGGTCGAGAACGGCCGCGTGATCTGGTCCGACAACCTAATCCGCACCGGCGCGACGACGCCGATCGCGGCCCTCAACGACATCCGCGGCCAGGTCGTCGTCGACCGGGGCGACGTCTTTGCTTCCAGCCACAGCGGCAGCACGGTGGGCATCGAGCTGCGCACCGGCACGCGGCTGTGGGACCGTTCCATCGGCTCCAGCAACACGCCCTGGGCCGGCGGCGACTTCATCTACATGATCTCCGACGACAACGAGGTCATCTGCCTGACCCGGGCCGGCGGGCGGGTGCGTTGGGTCACGCGCCTGCCGCGCTTCGAGGACGAGGAGGACGCGACCGGTGCCATCGTCTGGTCCGGCCCGGTGCTGGCGGGCGACCGCCTGCTGCTCGCCTCCAACACGGGCGTGATGACCGCGATCTCGCCCTATACCGGCGATGCGCTCGGGACCATTCAACTGCCGGGACGCACGACCATTTCGCCGGTCGTCGCCAACGGTACCGTCTATGTCCTGATGACGGACGGGCGCATCGCCGCCATCCGCTGATCGGGAGGAATACGCGCGGCGGCACGCATCCTTCGGGCTGCGTGCCGTTTTGCTTTGGAACGAGGGAGAGGCCCGATGGTCTCGGAACAACCCCGGCTGCGGATCGCCATCGTGGGGCGGCCCAACGTCGGCAAGTCGACATTGTTCAATCGCCTGGTCGGCAAGAAGCTGGCGCTGGTCGATGATACGCCGGGTGTCACCCGCGATCGTCGCGAGGGCGAGGGCCGCCTGGGCGAACTGCATTTCACCGTCTTCGACACCGCCGGGTTCGAGGACGTGATCGACGATTCCATGGAAGGCCGCATGCGGCGCCAGACCGAGCGCGCGGTGCAGGATGCCGACGTCGTCCTGTTCCTGTTCGACGCCCGTGCCGGCGTGACGCCCCTCGACCTCGCCTTCGCGCGGGTGCTGCGCAAGATCGACAGGCCGCTGGTGCTCTGCGCCAACAAGGCCGAGGGCAAGGAAGGCCAGATCGGCGCCGCCGGGGCCTGGGAACTCGGCCTCGGCGACTGCATCCATCTTTCGGCCGAACATGGCGAGGGCATGATCGATCTCTTCGATTCGATCGTCGAGCAGCTCGAGGCGCGCGGCATCGATCCTTTCCCGGACGACGACGGCGCGGGCGAGGACGAGGCGGAGGAGGCTTTCGATCCCGATGCCGACGTGCCGGAGGATCCGGGCAAGCCGCTGCGCATCGCCGTGGTCGGGCGGCCCAACGTCGGCAAATCCAGCCTGATCAACCGGCTCCTCGGCGAGGACCGCCTGATCACCGGGCCCGAGGCCGGCCTGACCCGCGATTCGATCTCGGTCGTCTGGGACTGGCAGGGGCGGGAGGTGAAACTGTTCGACACCGCCGGGCTGCGCAAGAAGGCCAGGGTCGAGAGCAAGCTCGAGAAACTCTCGGCGGGCGACACGATCCGCGCCGTGAAATTCGCCGAGGTGGTGATCCTGCTGATCGACGCCGTCCAGGGCATCGACCGCCAGGACCTGGTCATCGCCGACCGCGCGATCTATGAGGGCCGGGCCCTGATCGTCGGCTTCAACAAGTGGGACGCGGTCGAGGATCACAACGCGGCCCTGGTCGCGCTGAAGGAAAAGCTCGACATCCATCTGCCCCAGGTGCGCGGCCTGCCGGTGGTGACGCTGTCGGCGCGCACCGGGCGCGGCCTCGACAAGCTGATGCCGGCGGCGCTCGACGCCTATCGCAAATGGAACCGCCGCGTGCCGACGGCGAAGCTGAACCGCTGGCTGGCCACGGCGATCGAACGCCACCCGGCGCCGGCGGTGAGCGGACGGCGCCTGCGCCCGCGCTACATGACCCAGGTGAAGGCCCGACCGCCGACCTTCGCCCTGTTCATGAACCGGCCGGGCGAACTGCCCGAATCCTATGTGCGCTATCTGATGAACGGGCTGCGCGAGACCTTCGACATGGAAGGGACGCCGGTGCGCATCAACCTGCGCAAGAACGAAAACCCCTATACCGACGATTGACGAGGCCGATAGAGCCCGTCACTCGTCCGGCAGATCGTGGTTCATGGAGAGCGAAGGGGCGCCCTGTTTGCACCAGCCGACGATGCGGGCGGGCACGCCGGCGACGGTGGCGCAGGGCGGCACGTCGTGCAGCACCACGGAACCGGCGCCGACCTTGGCGTTGCGGCCGATCTCGATATTGCCGAGGACGATGGCGCCCGCCGACAGAAGGACGCCGTCGCGCACCTTGGGGTGACGGTCGCCCGTGACCTTGCCGGTGCCGCCCAGGGTGACTTTCTGCAGGATCGAGACATCGTTGCCGATGGCGGCGGTTTCGCCCACGACGAGACCGGTGCCGTGGTCCAGCATCACGCCCCGGCCGAGCGGCGCCGCCGGGTGGATGTCGACGCCGAAGACCTCGGCCGAGCGGCTCTGGAAGAAGAGGGCGGCGTCGTGCCGGCCGGCATGCCACAGGTGATGCGAGATCCGATGCACCTGCAAGGCCTGGAAACCCTTGAAGAACATGAAGGGGTGCGCGGCGCCGACGACGGCCGGGTCGCGTTCCAGGATGGCGGAGAGATCGGCCAGGGTGGCGGCGGCGATGTCCGGTTCGTCCGTGATCGCCTGGGCGACCAGTTCCGCGACCGTGTCGCGCGGCGTCATCTCGCAGGACATCTTGTCCGCCAGCATGGCGCCCAGCGCCGTCGCGAAATCGGGCTTCGACAGGATCCAGTGGCGGGCCAGCCGGGTCAGCAGGGGCTCGTCCCGGGCGATGCGCCCGGCGTGATCCACCAGGGCACCCCAGACGTCCGCCGGGGCCCCGGGGCCGCGCCGTTCGATTTCCAGCGGGGTCGGCGCGGCCTTCAACAAGGTTCGCTCCGGAAGACGATGCTCGTGGGGCATGGCGGCCCTCGTCCTGTTGTCGTCAGGACCGACTATAACGCACGATCTGGCCGTGTCGCGTCTCTTCCTTGCATGCCAGCTCGACGAAGAGCGGGGCGATGTCGGCCGGCTGCGGCAACGTATTGCGGTCCTCGCCCGGGAAGGCCTTGGCGCGCATCTGGGTGGCGACCGGGCCCGGGGAGAGCAGATTGACCCGCAGGTTCGTCGTCTCCGTCTCCGCCGCATAGGCACGCACCATGGCGTTCAAGGCCGCCTTGGAGGTGCCGTAGCCGCCCCAATAGGCATCGCCCTTGTCGGCCGCGCCCGAGGTGACGAAGATCGCGCGCCCGGCATCGGAGGCCCGCAGCAGCACGTCGAGGGAGCGGATCAGGCGGAAATTGGCGGTGACGTTCACCGCCATCAGACTGTCCCAGTCCTTCAGCTTGATATGGCCGAGGGGGGAGATGGTGCCGAGCACGCCGGCATTGGAAACCAGGATGTCGAGCTTGCCCCAGCGATCGAAGATGGCGGCGCCCAGACGGTCGATGCCGTCGCCGTCGGTCAGGTCGAGGGGGACGAGGGTGGAGGGCTTGCCGCCGTCGGCCTGGATGGCGTCGTCCAATTCCTCGAGCGCGCCGGTGGTGCGCGCCAGCAGGATGAGATCGGCGCCGGCGGCGGCATAGGCCCGGGCGACGGCCCAGCCGATACCGCGCGACGCCCCGGTGATCAGGGCGAGGCGCCCTTCGAGCGGTCTTGTCACGTTTGCTTTCCCGTCAGCCGGCGATCTTCATCCGCGAGCGGCGCGACTGATCCTCGTCGCCGCCCCAATGGTCGGTCAGGGCGATCGGATATTCACCGGTGAAGCAGGCGTCGCAGAATTGCGGCGCCTCGGCGTTGCGGCCGTGCTCGCCCATGGCGCGGTAGAGACCGTCCATGGAGATGAAGGCGAGGCTGTCGGCCTGGATGAACTTGCGCATGCTCTCGACGTCGTGAGTCGCGGCCAGGAGCTGGCTGCGCTCCGGCGTGTCGACGCCGTAGAAGCAGGAGTGAGTGGTCGGCGGGCTGGCGATGCGCATGTGGACTTCGCGCGCGCCGGCATCGCGCACCATCTGCACGATCTTCAGGGAGGTGGTGCCGCGCACGATGGAATCATCGACCAGGATGACCCGGCGGCCCTCGATCTGCGGGCGGTTGGCGTTGTGCTTCAGCTTGACGCCCAGATTGCGGATCTGCTGCGTCGGCTCGATGAAGGTACGCCCGACATAGTGATTGCGGATGATGCCGAGTTCGAAGGGAATGCCGGCCTCCGCCGCGTAACCGATGGAGGCGGGCACCCCCGAATCCGGCACCGGGATCACGACGTCGGCATCGACGCCCGACTCCCGCGCCAGTTCGGCGCCGATCGCCTTGCGGACGTCGTAGACGCTGCGCCCCTCGACCACCGAATCGGGGCGGGCGAAATAGATGTGCTCGAAGATGCAGAAGCGCGGCTTGGGCGTGACGAAGGGTTTCAGGCTGCGCATGCCCTCGTCCGAGATGATCACCACCTCGCCGGGGGCGACGTCGCGCACGAAGTCGGCACCGATGATGTCGAGGGCGCAGGTCTCGGAGGCGAAGACCATGGAACCGTCGCCCAGCTTGCCGAGGACGAGGGGGCGCACGCCGAGCGGATCGCGCACGCCCAGCATCATGGAATCCGACAGGGCGACGAGGCTGTAGGCGCCCTCGATCTGGCCGAGGGCATCGACCAGGCGGTCGATCGGTGTCGCCTTGCCGGAAGTCGCGACGAGATGCAGGATCGTCTCCGTGTCGGACGTCGACTGGAAGATGCAGCCCGCCTGCACCAGGCGCCGGCGCAGGGTCATGGCGTTGGTCAGATTGCCGTTGTGGGCGATGGCGAAGCCGCCGAACGACAGATCGGCGAAGAGCGGCTGGACGTTGCGCAGGATCGTGGCGCCGAAAGTCGCGTAGCGCACATGGCCGATGGCCGCATAGCCGGACAGTTCCGCCATCACCCGGTCGGTCTCGAACGCCTCGGCGACATGGCCCATGGCCCTGTGGGCCTGGAAGCGCGCGCCGTCGAAGGCGACGATGCCCGCCGCCTCCTGGCCGCGATGCTGGAGGGCGTGCAGCCCGAGAGCGACGTGGCGGGCGGCCTCGGCGTGACGATAGATGCCGAAGATGCCGCATTCCTCGCGGAGATGATCGTCGTCGAATGGGGTCGTCAACGAACCCTGCTCCTTCAATTGGCGCTGCCCGCGCCGACACGGTCGACGAGGCTGTTGATGTCGTTCTGCTGATCCGGCGAATAGCTGGTCTCGGTCATGCCGCCGCCCGGAAGCGCGCCTTGCGGGCCCGGCGGCGGGGTCAGGATCGCCGGCGGCGGGGCGGCCGGCGCGGGGGCGCCGCCCGGGGACAGCGCGGGGGCCACCGCCGGCGCCAGGGTTTCGAGCGCGCGCGCGCCGTCCAGCACGGCGCCGCCCTGGGCCTGCAGGCGATCCAGGGTCTCGGGGCTGCGAAGATTGTCGGGCAGCAGGTCGAAGACCACTTCGGCGCCGGCACGGATGATGGGCAGGGTCTTCGCCTCGCGCATCCAGGTCGGGTCTTCCGGTTCCTGCATCAGGTTGACCACGGCGAGATAGAGCACGGAAACGACCACGAGGGCCCGCGCGACGCCGAAGACGAAGCCGAGGGTGCGGTCCAGCGGCCCAGCCGCGCTCTGCTGCACGCGGCTGGCGATCAGATGGGTCAGGACCGAATAGACGAGCAGCGACACGATGAAGGGCAGGCCGACGGCGATGGCCAGCGACAGGGTCTCGCTGCCCGTCGCCTGCATCGCATAGGGCTGAACCTTGTCGTAGAGATAGAGCGCGGTGAAGCCCGCCCCGACCCAGGCCGCGATCGACAGCACCTCCCGCGTGAAGCCGCGGAAGAACGCGAACAGCGCGGACAGGATGACGAGTGCGATGACCACCCCGTCGACGACATTGAAGGGCAGATCGGACATGATCAGCGAATCCTTGGCGGGTGGTTCCTGAGGGAACGGCGGTCCTTCCGGGGAGGGTGTTCCATATCGGTTCCCTATCCATCTCCTACAAGGCGATGGACCATGTCCGCAAGCCGGGAGATATCCTTAACGCCGGTTGATGGGCTGCGTTTTGCCCCGCCGGCCGGGACAAGCGCCTGATCGAACCCCAGTTTGGCGGCCTCCTTCAGGCGGGCCTCGCTCTGGGCCACGGGCCTCACTTCGCCCGTCAAGCCGATCTCCCCGAAGACTACCATGTTTCGCGGCAATGCAACATCGGCCATGGCGGATACCAGGGCCGCAGCGACTGCAAGATCGGCCCCCGGCTCGGCGATGCGCAGGCCCCCGGCGACGTTCAGATAGACGTCCCGTGGCCCGAAGGCGACGCCGCAGCGCGCCTCGAGGACCGCCATCACCATGGCGAGCCGCCCCGAATCCCAGCCGATCACGGCACGGCGCGGCGTACCCAGCGAACTCGGCGCGACCAGCGCCTGGATCTCGACCAGAAGGGGCCGGGTGCCCTCGATCCCGGCGAAGACGACGGTGCCCGAGACATCCTCCTGGCGCTCGCCGAGGAAGATGGCGGAAGGATTCGGCACTTCGGCAAGACCCCGGTCGGTCATCTCGAAGACGCCGATCTCGTCGGTCGCGCCGAAGCGATTCTTGACCGCGCGCAGGATGCGGAACTGATGGCTGCGTTCGCCCTCGAAATAGAGCACGGTGTCGACCATGTGCTCGACCACCCGGGGGCCGGCGATCTGGCCTTCCTTGGTGACATGGCCGACCAGGATCATGGTCACGCCCTTGCGCTTGGCGTGGCGCACCAGTTCGCCCGCGACGGCGCGGACCTGGGAGACCGTGCCGGGGGCCGATTCGATATTGTCGGCGAACATGGTCTGGATCGAATCGATCACCACCACGTCGACCCTGCCGGCGGCGTCGATCGCCGCCAGCACGTCGGCGAGGCTGGTTTCGGCCAAGAGCTTCACGGGGGCGGCACCGAGGCCGAGGCGCCCGGCGCGCAGCCGGACCTGATCCACCGCCTCCTCGCCCGAGACATAGGCGACGGAACGCCCGGCATTGGCGAGGCCGGCCATCACCTGCAAAAGGATCGTCGATTTGCCGATGCCCGGATCGCCGCCCACCAGCAGGGCGGAGCCCGGCACAAGGCCGCCACCGGCGACGCGGTCGAATTCCTCGATGCCGCTGGGCAGGCGGGGCGGCGGTGCGTCGGCGCCGCGCAAATCGGTGAAGGCGGGGGCCTGGCTCTTGCGCCGGCTCTTCTGGGTCAGGCCGCCGGGCAGGGCGGGCGCCGCGGCTTCCTCGACCATGGTGTTCCAGCCGCCGCAGGCTTCGCAGCGCCCCGACCATTTGCGCGCGACGGCGCCGCAGGATTGGCAGACCCAGGATTCCGGCCCGCGCGCCATCAGGGTTTCAGCACGTCCATGGTGATCGGCCCCTCGGCCCTGCCATGGATGAACTGGTCGACATAGGGATTGTCTGCGGCATCGACCTCGTCCCGCGTGCCGGACCAGATGATGCGGCCCTTGTAGATCATCGCCACCTTGTCGGCGATCTTGCGGGCGGAGGCCATGTCGTGGGTGATGGTCAGGGTGCTGGCGCCCAGGTCGCGCACGCATTCGACGATCAGGTCGTTGATGACGTCGGCCATGATCGGATCGAGACCGGTGGTCGGCTCGTCGAAGAAGATGATCTCCGGTTCGGTGGCGATGGCGCGGGCCAGCGCCACGCGCTTCTGCATACCGCCCGAAAGCTCGGCGGGGAAGAGTTCGCCGACATCGGCCTTGAGCCCGACTCGGCCCAGCTTCTCGATCGCGATCTCCTTTGCCTCGGCCCGCTTCATGCCGCGGCCCTGGATCAGGCCGAAGGCTACGTTCTGCCAGACCTTCAGGCTGTCGAAGAGGGCGCCCCCCTGGAACAGCATGCCGAATTTCGCCAGATAGGCATCGCGCGCCGAACCGCGCCGGCCGACGACATTCTCGCCGTCGACCTCGATCGTGCCGCTGTCGGGGCGTATCAGGCCCAGCACGCATTTCAGCATCACCGACTTGCCGGTGCCCGAGCCGCCGATGACGACCAGGGATTCACCCCGGCCCACGGTCAGGTCGATGCCGTCCAGCACGACCTTGTGGCCGAAATGCTTGGCGACGCCCTGGAGTTTCAGCTTCGGCACGGTCATGACGCGAAGAACATCTCGGTGATCAGGTAATTGGCGGCGAGGATCAGCACCGAGGCGGAGACCACGGCATTGGTGGTCGCGGCGCCCACGCCCTGGGCCCCGCCCTTGCTGTAATAGCCGTTGTAGCAGCCCATCAGGGCCAGCAGGAAGCCGAAGGCCGCCGCCTTGACGAGACCGGAGATGACGTCCATCGGCTCCAGGAAGTCGACGGTCGACTTCAGATAGCTGCCGTAGTTGAAGCCGAGCTTGGCGGTGCCGACCAGATAGCCGCCCATGACGCCGATGATGTCGGCGATCAGCACCAGGACCGGCAGGGTCAGGGTGGCGGCGATCAGGCGCGGCGCCACCAGATATTTGAACGGATTGGTGGAGAGCGTGGTCAGGGCGTCGATCTGTTCGGTCACCCGCATGGTGCCGAGTTCGGCGGCCATGGCGGCGGAAACCCGGCCCGCCACCATCAGCCCGGTCAGCACCGGGCCGAGTTCGCGGGTGATGCCGATGACGACGATGGTCGCGACCGCGCTTTCGGCGTTGAAGCGCGACGAGCCGATATAGATCTGCAGCGCCAGCACCATGCCGGTGAAGAGGGCGGTCAGGCCCACCACCGGCAGGGAGAAATAGCCGATGGCGATCATCTGCCGGCCGATCAGGCTGGGATAGAAAGGCGGGCGCACGACATGCTGCACGCCGTTGCCGGCGAAGATCGCGAGGCGTCCCGCCGACGCGAAGAAGGAAAGCGTGGCGCGTCCCACCAGCGCCAGAGGATTATACATCAGGCACCACCGAGATATTGGCGGGCGAAACGCCGGCCGAGGCGGGTGAGCAATTCGTAGGAGACGGTATCCATGGCGGCGGCCACCCGGTCGATGGTCAGCCCGTCGCCGATCAGGGTGATCGGCATGCCGGGACGGCACAGGTGCTCCGGCACGTCGGTCACGTCGATGGTCATCAGATCCATGGAAATCCGCCCCAGGATGGCGACCTCCCGCCCCGCGATCAGGGCCTGTCCCCGATTGCCCGCCGCGCGCAGATAGCCGTCGGCATAGCCGACCGCCACCGTCGCCACACGGGTCGGCCGCTCCACCTTGTGGACGGCACCGTAGCCAACGGCCTCCGGCCGGTCAATCTCGCGCCGTTGCAGGATACCGGCCTCCAGCCGCACCACGGGGACGACGGGGCTGGGGTCGGCGGGAATCGGATTGCCGCCATAGAGCGCGATGCCGGGCCGGACCATGTCGAAATGATAGTCGGGACCCCACATCACCCCCGCCGAATTGGCGAGCGCGAGGCGGCCCCGGTGGCCGATGCGGGCCGCGATCTCGATCAGGCGCGCGCGCTGGCGCGCCGTCATCGGATTGTCGCGGTCGTCGGCGCAGGACAGGTGGCTCATGACGACGGAAAGCGCGATCCCGTCCAGCCGCTCGGGCTCCGCCGCCAGCGTCGCGACCTCGGCCGCCGAAAGCCCGGTCCGGCACATGCCGGTGTCGACATGGAGCATGGCCGCCAGGCGACGCCCGGCGTGGCGCGCGGCGCCGTGCCAGGCCTCGATGTCGCCCAGGCTGTTCAGCACCGGCGTGACGCCATGGGCGACGAATTCCCGTGCGGTGCCGGCGGGAATGCCGTGCAGGACGAGGACTTCGCTGGCGACGGGCAACAGGGGACGCAGCGTCAGTGCCTCGCCCAGATGGGCGACGAAGAAATGGCGGCAGCCGGCGGCGTGAAGCGCGGGCGCGACGCGGGCGGCGCCGAGACCATAGGCGTCGCCCTTGACGGCGGCGCCGGTGACGGCGGGCGTTGCCAGGGCGGCGAGACGGCGCCAGTTCTCGGCGATGGCGCCGAGATCGACGGTCAGGCGGGTGGTGGCGCCGATGGGCCCCTCGACGCGGGCGGATTCGAGGCTGGGCGATTCGGTCGGAGCAACGGACTCAATAGGCGTCGACATCGGGCAGGTAATCCTCACGCGCCAGATTCTGGAACAGGGTGAGGGACGGATCGAAGCGCAGCCGGACGGTGCCGATGGAACCGTGGCGCTGCTTGCCGATGATCACCTCGGCCAGATTATGCACCTTTTCCATCTCGTCCTGCCATGCGGCGTGCTCGGGGGTGCCCGTACGCGGTTCGCGGCGCAGGAGGTAATATTCCTCGCGGAACACGAACATCACGACGTCCGCGTCCTGCTCGATGGTGCCCGATTCGCGAAGATCGGCGAGCTGCGGCCGCTTGTCCTCGCGGTTCTCGACCTGGCGCGAGAGCTGGGACAGCGCGACCACGGGCACGTCCAGTTCCTTGGCTAGCATCTTCAGGCCGCGCGTGATCTCCGACAGTTCGCCCACGCGGTTGTCCGTCCGCGTCTTGCCCGACGGATTGACGAGCTGGAGATAGTCGACGATGACGAGGCCGAGGCCGGACTGGCGCTTGAGGCGGCGGCAGCGCGTGCGCAGCGCCGAGATGGTGATGCCCGGCGTATCGTCGATATAGAGCGGCAGGCGCTCCACCTCCTGCGCGGCGGCGACGAGCTGGTGGAACTCGTCGGTGTTCATCAGGCCGCGGCGGATCTTCTCGGAGACGATGCGCGACTGTTCCGACAGCATGCGCATGGCGAGCTGTTCCGACGACATTTCGAGACTGAAGAAGGCGACCACCGCGCCCTCGCTTGCGACCGTGCGGCCCTGGGCGTCCTGTTCGAAGCGGGCGGCGCGGGCGGCGTTGAAGGCGATGTTGGTCGCGAGCGCGGTCTTGCCCATGGAGGGCCGGCCGGCGAGAATCAGCAGGTCGGAGCGGTGCAGCCCGCCGAGCTTCTGGTCGAGATCGACGAGGCCGGTGGTGACGCCGGTCAGCTTGCCGTCCGACTTGAAGGCGCGTTCGGCGGCGCGGATCGCCTCGGTCAGGCCGTGCTTGAAGGGCATCAGGCCGCCTTCGCGGCTGCCGGCTTCCGCCAGATTGAAGAGCCGGCCCTCGGCGGCCTGGATCTGTTCGTCGGCGCTGTTGTCGATATCCGCCTCATAGGCGGTGTTCACGATCTCCTCGCCGACCTGGATCAATTCGCGCTTGAGCGCGAGGTCGTAGAGGGCGCGGCCGTATTCGTTGGCGTTGATGATGGTGACCGCATTGGCGGCGAGGCGCGCCAGATAGCCGGGGCCGCCGATCTCGATCATGGCCGGGTCCTGCTCGAAGAAGGGGCGCAGGGTGACCGGATTGGCGATCTGCTGGCGCTCGATCAGCTTCAGGGCATGGGCGTAGATTCGCTGGTGCAGCGGCTCGAAGAAATGTTCCGCCATCAGGAATTCCGTCACCCGCGAGATCGCCTCGTTGTTGACGAGGATGGCACCGAGCAGCGCCTGTTCCGCCTCGATGTTGTGGGGCGGCGTGCGGTAACGGATGTCCTCGCCCGGGGTGCCGTCGGGCAGGCCCGGGGGAGAGAAGGCTTGAGCATTGTCCATCGCGGCAGTCTAGCCCCTCGGCGCCGCGAGACGAGGGGAAGTTGGGGGCGCTTCAGGACGATCCCCAGATTTTTCGTCCACAGCCTGTGAACGTCGGGGATGCCTGTTCGCGACGGGGACAGCAGCGGGGCTATTGCGCCGCCATCGGTTGTTCGGTCTCGACCGGGCCCTTGTACAGGTAGTCCCGGGTGATCGGCAGGCAGCCGACGTGATGGCCGAGCTGAAGCTGGAACACCACCTGGCCGCCGACCCGGAACGAGGCCTCGCAGGACGCGAGATAGAGATCCCACATCCGGCAGAATCGGGCGTCGTAGAGTGCTTCGGCCTTGTCCCGATTGGCCAGGAAGCGGCGGCGCCATTCCTTCAGGGTCTCGGCATAGTGCAGGCGCAGGATCTCGACGTCGCAGCCGATCAGGCCCGACCGTTCGACCGACGCCATGACCTCGGAGAGGGAAGGGGTATAGCCGCCCGGGAAGATGTATTTGGCGATGAAGCTGTTGGTCGGGCCCGGCGTGCCGGTGCGGCCGATGGTATGGATCATGGCGACGCCGTCGGGCCGCAGCAGATCGCGCAGCTTGTTGAAATAAGTGTCGTAGAATCCGACCCCCACATGCTCGAACATGCCGACGGAAACGACCCGGTCGAAGCTCTCGGCGACATGGCGGTAGTCGCGCATCTCGAACTTCACCCGGTCGGCGAGGCCGGCCTTCTCGGCGCGCTGGCGGGCCAGGGTCAATTGTTCGGTCGACAGGGTGATACCCATGACGTCGACGCCGTAATCCTTGGCCAGCGTCAGCGCGAGGCCGCCCCAGCCGGAGCCGATGTCGAGCACCCGCATGCCGGGCTCGAGGCGCAGCTTGTGGGCGATATGCGCCTTCTTGGCCGCCTGCGCCTCTTCGAGGGTCATGTCGGGGCGGGCGAAATAGGCGCAGGAATATTGCCGGTCGGCATCGAGGAAGAGGTCATAGAGCGCGCCCGAGAGATCGTAGTGATGGGCGACGTTCCGGCGCGCGGCGCTCGCCAGGTTCAACTGCTCGAGCGGCCGAAGCAGGCGCCGCAGGATCGATTTCACCTTGGCGAGGCCGGAAAGGCCGACCTTCTCGAAATTATGCACGACGATCATGCAGACGTCGTAGATGTCGCCGTCCTCGACGGTGACGGTGCCGTTCATATAGGCTTCGGCGAAGCCGAGGCTGGGGTCGATCGCGGCCCGCAGCAACACGCGCTTGTCGTGGATCCTGATCGCGGGACAGCGGCCGCTGCCGTCGTCCGTGCCATAGGTCCGGGAAACGCCGTCCGGGCCGATGACGGTCAGCCGACCAATGCGGATGACCTTCTTGAGCAAGGCATCGAGCATCATCACAAACCCCCTGCTTGACTAGGGCGCCTGGTTTCCAGGGCATCAGACTTCGGCGTCGTCCGTACCTGACGGCGGCCGCGCGCCGGGCCTGTCTGGAACCGATTTAAAGTGATGCGTTAAGCATATGCAATATGTGGTCTTGCGTAGCTCCGATTCAGGCGCCCGCATGGCTTTCCGTCATGGTAGCGCCGAATGCGCGCCCGGCAAAATGGGCTGCGGGCAAAAAAAGCCCGGCGCGGTTTCCCGCGCCGGGCCGTTCGTTCGGCTCCGATCGGGTCAGATCAGAGCGCGTCTTCCTCTTCCGCGGCCGGCAGCAGGTCCTCGTCGTTGACGATGGCCTCGTCCTCGTTCTCGAAGACGGCTTCGCCGGTCGAGGCCTGGAGCTCGGCGTCGGCGGCCGAACGGGCGACGTTGATGTTCACCGTCACCGCGACCTCGGGGTGCAGGGTGACGCGGACCGGGGTCACGCCCAGGACCTTGATCGGCTGGCCCAGCTGGACCTGGCGGCGGTCGACCTCGAAGCCGGCCTCGACGATGGCGAGGGCGACGTCGCGGTTGCTGACCGAGCCGTAGAGCTGACCGGTGTCGCCGGCCTGACGGACCATGACGATGGACAGGCCGTCCATCTTCTCGGCCACGGCTTCGGCTTCCTTGCGGAGCTCCAGGTTGCGGGCCTCGAGGTGAACGCGGTCACGCTCGAAACGCGCAAGGTTCTCCTTGGTGGCGCGCAGCGCCTTCTTCTGCGGCAGCAGGAAATTGCGGGCGTAGCCGTCGCGGACGCGGACGACGTCGCCCATCTGGCCCAGCTTCTCGATCCGCTGCAGGAGGACGATTTCCATGATGGCGCCTCCTTACTTCACGATGTAGGGCAGCAGGGCGAGGTGACGGGCGCGCTTGATCGCCTGGGCCAGCTCACGCTGCTTCTTGGCGGAAACCGCCGTGATGCGCGACGGGACGATCTTGCCGCGCTCCGAGATGAAGCGCTGCAGCAGCTTGACGTCCATGTAATCGATCTTCGGCGCGTTCGGGCCCGAGAACGGGCAGGACTTCCGACGGCGGAAGAAGGGGCGGCGGGCCGCGCCGCCGGCGCTACGCTCGCTCATGCTGCACCTCCGAATTCCTCGCGTTCGCCATAGCCGTCACGATCGCGGCGGCGATTGTCGCCGCCCTCGCGGCGGGCCCGCTCCTCGCGGGCGGCCTTCACCTGCATCATGATCGACGGGCCTTCCGGCAGCTCGTCCATGCGCAGGGTCAGGGTGCGGATCACGTCCTCGCTGAGACGCTGGTTGCGCTCCATCTCGGCCACCGCCGCGTGGGGGGCATCGATGTGCATCAGCACATAATGGCCCTTGCGGTTCTTCTGGATGCGGTAGGCGAGATTGCGCAGACCCCAATATTCGGTCTTCAGGACCGAACCACCGTTGTCGGTGAGGATCGTCGTATATTCCTCGACCAGGGTTTCGACCTGAGCGTTCGAAACGTCCTGGCGAGCAATCAGAATATGCTCGTAGAGTGCCATGCCACGCTTCTCCTTATGGCTTTTAGCGGCCCGGCGTCCCGGGAACATCCCGTGCGACGGAACGGGCCTAGCCGGCACCATGCCGGCAAGGAGCGTTGGAAGCGCGGCACTATACACATTTGCCGCCTCGGGGCAATGGTCCCGTGGGAACGCCCGCGCCGTCGCGCCGGCGCGCTTCGCGCCCGTCGCGGCGGTTCGAGATTTTTCGCCGATTGATCCGGCTTTCCGGCCGGAATACAGGTGTGTCGAGGCGCCGATGGAGGCGATACTGACGCCCGGCCGCCGCATGGTTTCTTGACAGCGCCGGTCATGACGGGCAAACACCCCGCCCAATAGACAACGGATACAGGTATTCCCTCATGCGTCGCGCCTTCATCTTTCCGGGGCAGGGTTCGCAGAGCGTCGGCATGGGCCGCGAGCTTCGCGACGCCTTTCCGGTCGCACGCCAGGCCTTCGAGGAAGTCGACGACGCGCTGGGCGAGAAACTGTCCGCCATGATCTTCGAGGGATCGGCGGAAGACCTGACCCTGACCCAGAACACCCAGCCGGCCCTGATGGCGGTCAGCCTGGCAGCGGCCCGCGCGCTCGAAGCCGAATCCGGCCGCAAGATCGCCGATATGGCCGATTTCGTCGCCGGCCACAGCCTCGGCGAATATTCGGCGCTCGCCGCCGTCGGCGCCATTACCGCCGGGGACGCGGCGCGCGTGCTGCGGGCCCGCGGCCTCGCCATGCAGGCGGCCGTGCCGGTCGGTGTCGGCGCCATGGCGGCGCTGATCGGTGTCGAGCTCGATTTCGCCGAGGCGGTGGCGGCCGACGCTTCGCGCCCCGACGAGCAGGTGACGGCGGCCAACGACAACGGCGGCGGCCAGGTGGTGATCTCGGGCCACAAGGGCGCGGTCGAACGGGCGTCGGCGCTGGCCCTGGAGCGCGGTGCCAAGCGCGCCCTGCCGCTGGCCGTCAGCGCGCCCTTCCACTGCCCCCTGATGCAGCCGGCGGCCGACGTCATGAAGGATGTGCTGGCCGGGATCGCGATCCTGCCGCCCGCCGTGCCGGTGATCGCCAATGTGACCGCCGCGCCGGTCACCGATCCGGAGACGATTCGGGCCCTTCTGGTGACCCAGGTGACCGGTGTGGTGCGCTGGCGCGAATCCGTGCTCCGCCTGAAGACGGAAGGTGTCGAACTGCTGGTCGAGATCGGCGCCGGGCGGGTGCTGACGGGCACCGTGAAGCGGATCGACAAGGAACTGACGTCGGCGACGATCAACGCGCCCGCCGACATCGAAGCCTTCCTCAAGACTCTCTGACGGCCGGACGACATAGTGCCAGACGACATATTGAAGGGGACGAACATGTTCGACCTGACGGGCAAGGGGGCGCTGGTCACCGGCGCATCCGGCGGTATCGGGGCGGCCATCGCCAAGGCGCTGCACGGCAATGGCGCGACGGTCGCGCTCTCGGGCCGCAAGGTCGCGGCGCTCGAGGCGCTGGCGGCCGAACTGGGCGGCGAGCGGGTCCATGTGGTGCCGGGCGAACTGTCCGATTCCGCGCAGGTCGAGGCGCTGGCCGAGACGGCCGAGGCGGCGCTCGGCGCGGTCGACATCCTGGTGAACAACGCCGGCCTGACCCGCGACATGCTGTTCATGCGCCTTTCCGACGAAATGTGGGAAGAGGTGATCTCGGTCAATCTGAACGGCACCTTCCGCCTGACCCGGGCGATCACCAAGGGCATGATGCGCCGGCGCTACGGCCGCGTCGTGACCATCACCTCGGTGGTCGGCACCATGGGCAATGCCGGCCAGGCCAATTACGCCGCTTCGAAGGCGGCGCTCGTCGGCATGAGCAAGTCGCTGGCGCAGGAAATCGCGACGCGCAACGTGACCGTGAACTGCGTGGCGCCCGGATTCATCCAGACCGCCATGACCGACGTGCTCAACGACAAGATCAAGGAAGCGACGCTGGCGAAGATCCCGGCCAATCGATTCGGCAAGGCCGAGGACGTCGCGGCGGCGGTCGCCTTCCTCGCGTCGGGCGAGGCCGGCTACATCACCGGCCAGACCCTCCACGTCAATGGCGGCATGGCCATGATCTGACGGCGAAAGGCGCGGATTTCCGCCACGGCGGCGGCGCTGGCAAAGGTCGTGTGATTATGATACGAAGCCAGCCGTCGGTTGCCGATCGGACGCGTGCCGTTAGCGGTATTATGACCGCATTCACCTACGGTTGGCGGCATCGTGAAGCCAGCTGCTTCGGGGCATCATCAGACTGGCGTCAAGGCGCCGCGTATAGAGCAGGGGAAATGGAATGAGCGACATTGCCGAGCGCGTTAAGAAGATCGTCGTCGAGCACCTCGGTGTCGAAGAGGAGAAGGTGGTCGAGACCGCTTCCTTCATCGACGATCTGGGCGCCGACTCGCTCGATCAGGTCGAGCTGGTCATGGCTTTCGAGGAAGAGTTCGGCGTGGAAATCCCCGACTCGGCCGCTGAAAAGATCCTGACCGTCAAGGACGCGATCGATTTCATCAAGGAGAACGTCGCCTGATCCGGGCGACGTATCCCCTAAGCCAGCGCGCAATATTCCGATGAGGCGCGTCGTCATCACCGGTCTCGGCCTGGTCACCCCGCTTGCCTGCGGGGTCGAGGAGACGTGGTCGCGTCTTCTCGACGGCCAGTCGGGAATCCGGCCCATCACGTCCTTCGACGTGTCCGACCTGTCGACCAAATATGCCGCCAATGTCCCGCGCGGCGACGGTTCCGACGGCACCTTCAATCCCGACCAGTGGATGGAGCCGAAGGAACAGCGCAAGGTCGACGATTTCATCGTCTATGCCATGGCCGCCTCGGTCCAGGCGATCAAGGACGCCGGTTGGGAAAGCCCGTCGGCCGAGGAGGCGCTGCGTACCGGCGTGCTCATCGGGTCCGGTATCGGCGGCCTGAACGGTATCTACGACGCCTCGATCCTTCTCGCCGAGAAGGGGCCGCGGCGCATCAGCCCGTTCTTCATCCCGGGCCGTCTGATCAATCTGGCCTCCGGCCAGGTCTCGATCCGCTACGGCTTCAAGGGCCCGAACCATTCGGTCGTCACCGCCTGTTCGACCGGTGCCCACGCCATCGGCGACGCCGCGCGCCTGATCGCGCTCGACGATGCCGACGTGATGGTCGCGGGCGGCACCGAGGCGGCGCTCGGCCGGCTCGGCATCGCCGGTTTCGCGGCGGCGCGCGCGCTGTCGTCGGGCTTCACGGACGAGCCGCACAAGGCGTCCCGTCCTTGGGACCGCGACCGTGACGGTTTCGTCATGGGCGAGGGGGCCGGCATCGTCGTCCTCGAGGAATACGAGCACGCCAAGGCCCGCGGCGCCACGATCTATGGCGAAGTGAAGGGTTACGGCCTGTCGGGCGACGCCTATCACATCACCTCGCCGTCGGAAGACGGCGACGGCGGGTATCGCGCCATGCAGGCCGCCTTCAAGCGCGCCGGCATGCAGCCGTCCGACATCGATTACGTCAACGCTCACGGCACCTCGACGCCGGCGGGTGACGAGATCGAATTCGGCGCGGTGAAGCGCATGTTCGGCAATGCGGCGGCTTCGGTCTCCATGTCGTCGACGAAATCGTCCATCGGCCATCTGCTCGGCGCCGCCGGCTCGGTCGAGGCGATCTTCTGCGCGCTCGCGATGCGCGACCAGGTCGCCCCCGCGACCCTGAACCTGGACAACCCGTCCGACAACGTCTCCGGCATCGACCTGGTGCCGCATACGCCGAAGCGTCGGGAAATCCGCGCCGTGCTGTCGAATTCCTTCGGGTTCGGCGGTACCAACGCGTCGCTGATCCTGGCCCAGGCCGACTGAGACCCGGAGCGCGGGCAGTAACATGCTGCGCGCGCTCCTCCTCAGTCTGTTTACCTTAATTTTCCTGGCCGGCGCCGGGATCCTCTACGCCTATTTCGAGATTCAGCGGGCCGGGCCGGGCATCGAGCCGGTCACCGTGATCATCGAGCCCGGAACGGGTGTCGAAGGGATCGGCGCCGTCCTCGAAGAGGCGGGCGCCGTCCGCTCGCGCTATTGGATCGTCGCCGCCAGCCTCGCGCCGGGCGATGAACGCCCGCTCCTGGCCGGGGAATACGAGATTCCGCCGGGCGCCAGCGCGCTCGCCACGGTGCGCCTGCTGCGCGACGGCAAGGTGGTCGTCCATCGCCTGACCGTGCCCGAGGGGCTGACCGTCGCCCAGATCATGGACCTGGTGGCGGAAACGCCGGCGCTTTCCGGCAGCCTGCCGCCCATGCCGCCCGAAGGCACGTTGCTGCCTGAAACCTATAATTTCACGCGCGGCGAGAATCGCTCGGCCATGATCGACCGCATGCGCCGCGCCATGGTCGCGGAACTGGCCGCCGCCTGGGAGGCGCGGGTGGACGACCTGCCGTTCTCGACCCCGGAAGAGGCGCTGGTGCTCGCCTCCATCATCGAGAAGGAAACCGCCAAGGACAGCGAGCGCCGGCGCATCGCGGGCGTCTTCGTCAACCGGCTGCGCAAGGGCATGAAGCTGCAGTCCGATCCGACCGTGATCTATGGCATCACCAAGGGCAAGGGCGCGCTGGGTCGCGGCCTGACGCGGACCGAACTCCGCACCCCGACGGACTACAACACCTATACCAACGCGGGTCTGCCGCCGGGGCCGATCTCCAGCCCCGGGCGGAGCTCGCTGCGTGCCGCGGTCAATCCGCTGAAGACCAAGGAATTGTTCTTCGTCGCCGACGGCACGGGCGGGCACGCCTTCGCCGTGACCCTGGACGACCACAATGCCAACGTCCGCAAATGGCGGGCGCTGATCGGCAAATAGGCGCCGGGCGATGGCACGCGACGCCGGCCTCGAAGCCCTGATCGCCGATCACCTGGGCGACCGTCCCGGCCTCGTCGTCAAGCCCATGTTCGGTGGGATGGCGTGGCTGCTGCGCGGCAATCTGCTGTGCGGGGCGCGGGATACGGGGATGATGGTGCGTCTCGGCAAGGGGCGGGACGCGTGGGCGCTCGCCCTGCCGGGCATCGAGGTCATGCGGGCCGGCGGCGACCGGCCCATGGCGGGCTGGATCGTCGCCGGGCCCGATGCCTTCGGCGGCGACGATCTGAGGGCGCGCCTTCTCGACGCCGCGCTTGCCTTCGTCGCCGAACTGCCGAGCAAATAGTCTCAGGCGGCCTTCGCCAGTTCCGCCTCGATCGCCGCGATCAGGCGGGGATCGTCCGCCGCGATGTCGGGGGCGAAACGGGCCGCCACCTTGCCGTCGCGCCCGACCAGGAATTTCTCGAAGTTCCAGAGCACGTCGCTCGGATCGTCGCGGGTGATGCCATAGCCCTTCAGCTTCTCGCGGAACGGGCCGTCGCCTTCCGCGCTCGGCTTTTCACCGGTCAGCAGGTCGTAGAGCGGGTGACGGTCGTCGCCCAGCACCGAGATCTTGGAGAACAGCGGGAAATGGACGTCATAGGTCAGGGTGCAGAAGGACTGAATTTCCGCGTCCGTGCCCGGCTCCTGGCCCATGAAGTTGTTGGCGGGAAAGCCCAGGATTTCGAGGCCCTGCGCCTGTTTCGCCTTGTAGAGCGCCTCCAGCCCCTCGTACTGCGGGGTCAGGCCGCATTTCGACGCGGTATTGACGATCAGCAGGACCTTGCCGGCAAAGGGCGAAAGATCACCCTCGCTGCCGTCGATCCGCTTCACGGGAATGGTGTAGAGACCCTCGCTCATGGTTTCCCCCTGATCTTGTGAGCGGCCCACCTTGGCCCGAAAGCGCCCGGCCGGCAACGGCCCGGATCAGACCGCGAGCGCGTCCCGCCGGCCCAGCCAGAGATCGAGATCGCCAAGGGCGCGGGCCGATTGCGCGGCCCTGCGGTCGCCCTTGCGCTTCCGGGTCTCGAGGGGCGGGAACAGGCCGAAGTTGACGTTCATGGGCTGGAACGTCTTCTCGTCGGCGCCGCCGGTCACATGGTTCAGGAGGGCGCCCAGGGCGGTCGTCGCCGGCGGCGGCGACAGCGCCTCGCCCAGCGCGTCGCTGGCGGCGAAACGCCCGGCGATCAGGCCCATGGCGGCGCTTTCGACATAGCCCTCGACCCCCGTCACCTGACCGGCGAAACGAAGCGACGGGCGCTGCTTGAGACGGAGCGAGCCGTCCAGCAGGCGCGGGCTGTTGATGAAGGTGTTCCTGTGCAGCCCGCCCAGACGGGCGAAGGAGGCATTTTCCAGCCCCGGGATGGTGCGGAAGATCCGCGTCTGCTCGCCGTACTTCAGCTTGGTCTGGAAGCCGACCATGTTGTAGAGCGTGCCCAGCGCATTGTCCTGGCGCAGCTGGACGACGGCGAAGGGACGGCTGTTGGTGTGGGGATCGGTCAGGCCGACGGGCTTCATCGGGCCGAAGGCCAGGGTGTCGGGCCCGCGTTCCGCCATCACCTCGATCGGCAGGCAGCCCTCGAAATAGGGAGTGTCCTTCTCCCAATCCTTGAAGTCGGTCTTGTCGCCCGCCAGCAGGGCGTCGATGAAGGCGTAATATTGCTCACGCGAAAGGGCGCAATTGATGTAGTCGGCGCCGTCGCCCTTGTCGTAGCGCGACTGGAACCAGGCGCGCGACATGTCGATCGAATCCTTGTGGACGATCGGGGCGATCGCATCGAAGAACGACAGCGATTCCTCGCCCGTGAAGGCGCGGATCGCCTCCGCCAGACCGGGCGAGGTGAGGGGGCCGGTGGCGATCACCACGTTTGTCCAATCGGCCGGCGGCAGATCCGGCACTTCCTCCCGCACCAGGGTGACCAGGGGATTGGCCAGCAGGTCGGCCTGGACCGAGGCCGAGAAACCGTCGCGATCGACCGCCAGCGCCCCGCCGGCCGGCACCCGATGGGCATCGGCGGCGCGCATGATCAGGCTGCCGGCGCGGCGCATCTCCTCGTGCAGCAGGCCGACGGCATTGGAGACCGGATCGTCCGAGCGGAAGGAATTGGAGCAGACGAGTTCGGCCAAGCCATCGGTCGCATGGGCGTCGGTCTGGCGCACCGGGCGCATCTCGTGAAGGATCACGGGTACGCCCCGGCGGCTGATCTGCCAGGCGGCTTCCGAACCGGCAAGGCCGCCGCCGACGACATGGACGGGCTGACTCTGGACGAGAGAGGGGATGGGGCTATCGGTCATGATGCCCCACCCTATACAGGACGTCGGCCTGTCTCGTCAGCCCCAGATGGCGGGCTTGCGCGCCGCCCAGGGCATCGCCTTCTCGAGATCGGCGCCAAGCGCGATCAGCGTATCCTCGTCGCCGAAGCGGCCGACGATCTGCACGCCGACCGGCAGGCCGTCGGCCGACTGATGCAGGGGCAGGCTGATCGCCGGCTGGCCGGTGAAGTTGAAGACCGGCGTGTTCACATATTCCGCGGCCTTGTTCAACTCCGCCTGCCAGTCCGACGAGGTGACGTCGAAATAGCCGATCTCGACCGGCGGCCGGGTCAGGGTGGTGGTGACCAGCACATCGACGGTCTCGAAGAATTGGGCGATGAAGCGCGAGATCCGCTGCAGCATGACCTGGGCGATGACGTATTCCGCCGCCGTGGTCTTGCTGGCGTGTTCGACCAGGGCCAGGGTCATGGGTTCCAGCGTGTCGGGCCCGGCGATGCCGCCGCCCTGCATGGGCGCCCCCTGGGCGAGCGCGGCCATGCCGGCGGTCCAGAGCGTCATGAAGGCGTGGGAGACCATGTCGGCCGGCGCCGCCGGCACCCCTTCCTCGACGTGATGGCCGAGGGATTCGAGGGTCTTCGCGGTCTTGTTCACGGCTTCCAGGCATTCGGCATGCAGCGGATTGCCGAGGAAATCGGTGGTCGCGAAGGCGACGCGCAAGGGGCGCTTCACCCCTTCCAGGGCCTCGGCGAAGGGCCGCGCCTGGGCCGGCGCGAAATAGGGATCGCCGACGTCCGGCCCCGCCACGGCATCGAGGGCATGGGCGCAGTCGCGCATGGTGCGGGTGACGACATGGTCGCAGACCAGGCCGCCGAGGGCGTCGCCCAGGTCGGGGCCCAGGGGCACCCGCGCCCGCGTCGGCTTCAGGCCGACCAGACCGCAGGCCGCGGCCGGAATGCGGATCGAACCGCCGCCGTCATTGGCATGACCCAGCGGCACGCAGCCGGCGGCGACCATCGCGGCCGATCCGCCCGACGAGCCGCCGGTCGAATGATTGGTGTTCCAGGGATTGCGCGCCGGCCCGTGATAAAGCGATTCCGTCGTCGGCAGGATGCCGAATTCCGGCGCATTGGTCTTGGCCAGGATGTTGAAGCCGGCCTTCTTGTAACGGATGGTGATTTCGCTGTCGTGGTCGTCCATCACGCCGTCGAACAGGCGCGAGCCCTGGCGCGTGCCGAGCCCGACGCAGAGCGCGTTGATGTCCTTCAAGAGCAGCGGCACGCCCGAGAAGGGCCCGGCCACCGGGCTTTCCGCCGTCTTGCGGGCCATGTCGTAGGCCTTCATGACGACGCCGTTCAGGGCGGGATTGTGCTTTTCGACGAGGGCGATGGCGCATTCCGCCAGTTCGCCCGCGCTGACCTCGCCCTTGGCGACGAGGCCGCCCAGGCCGATCCCGTCCTCGGCCAGATAATCCGCGATCTCCATGCTCTCCCTCCCGCGTTTATTGTGACGGAGTTTCATGTTGTTGCGGCCCAAAGGCAAGGGGCGCGGGACGGTGCCCGCGCCCCTTGTCGGCACGGCTCAGAAGCTGACGGTCATGCCCACGTTGAACGAACGGCCTTCACCCTCCAGCGGGCGCAGTGGGCCGCCGTTGATGTCGAAATCGGCATAGTCGACACCGCCCAGCGGATCGTACCAGCGCTGGTCGAGAACATTGTCGATGCCGGCATCGAGCCGCAGGCCCGGCCATTGATAGGCGGTGCGGAGGTTGAGCAGGGCGTAGCCCGGCGTCTTCGGCTCGTTGCGGGCTGCGTTCACGGCAGTCTTCGAGGCGGAGGCGACCATCTCGATACCGTTCGACCAGTCGCCCAGGCGATGGTCGAGCACGAGCCGAAGGCGCAGCGGCGGCAGGTGATAGAGATCGTCGCCGGTATTGATGCGCTCGCCCTGAACGAGGCCGAGGCTGCCCGAGAGATCGAGATCGCCGATGACGCCGCCCCTTGCCAGGGACGCGCTGCCGGCCACGTCGAAGCCATAGAGCAGGGCGTCGTGATTGGCGAACTTGAGCTGGACGAATTCATTGGCCGGCCCGAAGGTGCCGAAGGGATCGGCGTCGATGAAATCTTCGACATAGGTGACATAGGGGGTCACCTTCACGCGCCAGGCACCATTCGGCGCATGCCAGTCGGCGGTGACGCCGGCGGTATAGGCGACCTCGGGGTCGAGGTCGATGTCGCCCACGTAACCATTGGCATCGCCGAACCAATTGACCATGGCCAGCGCCATGTCGCCCCGGCCCCAGGTGTAGCGTTCGTAGAGCGAGGGGGAGCGGGTCTTGCGGGCGAAGCCGAGACTGTAGGCCGTGACGGGGCCGGGCTCGAAGCGGATCATGGCGGTGGCATCGAAATTCACGTCGGTGCGTTCATGGTCGCGGGCGTTGAAGGCCGCCGCCGCCGCGATATCCGCCGCATGCATCATGCCCATGGTGGAATAGGGCTGAACATTGCCGGTATCCATCAGCACGATGTCGTTGCGAAGACCGAATTGCGCGCTCCAGGCCTCGGACCAGCGGGTGTCCCATTCGACGAAATGGCCGATCCGCGTGCGGGTGCCGTTGTTGATGTTCCAGAAGGTGTTCGGGCCCATCATCATGCTGCCGGCGAGCGGCGGCCACCAGTCGTCGAGGGTCAGGCTGTGCAACTCGCTGCCGAATTTCAGGCTGCCGTCGGTCACGGGAATGTCCACCGCCAGCGAATAGCCGAGATCGGTGGTCCTGGTGTTCATGGGCATGGCGCCGCCCTTGTCCTCCAGCATGTCCATCTCGTGCTCGACATGCTGCCAGTAGAGCCGCAGGTCGACGCCGCCCCAGTCGAAATCGCGCTGCAGGCGGGCGTTGGCGTATTGGCTCTCGTTGTCGGTCAGATCCATGCGCTGGTTCGGGAACGCCTCGTAGGGCGTGTACTGCAGGCCGCCGCGAAGGGTGATCAGCGTGTCGGCGGCGCGGATGCCGAAGGTCAGATTGTGGTCGTAATTCTCCGACTCCGTGGCGCGCACGGTGCGGTTCGGCCCGCCGCCCTCATAGTCGAGGGTGCGGGACCAGGAGCCGGCATAACCGACGCTGAGCCTGTCGGTCGCGACCGTGGTGTCGCCCGAAACCGTGATGCCGTCGCCGTTGGAGCGATAGGACGTCGAGACCCGGCCGGTGACGATCTCCTCGCCCGGGCCGGCGGCGAAGACCGGCGCGGCCGGCTCGACGACGATGGTGCCGCCGATACTGTCGCCGCCGAGGCTGACCGGGGTGACGCCGGCGATCGCCTCGATGCTCTGGATCCGGCCGGGCGCGACATAGGACAGCGGCGGGTTCATGTGGTTGGGGCAGGCGGCGGTGAGCGACATGCCGTCGACCAGGATGCGCACCCGGTCGTCCGCCAGGCCGTTCAGCACGGGCAGGCTGGAAATGGCGCCCCCGGTCTTCAGGCTGACGCCGGGCTGGCCGGCCAGCAGGCGCGCGCTGTCGGGGGAGGCGATGCCGGCCTCGGCGATATCGTCGGCCGAAAGGGTGGCGGCGGCCGGCTCGCTTCGCCCCGTCACCACCACCACGGGCAGTTTCGTCGGCGTGATTTCAGCGGCGGGATCGGCGCAGGCGAGGGGGTCGGCCGCCAGGGCCGGCAGGGGGGCGAGGGTGGTGAGCAGCGCGGCCAGGGAGGCGGCGCGTTCGAAATGGATCTTCATGGCGGTTTCCGTATGACCAGATGCGGGCCCCGGAGCGCGCGACCGTGCGGCCGGCGCTCGAAGCCCCTAGAAGGCGGTTCTCTCGTTGGTCAGACGGAAGGCGGCGGGCCGCGCGGCTGGACACCCACGGCATGGGCGAGGCGCGGCGGCGCCAGCGGCTGATGCCGCCAGTCGACGCGGCCGAAGGCGGCGGGGAAGGTCAGCGGCGGCGCGAGCGGCGCGACGAAATGGCCGGCCAGATTGGTGGTGATGCAGATCTGGCAGCCCTGACCGGACTTGCCGGGGGCCTTGCCGTCATCGTCGGCCGGAAGGGCCGTGGAACAGAGATTGGCGGCAAGCGCCCAGGCCAGGCCTTCCAGGCTGGTCGGCATCTCCCCCGCCTGGATCCGGGGCGCGGGCATGGGGGACAGGGGCGCGACGAGCTGCAGCAACAGCGCCAGACAGGCGAGCCAGGCCGCCTTTCCGCGCATCCTCCCGCGGCGAATTCGGTCGCTGCCGTGCAAAATCGTGGTCCCCCCTTGCTGCGTCTGGCACTAAGACGCGGACAAGTGCCGCGCAATGAGACAGAATCGCGCAGGGGCATCATGGAACTGACAATGACGAGAGCAAGAGACAGGGTGGCGAAGGACGAAAACGAGATCGCCTCGGCGGGCGAGGATCCGTCGGGTGCGCTGGACCTGCCGAAGGCCGGGGCGCCGCGCCGCCGCCCGGTGCAGGCGCGCGGGCGAAAGCGCGTGGAACAGATCCTGGCGGCGGCCGAGACGCTGATCCGACAGAAGGGTGTCGACGCCCTGAAGATGAGCGAGATCGCCACGGCGGCCGACGTGCCCATCGGCTCGATCTATCAGTTCTTCGCCGACCGGGGCGCCATTCTGCGCGCGCTGGCCGAGCGCTACATGGCCGCCAACCGCCGCCTGACCGAGGACAAGCTGCGCGACGTCCGCACCATAGAGGATGCGAAGCGCAAGCTCTGGCAGGTCATCGACCAGTCCTTCGCCACCACCTGGGCCGACACCGCCTTTCGCGACGTCTGGTTCGGCCTGCTGGCCGACCGCGAACTCCAGGCCCTGAACCATGCCGCCGCCCGTCAGGTCGCGGTGATCATCGTCGAGGCGCTGAAACCCCTGTTCCCGCATCTGGGGCACGACCGCCTGATGCTCGCCGCCTCGACCATGGTGCATATGTCGGAAGGCCTGGTGCGCTCCGTCAGCCTCGAGGAAGAGGCGGTCGGCTATGCCATGGTGCGCGAATACAAACATCTCGTGGCGCTCTACCTCCGCGACCTTTCGATCGAGGAGTGATCGCGGTCACAGGGGGCCGGCACCAGGTGAGTTGACAGGTTCGGTGTATTCATGTCATTAAAACTGACATGAATACACCGAGCAAGACATACGACAGTCCGCTCCGCCGCCGCCAGCAGGCGGCGACCCGGGACGCCATCCTCGAAGCGGTCGGCCAGGTGGTGGAGGCGGGCGGGCTGGACGCCCTCTCCTACGGCGCCGTGGCCGCCGCCGCCGGGGTGCAGGAGCGCACCGTCTATCGCCATTTCCCGTCGCGTCCCGAACTGCTCGACGCCTTCTGGGACTGGGTGAACCGCGAGGCCGGCATCGCCGGCTTCCCGGCGAGCGAGGCGGAGCTTCGCCGCCTCCCGCCCGAGGTCTACGAGGGTTTCGACCGCCGCGCCGGCATGATGTCGGCCCTGGTCTATTCCGAGGCCGGGCGCGCCTTCCGCCTCCGGGTGAACGCGGAACGCCAGGCCGCCTATCGCACCATCCTCGAAGAGCGCCTGCGCGACCTGCCGCCCGGGGCGGCGGACCGCGTCTGCGCCCTGATGCAGCTTCTCTATTCCGCCACCGCCTGGGCGACCATGCGCGACTTCTGGCAGATCGACGGCCGGGCCGCCGGCGAAACCGTGACCTGGGCCATCGACCGCCTGCTCGCCGCGATCGAGCGGGGCGACGTGCCGATGCCCGATTCCCTGCCCGCTCAACCGCAGAAGCGAGACGAATGATGCTGTTCCATGCCTCCATCCCGGCCCGCGAGGTCGGCAAAGTGGCATCCGCCCTGGCGGAAATCTGGCAGGGCGAGGCCATGCCCTTTCCCCCGGTGCCGGGTGCCCAGGTGGTCTTCGCCGGCGACGAGCGGGCGACGACGATCGAAGTCTATCCGGACGACCGCACCCTGGAACCGTCGCCCGCCGGTGTCGCCGTGGGCACCGGCCGGCCCAGCCGCGGCTTCGTCGGCGATCATCTGGCGATCGCCAGCGCGCTTTCGGCGGAAGAGATCGCCGATATCGGCGCCCGCCACGGCTGGCGCGTGCAGGTCGCCGACCGGGGCGGCGTCTTCGGCGTGGTCGAACTCTGGCTCGAGAACCGCTACATGATCGAAGTGCTGACGCCCGAGATGCAGCGCGACTACATGACCCGCGTCACCCCGGCCAATTGGCGCGCCATGCTGGGCGGCGGGCTGGCCGCGCCGGGCGGCCTGCGCGCCTGAGGTCAGAGCTTGACGGCGGCATTGCCGCCGTCGGCCCAGAGCGCGGAACCGGCGACGAAACTCGCCATGTCGCTCGCGAGGAAGAGGGCGGCGCGGGCGATCTCCTCCGGCTGCGCGATACGCTTCAGGGCATGGAGCCCGGCGGCCCATTCGCGCTGGGCCGCATCGCCCGCCATGGCGGTCTCGGTGCCGCCGGGCAGAAGGGCGTTGGCCCGGATGCCGAGGGCGCCGTAGTCCGCCGTGATGCCCCGCACCAGGCCCATCAGCCCCGCCTTGGCCGCGCCATAGGCGCCCATGCCCGGCAGGCCCACGCTGTTGCCGACGAAACTGCCGGTGAAGATCAGCGCGCCGCCGCCGCGTTCCAGCAGGGCCGGGATCTGCGCCCGGGCGCCGAGGAAGGCCGCCGACAGATTGACCGCCAGCACATCCGCCCATTCGCCGGGGTCGAGATCGGCGACGGGCCGGGCCGCGCCGACGGTGCCCGCGTTGTTGAAGGCGATGTCGAGGCCGCCGAAGGCCCGCCGCGCGGTCGTCACGATCGCGGCGTGAGTGTCCGGATCGGTTACATCGCCGGCCACCGCGACGGCGCGGCCGCCCGCGCCCTCGATTTCGGCGACCAGGGCCGCCAGCGGCGCCGCCCGGCGCGCATTGACGACGACGGGCGCGCCCGCCGCCGCGAACAGGCGCGCCGCCGCCCTGCCGATTCCGGAACCCGCTCCCGTGATTGCCGCGATCTTGCCGTCCAGACGTGTCATCGTGCCTCTCCCTCTGTCGAGGCGGCACCTTAGGCGGGCCGGGGCGAGGCGGCTTTCGGGCGATTGCGGTGCAATCCGACGGCCGTGCTGCCGGTCGGGTGCATGTGATCGGGCGCGTGTGGTCGGGTGCGCGTCACCGGTCAGGCGCGCGTCACCGGCGGCTTGTGAACGCGCGTGGCCGTGGCGGGGAAACGGGCCAGCGCCGCCGTCGGACGGATCGGCCGGCGCACGAGTTCGCCGCCGCAATTGGGGCACGCGCCCCCCAGCACGTCTTCGGCGCAATCGCGGCAGAAGGTGCATTCGAAGGAGCAGATGCGCGCATCCATGCTGTCGGGCGGCAGATCCCGATCGCAATACTCACAGCCCGGTCTCAATTCGAGCATGGTCGATTCCCATCATGCGTTGGTTAAGGGCATCTTCACCTTATGATGGCACTCAGGACACATAAGGGCACAAGGATGAGCGGCGAAACATGACATACAGGCCCGATCTTTCCGATCGCCTGTTGCAGGCTGCCGAGGAATTGGCACGGACCCGGTCCTTCGCCGATGTCACGGTGGCGGCGGCGGCCGACCTGTGCAAGGCCGACGTCGGTGCCGCGCGCGCGGTCTTTCCTGACGACCAGGCGCTGCGCGATGCGCTGGCCGCCTTCTATCACGGCGCCAATCGTGACGTTCTCGCCTTCGCCATGCGCGATGTCGAGACGGTCGAGGATTTCATCCGCCAGGCCCAGCAGGCGGTCGGCCATTACTACGACGTCTTCCACCAGGACCCGGCCATGCGCGACGTCTGGACCGAGATCCTGACCCACCGCCACATGCGCGAGACCAACGTCGGTCATGTCTCGAAGAATGCGGGGGCACTGCTCGGCGTGGTCCGCGGCCTGCTGCCCAACATCGATCCCATGACCCTCGAGGCGACGATCGAATTGATGATCCACATGACCGACGTGGCCGCGCGCTGGGCCGCCGCCCGCGATCCCGTCAAGGGCCGCGCCATGCTCGACGCCTTCTGCCGGATGATCGCCCTGACGGCCGAGGACCTGGATCGAGAGAACAAGGCCCGGGCACCGGCGCCCGGCGACTGAAGCCGCAGGGCACTCAGGGCCGGCGCGCTCAGGGCCAGAGCGGTCAGGGCCAGAGCGGTCAGGGTCGGCGTTGTCAGGGCCTGCGCAGGGCGTCGGCGATGTGGTCGATCAGCAGGCGGACCCGCCGTGGCTGTACGGCGAGGGGCGGATAGACGATCTGCAGCGCCGTCTCGCCGGTCGAAAAGGCCGCCAGGACCTCCACCAGACGGCCCTCCGCGAGGTCGTCGTCGACATCGCGCACGGACTTCAGGGCGATGCCCCGCCCTTCCAGCGCCCATTGGCGCACGAGGCCACCATCATTGGCGACCCGCTGTCCGCGCACCATCACCCGATGCGGCTTGCCGCCGATCAGGAAAGGCCAGGCACGGTCGATGTTCTGGCCGAAACGCATGACGATGCAGTCGTGATCGGCGAGGTCGTCTGGATGGCGCGGCGTGCCCCGCGCGGCGAGATAGGCCGGGGAGGCGCAGGCGACCCTTCGGTTGCCGCCCAGGGCGCGGACCTTCAGGCTGCTGTCCGCCAGAAGGCCGTGACGGACGGCGAAATCGAGTCCCTGACCGACGATGTCGACATAGCCATCCGTCAGATTGAGGTCGACGGCGACCGCCGGGTGCCGTTCGAGGAAGGAATCGACGAGCGGCACGATGCGCCGCCGCCCCAGATCCTCCGGCGCGCTCAGCCGGATCTGGCCCGACAGGGTCTCGGTGCCGGCCCTGACCCGGGCATCGAGTTCGGCCGCTTCGGCCAGAAGGCGGCGCGCCCCGTCCGCCAGCACGCGCCCCTCGTCGGTCAGATGGAGGGCCCGTGTCGTCCGCCGCAGCAGGGTCGCGCCATAGTGCCGTTCGAGCGCGGCCAGCCGTTCCGACACCGACGCGGGCGCAAGGCCCATTTCCCGCCCGGCCGCCGCCATGCCGCCCTTTTCGAGAATGAGCAGGAAGAGAGCCAGGGCGTCGAGATTCATTGTTCGCCAATGCCGAAATACGATTTCGAATCCTTCATCATTATACGGGGCTCAGGCAATAATTATTTTCGCTCCCGACGCACCCGGCGATACCGGTCGGATGCCCGAATATGAGGAGCGAACCATGAAAGCCGTCGGCCTGATCCGCTATCTGCCGGTTTCCGATCCGGAAGCCCTGCTCGACGTCGAACTGCCCCGGCCCGTGCCCACAGGCCGCGACATCCTGGTGGCGGTGAAGGCCGTCTCGGTCAATCCCGTGGACGTGAAGGTCCGCGCGCCGAAGGCGACGGTGGAGGATACGCCCCGGGTCATCGGCTATGACGCCGCCGGCGTGGTCGCGGCCGTGGGGCCCGAGGCCACGCTCTTCGCCGTCGGCGATCCGGTCTATTACGCCGGCGACATCACGCGGCCCGGCACCAATCAGGAATTCCATCTGGTCGACGAACGGATCGTCGGCCGCAAGCCCGCCAGCCTGTCCTTCGCCGAGGCGGCCGCCCTGCCGCTGACCACGATCACCGCCTATGAAGCCTTCTTCGACCGTCTCGGCATCGATCGCGACGGCGCCGACGCCGGCCAGTCGATCCTGATCGTCGGTGCCGCCGGCGGCGTCGGCTCGATCGGCATCCAGCTCGCAAGGCGCGCCGGCCTCACCGTCATCGCCACGGCATCGCGCCCCGAAACGATCGCCTGGGCGCGCGAATTGGGCGCCGATCACGTCGTCGACCACCGCGCGCCGCTGGTGCCGCAGGTGCGGGGCGCGGGCTTCGCCACGGTCGATCACGTCGCGATCTTCAACGACATGCGGCATTGGAACGAAGCGGTCGAACTGATCCGCCCCCAAGGCGGGATCGTCTCCATCGACGACACGGATCTGCCGATGCCCATGGCCGGCATGAAGACCAAGGCGGCCAGCCTGCATTGGGAATTCATGTTTGCCCGCGCCATGCATCGCACCCCCGACATGATCGAGCAGCACCGTCTGCTGTCCTTCGTCGCCGACGAGATCGACGCGGGACGCATCCGCACCACGCTGGCCGAGGTGCTGTCGCCGATCGACGCCGCGACCCTGCGCGAAGCCCATCGGCGGGTCGAAACCGGCGCCACGCGCGGCAAGATCGTGGTCGAGGGCTGGGCCTGACGGCGGCGCCAGTCCCCTCGGGCGGGGTATCCGTTCAGGCGCGGGACGCGGTTCTGGCGCGCTTCCTGCGGCCGCCCGTGGGCTCACCCTTGGGTGTCCGTCCGGCCGCGCCCAGGATCTTGGCGAGGTAGAGCCCGGTATAGCTGCGTTCCTCGGCGGCGACGTCCTCGGGCGTGCCCTCGGCCACCACCTCGCCGCCGCCGTTGCCGCCTTCGGGGCCCATGTCGATGATCCAGTCGGCGGTCTTGATGACTTCCAGATTATGCTCGATGACGAGGACCGTATTGCCGGTCTCGACCAGGGCCTGGAGCACCTCCATGAGCTTGCGCACATCCTCGAAATGCAGGCCCGTGGTGGGCTCGTCGAGGATGTAGAGGGTGCGGCCGGTCGCCCGGCGCGACAGTTCCTTGGCCAGCTTCACGCGCTGGGCCTCGCCGCCGGACAGGGTGGTCGCCTGCTGGCCGACCTTGATGTAACCGAGGCCGACGCGCTTCAGGGTCTCCATCTTGTCGCGGATCGAGGGCACGGCCTTGAAGAATTCCGCCGCCTCCTCGATCGTCATGTCGAGGACGTCGGCGATGGAACGGTCCTTGAAGGTGATCTCCAGGGTCTCGCGGTTGTAGCGCTTGCCCTTGCAGACGTCGCATTGCACGTAGACGTCGGGCAGGAAGTGCATCTCGATCTTGATGACGCCGTCGCCCTGGCACGCCTCGCAGCGTCCGCCCTTCACGTTGAAGGAGAAGCGGCCCGGCTTGTAGCCCCGGGCCTGGGCTTCCGGCAGGCCGGCGAACCAGTCGCGGATGGGGGTGAAGGCGCCGGTATAGGTGGCCGGGTTCGAACGCGGCGTGCGCCCGATCGGCGACTGGTCGATGTCGATCACCTTGTCGATCAGTTCGACGCCCTCGATCGCGTCATGGGCGCCGGCCAGTTCCCGGCTGCCGTTCAGGCGCCGCGACAGGCCCTTGAACAGGGTTTCGACGACGAGGCTGGACTTGCCGCCGCCCGAGACGCCGGTGACGCAGGTGAAGGTGCCGAGCGGGATATGCGCCGTCACGTTCCGCAGGTTGTTGGCCCGGGCGCCGATCACGGACAGCACCCGCTTCTTGTTGAAGGGGCGGCGCGTGGCGGGCACGGGCACGGTGCGCGCGCCCGAGAGATATTGCCCGGTCAGGCTCTTCGGATTGGCCATGATCTCGGCCGGCGTGCCCTCCGCGACCACGGTGCCGCCGTGGACGCCGGCGGCGGGGCCCATGTCGATGACATGATCGGCGGTGCGGATCGCATCCTCGTCATGCTCGACCACGATCACCGTGTTGCCCAGATTGCGCAGGCGTTTCAGGGTCTCGATCAGGCGGTCGTTGTCGCGCTGGTGAAGGCCGATGGAGGGTTCGTCCAGGACGTAGAGCACGCCGGTCAGGCCCGAGCCGATCTGGGAGGCGAGGCGGATGCGCTGGCTCTCCCCGCCCGACAGCGTGCCGGAGGCGCGTGCCATGGTCAGATAGTCGAGACCGACGTTGACCAGGAAGCCCAGGCGCTCGTTGATCTCCTTCAGGATGCGGGCGGCGATCTCGCCCTGCTTGGCCGTCAGCTTGTGGTCGAGGGCGAGAAACCAGGCCGCCGCCTCGGCGATCGACTTCTCCGTCACCTCGCCGATATGGAGGCCGGCGATCTTCACCGCCAGGGCTTCCGGTTTCAGGCGGTGGCCGCCGCAGGCTTCGCATTGCGCGGCGGACTGATAGGCCGAGAGTTCCTCGCGCATCCAGTCGCTCTCGGTCTCGCGCCAGCGCCGCTCCAGATTGGGGATCACGCCCTCGAACGGCTTCGTCGTCTCGAAACGGCGCGAACCGTCCTGATAGGTCATGGTGATGGCTTCGCGCCCCGAGCCGTGGAGCAGGAGGTCGCGCACCTTCTCCGGCAGTTCGCGCCACGGCCGGTTCAGGCTGAACTTATAAGCCCGCGCCAGGCTCTCCAGGGTCTGGGTGAAGAAGGCGGAGATGGTCTTGGCCCAGGGCGCGATGGCACCCTGGGACAGGCTCAGCCCGTCGTCGGGCACGATCAGGGCCTGATCGAAATAGAGCTTCACGCCGAGGCCGTCGCAGGTCGGGCAGGCGCCAAAGGGATTGTTGAAGGAGAACAGGCGCGGCTCGATCTCCTCGATGGTGAAGCCGGAGACGGGGCAGGCGAATTTCTGGCTGAAGGTCGTGCGCTCGCCGCTCGTCGCATCCTCGGCGATGGCGATGCCGTCGGCGAGTTCGAGCGCGGTTTCGAGACTGTCGGCCAGGCGCCCGGCGATGTCGCCGCGCACCACGACGCGGTCCACCACCACGTCGATGTCGTGTTTCAGCTTCTTATTGAGGGCCGGCACCTCGGCGATCTCGTAGAGCGTGCCGTCCACCTTCACGCGCTGGAAGCCGCGTTTCTGCAGGTCCGCCAGTTCCTTGCGGTACTCGCCCTTCCGGCCGCGCACGAAAGGCGCGACCAGATAGAGGCGGGTGCCCTCCGCCATGGCGAGGATGCGGTCGACCATCTGGGAGACGGTCTGGCTCTCGATCGGCAGGCCGGTGGCGGGCGAATAGGGCACGCCGATCCGGGCATAGAGCAGGCGCAGATAGTCGTAGATCTCGGTCACAGTGCCGACGGTGGAGCGCGGGTTGCGCGACGTCGTCTTCTGCTCGATCGAGATCGCGGGCGACAGACCCTCGATATGATCGACGTCCGGCTTCTGCATCAGTTCCAGGAACTGTCGGGCATAGGCCGACAGGCTCTCGACATAGCGGCGCTGACCCTCGGCATAGATCGTGTCGAAGGCGAGGGACGATTTGCCGGATCCCGACAGGCCGGTGATCACCACCAGGCTGTCCCGGGGGATGTCGACGTCGACGTTCTTCAGATTGTGTTCGCGGGCGCCGCGCACACTGATGCACTTGGACGACATGGGGCCTCTGCTACGCGGAACGGCGCCGATGGGGAAACGCCATCATATAGGGCAGATACGCAGGCGCCGCCATGGCGGACCTTCGACTCATGCCAAATGTTCCCTATATGTTCTGTTCGTGCGAGGCTTCATGTCAAGGGAGAGAGGAGGCCGGACCGAAATCGTCATCCCGGCGCAAGCCGGGATCTTCCATCGAGAAGGGCGATCTTCCGTCGAAAGGCCCCGGCCTGCGCCGGGGCGACGAGTTTTTCGTTACCAGCGATTGTAGGGCAGGAACTTGCCGCTCATCTTCACTTCGATGCGGTCGCCCTTGGGGTTGGGGATCTTCTCGACCGACATGTCGAAGTCGATGGCGCTCATGATGCCGTCGCCGCCCTTCTCCTGGATCAGTTCCTTCAGGGTCTGGCCGTAGACGCCGACGATTTCGTAGAAACGATAGACGCAGGGGTCGGTCGGGATCGACTGGTCGAACATCTTGGTCGGAAATTCGGCCAGGACCACGGCGGCTTCCTGGGGCAGGCCCAGGGTGGTGACGAGCTTGTCGGCCTTGTCGCGCGGCAGGGAATTCATGCCGAGGCAGGCGGAGGTGGTGAAGACCTCGGAGAGGCCGACCGCCTCGGCGATGGCGGCCCAGGTCATGCCGGTCGCCCTTTTTCGCTCCATGATCATTTCGGTGACGTCCAGCTTGGTCATCATGCTCGCTACCCTTTCTTCAGCGCGCGATCGAAAAGACGTTGTCGGTGCCCGGGCCTTCCACCGGGTCTTCCTCCCCGCCGTCGAGGGCGGGGCGGACCGTGACCGGGCGGTTCATGCCCGAGGGATTGCCCTTGTCGCTTCCTGCCATCTCGCGGGAGCGGACGGCGAGGAAATCGACCAGATGGTTGCGGATCTCGTAGTAGCCGGGCTGATGGACGATCTCCGCCCGGTTGCGCGGACGGGGAATGTCGACGACCACGCTTTCGGCGACGCGGGCATAGGGCCCGTTGGTCATCAAGAGGATGCGGTCGGCGAGCAGGATCGCCTCGTCGACGTCGTGGGTGATCATGAATACGGTCTGGTCGGAACCGGACCAGACGCGGATCAATTCGTCCTGGATCGTGCCCCGGGTCAGGGCGTCGAGGGCGCCGAAGGGCTCGTCGAGGAGGAGAAGCTTCGGCTGGATCGCGAAAGCCCGGGCGATCGAGACGCGCTGGCGCATGCCGCCAGAGAGCTGGGAGGGCTTTCGCATCTCCGCCCCCTGGGTCAGGCCGACCATCTCCAGATATTTGTAGGAATGTTCGAGAACCTGTTCCTTCGACCAGTCGGGGTGCCGGGCGCGGACGCCGAAGGTCACATTCTTCAGGGCCGAGAGCCAGGGCAGCAGCGAATAATTCTGGAACACCACGCCGCGGTCGAGGCTGGGGCCCGAAACCTCGGTGCCGTCCATGATCACGGCGCCCTCGCTCGCCTCGTCGAGGCCGGCGAGAATGTTCAGGATCGTCGACTTGCCGCAGCCGGAATGGCCGATGATGCAGACGAATTCGCCCTTGGCGATGTCGAAGGAGACTTTCTCGAAAACGGTCAGGGGGGCGCCGCCGGCGGGTGCCGGAAACCGCTTGGCGAGACCGTCGATCTCCAGGAAGGGGCGTGGCTCCATGGGCTTACTCCTGATACTGCACGGCTCGCTGGATCCGGCCGAAGGCGGCGTCCAGCAGCATGCCGACGACGCCGATGGTCAGGATCGAGAAGATCACGCTGGTGAGATCCAGGTTGTTCCACTCGTTCCAGACGTAGTAGCCGATGCCCGTGCCGCCGACGAGCATCTCCGCCGCGACGATGACGAGCCAGGCGATGCCGATCGAAATGCGCATGCCGGTGACGATGGTGGGGGCCGCCGCCGGCAGGATCACCGTGAAGGCGGTGCGCAGCGGGCCCAATTCGTGGGTGCGGGCGACATTCACCCAGTCGCGGCGCACGCCGGCGACGCCGAAGGCGGTGTTGATCAGCATCGGCCAGATCGAGCAGATGAAGATCACGAAGATGGCGGAGGCCTGGCTGTCCTTGATGATGAAGAGCGCCAGCGGCATCCAGGCCAGCGGCGAGATCGGCCTGAGAATCTGGATGAAGGGATCGAGGGCGCGATACATCAGGGGCGACATGCCGATCAGGAAGCCGATCGGAATGGCGATCAGCGCGGCCAGGAAATAACCCGCCAGCACCCGGTAGAGCGAATAGGCGAGCTGGATGCCGATGCCCTTGTCGTTCGGGCCGTTGTCGTAGAAGGGATCGGACAATTCCTCCCACGCCCTGCCGATCACGTCGGAGGGCGGGGGAACGCGGGCCTCCTGGTCCGCGCCCCCCATGAGGAGTTCGTATTCGGTCATCTCCTCGGCCGATTTCACCGTCGGCGTCAGCCCCTCCCAGAGGCCGAGGCCGAAGACGAGCAGCAGGATCGAGACGACCGCCGCCTTCAGGCGGAGCGACGCCGCCATGGTCAGCTCCGCTTGATCGCGAAGCTCTGGACGTATTCCTCCGGCTTCTCGGGATCGAAGGGCTTGCCCATGATCGTATAGCCCTCATAGGTCTTGCTCGGCGCCTCGATGCCGAGGTCCTTCATGACCTTGGCGCAGTCGGCGGCCAGATAGACTTTCTCGGCGACCCCCTTGTAGTCGACGTCGCCCTCGATATAGCCCCAGCGCTTCATCTGGGTCAGGATCCAGACCCCCATGGAGTGCCAGGGGAAGGGATCGAAGTCGATCCGGTCCGGCACGTCCTTGATCTCGCCGAGACCGTCGGCATAGCGCCCGGTCAGCACCTGCTCGATCACCGGAACGGGCTGGTTCAGATAGTTGGCGGGCGCGATGGCGGCAGAGATTTCCTTACGGTTGGCCGGGTCGTGGGCGTATTGCGTCGCGTCCACGATCGACTTCAGCAGGGCGCCATAGGTGTTCGGCAGGGTCTCGGCGAATTCGAGGCTGCAGGCGAAGGCGCAGCACGGATGCCCCTCCCAGATGTCCTTGGTGAGAAGATGGATATAGCCGACCTTCTCCCAGACGGCGCGCTGGTTGAACGGGTCGGGCGAGAGGTAGCCGTCCAGATTGCCGGCGCGCAGATTGGCGACCATCTCCGGCGGCGGCACGACGCGGATCTGGATGTCCTTGTCCGGGTCGAGGCCGTGTTCGGCGACGTAGTAGCGCAGCAGGAAATTATGCATCGAATATTCGAAGGGCACGCCGAAGCGGAAACCCTTCCACATCTTCGGGTCGTTCTTGTCCTTGTGGTCGACGTGCAGGACGATGGCCTGGCCGTTGATGTTCTCGACCGCCGGCATCAGGAACGGCGTCGCGGTGGAGCCGGCGCCCATGGTGATCGCCAGCGGCATGGGCGTCAGCATGTGGGACGCGTCGTATTCCTTGTTCAGGGACTTGTCGCGCGCGACCGCCCAGCCGGCGGTCTTGATCACGTCGACGTCCAGCCCGTGCTTTTCATAGAAGCCCATGGGCTTCGCCATGATGATCGGCGTGGCGCAGGTGATGGGCACGAAGCCGACGTTCAGCTTGGCCTTCTCGGGCGTGCCCAGATTGTCCAGGATCGCGGCCTTGGCCTTCTCGATCGGCAGCACGGAGGCGAGCGCGGCGGCGAGGGTGGAGCCGCCCAGCATCTTGGCGAAGGAGCGGCGCGACAGTTCGTTATGGCCGAAGACCGAGCGCACGATGGCGCTTTCGACCGCCCGTTCCAGGATCTCTTCACTGGTCTCGGGCGCCGCCGTCACCTGTTCGGCCTTGAAGCCGGTCTCGCAGGTGGTGCAGGTGCAGCCCTTGCCGTGCCGCAGGTCGGTGTCGCCGTCATACGGGTTGCCCAGAGATTTCGAAGCCATGTCTGTCCCCTTCGTTGGAGCCCTGCCGCCCACCCTCGTCGGCGGGCGGCGTTTGTCCTTCCATGGGCAAGGGGCGTGCCAATTGCCGGCGGTGTAAAAACGAAAGCAATTTCAACAGGTTGTAAAAAATCGGAGGAGATGGCGAAATTACGGCTTTTCGTAAATCACGAAATTTCGTAGAGTTCTTTTACGAAATTTCGTGGTGGGGCGTCATGGCGGATGGCAGCGAGGCGAAACGGGTGGATGGCCACAGCGCGCTGGTGCCGCGCATGGAGGTGCCGGGGCCGCTCGCGGATGTCGCCCCGCTCGAACTGACCGGGGCGGTGCTGCGCGCCGCCTTCGAGCGCGATCCGGAACCGGCCTTCATTCTCGATCCGCTGTCGGGCCGCGTGCTGCGGCTGAACCGCGCCGCGCTGCGCCTGTTCCGCCTGGCCGAGGTCGGGGCGGCGGGCTGCATGATCGACCAGCTCTACCGCGACGCCCGCGGCACGCTCCACGTCTTCACCGAGGAGGCGATGGACCGGGGCCATGCCTATACCCGCGAACTTTCGGTCTCGGGCGCGGACGGCAAGCCGTTGCGGCTGGAGCATCGCGCGATCGCGGTCGCCTTCCAGGGCGAGCCCTGTCTCTATGTCGGGATCACAGACCTGAAGGCGCTGGCGCGGCGCACGGTCGACGACGAGGCGAATACCTATCACCGCCGGGGCCTCGACGAATGGCGCCGGGCCGAACGCTATTTCCGCGAGCTGGAGCGCGAGAACCGCCTGATCCTGGCGGCGGCGGGCGAGGGCATCTATGGCGTCAACGCCCATGGCATCACCACCTTCGTCAACCCGGCGGCGGCGCGCATGCTGGAATATGACCCGTCGGAACTGGTGGGCAAGGCGATGCATGGCGCCATTCATCACCACAAGCCCGACGGCAGCCATTACCCGGAAGAGGAATGCCCGATCTACAACGCCTTCCGCCAGGGCACGGTGAAGCGCGTGGACGACGAAGTGTTCTGGACCAAGAGCGGGCGGACGATAAGGGTCGAATATACCTCCACCCCCATCGTCGATTCCGGCGCCTATGTCGGTGCCGTGATCATCTTCCGCGACATCACGGAGCGAAAGCGCAACGAGGAGCGTCTGACCGCGACGCTGGAGGAGAATGCCCGCCTGCGCGAGCGGCTGGAACAGGAGAACGCCTATCTCCAGGAAGAGATCCGCAGCCATTCCAACCATGCCACCATCAAGGGCCAGTCGGGCGCCGTCGACAAGCTCCTGCAGCAGATCGACCTGGTGGCGCCGACCGACGCCAATGTGCTGATCACCGGCGAGAGCGGCACGGGCAAGGAACTGGTCGCCCACGCCATCCATCACGCTTCGGCGCGGCGCGACCGCCCGCTGATCCGCGTCAATTGCGCGGCGATCCCCCGCGACCTGTTCGAGAGCGAATTCTTCGGCCATGCCAAGGGCGCCTTCACGGGGGCATTGCGCGACCGGGTCGGGCGTTTCGAGCTGGCGGACGGCGGCACCATCTTCCTCGACGAGGTCGGGGAGATCCCGCTGGATCAGCAATCGAAGCTGCTGCGCGTTCTCCAGGAACGCTGCGTCGAGCGGGTGGGGGAGGGGCGCAGCCGGCCGGTGGACGTGCGCGTGATCGCCGCCACCAACCGCGACCTGAAGCGCGAGGCGGCGGAAGGGCGCTTTCGCGAGGATCTCTATTTCCGCCTCAACGTCTTTCCGATCGAATGCACGCCCTTGCGCGAGAGGCCTTCGGACATCCCGGGCCTCGCCGCCCATTTCCTCGATCTCTCCTGCGCGCGCCTGAACGTGCCCAAGCCGCAATTGACCAAGGCCCATGTCGAGGCCCTGAAATCCTATGGCTGGCCGGGCAATGCGCGGGAATTGCAGAATGTCGTCGAGCGCGCGGCGATCCTGTCGCGGAACGGCGTGCTGCGCTTCGATCTGCCGGGCCTCGGCGGCCAGGCCGAGTCGCCGCCGGCGGCGGAACCGGTGCCGGAGCGTGTGCTGACGGCCGGCGAAATGGCGCGTCTCGAACGGGACAACATTCGCCGCGCCCTGGATGCCTGCGGCGGCCGCGTCTCGGGCCGGGGCGGTGCCGCCGAGATGCTGGACATGAAGCCGACGACCCTCTATTCCCGCCTCAAGGCCCTCGGCATCTGACCGGGCGGCGTCTATCTTCAGTCAGCGATGAATCAGCGCGCCCCGGGGCGCGCGACCGAGGGGAGAGCCATGGCGGGCAGCGTGAACAAGGTCATTCTGGTGGGCAACCTGGGGCGCGACCCCGAGTCCCGCAACCTGCAGGACGGCAGCCCGGTGGTGAACCTGTCGGTCGCCACCTCGGAAAGCTGGAAGGACCGCATGACGGGCGAGCGGCGCGAGCGCACGGAATGGCACCGCGTCGTCATCTTCAACGAGAATCTGGCCCGCATCGCCCAGCAGTATCTGCGCAAGGGCAGCAAGGTCTATCTCGAAGGCGCGCTCCAGACCCGCAAATGGCAGGATCAGAGCGGCCAGGAGCGCTATTCGACCGAAGTCGTCCTGCAGAAGTTCCGGGGCGAGCTCACCCTGCTGGACGGCCGTGATGGCGGCGGTGGCGGTGGCGGCGACGACATGGGCGGCGGCGACTTCGGCGGCTATGGCGGCGGCTCCTCGGGCGGCGGTTTCGGCGGCGGCGGTGGTGGCGGCCGGGGCGGCTCTTCCGGCGGCGGCGGCCGTTCGGGCGGCGGTGGCGGCTTCGGCGGCGGGCCCGGCCTCGACGACGAAATCCCCTTCTGATCGGCCGGACCGATCCCATCGGAAAAGCGGCCCGGCGGGCCGCTTTTTTTGCGCTGCGGCCCGGTTGTACGCAGCGGCGACATGACCGTGCGGCAGCACAATTTCTTGAGTTAAAGTATTCATTCGTCCAAAATAATCGAAATTCTTGCCAATATAGAAATGCAATGCAACGCAACGAAATTCCGTTGATGCTTCTTTACGAAATAATGTTTTGCGAATTCGATGCTGGAAATTAATTTATCGTGTGGTTCTAAGGTGCGTGGATTTACTGTGATATATTGACAAGTTGTGATTTATCCGATAGAAGGTCTGTAAATCGTCATTTGCTCATGATCGAGTGGATTGGGGGAGACATCGGGCGCCCGCCAGCGCCATAGTCGCATGTGGAGGTACCCATGCAGGATTTCGCTTCGCTTGAAGCCGCCTCGGCCGAGCCCGAGGCTTTCGACAGAATCGCCGTGGTCGGCGCCGGGGCCTGGGGCACCGCGCTGGCCCTGACCGCGCATCGCGCCGGGCGCCGGGTCGCCCTCTGGGCGCGTGAGGACGCGGTCGTGGAACAGGTCGCGCGGGAACGCCGCAACCCCTTCCTGCCGGCCCCCATCGACATTCCGACCGACATCATGGTTTCCGGCGATCTCGGCCTGGTGCTCGAGGATGCCGACCTCGTCCTTCTGGTCACCCCGTCCCAGCACCTGCGTGCCATGGCGCGGCGCTGCCGCGGCCTGATGCGTGCGGGAACGCCGGTCGTCGTCTGCGCCAAGGGCGTCGACGGCGAGACCGGCGCGCTGATGAGCGACGTCGTCGCGGAGGAACTGCCGGGCCATGCGCTGGCCGTGCTGTCCGGCCCGACCTTCGCCGCCGAAGTGGCGCGCGAACTGCCGACGGCGGTCACCATTGCCGCCGAATCGGACGACGGCTTCGGCCCCGGCCATCTGGCCGCCCGCGTCGCCGTCAGCCTCGCCACCCTGACCTTCCGCCCCTATCTGTCGGACGACGTGATCGGCGCCGAGATCGGCGGCGCGGTAAAGAACGTCATCGCCATCGCCTGCGGCATCGCCGAGGGGCGGGGCCTCGGCTCCAATGCCCGGGCCGCCATCATCACCCGCGGCCTTGCCGAACTGACGCGCCTCGCGGTCGCCCTCGGCGCCCGGGCGGACAGTCTCGGCGGCCTCGCCGGGGTGGGCGATCTGGTGCTCACCTGTTCCAGCGAACAGTCGCGCAACTTCTCCTTCGGCAAGGCCATGGGCGAAGGCAAGAACCCCCATATGTCGGCGGACGGCCCGGTGGTCGAGGGTGCCGTCAATGCCGCGACCGTGGGCGCCCTGGCGCGCCGCCTGGGGGTCGAGATGCCGATCTGCGCAGGCGTCGAGGCCGTCTTGAACGGCACCCCGATCGACGAGGTCATGGCCGGCCTGATGACCGGCCACCTGCGCCCCGAACCGCTGGAGGCGGAGAACGACCTGCTGATCCCCCATCCGGCGGCACCCGCGCCGGGGGACGACGTCAAACCGACCGAAGAGGGAAGACAACCCGAAGAGGGAAGATTATCCGCATGAGTGAAACGCGTGAGTGGAATTGCGTCCTGGCCACCGATCTGGACGGTACGTTCCTCGGCGGCAGCGAGGAGCAGCGCGCCCATCTCTACGGCCATATCGAGGACCGCGACGACCTGCTGCTGATCTTCGTCACCGGCCGCGACATCGATTTCATCGCCGAACTGGTGGCCCAGCCGGGCATGCCGCGGCCGCGCCTGATCATCGGCGACGTCGGCACCTCCATCTACGACGGCGAGACCTTCGAGCCGATCCCGGCGCTCGAGGCCGAGATCGCGACCCGCTGGGGCGATGCCGGCGACCGCGTGGTCGACATGCTGAAGGACGAGCCGGGCCTGACCCTGCAGCCGACGCCGTTCCGCCATCGCGTCTCCTACGACTGCAAACCGGCGGAACTGGCGCCCGACCTCGTCCAGCGGGTCGAGGCGGAGGGGTTCGACGGCCTGATCTCGGCCGGGCGCTTCTTCGACGTGCTGCCCAAGGGTGTCGCCAAGGGGCCGACCCTGCTGCGCCTGGTCGAGCATTTCGGCCTCGATCCGGCCAAGGTCCTGGTGGCGGGCGATACGCTGAACGACCTCTCGCTGTTCGAGACCGGTCTGAAGGGCGTCGCCGTCGGCAATTCCGAACCGGACCTGATCACCGCGATCGCGACGCGGCCGACGGTCTTTCACAGCCCCTTCGAAGGGGCGGGGGGCATCGCCGATGCCCTGAGGCATTTCGATTTCAGGGTAGGGGCGTAACATGAAGAAATCGTCGCTGGCGATCGTCTATCACCGTCAACCCTATGAGGAGGTGGCGGTCGACGGGGGTGTGGAATTCCGCCCGAACCGCAGCCCGAACGGCATCGTGCCGACCCTGAAGAGCCTGTTCAACGGCATCGAGGCCGGGCGCGGCGCCTGGATCGCCTGGAAGATCTTCGAGCCGTCGGTGGGGGTGGATTTCGACCGTGTCGTCCACATCAACGACGTCAACGGCGGCTTCACCGTCTCGCGCCTGCCGCTGACCGCCGATCAGGTGGAGAGCTTCTACCACGTCACCTCGAAGGAGGCGCTGTGGCCGATCCTCCATTCGTTCCCCCAGGCGTTCCAATACGACAATGTCGACTGGGAGACCTTCCGCGAGGTCAACCGCCTCTTCGCCGAGGCGACGGCGGAACAACTGGCGGACGACGGCGTCGCCTGGATCCACGATTATAACCTGTGGCTGGTGCCCGGCTTCCTGCGCGAACTGAAGCCCGACGCGCGCATCGCCTTCTTCCATCACACCCCGTTCCCGGCGGCCGATGTCTTCAACATCCTGCCGTGGCGCAAGGAGATCATGGAAAGCCTGCTGGCCTGCGACCAGGTCGGTTTCCACATCCCGCGCTACACCAAGAATTTCGCCGAGGCGGCGCAGGCGCTGTGCGGCGCGATGATCGACCAGACGGCGCGGGTCTCGGAGGCGCTGTCGCCGATCGGCCAGGCCCTGTCCGAGCCTGAAGTGCCGACGCGGCTCGATCACGGCGGGCATCAGGTGCATCTGTCGACGGCGCCGGTCGGGACCGACCCGAACGGCATCCAGCGCGTCCTCGAGACGCCGGAGAGCGAGGATCTGCAACGCCGCCTGGTCGAGGAGATGGGCGGGCGCCGGCTGATGGTCGCGGTCGGGCGTACCGACTACACCAAGGGCATGATCGAAAGCCTGCTGGCCTTCGAGCGTCTCCTGGAGCGTCGGCCCGAATTGATCGGCGAGATCAAGCTGCTGGTCACCTCGGTCCGGGCGGCCTCGACCATGACGGTCTACGAGACCACCCAGCGCGAGATCGAGGCGCTGGTCGGGCGCATCAACGGCCGCTTCTCGCGCTTCGAGTGGACGCCCGTGGTGCTGTTCTCCCAGGCGATTCCCTTCGAGCAACTGCTGGCCCACTACCGCGTCGCCGACATCTGCCTGACGACGCCGCTGCGCGACGGGCTGAACCTCGTCGCCAAGGAATATATCGCCGCCAATTTCGGCCGCACCGGTGTCCTGGTGCTGTCGGAATTCGCCGGCTGCGCGGTCGAACTGCCGGATGCCCTGCTGATCAACCCGAACTCGCACCGTTCCATGGACAAGGCGCTCGACCGCGCCCTCGACATGTCGGTCGATGAGGCGCGGGAGCGCATGGTCAAGATGAACAAGGTGATCCACGACGCCGACGTGAACCACTGGCGCGAACAGATCCTGCGCGAATTCGCCCGCCTCCGCCGCCCGATGCCCCGCCCGCTTGCCGCCTCCGAATAGGGGCGGTTTCGGATCTCAGGGCACGGGCGCCGGACGAAGACGGCGCAGCACGGCGACGGCCGGCAGGCTGGTCATGGCGAGGGCGATCAGGAACAGCATGTTGCCGAACGGCGAGTCGTCCAGCAGATAGTCGTAGAGACCGTGGAGCGCGACCGACAGGGTCAGGGCGGCGGCCAGCCATTCGATGCGGCCGCCGACCAGGTAGCGGGCGATGGCCCAGGCCGCGAGCACGGCGTTGAAGATGTGGAAGGGGGTTGCGGTCAGCAGCCGGATGCCCAGCACTTCCGTCCCGTAACGCCCGACATAGAGCCCATTCTCGACACCCGCGAAACCCGCGCCGATCGCCGCCGCGGCCATGACGAAGGCGCCGTAGCTGGCGTCCTTGCCATCGCCGCCGCGTGCGGTGATGAGGGAGAGCTTGATCGTCTCCTCGGTCAGGGCGATCAGGACGAACGCCCGGAACAGCCCGCCCCAGGGCGGGTCGAAGCGATCCGCCAGCACGGGCCACAGCATCTCTTCGGCGATGAGGCTGAGCACGGTGCCGGCGGCGCCCGTGGCGAAGGCGCCGGCCAGAGCCTTGGCCTTGGCGTCGATGCCGTAATGATGGCACAGGAACCAGATCATGCCGCCCGGCAGCAGAAAGCCCGCCAGGGCCGCGCCCGTCCAGTCGGGCAGGGGCTGGCTCAAACGCCGGTCTCCCCGCCGCGGCGGAACACACGCTTGAAGATCTGCCAACCCCCGGCGAAAAGCGCCACGGCGCCGATGATGAAGACCTTCTTGAAGGCGATGACCAGGGCGATCAGGCCCTTGAAGAAGCCGGCCTTGGCCAGGACGCCGCCGGCGATCAGGCCGGCGATGCCATAGGCCGCGGTCTCGTCCACCTCCGGGTCGAACTCGGCATACGTATGGCCCTGGTTGAATTGCACCATGGACAGGATCGTATCGGTCTGGCTGTCGATCGCCTCGAACTGCGCCATGGCGCCGACGATGTTGAGGTCCAGATAGCCTCGACGCCCGAGAATCCGGATCTCGTAGTTCAGGGTTTCTTCCGGGGCGTCGCCGAAACGCAGGCGCTTGGCCCAATGCAGTTTCTTGGTGGCGGGGTCGTAATGCGGCGCGCGGGCCCAGCCGAGCAGATGGATCGCCTCGTAGCCCTGTTTCTCGCGTGCCGGATTGCCGTCTTCCGTCGCCTCCTGCAGGTCGCGCAGGAGGTCGTCGTAATCGATGTCGGCGGCATCGCCGTCGCTGATGTAGCCGGCAGCCTCGTATGAAATCACGACGGCCCAGGCATCGGGTGACAGGGGGTGGGGTTCCGCCGGCATGATCAAGCCCAGCACGCCCCGACTGGCTTCAGGGGGATTGCCCCAGAATTTGGTCAGGAAAGTCTGGGCGTCACCGCTTCCGAGGAATTGGAAATCCGGCGTCAGCGAAACATTCGCCAGATCGTCCCGCAGTGTGATGTCGCCTTCGATGAAACGCAGGCTGGTGAACAGGCGCTCGAATTCGGCGTCGCTCATTTCCGGCTGCTGCGCGCGGGCCGCGCCGAGGAACGTCAGCAGGGCGAGCAGGGGCAGTATCAGCGTGAACGATCGGCGCATGGATCAACTCCGCCTGGAATAGCGATCCATGCATCCTAGGGTTTAACTCGGATTTTCCAAGTGAATCATCGGTGGCGGCGGGCGCCGACCGGTGAGTCAGGCGGTCGCGTCCAGGCGCGCGCGGTGGCTGTCCACCAGGCCGCGGTTGTCGTGCATCCAGGGATGGAAGCCCGGCCGGAAATAGGCGAGCCAGGACGGCAGGGTCCGGGTGATCACCCCGTTGCGGCCCCAGAACAGTTTCACCAGCCGCCAGCGGTTGCCCCAGGTGGCGCGCCCGTCCGCCTTCATGATGGCGTTGATATGGACCGACATGAAGAAGGTGAAGGTGGTGGTGGTGACGAGCATCAGCCAGATGCGCCGCAGATAGCCGCCGAGGCCGGGATAGACCGCCCTGTAGACGTCGAAGGCGACGGCCTTGTGCTCGCTCTCCTCGATCGCGTGCCAGCGCCACAGGCGCGCCATTTCCGGATCCGCGCCATCGAGCATGTGGGGGAAGCGGAGCAGGTGGTCCGCCATGATCGCCGTGAAATGCTCGAGCGCGATGGTCATCGCCAGGCGCTGTTGCGGGCCCATCACCCGCTTCGCGAACTCGATCCGCTTCTTTTCCGCGTCTTCCAGGCGGGTGACGACCTCGCCCACGCGCTCGGTCAGCATGCGGTTGTAGCGCATGTGCTCGCGGCTGTGGATCGCCTCCTGGGTGGTGAAGCCCTGGATGTCACGCTTCAGGGCGGGATCGGTGATGCCGGCCGCATTGTCGCGCACCGCTTCCATGAAGAAGCGCTCGCCCTCCGGGAACATGATCGACAGGCCGTCGAAGAAAGCGGTGCGGGCGGCGTCATCGTCGCACCAGAGCGTCCTGGTGCCATCGACCTTGAAGGTGATGTTCCGGGGCGTGATCGGGGTCAGGCTGGCCATGGGTCGCGTCCTTCGGTCCCTGGCGCCCATGTGCCCGCGGCACCGGCGCCTTATATTTACATAGTTGTAGATTGGGCGAAGGGGGCGCGGTGTCAACCCGCTTTCTCGCGTCTCAGCCGATATTGAACAGGCCGCTGGTCTTCAGGCCGTCGAAGACGAACTGCACGGCAAGGGCGGCCAGCAGAACGCCGAAAATGCGGCTGATGACGTGGACGCCGGTGACGCCCAGCACCCGCTGTACCCCCGTCGCCGCCAGCATCATCAGGTAACCGACCGCCAGCACCGCGGCGAGGCCGAGGAAGACCATCGTTTCGCGCAGGGGATCGTCGGTCGCCGAGGTCAGCAGGATGATGGAGCCGATGGCGCCCGGCCCGGCCAGCAGGGGGGTGGCCAGCGGCACCACGGAAATGTCCGGCCGGTCCATCGCCTCCGCCTCTTCCTCGTCGGTGGTCGAATTGCCGCCCGAATGGCGCACGAACACCATGTCGAGGGAGATCAGCAGGAGAAGGATGCCGCCCGCGACCCGAAGCGCCGGCAGGGAGATCCCGAACATGCGGAGCAGCGGATCGCCGATCAGGCCGAAGATCACCATGATGCCGCCCGCGAACAATGTTCCCTTGAGGGCGATGCCGCGCCGTTCCGCCGGCGTGTTGTTGCCGGTCAGGGCGGCGAACAGGACGGCGACGTCGGCCGGGCCGATGGTGGCGAAGAAGGTGGTGAAGGAAATCAGAAACGTCTCGATCATGCGGCCCCCGGTCAGACGCCGATTATGGCCTTCGGCGGCCCGTCTTGTCACGGTCGGGCACGCGACTCCGGCCCTCGAGGGCGCCGATCGGGCGATTCTTCGGCGCGGTGCCGGGGGCGTCGCGGGGGGAGGCGGTTCGGGGGCTTATTTTACTTTTGATATCAATGGGTTGTAGGGCGTTTTTTCGCTCTGGCAATGGCGCCGTCCGAGTTGCTACATTCCGGTTACGGACGAGGCGCCTGGCCCTGCTTCCGAGACGCCGATCACCGGCGCAAACCGCAAGCGCATCATTTGACCGACCCCAATACCGCAGACCAGCCGGAACCGCAGGACGCGGGCCCGCCGAACGGCGGCGGTTTGCCGCCCGACGGCACAGCCGGCGGCGCCGTTCCCCCGGGTTCCGACATCGCCCCGATCTCCATCGAAGAGGAGATGCGGCAGTCCTATCTGTCCTATGCCATGAGCGTGATCGTCTCGCGCGCGCTGCCGGACGCCCGTGACGGTCTGAAACCGGTTCACCGCCGCATCCTCCATGCGATGAACGAGAGCGGCTACGACTGGAACAAGCCCTACCGCAAGTCGGCGCGCATCGTCGGCGACGTCATGGGTAAATATCACCCCCATGGCGACAGCGCGATCTACATGGCCATGGTGCGGCTGGTGCAGCCGTTCTCGATGCGCCTGCCGCTGCTGGACGGCCAGGGCAACTACGGTTCCATGGACGGCGACATGCCCGCCGCCATGCGTTACACCGAAATCCGCATGGGCAAGCCGGCCCATGCCCTGCTGGAGGACATCGACAAGGATACGGTCGATTTCCAGCCCAATTACGACGACAGCGCCAGCGAACCGGTGGTCCTGCCGGCGCGCTTCCCCAATCTCCTGGTCAATGGCGCGGGCGGCATCGCCGTCGGCATGGCGACCAACATCCCGCCCCATAACCTGGGCGACGTGGTCGATGCCTGTCTCGCCTATATGGACAATCCCCATGTCCCGATCGAGCGCCTGATCGAGATCGTGCAGGCGCCGGACTTCCCGACCGGCGGCCTGATCATCGGCGCCGGCGGCGCGCGCCAGGCCTATCTCACCGGGCGCGGCTCGGTCCTGATGCGGGCCAAGACCCATGTCGAGGAGATCCGCAAGGACCGCTTCGCCATCATCGCGACCGAGATCCCCTATCAGGTCAACAAGGCCAATCTTCTCGAGAAGATCGGCGACGAGATGCGCTCCAAGCGGATCGACGGCATCGCCGAGATCCGCGACGAGTCGGACCGCGACGGTGTCCGCGTGGTGGTCGAGCTGAAGCGCGACGCCATCGCCGATGTCGTTCTGAATCAACTGTTTAAGCACACGCCCTTACAGCAGAGCTTCGGCATCCAGATGCTGGCGATCGACCACGGCCGCCCGCAGACCATGACCCTGAAGCAGCTGATCCAGGCCTTCGTGGAATTCCGCGAGGACGTGATCACCAGGCGTACCCGCTTCGAATTGAACAAGGCACGCGACCGGGCCCATATCCTGGCCGGCCTCGCGGTCGCCGTCGCCAATATCGACGAGGTGATCAGGGTCATCCGCACATCGCCCGATCCGGCGAGCGCGCGCGAAGCGCTGATGAGCCGCGACTGGCCGGTGGCCGACGTCGACGCCCTGCTGCGTCTCGTCGAGGAGACGGGGCAGCCGGGTGCCGTCGACGGCACCTACCGCCTGACCGAGGTCCAGGCCCGCGCCATCCTCGATCTTCGCCTGCAGCGCCTGACCGCGCTCGGCCGGGACGAGATCGGCGACGAGCTGAAGCAATTGGGCGAGCGCATCACCTATCTGCTGTCGATCCTGCGCAGCCGCGAAATCCTGTTCGGCGTCATGCGCGACGAACTGATGGCGGTGAAGGAGGAATTCGCCAACCCGCGCCGAACCGAAGTGGTCGCCTATTCGGGCGAGCTGGAGGACGAGGATCTGATCGCCCGCGAGGACATGGTGGTGACCGTGTCCCACGGCGGCTACATCAAGCGCGTGCCGCTGACCGCCTATCGCGCCCAGCGCCGGGGCGGCAAGGGCCGGACCGGCATGGCGACACGGGACGAGGATTTCGTCTCCCGCGTCTTCGTCGCCAACACCCATACGCCGGTGCTGTTCTTCTCCTCGCGCGGCATCGCCTATCAGATGAAGGTCTGGCGCCTGCCCGAAGGCCTGCCGCAATCGCGGGGCAAGGCGCTGGTCAATCTCCTGCCGCTGACCGCGGGCGAGCGCATCGCCGCCGTCATGCCCATGCCGGAGGACGAGGAGACCTGGGAGAAGCTGCACGTCGTCTTCGCCACCAAGAAGGGCAACATCAGGCGGAACGCCCTGTCGGATTTCGTCGACGTGCGCGCCAACGGCAAGATCGCCATGAAGTTCGAGGGCGAGGACGCGGACGACGAATTGATCGCCGTGGCGCCTTGCGACGTCGAGCGCCACGACATCCTGCTGGCGGTGAACAGCGGCCGTGCCATCCGCTTCCCGGTCAATGAGGTGCGCGAATTCGCCAGCCGCCATTCGACCGGCGTGCGCGGCATCCGCCTCGACGACGGCGACAGGGTCGTGGACATGGCCCTGATCGACCATGTCGAGGCGACGCCGGCGGAATTGCGCGCCTATCTGAAGGCCCAGCGCAAGGCCGCCAACGGCGAGGAGGAGGCGGTGGACGCCGTCGCCCCCGACGACGAGGACGAGGGCGAGGAGGGGGCCGAGGTGGCCCTGAGCGACGAGCGTTTCGCCGACCTGGAAGCGCGGGAGCAATATCTCCTGACCGTCACCGAGAACGGCTATGGCAAGCGCTCCTCGGCCTATGAGTACCGGCTGACGCGGCGCGGCGGCAAGGGCATCACGGCGATCTCGACCAATGCCCGAAACGGTGCCCTGGTGGCGGCCTTCCCGGTGTCCGACCGTGATCAGGTCATGCTGGTGACGGACGGCGGTCAGGTCATCCGCTGCCCGGTCGACGACATCCGCAAGGCCGGCCGCAACACCCAGGGCGTCACCCTGTTCCGCACGGCCGAGGACGAGAGCGTGGTCTCCGTCACCTGGCTCGAGGAAGAGGACGAGGACGATCTCGAAGCCGAGGCCGAAAACGGCGCCGAGGCCGAAGGTCCCGAGTCGCCGGATGGGGAGGGCGCCGAATGATGCGGGTCGGCGTCTATCCCGGCACCTTCGATCCGCCGACGCTGGGTCATTTCGACATCATCCGGCGCGGCGCGCGGCTGGTCGACCGGCTCGTGCTCGGCATCGGGGTCAATTCCGGCAAGTCGCCGATGTTCGACTTCGAGGAACGGCTCGACATGATGAAGGAACTTGTCGCCGATCTGGCGGGCAAGCCGGGCAATGCCGAGATCCTGGTGGTGCCCTTCAAGGGACTGGTGGTCGATTTCGCCCGCGCCCACGACGCCATCGTCCTCCTGCGCGGGCTGCGCTCGGGCACGGATTTCGACTATGAATTCCAGATGACCGGCATGAACGCGACCATGGCGCCGGAGGTCGAGACCGTGTTCCTGATGGCCGATCTGGCGCATCAGGCGATCGCTTCCAGCCTCGTGAAGGATGTCGCCAAGCTGGGCGGCGATTATGCCGCCTTCGTGCCGCCGGTCGTCGCCGCGCGCCTGAAGACGAAGCTCGAAAGCCTCAAATCCGCCTGATTTTTTTGACCTTTAACCCAAGACCTTTGGAAGGAGTTGGGGTATGAAGCGCCTGTTTGCCATTCTGATAGCGATGTTTGCCATGACCACTGCCGCGGCCGCCGCCGATCCCGAAAACACCCTTCTGCTCGAATTGAAGGACGGCACCGTCGTCGTCGAGCTGCGCCCGGACCTGGCGCCCGTCCATGTCGCCCGCATCAAGGAACTGACGCGCGAAGGCTTCTATGACGGCATCGTCTTTCACCGCGTGATCGAGGGCTTCATGGCCCAGACCGGCGACCCGACCGGCACCGGCATGGGCGGTTCGGGCAAGAACCTGAAGGCCGAATTCACCAACGAGCCGTTCCTGCGCGGCACCATGGGCATGGCCCGCGCGCAGAACCCGAACAGCGCCGACAGCCAGTTCTTCATCTGCTTCCAGCCCGCCCGCTTCCTCGACGGCCAGTACACCGTGGTCGGCCGCGTGACCTCGGGCATGGAATTCGTCGACAAGATCAAGCGCGGCGTCGGCCAGTCCGGCTCGGTGCCCGATCCCAAGGACAAGATCATCTCGATGAAGGTCCAGGCCGACGTGCAATAATAATTGCCGTCACGATTGATTGCGATGGCCGGGAGATTCCCGGCCATCGTCGTTTGAAGGGGCGCGCGCGAAGATGAAAGTCGCCGATTTCGATTTCGACCTGCCGCCGGAGCGGATCGCGGTTCGTCCGGCCGTCCCGCGCGAGGCGGCACGCCTGCTGCGCATCACCGACGATGGCCTGGCCGATTTCACCGTCGCCGACCTGCCGGCCCTGTTCCGCCCGGGCGATCTCCTGGTCCTGAACGACACCAAGGTGATCCCGGCCCGTCTCGAAGGCGCGATCGGCGAGGCGCGGGTGGAATTGAACCTGATCCGCGCCCTCGACGATTCCACCTGGGATTGCCTGGCCAAACCGGGCCGGAAGTTCAAGCCGGGGGCCCTGGTTCAATTCGCCGACGGCCTGACGGCGACCGTGACCGCCAAGGATCCGGAAGGCCCGATCACCCTGGCCTTCGACCGCGCCGGGACCGATCTGATGGCGGCGCTGGACCGTGTCGGCACCATGCCGCTGCCGCCCTATATCGCCAAGCTGCGGGCACCCGACGCCCAGGACCGGACCGATTATCAGCCCGTCTTCGCGGCCAAGACCGGCGCCGTCGCCGCGCCCACCGCCAGTCTGCATCTGACGCCCGGCATGCTCGCCGCCTTCGATGCCATGGGCGTGGAACGTGCCATGGTCACGCTGCATGTCGGCGCCGGCACCTTCCTCCCCGTGAAGGCGGAAGATACCCGCGATCACCGCATGCACGCCGAATGGGGCGAAGTGCGCACAAAGGCCGTCGGCGCCATCAACCGGGCCCGGGCCGAGGGGCGGCGCGTGATCGCCGTCGGCACCACCGCGCTCCGCCTGATCGAGAGTGCGGCCCGCGCGGACGGCAGCGTCGCCGAATTCGCCGACTGGACCGACATCTTCATCACCCCCGGCTATCGCTTCCGCACCGTCGACACGCTCATGACCAATTTCCACCTGCCGAAATCGACCCTCTTCATGCTGGTATCGGCGCTGGCCGGCACCAGGCGCATGAAGGCCGCCTATGCCCATGCGATCGAGGCGGAATACCGCTTCTTCTCCTATGGCGACGCCTGCCTGATCGACCGCCTGGAGGATGCGCCATGACCGCTCTCGACTTCGGCTTCTTCGTCGAGGCGCGCGACGGCATGGCCCGCGCCGGCCATGTCCGGACCGCGCGCGGCGTCATCCGCACGCCCGCCTTCATGCCCGTGGGCACGGCGGCGACGGTGAAGGCCTGCATGCCCGAGGTCGTGCGCAAGGCCGGCGCCGACATCATCCTCGGCAATACCTATCACCTGATGCTGCGCCCGGGGGCGGAGCGGGTGGCGCGCCTCGGCGGGTTGCACCACTTCATGAACTGGCCCCACCCGATCCTGACCGACAGCGGCGGCTTCCAGGTCATGTCGCTCGCGGCCCTTCGCAAGATCACGGAGGAGGGGGTCAGCTTCCAGTCCCATATCGACGGCTCGAAGCACGCCATGTCGCCCGAACGCTCGATCGAGATCCAGCGCCTGCTGGACAGCGACATCGCCATGCAGCTCGACGAATGCGTGGCGCTGCCCGCCAGCCGGGACGAGACGGCGCGCGCCATGGAATTGTCGCTGCGCTGGGCCAAACGCTCCAAGGACGCCTTCCTGAAGTCCGAACCGCCGCCGGGGCGCGCGATCTTCGGCATCGTCCAGGGCGGCACCGAATTCGACCTCCGCCGGGCCTCGGCCGAAGGTCTGGTGGCGATCGATTTTCCGGGCTATGCGCTGGGCGGTCTCGCGGTCGGGGAACCGCAGGACGTCATGTTCGAGACCATCGCCGCGACGACGCCCCATCTGCCGGCCGATCGCCCGCGTTACCTGATGGGTGTCGGCAAGCCCTCGGACCTCGTCGGCGCGGTGGCGCGCGGCATCGACATGTTCGACTGCGTGATGCCCACCCGCTCGGGCCGGAACGGCCAGGCCTTCACCCGCCAGGGCGCGATCAACATCAGGAACGCGCGCTTCGCCGAGGATCCGGCGCCGCTCGACACCCGCTGCCATTGCCCGGCCTGCCGCGACTATTCCCGCGCCTATATCCACCACCTGGTGAAATCACAGGAGATCCTGGGCGCCATGCTGATGACCGCCCACAATCTCCAGCACTATCAGGACCTGATGGCGGGCCTGCGCAGCGCCATCCGCCGGGGCCGTCTCGACGCCTTCGTAGAGGCCCACGGCAGGGGCGAGGCCGACTATTGACCTTCCCCGCGCCCCGCCTCTATGGTGCGCCCCCTCGGGCCCGGGCGAATCCGGGCCCCGATTGCGTGAGCCGGTAGCTCAGTCGGTAGAGCACGTGACTTTTAATCATGTGGTCGTGGGTTCGATTCCCACCCGGCTCACCACTATCCCTTTTCCGCCACGATAAGCGCGCTCGCGCGCAGGTCCGCGACGCCGCGCTCGACCAGGGGGTGGCGCATGTCCTCGATCGCCGCCCGCCAGGACGGGCGTGCCCGGACGCGGCCGTAATAGGCGAGTGTCGCATCGAGCCCGCCGCCAGCGGCGAAGCGGGCGAGCCAGCCGGTCTCTTCCAGGCGCAGCAGGGCACAGGCCAGCGAAATATCGGCCAGGGTGAATTGCGCGCCCAGCAGCCAGGGACCGGCATTGTCACGGAGCGTCGCCTCCACCCTTTCCAGATGGCCGCGCATGGGGGCCCGGCCGGCCTCGATCAAGGCGGCGATCGGAGGCAGGCGCATGACCAGGCGCATGCCCAGCAGCCGCGCCAGAAGGAAGAAGGCGGGGCGCTTGCGGTCGAAATGGAACAGGAGGCCGACCGCGATCCGATGCGCCGGGACATGGCGGATCATGGCGGCGAAGAGGGGCAGCGTCAGGCCGGGGATGCAGGCCCCCAGGCGCTCGGCCGCGCCACCCATGGGGTCGCTGCTCGACAGGCTGCAATAGTCGATCCACCACGCCATTTCGGCCCGTCCCGCGTCCTCGCGCGGCGTGAGCGGCGGGGCGTCGGGGCCGGCCACGCGCGCGGCATAGGCCAGGATCTCGTCGGATTCATAGACCGGATGGCCCCCGTGCAGCAGGACCGGGATCAGACCCGCCGGATTGATCCGCAGATACTCGGGGGCGATGGTGCCATAGCTGCCGGTCTCGATCAGGTCGACGTGGCGATGGCGATAGGGGATGCCCAATTCCGCCAGCACCAGCCGGGCCTTCCGCGAGCAATGGGAGAAGGCGTTGCCGTAGAGCTCGAATTCCTGGTCGTGGGGCAGGGTGACGTCGGCCCTCAGGCCGCCGGCGACCGGATGGGTGCGCCGCCGCCGCTTCTCCCGCACGAAAGCGAAGGCAGCCCCGGCCATCAGGATCAGGACCGCTGCCAGCCACATGCTCACGCGCTTCTCCCGAGGTTTCCGGCGCGGGCCGCGACGCCGTGCGTGTCTTGCGCGTGGCTCACCGTTGGCGCCATTGGCATATACAATGTAGTTCATAAATGAACACATGTGATCAATATCAATCCTGATGACCGCGTGTCAAGGCGGCTATTCCCAGTGGGGATTTCCGGTCCGAGGAGACGAGGCCCCTCGCCGCGCGGACGGCGCCGACGGCACGCCGGTCGGCGCGACGGGGCCGTCGTCGATCGAAGGGCAGGGATCTGGCGGTGAACGGCCGCCGTCTCAACCCTTCCGCCAAGCCGGCGGCGAGGCGAGGGAGGGCGGGTTCAGGCACAGCAGAAGCCGCGTGACACCCGTGCCCGCGACGGGCGGGGAGCGGTGCACGATGCCGTGCGCGTGGTCGTCGCCATGGCCATGGCCGTGATGGCCGGCGCAGCCCCGGAACAGGGCGACGTCGCCCGCCGAAAGCCGTTCCAGCGGGCCGGCGTAATCCTTCTGGTCCTCGATCGCCCGGCTGGCGAAGCTTGGGGGCACCCATTCCGTTCCCGGGCCGGCATAGGTCGTCACCAGGCGCGCCGGCACATGGTCGCGATGGAATTTCCAGCAGGCGTCGCCGCCGATCGGCTCCAGCCGGACGTCGACCGCCGCAAGGTCGAGGGTCGCGGCGAAGCGCCAGGCCAGGGTGAAGACATCGTCGACCAGCATCTGGCGTTCCGGCCCCGCCGGCAGGGGCGAGGCGGCGATCATGGCCTCCAGGGCGGCCGGCAGATCCGCCACGTCGACCTGAATCCTGAAATCGGGAAAGAGCCCCGCGGCCAGCGCGTCGAGCCAGTCGGCGAGAGGGGCAGGCAGACGTCGGGGCCAGATCGCCAGCGCGACCTCCCGGGTCTGCAGCCGCCCCAGCACGTCCGCATCACGGCCGATGATGACCCGCGACGTTTCCGGTGGCGGCAGGGAAGGGGCGAGGTGGTTCATGGCTTCGGTTCCGCGGGCATCGGTTCGTAATGTTATAACATCACGTTTCCGTGGCGGAAGAAAGCAGCGATCCGCCCCACCGAAGGATGGGCGTTCCGACATGGCGCCGCCGTGCTAGGCTTCGCGAAAAGAGGAGGAGAGCATGCAGCCGGAAACCCTGAAACAATGGCTCGCCCTGTTCGAAAGCGGGGACATGTCGGGTCTCGACACGATCCTGGCAGAGGACGCGATCTTCATGTCGCCGGTGGTGCACACGCCCCAGGAGGGTAAGCGGATCACGGCGAAATATCTGTCGACCGCCCATAAGGTGCTGGGCAACGACAGTTTCACCTATACGAACCTGTGGTGGAACGAGACCTCGGCGGTGCTGGAATTCGAGGTCACGGTCGATGGCATCGCGATCAACGGCATCGACATGATCACCTGGAATGCCGAGGGCAGGATCGACAGCTTCAAGGTGATGATCCGGCCGCTGAAGGCGATCAACCTGGTCCATGGCCTGATGCGCGACGCGCTGATGGCGGCGGCCTGACCCCGGATCGGGAAGCGAGGCGCCGGACCGGGCCGCCGGGGCCCGGTCCGAAGTCCTCTTGCGTTCCGGTCAGAGCGGCGGCCGGCGGCCGCGCAGGGCGCCGACCAGGGCACTGATCAGGAACAGCACGATCGCGATGAAGAAGATCAGCTTCGCGATGCCGACCGCGGTGCCGGCAATGCCGCCGAAGCCGAGCACGGCCGCGATCAGGGCGATGACGAGAAAGGTGATGACCCATCCAAGCATGTCTCTGTCTCCTTTGTGAACGGGGTCAGCGCCGGGCGCCGGTGCCGGCCCCCACCAGGGTGGCCAGGACGACGGCGGTCAGCGGGTGCTGTCCGGCGAGCGAGGTCAGCTCCTCGAGCTCCGACTCATCCGCCGGCTTCCGCGCCGGGCGCGGGGCGGGCAGGGTCAGCAGGACGGCGGCGACGAACGCAAGCGCCCCCGTCACCATGCCCGCCAGGGGCACGCCCAATTGAGGCGCCAGAGCCTCGTAGATCCCGAAGCCGGCGAAGCCGACTCCCGCGACCACGAGACAGGCGACGGCGAGCGCCGTCACGACGAGCCGCAACATGGCGCTCACCGGCGCCTGGCGATGGCCGCGCCCAGCAGGGCGCCGACGCCGATGGCGACGCCGCAGGCCAGCGCCGGCCGTGCCTTCACCGCCTCGCCGACGCGGGCGCTGCCGGCCTGGATTGCCTCGCGCGCCTTGCCGGCCGCGGCTTTCGCTTCGGCCGCGGCGATGCCGGCGCCGTCGCGGCCGGTCTGGCGCAGGCTGCGGGTCAATTCGGACAGGCCGGACCGCAGGGCGTCGATGTCGGCGCGCAGGGTCTCCACGCTTTCCGAGCCCTCGGGGTGTTTCGTCTTGGTCTCGGCATGGCCATTGGTCGAGGCATGGGTTGCCATGGTCGAACTCCTTCTCCACTGGTTGCCATCCGGCAGGGCAACGGCGAGCCGAAGCCCGTGCCGGGGGTGAGCGGACCCGTCGCCCGGATGCGGGGCATCCGTCGTCTGCGAAAGGGCCGTTCGTTCTTCTTGGCGCGGGCCGCCGGTGCCGGAGCACGGCGGAGGGCGCCCGATATCCGCGAGCCGGCATCGAGGGCCGGGGCGGGACCCGCGCCCCCCATCGGGTGGCGCGGGTCATGGGCAAGGAATGCCGCGGCGCGGCGATTGTTCCCCCCGGGGCGGGGGCGGCGCGGCCTCAGCCGGCGTCTTCGGCCGTCGCGCGGGCGGCGACCTCGGCCACGCCGAGGCTGGTTTCGAGGGTGCCGTCGGAAAGTGCCGAAAGGGGAAACCAGGCGGCTTCCATCGCGTCGTCGCCGGCGACCGGCTCGCCCGACAGCCAGCGGCAGCGGACGGCGATCAGGACGAATTGGCGCTTCAGGATGCCGGCCTCGTCATGGTCGAAGGCGTCGACGGCGGCGAAGGCGCGGCCGGGGACCGCCGCCACCGTGGTTTCCTCGGCGAGTTCGCGGATCGCCGCCTGTTCCACCGTCTCGCCGAATTCGACCTTGCCGCCCGGAAAGCCCCAGAGCCCGGCATCCGGCGGATTGCGCCGCCGGACCAGAAGCACGGCACCCTTCCTGATCACCACCGCCAGCGCGGCGACCACGGGCCGGGCGGCGACGGTCATGAATGACGGCCGATTCGGCCCATCTCGAACGGCGTGGTCTGATACATCTCGTTGATCCAATTGCCGAACAGCAGGTGGGCGTGGCTGCGCCAGATGTTCACCGGCCGCTGTTTCGGATCGTCGCCCGGGAAGTAATTGCGCGGCAGGCGGCTGCCCTCGGGCGTCGCCGCGTCGCGCAGATATTCGTCGGCCAGGGTGCCGGTGTCGTATTCCAGGTGATTGAACATCTGCAGCGCCCGGTGGCGATGGTCGTGCAGCAGGCACAGCCCGGCCTCCCGGCTGTCCGCCAGGATCTCCAGCCCGCTGTCGGCCGGGATGTCTTCGCGCCGCACCTCGGTCCAGCGCGACACCGGGATGGCGATATCGTCCGAGAAGCCGCGCATGAAGGGCGAGGCCGGGGCGAGATTGCGGTGGCGGAAGATGCCGAACAATTTTTCCGGCAGTTCGTATTTGCCCATGCCGTGGAAATGATGAACCGCCGCCTGCGCCGCCCAGCAGATGTTGAAGCTGCGATGGACGTGGGTATGGGTCCAGTCGAACACGCGGCGCAACTCGTCCCAATAGGTCACGTCCTCGAACGCCAGTTTCTCGACCGGGGCGCCGGTGATGATGAAGCCGTCGAAGCGTTCCGTGCGCACCTCCTCCCACGGGCGGTAGAAGGTCGCCATGTGATCGGCCGACGTGTTGCGCGGAATATGGTTGCTGATCCGCACCAGGGTCAGTTCGACCTGCAGCGGCGTCGCGCCGGTCAGGCGGGCGAGCTGGGTCTCGGTGTTGATCTTGTTCGGCATCAGGTTGAGAAGGCCGATCTTCAGCGGGCGGATGTCCTGGCGGACCGCGTCGGTCTCCCGCATGACCATGACGCCCTCTTGCTCCAGCACACGGCTGGCGGGCAGGTCGTCGGGGATCTTGATCGGCATCTTCGCGTCTTTCCTCATGCAGCCGGGGAGACGCGTGGCCTGTTTCCGTTTGGTTGCCGGAGCGGCCACATCCTTCCCGAAGGAAGCGCCACCTTGCCCGGACGGCAGGTTGGCGTTGGGCGTCACCCCAACTCTCGATGTGGGCCGATATCTAGGGGTTTCCCGGTGCCTTGGCAAGAGGGTGCATGGCAGGGCCGCGTCGGGGCGCACCGGCCTATGGTACCGCCGGTCCGGCGCAGACGTCGCGCACCCGGCCGCGCAGCCAGCGATGGACGGGATCGGCGTCGAGTCTCGGGTGCCAGAACAGGGAAACGGTGAAACCCGGCACGGCGACGGGCAGGTCGAAGCTGTACAGGCCGGCGCGAAGCCTTCCGGTGTAGCGTTCGGGCACGACGGCGATCAGATCGGAGTCCCGGGCGAGCGCGATCGCGGTCGAGAAGCCGCCGACCACGGTCGCGACGTCGCGCGTCAGCCCCAGCGTCTCCAGCGCGGCGTCGACGGGCCCGCGGTCGCGGCCCCGGCGAGAGACGGCAATATGGCGTCCGGCGGCGAAGCGCGCGGGGCTGATCCCGCCCCGGCTCAAGGGGTGGTCCGCGCGCACGACGCCGACGAAGCGATCGCGGAACAGCGCCTGCAGGCGGATTTCGGGACCGGCCGAAGGGCCCAGCACGCCCGTCTCCAGGTCGACGCCGCCATCGCGCAGCGGCGCGCTCTCCTTGTCCGGCTTCTCGCGAAAGTGCAGGCGCACGCCCGGCGCCTCCACGGCGACACGGGCAAGGAGGTCCAAGCCGAAATTCTCGACGAAACCGTCGCGCGTGCGGAAGGTGAAGGTGCGGGACAGATGCTTCAGATCCGGCGCTTCCGCCGGGCTGAGCACGGCCTTCGCATCTTCGACCAGGGGAGCGACGCTGTGCTGGAGTTCCAGCGCGCGCGGCGTCGGCACCAGGCCGCGCCCGGCGCGCACCAGCAGGGGATCGCCCGTCGCCGCGCGCAGGCGCGCCAAAGCCCGGCTCATCGCCGAAGGGCTGAGCCCGAGGCGCCGCGCCGCCCGCGCGACATTGCCTTCGGTCAGGAGCACGTCGAGGGTGACGAGAAGATTCAGATCCGGTGTCGGCATGGCGCGATCATAGCGCAGCCGGCGACATCAGACATGGCGTTTGATGCACTATTAGAGTGAAAATCATGCGTATTCCGCCCCTCCAAACGGCGACCTAGGTTTTCGGTGATGCCATCGATGGACGGAGGTCGACGTGAAGGCGGTCGTTGGAAAGGACGTGCAGGGGTCGGCGCGCTGGGCGCTTGCCAGCCTGGCTCTTTCGATGTTGCTGGCGTCCCTGGGCGTCAGCATCGCGAATGTCGCGCTGCCGGCCTTGAGCACGGCGTTTTCGGTGCCGTTGCAGGCCGTGCAATGGGTCGTTCTCGGCTATCTGCTGACGGTCACCGTGATGATCGTCGCGGCAGGGCGCCTTGGGGATGCCCTGGGGCACGGGCGGGTGCTTTCGGCGGGCCTGCTGCTGTTCACGGCGGCGTCGGCATTCTGCGCCGTGGCGCCCAGCCTCTGGCTGCTGGTCGCGGCGCGTGTGGCGCAGGGGCTCGGCGCGGCGGTCCTGATGGCGCTGACCGTCGCCCTGGTGCGCGAAGCCGTGCCGGCGTCCAGGACCGGCAGCGCCATGGGCTTGCTCGGCACCATGTCGGCCATCGGCACGGCGCTCGGGCCCTCCCTCGGCGGTCTGCTGCTGGCGGGGCCCGGCTGGCGGGCAATCTTTCTCGTCATGGTGCCGATGGGGGCGGCCAACGTCTTCCTCGCGCGGCGTTACCTGCCGGCCGGCGGCGGCCGGGTCGAGCGGCCGGGTTTCGACGGCCTGGGCACCGTGCTGCTCGGCGCGGCGCTGGCCGCCTATGCGCTCGCCATGACCGCCGGGACCGGCCGGTTCGTCACGATAGCGGCTCTGCTTCTGGCGGCCGCGATCTTCGCCCTCCTGTTCCATCGGGTCGAGATGCGGGCGGCGGCGGCGCTGATCCCTCCCGCCGTGTGGCGCGATCGGCGCCTCGGCGCCAGCCTCGCCGCGAATGCACTGGTCGCCACGGTGATGATGGCGACCCTGGTGGTCGGCCCCTTCTATCTCGCCCGCGGCCTGGGGCTGGGGGCGGCCACGGTCGGTCTCGTCATGTCGGTCGGTCCCGTGCTCTCGGCCTTCAGCGGCGTGCCGTCCGGGCGATTGGTCGATCGCCTTGGCGCGACGCGCGTGATCGTTCTCGGCCTCGGGCTGATGGCGTGCGGTGCCGCCGGTCTGGCGCTCCTGCCCGGCATGTTCGGTGTCGCCGGCTATGTCGGGGCGGTCGCCATCCTGACGCCGGGGTACCAATTGTTCCAGGCCGCCAACAATACGGCGGTCATGGCCGGGGCCGAGGGCGGCCTGCGCGGCGTGATCTCGGGCGTGCTCAGCCTGTCGCGCAACCTCGGACTGGTCAGCGGGGCATCGGCCATGGGCGCGGTCTTCGCCCTGGCGGCCGGCACCGGCGAGATGGCGACGGCCGAGCCCGATGCCGTCGCTTTCGGGATGCGCGTCACCTTTCTGATCGCGGCCGGGCTGATCGCCCTGGCGCTGGTGCCGGCTCTCCGCATCCGGCGCGGGCACGGTGGCTAGGGGGGCGTCGGGCGCGGGGCTGGGGGAGGGCACGCCCGCCGGGACCAATCGGCGGGAGACCCGCCACGTCGGCCGCCGCTTCGAGCCCGGTCAGCCGCGATCGTCGGCGAGCAGGCCCTTCAGCCGCAGGATCTCGCGGCCGATGACATCGAAGCGATGTTCCTCGACGAAATGGCCGACGCCGGGAAAACGATGGATGTGGCCGTTCAGCCGGGGCAGGGCTTCCAGCCATTGAAGCTGAACCTCGGCCTTGCCGCAGGGGTCCCACAGGCCGAAGAAGGCGACGGCGTCGATGGCGCGGTCGCGCCATTCGGGGACCAGATCGTTCTGGAGCCGCCGGTAGAAATCATGGTTGTCCTGCATGCCGTGGCGCGGGTCGCGATAGCGATAGCCGTGGCCCCAGACCCGCGTCTGCTTGACGTGGCGGCGTGATGCCCGCGCGTTGGCCTTGGGCGAGAAGGCGCGCTTGTAGAGCGTCTCTTCCGGGGTCAGGCGGCCGGTCATCGCCCGCCAGGCGAAATTCGGCACGTGGCGGCAGACGAAATCGAAGGGATTGCCGGGCGAGAACATGACCATGGGCGGCACGAAGCGCCACAGGCGGTCCGGCACGACATGGCCGAGATAGGTCCAGGGCAGCAATACGGGCACCGGAAAGCTTGTATAGACCGGGCCGGTCGCCGGCATCGGGAAGATCGTCGTGTTCATCAGCGCGAGGCCGGTCACGCGCTCCGGCTGGTCGAGGAAGGCGCCGGTGCCGATGGGCCCGCCCCAATCGTGGATGACCAGGGTGACGTCGCGGAGATCGAGCGCCGTCACCAGTCGCGCCAGATTGTCGGCGTGATGCATGTCGACCATCTCGAAATCCGCCTGGTCCGACAGGCCGAAGCCGATGTGGTCGACCGCGACGACACGGAAGGCGCCGGTCGCGGCCGCGCGCATGGTCGCGATGGTCGGGCCATAGGTCAGCGAGGATTCGGGATTGCCGTGGACGAAGAGGAAGGTCGCCCTTGGCGTCCCCTCGCCGAAGGTGGCGTCCCAGAAGAACAGCTTCTTGCCGCGGTCCTTGCCCGACGGCAGGACGTACCAGCGGCCCGTTCCCGGCGGACAATAATCCGCGGGCATGGGGGCGAGGGGACTGTTCCCCGGCGTCGTGGCGAAGACCGGGGCGGTGTCGCCGCCTTCGCCTGGCTGCCCTGCGGCCGTCCCGTCCGCCATGTTCCCACCTCTTTGCTGACGAGGGTCAAGGACTACGCCGGGTTGGCCGCGCGGCCAACCCCCGGAAGGAAGGGGCGCCTATTTCAGGCTGCAGGGCTTGTCGGCTTCGAGATAGGCCTCTTCCTCGGGCGTCAGGTCGATCGTGTCGAAGCCGGTGATCATCGGTGCCACGTGCTCGCGGAAGGAATGGCCGACGGTCAGCAGATAGACATGGGCGACGATGAAAGCCGCGATCACGAAGGCGGTGAAGACGTGGATGCCGGCGACGATCGCCAGATAGTCCGATGCCTCGGGCACGCCGTCCCAGAGCCCGTAGAGGAGATAGGCGAGGCCGCTGAGCCAGATCGCCGGGAACAGCACGAGCTTCAGGGCGAGATAGGTCAGCGCCTGAAGGGGATTGTGCTTGCGCCAATAGGCCTTGCGATAGGGATGATGCTCGCCCTTGAAGATGCCGAAGGCATAAAAGCGGGCGACGGCGAAGAGCCCGCGCGAGGTGGGCACGTAATGGCGCCAGGTGCCGGTGGTCAGATGCCAGAAGATGGCGAACAGCCACAGCACGATCAGGACGAGCGCGGCGCCGGTATGGACCGTCACCGCCGTCTCGAACGACGACAATCGATGCACCCCGCTGACCCGAAGTCCGGAAAACAGCAGGACGAAGATCAGCGCCATCTGGCTCCAGTGCCAGAAGCGTTCGAAGCGCGAATAGATCCGGACGACACGTTCAGTCATGGTGGGCCCTCCCGGTCAGCAGGCGCAGGGCGACATGAAGCATCACGCCGGCGAGCGTGCCGGCGAACAGCAGCAGGCCGAGCACGACGGGCAGGCCGAGGGGCCTGGTGCCCGGCACATAGACGCCGGGAAGCCCGTCGAGACGCCCGCCCTCGGCATGGCAGGCGTCGCAGGCCAGCGCCGCTTCGGCCGGTGCCACCATATGGGTGATGGGCCAGTAGTAATGGGTGTCGACGAAGCCGTATTCGCCGGAATAGGGCATGCCGGCCGCCTTCATCCCGGCCTCGATCGCCTTGCCCCAGTCGAAATTGGTCCAATAGGCGGTGTCGGTGGTCGGGCCCCAGACGTGGCTGTAGGCGAGCTTCGAATAGCCGGCGTCATAGGATTGGCGCCCGTCCATGCGCTTGAAGGGCCAGATGCGGCTGACGCCGTCGTCGCGCGCGCCCTCGAAGCTGTTGACCTCGACCACCTGGGCCGGGTCGATGGTCTGGTCGCCGGTGGTGAAGATCATCTGGCCGTCGAACCAGGCGTAATGGGGCACCACGTCCTCGCCCCATTCGAAATCGCCCTTGGTCGAGAGATAGGTGTGACGGTGCTGGCCGTCGCCCTGGGTATAGTCCTCGGTCGAGATCGGCTTGCCGTCCTCGAGGCGGCCGGCGGTGGACCAGTCCCACTTCATCTTGGTGGCGACGCCGCCGCGCGCGAATGTCGGGATGTGGCAGGTCTGGCAGGCCACGGTCCCGGCGTGGTCGTTCATCTTGACGCCGATCAGGCCGGAAGGGGTCAGGTCGGCGGGGTGGGGGGCTGCGCCGTGGCAGCTTTCGCAGGTCGCGACGTCGCGGCGCTGGCCGGGCAGGCCCGTGCCTTCCGGGTCGCTGGCCCGCATGGCATAGCGCGAGCCGGCCCACTTGTGGGAACGCGTCACGTGGCAGACGCTGCAGGCGAAGTTCAACCCGTCCGCGTCCATGTGGACGTCGACGGCGCGTGTCGGTTCCACCAGCACCGACGACAGGTCGCCATGTTTCACATTGTCGCCGCCGCCGCCGTAGAAATGGCACTGGCCGCAATTGTCGCGCCCCGGCAGGCCGACCCCGAGCGCCGCCGTTCTCAGGTCGACGGGCTTCGCCGGGGCGCCGGTGATGGTCTCGCCCCTGGTCGACATCGGGGGATGGCCCGCGCCGGTGGAGAGCTTGGCATAGGCGCCGGAACGGTCGTGGCAGACCAGGCAGTCGACGGCCGTCGACTGGCGCGGCGGCGGCCGATGCATGTCGGTCCAGCCATAGCCGGCGTGGCACGACGTGCAACGCGGTTCGTTACCGACGACATTGCCGCAGAAGGCGTTGATGACGTGCCGCTTGCCGAGCAATTGCCCGGTCGTGGGATGCGGGAATTCCCAGGTGTAGTGGATCGAATCCATCACATGGTCGGCGGCTTCGGTATGGCAGGTCAGGCAGGCCGCCGTCACCTCTGGCCCCGACTTGAAATCCTGTTGCAGGATCTCGAACAGGGAATGGTCGGCCGTGCTCGTACCCGGCGCGGCGGTGGTGCCGTCGGCTGGTTGGGCGAGGGCGGGGAACGACCCCAGCAGCAGAACGCCCATGAAGAAGCCGAGGCGCTTCGTCATCGCTCGTCTCATGTCTTCCTCCCGCCGGAGGCGGCGATTCCGCCTGGAATCGGGCTCCTACGGTTGCTCCGCGCTCACGTTCGGCCCATTGCGTTCGGCCTGTCGCGGTTGGAACATTAATAACATGAGATTTTAGGAAAATTGGTCCCAATCGCCGGCTGCGGCAGTTTGAAGCGCGCCATGGCCCGGTCGCCGCCGGCCGCCAGCGGAATCCTCAGTGCGCGCCGAAGCCGTTGGGGCGCCCGGCATGGCGGACGATCCCGGCGATTTCCTCGAATTGTTCCGCCAGGGGATTGGTCTTCCGCCAGACCATGCCGATGGTCCGCGCCGGGCGCGGCTGCGACAGGGGGACGACCGAGACGGCGGCGGAGCGGGTCTCGATCGTCACCGCCATTTCGGGGATCAGGGTGATGCCGATGCCGGCGCCGACCATCTGCACGAGGGTGGTCAGGCAGCTCCCCTCCATCAGGTCGCGGGAGCGCGACGGCGAGATCTTGCAGAATGAAATCGCCTGGTCGCGGAAGCAATGACCCTCCTCAAGGAGGAGAAGGCGCATTTCGCGTAGCTTGTCGGGGCCCGGCACCGGCCGCCCGGCGTCCTCCGCCGGCCGGACCAGCAGGAATTCCTCGTCGAACAGGGGCATTTCATGAAGAGACGGTTCGGAGATCGGCAGGGCGACGATGGCGGTGTCGAGCCGCCCAGCCGTCAGATCCTCGATCAGCTTCTGGGTCACCGCCTCGCGCGGGTGCAGGTCGACACCGGGATATTGCGCCATCAGGTCCTTGATCACCCGGGGCAGCAGATAGGGCGCCACGGTGGGGATGACGCCGATGCGCAGCCGTCCGGCCAGCGGACTGTTCGAGGCCCGCGCCAGGTCGCCCAATTCGTCGACGGCCTGAAGGATGCCGCGGACATGATCGGCGAAGGCTTCGCCGAGACTGGTCAGGCGGATCTGCTTGCCGCCGCGTTCGACCAGGGGCGCGCCCAGGATCTCCTCCAGTTCCTTCACCTGCAGGGACAGCGCCGGCTGGGAGATCGCGCAGGCTTCCGCCGCGCGCCCGAAATGGCCGTGCTGTGCCAGCGCTTCGAAATAACGCAGATGTTTCATGGAGATATTTATCATAAGCCCAGCATATCGTTCTCATTTGGAAAGGCAAATTTTCATTATTAGTTTTAGGTGATATCTGAATGATCGTAAGTCGCAGGTAGGCCGGTGACAACCGGTGGCTGCCTCGGCGGACCGGCGCGCAACGAGACGGTCGATTGTACGCGCCAAGAGGGAAGAGCGGCCAAGGATACGGAGGGTATGATGGATGGAAATGATCTGAAGTCGGCCGGCAAATGCCCGGTGATGCACGGCGCGACGACCCATGTCGGCCAGTCGGTGATGGACTGGTGGCCCAACGCCCTGAACCTGGACATCCTGCACCAGCACGACACCAAGACCAATCCGCTGGGCAAGGATTTCGATTACCGCGAGGCGCTGAAGTCCCTCGATGTGGAAGGCCTGAAGAAGGATCTCCATGCCCTCATGACCGACAGCCAGGACTGGTGGCCGGCCGACTGGGGTCACTACGGCGGCCTGATGATCCGCATGGCCTGGCACGCGGCGGGTTCCTATCGCATCGCCGACGGCCGTGGCGGCGGCGGCACCGGCAACCAGCGCTTCGCGCCCCTGAATTCCTGGCCCGACAACGTCAGCCTCGACAAGGCGCGGCGCCTGCTGTGGCCGATCAAGAAGAAATACGGCAATGCCGTGAGCTGGGCCGACCTGATCATCCTGGCCGGCACAATCGCCTATGAATCCATGGGTCTGAAGACCTTCGGCTTCGCCTTCGGCCGCGAGGACATCTGGCACCCCGAGAAGGACACCTATTGGGGCAGCGAGAAGGAATGGCTGGCGCCCAGCGACGGCCGCTACGGCAACCTCGACGATCCGACGACCATGGAAAATCCGCTGGCGGCGGTGCAGATGGGCCTGATCTACGTGAACCCCGAAGGGGTGAACGGCGTGCCGGACCCGATGAAGACCGCGGCCCAGGTGCGCGAGACCTTCGCCCGCATGGCCATGAACGACGAGGAGACGGTGGCGCTGACCGCCGGCGGCCACACCGTCGGCAAGACCCACGGCAACGGCGATGCCGCCCTGCTGGGCCCCGCGCCCGAGGCGGCGGACGTCGAGGAACAGGGCTTCGGCTGGGCCAACCCGAACCAGACCGGCAAGGGCCGCTGGGCCGTCACCTCCGGCCTCGAGGGCGCCTGGACCACCCATCCGACCAAATGGGACGGCGGCTTCTTCGAGATGCTGTTCAACCATGAATGGGAACTGCGCAAGAGCCCGGCCGGCGCTCACCAGTGGGAACCGGTGGACATCAAGGAGGAAGACCGCCCGGTCGACGTGGAGGATTTCTCGATCCGTCACAACCCCATGATGACCGACGCCGACATGGCCATGAAGGTGGACCCGATCTATCGCGAAATCTCGCTCCGCTTCATGAAGGACCAGGAATACTTCTCGGATACGTTCGCCCGCGCCTGGTTCAAGCTGACCCACCGCGACATGGGCCCGAAGGCGCGCTACTTCGGCCCGGACGTGCCGGCCGAGGATCTGATCTGGCAGGATCCGGTGCCCGCCGGCAGGACCGACTATGACGTCGGCGCGGTGAAGGCCAGGATCGCGGCGAGCGGTCTTTCCGTCGCCGAGATGGTCGCCACCGCCTGGGACAGCGCCCGGACCTTCCGCGGCTCCGACATGCGCGGCGGCGCCAATGGTGCCCGCCTGCGTCTGGCCCCGCAGAAGGATTGGGAAGGCAACGAGCCGGCGCGCCTCGCCAAGGTGCTGTCGGTGCTGGAGCCGATCGCGGCCGAGACCGGCGTCTCCGTCGCCGACGTCATCGTGCTGGCGGGCAATGTCGGCCTGGAACAGGCGATCAAGGCCGCCGACTTCGACGTCGCCGTGCCCTTCGCACCGGGTCGGGGCGACGCCACCGACGAGACGACCGATGGCGACAGCTTCGCGCCGCTGGAGCCGATCCACGACGGCTACCGCAACTGGCTGAAGAAGGACTATGTGGTGAAGCCCGAAGAGCTGATGCTGGACCGCACCCAGCTCATGGGCCTGACCGCGCCGGAAATGACCGCCCTGGTCGGCGGCATGCGGGTCCTCGGCACCAATGCGGGCGGCACCAGGCACGGCGTGTTCACCGATCGGGAAGGGGCCCTGACGAACGACTTCTTCGTCAACCTGACCGACATGGGGAATGCCTGGAAGCCCAAGGGCGACGGTACCTACGACATCGTCGACCGCAAGACCGGCGCGGCGAAATGGACCGCCACCCGCGTCGACCTCGTGTTCGGCTCCAACGCCATCCTGCGCGCCTATGCCGAGGTCTACGCCCAGGACGACGCCGGCGAGAAGTTCGTGAAGGACTTCGTCGCCGCCTGGACCAAGGTCATGAACGCCGACCGTTTCGACGTGGCGTGACAAGGCGCCGGCCTCCCCCCCGATGGGTGCGGGGGGAGGCCGGTTCCGGCGAAAGGCTCGCCGTTCGGGCCTATTTGCCGGGATGCAGATCCTCGACACGGAACAGCACGCCGCGCGCCGCCAGCCAGCGGGTGAAATCCTCCGTCTTGGCCTCGAGGGAACAGGTACCGGTCAGGCAGAAGGGATCCTTCGCATAATCCTCGCGAAGCGCGATCTGTTCCTTGTCCGAAAGCTCCGACCATGGACGCATGGGATCACCTCGTCCTTGGCGTCAAAGGGCGGCGATCAGGATCGCGACCATCGCGAACATGGCCAGGATCTGCACGAAATAGAAGCCGAAACGGGCATAGGCCGCGCCGTCGCTCGGCGCGAGGGCGATGTGGACGGTGCTCTGAGCCATGCGGGCGCCGAGGACGGTGAGGGCAAGCGTATCGAGGGCCGGTGCCGCCAGCCCCGCGCGATCGACCGCGAAGACGATGGCGAGAAAGACCGGCAGGTTCTCGATGCAATTCATATGCGCCCGCATCGCCCTGGGATAGACCCCCGTGCCGCCGTCCGGGTCGGCGGTCCATTGGCCGATGCGGGTTCGCCCGGTCAGGATGCGGCGCCAGCGATAGACACCGACGGTGCCGAACAGGATCAACAGGGTCCAGACGGCAAAGCCCAGAACGGCCAGGACGGGGATGGTCAGGACGGGGACGGTCATCGCGAGCCCTTGATTGCGGTCGATGGTGCCGACAGTAATGACCCAGCCGCCACCATCCGGCCCAGCGGCGAACTTTCCGAAGTGGAAAGGTGAGGGGGATGACCAAGTTGGATGACGGCGGGCCCGTGGCGGCCATGGAGGATGGCATGACGGCGGATCTCCGCCGGCGTGTCCGCGCCGAGGTCCAGGACCAGATCATCGAATGCCTCAACCGCTTCCACGCCCTCGAAAGCGCCATGTGGGGCAAGCCGGTCGATGCCCTGATCGTGCGGACCGTGGTCCAGGGCCGGCTGCAGAACCGGCCCTATGACCTGAGCGCGCTGGCCGCCGCGCTGGACCTGCCGATCGCCACCCTGCACCGGAAGACCGGCGGTCTGGTCGCCGCCGGCTTCCTGCGCCGCGAGCGCCGGGGCAAATCCGTCTATCTCGCCCCGACCGAGGCGGCCTGCGCCGCCTTCGACCGCGGCTTCGAAGACATGATCGCCGCCCTGCGTCGGCTCTACCGGGGCAGCGCGATTGATTGAGGGCGGGTGATCTTCCGTCTTCGATACCCGCCATGATGTTTTTTGGCGGCCCTATGTCGCGCAATCGTTCGCAATGCCCGCGCCCCCACCGACCCCGACCTCCATGTCGTCTTCGGGCGTCTCGATCCGTACAAGGTGGGATATGCCCTCGGGTCGGCCGGGCGCGGGGAGGTGGGGCGTCGGCCCGCAGCGCAATTACGCCATCGGCCGGGATGCGGGCAAGGCCGATGTCCAGGTCATGGTCCCGGCCGAGCTGCCCGCGTGATAGGCTTCTCCGGGACGCGCCATGAAACCGTGACGATCAACGCGTCCCCGGCCTCATGTCGCCGGATCAGCGGATCGTCACCACGGCGCCGTCGGTCGCGACGATTTCGGATCCGCCCGCCGACGGCCCTCCAGCCCGCCCCGATCGGACGAGATCAAGGGGGCTGGATGCCGCAAGAATGCCGGTACGCTCTTTGCCATCGTAAATTTCCTTTTCCGGCAATAGTTTATAAATGGTGTGTTCCCCGCAAGCGCGGGGATGAACCGATCACGATTTTCCGCACGCCGGGTGGGGGGGGGGCCGCAGGCGCGGGAATGAACCGTCGTGATTGGCGCACGACCATCTGAGGCTCCAGTGTTCCCCGCAGGCGCGGGGATGAACCGCGATGACGCCGCTTGCCCAACTCGACCCGGTGGCCTCGGCGCTGCGTTCGCAGATGGAACGGGTTGAGTTCGATTTCGACGCCACGGCCCCGGCTGCCCAACAGGTCGAACAGGTGCTCGCGGCGATGGCTGAGGGCAAGGTCGCCCCCCACGCGGGGAGGTCGATCATCGAGGCCATTGGCTCGCTCAGCGCCGTGCGGGCCGTCGAGATTCTGGAACAGCGCATTACCGCGCTGGAGGAGAAAGCGCCATGACACAGTGGTGGACCGGGATGGATCGCATGAATCGCCTGTATGTGCTGCCGGCTAGGCCCGGCGCCGTGGCTGTCAGGATCCTGCTCAGCGGCGGCAAGGCTTACGACGTCCACTTGGGCACGCTGAAAGAGAGCATGGCCCGAGCCCGCGAACTGGCGCTCGAACTCATGGAGCAGCAGGACCGGGCGAACGGCGATTGGGGCGGCGACATACGCCTTCAAAGCACGGCCACCTTGCTGCCGATTACGGCCTATGAGGCTGGCGCCGATGACCACGCCTTGATTGTGGCTACCTGCTTGGACGTCATTCGCGACTGCCCGGACTCTTCGGTCAGGCTCAAGGCGGCGCGACTCCTGGCCAACCTAAAGCCGGTCGCCGGCATCAGGAGTGCATAATGAACGAAAACAACCCGACGCCTCCAAACCCGCTGACCCCTCAAGAGCGGGCACGGCTGGTCGAACGCCACTTCGAGGTGAGGGAAGAGCGGCGCCGGATGACCGCCCTGAACCTGACCCTCGCAGTAGAGGTTGTTGGCCCTGCCTTGAAACGATCGAGCAAGGGCTGATTACATGGCAGGCGTCAGGGCCATGGCCTTGAAGGTGCGCCGGCTTGAACAGACAAGCTCGCCAGCATCGCTCATCGTGCTGGCCTATGGCAGCTTCGATGCCTTTGCCGCCCATGTGCAGATCGACATCGATGCCTGCAAGCTGGACCAGCGCGACATGGCCGCTGTGGTCAACGCTCTGAGGGGATGGGAGATTAATGGGGTGTGGCACGGCTGAGCTTCTAAATGTCATCGCAGCGCACGGCCATCGCGCATGGTGTAAGGGGCTATTGCGTTGCAACTTTTAGACATCGATACTCTTTGCCATGATGCAAATGTGGTGACGCATGACACTTGGAATGGTGTGGGTACGGGCCGTCGGCGGGATACGGGAGTTAATTATTGCATCTGATAGTCGTCTATCTGGCGGGCAATATTGGGATTCGAACCCAAAAATTATACTATTGCCGAGGACAGACGCCGTAATATCATTTGCGGGAAGCACATCCGATGCATATCCGTTAATATTGCAGGCTTATAATTCTATTAAAATGTACGAGCCGGCAGAAAATAGAGTCCTTGATCTTGCTGAATTGAAGGGTCATTTGCTTAGAATTTTTAATCATTCTAGAAAATTTATAACAGGTCTTCCTCGGGGGCAAAAATTACCGGATAAGCCGGAAGTCGAATTTATGCTAAGTGGGTATTCTTGGAGGGATAAAAATTTTAGAGCTTGGAAGCTTCACTACAACCAAACTATTGATAAATTCACATTTCGACCAATACATGAATGGAAAAGAGGTCAGGGGGGAAATTCTCATAAATTTATATCAATAATAGGCGATAAGGATGTTCGAAATGTTGCCAATGATATGATTATTTCCTTATTAAGGAAAAATGGAAAATTGACTTCCGGTTCATTTGATATGGAACCATTTGAAATTCTAAGGGATATAATAAGATGTAAAAAATACCAGAGCGTTGGCGGACCTGTTCAAATTGTTAAGATCTATGAACACGCAAATGCTGTTCCGGTTGGCGTCTATTGGCCAAATAAAGAAAGTGGCGTAATTTCTTTATTGGGGAGGCCATTGCTTGACTATGAAAAGAGTAGGTGGGGCGTAATTGATCCCGATGCGCCTACTCGGGCCTACCCTCCTGCTGACAAAAGCCGCACACCGGGCTAGCGCCTATTTGCAACTTGGCCGCCGCTTACATATGCCCATCACTATCAAAAGGCTGGCGGTTGGGGTGGGATTCGAACCCACGGACGGGTTGCCCCGTCGCTAGTTTTCAAGACTAGAGCCTTAAACCGCTCGGCCACCCAACCGTGGGCGTTCTTGTAGCCTCGGGGGCGCGGGCTTCGCAAGGAGGCTGTGGCGGCGTCGATCCTACGCAAGGCCGACCAGGGGGGCGAAGTCGGGGAGGGGGCCGTCGGCGGCGAAGGCGAGGATGCCGGCGGTGAGGCCCTTGGCGAGCGCGCGGCCGAAGCCGGCCTTGGCGAGCAGCATCTGGGCCTTTTCGATCAGGGCGTCGCGGCTCAGGGGGTTTTCCGGATCGCCGAGAGCGTGTTCGCGGGCGGCCGAAAGGTCGGTGCCGTCGGCGAGCGTCACCGTGACCGTGCTGCCCCAGGCGGTCGGATAGGCGGCCGTCTCGCGGTTGCCGGCGCGCAGGATGACTCGGGGGCGAAGCGTGGAGTGGCGTTCGCGCGCCGGCGCTTCGAAACTCTCGAAATCGATCCTGCCGTCGAGAAGCGCCGCCGAGACGCAGTGCTGGAGGGAGAATTTCGCCTCATAGGGCGTTGCCGGCGCCGGGCGGTCGCAGACGTCGATTGCGGCGGGATAGGCGGCGACGGTGATGGCGGCGATGTCCCGGCCCGCGATTTTGGGCGCCAGTTCGAGGGCGGCGTCGATCGCGGGGTGGGTGTGGCGGCACGAGGGCCAGGGCTTGATCGAGGTCTGGTGCAGGGCCCAGGGGGCCTCGGGCCCGGCCAGCACGGCGGCGGGATCGGCGTCCGGGCAGGCGGCGGCGAAGAAGCCCTTCTCGCCTTCGAGGATGCGGGGCGGGCCCGAGAAGCCGCGCGCCGCGAGATCGGCGGCGAGGACGCCGGCGGCGGCGGCATGGCCGGCATGGAGATGCTTGGTCATGGCGCCGGTCTCGAGAAACTGCCAGAGGCCGGACGACTGGCTGCCGGCATTGCCGAGGGCATCGACCATCTGGTCGCCGTTCAGGCCGAGCAGGCGGGCGCAGGCCGCCGCCGCGCCGAAGGGCCCGCAGGTCGCGGTATTGTGCCAGATCCGGTAATGCGCCGGGCCGACCGCCGCGCCGATCCGGCAGGCGGCCTCGAAGCCCCAGAGCACGGCATCGAGAAAGGCGTGGCCCGAGACCTCCAGCCGGGTCGCGAGCGCCAGCGCCGCCGGCACCACCACGCAGCCGGGATGGACCACGGAGGCGCGGTGCAGGTCGTCGACTTCGAGAATATGGGTGAGCGCGCCGAAGACGAAGGCGCGGCCGCCGGTATCGCGCGTCTCCGCCCCCGCCCAGTCGGTCAGCACGGCGCCCGCCTCGGTCGTTCGCCCGGCGAGCGCATTGGCGAGCGCGTCGAGGACGAAGAGCGCCGCCGCCGCGCGGTCCGCCGCCGTGATCGGCTTGGCGCGCAACAGCGTGTCGAGGTCGCGGGTGAGGGAAGGGCGTGGAGAAGCGGGCGTCGTCATCGGGTGTCACCATGGCCCTGTCGGCCCTTTCGTGGCAAACAGGATGTTGCAGCGATTCGAGCGAGATGATGAAGACCGTGACCGGCCTTTGGCGGCACAACCGCCGCACCCTTGTGCTTTCCCTCGTCCTGGCGCTGGGCGCCTGCGCCGGCGCGCCGTCGACCGCGCCGGCCCGGACCGCCACCGTGCCGGGCGCCGATGTGCCGATGCCGAGCCCGAAACCGGCCGCACCGCCCGCCGCCCCCGACCTGGACGCGGCGGGCTTCGCCATCTGGCTCGCGGCCTATAAGGCGGAGGCGCTGACCAAGGGCATCTCCCAGGCGACCCTGGACCGTGCCTTCGCCGGTGTGACGCCCCATCCCCGGGTGGTCGAACTGGACCGGCGCCAGCCGGAAGGCCGCGTCACCTTCAGTCGCTATTTCCAGAACACGGTGACCAGCGGCCGCATCACCAAGGGCCGCCAGCTCATGGCGGACAATGCCGGGGTGCTGGCCTCGGTCGCCGCGACCTATGGCGTGCCGGCCAAGGTCGTCGTGGCGCTCTGGGGCATCGAGACCAGTTTCGGCGCCAATCAGGGCGGTTTTTCCGTCATCCGCTCCCTGGCGACGCTGGCCTATGAGGGACGGCGCGCCGAATTCTTCCGGGGCGAGCTGACCAACGCCCTGCTGATCATGGAGCGCGAGGGCTTCAGCGCGGAGAAGATGATCGGCTCCTGGGCCGGGGCCATGGGGCAGAGCCAGTTCATGCCGTCCTCCTATCTGAAATGGGCGGTCGATTTCGACGGCGACGGCCACCGCGACATCTGGTCGACCAGGGCCGACGTCTTCGCCTCAGCCGCCAACTACCTGAAGCAGAACGGCTGGGTGGCGGGCGAGCATTGGGGCCGGCCGGTCGCCATTCCCGCCGGCCTGCCGCGCGACCTCGTCACCCTCGATACCCGCCGCAGCCTCGCCGAATGGCAGGCGCTGGGGGTGCGCCGGGCCGACGGCGGCGATCTGCCGGCTGTGGATATGACCGCCTCCCTGATCAATCCGGGGGACGAGGGGCGCTATTGGCTGGTCTACGAGAATTTCCGCGTCATCATGCGCTGGAACCGCTCGACCTATTTCGCCATGTCGGTGCTGTCGCTGGCGGATTCGATCGGACCCTGAGCCGAAAGCGAGAGGGCGAATTCGCGAAGATGTTGAGGGGGTCTGCACAAGAGACGCCAAATGCGGTAGGCAGGGAGCGTATCTGTCCTTCGATGTCCCGAATCTCCCCGCCGCCAGCCGGAGCGCCCATCTGATGTCCGCCGTGCCCCTTCGCCCGATCATGCTGGTCTTGGCGCTCGCGCTCACCCTTGGTGCCTGCGCCCGGACGAAGGAGCAGGAGCAGACCACCCGGCCCGGCGTGGTCGAGGCGACCCTGCGGCCCTATCAGATCAAGGGCGTCTGGTATTATCCGCGCATCGACTGGTCCTATGACGAGACCGGCATCGCGTCCTGGTACGGCGAGCCGTTCCACGGCCGCAAGACCGCGATCGGCGAAATCTACGACATGAACGAGATGACGGCGGCCCATAAGACGCTGCAACTGCCGGTCGACGTGAAGGTGACCAATCTCGAGAACGGCCGCTCCATCATGGTGCGGGTGAACGACCGCGGGCCCTTCGTCAACGGCCGCATCATCGACCTGTCGCGCCGGGCCGCCCAATTGCTGGGCTTCCAGAACCAGGGCACCGCGCGCGTCCGCGTCCAGGTGGTCGACGATCAGGGCCGGCCGGGCGTCAGCACCCTGCCGGTGCCGACCACCACGCCGGAGGAGAGGACCGCCGCCGCCGCCGCCCCCGTGGGCGAGGTCACGGCCCGGCCGCTGGAGCCGCCGCCGGGCGCGCGCGGCACCGGCGGCGTGCCGGCTGCCCCGAAGCCGACGCCGGCGCCGACCCCTGTCCACACCGTGCCGAGCACGCCGCCGCCCGCCGTGGTCACCCAGGGCGCGGCCCGGCCGACGGCGATCTATATCCAGGCCGGCGCCTTCCTGAACGTCGCCTATGCGGAACGGCTGCGGGCGAAACTGTCGCGCTACGGCCGCAGCTTCATCACCAGGGCGACGGTGGACGGCCAATTGTTCTATCGTGTGCGGGTCGGTCCGCTGCGCGACGTGAACGAGGCCGACATCGTCCTCGATCAGATCATCGCCTCGGGCGAGACCGGCGCCCGAATCCTCGTCGAGTAACCCAGTCCGTGTCGGGTGATCCAACTCGCCGGACCAGATCAACGGAGAACCGACCCATGTCGCGCCTTTCCGCCCGCCTGCTTCTGCTCGCCGCCTTCTGCGCCGCCCTGCTGGCCGGTCCCGCCGGCCCCGCGCGCGCCGAGGCCCTGGAGACGCCGGGCCGGGAGGTGATCCTGGTCGATCTCTCGACCGACACCATCCTGTTCGAGAAGAACGCCGACGAACTGATGGTGCCGTCGTCGATGACCAAGCTGATGACGCTCTATATCCTGTTCGAGAAGCTGGCCAAGGGCGCCATCTCGATGGAGGACACGCTGCCGGTCTCGGAAAAGGCCTGGCGCATGGGCGGGTCCAAGATGTTCGTCCATGTCGGCAGCCGGGTCTCGGTCTCGGACCTGCTGCGCGGCATCATCGTCCAGTCCGGCAACGATGCCTGCATCGTCGTCGCCGAGGGCCTGGCCTCGACCGAGGAAGCCTTCGCCGCCCAGATGACCGTGAAGGGCAAGGAAATCGGCCTGAAGAGCAGCACCTTCCGCAATGCCAGCGGCTGGCCGGACCCGCAGCACCGCATGACGGCGCGCGATCTCGCCACCCTGGCGGAGCGGATCATCAAGGAATTCCCGCAGTATTACCCGCTCTTCGCCGAAACCAGCTTCACCTATTCCGACATCACCCAGGCCAATCGCGATCCCCTGCTGGGCGTGGTGCCGGGCGCGGACGGGCTGAAGACCGGTCATACGGACGAGGGCGGCTATGGCCTCGTCGGCTCCGCCATCCGCGACGGACGGCGCCTGCTGCTGGTCATCAACGGCCTGACCTCGACCCAGGAACGGGCCCATGAATCCGCCCGCATCATCGAATGGGGCTTCCGCGAGTTCCAGACCTACACCATGGCCAAGAAGGGCGACGTCCTGGCCGAGGCCAGCGTCTGGCAGGGCGAGGAAGAGACCGTGCCCCTGACCGTGGCCGCCGACGCCGACGTCACCCTGCGCCGGGTCGATCGCGCGCGCATGGTGGTGAAGGCGGTCTACGACGGGCCGGTGCCGGCGCCGATCGCGGCGGGCGATCCGATCGCCCATCTCGAAATCTCGGCCCCGGACATGCCCATGATCACCGTGCCGCTGGTCGCCGCCGCCTCGGTCGAGCGTCAGGGTGTGTTCGGGCGCATCATCACCTCGCTGCGCTATCTCGTCTCGGGCGAGGCCGGTTGATCCCGTGACCGGATCGACCGGACCACGGGGATGAGCGGCCGCTTCATCGTTCTCGAGGGCGGCGAGGGCTCGGGCAAGACCGGCACAATCGCCTTCCTCGCCGAGGCGCTGCGCGCGCGCGGTCATGCCGTGACCGCCACGCGCGAGCCCGGCGGCACGCCCGAAGGGGCGGCGCTGCGTCGCCTGCTGCTGTCGGACAAGGGCCATGCCTGGACGGCGGAGGCCGAACTCCTCTTGATGACGGCGGATCGCGTGCAGCATGTCGAGCGGGTGGTGCGGCCGGCGCTGGCGCGGGGCGAGATCGTGATCAGCGATCGCTATGTCGGCTCCACCATCGCCTATCAGGGGGCGGGGCGGGGGCTCGACGTCGATCTGATCCTCGAAGTACATGCCCGCCTGCTGCACGACTTCTGGCCGGATCTCTCCCTCTATCTCGACGTGGCGCCCGAGACCGGCCTCGCCCGGAGCCGCGCCCGCCTGCAGGGCCAGGGGGTGGACGAGGGCCGCTTCGAAGGTCTCGACCTCGAATTCCATCGCCGTGTCAGGCAATCCTTCCTCGATCAGGCGGGGCGCGCCGGGCGTTTCGCCCGGGTGATCGACGCCGGGCAGGCGGCCGATGCCGTGCAGGCGGCGGCGCTGGCTGCCGTCCTCGACCTGTTGGGCTGAGATCATGGCCAAGGGAAATGGGGCGAAGGGGGATACGCCGTCCATCGCCGCGCCGCCGCCGCGCGAGAGCGCGGATCTGATCGGCCATGGCGAGGCGGAGACGGCGATCCTCGACGCGATCGCGGGCGGCAAGCTGCATCACGCCTGGCTGATCACCGGCCCGCGCGGCATCGGCAAGGCGACCCTGGCCTATCGCTTCGCGCGCCATCTCTTCGCCCATGGCCTGGAAGCGGGGGCCGCCGACATGTTCGGCGGATCGCGCGACATGGCCATGTCGCCCGAGGATCCGCTGTTCCGGCGCATCGCCGCCGGCGGCCATCCCGACCTTCTGGTGCTGGAACGCGAGGAGAACCCCCGCACCAAGGCGCTGCGCGACGAGATCGTGGTCGATCAGGTGCGTGACCTCGCCGGTTTCTTCGCCATGACCCCGGCCGAGGGCGGCTTTCGCATCGCCGTCATCGACGCGGTCGACGAGATGAACCGCAATGCCGCCAACGCCCTCCTGAAGCTGCTGGAGGAACCGCCGCCGCGCAGCGTGATCCTGCTGGTCGCCCATGCACCGGGGCGGCTGCTGCCCACCATCCGCTCGCGCTGCCGGCGCCTCGCGCTCCGCCCGCTGGCGGAGGCGGATGTCGCCGCCATCGTCACCCGCCTCGCGCCCGAGGTGCCGGCAGGGGACGTGCGCGGCCTGTGCCGGCTGGCGGACGGCAGCCCGGGGCGGGCGCTGGCGCTCGCCGCCGCCGGCGGGCTGAACCAGTATCGGGCGCTGGCCGACATGCTGGCGCCGCTGGCCCGGCGCCAGGGCCTCGATCTGAAGGCGGTCAATGCGCTGGCGGACCGCTTCGCCGGGCGCGAGGGCGGCGACCTGTTCCGCCTGACCTTCGAACTGATCGGCCTCTATCTGGTGCGCATGCTGCGCCTCGCCGCCACCGGCTCGATCGACGAGGCGATGACCGGCGAGGGGGCGGGGATGCGGGCGCTGGCGGGGTCCGCACGGCTTGAACGCTGGGGCGAGGTATGGGAGAAGATCAACGCCTTGGCCGCCCGCGCCGAGGCGGTCAATCTCGACCGCAGGCAAGTCCTCGTCGCGGCGCTCGGCACGATCGAACGCTGCGCCCGGGCTTCCGCTGCCTGAGGATGGCGCGGCGGGTCTTCTGGAGTTTCGAATGGCCTCGACCGAACCGTTCTACATCACGACGGCGATTTCCTATCCGAACGGCGTGCCGCATATCGGTCACGCCTATGAAGCGATCGCGACCGATACGCTGGCGCGTTTCGAGCGCCTGGACGGCCGCCCGGTGTTCTTCCTGACCGGGACCGACGAACACGGCCAGAAGATGCTGCAGACGGCGCGGCGCGAGGACATGAAGGTTCAGGAACTGGCGGACCGCAATTCGGCGCGTTTCGAGGAGATGGTCCAGGTTCTCGGCTGTTCCAACGACGATTTCATCCGCACCAGCCAGCGCCGCCACCACAGGAGCGTTCAGGAGGTCTGGCGCCGCATGGTCGAGGCCGGCGACATCTACAAGAACGTCTATGCCGGCTGGTATTCCGTGCGCGACGAAGCCTATTACGCCGAGGACGAGACCGAGGTCAGGCCCGACGGGCTGCGCTACGGCCCCCAGGGTACCCCGGTCGAATGGGTGGAGGAGGAAAGCTATTTCTTCCGCCTGTCGAAATATCAGGAGCCGCTGCTCGCCCATTACGAGGCCAACCCGGACTTCATCGGCCCGAAGGAGCGGCGCAACGAGGTGGTCAGCTTCGTGAAGCGCGGGCTGAACGATCTCTCGGTCTCGCGCACCACTTTCGACTGGGGCGTGCCGGTGCCGGGCGACGAGAAGCATGTGATGTATGTCTGGGTCGACGCCCTGACCAATTATCTGACCGGTGTCGGCTTTCCCGACGAATCCTCGCCGCTGTGGCAATATTGGCCCGCCGATCTCCATGTCATCGGCAAGGACATCGTGCGCTTTCATGCCGTCTATTGGCCCGCCTTCCTGATGTCCGCCGGCATCGCCCTGCCGAAGCGCGTCTTCGCCCATGGCTTCCTGTTCAACAGGGGCGAGAAGATGTCGAAGTCGGTCGGCAACGTCATCGACCCGTTCTCCCTGGTCGAAGCCTATGGCCTGGATCAGGTGCGCTATTTCTTCCTGCGCGAAGTGCCCTTCGGCCAGGACGGCAACTACAGCCACGAGGCGATCGTCAACCGCATCAACGCCGATCTCGCCAACGACCTCGGCAATCTGGCGCAGCGTTCGCTCTCCATGATCGCGAAGAACGTTGAAGGCAGGGTGCCGGCCTGCGGCGATCTCTCGGACAGTGACGCGGCGATCCTGGCCCAGGCCGACGGGCTCTACGAGGCGGCGCGGGCCGCCATGTCGCGCCAGGAGATCCATGCCGCGCTGGCCGCCATCTGGGCCTGCGTCGCCGACGCCAACCGCTATTTCGCGGGCGAGGCGCCCTGGGGCCTGAAGAAGACCGATCCGGCGCGCATGGAAACCGTGCTCTACGTCACGGCCGAGGTGATCCGTCAGGTCGCCATTCTGGCGCAGCCGGTCATGCCGGCCTCCTGCGGCCGCCTGCTCGACCAATTGGCGGTGCCGGTCGATGCGCGCGATTTCTCGGCACTGGGCACCGGCGGCCGGCTGGTCTCCGGCACTGCCCTGCCGGCGCCCCAGGGCGTCTTCCCCCGCCATGTCGAAAGCGAAGCGTAAGGAGCGATGCCATGCTGATCGACAGCCATTGCCATCTCGACTTCCCGCATTTCACCAAGGATCTCGACGCCGTGGTGGCGCGGGCGCGGCAGGCCGGGGTCGGCGCCATGCTGACCATCGGCACCACGCTGGCCAAATCGGCCCAGGTGATCGCGGTGGCCGAGCGCTTTCCCTATGTCTGGGCCTCGGTCGGCATCCACCCGCATGAGGCCGAGGCGGAGCACGACGTCCAGGCCCGCACCCTGATCGAGATGAGCCGTCATCCCAAGGTGATCGGCATCGGCGAGACGGGACTCGACTATTTCTACGAGCACGCGCCGCGCGCGGCCCAGACGGTGAATTTCCGCGCCCATATCCAGGCCGCGCGGGAGACCGGCCTGCCCATCATCATCCACACCCGCGACGCCGACGACGACACGGCGGCGATCCTGCGGGACGAGATGGCGAAGGGGCCGTTCCCCGGCCTGATCCATTGCTTCACCTCGGGCCCGGCCCTGGCGGAACTGGCGGTCGAACTCGGCCTCTACATCTCCTTCTCGGGGATCGTCACCTTCAAGGCGACCGAGAGTCTTCGCCAGATCGCGGCAAAGGTGCCGGCGGACCGTCTGCTGGTCGAGACCGACGCGCCCTATCTGGCGCCCGTGCCCCATCGCGGCAAGCGTAACGAGCCCGCCTTCGTCGCCGATACCGCCCGCGTCGTCGCGGCGGCCCAGGGCATCGGCGAGGCCGAGCTGGCGGATCTGACCACGGCCAATTTCACCCGCCTGTTCACCAAGGCCGACGTGCCGGCGGCGCTGGCGGCGGCCTGAGCGGGATGCGCGTCACCGTCATGGGCTGCGGCACCTCGGGCGGGGTGCCGTCGATCACCGGCAATTGGGGACGCTGCGATCCCGCCAACCCGAAGAACCGGCGCCGCCGGGTCTCGATCCTGGTCGAAAAGGGCGAGACCAGCCTGGTGGTCGACGTTTCCCCCGATTTTCGCGAGCAATGCATCTCGGCCGGGGTGCAGCGGCTCGACGCCGTGCTGCTGACCCATGACCATGCCGACCATTGCCACGGCATCGACGATCTGCGCGGCATCGCCGGGGTGATGCGACGGCGCGTGCCGGTCCATGCCGACCTCAAGACCCTGTCGACCGTGACCCGCCGTTTCGCCTATATCTTCGAGGGACGGGGCGGCTATCCGGCGATCTGCGACGCGATCACCATCGACGGCGACTTCACGGTCGGCGACCTCGCGGTGACGCCCTTTCGCCAGATCCACGGCGACATCGAATCCCTCGGCTTTCGTTTCGGCCCCATCGCCTATTCGACCGACCTGAACGAATTGCCGGAGGCGAGCTTCGCCGCCCTCGAGGGGGTGGAGGTGTGGATCGTCGATGCGCTGCGCCGGACGCCACATCCCAGTCACGCCCATCTGGAGAAGACGCTGGGCTGGATCGAGCGGGTGAGGCCGAAGCGCGCCATCCTCACCCATATGACCTGGGAAATGGACTACGACACCCTATGCAGGGAGTTACCCACAGGGGTGGAGCCCGCTTATGATGGTATGGAAATCACGTTTCCCAAGGTATGAACGAAGGTTAATTTTCCTTCATTTTCATACTCTTGTAGTGTTTTCCTAATTCGGTTTCTCGGAAGACGCTTCGGCCTTGCGGCGAAATCCAGCCAGTTTTTCTTCCACATCCTCCGCATCGAAGCCCTGAAGCCGCAGCGCGCCCCCCGCGAGCTGCAGGCTGGCCTCGATCGCCTCGGGCACCACGTCGGTGGCGCCGGCGCGGCGAAGGTCGCGGGCGGCGGCGAGATCACGGGCGCGGACGATCACCGGCATGTCGGGCACGAGCTGGCGCACGGCCTCCAATGTTGCAAGGGCGGCCGGCACATTGTCCAGCGCGACGATGACGAGGCTGGTGCGGTTGATCTCGACCGAGCGCAGCACGGCGGGCAGGCGGCTGTCGCCATAGAAGGCGGCATAGCCTTCCGCCCGGGCCTGGGCGACCGCATGGGTCGAGGCATCGAGGGCGAGATAGGGGATGTCGGCCGATTTCAGGATCTGGGCGATCATGCGCCCGACCCGGCCGAAGCCGGCGATCAGCACGTGATTGCCGCTTTCGAGCGGATCCTCCTCGCCCGGGCGCCGGGTCAGGCTGGGATCGCGCGTACGGTCCTCGACGAAGCGCGCCAGGACGGCGCCGCCGGCGACCACCATCGGCGTCGCCGCGAGGCTGAGGGCGGCGACGATCGACAGGACCGAAGCCGTGCCGCTGTCCATCAGACCGTGGCCGATGGCGAGATTGGCGGCGACGAAGGTGAATTCGCCGGCCTGGGCGACCAGGGTGCCGAGGCGGATGGCCGGCCCCGGCTCCAGCCCGAAGGCAAGGCCGAGACCGCCGGCGATCGACGCCTTCAGGGCGATGAGCAGAACGGTCAGGCCCAGCACCAGGATCGGGTGGTTGAACAGGGGCTGAAGATCCAGGTTCATGCCCACCGTGACGAAGAACAGGCCGAGCAGCAGTCCGCGGAACGGCGCGAGATCGGCGTCGACCTGATGGCGATAGGGCGTGTCGGCCAGGGCCAGGCCGGCCAGGAAGGCGCCCAGCGCCATGGACATGCCGGCGAATTCCGCGACCGCGCCGAGGCCGAGGGCGACGAGCAGCGACAACCCGGTGAAGAGTTCGGGCGTATTGGAATCGGCGACCAGATGGAACAGCGGGCGCAGCACGAAGCGCCCGCCCAGCAGGATGACCGCGATCGCCCCGACGCCCTTGGCGAGGCCGAGGCCGACGGCGAGCAGGCTGAAGCCGTCGTCAGGCCCCGCCATCACCCCGATCAGGGTCAGCAGCGGCACCACCGCCAGATCCTGCAGCAGAAGGACGGCGACCGTGGCGCGACCGAAGCGCGCCACCATCTCGTGCCGTTCGGACAGGATGCGCACCACGGTCGCGGTCGACGACAGGGCGAGACCGCCGCCGATGGCGATGATCAGCGCCGGGTCCGGCAGGTCCGCCCCGAACAGCGCCGGGATCATCAGGATGACGGAGACCGCCAGCAGGGTCAGCACGACCTGCGACGTGCCGAGGCCGAAGATGAAGACCCGCATGGCGCTGAGCCGATGCAGCGGCAGGTCGAGGCCGATGGCGAAGAGCAGGAACACGACGCCGAGTTCCGCGAGTCCCGACAGCGAGGCCGGATCCGAGACGAGTCCGAGCACCGACGGGCCGATGGCGATGCCGGTGACGACATAGGCAAGGAGCGGCGGCACCCGCAGGCGCCCCAGGAAGGTCGCCGCCAGGACGGCGGCCGCCAGGAGGATCAGGACGCTGGATACGTCGGGCCCGCCGTCATGCATGGCCCTTCTGTCTCCTTGGCGGTCGATTCGTCTCTTTCATCGCTGCAGTTTGACAAAGCGCCGGGCCCTTCACCACGCAGTTGAGGAACAGGCCGGGGCCTTGCGTGTTGCTTTTTGGGCGAACCGCCCATCTTTCGCCCCGGAACCCAGCCGCCAATGCCCATCGTCCTCGCCGTTCTCGCCCCGGTTGCCGCCCTGATCGCCCTGTTGGCACCGGCCCTCTGGAACGGCTTTCCCATTTCCTTCCACGACACCGGCGGGTATTTCGCGGCACCCTATATCGATGCGCCGGGCAACGGCCGCTCGACCGTCTACGGCCTGTTCCTCGAGGCGCTGCACGGCGGCGCCGCCTTCTGGCCCGCGATCGTGGTTCAATGCGCCATGGTGGTCGCCCTGCTGGTCGAGACGGGGCGTGCCTTCCTCGGCCTTCGGGGCCGGGCGCTGGCGCTCTTCGCAGGGGCCATGGGGGTCGGGCTGTCCCTGGTCAGCGGCCTTGCCTGGTATGCCGCGCAGCTGATGCCCGACATCTGGGCCTCCGCCGCCGTCCTCGCCCTGATCCTGATGATCGAGGGGCGGGAAGGGCGCGGGCTCGCCGCCTGGGCCGGCCTCGCCCTAGTGGTCGCCTTCGGTGCCGCCAGCCACACCGGGACCATGGCGCTGGTGCTCGGCCTTCTGCTGTTCAAGGGCCTGCTGATGGTCGTCGCGCGCCTGCACGAGCCGCTGCGCCAGTGGCGCCGGCGCGCCAGCCTCCGCCTCGGCATCGGCGGGCTGGCGCTTGCGCTCGGCGTGCTTGCCGTGCCCATGGCCAATCTCGCGACCTATGGCCAGTTCCGCTTCACGCCGGGCGGTGACGTCTTCCTGTTCGGCCGGCTGGTGCAGGACGGTATCGCCAGCCGCTATCTGGCCGATCATTGCCCGGATCCCAGCCTGAAGCTCTGCGACCATCAGGCCGAACTATTCGAGGACGACGGCACACAGCGCAGCAACGACAGCTTCCTGTGGTGGGGCGGCAGCCCCCTCTACGAGATCGGCGGCTGGGACGAGGCGGGGCCGGAGCTCGCCCGCATCACCCGCGAAAGTCTGGTCGAATATCCCGCGATGCATGCCGCCGCCGCCTGGCGCAGCTTCGTCCGGCAACTCGGCCTGATCGGCACGGGCGACGGCCTGAACGAACATCACTGGCACACCCAATATGTCTTCGAGAAATACCGGCCCGACGATCTGCCCGCCTATATGGCGGCCGAACAGCGCGGCGAGGACATCCCCTTCGGCGTCATGAACATCGTCCATGTACCGCTCGGCTTTCTGGCGATCGGCCTGTTGCCGGTCTCGGTCGCCGTCTTCCTGTGGGGGCGGCGGGCGTCGGGGCCGGGACGGCTGGCGGCCTTCGTGCTGGTCGCGCTGCTCGGCAATGCCGCGATCTGCGGCATTCTCTCCAACCCGCACGACCGCTATCAGAACCGCCTGGTCTGGCTCGCCCTGCTGTCGGCCGGGGTTTCCGCCGTCGCCCTGACGCGCCGCCCTGAACTGACAAAAAATCAGTCCGATTGACCTGGCTCAATGCAATGTGAGCCTCGTTCGCGTTTCCTTCGATGCAGCCGATCCCGGCCAATAAGCGGAGGAAAAGATGCGCGTCCGTCTCGTGGAACAGCCACCCCAGGAAACCAGGGTCTTTCAGGACCATGATCTGACCGACAAGCTCGACGGCAGCGACGTCGAGACCATTCGCGAAATCTTCAACACGCCGCTGACCGGCTCCTACAATTGGGACTACGACAGCGCCAATGCCAAGATCCGCCGGCTCTACGAGCTCGGCAAGCGGCACAATTGGAACGCCACCCTGGATGTCGACTGGGACATGCCGGTCGATTTCGACGACTACCCGATGGAGCCGGCGACCAATCCCTTCAACGGCTATCCGGAATATGAGGCGCTGTCGGAGGCGGAGAAGATCCGCTTCTCGTGGAAGGCCCATGCCCAGACCGTCGCCCAGTTCCTGCACGGCGAACAGGGCGCCATGCTGGTCGCCTCCCAGCTCGTCTCCTGCGCGCCGACGGCCGACGCCAAGCTCTATGCCGCCAGCCAGACCTTCGACGAGGCGCGCCACGTCGAGGCCTTCAACATGTATCTGCGCAAGCACTGCGGCGAACTCTACCGCATCAACCCGAACCTGAAGGCCCTGATCGACAAGGTCCTGGAGGACAGGCGCTGGGACCTGAAGTTCATCGGGATGCAGCTGATCATCGAGGGTCTGGCGCTGGCCGCCTTCGGCACCATGACCCAGACCACCCGCGACAATCTGCTGAAGCAGGTGGTCGAACTGGTGATGCGGGACGAGGGCCGTCACGTCGCCTTCGGCGTCAACTATCTCGAGGACTGGATCAGGACCCTGCCCGAGGACGAGATCGAGGACCGCGCCGAATTCGCCTATCAGGCCAGCCTGATCATGCGCGACCGCCTGTTCGGCATGGACGTCGCCCGGGAGTACGGCTTCGACGTCGAAGCGGCACGGGAGCACATCCTGAAGAGCCAGGTGACGGCCATGTTCCAGCACCTGCTGTTCGAGCGCCTGATCCCCAACTTCAAGCGCGTCGGCCTGCTGACCGAGAAGGTCCGCCCGAAATACGAGGCGATCGGCGCGCTGCAATATGAGGACGCGGCCGGCGACATCCTGATCGACTGGCAGAAACTCGACGAACCGCTGCCCGTGAAGGGCAATTTCCTGGCGGCGGAATAAGCGCCTGAACGATGGGGCGCCCCGGCGCGGGCCGGGGCGCCGTCTTCCGCTAGACGAAAACGAAATCCGTCAGGTCGAGAGCGGCCGGCATGGTCTCGAGGCTGGCGAGATAGGTCAGTTGGCCCGTGTCGGCATCATGCCAATAGAGACGGCCCATGTTCGTCTGATAGAAGAACATGTCACCGGTCAGTCCGTTCGTCGCGGTACCATTCCCCACCGCCACCGGGGATGAAGCGTCCAGGCCGAAGGCCGCACGGTCGATCTGCATCAGGTCACCGTCGGACCAATCCATGATGTAATCGATACCATCCCCCGGAGCATCGAGGACGAAGATGTCGTTCCCGGTACCGCCGGTCAGATGGTCCGGCCCGGCGCCGCCGATCAAGATGTCGTCGCCGTCCTCGCCGGACAGCGTGTCGGTCCCGCCGCCGCCCGAAAGCACGTTGGCTGCCGTATTTCCGGTGATCCGGTTGGCGCCGTCGTTCCCGGTGCCCCGCGTCGACGTGCCCTCCAGCGTCAGGTTCTCGACTTCGTCAGACAGCGTGTAGGAGACCGAGGCATGGACGTGGTCCCGACCACCGTCCGCCCGTTCAGTCACCTGGTCGCCGGCATCGTCGACATAATAGTGATCGTCCCCGGCGCCGCCGATCATGATGTCGGCTCCGGTGCCGCCGCGCAGCAGGTCGTTGCCGCCATAACCCTTGAGAATGTCGCCGTCCGCGCCGCCGTTCAGGATATCCGCCTGATCCCGGCCGAGCAGGGTGTCGTCGCCGCCCAGCCCGTGGAGGATGTTCGTGTCGGCGCCGCCGCTGCCGTAGATCATGTTGTCGAGCGCATTGCCCGTGCCGGTCAGGGCGCCGGTCCCCGTCAGTACGAGGTTCTCGACGTTGGCGGCGAGGGCATGGCCGGACAGCGGCGTCAGAACCGTGTCGTTGCCGCCGCCCTCCGCTTCGCGGACGACGTCGTGGCGGCCGTCGACGTGGTAGCGGTCGTCGCCGTCGCCGCCCGACATGTCGTCTGCTCCGCCGCCACCGATCAGCGTGTCGTGCCGCAGGCCGCCGATGAGGATATCGTCGCCGGCTCTGCCGCTCAGCAGGTCGTCGCCGCCGAGGCCGTCGATCCGATTGTTCCCAGCCGTACCCGTGATGCTGTTGGCGACATTGTTGCCATTGGCATCGAGATCGCCGACCCCCTGGAGAATCAGCGCTTCGACGCGGGCGGCGAGACGCTCGATGCTCACGGTCGCGTAGACCGTGTCATAGCCGCCTTCGGCCACCTCCGTGACCGTATCGCCGGCGTCGTCGACGTAATAGGCGTCGTCGCCGATGCCGCCGCTCATGGCGTCGGCGCCCGCACCGCCGTCGAGCACGTCGTTACCTGCGCCGCCGTCCAGAACGTCGTTTCCGAACCAGGTCCTGGCATAATCGTCGCCATCGCCAAGCGAGACTTCGTCGGGAAGGGCGCTGCCGAGGACGACATCGTCCCCCGCCGTCGTGCCGGTAATGGTCTGTGTGGTGGTCGGCGTTTCGTGCCAGACGACAATGTCGGCGATATCGTCGTGTCCGGGGCCATCGAGGAAATCATCGGCCGTATAGAAGGCAACGTTCCGACCATCGGACGAAATGACGGCCGAACGGGACGGTTCGCGGGCTTCCGTCGTCTCGCCGATCGCGGAAACACGCTCGATCGTTCCCATCACCATGTCGTAACGAAAGATGTCGGAGACCTTATTGGTGTCACCTTCCACGAGGTTGGTCGCATCGCTGGTAAAGACGATGAAACGCCCGTCGTCCGAAATGGTCGCACCATTGCTGTCGCCATTGGCTTGCTTGCCGTCGCTCGACACCGACACCCGCGTGGTAGCGCCGGTATCGAGATCATGGACGAAGATGTCGACCTTGCGATTGGTGTCGCCCGCCACGAGATTGGAGGCGCCGCTTTCGAAGGCGACATATCGGCCGTTGCCTGAGATGGCCGCGGCAGTGCTGTAGTCGTTGGATTGTGTTCCTGAGCTGCTGACGGAAACGCGGACGGTATCTCCGGTTTCACGGTCGTGGACGAAGATGTCCGGGCGCCCGTTGGTATCATCGGAAACGAGGTTGGTCGCACTGCTTCTGAAAGCGACATAGCGCCCGTCGTTCGAAATTGATGGTGCCTGGAAGCTGGCCTGGTTCGCTTCCGTTCCGTTCGAAGATATGGAGACCCGTTCCGTGGTACCGCGTATCCGGTCGTGAACGAAAATGTCCGAGACATTGTTGGCATCGCCGTCGACCAGATTGGACGCGGCGCTGTTGAAGGCGATATAGCGCCCATTGCCCGAAATCGATGGCGCCGTGCTGTGGGCGTTGCCTTCCGAGCCGTCACTGGCCATCGAGACGCGCGTCGTCGTCCCAGCAACCATGTCGCGGACGAAGATATCGCTGCCGCCGTTGGTGTCGCCGAAAACGATGTTGCGGGCCTCACTGGCGAAGGCGACATAGCGGCCGTTGTCCGAGAGGGATGTGCCGCTGCTGGACCGGCTGTCTGGCGTCCCATCAGGCGCAGCCGAAATCATGGTGACATCGCCGGTTTCGAGATCCTGGACGAATGCTTGAACCACGGTCTGGACGCCGGGGGCGGCGTAGTAGCTGTTGAACGCGATATATCGGCCGTCCGCCGACAGTGAAGCGGGCGCGGTCGTGGCCGCGTAGAAGTCGCCCGCCGCCGTGCGGGTGAATCCGCTCACTTCCGTCGCGGCGACGACGGTCAGTGTCGTACCCGCCGTAGTGCCGCCTCCCTCGGCATGGGCATCGATCTGTAGCTCGAAAATGCCGTCCTTGTTGTAGCCATGGCTCGACGACGCGACACCGTCGGCCGGCAGTGTCGTCGTCTGAAAGCCGTCGCCCCAATCGAAGGTGACCGTTTCGGCCTCCTGCACCTCGACCTTCACGGTGAAGGATCTGTTGTACGGGTGCCCGATGGTGGACTGGAGCAATCCCTTGTCGGCGACAAAGATGTCGTTGCCGACCATCGTGTAATAGATCGCCGAGTCCTGGGAAATGTGACGAAAGGCGACCAGGGATCCATCGCCCGAAATCGATGGCATCGTGCTGGCATGAAGCCACTGCGCGCCATCGGCGTCGGTCGACACACGCACGGTGGTGCCGGCGACCGTGTCATGAACGAAAACGTCGGCGACGCCGTTCGTGTCGCCGCCTGCAAGATTCGATGCACTGCTGACGAAGGCGACATAACGTCCATCGGCCGAGAGCGACGGAAGGGCGCCGCCGGTGCCGGCCTGCGAGCCGTCGCCGGAAACCGAGACCCGCGTGGTCGTGCCGGTCTGGCGGTCGCGCAGGAAGACGTCACTCTGGTTGTTGGTATCGTCAGCGACGAGATCCGCGGCGCCGGAGTGGAAGGCGACATAGCGGCCATCCGCCGATATCGCCGGCGCCTCGTTATCGCTGGCGCCTGTCGCCTGGCCCCCGTCCGTGGCGACGGAGACGCGCTCGGTCTCGCCGGTCACGAGGTCGTGGACGAAGATGTCGGCTATGCCATTGGTGTCGCCCGCTACAAGATTGGAAGCGTGGCTCTGGAAGGCGACATATCGCCCGTCCGCTGAGATGGAGACCTCGAAGCTGAGATTGTCCGCTTGGCTCCCGTCGGTGGCCACCGAAACCCGCCTTGTGTCGCCGGTCTCCAGGTCGCGGACGAAGATGTCCGCGACGTTATTGGTGTCGCCCGCGACGAGGTCGCTCGCATAGCTCACAAAAGCAACATATCGCCCGTCGGCGGAAATGGATGGCCGAATGCTGGAGGAATCGGCCTGAGCGTTCCCGTCGGTCAGGGAGACCAGAGTGGTGGTTCCGGTCAGCCTGTCGCGGATGAAGATGTCCGAAGCGCCATTCGTGTCCTGAACGACCAGGTTGGGCGAGGCGCTCGAGAAGACTACGAAGCGCCCATCCGCCGATATCGAGGGATCGGCACTCTCCGTGTCAAATATTGTCGGCCCACTGGTGGCCTGGTGGCCTGTCGAGGATACGGACACGCGGTCGATTGTTCCGGCAAGGCGGTCGTGCACGAAAATGTCCGTGATGCCGTTGGTGTCGCCCGGGACTAGATTGCTGGCGTTGCTCGCGAAGGCGACAAAGCGTCCGTCGGCGGAGATCGCGGGCTGGAAGCTGCCGGAGTTGCCGTACATGCCGTTCGGTGAAACCGATACGGGTTCGACCGAGTCGGGATCGACGGATGCTTCGCCGAAGGTGATATCGTTTATCGTTGCCATCTGCCGCCGCCCTGATGATGTCAGTTTTGTTTCGCGTTTCGCGCGATATTAACATCATTATTATATCGTTGGGAGAATGTGGTGGCCCGTGAAAATTGGTGGCAAATGGTCGAAGGCGGCGAAGGACGGCCCTTCGCCGCGTAGGCAGGGGCTCAGACGTTGAACTTGAAGTGCAGGATATCGCCGTCGGCGACGGTGTAGTCCTTGCCTTCCTGGCGCAGGCGACCATTGTCCTTGCAGCCCTGTTCGCCGTTGAACTTCACATAGTCGTCGAAGGCCATGGTCTCGGCGCGGATGAAGCCGCGCTCGAAGTCGGAATGGATCACGCCGGCGGCGCCCGGGCCCTTGGTGCCCTTCACGATGGTCCAGGCGCGTGCCTCCTTGGGGCCCACGGTGAAATAGGTGATCAGGCCGAGCAGGCCATAGCCGGCGCGGATCAGGCGCGAGAGGCCGGTTTCCTCGAGGCCGAGGTCGGCCAGGAACGCGCTGCGTTCCTCGGCGTCGAGCTGGGCGACCTCCGCCTCGATCGCGGCCGAGATGACGACGTAGGCGGCACCTTCGGCCTTGGCGCGTTCGACCACCATGTCGGAGAAGCGGTTGCCGGTCGCGGCCGAGGCTTCCTCGACGTTGCAGACGTAGAGCACCGGCTTCGAGGTGATGAGATCGAGGGTGGCGAAGATCGCCTGCTCGTCCGCCGCGACCTCGACCGCGCGGGCCGGCTTGCCCTCGCGCAGTACCTCGAGGGCGCGTTCCATCAGGGCGAGGCGGAGCTTGGTCTCCTCGTCCGCGCCGCCCTTCGACTTCTTCTGCAGCGCGGGCACGCGCTTCTCGAGACTGTCGAGATCGGCCAGCATCAGTTCGGTCTCGATGATGTCGGCATCGCCGAGGGGATCGACGCGGCCCTCGACATGGGTGATGTCGCCATCCTCGAAACAGCGGAGCACATGGCAGACGGCGTCCACCTCGCGGATGTGGGACAGGAACTGGTTGCCGAGGCCCTCACCCTTGGAGGCGCCGCGCACCAGACCGGCGATGTCGACGAAGGTGATCTGGGTCGGGATGATCTGGGCCGAGCCGCCGATCCGGGCGATCGTGTCGAGGCGCGGATCCGGCACCGGCACATTGCCGACGTTCGGCTCGATCGTGCAGAAGGGATAATTGGCCGCCGCCGCGGCGGCGGTCTGGGTCAGGGCGTTGAACAGGGTCGACTTGCCAACGTTGGGCAGACCGACGATGCCGCATTTGAAGCCCATGCTCACTCTCCTGATGAAGTACGCGGCGGCTGTTTCGCCGGTTTGGGCGGCGCCGTCAACAGGGCCACCCGTGTCTGGAAGCCGGCGTCGTCGCCCTTGGCCAGAAGGGGGGCGGCATCCACCACCGCATCGACCAGCGGATCGAGCCAGGCCTGATCGGATTTCGCGAAATCGCCGAGGACGTAGCGCAGCACCAGCGCCTTGTCGCCCGGATGGCCGATGCCGAGTCGCACCCGCCGGTAGTCCTTGCCGAGATGGGCGTCGATGGAACGCAGGCCGTTGTGGCCGGCATGGCCGCCGCCGGTCTTGACCCGGACCTTGCCGGGCGCGAGATCCAACTCGTCGTGAAAGACGACGACATCGCCGGGCACGAGCTTGAAGAAGCGCATCGCCTCGCCGACGGAACGGCCGCTCTCGTTCATGTAGGTGAGGGGCTTCAAGAGCAGGATCTTGTCGCCGCCGGCACCGAACTTGCCGTCGGCCACCATGCCCTGATAGCCGCGCTTCCAGGGGGAGAATGCGTATCGGTCGTGAATGGCGTCCAGCGCCATGAAACCGATGTTGTGGCGATTGCCGGCGTATTCGCCGCCCGGATTGCCGAGGCCGACGAGGAGGATCATCGGGAACGCCCCTCGGAAAGCGATGGACGGCCCGACGCGGAAACGCCGGGCCGTCGGATCGTGATTACTTCTTGGCCTTCTTCGCCGGCGCCGCTTCGGCCGGCGCCGCGGTCTCGACGCCGCCCTTCGGCGGGACGATGGTGAAGATGGTGAAGTCGCGGTCGATGACCGGCTTCGCGCCTTCCGGCAGCGCAACCTTGCTGATGTGCAGGGATTCGCCGAAGTTCATGCCGGCGAGCGAGATGGTGATCTGCTCGGGCACGGCATCGGCCGGGCACATCAGTTCGACTTCATGGCGCACCACGTTCAGCACGCCGCCCAGCTTCAGGCCGGGGGAGGCGGCATGGTCGGTGATGATCACCGGCACCGTCACGGTGACGAGACCGTCGGCGGGGATGCGCAGGAAGTCGACGTGCAGGGCACGGTCGGTCACCGGGTGGAACTGCACGTCGCGCGGCAGCACACGCTCGGAACGCTCACCGATCTTCAGGTCGAAGACGGTGGACAGGAAACGACCGGAGTTCAACTCCTTCTCCAGTTCCTTCCAGGAGATGGTGATGCCTTCCGGCGCTTCCTTGTTGCCGTAGATCACGGCGGGGACTCGGCCTTCGCGACGGGCGCCCCGGGCGGACCCCTTACCGACCCGGTCGCGCGCCTCGACGGCGAGCGAAACAATCTTGCTCATGTCTTTCTCCAATAGAGAACGCCCGCCTCCAGGGGTGCGGGCGCTTGTGAACGCGGGTTGATAGCGCAAATGCCCGGCGATGGCAACCAAAAGCCCGGGAGATTCGTCGCGTCCGCACCGGCCCCGGGGGACCGGTGCGGCGCGGGCCGTCAGGCGGCCGCCCGGGTCGCCGCCGGGTTCAGACGGGCCCGCTGTTCGTCGCTCAGGAGCACGGTCTCGACGAGGCATGCCGCCACGCGATAGGGATCGGCATTGGCGCCGGGGCGGCGGTCCTCGAAATAGCCGTGGCCTTTCTGCGCGACCGGCTGCGGGATGCGGATCGAGGCGCCGCGATGGGCGACGCCCGCACGGAATTCCTCGATACTGCAGGTCTCGTGCAGGCCGGTCAGGCGCGCCGCCAGACCGTCGCCATAGTCCGCGATGTGGCGGGCGTGATGGCGGGACAGGCGTTCGACGGCGGCATCGATCGCCAGACGCCCGGTTTGCGGCGCGCGGATGGCGGCGGTCGAGAAGTTGGTGTGCATCCCGGCGCCGTTCCAGTCGCCCGGCACGGGCTTGTTGGCGAAGGAGACGGCATAGCCGAAGCGCTCCGCCTCGCGCTGGAGGAGGAAACGTGCCAGCCACAGATGATCGGCCATGGCCAGCGCGTCGGCCGCCTCGCCCTCGATGCCGCGATAGCCGATCTGGAACTCCCACTGGCCCGGCATGACCTCGGCGTTGATGCCATAGATCATCAGGCCGGCGTCGAGACAGGCAGCCGCATGGGCATCCGCCAGGTCACGGCCGAAGGCGACATCGGCCCCGACCGAGCAATAATAGGGGCCCTGAGGCGCCGGAAAGCCGGACTCGGGAAAGCCGAGGGGACGGCCGGCGCGCAGGATGGTGTATTCCTGCTCGAAGCCTGTCCAGGGATCGGCTTCCGCGCCGGCGGCGTCGAGAACGCGGCGCAGATGGGCCCGGTGGTTGGTCGCGTGGGGCGTCTCGTCGGTGTTCAGCACCTCGCAGAGGACGAGATGGCAGCCCTCGCCGCGGCGCGGATCCCGGACGACGCGGACCGGGGTCAGAAGGCAGTCCGAGTCTTCGCCGCTCGCCTGGCCGGTGGAGGAGCCGTCGAAGCTCCACGCCGGGAAATCAGCGGCAACGGGCGTTTCCGGCACATGGACGATGCGGGCCTTGGAGCGGATCTGCTGGGTCGGGCGCGTGCCGTCCAGCCAGATGTATTCAGCAAAACCGATGGTCTTCATGATGCTTCCTGTTTTCTTGTTTCTTGGGGGGCGAGCCGCGCCGGGCCTCAGAGGAAGCCGCGACGCAGGCCGGCCTCGACCTCCGCCCGGGAAATGCCGATGTCGTCGAGGATGCGGTCCTCGAGATTGGCCAGCAAGGCGTAGGTCTGGCGCCGGCGGCGGCGCTCGGCCATGTGGTCGGCGATGCGGCGCAGGTGCCGGGTGACGCCGTTCGGCCGTGTGGGCGCGAAGACGGTGGTGGTGATCGGTTGCATGGGCAGGTCTCCTTAGGTTGTCGACTGCCCGCCTTGGATCCCACGTCGCGGCCGCCCGTTCTGTCCCCGCCGTGACAGCACGAAAAAAAGCCGCCGCCCCGGCGGGGGCGGCGGCCGAACGGCGGCGTTGTTCGAGAGGTCAGTCGAAGAGGGAGGAGACCGAGGTCTCGTCCGTGATGCGGCGCATCGCTTCGGCGATCAGGGGGGCGATGGGGACGCGGCGGATGTTGCGGCACAGGCGCACCGCCTCGGTCGCCAGGATCGAGTCCGAGATCACCAGGGATTCGAGCTTCGAGGCGGAGACGCGCGCGACCGCGCCGCCCGACAGCACGCCGTGGCTGACATAGGCGGAGACGCTGAGGGCGCCCTTGTCCATCAGGGCGGCGGCGGCATTGCACAGCGTGCCGGCCGAATCGACGATGTCGTCGACCAGGATGCAGCGCCGGCCGGCGACATCACCGATGATGTTCATGACCTCGGATTCACCGGCGCGCTCGCGGCGCTTGTCGACGATGGCGAGATCGGCATCGATCCGCTTGGCGATGGCACGTGCCCGGACCACGCCGCCGACGTCCGGCGAGACGATCATCAGCCGTTCCTCGGTGCCGAACTGTTCCTTGATGTCCTGCACGAAGACGGGGGCGGCGAACAGATTGTCGGTCGGGATGTCGAAGAAGCCCTGGATCTGGCCCGCGTGCAGGTCGAGGGTCAGGACGCGGTTGGCGCCGGCCGTGGTGATCAGATTGGCGACCAGCTTGGCCGAGATCGGCGTGCGCGGGCCGGGCTTCCGGTCCTGGCGGGCATAGCCGAAATAGGGGATGACGGCGGTGATCCGCTTGGCCGAGGCGCGGCGCAGCGCATCGATGCAGACCAGCAGTTCCATCAGGTTGTCGTTCGCCGGAAAGGACGTCGACTGGATGACGAAGACGTCCTCGCCGCGGACGTTCTCGTGGATCTCGACGAAGCATTCCTGGTCCGAGAAGCGCCGGACGCTGGCCTTGGTCAGGGGGAGGTTGAGGTAGGCGGCGATCGCCTCCGCCAGCGGTCGGTTGCTGTTGCCGGCCAGCACCTTCATTTGCGCACCCGCGAATTGCTTCCCGTTCCGGTCGAACCGCGCAACACGATCCGGCCCCGAAGGGGTGAGTGGGGGAACACGTGACCCCAGGGGCCCCGCGAAGTCGCCGGCTTTGTATCAAGCCGTCACAGGGCTGTAAACGCGCCTTGGCCCCGCTTCGTCGCAAATCTGTCGCGATGGCGGCGCAGGGCAGCGGCCCTCTCAACGGCGCAGCGAATCGAGCAGTTGCAGCACGCCGTCCGCGCCGCCCTGGGCGGCGGCCCCTGCGATCGGGCCCCAGGACTGGTTCAGGCTGCCGGCCGGCACGTCGTTTTCCTGGGCGATGGTGGCGATCACCTCGCCCGCCGGATTGCGGACCTCCCAGGCCAGCACGACATGTTCCAGCATCGGCGTCAGCGGCCGGACCGAGACGTCGCCCGTTACGACCAGGGCACCTTCCTCCGGCTCCGTCGGCACTCTTACGCCGGCGATCGCGAGGGCGCGTCGCATGGCGTCGGCAAGCGCGTGGTTGCCGTCGCCCGGCGCCCCTTCGACACCGCCGACGACGACCGAGATGCGGGAGGCCCGGGGCGCCGCGGCGACCGGCGCCGGCGCGGGCACACCGGTGTTTCCGGTGATCGTCCGCGCGATGCGCAGGGCCAGCGCGTCGAGCGCGGGGCCGGTGATCGCCGACGTCTCGGCCCCGAGGGGAATACGCCATTGTCCGGCCGGAATGCCGTCGGGCCGGCGGAGATCGGCCAGCAGGTCCTGGCCCACGACCCAGGTGGTCAGCACATAGCTCTGGCTGGCGGCGGCGCGGGTGGTCGCCAGCACGTCGGCGGCGATCAGGTTCCGGGCGACGGCGGCGGCGAGCAGGCCGGGCCGGCCGTCCACGTCGGTCGAGAGGCCGATGGTCGGCGCGACGAGAACGGGGAGGCCGGTCAGCAGGCGGTCGGCACCCTCGGCGGGGGGCGGCGGCACCAGGGTCTTCGCCTGGGGCGCGCGGCCGAGAAGACGGCCGAGGCGGGTCTTGGCCGTGCCGTGACAGCCCGCCGCCAGCACGGCGACGAGAAGGAGCGCGAGCGCCCGCGTTGTCTTTCTAGAGAAGGACACAGCTCGCCAGCAGGCCGAGAAGGAGGATGGCGGTGAACATCATTAGGTGCGGCATGGGGGCCTTTCGCCGTCGGTTTCCCCGGATTACGGTCTCCCGGATCATTCGCTTCCGGGTCAATCCAGCATGATGGCGGCGACCTCGCGGCCATAGTCCGCCTCGCCCCGATGGGTCGCCCGCCGGTAGGAGAAGAATTGCCCTTCGTCCGCCGCCGTGTCGAGGCCGAGGACGTCGACGGTGCCGATCCCGGCCCGCGCCAGCCGGTCGGCGACATAGGCGGGGAGGTCGAAATGGGCACGGGTGCCGGCATCGGGCACATGGAAGAAGCGCCGGGCCGCCGGTCCGTCCTGCTCGACGAAACGGGCTTCGAATTCCGGGCCGACCTCGTAGGAGGCAGGGCCGATGCAGGGGCCGACGGCGGCGGCGATGCGCGACGGCTTGGCGCCGAGGTCGATCATGGCCGCGACCGTCGCCTCGGCGACGCCCCCGATGGCGCCCTTCCAGCCGGCATGGGCGGCGCCGATCACTCCGGCCTCGGCATCGGCGAAGAGGATCGGGGCGCAATCGGCCGACAGCACGCCCAGCGCGATGCCGCGTGCCCGGGTCACCATGCCGTCGGCTTCCGGGCCCTGGCCGGGCTGCCACGGCGTCTCCACGGTGGCGACGCGGGTGCTGTGGATCTGGTGCAGGGAGACGAGCGTGCCGGCGCCGACGGCCCCGGCCACACGGGCCCGGTTCTCGTCCACCGCCTGGCGCTCGTCGCGCGAGCCGAAGCCGCAGTTCAGCGAATCATAGATGCCGCCGGAAACGCCGCCGCGCCTTCCGAAGAAGCCATGGGGCAGGGCGCCGAGGGCGGGGCTGAGATGGCACGGCGGACGGGACATCGGCGAGCCTTCAGAAAGCAGGCGGAACGGGTTGGCCCGGCCCCGTCAGGGCCAGCGCCTTGAACAGGCTGCCCATCTGCTCCGGCGCGGTCAACCGGGCGTGGGCGGCGACGACATCGGCGGCGCGCGCCGGATTGGCCGATGCCAGCCGCCCGGCGCGCACGCCGATACCGAGATCGGTCAGCAGCGCGCCCTGGTCGCGCGGGCCGTGGGCGCGGGCGCCGGCGCCGGTCGCGGCGGCGGCCAGATGGGCGAAATTGACGTGGGCCGTCAGGTCGGCCGTGCCCAGGGTCGAGAGCACGTCGGCATGGCGGTGCCCGGCGACCGCCTGCAGCGTATCGGCGAAACCCCGATGGGCGGCGCCGTAGTCGACGATCAGCGCAGCGCCGCCCTGCCGCGCCAGCCGCCCGCCGAGGCCGGCCGCGATCTCGACGGCGAGGGGCGAGACTTCGAGGACGGCGCCGGGTGTCGGCGCTTCATGGGGTGGCAGCACATGCGCCGGTGCCGTCTCGGGCGCCAGGCCGAAGGCGAGACCGCCGTCCGCGTCGAGGCCGACCACCCGTTCGTTGAACCCCGCGCCGGTGAAGACGAACTGCCGGATCGGCAGGGCGTCGAAGAATTCATTGGCGAGGAGCAGCAGGGGGGCATCGCCCGGCAGATCCTCCGGCCGGTCGTGATGGACGACGGCGGCGCCGATGGTCTCGGCCTGGAGCCGGCGAAGACGGGGCGAGGTTTCGACCAGATGCACGGGGAGATCGACGGGAAAGCCAGGCACGCGGGCGAGACTCCGGCGCGCATCCGCCATCAGCGTGCCGCGCCCCGGGCCCAGTTCCGCCAGCACCACGCGCGGCGGCGCGCCCATGTCGGCCCAGGCCGCGCCCAGCCACAACCCCAGCATCTCGCCGAACATCTGGCTGATCTCCGGCGCCGTGGTGAAATCGCCCGCCGCGCCGAAGGGCTCCCGCGTCATGTAGTAGCCGTGAACCGGGTTCGACAGCGCCTCCCACATCACGGTCGCGACGGGCAGGGGACCGTCCAGCGCGATCCGCTCCGCCAGCAGGCGGGCGAGTGGAGAGGGGCCTGCGCCGTCACCCGCCATCAGGCCGCGACCGCATCCTCTTTCGACCGGTCGGGGGCGGGGCGGCGGCCCGACGTGGCCGCCATCCAGATACCGATCAGGATCATCGGGACCGACAGGAGCTGACCCATGGTGGTGCCGAAGACGAGGAAATCGAGCTGCGGATCCGGCTGGCGGAAGAATTCGCTGGCGATGCGGGCGATGCCGTAGCCGATCAGGAAAATGCCGCTCATGGCGCCCATGTTGCGTCGGATACCCCGGCGTTCCATCAGCATCAGGAGGATGAAGAGCACGATGCCTTCGAGGAAGGCTTCATAGAGCTGGCTCGGGTGGCGCGGCAGGTGAAGCTCGTCGCTCGGGAAGACCATGGCCCAGGAAACATCGGTCGCGCGGCCCCATAGTTCGCCGTTGATGAAATTGGCGATCCGGCCGAAGAACAGACCGATGGGCACCACCATCGCCACGACGTCGCCGAGGCCGAACAGTGGAATCCGACGATTGCGGGCGAACAGCACGACCGCGAGGACGACGCCGATCAGGCCGCCGTGGAACGACATGCCGCCCTCCCAGATGCGGAGCGCCGCCAGCGGTTCCTCCATGTAGACCGGAAAATTGTAGAACAGGATGTAGCCGATGCGCCCGCCCAGGATGATGCCGAGGGTGACCCAGACGACGAGATCGTCCACTTCCGCCGGCCGCACCGGGCTGCTCCCGCGGGCGGCGAGGCGCATGGCGAGGCGCCAGCCGAGCACGATCCCCGCGACATAGGCGAGCGCATACCAGCGGATGGCCAGGGGGCCGATCTGAAAGGCGATCGGGTCGATCACGGGAAAGGCGATGGTGGGAAGCATGGTGAACATGGGCGGGGCTCCCTAGGCGGCGTCCGGGTTGTCGGCCGGGGCCGCTCCGCTGTCAAGGCCGTGGGGCGGGCGACGCGGAAAGGCAAAGCCGTCGTTGCAACGCGAAAGTGGGCGAGGCAGACTGTCCCCATCATGCAGACCGACAATCGCTTGCTCGACGATATCGCCCGCCTCGCGACCGGCGCCATGGGCGCCCTCCAGGGTGTGCGCCAGGAGGCGGACGGCGTCGTCCGCCAGTTGGTGGAACGCTTCGTGGCCGACATGCAGCTCGTCCCGCGCGAGGAATTCGAGGCCGTGAAGGCAATGGCCGCCAAGGCCCGCGCCGAGAATGAAGCCCTGGCCGAACGCCTGGCCGCCCTCGAGGCGAAGCTGGCGCAGCAGGGGCAGGGCTGAGCGCGCGGGATGTCCCTGCGCCGGGACGATCTGGCATCCGACGCGTTCGAGGCGCGAATCCTCGAACTGCTGCCGCCCGGCTACATGACCTTCCTGACCCCGCAACAGCGTGACGACTCCCTTCGGGCAACGCTCGACGAGGCGCCGGAGGGTGACGTCTGGCTCTTCGGCTATGGGTCCCTGATGTGGAATCCGGCGATCCATCACGAGGAACAGGCGCTGTGCCTGTTGCGCGGGTGGCACCGGCGCTTCTGCCTGTGGACGCCGCTGGGCCGGGGCACGGTCGAGAGGCCGGGTCTCGTCCTCGGTCTCGAGCGCGGCGGTGCCTGCAAGGGCATGGCCTTCCGGATCCCCCGCGCCGCGGCGGAGCATGAATTGCGCCTCGTCTGGCGGCGCGAGATGCTGACCGGCGGCTATGTCCCGCGCTGGGTTAACCTCGATACGGCGGATGGCCCGGTGCGTGCCGTCACCTTCGTCATCAACCGCGCGGGGCCGCGCTATGCCGGGCGCATGTGCGAATTCGAGACGGCGGCGACCATCGCCACCGCCGAAGGCTTCCTCGGCACCTGCCGGGCCTATCTCGAGGAATCGATTCGGGCGCTGGCCGCCCACGGTATCCGCGATCGCCACCTGCACCGGCTGCAGCATCTCGTGTCGATCCACCCGAACGGGTAGTGACGGTGGCGATTCCGGTGATCCCGCCCCGGGCCCAGGCCCGAGTGGTCTCTGATCTGGTGGTGAATCCCGGTCCTTTTGCCCCGTTTCGGCGTAAGCCCGCTTGCGACGCCGTGGGATTCACGCCAACTTTCTGACTGTAGACCCAAACGCAAGTGCGCGTGCTTCGATGGTCCGGAGCCAAAAGGTCTACGGTTTCGACTTGGACATCATCCACTCGAGTGACTGGACCCGCCGAGCCGGCAATCTCGGCGGGTCTTTCTCATGCGGGGTGTCCCGGCAAGTCGGGCGTTCCGGTCAGGCGGCGTCGGGTTCCGGAATGTGGCGCTTGCGGAATTGCCGGACCCAGACACTGTCGCTGCCGTCCGCTTCGATGAAATCCCTGAAGAAGGGCGCGAATTCCGCCCGGATGCTCTCGCTGTCCACGGGCTGCATTTCCGTCACATGGCGATCGGCCACACCCTTGTTGAATTGGGTGAAGGCGTGATTCATCACGTGGTCCCGCACCTCCGGCACGGGCGCATCGATGCCTAAATGCGCGCAGATCCTGCGGATCGCCGTCTCCGTGTCGAAGGCGCATTGATCGTAGGGCAGAAGAAGCGCGTCGCTGAGGGCGGCCCAGATCTGGAACTTGCGGATATGGCGCCCCACCACCGCCCGCGCATCTTCGAGCGTGTGGATATGCGCGAATCCCGCCTGACCCGTTGCGCGGGCCTTGTCGCCGGCATCGACCAGGGAGAGGCAGGTGTCGCGGGGGTCGCGGACCGGCAGTTGGATCTTGATCCGGCCGGCCCTGACGAGGGCTTCGAAATGCGGTAGTTCCCGGGGCGGCGGCCGGTTGTGGGTCTTGACGATCAGGCGCCGGTCCGGAGTCATGAACCGAAGCACGGCTTCGACATGCTCGATGTCCGGCTTGTTCATGAAATTGACGCTGGACTCCGGCAGGACCAGATCGTCGGGCAGGCGGTGCTGCGGATAGCCCGCGAAGGTCAGCGCCGCCTTCGCCAGTTCGAACGCCAACGTGCTGCCCGATTTGGGTATGCCGAAACTGATGACCAGCATGCTTCTACCTCTGTCCAGGCCCTATCGGGGGAAGGTTTCCCGATTCACCGTTCGGATAGGGAGAGCCGGGCACTCGGGGCTTCCGCCAAACCGGGGGCGGCGCCGGCCTCGCCGACGTCGACGAAGTCCCGAAAGAAATCCGCGAGTTGGTCGCGCACTTTCTCGTCGTCCGCTTCGGTCATTTCGGCCGCGTGCCTGTTCGGCACGCCCTTGTTGAACTGGGTGAAGGCGCAGTCGAAGACGTGGCGACGAACCTTGTCGATGGGGGCGACGACCCCCAGCTGGGCCGAAATTCGGGCGACCGCGGTCTCGGTCTCGAAAGCGCATTGTTCATAAGGGAGAAGGAGCGCGTCTTTGAGGCTCGCCCAGAAACGGAAATTGGGTATCTGCCGCCGAACCGTCCGCAGCGCGGTATCGAGGGTCTCGATGCGGGAAAAGGCGGTATGGCCGTTTCGCCGGGCGGTTTCGCCGGCGTCGACCAGGGACAGGCATATGTCGCGCGGGTCGCGCACGGCGACCTGGATCTTGAGCAGCCCTTCACGGCACAAGGCTTCCAGTCGGGGACGCTCTTCCGCGGGGGGCGCGCGGTGGGTCTTCAGGACGATGCGCTGTCCGGGCGCCAGGGATCCGAGGATGGCGTCGATGGTCTCGAGGTTCGGTTCGGTCGTGAAATTGATATTGTGGCCGGGGGTAAGCAGATGTTCGGCCAGCCGGTCCTGGGGAAATCCGGAAAACGAAAGAACGGCCTTGGCGAGTTCGAACGCCAATGTGCTGCCAGACTTGGTAATACCGTAACTGATAACCAGCATGAAGCTCTCTCTGTTCGGGCACCGGACAGGGGTTCAGCGTGCCAGCATACCCCCTTGACGACCGAGAAGGCGATGGTCAAGCGGGCCGCCGGCGGGAAAGCCCTGGATTCGGGCCCGATTTCACGTCTAAGCGAGACAGTGGAAACGCGTCGCCGAACAGGGAAGGGCGGTCTGGCTGGGGCGCCTGGATTCGAACCAGGGAATGGCGGTACCAAAAACCGCTGCCTTACCACTTGGCTACGCCCCAACGGCGCGGCGGCCTGACCGCGCTTCGAGTGGCGGGAACATAAGGACAAGCCGGGGCTTCCGCAAGTCGAAGCCGGGGGGCCTCCGAAATTGCCCCTGCTTCACGAAAGTTTCCCCGAAAGGCGGGTTGTGGGCCTTGCTCCGAATCGAATGCTTTGCGACCGTTTAGCCATGGTGGATGCGATGCCTTCGACCCCCAAGATCTGCGCTGCCCGGATCTGTACTGCCCAGGCGGGCGGCACCGGGTTTCGAGTCGATGGCGGTCCCGGCCGGCACGATGCACCACCCTCGGATACCTTCGTTCCCTCTCGCCCCATCCCGGGTCTCACCCGCGGCCTCGCCGTTTCGGCGGCCGGCCGCAAAGCATGAGGAGTAGGATCATGGCAATGCTGTATACCGAGCGCGAGACCACGGTCTTGGATCCGATCGATCTCATCGAGCAGATCGTCGCGGCCAACGACTGGCCTTCGGACCGGGCGGGGGACGGCGAATTGTCGGTCGCGGTGAACGGGAGCTGGTGCGACTATCACTTCGGCTTCTCCTGGCGCGAGCCGGAACGGGCCCTGCAGCTCACGCTCGCCTTCGACATGCGCGTGCCGCCGGCGCGTCAGGCCCAGATCTACGAATTGCTCGGCCTGATCAACGAACAGCTCTGGCTCGGCCATTTCGACCTCTGGTCGGAAGACGGGGTGATCCTGTTCCGCCACGCCAGCCTGATGGGCGACAGCGTTTCGATGAGCGTGTGCGAGGAATTGATCGACATCGCCATTTCGACCTGCGAGCGCTTCTATCCGGCCTTCCAATTCGTCCTCTGGGGCGGTAAGAGCGCGATCGAAGCCTTGGCCGCCTCCCTGATCGAAACCGTCGGGGAGGCGTGACGGGCACCTGATCGCCCGGCCCTGATCGCCCGAAGGAGTCCCCCATGACCACCGAAACCATTCTGGACCGGCCGATGCTGCTGGTCGGTTGCGGGAAGATGGGGGGCGCCATGCTGGACGGCTGGCTGCGCGACGGCCTCGCCCCCGAGCTCGCCCATGTGGTCGAGCCGGCGGGGGCACCCGATCTCGCGGCGCGCGGCGTCCGGGTCCATGGGGATCTGTCGGCGGTGCCGGCGGATCTCGATCCCGGCGCCGTCGTCGTCGCGGTGAAGCCCCAGACCATGGACAAGGTGCTGCCGGCCCTGAAGCCCCTGGTGTCGGCGCGGAGCCTCGTGCTCTCGATCGCCGCCGGCAAGCGCATCGCCCTGTTCGAGACGGCCCTCGGCGCGGGCGTGCCGGTGGTGCGCGCCATGCCCAATACGCCGGCCGCCGTCGGCCGGGGCATGACCGTGCTGGTCGGGGGGCGGGCCGCCGGCCCCGCCGACAAGGCCCTGGCGGAGCGGCTCTGCGCCGCCGTCGGCGCCGTCGGCTGGGTCGAGGACGAGGGCCAGATCGACGCGGTGACCGCGCTCTCGGGCGGTGGTCCCGCCTATGTCTTCCTGCTGATCGAAGTCATGGCCAAGGCAGGCGCCGCCGCCGGCCTCGACCCGGATCTCGCCATGCGCCTCGCCCGGGAGACGGTGACGGGGGCCGGCGAACTGGCGCGGCTTTCGTCCGAACCGGCCGATCAGTTGCGCCGCAACGTGACGAGCCCGGCGGGCACCACCGAGCGGGCCCTGAACGTCCTGATGGCGGACGACGGGCTGCAGCCCCTGTTCGACCGGGCGATCGCCGCCGCCGCCGCCCGCTCCCGCGAACTGGCGGGCTGAGGACCGGGGGCGAAAGCCTGCTGGCCATCGCCGCCGATCCGATTCATGCTGCTCCAACAGGGCAAGGCGCGAAAGATCGGCGATGGCAGCGCGAGGCGAAAATCCGAACCGCGATGATCGTGAGAAAGACGGGCGAGAGAAAGGCGGGCGTGAGGACGAGGACGTCCTGATCGATGCCGCCCTGGCCCTGGCGGCGGAAATGCCCTGGTCGCGGGTGACCCTGGCCGCGATCGCCGCCCGTGCCGGCGTGCCGCTCGCCGAATGCTATCCCCGCCATCTCGATTCCGCCTCCATCCTGCGCGCCTTCGGGCGCCGCATCGACCGTGCCGTGCTGGCGGGCGACGATCCGTCCCTGATGGCGGAGCCGCCGCGCGATCGCCTGTTCGACGTTCTGATGCGCCGCTTCGAGGCGCTGGCGCCCCATCGCGCGGCACTGCGTTCCATTGTCGCAACCGACCGCCGCGATCCCCTCGGCGTGCTGGCCCGGCTGCCGGATTTCCTGCGCTCCATGGACTGGATGGTCGCGGCGGCGGGACTGGACGGCGGCGGCATCGCCGGCTTCATCCGGCGGCGCGGTGCGGCCGCGGTCTTCCTTGCGGTGCTGCCGGTCTTTCTCGAGGACGAGAGCGAGGATCTGGGGCGGACCATGGCCGCCCTCGACCGCCAGATTGCCCGCGGCGATCGGCTGATGCGGTCATTGCCGGCGTCAATGTTGCGGCGCGGCTCTGCAATCGACGTGTCGTAGTGCTTCGATATATTCTCCTGATGGAACATCCGAATCGAGTCCCGCAACGAGGAAGAACGCCATGAGCGACGACAAGAATTCCGCCAATCTCTTCGGTTTCGACGTCGGCAAGCTCTTGGGCGGCTTCCGCCTGCCGACGATCGACGTCGGGCAATTGATCGACACCAATCGCAAGAACATGGATGCATTGATCGCGGCCCAGCGGTCGGTGACCGACGGCTATGCCAGCCTCGCCAAGCGCCAGGTCGAGATCTTCCAGAACACGATGGAAATGGCCCAGGCCGCCATCAAGGCGCGGCGCGAGATGAAGAAGGGCGAAGGCGGCGAAGGTGGCGAAGGCCCGTCGCCGACCGACATCGCCAAGATGGCCCTGAACATGGCGATCCAGAACATGAAGGACCTCGCCGAGGCGACCGCCAAGGCCAATGGCGAAGCGGTCTCGATGATCAACGAGCGCATGAAGGCCACCGTCAGCGAACTCAAGTCTATGAGCGAAAAGAAAGAGTAGGTGCTACATTGTGCACTGCCGTCGGAAATCGCCGTCGGCAGTAAGCGGGAAAGCCCTGTCAACCTCCCCAACAAAGGGCGGGGCTGCTTTCGACGAAAGGATTCGTTATGGCCTCCGACAAGCCTGAGTTTCCGTTTTTCAGCTTCGACGTGAAGAAGTTCGTCGGCGACATGAAGATGCCCAATGTCGACATGGACGCCATCGTCTCGTCGTCGCGGAAGAACATCGAAGCCCTGACCCAGGCCAACCGCATCGCCTTCGAAGGCTTCCAGGCGGTCGCCAAGCGTCAGGTCGAGATCATGCGCGAGACCATGACCGAGGCGGCGAGCGTGCTGAGGAGCATGACCACCAGCCCGAGCGAAGCGAAGGTCGCCCCCGAAGTCCTGAAGAAGGCCTTCGAGGCGGCACTCGCCAACATGCGCGAACTGGCCGAAATGACCTCCAAGGCCAATTCCGAAGCCTTCGACGTGATCCAGAAGCGGGTCACGGAATCGATCGAGGAAGTGAAGGCCCTGACCGCCAAGGCCAAGGGCGAATAATCCCGATCGCGGGTTTTCGCGTTCGAACGGGCGGCGGGTCTCCCGCCGCCCGTTCTCGTTTCGGGTCAGGCAATTTTTCGATCAATCCAGTCATTGTCAGGGAGATGATCATGGCGGGCGATGACACCGGGGCCCCGGGTCCCGTCACATTCGACGATTTCCTGAAGCTCGACATCCGTGTCGGCACCATCGTCGAGGCGGAGCCGTTCCCGAAGGCGCGCAAGCCCGCCTACAAGCTGACGGTCGATTTCGGGGGCGCGATCGGGCGGCGCCGTTCCTCGGCCCAGATCACCGTCCACTACCAGCCCGAAGGCCTGATCGGCCGTCAGGTGCTGGCCGTGGTCAATTTCCCGCCGCGCCAGATCGGTCCCTTCATGTCGGAAGTCCTGGTGCTGGGCGTGCCGGACGAGAATGGCGCCGTCGTCCTGATCGGCCCCGGCCAATCCGTGCCCGACGGCGGACGCCTGTTCTAGTCGCGTTCGGGCTAGTCGCGTGTCCGGGGCAGCGGCGGCGCGGCTTCCGGCGCCTCGGGCCGGCCGTCGAGCCGGGCCAGTGCCCGCCCGAAGGCCGCGTCGCCGCCCGAGGGCAGGGCGAAGCCCCCTGTCAGATGGACGTCGTTCAGGGTGAGGGCGGCGGCGAAACTGCCGGTGGCCAGCAGGTCCTGGTGCAGCAGACCCTCGGCATCCTCGAGAAAACAGCCGATCCGTTCGAGCCGCAAGGCGCGCGGACCGGCGGCGGTGGCGGCGGTGGCCGGCGCGGTCGCGACCAGCGTGTCGCAGCGCCGCGTCTCCATCGGCTTGTGATTGAAGGTCAGGCGCAGCACGGCGGCCGAGGCCAGCAGCGCGGCATTGCCGGCGAAGCGCGCCTGCAGCGCCTGCAGCTTGTCCGCCGGCACGGCGAATTCGACGGTCACGGCGGCGGGCCGGCGCGGCACGCCGTCGGCATCCCGCGCCTCGGTCCAGAGCCGCAGTACGGCACCGTCCGCGCCCGCGAAGGCGGCGTTGCAGGCCCCGGCACGTGACAGTCTGCCGTCGGCGATGACGGAGGTGGCGGCGCAGGCGACGGTCCAGGGCGTCGCGCCTTCCTCCTCGACCGCGGCGCCGAACCAGTCGTCGAGGTCGCTGTAGTCGTCTTCCGCCGCGGCCGCGATCGGGATGAGAGCGAGCAGGGCGAGCAGGGCGGGGCCGGTCCGGCGGATCATGGCGTCAGGCCGGCAGGCGGATGCGGGCGCGCAACCCGCCCATGGCGCTTCGCTCCAGGAAGATGTCGCCGCCGTGGCTGCGCGCCACGTCCCGCGCGATGGCAAGGCCGAGGCCGACGCCGGCATCCTCCGGATTGCGCGCGACGTCGAGGCGGACGAAGGGGCGGAAGGCATCGTCCCGCCGGTCCTCCGGAATCCCCGGGCCGTCGTCGTCGACGGCGATCTCGACCCAGCGGCTGGACGAGGAGAGGCGCACCCGGACATGGCGGGCATGGCGCTGGGCATTGTCGACCAGATTGACGAGGCAGCGTTTCAGGGCGTGACGGCGCAGCGTGACCACCAGGGACACGAGGTCGGGGGCTTCGACCGGCACGTCGCGCGGGCCGGCGTTGGCGTCCTCCACCACTTCCTCGATCAGGGCGGCGAGATCGGTCTCGGCCGGCTGCTCGCCTTCCTGGCCGCGCGCGAAGGCGAGGAATTCCTCGATCATGCGCTCGACCTCGGTGACGTCGCGGGTCAGTTCCGCCTGATCCTCGCCGCCGCCCATCATGGCGAGGCGCAATTTCATGCGGGTGAGGGGGGAGCGCAGGTCGTGGCTGATGCCGGCCAGCATTTCGGTGCGCTGGCGCAGGTGGCGCTCGATCCGTTCGCGCATGGCGATGAAGGCGGCGGCGGCGCGCCGCACCTCGCGCGCGCCGGACGGCTTGAAGTCGCCGGCCGCCTGGCCCTTGCCGAAGGCTTCCGCCGCCTCGGTCAGGCGCACGATGGGGCGGATCTGGTTGCGCAGGAACAGAATGGCCACGGTCAGGAGCAGGACCGAGAGGCCGACCATCCAGAAGAACAGCAATTCGTTGGTCGACGTGGTGATGCGCTTCAGGGGCACGCTGACCCGCAGCAGGCTGTCGCCCAGGTCGAAGGTCATGCCGATCACGTCGGGATCGGAGGTGGTGTCGATCGTGTAGGGCAGACCGACGACGCTGGTCAGTTCGCCCCGGAGCACCCGTTCGAGGATCGGGAAACGCCCGCTCGCCACCGGGGGCAGATCGGCCCGCGCATCCTGCTCGAGGCCGAGCTGCATGGTCGCCCGCGCCAGGTGGAAGATGCGGGCATTGTCGGCCCCCGGCGTCTCGTCCATCTGGGCGACGACATAGGCGATGTCGCCCGCCAGCGAATTGCACAGGCGCCGCGTGACCAGTTCCCAATGCCGGTCGATGAAGATGAAGGAGAGGATCGCCTGGGAGATGAAGACGGGGGCGACGATGATGATGAGGGCGCGGGCGAAGAGGTTCTTCGGCATCGCCCGACGGATCGCGCGGGACAGGCGTTCGATGGGATCGGCGGCGGGCGGCGCGTTCAGCTCAGCCACAGGACATAGCCCTTGCCGCGCACGGTCTGCAGGTGGTGGGGGGCGCGGGGATCGTCCTCGATCTTGCGGCGCAGCCGCGTGACCTGGACGTCGATCGTGCGCTCCTGGGCCTGGCCGGTCGCCTGCGCCAGTTCCTCGCGGCTGATGGGTTCGCCCGCGCGCTCCGCCAGGAGGCGCATCAGGGTCAATTCGCCGGAAGTCAGGCGCACCACCTCGCCGCCCCGGCGCAATTCGCCCCGGTTGAGATCGAGACGCCAGGCGCCCAATTGCACCGCGTTCTCCGCCGCCGCCTGGGCGGGCGCGGCGGACTGGCGACGCAGGATGGTGCGGATGCGCAGCACCAGTTCGCGCGGTTCGAAGGGTTTCGGCAGATAGTCGTCGGCGCCGGCCTCAAGCCCGGCGATGCGGTCGTCCGGCCCGCCGCGCGCGGTCAGCAGCAGGATCGGCGGCATGTCGTCCGCCTTGAGGCGGCGGGTGAAGGCGATGCCGTCCTCTCCGGGCATCATGACGTCGAGGACCAGGAGATCGAAGGCGATGGCGTCGATCTGGCGTTCGGCCTCGGCCGCGTCGCCGGCGGTCGAGACGCGAAAGCCCTGATCGGCCAGATATTTGCCGAGAAGACCGCGCAGTCGCGCGTCGTCGTCGACGATCAGCAGGTGCGGGGGCGGCGCGCTGTCCTCCATCGCCGGCGCCACCTTCAATCCTTGTCGACGGTGGCGAGCACCGTCTCGCGGTCGGTTTCGTCTATGAGGCCGATGAGAACGGCGCGAAAACCCGCCACCGCCTCGGCGCCGGCCTCGCGATAGGCGCGGGTGACCCGGGCGCGCTGCAGGCCCGACAATTGGCGTTCCAGCTCCTTGCCGTCGTCGGTCAGGGAGAGCAGGCGCTGGCGGCGGTCCCGCGTGCCCTGGGTCTGGGCCACCAGCCCCTCCGTGACGAGCTGGGAGAGGACACGCGACAGGCTCTGCTTGGTGATGCGCAGTATCGACAGCAATTCGTTGACGGTCATGCCCGGGCGCCGGCCGATGAAGTGGATGGCGCGGTGATGGGCGCGGCCCATGCCGTGACGCGCCAGTACCGCGTCGGCATCGGACGTGAAGTCGCGATAGGCGAAGAACAGCAACTCGATGCCCTGCCTGATTTCCTCGTCGCGCAGGAAGAGCGGATTGGGGCGTGACCCCTGGGGCAGACTGTTCATGATCGGCGGCTATCTCGGCGAAGGGGCGACTGGCATCCTGCCTTGTTATAGGGATTCTGCAAGATGGCGCGGCAATTACGTCAGCGATATTGACGTAGTATTGAGGGCCGCTTCGCTCTAGTCTGCCGCCAAAACGACCCGCAAGACAAACTGGCACTCAGGAGCGAACCCCATGGCTGGCCCGGCATTCGACGACCGCGACGGTTTCATCTGGTATGACGGCGTCATGGTGCCCTGGCGGGATGCGCGCTGCCACGTCCTGACTCATGCGCTGCATTACGCGAGCTGCGTCTTCGAGGGCGAGCGCGTCTATGGCGGCAAGGTCTTCAAGCTGACTGAACATTCCCAGCGCCTGATCGATTCGGGCCGCATCCTCGGCTTCGACGTGCCGATGACGGTGGAGGCGATCGACGAAGCCACCCGCGATGTGGTCGCCAGAAACGGCATCGTCGACGGCTATGTCCGCCCGCTCGCCTGGCGCGGGTCGGAGATGATGGGCGTCTCGGCCCAGGCCAACACCATCCATGTCGCCATCGCCTGCTGGCTGTGGCCGTCCTATTTCTCGCCGGAAGCGCGCCTGAAGGGCCTGCGCCTCACCATCGCCGACTGGAAGCGCCCGGCGCCCGATACCGCGCCCACCGCCTCCAAGGCCGCCGGCCTCTACATGATCTGCACCCTCTCGAAGCACAAGGCCGAGGCGGCGGGCTTCGACGACGCCCTGATGTTCGACTATCGCGGCCGGGTCGCGGAGGCGACGGGCGCCAATATCTTCTTCGTGAAGGACGGCAAGCTCCACACCCCGACCCCCGACTGTTTCCTCGACGGCATCACGCGCCGCACCGTGATCGACCTCGCCCGCCGGAAGGGCATCGAGGTGATCGAGCGCACCATCATGCCGGAAGAGATGGAAGGTTTCGAACAGGCCTTCCTGACCGGCACCGCGGCCGAAGTGACGCCGCTGTCCGAAATCGGCCCCTACAGCTTCGAGGTCGGCGAGATCACCAAGGGCCTGATGACGGCCTATGACGATCTGGTGCGGGGCCGCTGAGGCCGGAGCGCCTTTCGCCGCTTCCCCCCGGACGGGTGGGGAAGCGGCCCATTCTTCGAAAAATTTGTAACTGATCGCGTCCGCGTCCGAGTCGTCGCGCGTCAATCCGGCGCCGTCGAGACACGGCGCATGGGCTCATGCGAAAAGCGCAAGCCGGCCGAAAGCGGCGGATTGCCGCGCCTGGCGCGGCGGCGGCCCGCCCGTGTCTCGGATTGTTACTAAAACGGATTCCATTCTGACATCGCTCGGTAACGAAGCGGTTTCACCATCCCCCTCGCGAATCCGGAGCGGTGCGGATCGAGGCGGAGAAGGCGGGGGGACGTCTTCCCACGATACGCGACCGGCCGCCTCCGCTACGCCCCGTCAGGGGGCGTAATCAGCATCATCCCACGATGCCGACACGACTGTAAGGCTGCGCCAGCCGGCGAATTCCGGCTGACGGGTCCGTGCGTCCCCGTCTTGCGTAGGGTTGAGGGAGTTCAACATGACCGATAAGAACAGGCGAGATTTCTTGAAGAATGCCGGCGCGCTGGCCGGCATGGCGACCGCGATGTCGGCGTTTCCGCCGGTCATCCGGCAGGCGCTGGCGATCGAGGCCAACAACGCCACCAAATCCATCATGGACGTCGAACATGTGGTCATCCTGATGCAGGAGAACCGTTCGTTCGACCATTACTTCGGCACCATGTCGGGCGTGCGCGGCTTCGGCGACCGGCTGGCGATGCCGCTGCCGGACGGCCGCAACGCCTTCCAGCAGTCGAACGGCACCCGTATCGTCACGCCGTACCACCTCGACGCGACCCAGGGCAACGCCCAGCGCGTCAGCGGCACGCCGCACTCCTGGAGCGATGCCCAGAATGCCTGGGATCACGGCCGCATGGCCCAATGGCCGCTCTACAAGCGCGACCATTCGATGGGCCATTACGAGGAAGCCGAACTGGAATTCCAGTACGCGCTGGCCAATGCCTTCACCGTCTGCGACGCTTATCACTGCGCGCTGCACGGCGGCACCAATCCGAACCGCATGTTCCTGTGGACCGGGACCAACGGCCCGACCGGCGCGGGCGTCGCCCAGGTCGTCAACGAATGGGACGACCTCGGCCCGTCCTCCGAAGGCTTCACCTGGAAGACCTATCCGGAGCGCCTGCAGGACGCCGGCGTGACCTGGAAGGTCTATCAGAACATGCCGGACAACTATACCGACAACTCGCTGCACGGCTTCCGCACCTATCGCAAGGCCAACGAGGACGTCGGCAACAATTCGAACGGTTCGCCCTATACCGAATACCGCCAGAAGCTGGAGCGGGTGAATCCGCTCTACAAGGGCTGCGGCAACACCATGCCGAAGGGCGGCCTGCTCCAGGAATTCGCCGGCGACGTCCGTATCGGCCATCTGCCGCAGGTGAGCTGGATTGTCGCGCCGCGCACCTACAGCGAACATCCGGGCCCGTCCAGCCCGGTGCAGGGTGCCTGGTATACCCAGAAGGTGCTGGCCTCGCTGGTCGCCTATCCGGAGGTCTGGTCGAAGACCGTCCTCATCGTCAATTTCGACGAGAACGACGGCTTCTTCGACCACATGCCGCCGCCCTGCGTCTATTCGATGAACGAGGACGGCACGCCGGCCGGCGCCTCGACCATCAAGGAGAGCGAACTGACGGTCGAACGCTTCGTTCACCCGAAGCCGGAAGGCACCAGGGGCCAGCCGTCGCCGGACGGCCGCGTCTACGGTCCGGGCCCGCGCGTTCCCTGCTACATCGTCTCGCCCTGGAGCCGCGGCGGCTGGGTCAATTCGGAAACCTTCGACCACACCTCGGTCCTGCGGTTCCTGGAAACCCGCTTCGGCGTCGCCGAGACCAACGTCAGCCCCTACCGCAAGGCCTTCTGCGGTGACCTGATGTCGGCCTTCGACTTCGTCAACCCGAACGCCGAGGTGCCGGAGCTGCCGTCCCGCACCAAGACCGCCGCCGACGCGATCCGCGCCGAGCAGGAAATGCGTGCCCAGGTGCCCGTGCCGGCCGAGGCCGACCAGGCGATCCCGGTCCAGGCCCAGGGCCTGCGGCTTTCGCGGCCGCTGCCCTACGATCTCGACGTCGATGCGACGACCGACGCGGACTCGATCCGGCTGCGCTTCCGCAATCTGGGCACGGCGGGCGCCGTGTTCCACGTCTACGACAAGCTGCATCTCGACCGGGTGCCGCGCCGCTATTCGGTCGAGGCCGGCAAGCATCTGTTCGGCGAATGGGACATCACGGGCGACGACGGCCGTTACGACCTCTGGCTCCTGGGGCCGAACGGCTATCACCGTCACTTCGTCGGCGACGTCAATGAAGCCGGCAAGGCGGGTCTCGCGATCCCCGAGGTCGACTTCCGCTTCGACCGCGACAGCCAGCACGTGAACATCGTGCTGACCAACAACGGCAAGCGCAGCTGCCACCTTCGCATCGTGGCCAATGCCTATGAGACCTATGCCTCGAACCAGCACCTGAGCCCGGGCGAGCGCATCGTCGTGCGTCGCGACCTGAAGGACAGCAGCAACTGGTACGACTACACCATCTATGACTATACGGCGGGCGAGACCGAGCAATCGGTGTTCACCCGGCGCTATGCCGGCCGCATGGAAAACGGCCAGCCGAGCGTTTCCGACCCGGCCTTCGGCCAGGTCTGATCCGGGTCTGATCCGGCATCGAAAGGTCAGGCGGCCGGGTTCGATCCGGCCGCCGCGACTGGTCGATCGTTACAACTGATCGCCACAAACGGAATGCCCCCGGCGACGGCCGGGGGCATTCATGCCGTTCGGATCCGCTGTCCGCGCGTGCCGGCGATCGGCACGGGGCGATTCAGCCGAATTTCACCTTCAGGATCTCGTAGGATTTATGGCCGCCGGGGGTGGTGACCTCGATCTCGTCGCCGACGGTCTTGCCGATCATGGCGCGGGCAACCGGGGAAGAGACGGAGAGGCGGCCGGCCTTCACGTCGGCTTCGTCGACGCCGACGATCTGATAGACCACTTCCTCGTCCGTGTCGGCGTCCACCAGGGTGATGGTGGCGCCGAATTTCACCACTTCGCCCGAGAGTTTCGAGACGTCGATGACCTGGGCGCGCGAGATCTTGTCCTCGAGTTCGAGGACGCGGGTCTCGATGAAGCTCTGCCGCTCCTTGGCGGCGTGATATTCGGCGTTCTCCGAAAGATCGCCGTGCTCGCGCGCGGCCGAGATCGCCTGGATCACCGACGGGCGATCCACGGTCTTCAATCGCTTCAGTTCGGCTTCGAGGGCTTCGTAGCCCCCCGCCGTCATGGGCACTTTTTCCATCGCCCCTCTACCTGTAAGTCTACGGGGCCGGCCCGGAACAGGCGGCCCGAGTTGCGGATGCCCGACCGGCCGGAAGAGCCGATCGGGCATGCACGGTCGTCAAGTGTAGGATTGCAGCGGAGCAACTTCAAGGCGCCCGAGACGAAGCGCCGCGATCGCCTTCACCGCCGCCTCGGCCCCCGCCGTGGTGGTGTAATAGGGGATCTTGAGGGTCAGCGCCGTGCGCCGGATCTCATAGCTGTCGGCGATCGACTTCGAACCCTCGGTGGTGTTGAACATCAGCGCGATTTCGCCGTTCTTCATCGAATCGACGATATGGGGCCGCCCTTCCAGCACCTTGTTGATCCGCTTGGCGGGCACGTCGTTCTCCGCCAGGAAGGCGGCCGTGCCCTTGGTCGCGACGATCTCGAAGCCCAGGGCGACGAGCTGGCGAGCCGGCTCCAGCATCTCCTGCTTGTCGGAATTGCGCACCGAGATGAAGACCAGGCCGCCCTGGGGCAACTGCGTGCCGGACGCCATCTGCGACTTGGCGAAAGCCAGTTCGAAGGTGCGGTCGAGGCCCATGACCTCGCCCGTCGACTTCATCTCGGGGCCGAGCAGGATGTCGACGCCGGGGAAGCGGGCGAAGGGGAAGACCGATTCCTTGACCGCGACATGGTCGAGCTTCTTCCAGACGAGGCCGAAGCCCGCCAGCTTCTCGCCGGCCATGACGCGGGCCGCGATCTTCGCCACCGGCTCGCCGATTGCCTTGGCGACGAAGGGCACGGTGCGCGACGCGCGCGGGTTCACCTCGAGAACGTAGATATCCTCGCCCTGGATCGCGAACTGCACGTTCATCAGGCCGACCACGCCGAGCGCCTTGGCCATCAGTTCGGTCTGGCGCTTCAACTCGGTCACGGTCTCTTCCGAGAGCGTATAGGGGGGCAGGGAGCAGGCGCTGTCGCCCGAATGGATACCCGCCTCCTCGATATGCTCCATGATGCCGGCGACATAGACCGTCTCGCCGTCGGCCAGCGCGTCGACGTCGACCTCGGTCGCCTGGTTCAGATAGCCGTCGATCAGCACAGGATTGTCGCCCGAGACCACGACCGCCTCGGTCATGTAGCGGTTGAGGCCGGCGACGTCGCGCACGATCTCCATCGCCCTTCCGCCCAGCACATAGGAGGGGCGGATGACGACGGGAAAGCCGATGCGCTCCACCACGGCGCGCGCTTCCTCGATCGAGGTGGCGATGCCGTTCTGGGGTTGGCGCAGGCCGAGCCGGTTGAGGAGATCCTGAAACCGCTCCCGGTCCTCGGCGACGTCGATCGCGTCGGGCGAGGTGCCGAGGATGGGGATGCCCGCATCCTCCAGCGCCTTCGAGAGTTTCAGCGGGGTCTGGCCGCCGAACTGGACGATGACGCCGTGGACGGTGCCGTTCTGCTTCTCGGTCTCGATCAGCTCCAGCACGTCCTCGGCGGTCAGGGGCTCGAAATAGAGCCGGTCCGACGTGTCGTAGTCGGTCGAGACGGTCTCGGGATTGCAGTTGACCATGATGGTCTCATAGCCCGCCTCGGTCAGGGCGTAGCAGGCATGGACGCAGCAATAGTCGAATTCGATGCCCTGGCCGATGCGGTTCGGCCCGCCGCCCAGGATGACGACCTTCCTGGCGTCGCTCGGCTGCGCCTCGCATTCGGGCGCGCCGAATTCGGCCGATTCATAGGTCGAATACATATAGGGCGTGCGGCTGTCGAATTCGGCGGCGCAGGTATCGATGCGCTTGAACACCGGGCGCACGCCGGCGGCGCGGCGCGCCCGGCGCACGGCCTGTTCGGTCGTATTGCCGAGGATGGCGAGGCGCTTGTCGGAAAAGCCCATGGCCTTCAGACGGCGCCAGCCGGCGGCGGTCTCGGGCAGGCCGGTGGCGATCACCCGCGCCTCCTCCGCGACGATCTCCTCGATCTCGCGCAGGAACCAGGGGTCCATCTTGGTGATGGCGGCGATCTCACTGAGTGTCAGGCCGGCGCGGAAACCGTCGGCGACGACCACCAGGCGGTCGGGCACCGGCTTGCCGAGTTCGACCTCGATCAGGTCGCGGTCGCCGTGCAGGCGCTCCACGGGGTCGAAGCCGGTCAGGCCCGTCTCCATGGAACGCAAGGCCTTCTGCACCGATTCCTTGAAGGTGCGGCCGATCGACATGGCTTCGCCGACCGACTTCATGGCGGTGGTCAGCAGCGCTTCGGAGCCCTTGAACTTCTCGAAGGTGAAGCGCGGCATCTTGGTGACGACGTAGTCGATGGTCGGCTCGAACGAGGCCGGCGTAACGCCGGTGATGTCGTTCATCAGCTCGTCGAGCGTGTAACCGACCGCGAGCTTGGCGGCGACCTTGGCGATCGGGAAGCCGGTCGCCTTCGATGCCAGTGCCGACGAGCGCGAGACGCGCGGATTCATCTCGATCACGACCATGCGGCCGTTCGCGGGGTTGATCGCGAACTGGACGTTGGACCCGCCGGTCTCCACCCCGATCTCGCGCAGGACCGCGATCGAGGCGTTGCGCATGATCTGATATTCCTTGTCGGTCAGGGTCAGCGCCGGCGCCACGGTGATCGAGTCACCGGTGTGGATGCCCATGGGATCCACGTTCTCGATCGAGCAGATGATGATGGCATTGTCCGCCTTGTCGCGGACGACCTCCATCTCGTACTCCTTCCACCCGGCGACCGATTCCTCGATCAGTACTTCGGTGGTGGGGGAGGCGTCGAGGCCCGAGGCGACGATCCGCTCGAATTCGTCCCGGGTATAGGCGATGCCACCGCCGGTACCGCCCAGGGTGAAGGAGGGGCGGATGACGGAGGGCAGGCCGATCTCGGCGAAAGCCTCCATCGCCTCGGCCATCGTATGGGCGACGCGGGATTTCGGGCTTTCGAGGCCGAGGACGTCCATCGCCTCGCGGAAGCGCAGGCGATCCTCGGCTTTTTCGATGGCTTCGCGGTTGGCGCCGATCAGGTCGACGCCGAATTTCGCCAGCGTGCCGTCGTCGGCCAGCGCCATCGCGGTGTTCAGCGCGGTCTGCCCGCCCATGGTGGGCAGCAGGGCGTCGGGCCGTTCCTTCTCGATGATCTTGGCGACGATCTCGGGCGTGATCGGCTCGACATAGGTCGCATCGGCGAGACCCGGGTCGGTCATGATGGTCGCCGGGTTCGAATTCACCAGGATGACCCGGTAACCTTCGTCCTTCAGCGCCTTGCAGGCCTGGGTGCCGGAATAATCGAACTCGCAGGCCTGGCCGATGACGATCGGCCCGGCCCCGATGATCATGATCGAGGTGATGTCGGTACGCTTAGGCATGGGACTTCACCAGATCGATGAAACGGTCGAAGAGGTAATGGCTGTCCTCCGGCCCTGGGGAGGCTTCCGGGTGGTACTGGACGGAGAAGACCGGGCGGTCGAGCATGCGCAGCCCCTCGTTGGTGCCGTCGAAGAGGGAGACATGGGTCTCCTCGGCATTCGCCGGCAGGGTTTCGGGCAGGACGACGAAGCCGTGGTTCTGGCTGGTGATCTCCACCTTGCCGGTGGTCTTGTCCTTCACCGGGTGATTGGCGCCCCGGTGGCCCTGCTTCATCTTCGCGGTCCTGGCGCCGAGCGCCAAGGCCAGCATCTGATGGCCGAGGCAGATGCCGAACACCGGCTTGCCGCTGTCGATCAGGGCCTTGATCACCGGGACGGCATATTCGCCGGTCGCCGCCGGATCACCGGGCCCGTTCGACAGGAAGACACCGTCGGGCGACAGCGCCAGCACGTCCGCCGCCGAGGTGTCGCCGGGGACGACGGTCACACGCGCGCCGGTATTGGCGAGGCAGCGCAGGATGTTCCGCTTCACGCCATAATCGATGGCGACGATGTGGAACTGCGCATTCTCCTGCCGGCCATAGCCTGCACCGAGATTCCACAGGGTCTCGTCCCAGGCATAGGTCTGGCGGCAGGAGACTTCCCTGGCGAGGTCGAGACCTTCGAGGCCGGGGAAGGCGGCGGCCTTGGCCTTCAGGGCGTCGAGATCGAAGGTGCCGGTCGGGCTGTGGGCGATGACGCCGTTCGGTGCGCCGGCCCGGATCAGCCGGGTCAGGCGCCGCGTGTCGACGCCCGCGATGCCGACCAGGCCGCGCTGGCGGCACCAGGCGTCCAGATGGCTGGCGGCGCGCCACGACGACGGCTCGGTGATGTCGGCGCGCAGCACCAGGCCGCGCGCGGCCGGGCCCTGGCTCTCGATATCCTCGAAATTCGTGCCGACGTTGCCGACATGGGGGAAGGTGAAGGTGATGATCTGGCCGCAATAGGAAGGATCGGTCAGGATCTCCTGATAGCCGGTCATCGACGTGTTGAAGCACACCTCGCCGACCGCGTCGCCCTCGGCGCCCAGTCCTCGGCCATAGAGGATGGTGCCGTCGGCGAGAACCAGAACGCCGGTGGGCTTGGCGCCGGCGACCGCATCGGCGGTTTGGCGCGCGTCGTCAGGAATGCCGCCCCGCGGGGAAAGCGGGGGCACGGAAGCGGGCGTCGTCATCGGGAAACTCCACGGCGGGGGTGCCCGCCGGTCAAATCGGGCGGACCATAATGGGGCCCGCATGTGCAGTCAAGTCATGCCGCCCTGCGGAATTTGCCATGCTCGTCAACGGCTTATGGCTAGGCTTGGCGAGGTGCGTTAATGTGCGCGCAAACTCTTGACGATGGGAGACACCGAAATGCTGCGCGATCGCCTGAACGGGGCCATGAAGGACGCCATGCGCGCCAAGGACATGACGCGTGTGACCACGATCCGCATGATCCTCGCGGCCTTCAAGGATCGCGACATCGCCGCGCGCACGGAAGGCCCGGACGGCGGCGTGGGCGAGGCGGAACTGGTCAACGTGCTGCAGAAACTGGTCAAGCAGCGCCGCGACTCGATCGAAGCCTATGAGAAGGGCGGCCGCCCCGAACTGGCGGAGAAGGAGCGCGCCGAGATCGCGGTGATCGAGGATTATCTGCCCCAGCAGATGTCCGAGGACGAGATGAAATCGGCCATCGCCGCCGCCGTCGCCGATACCGGCGCCGCCGGCATGAAGGACATGGGCAAGGTGATGGCCATGCTGCGCGAACGTCACGGCGGCACCATGGATTTCGGCAAGGCCAGCCCTTTGGTGAAGGCCGCGCTGTCCTGATCCCGCGTCGCGGCACGGCGACGCCATCGAAAATGGTGAAAAATTAACCTAGACGTTCCAAAATGGGAGGAATGGATTCGGCCCGCGTGGCCCGACCGCTTCTTCCGGAACGAGGCATGGCAGATCTGACAGCGTCGCTTTCTTCCCGGTGCCCCGCTTCGGCGCGGCGCCGGTGGGCGGCGTTCCCGTGGGCGGCGTTCCCGGCCGCCATGCTGTTCGCCGTCCTCGGCACCATGTCCGCATCGGCCGAAGACGTGCTGCTGCCGAATGAGGACGCTGTGAAGGTGGCGCCGATCGCGCCCACCGAAGCGAAGCCCGAAGTCTCGGTCGAGGATCTCTTGCAGCGCGCCTCCTATTGGCGCCAGCAGGGGCGGCCCGATCTCGCCAAATCGCTGCTGGTTCAGGTCCTGAAGATCGAGCCGGACAATCCCGACGCTCTGTTCCAGGCCGGCCTCGTCGCCATCGACGAAGGCGAGACCGAGGAAGCGGAAGCCTATCTCGCGCGGCTCGCGGCGGCGCATCCGGGCAATGTCCGGGTCGAGCGGCTGAAGATGGCCATGGCCCGGGGCCAGATCTCGCCCGAACTGATCGAACAGGCGCGCGCCGCCGCCAAGGCCGGCGATTCGGCCGGCGCGGTGAAGATCTACCGCGATGCCTTCGCCGGGCTGCCGCCGCCCCTCGAATATGCCTTCGAATATTACGTCGCCATGGCCGGCACGGAGGAAGGGTGGGAGGAAGCCCGCCGCCGCCTCGGGACCATGGCGAAGGAAAACCCCGGCGATCTCCGCATCCAGCTCGCCTATGGCCGCATCCTGACCTATCGCGAGGTGACGCGGCGCGAAGGGATCGGCATCCTCGCCCGGCTGGCGCCGTCTTCGGTCGAGGCGGATCGTTCGTGGCGCGATGCGCTCACCTGGCTCGATGCGTCGAAGGCCGATCAGGCGCTATACGACGCCTATATCGCCGCCCATCCGGACGACGGCGAAGTGGCGTCCCGCTGGGCCAAGGTGATCGAGCCGATGAAGCCCGACACGGCGGAACATGCGGTCACGCTCGCCTATGCCGCCGTCGCCGACCGCAAATATGCCGAGGCCGAGAAGCTCTTCCTGAAGGCGCTGGATTTCGATCCGGACAACGTCAACGCCCTGACCGGCATGGCGGGCCTGCGCATGCAGTCCGGCCGGGCGGCGGAGGCGCTGAAATACATGAACCGGGCGATCGAGATCGAGCCGACCCTGCGCACCGAGTATCACGACCTCTACGACGCCGCGCGCTTCATGAATGATTATTACGCGGCATCGGGTGCGGCCAAGCGCGGGCGCTATTCCCAGGCCGAACGCCTGCTGCGGCCCCTGGTGGCGGGCAAGGCCAAGGAACGCTCGATCGCGGTGGCACTCCTCGCCAGCGTGCTGGCCAGCCAGAAGAAATACGCCGAGGCCGAGACCTATTATCGCCAGGCCCTGCGGCTGCGGCCGCGCGACAAGAACGTCATCACCGGCCTCTACCGGGTGCTGGTGGCGCGGGGCAAGCTGGCGGAAGCCAATGCCCTCGCGGATCGGGTGCCGTCGGACATCCGCGCCGACGTCGCCGGCGACATGGCCCGGGCGGAAGCGGCCAAGGCCGTCTCGGCGGCCGAGGCACGGGCCCGCGCCGGCGACATGCCCGGCGCCATGGCCGCCTATCGCGAGGCGATCGGGAAGGCGCCGGACGATCCCTGGGCCCGTCTCGCCTATGCCCGCCTGCTGCGGGAACAGGGCCGGGCGGCGGATGCGGAGGCGGTGATGCAGGCCGTCCTCGACAAGCCGCAGCCGAGCGCCGAGGCGCTGCACGCCGGCGCGCTCTTCGCCCTCGACCGCAATCGCCTGCAGGAAGCGGGCGCCCTGATCAACGCCATTCCCGGCCCGAAGCGCAGCGCGGAGATCGTGACGCTGTCGCAGGAGATCGTGCTGAAGACGACGCTGCGCGAAGCCCGTCAGGCCGCCGCGGCGGGGGAGAAGAGCCGCGCCCTTTCGGCCCTCAATACGCTTGCCGCGCGGAAGGATCTGACGCCCGCGCTCTGGGGCGAGGTGGCGTCGACCATGGCCGACATGGGCGAGGTGAATCAGGCCGTCGCCATTGCCCGCCGCGAATTGGCGAAGCCGGTGCCGGCCGGGGCCTCGCTCTCCAATTATTCGGCCCTGGTCGCGGTCATGGCGCGCTACGGCAGCCAGAGCGAGACCGAGGCCCTGGTCGCGCGCCTGAAGCCCAAGGCCCGGACGGCGGAGGAAATCCGGCAGTTCGCCGATCTAGAGGCCGGTCTCGTCGCCGGCCGCGCCGACGCACTGCGCGAGCAGGAGCGCTATCGCGCGGCCTATGACCTGCTGATGCCGCCGCTCGGCCGCGATCCCGAGAACGCGACCCTGCTCGGCGCGCTGGCGCGGGTCTATGCCGCGTCGGGCAATTACGATCAGGCCGCCGGCATCTACGACCGGCTGCTGGCGCGGGCCCCGGGAGACGAGGATCTGGCGATGCAGGCGGTCTGGGTCGCGATCGGCCAGAGCGACTATGACCGCGCCCGGCAATTGCTCGATCCCCTGCTGGAGCAGGGAACGCCGTCGTCGCAATTGTATTATGCCAATGGACTGGTGCTGCGGGCCGAAGGCTGGAATGGTGCCGCCATCCGCGCGCTCGAGAAGGCCAAGGAACTGCGCGCCCAGGAACTGGGGGTCGGTGCCACCACGCTGGGCCCGCCATCGGCGAGCGCCGGACTCTATCCACCGCCGGCGCTCGACTAACCGCATCGATCGGGAGAAGTCATGAATTCCATCCTTGCCGGTCTCGTCGTCCTCATTCTCGGCGACAGCCACATGGTCCACCAGGGCGGTCTGATCGACCTTCTGCCCGACCAACTCGCCGCCGAGGGCGCGACCGTCTATGCCTATGGCGCCTGCGGTGCCACCCCGACCGATTATCTGACCCCCAAGACCACGGACTGCGGGCGGACGGCGCGGGCCGGCACCGGCGCCGTGACCCGCGAGACCGGCATGGGGCTGGCGGTGTGGAACGCGCGCGATCTGATCGCCAAGACCAAGCCCGACCTGATCGTCGTCGTCATGGGCGACACCATGGGGGCCTATAAGACGCCGGTCTTCCCCAAGGCCTGGGTCTGGGATCAGGTGACGGCGCTGACCGGCGAGATCCGTTCGTCGTCCCTGTCGTGCGACTGGATCGGTCCGCCCTGGGGCACCGACAATCCGGCCTTCGGCAAGACCACCGGCCGCGTGCAGGAACTCTCGGACTATCTGGCGCAGATCGTCAGCCCCTGCCACTACGTGAATTCGACCGCGTTCGCCGCTCCCGGCGCCTGGAAGAGCATCGACGGCCAGCATCTGGATCAGGCTGGTTACAAGGCCTGGACCGCCGCCATCGTGAAGTCGATCGAGGCGCAGCAGGCCAATCCGGCGCCGGCCGCCCCCGCCGCCGGCGCGGCTTCGGATGATGCGCCATGGTGAGGGACGGCCTCGCGGGCCTCGCCGCCCTGGCGCTCGCCGGTTTCGTCGCCGGCACGGCCTTCGCCGAGGTCCAGCTCTATGACACCGGGCCGGATGTCGTCTCGGGTTACGTGCGCTTCCTGAACGCGGCCTCCGGCGACGTGGCGGTTTCGGCCGGCGGTGCCGGCCTGGCGTTGCCCGCCACCGACGAGGGGCGCATCGGCCGCTTCCAGGCCGTGCCCGCCGAGAGCGAGCAGAGCGCCGACGTCGCGGTTGCAGACGCGAAGGGGAGCGTGACCATCGAGGCGGCGCCCGAGGAATTCATCACCATCGCCGTGCTCGACGGCGGAAAGACCCTGGTCATCCGGGATACGCCACAGGACTTCAACGCGCTGAAGGCCGACATCACCTTCCTGAACGCCGATCCGGCCTGCGCGGGCGCGGTGATGCGGGCCGGCGCCAAGAAGACCGTGGTGTTCAAGGATGTGGCGCCCGGCGCCATGGCGCGGCGTCAGGTCAATCCGGTCGCCGCCGTGATCGAAGCCGCCTGCGGCGAGACCCCGGTTGAGGGCGTCGTCGATCTCGGCACGCTGGCGGCGGGCGGGCGCTACAGCATCGTCGTCATCCCGGACCGGGCAGGCGGTCACCGTCTGATCGGCGGCCGGGACGAACGGGCCAAATACGACTGACGCCGAATCGGACTGACGGGGCGACGCCCGGGATAACACGAATATGGTCTTCGCCTCGGTCGAGTTCCTGACCCTCTTCCTGCCGCTGTTCTTCCTCGCCTATTTCGTGGTGCCGCGCCGGGGCCGGAACCTCGTGCTGCTGCTGGCGAGCTGGGTGTTCTACGGCTGGTGGAAGCCGATCTTCCTGTTCCTGCTGCTCGGCGTCATCGTCACCGGCTATTTCATCGGCCTCGCGATCGAGGCGGCACGGGACGACAGGGGAAAGCAACGCCTGCTGGCCTTCGGCGCGGCGGCGATGCTGCTCTGCCTCGGCTGGTTCAAATACGCCAATCTGCTGGTCGATACCGCGAACCAGGGTCTCGCCCTGTTCCATATCGGCGGTTTCGTCTGGGACGACGTGATCCTGCCGATCGGCGTTTCCTTCTACATCCTGCAGTCGATCTCCTATCACTACGACATCAGGCGCGGCGTGGTGCGGGCGGAGAAGAGTTTCCTCGCCTATGCCGTCTATATCTCCTTCTTCACCCAATTGGTCGCGGGGCCGGTCATCCGCTATTCCTGGGTCGACAAGGAACTGGCGTCGCGCGAATTGCGCTTCGACAATTTCTGCCGGGGCGGGCGGCGCTTCATGATCGGCTTCTGCATGAAGGTGCTGATCGCCGACAGTCTGGCGCCGACGGTCGATCACGTCTTCGGCCTTTCGGCGCCCAGCCTCGCGGATGCCTGGATCGGCTCGCTCGCCTATACGCTCCAACTCTATTTCGATTTCGCCGGCTACAGCGCCATGGCGATCGGCCTCGGCCTCATTCTCGGCTTCCATTTTCCGGAGAATTTCGAGGATCCCTATCTCTCGACCTCGATCCAGGAATTCTGGCGCCGCTGGCATATCTCCCTGTCCAGTTGGCTGCGCGACTATCTCTATATCGCGCTGGGCGGCAATCGCGGCGGCACGATCCGCACCTATGTGAACCTGATCCTGACCATGGCGATCGGCGGCCTCTGGCATGGTGCCGCCTGGACCTTCATGGCCTGGGGCCTGATCCATGGTTTCGCCCTGGCGATCGAACGGGCGGTGCGGCGCATGGGGGTGACGCTGCCCCTGGTGCTGGCCTGGCCGGCGACCCTCTTCACCGTCATGATCGCCTGGACCCTGTTCCGGGCGACGAGCTGGGGCATGGCCCAGACCATGCTGGCGGGCCAGTTCGGCCTGAACGGCATTGCCCTGGGCGACGAGGTCGCGGCCGCCCTGCATCCGACCGTGATCTTCTGGCTGGCGGCGGGCTCTCTCGTTGTCGTCTGGCCGGTGCTGGCGGCGCGTGGGCGGGCATTGCTCGCGATGGTGCCGGCGTGGTGGCAGGGCGTCTGGCCGGTGCTCGCCTTCCTCTATGCGCTGGCCGTGCTGGAAGGGCGGGAAACCGTGCCTTTCCTCTATTTCCAGTTCTAGGCGGGGAGGCACGGGATGGAACATGATGGCAATCGTCTCGCCGGGGTCGTCCTTGCCGCCGTCCTCATCTTCGGCCTGGTGTCGAGCGTGCTCACCCTCGGCTCGGAGCAGGGGCGGGCACTGTTGACGTCCTTCACCCTGGCCGAGGTCGCGGACGGCACCGCCACCGACAGGTTGGCGAAGACCCTCAACGACGATCTCCTGGGCGGCGATGTCCTGGCCGAGACGGCTCATGCCATCGACTGGGTGGCGCTCGGCGATCTCGGCACCCAGGTCCGTCTCGGCTGCGACGGCTATCTGTTCCTGCGCGAGGAATTCGACGTCCAGCCCGGTGGCGCGGCGGCGATCGCGCGGCGCGCGGCCATGGCGGGGGAGGTTTCGCGCCTGCTGGCGGCGCAGGGCATCCACCTGACCGTCGTGGTGACTCCGGACAAGAGCCGGATGATGACGGGCGAACTCTGCGGGCTGCGCCGTTCCGCCGCCTCCGCCGGGCGGATCGACGGTTTCTTCGCGGCGCTCGCCGGGCATGGCGTCGACGGTTTCGACCTGCGTCCCGCCATCGCCGCCATCGACCGGCCCTATTACAAGACCGACACCCATTGGAACGAGGCGGGGGCGGGGGCCGCCGCCAAGGCGATCGCGGATCATCTCGCCACCGCCCATCTGGCGCCCGAGGCGGGCCCGCCGGTGCCGGTCGTAACGGGGGAGCCGCGAGAGCGGGTGGGGGATCTGATCCGTCTCGCCGGCCTCGACGGTGTCGCCGCGCCCTTCCGTCCCGATGGCGACATGGTGGCGGAGAGCGAGATCACCCTGCCGGTGGTCGAGGCCGACGATCTTCTGGGCGACATGGTCGGGCCGCCGGTCGCGGTGATCGGCAGTTCCTATTCGCGGAACGGCAATTTCATCGGCTTCCTGGCGGCGGCGCTTTCCGCCCCCATCGCCGACATGGCGCGCGACGGCGGTGCCTTCGCCGGCGCCGCCATGCCCTATTTCGACAATCCCGCCTTCATCGAAACGCCGCCCCAAGTGATCGTCTGGGAAATTCCCGAACGGGTGCTGGACAGCGCCATCACCCCGGATGAAGAAGCCTGGGCGGCCGACCTCTCTGCCGGCAGACTCTAGGGATTCTGGGCGATCCGGCTCCGGTCGCCCAGCAGTTTCGACAGGGTCGGCTCGATCGCCTCGGCCATCCGCGCCTGGGCGGCGGCATCGGGGTGCAGGGCCGGCTGCGGCGGGTCGTTGCGCGGATCCATGTAGAGGCCGACGTCGGTCGTGCCGTCCTTCAGGAAGCGATAGCCGACATCCATGAAGATCACCCGCCCGTCCTTGGCATAGGCATTGGCGAGCGCGGTATTGACCGCCTGATCGACGGCGGTCTTGGTCGGGCTGACGGCACTGGGCAGGATGCCGAGCAACAGGATCCGGGTGCGCGGCAGGCGCGTCTTCAGATGGGCGACGACGGCGTCGATGCCAGCCTTGGTCTCCTCGGCGCCGCGGCCCTGGATCGTGTCGTTGGTGCCGATCAGGACGACCGCGACCTTGGGGGAAATGCCCGCGATCTCGCCGTTCTGCAGGCGCCACAGGACATTCGCCGTATTGTCGCCATTGAAGCCCAGATTGACCGCCCGCCGGCCGCCGTAGAAGCGGTTCCACAGCCCCAGGAAATCATACTGCGGCGCCGTGCTCGGCAATTCGTAGTCATGGGTGATCGAATCGCCGATGAAGATCAGGTCGACCTTGCCCTGGCGGATCTCCTGCAACTTCTTTTGGTGGCGCTCCTGCCACCAGGGTTCCATGCGCTCCTGGGCATAGGGTGCCGCCGTCGCCAAGGCCGGCATCGCGAGGCTGGCGGCGAGGCCGGCGAGGATGCCGGCGAGGATCAGGCGGCGGCTGAGGACGGGCGGCGTCTCGGTGAAATCGGTCACTATGTTCCTCGATCCTGTGGCGTCGGGGCCGTCCGGCATATTTTCAGCGTCGGCGACGGTGCTTTCCAGTGATAATTGCCGCGCGCCGATCTGGTTGCATGGCCCGAGTCCCGCGCCGGCCGCCTTGCGGTCGTGCCGGGCTGCACCTAGTTTGACGCGCCAGCGGGAAGGTTCCATGTCCGACGACGTCACGAGTGAGATCAAGGCGCGCCTGTCGCTGTCGACCGTGGTCGGCCGGCGCACCAAGCTCGTGCGCAAGGGCCGCAACGACTTCATGGCGCTGTGCCCGTTCCATGGCGAGAAGACGCCATCGTTCCATGTCATGGACGACAAGGGCACCTATTACTGCTTCGGCTGCGGCGAGAAGGGCGACGTCTTCACCTTCGTCCAGAAGACCGAGAACCTCGGTTTCCGCGAGGCGCTGGAACGGCTGGCGGCGGAGGCCGGGGTCACCCTGCCGGAACAGAACCCGGAAGCGAAGCAGCAGGCGGAACGGCGCCAGACCCTGCACGAGGTCCTGGAGGCGGCCTGCGCCTGGTACGAGGCGCAACTGAAGACCGGGGCCGGGCAGGCGGGACGGGACTATTTCGCCAAGCGCGGCCTGACGCCGGCGACCGTGGCCCGCTTTCGCCTGGGCTTCGCGCCGCCCGGGAGCACCGCTTTGAAGGACGCCATGATCGCGCGCGGCTTCGCGCCCGCCCTTCTGGTCGAGGCCGGGTTGCTGCGCCAGCCCGACGACGGCCGTCCGCCCTATGACTATTTCCGCGACCGCGTGACCTTCCCGATCCGCGACGCGCGCGGCCGCGTCATCGCCTTCGGCGCCCGCACCCTCGGCGACGGCGAGCCCAAATATCTGAACTCGCCGGAGACGCCGCTCTTCCACAAGGGCGATACGCTGTTCAACCTGAACCTGGCGCGGGAGGCCGCCTTGAAGTGCGGCCGCGTCCTCGTCTGCGAAGGCTATATGGATGTGATCGCCCTCGATCAGGCCGGTATCGCGGAGGCCGTGGCGCCCCTGGGCACCGCGCTGACCGAGAACCAGCTGGCGGCGCTGTGGCGCCTCGCGCCCGAGCCGGTGCTCTGTTTCGACGGCGACAAGGCGGGCCAGCGCGCCGCCCATCGTGCCCTCGACCGGGCGCTGCCCCTGCTGAAACCGGGCCATTCGCTACGCTTCCTGACCCTGCCCGACAATCTCGACCCGGATGAATTGATCCGGCGCGACGGCGTCGCCGCCATGCGCATCGCGATCGACAAGGCGGTGCCCCTGGTCGACTACCTCTGGGCGGCGGAACTGGCGACGGCGGACCTGACCACGCCCGAGCGCCGCGCCGCCTTCGAACAGCGGATCGGACGCCGCGTGTTCGAAATCGCCGACACCCGTCTCCAGATCCATTACCGGGAGGAATTGCGCGGCCGGGTGCGCGCGTTGCTCGCCCGGCAGCGGCCCCAGCGCCCGCAACGCCAGCCCGGCTACGGCTATGGGGGCGGCATGGGACGGGGCGGCGGGCGATTCGGCGGACCGCCGGTGCCGCTCGGCGCGTCGCCGTCGCTTCGGGCCAGCCGATTGGCGCGGGGCGAGAACATCGGCGGCGATTCGAACGAGGCGCTGCTCCTCCTGCTTTTGATTCGCTACCCGGCACTGCTGCCTCAGGTGGAGGAAGACTTGATCCGCGTCGGATTCGAGGTGCCGGCCCTTGACAGGCTGCGATCCGAACTCTTAAGCATTCCTTTTGACGCGCCGGACCTTGACAGCGACAGGGTCAAGGGCCACTTAGCGGATGTTGGTTTGGCCGAGACGATTGCCCGCCTCGAAAATGATCCGTTCCTCGCGATGCATGCAGGCATCCGGGACGATTTGACCATCGACCTGGTCGAAGAGGAATGGCGGCATGCCTTGGCACTCCACTTCAGACGGATCCTTCGGGCGGAGTTGAGCGAAGCGCAGGCGACATATGACGCAGCGCCGACGGAATCCAACGTCCGGCGGATCCAGGCGATCAGGGAAGAATTGACCCGCATCGAGTCCCAAGGTTCGAGGAACCGGGACTGATGGCGGGTTTTCGGCATGACGTGACGGGTACGACCGCCGATCGGCGGTCCGGTCCAAGGGGCTGAGCATGGCAAGCAAGAACGCTGAGGCGACCGGCAACGAAGAAGCGCGCGAGGAGTCCGCGGACGGCCCCCTGCTGGATACGGCGGGGCAGGCGGTCAAGCGCATGATCGCCCGCGCCAAGGAGCGCGGCTACGTAACCTATGACGAAATCAACGCCGTCCTGCCGCAGGAGCAGGTGTCCTCGGAACAGATCGAGGACATCATGGCCATGCTGTCGGAGATGGGCATCAACGTGATCGACGGCGAGGAAGCCGAGGATCCGGAGCGCGCCGGCGCGGCCAAGGAAGAGGAAGAGGGCGAGGGCGGCGGCTTCACCACGACGAGCGGCGAGGAGCTGGACCGCACCGACGACCCCGTGCGCATGTATCTGCGCGAGATGGGCTCGGTCGAACTCCTCTCGCGCGAGGGCGAAATCGCCATCGCCAAGCGCATCGAGGCCGGCCGCGAGACCATGATCGACGGGCTGTGCGAAAGCCCGCTGACCTTCCAGGCCATGATCGGCTGGCGCGACGAGCTGCTGGCCGGCAAGGTCCTGCTGCGCGACATCATCGATCTCGACGCCACCTATGGCGCCGGCCCCGGCGAGGCCGAGGGCAATGGCAGCGGTGACGGCGCCGAGGCCAACGGCGAGAACCAGGAGGAAGAGGACGCCGAGACCGAGGAAGGGCTCGACGACGACGAGGACGACGACGAGGGCGGCATCTCGCTCGCGGCGATGGAACAGGCGCTCCAGCCCATCGTGCTCGAAATCTTCGACAGGATCGCCACCGCGCACAAGAAATACGCCAAGCTCCAGGAGAGCCGTCTGGCCGCCGCCACCGGCGAGGCGGAGGAGCCGCAGGGCGCCGCCGCCGAGAAGCGCTTCCAGAAGCTGAAGGCCGAACTGGTCGAGCTGATGAAGTCGGTCCATCTGCACAACGGAAGGATCGAGGCGCTGGTCGACCAGCTCTATGGCACCAACCGCCGCCTGATCGGCCTCGAAGGCCGCCTGCTGCGCCTGGCCGAGAAATACAAGGTCAGCCGCGAAAGCTTCCTCGAGCATTACATCACCCACGAGCTGATCCCCAATTGGACCGAGGTCGTGGGTGCCCTGCCGGGGCGCGGCTGGAAGGATTTCGTGCGCGAGCAGCAGCCCCAGATCGAGGAACTGCGCGGCGAGATCGCCCGGGTGGCGACCGAATTCGGCCTGACCATCCCCGAATTCCGCCGCATCGTGACGACGGTCCAGAAGGGCGAGCGCGAGGCCCGTCAGGCCAAGAAGGAAATGGTGGAGGCGAACCTGCGCCTCGTCATTTCGATCGCCAAGAAATACACCAACCGCGGCCTGCAATTCCTGGACCTGATCCAGGAGGGCAACATCGGCCTGATGAAGGCGGTCGACAAGTTCGAGTACCGGCGCGGTTACAAGTTCTCGACCTATGCCACCTGGTGGATCCGCCAGGCGATCACCCGTTCGATCGCCGATCAGGCGCGCACCATCCGCATTCCGGTGCATATGATCGAGACCATCAACAAGCTGGTCCGCACCTCGCGCCAGATGCTGCACGAGATCGGCCGCGAGCCGACGCCGGAGGAACTGGCGGACAAGCTCGGCATGCCGCTCGAGAAGGTCCGCAAGGTCCTGAAGATCGCCAAGGAGCCGATCTCCCTCGAAACCCCGATCGGCGACGAGGAAGACAGCCATCTGGGCGACTTCATCGAGGACAAGAACGCGGTCCTGCCCCTCGACGCCGCCATCCAGTCGAACCTGCGCGAAACGACCACGCGTGTCCTCGCCAGCCTCACCCCGCGCGAGGAGCGGGTGCTGCGCATGCGCTTCGGCATCGGCATGAACACCGACCACACCCTGGAAGAAGTGGGCCAGCAGTTCTCGGTCACCCGCGAACGCATCCGCCAGATCGAGGCGAAGGCGCTGCGCAAACTGAAACACCCCAGCCGCAGCCGCAAGCTCCGCAGCTTCCTGGACAATTGATCGGGGCGGTCCCGAAGGTCAGGCGGCGGCGAGCCGCCTGATTTCGGTCTCGAAGCGCGCGCAGAGATCGGCGGCCTCGGCTTCGGGCAGCCAGCGGCTCATCTGCGGGAAGACGGTGCGCTGATAGCGCAATTCCGTCTCGTCGAAAGGCAGGGTTTCGGCCGTGTGCAGCCGGTCGAGCACATCGTGCAGCTTGCCGCGCACTTTTTCGGGGTCGGCGGTGAAGACGGTTTTTGCGGCAGGCTCGTCCGCATGAGGCGGCGTCTCGGGCGCGAAGAGGTCGATCTGTTTCATCCGGCGATTCTCGATTTTGCTTCGACCATAGTCTCGCAAAGCCGGCGCTTGAAGACGAGAGGGACCTCAATCCTCTTCCGCCGCCTCGTTCGGGATGTCGAGGCCGGCGTCCCGCAGGCGGTCGAGGGCGACGAGGGGGGTGTCGCAGATCCGTGCCAGAAGCCCGGCCTGCGTCGGCTCCAGCGCCACCAGCCGGCCAAGGATGTGGAGCAGGTCGAGAAGATCGCTGGTGTATTCGTGAAGCCAGCCGTCGGGCTGGATCTGGTCGAGCTTCGACGGCGGGCGCCGGTCCCCGATGATCGGTTTCGAGCGGTCCAGCCGACGATAGCCGAACCATTGCCACACCACCGGCTTGCCCGAAATCTCATAGGCCCACATCGCGGGCGTCACATTGTCGACGAAGCCCTGTCCGACGTGCAAGCGGCGCCGGCCGGCGTCATAGGTCATGGTGTCGGGCAGCGGCGCCGGGGCCCCCGGAATGGCGCCATCAGCCGGAATGCGCGGCGCCTGCTCCGCCGGCAGGCGCGGCGCGCCCCGTGGCCGCCCTGCGTCGGCATCAGAGAAACGTTCGCCATGGCAGTGCAGCCAGATCACCTCTCGGCCGATCGAGACCGCCTCGGCAAACAGCGCGGCATCGGCGGTCACCGGCAGGCGCAGCCCCGGCCGCACCAGATCCTCGGCGAAACGCGCGGTGAAGGCCGGATGCGCCATCACAGCCGCGATGTAGGCCAGCGCATCTTCGGCCGAAACCGCGTGCCCATGAATCTCCGCCAGCAGCGTGAGAAAACCCGACTGCAGGTTGGGCCGGGTCGCGGCGGCGTCCGCCCAGAGGGGAAAAACACGGCCACCGAAGGACCCCTTGTAGTGGTGCTGGTCCGGGACGAGGCCTGCTAATGTAACTGGCGGGCCAGATGTTGGGGAGTGCGCGTCCAGAGCTGTCAAAAACACCTGCCCTTCAGACCATGCAGACCAAAGGCGCGGGCGCGGGTCATTCAGCAAACGTGGATCACCGATCAGCCACTGACGGTCGAATGACCGAAAGGCATAACGTAACGGTGTCGGGCATGATCCCGTATCGTCCTTGATACTTACGGGACGAGTTGGGATAGAGCCGAGATTTTGGTGGACTATTTTGCCAATATGCCTACTCGCGACTTTTCCCTGTCTGAGCTGTGGATGGAACAGGTTTTCCTTTCGCTGTTCATCGGTTTCCTGTTGTAGCGCTGCCCATCGACGTTGAAGGCTTTGTCGATCAGGAGCGACGACCCAAGTTCGACCTGGCATCACACCCGGTCCCGCGAAGTCAAATAGTGCGGTCAGCGGCGCGAAATTTCCCCATAGCCCCCGTGCTCTCGGCAGAAAGGGCGCACGATCATCGCGTGGACATTCTTCCCAGCAATTGTCCGTCAGGGAGAGCGTTTCGAGGGCCGCGAATTTTTCCTCTCGTCGGCCCTTGGAGAGGGCGTGGAACCAGACCGTCGCCGGCGTCTCGGCTGCCGTGCCATGGCGCCTTGCCGCCAGCACGATACAGACCGGGTGCTGAACGCCCTGGAAAATGCGGCTTTGAACGGGAGGCTGATGGCCTTCGGGGGAGCAGTCGATGACCCAGATCGCGGTGCAGGTCCGGCGCAGGTCGGCGCGCATCTTCTGGAAGCCGGGGCCGTTCAGGAAGCCCGCCACGGTGATGAAGCAGATCAGGCCTTCCTCGTCCGTCTCGGGCAGGGCGGTAGCGTCGTGCAGGCCGGCACCGAAGACTTTCAGCGTCGCCCAACGCCAGAAATAGACATAGAGGTTCTTCAGGTGCTTGCCATGGGCGCCGACGCCCCAATCGGGTGGTGGCCGCCAACGGTCCAGCGGGGCAGGGCGCCCGTCCGAGCCTTGCTCGATCCAGCCGCCGCGTCCTTCCGCCTTTTCCTTGTAGGGCGGGTTGCCGATGACGACGGTGATGGGCTGTTCCTTCTTCACTCGGTTCGCCTCGCGCCGCGAGCGCGCGATCGCCTCGACGAATTGCGGCAATTGCTCTTCCTCGACATAGGGATTGCCCAGCGTGTCGGTGATGAAGAGATTGAGATTGGGAACGGCGGGGGCGTTGCCGCCCCTTGCCTCGACGCCCGTCAGGTCGCGCAGTTCGGCCAGCAGGCGCAATTGCGCCACGGCGAAGGGACCGAACTGCTTCTCGAATCCGAACAGGCGCCGCGCCGCCGCGTCGATCGCGCCATGGACGGCCCCGGCGCCCTGATCCGCCGTCACCGTTTCCGCGATCTTGCGCAGGACGCCCAGCAGGAAGGTGCCGGTGCCGACCGCCGGGTCGGCGACGGTGACGTCGCTGGCGGCGAGGCCCGCCGTGCGCACGAACAGGGGGCCGCGCAGGGCTTCGTCCACCAACCGCACCATGGCGCGCACCACTTCCGGCGGCGTGTAGTAGGAGCCGGTCAGCTTGCGCAGCTTGCTGTCGTAGACGTCGAGGAATTCCTCGTAGAAATACAGCCAAGTGTCCGGCTTGCCCTTGCTGATGGAGGACCAGTTCACCGCGTTCAGCACCCGCTGCAAGGTACCGAGGGCGGTCTTCAGGGCTTCCTGATTCGTCGTATCGTCCGTCAGCAGACCGAGCGCGGTGCCGATCAGCGTGTTGGAATGGCGTAACTTGACCGCGGCCAGATCGATACCGTCGTCCAGCGGGATTTCCAGGGCGCGGGCGATCAACAGGCCAAAGGTCACGGCCTGGGCGTAACCATCGGCGAACTGGGCGTTGTCGGCTTCGGGAAAGAGGAGTTTGCGCCAGTCGTCCCGCAGGTGGAGCAGACTGGCATTGCCCTGATCCATCTGTTCGGCCACTTCGTCGCGCAGCAGCCGGCACAGGCGCGCCGCGACTTCGGCCAACCGAGGTGCGGAGGTGGGCGGTGTGGGCTGCCAGGTCAGGAAATCGGCGATAAGGGCGCCTAGGGTTTCGGGCGCCGAGAGGCGCGCGCCGGCGGTCTCGATGTCGCCATCGAAAGCGACCGAAGGCGTCGCGAGTTGTCCATCCCGCCACAGGCTGAAGCCGTTGCCGTCCGTATAGAGGAGGTTGGGCAGGGATTTCAGCCTGTCCCATTGCGCCTTGTCGTGCCGGTCGGTGAAACGGCGCGGGTCGAAGCCCTTGCCCGGCGCCTTGACCTCGATGAAGCCGACCAGGGCGCCATTGACGCTGACCGCGAAATCGGGGCGGGTCAGCAGATGGCCGAGGGACGTTTCACCCACCATGACGAGGCCGTCGGGCGGCAGGCCGATCGCTTCGCCCAGCGCCCGCATCAGGGTTTCGAGGGGCGCGCGGAGCTGGTCTTCGGGGCCACCCGTGATCGCCGGATTGCCGAGCTTCGCCTTGACGCCGGCACCGAAGGCGGAAATCGCCGCTTTGAAACTGCCGTCCACTGGACTCGATGCCCTTTCCCGATATCGGTGGCAACTTTGCCCTGTGGTGGCGCTTTCGTGCAATCCTAGTCGCGCAAATCGGGACCTCGGTTCGGCGCGCGCGCAAAGATCTGGACAGGTGGGGGCGGGCGCGCCATCGTCCGCCCCGCGTGACGAATTGATGGCGGAGGAACGGTGCAGCAGCTCATCGAAGGTTACCGGCGGTTCCGGGGCGGACATTGGCCGGAGTATCGCGATCTCTATCGTGAACTTTCCACCCATGGCCAGAAGCCGCCGACCCTGGTCATCGCCTGTTGCGACAGCCGCGTCGATCCCGCCGTGATCTTCGACGCCCAGCCGGGCGAGATGTTCGTGGTGCGCAACGTCGCCAACCTGGTGCCGCCGGCCGAACTGGGGCAGGGGCACCACGGCACGTCTGCCGCCATCGAATTCGCCGTCCGCGTACTCAAGGTGCGCATGATCCTGATCATGGGTCATGCCGATTGCGGCGGCGTCTACGCCGCGCTGAAGGGCATCGACAAATCGGATTTCACCTATCTCGACGAATGGATCGATCTCGTCCAACCGGCCCTCGACAGGCTCGGCGACATCGACCGCGAGGCGCCCGAGGCCAAGGAGATGCTGGAGCGCGAGTCGATCAAGATGTCCCTCGAACGGCTGATGACCTTCCCCTTCGTCGCCGAGGCCGTGGCCGCCGGGGAGCTCTCCCTCGAAGGCGCGCGCTTCCGCGTCTTCGACGGCCGCCTCGAATGGCTGGACAAGGAAACCGGCGCCTTCGACCGCGTTGGCTGACGAAGAGGGCGCCAGAGGCCACCGGCAAGGTTGGCAGAAATCTCCCGTCCTGCTAAACGTCGTGCCCCGCCGTTCGCGGGACACGACGGTGGGGCCTGTAGCTCAATGGTTAGAGCCGGCCGCTCATAACGGTCTGGTTGCAGGTTCGAGTCCTGCCGGGCCCACCAACCACCTCCCGCCAGCCTCAGTTCGTCGCCGGCGCCTGCACTACTGTGAAGCCGGCCTTGGTGAAGGTGGCGGCCGCCGGGGCGGATTGGAGGTAGGCGATGAAAGCGGCGGCGGCCGGGTTGTTCCCTTCCTTCAGGATGGCGACGGGATAGACGATGGTGGGATAGCTGTCGGCGGGGAAGGTGCCGATCACCTTGACCTTGTCGTCCGCCGCCGCGTCGGTCGCATAGACGATGCCGAGGGGGGCTTCGCCGCGTCCGACCAGGGCGAGGGCCGCGCGCACGCTGCTCGCCTGGGCGAGGCGGTCCTTCACGCTGTCGAACAGGCCGAGCTTTTCGAGCGCCGCCTTGCCATAGGCGCCGGCGGGCACGGTGGTCATTTCACCGATCGCCAGATGACCCTCGCCGAGGAGGCCGGCGAGATCGAAATCGGGGCCGATGGCGACGGGCGGGGTGTCGGCGTCGGCCGGCGCGATCAGCACCAGCGCATTGCCGAGCAGGGCCTTCTCGCTCTCCTTCACGGTGAGGCCCATGTCCGAGACATAGGTCATCCACTTGATGTTGGCGGAGACGAAGACGTCGGCCGGGGCGCCGGCCTCGATCTGGCGCGCCAGGGCGCCGGAAGCGGCGAAGGAGACCTGGACCTTGTTGCCGCTCGCGGTCTCGAAATCCTGGGCGGCCTCGGTCATGGCTTCCTTCAGGGAGGCGGCGGCGAAGACCAGCAGGGGCTCGTCCTCCGCCCGGACGGGCGCGGGGGCGGCGAGGCCGGCGGAAAGTGCCAGAGCGGCGGCGAGACCGAACAGATGGCGGCGGGAGAACAGCATGACGGCACCTTTCACGTTACGGGTCACATTACGGGGCTGAAACACTCACTCGACGGCGATGATGATGTGCGGGGCCTTCACCAGGGCGACGGCACGGTCGCCGACGTCGAGCACTAGGCCCTCGGCGCTGCCCTTGGTGACCACGGCGGTCAGGGTCAGGCCGCCGCCGACGTCGAGGCCGTATTCGGTCGAGACCACACCGTCGATCCGGCGCACGATGGTGCCGGAGAGGGTGTTGCGGGCGGAGGTCTTCCCGATCTCGCCCTCCTTGGCCAGGATGACGAAAGTCGCCTTGATCAGGGCGGTCGCGGGCTTGCCCTCGGCGAGGTCGAGGGCTTCGGCGCTGCGCCTTGTGATGATGGCGGCGATGGTCACGCCATCGGCCACTTCGAGCAGGACCTCGGCGTTCACCGGACCCAGGGTGAGGGCCCGGACGGTGCCGGCGAACTGGTTACGCGCACTGGTCTTCATGTCGTTGGTTTCCCTTGAAGCTCCGGTTGCCGGCCATGGCGAGGGGGGCGATGCGGACCTGGACCTCGGCCGGGCGGGCGGTATAGGGCGCGGACGTCACCAGAACGTCGGCGCCCGATGCGGCATAGTCGGCGGCATTGCCCTGATTGATGCCGCCGGCGGCGGCGATCACGGGGCGGCCGTCGCCGCGCCGTCCGATCGCCGAAACCACCGCCGAAACGGCGGCGGGTGAGAATTTCTCGAGCTGGATCACATCGGCCACGGGGGCGACGGCGATGGCGTCGTCGATCGAGGTGACCTCGATCACCAGCGTGCGCTCGGGACAGCGGTGCCGCAAGACCGCCAGCGCGTCCACGGCCGAAAGATCAGGCATCAGGGCGCGATGTTCGGGGAACATCAGCACGGTTTCCGACAGGCCCAGGCGGTGAAGACCGCCGCCGCCCGCGCGCACCGCTTTCGCCGAAAAGGCCCGCGTCAGGGGCACGGTCTTTCGCGTACAGGCGACGGTGATGCCGGGGTGGATGGCGTTGGCGGCGTCCACCAGGCCGCGTGTCGCCGTGGCGATGCCGGCCGACCATTCCATCAGGGTCTGGGCGATCTTCCAGGCGCCCAGGATGGCACCGCCCGGCCCTTCGGCGGCGAGCAGCAGGGTGCCGGGCGGGGCCGGCGTGCCGCTTTTCAGGACGGGGCCGCTGACCGTCGCGCCCAGCCGGACGAGGAGGCGGGCCGCCTCCTCGGTACAGCAGGCGGTCTGGGCCGTCCGGGCGGAAAATGTGATCCGCGCCGGCACGTCGCCGAGGTCGAGCGCATCGGTCGTCAGGTCGCCGAAGGGCAGATCCTCGGCGATCAGGCGGTCGAGATCGGCGTCGGCGATCATCGTGATCAGCCGAACTTGAAGAGGACGCCGTAGCCGCCGCGCGGATAGTTCCACTCCACATCGCCGGTATCGGCGGTCAGCACGCGGCAGGTGCCGCATTCCATGCAGCCGTCCGGCGCCACTTCGACCTGACCGCGGTCGTTGGTGCTGTAACACCCGGCAGGGCAGACGTGGGTCAGGGCGACCAGCGCCGCCGACGGCGTCTCATGCGGGCGGACCTTGATGTGGGGCCGCCCGGCATCCACCAGATAGCGGTTGACGTAGAGTTTCTCTTCAACTTTCACGACCGTCGTCATCGCCAGGCCCTCGCCAGTTTGAATGCATCACCAATGAGGCCGCGCAGGCCCCGGCCCTTGCGGAAGGACGCGATGATCTCGCGTTCCTTCTCGCGTTTCGCGACGCCATCGACCCGGAACCACCGCTGCGCCGCCTCGTTGATCAGGCGCGGATAGGTGCCGAAGACATTGGCGGCATTGCCGTGCAGGAAGTTGGGGATATCCTTGTATTTCTTCATGTCCTTGATCACGAAGGACTCGTCGAGCGTCTTCCGGTAGAGCGCCAGGTCGGCCTTCGAGAAGTCGGAACGGAGCTGCTTCAGGCGGATCACCGTCTCGGCCGCGACGCGCCCCGTGGTCATGGCGAGGTTGGAACCCTCGCGGTGCACCGCGTTCACGAAATGCCCGGCATCGCCAACGATCATCCAGCCGTCGCCGAAGAGTTCGGGGATATGGCGATAGCCGCCCTCGGGGATCAGATGGGCGGCATATTCCTTGATCTCCGAGCCTTCCAGCAGGGGCTTCACGCTCGGATGGTTCTTGAAGGCCTCGAGCAGGGCATAGGGCGTCGTCTCATTCTCCGCGAAGTCCGAGACCATGCAGCCGATGCCGACCGAGAGGGATTCCTTGTTGGTATAGATGAAGGCGGTGCCGGTCATGCCGTCGGTCACTGTGCCCATGATCTCGATCACCACGCCTTCATCGCCCTTCAGGTTGAAGCGCTGCTCGATCATTTCCTGCGGCAGGAAATGCATTTCCTTGACCGCCAGCGCCACCGCCTCGGGCTTCAGTTCGGGGCGAAGCCCGGCGCGCTGGCCGACGAGACCGTTCACGCCCTCGGCCATGATCACGACATCGGCATGGACGATGGCGCCGCCACGGTCGGTGCGGACGCCGATCACCTTGCCCTTCAGGTCGCGGACGAGGTCGGTCACCGTCGTTTCGCACAGCAGGGTGGCGCCCGCCTCGCGCACGCGGCGGCTGAACCATTTGTCGAACTGGGCGCGGATGATCGTGTAGCGGTTCGGCCGCTCCTCGTTGAAATTCTCGGAGCGGTGATGCATGCCGACATAGGAGGTGTCGTCCAGCATCCAGATCCGCTGTTCGATGACATGGCGTTCCAGGGGCGCATCCTCGCGGAAATCGGGGATCACCTTTTCCAGGGCGTCGGCATAGAGGATGGCGCCCTGCACATTCTTGGAACCGGGATATTCGCCGCGTTCCAGTTGCAGAACCTTCAGGCCGGCCTTGGCCATCGTATAGGCGGCGGCATTGCCGGACGGGCCGGCACCGACGACGATGGCATCGAATCTCTCTTCGTTCATCGGAACCTCCCTCAGCTCGCCAGGCGGTGGACGGACAGGCGCTTGCGGAAGGCTTCCGTCAAGGCGGGCAGCAGTTCGACGGCATTGGCGACGATGCCGACATGGGCGAATTCGAAGATCGGCGCCTTGGCATCGGTATTGATGGCGACGATCATGTCGGCGCCCTCGACCCCGACGCGATGCTGGATCGCGCCCGAGATGCCGGCGGCGATATAGAGCTTCGGCCGGATGGTCTTGCCGGTCTGGCCGATCTGTCGGTCGGCGGTGATCCAGCCCTTCTGCACCAGGGGCCGCGAACCGCCCCATTCGGCGCCGAGAACGGCGGCGAGATCCTTGACGAGCTGGAAATTCTCGGCCGACTTCAGGCCCAGGCCGCCCGCGACGACGACATCGGCATAGGCGAGCTGGGCCTTGTCGGTGTCGCGGTCGGGCACGAATTGCAGAACCTTGGTGATGATGTCGGTCTCGGTCATGTCGAGCGCGTGATCGACGATCCGGCCCATGCGGCCGGGAGCGGCCAGGGGCATGGCCATCACGCGCGGGCGCACGGTCGCCATCTGGGGCCGGAAGTTCAGGGTGTGAATGGTGCACAGCAGGGAGCCGCCGAAGGTCGGCCGCGTCGCCGCCAGCGAGCGTTCGTCGTCGATGGCGAGTTCGGTGCAGTCGGCGGTCAGGCCGGTCAGCAGGGTGGTCGCGACGGAACCCGCCAGATCCCGGCCGAGCGTGGTTGCGCCGAGCAGCACGATCTCGGGCTTGAAGGTATTGGTCAGGTCGGTCAGGGCCTTGGTATAGGGCTCGTTCCGGTAATGGGTCAGGATCGGATCGGCGACGCGATAGACGAGATCGGCGCCATGTTCGAAGCAGGCACCGGCGGCGGCCCCCAGTTCCTCGGCATCGCCGCCGATCAGCACGCCGGCCAGTTCGACGTCCAGCTTGTCCGCGAGCTTGCGGCCTTCGCCCAGCAGCTCCAGGGAGACGGGGTGGATGTGGCCGTGCTCATATTCGATGAAGACCCAGACGTGCTTGTAGGATTTGAACCGCTCTGGCAGTTCCTTCTTCATGCCGGCGCGGCCGGCGGTGGAGGCCGGGGCGGGGCGGGGGGCGTCGCTCATTCTCTCGTCCTCCTCAGAAACCGGCCGACAGGCGCCGCAGGTCGGCATCGAGCGCGGGGTTGCGGTTCAGGATCGCGGCGATCAGGGCATCGGCATCCTGGGCCGAGCTTTGGCCGTCGTTCGCGACCATTTCGGCCTTTTCGGCACGCGCACTCGGTGCGAAGACCTTCTTGACGACGGTCGGCGAGCCACGCAGGCCGCATTTCAGCAGATCGTCGATGCCGGCATCGGCGGCGTTCCAGACCGTCACGTCGGCGCGCGCGGCTCGCAGCGCATCGCCGAGGGAACCGCGGCGGATCTCGTTGGTGCCTTCCAGCATGGTGATCAGGACGGGCAGGGCGGTCTTGAGGACCTGGACGCCGCCCTCGGCCCGGCGCTCCACCGTGACCTCGCGGGCCTCGGCGTCGATGCCGGCGATCCGGGAGACATAGGTGAGCTGATTGAGGTCGAGACGCTTGGCGATACCGGGACCGACCTGGGCGGTGTCGCCGTCGATGGTCTGCTTGCCGGTGAAGACGATGTCGACGGTACCGAAGGTCTCGCCGATCCTGGCGATGGCGGCCGAAAGCGCGAAGCTGGTCGCCAGGGTGTCGGAGCCGGCGAAATAGCGATCGGTCAGGAGGACGGCGCGATCGGCGCCATAGGTGAGGGCCCGGCGCAGCGAGTCCTCGGCCATGGGCGGGCCCATGCACAGCACGGTGACGCTGCCGCCCAATTGGTCGCGAAGGGCGAGCGCCGCTTCCAGCGCGAAGAGATCATAGGGGTTGATGATCGTCGGCACGCCCTGGCGCATGATCGTATTGGTCACGGGATGCACGCGGATCTGCGCGCTGTCCGGCACCTGCTTGATACAAACCACGATATGCATCCGTTCCTCCTGTCGCCGACCTTCGGTCATCACATGCTTCGCAAGGAGCGTGCCATTCGAAAATACAGGTATTTCAATAGTTTACGGCACGACACCATTGTCGGCTTCGCGACAAGCGTTACCCCTTTCGTACCTCCAGCGCCGACAGCGGCACGAAGCCCCGGCCCTTGGGACGCACGGCGTCCTTCAGGACCTTGAACACGCGCTGTTCGAGCGGTGTCGACGCCTGGAAATCGGCATAGGCGCGTTCGAGATCGGCGCGGGCGCGGAGATAGATTTCGTCATCCGACAGCGCCTCCAGATCCTCGCGCCGCAGGTAGTCGCCCATGCGCCGCAGGATGTGCAGGCGCGCGACGCGCAGCAGGCTCTGGTCATAGGGGACGGCCAGGAAATCGAAGAAATCCTCGGCCGTGGACATGCCCTTCAGGGTTTCGATCAGGCTCATGGCGTGGGTTCCTTGGTGTCGCGCTCGCGGTTCTGGTAATGGGCGAGGCGGGCTTCGAGAAAATCGATCCGGTCGATCAGGGCGCCCAGGGCGGCGCCGACGGGATCGGGCATCAGGTGGTGGTCGAGATCGATGCGGCCGTCGATGCGGCGGCGCTCCTCGATCGGGCGGATCAGGCGGCCGGGGATGCCGACCACGGTCATGCCCGGCGGCACGTCTTCGATCACCACCGCATTGGCGCCGACGCGCGCCCTGGCGCCGACGGTGACGGGCGACAGGATCTTGGCGCCGGCGCCGATCAGCACGCCGTCCTCCACCGTCGGGTGGCGCCGGCCCTTCGACCAGCTCGTGCCGCCCAGGGTCACGCCGTGATACATCGTGACGTCGTCGCCGATCACCGCCGTCTCGCCGATCACGACGCCGGCGCCGTGATCGATGAACAGGCGCTGGCCGATGCTGGCGCCCGGATGGATGTCCACATTGGTCATGTGGCGCCCGAACCAGGACAGCAACCGGGCGGAGAAGCGCCAGCCCGCGCGCCACAGGCGGTGCGAGACGCGGTGGATCATCACCGCGTGGACGCCCGGATAGGTCAGCAGGATCTCGGAAGTCGAGCGCGCCGCCGGGTCACGCGCCTTCACGCAGGCGAGGTCCTGGCGCCACGACGCGAGAAGGCCGGGGCGGGCGGGCGCGGCCACGGGGGCGGCCGTGACGTCCACCATCACTCCGCCCCCACCAGGGTGCCGGGCTGGGCGCAATGGGCGTAGATTTCGAGAAGGTCGTTGTTGCCGACGATCCGCTTGGTCCTGCCTGCACGCTCCCGCACTTCGGCGAGGACGGCGCGGGCCCGGCATTCGTCGGCGGCGAGGCCGAGGCCGCGCAGCGCCGCGAAGATCGCCGAGAGGCCGGAATGCTTGCCGAGCACGATTTCCCGCGTGCGGCCGAAACGATCGGGGGACAGGGCTTCATAGGTCGCCGGATCCTGCAGCAGGCCGTGGACGTGAATGCCCGATTCATGGGTGAAGACCCCGGCGCCGACGATTGATTTCGCCATGGGGATCGGCCGGCAGGCGGCGGCGGAGACCATGTCGGCCAGGCCCTGAAGCCGGGTCAGGTCGACATTGGTGCGCCGGCCCTGGGTCTGGGCCAGGGCCGCGACCACTTCCTCGAGCGCGGCATTGCCCGCCCGCTCGCCGAGGCCGAGGACGCAGACCGAGGCATGATTGGCGCCGCCCTGGACCGCCGCCAGCGTATTGGCGGTGGCGAGGCCGAGATCGTCGTGGCCGTGGAATTCGATTTCCATGTCGGTCTCGGCGCAAAGCCGGCGGGTGATGGCATAGGTCGCGAAGGGATCGAGGATGCCGAGGGTGTCGGCGAAGCGAAAGCGCCTTGCGCCCGCGTCCTCCGCCTTCTGCATGGCCTGGCAGACGAAGCCGAGGTCGGCCCGGCTGGCATCCTCGCCGCCGACCGCGACCTCGAAGCCGAGATCGCGCGCGAGGCGCACCACGCGGTCGATCCGGCGCAGCACGTCGGCCCGATCGCTGTGATATTTCGCCCGGATCTGCAGGTCGGAGAGGGGAACGGAGAGGTTCACGCGGGAAAGCCCGGTGCGCCGCGCCGCGTCCAGATCCGCCTCGGTCATGCGGCACCAGGCGATGGCTTCGGCCTGGGTCAGGACATCGGCGACGGCGGCCATGGCCTCGATCTCGGCGCCGCCCATGGCAGGCGTGCCGGCCTCGATCTCGTCGACCCCGGCCTCGTCGAGGGCGCGGGCGATGGCCAGCTTCTCCTCGATGCTGAAGGCGACGCCGGGGGCCTGTTCGCCATCGCGAAGCGTGGTGTCGTTGACGACGACGGCGGGAAGCAGCACGGGGGTCATGGCCAATCTCCTCACGTAGTCAGATACGAAAGCGGTTCAGGCGTAAGTCGGGTTGAAGGCGGCGTCGGTCGCGGCACCGGGGCGCTTGTCCTTCCAGAACGGCGAGAGGGAGCGCAGGTCGGCGATGATCGCCGGCATGGCGTCCAGCACCCGGTCGACATCCGCATCGCCGTTCTCGCGCGAGAAGGAGAAGCGGATGGCGCCATGGGCCGCCGTATAGGGCACCTTCATGGCGCGCAGCACGTGCGATGGTTCGAGCGAGCCCGAGGTGCAGGCGGAACCCGACGAGGCGGCGATGCCGGCACGGTTGAGGAGGAGGAGGATCGCCTCGCCCTCGATGAATTCGAAGGCGACATTGGCGGTATTGGGCAGGCGGTTCTCGACGTCGCCAGTGACGAAGGAATTGCCGATCCGCTGCAACAGGCCCTGTTCCAGACGATCGCGCAGCGCCTTCACCCGGGTCTGTTCGTCGGCCATGTGCAGCCGCGCCAGTTCCGCCGCCTTGCCGAGGCCGATGATGGCCGGCGCATTCTCGGTTCCGGCGCGGCGTCCGCGCTCCTGATGGCCGCCCCGGATCATGGGCCGCAGGCGAACGCCCTTGCGGACATAGAGCGCGCCGATGCCCTTCGGCCCGTGCAGCTTGTGACCGGAGAGGGAGAGCATGTCGATCTCGGTCGACTTCAGGTCGATGGGCAGCTTGCCGACGGCCTGCACCGCATCGGTATGGAACAGGGCGCCGGCCTCATGGGCCATTTCCGCCAGGCGTTCCACCGGAAACACGGTGCCGGTCTCGTTGTTCGCCCACATGATCGAGACGATCGCCGTCTTCGGGCCCAGCGCCTTGCGATAGGCTTCGACGTCCAGCCGGCCCTTGGCATCGACCGGGATGCGGTGGACGGTGACGCCCCGGTGCCTTTCCAGCCAGTCGCAGAGGGCGAGAACGGCGGGATGTTCGACCGTCGAGGTGATCACCTCGTTCCGGGCGCCCTGGGTCTCCAGCGCCGACAGGATCGCCATATTGTCGGACTCGGTCCCGCCCGAGGTATAGACGATCTCATGGTCGAATTCGGCGCCCAGCAGGTCCTGGAGCCGGCGCCGCGCGGTCTTCAGCGCGCCGCCGACCTGAGCCCCGAAGGCATGCATCGACGAGGCATTGCCGAACTGCTCGGTGAAGAAGGGCAGCATTTCGGCGACCACTGCCGGATCGACCCGCGTGGTGGCGTTGTTGTCGAGATAGACGGGACGCATGGCGGCCTCCTTTCGCGGGGTTCGATCAGACGGGAATGACGCGCAGCGGCTGGCCGAGCTTTTCGATCAGCCGTTCCTGCACGCCGTTCACGGTGACGCTGGCCATCTGGCAGCCGACGCAGGCGCCCGACAGTTTCACCATGACCCGGTCGCCCTCGACGTCGATCAGCTCGCAGTCGCCGCCGTCCTGGCGCAGGAAGGGGCGCAGCCCCTCGATCGCTTCCTCGATCAGGCGGATCTTCTGCAGGTTGGTCAGCTTCGGCTTGGTCAGGGGTTCCAGGGTCACGGCGAGGGGGGATTTGCCGGCCTTGGGGCGGCGCACCGGGCGCACGGCCTCGTTCGGGTCGAAGGCTTCGGATGCGTCCAGCAGTCCCTCGACCACCATGGCGGCATTGGTCTTGGCCAGAACCTCCTCGATCCCTTCGATGCAGGTGGCGCAGGAACCGCCCGCCTTGGTGAAATGGGTGACCTGTTCCAGGGTGGTCAGGCCGTTCATGCGCACGGCGCGTTCGATCATGCCTTCGTCGACGCCGAAGCATTTGCAGATCAGGGCGCCTTCCTCGTGATCGTCCTCCCAGGCCTCGCCGCGATAATTGGCGACGGCGGCGCGCAGCGCCTCGTAGCCCATGACGGAGCAATGCATCTTTTCGGGCGGCAGGCCGCCCAGGAAGTCGGCGATGTCCTGATTGCTGAGTTCGAGCGCCTGATCGATGGTCTTGCCGATGATCAGCTCGGTCAGGGCCGAGGAGGAGGCGATGGCGGAGCCGCAGCCGAAGGTCTGGAACTTGGCGTCGGTGATGGTGTCGGTCGCGGGATCGACCCTGATCATCAGGCGCAGGGCGTCCCCGCAGGAAATGGCGCCGACGTCGCCGATGCCGCTGGCGTTCTCCATCACGCCCGCGTTCTTCGGGTTGTAGAAGTATTCCTGAACCTTCTCGCTGTATTCCCACATGTCACTGTCTCCCGTCAGCCGAAGGACTTGCCGCAGGAGCACTGCGACGCCGCCTGGGGGTTGTCGAAGGTGAAGCCCGAGCCTTCGAGGGAGACGACGAAATCGATCGTCGTGCCCTGGATCACCGGCCGGCTGTTCTCGTCGATGAAGACCTTGACGCCGTCCTGTTCGGTGACCGTGTCGCCCGGCTCGGCCGCGGCGACGAGACCCATCATGTATTTGAAACCGGCGCAGCCGCCGGCCTCGACCATCACCCGAAGGCCCTCGACGGGCTCTGTCGAACCGGCGATGGCGGTCCGCACGGCATTCACGGCATTGTCTGTCAGATGGATCATGGCGAGACTCCACAGGTTTCCTGAGGAGGTCATTCGCAAGCGCCGTGCCAAACGGCAAAGCACTGAAATGCATAGGTTTTCCAGATCGCCGGTTTTGTCGGATCCGGGCTTTGTCGGGTTTCCGACAGGCAGGAAGGCGACAACGGCCTGCCATCGGCCGGGCGACGGAGGGCAGAAAAATCCGGCACCGCGTCACCCATTTCAGCGTCATCCCGGCGCAGGCCGGGATCTTTCACAGGAGAAAGCGCCTCTTCCGGGTAAAGGCCCCGGCCTTCGCCGGGGCGACGAGAGGGGGGTGAAGATGAAACCCCGGCCCCGCCCGGGTGGGCGGCGGGGCCGGGGGGCCGCGGCGGTCGGGGATCTAATACCCCGCGGCGTTCACTGGGCGGCGTTCAGAGGACGGCGGCGCTGCGCTCCATCTCGCGGCGGCTGCGGGCCATCAGGCTTTCGCCGTCTTCAGAGCCGAAGCAGACCTCGAAGTCGTCGCATTCGCTGCAACTCGGCGCGGTGCACAGGCGATAGCCATCGTCGCGGCAGATCATGCGATAGAGGAACTTCTTCCATTTCATATCCTGGGCGTTCTTACGCGCCAAAGGCTCGAAATGGCGTTCCATCAGCCAGGACAATTCACGCCGGTTACGCAGTCCGAGGTCCTGCCACAGGTGGTTCGGGCGCTGGGCACGGCGGGCCATCATGGTGGCCAATGCCGCATCCATCGCGCTGGCGTCGGACGAGAAGCGATAGAGGAGGTCGCGCAGGCAGGCTTCGTCGTCGGGCGGCGCCACCTCCGCCAGCGGCAGGCGGTCGAACAGGGGCCGTGCCGCCGGAAAGACGTGATCGACGAGGTCGAGCAGGCGTTCGGTACCAAGGCCGATCCGCTCGCTCGGGCTGATGCCGTCGGCCAGGGCTTCGGTGATCGCGAGCGACAGGATCGAAGCGACCACATGGGCATCGAAGGCGTCACAGGCGGTGCGCTCGCCGCTCTTCATCAGCCAGTCGTAGAGGTCCGGGGCCTGCATGGTCGCTCTCCCTCAGGCCTGACCGTGGGTCTGGCAGTTGGTCGGGCAGACGCGGGCGCAGGCACCGCAGCCGATGCAGGCGCCGCCGTCGACCAGCGCCATCACCTGGCGTTCGACCTCGTCGTCGTCGGGATCGACCAGCTCATGGTCCTCGTTGACGCCCATCAGGGTCATCACGCCCCGGCCGCAGACCTTGTAGCAGCGGCCGCAGCCGATGCAGACGGCGGCATCGATGGCGAGGAGATATGCCGGCGTCCAGGCGCGGCCGTCACGGGTCAGGGCTTCCATGGCCGATCCTCCGTCACGCGGATTCGAGGGCGCGAAGCTGCGCCCGTTTGGCATCCAGGCTCTCGAAGGCATCGAGCGCGGCGGCCGCGACTTCGGGAATGCGCTGCCAATCGATGGGCAGTTCCTCCGAAAGGTCGTGGAGGTCCATCTTGGCCTTGGTCGCCTTCAGGGAGAGTTTCTTCACTTCGGCCCGCAGGCTATCGATGTCGATCATGGCGGCCTCCTTCAGGCACGGGCGACGTCGGGGAACTTTTCGATCACGGCCAGCGCCTGATCGACGGCCTTCATGCCCTCGGCGGCGAGCGTGTCGAAATCCTCGAAGCCGAAACGATGGACATCGCGCAGCGACTTCGAGAAGGCGACAAGGCGGCCGACCAGCAGCACGACGCGGCCGAATCCCTCATGGCTGATCTTCATCATCGGGCTGGCCATCAGGCCGGACTGGCGCTCGATCGCGAGGCCGACGGCCTTGTAGAATTTCTCCACCCTGTCGATCGTGTCGGGATCGGGGTCGGCCATCATCGGCATTTCGCGCTTCTCGGCGCGGGTGACGATGAAGTCCTCCAGCAGGCGGGCGTCGCTGCGGTTCTCCCAGGCGCCGTAACTGTCCTCGGCCCGGATCAGGCTGATCAGGCTGCTCAGGAACGGCGTCTCGAAGGCAGCGGGGGCCTTTGTGGCAAGCGCGGTCATGTTCAATCCTCCTCGTCCAGAAAGTCCATGGAGCGCTCTTGCCGCGCCATCATCACCTTGCGCAGCCAGGGCGGCGGATTGCCGGTCATCATGGTCTGCACCTTGGCGACGATGCTTTCGATCGGCTCCGGCCCCGACAGCTTCACCGGGTGGATGCGGGCATTCACCACCTTCACCGCCGACGGCCCGCCGATGGCGAGGCAGAACAGCAGGTTGCAGCCACGCAGCGCATCGACCTTGGGTCCGATGCGGTCGTCGCCCTCGGTCTTGTGCTTGCCGGATTCATCCGACACGTCGCCGAATTCGACCGCCTCGACGAAACGCGCGTCGTCGGGCGTTACGTCGTAGACGGCGAATTTCCGGGCGGAGCCGAAATGGGCGTTCAGGGCCTTCATGTCCTGGGTCGCGATGGCGATCCGGAGCTGGGGAGCGTCGGCGGCGGGCATGGCCGTCTCGGCCTCAACGAGTTGCAGGCGTCGCATGGGTGTCTGTCCCCCTCATGGGTGCGAGCACATGGGTGAAGTCTTCCGGGCGCTTTTCGGGGCGCACGGCGATGAAGAGATTGGCGACCTCCGCGATCAGGTCGCGGGTGCCGCGATAGCCGATGGTGCAGCGGTGCTGGGCGCCGATGCGGTCGAAGATCGGAAAGCCGACGCGGAACAGGGGCAGGCCCAGGCGTTCCGCCGCCTGCCGGCCATGGGCGTGGGTGACCAGCAGTTCGGCGTCGTTGGCGGCGGCGGCCTGTTCGAAGTCCGCCAGGTCGCCGACGATCACCTCGTCGCAGGGAATGTCGGCAAGCGCCGGCGAATTGCCGGTCGAGGCGACGGCGGCCACGACCTCCGCCCCCATGCCGCCGAAGAAGAGGGCAAGAGTGTGGAGGAGGTCGGGATCGGCGGCGATGGCGATGCGCCTGTCGCCGAAATGGAAATGTCCGTCCAGCATGACGTCGAGCAATTGCGACCGGCGCCGTTTCACGCTGGCCGGCACCGGCTGGCCCGAGAGATGGGAGAGCAGGGTGATCAGGCTGTCGACCGGGGCAAGGCCGGTCAGGCCGGCGAAGAGGGTGGTCGGCACGCCGGTCAGGCCCTGAAGGGCTTCGGCCGGGGCGCGCATGTGATGGCCGATGGCGATCGTATGCATGGCGCGGCCCATCTCGGCGATATCGCCCAGCCTGGTGCCGCCGCTGGTCGGGCCCGAATAGGCATCGTTCACGTGACCGTCGAGGGAGCCCGAGACGTCGGGCAGCACGATCGCGGTGAAGCCGAAGGCGGCGATGATCTCGCGCAGTTCCTCGATGTCGCCGGCGGTCAGATGCACGCCCGGCAGCACGTTGATCTGGCGCAGCGGCGTACCCCGCCGGTCGCCCGGGATCACCAGGCCTTCGATCATCGCCGTCACCGCCCGGGACCAGCCGTCCTCGAGGGCACCGGCGAAATCCGGGGTGGAGGCGAGGACGATCTTCACGTCGGCCAGTTCCGCGCGCCGGGCCAGGATGTTCTTCAGATCGGCGACGAAATCCTCGCCCCGCGTTTCCACCAGGGCGGTGGTGGCGATGCCGACGAACCTCGGCTTCATGCGCTTGGTCAGATTGATCAGCGCCTCTTCCAGATTGTCGGCACCGCCCAGCACCGTCGCCACCTCGTCGATGGCGGTGGTCTGCAGCGGCATGTCCTCCTTGAAGTGGCGGACGGCGAGGGTGAGGGCGAATGACGTGCAGCCCTGGCTGCCGTGCAGCAGGGGCACCGCGCCGTCGACGCCGAGATAGGCGAGCGACGCACCCATGGGCGCCGAGGACTTCAGCGGATTGATCGAGAGGTTCTTCTTCGCGACGCGGACGGCGGCCATGGTTTCCTCCCTCAATCCTTGCGGGTTGTTTCGATGGCGGCGAAGGGGAAGGCGGCACTGGGCGCTTCCCATGGTGCCGGGCGGCGGATGTCCTGCCAGATCGGGTTGCGCAGCGATTTGGCGAGTTCGCGCACCAGGGTGACCATGCCGTCGTAGCCACCGAAGGCGTGGTGGCGTTCCTGGTTGATGTCGAGCCAGGGCACCTTGGCCTTCAGGGCGACGAATTGGCTCTTGCCGCCGGACAGCAGGATGTCGGCGTCGCCGCGCTTCAGTTGGGCATACATTTCGCGCGGCGGCACGCTTTCGACCATATGGGGGTCTTCCATGATGGCCTTGATGCGGTCCTTGTCGCTCTCCGTCGATTTGCGGACGGAGGTATAGACGATCTCCATGCCGATCTCCTGAAGGGCGGAGACGATGGACCAGGACTTCACGCCCCCGGTGTAGAGCATGACGCGCTTGCCCCGCAGTTCGTCGCGATAGGGCGCGATGCGCGACCAGGCGTGGGCTTCCTCCCGCGCGATCAGGGCTTCCGTGCGCTCGATCAGGTCGGCGGGCGCACCGCGTTCCACCAGCATGCGCGCGGTGGTGCGCAGCGTCGCCGACATGTCGGAAAGGCCATAGAAGGAACATTCGAAATAGGGGATGCCCCAGCGTTCCTCCATCTTCCGCGCGACGTTGATCAGCGCGGTCGAACAGACCATGAGGTTGAGGCGGGCGCGATGCGCCGTCGCGATCTCGGCGAAACGCCCGTCGCCCGACATGCAGGACAGCACCCGGATGCCCAGGGCCTCGAACAGCGGCTTGATCTGCCAGAGTTCGCCCGAGAGATTATATTCGCCGATGATGTTGATGTCGCAATCGGTGGTGAATTCGGGCTCGCGCGTGCCGATCACATGATCGAGCAGGGCTTCGCCCGCCAGCTTGTTGCCGAGGTTCTTGGAACCGGCGAAGCCGGGCGCGTTCACGGGCACGCAGGGCGTGCCGAACCTCTCGCTGGCGTGGCGGCAGACACCTTCGATGTCGTCGCCGATGGTGGCCGGCACGCAGGTCTGATAGACGAAGAGGGCGGGCGGCGCATAGCGTTCGATCGCGTCGCGGATGGCGCGATAGAGCCGCTTCTCGCCATTGCCCATGACGATGTCGAGTTCCGAGAGATCGGTCGTGAAGGAGACGCGATAGGTCTTCTCCCCGGAACTGTTGGCATTGCGGTTGTCCCAGGAATTGCCTTCGCAGGCGAGAGGGCCGTGGATCAGGTGGACGACGTCGGTGATCGGCTGAAGCGCGATCTTGGCGCCGTCGAAGGCGCAGCCGCCGGCGGCAGCACCCGGGGTCAGCGGCTTGGAGCACCCCTTCTTCTTCGCCTTCTCGTCCTTGGCCTTGTTCTTGTCGCAGCCCGGTTCGTCGAAGACGTCGGCGATCTTGGCCTTCAATGCGTCGCTCATTGCCGTTCTCCCACCTGATCCGTCATCCAGGCGAAGGCCGGGATCTCGTGGGATCCGGCCCCGCCCTCGTCATCGCGAGGTCCCGGCCTTCGCCGGGACGACGCATTGCAGACATCAGCGCGTGAGGTCGTAGGAGTAGTCGGTGACCCCGGGCTCGATGGTCTCGCTGTCGAGCGTGTCGAAGATCTTGTCCAAGAGCGTGACCAGGACCCGCAGACCGCCCTGATAACCGATCACCGGGAAGCGGTGGTGGTGGTGGCGATCGAAGATCGGGAAGGTCAGGCGGATCAGCGGCACATTGAGGTCGCGCTCCAGATATTTGGCGTAGGAACTGCCGACCATCAGATCGACCGGCTCCGTCGCCATCAGCGAGCGCAGGTGCCACAGATCCTTGCCGGCCCAGGCCTTGCAGCCGGCGCCGTAAGGGCTGGAGGCGAAGAGATCCGCCATCTGGGCTTCCCAGGCCTTGTTGCCGTTGGTCGCCAGGCAGTGCTTCGGCTCGCCGCCGGTCTCCAGGATGAAGCGGGCCATGGCGTAGACGAAGTCGGGATCGCCATAGATCGCATAGCTCTTGCCGTGCAGATAGGCCTGGCTGTCGGCCATGGCGTCGATCAGGCGGCCGCGCTCGCGGGTCAGCTCGTCCGGGATCTCCTTGCCCGTGATCTCCGAGACCTTCATCAGGAATTCGTCGGTCGCCGCGATACCCATCGGGTAATGGAATGCGGCCGTCTCCTGGCCGAAGCTCTCGGCATATTCCAGCGACTTCAGGCTGCAATATTCCTGCAGCGACAGGGTCGCCTTGGCATTGACCGCCGCCTTGGCGGCCGCGAGCGTGGTGCCGCCGTCATACATGCGGTATTCGCCGTCGGAGGGCGTATCGAACTGGTCGGCGACGTCGGACAGGATGTTGTATTCGACACCCATCAGGTCCAGCATGCGCTTCAGTTCGCGGTTGTTGCCGACCGCGAAGCCGTCGAAACCCGGAACGATGTTGATCGAGCCATTGGCCTCGCGTTCCGCGCCCTTCCAGAAATGCTCCAGAATGCCCTTCAGCATATTGTCGTAGCCGGTGACATGGCTGCCGACGAAGGCGGGGGTGTGGGCGAAGGGAACGTCGAAATCCTCGGGCACGGAACCCTTGGCCTTGGCGTTCTGGATGAAGGCGTGCAGGTCGTCGCCGATCACTTCCGCCATGCAGGTGGTCGAGACCGCGATCATCTTCGGATCATAGAGCGAATAGGTATTCGCCAGACCGTCGATCATGTTGTTCAAACCGCCGAACACCGCCGCGTCCTCGGTCATCGACGAGGAGACGGCCGAGCACGGCTCCTTGAAGTGACGCGACAGGTGCGAGCGGTAATAGGCGACGCAGCCCTGGGAACCATGGACGAAGCTCATGGTCTTCTCGAAGCCGGCGGCGACGAAGACGGCGCCCAAGGGCTGGCACGCCTTGGCCGGGTTCACCGACAGCGAGGTGCGGGCGAAGTTCTTTTCGCGGTAGTCCCAGGACTTGGTCCAGTCCGAAGTCTTCTGCACGACGTCGTCCGCCGGCATGTCCTCGAACAGGGCCTTCTTCTTCGCGAGCATTTCCCGATATTCGGGTTCGCGGAACAGCGGTGCGTGGTCGAGCACCTTATCAGCGGACTGGGGCATGGTTCCTATCCTTGTCGTCTCGAGGGGGCGGGGCGGCGCTGGGCCGCCCCACGCGTCCGGTTCAGGCGGCCTTGGTCCAGGGTGCCTTGAACAGGCCCCAGACCGGGTTGTTGATGGCGAGGTCCATGTCGCGGGCGAAGATGGCGAAGCCGTCGTAGCCGTGATACGGGCCCGAGTAATCCCAGGAGTGCATCTGACGGAACGGGATGCCCATCTTCTGCACCGGGTATTTCTCCTTGATGCCGGAGCCGACGAGATCGGGGCGGATGTTCTCGATGAACTTCTCGAGCTCGTAGCCGGTGACGTCGTCGTAGATCAGCGTGCCGTTCTTCACATAGTGGCCGGTGCGCTTGTAGTCGTCGCCATGGGCGAATTCGTAGCCCGTGCCGGCGATCTCCATGCCCAGGTCCTCATAGGCGGTGATGACGTGACGGGGGCGCAGCCCGCCGACATAGAGCATCACCGACTTGCCTTCGAGGCGCGGGCGGTATTTGGCGATCACGGCATCGACCAGGGGCTGGTACTTGGCGATCACCTTCTCGGCGTTTTCCTTGATCGTGTCGTCGAACTGCGCGGCGATGTTGCGCAGCGAGGCGGCGATCTGCGACGGGCCGAAGAAATTGTATTCGACCCAGGGGGTGCCGTATTTCTCTTCCATGTGACGGCAGATGTAGTTCATCGACCGATAGCAGTGGATGAGGTTGAGCTTGGCCTTGGGCGCCCGCTCCATCTCGGCGAGGGTCGCGTCGCCCGACCAGTTGCCGACCACGCGAAGGCCCATTTCCTCGAGGAGGATGCGGGACGCCCAGGCGTCGCCGCCGATGTTGTAGTCGCCGATGACGTTGACGTCATAGGGGCCGGCCTCGAACTCGATCTCCTTCTTGTCGAAGACCCAGTCGCGGATGGCGTCATTGGCGATATGGTGGCCCAGGGACTGGGAGACGCCGCGGAAGCCCTCGCAGCGAACCGGGACGACGGTCTTGCCCGTCTCCTTGTTCTTCTTGCGCGCGACCGCCTCGATGTCGTCGCCGATCAGGCCGATCGGGCATTCCGACTGGATCGAGATACCCTTGGCCAGCGGGAACAGCTCGTTGATCTCGTCGATGATCTTGTCGAGCTTCTTGTCGCCGCCGAAGACGATGTCCTTCTCCTGGAAGTCGGAGGTGAACTGCATGGTCACGAAAGTGTCCACGCCGGTCTTGCCGATGTAGTAGTTGCGGCGCTGGGACCAGGAATACTGGCCGCAGCCGACAGGGCCGTGGGAGATATGGACCATGTCCTTCACCGGGCCCCAGACCACGCCCTTCGAGCCCGCATAGGCGCAGCCGCGGATGGTCATGACGCCGGGGATGGACTTGATGTTCGACTTCACGTCGCATTCGGTCAGCGGCTCGGCGCTCTCCTCGCCCTCGGCGTCCTTGGCGACGGAGAGGTGCTTGGCGCGGCGCTTGCGCGACTTGTCGGGATAGGCTTCCAGCACCTCTTCGATGAGGCGGGCATGGAATTCCGAATCGTTTTCATAATCGAGGCTCATGATGCCCTCCTTGGTGCCGGATCATCCCGGCCGCCGGTGGGCGGCCGGGAACGTTTCGGATTACTGCGCGGCGGCGGCCTTGGCCGCTTCCTTGGCCGCGAGTTCGGCGAGCTGCTGTTCCTCGGTCTTCATGATGCCGAAGTCGAGGAGCATGTCTTCCAGCTCTTCCATGGTGATCGGGGTCGGGATCGTGCCCTGGCCCGAATTGGCATGGACCTTCTCGGCCAGCGCGCGGTATTCCGCCGCCTGCTGGCTGTCCGGCGCATATTGGATCACCGTCTGGCGGCGCAGTTCGGCGTGCTGGACGATGTTGTCGCGCGGCACGAAGTGAACCAGCTTGGAATTCAGGCGCTTGGCCAGGGCTTCGGCGAGGTCCAGCTCGCGGTCGGTCTGACGCTCGTTGCAGATCAGCCCGCCCAGGCGCACGCCGCCCGAATGGGCGTATTTCAGGATGCCCTTGGCGATGTTGTTGGCGGCATAGAGCGCCATCATCTCGCCGGACATGACGATGTAGATTTCCTGGGCCTTGTTCTCGCGGATCGGCATGGCGAAGCCGCCGCAGACCACGTCGCCGAGCACGTCGTAGGAGACGTAGTCGACGTCGTCATAGGCGCCGTTCTCCTCGAGGAAGTTGATCGAGGTGATGACGCCGCGGCCGGCACAGCCGACGCCCGGTTCCGGACCGCCGGACTCGACGCATTTGATGCCCTTGTAGCCGAGCTTCAGCACGTCCTCGAGTTCGAGGTCTTCGACCGAACCCGCTTCGGCGGCCAGGGACAGCACCGTGTCCTGGGCCTTGGAGTTGAGGATCAGGCGGGTCGAGTCCGCCTTGGGGTCGCAGCCGACGATCAGGATCTTCTGACCCATTTCGACGAGGGCAGCGAGAGTGTTCTGGGAAGTGGTGGACTTGCCGATGCCCCCCTTCCCGTAGAACGCGATCTGACGAAGTCCGCTCATGTTCGTTTCCTGTCTCGTTCGGGAGATGTCACGCGGGCATCACGCCTCGCATCCCTTCCTTCGCAAGGGGCGTGCCAAAGTCGCGGCGTGTCGAATAATTGCTTTATTTCAATAAGTTATTTGGATTTGACGGGTCTTTGCGGGGTACGACACGCATGTTGCAAGCCCGACAAAATCCGACACCGCCGTCGGTGCCCTGAACGCAGCCCTGTAACCGGCCGAAATACAAAGCCCCGGCGCGATGGCCGGGGCTTCGGTTTTTGCTTCGTGTCGTCCCGGCGCAGGCCGGGACCTTCATCCGGAAGGGGCACCATTTCCCGCACAAGATCCCGGCCCTCGCCGGGATGACGCCCTTCAATCAAACCGTCGCCAAAGCTTCGGCGAAGGCGGCGAGGGGGCCGGCGATGGGGGTGATGTTCATGCCCTTCAGGAAACGCACTTCATTCCGCGTCAGTTCGCCGTCGCCGACCACCGCGAAATGGGGGCCACGGCTGCGCTTCATGATCTGGCGGGCGTAGGTGCGCAGCATCTGGTCGTCGAAGCGGCAACCGAGGAAGAGGAAGCCCCTGGTCTGGCGACGCAGGCGGACGGCATCGGGGATCGGGGTCTGGATGTCGATCTCGGTCAGGACCTCGACATAGTCGCTGTCGGCCAGCAGGAAATTGCCGGCCGGGACCGCGGCGCCATGGGGCTTGTATAGAAGCGTGCCCCAGCCGCCGGCATTGGTGACCGGCGTTTCCACGCCCTTCCGGTCATAGGCGCGATACCAGCGGAATTCGCCGATGCCGGCCCGGGTGATGCCCTGGATCTCGCCCCAGTCGAGTTCGGCCCCCAGCGCCGCGCGCATGGCGCCGTCATACCAGGTGTCGACGATCAGCGGCAGTTTCAGGCCGGCCAGGAAGCGGTGCAGGGCGGTGGGGGCGACCGGGCTGGCGAAGATTTCGCGCAGCAGGGTGTCCAGGGTCTGTCGGTGGCGCTGGCTCTCGATATATTGGGCGCCGGCCCAGGCATTGCCCCGGGCGCGCCTGGGCAGGGCGACGCGGCGGCCCAGTTCGGCGGCGAGTGCCGCATAGTCGGTCGGGATCGCCGGCGACGACAGGGCGGCGACGCCGGGGCCCAGATAGGGCACCAGCATGTCCTGCGCCAGGTGGCGGCGGATGACCGGCAGCACGGCGGCCGGATCGACCCGGTCGAGGGTGGGGGTCACGGCATTCATCGCTCAACCCTCCTCGCCGCGCTTCCGGGCGTTCACCGTGATCGGCAGGCGGGTGTCGGCCGCCATCTCGGGCAGGTCCAGCACCCAGCCGTTGCTCAGGCGGACCCAGCCGCCCCAGAGCGTATCGCGCTCGGTCTCGGCGACGGCTTCCTCCAGATCCTTCTTGGGGACATAGACGGAGAGGCCCGAGGCGGCCTTGCGGATCATGATTTTCATCGTGCGCGGCCCTCCTTGGGCAGATCGTCGAGGGAGACCAATTCGCGCCGGCGCATGCCGACGACGATGCCGCGGTCGATGAATTCGACCGCATAGATGTAGTAGCGCTGCAGGAAGGTACCGATGTCGCGGACGTAGCCCTCGTCGCCCTTGCGCACCAGGATCTCGCCCACGTCGCGCCCGGCGAAGGTGCCGTCGTTCTTCACGTATTTCGTCGCCCGCACCTTGGTGCCGGGGCGGAACACGGGCGTGGTTTTGGTTTCGATCTCTTCTTCGCGTCCAAGGCCCATGGTTCATTCCTCTCGTGCGGCGAGGCGTCGGGTGACGGTCTCGCGGATCAGGGGATCGGCATCGTCGACGAAATCGATCAGGCCCTCGATGGCGATGCGCTCGGCGGCGGTGAAGCGCACCCGCAGATCCGCGTCACCCGCGAAGATGCCGAGGCGCCGGGGCTCCAGCCGTTCGGCCACTTCGTTCCTCACCATGGGATCGGGATCGCAGGCCATGTCGATCAGCCGGGCTTCGGGCAGGCGCCGGGCGACCCAGCGCCGCACCTCCGGCTCCTCGTCATGGATGGCGGCGGGCAGCAGATCCGGCGCCAGGCGGCGCACCGTGATCAGGCGCACGTAGTAATCCGCGTCCGCCAGCATGTCGAAGAGGGCACGGCCCGTGAGCCGGCTGGCGACGGCGATGCGCACGCGACGGTCCGGGTCATGGGCGAGGGGGGCGACGCGGGACGCCGGCAGGCGCAGTGCCGCCATCGCCCTGACCTCGGGCTCCGGATCGTTCAGCAGCGGGGGCAGGCTGAACAGATCGGCGAATTTGGCGGCGATGGCGCGCACCTCGAAATAGGGGTGGCTCAGATAGTCGCCCGCCAGTTCCGGATGCTCGACGAAGAAGCGCTCGACCCGGCGGGCGCGGCGGTCGCGCACGCAGGTCCGGCCCTTGCGGCAGCGCCCGTCGCGGTGCATCGCCTCGTGCGGGCACGACCGGCACGACACCGGCTTGCCCAGCCAGTCGAGCGCGTCGCCCGTGACCTCTATCGTCTCCGTCGCCGCCATCGCCCAGGTCCGGCGATGGGCGTCAGGCCGGGACGCAGGTCTTCGGCACCGGACAGACGGCCGCGCATTGCGGGGCATCGAACTGGCCTTCGCATTCGGTGCATTTCTTCGGATCGATGACGAAGATGTCGCCCTTCATGGAGATGGCGGCATTGGGGCATTCGAATTCGCAGGCCGAGCAGCCGGTGCACTGGGAGGCGATGATCTTGTAGGCCATGGTTCCGTCCTTTCGGTTCGGGGTTCGGGTTTCGGGTTCAGGCGGTGAGAAGCTGTTCGGCGTCGCCGTGACGCGCCGCGTAGCAGGCGGCGATGCCGGCCTCGATCCAGTCGTAGGCATGGGCGTCGGTCGCCTCGATGCCTGCGGTCGTGAGACTTTCCTTGGGGCAGTCGCCGATCTTGGCGCAGAGCACGACGTCGACGCCCTCGAGCGCGGCGATGACGCCGTCGAGGGTCGCATCCTCGCCCCAGCCGCCCTCGCAATATTGCTCGACCTTGCGGTGGCCGATGAAGCTGACGCCCTTGGCGGAAGCCTCATAGACCTGGAATTCCGTGGCATGGCCGAAGTGCTGGTTGATCCGCCCGCCGCCCTTGGTGGCGACGGCGATCAGCATCGAGCCGCCCTCGGCGGTCGCGGCGATTTCGGCGCTGGCGGCCTTCCTGACCGCGACGTGCTCGCCCCGTTCGACGGCGACGACCTCGCGATAGGTCTCGCGCTGGGCGGGGTCGTAGGTCACGTCGTCGGGGATCTGGTCCAGGGTGAATTCCTGGCCCCGGTCCTCGCCCAGAAGGCCGACGGCATCGGCCCGGCACTGGCGGCAGTGGCGCATCAGCTTGGTGCCGTCCTCCAGCTTGTCCTGCAACGCCTTCAGTTCCGCCGGCGTCGGACCGCGCTGGCCGGTCAGGCCGAAATGGGTGCCATGGGCGGGGTCGGAGATCAGCGGCATGATGTTGTGGAGGAAGGCGCCCTTGCCCTTCACCACCTTGTTCACTTCCACCAGGTGTTCGTCGTTGATCCCGGGGATCATGACCGAATTCACCTTGATCAGGATGTCGCGGGCGCGCAGCAGGTCGAGGCTCTCCATCTGGCGTTCGTGGAGGATCCGCGCGGCGTCGAGACCGGTCCAGCGCTTGTTGCGATAGAAGATCCAGGGGTAGATCCGGGTGCCGATCTCGGGATCGACCATGTTGATGGTCAGGGTCACATGGTCGATGTTCATGGCCGCGATCTCGTCGACGTGATCGGGCAGCGCCAGACCGTTCGACGACAGGCACAGCTTGACGTCCGGGATCACACCCGAGACCAGCTCGAAGGTCGCCTTGGTCTTTCGCCAGTCGTAGGCGGAATCGCCCGGCCCGGCGATGCCGAGGACGGAGAATTGCGGTACCTCGTTGGCGACCGCGACGACCTTGCGCAGCGCCTGTTCGGGCGTCAGCTTTTCGGAGACGACGCCGGGCCGGCTCTCGTTGGCGCAGTCGTATTTGCGATTGCAGTAGTTGCACTGGATGTTGCAGGCGGGTGCCACCGCGACATGCATCCGGGCGAAATAATGATGCGCCTCTTCCGAATAGCAGGGGTGATCCTTGATGCGCTCCCAGACCTCGGGCGGCAGATCGCCCGCGCCTTCGGACGAGCCGCAGGAAGAAGAGGCGCAGCCGCCGCTCGAAAGCGCCTCGCGCATGGTTTCGGTCGAAGTCGGTGCCGTGAGGCTGCCGAGCGAAATCAACTGTGCCACGCTCATCCTCCGTCGCAAGGGTTCCCGGGGGATTCCTTTTCAAGCGCCGTGCCAAAGCGGCAAATCATTGATTTGACGGGGTTATCACTGGGCGCGCGGAAAACGGCCCGGGCAGAGGTCCGACGTTTTGTCGGACGTTTGTCGCACCCCCGACAAAACGTCGGACGAGCGTTGTCCATCCCACACCGTCCTCCCGGCGTAGGCCGGGACCTTTCGCAGGAAAGAGCTCAATCCGGATGGAGGTCCCGGCTTACGCCGGGACGACGGGTTTTTGAAGACGAGGAGTGTCGGTCGGAAAGCCCTGATCAGAACTTCTTGATCGGGATGTCGTGCTTGCGCAGCGCGTAGCCCATCTGGCGCGGCGTCAGGCCCAGCAGGCGGGCGGCCTTGGCCTGGACCCAGCCGGCGGTCTCCATGGCTTCGACCAGGCGTTCCTTCTCCGACTTGCCGTCGCCGGTCGCGGGGCAATGGCCGGGGGCGGGGCAGCCTGCCGGCCATTCGCCGCCGGCCTCCGGGGGCTCATCGGCGCTGGTCGCGGGGGCCGGCGGCAAAGCCGCCGCCGGTGCGCCATTGCGCGGGGCGATGGGCAGGGGCTGGAAACCGGCCGGTACCGCATCCCGCGCCGGGCCCTTCCACAGCATGGCGGACAGGCAGCCGTCGTTGCGGCAGGCGAAATCCGGGCCGGTCAGGGAGGGACCATGGGCAAGGGTCGCGGTTCGGCGCACGCAATTCTCGAGTTCGCGGACGTTGCCCGGGAAATAGCAACCCGAGAGGACCTGAACCGCATTCTCGGTCAGCGTCAGATGGGTGCCGTTCTCCTCGTTGAAGCGGCGCAGGAATTCGCGGGCCAGTTTCGGGATGTCGCTCGGCCGGTCGCGCAGCGGCGGCAGGAACAGGGGCACGACGCTGATCCGGTAATAGAGATCGGCCCTGAAATCGCCCTTGGCGACCGCTTCCTCGAGATTGCGGTTGGTGGCCGCGATCAGGCGGACGTCGGTCTTGATCGTCTTCGAACCGCCGACCCGCTCGAATTCGCCTTCCTGGATGACGCGCAGCAGCTTGGCCTGGAACATGGCCGAAATCTCGCCGATCTCGTCGAGGAAGAGGGTACCGCCATCGGCCATCTCGAAGCGGCCCTTGCGCAGCGCATGGGCGCCGGTGAAGGCGCCCTTCTCATGGCCGAAGAGTTCGCTCTCGAGCACGCTTTCGGGGAGAGCGGCGCAGTTCAGCTTCACGAAGGCGGCCTTGTTGCGGGGCGACATCTCGTGCAGGGCCTGGGCGAACAATTCCTTGCCGGTGCCGGACTCCCCGCGCAGCAGCACCGTGGTGTGGGAACGGGCAACGATGCGGACCTTGTCGAGCACGGCGCGGATCGCCGGGCTGTCGCCGACGACGCCGTGGCGCTCGCCGCTCTGGGCGGTCAGGCCGCGCTGGGAGCGCACGGAATCCGCCATGGCCTTCGCCAGGCGGTGCTGTTCGGCGATCAGGCGCTGGCGGTCCTGGGCGATCAGACGCTGCAGGCGCACCGACTGGCCGACCAGATTGGCCACCATGGTCAGGAAGCGGACATCGCGGTCGTAGTGGAAATGGGGCTGTTCGTTCCAGTTCCGGTCGATGGTCAGGGTGCCGATCACCCTGTCCTCGACCTTGATCGGCACGCCGATGAAGGAATAGGACACGCCTTTCGGCCCCCAGGTGGAGAAATCGACCCCGGCGAAGAGGGGGTCATGGGCGACATTCTCGACCACCAGCGGGGTCTGGGTGACGACGATGCGGCCGATCGCGCGTTCGGGCAGGCGCCGGAAATAGCGCTTCGCCGTCGCTTCCGACCAGCCGGAGCCGACGACGATCTCGGGCGCGCCCGTGCCGTCGAGCAGCGCGATTAAGCCGTTCCGCATGTCCAGGAAAGAGGACAGCAGGGACAGCACGCCCGCCAGGTTGATCTCCATCCGGGCCGGCATGGCCAGCAGCTTGGAAATCTCGTAGATGCCATAGAGCGCCATTTCCGTCCGGTCGGCGCCAGGCGCGCGGCTCGACCCGCGGTGCGGCAGCGGCACGGTACCGGCCAGAGGATGAGGGTTCGGGGAAACGGACGTTGGACCGAACATGGATCCCCCCTTGGTTGACTGAGAAGCGACGACCGAGCGGTGATCAGGAATAGTGAACGGATTTTTGCGGTGCCGAATTGATCTTGCTCAAATCGGCGGATTTTCGCTGCGCCGCATTATCACCGGATCGGCGAACATCCGGTCCGATCTACGCCGAATTGCAACAAGTTTTGCGCGCGAGCGTCAGCCGATCATCATCACGATGTCACACATCTCCCCATAGTAGGAATCGGGTATTTCCGCACTGCGGCACCGCGGTCCGGAGGGGCTTTGAAAGGGGCAGACATGACCACGGACACCAATCCCGCGACGGGCGGGATGAGCGGCGGGACGGGGATTTCCCCGCTCAGCCTGTTCTTCGGCGCGATCTTCATCATCGCGACGGGCTATTTCTACTATTGGGCCATCGGCTACACCAACGGCAACAACTGGGTGCTGCTGCTGCTCGCCACGCTGTTCGGCGTGTTCATGGCCTTCAACATCGGCGGCAACGACGTCGCCAATTCCTTCGGCACCAGCGTCGGCGCCGGCACCCTGACCATCAAGCAGGCGCTGGCCATCGCCGCGATCTTCGAGGTCAGCGGCGCGGTCATCGCCGGCGGCGAGGTGACCAGCACCATCCGTGGCGGCATCGTCGATCTGGGCGGCATGACGGTCCAGCCCCTCGACTTCGTCTACATCATGATGTCGGCCCTGGTCGCCGCTGCCTTCTGGCTGCTCTATGCGACCAAGAAGGGCTATCCGGTCTCGACCACCCATTCGATCGTCGGCGCCATCGTCGGTTCGTCGATCACCCTCGGCATCCTGATGAGCGGCACGGACGATGCCTTCGGCCTCGTCAAATGGGACAAGATCGGCCTGATCGCCGTCTCCTGGGTGCTGTCGCCGGTGCTCGGCGGCGTGGTCGCCTATGTGCTCTATTTCCAGATCAAGAAGCACATCCTGGCCTTCAACGACGCGGCCAGCGCCAAGCTGGCGCAGATCAGGGCGGAAAAGCGCGAGCACAACCGCAAGCACAAGGAAGCCTTCGAGCGCCTGTCGGAAATCCAGCAGATCTCCTATACCCATGCGCTGGCGCGCGACGTCTCGCTGGCCAGCGACGATGATTTCGATCCGAACGAACTCGAATCCGAATATTACCGCGAGCTGCACGCGATCGACGAGAAGCGCGGCCAGATCAACGCCCACAAGGCGCTGGAAAGCTGGGTGCCCATGGTCGCCGCCATCGGCGCCATGATCATTTCGTCCATGGTGCTGTTCAAGGGCCTGAAGCACATCGATCTCGGCCTGACCACGCTGCACAACTATCTGATCATGGGCATGATCGGCGCGGCCGTGTGGATGGGCACGCTGATCTTCGCCAAGACCCTGAAGGGCGAGACCCTGGATCGGGCGACCTTCCTGATCTTCTCCTGGATGCAGGTCTTCACGGCGTCGGGCTTCGCCTTCAGCCACGGCTCCAACGACATCGCCAATGCGATCGGTCCCTTCGCGGCCATCCTCGACGTGCTGCGCAGCGGCGGCATGGAGGCGAATGTCGCGGTGCCGACCATCGCCATGGTCACCTTCGGCGTCGCCCTGATCGTCGGCCTCTGGTTCATCGGCAAGGAAGTGATCGCCACCGTCGGTCACAATCTGACCGAGATCCACCCGGCCTCGGGCTTCTCGGCGGAACTGGCGGCGGCGGGTGTCGTCATGCTGGCCTCGACCTTCGGCCTGCCGGTGTCGAGCACCCATATTCTGATCGGCGCCGTGCTTGGCATCGGTCTCGTCAACAAGCAGACCAATTGGGATCTGATGAAGCCGATCGCGCTCGCCTGGGTCATCACCCTGCCGGCCGCCGGCATCCTCAGCGCCGGCGCCTTCCTGCTCTTGCGCGCGATCTTCTGATCCGCCGCCCGACAGGGCGACGGGGACGGGGCGCCACGGCCGGGTGGCGCCCCTTCTCGTTCAGAAGCTGGCGGTGGTCGACAAGAAGAAGCGCCGGCCGTCGACGTTGAAATCATTGCCGATGGTCCGCGTCACCGTCTTGTCGGCGATGTTCAGGACGCCGGCGCGCACGGTCAGGTGGTCGTTCACGTCGTAGCTGGCGATGACGTCGCTGGTGACGAAGGAATCGACGGTCGTCGCATTGGCCAGATTGCCGTTGGTCGGCACCGACGTATATTGCTCGCCCACATAGTTGACGGCGACGGAAAGGTCTAGGGCTTCGGTCGCCTGCCAGTCGAGCGCCAGATTGGCCGAATGCTCCGGCTGGTAGATCAGGGGGCGCTTCACGCCGCTCTGGGCCTCGGCATCGAGATAGGTGTAATTGGCGCTGATCGTCAGAGTCTCGGTCGGTCTGACGGAGACATTCGCCTCGATGCCCTGGGTGCGGGCCTCGTCGATGTTCTCGTAGCTGAAGATCGGCCGGCCGAGAGAGTCGAGGCCGACGAAATTGCTGAAGGTCGTGGCCAGGACGGGATCGCCCGTCCGCGCGGGCGGGAAGGGGATCATGTCCTCGATGTCGTTGCGGAACAGGGTGACGGCGCCCGACCACAGCGCATCGGCATAGGAGACGCCGATTTCCACGGTCTGGCTGGTCTCGGGATCGAGATCATCGCTGCCGACCAGGAAACAGCCGCCGCCGCAGGAGATCTGCAGCCAGTTGGGGCTGTTCTCCAGCAGGGTCGGGGCCTTGAAGGCGGTAGACCAGCCGCCCCTCAGCGTGACGTTGTCGGTGACATGGAAGACGCCGTAGATGCGCGGGCTGAAATGGCTGCCGAAATTCTCGTGGAAATCGCCGCGCCCGCCCAGGGTGACGAGGAAATCCTCGGTCACCGCGATCTCGTCCTCGACGAAGATCGCGCTCTGGCTGACGGAAGACGTGGTGTCGCCGCCGCCGGTCAGGACGAATTCGTCCTCGATCCGCTGATAGCGGTGCGACGCGCCGAGCGTCACGGTCTGGTCGAGGCCAAGGGTGACGGGCATCACCAGTTTGCCGTCGACGCCGGCGTTATAGGCGGTGTTCGGCTGGTCGACACCGGCGACATTGCCGTGGCCGTATTCGTTGTGGATGCGGTCGCCCCAGAGCTGGAGGTCGGTCTCGCCGAAATCGTAGGTGCCGCGATGGCCGAGGGACAGGGCGTGACGCTCCAGCGGGAAATCGCTGTGATCGCGTCGCGAGAAGCCGTAGTTCAGGCTGAATTCATTGTCGGCATCGGCGAACCAGGTCAGCGTCGCATCCGCGTAGCGGTCGTCGTCCTCGCCGAAGCCGGCCAGGGTCGGCGTCGGGTTCAGGGTGGGATCGTCGGCGTTGCGCCGGTCCCAGCCGCCGAAGATCTTGAGGCTCAGCTTGTCCTCGATCAATGGGCCGGAGATGAAGAAGCCGGCGCTCGCCTCGTCGCCGGCGTCGCGGTTTTCCTGCGCGGTATAGTCGGCGGTGAAGGAGCCGGACCATTTGCCCGTCGCCTTCTTGGTGATGATGTTGACGACGCCGCCCATGGCGTCCGAGCCGTAGAGGGTGGACATCGGACCGTGGATCACCTCGATCCGCTCGATGGCGTCGACCGGGACCCAGCCGGAATCATAGTCGTTGCCCCGGAACAGGTTGGGGGCGGAAGAGACGCGCTTGCCGTCGACCAGGAACAGGGTATAGCGCTCGCTCATGCCGCGGATCTGCACCGTGGTCTGATTGCCGCTGCGCCCGAGGGTGATGCCCTCGATACGCGACAGCACCTGGCGCACGTCGCTGGCGCCCATCTTGGCGATCTCTTCGGCGGTGACGACGGTGATGGTCGCCGGCGCGTCCTCCAGTTCGACCGCCCCGCCCGACGCCGTCACCACGACCGTCGGCAGGACGGTGCTTTCCGTCTCCGCCTCGGTCTGCGCCAGGGCGGGACCGGCGGCGAGCGCGAGGATCAGCGGGCTCGCGGCGGCGGCCAGGCGGCGCAGGGCCCGGGATGTCTGGGCATCGGTGGTGAGACGGTTTGAACGCATGGCATTTCCCCAGCAACGAATGAACGCCTGCGGCGGGGCCGCGGGCAGCGAGTCGGCGCATCCTAGGGAGTGATGAGAGCGATTCTCATTATTAAAAACCAATCACCGGTAACCTGTTCCCGGGATCAGGCGGCAACGGCGACGCGCTTCATCCGAGCGGCGTGAACGGCGAAGAACAACACGCCCGCGACGGCGACGGCATCGACGGCCCAGAGCGGCCAGGGGTGGTTCCAGGCCGCACCGAACAGGCCGAGCAGGCTGCCGAGGGGCACGAGTGCGGTGGCAATGGCGGCAAGGCCGAAGAGTTCGAAACCGATCCGCGCGCGGGGCCGGACGAAGGCCCAGGCGATGGCGCCGAGGAAGCAGGCGAAGAAGGTGGGTTCGATCCAGGGCGCGGCATCGATGCCGAGGCCCGGCAGCCATTTCGCGACCGCCACGATCAGGGAGATGCCGGCCATGGTGCCCAGCATCCAGCCGACGGTGAGACGGTCGAGCGCCTGGGTCGTCCGCCCCTCGCGCCCACCGCCGCGCGTCTCCCGCCGGCGCCGGGCATCGACCCACAGGATATTGCCCGAATAGATCAGGAAGGCGCCGGCCAGCCCGAGAACGAAATAGTTCCAGCGGATCACGTCGCCGCCGAAAGTGCCGAAATGCAGGGCGAAGAAGGTGTTGACCGACGGCTGCCAGCCGTCCGTGGCACCGGGCAGGTAACTCCGGTCCAGGATGCCGCCGTCATGGGGATCGACGTTGATCAGCCCGCCTTCCGGCGCGCGGCTGGCATAGCGCGGATCCTCGCCCCAGACCATCAGGACGAGGCGGCCGTCGGGCGCGCGGCGATAGGCGAGCGTATGGACCTCGAAACCCGGCGCCTGTTCGCCGACGCGGGCGACGATTTCATCGCCCGCCAGCAGCGGCGTTTCCGGCGGATGGGGCGAGACGGCGGGCCGGCTCCACATCGTCTGGATCTTGCCGTCGTAGAAGACGACGTCCTGGGTGTCGTAGATCTGGTCGTGGAAGGCGAAGACGACCGAGGTCACGGCCATGACGATATGGAACGGCAGGCTGAACAGGCCGAGGCCGTTGTGGATGTCCAGCCACATGCGCTTGAAGTTCCGCCCGAAGCGGAATTTGAACAGATCCTTCACCAGGCTCGGCAACAGCACGATCACGCCGGAGATCAGCGCAACGGCATAGAGCAGGGAGACGATCCCGGTGATGATCAGGGCGGTGTCCCGTTCCAGGGGCACGCCCACCTGCTGGTGCAGCATGTCGATGAAGCCGGCGGCGCCGCTGGCCGCGATCGGCGCGACCTCGAGGCTGCCGTCGGCGGCGAAACTGGCGCCCAGCAGCCGTTCCCGGCCGTGCTCGTCCTCATCGCCCGCCGCCGCCTCGCCGTGGTCGGGCCAGACCAGACGCGCCGGCAGATCGGCGCGCGGGGTGACGATGATGCGGAATTCGCCCGCCGCGTCGGGCCGGGCCGCCAATGTTTCCGCGATCAGGCGCGGCGTCTCGCTCAGGGCGGGCGGCGGCGACAGGCCGGCGGGCGGCGCCGTCCATTGCCCGATCGCGCCCTCGAACATGGTGAAGGCGCCGGCATAGAAGGCGGTGAACAGGAACAGGCCGCAGGCGATACCCACCCAGGAATGGATGTCGCGGTACATGGTGACGACGTCGGTACGCATCGAAACGTCCTAATGCAACAGCGCCCGCCCGGCGAAAAAGGCGCCGAAGAGCAGGATATTGGCGAGACCCAGCCAACCCCAGGCCCGCCAGCCGTCGCGGAACAGGAAACAGAAACCGAGGACACCGCACCAGACCGGCGGCACCATCCACATGACGAACTGCATCTTGCCGTTGTCGGCCATGGGGCCGGCGAGGGCGATCAGCCCCGAACAGGCGATGGCGATGCCATAGCCGAGCACCAGCCCCGCCGCGGATTTGCCGAACCAGTTGCGGCTGGAGAGGCGGCCAGACATCGCCCGGGTGCTCATCGCGCGGCTTCCTTCCGGCGGCGGAAGGCGAGCGCCAGGGGGGCGAGGGACCAGACGGTCATGGCCACGGTGACGGCGGTATAGATGGCCCCGGCCGGCCCCATCGCGGCCATCAGGACGCCGAGCGCGGCCCCAAGTCCGGTACCGCCCAGCACGGCGCCGCGCCACCCGGCAGGCGCCGGCAGCATCTTCTGCGCGGGCGCGGCCGCATAGAGGCACAGCGCGCCCAGAACGGTCAGCAGGCCGCCGAGAACGATGGTGATCCCGGTCATGACGGATTCGGTCCGATGTGCATCGCGTCATCATGCCGGGAAGCTGCGGCGCTTCTAATTGAGATTGGTTATCACCGCGCCGTTACCCGTGCCGGTGCGTGAAAGGCGCGGCTTCGGTCCCTCTATTCCGAGGTTTCGGGGGGCGATGGGGGGAATTGAAACAAACCCGTCATAGTGCGGCGCTAGTGTCGCGCCTTCACTGACAGGCTTGTTTGCTTAAGGGTTCGGAGTGGCGCCGGTGGAGACAGCACGCGGGGACAGGGCACCGCCGTCGGGGCCGGCCGACATGGCCGCGCTGCTCCTCGACCGGGCCGTGCTCGCGCCGGAGACCCTGGCCCGCGCCCGCCTGGTCCAGGCCGAGACCGGGGAGGCGCTGGACCGCGTGCTGACGCGCCTCGGCATGGTCTCGGAACGCGCCCTGGCGGAAGCCTGTGCCGGCGCGCTCGCGCTGCCCATCGCCGCCGCCGCCGATTTCCCGGGGGAGGTGGTGGCGCCCGGCCGACTGTCGCCCCGCTTCCTGCGCCGGGCCCGCGCCGTGCCGCTCCGCGAGACGGCGGAAGCGGTGGACGTCGCCCTGGTCGATCCCTTCGACGGCTTCGCCGCCCGCGCCATCGCCTTCGCCCTGGGCCGCCCCGTCCGTGCCTTCGTCGCCGAGGGCCGCGACGTCGAGGAGGCGCTGGACCGGCTCTATGCCGGCCATGCCGGTCCGGCGGACGAGGGCACGGCGGCGGCGGACGATGCCGATCTCGAACGCATGCGCGATCTCTCCTCCGACGCCCCGGTGGTGCGGCTGGTCAACGGCCTGATCACGCGGGCGGTCGACCTTCAGGCTTCCGACATCCATCTGGAGCCGGCGGAGGACGGGTTGAAGGTGCGCTTCAGGATCGACGGCGCCCTGATCGATCAGGAAGTGCTGGCACCGGCCCTACGCGCCGCCGTGGTCTCCCGCATCAAGGTCATGGCCGGCCTCGACATCGCCGAGCGGCGCCTGCCCCAGGACGGGCGCCTGCGTTTCGCCGTGCGCGGCCACGACATCGATTTCCGCGTCGCCACCGCGCCGGTCATTCATGGCGAGGCGGTGGTGCTGCGCGTGCTCGACCGTTCCCATCTGGCGCTCGATTTCGCCGCCCTCGGCTTTTCGCCGGATCTGACGGCGGCATGGCGGCGGGCGCTGCACCGGCCCCATGGCATCGTCCTCGTCACCGGGCCGACCGGCAGCGGCAAGACGACCACGCTCTATGCCTCCCTGACCGAACTCAACACCGCCGAGCGCAAGATCCTGACGGTGGAGGATCCGATCGAATACCGCCTGGACGGCATCAGCCAGACCCAGGTCCGGCCGCGCATCGGTCTCGACTTCGCGTCGGCGCTGCGCTCCTTCCTGCGCCAGGATCCGGACGTGATGATGGTGGGCGAGATCCGCGATCTCGAAACCGTGCAGGTGGCGATCCAGGCATCGCTGACCGGCCATACCATCCTCTCGACCCTGCACACCAACGACGCCGCGAGCGCGGTCACCCGCCTGCTGGACATGGGCGCCGAACCCTATCTGGTGACCTCCACCCTGAGCGCGGTGCTGGCCCAGCGTCTCGTCCGCCGCCTGTGCCCGGCCTGCCGCGAAGCCTATGTCCCGACGGCGGAGGCATTGGCGGCGCTCGGCCTGCCGCCCCGGGAAGACCTGCGCTTCCATCGCGCCGTGGGCTGTTCCGCCTGCGGCGGCAGCGGCTATCGCGGGCGGGTCGCCGTCACCGAGCTTCTGGTCATGAGCGATGCCCTGGCCCGTCTGGTGCTGGCCCGGGCGGAAGCGCGGGACATCGCCCGCACCGCCACGGCCGAGGGGCTGCGCCCCATGCTCCAGGATGGCATCGACAAGGTCGCCGCCGGCCTGACCACCGTCGACGAAGTCCTGCGCGTGACGAGGGACGGCTGAGATGGCGGCCTATCGCTATCGCGCCGTGGTCCCCGCCAGCGGCGAGATCCGTCAGGGCAGCGCCAGCGCCGCCGACCGCGACGCCCTGGTCGAACGCCTGCGCGTCGACGGTCTCGCCGTGATCGAGGTCGAGGAATTGCGCGCGGCGGAACCCGGGCGGTCGCGGCGCAGGGGCGCGGCGGTAAAGGCGCTGCCGGATGCGGTCGGGCAATTGGCCGTGCTGCTGCGCGCCGGTCTGACCCTGGAACGGGCGTTGGCCCTGACCGTCGAGAACCAGCGCGACCCCGCCCTGGCGCGCGCCATCGCCGGCCTTCGCGAGCGCGTGAAATCCGGCCTGCCGCTGGCCCGCGCCATGGCGGAAGCCGACGGCCTGTTCGATCCGACCGCCATCGCCCTGGCCGAGGCGGGGGAGGCGGGCGGCGATCTGGCCGGCGCCCTGGCCAGCCTGGCCGAGACCCTGGAGCGCCAGGCCGAATTGCGCCGCACCCTCAATGCCGCCCTGTTCTATCCGGCCATGCTGCTGGTGGTGGCGCTGGGCGTCATCCTCCTGATGATGCTGGTGGTCATTCCCCAGTTCGAGACCCTGTTCGCCGATCTCGGCGGCGATCTGCCGCCGGTGACCGCCCTCGTGGTCGGGGTCAGCCGCTTCATCCGGGAGCAGGGCCTGTGGCTGCTGATCGGCCTCGTCCTCGCCGGCTTCGCCGCCAGCCGGCTGCTGGCGCTGCCCGCCGTCCGTCTGGCGCTCGACCGGCGGATCCTGCGTCTGCCGGTTCTCGGCCGGCTGGTGGCGGAGGCGGGGACGGCGCGTTTCGCCCGCACCCTGTCGGCCCTGGTCGACGGCGGCGTCGCCCTGCCCACGGCGCTGGCCATCGCCGGCCGCACCCTCGGCAACCGCCATATGGCGGCGGCGGTCGCGCCGGTCGCCCAGCGCCTCGGCGAGGGCGGGGGGCTGGCCGGGCCGCTCGCCGCCGCCGGGGTGTTTCCGCGCCTCGCCATCGGTTTTCTCCGTACCGGCGAGGAAACGGCGCAACTGGCGCCCATGCTCGCCCGCCTCGCCGATGTTCTGGACCGCGAGGTGCGCGCCACGACCGCGCGGCTGGTCGGCCTGATGACGCCGGTGATCACCATCGTCCTCGGCCTTCTGGTCGCCGGCATCATCGCCGCCATCATGTCGGCCCTGCTCGGCATCAACGATCTGGCCCTGCAATGACCCCTGAAATGACCAATCCCATCAAGCGCCGCCGCCAGCGCGGCTTCACCCTGATCGAGCTTCTGGTGGTGCTGGCCATCCTGGGGCTGCTGGCCGCCGTGGTCGGGCCGCAGGTGCTGCGCTACCTCGGCTCGTCACGCAGCCAGACCGCCAAGGTCCAGGTGCAGAACGTCACCGCCAGCCTGGAACTCTATCGTCTCGACACCGGCCGCTATCCGAGCGAGGCGGACGGTCTCGCCGCCCTGATCGAGGCGCCCAAGGCCGCGCCCGGCTGGAACGGGCCCTATCTGCGCCGGGCCGAGGGGCTGCGCGATCCCTGGGGCCGGCCCTATCTCTACAGGAACCCGGGCGAGCACGGCGAAGTGGACGTCTACAGTCTCGGCGCCGACGGGGCCGAGGGCGGCAGCGGCGAGGACCAGGATGTCGGCAACTGGTGAACGCGGCGCCACGCTAATCGAGACCATGGTCGTCCTGGCGATCATGAGCCTCGGCGCGCTCGTCGTGTTTCCATCCTTCGAACGGCTGCGCTCGCATCACGAGACCGGCCGTGCGGTGGAACGCCTGATGGCCGATCTGCGCCTGACGCGGGGCGCCGCCCTGACCGGGACCGGCGGGCGGGCGCTAACCGCCGTCGACGGCGGCACTGCCTATCGTTTTCCGCCGGATCGCCGCCGCGCGCTGCCCGACGGGCTGCGGCTCGATGGTGCCGTCACCTTCTTTCCCGACGGTTCCGTCGCCGGCGCCGGCCTGACCGTATCGGCGGAGGGTCGGCGGATCGCCGTCGCCGTCGACCCGGCGACCGGTGCCGTCACACGCGGGGTGTCGCGGTGAGCGGGGCCCGGCAGCGCGGCGCCGCCCTGATCGAAGTGCTGGTGGCGCTGGCCATCGTGGCGCTCGGCCTCGGCACGCTCTTCGCCGTGGTCGGCGACGGCAGTCTTCGCGCGCGGGAGCAGGGAGACCGCCAGGCCGCCCTGGTGGTCGCGCAATCGCAGATCGAGGCGGCGGGCCGCGCCTATCCCCTGGGCGGGGCGCCGGTGACCGGCCGCGCCGGGCCGCTGGTCTATCGGATCGAGAGCCGGCCCTATGGCGCGAAGGGGCAGAGCCTGGCCGGCGATCTCTGGTTCGTCACCGTCTCCGTCCGCCGCGATGGCGTCACGACCCCCCTCGTCGTGTTGGGGAGTATCCGCCTTGACCCGTGACCGCGCATCCCGCCAGCGCGGCGTCTCCCTGGTCGAGAGCCTGGTGGCGCTGGCGCTGCTGGCCTTTCTCTCCCTCCTGATGCTGCAGGGGGTGGCTTCCGGTTCCCTGCTGGTCGGCGGGGCGATGCGCCGGACCGCGACCGCCGAGACGATCGAGGGCGCGCAGGCCCTGCTGCGCCAGCGGATCACCCGGGCCTGGCCCGCCACCCGCTACGACCAGGGCCCGCCCGTGGCCGATTTCGGCGGCGACGACCGCAATCTGACCTTCTGGGCGCCGCCGCCCGAGGCCGGGGGGCCGGGCCCGATGCGGCGCTATCATCTCGAAATCGCGGGCGGCGATCTGGTGCTGTCCGGCCGCCCCGGCCTTGCCCGCCGGGATGCGACGCCGGAGGTTCTGCTGCGCGGCGTGCGCCGTCTCGCCATCGCCTATCTCGACGATGCGGGCGAATGGCGGCGCGACTGGGCAGGGCAGGCGCGGCCGCCCCGTCTGGTCCGGATCGAGGTCGAGTTTCCGGCGGGCGACGGGCGCTGGTGGCCGGCGCTGCTGGTCCATCCCGTGACAACCGTCGACGTCGACTGCGTCCAGGGCGAGATCGCCGGGCGCTGCGCGGGGCGATGACCATGAAATTCCGCGACCTCATGCAGATGGACATGGCCACCCTGGGGCGGCAGCTTTCGCGCGGGCTTTCCTGGTGGATCGGGGAATTGCGCGGCATGCTGCCGGCGCGCTGGCGCGGGCCGTCGGGGCCGCGCGCCTTCCTGACGCTCGAAGCGGGGCGCCTGGTGCTGCACCGGCCGTCGCCCGCGGGCTGGACGCGGATCGAGGCGCCGACGCGGAAGGCCGCCGCCGGTGCCGTCTTCGCCGTGCCGCCGGAAAGCGTGCTGGTCGGCGAATTCGACTACCCCGTGCCGTCGCCCGCCGATCTGGCGCGCATGATCGAACTCGATCTCGACCGCCTGACGCCGTTCCGCCCCGCCGATGTCGTCTTCGACGTCATGGTCGACACGGGCGGGGGCGGGCTGGCGCGCGGCGTGATGCGGCGGATCACCCTGGCCCTGATGCGGCGCGACGATCTCGATGCCCTGAAGGCCCAATTGGCCACCCACCGCGTGGCGCCGGCCGCGATCGCCCTCGTTTCGGCGGAGGGCAGGGCGCGCTTCGATTTCCAGAAGGCGGCGGGCGGCACCTCAGCCACCGGGCGCTGGCGGACCCGGCTATGGCTGCTGGTCGGGCTGCTGGTCGCGCTCAACATCGGGATCGCGGTGGTGCGCGACCGGACGGCACTGGATCGCCTGCGCGATCAGGTGGAGGGTCAGCGCCCGCTGGCGCAGCGGATCGCGGCGCTCCGCCGCGGCGTGACGGCGGAGGACGAGCGCCGCGCCGCTTTCGTCGCGCTGAAACAGGGGCCGGGGGCGCTCGACCTCCTGCAACGCCTGACCGTGGCCCTGCCGGACGGGGTCTGGCTCGAAAGCCTCGACTGGCAGGGCAGGGACATCCGCATCGCCGGCCATGCGCCGGCCGGGACCGACGTCGCCGCCCTGGTCGCCGCCGCCGGCCTCGAGGTCGCGGCGCCGGCCGCATGGGATGGCGAGCGTTTCGATCTCACCGCCCGCCTGCCGGAGGGGACGCCATGAAACCCATGACCCCGCGTGAGCGCCGCATCCTCGCCCTCGGCCTGCTGGCGGGCGCCTTGATCCTCGTCGCCGGGCTGGTGGTGGTGCCGCTGGTCGATGGCTTCCGGGCACGCGCGGCGGAACGCGCCGCCCTCGAACGGGAAGCGACGGCGGCGACACGCCTGCTGTCCCAGGCCGCCGCCTGGCGGACGCGGTCGGAAGCGCAGACGGCGAATGCCGCAGCCTTCGGCCTGCCGGCGGAAGACGGCGTCGCCGCCCTCGGCATGTTCCAGGCCCAGGTCGCCGGCCTCTTCGGCGAAGCGGGGGCGCTGCTGACCGGGATCGAGGAATTGCCGGCTGCCGACGGCCGGCTCCGTCTCGCGATCGAGGCCGAGGCGACCTACGAACAATTGAACGATTGCCTGTCCAGGCTGGAAGGGGAGGCCCCCTATGCCCTTGTCGAAACGCTGGCCCTTCGCCGCCGCGCGGACGGCGACGGCCGCCTATCCGTCCGCCTCGAACTCGGCGCTCTCGTCCGCGCTGAAGGGGCTCTCGGCCCATCGGGGGCTGGCGGTGGCTAGTCTCGCGCTGATCGCCCTGGCTGGGGCGCAGATCCTGATCCCGCCCGGCACCGAGGCCCCGGCGGGCGGCGCGGCACCGCTGCCCGAAGCGGCGGCGGCCGACTTCATGCCGGCCGCCGGCGAGCGCGCGGCGATCCTGGCCCGGCCGCTGTTCGCCCCCGACCGCCGGCCACCGGCGGACGACGGCCCGGCGGCCGATGCCGACATGTTCCAGGTCATCGGCATCGGCACCGCCGCCGATGCCGCCACCGCCCTGCTGCGCGGCCCGGGGGGCGCGGCGCTCCGCGTCCTGCCGGGGCAGAGCGTCGCCGGCTGGCGCGTCGAGGCGATCGCGCCCGGCGCCGTCACCCTGACGCGCGGCGACAGACGTCTCGTGCTCGAAGTTCCGAAAGGCACGCCATGAAGCGCGCAACCCCCTTCGTTCTCCTCCTCCTGCTCGGCCTTGCCGTCGCGGGTTGCCGCAGCCGCACGTCGGAAGCGCCGACCACGGTCGACGGCGCAACGGTGGTCGGCACCACGGCCACCGCCGTCACCGCCCCGCCGCCCGCGCCGGCACCGGCGCCGCTGGCGACACCGATCGGTCTCGACGACGGGCCGCCCCGCATCACCGCGCCGCGCGGCCGCAGCCGCATCATCCGGGGCACCGGCCAATTGGTGGGGCCGGCCCCGACGGCGATACGCGAGACGGCGGATGGCGACGTCAATCTGAACTTCACCAATGCCGACGTGCGCGATGTCGCCAAGGCGGTGCTGGGCGACATTCTGGGCCTGACCTATGCCGTGGCGCCGGAGGCCGAGGGCCAGTTGACGATCCAGACCGGCCGCCCGATCCGGCGCCAGGACGTGCTGCGCACCTTCGAGGTCAGCCTGCGCGCGGCCGAGCTCGGCATTCTCAGGGAAGGCGATCTCTACACCGTGCTGCCGTTGCGCGATGCCCAGCGCCGGGGCGCCATGGTCGGCGCGGGGGAGCCCGGCTATGGCACCGAGGCGATTCCGCTCCGCTTCGTCGGGGCCGAGGAATTGCGCGCCCTGTTGCAGCCCCTGGTGCCGCCCGACGCCAAGATCGCGGCGGACGAGGCCCATGCCCAGATCCTCGTCACCGGCAATACCGAGAGCCGGCGCAGCCTGCGCGACCTGATCGGGCAGTTCGACGTCGACTGGCTGCGGGGCGTCTCCTTCGGCCTGATCGTGCCGCGCTGGACCGAGGTCACCGGCCTCGTCGAGCAATTGACCCAATTGCTGAACGCCGAAGGTGTTCCGACCGCCGGCACGCTTCGCTTCGTGCCGATCCGCCAGGTGAACGGCGTCCTCGTCATCTCGACCCGGGCGGATTATCTGGAGCGGGTGCGCGGCCTCGTCGACATGCTGGACCAGGAAGCCCAGGGCACGCGCCGTCGGCTCTTCGTCTATCGGGTACAGAACGGCCGCGCCGCCGATCTGGCCAAGGTGCTGGCCAATGCCTTCGGGGGCGAGGGGGCGTCCGCCGCCGCCACGACCACGGCGGCTTCGCCGTCGCCGTCGCCCGCCGCGTCGGGCACGGCCAGCCTCGCCGGCGCCGGCGGCACCACCATGCCCGGCTTCGAGACCGACGACAGCCTGCCCATGCCCACCATGGACGGCACAGCGACCACGGCGCCCCTGTCCTTCGATCTGGGCGAGAACGAGGGCGCGGTGACCATCAGCGCCGACGAGACCACAAATTCGATCGTCGTCCACGCCCGGCCCGCGCAATATGAGATCGTCGAGGATGCGCTGCGCCGGCTCGACGTATTGCCCCTGCAGGTGATGATCGAATCCGCCGTGACCGAAGTCACCCTGAACGAGGAACTGCGCTACGGCGTGCAATGGTTCTTCCAGACCGGCAACAGCAGCTTCACCCTCAGCGAATTCGCCAGCGGCGCCATCGGCCAGATCTTCCCGGGCTTTTCCTATCTGGTCTCGAACGGCGACAGCATCACCGGCGTCCTGAACGCATTGTCCGAGGTGACGAACATCGACGTCGTCTCGGCGCCGAAGCTCCTCGTCCTCAACAATCAGACCGCCACCCTTCAGGTCGGCGATCAGGTGCCGATCGCGACCCAGTCGGCGCAGAGCGTCGATACGTCGGACTCGCGGGTGGTGAATTCCATCGAATATCGCGACACCGGCATCATCCTGCGCATCACGCCGCGGGTGAACGACAATGGTCTCGTCCTCCTCGACATCGCGCAGGAGGTCAGCAATGTGGTGAAGACCAGCACTTCCGACCTCGATTCACCGACCATCCAGCAGCGCCGCATCGCCAGCTCCATAGCGGTTCAGGACGGGCAGACCGTGGCGCTCGGCGGCCTGATCACCGAGGACCGGCAGGAGGGCGGCTCCGGCATTCCGGTGCTGCGCAAGATCCCGGTGCTGGGCGCGCTGTTCGGCGCCAAGTCGCGGACGCGGGAGCGGACGGAACTGCTGATCCTTCTGACGCCCCGGGTCATCCGCAACGCTGTCGATGCCCGCCGCGTCACCGATGAATTGCGCGACACGATCCGGAGCATCGAACCCTTGCCCGTCGCGGCGGACAAAGCGGCGCCATGAGGCGCGGGGGCGAGCGCGGACGCGGCTTCGCCCTGCCGGCGGCGATCGTCGGCGTCGCCGCCTTCGCCCTCGTCGCCCTCGCCATGGTCGACTGGGGGCGGGGCGTCGGCGCCCTGTTGCAGGCTCGCGTCACCGCCGCCCGGCTTTCGGCGGCGGCGGATTCGGGCCTCGCGCTCGCGATCCACGGTGCCGCCCTCCGGGATCCGCGCCGGCGCTGGGCGCGCGACGGCAAACCTCGCGCCCTCACGTTCGACGGGATCGCCGTCACCGTGGTGATCGAGGACGAGCGCGCCTTCGTGCCCCTGAACGCCATTTCCGGTCCTGTTCTCCGTGCGCTGCTCGCCTATGTCGGGGCGGGCGGGGCGCGGCTCGACGGGTTGGCGGCGGCGCTGGGCGACTGGATCGACGCGGACGACGAGACGCGTCCCGGCGGAGCGGAGCGGGCGGCCTATGCCGCCGCCGGCCTCGCGCCGCGCAACGGCCCGATCCGCGAGGCGGGCGAACTGGCGGTCCTGAAGGGCATGGACCGGGCCCTGCTCGATCGCCTGCTGCCGCTGATCAGCCTGGTGCCCCGGGCCGATCAGGCCATGGTCGACGGCCGCTGGGCGAAACCGGAGATCATGGCGATCATGGCGATCATGGCGGGCGCCGGGCCCGAGGACCTGGAGGCCATGATCCGTGCCCGCAAGGCCGATCCCGCGCCCGAGGCCGATACGCCCGGCGAGCGCGAGCCCCTGGACCTGGTGATGATCCGGATCACGGTCGAGGCGCGGCTGGGCCCGGACGCGGTCGCGCGGCGCCGTGCCGTGATCGAATTCACCGGCGATCCGGCGCGGCCCTATTGGGTCAGGTCGTTCCGATGAAGGGGCGGGGGCTTTCGAAACACCCGGGATCCGAAGAGTTCCGTGGCGCGGTCGGCGACGCGGCCGGCATAGGCGCGGGCGCGATCGTCGTTGCTTGGTGCATGATAGCAGCCGACCCCCGCCCAGAAATCGCCGCCCCGGCGGCGGATGCAGTCGGCCAGGATCCAGGTGCCGACGGCGACATTGGTGCAGGGCCGGTCGCGCAGCGCGGCCTCCGCCGCCGCCTCGTCGACGCCCCAGCCCTCGGCCAGGACCGGCAGCCAGAGGCTGTTCACCTGCATCGGCCCGATGTCGCGGCTGCCGTTGCCGTTCTCGCTGACGGCGCCCGTGGTGCCGCCTTCGGCCCGCATCACGGCCATGATGCCGGCAGGCGGCACGCCGTAGAGTTGGGACGCGTTGAGGACGCAGGCGAGAAGCAGGGACGAGACGGACATGAGCGGAATGTGCACGCCGGTCGGTGACATTCTGATGACGATCCGCGCCATCGCGGATCTGTTGCCACCCGGCGCGGGCTTCGCGCTCGCGGCCGTCTGGGGCCTTCTGGTCGGCAGTTTCGCGACCGTCGCCGTGGAACGCTGGCCGGCCATGATCGAGGGACGCCTGCCGCCCGATGCGCTGTTGCGTCCGGGCTCGCGCTGTCTTGCCTGCGACCGGCCGCTGTCCTGGCTGCAGGCGACGCCCCTGGTCGGCCGGCTGGTTCTGCGCGGGCGCTGTGCCTGCGGACGCGATCGCCTGTCGTGGCTCTGGCCGGCGATGGAGGGGGGCGGGGTGCTCGTGATGGTGGCGACCCTCGCCCTGACGCCCGGTCATGTCCCGGCCGAACGGGCGCTGCTGCTCCAGCTTCTGGCGGGCTTTCTCTATGTCGCGGCCCTGGTCGACGGCCGCAGCGCCTATCTGCCGGACGGTCTGACCCTCGGGGCACTCTGGACCGGGCTGGTCGCGGCGGCGCTGTCGGCCTGCGGGCTCGATGCCATCGGGGCCGGCGATGCCGTGATCGGTGCCGCCACCGGCTGGGGCGCGATGGCCGCGGTCGCCGCCGTCGGGCGGCGTCTGGCCGGCCAGGAGGCGCTGGCGCCGGGGGACTGGAAGCTGATGGCCGCGGTCGGGGCCTGGGGCGGCGTGCCGGCCGTCGTCCTGACCGCCCTGTTCGGGGCGCTGGCCGCCCTGGCGCTGGCCCCCCTGGTCGGGCGGTTCGCCGTCGCACCGGACGGCGAGCGCAGGGGCATCCCCTTCGGGCCGGGAATCGCGCTGGCGGCGCTGGTGGTCATCGCCGCCGATCTGACGCCGGCGTTCCTGTTCGGCTACGACTGAAATCGCCCGCTCAGGTAATCAGGTATGTTTCTCCCCACGGGAAACGTCATTCTACCCACAATGGTGTCAGTAGTGGGGGCAATTCTCCTGTCTTTGCCACGTAACTGAAACCGTGTCGTCACGGAAAACCGCAATTCTCCGGCATCCGTTGCGTACATAGGGGCAGAGAATGACGACCGACAAGAGCAGGCGCGATTTCCTCAAGACAGCCGCCGCCTTCACCGGCGCCGGTGTCGCCGCCGCCGCTTTTCCGCCCTCGATCGGCCGCGCGCTGGCGATCGAGGCGAACAACGCCACCAAATCCATCATGGACGTCGAGCATGTCGTCATCCTGATGCAGGAAAACCGGGCCTTCGATCATTACTTCGGCAAGATGGCGGGCGTTCGCGGCTTCGGCGACCGCTTCACCATTCCGCTGCCGGACGGCCGCACGGTGTTCGAGCAGTGGAATGGCTCGCGTGTCATCCTGCCCTACCATCTGGATCAGACGATCGGCAACGCCCAGCGCGTCGACGGCACGCCCCACAGCTGGGGCAATGCCCAGAATGCCTGGGACCATGGCCGCATGCAGAATTGGCCTGTCCACAAACAGGACCATTCGATGGGCTTCTACACCGAGCAGGAGCTGGAGTTCCAATACGCGCTCGCCAATGCCTTCACGCTCTGCGACGCCTATCATTGCGCGATCCACGCCGGCACCAACCCGAACCGTCTGTTCCACTGGACCGGCACCAATGGCCCGACGGGGGCCGCCGTCGCCGCCGTCGACAATGAATGGGACACCCTCGGCCCGTCCGAGGAAGGTTACACCTGGACGACCTATCCCGAGCGCCTGCAGGAAGCCGGCGTCGACTGGAAGGTCTATCAGTTCCTGCCGGACAATTTCAGCGACAACCCGCTGCACGGCTTCCGCCAGTATCGCGCCGCCAGCGAGAGCATCGGCAATACCTCCAGCGGTTTTCCCTATTGGGCCTATATCTCGCCATACGACAAGCGCGAGCCGCTCTACAAGGGTTGCTCCAACACCATGCCGCTGTTCGGCCTCCTCGAGGATTTCCGCCGCGACATCAGCCTCGGCAAGCTGCCGTCGGTGTCGTGGATCGTGGCGCCGTCGAACTACAGCGAGCATCCCGGCCCGTCGAGCCCGGTCCAGGGCGCCTGGTACATCCAGAAGGCCCTCGAAGCCCTGACGGCGGACGAGGAAATCTGGTCCAGGACGGCCTTCATCGTGAACTTCGACGAAAACGACGGCTTCTTCGACCATGTGCCGTCGCCCGCCGCCTATTCCATCCAGGCGGACGGCACCCCGGCCGGCGGCAGCACCATGGCGGCCTCGCTGCTCGAGGTCGAGCGGCACAATTATCCGGCGCCCGAGGGCGCGACCGGCCAGTCGGCGCCGGACGGCCGCGTCTATGGCCCCGGCCCGCGCGTGCCGTGCTACGTCGTCTCGCCGTGGAGCAAGGGCGGCTGGGTCAATTCCCAGGTCTTCGACCATACCTCGATCATCCGCTTCCTCGAGACCCGCTTCGGCGTGATGGAGCCGAACATCAGCCCCTATCGCCGCGCCATCTGCGGCGACCTGACGAGTTGCTTCGACTTCGTCAATCCGAACGCGGAGCTGCCCGACCTGCCGAGCCGCAGCCGGATCTCCGCCGACTCCCTGCGCATCTCGCAGGAACTGAAGGACCAGGTGCCGCTGCCGGGGGTCGACGCCCAGGCAATGCCGAAGCAGGCGGTGGGGCTCAAGCCGTCGCGCGCGCTGCCCTATGTCCTCAATGTGAGCAACAAGGTCTCGGCCGACGAGGTCTCGCTCATCTTCCGCAACACCGGGACCCAGGGCGCCACCTTCCACGTCTACGACAAGCTGCATCTCGACCGCGTGCCCCATCGCTACATGGTCGAGGCGGGCAAGCATCTGGCGGCAGACTGGTCGATCGCCGGCGACGACGGCCTCTACGATCTCTGGGTGCTGGGCCCGAACGGCTTCCACCGGCACATCCAGGGCGACACCAAGGTCGCGGGCGGCGCGAAGATGGCCAACCCGGACCTCTTCGTCAGCTACAACGAGGAGATGGGCGCCCTGGTGTTCATCATCACCAACACCGGCACGCGCAGCTGCCGCCTGACGATCGAGGCCAATGCCTACGAGAATTTCTCGCGCACGGAACTCGTCGCCGCCGGCGGCCGCCTGCAGTTCTCCCGATCGGTGAAGGCTTTCGGCAATTGGTACGACTACACGGTCAGGCTCGCCGACGAGGACGGCTTCCTGCGCCGGGTGGCCGGCCGCATCGAGACCGGGCGCGACAGCGTGTCCGATCCCGCCGAGGTCCTCGCCTCCGTCATTGCCGCCGGCTGAGACCGGGGCCATTACCGACATTCGACAGGGTAGACCCATGACCAACGAAACCAGGCGCGGCTTCCTGAAGTCGGCCGCGGCGCTGACCGGCGCCACCGCCGCCGCCGCGATGTTCCCGAGCGCCATCCGCAAGGCACTGGCGATCCAGGCCAACAACGCCACCAAGTCGATCGAGGACGTCGAGCACATCGTCGTCCTGATGCAGGAGAACCGGGCGTTCGACCATTATTTCGGCACGCTGCCGGGCGTGCGCGGCTTCGGCGATCGGTTCCCGATCCCGCTGCCGGGCGGGCGCAACGTGTTCCAGCAGTCGAACGGCGAGCGCATCGTGATGCCCTATCACCTCGACCAGGAGAAGGGCAACGCGCAGCGCGTGCTGAGCACGCATCACACCTGGCCCGACGCCCAGGACGCCTGGGACAATGGGCGCATGACCAATTGGCCGGAACACAAGGAAAACCGGTCGATGGGCTATTTCAAGGAGGCCGAGCTGCCGTTCCAGTTCGCCCTCGCGAATGCCTTCACGCTGTGCGACCACTACCATTGTTCCAGCCACACCGGCACCTTCCCGAACCGCCTGTTCCACTGGACCGGCACCAATGGTCCGACCGGCACCGGCGAAGCGGTGGTGATCAACGAGATGGACAGCCTGGGGCCGGCCTACAAGGGTTACAAGTGGACGACCTATCCCGAACGCCTGCAGAAGGCGGGCGTGAAGTGGAAGGTCTATCAGAACCTGCCGGACAATTTCAGCGACAACCCGCTCCATGGCTTCCGCACCTATCGCGCGGCCAGCATGACCATGGGCAACCTGCCGAGCGGCTTCCCCTTCATTCCCTACAACGAGAACAAGCACGAGGCGAAGGATCCGCTCTACAAGGGCTGCTCCAACACCATGCGGAAACTCGGCGGCATGCTCCACGAATTCGCCGAGGACGTCGCGGACGGCAAGCTGCCCCAGGTCTCCTGGATCGTGGCGCCGACCTTCTACAGCGAGCATCCCTCGGTCGGCAGCCCGGTGCAGGGCGCATGGTACGTGCAGGAAGCCCTGAACGCCCTGACCGCCGTGCCGGAGGTCTGGTCCAAGACCGTCTTCATCGTCAATTTCGACGAGAACGACGGCTTCTTCGACCATCTGCCGCCGCCGTCGCCCTTCTCGCTGAATCCGGACGGCAGCCCGGCCGGCGCCTCGACGATCAGCGACGACGATCTCCAGTGGGAACGCTTCAACCATCCGGCGCCGACCGGCACCCGCAGCCAGCCCGATCCGGACGGCCGCGTCTACGGTCCCGGTCCGCGCGTGCCCTGCTTCGTCGTCTCGCCGTGGAGCAAGGGCGGCTGGGTCAATTCCCAGGTCTTCGACCATACGTCGGTGCTGCGCTTCATCGAGGCCCGCTTCGGTGTCGCCGAAGAGAACATCACGCCCTATCGCCGCGCCATCTGCGGCGATCTGACGAGCTGCTTCGACTTCGTCAACCCGAACGCGGAAGTGCCGGACCTGCCGAACAGCACCAGGATCAAGGTGGACGCCTTCACCGCCGCCCAGGCGCTCAGCCTGCCGATCTTCGTGCCGAGCGAGGACGAGCAGAGCCTGCCGGAACAGCCGGTCGACGTCCGTCCGTCGCGGGCGCTGCCCTATGTGCTCTACACCAACGCCAACGTCCGCGAGGACAAGGTCACGCTGATGTTCAAGAACACCGGCACCGTGGGCGCGGTGTTCCACGTCTACGACCGGCTGAACCTCGACGCGGTGCCGCGCCGCTATTCGGTCGAGGCGGGCAAGACGCTGAACGGCACCTGGGACATCTCGGGCCAGGCGGGCAAATACGACCTCTGGGTGCTCGGCCCGAACGGCTATCACCGGCATTTCATCGGTGATACCACGGTGGCCCAGGAAGATCCTGAAGTCCGCGTCGTCTATGCCACCGGCAACCGCCAGGTCAGCATCGTGATCGACAACGGCGGCACCCGAAGTTGCACGGTCGACATCACGGCCAACGCCTATGAGGCGTACAGCGAACGCCGGGCGGTTCCGGCCGGTGGCCGCGTCGTGGTCTCCCGGTCCTTGGCGAACCAGGGCAACTGGTACGACTACACGGTCACGGTCGACGGCAATGCGGCGTTCCAGCGCCGCGTCGCGGGCCGCATGGAAACGGGCAAGGACGGCATCAGCGATCCGGCCCGTCTCATGGCCCAGATCACCGGCTGATTGCCGGCGGCGGTGGCCCAGGTCGCCGGCTGACCGCCGGCGACCTTGTTCCTCATCTCAGCTTTCCCTGTTGCTGCTTACCTCGCAGGGGGTCGTCATGACCGATGATACGAGACGCGGTTTCCTGAAGTCCGTGGCGGCGCTGACCAGCGCGGCCACGGCCGCGACGGTGTTTCCCGGCGCCATCCAGAAGGCGCTGGCGATCCAGGCCAACAATGCCACGAAATCCATCATGGACGTCGAGCATGTCGTCGTTCTGATGATGGAGAACCGTTCGTTCGACCATTATTTCGGAACCTTTCCGGGGGTGCGCGGCTTCAGCGACCGCTTCCCGATCCCGCTGGCCGGTGGTCGCGACGTGTTCCACCAGTCGAACGGCGAGCGCATCATCACGCCCTATCACCTCGACCAGACCAAGGGCAACGCCCAGCGCATCGACAGTACGCCGCACCGCTGGATCGATGCCCATCAGGCCTGGGCCGACGGGCGCATGTCGAATTGGCCGGAGTTCAAGGAAGACCGGTCCATGGGCTATTTCACCGAGGCCGAGGTGGAATTCCAATGGGCGCTGGCGAAGGCCTTCACCATCTGCGACCACTATCACTGCGCGATCCACACCGGCACCAATCCGAACCGGCTGTTCCACTGGACCGGCACCAACGGCCCGACCGGCAGCGGCGAGGCGGTGGTCCAGAACGAATTCCATTTCATGGGGCCGCCCAGCCGCGGCTACACCTGGAAGACCTATCCCGAGCGCCTCGAGGAAGCGGGCGTCAAGTGGAAGATCTATCAGAACATGCCGGACAATTTCGCCTGCAATCCGCTGGTCGGCTTCAGGCAGTTCCGCCAGGCCAGCCGCGACATCGGCAATCTGCCGAGCGGACTTCCCTTCATCCACTACAGGCCCGAGCACGACGAGAAGGCGCCGCTCTACAAGGGCTGCTCCAACACCATGCCGAAGTTCGGCCTGCTCAAGGAATTCGCGGACGACGTCGAGAACGGCAAGCTGCCCCAGGTCTCCTGGATCGTCGCGCCGACCTTCCTCAGCGAACATCCCGAGATCTGCAGCCCGGTGCAGGGCGGCTGGTACGTGCAGGAAGCCCTGAACGCCCTGACCGCCGTGCCGGAGGTCTGGTCGAAGACCGTGTTCATCGTCAATTACGACGAGAACGACGGCTTCTTCGACCATCTGCCGCCGCCGTCGCCGTTCTCGCTGAACCCGGACGGCTCGCCCGCCGGCGCCTCGACCCTCGGCGCGGACGCCCTTCAATGGGAGCGTTACACCCATCCCAATCCGGCGGACACGACCCAGCAGGTGCCGCCGGACGGCCAGGTCTATGGCCCGGGGCCGCGCGTGCCCTGTTTCGTCGTCTCGCCGTGGAGCAAGGGCGGCTGGGTGAATTCCCAGGTCTTCGACCATACGTCGGTGCTGCGCTTCCTCGAGGCCCGCTTCGGCGTCGCTGAGGAGAACATCACGCCCTATCGCCGCGCCATGTGCGGCGACCTGACGAGTTGCTTCGATTTCGTCAATCCCAATACCGACGTGCCGGACCTGCCGAACCGCAGCAAGATCTCGGCCGACGGCTGGGCCGCCGCCCAGCAACTCAGCCTGCCGATCAAGGTGCCGGACGAGGAGACGCAGGCGGTGCCGCGCCAGCCGGTCGACGTGCGGCCGTCGCGGGCGCTGCCCTATGAACTCCACACCAATGCGAACGCCCGCGCCGACCGGATCGTGCTGACGTTCAAGAACGCGGGCACGGCGGGTGCCGTCTTCCATGTCTACGACAGGCTCGATCTCGAAGCCGTGCCGCGTCGCTATTCGGTCGAGGCCGGCAAGTCGCTGACCGGGACATGGGATCTCGACGGGCGGGACGGGCGCTACGATCTCTGGGTTCTCGGGCCCAACGGCTATCACCGGCATTTCACGGGCGATGCTTTCGTCGCGGATCACGACGTCGAATTGCGGGTGGTCTATGGCACCGGCACCCGCCGTCTCGGCCTCGTCGTCGTCAACGGCGGCACGCGCAGCCGGACGGTGGTCATCGCGTCCAATGCCTATGAGAACCATTCCGAGCGCCGGTCCGTGCCGGCCGGCGGCCGCATCGTGATCTCCCGCGGTCTCGAGAACCAGGGCAATTGGTACGACTACACCATGACCGTCGACGGCGACGCGGCCTTCCTGCGCCGCGTCGCCGGCCGCATGGAGACGGGCAGGGACGGCATAACCGATCCGGCCCGTCTCATGGCACAGGTGGCCGGCTGAACGCCGGCCCCGCCGCCCCGATCCCGAACAGGGTTTCCCCGATGCCGGCCGGCGCGAGACGCGGCGACCGGGCAGGGGACCGCAAACGAATGGAGAGGCATGTGACCGACAAGAGCAGACGCGATTTCCTGAAATCCTCCGCCGCCCTCGGCGGTGCCGCCGCCGCCGCGACCGTGTTCCCGGATGCGATCCGCAAGGCGCTGGCGATCGAAGCCAACAATGCGACCAAATCCATCATGGACGTCGAGCACGTCGTCATCCTGATGCAGGAGAACCGGGCCTTCGACCATTACTTCGGCACGATGGCCGGGGTCAGGGGCTATGGCGACCGTTTTCCGATCCCGTTGCCCGGCGGGCGCGACGTGTTCAGCCAGTCGAACGGCGAGCGCATCATCCTGCCCTATCACCTCGACCAGAACAAAGGGAACGCCCAGCGTGTCACCGGCACGCCCCATTCCTGGTCCAACTGCCACGCCGCCTGGGATCACGGCCGCATCACCGAATGGCCTCTCCACAAGGAGAACCAGTCGATGGGCTATTACACCGAGACCGAGATCCCGTTCCAGCGCGCGCTCGCCGACGCCTTCACGCTCTGCGACAATTATCACTGCGCGACCCAGACCGGCACCCATCCGAACCGCATCTACCACTGGACCGGCACCAACGGCCCGACCGGCAGCGGCGAAGCCGTGGTGATGAACGAGAACCGTTTCGCCCTCATCGGCCCGTCGTTCCGGGGCTATGACTGGATGACCTATCCCGAGCGCCTGCAGGACGCGGGCGTGAGCTGGAAGCTCTATCAGAACATGCCGGACAATTCGGGCTGCAACCCGCTGGTCGGCTTCCGCAACTATCGCGCGGCCAGCGCGGGTGTCGGCAATTCGCCGATCGACGGCCTGCCGTGGTGGCCCTATGTCGAGGCGATGGACGCGCATCAACCCCTCTACAAGGGCGCTGGCAACACCATGCCGGTGCGCGGCCTGCTCGGCACGCTGGACCTCGACGTCCGGCGCGGCAAGCTGCCCCAGGTCTCCTGGATCGTGCCGCCCTCGATCTACTGCGAGCATCCCTCGGTGTCGAGCCCGGTGCAGGGCGCCTGGTACGTCCAGCGTATCCTCGAGATCCTGACCAGCGACGAGGAGACCTGGTCGAAGACGGTGTTCATCGTCAATTACGACGAGAACGACGGCTTCTTCGACCATGTGCCGCCGCCGGCCGTGTTCTCGCGCAATGCCGACGGTTCCGCCGCCGGCGGCACCACCATGGACGAGGGCCTGCTGGGCAGCGAATATTTCACCCATCCGGCGCCCGAGCATACGGACAACCAGCCGGAACCGGACGGCCGTCCCTATGGCCCCGGGCCGCGCGTGCCCTGCTTCGTGATCTCGCCGTGGAGCCGCGGCGGCTGGGTCGCCTCCGAGACCTTCGATCATTCCTCGGTGCTGCGTTTCCTCGAGACCCGTTTCGGCGTCATCGAGAGCAACATCAGCCCCTATCGCCGGGCGATCTGCGGCGATCTCACGTCGTGCTTCGATTTCGTCAGCCCGAACACGAGCGTGCCGTCGCTGCCGACCCGCAGCAAGGCGTCGGCGGATGCCCTGCGCCTGTCCCAGGATTTCCGTTCGCAGATCGAAATCCCGGACGAGGCGAGCCAGCGCATGCCGAAACCGGCCGTCGCCCTGCGCCGCTCCCGCGCCCTGCCGTATGAACTCTATGTCGATGCGACGGAAAAGACGGATGGCATCGCCCTGCGTTTCCGCAACACAGGCACCGCCGGCGCGGTGTTCCACGTCTACGACCGGCTGCATCTCGACCGCATTCCCCGGCGCTACATGGTCGAGGCGGGCAAGCGGCTGGGCGCGACCTGGGATCTCGGCACGGATGGCGGCGCCTATGACCTCTGGGTTCTCGGCCCGAACGCCTACCACCGGCATTTCACCGGCAGCGTCGCGGCGACCGGGGGCGCGGGACCCGAGATCGCGGTGGTCTACGACAAGGCGCACCAATGCCTGAACCTGCGCCTGAGCAACGACGGCGCGCGTTCCTGTCAGTTCAAGGTCGAGGCCAACGCCTATGAAGCCCTGTCGCGGACTGTGCGCGTCGGCGCCGGGGCCAGCGAGGTTCTGCGGCTCTCGCTCGGCGATCAGGGCAATTGGTACGATTACACGGTGACGGTGGCGGAACTGGACGGCTTCAGCCGCCGCTTCGCCGGCCGCATGGAAGTCGGCCGGGACGGGATCGCCGATCCCGCCGCGGTTCTGGACGAGATCTTCGCGGGCTGATCCTCGCCCCGCGCTTGAGATGGGCGGCCACCGACCCTTCGGTCCGTGGCCGCCGTCCGAGACGTCCATCGGGATCAGCGGCATGACGGGCATGGCCATGGGCCGGGTCCCCGAACGGGAGAAATCGCCCCGTCTTTCACAATGGATGGTCGGAAAATGGGTGGGCAGGGGGTGAAGGACCGTTGACGGCGGTCCGGAATCGGGCAGGATCGACCGAAAGACGGGTGCGACAAAAAGCCCGCTTGCGTGCAATTGCCGTCCGGGACGGCACCGTCCGACAGGGAGGACGTTCAGATGGTCGATGCTTCCGAAACCCGCTGGCTTCCCGTGCCCGAGGAATTCGCGCCCATGCCCGTCGCCCGACGGGTGACCATGGACGATCTCTGGGCCAGCATCCGTGCGGGTCTCGCGGACTACAACAAGCACATGGCCTATGGCCTGGGCTTCGGTCTGTTCTATGTCGTCTTCGGCGCCGCCGTGGTCGCGACCTGCCTCGCCTACGACTGGGGGCACCTGATCTTCCCGGCGCTGTCGGGCTTCCTGCTGTTCGGGCCCTTCGCCGCCCTCGGCCTCTATGAGATCAGCCGGCGCCGCCAGGACGGCGAAAGCGAGACGGTGAAGGCCGCCATCCTCGCCTTCCGCCGCCATGGCGGGACGCAGATCGCCCTGTTCGGCCTGTTCCTGGTGATCGCCACGCTGGCCTGGCTGAAGGTCGCGACCCTGATCTACGCGCTGTTCTTCGGTCTGGCGCCGGTCGCCTTCGACAGCCTGATCGTCAACGTGCTGACCACCGGCGAGGGTTTTCGCTTCGCCCTGACCGGCGTGATCGCCGGGGCGGTCATCGCCGGCACGATCTTCGCCGCCTCGGTCTTCGCCGTGCCCATGCTGCTGGACCGCGACGTCGACGTGGTGACCGCCGTCGTCGCCAGCCTGATGGCGGTGCGCGACAATTTCCGTGTCATGGCGGTCTGGGGCCTGGTGGTCGCCGGGCTCACCGCGCTCGGCATCATGGCGGGCTTCATCGGCCTGACCATCGTGCTGCCGGTGCTGGGCCATGCGACATGGCACCTCTATGCCCGGGTGTTGCGGCACGCCAAACTGGCGTGAGACCAGTCCGCGCGAGACCTGTCCGCGTGAGACGGGGGCGGACGGCACAGCGACCGAAAGGGCCATGCCATGTCCGATCCGAATCGTAGACGATCCGAGGGGCGCGTGCCGCCCCTCGTCGCCCTGCTGATCCGCAACGCGGCATTGGGCTTTTGCGTCGCCATCGTCTTCGTCGCTGCGATGCTGCTGGCCGATGTCGGCGGGCTGGGCACGCTGGTCGTCCGCTCGCCCGACGGGGTGATCGCCGTCTTCGCGCTCACCTTCGCCACGGGCCTGACCTTCGGCAGCGTGCAGATGGGAATCGCCATCATGCAGCTCGGCGAGGAGGAGCAGGAGGATGGCGACGGCCCGCATGACGCCGCCGCCCGGCTGATCCGGGCCGGCCGCCGTTTCCTCGACCGTCACACGCATCGCCGCGCCGCCTGCTGAACGGGCGTCGGCCACGGCCGTCGAGGGGCGGTCGGATGCGGGGGCAGGGGCGCGCGATCCCCGGCACGGCTTCGGGAAATCCCCCGAAGCTTCGCCCGGGGCGTGATAGTCTCGGGGCATGACGACCCGGCCGCCGAGAAAACGAAGGTCCCTGCTGGCCCACGCGCTCATCGTGCTGCTCAGTCTCGTGCTCGTGCTGGGTGTCGCGCTGGCCGCGCTCTGGTATTGGCGGGCCGAGGTCGCCCGGGTCGCCCTGCAGCGCGTTCTGGCCGATCAGGGTCTCGGTCCGGTCGGCCTTCGCCTCGACGTGGTCGAACCCGGCCTCGTCGTCGCCCGCGACGTTCGCCTGCGCGGCGGCGCGCTGCGGCTGGACACCCTGGAGGTGACCTTCGACGTCGCCGACGTGATGACCGCGAGCGTCGACAGCGTTGCCCTGCGTGGCCTTCGCCTCGCGATCGAACAGGGGGAGAAGGGGCTCATGGTCGGCGGCCGTCCCCTGATCGAGGAAGCGGCGTCGGACCCGGCGGCGGAGGCGGGCGGTCCCGTGCTCGGCGGGCTTGCCATCGGCGCCCTCACGCTCGACGACGTCACCGTGGTCCTGCACCGGGCGGAAGGCGACATCACCGCCAGGCTCTCGACCAGCGCCGCGATCGGCGACGACCGTGTGGTCGGCGGTGCCGTGAAGGCCGAGGTTTCGGGCATGATCGTGGGGGCCGCGCGCAGCCTCGATCTGACCGCCGGCGGGATGACGCTGGACCTTCAGCCGGGCGGCGGCGCCAAACTGGGGCTGACGGCGGCGGCGGTGACGGTCGCCGGCCTGCCCTGGGCGCTCGACGGCGCCGATCTCGACCTCGGCGCCGAGGGCGGCACGATCACGGTCCAACTCGCCGGCGGCCGGCTGCGGAACCTTCAGGTCCCCGAACGCTTGGTACCTGTGAGGCTTTCCGCTTCGGCGGTGATGAAGGACGAGACATTGGCATTCGAGGCGCAGGCCAGGGCTATCGCGATCGACGGGGTCGGTGCCGATCTCGGCGGGCGCTATGACCTCGCCAAGGCCGAGGGCACGGTCCGCATCGCCACCCTGCCGCTGAAATTCGCGGCCAAGGGCCTGCAACCGAAGGACATCGCGCCGAGCCTGGACCTGCCCCTGAAGGCGGTGACGGGCACGGTTTCCCTGAACGGCGACGTCGCCATGACGGGCGGCAAGCTGACCTCGTCGCTCGACCTTTCGCTTGCCGACGTCGGTTTCGCCATGGATGTCGCGGCGGTTTCCGATCTCGACATGGTGCTGCGCATCACCCGGCCCTGGCCGCTCGCCACCGCCGCGCGCCAGCGGATTTCCGCGACCGTCGCCAGCGCGGGCGAAAGCGCCCGTGTCGAATTCCAGGGCCGGGTGCGGGATCCGACCCATCTCGGCGTCGACCGGCTGAAGATCGGCGTCGCCGGCGGCAGCCTGACGGCCTTGTCCTTCGAGGTCGATCTGGCCACCCCGGCCATGGCGGCGACGGTCGATGTCGCCGACGTCGACCTGGGCGAGGTGACCCGCATCCTCGGCGTCTCCGGCCTCGGCGGTTCCGGGACCCTTGCCGGGCGGGTGCCGCTGACGGTCCGGGGGGACGAGGTCACGATCGGCGCCAGCCGTCTGGCCGCCGCCGGGCCCGGCACGATATACTACCGGCCCGACGACCTGCCGCCGCAGATCGCCCAGGCGGGGGAAGAGATGGACCTGGTGATGCGCGCCCTGACCGATTTCCGCTATCAGTCGCTCGCCATCGACTTCGAGAAGGCGGCGGGGGGCGAGGGCTTCGTCCTGCTCGCCCTGTCGGGGGCCAATCCGTCGGTGATGAACAATCAGCCCTTCAACCTCAACATCAGGCTCGAGAGCAATTTCGCTCGTCTGGCCGAACTGGTGCTGCTCGGGCTTCGCTCGACCCAGGATCTGCTCGGCCGTGCCGCAGGGAGTGTCAGACCGTGACCGAAACACCCGGAACGTCGTGGCGTCGTGCCACGGCGGGCCTTCTGGCCCTGGCGGCGCTGGCCGCCTGCACGCCGCGCGTGGAGGTGGCCGCGCCGCGCGAGCCCATCACCATCAATCTGAACATCAAGCTCGACGCCGATGTTCGTCTGCATATCGAGGAAAAGGCCAAGGAAGATGTGGAAAACAATGCGATCTTCTGAGCCGGTCGACCGTCGCGCCCTGCTGCGCCTGTCGGGTGCCCTGGTGCTCGGGGCCGTCGCGGTGGCGACGCTGCCCGCATCCCCCGCCGAGGCGAAGCCGCTGGACGCGCCGCGCGCCGCCGGCCAGGCCGGCGAGGCCTGGACCGGTTATGCCGTCGCGCGGCCCGGCGCGCCCGCCGACGTGGTCGCCCTGATCGACCGCGTCAATGTCGAGCGCCGCGCCCTCTATACCCAGCGCGCGAAGAGCCAGAACGTGCCGGTCGAGGCGGTCGCCGAAATCTATGCCGCGCAGATCGCCGCCTCCCTGCCGAAGGGCACCTGGATGCTGGCGAAGGACGGCCGCTGGTCGCAGAAGTAACGGAAACGAGCAGGGGCCGCCGGTTCCTCGCTTCCGCCGGCCGGCGCTTGCACGGGCCGGCGGAAGCGCCCACATCCACCCTATAGCACAGGGAGGATATGGAGAATGTGGTCCCGATTGACGGGCCTCGACGCGGGGCTCGCCCGGATCGTCGGGCTCGAACGCTTCGCCGGCATCGGCGATCTGGTGTTCCGGGTGCTGACCGCGCCGATCTTCATCGTCGGCGGTCTCGGCCATTTCGTCGAACACGAACAGATGCTGGCGCGGATCGAAGGTTCGCCCTGGTTGGGCTTAGTCCGCGCGATTGCCGATCCCGGCCTGCTGCTGCATCTCTCCGGCATCGTCTTCGTCGTCTTCGGTATCCTGCTGGCCCTCGGCCTGATGACGCGGCTGAGCGCGCTGGTGCTCTTCGTCACCCTGGTGCCCATCACCCTGTCGATCCATATCGCGCCAGGACATACCGGACCCCTGCTGAAGAATGTGGCCATTCTCGCGGCACTCGTGCATTTCTTCCTGCGCGGCGGCGGTGCCCATGCGCTGGACCGTGCGCCGGCCCGGCCGGGGACGGATCCCGGCGCTGCATGACCTGCCGGCATCCGGCGGGGACGAGGGGGATCGTGTTGACACCTGAGGCCGCCGTCGATCGGCTCGAACTTCTCTACGACCGCGCCGTCGGCGCCCTGACCGAGGCGGTCGACCGCTATCTGCGGGACCGGGTGGCGCCGGGACCGGGCGACCGTGCCGGCTTCTGCTATCCGCGGCTTCGCGTTACCTGCAACGAGGTCGGGCCCGAGACCCGCAACCGCCGGGCCTATGCCAAGTTCCAGCATCCCGGCGTCTATGAGACCACGGTGACTCAGCCGCGCCATTTCCGCGCCTATCTGCTGGAACAATTGCGGCCCCTGGTGGCCGAATATGGTGCCGCCATCGAGGTCGTCACCAGCGAACAGGAAATCCCCTATCCCTATGTCATCGAGCGGATCGACGAGATCGCCCGTGCCGGGGTGACGGCGGCGGAAATGGGCACCCTGTTCCCGAAGCCGGATCTCAGCCGCGTCGGCGACGAGGTGGCGGACGGGCAATGGGTGGCGGGGCCGGGCGGCACCCTGCCGCTGGCGCTGTTCGACGGCATCCGTGTCGATTATTCGCTGCGCCGCCTGGTGCATTACACCGGCGGTGACTGGCGGCAGGTGCAGAAATGGATCCTGCTGACCAACTACCACCGCTATGTCGACGAATTCGTGCGCTGGGCCCGGGCCCGGCTGCGCGACGGCGACGCTTATTCCCACCTCGAAATGCCCGGCGGCGGCCGTATCGACCGCGACACGCCGGAACAGGAAGCCGACCGCATCGTCGCCGAAAGCCCGTGGCACCGCTACCAGATGCCGGCCTATCACCTGGCGGCGCGGGACGGGCAGGGGGTGACCCTGATCAACATCGGCGTCGGCCCCTCCAACGCCAAGAACATCACCGATCATCTGGCGGTGCTGCGGCCCAATTGCTGGCTCATGGTCGGGCATTGCGCCGGGCTGCGCCAATCGCAGCAGATCGGCGACTATGTGCTGGCCCATGCCTATCTGCGCCAGGACGGCATTCTCGACGATCTGGTGCCGCCGGAAGTGCCCATCCCCGCCCTTGCGGAAGTCCAGGTCGCCCTTCAGGATGCCGCCGCCGCCGTCACCGGCGAGGCGGAGGACGCGCTGAAGGAGCGGTTGCGCACCGGCACCGTGGTCACCAATGCCGATCGCAACTGGGAACTGCGCTATACCCAGGAAAGCCGCCGCATCAATCTCTCCCGCGCCGTGGCGCTGGACATGGAGAGCGGCACGATCGCCGCCAACGGTTATCGCCTGCGGGTGCCCTATGGCACCTTGCTCTGCGTGTCCGACAAGCCGCTGCACAGCGAGATCAAGCTGCCCGGCGCGGCCAACGCCTTCTACGAGCGCGCGGTGGCGCAGCACCTTCTGATCGGTCTCGGCGCGCTGGATCTGCTCAAGCGGCGCCAGGATATGCTGCATTCGCGGAAACTCCGCTCCTTCGACGAGCCGCCGTTCCGGTGAGCGGGACGATCACCATATTGGTCGACGGCGACGCCTGTCCGGTGAAACCGGAGGTGTTCAAGGTCGCGGAACGTTACGGCGTGCCGGTGACGGTGGTGGCCAACGCCTTCTTCAACCTGCCGCGCAACCCCCTGCTCGAGCGTGTGATCGTCGGTGACGGTTTCGACGCGGCGGACGACTGGATCGCCGAGCGCGCAAATCCCGCCAGCATCGTCGTGACCGCCGACGTGCCCCTGGCCTCGCGGGCGGTGAAGGCGGGGGCGATCGCGCTGGCGCCGAACGGCAAGCCCTTCACCCCGGATTCGATCGGCCTCGCGCTCGCCACCCGCAACCTGATGACCGAATTGCGCGCGGCGGGGGAGGTGACCAGCGGCCCGCGGCCGTTTTCGCCGCGCGACCGTTCCAGCTTCCTGTCGGCCCTCGACGAGGCGATCAACAGGCTGAGGCGAAAGGGGATCTGAGACGATGCGCCGGCTGATTTCATCCGGGTCCAGCTTCGAGGCGGAGATCGGCTATTCCCGCGCCGTGGTCGACGGCGACTGGGTCTTCGTCTCCGGCACCACCGGTTTCGATTATGCCGCGATGACCATCGTCGAGGATGTCGCCGGCCAATGCGAACAGGCGCTCCGCAACATCGAGGCGGCGCTGGCCGAGGCCGGCGCCGCCATGGCGGATATCGTCCGCCTTCGATATTACCTGCCAGACGCGGATGATTTTCCCGCCTGCTGGCCGGCGCTGCGCCGGGCCTTCGGCGAGATCCGGCCGGCCGCGACGATGCTCGTCACCGGCCTCGCCGATCCCCGGATGAGGATCGAGATCGAGGCGACGGCGCGGATCCGTCCTAGAACTTGACCCGCAGGTTGATCGAGAGGCCGTGCTCGTCCGCCTCGGACGCCATCTGGCCATTGTAGCGCACGCCCAGCTCCAGGCTCTGGCTCACGCTGTAGTCGACGCCCGCCTCCAGCGCCAGGGCATCGCGCGCGAGCGGTGTGCCGGAGACGCTGAAGCCGCCCGCCGGGTCGCTGTTGAAGCTCATGTCCGCGGTCGGCTCGGTATCGCCGAAGGCATGGCGCCAGCCGACGGCACCGTCGAAGCCGAACGCCTGGTCGCCGCGCTCGCGTTCGCTGCCGAAGCGCACCCCGACGGTCGAATGACTGGTGGTGGCGTCCATGTCGTCGGCGGTGAGGGCCGCGCTGCCGCCCGTCTCCTCAACCTCGTCGCCCGAGACGCGGCCGAGGCTGACGCCGACGAAGGGCTCGACGGCGAGCCGGCCGCGCAGCCGCAGGTCATAGCCGGCATCGGCGAAGACCTGATAGGTGGAGGCGGTATAGTCGGCGGTCAGATGCTGGTTGCCGGCGGGCAGGACCACGGTGCGTTCGCCATCGCCACTGGTATAGGCGTAGGACGCGCCGAGGCGCAGGCCGACCCGGCGGAACTGCTTGCCGCCATAGAGGGCGACGCCGTAATTGGTCAGATCGGCGGAGGACAGGATGCTGTCGCCGTCCAGCGAGACCTGGGCGATGCCGCCCGCGATGCCGAGACGCCAGCCGCCCTCGGTCTCGGCGTCGGCGCCGATCAGGAAGCCGGTGGTGGTGCTGTCCACGCCGGCGCCGGCCTCGCCCTCATAGGTGCCGAAGGCACCATAGGCACTGGTCCAGAAGGCACGGTTGCGCGGGCCTTCGCCGCCGGTGTCGCCGGATGCGGCGCCGGGAAGGGCGGTGGCGACGGCCGTACCGGGGCCCCGGAGACTGCGCAGCAGACGGCCGACGATGGCGTTCTGGACGTGCCGTGCCTCCTGCATCAGGACGGCGACGGCACCCGGATAGATTTCGCCGGTCAGGGTGGCAAAGGCGGCCGCCGCCTGATCGGGAGTCGCGGTCAGGATGTCGTCGAACAGGGCATTGCCGGTGCCGAGCGCCTCGACCGCCGCCGCGGCCTGGCGCCCGTTCTCGCTGTCGGCCCTCTCGGCGAAGGCGGTGCCGTTCCGTTCGAGCGCGGCCGTGACACTGTCCGCGTCATAGGTGACGGTCGGATCGAGGAAGGCGAAATCGTCCTCGAGGTCCATGAAGCGGCCGCTGACGCCGCCGGCGGAGGAGATCACCGTATAGCGCTCGCCCGGGCGCATGCCGGCGAGGGCCAGTTCCGCGCCGTCGCCGATCGTGGTCGCGCCGGTGACGGTCAGATGGTCGTTGTCGCCGTCCCCGTCGACCTCGACCTCGAAACGGCTGCCGGCCATCAGGCTCAGGTCGCCGTTGATCTCGATCAGGCCGACGCCGACCTCGTCGCCGGGTGCCACCACGCTGTTCATCAGGGCGGTCAGGCTGCCGATGCGGCCGATGCCCGTGATCGCGGTCCCGGGGTTCAGGGTGACGTCGGAATCGGGCAGAGCGCCGTTGACCGCCAGCGTGCCGCCCTCGACCAGCGTATCGCCGGTCAGCGTGCTGTCGCCGGTCAGGTTCAGGGTGCCGGCGCCGCGCTTCACCACCATGCCGGTGCCGGCGATGCTGCCGCTGAAGGTCGTGTCGTCGGCGCGGTCGAAGACCAGCGTGCCGAGATTGACCACCGCATTGTAGAGCGTGCCGGCGGTGCCGCCGTCGCCGATCTGCAAGGTGCCGCCGGCGATCGTGGTGCCGCCGGTCTGGGCCATCGTGCCGGTCACCGTCAGCGTGCCGTCGCCATCCTTGGTGACATGGCCGGTGCCGCCGATCCGGGCGGCGAAGATACCGTCCGCCGCCTGGTAGAAGGTCACTTCGGCATCGTCGAGGATGTCGGTATTCAGGCTGTCGCTGTCGCCGGCCAGGGTGCCGTCCGCGACCTCGATGGTGCCGATGATGCTGTTGGTGCCGGTCAGGAAGAGGGTGCCGGCCCCGGTCTTCAGCAGGCCGCCGGTGCCGCTCAGGTCCTGGGCCACGGTGAAGCCGTTGGCGGCGTCCGCGATGTCGAAACCGCCGCCGCCGTCGCCCCACAGGATCGAGCGTGCCGTTTCGGTGAAGCCGGTGCCGGTGATGCGCAGCACGCCGCCGTCGAAGTGAAGTGCGCCTTCCGCCGCGCCCAGATTGCCGTCCGCGCCGACGGAGAGCACGCCGCCCGAAAGCCGGGTGCCGCCCTGATAGCCGTTGACGGCGCTCAGCACCAGGGTGCCGCCGTCGGTCTTGTCGATGCCGCCGGGGCCCATGACGGGCACGTCGACATAGGCGATCACGCCGCTGTTCACCTGGATTTCGGCGGTGTTCATGGTGATCAGGGCGCCGTCGCCACCGTCCGTCAGGCGATAGCCGTCGGTGACGAAGACGAGACCTTCGATGCTCTGCCCGCCCGCGACGGAAACGGTGCCGGCGGCACCCTGGAAGACGGCACGCATGCCGTTCCAGGCGAAGGTGATGTCGCCCGCGAGATCGGTCCAATTGGGCGTCGTCGCCGTCCAGATGCCGGTGCCGCCATGAACCGTGCCGTCCGGCGTGGTCTGGCCGCCATTCCAGAAGCTGAGCTCGCCATCGGCATCGCCGACCACCAGATTGACCTGATGGGCATTCGACGTATCGACCGTCAGGGCGGCGGCCGTCGCATTGCCGGGGAAGGTGCCGAGGTCGAGACCGGCATCGTCGAGCGCGCCGCCATAGGTGAACAGGCGATAGACGCCGGGCGCCAGATAGTCGTCGGCATTGGCGATGTGGAAGGTGCCGTCGAGGCCGAGCGCGCCGTCGACCGCCACGTAATCGTTGAGAGCGCCGCCGATCACGCCCGGCTCGCCGAGCTGGAAGACGACCATGCTCTCGTCACCGAGATGCAGTTCGCCGATGGTCAGGGTGCCGGGGCCGTCGGTGCCGGGGGCGAGGATGCCGTCGGCGATGGTGACGATACTGTCGATCACGCCGCTGCCGGCGAGAAGGCCGCCCTCGGTGACGGCGACGGCGAAGGGCGTCGCCAGGCGGCCGTCGACGATCAGGGTGCCGCCGGCAACCGCCGAGGTGCCGGAGAAGTCGTTGTCGCCCAGAAGGCGGATCGTGCCGCCCTCGACGACGATGCCGCCGAAACTGTTGTCGCCGGTCAGGTCCAGCCAGCCGGTGCCGTCCTTGGTCAGGATGCCGTTGCCGGTGATGTCGTTGCGCCAGCGGTCGTAGAGTTCGAAGCCGCCCGACTGGCCGTGCATGGAGACGCGGGTGTCCGACTCGATGGCGCCATAGCCGTCGGCGGCGGCGAAGAGGTTCAGGCGCTCCCAATTCTCGATGTCGAGCATGGCGTCGCCCGACGGCAGCGCCGTGGTGCGCAGAACCTCGCGGCGCTGTTCGGCATCGAGATAGGGAAAACGGCTGGCGATCAGCCATTCGGCGCCGGCCGGCACGTCCATGGGCACGTCGGTGTCGAACGTGCCGGTGAAGCCATAGGTCAGTCGATAGGTGTAATCGGCCTTGTTCTGTTCGTAATTGGCGAAGATGTCGTCCTCGCTCCGGGCCCTGGCGCATTCCGCCGCCGTCGCCCCGCAATTGCGCTCGAAATAGGCGTGAAGCTCGGCCGAGGCGAGGTTGAACTCGAGGCGCGTGACCGGATTGGCCAGCAGTTCCGCGACATTCGATTCCGAGATGATGCGCCCGCCGATCACGTCCATCGGATAATGCACGCCGACGACGATGCGGTTGTTGCCGTATTCCGAAGCCCGGGTCACGATTTCCTGATAGCGCTCGGGAAACAGATAGGCGAGCGACAGCATCATCGTGTAGCCGAAGGTGGTGTGGCCACTCGGATAGGAATAGCCGCCGCCACTGCTGCCCTCCGCGCGCTCGACCTCGTCGCTGACCTGGAACGGGCGCGGATTCTTGAAATATTCCTTGGCGATGACGGCGTCGAGCACCGTGATATAGGCGATGTCGAGGGCCGTGGCGGTCAGCGGCAGGCGCAGGCTGGTGAGGCCGATATCGTCCAGAAACGCCTCGGCGAAGAGCGGGCCGAGCACGGGGCCGAGGGCATCGGCCATCTGCATCACGTTCTGCTCGTTGTCGTCCTGGACCGCGCGGGCTTCCTCGGCCGCCGTGCGGTTCTTCGTCGTGTCGATGACGATCTGGAGATTGCGCTCGATCAGCTCGGGGTATTCCTCGCGGAGCTTGTCGAATTGGACCAGCAGGCTGATGGCGCTGGCCGCCTGGGCGTCGACGCCGTGCAGGCAGAGCAAGGTGATGATGGCAGCCGACGTCTTACGCATGGTACTGACTCGCCCCTGACGAATATCGCTGAAGGCGGAACTCTAATGGCGCAGTGCTGCACTATGATTGCAGCGGGCGGCCTCACCTCGGGAAAGCGGATGTCCGACGCATGAGCCCAATTGACGCACCCGCCACACTGCCCGCCCTGACCCTGGTGCTGGGCGGCGCGCGTTCGGGCAAGAGCCGCTGCGCCGAGGCGCTGGTCACCGGCGGCGGCCCTGGGCCCTGGCATTACGTCGCGACCGCGCAGGCCCTCGACGACGAGATGCGGGCACGGATTGCCCGCCACCGGGAGGAACGGGCGGGGGCGGGGGCCTGGCGCACGGTGGAGGCCCCGGTGGAACTGGCCGCGGCGCTGGACGGCCTGCCGGGCGATGCGGCGGTCCTGGTCGACTGCCTCACCCTCTGGCTCACCAACCTGATTCTGGCGGAGCACGATCTGCCGGGGGCTTTCGCCGCGCTGGAGGCGGCGCTGGCGCGGCGGCGCGGACCGACGGTGCTGGTCGCCAATGAGGTCGGCCTCGGCATCGTGCCCGACAATGCGCTGGCCCGGCGTTTCCGGGACGAGGCGGGGCGCCTCAATCAGCGTCTCGCGGCGCGCGCGGGGCGGGTGTTCTTCGTCGTCGCCGGGATTCCCGTGGTGGTGAAGGGCGCGGCCGGGCCAATTGCCTAAGGCCCCGCCGGGTTTCGCATTTGCGTTGGACGGCCAAGGCGCGGTAGAAGGTCGGGAGACGGATTTTCAGTTCGGACCGGCCATGAACTTCCTTTTGCGCGCCCTGACCTGGTGGCACGATTCCACGCTCGGCACTGCTCTCTTCACCTCCCGCAAGGGCGAGAAGGTGGGCGAGGACGAGCAGGGCAACGTCTACTACCGGGAGCGCGGCGGGGATCGCCGCTGGGTCATCTACAACGGCGAGATCGAGGCGACGCGCATTCCGCCGGAATGGCACGCCTGGCTTCACGGCCTGACCGATGCGCCGCCCTCGGAAAAGCCGCTGCCCACCCAGACCTGGGAGAAGCCGCATCATCCGAACCTGACCGGTACCGCCGCCGCCTATCACCCGCCGGGCAGCCTGCTGTCCGAAGGCAGCCGGTCCCGCGCCGTCGGCGACTACGAGCCCTGGACGCCGGCCTGACCGTTTCGGGGGCCTGACGGCCCCGAGTAACCGCGGGCGGGGGGCACGCCCGCCCCGATTTTGCCGCTTTCCCGGGGGAAACAAGGGGCCATGAGTTCCAATCTGGTCGAAACCCTGATCGGTGCCATCGTCATTGCCGTGGCGGGGGTCTTTCTGGCGTTCGCCTATTCCAACGTCGGCCCCAGCACGGGGGGCAGCTATCAGCTCACCGCGCAGTTCAACCGTGTCGACGGCCTGCCGACCGGCGCCGACGTGCGCATCAGCGGGATCAAGGTGGGCAGCGTGACCGGCCAGTCCCTGGACCCGGTGACGTTTCGCGCCAGCGTCCATCTGACCATCGCCAACGGCATCGAACTGCCCGAGGACAGTTCGGCCAAGGTCGCGTCCGAAGGCCTGCTGGGCGGCAGCTATGTCGCGATCGAGCCCGGCGGTTCGGACGCGATGCTCGCCGACGGCGGGGAGATCAAATACACCCAGGGCGCCGTCGACCTGATGGGGCTGATCTCGAAGGCCGTCTTCGGTTCCGCCGACGGCACGGCCCCCGCCGGGACGGGACCTTGAGCCCCATCGGCCGCCATCGTCTTCGTGTCGTCGCCGGTGCCGTCCTGATCGGGCTCGGCCTCGCGCTCTCGGGTCATGCACTCCCGGGCGCTGCCCGGGCACAGGCTCCGGCCGAGGATTCGGCCCCGCCGGAAGAGACCGTGCCCGGCGAGGACGCCGCCCCGCCGATCGAGGAAATCCCCGAAATCGACGTGCCGCCGGCCGAGCCGACGGAACCCGCCGCCCCGGCGGAGGAAGCCGCTCCCTCGGGCGACATGCCGGGTGTCGTCCTCGGCGGTCTCGACAAGATCACGGGGCGGACCACCGAAATCCGCGTCGCCATGGGCGAGGCGGCGAAATTCGGCACCCTGACCATCCGCGTCCGCCAATGCATCACGGCACCGCCGGACGAGACGCCCGAAAGCTCGGCCTTTCTCGAGATCACCGACGAGCCGCCGGGCCGCGAGGGCGCCTTGCCCGTCTTCTCCGGCTGGATGTTCGCGTCGAGCCCGGCGCTGTCGGCGCTGGAACACCCGGTCTACGACGTCTGGGTCACCGCCTGCATGACGGCGTCCCCCGGCAAGCCCTGAGGCAGGGCGTCGAAATCCCCTGACGGCGGCGCCAGGGCCGCGTCCAGCAATCGCCGATAATTCTCGCGCGGGATTTCCAGGGCGCCGAAGCGCATCAGGTGCCCGGTGACGAATTGGGTGTCGAGCAGGCGAAAGCCGCCGGCCCGCAGCCGCGCCACCAGATGCACCAGCGCCACTTTCGAGGCATCGGTCTCGCGGCTGAACATGCTCTCACCGAAGAAGGCGGCGCCGAGCCGCACGCCATAGAGCCCGCCGACCAGGCGGCCATCCAGCCGCGTCTCGATCGAATGGGCGTGACCCAGGCGGAACAGATCCGCATAGAGGCCGCGGATGCGGTGGCTGATCCAGGTGCTGCGCCGGCCGGGCGCGGACGCCGCGCAGCCGGCGATGACGGTTTCGAAGTCGCGGTCGACGGTCACCTGGAAACGGTCGCGGCGCACCACCTTGGCCAAGCTCTTCGGCACGTGGAACTGGTCGAGCGGCAGGATGCCGCGCCAGTCGGGATCGACCCAGAACAGGTCCTCGTCGCCCACATGATCGGCCATCGGGAAAATCCCGGCGGCATAGGCGCGAAGCAACAGGGCAGGGGTCAGCTCGGTCATGATTCCGTGGGAGGATAGCCCCCCACGGCCCATGCTGTCACCGCCGGGGACCACGGCCCCGGCGAAGGGATCAATCGTCCTGGCTGCGGGTCCGTTCGATGAACTTCTCGAGCCAGTGGATGTGATAGTCGCCGGCGGCGAAATCCGCTTCGCCGATCAGGCGCTGATGCAGCGGGATCGTCGTCTCGATGCCGCCGACGACATATTCGTCGAGGGCCCGGCGCAGGCGCATCAGGCATTCGCCGCGGCTCTTGCCGTGGACGATCAGCTTGCCGATCAGGCTGTCGTAATAGGGCGGGATGCGATAGCCGGCATAGGCCGCCGAATCGATCCGCACCCCGGGACCGCCGGGCGGATGGTAGTCGAGGATCAGCCCCGGCGACGGCGTGAAGGTCTCCGGGTTCTCCGCATTGATGCGGCATTCGACGGCATGGCCCGAGAACTGGACGTCGTCCTGCGAGAAGGAGAGCGGCGCGCCGGCGGCGATCCGGATCTGCTCGCGCACGATGTCGATGCCGGTGATCGCTTCGGTGATCGGATGTTCGACCTGCAGGCGGGTGTTCATCTCGATGAAGTAGAATTCGCCGTCCTCATAGAGGAATTCCACCGTGCCGACGCCGAGATAGCCGAGCTTGCGCATGGCGTCGGCGACGATGTTGCCGATCTTGTTGCGGGCATCGACGTCGAGGATGGGCGAGGGGGCTTCCTCCAGCACCTTCTGGTGGCGGCGCTGCAGGGAACAGTCGCGCTCGCCCAGATGCACCACATTGCCGAAACTGTCGGCGATCACCTGGATCTCGATGTGGCGCGGCTGGCCGAGATATTTCTCGATATAGACCGCGTCGTCGCCGAAGGCGGCCTTGGCCTCGGAGCGGGCGGTCGACAGCGCGACGGCCAGCTCGTCGAGGCTGCGCGCCACCTTCATGCCGCGCCCGCCGCCGCCCGACGCCGCCTTGATCAGGACCGGAAAGCCGATCTCCTCGGCGATGGCGATCGCCTCCGCTTCCGTCGAGACGCCGCCTTCCGAGCCGGGGACCACCGGGATGCCGAGTTCCTTGGCCGTCTTCTTGGCGACGATCTTGTCGCCCATCATACGGATGTGCTCTGGCTTCGGGCCGACGAAGGTGATGCCGTGCTCGCCGACGATCTGGGCGAAATTGGCATTCTCCGACAGGAAGCCATAGCCGGGATGGATGGCGTCGGTATTGGTGATCTCGGCGGCCGAGATCAGCGACGGGATGTAGAGATAGCTCTTGTTCGAGGGCGGCGGGCCGATGCAGACGCTCTCGTCCGCGAGGCGGACGTGCATGGCGTCGGCATCCGCCGTCGAATGCACCGCCACGGTGGCGATGCCCATTTCCTTGCAGGCGCGGTGAATGCGCAGCGCGATCTCGCCGCGGTTGGCGATCATGAGCTTTTCGAACATGGGATGCATCCGTCCTTATTCGAGGACGACCAGGATCTCGCCAAATTCGACCGGCTGGCCGTTCTCGACGGCCACCTTGCTCACCGTGCCGTCGCGGGGCGCGGGAATCGGGTTCATGGTCTTCATCGCTTCGACGATCAGAAGGGTCTGGCCCTTGGAGACGCGGTCGCCCGGGCGGACGAAGGCGGCGGCGCCGGGCTCCGGCGAGAGATAGGCGGTGCCGACCATGGGGGAGGTCACGGGCGTCCCGTCGACGGCGGCCGGTGCCGCCGCGGCAGGCGCGGCGGCCGCAACCGCCGGGGCCGCGACCACGGGGGCCGGCGCCGCCGCGACCGAGGGACCGGCCAGGACGGTGACCTGACGGGCGACACGAATGGAACGGCCGCCTTCGCTGACCTCGATCTCCGTCAGGTCGGCTTCGATAAGCAGCTCGGACAGCTCGCGGATCAGCGTCTTGTCGAGCGACATTTTGGCCATCAACTCATTTCTCCGATCTCAAGAAGGGCACCGGCCCCGAATGCCCGGACGGGATCCGATCCATCGGATCAGTTCCGGGGCGGCGTATCGGGCGAAACCAAGCCCTTCACCGCCTCGAGCGCCAGCAGATAGCCCTGAACGCCGAGGCCACATATCACGCCCCGTGCCGCGAACGCGACATAAGAGTGATGGCGGAAGGCTTCACGCTTGAAAATGTTGGACAGATGAACCTCGATCGCCGGCACGTCGACCGCGAGCAGCGCGTCCATGATCGCGATCGAGGTATGGGTCAATGCCCCTGCATTGATGATGATCCCGGCGGCGCGGCCCCGTGCGCCATGGATCAGGTCGATCAATTCGCCTTCGTGGTTGCTCTGGTGGAATTCCACCTCAAGTCCGAAGCTCTCGCCCCAGGCCTCCACCATGGCCTTGATGCCGGCCAGCGTGTCGTGTCCGTAGATATGGGGTTCGCGCAGGCCAAGGAGATTCAGGTTCGGTCCGTTGAGCACCAGAACGATCGGCCGCATGTTGTTCCCTCGGAAAGTGACGCTGGCGGAAAGTGACACTGGCGGAAAGTGACGCCGGCTGGCCGCCCCGGCACCGGATGAATCGCTGCCGCTATGGGCTGGCGAACATTACAGTGGCGGCGGTGCGGGCGCAAATGGCCAGGCATGGTCCCGCGCGGGTGCCCGTCACCCCTTGTGGTGCCGGTCGAGAACTTTCTGGACGACCTGGAACAGGGCGCCGAAATCGACCGGTTTGGAGACGTAATCGTCCATGCCGGCCTCGAGATAGCGCTCGCGGTCGCCGCGCATGGCATGCGCCGTCACCGCGATGATGGGAACCGTGCCGTGGGGCGGGGGCAATTTGCGGATCTCCGCCGTCGCCTGGATGCCGTCCATCTCCGGCATGCGCACGTCCATCAGCACGAGATCGAATTCCTGCTCCGTGGCCTTGGCCAGGGCTTCGACCCCGTCATTGGCGAGGGTGACCGAATGACCGGCCGCGCCCAGCCGCGCCAGCATCAGTTTCTGATTGTATGGATGATCCTCGGCAACCAGTATTTTCAGGGAGTTGGGAACCGTATTTTCAGATCTTTTCTCGGCTGCGGCCTTCTCGATCCGGGCGCCGTCCTCGTAACCTTCGGCTTCGACCACGTCGAAGGGCAGCGTGACCCAGAAGGTGGAGCCGCGTCCCGGCGCGCTGACCAGGCCGATATGGCCGCCCATCATCTCGGTCAGCTGCCGGCAGATGGCGAGGCCGAGGCCGGAGCCGCCATAGGTGCGCGCGGTATCGGCATCCGCCTGCTCGAACTTGCGGAACAGGCGGTTCTGCACGTCCTCGGCGATGCCGATGCCGGAATCCTTCACCTCGAAGCGCAGCACGACCTTCTCGCCCATGGAGGCCTCGCGTTTCACGCGCAGCGCGATGAAGCCGGACGAGGTGAATTTGACGGCGTTGGAGACCAGGTTGACCAGGATCTGGCGCAGGCGGTCGGGATCGCCGATGAGGGCAGAAACGCCGCGCAGATCATTGGTGACGAAGAATTCCAGGCCCTTGCGGTTGGCCTGGCTTTCCCAGACGGCGGCGATGCCGTCCAGCACCTCGTTCGGATCGAACGGCCGGTCGTAGAGTTCGAAGCGGCCGGCCTCGATCTTGGAGAGGTCGAGGATGTTGTTGAGGAGGGTGAGCAGGGTCTCGCCCGATTTCTGCACCGCCTCGGCATATTCGCGCTGCTCGGTGGTCAGCGGCGTGTCCATGAGGAGCCCGGTCATGCCCAGGATGCCGTTCATGGGGGTGCGCAGCTCGTGGCTCATGGTCGCCAGGAATTCGGATTTGGCCCGGTTGGCGGCATCGGCCTGCTTGGCGGTGGTCACCGCCTCCATCGCCTCGATCCGCTCCGAAAGATCCCGGATGATGCCGACATAGACCTTCTTGCCGTCCGCCATCGCCTCGCCGACGGAAAGTTCCATGGGAAAGGTCGACCCATCCTTCCGCTGGCCGACGACTTCGCGGCCGATGCCGATGATCTTGCGGACCCCGGTGCGCTGGTAGTTGGAGATATAGCCGTCGTGTTCCTCGCGGTAGGGCAGCGGCATCAGCATGCGCACGTTGCGGCCGATCACTTCCGACGCCGGATAGCCGAACAGCTTCTGGCAGGCGGGATTGTAGATCTGCACCTTGCCGGCGTCGTCGATGATGATCACGCCGTCGACCGCCGTCTCGATGACGGCGCGCATGGTCGCCTCGGAGGCGCGGATGGCTTCTTCCGCGCGCTTGCGCTCGGAAATGTCGCGAATGATGCCGACATAGAAGTTCTCGCCGTCGGCGGATGTCTCGCCGACCGAGAGTTCCATGGGGAAGGTGCTGCCGTCCTTCCGTTGGCCGACGACCTCGCGGCCGATGCCGATGATCTTGCGGATGCCCGTGTTGCGGTAATTGTCGAGATACGAATCATGCTCGTCGCGATAGGGCGGGGGCATCAGCATGCGCACGTTCTGGCCCAGAACCTCGGGCGCGGCATAGCCGAACAGTTCCTCGCAGGCGGCATTGTACATTTTGACGCTGCCGTTGCGGTCGATGATGATGATGCCGTCGACCGCCGTGTCGATCACGGCCTTCAGCTGGATGGCGCTGCTTTCCACGTTTCATACCCCGCGTGGTTTCCCGAAAGTCGCCCTTCGGCGCCAGACCATGAATGGAGCCGGGATGGCCTGCAAGATGGCAAAACTCGCTAACCAAAAGGTTAACTCGGGCCCGGCGATCCCCTATATGTGACGGGCGAACCCCGGAAAGCAGGAATCAGCGGACGAGAATGGATATGAACATCACCGTCAACGGCGACGCCATGGAGTTTCACGGCCCGGCGACCGTGGCGTCCCTGATCTCGCAGCTGGGTCTCGACCAGGGCAAGGTGGCGGTCGAGCGCAATCTGGAGATCGTGCCGCGTTCCACCTATGACGCCGTTTCGCTCGCCGACGGCGACCGGATCGAGATCGTGCATTTCATCGGCGGCGGCGACCATGCCGGCGCCGACGACGATCACTGGACCGTCGCCGGGCGCCGCTTCACCTCGCGCCTTCTGGTCGGAACAGGCAAGTACAGGGATTTCGAGGAGACCCGCGACGCCATTGCCGCCTCGGGCGCCGAGATCGTCACCGTCGCCGTGCGCCGGGTGAATCTGGCGACGCCGGGCGCGCCCATGCTGGTCGACTATCTCGATCCCAGGCACTATACCTTCCTGCCCAATACCGCCGGCTGCTATACGGCCGACGACGCGGTCCGCACGCTGCGCCTGGCGCGGGAGGCGGGGGGCTGGAACCTCGTGAAGCTCGAGGTGCTCGGCAATGTGAAGACCCTCTATCCCAACATGCCCGAGACCCTGAAGGCGGCCGAGGTTCTGGTGAAGGAAGGCTTCGAGGTCATGGTCTATTGCGCCGACGATCCGATCGCGGCGAAGCGCCTCGAGGAGATCGGCTGCTGTGCCATCATGCCCCTCGGCGCGCCCATCGGCTCCGGCCTCGGCATCCAGAATGCCGTCAATATCCGCCTGATCATCGAGGAAGCGAAGGTGCCGGTTCTGGTCGACGCCGGGGTCGGCACCGCGTCCGATGCCGCCGTCGCCATGGAACTCGGCTGCGACGCGGTTCTCATGAATACGGCGATCGCCGAGGCGAAGGAGCCGATCCTGATGGCGCGCGCCATGAAGGCGGCGATCGAGGCCGGCCGTCTCGCCTATCGCGCCGGCCGCATGCCGCGCAAACTCTATGCCGATCCGAGTTCGCCGCTGGCGGGGCTTATCTAGGCGCGAATCTTCATTCCCGCTTAACGATCTTTGCGGGATCATCATCGCGGTCTTTCCGGCAAAATGGCATGGCCTGCCGTACGGGAGTCACCGGTGATGCTGACGTTTCGCGACTATGTGCTCTTGACGCTCCTCTTCCTGCTCGTCGCGGCCGGCGTCTATTTCGGCGCCGAATGGATCGAGCGGCGAATGCCCCGCGACGGCGCGTCACCGCCCGGCCGTGTGGCGGTGGAAACGCGCGGAACGCCCGCGCCCGCTTCGAGGCCGTCCTCGACGTCGATATCGCCGGACGCCGCGATGTTCTTCGGGGACGACGGGAGAATGCTTGCCGAAGTCCGTGGCAATATGACCCGGGATTGCCGGTCGTCGATCGGCCGGGGCCCGCTGGGCCAGGCATTGGATCGGGCGACGATCGACAATCTGTGCGACTGTCAGGTCGACTGGCTGGAAAGCGAACTGCGGAACGGACAGTTCTCGCTCGCCGATATGGAGGCGATGGTCAACGGGCAGTCGGTGCCGACGGAGGTGGATGCCCGTTTTCGGGCCTCGGTCGAACGCTGCATGAGCCGGTGAGCCGGCCCGAGGGCGATGCCCTTCGGGCCTGCCGCGCTGGCCCCGACTTCAGCAGCCGCACCAGACCGGGTGGCGCTTCTCGATGAAGGCGCCGACGCCTTCCTGGGCATCCTTGGCCAGCATGTTCCGGGTCATGACGGCGGAGGCGTAGTTGTAAGCCTCCTGGGTCGTCTTCTCGACCTGGGCATAGAAGGCTTCCTTGCCGATCGACAGGGTGAGGGGCGATTTCGAGGCGATGCGCGCCGCCATCTCGTGGACCGTCGCATCGAGGGCATCCGCCGGCACGGCCCGGTTGATCAGGCCATAGCGTTCGGCCGTCGCGGCGTCCATGGCTTCGCCGGTCAGCAGCATTTCCATCGCCTGCTTGCGCGGCACGTTGCGGGTCAGCGCCACCATGGGGGTGGAGCAGAACAGACCGATGTTGACGCCGGGCGTCGCGAAACGCGCGCCCTCCGCCGCGACGGCGAGGTCGGCGGTCGCGACGAGTTGGCAGCCGGCGGCCGTCGCCATGGCGTGAACCCGGGCGATCACGGGCTGGCGCAGCGACTGCATGCGCAGCATCAGGTGGCTGCAGCGCGCGAAGATGGCGCCCAGACGCTCTCCGTCCTCGCCGATGGCGCGCAATTCCTTCAGGTCGTGGCCGGCGCAGAAGGCGGGACCTTCGGCCGCCAGGACGGCGACCTTGACCGAATGATCGGCATCGATGGCGTCGAAGGCGTCGATCAGCGCCGCCATCATGTCCATCGACAGGGCGTTCCGCGCCGCCGGGCGATTCAGGGTGAGGGTGGCGATGCCGTCGCGATCCTCGCGCAGCACCGGGGGCGCGCCATTCATTGCGTTCATCGAAATCTCCCTGGCGGATCACGTTCCGGCCGAATTGTTTTCCGGCCGAATTATTCGTTTGGCCATGGCGGCCGCTTGCGGCAAGCCTATCGTCTCGTGCTGCAGCGCCGGAATTAGACCATGATCGAACTCTACACCGCGAAGACGCCCAATGGCCGCAAGGTCTCCGTCATGCTCGAGGAATTGGGCATGGACTACAGCGTCCATGCGATCGACCTCGGCAAGCGGGAGCAGTTCTCGCCGGAATTCCTGGCCCTCAATCCGAACAACAAGATCCCGGTGATCCGCGACACCGACACCGGACAGGTGGTCTTCGAGTCGGGCGCCATCCTGATCTATCTGGCCGAAAAGGCCGGGCGCCTGCTGGCGCCGGTGGGCGAGGCGGCCCGCGCGGAACAGCTCGAATGGCTCTTCTTCCAGATGGCCTCCATCGGGCCCATGATGGGCCAGCTCTTCCACTTCCGGAATTATCAGGGCGAGCCCCAGACCTACCCGCTTTCGCGATTCTCGGGCGAGGTGGAACGCATCTACAACGTCCTGGAGACAAGGCTCGCCGCCGCCCCCTATCTCGGCGGCGCGGACTATTCGGTCGCAGACATCGCCTCCTACCCCTGGGTGAAGCTGGGCGGCTTCCTGGGCGTCGATGTCGAGGGCCTGCCCGGCGTCACCGCCTGGCTGGAGCGCGTGGGCGGCCGCCCGGCGGTCCAGCGCGGTATCGACGTGCCCGCCTGACGGGCTCACCAAAAATCAGCGGGTTAGGAAACGGTAAAATAATACCGTATCGATAAGATGCTGATTTCATTGCGCTGAAGAGGCTTGATTTCGCTCCGCTGCTCTGCCTATATGCCGGCCTCCGCCGGGCCCGCCGCCCGGCTCAACGAGGTTCGAGCAATGAAGACCTATTCCGCGAAGCCGGCGGAAGTGACAAAGAAGTGGGTGGTGATCGACGCCGAAGGGCTGGTCGTTGGCCGTCTCGCATCGATCGTCGCCAACCGTCTGCGTGGCAAGCATCTGGCCACCTTCACGCCCCATGTCGACATGGGCGACAACGTCATCGTGATCAACGCCGACAAGGTGCAGTTCACGGGCCGCAAGCGTGAGACCCGCAAGTTCCACTGGCACACCGGCCACCCGGGCGGCATCAAGTCGCGCACCATGGCCCAGATCCTGGATGGCCGCCATCCCGAGCGCGTCCTGATCAAGGCCGTCGAGCGCATGGTGCCCCGTGGCCCCCTCGGCCGTCAGCAGATGTCGAATCTGCGTGTCTATGCCGGTTCCGAACATCCGCATGCCGGTTCCCAGCCCGAAGTCCTGGACGTCGCGGCCATGAACCCGAAGAACAAGAGGTAAGCCATGGCCGAGAACCAGGCTCCCCAGACCCAGCCCCGCACCCTGCAGGACCTCCGCTCGCTGACCGCCGGCGAAGGGACCGCCCCGACCGCCAGCAACACCCCCGACGCCAAGAAGGCGATCGATGCCAAGGGCCGCACCTACGCGACCGGCAAGCGCAAGGACGCGGTCGCCCGCGTCTGGGTGAAGCGCGGCACCGGCCAGGTCACCATCAACGGCCGTGACATCCAGACCTATTTCGCGCGTTCGGTTCTGCGCATGATGCTGAACCAGCCGTTCCAGGTCGCCAACCGCGACGGCCAGTACGACGTGATCGCCACCGTCTCCGGCGGCGGCCTGTCGGGCCAGGCGGGCGCCGTCCGCCACGGCATTTCCAAGGCCCTGACCTATCAGGAGCCGGAACTGCGCCCCGTGCTGAAGGCCGGCGGCTTCCTGACCCGCGACAGCCGCGTGGTCGAGCGCAAGAAGTACGGCAAGGCGAAGGCCCGCCGCAGCTTCCAGTTCTCGAAGCGCTGATCGCTCTTCGCGAGGAAATCGGGCCCGGCAGGCGACTGCCGGGCCCTTTTTCGTTTCAAGTCCAGTCCTGTACGCGAAGAGCTTCGGCCAGCCAAAGGCCGGCGGGGCCCGGCGCCTGCCCGGCGCGGTGAACCACGCGCAGCGGATAGAGCATGTTCTCCCAATCGTCGATCGCGAGGCGACGCAGGCGCCCGGCCGCGAGATCGTCGCGGACGAGGGGGGCTGGCATGCTGCCCCAGCCGATGCCGGCCAGCAGCAGGGCGTGCTTGGCGCCGAGATCCGCCAGCCGCCAATTGCGCGCGGCAAGGACGACGAAATCCCGCCCCGCCGTCAGGGGCGAGCGGTCGGACAGCACGAGTTGCAGGTGCTCTCGTGCCGTCTCGGCCGTTATTGGTCCCTCGGCGCGGGCCAGGGGATGATCGGGGGCGGCGACGGGCACGAGGCGGAGCGCGCCGGCGGCGACACCCTGCAGATTGTCGTGGACCTGGGGCAGGGGCCCGGTGACGCCGAGATCGGCGCGCCCTTCCAGCACCATCTGGACGACGCCGCCCAGGGCCTCGACCTGGAGACGAAGGGTGACGGTCGGGAATTCGATCCGGAACCGTTCGAAGACACCGGCCAGGACAGCCATCGGCAGCATGGCATCGACCACCAGCGCGACTTCTGTCTCCAGGCCGGCACGCAGGCCCCGGGCGCGGGCCAGCATACGGTCGAGGCGGGAGGCGACGCCCCGGCTTTCGGCCACCATGGCGGCGCCTGCCTCGGTCAGGCGCGGTTTGCGCGTGCCTGCCCGTTCGAACAGGGCAAGGCCCAGTTGCGCTTCGAGGTTGGCGATCTGATAGGAGACGACGGAGGTCGCCCGTCCCAGATGCCGGGCGGCGGCGGCGAAGCCGCCCTGGTCCACAACGGCCAGGAGAACCTGCATCTGGTCGAGAGTGGGGCTGCGCGGGTCCATCGTTCCAATATCTAGAATGTTTCATACGATATTATCCAGATTTTATGGAATGATCATAGAGGCCATCTTTCGGGCCATGGATGCCGCGGCGCATCCCCGGACATCGAAAGGACCAACGCCATGACCAATGAAACCCGCTTCCTGCCCCTCGGCGGCCGTGTGCTGCTCGCCACCATCTTCCTGCTTTCCGGCATCGCCAAACTGTCGGCGGCCGAAGGCACCATCGGCTATATCGCCGCATCGGGCCTGCCGCTGCCGGAGCTCGCCTTCATCGGCGCCGTCGCGGCCGAAATCGGCGGCGGCATTCTGCTGATCGTCGGCTATCAGACCCGGCTGGTCGCGCTCGGCCTCGCGCTCTTCTCGCTGGTGACCGCCTTCGTCTTCCACGGCGCCTCGGGCGATCAGAATCAGGAAATTCATTTCCTGAAGAATCTCGCCATCGCCGGCGGGCTGCTGCAGGTCGTCGCCTTCGGGGCCGGCAGCCTCAGCCTCGACGCCCTGCTGCGCAACCGCCGGACGTCGCCCGCCGGCCGCGTGGCCCAAGGTGCCTGAATATGGGCGCCTGAATTTGGGCGCCTGACGCAACCCTGTCGATCGAACGCCCGGCCTTCGCGCCGGGCGTTTTCCTGTGCCATGCTGGCCGCGAGAGGGGAGCACGGATGCCGACACCATTCGGACCGGAGATCTGGATCGCCGAAGGTGCCCCGGTGGTGGCGGCCGCCGGCTTCCACTACCCGACGCGCATGACGATCCTGCGCCTGCCCGACGGTGGACTCTTCGTCTGGTCGCCCGTCGATCTGAACGGGGATCTGCGGACGGCGGTCGAGGCGCTGGGACCGGTGCGCCACATCGTTGCGCCCAATGCGCTGCATCACCTGCATCTGGCCGCCTGGATCGAAGCTTTCCCATCGGCGAAGGTCCACGCCGCACCCGGTCTTCGGGTGAAGCGCCCGGATATCGCCTTCGATGCCGATCTCGGCGATGCGCCGGATCCGGCCTGGGGCGGCGCCGTCGACCTGGTGGCGATGCGCGGCAATCGGATCACGACCGAAGTCGTGTTCTTCCATGGGCCGAGCCGCACCGCGATCTTCACCGACCTCATCCAGCAATTGCCGCCGGGCTGGTTTTCCGGCTGGCGCGCCGTGATCGCCCGGCTGGACCTGATGATGGAGGCGGAGCCCATGGTGCCGCGCAAGTTCCGTCTGGCCTTCACCGACCGGCGGGCGGCCCGTGTAGCACTCGACCATATCCTGGCCTGGCCGGCGGAACGGGTACTGATGGCCCATGGCACCCCGGTGACGCAGGATGGGCAGGCCTTCCTGGCACGGGCCTTTCGCTGGCTGAAGCCGCGAGACTGAAAGAGAAAGAGGGAGAAGTGGGGGGCTTCTGTTGCCCGGTGCCCCCCGTACCGCGCTTACCTAAAATTTAGGCAGCGAGCGCCATTTCGTTGTCGTTGGCACTTGTAGGTTTGACCCGATAACGGCGGTATCATGCCGAGCGAAAGAACGTCCCTTTACTACGCACGTCGATCCTGTTTCGCCCCCAGCATCAACCCACCGGCATTCTTTCCCGATGGATTCATGGTGGAGGCGCCGGGTACCGCCCCCGGGTCCGCAACGTCTATTCCGAACTTCGTTTATCGCCATAGTCGGTTGCCCGACACGCAAGATATAGGGCATCGCCCCCCGGAATTGAAGACGTATACTGCGGGGCCCACAGGCGGTGGAATCGGGCGACGGCGGAATCGGGCGGGGGAATGACGGAACAGGACGGCAAGACGGCGCACCGGGCCCGCGTGCGCAAGCAGCGGCCGAGCCTGCGCCTGCTGGTCGCGGATCTCTATCGCGGCACCGACCCGGTCACGGTCGGCTTCCGCTATTTCCTCCTGGGTTTCGACCTCGTCACGGTCGCCTATTTCGTCACCGTCTCCTTCTTCTTCGATTCGACGATCTGGGAGATCGACGTCGCCATCGGTGTTCTGATGGCGCTGGACGTCGGCGCGCGGACCTGGATCGCGCCGCGCTTCTGGCGCCACGTCGTGCGGCCGTCGACCCTGTTCGACCTGATCGTCGTCGCCTCGCTGCTCATGCCGGCGTTCGAGAGTCTGGCCTTCCTGCGCATCCTGCGGGCCCAGCGGATCGCCGTCTCCTACCAGGTGCTCGGCCATCTGAAGCATCTTTCGCCCTGGCTGGAGGAGAAGGAGCTGGCGGTGCGCGCCGGGCTCAATCTCTTCGTCTTCGTCTTCGTGATGTCCGGCATCATCTTCGTGTTCCAGCACCGGGGCAATCCCGGGCTGCACACCTATGCCGACGCGGTCTATTACACGGTCACCACGCTGACCACGACGGGTTATGGCGATGTCGTCCTGACCGGCACCTGGGGGCGGCTGCTGTCGGTCATCGTGATGATCGTCGGCGTCTCCCTGTTCCTCAATCTCGTCCGGGCGGTGCTTCGGCCGGCGGGCATCTATCTGAAATGCACCGGCTGCGGCCTGATCCGGCACGATCGCGACGCGATCCACTGCAAGCATTGCGGCACGCTGCTGAACCACCGGCACGGAAGCGTCTGAAAGACCAAGACATGAGCATGACCCCCGAGCAACAGGCCGAAATCGACGCGCTGCGCGGACAGAGCTTCACCACGCGGCGCGCCACAGTGCCCGCGCTCGAAGAGATCCTCTACGACGCCATTCCGGTGCTCGACCACGGCTTCATCCGCGTCGTCGACTATATGGGCGACGATGCGGCGGTGGTGCAGGCGGCGCGCGTCTCCTACGGCAAGGGCACCAAGAAGGTGCGGGAGGACGCGGGCCTGATCGCCTATCTGATGCGCCACCGGCATTCCACGCCATTCGAGATGTGCGAAATAAAATTCCACGTCAAACTGCCGATCTTCGTCGCACGGCAATGGATCCGCCACCGGACCGCCAATGTAAACGAGTATTCGGCACGCTATTCCCTGTTGGATCGGGAGTTCTACATCCCGAAGGCGGAGCATATGGCGGCGCAATCATCTTCCAACCGCCAGGGCCGGGGTGACGTCCTGCCGCCCGATCAGGCGGAAAAGGTGATGGCACTGCTGCGCGCCGATGCGGAGCGCAGCTACGACCATTACCTCGAGATGCTCGGCACCTCGGAACAGGAGCCGGAGGAAGACCGGGGGCTTGCCGCGTCGGCCGAGACGGTGGCCGTCACCGGCCTCGCGCGGGAACTCGCGCGGATGAACCTGTCTCTGAACTTCTATACCCAATGGTATTGGAAAACAGACCTTCACAACTTCATGCATTTTCTCAGCCTGCGCGCCGATCCCCATGCTCAATACGAGATTCGGGTCTATGCCGAGGCGATGGCGGAGGTGCTGCAGCGCTGGGTGCCGGCCACCCATGACGCCTTCGTCAATTACCGCCAGGGCGGTGTCCTGCTGTCCGCCAAGGCGCTGGCCGTCGTGAAATCCATGCTCGACGGTGCACCCATGAGCCGGGAGGAAAGCGGGCTTTCGATCCGCGAATGGAAGGAAGTGATGGCGACCCTGGGGCGGGATGCATGAAACGCCTCTTCGTCCAGATGGCGGCCTATAACCGCTGGGCCAACCGGCGGCTCTATGCCGCCGTGGCCGATCTGGCGCCGGATGAATTCACCCGCGATCTCGGTGCCTTCTTCGGTTCCGTCCGGGGCACTCTGAACCATCTGATCGTCGCCGACAGCATCTGGATGGAACGCTTCACGGGCGAGCGTTTCATCGAGGTGAAGGGCCTCGATTTCATACCGTTCGAAGCGTTGGACGATCTGGCGTCGGCACGCGCCGACATGGACGCCTGGATCATCGACTTCGTGGCGGGGCTGGACGACGCGGCGCTGGAGCGCGAATTCACCTATTCGACCATGACCGCCGGGCGCTTCACCAATCGCCAGGCCGACATGCTCCAACACCTGTTCAACCATCAGACCCATCACAGGGGCCAGACCCACGGCCTCCTGTCCCTGCTGAAACGCGATCCACCGCCGTTGGACCTGCTCTACTACATCCGCGAGATGGCTCAGGACGCCGGCAGATAGGGCGCCGGGTCGAGCTGGAGGCCGTACCACGCCAGGCCGAAATGCAGATGCGGGCCGGTGACGCGGCCGGTGGCGCCTGAAAGCGCGATGGTGTCGCCGGCGGCGACGGTCTGGCCGACCTTCACGTCGACGCGGGAGAGATGGGCATAGAGCGTCTGCACACCGTAGCCATGATCGATGATGACGGTGCCGCCGGTGAAATAGAGGTCCGGCTCCGCCAGGGTGACGACACCGCCCATCGCCGCCGCGATCGGGGTGCCGGTCGGCACCGCGACGTCGAGGCCCAGATGGGGGTTGCGCGGCTGGCCGTTCAGGATGCGCTGGCTGCCGTAGACGCCTGAAATCGGCCCCTTGGCCGGCCAGACCAGGCCGGCCTGCCAGTCGGTGCGCGTACTGTCGACGGCGCGGGCATTGGCGATCACCCGGCGCTCGGCCTTGATCCGTTCCATCGCCTGGGCGTTCGGGTTCACCTTGGCCGGCGGCAGGCCGTCGATGCGCTGGATCTTCCAGTCGCCCTTGGCGATCGGCCGGCGGATCTGGCTGTGGCCGCCGTCGGCGCTGGTGACGTCCAGCACCATCTCCCCCTCGGCGTCGCGGCCGAGGCCGAGGACGAAACGCCCGTCCGGCGCGATGTTCAGCTTGCGGTCGCCGAAGCGCACCGTCTCGCCCGGTTCGGCATGGCCGGTGATCAACAGGCCCTGTCGGACCTCGCCGTCGACCGTGGCGGCCTCCGCCGCGCCGGCGGCGAGCAGGAAGAGGGCAAGAAGGGCGCCGCGCATCATGCCCCGGCGACTTCGGCCGCGCGCTTCAGGGCGGCCTCGGGCGAGACATAGGGTTCCTGGCGATCGACCGACCAATAGCGCAGGTCCTCTAGCGCGATGCGCTGGCCGGTCGCGGCGCAGATGACATAGGAGCCGGGCCACAGCACCTTGAACTGGCCGTGGTCGTAGAGAAGCTTGGCGGGGGCGGCGGAATCCATGGATGCACTCGTTCAGATCAGGGTGCCCTGCTCGGGCGGGGTCGTGTCGCTCTTCTTACGCCTTCTGGCGGGGGGATCGCCAGCCACGAGCGCATCGATCTTGCCGTCGGCGAATTCGACTTCCAGCCCGTCGCCGGGACGGATGGCCTTGGCGCTCGACGTCAGGCGGCCCTCGTGACGGACCACGGCATAGCCGCGCGCCAGCACCCGCTGATAGGACAGGCTTTCCAGCAATTGGGCGGTGCCGGCCAGAGCCCGGGCACCGTCCTCGACCTTGCGGCGGGCGGCAGGGGCGAGGCGCGACGCCCATTGATCGAGGATCGCCGCCTTCTGCCCGATCTCCCCCAACAGAACCTGGGGCCGGAGCCCGCCCGAAACCTCCGCCAGGCGGCCGCGACGATCGGCGATCAGGCCGAGCAGGGCGCGCGGCAGCCGCTCCCCCAGATCATCGAGGCGTTGTTCCGCCGTCTCGATCAGGCTGCGGGGATGGCGGAGGCCACGCGTCAGGCCTTCGAGCCGCGTCTCCTGTTCCGACAGCAGGCGGCGTTCGGCGATCCGGCCGCGCTTGCCCAAGTCCTCCACCCGGTCCAGCAGTTCGGCGCGCACGGGCACCGCCATTTCGGCGGCGGCGGTCGGCGTCGGGGCGCGGCGGTCCGAGGCGAAATCGATCAGCGTGGTGTCGGTCTCATGGCCGACGGCGGAAATCAGGGGGATCGCGCTTTCGGCGGCGGCGCGCACCACCACTTCCTCGTTGAAGGCCCAGAGATCCTCGAGGCTGCCGCCGCCCCGCGCCACGATCAGCAGATCGGGCCGGGGCAGGACGCCGCCGTCCTGGATCGCATTGAAGCCCCTGATGGCGCGGGCCACCTGTTCGGCGGCGCCATCGCCCTGGACCGCGACGGGCCAGACCAGGACATGGCGCGGAAAACGGTCGTTCAGGCGATGCAGGATGTCGCGGATGACGGCGCCGGTGGGCGAGGTGACGACGCCGATGACCGCGGGTAGGAAAGGCAGGGGCCGCTTTCGCTCCTGCGCGAACAGACCCTCGGCCGCGAGCTTGCGCTTGCGCTCCTCGAGCAGCGCCATCAGGGCGCCGGCGCCCGCCGGTTCGATGCTTTCGGCCACGATCTGATATTTCGAACGGCCGGGATAGGTGGTCAGGCGGCCGGTGACCACGACCTCCAGCCCGTCTTCCGGCCGGAACTTCAGGCGTCCGGCGACATTCCGCCAGGCGACCCCGTCGAGCACGGCATCGGCATCCTTCAGGGCGTAATAGAGATGGCCGGAGGAATGGCGCTTCACCCCCGACAGCTCGCCCCGCACGCGGACGAGGCCGAAACGGTCTTCCACCGTGCGCTTCAACTGGGCGGAGAGTTCCGAAACCGAAACCTCGGCCATATTGGCGGCCGGATTCGGCTGCGGATTCGGGGCGGCGGTGTCTTCCATGCTCATGCGAACATGATACAAGCAGGGCCGAAAAACGGTCGAGTTTGAATTCAGGACCCGAGGTAGAGGCCCATGAACGTATTGGTGATCGGCGGCGGCGGACGCGAACATGCCCTGTGCTGGGCGCTGGCGAAGTCGCCCGACCTGGGACGGCTGTTCTGTGCGCCGGGCAACGGCGGCATCGCCCGGGTCGCGACCTGCATCGACCTCGATTTCAAGGACATCGACCGCGTCTTCGCCCTGATCCGGTCGGAGAAGATCGATTTCGTCGTCATCGGGCCGGAGGCGCCGCTGGTCTTCGGCCTTGCCGACAAGCTGGCGGAGAAGGGCGTCAAGGTCTTCGGGCCGAGTGCCGCCGCCGCCCAACTCGAAGGCTCCAAGGGCTTCACCAAGGATCTCTGCGCCCGCCACGGCATTCCGACCGCCGCCTATGGCCGCTTCCACGACAAGGACTCGGCGCTCGCCTATCTGAAGACCCGGCCGGTGCCGATCGTCGTGAAGGCGGACGGGCTCGCCGCCGGCAAGGGCGTCGTCATCGCGACCACGCGCGAGGAAGCGGAGGCCGCCGTCGAGGATTGTTTCGCCGGGCGCTTCGGCTCCGCCGGTTCCGAAATCGTGATCGAGGAATGTCTGGTGGGCGAGGAGGCGAGCTTTTTCGCCATCGCCGACGGCCGCCATGTCGTGGCGCTGGGCAGTGCCCAGGACCACAAGCGCGCCCATGACGGCGACACCGGCCCCAATACCGGCGGCATGGGCGCCGTCGCCCCGTCGCCCCTGATGACCGATGCCATGGTCGACGAGGTGATGGACCGCATCATCCGCCCGACCGTGGCAGCGATGGCGGCGGAAGGCATGCCGTTCAAGGGCGTGCTCTACGCCGGGCTGATGCTGACCGCGAGCGGCCCGCAGCTGATCGAATACAACGTCCGCTTCGGCGATCCTGAATGCCAGGTGCTGCTGGCCCGGATGAAGACCGATCTGCTGCCGGTGCTGACCGCCGCCGCCGACGGCGTGCTCGACACGCTGGACATCGATTGGGATCCGCGCCCGGCGGTGACCGTGGTGATGGCGACCAAAGGCTATCCCGGCACGCTGGAGCCGGGCGGCGAGATCCACGGCATCGATGCCGCCGATGCCCTGCCGGACGTCACGGTCTTCCATGCCGCGACCAGGGCGGCGGGCGATCATTTCGTGCCGACCGGTGGGCGCGTGCTGAACGTCACGGCCCTCGGGGCGACCATCGCGGAAGCCCGGGACAAGGCCTATGAAGCGGTTGGCAAGATCGACTGGAAGGGCGGCTTCAACCGCACCGACATCGCCCTGAAGGCGATCGCCGCGGCGGGTTGACCGGGAATTGCGAGCGGCCTAGCGTCCCTCTCCAACGAATTCGGGGAGAGTACGCATGGTCGTCACGGCATCGTCGGAACAGGGCAGCGACATCGGCGCGGTGCGCGACGCGCATCGCTTCGACGAGGCGAAGCTGGAAGCCTATCTGACCCAGGCGATTCCCGGTTTCGCCGGCCCGATGACGGTCCGCCAGTTCAAGGGCGGCCAGTCCAATCCGACCTATCTGCTGGAGACGCCGGCGCGGCGCTATGTGCTGCGCAAGAAGCCGCCGGGCAAGCTGCTGGCCTCCGCCCATATGATCGAACGCGAATTCAAGGTGATCGAGGCGCTGGCCGCGACCGACGTGCCCGTGGCGCCCGCCTTGCTCCTCTGCGAGGACGCGGCGGTGATCGGCACGCCGTTCTACGTCATGGGCCATGTCGAGGGCCGCGTGCTGCGCGATCCCCAGCTTCCCGGCATGGACCGGGCGGAACGCGCGGCGATCTATGATTCCATGAACGACGTCCTGGCGCGCCTGCACAAGGTCGACGTCAATGCGGTCGGCCTCGGCGAATTCGGCAAGCCGGGCAATTATTTCGAGCGCCAGATCGGGCGCTGGTCGAAGCAGTACGAATTGGCCAAGACCGACGAGACGCCGGCCATGGACAAGCTCATGGCCTGGCTGCCGGCCAATATCCCGCCGGGGGACGACGTCGCCCTGGTGCATGGCGACTACCGGCTCGAGAATTCGATCTTTCACCCGACGGAGCCGCGCATGCTGGCGCTGCTCGACTGGGAATTGTCGACCCTGGGTCACCCGCTGGCCGATCTCGCCTACAATTGCATGCCCTATCACATCGCCGATCCCACCATGGGCAATCTGATGGGCGTGGATTTCGCGGCGACGGGCGTGCCGAGCGAGGCGGATTATCTGGCCGCCTATTGCCGGCGGACCGGGCGGGACGGCATTCCCAACTGGGAATTCTATCTGGCGTTTTCCATGTTCCGTCTCTCGTCGATCGCCCAGGGCGTCTACAAGCGCGGCCTCGACGGCAACGCCAGTTCCGAGAAGGCGACCATGTATGGCGCCGTCGCCAAATTCCTGGCCGAACTCGCCTGCGAGACCCTGCGGAACGCCAACCGCGACATCTGAAGAAAACGCCCCCTCGCTCCCGGCACGGTTTCCGGCAAGAACCCGTGCCGGCATGGGCGTCGGAGCGAATTGCCGCTTGGCGGTTCGGCAATGCGTTCCGGAGGGAGAGAGGCCGGAGCGAGGGGGCGACCGCGCGGCTCAGAACTGCCGCGTGATCCGGAGGAAGGCTTCGTCGGCGAAGTCGAGGGTGGAGAGGGCGTTCTTGTTGTCGTCCTCCGCCGCGAAGATGGTGGCGTAGAGATCGACCTGCCAGTCGCCGTTCGGCTTCCACTTGGCGCCCGGCTGGATCATGGCGCCGCCCCGCAGGTCGTAGAGCACCGAGAGATCGAAGCGCCATTCGAGGCTGGGCGAGGGCTGCTGAAGGGCCAGGGCCACGGCGTGATAGCCGTCGACCCCGGTCGGGTTGTTGGCCAGGCTGCCGCCGTAACCGCTCAGATGCCGGCCGAACAGGTCGCTCTCCGACTTGTAGAGATATTGCGCGACGATATAGGTGGCGGGGAATTCGGTCGAGAAGCGGTGATATTTCTCGAAGACGAGGGCGAAGGTCCATTCGTCCTCGGTGATCGGTTCCTGCGACAGCGACGGGCTGGTGAATTTCTTGTCGGGCGTGAAGGATCCCTCGGCCCTGACGATGAGCTGGTCGAACAGGGAGCCGGGCTCGTCCTCGAAGATGTAGTTGGCGCCCATGCCGAAGACGTTCTCATAGGGATAGTAGCGCTCGATATGGCCGCGCAGCCCGCCGAAGGTGGCGAAGAACGTATCGAGTTCCGCGCCCGCCAGGCCCATGTCGTTGCCGACGTTGAAGGCGCCGAGAAGGCCGGTCGCCGGCTGGAAATCGTCGACCGCCGCATTGAGCCCGGCGGTGCCGTCGAGCCGGACCTGATGCGCGTAATAGAACCATTCGGTGGCGGAAGTGACACCGTTCACCGGGTCGATCTCGAAGGGCGTTCCCGCCAGCGGCCCGACGCCCGACTGGGTCCAGCGATAGACGCCATCGGGGTTGCGCCTGGACATGGCGACGAACTGCAGGCCCAGGTCCTCGAACTGGGCGCGCAGGCGGCCGCCGACGTTCACGCTGGCATCGACCCAGTCGTAGCGGTCGTGGACCGTGAACTGGTCCGGGATGACGTTGTAGGGGGTCGAGGGATTGTTGGTGATCGACGGGTTGAACTGCTGGACGAAACCCTCGGCCTCCCAGACGTCGTCGACGCGATAGGAGGCGCGGAGCCCGAGGGCCGGCACGCGCTTGTCCGAGAATTCCTCCGCCGCCGGATCGAGGATCAGGTGACGGCGAAGGTCCAGCCCGTTCGGCAGGTCGAGCACGCGGAAGAACAGCGATTCGCCCCAGGCGATCTGCTGATTGCCGGCGCGGATGAAGAGAGGCCCGTCGGCGAAGTCGAGATAGGCGGCCGGCAGGTCGACCATGTAGGAATTGCCGTTCACCTCGAGCAGCGATCCGCGGCCGCCGCCCCGGATATCGGTCTCGAACGGGGTGGAGCCGCCGTTGTCGTCGTAGACGTCCCAGTCGAGATAGGCGCGGGTGGTGACATGGGCCTTCAGACTTTGGCTGAAGGTGGCGTCCATGTTCAGCTCGAAGCGCGTCGCCAGCAAGTTGAAGTCGTTGTCCGTGCTGCGGGCCGGGCGGGTGGCCGTCGTGGGCAGGCCGGGGACCAGCGGGTTCAGCGCGACGGTCTTGCCGTTGAAGATGTTGCCCTGGGTGTTGAAGGGATTTTCGTCGTCGGTCAGCTTGAGGGCGGCTTCCTGGCGGACGAAGCCCGAAAAGGTGATGTCGACCGCGAAGGCCGGCTGTGCCAGGACGGTGAGAACCGTCCCCAGCGCGGTCAGACCGCAGGCATTGCCAAAGGCTTTGGTGACGGCGAGATTCATCTGCTTTCGCTCCCTGACCATTCCATTCGTTCTTTTTCTTGGCCGTTCGACACAGCTCCGCCGTTCGGACACCGCTTGGGTGTCCGGGCGTCGGCAGCCTCAGTGCGACCGAACGATTCCTGAACTAGTTGTGCCCATTATGGATGTATTCGCGCCCGATACCTCCCCCCGATCGGGTGGTCCGGGGGGAGGGGCCGAAAAAATCCGCTCAGGTTTCGGATGAACGATCTTCGGGAGGCAGCCCGTCGCGATAGCTGCCGATGCCGTCGGCGAGGAACTGGTTGTTCTCGCTGCGCAGGCGCGCGGCGGCCTCGTCATAGAGGAAGGGCAGGAAGGCGAAGCGCCGGCCCCGCGTCACCGGGCGAACGCTGTGCAGCAGCGAGCAGGAGAAGACCACGGCACCGCCCGGCGGCGGCACCATGCCGTCGGGGCCATATTCCGGAAAGAAGACGTCGCCACCCTCGAAATCATCGTTGAGATTGATCGAGACGGCGAAGCGGCGGTGCGCGGTGCCCCGCGTGGTGTTGTCGCGATGGGGACGGAAATGGCCCTGATCCGCCGCCTCGTAGCAGCCGATCAGATAGCGTTCCATCCGCGTCACTTCGAACTGATGAACCTTGCGAATTTCGGGGACGACGCGGCGCCGGATGCGGGCCTGGGTTTCGCGGATCAGCGCGGCGTCGGCGATTTCGACGTCGCGCCGGCGCTTGTGGGAATGGTCGTGGACCAGGGTCGTCTTGCCGTCGACGTCGCGCATGAAGCCGCTCTCCCGGCCGCCGACGCTCTCGTAATGGTCGATCAGGCGGCGGCAGAGCGCCGGCTCGAAGACATGGGGCAGGAACAGGACGGGGGCCTGGATCGGCCGCCCGGCGAAACGCGCCACCGGGGGCAGGTCGGCGATGCGCTTCAACACGGCATCCCGATCGGCACCGTCCGGCCGCATGGCGACGACGTCGAGCACCCGCAGCATGGGATCGAGGATGAGCCAGAAACGCCGTGTATCCTCGGGCGTTACCGTCTCCGCGGTCTCGGGCACGGCACCATAGGCCCTGGCGACGGTGCCGTCGAAATCGAGGAAATGGCGGATGCCGGGGATCATGTCGGGCACCCGGCCCTGGCGGCTGTCCTCCCGGTCCAGGGTCACGCCGAAGAAACTGACCTTGGCATCGTCGAACAGGTGGCGGTTGGCGGCGACGGCGTCGAGGGCCGCGCGCGACAGGCCGTCGCCGGCCGACAGATGGAACAGCAGCACGATGTAGCGCCCGGCCACCGTGTCGAAGGAGAAGCGGGGATTGGCCGCCGTCGCCTGACGGAACCAGGGCGCCGGATCGCCGGGCAGCAGGCGGACGTAGCGCCGTGTCGCCGGCGCCGTTCCGTCAGTCGGGGTAGTCGTAGTCGACATCGAGATCGTCTCCACCGAGGTCGAATATGTCTTCCAGGATGTCGGCATCCGCGCGCGCATCGGCCGGCGCCGGGTCGGGGACCGTCGGGACGGGCGGCGGCGCGGTCGAGGTCGGGACCGGCATCACCTCGGGGCTCGGGATCGGGTCGGTCGAGAGATAGGCGTCGCGCACCGCCTCCGCATGGGCCTTGCCGTCATAGGGCGTGACCGGCAGCGCCGTCTCCCGGGGGGTGAAACCGCCGACGGTGGCGAGCAGGCGCCAGCCCGCGAAACGCTCGTCCCGCGCCGCGACGACGGAGCGGCGCTGTGCCTCGAGAAAATTCTGTTCCGCCTGCAACAGGTCGATAGTGGTGCGATAGCCGAGCAGGGCTTCCTGCTTCACCCCGCTCAGGGCCTTGTCCGCGGCCGTGACGCTGGCCGCCGTATAGATCGCGGCGTCGCGCGTGGCGGTCATGGCGTCAAAGGCTTCCGCGACCTGGCGCATGATGTCGCGCTCCGCGATCATGGTCTCGGCCCGGCGCTGGTTCAGGAGCTCGCGCGCCTGGCGAATGCGCGACCGCGTGCCGCCCCCCTCGTAGAGCGGCACGCGAAGCTGGAGCTGAAGCGAATATTGCTCGAGCTCGCTGCCCTCGAAGGAGGTGTCCTCGTCGCGCCGGCCGCCCGCCACGAGGTCGAGGGCCGGATAGAGACCGGCCTCGGCATCGCCGATCGCGGCATTGGCGACGGCTTCGGCGGATTTGGCGCGCAGGACCTGGGGATTGGCCGCCATGGCCGCCCGCTCGGCCGCGTCCAGGGTCTGGGGCAGGCTCGGCGGGGCCGGGGTCGGCTGGAGATCGATCGCGGGATGGCCGACCACCGCGACATAGGCGGCGTGGGAGCGGCGCAGGTTCTGGCGCGCCAGTACCCCGTCGGCCTGGACCTGGGCGAGACGGGCTTCGACCAGGGCGATGTCGGTTTCCGACAGGTCGCCTTCGCGGAGCCGGATGCGGCTGTCCGTCAGTTCCTTGGCCAGCAGGGATTCGATCGCCGCCGTCACCGCGACCAGTTCCATGTCCCGCCGCACGTTCAGATAGACTTCGACCACGGCGAGGAGGACCTGCTGTTCCGTCGCCGCCAGGGTGGCGCGGCTCTCGGCGATGCGGGCGTCGGCTGTCTCGAGGGCGGCGAAACCGCTCAGGGGAAACAGCGGCAGCACGATCTGGGCGTTGGACGAGATCGGGGTGGTGTCGGCGCCCGGCGTGCTCTGGGTGTTCAGGGTGGCGATGCCGCCGGTCGCGGTCAGCAGGACGGAGGGACGGAAGAGCGCCAAGGCCTGGGCCAGGGTCTCGTCGGTCACGCGGAGATTGGCGCGGGCGGCGGCCAGGGTCGGATTGGTCTGATAAGCGGAGACCAGCGCCTCCGTCAGGGTCTCCGCGCGCACGGCGGCGGACGTCATCACCAGGGCGACGACGGTGGCGAGGGCGCGCAGGGGGTGGCGAGGGCGGCGAAGGGACACGGTCACTCTTCCTTGAGGGAGCGGGCGAACATGTCGACCAGCGGCCGCACGAAATAATCGAGCACGGTGCGCTCGCCGGTGTTCACGATCACCTCGACCGGCATGCCGGGCACGATCTCCAGACCGCCGAGGCGCGTCATCTCCTCGGACGAAACGGAGACCCGCGCCAGGTAATAGGCCGGCACGTCGGGTCCGGCATTCACCAGATCGGCCGAGACCCGCTGGACCGTGCCGAAGACCGACGGCGTCTTGCGCAGGCTGAAGGCGGAGAAGCGGACTTCCGTCTCCTCGCCCGGACGGACCTTGTCGATATCGACCGGCGGCACCATGGCCTCGATCACTAGGGGCTGGTCCTGGGGCACGATGTCGAGCAGGGGGGCGCCGGGGGCGATGACCGCGTCGACCGTATGGATCGCCAGATTGGTCACGACGCCCGCGACCGGGGCGCGGATCTCGGTCCGGGTCATCTGGTCCTGGGCCGCGGTGATCTGGGTCTCCAGGGTGGCGAGGTCCTGTTCCACCTGTTCGAGGTCGCTCATTACGCCGGCGGCGAATGTGTTCATCACCTGGTCGATCTGCAGCCGGGTCTCGCCGGCGGCGACGTCGTTGCGGGCGATTTCGGCGACGAGCTGGCCGCGCCGCCCGGTCAGATCGGCGCCGGCCCGTTCGAGGGCGAGCAGCCGGGTCTTCGGCGCGAGGCCCTGGGCATAGAGCCGTCGGAGCCCCGCCAGTTCTTCCTCGATCTTGGCCAATTGGGTCTCGGCCGAGGAAAGCTGGGCGTTCAGGCCGTCGCGCTGGCGGCTCAACTGGTCGAGGCGCTGGTTCAGGATCGCGACCTGGCCGTCGCGCGTGGCGCGCCGGCTGGCGAAGGAGAGTTGCTGGGTGCGCACCTGATCGGCGATCACCGGTTCCTTGGCGGCGACCAGAAGGCGGGTGGGGAAATCGATCTCGGCGGCTTCGTCACGCTCCGCCAGGAGGCGGGCGCGCCGCGCCATGACCGCATAGAGCCGCTCCTGCAAGCCCTGGAGCTGGCTGAGGGCACGCACACCACTGAGACGGATCAGCACGTCGCCGGCCGCGACGACGCTGCCGTCGCGGACCAGGATCGCCTCGACGATACCGCCTTCGAGATGCTGCACGACCTGGCGGTTGCTCTCGACCGCGACCCGGCCGGACATGGCGGCACCTTCCGACAGGGGCGCCGTCGCCGCCCAGACCGTGATCGCCAGGATGCCGCAGAGGATGACCAGATAGATGGCGATCACCGGCGCGCGCAGGCCGGTGCGCAGCGACGGCACGGTTTCGGCCGCGATCGGCGGCACCTGTTGCAGGCTCACGGCCGGCCCTCCTGCGCGACGGCGCGGGGCTGCGGCTTCTGGCCGCCGCCCTGCAGCCGGGCGATGACCTCGGCCGAGGGGCCGAAGGCCTGCACCGTGCCGTCGCCGACCACCATCACCATGTCGAGCGGCGCGATCAGGGCGACGCGGTGGCTGATCATGAAGATCGTGGCGCCGCGCTGCGCCGCCGCCGCGATCGCCTGCTGGAGCGCGGTCTCCCCTTCGGCGTCGAGATTGGCGTTCGGCTCGTCCAGCACCAGAAGGACGGGCTCGCCATAGAGCGCGCGGGCAAGGCCGATACGCTGGCGCTGGCCACCCGAGAGGGCGCGGCCGGCGGCGCCGATCATGGTCTCATAGCCATGGGGCAGGCGCAGGATGAGGTCGTGGACGCCGGCCGCCTGGGCCGCCGCCACCACCTTTTCGGAATCGATCGGGCCGAAGCGGGCGATGTTCTCCGCCACCGTGCCGTCCAGAAGGTCGATCTCCTGCGGCAGATAGCCGACGTGGGGGCCCAGGGTCTCGGCCGGCCAGTCGGCCATGGCGGCGCCGTCGATGCGCACCGTGCCGCGCGCCGGCACGACGGCGCCGACCAGGACCTTGGCCAGCGTGCTCTTGCCGGCACCGCTGGCGCCGACGATGCCGACCGAGCGGCCGGCGGGCACGGCGAAGCTGATGCCCTTCAGGATCGGCGTTTCGCTGCCGGGCGGCACCACGACCACCTGTTCGACGGCGACCGCGCCGGCCGGGGCGGGCAGGGCGACGTGACGGGACAGGGGTTCCGGATTGTCGCGGGTCAGGCGGTCGATCCGTTCCAGCGCGCCGCGGGCGGCGGCGAAGCCGCGCCAGGCGCCGACCACCTGCTCGATCGGGCCGAGACCGCGGCCGAGGATGATGGAGCCGGCGACGATCATGCCCGGCGTGATTTCCTGCTTGATCGCCAGCCAGGCGCCGGCGGCGAGCACGAAGCTCTGCACCGCGATGCGGATGAAGCGCGACACCGTCGCCAGCGCGGACGAGCGGTGGGCGGCCTGCATCTGGAAGGCGAGGCCGGCGCGCTGGGTCTCGGACCAGCGGTCGCGGATCCCGGGCATCATGCCCATGGCGCGGATGGTCTGCGCGCTCTCCAGGCTGGTTTCGGCGAAGCCCGCCGCCTTGGCGGCCCGGGCGGCGCCCGCCCGGGTCGGCCGCCTTGCCGCGAGTTCCGACGCCAGGGTCAGGCCGAACAGGATGATCGCCGCCGCCAGCGTCATATGGCCGATCAGGGGCGAGATCAGATAGGCGGCAATGATGAACAGGGGCGCCCAGGGCAGGTCGACGAAAGCCGGAATGCCGGGCCCCGTCAGGAACTGCCGGATGACGTCGACATCGGCATTGGCCCGGCTCCAGGCGGCGGCCTGGGGCTGGCGCAACTGATTGCGGAAAGTGGCGTCGAACGCCTTGTCCGCCAGTTCCAGGGTCACCTTGGCGGCGATCCGGTTCAACAGGTCGGCACGCCCGCGCTCGAGGAGCGACATCATGATGAACAGCAGGGTGACCGCCACGGTCAGCAGGATCAGGGTCTCGACGCTGCGGCTGAGCAATACGCGGTCATAGACCTGGAGCATGAACAGGGGACTGGCCAGCACCAGCAGATTGGCGAAGAAACTGGCGAGCACGATGGCGAGGGTCGCGGGGCCGGCGTGGCGCAGCAACAGACCGGGCAGGCTCATGGGGCGGGCATTGGCCAAAGTGCGGCGTCCTCGTTACGACGGGTTTCTCGTTACGACGGGTTTCTCCACGGCGCGTTTCTCCGCGTCTTCCGTCGTCCGGTCTTCGGCGGGTGGTATCGCAGTCTACTACGGGTAGCATGGCCCTTGTGCAAACGAATAGGTCCCGAGTCGCCGCCATTCCCGTCTTGCCGGACCAGGGTGGTGACAGACGTCACATGATCAGCGCCGATCCCGGAAGAAATCGCGCAGCAGCGCCGCCGACTGGTCCGCAGCGAAGCCGTCGTAGACCTCGGGCGCGTGATGGCAGGTCGCTTGCGCGAAGAAGCGCGGGCCATGGTGGACGGCGCCGCCCTTCGGATCGTCGGCCCCGAAATAGAGCCGGCGCAGGCGGGCGAAGGAAATGGCGCCCGCGCACATGGCGCAGGGCTCCAGCGTGACATGGAGATCGAGGCCCGACAGCCGCTCCTGGCCGAGGGCGGCACAGGCGGCGCGGATCGCCAGGATCTCGGCATGGGCGGTCGGATCGTTCAATTCGCGGGTGCGGTTGCCGGCGGCGGCGACGATGCGCCGGTCCGCCGGATCGACGATCACGGCGCCCACCGGCACCTCGCCCCGGCGGGCGGCGGCTTCGGCTTCGGCAAGGGCGATTTCCATCGGCGTCTTCGTCATGGCAAAGCGAAATTACACGACTATGATCCGCCCATGTCGACAAACGAGAATCCCATGGCAGAGGGTGAGCGGATCGCCAAATATCTGGCGCGGGCCGGCGTCTGTTCGCGCCGCGACGCCGAGCGCCTGATCGAAGACGGCAAGGTCACGGTCGACGGCACCGTGCTGACGACGCCCGCCTTCAAGGTCACGGGCAGCGAACGCATCATGGTCGAAGGCCGGCTGGTCGGCTCGCCCCAGAAGACGAGGCTGTGGCGCTTCAACAAGCCGCGCGGCCTCGTCGTCAGCCACAAGGACGAACAGGGCCGGCCGACGGTGTTCGATCTCCTGAAATCGGCCGGCCTGCCGCGCGTCATCTCCATCGGCCGGCTCGACCTCAATTCGGAAGGGCTCCTGCTCGTCACCAACGACGGCGAACTGGCGCGCCGCCTGGAATTGCCGGAAAACGCCTGGGTGCGGCGCTATCGCGTGCGCGTCGCGGGCGAGATCAAGCCGGAGCGGCTGGAGGCCCTGAAGAAGGGCATCACCATCGACGGTGTCCGCTACGGCTCGATCGAGGTCTCGGTGGACCGGATCGGCGGCCTGAACGCCTGGCTGGAGGTCGCGCTGACCGAAGGCAAGAATCGCGAGATCCGCAAGGTCATGGATCATCTGGGCCTGTCGGTGAACCGTCTGCAGCGGGTGAACTACGGTCCCTTCGATCTCGAACGCCTGGACCCCGGCGACATCGCCCCCATCGGCCCCGCCGTGATCGAGAAGATCATGAAGGGGGAAGAGATCCGTTACGACAAGCCGGCACCGAAGCCGAAGCCCGACCCCGCCGCCGCCGAAAAGCCGCGCCGGGCGAAGCCCGAATCGGCGCGTGGCCGCGCGGCCCCGGAGAAGCCCGACGGCGCGAAATCGGGTAGCCGCAAATCGGCAGCCCCGAAAGCCGGCGGCCAGCGGGAAGACGGTCCGAAGCCGACCGGCCGCAAACCTGCGGGCGCGAAATCATCGGGCCCGAAACCGCCGGGTGCGAAACCATCGGGCGCGAAACCCGTGGGGTCGAGGCCCGCGCGTCCGAAAACGACCGGCGCCAAGCCGGGCGGGCCGAAGGGAGGGCGCGATGCGCATCGTCGCCGGCCGTAACCGGGGCCGTGTCTTGGCGACACCGGACGACCGCGCCATCCGCCCGTCGAGCGACCGCCTGCGCGAAGCCGTATTCAGCATCCTCGGTGCCGGCGATCCGCCGTTGCCCCAGGACGCCGTCGTGCTCGACGTCTTCGCCGGTACGGGGGCCATGGGGCTCGAAGCCTATTCCCGGGGCGCCGCCCGTGTCGTCCTGATCGACAAGGATGCGGGCGCGCTGCGCCTCGTCGCCGAGAACATCCGCCGGGTCCGGGGCGACACGGCGTGCCGGGCGCTGTTGCTCGATGCCGCGAAGCCGGGGCGGCCGCCGGCGGGTTTCGCCGCCGATCTCCTGTTTCTCGATCCGCCCTATGGCAAGGGCTTGTGCGAGGCGGCGCTCGCCGCCCTCGATGCCGGCGGCTGGCTGGCGCCCGGCGTTCGCGTCGTCGCGGAGCACGACGGGCGGGAGGAGCCGGTCTGGCCCCAGGGCTTCGTCCAGCAGGACCGGCGGCGTTACGGCAAGGGCGCGGTCAGTTTCCTGATCCGGGGCTGAGGTTTCAGCGCCGGCCGAACAGGCGCTCGATGTCCGGCAGGTTCAATTCGACATAGGTGGGACGGCCATGGTTGCACTGGCCGGAATGGGGCGTCGCCTCCATTTCGCGCAGCAGGGCGTCCATCTCGGGGAAGGTCAGGCGCCGCCCGGCGCGGACCGCCGAATGGCAGGCGAGCGTGCCGCAGACATCGGCGAGGCGTTCCTTGAGGGCGAAACCGTCGCCCATCTCCGCGATCTCGTCGGAGAGGTCGCGGATCAGGCCCGGCACGTCGACCTTGCCGAGCAGCACGGGCACCTCGCGTACCACGACGGCGCCCTGGCCGAAGGGTTCGACCACTAGGCCGAGGGCTTCGAGATCTGCGGCGCGTTCCGCCACCCTTGCCGCGCCGTCACCGTCCAGATCGACGACTTCGGGGATCAGCAGGACCTGGCGCTTCACGCCGCCCTCCGCCGCGATCGCCTTCTTCATGCGTTCGTAGACCAGGCGCTCGTGGGCGGCGTGCTGATCGACAAGGATCAGGCCGTTCCGTGTCTCGGCGACGATATAGGTCAGATGCAATTGCCCGCGCGGCACGCCCAGCGGCAGGTCCAGGCCCTGGTCCTCCGTCGCGGCACTCGGCACGGCGGCAACCCCCGGCGTCGCATCCATGGGCGCCTGGAAGGCGTAGGCGGCGGTCCGCTCGGAAAGAGTCGGGCGATAGGGGGCGGGGGCCGTACTCCAGGCTCCGGCGGGACGGGCAAGGGGCAGGGACGGCGCGCCCGCCGGCCGGAAGCTGCCCAGTGCCGCATCCGCGACGGTGGTCGAGGCGCGGTGGCCGGCGGCACCCAGCGCGTGGCGCAGCGCCCCGACGATCAGGCCGCGCACCAGCCCCGGATCGCGAAAGCGCACCTCGGCCTTGGCGGGGTGGACGTTCACGTCGACGTGGCGGCCATCGATGGTCAGGAACAGCACCACGGCCGGATGACGGTCGCGCGCCAGGAAATCGGCATAGGCGCCGCGCACGGCGCCGTTCAACAGCTTGTCCTTCACCGGGCGGCCGTTGACGAAGAGGAACTGCTGGGTGCTGGTGGCGCGGGCATAGGTCGGCAGGCTGGCGAAGCCGGTCAGATGCAGGCCTTCCCGTTCCGCGTCGATGGTCAGGGCATTGTCGGCGAAATCGCGGCCGAGGACGGCGGCGATGCGGCTGCGGCGCGCGTCTTCCGGATCGAGCGCGGTTTCCGACGGGAAGCGCAGGCCGCCGCGGCCTTCGCCCGACAGGGTGAAGCCGACGTCGGGATGGGCGAGCGCAAGGCGGCGGATGACGTCGGCGATCGCCTGATATTCCGCCTGTTCGGTCTTCAGGAACTTCAGCCGGGCCGGCGTGGCATAGAAGAGATCGCGCACCTCGACCCGGGTGCCCTGATTGATCGCGGCCGGTTCGATCGCCCGACGATTGCCGCCGTCGACGCGGATCGCCCAGGCGTCGCCCGCATCCTTGGCACGGCTGGTGATTTCCAGACGGGCGACGGCGCCGATGGAGGGCAGGGCCTCGCCCCTGAAGCCGAAGCTCTTGATGTCGTCGAGATCGTCGTCCGGCAGTTTCGAGGTGGCGTGGCGTTCGACCGCCAGTTCCAATTCGCCGGGGGACATGCCGAAACCGTCGTCTGCGACGCGGATCAGGCGGCGCCCGCCGCCCTCGACCACCACGTCGACGCGGCCGGCGCCGGCATCCATGGCGTTTTCGACCAGTTCCTTGACGGCACTGGCCGGACGTTCAACCACCTCGCCGGCGGCGATACGGTTGACGGTCGATTCAGAGAGGCGCCGGATTCGCATGAGGCATTATTACTCAGGCGAGGCCGGCGCGCTCAGGGCCTTTTCCGATCAGATGCCGTCCTGCATCAGATATTGACGGGTCAGGATCTTCCCGTCCTCGACCGCCGGCTGGTCGAAGGGATCGACCTCGAGAAGAGCGGCGGCGATGATCGTTTCCAGCATGAAATGCATGAACAGGCTGCCCAGCGACTCGACGTCGAGTTGGGGAATGGTCAGGCGCCGCACCGGACGGTCGAATTTCACCAGCGTGTCGGCGGTGGCGCGGGCCTGGGCGGCGACGACGTCGCCGATCGGCCGGCCCGACAGGAAGGCGAGGCTGGGATCGTCCGCCAGATCCTGACGGATGACCGCGCCCTGACCCTTGGTGGCGAGATCGACCACGGTGAACAGCTTGTCCGCCGGCCCGTCGAGATAGAGCTGGAGCTGGCTGTGCTGATCGACGGGGCCGATCGCGGTGATCGGCGTCGTGCCCTTGCCCTGCTTGCCGAGGCTTTCCGCCCAGAGCTGGCGCCACCAGGCGCCCAGTCGTTCCAGCCGGTCGCTGTAGCCGAAGAAGACGCTCTGCGGCAGGCCGCAGTCGGCGGCGGCGACCGAGACGGCGGCACCGACGGCGGCGGGCGCCAGCGCCGGATCCTCGGCGAAGACATTCTGTTCGAGAGTGCGGGCGGCCCCCCGGCGCAGCGCCATGGGATCGAGGCCGAGGATCAGGGCCGGCATGGTGCCAATGACCGAAAGCACGGCGAAGCGCCCGCCGAGATCGGGATCATGGTCGAGCACGGTGGCGCCGAAGCGATGGGCCAGATTGCGCAGCAGGTTGTCGCGCGGCTCGGTGATCACGGTGAAGCGCCGGCCGATCGAATCGCGGCGGAAGCCGGCCTGTTCCAGCGCATCGATGACGACGAGGAGCTGGGCGATGGTCTCGGCCGTGCTGCCGGATTTGGAGGCGACCAGGAAATGGGTGTTGGCGACGTCGCCGGTCGCCAGGGAGGCTTCGAGGCTGACGGAATCGAGATTGTCGAGGAAGCCGAGGCGGGGACGGTCGGCCGGGCCGCCGAAGGGCGTCTGCACCAGTTGCGCGATCGCCTGGGGGCCGAGGGAGGAACCGCCGGTGCCGAGCAGCACCACCTGATTGCATTCCGACGCGATACGGTCGGCGACCGCCATCTGCTGACCGAGATCGTCCGAACGGTAGGGGACCGTGAAATGGGGCAGGCTGCCCGAGCGGCTCTGATCGGCGAGGCGGGCGAGCACGGCGCGGGTCTCCGCCAGGCGGCGGTCGATGACGGCGCCGTTCAGCTTGCCCCGGCTGCAATCCTCGATGGATTGGATGAAGGGCAGGAGGGCGTTCTGCTCGTTGGCATCGGTTCGAAGAATCTGCATGACCTCTTCATGTTTTCTCTTCGGTGCACGCCTTCTGCGCACACCGGGGGAGAAATAGGGGACCGCAGGGATGGGGCCCGGCGCGGACCCCGGCAGGACGAAGGCTGTTGCCATCTCGACGCTCGGTTTTCGACACGTGCATGGTGCACGCCATCAGAAAACGCCTTCGAGCAGCCCCGGTTCCCCACGTTTGATCTGCGGCGTGTCGCCGGTGGTCGGCGGCAGGCCCTGCGCGGCGTTTTGCCGCAGGCGCCGCGCTTCTTCCGGCGCGTCGACGACGATGTCGGTCGGATCATAGGTCACGCCCATGATCTCGCGCGCGAAATCGATGCTCTTCTCGGTCAGGGCGCCGCTTTCGCGATTGAGTGTCGCGCGGATCGACGGATCGGCATTCTCCGCCCCGGCGGCGCGCAGGAACTGGCGTTCGATGTCACTCGGCTGGCCGCCGGTACCGACACCGACGGGGGCGCCGCCGGCAAGGCCTTCGGACAGCGTGCCGCCGAAGACGGCCTCCGACGCGACGCGTTCGGGGCTGTTGAATTGCGCGGGCGGGGCGCCCGGTTCCGGCGGCCGCAGCGCGTAGTCCGGCGGCACCACCAGCGGTGCGTTGGTCACCACGGCGAATTCGTCCGGCGCCCGGCGCGCGACGCCGAGCTGTTCCCGGATGTCGGCGCCGCCGTCGCAGGCCGCAAGCAGGACCGCCGCGCCCGCCACGGAAAGGGCGGTGCCGGCGAAACGGGTGGCCGATCGGATGACACTCATCTTTTTACCGCTCCTCGGGGGCCGGCCGGGCGTTGGACCCGGCGCTCGTCGACTGGCCCAGAATGGCGTCCAGCAAGAGAAGGCCGACACCGACGGTGATGGCCGAGTCAGCAATGTTGAACGCCCAGAAATGATAACCCGAAACGTGGAAGTCGAAAAAGTCCGCGACCGCGCCGAGAACGACGCGGTCATAGGCGTTACCCAGGGCGCCGCCGGCGACGAGGGCGAGACCGGCGGCGGCGAGGCGGGACGACGAGCGCCACATCCACACCAGCAGCATCAGGGCGACGAGCACGGCAAAGCCGGTGAGCAGATAGCGCCCGCTGTCGTCGCCCTGCTGGAACAGGCCGAAGCTGACGCCCCGGTTCCAGACCATCACGAGGTTGAAGAAATCCGTCACCTGGACCGGATCCTGGCCGTCGAGCAGCGCGATCAGCCGTTCCTTGCTGATGCGGTCCGCCACCAGCGTCACGACGAACAGGACGACGCCGAGCAAGCGAAAGCGCTTGATGGCCCGATCAGGCATGGGCGACGACCTCGTGGCAGCGGTGGCACAGGGAGGGATGATCGCCGTGACTGCCCACTTCGGGCAAGACCATCCAGCACCGCGCGCATTTTTCGCCGCTGGCCGGGGCCGGCACGACGGCGACGCCCGGCACCTCCTCGAGGCGGAAGGCGTCCGCCGGGCCGTCGCCCGCCGCCAGTTCGATGCCCGAGGTGATCGATAGTTCCGCCATGTCGACACTCTTCGCGAGCTCGAGCAGGGCGGCATCCGCGACATGGACCACGGGGCTCGCCTGAAGGCTGGCGCCGATCCGCTTCTCGCGCCGCTCGATCTCCAGGGCGCCGGTGACGACCCGGCGCAGATCGCGCAGGCGCTCCCATTTGTCCGCCAGGTCGGGGGCCAGCCAGTCGGCGGGAACGGCGGGGAATTCATGCAGATGCACGCTTTCCTCGTCGCCCGGATGGCGGGTCAGCCACGCTTCCTCCATGGTGAAGCAGAGCACCGGGGCGGCCCAGGTGGTCAGGCATTCGAACAGGATGTCGAGCACCGTGCGCGCGGCCCGGCGGCGGATCGACCGCGGCCCGTCGCAATAGATCGCATCCTTGCGGACGTCGAAATAGAAGGCCGAGAGATCGGAGATGCAGAAGTCCGTCAGCGCCATGAAGGCGCGGTGGAATTCATAGTCGCCGTAACCGGCACGCACCACGCGGTCCAGTTCCGCGATCCGGTGCAGGACCCAGCGATCCAGCTCCGGCATCTCGGCCGGCGCCAGCTTCTCGGCGTCGGTGAAGCCCTTCAGGCTGCCCATGATCCAGCGCAGCGTGTTGCGGAGCTTGCGGTACATCTCCGCCTTGGCCTTCAGGATGTCGTTGTCGATCTTCAGGTCTTCGGTGAAGTCCGACGTCGCCACCCAGAGGCGCAGGATGTCGGCGCCGTTCTGGTCGATCACATTCTGCGGCGCGATGGTGTTGCCCAGCGACTTCGACATCTTGCGACCCTGGCCGTCCACGACGAAGCCATGGGTCAGCACGCCTTCATAGGGGGCGCGGCCCCGGGTGCCGCAGGCTTCCAGCAGGGAGGAATGGAACCAGCCGCGATGCTGGTCCGAACCCTCGAGATAGAGCGACGCCGGCCACATCAGTTCCGCGCGTTCCTCGAGGACGAAGGCATGGGTGGAACCGGAGTCGAACCAGACGTCCAGGATGTCCATGACCTGCTCGAATTGCTCGGGATCATGCTCATTGCCGAGAAAGCGTTCGGGCTTCGAGGTGAACCAGGCATCGGCGCCTTCCGCCTTCACCGCCTCGACGATGCGGGCATTGACGGCGGGATCGCGCAGCGGCTCGTTCGTCCTCTTGTCGACGAAGAGGGTGATGGGCACGCCCCAGGCGCGCTGGCGCGAGATCACCCAGTCCGGGCGGTTGGCGATCATGGAATGGATGCGGTTACGGCCGACCGCCGGCACCCAGCGCACCTGGTCGATCGCCGAAAGCGCCTTGTCGCGGAGATCGTTGGTCGCCATGGAGATGAACCATTGCGGCGTGGCGCGGAAGATCAGCGGCGCCTTGGAACGCCAGGAGTGCGGGTAGGAGTGGACCAGGGAGCCCTGGGCCAGCAGGCCGCCCGCCGCCTCGATCGCCTCGAGGACGCTCTTGTTGGCGTTGCCTTCCTTGCCGTTCGGCCACAGCACCTTCTTGCCGGCGAAAAGCGGCACGTCGTCGAGATAGGCGCCGTTCGGGCCGACCAGTTCCGGCACCGGCAGGCCGTGCTTGCGGCCCAGCTCGAAGTCGTCCGCGCCATGGGACGGCGCGATGTGGACGAAGCCCGTACCGGTGTCCATGGTGACGAAATCGCCGGCCAGCACGGGCACGTCGAAGTCGTAACCCTGTCCGCGCAGCGGGTGCGCGCAGACGGTCTTGAAGGCGAAGTCGGACCCGACCAGATGGGCCTCGGTCTCATAGGCCTCGATGCCGGCGGACTTCACCACCTCGGCCAGCAAGGGTTCGGCAACGACGATGGATTCGCCGACGCGCGCCTTGCTGCCCTCGGCGACGGCCGTCACCTTCACGCGGACATATTCCGCCTCGATCGCGCAGGCGATGCCGCGGTTGGCGGGCATGGTCCAGGGCGTCGTGGTCCAGATCACCACGGCGGCGCCCGTCAGCGCCTCGGGCCCCGAGACGACGGGGAAGCGGACGTGGATCGTGGTCGAGGTATGGTCGTGATATTCGACCTCCGCCTCGGCGAGGGCGGTTTCCTCGACGACCGACCACATGACCGGCTTGGCACCCCGGTAGAGACCGCCGTTCATGAGGAATTTCAGGCATTCCTCGACGATCTTGGCCTCGGCCGGAAAGGCCATGGTCAGATAGGGATCGTCCCAGTCGCCCTCGACGCCCAGGCGGCGGAACTCGGCCTTCTGGACCTCGATCCAATGGTCGGCGAAGTCCCGACATTCCTTGCGGAACTCGGAGACGGGGACCGAATCCTTGCTCTTGCCGGCGGCGCGGTATTTTTCCTCGATCTTCCATTCGATCGGCAGGCCGTGGCAGTCCCAGCCCGGCACATAGGGCGCGTCCTTGCCCATCATGGACTGGCTGCGGTTGATCACGTCCTTCAGGATCTTGTTCAGCGCCGTGCCGATGTGGATGTTGCCGTTGGCATAGGGCGGGCCGTCGTGCAGGACGAATTTCTCGCGTCCCTTGCGGGTTTCGCGCAGGCGGCCATAGAGGTTCAGCTTGTTCCAGCGGTCGATCAGCGCCGGTTCCTTCCTCACGAGACCCGCCTTCATCTCGAACGGGGTCTCGGGCAGGAACACGGTTGCCTTGTAATCGGTTGTCATTTGGGTTGCCGATGCTTGTACGGTGACGGGCCGTCGGGCGGCCCCGAAAATGGTTCGTGGTTTTAACAGGCGGGCCCTTGGCCGTCCAGCCGGGCACCCTGGCGGCGTCGGCGGATCAGGCCGACGCGGCGGTAATTCGGCGCGCCTCGGCGCTGTCGGCCGCGATCTGCGCCTTCAGCGCCTCGAGGCCGTCGAACTTCCGCTCGGGCCGGATGAAGGCGAGCAGGCGCACTTCGATCCGGCGGCCGTAGAGATCCTCCGCGAAGTCGAAGAGATGGACTTCCAGATTCTCGTCCGGCTTGCCGAAGGTGGGGCGGCGGCCGATGTTGGCGACGCCGGGCACCACGCGCCCGTCGTCCAGCACCACCCGCACCGCATAGACCCCGAGGGCGGGGCGCAGATAGTCGCCGAGGGCGATGTTGGCGGTCGGAAAGCCGATGGTGCGGCCGCGCTGGTCGCCCCGCAGCACGGTGCCGGTGACCGACCAGGGCCGCCCCAATTGCGCATTGGCCAGGGCGACGTCGCCGGTCTGGAGCGCCTTTCGAATGGCGCTCGACGAGAAACTCTCGCCCGGGACGCAGTCGCTGTCGCCGACGGGATCGAGCACGGTGACGCCGAAGCCCTCCATCTCGCCCATGTAGCGCAGCAGGGCGACGTCGCCGCTGCGGCTCTTGCCGAAGCAGAAGTCGAAGCCGACGACGATATGAACCATGCGCAGGCGCCGGACCAGCAGATCGATCACGAAATCCTCGGCCCGCATGGCGGCGAGATCGGCGTCGAAGGGCAGCACCACGGTCCCGGCGACGCCGAGTGCGTCCAATTCACGCAGCTTGTCGGCATCGGGCGTCAGCCGGAAGGGGGGCGTATCCGGGTTGAAGACGGCGCGGGGGTGCGGCTCGAAGGTCAGGACCCCGGCGATGGCGCCCATTTCCCCGGCGATGGCTTCCGCCGTCTCGATCAGGCTCTGATGGCCGCGATGGACGCCGTCGAAGTTGCCGACCGCCAGCACCGCGCCCTGCAGGGCGGGCGGTATCGCGTCGAGCCGGTCGACGGTCAGCATGGCGGGCGCGGGGGGAGGGGGCGCGGGACGGGGCGGACGGTCAGACGGCGACGGGACGTCCCGGCACCATGACCGTCGCCTCGCCGTCGACGACGACGCGGCCCTTGATCTGGCAGGTCGTGCGCAGGACGACGCGCTTCTTGCCCGGATCCAGCTCGACCACCTCGGCCTTCGCGGTCACGGTGTCGCCGATGCGCACCGGCGCCTTGAACTTCAGGGTCTGGCCGACGTAGATCGCGCCCGGGCCCGGCAGCTTGGTGCCGAGAACGGCGGAGATCAGGCCGGCCGACAGCATGCCGTGGGCGATCCGTTCCTTGAAGGGCGTGGTGGCGGCATATTCGGCGTCCAGATGGACCGGATTGGTATCGCCCGAGACGCCCGCGAACATCAGGATGTCGGCTTCGGAGACGGTCTTGGCGAAGGTGGCGGATTGGCCGACCGAGAGGTCTTCGAAATAGAGGCCCTGTTGCGACATCTTTCGTTCCTGTCCGTGGTTTCGCCGTGCCGGCGTAGAGGCAGCGGACCTTAAAGGCGCGTCCGGTCGGGTGCAAGGGACGCGGAAAGCGCCCGCGCCGATTTACGCTTTCTTAGCCGAAATCGACCACGATCGGCGGGCCGGGACAATCTCGTCCGGCCACTCGCCCCCTCTCCCTTCGGGCGGGGCGTGGCACAACCGCTTAGAGAAACGTGACGAGGCTTGAACGCCATGGCAGTCGATCTGCAAATGCCCATCCTGATCGTCGACGATTATAAGACGATGCTTCGGATCATCCGCAATCTCCTGAAGCAGCTCGGATTCGACAATGTGGACGAGGCGACGGACGGCGAGCAGGCGCTGACCCGTCTGAAGGCGAAGCCCTATGGCCTGATCATCTCGGACTGGAACATGGAACCCATGACCGGCTACGAACTGCTGAAGCAGGTCCGCGCCGATGATGGCCTGAAGGGCACCCCCTTCATCATGATCACGGCCGAATCGAAGACCGAGAACGTGATCGCCGCAAAGCAGGCGGGCGTGAACAACTATATCGTGAAGCCTTTCAACGCCGAGACGCTCAAGACCAAGATGCGCGCCGTCCTCGGCGATTTCTGAGGAGATGGCCCATGTTCGGCGATGACATCAACGACCAGATCGCCGTTCTCGTCGATCATCTGCGCAAGCGCGGTGCCCCCGGGCCCAACCTCGTCGAGGTGGCCTCGGTCACCGAGGTGCTGATCGCGACCATGCAGGCCTATTTCCGCTCCATCGACACGTCGATCTACCGCGAATTCCGCGAGCTCTCGGATTATATCGCCAAGGCGCGGGGCGAGATCGCGTCGCTCCGGCCGAGCGACCTCCAGCGCGACCGCCTGCCGCGCGCCGGCAAGGAACTCGAAGCCATCGTGCGTTCGACGGAAGAGGCGACCAACAAGATCATGGCCGCGGCGGAGGCGGTCATGGCCGCCGATCCCGCCGCCGACGATTTCCGTACCCTCGTCTCGGACCGCTGCATGGAGATCTTCGAGGCCTGTTCGTTCCAGGACATCACGGGCCAGCGCATCTCCAAGGTGGTCGAGACCCTGACCTATATCGAGGAGCGGGTCGGGCGCCTCAAGGATGCGCTCGGCAGCGAACTGCAGGATGGACCGCCCGACGAGGACCGGCGCAAGGGCGACGAGGTGCTGCTGAACGGCCCCGCGCTCGAGGGCGAGGGCATCGCCCAGGACGAGGTCGACAAGCTGATGGGCGACGGCGAGGCGCCGGCCGGGCCCGCGAAATCCCGGCCCGCGCCGGCGCCGGCGCCGACCCCCGGCGACAAGGTCAGTCAGGCCGACATCGACGCCTTGTTCGAGTGACACTATTCTCCCCGCGCCGAGGGAGGATTGCGTGTCGATCGATCTGACGGGAGTACCCGAAACCCTGCTCATTCCGCTCTATGCGCAATGGCGGGAAAACCGGCGGTCCAGGCCGCTCATCAAAGATCCTTCCGTCGACGACATCGTCGCCCGGCTCGATCCGCCGTTCGACAAGTTCGTACCGAGCACGGTCGATCGAATCATCGTCATCCTGCGCAAGAAGATCATCGACGGCATGGTGAAGACCCATCTGAGCCGCCACCGCGGTCATGCCGTGGTGATCAATCTCGGCTGTGGGCTCTGCACCCGATTCGCCCGGCTCGACGACGGTGGCGCCGAATGGTTCGACATCGACCTCGCCGAGGTGGAGCCGTTCTGGCGCGCCGCCTTTCCGCATCCGGGCAACCGGCGTCACTTCGTGCGCGGCTCCATCAACGATCTCTCCTGCCTGGACCGTCTGCCCCTGGCGGAAGGGGCGGCGCCCATCATCGTCATGGAAGGCGTGTCGATGTATCTGAGCGAGGCGCAGATGCGGACCCTCGTCACCGGTCTCGCGCGGCGCTTTCCGGGCGCGCATTTCATCTTCGACGCCATGGCGTCCTGGGTCGCCATGGGCTCCGCCTTCTATCCGTCGATCACGGTGACGGGGGCCCGCTTCACCTGGGGGCTCGACCGCCCGAAGAGCTGCCAGACCTGGGGCAGGGGCATCCGCCTGCTCCGGGACGAGCCGATCGCCCGCCATCTGAACGCGCTCTACGGTCCGTTCGGCTGGCTGTGGCGTCTCAATCCGCTGGTGCGCGGCGCCTATCGCGTCGTCGCCCTACGCCTGGGGCGAAAGCCGGCGGCCGCCTGAACCGCCGACGGTCCGCTACCAGCGTAGCCGGTCGATGGCGCCCGAGACGTGGAGGCCGTGGGCGTCGAGCCGTTCCGCCAGGCGGATCGGATCGGCCGGGTCGCCCCAGAGATCGGCATGGACGCCGCCGGTGACGAGAAGGGCGGGGATGCCCTGGGCGTTGGCGCCCGGAATATCGGTCTCGATGCCGTCGCCGACGGCGAGCGTGCGGTCCGGTGCGGTGCCGAGTCGCGCGAGGGTCAGGTCGTAGACCCGCGCGTGGGGCTTGCCGTGCCATTCGACCGCGCCCCCCATCTCGGCATAGAGCCGGGCGACGGCGCCGGCACAGGGAATCACCCGGTCGCCGCGCGCGACGATCCGGTCGGGATTGGCGCAGACGAGGGTGAGGCCGGCCTCCAGCCCTTCGGCCAGCACGGCACGATAGTCCGCCGCCGTCTCCGTCTCGTCGTCGAGAAGGCCGCTGCACACGATCGCTTCCGCTTTCGCCACCGAAGCCACGCGCTCGACGTCCAGGCCTTCGAACAGGGGCAGGTCGCGCGGCGGGCCGATATGATAGAGCCGCGCCCCGGACCGGGCGGCGATGGCGGCCCGTGCGGAATCGCCCGAGGTGACGATGTCGTCATAGAGCGCGCGGTCGACGCCGAGACGGTCGAGCTGGGCGACCACCACGTCGGACGGGCGCGGCGCGTTGGACAGCAGGACGACACGGCCGCCGCCGCGCTTGAAGCGGTCGAGGGCGTCGAGCGCCGCCGGAAAGGCGGCGACGCCATTGTGGACGACACCCCAGAGATCGACGATCGCGCCTGCGGCGCCCTCGAACAGCGGGGCGGCGTGGGACAGCATGACGGGAGAGGACATTTCGGCGGTACTCGGACTCATTCGGCGGGGCGCTTCGCCTCGTCTTCGCGGGCGGCGCGGCGCGCCAGGGACAGTTTCAGCTCGGCCAGTTCCTTCAGGGTCTCGCCGTGGCTGCGGCGCAGGAGGTCGAGTTCGGCGAGGAGTTCGGCGCGGTCGCCCGCCCGAAGGAACATCAGATGCCCCTGCAGCGCCGCGAAGAACAGCGCAACGCCGACGATCAGGCCGTTCGTGCCCGGCCAGAGGTCGGCGGCCGCATATCCGGCGGCGGCAGCGACCAGGGCGTAGGAGAGGATGAGCAGGGCTTGAACGGGCAGGGTCATCGGATTCGTTCGGGACTCTCGATCGGGTCAGCGTTCCGGGATGGGCGCTCGGCGCGCCAGGCGGCGCCGATGATAGCGAAAAAACGCGCCGGGCGGGCGTTGGATCGGCGTCGCCTCCGCGATCCGGGTCCAGCGCGCCAGCGCATCCTCGGCGACGTTCCAGGCCGCCTTGGCGACATCGTCGAGCAGATGCCGGCGGTCCACCGCCGAACGGTCCCGCGCCTGCAGGCGGGCGCGCTCCACCTCGGCGATCAGGGCGTCTTCCAGGGCGTCGCGCGCCGGGGCATAGGCGCCGAGGCGGGCCTCGTGGTCGCCGATGACGGCCCGGTGCAGCACTTCCTGACGCCACCACAGGCAATCGGGGTTGTAGCGGTCCGTGGGCAGGGGCTCGTCCACCGGCATGCCGGTCTCGATGAAGAAGGGGCGGAACAGGGCGGTGCAGGGCGCCGCGCCGCCGGTCGCCCAGATCGAGGGCAGCCCTCGGTCGAGACCGGCGACCAGGCTCATGGTCGTCTGGGCCGCGCGCCGGGCCGGGCCGGGCCCGCCATGGGCGCAGATCGTGTCGGGCCAGAGGCCGCCGGGTCGCCAGCCGGGCCGTTCCCCCGCCGCCCCGTGATCGCGCAGGACATGCATCATGTCGCCGAGGTCGATCGTGCCCTCGGCCTGGAGGGCTGTGGCCAGCGCCTCGGCCCTTCGGGCGCGGGGCCCGCCATGGGCCGCCCATTGCAGCCTCGGCGCGGCGAAGGCGGCGGCGAAATCGAAGGGCTTGGTCTCGTCCCACCAGCCGGCATCCCGGGCCGCATCGCGCGCGCCGGACGAAAGCCGCTCGTGGCCGGTTCGAATCGAATAGCGGTTGGACAGGGCGCGCGGCCCCGTCACCCGTTCCACCGCCCAATGGCGCCCGGCGCATTCGAGGACATAGGCTTCGAAGGGATCGGCGACGATGAAGGCGCTGTCGTAGTGGAAGGCATGGCGGTGGCCGCCGTTGCCGCCCTGGCCATGGCGTTCCGCCAGCTGCGTGATGGTCGAGACGGCGGCGGAGGCGGAGGCCGCGCGCTCCAGCCCCAGGCGGACCAGATCCATGCCGGTCAGGGTCGGTCCGTCCTCCGGCCCGACGCGGGAGAAGACGGCTTCGTTGCCGATGGCGACGCCATATTCGTTCACCCCCATCTCCGCCCCCCACATCCAATAGGGCCGGCAGATCAGCAGGGCGGCGGTCTCGTAGACCTGGGGCAGATCGAGATAGGTGGCGTGGACGGTGGCGCCGGGCGCATGGGTGCGCCGGGGCAGAATCTCGATCGCCTGCGCCTCGTCACCCTCGCGGTCGCTGTTCTTGGCGAACAGCATCAGGCCGTCGGGCACGGTCGGCGGCACCACGATGGTGTCGCACATCTGAACTTCTCCTCGTCGGCTCTGGAATAGCAGGCCCGCGCATGTCTTTCCATCGCATGGTCAAGGGCCATCGCATGATCAAGGGCCACAGCATGGTCAAGGGACGGTCTTGGCGTGGGCCGGGGCTTGGGGCTAAATGCGGCGCCGGGGCACCGGCCCAGGAGGAGGACTCGAATGACGATCCAGAACGCGACGATTCGGATCGGCGACATGCTGCCCGAGGCGAAACTGATGACGCCGACCGAGAAGGGGCCGGCACCGCTGTCGACGAATGAGATCTTCGGCGGCAGGACGGTGGCGCTCTTCGCCCTGCCGGGGGCTTATACGCCGACCTGTTCGGCGAAGCACATGCCGGGTTTTCTGGCACTGGCCGGCGACCTGAAGGCCAGGGGCGTCGATACCATCGCCTGTCTTTCGGTCAACGACGCCTTCGTCATGGGGGCCTGGGCCCGCGACCAGAAGGTGGAGGACCGGGTCCTGATGCTGGCGGACGGCAATGGCGATTTCACCCGCGCGCTCGGTCTCGAACTGGATCTTTCGGGTTTCGGCATGGGGCTTCGCTCCAGGCGCTATGCCATGATCGTGCGCGACGGGCGCGTCGCTTGGCTCGGCGTCGAGGACAATCCCTCCCTGGTCGAAGTCTCGTCTGCGGACACATTGATCGGGAACCTCTGAGCCATGAAACGCGATACGACACTGGCCGACTATCAGGCCTTCGCCCGCACCACGGCGGTCTATCCCGCCGAGCGCCGGCTCGAATATCTCGGCCTCGGCCTCGCGTCCGAGGCGGGGGAGGTGGCGGGCGTCGTCAAGAAATGGATCCGCGACGGCACGTCCGAGGACGAGCTTCGCGCCAGGCTCGCCGCCGAGATGGGCGATGTCTGTTGGTATCTGGCGGAACTCTGCTCCGCCGCCGGTCTCGACCTGGGCGACGTCTTCGCCGCCAATATGCGGAAACTCCAGGATCGGATGGATCGTGGGGTCATCAAGGGCGGCGGAGACCACCGCTGATCGGCTATGGTCCGACCGGCCACAGCGTCGGCGAACTCTTCCCAATGCCGGCCCGAATTGGGCTGAAACTCCTTATTTTCCGCCATTTATCCGCCTTCGGGCCGCGTTAACGGATTTTTATCCGTACCGCGACCGGATCGGATGAATTGGGGGCGATTGCTCCCGGTATTGGTTGGTCTATCGGGTGCGAGTGCACCGCATCTGGCGCAAGTTGAACCCACAACGGCGTGACGCCGACAACATGAAATCTCAAGGGTTCAATCGCCATGATCGCCAAGCCAGCGGTCCTGAACAGGACCATCATGTCCGCCGCCCTGCTGTCCGCCGCCCTCGGGGGCGTCGCCGGGGCCGCGCTCAGCGCCGCCGCCTCGAGCTCGATCGTCGACCTCGGTCCGATCTCGATCACCGGTTCCAATTTCGACGTTCCGGCACTGCTCGCCTCGCTCACCCTGAAGTTCGACGGCCGGGGCGGCAGGGCCCTGCCGGGCGGCATACCGGGCGCCGCCGCCGGTGCCGCCTCGGGCGACACGGGCGGCGACGCGGAACCCCGACCGACCGCCACGGCCGGCGAGGATCCGCGTGACGACAAGGGTACCCTGTCGATCCAGATCGAGAACGACAAGTTCGGCGGCGGCACCGATCAGCATTACACCAACGGCATGCGCGCCTCCTATCTGTTCAGCTCCGACGACACGCCGCTGACGGCGGGCGAGATCGCCCGCGCCATGCCCTTCATTCCCGACGAAGGCGTGGTTCGTCTGGGCCTGTCGGTCGGCCAGAGCATCTTCACGCCGGGCCGCAAGGACATGAGCGCCGGCGCGAACGAGGGGCGTCCCTTCGCCGGCTGGCTCTATGGCGGCGTCCAGCTCACCAACGACACCGGCGACCAGCTCGACTCCTACGAACTGCAGGTCGGCGTGGTCGGGCCCAGCGCCGGCGCGGCCGAGGTTCAGGACTGGTTCCACGACGCCATCGGCGTCAGCCCCTTCGACGGCTGGGATTCGCAGCTCTCCGACGAACTGGGCGTCATGCTGTCCTACGAGCGCAAGTGGCGTCTGATCTCGGAATTCCATCCGGGCGGCCTCGGCATCGCGTTCGAGCCGAGCGTCGGCGCCACCCTCGGCAACGTCCACACCTATGCCTCGGCCAGCGCCACGGTGAAGATCGGCAGCGACGTCTCCAGCGACTGGGGCGCGCCGCGCATCCGGACGGCACTGTCCGGCACCGGTTACTTCCGCCCGGTGCATGATTTCGAATGGTACGTCTTCGCCGGGGTCGAGGGCCGCGCCGTCGCCCGCAACATCTTCCTCGACGGCAACAGCTTTCAGGACAGCCACAGCGTCGACAAGAAGAACCTTGTCGCCGATCTCCAGGTCGGCGCCGCCGTCACCCTGGGCGACATGCGCCTGACCTTCACCCAGGTGTTCCGCACCAAGGAATACGTCGGTCAGGCCCGCGGCGACGTCTTCGGTTCCGTCAGCCTGTCCTGGCGGATCTGATGGCGTCCCGCGCGATCTGGTCGACGCGCTCGTTCAGGGGATCGCCGGCGTGGCCCTTGACCCAGTTCCAGTCGATCCGGTGCGGCGCCGTCGCGGCGTCCAGGCGGCGCCACAGGTCCTCGTTCTTCACCGGCTTCTTGGCGGCGGTCTTCCAGCCGTTGCGCTTCCAGCCGGCTAGCCATTTGGTGATGCCGTCCATCACATAGCGGCTGTCGGTGAAGAGGCGGACCTCGGTCGGCCGCTTCAGGGCTTCGAGGGCGGCGATGGCCGCCATCAGTTCCATGCGGTTGTTGGTCGTCTCGGGCTCCCCGCCCGACAATTCCTTCTCCATCCCGCGCCAGCGCAGCAAGGCGCCCCAGCCGCCGGGCCCCGGATTGCCGGAACAGGCGCCATCGGTGTGGATTTCGACCAGGATCTCGTCAGTCATTCGTCAGGCCATAAGTCTCGGGGCCGGATGCTTCCTGATGGAAGCGCAGCTTGTTCAGATATTCGATCGGGTCCTTCGGCCGGACCAGCGCGCCCTGGACCTGATTCAGCCAGTCGTAGAGCCGGGTCAGCAGGAAGCGCAGTGCCGATCCCCGGCACAGCAGGGGCAGGGCGGCGCGTTCGGCGGCGGAAAGCCGCCGGCGCCCGACATAGCCGCGCGACAAGGCCATCGCCTTGGTCGCGTTGAAGGCGCCGTCCGCCTCGAAACACCAGGCGTTCAGGCAGATGGCGAGGTCATAGGCATAGAAGTCGACGCAGGCGAAATAAAAGTCGATCAGGCCCGACACCTCGTCGCCGACGAAGAAGACGTTGTCGGTGAAGAGATCGGCATGGATCACGCCGCGCGGCAGGTCCGCCGGCCAGTTCGCCTCCAGGAAGTCCAGCTCCCGCGCGATGGTGTCGCCGAGGCCCGGCCGGACCATGTCGGCGCTGCCGGCGCAATCCTGCGCCAGCCTGCGCCAGCCGGCCAGCGACAGCGCATTCTCCCGCACCAAGGCGAAATCGGCGCCCGCCGCGTGCAGCCCGGCCAGGGCGCCGCCGACGCTGGCGCATTGGCGGACGTTGGGGCGTTTCGGCGACATGCCCGACAGGAAGGAGACGATCACCGCCGGCCGCCCGGCCAGCCGGCGGAGCGCGCGGCCGTCGCGGCCGTGGATCGGCGTCGGGCACGACAGGCCCGCCTGCGCCAGATGATCCATCAGGCCGACGAAGAAGGGCAGGTCGGCTTCCGCCACCCGCTTCTCGAACAGGGTCAGGATGAAGCGATCCCGCGTCGTCTCCAGCAGGTAGTTGGTGTTCTCGACACCTTCGGCGATGCCCTTGAGGCTGAGCATGTCGCCGAGGTCGTATTCGGCGAGGAACGCGGCAAGCGCCACGTCGTCGACTTCGGTATAGACGGCCATTTCCGGAACTTCAGGCGATCAGCGCGCGGGGAACCTTGAACTGGATGCGTTCCTCGGTGACGGTCACCTGTTCGACCGTCACCTCGTAGCGCTGGCGGAAGGCCTCGATCAATGCCTCGACCAGGCTTTCGGGGGCGGAGGCGCCGGCGGTGATGCCGACCGTGGCGGCGCCGTCGAGACGCGACCAGTCCAATTCGCCGGCATGCTGGATGCGCAGCGCCGTTCGGGCGCCGGCCCTGGCGCCGACCTCGACCAGGCGGACGGAATTGGACGAATTGGGCGCGCCGATGACGATCAGCGCGTCGCAGCGTGCCGCGATCGCCTTGACCGCCGCCTGGCGGTTGGTGGTCGCGTAGCAGATGTCTTCCTTGTGGGGCGCCTGGATCGAGGGGAAACGCGCCTGCAGGGCAGCGACGATGCCGGCCGTATCGTCCACCGACAGGGTGGTCTGGGTGATGAAGGCGAGGCCCGTCGCCTCGGGCACCACGAGGCCGGCGACATCCTCGACGGTCTCGACCAGGGTGATGGCGCCTTCGGGCAATTGTCCCATGGTGCCGACGACTTCCGGGTGTCCGGCATGGCCGATCATCAGCAGATGCAGGCCCTGGGCATGCAGGCGTTCCGCCTCGACATGGACCTTGGAGACGAGGGGGCAGGTGGCGTCGAGATAGGAAAGGCCGCGCTGGCGCGCGTCGGCCGGCACCGATTTCGGCACGCCATGGGCGGAGAAGACGACATGGGCGTCGGCCGGCACCTCGTCCAGCTCCTCGACGAAGATGGCGCCCTTGGCCTCCAGCGATTCGACGACGGTGCGGTTGTGGACGATCTCGTGCCGGACGTAGATCGGCGGCCCGAAGCGCTCCAGCGCCAGTTCGACGATCTGGATCGCCCGGTCTACACCGGCGCAGAAGCCGCGCGGCGCGGCGAGCAGGATGGTCAGGGCGGGTTTCGTCATCGGTCCGTACTGTCTCTCGCGGGCCTTCGCCGTCCGGCCGAAGCGGCGCGGGCGGCTCGGCTTGTGCCGGGAAGGGGCCTTGTCTAGAGTGCGCCGACCATAATCCTTACCGCCAGCGAAAGGAAAGCAAAGGATGGCCGACTTGGCTCGGAGCGCGAAGACCCATGGTTCCGCCGCGCGGGCGCGGCGCCTGGCCGGGGGCTTGTTCGGCCTCCTCCTGGCGGCCGGTCTTTCCGCCTGCGGCGGCGGCGAGGCGCCGACGGCCGCCGCCGATCCCGCGAATCCCTGCCCCACGGTCTCGGTGCTTTCCGATGCGACGACCCTGACGCGTTTCGCCGAAGGGGCCGGCCGCACGCCCGACGACGTCACCTTCGAGGTCGAGATGATCGACGCCAAGGGCGTATGCGAGGCGACGGGGCCCGACCAGGTCACCGCGACCGTCGCCATGTCTCTGTTCCTGCGGCGCGGCCCGGCGGGTGGCGAACTGAGAAGTGTCGACGTGCCCTTCTTCGTCGCCCTGACCGAGACGAACACCAGGGTCGTCAGCCGCGCCAGCTATGTCACGAGCATCCCGATCGCATCGAACAGGATTACCGGCGGCGTGGTGGAGCACGTCACCATCACAGTGCCACTGCAGGGCAAATCGCCTTTCGCCTATGAAATCATCGGCGGCATGCAGCTCACCGCCGCCGAACTGGCCGAGGAACGCCGTCGCCGGGGCCGCTGAGCCCGGCGGGATCGCCACCGCACCGTAATGTGGCCGCCGTCACAGCGCACGCCCCGCGAATCCGCCATCGTCCCCCCGTGCCGCGCGGCTCTGCCGCCGGCGGTCGCCGGTCGGGGGACGGGCGACCAGGGCGGCGGGATGTCGGGGGGCATTCCGCCGTCCGCTTTTTCGGATCCGACTGGACCGCGTTACAGGCTGGCCTGTTTCAGGCCGGCGCCGGGCGCCCGCCCGTTCCGGGGGGAGGTCAGGCGGCGCCCGCCTGCGTCAACATGCGCCCTCGCATTTGTCGATCAGCTTTGCCTTGGATCAAGTCGTCGTTATAGGATTTGTGAACCAATGCTGACGATGATGCCTGCTGTGAGGTGTCTCATCGGGTATGCGGGCGTTGCCGCCGAACCATTCCGGGCCTGGCCGTCGTGGCGAGGGCCATGGGGTTCGGAATGTTGCGGTAAGGAACCGATGCTCGTTCGCGAATGGTTTCCGGGACGGGGCGAATGAACTACGACGAGAAATTTTCGAACGCCATTGCCGACCTCAAGCGGGAAGGCCGTTATCGTATCTTCGCCGATCTCAAGCGCCATTGCGGGGCCTTTCCCCGCGCCACCTGGCAGGGGCCGAACGGCCCGAAGGAAATCACCGTCTGGTGTTCCAACGATTATCTGGGCCAGGGCCAGAATTCCGAAGTCCTCGCCGCCATGCACGAGGCGCTGGACGTCTACGGCGCCGGCGCCGGCGGCACGCGCAATATTTCGGGCACCAGCCGCGCCCATGTCCTGCTCGAGGATGAACTCGCCAGCCTGCACCGGAAGGAAGCGGCGCTGATCTTCTCGTCGGGCTTCGTTTCGAACGAAGCGGCGCTGTCGGCCCTGTCGCGGGTGCTGAAGGGCGTCACCGTCTTCTCGGACGAGTTGAACCATGCCTCCATGATCGAGGGTATCCGCCACGGCGGCGCCCCCAAGCGCATCTTCCGCCACAACGACGTGAAGCATCTGGTCGAGCTTCTGAAGGAGAGCGACCCGAACGCGCCCAAGATCATCGCCTTCGAAAGCGTCTATTCGATGGACGGCGACATCGCCCCGCTGGCGGATTTCGTCGAAGTCGCGAAGAAATACAACGCGCTCACCTATCTCGATGAAGTCCATGCCGTCGGCCTCTACGGCGAGCAGGGCGCGGGCGTCGCCGAGGCGACGGGCACCATGGGCGACATCGATGTGATCGAGGGCACCCTGGGCAAAGCCTTCGGCGCCATGGGCGGCTATATCGCCGGCTCCTCGGTGATGGTCGACTGCGTGCGCTCCTATGCGCCGGGCTTCATCTTCACCACCTCGCTGGCGCCGGTGATCGCGGCGGGGGCCTGCGCCTCGATCCAGTATCTGCGCCGCCACAACGATCTCCGCGAACGCCATCAGGAGCGCGCCGCCACCCTGAAGCGCAAGCTGGCCGATGCCGGCCTGCCGGTGATGCAGTCGCCGTCCCACATCGTGCCGGTCATGGTGGGCGATCCGGTGCGCTGCAAGGCGATCTCTGACGAACTGCTGGCGGTGGACGGCATCTACGTCCAGCCGATCAATTTCCCGACCGTGCCGCGCGGCACCGAACGGCTGCGCTTCACGCCGTCGCCGTTCCACGACGATCCCATGATGGACAAGCTGGTCGCCGCCCTCGACCGCATCTGGACCGCCGCCCGCCTGCCACGCGCGGCCTGAGCGGGCGAACGATGCGCTTCCCCCCACGCGCGTCATCCCGGCGAAGGCCGGGATCTTCCGACGGAAGAGCGCCCTCATCGGAGGGAGGTCCCGGCCTTCGCCGGGACGACGGCTTTTGGGGAAGGGGCGGTCAGCGCCGTGCGCTGCTGCCGTTCGGGGGCATCCGGAGCTTCCTGCGGCGCGGGCGGAAGAGGGCGGCGAAAGCACCGAACAGGGCCCAGCCGCCGAGAACGCCGGCACCGCCGAAAATCGGATCCAGGGTCGCCGTGACCTCATAAGCCGACAGGGTGTCGCGCAGCAATTCGCTGTCCGCGCCCTGGGTCATCACCCACAGTTTGTCGATACCGCCGGGGGCGGCGGAGAGCGCCGCCATCTCCGCCGCGAGCTGGTCGCGGCGCATTTCCAGGGCCACCATGCGGTCGGCCGTGCCGCGCACGGCGCTGTCGCCCGAGTCCCGGTGGCGGGCGGCGAGCTGATCGAAGCTCAGGCCCTCGGCCTCGGCCTGCACGGTGAAGGCATCCACCAGCTTCTGCACTTCGCCCAGAGCGCCGCCCAGCCGCTGCTCGTAGGCACGGACGAAATTCGGCACCTGGCTGGCCCCGATGCCGCCGGCGAGTACGAAGATGATCAGGAACAGATGCCGAATCATGGCGCGTCCCCTGTGTGTAAGCCCACCCCATGAGTGCGGGGGGCGGCGGAAACTGTCAACCGACGTCGCGTAAAGCAAGGGCGCCGCCGCTTTCGCGACGGCGCCCCGGCAATCCTCGCGATCCCGACCTTACGAGCAGCCGCTGGTCGAACCGCAGGTCTCGCACTTCAGGCAGGTCCCGTTGCGCACCAGGGTGAAGTTGCCGCAATCGCCGCAGGCATCGCCGACGTAACCCTTCACGCGCGCCTCGCGGATACGGGCGAGGCGGGTTTCGGCGGCGGAGACGGCGACGCCGGCGGCGCTGACCGCGTCGGTGCCGGTTGCCGCATGGGCCGCGACCGCGACGTCGTGGTCGCCGACCAGGGCGACCGCTTCCGCCGTCTCGGCCTCTACCGCGTGGCTGCCGGCCTGGGCCGCCTGGCGCAGGCCCTGCGCCGCCGCATTGAGGACATAGAGGTTGGAGCGGACATAGCCGTTGGAGACCGGCGCGGTCACCGCGGCCTGATAGGCGGCGGCCTTGGCGTCGACCGCCTCGCGGCGTTCCGGCGCGCCGTCGAGGGCGGCTTCGTCGGCGCCGTCGCCCATGGCGTCGAAGCGCAGGTCCGCCGGCTCGACATGAGCGAGGTCGTTGCGGCCGAGGTAGGAAACGGCCAGTTCGCGGAAGACGTAGTCGAGGATCGAGGTCGCCATCTTGATGACCTCGTTACCTTCGACCATGCCCGCCGGCTCGAAGCGGGTGAAGGTGAAGGCGTCCACGAATTCCTCCAGCGGCACGCCGTACTGCAGGCCGATCGAGACCGCGATGGCGAAATTGTTCATCAGGCTGCGGAAGGCGGCGCCTTCCTTGTGCATGTCGATGAAGAGTTCGCCGATCTTGCCGTCGTTGTATTCGCCGGTGCGCAGATAGACCTTGTGGCCGCCGACATTCGCCTTCTGGGTATAACCCTTGCGGCGGTGGGGCAGGCGCTCGCGGACGCCGACGCCGGGCACGATCTTCTCGACCACGCGCTCGACGATGCGTTCGGCGATGACCTGGCCCTTGACCATGGGGGTCGCATCCTCGCCCACCTCGTCCTCGACATCCTCGAGGATCTGCGCGGCGAGGGGCTGCGACAGTTTCGAGCCGTCGCGATAGAGCGCATTGGCCTTCAGCGCCAGACGCCAGGACAGCAGATAGGCTTCCTTGCAATCCTCGACCGTGGCCGAGGACGGCATGTTGATGGTCTTGGAAATCGCACCCGAGATGAAGGGTTGGGCCGCCGCCATCATGCGGATGTGGCTGTCGACCGAGAGGAAGCGCTTGCCGATCCGGCCGCAGGGATTGGCGCAGTCGAACACCGGCAGATGCTCGTCCTTCAGGTGCGGCGCGCCCTCGAGGGTCATGGCGCCGCAGACGTAGACATTCGCCAGTTCGACGTCGGCCTTGGAAAAGCCCAGCGCGCCGAGGAAATCGAAGCTCGGGTCATCCAGCTTCTCGGCCGGCAGCTTCAGCGTGTCGATGCAGAATTCCTCGCCGAAGGTCCATTTGTTGAAGGCGAACTTCAGGTCGAAGGCGGACTTCAGGTTCTTCTCGACCGCCTCGATCTGGGCCGGGCCGAAGCCCTTGGCCTTCAGCGCGGCGTGGGAGAGGGCGGGGGCGCCATCCAGCGTGCCGTGGCCGACCGCGTAATCGACGATGTCACGGATCTCCGCCTCGCCATAGCCGAGGGTCGCGAGCGCCACCGGCACGATGCGGTTGATGATCTTGAAATAGCCGCCGCCGGCCAGCTTCTTGAACTTCACCAGGGCGAAGTCGGGCTCGATACCGGTGGTGTCGCAATCCATGACGAGGCCGATGGTGCCGGTCGGCGCGATCACCGTCGCCTGGGCGTTGCGATAGCCGTGCTGCTCGCCGAGTTCGAGGGCGCGGTCCCAGGCCGCCTTGGCGGCGGTGGACAGGCTCATCTCGCGCAGATTGGCATGGTCGAGGGCGACCGGCAGGGTGCGCAGCCCCTCGTAGCCGGCGGCAAGACCGTGTGCGGCGCGGCGATGGTTGCGCACGACGCGCAGCATCGGTTCGCGGTTGTCGGCAAAGCCCGGGAAGGCGCCCAGCTCGCGCGCCATCTCGGCGGACGTCGCATAGGCGACGCCGGTCATGATGGCCGAGATGGCACCGCCGAGGGCGCGGCCCTCGTCCGAGTCATAGGAGAGGCCCGAGGCCATCAGATAGCCGCCGATGTTGGCGAAGCCGAGGCCGAGGGTGCGGTAGCGATAGGACAGCTCGGCGATCTTGGGCGAGGGGAACTGCGCCATGGTCACCGAGATTTCGAGGACCAGGGTCCACAGACGCACGCCATGCTCGAAATCGGCGACGTTGAAGGTGCCGTCCTCGTTGCGGAAGGTCAGCAGGTTCAGGGACGCCAGATTGCACGCCGTATCGTCCAGGAACATATATTCCGAGCACGGGTTGGAGGCGCGGATCGGGCCCGAATTCGAGCAGGTGTGCCAGTCGTTGATGGTGCTGTGGTACTGGATGCCCGGGTCGGCGCACTGCCAGGCGGCGGTGCCGATCTTCTCCCACAGGTCCTTGGCCTTCACGGTCTTCGAGACCTTGCCGGTGGTGCGATAGGTCAGGTTCCAGTCGGCATCCGCCAGCACGGCGTCCAGGAATTCGTCGGTGACGCGGACGGAATTGTTGGAGTTCTGGCCGGAGACGGTCAGATAGGCGTCCGAATCCCAATCGGTGTCATAGACGCGGAATTCGAGATCGCGGTATCCCTGCTTCGCGAACTGGATCGCACGCTGGATGTAATTGTCGGGGATCATCGCCTTGCGGGCCGCCTTGACCGCGGCCTTCAGACCGTCGTTCCGCTTCGGATCGAAGCGGGCTTCGCCGCCGACCGTATCGACATGGCAGGCCGCCAGGATCGCGTTCATGTGGAACTCGGCGTGCTTCGAGCCGGCGACCAGGGCCGCGACCTTCTGCTCCTCGATCACCTTCCAGTCGATGAATTCCTCGATGTCCGGATGGTCGATGTCGACCACCACCATCTTGGCGGCGCGGCGGGTGGTGCCGCCCGACTTGATGGCGCCGGCCGCCCGGTCGCCGATCTTCAGGAAGGACATCAGGCCCGACGACTTGCCGCCGCCGCCGAGGCGCTCGTTCGCCGCGCGCAGCTTGGAGAAATTGGTGCCGGTGCCGGAACCGTATTTGAACAGGCGCGCTTCGCGGATCCACAGGTCCATGATGCCGCCGTCGTTCACCAGATCGTCCTCGATGCCCTGGATGAAGCAGGCATGGGGCTGCGGGCGTTCGTAGGCGGAGGTGGAGCGGGTGACCTTGCCGGTCTTCTCGTCGACGTAATAATGGCCCTGGGCCGGACCGTCGATGCCATAGGCCCAATGCAGGCCGGTGTTGAACCACTGCGGCGAATTGGGGGCGCAGCGCTGGGTCGCCAGCATGTGGGCGAGCTCGTCGCGGAACGCCAGCGCATCGGCTTCCGCGTCGAACATACCCGACTTCCAGCCCCAATAGGTCCAGGTGCCGGCGAGACGGTCGAAGACCTGGGTCGCGTTGCGCTCGTCGCCGAAACGCTCGTCCTCGGGCAGGGCGGCAAGGGCGGCGTCGTCGGCCACGGAACGCCACAGCCAGGACGGCACGCCCTTTTCCTTCACCTTCTTCAGGCGCGCCGGAACGCCGGCCTTGCGGAAGTACTTCTGGGCCAGGATGTCGGTCGCGACCTGGCTCCAGTCGGCCGGGACCTGCATGTCCGCGAGCTTGAAGACGACCGAACCGTCCGGATTACGGATCTCGCTCGAAACGCTGGTGAATTCGATCCCCGCATAGGGAGAATTGCCTTCGGTCGTGAATCGCCGCTCGATCCGCATTGTTTCTGGTCCCCGGATTTGATGTGCTCGCCCTGCCGACAGGCCGACGGCCCGCCACCCCGCCCACTGTTCTGCGCGCCGGAAACCCCATAGGTTGGGTGACGCGCCGTGGTTGGACACAAACTGTAGGCCCGGCGCGTGCGAGTCGGAACGAAAAAATCTGCCTTCGACACAAGATTTTGTGCTTGCCACCGGCGCAGGCGCCGATTCACACAAAATCCAGCAGGCGAAGCGGTCTTCCCGTACCGCGAAAATCCCGCAACGCCCCGAAGTGCAAACGACCCCCATCGCCTGCGAATTGGCCAAGACGGCGAAATCGGGACGCCAGGCTTCGCACAGATTTGACACCCCGGCTCATTGTCCTACCATCCATCCCCATCTCACAAACCGCGAACGCACGGTGCCTGCACCGGGGGGATAATCATGTTCAGGACGAAAGCATTATTATTCGGTGGCGCGGTGCTGATGGCCGGATCTCTCGCTTCACAGGCGCGGGCCGAGGAAATTTCTATTTCCTGCGGGGCGCTGGGCATCGAGCTTCAGCTCTGCCAGGACGGCGTGACACGCTGGTCCGAGAAGACGGGCCATACGGTGAAGGTGGTCTCCACCCCCAATTCGGCGACGGAACGCCTGGCGCTCTATCAGCAGATCCTGGCGGCCGGCGCCGGCGACATCGACGTGCTGCAGGTCGACGTCATCTGGCCGGGCATCCTGGGCGAGCATCTGATCGACCTCTCGCCCTATGCCGGTGATGCGCCGAAGGCCCATTTCCAGGCGATCGTCGACAACAACACGGTCGATGGCGAATTGAAGGCCATGCCCTGGTTCACCGATGCCGGCGTACTTTTCTACAGGAAGGACCTGCTGGCGAAATACGGCCGCGCGGCGCCGAGCACCTGGGCGGAGATGGCGGAGACCGCGCGCATCGTGCAGGACGGCGAACGCGCCGCCGGCGGCGACGGTCTCTGGGGTTATGTCTTCCAGGGACGGGTCTACGAGGGCCTGACCTGCAACGGCCTCGAATGGCTCGATTCCTATGGCGCCGGCACCATCGTCGATGCCGAGGGCGAGGTGACGGTGGACAATCCCGCCGCCGTTGCAGCCCTGACCGAGGCCGCCGGCTGGATCGGCACGATCTCGCCCCAGGGCGTCCTCAATTATACGGAGGAAGAGGCGCGGGGCGTGTTCCAGTCGGGCAATGCGGTGTTCATGCGCAACTGGCCCTATGCCTGGGCCTTGGCGCAGTCGGACGACAGCCCGGTGAAGGACAAGGTCGGCGTCGTCGCCCTGCCCATGGGGGGCGAAGCGGGCCATCACACCGGCACCCTCGGCGGCTGGAATCTCGCCGTCTCGAAATATTCGGCCCATCCCGAGATCGCGGCCGATCTCGTCATGTTCCTGACCTCGGCCGAGGAACAGAAGCGCCGGGCCATCGAAGGTTCCTACAACCCGACCGTCGCCGCCCTCTACGAGGACGCCGAGGTTCTGGCGGCCGTGCCCTTCTTCGGCGATCTCTACGACACGTTCACCAATGCCGTCGCGCGGCCGTCGCGGGCGACCGGGGCCAAATATAACCGCGTCTCCGCCGCCTTCGCCGAAACCGTCCATGAAGTGCTGAACGGCAAGGCCGAAGCGGCACCGGCGCTGGCCGAACTCGCGGATACGCTCGCCGGACTCAAGCGCCGCGGCTGGTAAGGGCAGGGTGGTGCAGGCGCGTATCGGCCTCGCGAAGTCTGGATTGGCCAAATCAGGTCTGGCGAGCCAGAAGGTCCGCGCCGCGCTCTGGTTCCTGGCCCCCATGGTGCTGGCCCTGGCACTCGCGGCCGGCTGGCCGCTGGGGCGGACTCTCTATTACGCCTTCACCGACGCCACCCTCAGCGACATGGCCGACCATGGCTTCGTCGGCTTCGACAATTTCTGGAACCCGGAATGGGGCGGACTGTTCGGCGATGCCAAATGGTGGCGTGCGGTCGGCAATACGCTGGTCTTCACCGGCGCCTCGGTCGGGCTGGAGACGGTGTTCGGCATTCTGATCGCGCTGGTCCTCAACCGGCCGTTCCGGGGCCGGGGGCTGGTGCGCGCCGCCGTGCTGATCCCCTGGGCGATCCCGACCATCGTCTCGGCCAAGATGTGGGGCTGGATGCTCCACGACCAGTTCGGCGTCATCAACGACATGCTGCTGGGCCTCGGCCTGATCGAGGCGCCGATCGCCTGGATGGCCAATTCGGCGACGGCTCTCGGCGCCGTGATCGCGGTCGACGTCTGGAAGACCACACCCTTCATGGCGCTGCTGGTGCTCGCCGCGCTCCAGACCCTGCCGGGCGACATCTACGAGGCGGCGCGCATCGACGGCGTCTCGCGGCTGCGTGTCTTCTTCCGCATCACCCTGCCGCTGATCCGGCCGGCCCTGATGGTCGCCGTGATCTTCCGGGGCCTCGACGCGCTGCGCGCCTTCGACCTCATGTATGTCATGGCCGCGAACAATGCCGACACCATGACGGTCTCGGTCTTCGCGCGCCAGCAACTGGTCGATTTCCAGGACGTCGGCTACGGCTCCGCCGCCGCCGCGCTGCTGTTCGTGCTCGTGGCGGTGATGACTGCCGTGGTGTTGACCCTCGGCCGGGTGCGCATGGGGGCGGCGCGATGAGCGGGCGGCCCGGCATCCTCTTTTTCCTGGGCGTGGGGCTGATCGTCCTCTTCGCCGGCTTTCCCTTCTATTACGCCGTGGTCTCCAGCTTCAAATCGGGCTCCGACCTGTTCGAGGTCACCTATCTGCCGATGTTCGACCTTGCGAACTACCGCGCCGTCTTCACCGAACAGCCCTTCGGCCGGAACATCCTGAATTCGGTGGTGGTCGCGCTCGCCGTCGTGGTGCTCTCCCTGCTGCTCGGGCTGCTGGCCGCCTATGCCCTGGCGCGGGTCTCGTTCCGGGGGCGGGGGCTGCTGCTGGCGACCATTCTGTCGGTCTCCATGTTTCCCCAGGTCGCGGTGCTGACCGGCATGTTCGAGATGATCCGCGCCTTCGGCCTTTATAATTCGCTGCCGGGGCTGATCGTCGCCAACATGGTGTTGACCCTGCCGTTCACGGTCTGGGTGCTGACGACCTTCATGGCCGACCTGCCGCGCGAACTGGAGGAAGCGGCATTCGTCGACGGCGCGACGCCGTTCCAGGTGGTGCGCCTCGTGTTCCTGCCGCTGATGGGGCCGGCCATGGCGGCGACCGGTCTGCTCGCCTTCATCGTCGCCTGGAACGAATTCCTCTTCGCGCTGACCTTCACGCTCACCAACGACATGCGCACCGTGCCCGTCGCCATCGCCCTGATCACGGGGGCCACCCAATATGAATTGCCCTGGGGCAACATCATGGCCGCCTCGGTGATCGTGACCGCGCCCCTCATTCTTCTCGTCCTCGTCTTCCAGCGTCGCATCGTCGCCGGCCTGACCGCCGGCGCCGTGAAGGGGTGACCGCCATGACCGCCGCCCTCCGCCTGTCCGGCATCCGCAAGACATTCGGCCGCGCCACCGTGATCCGGGATGTCGACCTCGACATCGAGGAGGGGGAATTCATCGTCTTCGTCGGCCCGTCCGGCTGTGGGAAATCCACCCTGCTGCGCCTGATCGCGGGGCTGGAGGAGATCACGGCCGGCGATCTCTTCATCGCCGATACCCGCGTGAACGACGTGGCGCCGGCAAAGCGCGGCGTCGCCATGGTGTTCCAGTCCTATGCCCTCTATCCCCATATGAGCGTGTTCGAGAACATCGCCTTCGGCCTGACCCTCGGGCGTCACGACAAGGCCGCGGTCGCGGAGAAGGTGAGGGCGGTCGCCGCCACCCTCGAACTCTCCGACCTGCTCGACCGCCTGCCCAAGCAATTGTCGGGCGGCCAGCGCCAGCGCGTCGCCATCGGCCGGGCCATCGTGCGCGAACCCCGCGTCTTCCTGTTCGACGAACCGCTGTCCAATCTCGACGCGGCGCTGCGCACCCAGATGCGGGGCGAGATCGCCGCCCTCCATCAGCGCCTCGGTACCACCATGATCTATGTGACCCACGACCAGGTCGAAGCCATGACCCTGGCCGACCGCATCGTCGTCCTGAACGGCGGCCGGGTGGAGCAGGTGGGGGCGCCCCTCGATCTCTATCGTCGTCCGGCCAACCGTTTCGTCGCCGGTTTCATCGGCGCGCCGGCCATGAACTTCCTGCCGGTCGCGAAGCTGCCCCCGGCCTGGCGGAAGGGCGGCGGGGCGGTCACCCTGGGCGTCCGGCCCGAACACCTGATCCTCGATCCCGAAGGTCCGCTGGCCGGCACCGTGAAGCGGGTGGAGAGTCTCGGCGACAGCCATCTCCTCCACATCGCGCTCGAGGCTGGCGGCGACATCGTCCTGCGCGGTCAGGGCGCCGCCGACGTGCGGTCCCGGCAGGCCGTCCGCCTCGGCGCCGACCCCGGCGACCTGCATTTCTTCCGCGACGACGACAGCGCGATTTCCCGCGCCTAGAATGGCGGCCATGCCGCTCGATTCGCCGCTCGCCCCGTCTTCGGATCTCGTCCTCGGCGTCGACCGTTCCTTCGCCGGGCGCCCCTGGCGTTTCCGCGTCCAGGACGAGCGGGCGGCGCTGGCGCTCGCTCAGGCGACCGGGCTCGACCCGGTGACCGCCCGCATCCTGATCGGGCGCGGCATCGACCTCGACGGTGTCGACCGTTTCCTCGGCCCCAGCCTTCGCACCGACATGCCCGACCCGGCGACCCTCGCCGACATGGAAGCCGCCGCCGCCCGTCTGGCGGATGCCGTCGAAGCCGGGGAGCGGATCGCCGTCTTCGGCGATTATGACGTGGATGGCGCGACTTCCGCCGCCATCCTCATGCGTTACTTCAACGCGATCGGCCGGGATCTGCGCCTCTATGTCCCCGACCGCCAGCGCGAGGGCTATGGCCCCAATGCGCCGGCCCTGCGCCAACTGGCGGCGGAAGGGATCAATCTGGTCGTCGCCGTCGATTGCGGCACGCTCGCCTTCCAGCCGTTCGAGGCGGCACGGGAAGCGGGGCTCGACGTCATCGTCTCCGACCATCATCAGGCGGAGCCGGCACTGCCGCCGGTGCGCGCCCTGGTCAATCCCAACCGGCTGGACGATGCCTCCGGCCTCGGCCATCTGGCGGCGGTGGGGGTGACGTTCCTCCTGATCGTTGCCCTGAACCGGCAATTGCGCCTGCGCGCATTCTTCGGCGACCGGCCGGTGCCCGATCTGATGGGGCTCCTGGATCTCGTGGCGCTGGGCACGGTGGCGGACGTGGTGCCCCTGAAGGGCCTGAACCGCACCTTCGTCACCCAGGGCCTGAAGGTGATGGCGACGCGGGGCAATGTCGGCATCTCGGCCCTGATGGACGTCGCCCGCGTCGATACGGCGCCGAGCGCCTATCACCTTGGCTATCTGCTGGGGCCCCGGGTCAATGCCGGCGGGCGGGTCGGGCAGGCGGATCTCGGCGCGCAATTGCTCTCGACCGACGATCCGGAATTCGCCGGTGCCGTCGCCCTGCGCCTCGACGGTCTGAACCGCGAACGCCAAGCCATAGAAAAGGAAGTGGAGGCGGCGGCGATCGAAGCGGTGGAGGCGCGGCTTGCCGGCTCCAACGGCGTCGGCCCGCTCGTGATGGCGGCGGGCGAAGGCTGGCACCCCGGCGTCATCGGCATCGTCGCCTCGCGCCTCAAGGAACGCTATCGCCGGCCCTGTTTCGTGCTCTCGATTCAGCCGGACGGGCGCGCCAAGGGCTCCGGCCGCTCCATCGTCGGCATCGACCTCGGCGCCGCCGTCGCCGCCGCCCGCGCCTCCGGCCTCGTGGAGGAGGGGGGCGGTCATGCCATGGCGGCGGGGATCACCGTCCAGGCCGCGCGCCTCGACGATCTGGAACGCTTCTGGGCCGGGCGCATGGCCGATCAGGTCGAGCAGGCCCTTGCCGCCGACGGCCTGAAGATCGACGCCGCCATCGGTCTCGCCGGTCTCAATCATGATCTAGTGTCGCGCCTTGGCCAGGTTGCCCCCTTCGGCCAGGGCAATCCGGAACCGCGCTTCGTCCTGCCCGAGATCCGCATCGCCCATGCCGCCCCCATGGGACGGGGCCATCTGCGGCTTCGCCTCGCCGACGGCGGCGGGCGCAATGCCGAGGCGGTCGCGTTCCGTCATGGCGACGGCGCGGTGATCGAAGGCCTGTCGGCGGCGGCAAGCGCGGGCACGCCGCTCCATCTGGTCGGCCATGTCCGGGCCGAGGTCTGGCAGGGGCGCAGCCGCCTTCGCCTCTTCATCGAGGATGCGGCACCCGCCGTCAGCCGCTAGGATGGGCTCATGACACGCTGCAACACCATGGAAGAAGTCCGCGCCGAGGTCGACCGCCTGGACCGCGAGATCGTGCGCCTCTTGGCGGAACGCGAACAGCGGATCGCCGATGCCGGCCGAATCAAGCCGACCCGCAGCATCGTCCGTGACGAGGACCGGATCGAGGACGTGGTGACCAAGGTCCGCAGAGAATCTCAGGCCCAAGGCGCCAACGCCGACCTGATCGAGGCCATCTATCGCGACATGATGGAGCGTTTCATCGCCCATGAATTCAAGCTCTGGGACGCCCATCGCGAGCCCTAGGCATGCTTTCTTCTTTTTTGGTTGACCGGCGCTTCGCGGTTTTGTACTTGAGGCGCCTCGCAAACGCGACGCCTCTTCGTCTCCTTCGTCTAGAGGCCTAGGACACCGCCCTTTCACGGCGGCGACACGGGTTCGAATCCCGTAGGAGACGCCATGTCGCGGGCCGAACGGCGGCCCGTCCGACACAGGCAATCGCCGATACCAGCCAGTCTTCCGTCCGGAATCTGGAATTCGCCCGCCGCGAGCGGCAGGCGTTCCCGGCCCTTGCGCGGGCCGTCGCCGCCCGCGCGATGATCGGCGACCTTTCCGCCATCCCGAAGCTGCCGAAAGGACCGTCGTGCACGGTGAGCGCCTGTTGTGGCGCCGCTGAACTCTCCCGAGGAAATGCCGCGATTTTCGCACGCTCCGAGAGTATGAAAATGTCGCGTCTCATGGACGTGATTGGTTGACTCCCCCACCGGTCGACGTCAGTCTTTTCGCGCTGCACAAAAAAATGTGAGTTCGCAATACCCGTTCAGGGTAGAGCGCCATTTTTTTGAACCGCATCATTTGTCGGGGGACGTAATGATGGGCTCTCTCTTTTTTCTCAGCCGTCCGATGGGTTCGGGCATCGTACGCTTCGCGTATGGCATCGCCGTCATCGTTCTCGCGACCTATGTCGTGGAGGATATTTGGACGGCCGCGAGCCTCGATCCGGCCGTTCTTCCTTCCGTACTGCTGCTCAACGCCGGAATCCTGATCATCGGTTTCGTCGCCATCCGTGCAGTCGCCGAAATCTTCATCGCGCAGATAGAAATCCGTGACAAGCTCGGTTCCATAGAGCAGAACACGCTCGACGCGCGCGACAAGCTGGGTTCCGTCGAAAACAATACCCGGCGCTGATCCGGCGCCGTTTGCGGCCTTGCGGCGGGTTCGGGCCGCGAGCATCGGCGGGCCGGTCGCGACGGTCCGCCCGTCATCCATTGTTCACGACAATGACAAGGAAGTGTCAGGCTCTGTCGCTATAGGGCGGGCTTGAGAAGGCGCGGCTGCATGGGCAGGCCCCCTCTCGACCGTGAACAGGAGATGGACATGATTTCTCGCCGCACGCTCTTGAGGACCGCCGCCGCGACCGGCGCCGTCGCCGCCGCGCCCGCCATCCTGCGGGCCCGCGATGCGCTCGCTTCCTCGGGCACCGTCAACGTCTTCGCCTGGGGCGACTATGTTCAGCAGAACATGATCGACAAGTTCGAGAAAGAGACGGGCATCAAGGTCAATCTGACCACCTACGGCTCGAACGACGAGGCCGAACAGAAGCTGAAGGCCGCCGGCGGCAAGGGCTTCGACGTCATCTTCCCGTCGATCACCAACGGCAACAACTATTACCCCGACGATCTTCTGGCGCCGCTCGACGAAGCCAAGCTGAAGCTCGACAACGTCATCCCTTCGATGCTGCGGGACTCGGTGGCGCTCGGCGGCACCTATCGCGGCAAGCGCATGCTGCTGCCCTTCAACTGGGGCACCGAGGCGATCACCATCGACACCGAAGCCCTGCCGATCGCGGACGCCGACGTCTCCTATGGTTCGCTGTGGACGCCGGAAGCCAAGGGCAAGGCCGCCTTCCGCCAGAAATCGGTGATCATGGGCGTCGGCCTCTATCTCGAGGCCAAGGGCGAGATCCAGACCAACCGCATGCTCGACGTCTACAAGACCGAGGACGACGCCCGCCGCGTGTGGGACGCCTGCGCCAAGTTCATCATCGCCCACAAGGACAATATCGCGGCCTTCTGGAACAACGCGACCGAGGCGACCAACGCCTTCAAGCAGGCCGGCGCCAAGATCGCCCAGACCTGGGACACCACCGGCCTGCTGCTGAACCGCGAGAACGCGGCCTACAAGTACCGCATGCCCAAGGAAGGCGGCATCACCTGGATGGACTCGGTCGGCACCCCGGCCGGTTCCGAGAACAAGGAACAGGGCTACGCCTTCATCAATGCCATGCTGGACCCGGTGATGGCGGGCATGATGTCGGCCAACACCGGCTACAACTCGGCCGTTTCGGGCGCCGCCGATCATGCCGGCGACGACTACAAGAAGCAGTTCGCCGAAGTCTACAACAACGAGAACCTCGCCAATCTGTGGTGGTGGCAGGCCGATACCCCCTGGTTCGCGCCGCTGCGCCAGGAATATGTCGACCGGATCACCAACGCCTGATCCGCGACATCGCGAAGGTGGGGAAGGCGGCGCCCGGCGTCGCCTTCCCATCGCCATTTCAGGAGCGGCAATCGTGAAGTGAGGGTGTCATGGCGGGCCAGGACGTCGTTCTGCAGAATGTTTCGATGGTCTATCCGAACGGCTTCACCGCCGTTCATCCGACCGACCTGACCATCAAGGCCGGGGAATTCTTCTCGATCCTGGGACCGTCCGGCTGCGGCAAGACCACGATCCTGCGCATGATCTCCGGCTTTCTGGAGCCGTCGAGCGGCACCATCTCGATCGGCGACACGGTCATGAACGGCATCGGCCCGAACAAGCGCCCGACCGCTCTGATCTTCCAGAACCTCGCGCTGTTTCCCCTGATGTCGGTCTGGGAGAACATCGCCTTCGGGCTCGAAGCCCGGGGCGAGTCCAAGGCGAAGCGGCGCAAGCGCGCCGAGGAACTGCTCGACCTCGTCGCCCTGACCGGCCAGGGCGAGAAGAAGCCGACGGAGCTTTCGGGCGGCCAGCGCCAGCGCGTCGCGATCGCACGGGCGCTTGCGGTCGAACCCTCGGTCCTGTTGCTCGACGAACCGCTCTCCGCCCTCGATCTCAAGCTGCGCCAGCACATGCGCGCGGAACTGAAGGCGATCCAGCGCAAGACCAACGTCACCTTCATCTACATCACCCACGACCAGGGCGAGGCGCTGGCCATGTCCGACCGCGTGGCGGTGATGAACGAGGGCCGGATCGAACAGGTCTCCAGCGCCGAAGGCATCTACAACCGGCCGGAGACCGCCTTCGCCGCGACCTTCGTCGGCGAACAGAACGTGTTCCGCGGCCGCGTCGTCGCCACCGAAGGCGAGGGGATCTCGGTCGAGACCGAGCACGGCCTACTGCACGGCGTCAACCGCAACGCCCTGACCCCGGGCGAGGAGGCGCTGGTCATGGTGCGGCCGGAGCAGATCGAACTGATGAACGGCAATGCCATGGGCGCCGCCGAACGGGGTTTGAACACGCTGAGCGCCCGGCTCGAACGGCGCGACCTCGAAGGCGCGCTGATCAACCTCTACCTCCGCGCCGGCGACTATCCGGTCCATGTGAACATGCACAATACCGGCGAAACCCATGTGCCGGGCGAGCAGGCCATCGCCCTCGGCTTCCATTGGCGCCATACGGTGATGATGCGGCCGGGCAATCTGGCCAAGGAAAGGGCGTGACGCCATGCACGCCCTGATCAAGACCTACGGCCGGGGCCTGACGGTCCTCTTCGTCGCCCTGGTCGCGGCCTGGGTTCTGCTGATGATCCTGGTCCCCGGCGTCCGCACCATCCAGCGCGCCTTCATCTACGAGGATCGCGCGGGCGAGACGGCGATGATCGCCATCGAAATCGACCGCGCCTATACCGAGAAATTCCAGCTCGACCAGGAAGCGGCGGACCTTCACGCCCAGGCCGAGGCGGAAAGCGCGCCATCGTCCGGGGTGCCGTCCTTCGGTGCGCCTTCGATGGGCGGCCCGACCATCGGCGTTCCGGGGGCCGGGCCTTCGGGCGGCGCCGCGGCGCGCCTGTCCCCGGCCGATCGCGACGCGCGGCTGGCCGAGATCGCGGCCAAGGTCGCGACGCTCGAAGGCCGGATCGCGGACCTCGAAGCCCGGGAGGATACGTCCTCCGGCGAGGCGGGCATGAAGGAGCGTTATTCCTTCGAGAATTTCACCACGATGAGCATGGTCCACGTCCGTATCTTCGTGCTGACGCTGTTCTATGCCCTCTGCGTCACCGTGCTCAGTTTCCTGATCTGCTATCCGGTCGCCTTCGTCGCCGCGACGACCCGGAGCAAGGGCAAGCTGACGGTCATGCTGCTGCTGCTGGTCATTCCCTATGCCATCAACGAGCTGCTGCGCATCTTCTCGTGGGTCATGATCCTGGAGAAGAACGGCATCCTGAATTCGCTGTTCGATGCCCTCGGCTTCATCGACCTCGAGGCCGGGGAGGGGATCCGCTTCGTCGCCTCCAACGGCGCCGTGTTCCTGGTGATGGTCTATGCCTATGTGCTGTTCATGGTGTTCCCGATCTACAACACGATCGACACCCTGGACCCCAATCAGCTCGAAGCCGCGCGCGATCTCGGCGCGTCGAGCTGGCGTATCCACACCCGGGTGGTCATTCCCCATGCCAAGCCCGGCATCGCCGTCGGCGCGATCATGACCTTCATGCTCTCGGCCGGTTCGATCGCGGCGCCGGAAATCGTCGGCCGCGGCCTGCATCCCGACTGGTTCAGCCAGCTCATCTACCGGCGCTTCTTCGAGGCGGACAGCTGGAACCAGGGTTCGGCCTATTCCCTCGCCCTGCTGGTCGCCTGCGTGATCTTCATCTTCGCGACCATGCGCATCTTCAAGGTCGGCATCCGGGATATCGCGAAATGACCGTCTCCGTTTCCGCCGCCGGCCAGGCCGCCGCCCCCGCCCATCGCCGCCGCCGCGTCGAATGGGGCGATGCCGTTCTCAATCTCTATGTCGTCGTCTTCTTCGCCTATATGTTCCTGCCGCTGCTGTTCATGGTGGCGGCGGCCTTCAACCAGTCGCCCATGCCGTCCGTCACCGACTGGCAGGGCTTCACGCTGAAGTGGTTCGAGGAACTGCCGGGCGATACCCGCTTCGTCCAGGGCCTGATGCATTCCCTGTTGATCGCGGGCGGCGTCATCGTGCTGTCCATTCCCCTCGGCGTCGCCGGCGCCATGATCCTGACGCGCATGCAGTCGCGGGCCAATACGCTGCTTTATACCGTTCTGGTCTCGCCGGTGCTGATGCCCGGTGTCGTCCTCGGCGTCACCACAATGATCTTCTGGCGCGACTTCTTCTCGGTCCAGGCCGGGCTCTTTACCGCCGCCATCGCCCAGACCTCCTTCATCGCCTCCTATTGCATGCTGATGCTGATGGCGCGCCTGCAGCGCCAGGACCGCACGCTGGAGGAGGCGGCCCTCGACCTCGGGGCCTCGCCGCTGTTCCTGTTCCGCCGCGTGACCCTGCCGTTCCTGATGCCGACCATCCTGACCGCCTGCGTGATCTCCTTCCTGCAGTCGATCGAGAATTACAACACGACCTTCTTCGCCATCGGCAGTTCCTGGACCCTGGTCACGGAGATCGGTTCGCGCATGCGCTTCGGGCTTTCGCCCATGATCAACGCGATCGGCGTGATCTTCGTCGCCATCACCATTATCGTCGCCGTCACGCATACGCTGCTGACGAGACGCAAGGGATGAAGATCCGCTTCGCCTGCCTGCCCGGATACGAAACGATCCTGCCGAAGCCGACGCTGGCCGCCGGCCATCTGCCGGACTGGCTGAAGCGGATGCCGGCGACGGCCGAAAGCGCCGCCCTCGCCGGGGCCGAGGTGCGGACGGTGAAGCAATGTCCGCCCTTCGTCGATGCCATGCAGGCCGGCATCCTGTTCCCGCTGGCGACCGATGTGACGGTCGCGAACGGCGAATTCTCCTGGGACTGGGATCCGCCGCGCGACCCCCGCAGCCGGCTGACCCGATCCCCCCTGGGCCTCCATGTGCCGGAACAGGCGACGGGCGTGCCCGCCGTGCCGACCGGCCAATTCGTCCTGAAGTTCACCAATTTCTGGACCGTCGACCTGCCCGAAGGCTGGTCCATGCTGTTCGGCCATCCGGCGAACCGGACCGACCTGCCGTTTCGCACCCTGACCGGCATCGTCGACTGCGACCGCTTCAGGGACGGTTTCGTGCATTTCCCGGCGCTCTGGACCGATCCGGCTTTCGAAGGCGTGCTGCCCGCCGGCACCCCCGTCGCCCAGGGCTGGCCGGTGAAGCGCCAAGCCATCGAGATCGAGACCGGCGCCTTCGATGCCGAGGGTTTCGAACGTCACCTCGCGATCGAGGACGGCCTGCAGGAAGAGCGCGGCTTCTACCGCCGCCACTACCGCGCCGGCGGGAACTGAGCGGGATCGAGGCGAAGCGCGCCCTTGGCCCCCTGGGTCAGGATCTTGAGGCGCAGCGCCGCCGCCTGGGGCTCGTCCGCCGGCAGTTCGCCCAGCATGGCGCGGCAGCCCGCGAGGTCGCCGGTATCGCGCAGTGCCACGGCCAGCGCCCGGATCGTGAGGGGCGAGGGGGCCTGGGCATGGGCCCGGCGCAGATGGCCGAGGGCGTCACCCGCCCGGCCGAGGCCCAGCAGGGCATTGCCGAGATTGAGCCGCGCGTCGGCATCTTCCGGCCGCATGTCGAGATAGGCGGTGAACAGCGCCGCCGCCGTCTCGACGGCCCCCAGATCGAACAGCGCGGCTGCCTTCTCGAAGAGGGCATTGGCGTGATGGCGGTCCAGCGCCAGCGCCGCGTCGAAGGCCGGCACGGCGTCGGCGTCGCGCCCGAGTTTCCGGAGGAGGAGGCCACGATTGTAATGAAGTCCGGCATGATCGGGCATCAGAACCAGCAGGCGTTCGGCGAGGGGCAGCGCCTCGCCATGGGCGCCTCGCGCGAGGGCGGCCTGGAAGCGCGCGGCCAGCCCGGCCGCGTCCGTCCGCTCGTGCCCGGTCATGGTGCGGGAACCCGGCCGTAACGGGACTGCAACGCAAATTTCCTATGCATGGAGGCCGACCACATTCGGAGGCCGGCCATGAAGCTCGTCCACATATCCGATGTCCATATCCATGACGGACCGATCCTCGATGCCGATCCGGTTCGGAATTTCGCCGCTTGCCTCGCCCATGTGAAGAGTTTTCACGGCGACGCCGACCGCGTCGTCATCACGGGCGATCTGACCCACAAGGGGGATGCGGAAAGCTACCGCCGGCTGCGCGCGATGATCGAGGCGAGCGGCCTCGCCGGCGACCAGGCGCCCCGGCTGCTGATCGGCAATCACGACGATCGCGAGACCTTCGCCGCGGTCTTTCCAGAGACGGCGCGGGACGCCGACGGTTTCCTGCAGTGGACGGAGGAGACGCCCGCCGGCCTCTTCGTCTATCTCGACACGGTGACCGCCGGCAGCCATGCCGGACATTATTGCGAAAGGCGCCGGGCCTGGCTCGGCCATGTGCTCGACGGGGCGCGGGCGGCGGGGCAGGCGGCGTTCCTGTTCATGCATCACAATCCCCTGCCGGTCCATGTCGCCAATGCGGATACCATCGGTCTCGTCCACGAGCGCGAGATGACGGCGCTGCTCGCCGCGCATCGCGACGTCCTGCGCCACATCTTCTTCGGCCATTGCCACTATACGCTCAGCGGCGCCGTCGCCGGGATTCCGTTCTCGGCGCCGCGCTCGACCAATCACCCGTGCTGGCCCGATTTCTCCGGCGATGCCTTTCGGGTCGGCTATGGCGTGCAGACACCCTGTTACAATCTATGCTTCCTGAACGAGCGGGGCACGGTGGTCCACGCCATCGATTTCCTGCTCGAGGACAGCGTCCGCTGGCTCGAGGCGGACGAGAGCGGATGGGTGGCGGACTGAGGAAAAGCGCCCGGCCAGATTTAGCGAGACTGTTCCGGAACCGTCACCAGACCGTCAAACGACCTTGGCACTCTTCCCGCCACATGACGCCAAAGTTATGGGGGTGGAGTTCAAATGACCTATACGTTGCAGATCCTGCACGCTTCGGACCAGGAAGCCGGCCTCGCCGCGATCGAGCGCGCGCCCAATTTCGCTGCCATCATCGACTGGCTCGAAGACACCTACGAGAATTCCATCACGGTTTCGGGCGGTGACAACATCCTGCCCAGCCCGTTCTTCAATGCCGGCGCCGATAGCGCCCTGCGCGGCGTCCTGAACGAGGTGATGAACGAATTCTACGGTCTGCCGGCGGATGTCGACGGCGACGGCGACGCCGACTCCTACGCCGATCTGCGCGAGGGTCTGGGCCGCGTCGACATCGCCATGCTCAACATCATGGGCTTCCAGGCTTCGGCCCTCGGCAACCATGAATACGACCAGGGCACCAGCGTCCTCGCCGAACTGATCCGCCAGGACTACCGCGGCGCCGAACTCGGCGACGATCGCTGGATGGGCACCCTGTTCCCCTATCTGTCCGCCAATTTCGACTTCTCCAACGACCCGAACCTCTCGTCGCTCTACACCGACGAGATCCTGCCGGCCGAGGATTTCGCCAGCGGCCCGGCGGAATCGCTGGCCGGCGAGGCGCCCCCGAAGATCGCTCCCGCCACCATCATCGAAGAAAACGGCGAGAAGATCGGCGTCGTCGGTGCGACGACCCAGATCCTGAAGGACATCTCGTCGCCGGGCGCGACCGAGGTGATCGGCGACGTCGAGAACGACATGGCCCAGCTCGCCTCCGTGCTGCAGCCCTATGTCGACGACCTGATCGCCCAGGGCATCGACAAGATCGTCCTGCTGACCCACCTGCAGGACATCAACCTCGAGAAGGAACTGGCGCCGCTGATGAGCGGGATCGACGTGATCGTCGCCGCCGGCTCCCACACCCTCTCGGCCGACGGCACCGACCGTCTGGCGCCGGGCGACACGGCGCAGGACGACTACCCGTTCATGACCACCAATGCCGACGGCGACCCGGTCGCCATCGTCTCGACCGCCAATGAATATTCCTACGTCGGTCGCCTGGTCGTCACCTTCGACGACAACGGCGTGATCATTCCCGAGAGCATCGACGCGGACGTCTCGGGCGCCTATGTCGCCGACGAGCAGACGGTCGAGGAGCTCTGGGGTGACACCGACGCCGCCTTCGCCGACGGCACCAAGGGCGATCTGGTCGGCACCCTGACCGAGGCGGTCAACGAGCTGATCGTCGCGAAGGACGGCGAAATCTACGGCCAGACCGACGTCTTCCTCGAAGGCCGTCGCGAAGCGGTCCGCACCGAGGAGACCAATCTCGGCAATCTGACCGCCGACGCCAATCTGGCGGCCGCCCGTGAAATCGACGACACCGTCCAGGTCTCGCTGAAGAACGGCGGCGGCATCCGCGCCCCGATCGGCGAGATCCAGGTCATCGGCACCGGCGATCCGGAATTCCTGCCGCCGTCGGCCAATCCGGAGGCGGGCAAGGAAGCGGGCGACATCAGCCAGCTCGACCTCGAGAACTCGCTGCGCTTCAACAATGCGCTGTCGATCGTCACCGTGACCGCCGAGGGCCTGTTCCAGATCCTGGAGCATGCGGTGGCCGGCGTCGCCGAAGGCGCCACCCCGGGCAGCTTCGCCCAGGTCGCGGGCGTCCACTTCTCCTATGATCCGGACGCCGAGGTCGGCTCGCGCGTGCAGTCGGTCGCCTTGGTGGACCAGGACGGCATCCCGACCCAGGTCCTGGTTCAGGACGGTGTCCTGGTGGCCGATCCGGCCCAGGAAATCCGCATGGTCACCCTCGGCTTCCTGGCCGACGGCGGCGACAGCTATCCGTTCCCCGAGCTGATCAGCGATCGTGTCGACATGCCGGTCGCCATGGCCGAGCAGGCGGCCTTCGCCGACTATCTCGAAGAGAACTACAGCGAGACCCCGTTCGACGTCGAAGACACCTCGATGGGTCTCGACTCGCGCATCCAGAACCTCGCCGAGCGCTCCGACACCGTCGACGCCCCGGTGGGCACGAAGGAAATCGGCGCCACCCTGCTCGGCGTCGCCGACAGCGGTTCGGGCGAGGCGGGCTCCGAAGTTTCCGCCTATGACACCGAGACCATGCGCCTCTTCGTCACCAACGGCGCCGAGGAGCGGATCGACGTCTTCGACCTGAGCGATCCGGAAAGCCCGGTGAAGATCGGCGAGATGGATCTCTCCCACCTCGACGGTTTCGGCGGCGTGACCTCGGTCGCCACCAAGGGCGGCCTGGTCGCGGCGGCGGTGCCGAACGCGGACGGCACCGCCAACGGCCAGATCGCCCTGTTCGACGTCGACGGCACCTTCCTCGGCAGCTTCGAGGCCGGCGCCCTGCCGGACATGGTGACCTTCTCGCCGGACGGCACCAAGATCCTCTCGGCCAACGAGGGCGAGCCGGTTGACGCGGGTGATCCGAAGGGTTCGGTCACCGTGGTCGACATCAGCGGCGGCGTCGATGCGGCCGTGGTCACCCAGGTCGGCTTCACCGCCTTCGACGGCATGGAGGACGATCTCCGCGCCGAGGGTGTGCGGATCTTCCCGGGCAAAACCTTCTCCGACGACGTCGAGCCGGAATACATCACGGTCTCGGCCGACGGCTCCAAGGCCTTCGTCACCCTGCAGGAGGCCAACTCGGTGGCGGTCCTCGATCTCACCACCAACGAGATCACGGACATCCTGCCGCTCGGCACGATCGACCACAGCGTCGACGGCTTCGGCATCGACGCCTCGGACCGTGACGACGCGATCAACATCGCGACCCACCCGGTGCTGGGCATGTTCATGCCCGACGCCATCGCCAACTTCACCGTGGGCGGTCAGACCTACTTCGTCACGGCGAACGAGGGCGACGACCGCGGCGAGAACGAGCGCGTGAAGGACCTGGATCTCGACCCGGATGCCTTCCCGGATGCCGACGCCCTGCAGGAGGACGAGAACATCGGCCGCCTGAACGTCTCGTCGATCGATGGCGACACCGACGGCGACGGCGACTATGACGCCCTCTACACTTACGGTACCCGCTCCTTCACCATCTTCGATGCCGAGGGCAACCTCGTCTTCGACAGCGGCGATCAGTTCGAGAAGATCATCGCCGAGCGTCACCCGGCACTGTTCAACGCGGATAACGGCGAATTCGACGGCCGCTCGGACAACAAGGGCCCCGAGCCCGAAGGCGTGACCATCGCCACCATCGACGGCCAGATCTACGCCTTCGTCGGCCTGGAACGCGACAGCGGCATCATGGTCTACAACGTGACGTCGCCGGCCGATGCCAGCTTCGTCACCTATATCGACGGCCTCTCGCTCGACCAGATCGGGCCGGAAACCCTGCAGGTCGTCTCGGCCGAGGACAGCCCGACCCACAAGCCGCTGCTGATCGCCGCCAACGAGATCAGCGGCACCACCGCGATCTACGAACTGGACGGCGCCGGCATCGAGGACCATGTGGTCGAAGGCACCAATGGTGACGACGTCATCGCCGGTACCGTCGGCATCGACGACTACGATGGCGGCATGGGCGACGACGTCGTCAATGGCGGCACCCGCGACGACGTGCTCGCGGGCGGCAGCGACGACGACATCGTGATCGGCGACGCCGGCATGGACGCGGTCAGCTTCGACGCCGCCTTCACCGATGTCACCATCACCCGCATGTCGGCCGGCGACATCGACCTCTACAACCGTCTGCTCTCGGCTCGCGACGTCGCCCTCGACACCGAACAGGCCGCCTTCAAGGTGGTCGGTCCGGACGGCACGGACGTGGTCCAGGCCGAGGAACTGCGCTTCGCCGACGCCACGGTGCGGATCGTCGACGGCGTGCTGGTGTTCGACGCCGGCGACGACACGCTGACCGGCGGGACCAAGTCCGACGCGATGGCGGGCGGCGCCGGCGACGACCTGCTCGACGGCCTCCGCGGCAACGACCTGCTGGTCGGCAATGCCGGCGACGACGACATGTTCGGCGGTGCCGGCAGCGACGTCCTGGTCGCGGATCAGGGCAACGACAACCTGATCGGCGGCTCGGAAGCCGACATCCTGGTCGCTCTCGGTATCGACGGCGCTTCGGTCGCCATGCTCGGCGGCTCGGGTGCCGACGTTTTCGCCTTCATGGCGGGCGGTCCGGACCTCGGCCTCGACGTCGATGCCATCATCGCCGACCTCGGCGCCGAGGACATGATCAACCTGGGCGGTCTGCGCACCGCCGACGGCGCGGTCCTGTCTCTGGCCGACGTCCTGGCGGTGACCGCCGACGACATGGACGGCAACGCGGTGATCGACCTCTCGGCCTTCACCACGGCCGACGGCAACGGTGTCGACGGCAGCATCACCCTGGCGGGTGTGGCGACCACCGACCTGACCGCCGGTCAGTTCGACTTCGCCGCCCTGGTGGTGCCGGAAGGCATGGCGTTCCAGGACGTCATCGACCCGGCCGCCATGGCCGCCTGAAGCTGACGGAAACCGGGGGGCGCGCTACGCCCCCCGGACTTCTTTCGGCGCCTTCATCCAAATGTCATCGCCCGGCCAAGAGACCGTAACGGGCGACACTTATCAGGTAGCGGGCCACCGGCGGCCAACCCGCATGGTCCGGCAGCAGGGGACAGGTAGATGAACGCTTTCGTCACGATCGAAACCGACGACGGTCTGTTCTTCGGCCGGCCGCACCAGGCGGCGGTCGCGACGGCGCGAGCCGACCGCCGCAAGCCGGCGCCACGCGGCAAGACCGGTGCCGGTGTCGGCATCGCGTCCCTCGGCCTTCTGCTCGGTGCCTGCAGTTCCGACGATGCGCTGACCGGCACCGGCCGTGTCGTGAAGGATTACGTCGCCGGCGCCGATGTCTTCGTCGACGGAAACGGCAATGGTGTCATGGACCCGGGCGAGGCGGGCACGACGACGGATGCGGACGGCGCGTTCGAGGTGCCCGACATCCTGAACGATGCTTTCGCGCGCACGGCGACCGGCGGTGTCGACACGGGCAGCGGCGTGTCGATGGAGGGGGTGATCCTCCAGACGCCGGCCGGCGGCACCGTGATCTCGCCGCTCACGACCCTCATCGTGGCGGGCGCCAGCGCGGCGGACGTCGCCGCCGCCTTCGGGCTTGATCCGTCGATCGATCTCCTGAGCTATGATCCGCAGGCCGGCTTCCTCGGCGGGGATGCGAATGCCGCCGCCGTGCTGGGCGCCGGCCAGATGGCCATGATCTCCATGCGCGCCATCGCCGCCCTGACCGGCGGCAGCTTTACCGATGCCGCCACGCGGCTTGCCGATACCATTGCCGGCGGCGCGCTCGACCTGACCGACAAGGCGACGGTCGAAGGCCTGCTCGCGGGCCTCGACGCGACCCTGGCGGATCGTGCCGCCAGCCTGCTCGCCGCTGTCAACGGCGTCGTCGCGGACCAGATGGGCGCGCCCCTCGATCCCGCCATGCAGGCCGCCTCGCTGATCGGCCAGACCCTGTTGCTCGCCGATCTGGCCAGTCTCGCCGCCAATCCGACCGAAGAGCTGTGGTCGCAGCTGCAGAGCCGCTACGACGGTGCCAGCCTCGACGCCCTGCTGGCCGGGGCCGAAGCCGCGCTGCCGGGCGAGGTCGGCGACGAAGTCGTCGCGGCGGTCGATTTTCTCGAGACCCAGATCGGCCGCGATCTCGCCTTCGACGGCGCCGATCTGCTCGCCAATGACGTCAGCCTGGACGGTGACGCCCTGACCCTGACCGGGGTCTCGGTCGATCCCGTCCGCGCCGGCGATCTGTCCGTCGTCTTCGATGCCGCGACCGGCACGGTCACCGTCACGCCGGCAGCCGGCTTCTCGGGCATCACCATGTTCGAATATTCGGGCGAGGACGCCGAGGGCAATGCATTCACCGGGGTCGTCCTGGTCGACGTCGGCAGCGCGCTGATCACGGATGGACCGGGTGACGACGTCCTGATCGGCGATGATGCCCGCAACCTTCTGATTTCGGGCGCAGGCGACGATCTTCTGATCGGTGCCGGCGATGACGATCGTCTCATTTCGTTCGGTGGCAACGACGCACTCGACGGCGGCAGCGGCGACGACATCCTGGTCGCGACCGGCGAATTGGGCAGCGACATGGTGATGCGCGGTGGTTCCGGCAACGACTATTTCGTCCTGGCGCCGGGCGATACCGACAGCGGCCTGGACATCGCCCTTTCGATCGTCGATTTCGCTCCGGGGGAAGACAAGATCGACCTGTCGATCTTCGAGACCATCGGCACACCGCTCACCATCGACGACATTCTGAGCAACACAAGCAATGTCGATGGCGACGCGGTGATCGACCTTGGTGCGCTCGTGCCGGTGGGCAGCGATCCGGTCGACGCCGAAATCGTTCTGGTCGGCGTCGATGCCGATAGTCTCGGCGCGAGTGATTTCGTGCTGGAGGCCGGGGTCGAGTGGCATGCCGGCCTGGACGAATTGCTGTCCGCACCCGCGGCCGCATGACGTCCCCATCCCGAAGGTGCCGGCCGTTGCCGGCGCGGGCCAGACTTTCCCTGATCGGCGGGTTCCTTCTGCTCGCTGGCTGCGAGACCTTGCCCGAGGGATGGGAAGCACCGGCCGAATGGGCCATGGAAGCCGGGCTCGAAAGCCCGGCACCGGATTCCGCCGTGTCGCCGGAAGTCGCGGAACCGCAAGCCGGCGATGATGAGCCCGGCCTGATGGGGGCCGTGCCGCCGGCGACATCGGCGCCCGTGCTCGAACCCGGCGACGCCATTCTCGACGACATCGCCCTGGTGGAGGACGACCTCGGCATCGTCGATCGCATCGAGGTGCGGGACCGTTTCGGCGCCCGCGCCCGCCTCGGTGCCGATCGCTTCGTCGCCCTGGTCCATGATGCCGTGGTCTCCCACCCGCAATGGAGCAGCAGCGCGGCCGAGGCCGAGATCGCGGGCTTCGCGGTCGACGAGGCGCGGGCCGGCCTGTTCCCGCAGATCGACCTCGGCCTGACCGGCAGCGCCACCCAATTCTCGAACACGCGAAGCGATCTGTCGGGGACCAGCCGCGACAAGGGGTTCGAGACGGACGCGGACGTCTATGTCCGCGCGCGCCAACTCATCTTCGACGCCGGCGCCACCTTCGATCGCATCGCCCAGGGCGAGGCGGAGCAGGCAGCCGGCCGGCTGACCCAGGAATCGACCGGTTCCGCCCTCGCGGTGGATGCCATCTCCAGCTATTACGAAGTGCTGGCCTTCACCATGCTGGTGCGCCTCGGCGAGGAGCATCTGGCCAATCTGGCGCAGCTCGAGGACATGGTCGATGCACGGCGCGAGGGTGGCGGCGGCGATCTCGGCGATCTTGCCGAAGTCCGGGCCGAACGCGCCAATGCCGAGACCCATCATGTCTCGCTGCGCCGGCGCCTGTCCGACGCCCGCAACCGCTACCGCGAACTCTTCGGCGAGAACGCGCCGGAGATGCTGCCCTGGCCCGATTTTCGCCCGGTCGTTCCGGCGACCCGGGAAGACGCATTGTCGACCGCGATCGCCGTTCATCCCGCCATGGCCGCCGCGCGCGAGAAGGTGCGGGCCGGCAGCCTGGGCCTTTCCGCGATCGAGGCGGAACGGATGCCGGGCCTTCGCTTCGAGGTCGACGGTGCGCGCTACGATATGGCCAGCGATCCGGTGGACGGCGTCTCCATGCGCCTCGTCGGTTCGCTGAAGCTCTATGACGGCGGCCTGTCGGACGCGCGCGAGGGCAGGGCGGCCGCCCAATTGCGGAAGGCCCGCTTCGACGAGATGACGGCGATGCGCACGATCGAACGGCGTACCGGCGCCGCCTTCGACGCGCTCCAACTGATGGAGGCGGAGACGCGGGCCGCCGACGGCGCCCTTGCCGCCACCGCCGCCTCCCGCGTCGCCACCCGCGAACGCTTCGAGGCGGTGGGCGGCAATCTTCTCAACGTCCTGAATGCCGAAGTCGATGCCCATGGCGCCGCCATCGCCTGGGTCGAGGTCATGGTGAACCGAGAAATCTCGCGCTTCCGCCTGCTCGAGGCCTCGGGCGGCCTCGCATCCTATTTCGGCCTGGAGGTGACACCATGACCGAGACGACCGAAGCAAGGGACAAGCCCTGGCGCGAGCATTGGTTCTGGGGCGCGTTCTGGCGCAGCCGCTGGATCTATGCCCAGGTGGTGCTGGCCGCCGCCGTGACCAATGTCTTCGCTCTTTCGACCTCGCTGTTCTCGATGACGGTCTATGACCGGGTCATCCCCAACAATGCGATGGAGAGCCTGGCCGCGCTCGCCATCGGCATGTGCATCGTCGTCGCCTTCGACATGGTGATCAAGCTGATCCGGGCCTATTTCATCGACATCGCCAGCCGCCGCGCGGATCTCGACATCGGCGAGCGCGTGTTCGATCAGGTCCTGCGCATGCCGCTCGCGGCCCGGCGCGGTGCCAGCGGCGCATTCGCCTCGACCATGCGCGAATTCGAGACGCTGCGCGATTTCTTCACCTCGGCGACCCTGGTCGCCATCGTCGATCTGCCGTTCATCCTCCTGTTCCTCTTCGTGATCTGGATGGTCGGTGGCTGGCTGGTGCTGGTGCCGGCCCTGGCGCTGCCCCTCGTGCTTCTGGCCGCGCTCGCCTCCCAGCCCGCCCTGTCGCGGCTCTCGCGCCTCGGCCTCAAGAGCGCCCGGACCAAGCAGGCGGTGCTGGTCGAGACCCTGGCTGGGATGGAGACGGTGAAGGCGGTCGGCGCCGGCGATGCCATGGCGGCGCGCTGGCGCGACGGCGTCGCCCATGGCGCGGAGATCGGCCAGCAATCGCGCTTCTGGTCGCAGCTCGCGGTCAATGCCGCCGGCTTCGCCCAGCAGGCGGTGCAGGTCGGCGTCGTCACCTATGGCGTCTTCCTGATCCGCGACGGCGAGCTTTCCATGGGCGCGCTGATCGCCTGTTCGATCCTCTCGGGCCGGGCGCTGGCGCCGCTGGCGCAGCTTGCCAATGTGCTGGCGCGGGCCCATCACGCCGCCGCCGCCTACAAGACCCTGACCGAGATCATGGGCGCGCCGACCGAGGCGGCACCGACCGGCCTCGCGAAGACCAGCTTCGACGGCGCCATCGAATTCCGCAACGTCATCTTCCGCTACCCGGGCAAGCCCTACCGCGCTCTCGACGACGTCTCCTTCCGGATCGAGCCGGGTGAGCGGGTGGCGCTGCTCGGCCGTGTCGGCTCGGGCAAGAGCACGGTGGCGCGCCTCGTCCTCGGCCTGCATGCGCCGGAGGACGGCACGGTCACCATCGACGGCACCGAGGTGCGCCAGCTCGATCCCGACCTGATGCGGAAGGCCATGGGCGTTGCCCTGCAGGACGTCTGCCTGTTCTCGGGCACGATCCGCGACAATGTCTGCATCGGCGTCGAGGGCGTCGGCGACGACCGCCTGCTCGCGGCGGCGGAGGCGAGCGGCCTGCACGACATGATCGGCGGCATGCCCCAGGGCTACGACCTCGAGATCGAGGAACGGGGCGAGGGGCTTTCGGGCGGCCAGCGCCAGGCGATCGCGCTGACCCGCGCCCTGGTGCGCGAGCCGGCCGTCTTCGTCATGGACGAACCGACCAGTGCCATGGACGTCCGCACCGAAGCCCAATTCATCGAACGCATGAAGACCATCGTCGAGGGCCGCACCATGCTGCTGGTCACCCATCGCACCGCGATGCTGGAACTGGTCGACAAGGTGATCGTGCTGGACCGGGGCAAGGTCGTGGCGGCGGGCCCGCGCGACCGGGTGCTGGCGGCGCTCGCCAATCAGACGCCGCGTCCGGCGCGGGAGGCCGTGGCATGAGCACGATCCAGAATGCCGAGGACATCAAGCCGGCCGTCTCCGCCAGCCTGCTGGTCGCCATCGTCGCCCTGTTCCTCGTGTTCTTCGTGTTCTGGGCGGCGACCGCCGAACTGGACAAGGTGACGCGCAGCGACGGCCGCGTGATCCCGTCGCGCCAGATCCAGGTGGTGCAGAACCTCGAAGGCGGCATCGTCAAGGACATCCTGGTACGCCAGGGCGACCGGGTGGAGGCGGGGGACGTCCTGCTGCGCATGGACGGTGTCGCCTTCGATGCCGAATACCGCAAGGCACGGGAGGAATTCCTCGGCCTTTCCGCGCGTTACGCGCGGCTGGAGGCGGAATCGGAATTGCGCGCGCCGGAATTCGAGCCGGCGCTGCTGCGCGACGCCCCCGAATATGTCGCGACCGAAAAGGCGTTGTCGGCCGGGCGCAAGAACGATCTCGACGCCCGCCTGTCGATCCTCGACTCCCGTCTCGAACAGCGCCGTCAGGCCTTGGCGGAATCGGAGACCGCGCTCGCCAATGCCGAGCGCGCCATGGCGCTGGCGCGGGAGGAACTGGGCATCATCGAACCACTCGTTTCACGCGGCCTGCAGCCGCGCGTCGAGTTGGTGCGCGCCCAGCAGCGCATGACCGCCGCCCAGGGCGACCGCGACCTCGCCCGTCTCGGGGTCGAGCGGAACCAGCAGTCGATCGTCGAGACCGAACGCGAGATCGAGGGTACGCGCCTGCAGTTCAAGGCCGAGGCGCTGGAGGCCCTGACCGAGGTGAAGCGCCAGCGCGACCTCCTGTCCCAGGCCATGCCGGCCATGGAGGACCGGGTGGAGCGGACGGAGGTCCGTTCTCCCCTCGGCGGCATCGTCAACCGCGTCCTGGTCCATACCATCGGCGGCGTCGCCCAGCCGGGCATGCCCCTGGTCGAAGTGGTGCCGCTGGACGATACCTTGCTGATCGAGGCGCGCATCCGGCCGGAAGACATCGCCTTCCTGGCGCCTGGGCTGGAGGCACGGGTGAAGCTGACGGCCTATGACTTCGCCGTCTTCGGCGCCCTGCCGGCAACGCTGGAGCATATTTCCGCCGACGCCATCACCGACGACAAGGGCGAGCATTTCTACCTGGCCCAGGTCCGCACCACGCGCCCCAGCCTGCCCAGCGACAAGGGCGAGCTGCCGATCCTGCCGGGCATGATCGCCCAGGTGGATATCCTGACCGGCAAGCGCACCATCCTCGATTACATCCTGACCCCGATCACGCGGGTGCGCGACACGGCGTTCAAGGAAAGCTGAGGCGTTCAGGCGGGCCGGAAGACCACCTCCACATTGCCGCGACCGGTCGCCGCCAGTTCGCGGCGCAGCCGCGCCGCCAGAATCTCGCCGGCGCTGTCGTGAGCCGCTTTCCGTTCCGGCGTCCAGCGCGGCGGGCCGCCGGTTTCCGCGTCGACGCCGTCGTCATAGGCCGTGGCCCAGGCACCGAGGTCCTGCACCAGCCCGTAGGAGAGGCCGAGATCGGCGGGCGCCACCTCGACTTCGCCGTCCGGCAGTTGATCCCACGTGGGCCAGGCCAGATGACGCACGCCCAGTTCCAGCCGGTCGCCGATCTCGACGGCGGGCTCGACCGGGCTCGGCATCGGCATGAAATGGACCCGATCGGGGCCCAGCCGGCGGACCATCTGGCCGAAGATCGCCTCGCCCTCCGAAACCATGCGGTCCCAGGCGACGTCGTTCTTCACGCTGCAGCGGCGCGGGTCGTCGCGGTCGGCGACCTCGGTGAACTGGAACACCCAATCGTCGATCCGCTGGCACAGGTCGAAGGGCAGATGAGCCTGGAGCACATGCAGGGGCACGTCCTCGCCGCTCTCGTCGTCGCGCACGCCGCTGCCGGTGAAGGACGGCGTGAGCACGATGCGGGCGGGCAGGGGCGGCGGCGGGATCTCGTCGCCGAGACCGGGATCGGCCGGACCGCTGGGCGTCACGACGGTTTCGACGGGCGCCACCGAGACGGCGGCCAGATGCTGGCGGATCGGACGCTGCAGCCCGAAGACGAGCATGAGCGCCGTCACCGTCAGGCCGAAGGGGGTGAGAGCGGAGAAGGGCAGGAGTTCCCCCTGGAGACCGGCGGTGAGGACGAGCAGGGTGGACGCAAGATAGATGACCAGGGCGCGCTGGCTGGCCACCCGGCCCAGCGGGTTGGGCGGATCGCCGGGATCGAACCAGCGCGGCGCCGCGACGAACAGGTAGAACGCCTGGGCCGCGGCATTGATCAGGAAGAGCACTATCGCACCTTCCCACAGCAGCATCAGGGCGGCCCCGCCGATGGCGATGAGCACGGTTGCGACCACCAGCCACCATTGCCGCAGGCGGCCGGCCCGGGTCGGCCCGCCGGCATTCATCGCCGCCAGGGCCCGGTCCAGGAAGCCGCCGACGACGATGGCGCGAATGGTGAGAAAGGCCGTGACGAGGTAGAAGAAGCCGATCGGCCGCAGGATGAAATCGGCGAGAGTCATGGTGTCAGCTTCCGGTGGCGGCGAGCGGCGCTTGCAGGCCGAGACGTTCGATCACCCGTTCCACGGGCGTGCCGGCCATCACGACCGTCATGGTGCCGGGATCGCGGGAACAGGCGACGGTGACGCCGCCCCGGGGACAGACGTCGAGGCAACGGGTTTCCACGATGCCCACCGTGGGCTCCGTCTTGCGTTCGGGGCGGAGGGCGCGGGACAATGCCTTGTCGAGATCCTGCTTGCCGTTCGGGCCGAATCCGCCCTTCATCTTGCGCTGGCATTTGCCGCAGACGAGGACGATGTCGGTCCAGCCGGTCTTGATGGGTTTGCTGATGTCTTTCGCCATGCCCCTCGGCCCTTTCGTCGGTCCTATGTGGTCCCGATCGGTGCCACGCGCAACGCCGGGTCGCGATTTTGGTGAAGGGGATCGTGTCGCGGCGTCCATTCGGTCGCATTGCGGCCCGGTGAAAATGGGCGTCAACTGGTACTTATGAGAATGGATCGCAAATTCTTCGTCTTTGCCGGCGCCGCCGTCCTGGCCGCGACGTCGGCGCTGTTGCCGATGGCGCGGGGTGCCGCGCCGGATGTGTCCCGGGATGACGCGGCATTGGTCGCACTCGGCGCCGATCTTTTCGTCGACACCGATCTGTCGATGAACCGGACCCAGGCCTGTGCCTCCTGCCACATGCCCGATTTCGCCTTCACCGATCCGCGCGCGACCGGCGATCTCGGCAATACCGTCTCGCTCGGCGACGACGGCGCGTCGATCGGCACGCGGAACGCACCGACGGCTGCCTATGCAGCCTTCGCGCCGGCGTTCCACGAGACGGCGGAAGGCAAATTCGTCGGCGGTCAATTCCTCGACGGCCGTGCCGCCACCCTGGCCGATCAGGCGGGCGGGCCGCCCCTGAATCCGGTCGAAATGGCCATGCCCGACGAAGCGGCCGTGGTCGCCCGCCTCCGCGAGAAGGCGGATTACGTCACCCGCTTCGAGGCGATTTTCGGTGCGGACATCCTCGATGATCCGGCGCGCGGCTATCGCGCCATGACCGAGGCGATCGCCGCCTTCGAGCGCACCCCCGAATTCAGCCCCTTCGATTCGAAATACGACCGCTATCTGCGGGGCGAGGTGAAGCTGACGGATCAGGAGGAATTGGGCCGCGTCCTGTTCTTCTCCCAGCAGTTCACCAACTGCAACCTGTGCCACCAGTTGAACGCCCAAGCCGGCACGCCGGAGGAGACGTTCAGCAACTACGAGTTCCACAATATCGGCGTGCCCGCCAATCCCGCCCTCGAAGCCGCCCATGGCAAGGCCATCGCGGATCACGGCCTCGCCGACAATCCGGCTGTCGAGGACAAGGCGGCGGCGCTCGGCCGTTTCAAGGTGCCGAGCCTGCGCAATGTCGCGGTCACCGGCCCCTATATGCATAATGGCGTGTTCAAGGACCTGCGGACGGTGGTGCTGTTCTACAACAAGTACAACAGCAAGGCACCGCGCCGGCAGATCGACCCTGAGACGGGCGAAGCCTGGGGCGCGCCTGAAGTCGCGGACAATCTCTCCCTGAAGGAATTGGAAACCGGCCCGGCCCTGGACGACAAGCGCGTCGATGCCCTGGTCGCCTTCATGCGGACCCTGACCGACGCGCGCTATGAAAGCCTGATGCCGCCGCCATGAGCGGGACAGACGACGTCCTGACCACACCGGCGCCGACCCTGAGCGAAGCCGCGGCGGCCGCGCTCCTCGAACGCCATTACGGCCTTCGCGGCGCGCTCTCGCCCCTGCCGGGGGAGCGGGACCGCAATCTCCTGCTGCGCGCCGAGGACGGCGGGGCCCATATCCTGAAGATCGCCAATCCGGCGGAGGACGCGGCGGTCACCGACCTCCAGGTCGCGCTGCTGCGCCATGTCGAGGCGGCGGATCCCGACCTGCCCCTGTCGCGCATGGTGCCGGCCAAGAACGGCGCCTTCACCCTTCGCCTCGACCTGGACGGCGTAACCGCGACAGTCCGTGTCCTGACCTATCTGGAAGGAGAGCCGCTTCACCGGGCACCGCCGTCGCCGGCCCAGGCCCGCGCCATCGGCCGGACCCTCGGCCGGCTGGACCGGGCACTCGCCGATTTCGGGCATCCGGCCGCCCGCCGCGAATTGCTCTGGGATGCCGGCCGTCTCGAACGGGTGCGGCCCCTGACGGACCATATTCCCGATCCGGACGCGCGCGGGCTTGTTCACAGGGTGCTGGATCGCTTCGAGGATCTGGTGGTGCCCCGCCGCGACGGCCTGCGCGCGCAGGTCATCCACAACGACCTGAACCCCCACAATGTGCTGACGGTGCCGGGGCGGGCGGCCGAGGTCGCCGGCATCATCGACGTCGGCGACGCCTTGTTCGGCGCCTTGATCGGCGATGTGGGCACCGCGCTTGCCTATCAGCTCGACGGTGGCGACGATCCCTTCGCCAGGGCGGGGGCCTTCCTGGCCGGCTTTTCCGAGATCATGCCGCTTCGGCCCGAGGAGATGGAGGTCTTGCCGGTGCTGATCGCGGCGCGTCTCACCCTGACCGTCACCATCGGGCAATGGCGCGCGGCGCGGGAGCCGGACAATCGCGACTATATACTGCGCAATTATCCGGGTGCCCTGCGCGGGCTGGAGCGGCTGGCGCTCCTGTCGCCGGCGGCGGCACGCGACGGATTGGTCGCCGCGATGGAAGAGGCATCATGACCGAGGATGCGATGATCGAGCGCCGGCGCCGCCTGCTCGGGCCGGCCTACCGCCTGTTCTACGGCCATCCCCTGCACATCGTGCGGGGCGAGGGGGTATGGCTGTTCGATGCGGACGGCCGGCGTTACCTCGACGTCTACAACAATGTCGCCAGCCTGGGCCACTGTCATCCCGAAGTGGTGGACGCGACGAGCCGTCAGGCCGCCGTTCTCAACACCCATACACGCTATCTGCACGACGGCATCCTCGATTATGCCGAACGCCTGCTGGCGGAATTCCCGGCCGCCATCGGCCATCTGATGATGACCTGCACGGGGAGCGAGGCGAACGACCTCGCGCTTCGCATCGCGCGGCGGTTCACCGGCGGCACGGGGGTGATCGTCACGGCGCACGCCTATCACGGCGTCACCGCCGCCCTGGCGGAACTCTCGCCGTCCCTCGGCCCCGCGATCGAGCGGGGTCCCCACGTCCATCTGGTACCGGCCCCGACGGGCACGGGCGACGGCTTCGCGGCCGGGGTCCGGGCGGCCCTGGCGCGGATGGCGGAAACCGGCACGAAGCCCGCCGCCCTGCTGGTCGACACGATCTTCTCGTCGGACGGCGTGGTGCCGGGCGAGGCGGGGTTCCTGGCCCCCGCGGTCGATGCCGTCCGGGCCGCCGGCGGCCTCTTCATCGCGGACGAGGTGCAGCCCGGCTTCGGGCGCACGGGCGAGGCGCTCTGGGGCTTCGCGCGCCATGGCGTGGTGCCGGATCTGGTCACCCTGGGCAAGCCCATGGGCAACGGCCATCCCGTCGCCGGCGTCGTCATGCGGCCCGAGGTGGTGGCCGATTTCGGCCGCGACATCCGCTATTTCAACACCTTCGGCGGCAATCCGGTCTCGGTCGCGGCGGCCGATGCCGTGCTGAACATCGTGAAGCGCGACGATCTGGCCGGCAACGCCCGTCGCGTCGGCGCCTATCTGGCGGCGGGGCTGCGCGACCTCGCCAGCCGCTGCGACACTCTCGGCGAGGTGCGGGGTGCCGGCCTCTTCGTCGGCGCCGACATCATGCGCGACGGTCGTCCGGCCCGGGCCGAAGCCGCGCGCCTGGTCGACGATCTGCGGGAGAGGGGGGTGCTGATCAGCGCCACCGGCCCCGAAGGCCACACCCTGAAGATCCGCCCGCCCCTGGTCTTCACCGAGGCTCACGCGGACCTCTTCCTGGAGACGATGGCGGCGGCGCTGGCGGCCCTTTGATCTCAGGGCCAGGCGACTTCAGGGGGCAGGGACATGAGGATTGCCTCGGTATTGCCGCCGGTCTTCAGGCCGAAGGTGGTGCCCCGGTCGTAGAGCAGGTTGAATTCGACGTAGCGCCCGCGCTTCACCAATTGGGCGTGACGCTGTTCGGGCGTCCAGGCGTCATTCATGCGCCGGGCGACGATCCTCGGATAGACTTCGAGGAAGGCTTCGCCGACGGCCCGGGTGAAGGCGAAATCCGCTTCCGCGTCGCCGCTGTCGAGACTGTCGTAGAAGATGCCGCCCACGCCCCGCGCCTCGCCCCGGTGGGGCAGGAAGAAATAGTCGTCGCACCATGCCTTGAAGCGCGGGTAATAGGCCGGATCGAAACGGTCGCAGGCCGCCTTGAAGGCGGCATGGAAATCCGCCGTGTCTTCCTCGACCGGGAAGGTCGGGGTCAGGTCGCCGCCGCCGCCGAACCAGCCGAGGGTGGTTTCGATCCGCCGCGTGTTCATATGGGCCGCCGGCACCAGGGGCGAGCGCGGATGGGCGACCAGGCTGATGCCGCTGGCCCAGAAGCGGCCATCCTCGGCGGCACCCCTGATGTTCTTGGCGAAATCGGCGCTGAAAGTGCCGTCGACCGTCGAGATGTTGACGCCGACCTTCTCGAACACGCGGCCGTGCATCACCGACATCACGCCGCCGCCGCCGCCCGGGCGGTCCCAGGCCTTGCGTTCGAAGCGGCCGGCGGGGCAGGGCGCTTCCGGCCCGGCATAATCGTCCTCCAGCGCCTCGAAGGCGGCGCAGATCCGGTCGCGCAGGCTCTCAAACCAGGTGGCGGCACGGTGTTTCAGGTCTTCGGTGCTCATGAACTCGGATCTTCGGGCAGGAGACGGGTCTGTCGCAGGGCTTCGTGCAGGACCATGGCCGCTGCGACCGCGACATTCAAGCTGCGCGCGCCGGCCACCATGGGCAGGCGCAGCCGCGCGTCCGCCAGGGCATGGACCTCGTCCGGCAGGCCCGCGCTCTCGCGCCCCAGGATCAGGGTGTCGTCGGGCCGGAAGGCGAAACGGTCGGGCCGTGTCTCGCCCGCCGTGGTCAGGGCGATCAGGCGCCCGCCGTTCCCGCCGCGAAACCTCTCGAAGGCGGTGAAATCGTCGTGGCGGCGAATCGCGGCGCGCGCGAGATAGTCCATGCCGGCACGCCGCAGGGACGAATCCGAGAAGGTGAAGCCGCAGGGTTCGATGACGTCGACCGGAACCCCCATGCAGGCACCGAGGCGGATGATGGTGCCGGCGTTCTGCGGAATGTCGGGGCAATAGAGGGCTAGGCGCATGGGCTTCCCGGCGGCGGGCGCCTCGAGGGGCGCGGCCCAAGGTGTTGCGGCGGCCAGATTTGGGGTGTCATTGCGCTGGCGCAAAGGGGCTGCGGCATCGTGTCACAAGACGAGGGGTGCTGGACAATCAAGATTTTGGATGCCACTAAGAGGGCGGATTTCTCCTATGTCAGAGGGTCTTTAGATGGCGACGTCCAGCACAGCCGGCCATGACGCACATGGATCGGGTCAGGCCACCCGGCGCGACTTTCTCTATGTCGCGACTGTCGGTCTCGGCGCGGTCGCGGTCGGTGCCACCGTATGGCCGCTGATCGACCAGATGAACCCCGCGGCGAACGTGCTCGCACTGTCGTCGACGGAGGTCGATCTTTCAAAACTGGCCGTGGGTCAGAGCATGACCGTGAAGTGGCGGGGCAAGCCCGTCTTCGTCCGGCACCGCACGCCCAAGGAAATCGAGGAAGCGGAAGAGGTTCCCATGTCGGAACTGAAGGATCCGCAGCCCGACGCCGACCGCGTGAAGCCGGGCAAGGCCGAATGGCTGGTCATGGTCGGCGTCTGCACCCACCTCGGCTGCATCCCGCTCGGCCAGCAGGGCGACTATGACGGCTGGTTTTGCCCCTGCCACGGTTCGCACTACGACAGCTCGGGCCGTATCCGCAAGGGTCCCGCGCCGCTGAACCTGGCGGTCCCCGAATATCAGTTCCTGTCCGATACCAAGATCAAGATCGGCTGAGGCACCCCATGAGCTCTTCGACCCCGTTCCAGACCAACAGCAAGGTCGTCAAGTGGATCGAGGCGCGCCTGCCGATCATCTCGACGGTCGACGGCGCGCTGGTGTCCTATCCGGCGCCGCGCAACCTCAACTACTGGTGGAACTTCGGTTCGCTGGCCGGCTTCATGCTGGTCGCCCAGATCGTGACCGGCATCGTCCTGGTCATGCACTACACGCCGCATGTCACGCTGGCCTTCTCGTCGGTCGAGCACATCATGCGCGACGTGAACTACGGCTGGCTGCTGCGCTATGCCCATGCCAACGGCGCCTCGATGTTCTTCGTCGTCGTCTATATCCACATCATGCGCGGCCTCTATTACGGCTCCTACAAGGCGCCCCGCGAACTGCTGTGGTGGCTCGGCATCGTGATCTTCGTCCTGATGATGGCGACCGGCTTCATGGGCTATGTGCTGCCCTGGGGCCAGATGTCCTTCTGGGGCGCCACCGTGATCACCAATCTGTTCGGCGCCCTGCCGCTGGTCGGTCCCGACATCGTGACCTGGCTGTGGGGTGGCTTCTCGGTCGACAACGCGACCCTGAACCGCTTCTTCTCGCTGCACTACCTGCTGCCCTTCGTGATCTGCGCCGTCGTCTTCCTGCACCTCTGGGCGCTGCACACCACGAAGTCGAGCAACCCCCTCGGCATCGAGATCAAGGGGCCGCAGGATACGGTGCCCTTCCACCCGTATTACACGGCGAAGGATGCCTTCGGTCTCTGTGTCTTCCTGATGGTCTTCGCCTTCTTCGTCTTCTTCAGCCCGAACTACCTGGGCCACCCGGACAATTACATCGAGGCGAACCCGCTGGTGACCCCGCCGCACATCGTGCCCGAATGGTACTTCCTGCCGTTCTACGCGATCCTGCGCGCGGTGCCGGACAAGCTCGGCGGCGTCATCGCCATGGGCGGCGCGATCCTGATCCTGTTCTTCATGCCGTATCTCGACTTCTCGAAGGTCCGTTCGGCGAAGTTCCGGCCGATCTACAAGCAGGCCTTCTGGCTGTTCCTGATCGACGCCGTGATCCTCGGCGTGGTCGGTGCCAAGCCGGCGGAAGGCGACTGGATCCTGATCGGTCGTATCGCCTCGATCTACTACTTCGCCCACTTCCTGATCATCGTGCCGCTGATCTCCTGGTACGAGAAGCCATTGCCCGTGCCGGACTCGATCGCCAAGGCGGTCCTCGGCGACGGCGCCAAGGCCTGAGGGAGGGGAGAGGAACCATGAAGATGCGTGCTCTCAAGATCGGCGCCGCGGCGCTGCTCGGTCTCGGCCTCGGCACCGGTATCGCCGTCGCTTCCGAAGGTGGCCATATCGAGGCCCAGGAATGGAGCTTCGCGGGCGCCTTCGGCACCTTCGACCGGGCTTCGCTCCAGCGCGGCTATCAGGTCTACAAGGAGGTCTGCGCTTCCTGCCATTCGATGAAGTATCTGGCCTACCGCAATCTTCAGGACATCGGCTTCTCCGAAGCCGAAGTGAAGGCGCTGGCGGCCCAGTACGAGGTGGCGCAGATCGACGACGCCGGTGACGAGGAAATGGTGCCGGCCAAGCCGTCCGACCACTTCCATTCGCCGTTCCCGAACGACAACGCGGCCAAGGCGGCCAATGGCGGCGCCCTGCCGCCGGACCTGTCGCTGCTGGCCAAGGCGCGTGAGGGCGGGCCGGACTACATCTATTCGGTCCTGGTGGGTTACCACGAGGCGCCGGCCGGCTTCACGGTGCCGGAAGGCAAGTATTACAACGCCGCCTTCCCGGGCAATGTCATCGGCATGCCGAAGCCGATCAGCGACGATCAGGTGACCTACGCCGACGAAACCCCGGCGACCGTGCACCAGATGGCGCATGACGTCTCCACCTTCCTGATGTGGGCCGCCGAGCCCAAGATGGAGGAGCGCAAGCGCGCCGGTGTGAAGGTCATGGGCTTCCTGGCCATCCTGACCATCTTCTCCTTCCTGACCTACCGGAAGGTGCGGAAGGCGGTCCACGGCCATTGATCGACGCCGTCCATCGGCGACATGATCACGGGGGGATCCGACGGGTCCCCCCGTTTTCATTGGTACCGCACGGACAGGAGAGGGTGACGACATGGCGATGCTGGGGGTGATCGGCGGCAGCGGTCTCTACGATCTCGACGGCCTGACCGGGCGGAAGTCGATCCAGGTGGCGTCGCCCTTCGGCGCGCCCTCGGGCGAGATCGTCACGGGCGAGCTGGGCGGCTTACCCATCGCCTTCCTGCCGCGTCACGACAAGGGCCACCGGCTCAGCCCCAGCGGCATCAACTATCGCGCCAACATCGATGCCCTGAAGCGCATCGGCGTGACCGACGTGATCTCGCTCTCCGCCTGCGGTTCGTTCCGCGAAGGCCTGTCGCCCGGCACCTTCGTCATCGTCGACCAGTTCATCGACCGCACCTTCGCCCGGACCAAGAGTTTCTTCGGCGACGGCCTGGTCGCCCATGTCTCGATGGCGGAGCCGGTCTGCGGCCGTCTCGGCGACGTGATCGAGGTGGCGGGGCAGGGGGCGGGCATCGCGCTCCACCGGGGCGGCACCTATCTCGCCATGGAAGGCCCGCAATTCTCCAGCAAGGCGGAATCCGAGCTGTACCGCCAATGGGGCTGCGACGTGATCGGCATGACCAACATGCCCGAGGCCAAATTGGCGCGAGAGGCCGAGCTCTGCTACGCCACCGTCGCCATGGTCACCGATTACGACTGCTGGCACGCCGACCATGGCGCGGTCGAGGTTTCGGCCATCATCGCCGTCCTGCAGCGGAACGCCGCGGCCGCGCGCGACCTGGTCCGGGCCATCGCCCCCCTTCTTGCGGCCGGCCGCCCGGCGCTCTGCCCGAAGGGCTGCGATCATGCCCTCGACAATGCCCTGATCACCGCCCCCGAAGCCCGCGACCCGCAACTGGTCGCCATGCTCGATGCCGTCGCCGGCCGGGTACTCTAGGAATCCCGGGGGCTCTGGGACCGACACGACCCCGGTTTCAGGTCAGATGGGCGAACAGGAAGTCGAGGGTGCGTTCGCGGGCGAGGGACGCGGCAGCTTCGTCGTAATTCGCGCGGCGGTCGGAATTGAAGCCGTGGTCGGCGTCATAGACGTGGATCGCCACTTCCGGATGGCGCCCCGCCAGCTGTTCCACCTTGTCGAGGGGGATGCTGGCGTCCTTCGCGCCGAAATGCAGCATGGTGGGACATTTCGGTTCCGCGCCCATGAACTGCAGGATCGCCGTGCCGTAATAGCCGACGGCGCAGCCGAGCCCGGCGACCCGGTCCGCCGCTGCCCATGCGACGGCGCCGCCATAGCAATAGCCGACGATGCCGACCGGCTTCTTCTCGGTATCGTCGCGCCGCAGATGGGCGACGCAGGCGGCGACATCCAGCATGGGGCCGTCCATGCCGATCTTCATCGCCAGTTCGCGTCCCCTGGCGATCCCTTCGGCGTCATAGGGCAGGTCGATGCCCCGTTCCGCCCGGTCGTAGAGCTGCGGCGCCAGAACCTCGAAGCCGGCCTCGGCGAAACCCTCTGCGACGGCCCTGATATGGCCGTTCACCCCGAAGATCTCCATGGCGATGACGAGGGTGGCGCGGCGTTCCCCTTCGGGCGCCACGTGCCAGGCCTGGAAGCGGTGCCCGTCGCTCGCCTCGAGTTCGATCCAACCGCCGCTCATGCCCGATCCCCACGCCGCTTGAAGAAAACCTTGCCCGTCAGGCTGCACACCGTCGCACCCTCGGCGTCGATCGCCTCGAAGCGCTGCACGATCAGGCCGCGATCGGGCTTGCTGGCCGAAGGCGTCACCGAGATCACCTCGGCGAAGACTTCGAAGACGTCGCCCGGCCGGCTCGGCTTGATCCAGCGCAGATCCTCGAACCCGGGCGATGCGATGAAACCGCGCCCGCCGCCCGCGACCGAACGGCCGGAGACGAGGCGCATGATCTTGGCGAGCGTATGCCAGCCCGACGCCACCAGCCCGCCGAAGGGCGAGGCCTTGGCGGCCTCCGCGTCGATGTGGAACGCCTGGGGATCGAACTGGCGGGCGAAGGCCACGATCTCCCCCGCCGTGAAGCTGATGGTGCCGAGGCGCTCGCGCGTGCCGGGCACGAAATCCTCCAGCCAGTCGCGCGGCGACGGGCTCTCGACATGCGGGGCCGCGGTCATGCGCCGGCCTCCGGCACGCGGCAGCCCATCATGACCTTGCTGGTCATCTCCAGCACCACTTCGTCCTTCTGGTTCAGCAATTCGTGGCGCGCCTGCACGATGCCCATCTCGGGCCGCGAGGCGGAGCGACGGCGGTCGACGACGGTCATGCGCACCCGCAGCACGTCGCCCGGCCGGACCGGCAGCAGGTAGCGCACCTCGTCGATCCCGGGCGACCCGCGCGAGGCCGAGCGCAGCATGTAGCCGTCGCACATCAGGCGCATCATCATGGAACAGGAATGGACGCCGGAGGCGATCAGCCCGCCGAACGGCGACAGGGCGGCGGCGGCCGGATCGACATGGATGGGCTGCGGGTCGAATTCCCGGGCGAAGGCGATGATCTCCGCCTCTGACACCGTCTTCTCGCCATGGACGGCGCAACCGCCGACCTCGAAATCCTCGAAGTAGAGCCGATCGCCCATACCATCCCTCATCCCGCGTCGGCCGCAATCTAGACCGCCGACGGCGATGGACGCAATGGCGCCCTGGGAAAGAGGGCCGGTTTCGCCTCCCGGCGAAGAGGTGAAACACGGTGGGGCCTCCCACGAACCCCACATCGCGCTCCGAGCGATACTCGCTCGTGCTACGGCCGGGAGAATTACACCGTGTCACGCGTTTCAACCTCCGAATAGGCTGATCCAGCCTCATTCGCAAGAGAACCAACGTCAGAAACCCCTAAGCAATCTGCTCTCCAGTTGATCGAGCGACCCGCGAAGGTTGGCCCCCAGTCACCAGACCGCTAAAATGCCGAGATAGAGGAAATTGGCGGCCTGATAGTTGCGGTTGGCCCCCAGTCACCAGACCGCTAAAATGAAAGCCACGCCTCGGGTATCCACTTGTCCGTTGCGGTTGGCCCCCAGTCACCAGACCGCTAAAATGACGGCCTGGTCCGGCTGCTACGTCGGCTGGTTGCGGTTGGCCCCCAGTCACCAGACCGCTAAAATTTTCGTCTCCCACACCATTGCGGTCGAGGCGTTGCGGTTGGCCCCCAGTCACCAGACCGCTAAAATCCCCTCCATGGCGGCCGTGGGGTTGTCAGTGTTGCGGTTGGCCCCCAGTCACCAGACCGCTAAAATTTCGCGGGCCTCTATGATCCTCTGAAACCAGTTGCGGTTGGCCCCCAGTCACCAGACCGCTAAAATTCGCGCCGCCTTGTCGTCCAGACCGGCGCCGTTGCGGTTGGCCCCCAGTCACCAGACCGCTAAAATCGACAGCTGGCGGATCATGTGGATCATGCGGTTGCGGTTGGCCCCCAGTCACCAGACCGCTAAAATTTTGCCGATGGCATCGGTCCGGTCCAGTGCGTTGCGGTTGGCCCCCAGTCACCAGACCGCTAAAATTCTCTTCGGTAACTCCACCGCCGGCGACCTGTTGCGGTTGGCCCCCAGTCACCAGACCGCTAAAATTCTCTTCGGTAACTCCACCGCCGGCGACCTGTTGCGGTTGGCCCCCAGTCACCAGACCGCTAAAATCAAGGTCGTGACGGGCCCGACGGCCGGCGCGTTGCGGTTGGCCCCCAGTCACCAGACCGCTAAAATGTATCCCACCAATACGATCAATCCGTCTAAGTTGCGGTTGGCCCCCAGTCACCAGACCGCTAAAATTTCCAGAATTGGCGATGGGCAAAACAAGGTGTTGCGGTTGGCCCCCAGTCACCAGACCGCTAAAATAATCTCGCCTGTTCCAGCGCCCGGCGATATGTTGCGGTTGGCCCCCAGTCACCAGACCGCTAAAATTATCGCATTGTAACCGCGCTCGTTAAAATTGTTGCGGTTGGCCCCCAGTCACCAGACCGCTAAAATAACGGCAGCCATAGCCTGCGCTGCATTTGCGTTGCGGTTGGCCCCCAGTCACCAGACCGCTAAAATTCCAGAATTGGCGATGGGCAAAACAAGGTGTTGCGGTTGGCCCCCAGTCACCAGACCGCTAAAATGGCGGTCGAGATCCGTAGGCTGTGGGTGCAGTTGCGGTTGGCCCCCAGTCACCAGACCGCTAAAATTGATCTTATAGGTCCGCTTGACACCGGCCTGTTGCGGTTGGCCCCCAGTCACCAGACCGCTAAAATCTTCCCGCCCTTGGCGACGCCATAGCGTTCGTTGCGGTTGGCCCCCAGTCACCAGACCGCTAAAATGGCCGCGCCGCACGCCCGGGCACGGCCCACGTTGCGGTTGGCCCCCAGTCACCAGACCGCTAAAATCCCGACATATCTAACTCAATATATCGACCTGTTGCGGTTGGCCCCCAGTCACCAGACCGCTAAAATTCCCATAACCAGCGAGCGCCTTTTCCCAATGTTGCGGTTGGCCCCCAGTCACCAGACCGCTAAAATGTTGGATCCCGTGTTCGAGATAACCGCATCGTTGCGGTTGGCCCCCAGTCACCAGACCGCTAAAATCCCTCCGCTTCGCGGACGACGTCGTGGCGGGTTGCGGTTGGCCCCCAGTCACCAGACCGCTAAAATGCAACTCGGATCAAGGCCCTGGAAACAGGGCCTTTTTTCGTGTCCGAGTGGCAGCGGTCCAGGGTCATGGGGGTCAGAACAGGGTCAGTTGGTCCGGGTTTTTCGGGGCGGGTTCACGTTTTCTTCCGCGATAGGTACGGATCATCTCGAACTGCTTGTCCGTGATCTGGATGATATGCACCTTGCCGGCCGATGGCATCGCCAATTCGATCCTGCGGCAGAAGGATTCGACTTTTTCCTTGCCGGCGACGAAACGGGCGTAGACCGAGAACTGGGACATTTCGAAGCCCAGATCGAGGAGATGGTGGCGGAAGGCGGTGGCGGCCTTGCGCTGGGCCTTGGTGCCCACGGGCAGGTCGAAGAGCACGATCATCCACATGATGCGATACCCCGAAAGGGCCGGCGGACGATCGGCTGCGCGATCGTGCGTGCGACGGTTGCGTTTCTGGTCATTCACGTCATCCCTCCAGTGGCAGGCGTGGCAAGGGCAGGGCGAGATCGTCGCCTTCGCCGGCATAGGCGCGGGCGAGAGACGTCACGAGACGTTCGGCGCAGGTCATCACCGGGCTGAGGCCCTGGGCTGTCGGCAAGTCGAAGATCATCACGCGGGCGAGGGCCGCCTTGGCCGCGCGGTCCACCGTCTCCACCCCGGCATCGACCAGGCGGCGTACTTCCAGATCCACCGTGGGCCTGAAGGGTTCCATCAGGTCGTCGACCAGCACCATGGGATTGCCGCGATTGGCGTGCATCAGGCCGAGACCGGGATGAAGACCGCCTGCCATCACTGCCCGCGCCACACCGGCGCGCAGCACCGCATAACCATAGTTCAGCAGGCCGTTGATCCCTGGCAGATCCCTGTCGCGCCTGAACTCGGCGCCGAGCAGGAGGGGCCAATAGCGGCGCGCCGCCTCCGCCTCGACATTGTCGGGATCGCCGCTGCGGACCTTGCGCGACAGCAGATGAAAGCCGCCGTGACGCGCCCCCACCGCCGCCAGTGTCGCGCCCTGGGCGAGGATCTTGGCCCGCACGACCTGCGCCCAGAGCCGTTTCTTCAAGGGGAGTGCCGCGGCGATCTGATCGGCCATGCGGCCCGATTGCTGATGATGGCCGTCCACCGGCCAGACGATCGCCTCCGGCTTGTGGCTCGGGCCGCACAGTACGACGGGCACGCCCTGGCGTGCGCATTCGACCAGCACATTGTTGCTGAAGGTCAGGCCATGGGCGTTGGAGATCAGGGCCGCGACCTGATCGATCGGCACGCGCCCCACTTCCTCGCCATGCTCCGACACGACGAGGAAGCCGCGATGAAGCGCGACATGGCGCCCGTCGGTGGCGATCTCGACGACCTGACCGATCATCGTGCCTGCTCCCTCTTGCGAATGGCCCCCTTGATGCGGACCGCGTCCTCCACGGGATCGACGGTCCACACCGTACCGACGGGATCGACCCGGACACGGACCGCCTGCAAGGCGCGAAGCCTGTTGTAGGACGCCATCAGCCAACGGAAGGGATCATCCACACTGTTGTGGCGATCCTGGAGAGACCCGGCCTCGTTGTGGCCCGCCAGCTTCATGCGATTGTTCGACGCCTCCAACTGGCGGACCACCATGATTTCCACCCCGCCGTCCCGCTCGAGACGGAGCATGTCGCCCTTGAAGACGCGCATGACGAAACGAAGCGTAGCGTCCGACAGCCAGGCGGGCGTCCAGGTGTCATCGTTCGCCTGGAACACCGTGGCGGCCTGACCGATCCATTTGCCCTCCGGCGTCTCCAGGATGTCGACGAAGGCATTCTCGCCCGCCGCATAGGCCTTGTAGGGCGTGCCGTCGCCGTCGCGCACCTGGACCAGATAGGCGGGATCGATGGGTTTCAGCAGGCGGACGTGGCGGATGCCGTTCGCCCATTGGGGATCCTTCGCGTCGCGCACGAAGGAGGCCAGGGCTTCGGGCAATTTGATGCCCAGCATCTTCGCTTCCGCCCAATGGGCCGCCACCCTGTCGCGCAGGCGGCGGTCGCGGATTTCGCCCAACTCGTTCTCGGTCAGGGTGCCGAAGGCCTTGCGATAGACGAGATTGCGGCCGTCCGCCGCCGCCTTGTCCTTGACGAGGCCATAGGCGGTCTCGTCGTGCAGGCGCCCGCCCACGCCGTGATCCGCCTTAACCGAAACGGTCATGCGGTCGCGCCAGGCGATCAGCTTGTCGCGCAAGCCGTCGATCGGCACCGGAACCTCGATCCGATCGCGCTCGTCGTCATAGGCGCTCGCCATGGCCTGCAGCAGGCGCCGGTCGGTCAGGCAGGCGACCAGGGCGTCGAGGGCATGATGGCGATGGTCTAGCCGGTTCTTGGCATCCGAAAAATTGTGATCCGGCAGGATGTCGTTCAGACCCCATTTGGCCCGGATCATGGCGGTCAGGCGGCCGGGGATGACCCAGACCCGGTTGGGGTCGGTCACCGCGCCCATGTAATCCTTGGCCATGCGCGCCAGCCAGCCGGTCTCGTTCAATTGCCGGGCCTGGAAACCGTCCAGATCGCCGAAGCGTTCCAGCGCGTCGGGGCCGAAGCGCCAGCGCTTGTTCTTCGGCAGGCTGGCGGCGCGGGCTGCGACCGCCGCCCAGTCGTAGTGGCGCCCGGCGATGGTCGGGCTGGCGCCGAAGGCGTGGAACGGTGTCCGCTTGCCCTTGTGACGATTGGCCTCGCGCAGCGCCACGGTCTTGTTCGCGGCACTGTCGTCGAAACTGACGCGGAAGGGGATCAGATGCTCGATCTCCACCTCGTCGGACAGCAGGCGCGGGACCGAGATCCGCTCGCCGGTGAAGGGGCATTCACGCTCCAGGGCGTCCCTGGGGCTCAATTCCTCCCACAGGCGCAGTTTCATCAGGTTGCGGTGATTGGCCGGATGGCCGAGTTCATGGAGTCGTTCGCGGCGCGCGTCGTTCTTTCGCTGGAACGCAGCCTGTTCCTTCTCCATCCGCGCCAGTTCCATGGGCGAGAGTTTGAAGGACCGGGTCATCTCGACCACCACTTCGTCGGGCGGGCCGAAACGCTCGATCAGGATATTGACCACGCGCCGCAACTGGCCAAGGCCGATATGCACGGTCGGATTGGGCAGGCGGCCGAAGCGTTTTTCCGGCGGGTCCGTGGGCTCGCCCGTGCCGACGACGTCGTTCTCCAGCCATTGGCCGTAATAGGGCAGGCGGGGCCATTGCTCGCCCGTGGGGCGGGGCGAATGGGGCACGCCCAGGCCCTCGATGCAGGCATCGGTGTAACTCAAGCCGCCCGCCATCAGGGGCACGATCGCCTTCAGGGCGCGAAGCCCCAGGCGCGAATGGCCATCGGGCAGAAGGGTGCCGGCGGCGGCCAGTGCCGCCTGTTCGGGAACCTTGGCTTCGCTCATCAACCAATCGATCAGGCGCGGCTCGTCTTCCTCGTTCAGCAGGCGGTCGACGATGGCGCATTGCTTCTCTAAGGGGAAATGGCGCCAGTCCTTGCCGAAGACCTTCTTCGCCGACAGCTTTTCCGCCGTCTCGTCGCCCTTCAGGCGGTCGCGCTTCTCGCTTTCCAGATTGAAGTGGGCGGCGGGCGAAAGCTTCAGCAAGGCGCGCATCTTGTCGAACGACAGGGAATTGGCGGCCAGCAAAGCCTTGCCGATCAGGTCGCCCTCTTCGGGCGTCAGGGGGCGGGACGGTTCTCCCGAGACGTCGATGCGCAGATTCCGCACTTCCTGCCAGATGCGGAATTGCTGGGCCAGGGGATGGGCGCGCGGCGCGCGGAAGCCTTCCAGGTCGTCCTTGTTCCGTGCGGGCGACAGGGTGCATTTGCCGGCCGGCGGGCTTTTCAGCGGCCGCTGGAAGAAGATGATCCGATGCAGTGTGGCCTTGGCCGCGTCGGTCAGTTCGGGATGATGCGGGGCCTGGGCCTGCCACAGCGCCTCGAATTCCTCCTTCACCAGATCGCGGGTGGGATAGAAATCATATTCGGTCTTGGTGCCGCTGCCCTGATTGCGCACCCGGACCGGCTCGCGCCGGGCGTGACGCTCGGCCAGGAATTGCCCGAGGGTCTTGGTTTTCGTCGCCGCCATGGCTTCCGCCAGGCGGCCGGCGGCCTGCTTGATGACACCGTCCTCGCCGCCCTTCTTCTCGGTCTTGCGGTTGGACTGGAAACCCCGGCGCTGATCCAGATGAAAGATCGCGCGGCCCAAGTGGTGCAGGGGCAGGGGGGCCGCCAGTGCCGCCACCCGCAGCGCATAGGGATCCAGGCCCTCCAGCACCTTTCGCCCGGCTTCCTCCGCCGGCATCAGCCCGGCATCGACCAGCGCCTGCATCAGTTCCGCCCGGCGCCGGACATAGCGATCGCGTCGGCGCCGCATGCCCCTCGCCAGCCGCCGCGCCACCGCATTCGATTCCTTCGATTTTGCATCCCGCCCATCGGGAAAGATCCGCACGCCGCCGGGCCCGAGATCCTTCGGATTGCCTTTGGCATCCAGCCAGACGACGAACCAGCCGATGGAATTGGAGCCGAGATCGAGCCCGAGACGATAGGGGCGACGGATGGGGGGCATTGGCGCCTCTTCACGGTTGTATGCGGTGAAACCTCACTTCGCAGGATGCGTCTTGACTCCAGCCCCTCCAAGTGGAAATGTTTTTCCACTGACCATTAATGGTAGGCAATTCACAAGATTTAGCGGTCTGGTGACTGGGGGCCTCCCGTTAACAAGCCGAAAGGCACCAAATGGGCGATAGGCTGCGGCCTGTCGCCCTTCTTGTTTTTTGCGCTCGGTAAATGCACCCTGCTGAAGCGCACATGCGCAGGAGCGGGGACGAGAAGGAACGGTTGCGTATTCCTCTGTTTGGATGAGGAGCGCCGTACCTTCTCGCCACCTGAGCCGGGTTTGGAGCCCGAACCTTATCTATGAGGTATCTCGCGAATCGGAAGCGATGCAATATAAAGTTTGCTCAGCGATGTTCTTTCTTTAATGAGATGGATGTGCCAGAATGAGACATCAGCATCATTCGCAATGAATTCTGCCAATGCGAACATCGCTGAGTTGCGAGTGGATCCTTTTGGCAGGGTCCTCTCGTTAACAAGCCTAAAGGCGCAAAATGGGCGACGGGCCGCGGCCTGTCGCCCTTCTTGCTTCCTTCCACCCTCACTGGAAATTCCGGCCCTTCGGCAGCACGCGAGCCGTCTCCCTGTCCTTGCCCTGGGCGATCTGGGCGAGCCAGGGGGTTCGGTCCTCGATCTTGTCGGCGATGACGTGGATGACGGATTCGGCGGATTGCAGGCGGCCGGTGACGGTGACGAGGCGGGCGCCGAGGACGATGGGGCGGTAGGCCTCGTAGGTCTTGGGCCAGACCACGATGTTGGCGATGCCGGTCTCGTCCTCCAGCGTCATGAAGATCACGCCGCTGGCGGTGCCGGGGCGCTGGCGGACCAGGACGAGGCCGGAGACGGTCAGGCGCCGGTCCGGTTTCAGGGTGGGCAGGCGGCCGTTCGGGGTGACGCCGGCGGCATCGAGGCGGGGGCGCAGGAACGCCACCGGATGACCCTTCAGGGAGAGATGCAGGCGGCGGTAATCCTCGATCACCTGCTGGCCCGGGGTGAGGGGGGGCAGGTCGGCATCCGGCTCCACCGCCGTCGTGGCGGCGGCGAAGAGGGGCAGGTCGTCCTTGTCGCCGGCCCGGCGCAACCCCTTCACCGCCCAGAGCGCGTCGCGCCGGTCGAGGCCGAGGGAGCGGAAGACATCGGCAAGCGCCAAGCGTTCGAGGGCGGCGGGGGCAAGGCCGCTGCGCAGCCAGAGATCGCGGATCGAGTCGAAGCCCGTGCCCCGCGTTGCCTCGATCCGGCGGGCATCATCCTCGCGGAACCCATCGATCTGGCGAAAGCCGAGGCGGAGGGCATGGCTGGCCTTGCTGTCCCGCGCGCCTTCGGCAAAGCGGGGATGGGGGCTGCCCTGACCGCCTGGTTCCAGGGTGTTGTCCCAGGCCGACGCATTGATGTCGACGGGGCGGATCTCGACGCCGTGTTCGGCCGCGTCGCGCACCAATTGGGCGGGCGCATAGAAGCCCATGGGCTGGCTGTTCAGGATGGCGGCGGCGAAGACGTCCGGATAGCGGCATTTCACATAGGCCGAGAGATAGACGAGAAGGGCGAAGCTGGCGGCATGGCTTTCCGGGAAGCCGTATTCGCCGAAGCCTTCGATCTGCGAGAAGCAATCCCTGGCGAAATCCGGGGGATAGCCGCGCGCGACCATGCCGCCCACCAGCTTGTCGCGGTAATGCTGGATCGTGCCCATGCGGCGGAAGGTGGCCATGGCGCGGCGCAGCTGGTCCGCCTCGCTCGGGGTGAAATGGGCGGCGACGATGGCGATCTTCATCGCCTGTTCCTGAAACAGGGGCACGCCGCAGGTCTTCGACAGCACATGGCGCAATTCGTCCGGGTCGCCGCCATCGGTCGGGCCCGGGTAATGCACATCTTCCTCGCCGTTTCGCCGCCGCAGATAGGGATGCACCATATTGCCCTGGATCGGGCCGGGGCGGACGATCGCGACCTCGATCACCAGGTCGTAATAGGTGCGCGGTTTCAGGCGCGGCAGCATGGTCATCTGGGCCCGGCTCTCCACCTGGAAGACGCCGGTCGAATCCGCCCGGCACAGCATGTCGTAGACCGACGGATCGTCGCGCGGGATCGCCGCCATGTCGGCGGGCAGGCCGTAATGGTCGCGCATCAGATGCAGGCAGCGGCGCAGGCACGACAGCATGCCGAGGGCGAGCACGTCGACCTTCAGGATGCGCAGCGCATCGATGTCGTCCTTGTCCCAGGCGATCACGGTGCGGTCCTTCATGGTCGCATTCTCGATCGGCACCAATTCGTCGAGCCGCCCCCTGGTGATCACGAAACCGCCGACATGCTGAGACAGATGGCGGGGCATGCCGGCCAGTTCGCGGGCGAGGTCGAGGGTCTGGCCGAGGCGCCTCTCGCCGGGGTCGAGCCCGGCCGTGACCGCGTCCTCGTCGGAAACCCCCTTGCGGCTCCAGCCCCAGAGCATGCCGGAGAGCCGGGCCGCGACATCCGCCGACAGGCCGAAGACCTTGCCGACCTCGCGCACCGCGCTCCGCCCGCGATAGCGGATCACGGTGGCGGTCAGGCCCGCGCGCTCGCGGCCGTAACGGTCGTAGATATATTGGATCACCTCTTCCCGGCGCTCGTGCTCGAAATCGACGTCGATGTCGGGCGGTTCGCGCCGCTCCTCGCTCACGAAACGCTCGAACAGGAGATCGACTTCCTGGGGATTCACCTCGGTCACGCCGAGCAGGTAGCAGACCACCGAATTGGCGGCCGAACCCCGCCCCTGGCACAGAATGTCCCTGGAACGGGCGTAGCGCACGATGTCGTGCACCGTGAGGAAATAGGGCGCATAGCCGAGCCGCCCGATCAGCGCCAGTTCGGCTTCGAGCGCCTTGGTGACCCGGGCGGGCACGCCCCGGGGGTAACGTGTCGCGGCACCTTGCCGGGCCAGGGCCGCCAGGGCGGTCTGGGCATCCGGGTAACCTTCCAGGACCTCGTCCGGATAGTCGTAGGACAATTCGTCGAGGGAAAAGGCGCAGGCTTCGAGCAGGGCCAGGCTTTCCGTCACCGCCCCGGGCGCGTCGCGGAACAGGCGGGCCATTTCGCCGGGCGGCTTCAGGTGGCGTTCGGCATGGGCGGCCAGGCGATGGCCCGCATCCTCCAGGGTCGCATGCTCGCGGATGCAGGTCACGACGTCGGCGAGCCGGCGGCGCTCCGGCCCGTGATAGAGCACGTCGTTGAGGGCGGTCAGGGGCACGCGGCAACGCGCCGCCAGGGCCTTCAGGCGGGCGAGGCGGCGATGATCGTCGCCGCGATAGAGCATGGTGGCGCCGAGCCGGATCTGGCCCCGGAAACGCGCCAGCACGTCTTCCAGCAGGCGTGCGTCGAGCCTATCCGGCGGGCAGAGCACGAGGTTCAGTCCCGCGCGCCATTGTTCGAGATCGGCCCGATCGAGATGGCATTCGCCCTTGGGGGCCCGCAGATTGCCCGCCGTCAGCAGGCGGCACAAACGGCCCCAGCCCGCCCGGTCGGCCGGATAGGCGAGAATGTCGGGCGTGCCGTCGCGAAAGACGAGGCGGGCGCCGACGGCGAGGCGAAGCCCGATCTCCTTGGCGGCGACATGGGCGCGCACCACGCCCGCGACCGAGTTGCGGTCGGCGATGCCGATGCCGGCCATGCCCAGTGTCTTCGCCGTCAGCACCAGTTCGTCCGCCTGGGACGCCCCGCGCAGGAAGGAGAAACAGGTGGCGGTCGCCATTTCGGCATAAGCGTCACTCACGGCAGGAAACCATGGAGATACCAGCGCGGCCGGTCCGTCTCCCGGCCATAGAGCCCGTCGCGATAGAGCCAGAGGCGCAGCCCCGCCGCCGTCTCGATGCGGAAATAATCGCGCGTCGCGGCTTCCTCCGTGTCGGCGCGCCACCATTCGGGGGCGATCCGTTCCGGCCCCTCGGCGCGGCGGACGTCGTGCCATTCTCCTTGCCAGCGAAGGCGGCGGGGCGGGCCGTCCGGCACTTCCGCCAGGGCTTCCACCGGCACCGCGCGTTCGAGCAGGCGGAGCGGGCGCGCCGGCCCCAGACTGTCCTGATCAGGAGGCGCGAAAGGGGGCGGCGCGGCGGCGGCCTCGGCAAGCTGCATGGCCCGTTCGGGCACATGGCTGTCGCGCGGGGCGAGACGGCGCAGGCGGCCGGGGCCGAGGCGGGCCGCCAGGTGATCGGTCAGGGCGGCGAGGGCGGTTTCCGCCTCGATCGCGGTGCCGCCGTCGAAGCCGGGCTGGCGTGGTTCGACCCGCCGCGTCTCCGGCGCCGAAAGGCGGATCGCCTCGAAGCCGAAGCCGGCCTCGACCGGTTCCGCCAGACCGGCCAGGCGATCGGCGAACAGGCGGCGCATCTCGTCGCCCCGGCGCAGCGGCCGGCCGGCCCCGATCGCGAGCCGGCGCACCGCGCCGTCGACCCGGAACAGGACCGCTTCCAGCCGGGTGGCCCCCAGCCCCTCCAGGGTCAGCCGCGCCCCCAGCCCGTCGCCGAGCAGGGTCAGGGCGTCGAGCACATGATCCTCGCGCTGGATCGGCTCCATCAGGCGGCGTTCGACCATATGGTCGGGGACCGGCCGGCGGGGCGAGATCGGCTCGTCCACCGTGCCCAGGGCCTGATCCAGGCGGCGCATGAGGCCGGCGCCGAAACGGGCGGCCAGGGGCGCGCGCGGCCTGGTCATCAGGTCGCCCACGGTCTCCAGCCCGGCATCGCGCAGACCCGCGACGATCTCCGCTCCGATGCGCAGCGCCGCGACCGGCAGGGGGGCGAGGAGGGCGGCCTCCCGCCCGGCGGCGGCCACGATCTCCGCGCCATGACGGGCGAGCGCGGCGGCGCAGCCGACCGTCGCCGCGCTGGCGAGACGGACGGCGAAGCCCCGTTCCATCAGGCGCCGGCGGATCGCCCCCGCCATCGCCGCCTCGCCGCCGAAGAGATGGGCGCAGCCGGTGATATCCAGCAGGAGCCCGTCCGGCGGATCGGGGGCGACGAGGGGCGTCCATAGTTCCATGGCGTCGGCAAGATCCTCGAGCAGGGCGCGGTCGGCGCCAGGATCGGCCGGCACGGCGTCGAGGCCGGGATACATCGCCTCGGCATCGGCAAGGGCGAGCCCGGGGGCGAGGCCGAGGGCCGCCGCCGCCTGATCGACCGCGATCAGGCGCGTGGCATTGCCGACGCGCGCCACCGTCACCAGGGGGGCGGCGGCCTCAGCCGGCGCGGCGCCAGCCGAGAGCCGCCGCAGGCGGATGCGGTCGCTCGGCAGGCGGGGCAGCCAGATCGAGAGATGGCGCCGCAAGCGCAAATCGCCGCTCATCGCACCTCCACAGGATGGTCCAGCGGCCGGCGGGGCCGCGCCGATTGCGGGTCAGCCTCATGTCGAAGGCCGGATCGCCGAGCCCGCCCCAGCCGTCCGCCGGGCCCGGCACCGGCGCCACGGTCCAGCGCGTCACGGCCGCAGACGTGCCGAGGAACGGTCGTTCCCGCATGAGAAAGCCGAGGCCGCCGCCCTCCCGCGCGGCCAGCGACAGGCGGCGGGTGGCGGTCAGGTCGGCCGTGCGGCCGTCGCCCGCCAGTTCGATGATGGTGGCGGCAACCGCCTTGCAGCGCATCGCTTCCTCCGCCGCCCAGAGGCTTTCGACCGCGTCCCGCGCCACGACCAGCAGCAGGCGCCCGACGTCGAGGCCGAGGCCGGCAAGCCCCGGGCCATAGGGCCAGCCACCCCGGCGGAACACGTCGCCCGCCGCGATCCAGAGCAGGGCGCCGGACCGCCCCGCCGCCAGCCCCAGGCCGATACCGGCACCGGCCGCGCCCGCGAATTCATGCAGCGCCCCGGCCGCCAGCCCGCCGCCCAGCACGCCGTCCAGTGCCGGAAGGCCGAAGGCGGCATCGTCCGGCGCGCGGCAAGAGGAACGGATATCGTCGCCTCTTTCGATCCGGGCGATCCGCCGGCGGAGGAGGGTTTGCAGGGTCATGGCCAAAATGTTCTCTATTTGTTCCTTTATCCCTCCACCCGTGTCGGGAGTCAAGCCGCCCCCGTGCCCCCGTCACGCCTGGCGCCGCCGCCAGGTGCCCGGCGCCTCGCCGGTCCAGCGGCGGAAGGCGCGGGTGAAGGCGCTCTGGTCCGAATAGCCGAGGAGATGGGCGATCTCCGTCAGGGTCAGGCGGGGATCGCCCAGATAGGTGCGGGCCAGATGCAGGCGCGTGTCTTCCCAAAGCGCACGGAAGCCGTGACCGGCCGCCTCCAGTCGCCGGTGCAGGCTGCGCGGCGAGAGGCCGAGGTCGGCGGCGACCGTCTCCAGGCTGGGGACGCTTTCCGAGAGGCGATGCGCCAGGGCGCGGCGCACCCGCTGCACGATGTCCGCCTCGGCCGGCAGGGCGGCGAGCTGGGCATCGACCTGGGCCGCGAGCAGGTCGGCCAGCACCGGATCATGGCGTTCCAGCGGTTCGGCCAGCAGGGCCACGGGGAAGGAGAGGCGGGTCCTGTCCCGCCCGAAACGCACGGCACAGCCGAAGAAGGCGTCATAGGGCGCGACGTCGGGCGGCGGCGGATTGATGAAGTCGACGGCCCGAAGGCCGAGATCGTCCCGCCCCAGCATCCGGCGCGTCATCTGCGTGAAGGTGGCGATGGCGCCTTCGTCCACCAGGGGCCCGGGCCGGCCCCGTTCCCAGCCCCATTCGAGCTCGACGACATCGCCCGCGATCCGCCAGTGCAGGGGATTGACGTCGTTGATCAGGCGTTCGTAACGGGCCAGCCGGGCGAGCGCGGCGCCGAGCGTCGGACAGGATTGCAGCGCATAACCGAGAAGCCCCAGATGGGCGATGGTGAAGGCGCCCCCGACCGCCAGCCCGAGCGTCGGCAGGGACAGCGCGGCGGCGACGGCGGTCAGGAGATCGCGCCAGGCCGTGACGGATACGACATGGGAAGCCCCCGCCGCCGCCCTGAGCGCCGCCCCGCCCGGAAAATCGTCGAGCCCATGGCCCCGCGCCGCCAGCCAGTCCGCCAGGACCTGGACATAGGCGCTGCCGACATGGCCTTCGAGCATCTCCCCCGTCATGGCGAGAAATGTCAAAAAAATGGCCGGGCCCGTCAAGATGCGCTGGACGGGACGGGCTAGTCTTCCCCCTGAGTGGAGGAGAGACCATGGAAGAGATCGCGGCCCTCATCGAACCCTGGATCGGCGGCCCTGTGGACTGGAAGCAGATCATCCTGATCGGGCTGACGCCCGTGTTCCTCGGCGCCTTCGCCGTCGAATTCTGGTGGATGCGGCGCCAGAAGCGCCTCGGGCAGCAATTCGCGCTCCGCGACGTGATGACCAATCTCAATCTGGGCGGCAGCTATCAGCTCTTCGAACTGGTGGGCCATGCGCTGATCTTCATGGCGGCGATGCATTGGATCCATGACCACCGGGTGATGGACGTGCCGCTGACGGTCTGGACCGTGCCCTTGCTCTTCCTGCTGGTCGAATTCTGCTATTACTGGTTCCACCGCGCCTCGCACCGGATCCGCTGGTTCTGGTGCGCCCATGTGGTCCATCACTCGGGCGAGCACATGAATCTGACCACGGCGATGCGTCAGAGCATGCTCTATTCCCTGACCGGCTACTGGCTGTTCTTCGCACCCCTGATGCTGATCGGCGTCCGCCCGGAAGTGACCATGGCGCTCTATGCCGGCAATCTGGCTTATCAATATTTCGTCCACACCGAGGCTGTGGACAGATTGCCGGCCTGGATCGAATACATCTTGGGGTGAGGACACGGAAGTGATCATATTGTCCGGTTTGCGAGCACGTATGCGGAACTGATCACGCAGGCCGACTAGTCGCGGGCAAGGTCTCTTCGCCAAGTGCCGCATAGAGCGCGGTTTTGCCCACTTTTACGCGCGCTGCAGCTTCGCGAACTGTCAGGCCTTGGGCAATGAACGCCTTGGCGCGGCGAAGCTTGTCTTCGGTCACCACCGGCCGCCGGCCACCTCGACGACCGCGGGTTTCTGCAGCATCGAGACCGGCGCGGGTTCGCTCTCGGATGAGATCGCGCTCGAATTGCCCAAGAGCACCGAAGATGTGGAAAACGAGCTTCCCGCCGGGTGTCGTCGTGTCGATCGCCTCAGTGAGGGAGCGGAAACCGACGCCGCTGATTTCCAAGGCAGTGACGGTTTCAATCAGGTGCGGCAGTGAACGACCGAGGCGATCAAGCTTCCACACGACCAGCACATCGCTCTTCCGGACAAAGGCCAAGGCAGCGGTCAATCCGGGCCGGTCGGTCTTGGCCCCGGACGCCTTGTCCTCGAATACCCGTGCACAGCCGGCCTTGGCAAGAGCGTCGAGCTGCAGCGCGAGATCCTGGTCTGACGTCGACACCCTTGCATAACCGACCGCCGCCATGTCGACACTGCCCGTTGTCCGGAAACCCGTCCGACAATCTATTTGTCCGGAAAGCCATCGTCAATGCCGTTTACGGACAGTTTGAGGTTTGGCCGTCAAACGGTCCATTGGCGGACCAAAAAAAGAGACGGGCGGCTCCCTTCCTACTTCGGTCGCGAGGCCCCAAGCAGATCCGGTCTTGGATGGTGCCGTGGCCGGCCGCCCGGCGCCGCTGACGAGGTCGTTGAGGTCGGGCCTCAGCCTTCGTCGTTGCCGGGGGGCGCTGCGGCTTCGCCCCCTTCGGGCAGCATGAAATGGCCGTGGGCGGTGGCGATCGGCCGGGTGGGATCGTCCTGCCAGGCTTCGATCCTGACATTGGCGATGCGCCGGCCATGCTTGGCGACGATGGCCTTGGCGAAAGTGTCGCGCGGCCGGCCTGAGCGTAGGTAGTCTACGGTGATGTCGATCGTCTTCGGGATCCCCGGCTCGGCCATGTTGGCCACGAGTTGGGCGATCGCCGTCATTTCGAGGAAGGCGCCGATGGTGCCGCCGTGCAGCGCCGGCAGGCGCGGATTGCCGATCAGGTGATCGGCATAGGGCATATGGGCGATCACCCTGCCCGACTCGTCGTTCGTCGCGGTGACGCCGAGCAGGCGGGCGAAGGGGATGGCCTGCATCAGGCGGCCGATGTCCTCGTTGCTTACCGGGTGGGTGAGGCGGGGCAGGCGCTGGCGGTCGGTCATTGGCCCACCTTTTCGGCGATCTGGCGCGAAGGCCCGGTCTGGTTGGCGCCCAGCATGAAGGTCGCGACCGAATGGGCGATGGCATCGCCGCAGTCGCCGTGATGGGCCAGCGCTCGGATGAAGGCGATGCTGCGGGTCTTGTGATAGCATTCGGCATCGACGAACACGGTCTGCCCCGGGGTAGCCGGGCGCAGATAATCGATGCGGAGGTCGAGGGTGGCGACGCTGGTCATGCGCGTCAGGGCACAGATCACCGCCGTACCGCAGGCATTGTCGATCAGCGCGGTGACGATGCCGCCGTGCAGGACGCCGGTCTCGGGATTGCCTACCAGATCCTCGCGCCAGGGCAGGGACAGGGTAGCGCGGGCCGGGCCGACCTCCACCACCTCCATGCCCACTGCCATGGCGAAGGGCACGGCGGACAGCAGCAGGTGCTTGTTCTTGCCGATCAGTTCGCCGATGACCTTTGCGGGTTCTTCCCCGTTGTCCTCGCTCATGCGTTCCCGGTTCCTTCCTGCTTGCCTACCGGTTCCGCCTGCTGCGCGTCGCGCTGATCGAGGAAACGGTTGATCAGGGCTTTGACCTGAGCCGCCCCGGGTTTGCCGGAGGCCATTTCATTTGAGTCACGCCGCCATGGCGGGCTCCTCGATTTGCGCATAGTAGCGCCCTTCGGCCTCGGCCGGCGGAATGTTTCAGATCGGTGCCAGTAGTCTCTTGTGTTGAACCAGTCGGCCCACTCGAGCGTGGCGAGCTCGATGGCTTCAAAGTTACGCCACACGCGGCATTCTTGTGTTTGTCTGTCGGTCATGACGCCGGCCCTCACGCCACGGAGAGAAGGAGCGTCAGCGGGCTGGTCACGGACGGAATGAAGCCGTGGTGCTCGTAGAAGGCCCGCGCCTCTTCGGAAATCGCATGAACGAGCACGCCGCGAATCCCCATGATCGCGCCCGCCTGCTTCACGCGCAGCACCGCATCCTGCAACAGAGCCACGCCGAGCCCCCTCCCCTGCATCGAGCGGTCGATAGCGAGGCGGCCGAGCACGGCCATGGGAACCGGATCGGGCATGTTCCGTTTGATCCGGCCGGGGGCGTCGACATGAGCCAGTGCCCCGGAGGCCAGCGCGTAGTATCCCGCAACCCGCTTGTCGGGCGGTGCGACGACATAGATGCGCGATGCGCCGGAGAGCTGGTTTCCCATGGCCCGCCGGCGCAGCCAGTCGTCCAGCGACGCCACCCCGGAATCGAAATCCGTCAGGATATGCGCGTCCGTCAGCAGCTCTGGCGCCTGTAGCTCCACGCTTCAGGCTTTCCAGGGCTTTGGAGCCCGCATCAGCCGCTCATAGCCCACGCCGGATGGCGGCTTGTCCAGCACGGCGAGGAATTGGGCATAGGTCGCGGCATCGACCCGCACGAAGGTCTGATCCAGCAGCGCGCTCTCGGCCGCCTGCCGGGCCGCCTCGATCATGAAATCCGAGCGCGTCTTGCCGTGCGCCCGCGCGGCCTGGTCGATCAGGTCGCGCACGTCCTCGCGCACGCGCAGGTTCACGGCGCGCGTGACCGCCGGCGGGGCCGCCTCTTTGGTTGTCGTCGTCGCCATGGCGAATCTCCTTTCCTTCTGGCATAGCATGACAGATACACATTGTGTATCTAATTTCCGTGTGCCTGCGTTTCAAGGAGGTCAACACTTGCCACCCTCATATGCCTGACGTCGCATCATTATCGGCAATCAGTCGCATCGCCGAAAGGCTGTGCCCGGCGGAGGGATACCGAAAAAGTACCCCGAGGCGCGAACGTGTGCGCCCCGGGGTCAGTCAGCATACCGTCTAGGGGGGGCCCCACGGTATGCATTAAGTATCAGAATGAATAGGAAATGTTCATGCCTATAAAGTCACGGTCAATGTACGGATTTCTTGAAGCGCCGCCAGACCCACCCGAGCCAGCTCCCCAACTCTTGAAGTAATTCACGTTCATCGCCCAATTCTCAAGGTAGTTGATTTTAAGGCCAAAGTTCATCGATGTTACACTTTTTGTAAAACCTGGGAGCGAAGCCGGGGTGTTCCCAAAGATGCCGTGAGAAAATCCGATAGATGGCGTCAATGTTACTCCGTCAAAAACCCCCGGATAATCCCAAAAGAACAAACCTTGAACACCGCCCGACCATTGGGTTGGTTCCTTTGCCGTCGCATAGAACGGAACACCCAGATCGGTGGCCGCAATGGAGGGCACGACCCCGAGCAACGGTCGGGTCGCAAATCCCGTGAATCCTGTCTGACCGTAGCCGGCATATTGTACGTTGGGATCCAGATCGACATGAATCGCTCCCAACTCCACGAAGGCGAAGAGCTGGTTTGCGCCGAGCAGGCGCGTAATGAAATCGGATCCGCCAAAAATCTTGGTAAAACGTACTGCTGCCTGCCAGACTTCGTGCTCTTCGGCGAAATCGATGCGCCGATTTGCAATGAACTGATTGTCTGGATTGTGGAAACCGGGATCGACAAAAGGCGCTATGCCCGGGTTCGGTACGCAAATGGCTCCAACGCAGATGGGTGTCTTTACCCCCGTAGCTTGACTTATGGGGGCACCGCCGGCGGCATTATATTGCGTAGTTACGATTGCCGATTCCGAAATCAGAATGGGAACATTATGTTTCCAGCTGATCTCAGCATTAATGGCAATGCCAAGTGGGTCGTAGGTGGTATTTAAAGCAAAACCAAGCATGTTCAGCCCGCCCGGATAGTAGAGCGTGAACTGACCATTATCCAGATTCTCAAGAACCTTTGATCGGGGTGACGTTCCGAACGGCGGCTGGATCAAGGCCCCTGTTAGGGGATTCGTTAGCGCTCCGACAAGATCCGTAACCGGCCCGCCGAGTAAGCCGGAGAGCGCTGACGTCAGCGCATTTAGCTGGTCAATGCCGAGCTGGTCTAGCAGTCCTTGAACCAAGGGCACCGGCAATGCGGCGGCGTTTATCTGGCCAGTTCCAGTTGCAAACTTCTCTGGTGACTGCCAGTAGGCGGAAGGCAGGCGAGAAGTATAGCGTGCGAAATAGAACTGGAATTCCGTATTATTCAAATCAGGTGAGAAATATTTGAGCGATACACCCCAGTCATGAATATCCGGATCATCTTTAACATAAATCGGAAAATTGGCAGCCATCAGGCTCTTGTTGGGATTGTCATAGTCAGTCGTTTTCATTCCGGTGCCAGCGGTATACGATCTCGGATCAAACGGATCTTGCAATGTACTAGCGTATTTCACTCCATCGCAAATATTGTCCGTAGTCGAAAAGAAACTGCCACAAGCATCCAATATGAACGGCTCGAAGTCCAGTTGATAAAATGCTTCCATAGAAAGATTGTCTGCTAGATCTAGCCCCACATAGATCATAGGCACGGGGATAAGAGCATCCTTCAGTTCCGCGCCTGGGACACGAATCTTCTTCACATCGATAGGATTGACGATGGAAATGCCATTGATCGTGAACAGGGCTTCGCCCCAATTCAGGATCTGACTGCCAATTTTAACGGTAAGGTTCCGGCCCCCCAGATCGAAATCACCGCCGATATAATAATCCAAAAGCTTGGCGTCCCAATCGGCCCTGTTATCGGCCCCTTCTGGGTACCGACCGCTTGTATATGGACGAAGTTCAGGCTCGAAATCAGCGAGATCATTGTTCGCGGCAATGGAGTCGTAGAATGCTGCCCCTCTGAAGAATGCAAAATAATTACGCCACTTCAGTTTTAACTCGCTGGATACTGTACTGACTTGACTAATTAAATCATATTTGTCGTAGTTGAGATTTCCGTCATCAATATCTGATACATTGCTCAAGCCGCCATAATAGTATCCGTAATTCCGTGGATCCCTGTCCGCCATCCGCATCTGCGCTCCGACAGAAAGAGTCGTCTGGATTGAACCAGTGATCTCATCGCCGATTTCGAAATTGTAGGCTGCTACCGTTGTTGCGGAGGCGATGATACCAGCTGCGGTCATTGCAGCGACAGACCACACAAGACTTTGCGGGTTGGAATTTGCGTCCCAGAATTTGGCCATTCTATTTTCCTCCCTGTTTTTGTTTGTTTTTACGCCACATGATTGCATGTGGTCGCTCTTTGGCTTTAGTCATTGACCTGCCGAAGATCTTTTTCTATCCGATCACGACGTTTGAACCGTCGCTTGGCGCGCCGTACTTCCACTGCGCGGTACAATTATTGCCGGTGGTCCGGATGTGGATGCAAGGCGGCTACGCCGCAGAGCCCTCGTCGCGAACGTCGTCGTCAAAACTGAATTCATCGAGACGGCTCATGTGGCCGTAGTGTTGGCTGAACGTCGCTACCATGTCGGCGAGTGGAACGTCGTCGAATTCACCACGCATCGTCAGGTATTCCATGTGCCGGTTGCCTGCGCTGTCGACGGGGTGATAAATTGAATCTTTGTGTCCATCGAACTCCAGCGGCAGCAGTCCGAAGCGCTCGCAAAGCTCGATATTGAACGCTGGCGTCGCCTTGACCCATCGGCCATCGACCAGGATCGAAGCGTAGCCATGCCAGTAAAAGACATCCGTCTTCATCGTTTCCCGCAGGCGCGCCGTGGAGAGATGATTGCGCACATCGGCAAAACCGACTCTTGCCGGGATGCCGAGCACTCGGCAAGCAGCAGCAAGCAGCACCGCTTTGGTCACACACCAGCCGTGTTCGGTCTCCAGGACGCGGCTTGCGCTCATCCCGCGTGAGGTCAGATCCAGTTGGTATGGGTCGTAGCGGAAGCCGTCACGCACGGCGTAATAGAGGGACACGGCCCGTTCCAAAGCGCTCTGGCCAGCGCCCTGGTGAACGCGCGCGAACTCTACCACTGCCGGGTGATCCGCATCGATGATGGCGGTCGGGTGGAGCGCACCGAAGCTTGGCTGCATAGCGGATGATTTCTCCCAGCTGTAGTGTTATATTGAATGCCATGGTGGTGAATTGGGATGAGGCTCAACAAATCCGGGGGGGGGGCCTGTGCCGCGCGCCTGGGCTGATTGATTTTTACCTCAAGCCCAGGCGGTTGGCAGGACTTACGCCGACTTACGCAGCGTTTCGATCGCCTGTTCGGCGAGCGTGTCGTTGTCACGCAGCAAGTCCTGCTCAGAGAGCTGGCTAGCATTCTTGCCGCCGGCATAAGCCATCAGACCGGCCTTTTCGTAGTAGCTTTCCATGCGCGGCGAGAGCAGGCCGATATATTGAAGATTCGGCACCAATCGCTGGAACATGATGCTGCGAAACTTGGTCATGGCCGGCGACTCGGACATCAACCGGTTCCAAGTAGCGCGCGAGACGCGATGCGCAAACCACTCATCGTGGATTTCGTGGGCAAAGAAGCGGTTCCGCATCAGCATGGCCACTTCAAAAGCCCAATCCTCTCGCTCACGCCTTTCGGCTGCCGAAAGGTTCTTTGTGAAGTGCTCGCGCAAGGCTAGCACCCCGTAATGCACATGGCGGGCTTCGTCCTGAATCACATAACGCAGCAGGTTCTTGAGCAACGGCTCGCCGGTCTGATTGTACATGGTGGAAAAGGCGCCTAACGCGAGCCCTTCGACCATGATTTGCATACCGAGAAACTTTATGTCCCAGCGCGAGTCGGTGAGCAGGTCGTCGATGATCACGAACAGGTTGTCGTTGACCTTGTATACACGCTCCAGCTTGGTTTCCAGATACCGGAGAAATACCTCAAGATGGCGCGCCTCATCCATTACCTGTGTGGCGCCATAGAGCTTGCCGTCGACCCAGCTAACGGATTCCGTGCACTGCGCCGAGGCGTAAAGGGCACCCTGTTCGCCGTGCATGAACTGGGACAACATCCAAGCCGCGAAGTGGTAGTTGAGTTGCTGCTTCTCCGCGGCGTCGAGCTTCACACCGGCGGCCTCCAGCCCTTCGAATGGCGCGAAAGGCGTCCGACCGAGAATTGGGGTTTCGGGATTCATTGGATCAACCTCGGTGCCCCAGTCGAGCTGCCATTCCCCATCCCACTGGTTGGCGACAGCCCGGCGGTAAAGCTCGTACATCTCTGGGAAATCTGTGCCGTAGTTCAGATCAAAATGTACGGCATGGCCCGACTTCATCGGCACAGAGTCATCACCCTTGCCCTTACGCTGCCACAACCCGCGATAGGCCGAGGGCAACATGCTCACCCCGACTCTGGGATCGCGAATCTCGGCAACCAGCGAGACATTCTCCAGCGTCTGGGTGACCTTGTTCTGCATCTTGAGGGGCAGGCCTTGCAGCATACGGCCCAAGACCTGCTCGGTGGTGGTGTTCATGCGTCTTACTCCTGACGGGTCGGGATCGTTCGCACCGATGAGGCCCCGTAAACCTCCAGCAGTGCCGAAATCATTCGTTCATGGCGGATGACCACCAGCCGATGAATGGCCGGAAGGACGATGTGCAACAGCGAATCGATTTCCGCTGGACGCAACTGGTGCAGGCGATCTTTGAACAGTGCCAATTCCTGCTCGAACAGGAACTTGGCAGATTGGTCGATGTAGCGGATGTCGCGCGGGCTGAAGCCCTTTTCGGCATTGATGCCGGCGTCGCGCACCAGCGCCCATAGCCGCAGACACTCCACTTCGTCGGCATCGAGGGCCTCGTCGTCAGCCGCGGTGAGCAACTGGATTTCCCGCAGCTCCTGCAATTCGGCGACTGTCAGCCCTAGCTCAAGGGCCAGATCGCGTGTGAGCCCAGGCTTGCCACCGGGTCCTCGAAGGCGCAATTCATTCAGCTTCCGTTGGCGCAAAGCCTGAAGGGTCGCGAACTGTGCGGCGCTGAATTCCTGTAGCGGCTGGTCAGCGAGTAGGCACTTGATCGCTTTGAGCGGTAGCAGATGTTCCTCGCGCATCGAGCGGATCATGCGCAGCCGATGTAGGTGCTCTTCACTGTAGAGTGCCGAATTGCGCGTGGGCTTCTGCGGAGGCGGCAGCAGGCCTTCGCGCAGATAGTAGTGAATCGTTTCCTTGGTAAATCCGGATCGGCGGACCACTTCCGCTATCCGGTACACCGAATTTTTGGAAGCGCTCATGACACTTTCTCTTCGATTGCCACCGTCGCGCGATGATGCGGATATGCACAGCAGGCCAGCGCGTAGCCGGCCTGAAGCTCGGGTTCGGTCAGGCAATTCGGCGCATCGGTGGCGACGTCGCCGTCAAGTATTTTGACCTTGCAATGCCCGCACCCCCCCATGGTGCAGCTGAAGGGCAGGGCGATGCCGGCCCGCAGACCCGCCTCAAGCAGGGTCTCCGTCGGCCGCACCGTGACCTCCCTTTCCGATCCGCCAACGCGGAACACAACGATATGAGAGTCCTTGGGATGGGGGCGGGATTCGCGGGCGAGCGTGGTGAACTGTTCACTGGCAATGGCCTGCGCGGGAATCGCAAGAGCGATCAACTGGCGGCGAAGGGACTCATTGAAGTCATCCGGGCCGCAGAGAAAATAGATGGCTCCGGTTCCGGGCGCAGCACCACGCAATTCTTCAGCGCTGATGCGGCCTCGGCGACCGTTCCAGTCCTGTGCTGGTTGGCTGAGTACATAGTGGATGGTCAGGTTTTCATGTCGGTTCGCCCATGCATCCAGTCGCTCGCGGAAAAGGATGTCTTGCTCGCGACGATTGCCATAAAAAACAGCAATGGGTACGTGGTTGTTTTCATGCTCCAGCAATTGCTCAACCATGGCCATGATCGGGGTGATGCCCGAGCCCGCTGCGGCGAACACATAGTGTGTCGGTACCCGTGCCGGCAAAACGAAGTCGCCGCTGGGGCCGGCGAACTGAAGCCAAGCACCCTCTCTTAGGCGCGTGTTCAGATAGGTGGACATCACCCCACCCTCGACCCGCTTGCTGGTGATCGTCATCGTCCCTTCGTTGGGAAGCTCGCTGAGGGAATACGCCCGCTTCACGGCCTGGCCATCGATCTGCGCGATCAGGGTGAGAAACTGACCGGCCCGCAGGTCTTTGGGTATCCCGTCGACCGGTGCGAGCACGACCGACACCGCCTCGTCGGTTTCCTTAACGATGCGCTTCACCTGGGCTCGGTGGTGAAGCTGATCAGGCCGAACGATTAAGGACCAACGCCTAGCGCTCGGCCGAGGCCCTGAGGAAATCAATACAGGATGCAGGGTTGCCGTGCGGGCTGTCATGATGGGGTCTCTCGTGAGGGCAGGAAAGGCTCAGGGGGCAATGTGTAGTGATGCTTTGCGCATAGCTACACTATGCACTCAACGCAACGCTATCAACACATCTTGTAAGCAGATCATGTCGAAGCTCGGCCAGAGATTGCCGCGGGGTCGACGCATGGTTCCGCAAGTCGCTGCGTGTCATTGCGGTCTGACGCCAGGGCGGGGTGATTCCGGCCGCGCGCGCACAGCGATAAAAATCAAACCAAAGCGTCTGGAAGAAATGGCGATAATCCGCCCATTTTTTAAGTCGTGCTGGTTCTATCCGTTTAATTCTATCGACTATTAATAGAAGGCAATTATGCGCCAGTCGATGTCTTCGCTCAACTCTGGCTCCGACAACTTAATGTCTGATCCGAAATAAAGTGAGTGATCGGTCTGCGGGAACGGCCAGGGCCAGTTCGTCGAGGAAGGCCTACATCGCCTCGGTCGTCGCCACCGGCAGGACGAGGGCGACGCCGGTATCCCGGGCCGGGCAGACGGCGCCGAAGATCCAGGCTGCCTTGTGGCGCATGTCGCGGGCCCCCCTCGGCCGTTGCCCTCGCTCGAACCATACCCGGCCGGCGCGGGCTTCATCCTGGAACCAGATCTCGACCTTGCGACCGGCAGCCTTGCGCCGGGCGATGCTTTTCACCCGGGCGCGGAGCTTTTTTTGAGGGCCTTCTGGGCGGCGGGATCGTCCTCGCGATGCCGGGGCCGGGTCTCCGCTTCCCGCTGGATGAAGCACGGGGGGGTCAGGTCACGGGGAGCTTCTCCAAAATCCCGCCACAGTGGGTTCGTTCAATCCCTCACGAGTCAGCCATTCGTGGAACTGGTATTAGTTGGATAGGGAGATTTCAGCGGAATGATACCCAAGCAAGCCAAACAACGTATAGTACGATGAGAGTGAGGGGCCAGCCAGGACCGATTTCTATGAAATAAATTATTGTATCTATAGTATATTGTATGGTTATTGGGAATGAAGTTAAGAAAAGCATAATGAAGATCCATCGGTAACAATGCCGCTTTAAAGATTCTAAAGCGGATATCACGCCTGTCAGATCTTGAATATTCTTGGGTGTGGCATACCTCACCCAAGAATATATCACCTAGGTACGAAGGCCCTATCGAGTGTTGACCCGTTCGTCGATTCGCCCTGACAGGGCTGTCAGAGCACTGTTTTCGCGATACTCATGAGTGACCCGGGCGTCGATCAGGGCGTCGAGCGGACCCGTCAGCGGCGTCAGGATGGGATACTTGTTGCCCAGGCCATCGATCAGGCCGTGGAGCCGATCTGCCCGCGCCTCCAAGGCGCTATTCTCTTTGTCGACCCGGGCGTTGACCTGGTCGTCGATCCACCCCGTCAGCGCCACCAGGGGGCGATGCTTGCGATTGCCCAAGCCATCGATCAGGCTGTGGAGCCGATTTGCCAGCGCCGCCAAGGCACTATTCTCTTTGTCGACCCGGGTGTTGACCCGTTCGTCGATTCGCCCTGACAGGGCTGTCAGAGCACTGTTTTCGCGATACTCATGAGTGACCCGGGCGTTGATCAGAGCGTCGAGCGGACCCGTCAGCGGCGCCAGGATGGGATACTTGTTGCCCAGGCCATCGATCAGGCCGTGGAGCCGATCTGCCCGCGCCTCCAAGGCGCTATTCTCTTTGTCGACCCGGGCGTTGACCTGGTCGTCGACCCACCCCGTCAGCGTCGTCAGGGCGCTATGCTCGCGATATTCGTGAGCGACCAGGCGGTCGACTAGGCCGTGAAGCTTGCATTTCAGGGAGTGATCCTTGCACTGCTCGGGCGGCGGCGGCGGCGGCGGCGGATTCGACGTGGCGTCGCCTGTCAGGCTGATCTGGCGGATACCGAAGCCAGACCCGGCGGCGAACAGGAAGTTCGGCCTGTTCATGTGGCGCTGCATGTCGATTAGGGTTGGCGCCGACTGCTGCTTGGTGCGGTCGGTGGTCAGTAGATTGGTGCCGGAATTCATGTAGAAGCGAACACCACCTAGGCCCATGGCGCCCTGCTGGTCGAAGATGCCGGTGGCAAACAGGGCCATGCCTGGGACGTCGGTCAGCAGTGCTTCGACCTGGATGTCGCCACCCAGATCGTTGCTGCGCGAGTAGCTGACGCCACCGCCGAGGCGGAGATTGGGATTGGCATAGACCGACAGGCCCGCACGACCGTAGACTCCATCGATCACGTCGCCGGTCTCGTAGCCGACCAAGCCTTCGAGGGTGACATTGTCGAGATAATATTCGGCGATCGCTGCGACGCCATATTGCGCCACGCTGTCGACATAGACGCCGCCACCGGCGACGCCGATCAGGAACTTCTGTGGGTCACGGTAGAATAGCTGGGCGGCGCCGCCGGCGAAGCCGGTCTCGTCCCCAGTCACGCCGGCCACGCCGTCGATCTGCAGGCCGAGCTTGTCGCCGAGGGGTACCGTCAGGCTGGGGGCGCCACCATAAGTACCGCCACTTTCATCGCCACCGCCGAATATATCGAGCTTGACGTTGGTTTCAGCAACCGCGCGGTTGGTATAACCAAACTGCGATGCAGAAACCTGAATGGCGTCCTGCGCGGTGGCGCTTGCCGCCGCCGCGAGAGTGGCGACCGCTGTTGTGCCGAAGATAACGGCCTTAACGGTTGGTCTTTTTCGCATATTGCAAGTTCCTCATGCAAAACTTAAAATAGAACACTCTCGTCTGACACCCTCTTCAGGGCGACCGCCCGTGAGTGAGCGGGCTGGCGCACGAATTGCCAAATCGGCTACAGTTTGCACCGTTTTGGTACGGTATTTGAAACTGACATTGTTGTCACCTGTGGCGACGCAGCATGGATCTACAATTGGCTCCATCTGATCCCACCCGTCACGCGGTTTGGGTGGTTCGTGCTTATGACGACACGGAAGTGATCAGATCGTCCGGTTCGTTAGAGCGTGTAGAGAGCTTGTGGCCGGCCGTTTCTCCGTCGACCTAGTGCCTTTGCGGTCCAGGGTGGCGCCCGATTTCGCCGGTTTCGGTTGAGCCATGCTAGGGTGCGCTCGACCACCAGTGGCGAGGCAGGACCTTGAAGCCTTTGACGGCATCTGAACGCTTGTTGATCTCGACGGTCCATTTTCCGATAGGGCGCAGCGCGTCCCTGAGCTTGTCACCAGCATAGCCGCCGTCGGCGAAGATGTGCCGGAGCCAGGGGAAGCGCTTGGCGATCTTGCCCAAAACCAGCGGCGCGCCATCGCGATCCTGGATGTCGGCGGTGTGGATCACGGCGTGGACGAGATTTCCTTGCGTGTCAGTGAGGATATGGCGTTTGCGTCCCTTGATCTTCTTGCCCGCGTCATAACCCCGAGGGCCGCCGGATTCGGTGGTTTCCACGGTCTGCTTGTCGATCACCCCGGCGCTGGGGAAGGCTTCCCGGCCGCGCCTCGCGCGAGGCCATGAGCAGGGTGCGGTTGAGCGTCAGCCACAGGCCGCTGTCGCGCCACAGGTAGAACCAACGCCGGACGGTCGAGACCGGCGGAAAGCAGGGTGGCAGCATCCGCCATGGCAAACCACCCCGCAGCAAGAACAGGATCGCCTCGACAATCCGCCGCATCGACCATTTGCGAGGACGTCCCACTGGCGAAGCGGGCGGCAGAAGTGGTTCGAGCACCGCCCATTCCGCATCGGTCAAATCGCTTGGCAAAGCCAGTTCGGTTCGCGCATGAATGGCGCGGGCAGTATCGGCCCACGTCGCTGATTCCTGGTCGGTTTTGGCGAAACCCCAGAATCAGCGACAGGCCAACGCTGTCAAGCTAACCGGCTGATATCACTCAACTTAATTTCGGATCAGACACTAAAGACACTAAGAGGTGCGGGTCACGCGCATGGACCGCATCAGTTCATCCGCCCGGCGGGTGGCGCTGACCCCGCCGACATTTATGGGAGCAATTTTCGGCCTATGCGCGACCTCAACAGTCGCATAACGTCAGCCTTGAAAATCATGCCAAATTGGATGAAAATGCCGCCAATTTGGCACATAAGCGGCGGCGCCGTGCTTACCAACGGACGTTTCTCGATGACCACCGTAGTTGCAGGTGCGCTAACGCTGCAGGATCTAATGGATATCACGATCCATTTCATAGAGAGTGGCCCGGGCTGGCCTCTCACTCTCATCGTACTCTTTGTTGTTTGGTTTGCTTGGCGGTCGCTCGGCGACCGGTGAAACTGATTCGGGAATAGCTCACCGCGCTGGCAGCGCGGGTGAGCTTTAGCCTGAATTTCGACTATACGCGAACATGTAGCGATCTGCCCCGCCGCCACCCGCCACTTTCGCTATGATTTCCTTGACGGGATTGGAGAGGGCGATGGCGCGACGGCGACTCCTGACCGAAGGCCAGTGGGCACACTTCCTGGCTGTTCCGTCTGATGAGCGCGAACTGATCCGCCACTATACGTTCGACCGTGACGATTTGGACATTGTCGCGGTCAAGCGCACCGCGCGCAACCGTCTTGGTTATGCTGTCCTGCTCTGCTACCTGCGCTATCCCGGTCGCATGCCCGACCCTGACGAAATCCCGCCGTCGGCCTTGCTGGCCTTTGTTGCTCGCCAGGTTGGCGCCGAAGCCGATGATTATGCCGACTATCGACGCCGGGGCCAGACCCGGCGCGAGCAGATGGCCGATCTCATGGAGCAGACAGGCTACCGGAGCTTCGATCGCGCGGCGTTCGGGGCGCTGGCATCGTGGCTGTTGTCCATCGCCCAGGTGAACCGGGATCCAATGGCGCTTGCGACCGCGCTGGTCAACGAACTGCGGCAGCGACGCATCCTGCTGCCGTCCGCGGCCGTGTTGGAGCTGATCCTGCACCAGGCGCGAGGCCGGGCCGAGCGGATCATTTATCGCATTGTCGTGCAAGCGCTCGGACGGGACGGCGGTGGCCGGGTCGCGGCGCTACTCGAGCCGTGGGCCGATGCCGGCGTTGCCATGCTGGCTTGGCTCCGTTCAGCACCAAAGGCACCGGCACCGCGCAATCTCGTCGCGGTCGTTGACCGCCTCGAAGCGCTGCGCGGCCTTGCCGTCGACCGCGTCGTCCAAGACCAGGTCCCTGATGCCGCGTTCGAGCGGCTTGCCGCCGAGGGCGTGCGGATGACGGTGCAGCACCTCCGCGATCTCTCCCCTGTACGCCGGGATGCGCTGCTGGCCGCGGTGGCGATCCGCATGGAGACAGCGTTGACCGACGCAGCACTCGCCATGTTCGATAAGCTCATGGTCTCGCTCGGCCGCCGAGCAGAAAACCGCACGTCGGAGAAGACACTCAAAACGATGAAGGAGACCAGGAGCCAGCTTCAGACAATCATCGCTGCTTGCCGCGCTGTGATCGACGCACGCGAGGCCGGCCGGAATCCTTTCGAGGCGCTGGACAAGGGTGTTGGATGGTACAAGTTCGTCGCCAGCGTCGCCGATGTTGAGGCTTTGGCGCGGCCGGACGCGATGGACCCTCGGGTCGAACTGGTGGGGCGGTACGCCACTGTCCGTGCCTTTGCCCCGACTTTGCTGGGCGCATTCGTTTTCAAGGGTGGCCCCGCCATTGCGTCGCTACTGCGGGCGCTCGAGGTGCTCCGGGCCATGCACGACTCGGGCAAGCGCAGCCTGCCGCCCAAGGCGCCGATTGGGTTCGTCCGTCGCTCCTGGCGTCGGCTCGTCATGCCTGGCGGCGTGATCGATAGGAAGGCTTACGAAATTTGCGCCCTTTCGGAGCTGCGCGACCGGCTACGCGCCGGCGACATATGGGTTGATGGAAGTCGCCAATTTCGCGACTTCGAGTCCTGCCTGGTGCCGAGGCCGACTTTCGACGCGCTGCGCGACGAGAACGCCCTGCCGGTCGCGGTCAGCAGGGAAAGAACCGTCTACCTGCCCGCGCGGCGGCAGGCCCTGCGCGAGCGGATTGCGGAGGTTGCCGGCCTGGCCGCGGCCGGAAAGCTGGAGAGCGTCGATCTGTCAACGGGCGAACTGAAGGTCTCCCCCATCCGCGACCGTACTCCCGAGGCGGCTGATGAGCTCGGCCACAGCGCCTACCAGACGCTGCCCCGGGTCAAGATCACCGACCTGTTGCTGGAGGTCGATAGCTGGGTCGGCTTCAGCGCGTGCTTTACCCACCAGCGGAGCGGCAGGCCGCCGGAGGATCGGGCGGCGCTGCTCACGGCCATTCTCGCCGACGGCATCAATCTTGGGCTGACGCGGATGGCGGAGGCCTGCCGCGGCGTTTCGATGCGGCAGCTTGCCTGGATGCATGACTGGCACGTGCGTGAAGAGACCTACGCTGCCGCACTCGCCAAAATCATCGACGTCCATCGAGCCCTGCCGCTGGCCGCCATCTGGGGCGACGGCAGCACCTCTTCCTCGGACGGCCAGTTCTATCGTGCCGGCGGCCGCGGCGAGGCGGTCGGTGACGTCAACGCCCGGCACGGCAACGAGCCGGGCGTCGCCTTCTACACCCATGTCTCAGACCAGTACGGTCCGTTCCACACCAAGGTGATCGCGGCGACGGCAAGCGAGGCGCCGCACGTTCTCGATGGCCTGCTTTACCACCAGACCGGCCTGTCCATCGAGGAGCACTATACTGACACCGGCGGCGTCTCCGACCATGTGTTCGGGCTGTGCCATCTGCTGGGCTTCCGCTTCGCCCCACGCATCCGGGACCTCAAGGACCGCCGCCTGTATCTGTTTCCGGGAGACGAGGCGCCTCCGGCTCTCCGGCCCCTGATCGGCGGTGTGATCGATCTCGATCACTTGGCTGCCCACTGGGAAGAGTTGCTGCGGCTGGCCACCTCGATCCGCGTCGGCACGGTGACCGCTTCTGCCATGTTGAGGCGCTTAGCTGCCTATCCCCGGCAAAACGGCCTGGCTCTGGCACTGCGCGAGTTCGGCCGCCTCGAGCGCACGATGTTCACCTTGGACTGGCTGCGCGATCCGGTGCTGCGCCGACGAGCCAACGCCGGGCTCAACAAGGGCGAGGCGCGCAATGCACTGGCGCGGGCCATCTTTTTCAACCGGCTCGGCGAGATGCGCGACCGCAGTTTCGAGAACCAAGCCTACCGGGCCTCGGGATTGAATCTGCTCGTGTCGGCGGTCATCCTGTGGAACACCCGGTACCTTCAGGCTGCCATGGAAGATCTCGGCGGCCGCGGCGCCGACGTGCGGCCGGAACTCGCGCGCCACGTCGCGCCGCTCGGCTGGGAGCATGTCGGCCTGACCGGGGACTACGTCTGGGGCGACGATTCAATTCCGATGGATGGATTGCGACCTCTCCGTCGGCCGCAGTCGCTGCTGGCAGCATAGTTGCTGGTCCGTTCTCACGAACCGGACAATCTGATCACTTTCGTGTCGTCACCCCATCTTCGTCACGCCGTCGCATCACCGGGCCCATCACGGCCGCAATCCCCAATATATCGACAAGAACTACGGCGGCGTGCTGATCCTGTTCGACCGTCTGTTCGGCACCTTCGAGCCCGAGGGGGAGAAGGTGGACTACGGCATCGTGCGCCAAGTGCGCAGCCACAACATCCTGACCCTGAACCTGCATGAATTCGCGGACATGATGCGCGACGTGCTCCGCCCGGGCCCCCTGTGGCTGCGCCTGAAGCACATCTGGGCGCCGCCCGAATGGACCCGGCCCGGGGCGCTGCCGTCCGCCGGCGTCTCCGTCGACAATCGCGCGGCCTGACCCGGCGCCCTAGGGCGCGCTCGTCAGACCCAGCCAGTCCAGGAGACGGGCCGCTAGCTCGTCGCCCCGGTCCTCCTGGATGAAATGACCGCCGCGGATGCGGTCGTGGGGCTGGCCGGCGGCGCCCGGTACATGAGGGATCAGCAGGGAATCCGCCTTGCCCAGGATCGGATCGTCGGCCCCGAAGATGCAGAGGAACGGCTTCGTCCACTTGCCGAGGATCTGCCACGCACGGCGATTGGCGGGCAGGGCGGGATCGCCGGCCTCGGTCGGCACCAGGCTCGGGAAAAGGCGGGCGCAGACCTTGTAGCCGGCACTGGGGAAGGGGGCGTCATAGGCCGCGATCTCGGCCCGCGACAGTTTCGTCAGGCTGCCGAAGTCGACGATGCGCCCCGCCGGGAACACCGGCGTGAAGCGCGCGAACGCCCGCCACAGCCTGAACGCCGGGGGGGCCGCCACTTCGCCCGTCGGCAGGAAGCCGTTCGACACGCAGATGCGGGCGAAGCGGTCTTCCATTTCGGCAGCCACCCGCAGACCGATCAACGAGCCCCAGTCCTGGCAGAACAGCGTCACATCGCGAAGATCCAGCGCCAGCAGCCATTCGCGCACCCAGTCGACATGAGCCTGGTAGCTGTAGGCGGAGGCGGCCGCCGGCTTGTCCGACTTGCCGAAACCGATGAGGTCCGGCGCCAGCACGCGGCACCCGCCGGCCGCCAGCGGCGGGATCATCTTGCGGTAGAGATAGGACCAGGTCGGCTCTCCGTGCAGCAGCAGGACGACGGGACCGTCGCGCGGTCCCTCGTCGACGTAATGCATCCGAACGGGGCCCAACTCCACGTGATGGGGCGCGAAGGGATAGTCAGGCAGATCGGCGAAACGCGCCTCGGGCGTGCGAAGGATCTTCATGCCCGTCTCCTCAGCTTTCGTGCGGCCCTGGAACCATATCACCTGAAACCATATCATCCGCCATAATATGAGCAATCGTCACGAAAGCGAGATCGCGGCGCTCATCGATTGAAATCAACGCCTGAAGAACATCCATCAACTTATTGGCTTGTCGAAACTATTTCCCGCCGCGTCGACGCCGCCCAGCGAGAAATCGACGGCGGCGAGCGCATGCAACGCCGTCGTGTCGAACAGCGGCAGGGCACTGTCGGCCGGGCCGATCAGCAGCATGATCTCGGTACAGCCGAGGATCACCGCCTCCGCGCCGCGCTCAGCCAGACGCGCGATCACGGCGCGATAGGCGGCGCGGGACTCGTCCCGCACCACGCCGGCCACGAGCTCGCGATAGATGACGTCGTGGATCACCCGCCGATCCTCGGCGTCGGGCACCAGAACCTCCAGCCCGTGCCGCGCGGCAAGCCGGCCCTTGTAGAAATCCTGTTCCATGGTGAAAACGGTGCCGAGGAGCCCGATCCGCGACAGGCCAGCCGCCTTGACCGCCGCCGCCGTCGGATCGGCGATGTGGAGCAGGGGGATCGATACCGCTGCCGCCACCGCATCCGCCATGCGATGCATCGTATTGGTGCAGATCACCACGACATCGGCGCCGCCGGCCTCGAGCCTCCGCGCGGCAACCACCATCTCGGCCTCCAGCGCCGCCCATTCGCCGGCATGTTGCAGGCGCTCGATCTCGCCGAAGTCGACGGACCACATCAGGCTGCGCGCCGAATGGACACCGCCCAGACGCTCCCGCGCGGCGCGGTTGATGATCCGATAATATTCGGCCGAGCTCTCCCAGCTCATGCCGCCGATCAGCCCGATCACCTTCGGTCTCATCATCCCTCCGATCGTCGCCCAGACAGGTCCGGCATTATCGCCCGAGAAGGGAGCGGCCCGGACGCGCGCCTTGTAGCAGAAAAACCCCGCAAGAGATTGAAATTCCGCGCACTTCCTCGCTCCATCAATCTCGAGCGGATCTGTCCAACGCCATGTTCAATGCCATATTATTTTCCATAATATATATTATGCGACTATCTGATATCGCTACCGGGACGAACCCGACCGCCCGAAACTCCGGCCCTATCGCGCCACCCGCCCGGTCAGCACGGCGATCGTCCTGTCGTCCGGCGGCCAAGCGACTTCCGCGACGTCGAAGCCGCAGCGTTGCAGATGGTCGGCGCCTTCATCCGCGGTCCTGAAGTGGATGCCGGCGTCGGAACGCGAAATCAGGCGCAGGCCGGCGGCACCGGCCATGGCCGCCGCGCGCAGCAGGCGCGTCTTCGGGCGCGGATAGGTTTCGGTCAGATAGGCGGCGGCCGGGAAACGGCGTAGCGCATTCGCCAGGCGGCACCAGACATCGGTCGCCGTATCGAGGGTGAAGTAATTCATCAGGCCTTCCGTCACCACGGCGATCGGCCGCTCGGCATCGAAGGCATTGGCAAGCACGCTGGCAATGGCATTCGGGCCGTCGGCGGCCAGGATGTCGATGGGCACCACGGCGTGGCGGCTCGACAGGCCGGGCACGCGCGCCAGCGCCTGCACCTTCAGGGCCGCCATCGCCGGCAGGTCGGCCTCGACATAGCGCAGATCCGGATATTGCCGGGTGAAGCGGCAGCCCCGGGCCGACAGGCCGCAGGCGATCTCGAGGATCTGGAGCCCCGGCATCTCCTGGATCAGGCTCGCCAGCAGGCGGTCGATCAGGGCATGGCGCGCCACCAGCATGTGGCGCAGATTGGTGCCGAAGATCGCCTTGCCGGCCCATTCCGCCGGCGCCGCCAGCTTGTACATCAGATCGCCGGCCGGCGTCCGCAATTCGGGCATGGAGAGACCGTTGGCGACCCAGGTCTCGCCGGTGTAGAGCGCGGTGAAGCTGAAGGTGGACGTATCCATCGCCGATCTCCGGAGCCGGTCTGGTCCAATGTCATCTGGTCCAATGCCATCTGATCCAATGTCATCCGGCCCAACCCCATCAGGCCAACATCATAGCGCCGGCAATGGGGCGCTGACATCCCTGGAGCGCGCCGATATGCTCCGCCCATGTCCGACCCTGAAAATGCCCCCGCCCCCCCTTCTCCACCGACGCCCGAGGCCGCTCTCGCCGCGCTGCTCGCCCTGATGGCGCGCCTGCGCAGCAAGGCCGACGGCTGTCCCTGGGACGTGGAACAGACCTTCGACACGATCGCGCCCTATACGATCGAGGAAGCCTATGAGGTGGCGGACGCCATCGCCCGGGGCGATCGGGCCGACCTTCGCGAGGAACTGGGCGATCTCCTGTTCCAGGTCGTGTTCCACGCCAGGATCGCGGAAGAGGAAGGCGCCTTCGCCTTCGCCGACATCGCCGATTCGATCACCCGAAAGATGGTGGCGCGACACCCCCATGTCTTCGGCGATGCCACGGCCCATGACGCCGCGCGCTGGGAAGACATGAAGGCCGGCGAACGTGCAGCCAAGGCCAAGGGCGGCGTGCTGGACGATGTCCCCCTCGCCCTACCCGCCCTGCTGCGCGCCGCCAAGCTGCAGAAACGCGCCGCCCGCATCGGCTTCGACTGGCCGGACCTGATGCCCGTGCTCGACAAGCTCGAGGAGGAGATCGGCGAGTTGAAGGCGGAAATCGCCGCCGGCAGTCCCAAGGCGCGGCTGGAGGACGAATTGGGCGACGTGCTCTTCGTCATCGCCAACATCGGCCGCCATCTGGGGGTGGAGGCGGAAACCGCGCTCCGTTCCACCAACGCCAAATTCGAGCGCCGCTTCCGCCATATCGAGGCGCGGCTGGCGGCACGCGGCCTTGGCGGGCGTCAGCCGCTCGATCTTCTCGACGCGCTCTGGGACGAAGCCAAGGCGGCCGAAAAACGGACCTGACGGCGAAACATCCGACCGACGATCAGGCCGCGCTGCCGAAGCGCTTCTCGAAGCGGCCGAGATCGGCGGGGTCGAGGCCGACGGTCAGATGGGCCAGTCCGTCGTCGCCGTCGCGCCGCTCCACCACCTCGCCATGCTGGTAGAGGAAGGCGAGCGCGGCGCCGTCCGACAGCGGCACCGACAGTTCGACGAAACGCCGCGCGGCGCCCAGCTTCTCGTCGAGGGTGGCGAGCAGGCCGTCCACCCCCTCCCCGGTCAGGGCCGAGACCGGCAGCACGGTATGAAGACGCGCCGCGCGGTTGAACAGGGCCGCGCGCTCGTCGTCCGGCAGCAGGTCGACCTTGTTCAGGACCTCGATCATGCGCGCGTCCTGTTCCGCCTCGTCGACGCCGAGATCGTCGAGCACGGCGAGCACGTCGGCCTTCTGGGCTTCGGTCTCGGGATGGGCGACGTCGCGGACATGGACGATGACGTCCGCCTCCAGCACCTCTTCCAGGGTGGCGCGGAAGGCGGCGACCAGATGGGTCGGCAGGTCGGAGACGAAGCCCACCGTGTCGGACAGGATGATCTGACGCCCGGAAGGCAGTTCGATGCCGCGCATGGTGGGGTCGAGGGTGGCGAACAGCAGGTCCGCCGCCAGCACCTTGGCCCGCGTCATGCGGTTGAACAGCGAGGATTTGCCGGCATTGGTATAGCCGACCAGGGCGACGATCGGATGCGGCACCTTGCGCCGGTTGCGCCGGTGCAGCTCGCGCGTTCGCGTCACCGTCTCCAGCTCGCGCTTCAGGCGGGTGATCTTTTCGGAAAGGATGCGCCGATCGGCCTCGATCTGGGTTTCGCCGGGACCGCCCAGGAAGCCGACGCCGCCGCGCTGACGTTCCAGATGGGTCCAGGACCGCACCAGCCGGCTCTTCTGATAGGACAGATGGGCCAGTTCGACCTGCAGCCGGCCTTCGCGCGTCGCCGCCCGCGCCCCGAAGATCTCGAGGATCAGGCCGGTGCGGTCGATGACCTTGGTCTTCAGCTCCCGTTCCAGGTTGCGCTGCTGGACCGGCGAAAGCGCGCAGTTCATGACCACGACGTCGACCGCGTATTCGGCCACCACGCCGCGCAGTTCGGCGACCTTGCCGGTGCCGAGCCAGGTGGCCGGGCGGATGCGGTCGACCGGGGCCTCGATCGCCTCGACGACGTCGAGCTCGATGGCCGCTGTCAGGCCGACCGCTTCCGCGAGGCGTGCCTCGGGCAGGCGCAGGGCGGCGCCGCCCACCTCATCGGCAGGCGACGCCCCCCTGACGTAGGGATGGACGACGATCGCTCTGCCCGCCGCCGCGACGGGCCCGGATGGGTCGCTCAATGGTCGCGGGACGCCTCGGCCGCCTGCGGATCGAACAATTGGATGGGCGCCGCCGGCATGACGGTCGAAATCGCATGCTTGTAGACGAGCTGAATGTGCCCGTCACGCCGCAGCAGCACGCAGAAATTGTCGAACCAGGTGATCACGCCCTGCAACTTCACGCCATTCACCAGGAACACGGTCACAGGGGTCTTGTTCTTGCGGACGTAGTTCAGGAAGACGTCCTGAACGTTTTGGGATCGTTCCGACATTTTGGAACCTTTTTTTCTTGTTGCGTCTTACTCTCAACCCAACCCCGTTCTCGCCCGGGGGAGGCAGCGCCACCCCCGACGACCACCGGATCAAGCGGTGATTCCGGAACAGAAGGCAGCGACACACACAAATTGCTGCACTGCACAAATATCGCAAGCTTCTCGGCTCTTCGCAAGCGAAATCCGCGACCTTCCGGCGAATGGTGCGATGGTCCGCACCGATTCCGATCACGGCACCGGGATAAAGCGATTGCCCGCCGGGCTCAATAGCGCATTCGGGGGGTGTGGCCTCAAAATGGTCGCGGACGCGGCGGAAACGGGGTCTAGATCTGGCCCCGATCGCTGATGCTGATGCCCAGCGACTTCAATTTCCGATGGAGCGCGGACCGTTCCATGCCGATGAAATTGGCGGTTCGGCTGATGTTGTTGCCGAAACGCGCCACCTGGGCCAGCAGATAGTCCCGCTCGAAGGCTTCGCGGGCCTCGCGCAGCGGCAGGGCCATGATCACCTCGCCGCCGTCGCCGCGCAGCGTGTTGGGCCCTGCCCCGCCCACTTCGGCCGGCAGCATGTCGGCGCCGATCGCCCCCTCCGCGTCGTCGGTCGCCAGAATCAGCAGGCGTTCGCAGACATTACGCAATTGCCGCACGTTGCCCGGCCAGTCATAGGCCTGCATCACCGCCATCGCCTCGTTGGAGATGTTGCGCGGCGGAACGCCGTTGGCGCGGCTGATGCGCTGGATGAAATGGGTCGCGAGTTCGGGAATGTCCTCGCGCCGGTCGGCCAGCCGCGGCACCCGGATCGGCACCACCGACAGGCGGTGGAACAGATCCTCGCGGAAGCGGCCGGCGGCGATCTCGGCATGGAGGTCGCGCGACGACGCGCTGACCACGCGCACGTCGACCTGCACCCGGTTGCGGCCGCCGACGCGTTCGAAGGTCTGGTCGACGAGGACGCGCAGGATCTTGGCCTGGGTCTCGGGCGGCATGTCCGCCACTTCGTCGAGGAACAGGGTGCCGCCGTGGGATTTCTCGAAGAGGCCGATGCGGGGCATGCCGTCGGCGCTGGCCGAGGCTTCGACGCCGAACAGTTCCGCTTCCATGCGTTCCGGCGCCATGGTCGCGGCATTGACCACCGAAAAGGGCCCTTCGGCGCGCTTGGACAGGCGGTGCAGCTGGCGCGCCACCACTTCCTTGCCGGCGCCCGGCGGGCCCATGATCATGACCCGGCTGCCCATGGGGGCCGCCTTCTCGACCATGGCACGCACGGTGTTCATGGCCGAGGAACGGCCGATCATCTCGTCCTCGATGTTGGAACGGACCTTCAGCGCCTTGTTCTCGCGCTTCAGCTCCGCCGCCTCGATGGCGCGCTGGACGAGGAGCAGCAGGCGGTCCGCCTTGAAGGGTTTCTCGATGAAGTCGTAGGCGCCGCGCTTCAGGGCGCCGACGGCGGTCTCGATCGTGCCGTGGCCGGAGATCATGACCACCGGCATCTCGGGGTGCGCGCGCTTCACCGCCTCCAGGATCTCGAGTCCGTCGAGACGGCTGCCCTGCAGCCATATGTCGAGAATGACGAGTGACGGCAGGCGTGCCTCGATGGCGGCGAAGGCTTCGTCCGCGCTGCCGGCGGTCCGCGTCTCGTAGCCTTCGTCCTCGAGAATGCCGGCGACGAGTTCACGGATGTCCGCCTCGTCGTCGACGATCAATACTTCACGAGCCATGCGCTTTCCTCGCCTCGGTTTCCGCCGCGGCATCGGTGCTTTCGCGCCGCCAGGGGAAACTCAACGTCACGACCGCGCCGCCGTCCGGATTGTCGCCCAGATGGATGGTGCCGCCGTGTTCCTCCAGAATTTTGCGGACGATGGCGAGACCGAGGCCGGTCCCCTTTGTCCGCGTGGTGACATAGGGTTCCGTCAGCCGGTCGCGTTCGTTGGCCGGCAGGCCGCGACCGTTGTCCATGACCTCGATCCGGATGGTGCCGTCCTCGGCCGACAGCCGGGTGACGATGCGCCCGGGCGGCAGGTCGGCGCGCGCCGGACGGCCGTCGATCGCCTCCGCCGCGTTCTTCAGGACATTGGCCAGGGCCTGGCCGATCTGCCGCGTATCGAACAGGGCGATCACCGCTTCGGGCGGCGCCTCGGTCTCGAAGATGATGGCGGGCGCCGCGACGTGGCGCAGGAATACCGCCTGACGCACCTGCTCCGACAGGTCCTCCATGCGAAAGACCGCCGTCGGCATCCGCGCGAAGGCCGAGAATTCGTCCACCATGCGGCCGATGTCGCCGACCTGGCGGATGATCGTGTCGGTGCATTGGGCGAAGACCTCGGGATCGGTCGCGATCTCCTTGCCGTATTTCCGCTTCAGGCGTTCGGCCGAAAGCTGGATCGGGGTCAGGGGATTGCGGATCTCGTGGGCGATGCGGCGCGCGATATCGGCCCAGGCGGCGGTGCGTTGGGCCGAAACCAGATCGGTCACATCGTCGAAGGTGACGACGAAGCCGCGCACTTCCCTGCCCGTCCGCTCGCCGACGACACGCACGCTGAAATGGCGGGTGACGCCGCCCCGGGCCAGATTGATCTGGGCCTGGATCTCGCGTTCCGGCCGTTCCCGCGCCTCGGCCAGCAGGGCCGCGATCTCGGGCACGACATCCTCGATCGGCCGGCCGATGATGGCGTCCGCCGTGGTATCGAGCAATTCGAGGGCGGAGCGGTTGGGCAGCGAGATCCGGCCTTCGGTGTCGACGCCGAGCACGCCGGCGGACACGCCCGCCAGCACCGCCTCGGTGAAGCGGCGGCGCTCGTCGAGTTGGTGGTTGGCATCGCGAAGCGCGCCGTGCTGGGCCTCGATCTGGCCGGCCATGCGGTTGAACGCGCGCCCCAGCGACGCCAGTTCGTCGTCCGAAGTACCGGTTTCGACGCGGGCCGCCAGATCGCCCTCGCGCAACCGCTCGGTCGCGCCGAACAGGCGCGCCACGGGCTCCACGAGCTTGGTCGCGAACCAGAGGCCGGAGAGAATGGCGGTCAGCAGGATCAGGAGGGCGACCAGCACGAAGACGAAGGCGAAAGTGACCTGGATGCCGAGCCGGCGTTTCTGCAGCTCGTTGTATGCCGCCGCCGCCGCCGCCGTCCGCTCGACATAGGCGATGACGCGGGGATCGACGAAACGCCCGACATAGAGATAGGCGTCGAGGAAGCTGTCGATCCGCACCAGGGCCCGTACCCGGTCGTCCTCCGTGGTGATCAGCGCGACCTCCCCCTCCCGCGCCCGGTCGAGGGCGCCCGGCGGCAGGCGGTCGAATTCCATGCCGAAGGAGAGCGCGGTCCGCGCCAGCACCCGGCCGGTCGAATTGATCACGATCGCCTCGGCCAGGCCGCGCACCGCCACCTGGCTCTCCAGCAGCGAGTTGAACAGGTCGGGATTGGCCTCGATCATCATGGCGCGGCGGTTGATGTCGTTGGCCATGGCGCGGATGTCGGCCTCGATGGTCTTGGCGTGTTCCTCGACATAGGCCTTGGCGATGACCACGGAATCCGAAACCGCGCCATGCACCCGGTCGCTGAACCAGGTATCGATGACAAAATTGAAGAACAGCGCCGAGGCAACGCCCAGAAAGATCGTCGGCACCGCGGCGATGGCACCGAACAGGGCGACGATGCGGACATGCAGCTTTGCCCCCGCCAAGCCCGAACGCCGCGCCCACCAAAGTCGGACGAGCCGCGTCGCCACCAGCGCGGCGAGCGCCAGCACCAGGACGAGATCGACAAGCAGCAACGGAATGATGAAGGACGTATCGCCGTCCTGCACCGCCGGATCGCGCAGCGCGAGATAGGTTCCGGTGCCGGAGGCCGCCGCCATCAGCACCAGGAAGACGACCAGGCGCCGGCTGATGTGGCTGCGACTGATCCAGGCCTCCAGGCGCGCGGCGCGACTGACCCGTGGCGTATCGACGGCTTCGTTCAAGGTCACCCCTCTGGCCGGTTGCCGTTCCCCCCGGATCGGCGACCAGCCGTGTGGCGCGGGACAGGGTGGCGTCCCTCGCAGACTCGATATCCTGTTGTCAGAATATCACAGGGTGTCGAAAAGGCATCACTTGATGCTGCGCAGAACCTGAATATCCAGATCGCGGATCTTCTTGCGCAGCGTGTTGCGATTGAGGCCGAGCAGTTCCGCGGCCCTGATCTGATTGCCCCGCGTCGCCGACAGGCTGATCTCGATCAGGGGCCTTTCCACCTCGCGCAGGATGCGGTCATAGAGGCCGGAAGGCGGGAGCCCCTCCTCATGGGCCGCGAAATAGCGCGCCAGATGGCGCTCCACGGCGATCGACAGGCTGGCCGGCTCGTCGCCCATGGCATTGCGGAACTGGACCTCCGGCTCCACCAGCTCGGCCTTCACGACGTCGAGGCCAATGATCTCCTCGGCATAGAGGGCGGCGAGGCGGCGGATCAGGTTCTCCAGCTCGCGCACGTTGCCGGGCCAGCGATAGCGCTTCAGGAATTCCATCGCCTCGCCGTCGATCAGCTTGCCCGGCAGGCCCTGGGACACCGCCTGGCCGAGGAAATGGCGCGTCAGGTCGGGAATGTCCTCGGACCGCTCGCGCAGCGGCGGCAGGCGGAGCGGCACGACGTTCAGGCGATAGAACAGATCCTCGCGGAACAGGCCCTGATGCACCAGTTGGCGCAGATCCCGGTGGGTCGCGGAAATGATGCGGACGTCGGTCTTGATCGGGTTGCGGCCGCCGACGGTGGTATATTCGCCCTGCTGCAGGACGCGCAGCAGGCGCGTCTGCGCCTCGAGCGGCATGTCGCCGATCTCGTCGAGGAACAGCGTGCCGCCCTCCGCCTGCTGGAAGCGGCCGACGGAGCGGGCATTGGCGCCGGTGAAGGCGCCCTTCTCATGGCCGAAGAGTTCGCTTTCGATCAGTTCGCGCGGGATCGCCGCCATGTTGATGGCGACGAAGGGGCCGTTGCGGCGCTTGCCGTAATGATGCAGCGCATGCGCCACCAGCTCCTTGCCGGTGCCCGACTCGCCGGTGATCATCACCGTCAGGTCCGTGCCCATCAGGCGCGCCAGCACGCGGTAGATTTCCTGCATGGCGGGCGAACGGCCGATCAGCGGCACCTGATCGTCGCCGTCGCCGAGCGGATTGCCCTCCGCCTCGCCGGTCTTCGGCAGGGTCAGGGCGCGCTGGACGACGGTGATCAGCTCCTTCAGGTCGAAGGGTTTCGGCAGATATTCATAGGCCCCGCGTTCCGCCGCCTTGACCGCCGTCATCAGCGTATTGTGCGCCGACATGACGATGATCGGCAGTTCGGGGCGCAGGCGCTTGATGCGCGGCAGCAGGTCGAGACCGTTCTCGTCCGGCATCATCACGTCGGTGATGACCAGATCCCCCTCCCCGCCCGAGACCCAGCGCCACAGGGTGGCGGCATTGGCGGTGGAGCGGACGTGATAGCCGAGGCGGCCGATGGCGCGGTCCAGCACCTCACGGATCGCGCGGTCGTCGTCGGCGATCAGGATCGTCGGGGTATTGCCATCGGAAACACCGTGGACAGGCATGGTGGTACTCACAGATTACTCGGTCGCGACCGGCAGCAGCACCCGGAACACGGTGCGGCGCGGTTCGGACTCGCATTCGATCATGCCGCCGTGATCGCCGATCACCTTGGCCACCAGGGCGAGGCCGAGGCCGGTGCCGCTGGACTTGGTCGTCACGAAGGGCTCGAACAGATGGGGCTTCAGGTCGGGGGGCACGCCCTCGCCATTGTCCCTGACGGTCACTTCCAGCGGCAGGCGCAGGCGCCGGCGCGTGCCCGGCACGGCCATGCGCACGCCGTGGCGATAGGCGGTGGTCAGGGTGATCTCCCCGCCCTTGGCCGGTACCGCTTCCGACGCGTTCTTCACCAGGTTCAGGAATACCTGAATCAACTGGTCGCGGTCGCCCGGCACCGGCGGCAGCGAGGGATCATAGGTTTCGATGAAACGCACGCCCTTGGCGAAACCGTTCATCGCGATCTTCTTCACGTGTTCGAGAACGACGTGGATGTTGACCGGGTCGCGAGTCAGGGGCTGGCCTTCGTTGAAGGCCTCCATGCGGTCGACCAGGCTGCATATGCGATCCGCCTCGTCGCAGATGAGACGGATGAGATCGCGGTCGCCCTCGCCGATGCCCTGTTCGATCAGCTGCGCCGCGCCGCGAATGCCGGACAGCGGGTTCTTGATCTCATGGGCGAGAATGGCGGCCATGCCGGTAACCGAACGCGCGGCACCGCGATGGGTGAGCTGGCGGTCGATTCGCTGGGCGATGGCGCGTTCCTGCAGCGAGATCAGCATCAGGCCGGTATTGTCGGCGAGCGGCGTCACCTGCATGTCGACGGAACGGTGGCCGGTCTTGGGCGAGCCGAAATCGACCTCGTATTCGAAGACCGAAATGCCGCGCTGACGCACCTGTTCCACCACCGCCAGCAGCGGATGGGCGAACGGCGTCACCTGATCGAGGCGCATGCGGCTGAGCACCGTGGCGCCGGTGGCGAAGAACTGTTCCGCCGTGGCATTGGCGTAGCGGATGTTGCCGTCCTGATCGACCAGCAGGATCGCCTTGCCCAGCGCGTTCAGCACCATCTCGAAATCGAGGCCGGCGCCCGTCACACGTCCCCCCGACACACGTCCCCCTGTCACGCGTCCCCTCGAGCCGCTGCCCGCGGTCGCCGTCGAAATTCTCGCCATCAGGCCGCCCTTCGCTCCACGATCGGCGAATAGAAGGCACGGATACGATCCTTGACCGCCGCCGGATCGTCCATGCGGTTGATCTCCGAGCGGAAGGCGGCGGATTCCGGCAGGCCCGCCGAATACCAGCTCACATGCTTGCGCGCCATGCGCATGCCCGGGATGTCGCCGTAATGCTCCAGCATCGCCTCATAGTGCTCGAGCAGCATCGCCATCTGGGTCTCGAGCGAGGGATCGGGCAGGCGTTCGCCGGTCTTCAGGAAATGCATGACCTGGCGGATGAACCAGGGCCGGCCATAGGCGCCGCGCCCGACCATCACGCCGTCGGCGCCGGATTCGGCCAGGATCTGGCGCGCGTCATCCAGCGTCGTCACGTCGCCATTGGCGATCACGGGTATCTTCACCACCGATTTCACCCGCGCGATGAAGTTCCAGTCCGCCCTGCCGTTGTACATCTGGCAGCGGGTGCGGCCGTGGACGGTCACCATCCGCACGCCGCAATCCTCGGCGATGCGGGCGAGTTCGGGGGCATTGCGGCTGTCGTGGTCCCAGCCCGTGCGCATCTTCAGGGTGACCGGCAGTTTCACCGCCTTCACCGTCGCCTCGATCAGGCCGCGGGCATGGTTCAGGTCGCGCATCAGGGCGGAGCCGGCATGGCCGTTCACCGCCACCTTCTTGACGGGACAACCCATGTTGATGTCGATGATGGCGGCGCCCCGGTCCTCGTTCAGCTTGGCCGCTTCCGCGAGGCGGCCCGCCTCGCAGCCGGCGAGCTGGACCGCCATCGGGAATTCCTCGGCGCAATTGCTGGCCATCTTCATGGTCTGGCGGGTCTGGCGGATCATCGCCTCCGAGGCGATCATTTCCGACACCACGAGACCGGCGCCATGGCGCTTCACCAGGCGGCGGAACGGCATGTCGGTGACACCCGACATCGGGGCGAGGATTACCGGCTCGTCGATCTTCACCGGTCCGACGGTGATGGGGCCGATCGGGCTGTTCATTCCTTGGGCACTTTTCAAAGCTGCACGATAAACGGGCAATCTAAGCCCATTGCTTGGGCACCGCAATGGTCACGCCAAACTATCGGCATCAGATTGATGGATTGTTGCGAAGGTGACACTAGGCCCGCCTGCAAGGCAAGGATAGTGTCTCGCCATGACCGAATCCTCCCCGATAGCGCGCGTCGCGGCCTCCAGTCGGCGGGTCGCGGCCGTTGTCGTCGCAGCCGGAAGTGGCAAGCGAATGGGCAGCGACACGCCCAAGCAATTTCTGCCGCTGGCCGGTGCGCCGCTGTTGCGCCATGGGGTCGCGGCGCTCCGCCGCCACCCCGCCATCGGGCCGATCGCGGTTGTGGTCGATCCGGCGTATCGTAGCCGGGCGGAGGAGGCCCTGGACGGCCTTTCGGCCGGTCCCTTCGTCGCCGGCGGGACCGAACGTCAGGCCAGCGTGCGCGCCGGTCTCGAAGCGCTGGCCGCCCTGCCCGCCCCGCCCGAGACGGTCCTGATCCACGATGCCGCGCGCCCTTTCGTCGACAATGCCCTGATCGACCGGGTGCTTGCCGCCATCACGCCCGCGCGGGGGGCGATCCCGGCGCTGCCCGTGGTCGATACCCTGAAGCGCGGCGCCGACGGCCTCGCCGGCGAAACCGTGGCGCGGGACGGCCTGTTCCGGGCCCAGACGCCCCAGGGCTTTCCCTTCGAACCGATACTCGCGGCCCACCGCCGCCTCGCCGATGCCGCCCTGACCGACGATGCCGCCCTGGCGGAAGCGGACGGGCATTCGGTCGCCCTGGTCGACGGGCGGGAGGAGAATTTCAAGGTGACCACGCCCGACGACATGGCCCGTGCCGAGCGCCTGATGCTGGCGGGGCTCGGCGACGTCCGGACGGGCATGGGCTATGACGTCCATCGCCTCGGCCCCGGCGACGGGGTCTGGTTGGGCGGCGTCCGCATCGCCCATGACCAGAGCCTGATCGGCCATTCCGATGCCGATGTCGCCCTTCATGCGCTGACCGACGCGATCCTCGGCGCCATCGCCGCCGGCGACATCGGCCAGCATTTCCCGCCCAGCGATCCGCAATGGCGCGGCGCCGACAGCAGCCGCTTCCTCGCCCATGCCGGCAAGCTGGTGTCGGACCGCGGCGGCATGATCGCCCATGTCGATCTGACCATCATCTGCGAGCGGCCCAAGGTCGGGCCGCACCGCGCCGCGATGACGGCCCGGATCGCCCAGATCCTGTCGCTTTCGCCCGATCGCGTGGGCGTCAAGGCGACCACCACCGAAGGCCTCGGCTTCACCGGCCGGGGCGAGGGAATCGCCGCCCAGGCGATCGCAACCGTGAGGCTTCCCTAAATGCTCCCTCCCTGGCATCCGGCGCGCATCATCTCGACCGGCGGCTATGTCGGCTATCTGCCCGGCCCGGCCGGTACCTGGGGGTCCCTGGTCGCCCTCGTCCCCGCCTGGTTCATCCGCGCCTGGACGGGCGAGACCGGCCTTGCCGTCGCCGCCGCGATCATGACCGTGGTCGCGATCTGGGCCGCCGATCTTTACGCTTCCGCCCGCGACATGAAGGATCCGGGCAGCGTCGTCGCCGACGAATTCGCCGGGCAATGGTTCACCCTGGTGCTGGTGCCCAACGACCTGACGCTCTATGCCTTCGCCTTCGTCGTGTTTCGCGTGCTCGACATTCTGAAGCCCTGGCCGGCAAGCTGGGCGGATCGCAACCTGCCCGGTGGATTCGGCATCGTCGTCGACGACGTGATCGCCGGTCTCATGGGTCTCGTCCTGATGGGGGCATTGGTCGAATTATGGTGACGTCGTTGTTTCCGCCCGAACTCGAAACCCGCGCCACTGCCCTGATCGCCGCCGCCACGGCGCGCGGCCAGCGCATCGCCACGGCGGAAAGCTGCACCGGCGGGCTGGTCGCCGGGCTGCTGACGGAAATCGCCGGCTCTTCCGCCGTCCTCGAACGCGGCTTCGTCACCTATTCCAATCATGCCAAGGCCGAACTGTTGGGCGTGCCCAAGGACACATTGCTGCAGCATGGCGCCGTGTCCGAACCCGTGGTGCGGGCCATGGCGGAAGGTGCCCTGTCGCGTAGCCGCGCCCATGTCGCGGTCGCGGTCACCGGCATCGCCGGCCCCGGCGGCGGCAGCGCCGACAAACCCGTCGGCCTCGTCCATTTCGCGCTCGCCCGCGAAGGCCAGCCAACGCTCCACCTCGAACGCCGTTTCGGCGACCTCGGGCGCGGCGCCGTCCGCCTGGCCACGGTCGATCAGGCGCTCTCCCTCCTCGAACAGGCGATCGCGGCCCCCCTACTCGCATGACCAGACCCAATCCGGCCCTGCCCATCGGGATCTTCGATTCCGGCATCGGCGGCCTCTCCGTGCTCGACGCCATCGCCGCGCGCCTGCCGGGCGAAGACCTGCTCTATCTGGGCGATACCGCCCGCCTGCCCTATGGCACCAAGAGCCCGGAAACGGTGGCGCGCTATGCCGTCCAGGCGGCGCAGCATCTGGTCGACCGGGGCGTGAAAATGCTGGTCATCGCCTGCAACACGGCTTCCGCCCATGCCATCCCCGCACTCTCCGCCGCTTTTCCGGACATCCAGGTGATCGGCGTGATCGAACCGGGTGCCGCGGCCGCCGTCGCCGCAGCACCGGAAGGCCGGATCGGCGTGTTGGCCACCGAATCAACCGTTTCCGCAAATGCCTATCAGAAGGCGATCAATGCCTTGCGCGGCGATGCTGATGTCCGCCAGCAAGCCTGTTCGGTCTTCGTCGCCCTGGCGGAGGAAGGCTGGATCGAGGGCGAAGTGGTCGAATCCGCCGCCCGGCGTTATATCGAGCCGATCCTGAACCACGGCCGCCCCAAGCCCGAGGCCCTGGTCCTCGGCTGCACCCATTTTCCCCTGCTGCGCCCGACCATCGCCAAGATCGCCGGCCCCGACATCGCCATCGTCGACAGCGCCTCGACAACCGCCGAAGCCGTCGCGCAAGCCCTGACCGACCAGGGCATCGATGCCCCCACCCCCAGCGGCAAGGTCCATTTCATGGCCACCGACAGCGCGCCCCGCTTCGCCCGCGTCGCCACCATCTTCCTCGATCGCCCGATCGAACCGGGCGACGTGGAAATCGTGGATCTCTGATTCTCTATAGGGCGTCATCCCGGCGAAGGCGGGATCTCGAGACGAGAATGGCGCCCTTTCCGGCGGAAGGTCCCGGCCTTCGCCGGGACGACGAGAAAGAAAATCCAGTCCATCGTCATCCCGGCGAAGGCCGGGATCTTTCGACGAATAAGGCGCATTTCATCCCCGCCTGCGCCGCAGCGACGGAAAGAAGGCTACGCCGCTTCCCCGTATAGATCATGCGCCCGCGCCTCGAAGGCGGCGACCATGCGGCGGGCGGCGTCCTCGAAGACGCCGCCGATGACCTGGGTATAGACCTTGCTGCGGAATTCGAAGTCGACCAGAAAGTCGACGACGCAGCCGGGGCTGCCGTCCGGTGTCGGCAGGAAGCGCCAATGGTTCTTCAGATAGGAGAACGGGCCTTCGGTGAAACTGACGTCGATCTCGTCCGGCGGGTTGAGGGAGACGGCCGAGGTGAAGCGTTCGCGGAACGCCTTATAGCCGATCATCAGATCGGCGATGATCAGATCGTCGGACTGGGCGCGGATGCGCGCGCCCACGCACCACGGCAGGAATTCCGGGTAATTGGCGATATCTGCGACCAGGTCGTAAAGTTTTGCCGCGTCATAGGGCAGAGTCTTCACTTCGGTGTAACGCGGCATAACCCCTGCTCGATCACGCCCGGGCGGCGAGCTTTGCCTCCCGCGCGGCCTTCAGCTTCACGAAATCCTCGCCCGCGTGGTGGGACGAGCGCGTCAGCGGCGAGGCGGAAACCATCAGGAACCCCTTCGCCCGCGCCATCTTGGCATAATCGGCGAATTCATCGGGCGTGACGAAACGTTCCACCGGCGCATGCTTCGGCGTGGGCTGAAGATACTGGCCGATGGTGATGAAGTCGACATCCGCGGAGCGCAGATCGTCCATCACCTGATAGACCTCCGCCTTGGTCTCGCCCAGGCCGACCATTATGCCGGATTTGGTGAAGACCGTCGGATCGATCTGCTTCACGCGGTCGAGAACCCGGAGCGAATGGAAATAGCGCGCCCCCGGCCGGATCGTCGGATAGAGGCGCGGCACGGTTTCCAGATTGTGGTTGTAGACGTCGGGGCGCGCCGCCACCACGGCCTCGATCGCGCCGTCCTTGCGGAGGAAATCCGGGGTCAGGATCTCGATGGTGGTGTTCAGCGCCGTCTCGCGCAGGCGCCGGATCACCTTCACGAACTGATCGGCGCCACCGTCGGCCAGATCGTCCCGGTCGACGGAGGTGATGACGACATGCTCCAGCCCCATCTCGCCGACCGCGACCGCCACATTCTCCGGCTCGTCCGGGTCGGGATGGGCCGGCATGCCGGTCTTGATGTTGCAGAAGGCGCAGGCCCTGGTGCAGGTGTCGCCCAGGATCATCACCGTCGCATGCTTCTTCTTCCAGCATTCGCCGATGTTGGGGCAGGCCGCCTCCTCGCACACGGTGTTGAGGCGCAGATCCCGCATCAGCCGGCGCGTTTCCGCATATTCCGGGCTGGTCGGGGCCTTGACGCGCAGCCAGTCGGGCTTCGGCTGGCGCTTCACGCGGGCCTGGACCTGATCGCTGACGTCCTTGATGGCGGAGAGATCGTTCATCGTCATCCCCTAGATGTGAATGGCGCGCCCGTATGCGTCAAGCACCGCCTCATGCATCATTTCGGAGAGGGTGGGATGCGGAAATACCGTATGCATCAGCTCCTCTTCCGTGGTTTCCAGGCCCATGGCGACGACGAAACCCTGGATCAGCTCCGTCACCTCGGCGCCGACCATATGGGCGCCCAGCAATTGCCCGGTCTTGGCATCGAACACGGTCTTCACCAGGCCCTGATCCTCGCCGAGCGCGATCGCCTTGCCATTGCCGGTGAAGGGGAAGCGCCCGACCTTGACCTCGTACCCCGCTTCCTTGGCCTTTTTCTCGGTGAAACCGACCGAGGCGACCTGGGGATTGCAATAGGTGCAGCCCGGGATCTGTTCCTTCTTCATCGGGTGCGGATGCAGGCCCTTGATCGCCTCGACGCAGATCACGCCCTCATGCTCCGCCTTATGGGCCAGCATGGGCGGGCCGGCGACATCGCCGATGGCATAGAGGCCGGCGACATTGGTGCGGCCATAGCCGTCGATCTTGATGCAGCCTTTCTCGGTCGCGACGCCCAGCGCCTCCAGGCCCAGATCCTCGATATTGCCGACGACGCCGACGGCGGAGATGACGCGATCGACGGTCAGTTCGGACTGCTTGCCCTTGCCGTCCTCGATCGTCGCCGTGACGCTGTCGGCGCCCTTCTTCAGGCCCAGCACCTTGGCGCCGGTCATGATCTTCATGCCCTGCTTCTCGAGGCGTTTCCGGGCGATCGTGGCGATCTCCTCGTCCTCGACCGGCAGGATCTGCGGCATCACTTCGACCACCGTCACGTCGACGCCCAGCGTCCGGTAGAAGCTGGCGAATTCGATGCCGATGGCGCCGGAGCCGACCACCAGCAGGCTCTTCGGCGTCGCTTCCGGCACCATGGCCTCGAAATAGGTCCAGACCAGCTTACCGTCAGGCTCCAGCCCCGGCAGGGCACGGGGCCGGGCACCGGTCGCCAGGATCACATGCTTGGCCGAATAGTCGCCGACCTTGGCGCCATCCTTGGTGACGGTCAGGGAGGTGGCGCCGGTCAGCTTGGCCACGCCGTCGATCACGGTCACCTTGTTCTTCTTCATCAGGAAGGCGACGCCACCGTTGAGGCGCTTGGAAACGCCCCTGGACCGCTCGACGATCTTCTTGATGTCGAAGGAAACCCCGGTGGCGGACAGGCCGTAATCCCCGGGGTGCTGCATGTAGTGGTAGACCTCAGCCGAACGCAGCAGCGCCTTGGTCGGGATACAGCCCCAGTTCAGGCAGATACCGCCCAGATGCTTCTTCTCGACCACGGCGGTCTTGAAGCCCAGTTGCGCGGCGCGGATGGCGGCGACATAGCCGCCCGGCCCGCCGCCCACGACGATGATGTCGAATGTCTCGGCCATCTTCGTATCCTCACAGCATCATGGTCATCGGGTCTTCGATCAGACCCTTGAAGGCGGCCAGGAATTCGGCGCCCACGGCCCCGTCGACCACCCGGTGATCGCAGGACAGGGTGACGCTCATCACGGTGGCGACGGCCAGCGCGCCATCCTTCACCACCGGGCGCTTCTCGCCCGCGCCGATCGCCAGGATGGCGCCATGCGGCGGGTTGATCACGGCGGCGAACTCCTTGATCCCGAACATGCCGAGATTGGAGATCGAGAAGGTTCCGCCCTGATACTCGGTGGGTTTCAGCTTGCGCGACCGTGCGCGTTCCGCCAGATCCTTGGTCTCGGCCGCGATGGTGGCGAGGCCCTTGGTCTCCGCCGCGAAGACGATCGGGGTGATCAGCCCGCCGTCGATCGCGACCGCGACCGCCACATCGGCGTTCTTGTGGCGCAGGATCGCCTCGTCGGTCCAGGTGGCATTGGCCGCCGGCACTTTCTTCAGAGCAAGCGCGGAGGCGCGCAGGATGAAGTCGTTGACCGAGATCTTGGCCGGCGACTTGGCATTCAACTGGGCCCGCAGCGCCAGCAGCGCATCCAGCTCGCAGTCGATGGTCAGGTAGAAATGCGGGATCGTCGATTTCGCCTCGGTCAGGCGCTTCGCCACGGTCTTCCGCATGCCGTCGTTCGGGATCGCCTCGAAGGAGCCTTCGGGGAACGGGAACACAAGGGCCTTGGCCGGGGCCGGTGCAACGACGGGGGCCGGCGCCGGCGCGGCGGCCGCAGCCGGCTTCGGCGCCTTGGCCGCCGCCTCCACATCCGCCTTCACGATACGGCCATGGGGGCCGGAGCCCTTCACCGTCGCCAGGTCGACGCCTTCGGTCTTCGCGATCCGCTTCGCCAGCGGGCTTGCGAAGATGCGGCCAGTAGAGGGCGCGAGCGACGGGGCAGGCGCGGCCGCCGGCGCGGGAGCAGCAACGGCCGGCACCGGTTCCTCGGCAGCCGGTGTCGGGGCCGGTGCGGCCGCCTTCGGCGCGGCGCTGGCGGCGGCGGAAACGTCCTCCCCCTCCTCCGCCACCAGGGCGATCACGGTGTTCACCGCGACATTGTCGGTGCCCTCGGCGATCAGGATCTTGGCGAGCGTGCCTTCGTCGACCGCCTCCACTTCCATGGTCGCCTTGTCGGTCTCGATCTCGGCGATGACGTCGCCGGACGAAATGGTGTCGCCCTCCTTCACCAGCCATTTGGCCAGCTTGCCCTCCGTCATGGTGGGCGAAAGCGCGGGCATCAGGATTTCGATGGCCATGATCTCTCTCCCTCAGGCGCGGTAGAGGACGGCATTGGCCGCCGCCACGATGTCGGCCGTGCTCGGCAGGGCCAGCTTCTCGAGGTTCGCCGCATAGGGCATGGGGACATCCTTGCCGGCGACGCGGGCGACCGGCGCATCCAGCCAGTCGAAGGCATTTTCCATGAGCTGGGCGGCGATTTCGGAGCCGATGCCGCAGGCGGCCCAGCCTTCCTCCACCGTGATCGCGCGGTTGGTCTTCTGGACCGAGCGCACCACCGTCTCGATGTCGAGCGGCCGGACGGAACGCAGGTCGATCACCTCGGCGTCGATCCCCTCGCCCGACAGAACCTCGGCGGCGGCCAGGGCATGCATCACGGAGATCGAGAAGGCCACGAGGGTCACATCCTTGCCGGGACGCGCCACGCGGGCCTTGCCGATGGGCAGCACGTAATCCGCCGTCGGCACTTCGAAGCTCTTGCCGTAGAGGATCTCGTTCTCGAGGAAGACGACCGGGTTCGGATCGCGGATCGCGGCCTTCAACAGGCCCTTGGCATCCGCCGCCGAATAGGGCGAGACCACCTTCATGCCGGGGCAATGGGCGTACCACGAGGCATAGCACTGGCTGTGCTGCGCGCCGACGCGCGAGGCGGCGCCGTTCGGTCCCCGGAACACGATGGGCGAGGATTGCTGACCGCCCGACATATAGAGCGTCTTGGCCGCCGAATTGATGATGTGGTCGATCGCCTGCATGGCGAAGTTGAAGGTCATGAATTCGACGATCGGCTTCAGCCCGGCGAAGGCGGCACCGACGCCGAGACCGGCGAAGCCATATTCGGTGATCGGCGTGTCGATCACCCGCTCCGCCCCGAACTCGTCGAGCAGGCCCTGGGTCACCTTATAGGCGCCCTGATATTGCGCCACTTCCTCGCCCATCACAAAGACGTCCGGATCGGCGCGCATTTCCTCGGCCATGGCATCGCGCAGCGCCTCGCGCACGGTCATGGTCACGGTCGGGCCGTCGGGCAGGTCGCTTGCCGGCGGGGCCGAGATCGGCGCGGCATGGACCTTCGGCGCCTCGGCCGCCGCGACCGGGGCGGGCACCGGCGCCGGGGCAGCCGTGTCCCCCTCGCCCGTGATCTGGGCGATCACGGTGTTCACCGCGACATTGTCGGTGCCTTCGGCGACCAGGATCTTTTCGAGAACGCCTTCATCGACCGCTTCCACCTCCATGGTGGCCTTGTCGGTCTCGATTTCGGCGATGACGTCGCCGGCGGCGATGGTGTCGCCCTCCTTCACCAGCCATTTGGCGAGCTTGCCTTCGGTCATGGTGGGCGAAAGCGCGGGCATGAGGATATCGATGGCCATGGTTCTGTTTCCCGTTTCGCCCGGCGTCAGAGCAGGATGTCGGTCATGAGTTCGGACGGATCCGGCTCGGGGCTGGTCTGGGCGAAGTCCGCCGCCTCGGCGACCTTCTTCTTCACCTCGGCGTCGATCGCCTTCAGGCCCGCTTCGTCGATCAGTTCGGCGGCCAGCAGCTTGCTGCGCGCCATGTCGATCGGGTCATGCTCGGTCCGCATCTTCTGGACCTCTTCCTTGGTCCTGTATTTCGCCGGGTCGGACATGGAATGGCCGCGATAGCGATAGGTCTTCATTTCGAGGAGATAGGGGCCATTGCCTTCGCGGGCCCATTTCACCGCCTCGATCGCGGCTTCCTTGACCGCCAGCACATCCATGCCGTCGACTTCCTTGCCCGGGATGTTGAAGCTGTCGCCCCGGCGGTGCAGCTTGGTCTGGGCGGAGGCGCGGGCGACCGCCGTGCCCATGGCGTATTGATTGTTCTCGATCACATAGATGACCGGCAGGCGCCACAGCTCGGCCATGTTGAAGCTCTCGTAGACCTGGCCCTGGTTGGCGGCACCGTCGCCGAAATAGGCGAGGCAGACATTGTCGGTCTTGCGGTATTTCATCGAGAAGGCGACACCGGTGCCGAGCGGCACCTGGGCGCCGACGATGCCGTGACCGCCGTAGAACTGCTTCTCCTTGGAGAACATGTGCATCGAGCCGCCCTTCCCCTTGGAATAGCCGCCGATGCGCCCGGTCAGTTCCGCCATCACGCCCTTGGGGTCCATGCCGGTGGCCAGCATGTGACCGTGGTCGCGATAGCCGGTGATGACCGCGTCGCCCTCCTTGAGCGCCGCCTGCATGCCCACCACCACGGCCTCCTGGCCGATATAGAGGTGACAGAAGCCGCCGATCAGGCCCATGCCGTACATCTGGCCGGCCTTTTCCTCGAACCGGCGGATGAGCATCATTTCGCGGTAATAGTCGATCAGTTCGGGCCCGGGCCCGTTGCCTGCCGCGCCGTCCGCCTGCTTCTTCTGCCCTGCTTTGGCCATGGGATTCCTCCGTCAATGTCGCGACCGACGCGACCATTGAGGGGTACAATAGTGACCTCCGCATGACGGACAACTTGCCTAAAGGCTAATGCATGCATTTTTGCATGACGTTGTGCGCCGCAAACGGGCACGCCATGCGCAACCGGAAGATTTATTGTCAGATCCCGCGCCGGGCAGTGCGGATCAGGGGGTCGGTTCCAGGATGACGACGTCATTCTCGGCAGCGAAGCCGAGCGTGACGCGGGCGCGTTCCTCGATCATATCGAGATCCAGGCTTTCCGGCCGCAGCAGCGAAACCCGCCGCTCCAACACTTCCCGCTCGTCCGAGACGCGGGCCAATTCCGCCTTTGTCTGCTCGATCTCATGGGTCATGCGCAGCCAGGACACCAGCCCGTAATCACCCTGCACCAGGTGATAACCGAAATAGGCGGCGACACAGATCGAGACCGTGGGGAACACGGCCTGACGGAATCGGCGGCGAATTTCTTGGGCGATCGACATGACTCAATGAATCACGGCCGGATTCGGGGGTCAATCGATTTCACGACTGGCGGAGACTTGTCGATTTCTTTCCAGCGCCAAGCAACGAGACAGGTCAGCGCCACCACCGCCGGAAACGCCATTGGTACCGCCTCCGAGAATAAATGCGACGTCAACATCTTGCGTCTGTCGAAGACGGAGAGCGCGGATGCAAGGTTCCCATCGTCGATCATAAAGAACAGATTGGTAATCAAGAATGTTACGGGATAGACGGCTAGCGCGACCATCATCACCCCGGGCCAGTCAATCTGCTTGCCGCGGCCCAAAACGGAGGCCCAGAGCCCGAATGCGGCAACGGCCGACGCGCCACCGGCAACCAGAGGGTATGACTGCCAATAACCATCGTCGGATGGAATGGCCATCAAGGCCGCCCCACCGACCAACGGCGCGACCGCAACGCCAAGACTGACGGCTGGCCCCCAGGACCACGTGAGGGCGCTTTCACGTCGTGGCGAAGTCGGCCACCCGATCATCCGCCCGCAGACAAATACGCAGGGAACGACAATCGGTAGCGCGACGAACGAGAGCACGGTCGTCGCCAAGGGTGTGACGTATCCCATGCCATGGCGATAGCCCGGATCCAGTGTGATCCAATTGAAGACCCATAGATCGGCTGCGGCGGCGAAAGCGACGAGCGCGGCGAAAACCAATCGGCGTCCTATTCCCGCCGCAGCCTTCGAGAAGGCAAGCCAACAGGCCGCGCCGGCAACACCATAGTGCCACGCGAAATCAATCGGCCATTGCGGGGTCTCGGATGACTTCCTGACGAAAACCAATACAAGCCAGAAGGCGCATCCCACGACGGCAGCCACCGAAAGGCCAAATAGAACCGCTCCAGGCAATTTTCGGTTCGCCGTGCCCCGCAGCCACCGGATCAATGTTTCCGCCGTCACCCGCTCCTCCCGTCAATCCACGCCCCATAGGCAAGCGTCAGCCCGCCCAGAACGGGCATAGCCCAAGGCGCAATAATGAAAGCGTTCCTTGCGCCATCGTACGGAATAGAGCCCAGAAGCGACATGATCGAAGCATCGCTCCAGTGCTCGAACCAGAATCGGTCGAACATTGTCAGGATCGGTGTCGAGATTTGGCACATGACCGGAACGATCAGCAGGGCCACCAGCACCACGCCGCCGAAATCGATCCGGCGCTGGCGCCGAAAGGCACCGAACCAAAGCAAGCCTGCGCTGAAGGCGCCGCCAAGCGCCATGATCAGGGCCCTGCCCTTTTCGGGATCGCTCTGCAGATGGACGTCAGGCAACGAAAAACTGATCGCCATAACGATGCCGACGAGCAAGGCATAGGCGCCTGCGATGGCGCCGTGATGCATCAATCTGGACTCGGTCATGGAAGGCCGCAGGATGGGCAATGCGCCGACCACCATCGTCACCAGCGAAACCGGGATGACGGCAAACGCCCCCAACCCCGCGATTCCAAAAAGAGCCAGGGTAATGATCTCGCCTCGGTCCATGCCGAGAATTTCCAGAAGAAGGGGGGCGGTCTCGATAAACACGGCGGCTGATAGATAGGCGATGGCGACACCGATCAACAGGCGCCGCGACCAAGTCATCGGATCTCTGGCGAAGACGAACCAGGCGGCAATTCCGGTCACCAGATAGGACAGAACGATCCACAGCCAGAGGCCTATGGCATTCACGGAGGGGGCACGGAAGAAAAAACCCCATGGAACTGCCGCAATGCCGGCGAGCACGGCGCCGAAGACGACAGATTGGCGCAGGCGATGGCGCATGGCGAATTCCACTCGATGTCATGGGCGCAACCAACGCCGCGTCATCCTCAGCGTGATACAGCCTGAGAACGCATTCGGGCGAAATAGCGGTTGAAAAATGTCATTTTGCGGCATCGACGGGCAGGCTGCGGCCATATCCCTGGTCACGAAAGACCGGCTGCGAGCCGATGACGACGCCGATCAGGGCAATCGGAACAAGGGCGACGCCGATCAGAAACGTGTAACGCCCGATCATGGCCAGGCCCACGGGATCATCGATGTCGTCGTAGACGATATCCAACACGATCAACGGCAACATCGTGCAGATGATACAGCCCAGGACGGCGGCGAAGGTGCTCGCCATCAGGCGGCGACGCAGGCCATTTGTTCGGCCCGAAAAGATCGCCCAGCCGGCAAATCCCGACACCGTGTAGGAGATGCCCAACCAAAGGCAGGGAAAGATCATGGTGGCGTCCGACAATGACACACTGCCTTCGCCTTTCCACAGGATGACACCTAAGACGTAACACGACATCACGGCCATCAAGATAGCGCCGAGCAAGGACCCGAACAGCAGCGACTGGCGTAGACGTAACATCATAGTTCTCTCCGTTTCGGAGAAAGCCTACGAATGCCGTCTTGGCCTGGCCAATGTCGTTTCCGTGCAGATTTTCGCGGCAAATTGCACTGCCGTGATCGGAATTCATTCTTCCGGCGATGCCATGGATCCGGCGTGATGCCGCCGTGCAAATCGCGATGCGTCAGCCCCTCGCCGCCGCGATCGCGCCGGCCAGCAAGGCGGTCAGTTCCGTCCCGACCTCGTCGAGGGCATCGGCGCTGCGCGAGGCGCGGCATAGGGCGACCGTTCCTTCGACCGAGGCGATGACGAGGGTTGCGAGGCGAGCGGCGCGGGCCGTCGGAACGCCTTCCTTCTCCAGCCCCTGCACCAGAACCTCCCGCCATCGCGCGAAGATGGCCTCGGCAATGTCGAGCAGGCGGGCTTGGGCTTCCGGGTTCGGGAAACCATCGTCGGCGACGAATTCCTCGACCGAGACCGCCAGGACCGGACAGCCGGCCTCGAAGGCACTGGCCTCCAGAACCTTGCGCCAAGCGGCGATGAAGGCACGAAGGCCCGCCTCGACACCATGCGCCTCGACCAGCGCGGCAAGGGGCTGACCGACCTCCGTGCCGGCGAAATTCAGGGCTTCCTCGACCAGTTGCAGCTTGCCGCGCGGAAAATGATGGCCGACCGATCCTCTGGGTGTGCCCGTGTGGCGCACGACTTCGCGGACACTCGTCGCATTCAAGCCGCGCCGCCGGATCAGGTCCACTGCGCCCAGCACCATTCGGTCCCTGGTCCCGCCCGTCATCGCCGCCTGTCTCCTTGAACTTCGCATTGCCGTCGATCGGCATTGACTATGCCACATGGCATAATCTACCGTCCGAGCGATTATGCCACATGGCATATGTCGTGAAAACGCTAAGACAGAGACCCCCATGGACCGCTCTCTCAAACTCTATAAGGCCCTCATCTGGCTGTCGCTCTATGGCGCGATTCTGCATTTCTTCGACAATGTCTATTTCTTCGACCAATACCCGGAGCCCGCCTGGCTGAACCCCACGGCGGTCGCTCTTCTGCTGATTCCGCTGATCCTGCTGGCCCATCGCGCGGTCGACCGTATCTATGTCGGCAAGGCGGATCGCAGCTATTCCCTGGTTCATGGTTTCGTGTCGGGCAGTTGGCTGTCGCTCGGCCACTATCTCTTCGCCAGCCCGGACCAGATCCTGCCCCGCATCAATGCCATCATCGCGATCCAGGTCATCTTGGCGACGGCCCTGTTCCTCTTTGCGCTCTGGCTGCAATACCGGCGCGCACCCCAGTCGCTGCGCTATACCGGGCGGGCCTGGGCCAAGAATCTCGTGCTTTATGCCGTCGCGATCACCGTGCTCGAAACCCTGTGGCCGTCCAGCTTCAGCGATTGGTGGCACGTCTGGTGATCGAACGTCTCTACGACCGGCTGCTGATCGTCCTGGCCTGGGCGGGGCCTTTCTGCCTCGTGCTGCTCGGCGCTTGGCAGGCGTCGCTCGAAACCTGGTATTTCGTTCCGAAAGGTGCCGAAAACATAGCCTTCGCCGGTGATTTCGCCAGCGACGTCTTGCGCTGGAGCGAAGCCGGCGCAGACGACGGCCCAAGCGTCACCCTGATCGTCGATCGCGACTGCCCCTGCACCCGCCCGACCATCGCCAAAGTCGAGGCGGCACTTCACGAGATCGAAGGACAGCGCGTGCCGCTCCGCATCGCCTATCTCGACGCTCCGACCTCAGCGGCATTCGCGGCCGTAGTTGACGGAATTCCCGCGACGCCGACCCTGATTGTAACCGATGGGGATGCGCTGCTCTATGTCGGGCCTGCCGTCAGCGGCAGTACCTGCACGGGGGCCGAGCAGCGCATGCTCGGCCTCGCCACCATCGCCGGCAAGCCGACGGCCCCGATCCTCAATTTCGTGGACCGGGGCTGCTATTGCGCCCTGTGAAGGACTCGTCGTCCCGGCGGAGGCCGGGACCTTTGGCCGAAAGAGGCGCCTTTCGCCCACGAGACCCCGGCCTTCGCCGGGGTGACGCTGGGGGAGTCGATCAAGCCTTCAGGATCGAGCGGCCGGCGTAGCGGGCGATGGTGCCCAGTTCTTCCTCGATGCGGATGAGCTGATTGTATTTCGCCGTCCGGTCGGAGCGCGCCAGGGAGCCGGTCTTGATCTGGCCGCAGTTGGTGGCCACCGCAAGGTCGGCGATGGTCGCATCCTCGGTCTCGCCCGAGCGGTGCGACATCACGGCCTTGTAACCGGCGCGGTGCGCCATATCGACGGCTTCCAGGGTCTCGGACAGGGTGCCGATCTGGTTGACCTTGACCAGGATGGCGTTGCCGGTGCCGGCCGCGATCCCGTCCGCGAGGCGCTTCGGGTTGGTGACGAAGAGATCGTCGCCGACGAGCTGAACCTTGGCGCCGATCGCCTTGGTCAGCAGGGCCCAGCCCTCCCAGTCGTCCTCGCCCATGCCGTCCTCGATGGAGACGATCGGATAGGCTTCGACAAGGCCCTTCCAATAGTCGACGAGACCGGCGGATTCGAGCACCTTGCCCTCGCCGTCCAGATGGTATTTGCCGTCCTTGAAGAATTCGGTCGAGGCGGCGTCGAGCGCCAGGGTGACATCCACGCCCGGCTTGTAGCCCGCCTTTTCGATCGCCGCCATGATGAAGTCGAGGGCGGCGACGGTGCCGTTCAGGTTGGGGGCGAAACCGCCCTCGTCACCGACGTTGGTGGCATGGCCGGCGGCCTTCAGTTCGGCCTTCAGCTTGTGGAAGATCTCGGCGCCCATGCGCACGGCATCGGCCACGGTTTCGGCCGAGACCGGCTGGATCATGAATTCCTGGATGTCGATCGGATTGTCGGCGTGCGCCCCGCCGTTCACGATGTTCATCATCGGCACCGGCAGGATGCGCGCGGTCGGACCACCGATGTAGCGATAGAGCGGCACGCCCTGCTCTTCCGCCGCCGCCTTGGCGAGCGCCATGGAGACGCCGAGGATCGCATTGGCGCCCAGGCGGGCCTTGTTCGGGGTGCCGTCCAGCTCGATCATCTGGGCGTCGAGGGAGAGCTGGTCCTCGGCATCCTGGCCGACCAGGGCTTCGAAGATCTCGCCGTTCACGGCCTCGACCGCCTGGCGCACACCCTTGCCCATGTAACGCTCGCCGCCATCGCGCTTCTCGTTCGCCTCATGGGCGCCGGTCGATGCGCCCGAGGGCACGGCGGCGCGGCCGAAGGCGCCGGATTCCAGGATGACATCCACCTCGACCGTCGGATTGCCCCGGCTGTCCAGGATTTCGCGGGCGTGGATGTCGACAATGCCGGTCATTTTCAGGGTTCCTCGAGGATCAGTCAGTCTGATTGTTTCGCGTTATAGGCCTTGGTCAGGCGGTCGAGCTCGACGAGGCCCGAGAGAATGCCCTCGATCTTGGCGAGCGGCACCATGTTGGGCCCGTCGGAAGGTGCGCTGTCCGGGGTCTCGTGGGTCTCCATGAAGACGCCGGCGACGCCGACGGCGATGGCGGCCCGCGCCAGGGGGGCCACGAAACGGCGATCGCCGCCGGAGGTGGTGCCCTGCCCGCCCGGCTGCTGCACCGAATGGGTGGCGTCGAAGATCACCGGGCAGCCGGTCTCCGCCATGATCGGCAGGGAGCGCATGTCGGAGACGAGGGTGTTGTAGCCGAAGGACGCACCGCGCTCGCACAGCATGGTGTTGGGATTGCCCGTCGACTCGATCTTGGCGGCGACGTTCTTCATGTCCCAGGGCGCCAGGAACTGGCCCTTCTTCACGTTGACCGCCTTGCCGGTCTCGCCGGCGGCGATCAGAAGATCGGTCTGGCGGCACAGGAAGGCGGGGATCTGCAGGACGTCGACCACTTCCGCCACCGGCTTGCACTGGTCGGGCAGATGGACGTCGGTGATCACCGGCAGGCCCAGGCTCTCCTTCACCTCGGCGAAGATCGACAGCGCGGTGTCGAGACCGATGCCCCGGTTCGATTTCACCGAGGTGCGGTTGGCCTTGTCGAAGCTGGACTTGTAGATCAGCCCGAGGCCGAGACGGCCGCAGATCTCCTTCAGCGCCGACGCCATTTCGAGGGCATGTTCCCGCCCCTCCATGGCGCAGGGCCCGGCGATCAGGGTGAAGGGCAGATCATTGCCGATGGTGAGGTCGCCGACCGTGACGTGACGCGGCTCGGTCATCTGGCTTCTCCGTAAGGGTCAGACCAGTCGCGACTGGTCGAGGGCGGCCTTGATGAAGCTCGCGAACAGCGGATGCGGGTCGAAGGGCTTCGATTTCAGCTCGGGATGGAACTGTACGCCGATGAACCAGGGATGATCCGGAATTTCGACGATCTCCGGCAGCTGGCCGTCCGGCGACAGGCCGGAGAACACGAGGCCCTGGGCCTCGAGCTTCGGCACGTAGTTGATGTTCACTTCGTAGCGGTGGCGGTGGCGCTCGCTGATCGCGGTGGTGCCGTAGATTTCCGCCACGCGGCTGTGGGGTTTCAGGCTGGCGTCGTAGGCGCCGAGGCGCATGGTGCCGCCCAGGTCGCCGTCCTGCGAACGGGTCTCGCGCTGATTGCCGCGCACCCATTCGGTCATCAGGCCGACCACAGGCTCGTCCGTCGGGCCGAATTCGGTCGACGAGGCATGGGGCAGAGCGGCCAGGTTGCGCGCCGCCTCGATGACCGCGATCTGCATGCCGAAGCAGATGCCGAAATAGGGCACGCGATGATTGCGCGCGAAATTGGCCGCCGCGATCTTGCCCTCGACACCGCGATAGCCGAAACCGCCGGGCACCAGGATGGCGTCCACTTCCTCGAGATGGGCGATGGCGTCGGCCTTCTCGAAGGTCTCGGACTCCAGCCATTCGATGTTGACCTTGACGTTGTTGGCGATGCCGCCGTGATAGAGCGCCTCCGCCAGCGACTTATAGGCATCCTTCAGGCCGGTATACTTGCCGACGATGGCGATGGTGACCTCGCCTTCCGGCTGGGTCCAGCGGCGGTGAATCTCGTGCCAGCGCGAGAGATCCGGCGGCGGCGCCGACAGACCGAAGGCATCGAGAATGCGGTCGTCGAACTTCTCGGCGTGATAGGAGATCGGCACTTCGTAGATCGAGCCGACGTCGAGGGCCTGGATGACGTTCTCCGGCCGGACGTTGCAGAACAGCGCGATCTTGCGGCGCTCGCCCTCGGGCACTTCCCGGTCGCAGCGGCACAGGATGACGTTCGGCTGGATACCGATGGAGCGCAGTTCCTTGACCGAATGCTGGGTCGGCTTGGTCTTCAGTTCACCGGCCGAGGGGATATAGGGCACCAGGGTCAGGTGGACATAGACCGCGTGATGCATCGGCAGATCGTTGCCGAGCTGGCGGATCGCCTCGAGGAACGGCAGGCTCTCGATGTCGCCGACGGTGCCGCCGATCTCGACCAGGACGAAATCCGTATCATCCGTATCGGCCAGGACGAATTCCTTGATCGCGTCGGTGACATGGGGAATGACCTGGACGGTGCCGCCCAGATAGTCGCCCCGGCGTTCCTTGGTCAGGATGGTCTGATAGATGCGGCCCGTCGTGACGTTGTCGGACCGGCGGGACGGCACGCCCGTGAAACGCTCGTAATGGCCGAGATCGAGATCCGTCTCGGCCCCGTCGTCGGTCACATAGCATTCGCCGTGCTGATAGGGACTCATGGTCCCCGGATCGACGTTCAGATAGGGGTCGAGCTTTCGCAAGCGCACGGAAAAGCCACGGGCCTGCAGCAGGGCACCCAGTGCCGCCGAAGCCAGACCCTTGCCGAGCGAGGAAACCACGCCGCCGGTGATGAAGATGAACCGCGCCATGGGTGTACAACATACCAAAGGGCGCCGTCGCTGGACAACGACGGCGCGTTAGACCAAGGGTTTCCGTCAGTTCGCGGAGGCCGGGGGAACGGCCTCCGGGCTCGCTGCCGGTGCGGGGACCGATTCGCCGCCGGTGGCGGTCGGTGCCGGAGCCGCCTCCGACGCGGGGACCGGGGCCTCGCCCGGGACCAGGGCGGGGGCCTGCTGGCCCTCGATCTGATCGACGATCGAACGCGGCGTGCTGTTGCCGGCGAGCATGGTCAGCCCCAGCGAGGTCAGCATGAACAGGCCGGCCAGGATCGCCGTCAGGCGGGTCAGGAAATTGGCGGCACCGCGCGCCGACATCAAACCACCGCCGCCGCCACCGCCGCCGATGCCGAGGGCGCCGCCCTCCGACTTCTGGATGAGCACGACGCCGATCAGGACGACGGCAATGACGAGGTGCAGGACGAGCAGATAGTCCATGACGATTCCGCGTTGGGCGATAAGGGATACCGTGGCCGGACACCAGGGGCCGGCGACGAATTCGGGGCGTTCTTACACGTTTGTTGCCGGCAATGCCAGTTTCGCGGCGCAGTGACGACCTGCGCCGCGCTCATGGCCCGGCCGGGCCGGCGTGAGGATCAGACCGCGGCGGCGACGATGGGCAGGAAATCCGCCGCCTTCAGGCTGGCACCGCCGACCAGGGCGCCGTCGACGTCCGGCAGCTTCAGGATCTCGCCGGCATTCGAGGGTTTCACCGAACCGCCGTAGAGCAGGCGGATGCCGCCCGCGACCTCGGCCCCGAAACGCTTCTCCAGTTCGGCGCGCATGAAGCCGTGGACTTCGACGATCTCGGCGTTGTTCGGGGTCCGCCCGGTGCCGATGGCCCAGACCGGCTCATAGGCGACGACCGTATTGCCGGGGGTCGCACCGTCGGGGATGGAGCCGGCGAGCTGGCGGCCGATCACCGCCAGGGTCTGGCCGCCGTCCCGCTCCGCCTCGGTCTCGCCGACGCAGACGATGGCGATCAGGCCGGCGCGCCAGGCGGCTTCCGCCTTGGCCTTCACCACGGCATCGGTCTCGCCGTGGTCGGTGCGGCGCTCGCTGTGGCCGACGATGACCATGGCGGCGCCGGCATCGGCCAGCATCTCGGCCGAAATGTCGCCGGTATGCGCGCCCTTTTCCTCGGCATGGCAGTCCTGGCCGCCGATGGCGATCCGGCCCCGCGCCGTCGCGACGGCAAGGGCGATCAGGGTCGCGGGCGGGCAGATCGCCACTTCGGCGCCGGCGGCGCGCGGCGCGCCGGCCCCGATCGCCTCCAACTCGCCGAGCGCGACGGTGACGCCGTTCATCTTCCAGTTACCGGCAACGAGAGGACGACGGGCCATGGCGATCTTTCCTGCGCTTGTTTCTGAAACGTCCGGCTCGTCTAGCAAAAGCTGCGGTTCAGGGAAAGGCCGGCTTCGGGAAAGGCTCGCTTGGGGAACATTGGCCTACTGATTGCCGTGATAGGCCCGATACCAGGAGACGAATTCGCTGACCCCCACCCCGACCGGGGTCGAGGGCACATAGCCCGTCAGGTCGCGCAGCAGGTCGGCGCTGGCGAACGTATCGGTCACGTCGCCCTTCTGCATCGGCAGCATGTTGCGTTCGGCGGCAAGGCCCAGCGCCGTCTCGATCGCGTCGACGAATTCGAGCAGCGGCACGGGCTGGCCGCCGCCGATGTTCACGGCCCGGAAGGGCGCGACCGGGCTCAGGGAATCATGGTCGCCGCAGGGCTCGCCCTCGCGCGGGATGCAGGGCACGAGGCGGGCGATCGCTTCGACCAGATCGTCGACATAGGTGAAGTCGCGAGACATGCGACCCTCGCCGAAGATGTCGATCGCCCTGCCCTTCATGATGCCGTCGACGAATTTGAACAGCGCCATGTCCGGCCGTCCCCAGGGCCCATAGACCGTGAAGAAGCGCAGCATGGTGGTCGGGATCTTCCAGAGATGGGCATAGGAATGGGCCATCGCCTCCGACGATTTCTTGGTCGCGGCATAGAGCGTCAGGGGATGGTCGGCGGCATGGCTCTCGCGGAACGGCATCTCGCGGTTGCCGCCGTAGACCGAGCTGGTCGATGCCATGATCAGATGCCCGGGCGTCGTCTCCCGCGCCGCCTCGAGCACGTTGAACGAGCCGACGAGGTTGGAGCGGACGTAGGAGCCCGGGTTCTCCAGGCTGTAGCGCACGCCCGCCTGGGCGGCGAAATGGCAGATCACGTCCGGCAGCACGCCCTTGGCGTGGGCGATCAGGCGCTCTCCCTCCTCCAGCATCATCTGCTCGAAGTGATAGTTCGGGCTTTCGGCCAGAATGGCGTTCCGCGCCTCCTTCAGCTTCGGGTCGTAATAGGGCGTCATGCCGTCGAGGCCGAAGACCTCGTGACCGTCGGCCAGGAGCCGCCGGGCCAGGTGGAAGCCGATGAAGCCGGCCGTACCGGTGATCAGAAAGCGCATGACAGAATCCCGCGTCCGTTTGCCGGCACAGGCAGCCGCCAAAACTTGCGACAGTCAAGGCCTCCCCCTATCATGCGCCGCCCGCCCCGAGGGCGGTACATGCCTCAAGGACCTCGTTTCATCATGCTCCAATCGCTCCGCAAGGGTGCCTCGACCTGGGTCGTCCGCATCTTCCTCGGCATTCTGATGGTCAGCTTCGGCATCGGCATCTGGCAGGGCAACAGCCTGTTCCAGGGCGGATCCGACGATGCCGTCGCCAAGGTCGGCGAAACGGAAGTGAGCGTGCAGGACTTCCAGCGGGCCTTCGATCGCGAATTGCGCCAGCTCCAGACCCAGCTCGGCGGCAGCTTCACCCGCGAACAGGCGCTCGCCTTCAACGTCCAGGGCGCCGTGCTCAGCCAGCTCGTCTCCGATTCGACGATTCGCGAAGCCGCGCGCCTCTTCGGCGTGCGCGCGCCGGACAGCCTGGTGGCGCGGCAGATCGCGGCCATCCCGGCCTTCCACGACATCGCCGGCAAGTTCGATGGTGACCGTTTCCGCCAGGTGCTCGCCCAGGCCAGTCTGACCGAAGAGGCGCTGACCAGCCAGATCCGGGGCGAGATGCTGCGCCGCCAGCTCTACGGTCCGGCCGGGACCGGCGCCCAGGCCCCCACGGTGCTGGCGGAAACCCTCTACCGCCATCGCAACGAGCGGCGGAAGATCGACTATTTCATGGTTTCGCCGGACGCGGCGGGCACCATCGATACCCCCGACGCCGCCGCCCTCCAGGCCTATTACGACGCCCACCCGGAAGCCTTCACGGCCCCCGAATATCGTGCCGTGACCCTGCTCGCCATCGACCCGGCCGAAGTCGCCAAGTCGATCCCCGTTTCCGACGAGGCGGTCGCCGCCGCCTATGAGGAGCACAAGGCCGACTATGTGATCCCGGAAAAGCGCGACGTCGCCCAGATGGTGCTGTCGGACGAGGCGACGGGGCAGCAGGCGATCGCCGACCTCGCCGCCGGCCAGGATTTCGCCGCCGTCGCCAAGGCCCGCGCCGGCGTCGACGAGGCGGATACCAAGCTCGGCCTCGTCACCCGCGACGGCCTGCCGGCGGAACTCGCCGATGCGGTCTTCGCCGCGACGGAGGGGACCGTGGGCGGCCCGGTACAGACGCTGCTCGGCTGGCATGTGTTCAAGGTCCAGGCCGTGGTTCCCGGCAGCGCCCGCCCCCTCGCCGAGGTGCGCGACGAACTGGTGCGTCAGATTTCCGGCGATCAGGCGCTGGGCAGGGTCAGCGATCTCGGCAAATCCCTGCAGGACGAGATCGCCGGCGGCGCCACCCTCGAGGAAGCGGGCGAGCGCCTGGGCGTGCCCGTGACCAGGATCCCGGCCGTCGACGCCGAGGGCAAGACTCCGGACGGTGAAACCGTGCCCGGCCTCGATGCCAGCACCGAACTGCTGCCGGCCCTGTTCGCCAGCGATGTCGGCCTGGACGGCGACATTCTGGACACCGACGCGGGCGGCTATGTCGTCGCCCGGGTCGACGGCATCACGCCGTCTGCGCTGAAACCGCTCGACACCGTGAAGGCCGAGGTGACGGCCGCCTGGACGGCGCAGGAACGCGCCACCCGCCAGCAGGCGCTCGCCAACCGTCTGGTCGAGGCCATCGACGGCGGCCAGTCCATCGCCGAGGCGGCGAAGGGCGTCGGCGCGGAACTGGCGACGGTCGGGCCCGGCACGCGAACCGGCGATCCTCAGTTCTCCGCCCTGCCCCCCGGCCTGATCACTCTTCTGTTCGACAAGCCCGCGGGCAAGGCCGCCAGCATGGCCGCGACCAACGGCAGCGACATCGTCGTCGGCACCGTCACCGAGGTAGTGCCGGCCGATCCCGCCGCCGACGGCGAAGGCGTGAAGGCGGTGCGCGAGAAGCTGCGCGCCGACATGGCGGGCGATCTCGCCGCCACCTTCGAGGCCGACCTGCGCCAGCGTTTCGGCGTCACCGTCAACGAAACCCTCCTCAACGGCCTTCTCGGCCGCGCCACGCCGTAACGATCAGCGATCATGACCATCCAGCCCGATTTCGAAACCTTCCGCGCCGCCTATGACGAAGGGAAGGCCCAGGTCGTCTGGACCACGCTGGTCGCGGATCTGGAAACGCCGGTCTCGGCTCTCCTGAAGCTGACCGACGGCGAGCCCTATCGCTTCCTCTTCGAATCCGTCGAGGGCGGGGCTCAGCGCGCGCGCTATTCGATCATCGGCCTGAAGCCGGACGTGATCTGGCGCGCAGCCGGCGACAAGGCGGAGATCAACCGCATCGCCCGCGCCGACCGGCACCGCTTCAGCCCCTGCCCGGGCGACGCGCTGACCTCGCTGCGGGCCCTGATCGCCGAATCCCGCATCGACCTGCCGCCCGAACTGCCGCCCATGGCCTCCGGCCTCTACGGCTATTTCGGCTATGAGATGGTGCGCCTCGTCGAACGCCTGCCCTCGGCCAATCCGGACAAGCTCGGCATTCCCGACAGCCTGTTCATCCGCCCGTCGATCATGGCGATCTTCGATTCCGTGAAGGACGTGGTGACCGTGGTCTCGCCGGTCTGGGTCGATCCCGGCATCGACGCCCGCGCCGCCTACAACCGCGCGGCCGAGCGGATCGCCGACACGGTCAGCGATTTCGAACGCGACCTGCCGGTGACGCGCAGCGACGACACGCCGACCCAGACCATGGGCCAGCCCCAGTCGAACATGAGCCGGACCGACTATCACGCCATGGTGACCCGGGCGAAGGACTACATTGCCGCCGGCGACATCTTCCAGGTCGTGCCCAGCCAGCGCTTCCGCCTGCCCTTCAGCCTGCCGCCGATCGCGCTCTATCGCGCGCTGCGCCGGCTGAACCCCTCGCCCTTCATGTTCTATCTCGACCTCGACGGCTTCACGGTGATCGGCTCCAGCCCCGAGATCCTGGTGCGTCTGCGCGACGGCAAGGTCACCATCCGGCCGATCGCCGGCACCCGCCCGCGCGGCCTGACCGAGGAGGCGGATGTCGCCCTCGAGAAGGATCTGCTGAACGATCCGAAGGAACTGGCGGAACATCTGATGCTGCTCGACCTCGGGCGGAACGACGTCGGCCGGGTCGCGGAGATCGGCACGGTCGAGGTTACCCAGCGCAACGTGATCGAGCGCTACAGCCATGTGATGCACATCGTCTCGAACGTCGACGGCCGCATCGCCGAGGGTTTCGATGCCGTCGACGCCTTGCTGGCGGGTTTCCCGGCCGGCACCGTCTCGGGCGCGCCCAAGGTCCGCGCCATGGAGATCATCGACGAGCTGGAGCCCGAGAGGCGCAATCTCTACGCGGGCGGTGTCGGCTATTTCTCGGCCAACGGCTCGATGGATACCTGCATCGCGCTGCGCACCGGCGTCGTGAAGGACGGCACCCTGGTGGTTCAGGCCGGTGGCGGCGTCGTCCTCGACAGCGATCCGGAAGCCGAATATCAGGAAAGCTGCAACAAGGCCCGGGCCCTCATCCGCGCGGCGGAAGAGGCGATCCGCTTCGCGTCCCGTCGGCGCCAGTAGCTTCGGCATCGCCATTTGCTTCCGTATCGCCGGCCGCCGGGGTCGGCGGCAGGGGCGCCGGCACCGGCTTGGTCCCGGGCAGCGGCACCGCGACCCTGGTCGGCCGGGGCGGCGGTGGCGGGATTGCCGGAGAGCTGCTGGACGGCATCACCGCCCCGCCCTGCCCTTTTTCCGGCACCCGGACCTGATCCGGCGGCGGCAGGCCGGAACGACGCGCCACCGCGCTCGACAGCGGTATGAAGACGATGCCGCGCGCCTTCGCCTGCGGCATGAAGCGGGCGATCGCCTCGACGGTCAGGGCATGGGGATGGCCGATGGCGATGGCGAGGCCGCTCTCCCGCGCCTTGCGTTCCGCCAGCACGAGCTGCGCCTCGATCGCGCTGGCGCCGATCTCATTGTCGAGGAAGACGTCGCGCGACGCCGTCGGCAGGCCGGCCTCCCGCGCGGCCGCCTCCCCCACACTGTCGGCCGAGGTGCGGGAATCGAGGAACAGCAGGCCGCGCTGTTTCAGTTCCGCCGCGACCACCGCCATGCCGGCGCCGTCGGCCGTGAAGCGGCTGCCCATGTGGTTGTTGACGCCGACGTAATCCTCCTGCCGGTCGAGATGCCAGCGCAGGCGCTTCACGATCTCTTCCGGCGCCAGGCCGACGGTGAGCGCGTTCGGGCCCGGATCGGCCTTGCCCATCGGCTCCATCGGCACATGGACCATCAATTCATGGCCGCCCGACCGCGCCTTCCGCGAAAAGTCGCGCATGTTGTCGGCGTAGCCCATGACGGCGAAGGTGACGGGCGCTTCCAGCTTCAGGAGGGCGCCCAATTCGCCCTTGGCGACACCGACGTCGTCGATGACGATGGCGATCGCCGGCTTGCTCGCCCCCTTGGGCGGCGTCGCCGCGAAGCGGACCCACGCCGGCCGGCTGTCGTAGGGAATTTCGTCCGCCGTCACGGCGCTCGGCGGCGGCACGCTGCTCGCCGTCTGGCCCGGCATGTCGACGGGCGCGGCGATGCCGAGTGGCGCGCGGGCGGCGGGGGGCAGGTCGGCGGGCCGTGACGGGCTCTGATGCTGGGCGCTGGGCGGTGCCTCGGCGGCGACGGCGGGCGGGCGCGACGGTTCGCTCACGGGCTGCGACGGCACGAAGGCGCGCTCGTCGAAGGCACGCATGGCGAGAAAACCGACGGAGGCGGCGACCACAACGGCCCAGGCCCCGACGATCGCCCGGCGCACCCCCGGCCGGCCGAGCGGACCCGTGCGGCCGCGCCGCGTGCCGCGCGCGCCGTAGGGCGCTCGGCCCTTCCTGCCTCTAGCCTTGGTCGCCATGGGCTTTCGATTCGCTCTGCATCATCCAGTGATAGCGCCAGTTTCATGCCGGGTCGACAAGACCGGGATCGCCCGCCCCGACGGGATCTCCCCCGTTTCCGGCGCTCGCGGGCCTTGACGACGACAGGCGCAGGGGGTTGGATCGCCATTCGCCGCCGCGCCCCCCGGGCGCATAGTCAAGTCTGGACCCGCTTTTTCTGGCCCGCTTTTTCTGGATCGTGCCGATGATCGCGCTGATCGATAACTACGACAGCTTCACCTACAACCTCTATCACTTCCTCGGCGAATTGGGGGCGAAGGTCCAGGTCTGGCGCAACGACGCCATCACGGTCGAGGAACTGGAGAACGAGAAGCCGCGCGCCATCGTGCTGTCGCCCGGTCCCTGCGACCCCGACCGTGCCGGCATCTGCCTCGAGACCGTGCGCCGGCTGGGTCACAAGATCCCGATCCTCGGCGTCTGCCTCGGCCATCAGGCCATCGGCCAGGCCTATGGCGGCACCGTGGTGCGCGCGCCGCTGGCCCTGCACGGCAAGGTCAGCCCGGTCCATCATCGCAACAAGTCGGTGTTCCAGGGCCTGCCCACGCCCTTCAAGGCGACGCGCTACCACAGCCTGATCGTGGCGCGCGAGAACATGCCGGAAGAGCTGGACGTCACCGCCGAGACCGAGGACGGCATCGCCATGGGCGTCGCCCATCGCACCCATCCGGTCCATGGCGTGCAGTTTCACCCGGAAAGCATCGCCAGCGAGCATGGCAAGGTGCTGCTGGAGAATTTCCTGGTGCTGGCCGGTGCCCTGCCCGGCAACCAGCGCAAGATGCGCGCGCCGACCACCACCGCCTTCAAGACGATCCTCGCGGATGTCGCCACCGGCAAGCCGCTCGGCCGGCAGAAGGCGCGCGATGCCTTCGAGCTGATGATGTCCGGAGATGCCTCCCACGCCCAAATCGGCGCCTTCCTGATGGCGCTCCGCATCCGGGGCGAGACGGTCGACGAACTGGCGGCGGGCGTCGAGACCATGCGCGCCAAGATGCTGCGGGTCGAGGCGCCGGCGGGCGCGATCGACGTCTGCGGCACGGGCGGCGACGGTGCCGGCACCTGGAACATTTCCTCCGCCGCCAGTTTCGTCCTCGCCGGCCTCGGCGTGCCGGTCGCCAAGCACGGCAATCGCGCGCTCTCGTCCCGCTCCGGCTCGGCCGAGGTGCTGGCCGGCCTCGGCGTGAAGCTGGATCTCGATCCCGCCGCCATCAGCCGCTGCATTTCGAAAGCCGGCATCGGCTTCATGTTCGCGCCCAACCACCACAGCGCCATGCGCTTCGTCGGCCCGGTGCGCACCGAACTCGGCACCCGCACCCTGTTCAACCTGCTCGGCCCCCTGTCCAACCCGGCGGGCGTGAAGCGCCAGTTGCTCGGCGTCTTCGGCCCCACCTGGGTGAAGCCGCTGGCCGAGGTGCTGAAGGCCGTCGGCACGGAGAAGGCCTGGGTCGTCCATGGCGCCGACGGGCTGGACGAGGTGACCACCACGGGGCCGACCTTCGTCGCCGAACTGGCGACCGACGGCACGATCCGCGAATTCCAGATCACGCCCGAGGAAGCGGGCCTGCCCCGGGTCGATCCGTCCGAATTGAAGGGCGGCGATCCGCAGGCCAATACATTCGCCATGCGCGCCCTGTTCGACGGCGTGAAGAATGCCTATCGCGATATCGTCTGCCTCAACGTCGCCGCCGGCCTCATGGTCGCCGACAAGGTGACCAGCCTTTCCGACGGCGTTAAGGCCGCCCAGGCCTGCATCGACGACGGCCGGGCGCGGAAGGCGGTCGAGACCCTGGTCAAGGTGTCGAGCAAGTCATGAGCGACACCCTGGCCCGGATCTGCGCCTATAAGCGCGACGAAGTGGCGGCCGCCCGCGCCGCCCGGTCCCTGGCGCAGGTGGAAGCGGCGGCGCGCGCCGCCGCACCGCCGCGCGGCTTCGCCCGCGCCATCGCCGCCAGCCATGCGGCGGGCCGCTTCGCCCTGATCGCCGAGGTGAAGAAGGCGAGCCCGTCCAAGGGCCTGATCCGCGCCGATTTCGACCCGCCGAGCCTTGCGCGGGCTTACGAGGCGGGCGGCGCCACCTGTCTTTCGGTGCTGACCGACAAACCCTCGTTCCAGGGCGACGACGCCTATCTGACGGCGGCGCGCGATGCGGTTTCGCTGCCGGTGCTCCGCAAGGACTTCATGGTCGATACCTATCAGGTGCCGGAGGCGCGCATGCTGGGCGCCGACTGCATCCTGGTGATCATGGCCGCAGTCGACGATGCGCTTGCCCTCGACCTCGTGCAGGCGGCACGGGATTACGGCATGGACGCCCTGATCGAAGTCCATGACGGTGCCGAGCTGGACCGGGCCCTGAAGCTGCCTTCCGCCTTGATCGGCATCAACAACCGCAACCTGAAGACCCTGAAGGTCGATCTGGCGACGGCGGAGGAACTGGCGCCTCGCGTGCCGGCGGACCGGATCTGCGTCGGCGAGAGCGGCCTTGGCACCCACGACGACCTGCTGCGCCTCGCCCGGGTCGGGGTGAAGACCTTCCTGGTCGGCGAATCCCTGATGCGCGAGGCCGACGTCACCATCGCCACCCGGCGCCTGCTGGGGCTCGAGGCGGCGGCGTGACCCGCCTCTCCCACCTCGACGATCAGGGACGCGCCACCATGGTGGACGTCTCCGGCAAGGCCGAGACCGAGCGCACCGCCGTCGCCGAGGGGGTGGTGACGCTGCGCCCCGCGATCCTCGACCAGATCGCCGAGGGCCGGATGCCCAAGGGCGACGTGCTGACCACGGCGCGGATCGCCGGCATCATGGCGGCCAAGCGGACCGACCAGTTGATCCCCCTGTGCCATGGCCTGCCGGTCGCCTTCGTCGGCGTGGACTTCGCCCTCGACCGCGATGCCGGCACCATCACCATCACCGCGACCGCCCGCACGACGGCAAGGACCGGTGTCGAGATGGAAGCCCTGACCGCCGCCTCGATCGCCGCCCTCACCGTCTACGACATGGCCAAGGCGGCGGATAAGGGCATTGTCATTTCCGGGATCCGCCTGCTGTCGAAGACCGGCGGCAAATCGGGCGACTGGAAGGCCCCATGATCCCCGTTGCCGAGGCGCGGGAGCGGATCGCGGCGGCGCTGGCGCCGGTCGCGGCGGAGACCGTTCCGCTTGCCGCCGCCCTCGGCCGCGTGCTGGCCGTCCCCGTCGTCGCAAGGCGCACACAGCCGCCCGTCGCCCTTTCCGCCATGGACGGCTGGGCGCTGCGTGCCGCCGACGTGTCCACGGTGCCCGCCGATCTCGCGATCGCCGGGGAGTCCGCCGCCGGACGGGGCTTTGCCGGCATGCTCCCGCCCGGCCAGGCCGTCCGCATCTTCACCGGCGCCCCGGTGCCGGACGGCGCCGATGCGATCGTGATCCAGGAAAACGCGACCCGCGCCGGCGACCGCGTCACCCTGAACGCGGCCCCCCAGCCCGGCCGCCACATCCGCCCGGCCGGCCAGGATTTCGGCGAAGGCCAGACCCTGCTGGAAGCGCCGCGCCGACTGGGCGCGCGGGACATCGGCCTGATCGCGGCCGGCGACCTCGGAACGGTCGAGGTTCATCGCCGGCCCCGCATCGCCCTTCTCGCCACCGGCGACGAACTGGCGGCGGCGGGCGCCCCGCGCGGCCCGGCCCAGATCGTCGATGCCGCGCGCCCGTCGCTCGCCGCCTTCATCGCCGCGCGCGGGGCCGAGGTGGTCGATCTCGGCATCGCCCGGGACGATCCGGCCGACATCGCGGAAAAGGCGGCGGGCGCCTCGGGCGCCGATCTGCTGGTCACCATCGGCGGCGCCTCGGTCGGGGACCACGATCTGACGGCGCGGGTGCTGGCGGCGGAAGGCGCCGATCTCGATTTCTGGAAGGTGGCCATGCGCCCGGGCAGGCCCTTGATGTTCGGGCGCCACGGCGCCGTGCCGCTGCTCGGCATGCCGGGCAATCCGGTCTCGGCGCTTGTCTGCGCCATTCTCTTTCTCGGGCCGGCGATCGATCGCCTGTCGGGCCTGCCGGCGCTGGCGCCGCCCCTGACCGAGGTGCGCCTGGCCGCGCCCCTCGGCGCCAACGACCGGCGCGAGGATTTCATAAGGGCCAGGCTGGTCGCGGGCGGCGACGGGATCGCACTGGCGACCCCGGCGCCGGTTCAGGACTCGGCGCAATTGCGCACGCTCGCCAAGGCTCATGCCCTGATCCGCAGGCCGCCCCATGCCGAGGCGGCGGCGGCCGGCGAACTGGTCCCCGCCATCCTTCTCGATCCCTATTGAGCGATGAGCGAACCATGCGCAGCGAACTCTATCCCGAGATCGAACCCGTGCTCTCCGGCCACCTCGACGTCGGCGACGGCCATTCCCTCTACTGGGAAGTCTCGGGCAATGTCCGGGGCCTGCCGGTGGTCTTCCTGCATGGCGGCCCGGGCGCGGGCGCCAAGCCGGTGCACCGCCGCTTCTTCGATCCCGAGGTCTATTGCATCGTCGTCTTCGACCAGCGCGGCGCCGGCCGCTCCACGCCCCTCGGCTCGCTCGAGGCCAATACGACCCAGCACATCGTCGCCGACATGGAGCGCCTGCGCGAGCATCTGCGCATCGACCGCTGGCTGGTCTTCGGCGGCAGCTGGGGCTCGACCCTCGCCCTCGCCTATGCCGAGGCTCATCCGGCGGCCGTGCTCGCGCTCATCCTGCGCGGCATCTTCCTGTGCCGGCCGAGCGAGATCCAATGGTTCCTCTACGGCATGCGCGAAGTCTTTCCCGAGAACTGGCGCCGCTTCAGCGGTTATCTGCCGGCCGAGGAACGGGGCGATATCCTGGCCGCCTTCCACAAGCGCCTGATCGATCCCGATCCGGCCGTGCATCTGCCCGCGGCGCGGGCCTGGAGCACCTATGAGGGGGCCTGCTCCACCCTGCTGCCCAGCCCCGACACGGTGCGCGGTTTCGCCGACGACGTCACGGCGCTCGGCCTCGCCCGGATCGAGGCTCATTACTTCATCAACGACTGTTTCCTCCGCCCCGATCAATTGATCGAGGACGTCGACCGCATCCGCCATATCCCGACGGTCATCGTCCAGGGCCGCTATGACATGGTGTGCCCCGTCCGTTCCGCCGACGACCTGACCCAGGCCTGGCCCGAGGCGAGCTATCAGATCGTGCCGGACGCCGGCCACAACGCCTTCGAGCCGGGCATCCGCACCGCCCTCGTCGCGGCGACCGAGAAATTCAAGAAAATGCGGGCGTGACGGGACAATAGGCGCATAATTCTTGACGGCGCCGAAGAACCAAAATAGAACATTCCCGCACGTTCCATTTATGTTCCGATCCGATCGCGGATCGTGATCACGTCAAGGGGGCCCCGTCGTGCTGACCAAGAAGCAGTATGAATTGCTCGTCTTCATCGACGCCCGGCTGCGCGAACGCGGCGTTTCCCCCTCTTTCGACGAAATGAAGGACGCCCTGAACCTCAAGTCCAAATCCGGTATTCATCGCCTGATCACCGCGCTCGAGGAACGGGGTTTCATCCGCCGTCTCGCCCATCGCGCCCGCGCGCTGGAAGTCGTGCGCCTGCCCGACCCGATGAAGGGGGCCAAGGGCCCGCGCATCGCGACCTCCGACGGCAAGGTGGTGGCGCCCGACGCCAAGCCGATCCCGACGCCCGGGCCGATGCCCGCCCTGCCCGAGGACATGGTGCCGGCGATCGCGCTGCCCCTGCACGGACGGATCGCCGCCGGCACCCCGATCGAGGCGCTGGCGGATCATTCCCGCAGCGTCGACGTGCCCGCCTCCATGCTCGGCCGCGGGGGCGAACATTACGCCCTCGAGGTCCAGGGCGATTCCATGATCGAGGCCGGCATCAACGACGGCGACATCGTCATCATCCGCCGCGCCGACACGGCGGAGAACGGCACCATCGTCGTCGCCCTGATCGACGATGCCGAAGCGACCCTGAAGCGCCTGCGCCGCAAGGGCGACACCGTCGCCCTCGAACCCGCCAACGCGAATTACGAGACGCGCATCTTCGGGCCCGACCGGGTGAAGGTGCAGGGCCGTCTCGTCGGGCTCTATCGCCGCTATCACTGAGGCCTTTCGTCCCGCCACCAGGCGGGCGTCCAGGGCCTGAGGCCCCGCGCCGCGGCGACATCCGTCCAGATGCCGTCCGCCGACAGAATGATCGTGCCAGCACCTCGAAGCCGGTCACGGTCGAAGGCCGCCGGCATGTCCCGGCAGTTCAGCGGGCGCAGCCGCATGCGCGGCAGGACGACGACGGCGACACAGGGGATCCAGCCCTTGCCCACCACCGCGATCTCGCCGGCCGGTCCGGGGCCGGGCGGAATCACCATGCGGCATTCGCTATTTCGGCAGACGTCGGCGCGCGCCAGCACCGTCGCCTCGCGCAGCCCCAGACGTTCGCGCCATTGGTCGACCACGAAACCGGGCCCGGCCGGCGGCAGCACCACGAGCCGGCCGCCGTCGAAGGCGGCGACGGCGCGCCCTTCCTCGTGGATCAGGAGACGCGGCGGCGATGCCGTCTCCGCCCACCAGAGCCCGAACCCGAGGGCGAGGAACAAAGGCGCCGCGACGAAGCGGATAGGCCGGCGCCATAGACAGAGCCACAGCCCACCAAGCACGAAACAGACGAGCGGCCCCTGCCCCATGGCCGGGATCGCGAGAACGGCGCCCGGCATATCGGCGATCGCCGCCGCGATGCCGTCGACGAAACCGATCACCCGGCCCAGCAGATGGAAGGGCAAGGCCTCCAGCCCGAAGGGCATGGCGATGGCGCCGAGCACCAGCAGCGGCATGATCGCGAAGGCGGTCGCCGGCACCGCCACCAGATTGGCCAGCAGGCCATAGACCGACAGGCGCCCGAAATGGGCGATGGCGAAGGGCGCCGTGGCGATGGTCGCGATCACGCTCGAGATCAGAATGCCGGCGACGACGAGCGCCAGCCGGCTCACCGGGCCGCCCGCCGCCCGCCAGCGCCCGAAGGGCGCGCGCAGCACCTCATAGCCGGCGACGAGGCCGGTGACGGAGGCGAAGGACATGCCGAAGCCGGGCGACACCAGGCTCTCCGGCCGAAGCAGCAATACGGCGACGGCGGCGATGGCAACAAGGCGCATGGTGATCGCCAGCCGGTCGGTCATCACCGCGAGGAGGACGACGGCGGTCATGACGAAACTGCGCAGCGCCGGCACATCCATGCCGGCCACCAGCGTATAGCCGCCGGCCGCCAACAGGGCGGCGGCGGCGGCCCATTTCTTCGCCGGCAGGCGCAGCGACAAGGCCGGCACCAGCGCCATCGGAAAGCGCAGACCGAAGAGCACGATCCCGGCCGCGAGCCCGATGTGCAGCCCCGAGATCGAGAGGATGTGGGAGATGCCGGCGGCGCGCCAGCGCTCCTCCACCTCTTCCGGCACGGCGCCCCTGATGCCGACCAGCAGGGCCGCCGCGACAGCACCCTCGGCCCCGCCCACAGCCCGTTCGACCCGGGCCGCGATCCGCTGGCGCCAGATCGCCAATCCGCCGCCGTCGGGCGCCGGTGCCAGGGCGCGGGGCGGCTTCACGGCATAGCCGACCGCGCCGATCCCCTCGAACCACAGGGTCCGTCCATGGTCCGGGGCGCCGGGCAGCGCCGGCCCCGGGGGCGGCAGCAGGATGGCGCTCACCGCCGCGCGGCCGCCGGGCGCGAGCGGCGACAGGTCCATGTCCGGATCGAAGCTGAGGCGCAGCCGGTCGAGGTTCACATCGTCCAACCCGGCGACTTCCGGCGCGGCGAAGACGGCTCGCGGTCGCTGCCCCGGGCCCGATTCGAATTCGAGAACCAGGCCCGAAACCTCGACCGGCCCGACCCGGGCCGCGAGCACCGGCACCATGGCCCGCTCCGTCGCCAGTTTCGCCGCCGCCAAGCCGAGCGTTACGGCCAGGAGCGCCAGCGCCAGGACCCGCGCGGGCCCGATGCGCCAGACCAGCGCCAGCCCCCCAGCGACGACGGCGAGCGGCAACAGGGATGCCGCGAGTCCTGGTTCCCGGCCCAGCGACAGATAGACGCCGACACCCGAGGCGATACCGACCGGGAACCACAGAAACCAGCGCGCCCGGTCGGCGATCAGGGAGTCGCGCCAATATTTCAGGGTGAACACCGACGATATATCCGCCCAAGGGTTGCATTTCCGGCAGGCTAGCAGAGTTCACGGGGGTGTGATCGGCCAAATCACCATGGTAAGAAGGCGCGTCCCGAATTCTCCGAGCATCGCCCGCGCCAAATGTCCTCTCCCGTCGTCACCCGCTTCGCCCCCTCGCCCACCGGCTATCTGCATATCGGAGGCGCCCGCACCGCCCTGTTCAACTGGCTGTTCGCCCGCCACTTCGGCGGCACCTTCCGGCTCCGCATCGAGGATACGGACCGCCAGCGGTCGACCGAGGATGCGATCGAGAAGATCTTCGAAGGCATGCGCTGGCTGGGGCTCGACTGGGACGGCGACGTGGTGTTCCAGTTCTCCCGCGCGGCACTCCATGCCGCCGCCGCCCGCCGCCTGATCGACGAGGGCAAGGCCTATTACTGCTATTGCACGCCCGAGGAACTGACGGCGATGCGCGAGGAGGCACGGGCCAAGGGCCTGCCGCCGCGCTACAACGGCTATTGGCGCGACCGCGATCCGGCGGAAGCGCCGCCGGGCGTTTCGCCGGCCGTGCGCCTGAAATCGCCGCGCGAGGGCGAGACGGTGGTGCAGGACCTGGTCCAGGGCGAGGTCCGTTTTTCCAATACCGAACTGGACGACATGATCCTGCTGCGCTCCGACGGCACGCCGACCTATATGCTGTCGGTGGTGGTGGACGATCACGACATGGGGATCACCCATGTCATCCGGGGCGACGACCATCTGACCAATTCGGCGCGCCAGTCCCAGCTCTATATGGCCCTCGGCTGGGAGATCCCCGCCTTCGCCCATATCCCGCTGATCCATGGGCCGGACGGTGCCAAACTGTCGAAGCGCCACGGCGCCCTCGGCGTCGATGCCTATCGCGACCTCGGCTATCTGCCGGAAGCCATGCGCAACTATCTGCTCCGGCTCGGCTGGAGCCACGGCGACGACGAGATCATCTCGACGGCCCAGGCGATCGAGTGGTTCGGGGTGGAGAGCATCGGCCGCTCCCCCGCCCGCTTCGATTTCGCCAAGCTCGACAATCTGAACGGCCACTATCTGCGCGAGGCGGACAACCACCGCCTGACCGGTCTCGTCGCCGCCGAACTGGTGAAGGATCTCGGCCATGCGCTGTCGGACGATGTGATCAGGCGCATCGAGGTTTGCATGGACGGCCTGAAGTCCCGTGCGAAGACACTCGTTCAACTGGTTGATTCGTCGAAATTCCTGGCCGCGCAACGCCCCCTCGCCCTTGACCCCAAGGCGGAGAAGATGTTGGCTGCGGGTGCGCCGGGGCGCGATCGCCTGGCGGCACTGCGCGGCGCGATCGCCGACCTGGACAGTTTCTCGGCGCCGCAGATCGAGGGTGCCGCCCGTGGCCTCGCGGAGGCGACGGGCGACAAGCTCGGCGACTATGCCCAGCCGCTCAGGGCCGCGCTCAGCGGTTCCACCGTCTCGCCGCCGATCTTCGAGGTGGCGGAGGCGCTGGGCCGGGACGAAGCCCTCGGCCGCATCGCCGACGTGCTCGGACGGTGACGCGGTGGGACATGGCGCCATGGCGAGGCATTGCACCAATGTCAGGCTTGCCCCGGCGCCTTGTCCGGAAAAGATGCAGTGCAACCATCACGGCCCTGTTCGTGCCGAATTGCTTGGCATTATACTGACCGTGGAACATCACTTCCCTGGACTCGGGACCACTCCCCTCACGCCGGTCCCGAGCGCCGAAATCCCCAATCTTACGCGAAGTTAGACTCACGCGAAGTTAGACGGAGTGCAGCGAGATGGCCGAACAGACCTCTGTGGTTCTCGAGGATGCGGGCAAGAAAGTATCGTTGCCTTTGATGGAAGGGTCCGTGGGCCCGAAGGTCATCGACATCCGCAAGCTCTATGCCGAAACCGGTCATTTCACCTATGACCCCGGCTTCACGTCGACGGCATCCTGCGAATCCAAGATCACCTATATCGACGGCGACGAGGGCGTCCTGCTCTATCGCGGCTATTCGATCGACGAGCTGGCGGAACAGAGCGACTTCCCGGAAGTCTGCTACCTGCTGCTGAACGGCGAACTGCCGACGGCGGGGCAGAAGAGCCAGTTCCTGAAGAACATCACCTATCACACGATGGTGCACGAGCAGCTTTCGATGTTCTTCCGCGGCTTCCGCCGCGATGCGCATCCGATGGCCGTGATCTGCGGCGTCGTCGGCGCGCTGTCGGCCTTCTATCACGACTCGACCGACATCAGCGATCCGCATCAGCGCGTCGTCGCCTCGCACCGCCTGATCGCCAAGATGCCGACGATCATCGCCATGGCCTACAAATATTCGGTGGGCCAGCCGTTCATGTATCCGCGCAACGACCTCGATTACTGCTCGAACTTCCTCTACATGACCTTCGGCGTGCCGTGCGAGCCCTACAAGGTCTCGCCCACGCTGGCCAATGCGCTGGACAAGATCTTCATCCTGCATGCGGATCACGAGCAGAACGCCTCGACCTCGACCGTGCGTCTCGCCGGTTCGTCGGGCGCCAATCCCTTCGCCTGCATCGCGGCCGGCATCGCCTGCCTGTGGGGCCCGGCGCACGGCGGCGCGAACGAGGCGGCGCTGAACATGCTGCAGCAGGTCGGCACCCCCGACCGCATTCCCGAGTATATCGCCAAGGCCAAGGACAAGAACGATCCGTTCCGCCTGATGGGCTTCGGCCACCGGGTCTACAAGAACTACGACCCGCGCGCCAAGGTGATGCAGCAGACCGCCAAGGCCGTCCTCGAGGAGTTGGGCGTGCACAACGACCCGCTGTTCCAGGTCGCCATGGAGCTCGAGAAGATCGCCCTGTCGGACGAATATTTCATCGAGAAGAAGCTCTACCCGAACGTGGACTTCTATTCGGGCATCATCCTGCGGGCCATGGGCTTCCCGACCACCATGTTCACGCCGCTGTTCGCCCTGGCGCGGACCGTCGGCTGGATCGCCCAATGGGCCGAAATGATCGCCGATCCCTCCCAGAAGATCGGCCGTCCCCGCCAGCTCTACACGGGTGCCGACCGCCGGACCTTCGTGCCGGTCGAGGCCCGCGGCTGATCGGGCGTGTCAGCGATGTCCGGCGAACACATGCGGCGCCCCGGGGCCCGCGGGCGTTCGCCGGGCGCCGGCCTCGTGCCGCCGGGCTCGCCTCAGGGCTGGGTCCGGCTGGACCGGCCGGCCAACGACAACAAGGCCCCCCTGGGCCGACGGATCGTCGCCCTGGGGCGGCGTCTTCTGCTCCCGGCGCTGGCCGCCGCCCTGATCTATGGCGTCTGGCAGGGCTGGTAGATCCGGGCGTCAACGCCCCTCGACGATCGCGACCACATCGGCGACGAGCCGCGCAACCGTCTCGATGTCGCCGCGCGGCGTGAAGGCACTGCCCATGCGCACAATCACCAGCTTCAGGCGTGGCACGACGACGACATATTGCCCCTGATTGCCGCGCGCCATGAAGGAATCCGCCGGCAGGCCGAGGGCGAGTCGATGGCGGATCGCCGGCCCCTCGCCCCGATTGGTCCAGAACCCGGCGCCATAGCCGAAATCCTCGCTGCCCTCGGTCTGTCGCGCGCTCAGGTCGACCCAGCCGGGCGGCAGGATGCGCCTTCCCCCCGCCATGCCGTCGTCGGCGAAGAGCATGCCGAAGCGCGCCCAAGCCCGCGCCGGCGCCCACATCTGGGCGTAGAGCAGCGGCGTTCCGGCGGCGTCCGTCTCGATCGTCACGCCGGTCATGCCCAGGGGATCGAGCAATTCGCGCCGGATGAAGCCGGCGACATCGCCCCCGACCGCATCGCGGATGATGCCGGCCAGGATCTGGGTACTGCCGTCGGCATAGCCCCAGAGCGTGCCGGGCTCCGCCACCAGCGGCGCGGCCCCGGCGAAAGCCGCCGTGTCGGGCATGTCGAATGCCATCTGCGCCGATCGGTCGAACATCGCCGTCCAGCCGGGCGCGACGGAATCGCCGAGGTCGAGACCGCCGGTCATGCGCATCAGATGCTCGACGCTGATCCGCCGCCGCCCGTCTCCCGCCCCCAGCCAGGCGGCGACCGGCGCCGGCGCCGCGACATCGAGGCGCCCGTCCCGCACCAGGATCCCGATCAGGGCATTGGCGACGGATTTGGTCATGGACCAGCCCGGCAGCGGGGTTCCGGGCGTCACGCCGGGGGCATAGCGTTCGGCGACGACCCGCCCGTCCACCATCACCACCACGGCCTTGGTACGGCGGTGCGGCGCCCTCGGGGTTTCGGCGAAGGCACGCGCCAGCGCCGCCTGCCATTTCGCGTCCCCAGGTTCGACGGCGGCGATGTCGGCCGGTGACGATGGGGGGGGCCCCGTATCGGCGGGAACGCCCATGCCCTCATGCACCACGATGCAGCCGGCCGCCCCGCGATAGACCGCCCGGCTTTCGACGAGGCCGGCCAGATCGGCGCTTACGGCCCGCCCCTCGCGGTCGACGGCATAGTCGATCAAGGCGTCGGCCGGCGCGATCTGGGGCGCGATCGCATCCTCGAAATAGCGCCGGGCATCGGCACCGCCGATGAAGACGGCGGAACAGAGGCCATGGCTGGTGAAATGGACCGGAACGGCAACCGCCCGGCGCAGATCGGCACAGCCCCAGAGCCCGGCGCCGAGCAGCGCGGCCAGCACCAACGGCAGAATCAGCAGGCGTCTCGTCTTCGCTTTCATCGTGGCTCCGGGCTTCGATCGGCGGCACCGGCGATTTCTGCGGATCGCGCCGTCCGGGTCACGCCGATTTCGAAATTCGGCCAGCCGAAAGCGAAGAATGGTCCGCCGCGGTTCCCATATGGGCCCTGCGATAGGCACTGGGAGTCTGGCCGGTCGCGGCCTTGAAGGCGCGGTTGAAGGGGCCGAGGGAATTGAAGCCGGCGTCGAGGGCGACGGTCAGGATCGGCACCGCTTCCTGCGCCGGATCGGCGAGCGCCGCCCGTGCCTCCGCCAGGCGGTAGCCGTTGAGGAAGGCCGAAAAATTTCGGTGCCCCAATTCGCGGTTGATCAGGCGCCGCAGGCGATATTCCGGCAGATCCATCGCCCGGGCGAGATCGGCGATGCTCAGGCTTTCCCGCCGATGGAGCCTTTCGACCGTCATCAGCCGTTCAAGCCGGCCGACCAGGGCCCGATCCGGATCCGGCACCATCGCGGGTGTTGCCGTGGCCGGGGACGGCAAGGCGAAGAGATCGTCCCCCGCAACCCGCATCGCGGCAAAGGCGATCGCCCCGGCGATGACGAACAGCAGCGCCGACTGGCCAAGCTGCAGACCGTCGGACACCAGCCCGAAGAATGCCGGCACCACCACGATGGCGGTATGCAGCCCGGCCGCCAGCACCACGAAGACCCGGAGCAGGCGCCGTCGCTGGACGAGGTCGTCGCCCCAGCCCCGAATCGTCCAGCCGAGGGCCAGCACGGCAAAGCCCAGATTCTGGCCCAGGAGGATCAGCCCCGTCACCCCGGCGGGAAGGAATCCATGGACGAGGCCGACGGCGAAGACGGCGCCCCAAAGCACCAGATGGCGACGGCGCGGCCGGAAGCCGTCCTCGAACAGGCCGCGGGCGAAGAGCCAGAGCAGGATGTTGTTGCCGGCCGAAAGCGCCAGCAGGGGCGCCGCGACGGGACCGAGCACCGCATGGACGCCGGGCGCGGCGCAAAGCGCATAGAGCGCGGCACCGAAGGCGAAGGCGGCGCCCAGGCGGGCGGCGGGGGTCCGCCGACGATCGCGGAGCAGAGCGCCGCCGACCAGGGCGAGAGCGGCGAAGGCGCCCCCCCTTAGCAGCAGAACCGCGCCGGCCATGATCAGATCCTGGGGCATCCCGCGTTCCTCCCCGTTCCAGCGTCACAGGAAACCACGGCGACGGCGTCCTGTGAACAAGGGGGCCGTCAGCCCCGGCCGATGAGCGACAGGATCGCCCGCGCGGCCCGGGTCGAAGGTGGGGGCCCGTTGCGGCCGAGAGCGGCGGTCACCCGCCGCATGGCAGCGACCTGTTCGCCGCGCGCCGCCTCGTCCGCCAGCAGGCTTTCGACGGCCGGCGCCAGCTTCTCGGCCGTGCAGTCGCCCTGCAGCAGTTCGGGCACCACCGGCGCCTTTTCCATGATGTTGATCAGGTTGACGAACCGCACCTTGGCCATCATGCGGAAGACCAGCGCCGACAGGGGATTGGCCTTATAGGCGATGACCATGGGGGTCTCGGTCAGGGCGAGTTCGAGGGCGACGGTCCCCGAGGCCGCCAATGCGGCACGCGCCGTCGCCATGGCCGGCAGCTTGTCCGCCGCGTCCTCGAGCACGGTCACGGGCACCGGCCAGGCGGCGACGGCCTCCTTCACCCTGTCGGCGACATTGGGCACGGTGAGCACCAGGACATCGAATCCGACGCCCTTGTCGGCCAGAAGGCCCAGGGTTTCGCCGAAGACCGGCGCCAGGTGCCGGACCTCGCTGGAGCGGCTGCCGGGCAGCACGACCAGGATCGGGCGTTCCGGCGCGATGCCGAGGCGCAGCCGCAGCGCCTCGCCCGCCGCGCGCATGGAAGCGACATTCTCCACGCCCTCGACCACGGAATGGCCGACGAACGTGGTGGCGAGGCCGTGAACCTCGAAATAGGGCGGCTCGAAGGGAAACAGCGCCAGCAGATGGGTGAGAAAGCCCGCCACCATCTTGGCCCGGCGCGGACGCCAGGCCCAGACCGTGGGCGCCACGTAATGGACATGGGGAATGCCGCTGCCCCTGATCTTCTTGCCGGTCCTGAAGGCGAAAGCGGGCGCATCCACGGTCACCACCACGTCGGGGCGAAGCGCCAGGATCTCCGCCGCCGTCTCGCGCACACGGCGCAGGACATGGGCGGCCTTGGGCAGGACTTCCATGACGCCGAGGAGGGTCAGTTCGGCCATGGGGAACGAGCTGTTCAGCCCCTCCCCCGCCATCAGGGCACCGCCGATCCCGGAGAAGCGCACATGGCCCCCGGTCTCGCGTTTCAGGGCGGCCATCAGACGGGCCCCCAGGGCATCGCCCGACGGTTCGCCCGCGATGATGTAGACGTGAAGCGGCGCCGAAGCCGGCGGATCAAGAGCGGGAAGGTCGGAGGTCATCGCGCGATTCCGACGACGAAGACACCGAGAGCGTCGGCCCGCGCGGCGACCGCCTGGCGATCCATCACCAGGGTCGCGCCGGCGGCCCCGGCGATGCCGGCAAGACCCGCGGCGGCCACGCCCTCGACCGTGGCGACGCCGATCACCGGCAGGTCGACACGGCGTTCCTGCTGCGGCTTCGGCAGTTTCAGGAGAAGACCGGCCCGCCGGCTCCAGCCCGCCCGCAGATCGGCGACCCGGGCCAGCATCCGGTCCGTCCCCTCGACGGCTTCGACCGCCAGCACATTACCGTCGGCGACCACGGCCCCCTGGCCGACGTCGACCCGGCCCAGCGCCTCGACGACTTCGATCGCCCGCTCGAGATCGGCCGTCGCCGCCTCGTCCATCAGAACCGCGCCGAGTGGCCCCTCGTCCAGCAGATGGCCGGCGTCGAGCACGGCATCGGCGCCGATCACGGTGAAACCTTCCTCCTCGAAGATGGTGACGAGGCAGCGCAACAGGCTGTCGTCGCCGCGCCGCGCCGCGGTCAGCACCCGGGGCAGCACGCGCAGGCCCTTCCAGTCGAGGCGCAGGCGGGCGAAATCCGGCCGGGCGACATTGCCCGCCATGACCACCTGGCGGCAGCCCGTGGCGCGCAGCCGGCTCAGCAGCAGGCCGACGGAGCCGATGGAGAGCCAATCGTCCGCGATACCGTCCGACGGACGCGGTTCGGCCGATCCAACCAGGCCGAAGACATGAAAGTCCCGGCCCTGGCGCCGGCACGCCTCGACGAGACGGACCGGCAGGTCGCCGCCGCCGGCGACGATGGCCAGTTTCGGCGGCGCCGACGGCGCCTGGTCAGGCACCGCCACGGTCGGCGCGCGGCAGGATGAAGGAGCGCGCGGAATCGGCCTGCATGAAGGCGACGACGTCCATCACCACATCCGAGGTGCCGAATTCCTCGACCACGTCGGCGAGCCGTTCGGCCAGCGTGCCCTCGTCCGCGAAAAGCATGCGATAGGCCCGGCGCAGCGTGTGGATCTGATCGCGGGTGAAGCCCCGGCGCTTCAGGCCGATGATGTTCAGCCCGGCGAGGAACGCGCGGTTGCCCATGACCGAGCCATAGGGAATGACGTCCTGCTCGACCCCCGTCATGCCGCCGATCATGGCGTGGGCGCCGATGCGGACATTCTGGTGGATGGCCGACAGGCCGCCGACATAGACGAAGTCGCCGAGGCTGACATGGCCGCCCAGCGTGCCGTTGTTGGCCATGACCACATTGTTACCGACGTGGCAGTCGTGGCCGATGTGGGTGCCGACCATCAGCAGGCAGTTGTTGCCGACCGAGGTCAGGCCGCCGCCGCCCACGGTGCCGGGATGGATGGTCGCATGTTCGCGAATCTGGCAATTGTCGCCGACGGTGATGCGGGTGTCGGCGCCGACCGGCTTCAAGGTCTGCGGCGGGCCGCCGATGACGGCGAAGGAGTGGATTTCCGTGCCCGCGCCGATCTTCGTCAGGCCGGTGACGACGACATGCCCGTTGAGCTTGGCGCCGTCGCCCAGTTCCACCTGGGGTCCGACGATGCAGAAGGGTCCGATCTCGACCCCCGCGCCCAGTTTCGCGGCCGGATCGACCACGCTACTTGGATGGATGTTCGACAAGATTGTCTCCTCAGCGGTCGAGGATCATGGCGGTGACGGTCGCTTCCGCCGCCAATGCCCCCTCGACCTTCGCCACGCAATGGAATTTCCAGACGTTGGCGCGCCCGCGTTCCTTCTGGACGTGGATGTGCATCTGATCGCCCGGAATCACCGGCTTGCGGAACCGGCAGTTCTCGATCGACATGAAATAGACCAGCCGCCCCTCGGCCTCGGTGCCCAGCATGGAGATGACGACGACGCCGGCGGTCTGCGCCATGGCTTCGACGATCAGCACGCCCGGCATGACCGGATAGGACGGGAAGTGCCCCTGAAAGAAGGGTTCGTTGATCGAGACGTTCTTGACCCCGGTCGCCGCCTCGCCCGGCTTGAGGCCGATCACCCGGTCGACGAGGAGCATGGGGTAGCGATGCGGGATCATGCGCAGGATCTGCATGATGTCGACGGATTCGAGCGTCTCGACGGTGGTCTCGCCGGACTCGGCCATTAGTCTTCCCCCTTGTGCTGGGCGAGGCGCGACAATGTCGCCGTCTCGCGAAACCATTGTTTGACCGGTACCGCCGGAATTCCCCCGACGGTGCCCCCGGGTGGCACGTCGCGCATCACGCCCGCCTTGGCGGCGATCTGCGCGCCTGTGCCGATGTTCACATGGTCGGCGATACCGGCCGCGCCACCGAAGGCGACGAAATCGCCGACGGTGCAGGATCCCGAAATGCCGACATGGGCGGCGATCACGCAACCGCGCCCGAGTTTCACGTTGTGGCCGATCTGCACGAGATTGTCGATGATGCAGCCGTCACCCAATACCGTGTCGCCATAGACGCCGCGATCGATGCAGGTATTGGCGCCGATCTCGACGTCGGCGCCGATCACCACCCGGCCGACCTGCGGGATGCGCAGATGGCCCGCGGGCGGATTGGGCACGAAGCCGAAGCCGGCCTCGCCGATGCGCGCTCCGGCCAGAATCGTGGTGCGCGCGCCGACCAGCGCGCATTGGACGCTGGCCCCGGCGCCGACGATCACCTGGTCGCCAAGGACGACGGCCGCGCCGATCACCGCATTGGCATCGACGATCGTACCGGCGCCGAGCACGGCCCCGGCGCCGATCACCGCGCCCGGCCCGATTTCGCAGCCATGGCCCAGCACGGCATCCGAAGCGACGGCGGCGGTCGGCGCGATGCCCGGCGCCGCCACGCGCCGCGGATGGAAGGCCTGGGCGATCCGGGCGTAGGCGATGGCGGGCTGGCGCGTGAGCATCAGGGCCATGCCCGGGGGCGCACGCTGGGCCCACTCCTCGCGCAGCAGGCAGGCCCCCGCGCCCGAGGACGCGAGGAGAGCAAGGAATTTGCCGTGACCGACATAGGTGATGTGATCGGCGCCCGCCCACTCGAGGGGTGCGGCGCCGGCGATGGTCTGATGGGGATCGGCCCCCTCCGCCAGGGTGGCGCCGGCGATCTCGGCCAATGTCCCCAGGCTGAACGGCCCCCTGCCCTCGAAAAACCGGGGTTCGGCCATGATCATTTCACGGGTGCGACTTCGACCTTTATCGAAGGCAGCTTGGCATCCAGCGCGGCCAGCACCTCGTCGGTGATCTCCAGGCTGGGATCGAAATAGACGACTTCCTCGGTGCCGAGCAGGACATTGGCCCCGCGTGCGCTCATGATCTCGCTGAAGATCGGCACCAGCGCCTCGCGAACCTTGGCGCCGGCGGTATCGACCGCCTCGCTGATCGCCTTGTTGCTGGCCTGGGCGCGCCTCTGGGCGGCCGCCACTTTCTCCTCGAACGCCTTCTGGCGCTTCGAGCGTTCGGCATCCGAGAGCTTGGGTGCCGCTTCACGCAGCTTCTGCTCTTCCTTCTTGAGCGCCTCGAGGTCCTTGTCGACGACCGCCTGATACTTCGCCCGGACCGCCTGGATCTGGCGATTGACGTCGAGGGACGCCTTGGACGCGGTCTGGATACGCTTGTAGTCCACGATCAGGGGTTTCGCCTGGGGCAGATCCTCGGCCAGGGCCGGGCTCGTGGCGGCGACGAGGGAAATGGGGGCGACCGAGAGCAGGAGTCCGGCCGCCGCGGCCTTGATGCGTTGTCCGATCATCAGAACTTCGTCCCGAAGCTGAAGCGGAAGACCTGCGTGTCGTCGTAGTCTTCCTTGAGGAGGGCCTGCGCGAAGTCGACACGGATGGGCCCGAAAGGCGAATCCCAGGAAATGCCGAAGCCCGCCGACATGCGCAACGAACCGTCGTCCAGAAGGTTGGTGACGGTCGGGGCATCGACTTCGTAGAGCGTGCCGAAGTCGGTGAAGACGCTGGCGCGGATGCCGTATTCCTCGGGCAGGCCGACCGGGAAGCTGACCTCGAGCGAGCCGATGGCATAGGCATTGCCGCCCAGCGCGTCGTCGGTGTCGCCGTCGCGCGGGCCGATACCAGCATCGGCGAAACCGCGCAGGTTCTGGCCGCCGACGTCGAAGCGATCGTTCAGGCGAATGTCCTGGCCGAGGCCGTGGATGTAACCCGCTTCCGCCGTCGCGGAGGCGATCACGGAACTCGTGATCGGGTAGTAGTAATTGGCGCCCAGCGTGGTCCGGACATAGGTCACGTCGCCGCCGAGACCGGCGAAATCCTGACCGAAGAACAGGTAGTAGCCGTCGGTCGGGCGTTGCGGCCGGTCGCGCCGGTCATAGGCGAGGACATAGCCGACCATGGAGGTCAGCGCCTCGCCCTCGGCTTCCTTGACCGCGCGGGACGCCAGCGAGCCGACATTGGTGATCTCGTCCTGCCGCAGGGTGTAGCGCGTCGACATGCGCGTGTATTCGGACAGGTCGAAGGAGGCGCGAAGCGCGAAGCCCAGGCGGCGCAGATCGTATTGCGCCTCGTCCTGATAGTCGCGGTCGATGTTGAAGATGTCGACACCGGCGGCGACGTTGCGGCCGAGGAAATAGGGTTCGGTGAAGCCGAAATCGAACTGGGTGCGCTTCTGCGACAGGCTGGCCGAGATACGGATGTCCTGGCCCCGGCCGAGCAGATTGCGCTCTCGGATGGAGACTTCGCCGACCGCGCCTTCCGACGAGGAATAGCCCGCGCCGAGCTGCAGCTCGCCGGTGGAACGTTCCTGCACGTCGACGTTCATCACCGTCCGGTCCGGCGCCGTGCCCTGGACCTGGGTGATGTCGACCTTCTCGAAGAAGCCGAGCGCCTGCAGACGCTGGCGCGACCGTTCCTTCTTCGCGGTGTTGAAGGCGTCGCCTTCCGCGAGGCGGAATTCGCGCCGGATGACCGAGTCGAGGGTGCGGACGTTGCCGGTGATGTTGATCCGCTCGACATAGACGCGGGGCGCCTCGTTGATCTGATAGATGATGTCGACGGTCTGACTTTCGCGGTTGCGCTTCAGCACCGGCCGGATGTCGACGAAGGCATAGCCGAGGTTGCCGGCGGCATCCGTCAGGCTGTCGATCGTCTTTTCGATCAGTTCGGCGTTGTAGGTCTCGCCCTCGATGGTCTGGAGCGTGCTGATCAGATCCTCGGACGGCAGGTCGCGAATGCGGCTGTCCACCTCCATGGTGCCGAAGTTGTAGAGCTCGCCCTCGTCGACCGTGAAGGTGATGAAGAAGGCGTCGCGCTCCGGCGTCAGATCGGCGACCGACGACAGCACGCGGAAATCGGCATAGCCGTTGGTCAGGTAGAATTTGCGCAGCAATTCCCGATCGTAGGTCATGCGATCGGGATCGTAATTGTCCTCGGACGAGAAGAAGCGGTACCAGCGGGATTCGCGGGTGGCGATCTCGTCGCGCAGGTCACCGTCGGAAAAGGCCTTGTTGCCGATGAAGCTGATGCGCTCCACCCCGGTGCTCGGCCCTTCCTTGATCTCGAAGATCAGGTCGACGCGGTTCTGCGGCAGCTGCACGATCTTCGGCTCGATCGTCGCGGCGAAACGGCCCGCGCGGCGATAGAGTTCGAGCATGCGCTGGACGTCGGACTGCACCTTGGAGCGAGTGAAGATCACGCGCGGCTTGACCTGCAGTTCCTTGGTCAGATTGTCCTCGGAGAGCTTGCTGTTCCCCTCGAGCACGACGCGGTTGATGATCGGATTCTCGACCACCGTGACGACGAGGTCGTTGCCCTCGGCGCGGATCTGCACGTCACCGAAGAGCCCGGTGGCATAGAGCGCCTTCAGCGACATGTCGACCTTCAGGGGATCGAAGGGATCGCCGGCCTTGATCGCCATGTAGGAGATGACGGTCTCGGATTCGACGCGCTGATTCCCCTCGACGCGGATGCCCGAGACGATGGGGGCAACGGCTTGCGAACCGCCGCCGGACACCTGTGCAAAGGCGACCGGCGTGAAGACGAGACCGACAGCCAGCGAAGCCGGCCCGACCAGCCGACGTGCAACGCGCACCATTGAGGACACCCCAGAACTCCCTCTGCCGCCGCCGTTCAGGTGAAGAGCCGGCTGATGAAATCGAAGACCCTAAGCTGAACCAGATCGTTCCAGGTCGCGAACACCATCAGCGTCAGCACCATGGCGAGGCCAATCCGGAAACCGAATTCCTGAACCCGTTCCCCGAGCGGCCTGCCGCGCATGGCCTCAAACGCATAGAACAACAAGTGTCCGCCGTCCAGCATCGGCACCGGCAAAAGGTTGAACAAGGCGAGGTTTACCGACAGCGCGCCGATCAGCCAGATGAAATTGGCGATTCCGGTGGCCGCCACCTTGCCCGACATGTCGGCGATTCGAAGCGGTCCGCCCAGTTCCTCGGTACCGCGATCGCCCCGGATCATCTGCCCGACCGCCGTCGTCGTCACGTCGATGACGGAGCCGACCTCCCGGGTGCCGTACCAGAGCGCCTCGAAGAAGCCGCGCTCGCGGAATTCGAGGCCCGACGGCGCCACCCCGAGAAGGCCGATCTTCTGCTTGCCGCCCTGCCCGTCGTCGACCTCGGTGATGCCGGGGGTGACGGTCAGGTCCATGCGCGCGCCGCCCCGGTCGAGCGCGATGTCGATGGGCGTGCCCTGATTGAGGCGGATGACGAGGCGCAGGTCCTCGAAACTCTCGATCGAGCGGCCGTCCGCCTCGATGAAGCGGTCGCCGGGCAGAATGCCCGCCGCCTCGGCGGCGCTGCCGGGCGAAACCTTGTCGACGACCGGCGCCGTGAACGGCTGGCCGACCATGAAGAACAGGGCGAAGAACAGGAAGATCGCCAGGATGAAATTGGCCACCGGCCCGGCCGCCGCGATCGCCGCGCGCTTGCCGACAGATTGGCCCTGGTAGCTGACGCGCCGCTCTTCCGCGGTCATCGGCGAATCGTCGCCCCGGGCCGAGGTCGCGTCGGCGTCGCCGAAGAAGCGCACATAGCCGCCGAGCGGCAGGGCGGAGACGCGCCAGCGCGTGCCGGTCTTGTCGGTCCAGCCGAAGAGTTCGCGGCCGAAACCGATCGAAAAGGTCTCCACCTTCACGCCGCAGCGCCGCGCCACCCAGAAATGGCCGAACTCGTGAACGGAAACCAGCGCCGAGATCGCGACGATGAAGAAGAAGACCGTATGCAGTGACGAGCCGATGCCGCCCAGAATATCGCTCAAAAAGGACATATCGCCCACCGGAGGACCGCCTTTCCCGGCACGTCCTGCGACGTGCCACGTTTCAACCCGTTGTTATGTCCGGCCCAGCACGGCTTCGGCGCCGTGTCTGGCCGCCTTGTCAGCAGCCACCACCTCGTCGAGGCAGGACGCGCCGAAACGACCTGCGCATTGGTCCAGAACCTGATCGACGACTGCGGCGATTTCGAGGAAGCCGATCCGTTCGGCCAGGAATGCCGCGACCGCGACTTCATTCGCCGCGTTCAGGATTGTAGGGGCCGCCCCCCCCGATTTCAAGGCGTGGCGCGCCAGCGAAAGCGCCGGAAACCGTTGGGAATCCGGCGGTTCGAAGGTCAGGCGGGCGATCGCCGCGAGGTCGAGACGCGCGACCGGCGTCGCCATCCGATCGGGCCAGGCGAGCGCATGGGCGATCGGCACGCGCATGTCCGGCGCGCCGAGCTGGGCCAGAACCGAGCCGTCGACATATTCGACCAGGCTGTGGATCACCGACTGGGGATGGACCAGGATGTCGATCCGCTCTTCCGGCATGGCGAACAGGTGGTGGGCCTCGATCAGTTCCAGGCCCTTGTTCATCATGGTCGCCGAATCGACGGAAATCTTGGCGCCCATGGACCAATTGGGGTGGGACACCGCCTCGGCCGGGGTGGCGCGGGCCATGGCGTCGCGGTCGGCCGAGCGGAAGGGCCCGCCGGAGGCGGTCAGGATCAGCCGGCTGACCCGCTCGCGCCGGGCTTCATCGAAGACCTGGAAGATGGCGTTGTGTTCGGAATCGACGGGCAGCAGGGTGGCGCCGTGTTCGGCGACCGCCGCCGTCACGATGTCGCCGGCGCAGACCAGCGCCTCCTTGTTGGCGAGCGCGACGACGGCGCCGCGCCGGACCGCCGCCAGGGTCGGCGCGAGGCCGGCCGCGCCGACGATCGCCGCCATCACGAGGTCGCTCGGCCGGGCCGCCGCTTCCGCCACCGCCGCCGGCCCCGCGCCGACCGCGATGCCGAGGCCCGAAAGCGCCTCGCGCAGGACCGGAAGGGCCGCCTCGTCCGCGCTGGCGACGAATGCCGGGCGGAAGCTCCGCGCCTGCTCGATCAGAAGATCCAATCGCCGATGCGCCACCAGGGCGACGACCCGGAACTGGTCGGGGTTGCGCCCGATCAGGTCGAGGGTGCTGGTGCCGACCGAGCCGGTGGACCCCAGTACGGTGACGCTGCGTGGCCCCCCGCTCATGCCGGCAGCCCCGCCATGACCGCGAGCGCGGCCGCCGGCGCCGCGAACAGCAATCCGTCCAGCCGGTCCAGGAAACCGCCGTGGCCCGGGATCAGATTGCTCGAATCCTTGACGCCGAAATGCCGTTTCATCGCACTCTCGCAGAGATCGCCGATCTGGCTCCAGGCGCCGATCAACCCGCTGACCAGACCGAACAGCAGCGGTCGCGACAGGCCGACCGCCAGGGCCACCAGGGCGCCGACGGCGACGGCCGCGACCACGCCACCGATCAGGCCGGCCCAGGTCTTCTTGGGGCTGATGCGCGGGGCGAGGCGCGGCCCGCCGATGGTCCGCCCGGCGACGTAGGCGCCGGTATCGGTCGCCCAGATGGAGGCCAGCAGCCAATAGACCAGGGCCGCCCCGGCGGCCGCGTCGAAGCGGAGCCAAAGCATGGCAAGGCAGGGCAGCGCGACATAGGGCACGGCGATGCCCGACCAGACGGCCACCCGTCCCCGTGCCCGGGCCAGCAGGATGGAGGCGAGGACGCCGGCGACGATCAGGCCCATCGCGGCCGGAAAGACGCCGAGGGCGCCGGCCGCCAGCGCCGCAGCGACGAAGCCGATATGGACGACGGCGGCGGGGCCGATGCCGTCCCGATCGGTGATCCTGTCCCATTCGAAGACGAGCGCGAGCGCGACCAGACCGATGAGCGCGACGAAATAGCCGTCGCCGAAATGGACGCCCGCCAGGCCGACGGCGCCCAGAACGACGCCCGACAGGATACGCCTGCCGAGATCGCCGGGTCTCTTGCTGTCCAGCGGCGGCGACGGGGCCATGCGGCGGTCAGTCCTTGCGCGCGCCGAAGCGGCGGTCGCGGCTGCGAAACTCGCGCAGCGCCAGTTCGAGCTCGTCCCGGCCGAAATCGGGCCACAGCGTGTCGACGAAGACGAATTCGGCATAGGCCGCCTGCCACAGCAGGAAATTCGACAGGCGCTTCTCGCCCGAGGTGCGGATCACCAGGTCCGGATCCGGCATGCCGGCGGTTTCGAGCCGGCTGGCGAACAGGCTCTCGTCGATCTCCTCCGGGCGCAGGCGCCCCGCCGCCACCTCGGCCGCGAGGGCGCGCGCCGCCTGCACGATCTCGCCCTGCCCGCCATAGGAAATCGCCAGGACCACGGTCATCCGGCGATTGTCCCGCGTGCGGGATTCCGCCTCGTCGATCAGGTCAATGATGTCGCCGGCCAGCCGGCCGCGATCACCGATCACCCGGAGGCGAACACCATTGGCATGGAGTTCGTTCAGATCGCGCCGCAGATAGAGCCGCATAAGGCCCATCAGGTCGCCGATCTCGTCCTCCGGCCGTTTCCAGTTTTCCGACGAGAAGGCGTAGAGCGTCAGATATTCGATGCCGAAGTCGGCCGCCGCCTCGACGACGCGGCGCACGGCGTCGGAGCCGCGCTGGTGACCGATCAGGCGCGGCAGCAGGCGCGCCTTGGCCCAGCGCCTGTTGCCGTCCATGATGACGGCGACATGGCGCGGCACCGCCGCGTCCCTGGTCGCATCCTTCGTCTCGATCGCCGGCTTCATCACCCGCTCCCGGCCGCCCGCCGTCTCTCAGCCGCCTCAGACCTGCAGGATTTCCTTTTCCTTGGTCGACAGCAGGCCGTCGATCAGGCCGATCGCCTTGTCGGTCATGTCCTGCACTTCGTCGGCATAGATCTTGTGATCGTCCTCGGAAATCTTGCCGTCCTTTTCCAGCTTCTTGAGCTGGTCCATGCCGTCGCGGCGCACGTTGCGCACGGCCACACGGGCCTGCTCGGCATATTTGGAGGCGAGTTTCACCATTTCCTGACGCCGTTCCTGGTTCAGTTCCGGGATCGGAATGCGGATCAGCGTGCCGTCGGTCACCGGATTGACGCCCAGACCCGAATTGCGGATCGCCTTCTCGACGGCGCTGACCGAGCCCTTGTCCCAGACCGAGACCGACAGCATGCGCGGCTCCGGCACCGAGACCGAGGCGACCTGGTTGATCTGCATCTGGGCGCCGTAGACTTCCACCGTGATCGGGTCGAGCAGCGTGGGCGAGGCCCGACCGGTGCGCAGGCCGGCATATTCGTGGCGCAGGTTCTCGACCGCGCCGTTCATGCGCCGGTCGATCGATTCGAGGTCTGGCTCGTCGGTCAAGGTGTCACTCCCCTTCCCTGATGATGGTGGACCTGGCTTCGCCCTTGAGCACCGAAACCACGGGTTCGGACAGGCTGAAGACCAGGATCGGGATGCGGTTCTCGCGCGCCAGGGCGATCGCCGAGGCATCCATGACCCTGAGGTCCTGGCTCAATACGTCATGATAGGTCAATTCGTCGAAGCGCACGGCATTGGGATCGCGCTTCGGATCGGCGGAATAGACGCCGTCCACCTGGGTGCCCTTCAGCATGGCGTCGCAACCCATCTCGGCGGCGCGCAGCGTCGCCGCCGTGTCGGTGGTGAAGAAGGGATTGCCGGTGCCGGCGGCGAAGATCACCACCCTTCCCTTCTCCATGTGGCGGATGGCGCGGCGGCGGATATAGGGCTCGGCCACCGAGGTCATGGGAATGGCCGAGATCACGCGCGTCTGCAGGCCCAGCTTCTCGAGCGAGTTCTGCAGCGCCAGCGCATTCATCACCGTCGCCAGCATGCCCATGTAGTCCGCCGTGGCGCGCTCCATGCCGCGCGCGGCACCCGACAGGCCGCGGAAAATGTTACCGCCGCCGATGACGATGCAGATCTCGGTGCCGAGGTCGTAGACGCCCTTGATGTCGCCGGCGATGCGATCGACCGTCACATTGTCGATGCCGAACTGCTGTCCGCCCATCAGGGCTTCCCCCGACACTTTGAGAAGGATGCGGCGGAATTTCGGCACGGTGGTCATGGGATTATCCAGGCGCGAAGCGTCTCAGTCCCGAACCGGCTGGCCGGGCTGGTCACGGGGTATAGCATCTGACCGGCAATGGGCCAACGGGGACGGCGCTTCTACCACAAAAAGCACACATCGCCACTGCGCGAATGCGGAAAGCCCGGCGCGTCGGAAACGCGCCGGGCCATTCCGTGGGCCGGCCTCACGGCCGGCGAGTCGGGAACAGGCTGGATCAGCGACCGGCCTGGGCGGCGACTTCGGCGGCGAAGTCGCTCTGTTCCTTCTCGATGCCGTCGCCGAGGCCGAAGCGGACGAAGCCGGTGACCTTGATCGGGCTGCCGGCGTCCTTGGCGGCGGCTTCCACCGCCTTGCCGACCTTGGTTTCGCCGTCGATGATGAAGACCTGCTCCAGGAGCACGACTTCCTCGTAGAACTTGCGAATGCGGCCTTCGATCATCTTCTCGATGATGTTGTCGGGCTTGCCCGAGGCGCGGGCCTGCTCGGTCAGCACGTCGCGCTCGCGCGCGATCAGCGACTGGTCGAGCGACGAAACGTCGAGCGAGGCCGGGTTGGTCGCCGCGATATGCATGGCGATCTGCTTGCCCAGCGTCTCCAGCGTTTCGGCCGGGGCGGCCGATTCGAGGGCGACGAGCACGCCGATACGGCCGAGGCCCGGCGCGGCGGCCGAATGGACGTAGGACGCGACCACGCCCTGCGGCACTTCGAGCACGGCGGCCCGGCGCAGGTTCATGTTCTCGCCGATGGTGGCGATCAGATTGGTCAGCTCGTCCTTCACCGACTTGTCGGCGCCCGGATAGGCCGCTTCCGCGATGGCGGCGATATCCTCGCCGGCTTCGGTCGCCACCTTCGCCACATTGGCGACGAAGGACTGGAACGCCGGGTTGCGGGCGACGAAGTCGGTCTCGGAGTTCACCTCGACCACGGCGGCCTTGGTGCCTTCCGAGGCGACGCCGACGAGACCTTCGGCGGCGACGCGGTCGGCCTTCTTGGCGGCGGCCGCGAGGCCCTTCTTGCGCAGCCAGTCGACGGCCTGCTCGATATCGCCGCCGTTCTCGGCCAGCGCCTTCTTGCAGTCCATCATGCCGGCACCGGTCTTGGTGCGCAGATCCTTCACCAGGGCCGCGGTAACCTCAGCCATTTGGGTCTACCTTTCGAGATGCTTGCGATCGGGGACGAAAGCTCAGGCCTGGGCGGCCGGAGCTTCCTCGCCGGCGACGTCGGTCGCCTCGACGGCCTCGGTGGCCTCAGCAGCCTCCAGGGCGGCTTCTTCCGCCTCGACGTCGACGAGCTCGGAGACCTCGCCGATATCGACGCCGGCCGCGGTCAGCTCGGCCTGAATGCCGTCGAGGACCGCGCGGGCGACCAGATCGCAATAGGTGGAGATGGCGCGCAGCGCGTCATCATTGCCCGGCACCGGATAGGTGATGCCGGCGGGATTGGAATTCGAATCGACGATGGCGACCACCGGGATGCCCAGCTTGTTGGCTTCCTGGACGGCGATGTCTTCCTTGTTGGTGTCGATCATGAAGATGATGTCGGGAAGGCCGCCCATCTCCTTGATGCCGCCGAGCGCGCGCTCGAGCTTCTCCTGCTCGCGCTGGAGGTTCAGCTGCTCCTTCTTGGTGAGGCCGAGGGCCTCGCCCGACAGCTGCTCCTCGAGGGTCTTCAGGCGCTTGATCGACTGGGAGATGGTCTTCCAGTTGGTCAGCATGCCGCCGAGCCAACGGTGGTTGACGTAGTACTGGCCGCAACGGGCCGCCGCTTCGGCGATCGGCTGCTGGGCGGTGCGCTTGGTGCCGACGAAGAGCACGCGGCCGCCGCCGGCGACGACATCGCGGATCGCCTGCAGGGCGCGATGCAGCATCGGCACCGTCTGGCCCAGGTCGATGATGTGGATGTTGTTGCGCACACCGAACAGGAACGGCGCCATGCGCGGGTTCCAGCGGTGGGTCTGGTGGCCGAAGTGGACGCCGGCTTCGAGGAGCTGGCGCATCGAGAACGAAGGAACGGACATGATATGTACCTTTTCCGGTTGAGCCTCCGTGGGCTGTCGCCCGAACCTCCGAAACTCGGAAATCCGGACACCGGAGCGACGGCGGAACCTCTCCGCAGCCGCGAACCCACGTGTGGAATGGCGCGCCTAATACCCCCGATACCAGGGAAAAGCAAGGTGCATCTGCCGAATGCCGACCCGTGTACCGAAATGTAAACAAGACGACACTCAGTGCGCGCGCGCTTTGTCATCATGCCTGAAAACATGGGGAGAGTGAAATGGACAGGCAAGATGGCCCCCGGCAAGGCGGTTTGCGGCTGGTGGTTCTCGGGGCCGGCCTGATCGGCGGCTATGTCGGTGGCCGCCTGGCGCACGGCGGGGCGAATGTCGCGTTCGTCGGCCGTCCGGCCCAGATGGCGGTGCTCGCCGAAGGCGGCATGACCCTGACCGATCTCGAAGGTTTCAGGGCCGAAATTCCGGCCGGCGCTCTCTCCCTCGCCAGCGATCCCGCAGGGCTCGCCGCGGCCGATGTCGTCCTGCTCGCGGTGAAGAGCCAGGCGACGGAAAGCGCCGCCGCCGACATAGCCGCCCACGCCAGGCCCGATGCCGCCGTGGTCAGCCTGCAGAACGGCGTCTCCAATCCGGAGCGGCTGCGGGCGCTTCTGCCCGGACGCACCGTGGTCGCCGGCATGGTGCCCTATAACGTCGCCTCGCCCGGGCCCGGCCATTTCCACCAGGGCACCAGCGGCGCCATCGCCCTGGAGGACGGCCCCACGGCCGCCGCCCTCGCGCCCCTGTTCAAGGCCGCCGGCCTCGCCCTGGACCGTCACGGCGACATGCGCGCCATCCTCTGGGCCAAGCTGCTGATCAATCTGAACAATGCGATCAACGCATTGTCGGGCAAGCCGCTGGCGGCACAGCTCGCCATCCGCGATTATCGCCGCTGCTTCGCGCTGTGCCAGGCGGAGGGGCTGCGCCTCCTGAAGGCGGCGGGGATCGCACCGGCCCAATTGGGCGCCCTGCCCGCCCAGCGCATGCCCTTCGTCCTGTCCCTGCCCGACTGGCTGTTCAAGCGGATCAGCAAGCGCGGCGGCACGCCCCGGATCGACCGCCACGCCCGCTCGTCGATGGCGGAGGATCTGGCCGCCGGCCGCAAGACCGAGGTCGACCATATCAACGGCGAGATATTGGCCCTGGCCCGGAAACTCGGCCGGGCGGCACCGGTCAATGCCCGCGTGATCGAATTGATCCATGCCGCCGAAGCGGGCGCCCCGCCCTGGCCGGCGGACAGACTGTGGCGGGAGTTGAAGGCGCTCAGGACCTGAGCGCCGGCGCCGCGCGGCGATAGTCGAGCGCGGATTGCCCGAAGCGCGCGCGAAAGCAGCGCGCGAAATGGGCGGCGTCGCCGAATCCCCAGTCGAAAGCGATCTGCGACACGCCTTTATGGGAAAGCGCCGGATTGCCGAGATCATCCCGGCAGCGCGACAGACGCTGGTTGCGAACATAGCTGGTGACCGATTGCCCCTCCGCCGCGAAGAGACGATTGAGGTCACGCACGCTGCGCCCGACGGCGGCGGCGATACGGGCCCGATTCAGCGCGGGATCCCGCAGGTTCCGGTCGATATAGGTCTTGGCCAGCATCAGGGCCGCGAAACGCGGGTCGGATAATTCGAAACGGCCTGTCGGAAGATCGGCCCGCAAGCTGCACGCCAGGAGATCCAGGGCGTGCTGTTCCAAGGCAGCGATCTGTTCGGCTGATGCCGTGCGGCACGCAAGCGGCAGCGCGGTCAGCAACGCGAAGACGCCGCGATGAATGCCGCCACCGCCAGAAATGACCCGCCCGCAGGCGGCTTCGGCATGGCCGATCCGGCGCGCCAATTCATGGCGCGGCACCTGCAGGACGACCTGCGACGTGCGCACCGGGAAATGCAGGCTGTATTCGCGGCTGGCGTCATAGAGGACGAAGCTGCCCGGCGGCACCGGCGCTTCCTGCCCGTTCATGCCGAATACCATGCGGCCGTCCAATTGAATGCTGAGCAGGAAATCATCGGCGCCCGAGCGCGCGATCTGCCGGCGCGAGCGAACCAGCGTGTGGGCATCCGCCTGGGCCTCGGAAATCCGCGCCCGATGCAGATCGAACAGATCTATGGAACCTGAAAAGTCACGAGGATCGGCCGCCCGGCAATCGAGCCCGACATAGCTGTCGCAGACCAGATCGGCCCAGAAGCCCAGCCTGGCCTGCGGCACGACATCTTCCGTGCTCAAAGTCGTTGCCATGGTCCCCGCCCAATCGGTCAAGAGTTTGGTCCCATGCGGTCAAGACGGCATCGCCGCCAGGCCAATAGTATCACGCCACGGCATTCGGACAATTCATGGGGAGGGAACGATGAGCGCGACGACCTACAAGGTGGCGGTGGTTCAGGCCGCCCCCGCCTTCCTCGACCGCGAGGCGGGCCTCCGCAAGGCGATCACCCTGATCGAGGACGCGGCGGCGGCCGGTGCCTCCCTGATCGCCTTTCCCGAGACCTGGATCCCCGGCTATCCATTCCATATCTGGCTGGGCGCGCCCGCCTATTGGCTGCAATTCGTCCAGCGCTATTTCGAGAATGCGCTTTCCCGCGACGGGGCCGAGGAACGGCGCCTGTGCGAAGCGGCGCGGCGCAACCGCATCCATGTGATCATGGGCCATGCCGAGCGGGACGGCGGCAGCCTCTATATGGCGCAATGGCATATCGACGACCGCGGCCACATGCTGGCCCGGCGCCGCAAGCTGAAACCGACCCATGTGGAGCGCGCCGTCTTCGGCGACGGCGATGGTTCGGACCTGGTGGTCAGCGACACCGATCTCGGCCGTGTCGGCATGCTGTGCTGCTGGGAGCACCTTCAGCCCCTGACAAAATACGCCATGTACGCGATGCACGAGCAGATACACATCGCCGCCTGGCCCAGCTTCAACGTCTACGGCGGCATGGTCCATGCCTTCGGGCCGGAGTTCAATTCGGCCGCCTCCAAGATGTATTCCGCCGAGGGTCAATGCTACACCCTTGCCGCCTATGGCATCGTCTCGCCCGAAATGCTCGACATCCTGTGCGACACGCCAGACAAGCGCGCGATGCTGGGTGAAGGCGGCGGCTATGCCCAGATCTACGGGCCCGACGGCCGGCCGCTGGCCGATCCCCTGCCCCACGACCAGGAAGGCCTGATCTACGCCGACATCGACCTCGGCTCGATCGCACTCGCCAAGTCGATGGCGGATCCGGTCGGGCATTATTCCCGCCCCGACGTCATGCGCCTCCTCCTCGACCGCAACCCGGCGGAACGCGTCGTCACCTCCCCGCCGGACTTCGGCACCGCCATCCCCCGGCCGGTTCAGGCGGTCGACGCCGCGGCCGGCCATGCCATCGCCGAACCGGCGCTGATCGGCGAAGGCGCCGGTAGCGACTAGCCGCTCAATCGCCACGCCGGAAGGCCGCCGTCGCGACGCCCATGGCGATCAGGGCGCCGCCGCCGAGGCGCGGCATCCAGCGCCTGGCTGCGGGGTTCAGCAAGCGGTGGCGCATCTGGTCGGCCAGCAGGGCGTAGACGAGTGCATTGCCAGCGGCGAGGCCGACGAAGGTCGCCGTCATGATCACGAACTGCGGCCCCAGCGCGGCCGCCGGGTCGACGAATTGGGGCACGAAGGCGATGAAGAAGACGATCGACTTCGGATTGAGCGCGGTCACCACGGCGGCATGGCCGAAGACGCCCCGCGCCGTCACCTCGCCCTCACCGGCCGCCTCCACGTCCGGCAATGGGCTGCGGAACAGTTTGATGCCGAGCCAGACCAGATAGGCGGCGCCTAGCCACTTCAGCAGGGTGAAGAGTTCGGCCGAGGCCAGCACAAGGGTGCCGAGTCCGGCGAGAGAGGCGGACATGGCGACGAGATCGCCGAGAGCCACGCCCGCAACCGTCGCCACCGCGACCCGCCGCCCCTGGGCAAGGGCATAGCCGAGCACCAGGAGCACCGTCGGCCCCGGAATGAAGAGCAGAACGGTCGAGGCCGCGACGAAGGCGATCCAATGGTCGAAATCCATGCCGGGGTCCTTTCCATGTCCCGGAAATGGAACGCACAAGGCATCGGCCCATGCAAGACGGCTGCGCCGTCAGGATCGATGGCAGGCCGCCGCGATGCGCGCCGCCAACGCCTCGTCGGTCATGCTGCGAAACGGCAGAAAGCGATCCCTCGTGTCTGCCGCCTTGCTCGGCTGCATCACCCATTTGCGCGTATTGCCGGTGGCAAGCTCGGGCAAGCGTGCCATGGGTAACAGCCAGGTCGCCTCGAAGCCCGTCAAGTCCGCCTTCAGCAGCCCGGCGACGAGATAGGCCGGGCGAACCGCCTGGAACGTCGCCTTGCGCACCTCGAAATAGACCGTGTTGCCCTGTGCTGCCCCACTCCGGCACTTCAATTGGATCGCGACGGCGCCGCCCGTCTCCTTGTCGAAGAAGAGGAGATCGATCCCGTCGTCGTCGGCGACGGACCTGAACGGCGACAGGCGCCCGCCGCTCGCGATCATCACCGTGCTCGCCAGCAGGTTTTCGCCGATGGCGCCGATCTGTGTCGAAGTCAGCGCCATCGTCCGCGCCTATAGCTCCACGACCCGCTCGACGCCGGGCACGCTCCGGAAATGTTCCACCACCGCCGGGCTGACGGCGAAGCGCTCGGGCAGTTCGAATTCGAGCTCCCGATCCTCTTCCGGAAAGCCGAGGACGACGGCAATGCGGCCCTTGCCCTTCGGCACTTTGCCCAGGATGCCCTTCATGCCGTCGAAGGCGCCGGTATCGGCGACATAGAGGCGGATGCCGGCGGCGCTGTTGGCGACCACGGCGTCGAGAGACTGGATGGTCTGGGTCGTCATGCGCACCATGTCGCCGTCGATCCGGCCATCGACCTCCACCAGCACCGCCTTGCCCGGCTCCAGCAGTTCGCGCGACATCACCAGGACTTCCGAGAAGACGGTCAGTTCGACGACGCCGCTCTGATCCGTCAGCTTGACGAAGGCGAAACGATTGCCGCTCTTCGCCACCTTCTCCTGGCGCGACAGGACGATGCCGGCGATGCGAAGGCGGGTCTGGCCGCCGGCGATGCGCCGTTCCACCTGGCCGAGGCGCGTCACCCCTAGGCGGTCGAGGGAACGGCCGTAGCCGTCCATCGGATGGGCCGAGAGATAGAAGCCGAGCGCGTCGAATTCATTGGCCGACTGGTCCATGGCGGTCCAGGCCGCGACCTGGGGCAGGTTCAGCACGTCGCCCGACGCGCTGCCGCCGCCACCGAACAGATTCTCCTGTTGGGCTTCGCGCTCCCGCGTCGCGACGTCGGCGAAGCGGACGATATGTTCGGCACCCTGCACCACCCGCGCCCGGCTCTTCTCCAGGCTGTCGAAGGCACCGCCCTTGGCCAGATTCTCGATCTGGCGGCGGTTCAGCCATTTGGGATCCAGGCGATTGGCGAAATCGCCCATGGACTTGAAGGGACCGGCGTGTTTTCGCTCAGCCAGCACCTTCTCGATCGCGTCATGGCCGATGATCTTGATCGCGGCGAGCGCATAGCGGATGGCATAGCTCTCGTCGTCCAGCCGCTCCACCGCGAAATCCGCCTCCGACCTGTTGATGTCGGGCTGGAGCAGCGGGATCTTCATGCGCGACAATTCCTGGCGGAAGACGTTCAGCTTGTCCGTGTTCGCCATGTCGAGGGTCATGATCGCCGCCATGAATTCGACCGGATAGTTCGCCTTCAGATAGGCCGTGTGATAGGCGACCAGGGCATAGGCGACGGCGTGGCTCTTGTTGAAGCCATAGCCGGCGAATTTGTTCACCAGATCGAAAATCTCGTCGGATTTCCGGGGATCGACGCCGCGCTCGGCGGCACCCGAATTGAAGCGGACGCGCTGCTTGTCCATCTCCTCCTTGATCTTCTTGCCCATGGCCCGGCGCAGCAGATCCGCCTCGCCCAGGCTGTAACCGGCCAGGATCTGGGCGATCTGCATCACCTGTTCCTGATAGATGATGACGCCGTAGGTCTCCTTCAGGACGCCTTCCAGCTTCTCGTGCAGATAGTCCGGCTGCTCATCGCCATGCTTGCAGGCGATATATTTCGGGATGTTGTCCATGGGGCCCGGGCGATAGAGCGCCACCATGGCCACGATGTCCTCGAAACAGTCGGGCTTCAGTTTCTTCAGAGCGTCGCGCATGCCCGAGGATTCGAGCTGGAACACGCCGACCGTGTCGCCCTTCGCCAGGATCTCGTAACTCTTCTTGTCGTCGAGGGGCAGTGCCGCCAGATCGATCTCGATGCCCCGGTCGCGGATCAGGGAGACCGCGAGGTCGAGCACGGTCAGGGTCTTCAGGCCCAGGAAGTCGAATTTGACCAGACCGGCCGGCTCCACCCACTTCATGTTGTATTGGGTGACCAGCATGTCGGAGCGCGGATCGCGATAGAGCGGCACCAGATCGACCAGCGGCCGGTCGCCGATGACGACGCCCGCGGCATGGGTCGAGGCGTGGCGATAGAGACCTTCCAGCTTGAGCGCGATGTCGATCAGGCGCTTCACCGTCTCATCCTCGTCGCGCGCCTGCTGGAGCCGCGGCTCCATCTCGATCGCCTGTTCGAGGGTGACTGGATTGGCAGGGTTGTTCGGCACCATCTTGGCCAGCTTGTCGACCTGCCCGAGGGGCATTTCGAGGACGCGGCCGACGTCGCGCATCACGGCACGGGCCTGGAGCTTACCGAAGGTGATGATCTGGGCGACCTTCTCCGTCCCGTATTTCTCGACCACATAGCGGATCACGCGGTCGCGCTTGTCCTGGCAGAAGTCGATGTCGAAGTCGGGCATCGATACGCGTTCGGGATTGAGAAAGCGTTCGAACAGCAGGCCGAAGCGCAAGGGATCCACATCGGTGATCTGCAAGGCCCAGGCGACCAGGGAACCCGCGCCCGAACCGCGCCCCGGCCCCACGGGGATGCCGTGGCGCTTCGCCCATTGGATGAAGTCGGACACGATCAGGAAATAGCCCGGGAATTTCATCTTGATGATGATTCCAAGCTCGAATTCCAAGCGTTCCCAATAGGGTACGGCTATTTCCTCACGTTTTGCCGAATCCATTTCGGGCGTGAAGACATGGCGCTCCAGGCGCATGTCCAGGCCTTCGCGGGCCATGCGGCGCAATTCGCTGACCTCGTCGTGGCCGTCCCCACAGGGAAAAGGCGGCAACAGGGGGCCGCGCGTCTTCGCCCGGATCGCGCAGCGCCTGGCGATCACCAGGGTGTTGTCCACAGCCTCCGGCAGATCGATGAACAGCTCGCGCATCTCCTCCGCCGAGCGGAAGCGATGGCCCGGCGTCAGGTGCCGGCGCTCCGTATTGCCGACGGTCGAGCCCTCGGCGATGCACAGCAGCGCGTCATGGGCGGCATAGGTCGCCTCGTCGGCGAAATAGCAGTCGTTGGTGGCGACCAGGGGCAATTCGCGGTCATAGGCGAGCTCGATCAGGCCCGCCTCCGTCGCCTCTTCCTCCTCCATGCCGTGGCGCTGGATCTCGATGTAGAGGCGGCCGGGGAACATCCCCTCGAAATCGCGGATCAACGCGCGGGCGGCATCCTTCTGGCCTTCCAGGAGAAGCCGGCCGACGGGCCCCGTGGCGCCGCCGGTGAGGCAGATCAGGCCCGTGCTGCATTCGCCGAGGCGCGCCAGCGTCACTTCCGGCGGGCGGCCCGGTTCCGGCTCGACATAGGCCGCCGACGACAGCCGCAGGAGATTGGCGAGGCCTTCCGCGTTCTGCGCCAGAAGGACGATCGTATCGGGGTCCGGCCGGCGCCCGCTGCCGCGCTCGGCCGCGCCCGGCGGGGCAATCGAAAGCTGCACGCCCATGATCGGCTGGATGCCGCTTTTCACGGCGGTGTCGGAGAATTCCAGGGCACCAAACAGATTGTTGCTGTCGGTCACCGCCACCGCCGGCATCCGCGCCTTCGCCACCAGCCCCACCAGCTTCTTGACCGGGATCGCGCCCTCGGACAGCGAATAGGCAGTGTGGACGCGCAGATGCACGAATTCGGCGTGGGGCATGGGCGATTCTCCTGAACCCCCAGCTTACGCGAAATCGTCCTCACAGCGACGATGCACATGCATTGAAACGGCGGTGTTTCACCCCTCACCCCAACCCTCTCCCCAAAGGGGCGAGGGAGTGGATATCGCGCGTGACGGGCTCCCTCGCCCCGCTTGCGGGGAGAGGGTTGGGGTGAGGGGCAAAGCGACGGAAGGGCCTATCAGGCCGAAATCAGCTTGCCGTCGTGCAGGGTGACGATGCGGGTCATGCGGGCGGCGAGCGCGGGGTTGTGAGTGGCGATCAGGGCGGAGAGCCCCTGCTCCTTCACCAGATGCAGGAGTTCGCCGAAGACGTGGTCCGCCGTCCGCTCGTCGAGATTGCCGGTCGGCTCGTCCGCCAGCAGCACCTTCGGGCCGTTGGCCAACGCCCGGACGATGGCAACGCGCTGCTGCTCGCCACCGGAGAGCTTGGCCGGCCGGTGGCCTGCCCGCGCCGACAGCCCGACCCGGTCGAGAAGGTCCAGGGCACGGTCCCGGGCCTTCGCCTTGGCCGCGCCGGCGATGAGCTGCGGCATCATCACATTCTCGAGCGCGGAGAATTCGGGCAGCAGGTGGTGGAACTGATAGACGAAGCCGAGATGCTGGAGGCGCAACCGCGTCCGTTCCCGGTCCGGGAGATCGCCCGCCACCGTGCCGCCGACCACGACCTTGCCGCCGCTCGGCTTTTCGAGAAGGCCGGCGATGTGCAGAAGCGTCGACTTGCCGGCGCCGGACGGGCCGACCAGGGCGACCACCTCGCCCCGGTGCAGATCGAGGTCGGCGCCGCGCAGCACGTCGAGCCGTTCGGCGCCCTGGGCGAAGGTCCGGGTCACACCGTCGAGGCGAAGGGAGACCTCACTCATTGCGCAGTGCCTCCACCGGATCGAGTCTCGCCGCCCGCCACGAGGGATAGAGCGTGGCGAGGAACGACAGGGCGAGACCCATCAGGACCACGGTCACCACCTCGTCCACTTCCATCTTGGCCGGGATGCGCGACAGGAAATAGATCTCGTCCGGGAACAGGCGGGCACCGGTCAGGCTCTGCAGGAACTGGCGGATCGCCTCGATATTGTCGCAGAAGACGACGCCCAGGACGAAACCGCCGAGCGTGCCGATGACGCCGATCGAGGCGCCGCAGATCAGGAACACCCGCATGATCGAGGCGCGCGAGGCGCCCATGGTGCGCAGGATGGCGATGCCCCTGCCCTTGTCCTTCACCAGCATGATCAGGGACGAGATGATGTTGAAGGCGGCGACGACGATGATCAGGGTCAGGATCAGGAACATCACGTTGCGCTCGACCGCCAGCGCGCCGAAGAAGGTGGCGTTCATCACCTGCCAGGTCATGGCGCGCAGCGGTGTGCCGCCGCCCATCGCCCTCAGCTTCTCGGCGACCGCGGCGGAAGCGTCGGGATCGGTCAGCATCACCTCGATCGCCGAGACCCCGGGCCCCGTGCGGAAGAAGGCGCGCGCCGGATCGACCGGCATGAAGATGAAGGTGTTGTCGTATTCCGCCATGCCCATGCTGAACAGGCCGACGATGCGATAGGCCTTCATGCGCGGCGTCGTGCCGGCGACCGTGGTGGTGCCGTTGGGCGAGACGATGGTCACCCGGTCGCCGACGGAAAGCCCCATGCGGTCGGCCATGCGATCGCCGAGCATGACCACGTCGTCGCCCTCGAACGCATCGATCGAGCCGGCGACGATATTGTCGGAGACCAGCGGCAAGCGTGCCAGATCGGCTTGAGAGAGGCCGCGCACGAGGCCGCCGCCGGCCTGCCCCCGGGCCGAGACCATGACCTGGGCCTCGACCATGGGCATGGCGGAGACCACTTCGGGCAGGCCCTCGAAGCGCTTCGCCAGATCGTCGTAGTCGAGCACGGGGCCGACCTGGGCCTGGACGATGACATGGCCGTTGATGCCGAGGATGCGGCCCATGAGCTCGGCGCGGAAACCGTTCATCACCGCCATGACGATGATCAGGGTCGCGACCCCGAGACCGATGCCGAGCAGGGAGAACCAGGCGATGATCGAGATGAAGCCTTCCTGGCGCCGGGCACGCAGATAGCGCCCGGCCAGCACCCATTCGAAACGTCGGAACATCGCTAACTCCCGGTCGGGCTCTATCGCCTCAGGCCTTCACCAGCACATCTACGACATCGTCTATGGCGATTTCGCGGCGTTCCCCGGTCTTGCGGCTCTTCACCTCGACCACGCCGTTGGCAAGGCCGCGCGGCCCGACGTGAAGCTGCCACGGCAGGCCGATCAGATCGGCGGTGGCGAATTTCGAGCCGGCCCGCTCGCCCGTGTCGTCATAGAGGACGTCGACGCCGGCGGCCTCGAGCGCGGCATAGAGCTTGTCGCAGGCGCCGTCGACCGTGGCATCGCCGGACTTCAGGTTGATCAGCGCGACCTTGAAGGGCGCCACGCTGTCCGGCCAGATGATGCCGTTGTCGTCGTGGCTGGCTTCGATGATGGCGCCCATCAGGCGCGACACGCCGATGCCGTAGGAACCCATCTCCAGCTCGATGCTCTCCCCGTTCGGGCCGGCCACGACGGCGCCCATGGGCTTCGAATACTTCGTGCCGAAATAGAAGATGTGGCCGACCTCGATGCCGCGCGCCGCGATGCGCTTGTTCGCCGGCACCTCGGCCTCGAAGCGGGCTTCGTCGTGCTTCTCGTCGGTCGCGGCATAGAGCCCGGTCCAGCGCTTGATGATGGGCGACAGGTCGCCGTCGAAATCCACCTCGGTGCCCAGGATGTCGTAGTCGACCAGATCGCCATGGCAGAACACGGCGCTTTCGCCGGTGTCGGCCAGGATGATGAATTCATGGCTCATGTCGCCGCCGATGGGGCCGGTGTCGGCGGCCATGGGAATCGCCTTCAGGCCGAGGCGGGCATAGGTGCGCAGATAGGCGACGAACATCTTCTCGTAGGCGCGGCGCGCGGCCTCCTTGTCGATGTCGAAGGAATAGGCGTCCTTCATCAGGAATTCGCGCCCGCGCATGACGCCGAAGCGGGGACGCACCTCGTCCCGGAACTTCCACTGGATGTGATAGAGGTTCAGCGGCAGGTCGCGATAGGACTTGATGCTGTCGCGCACGATCGCGGTGATCAGTTCCTCGTTGGTCGGGCCGAACAGCATTTCGCGCTCGTGCCGGTCCGTGATGCGCAGCATCTCCTTCCCGTAGGCGTCGTAACGCCCGGATTCGCGCCACAGGTCGGCCGACTGGATGGTCGGCATCAGCAGTTCGACGGCGCCGGAACGGTCCTGTTCCTCGCGCACGATGCGCTCGATGTTCTTCAGGACGCGAAGCCCCAGCGGCAGCCACGAATAGATGCCGGCGGCCGACTGGCGGATCAGCCCGGCCCGCAGCATCAGGCGGTGGGAGACGATCTGGGCTTCGGCGGGATTTTCGCGGAGGGTGGGCAGGAAATAACGGCTGAGGCGCATGTCGGACATCTCGTTGATCTGGGGGGCGAAGGTAGGGAAATCCCGGCCGCCACGCAATCGCCCTGCCCATTGATTCAGCGCCGTGCCAACCCGCGGCGCGCCCCCCGCGACGAATCGCCTCGTCATCCGTTTGGATGAGACGCCGTGCCCAAAATCTGCGCCTTCCCCCCGGAAGGGATGAGCGTTAAAGCCTCATTTAAGAGCAGGATGCATGTTTTCGAAGCATCCATGCCGAAAATGCGTGACTCCCATGCTGAACCTGATTATCGTATCCGACACCAAAGAGGGGGCCGGTAGGTCCACCCAAGTTTAGGGAGGAAGCGCCTTCGGCATCAAAGGTCGGGAATAACGACCAACCGAAAGAGCATAAGTGCGGCGTTTCAGCAAGGCCCCTCGTGGGCCTTGTGCCATTTCTAGACCTCTTCTTTTCCGGACTTTTCCTCCCCCGCCGCGTCCTGCGGCACCATCGCCATTGGGATGAATGCCCTCCGTCGGCCCATGGCCGGCGCGGAGGCGCCGTGTCACATGAATGGGACGGCAAAGGCGGAAGACCCGCCCTCCACGTTGATCGACGACACCGAAACGGCCGGGCAGCCGGCCGCGCCGATCAATAGGAGTTCATGAAGTCCCGATAGCCGAAGGGATCATATTCGACCACCAGATAGAAGACGCCGAGCAGCAGCAGCGTGATCCCGGTGGTGATCAGCACCTTGCGCAGCATGGGCGGGTTATGCGGGATGCCGGCGGGCACCCCCGCCTCGGTCTTCACGCCCTCTTCCTCGTGACTGCGCACACCCCAGGGCAGGACCGCGAAGAACACCAGCCACCAGGTGATCGAGAAGAAGACGAGACCGCCGATGAAGGTCATGGGCAAATTCCTCTGCCGGTCGAAACGATGCCGGCACTCTCACTGCGGCGGACGTTAGGCCCCTCGTCCTCGCACCTCAACCCCGAAGCCGGATCACCTGGACGTCGGTCACGGGCTTTCGCCCGGTCAGGCGGTTGGCCGCGCGCCGCGCCGCCATGCGCGCCGCTTCCGCCAGGGTATCGGCATCGCCCGTCTTGCCGCGCGGCAGGGCCGTCGCGACCGCGTCGGCGATTTCCTCGGCGAGATCGGTCTCGTCGTCCTCCGCGAGGCCGGCGACGACGACGTCGGGATCGGCCGCCAGGCGCCCGCGCCCGTCGAGAACCAGGGTGACCACCAGATGGCCGGCGAAGGCGATCTTGCGCCGGGCCGTGATCGCGGGATCGTCGACCGGTACCAGAACCTCGCCGTCGAGGGCGAGACGGCCGGATTCCACTTCACCGATGATGTCCGGCTCCCCGGGGGCGAGACGCAGCACGTCGCCGTTCTTGATCACCGGCGCATGGCGGACCTGAAGGCTGCGGGCGAAGGCCGCGTGCTCGACCAGATGCCGCGCCTCGCCGTGAACCGGAACGGCGATGTTCGGCCGGACCCAGCCATACATTTCCGCCAGTTCGTCGCGGTTCGGGTGGCCCGAGACATGGATGAAATTGCCCTTCTCGGTGATCACCTCGACGCCCGAGACGGCCAGCAGATTATGCACCTCGCCCAGCGCGATCTCGTTGCCCGGGATGATCTTCGAGGAAAAGATCGCCGTGTCGCCCTTGCCGAGCGCGATGTGCCGGTGCTCGCCCCTGGCGATCCGGGCCATGGCGCCGCGCGGCTCCCCCTGGCTGCCGGTGCAGAGGTATAGCACCTTGTCCTTCGGCAGGTAGCCCGCCTCGTCCTCGTCGAGAACCGGCGGCAGGTCGGTCAGATAGCCGGTCTCCTTCGCCGCCTCGACCACGCGGTGCATGGAGCGCCCGACCAGGACGAGATGGCGATCGGCCGCCGCCGCCGCGACCGCGATCGAGGCGATGCGCGCGACATTGGAGGCGAAGGTGGTGACCGAGACCCTTCCGGTCAGCGGGCGGATCATCTCGATCAGGCTTTCGCGCACCGCCGCCTCGGACCCCGAGGTGCCGGGCGAGAAGACATTGGTCGAATCGCAGATCATCGCCAGCACGCCGGAGGTGCCGAGTTCCTCGAGCCGCCTGGCATCGGCCGTGTCGCCGATCAGGGGTTCGGGGTCGAGTTTCCAGTCGCCGGTATGAAGCACGGTGCCGAGCGCGGTCGTGACCGCGACCGCATTCGGCTCCGGGATCGAATGGGTCAGGGTGACCAGTTCGCAGCCGAAGGGGCCGAGTTCGACCTTGCCGTTCATCGGCAGGATATGCAGCTTGGCCTCGCGCTCCAGCCCCACTTCCTTCAGCTTGCGGCGCACCAGGGCGGCGGTGAAGGGGGTGGCATAGATCGGGCATTGCAGCCGGTCCCAGAGATAGGGCACGGCGCCGATATGATCTTCATGGGCATGGGTCAGGACGAGGCCGACCAGATCCTCGCGCCGGTCCTCGATGAAGGTCGGATCGGGCATGACCAGATCGATACCCGGCAGGCGCTCGTCGCCGAAGGTGACGCCCAGGTCGATCATCAGCCATTTGCCGGCATGACCATAGAGGTTCAGATTCATGCCGATTTCCCCGGAACCGCCCAGGGGAACGAAAAGCAGTTCGTCGGCCCGGGGCCGACGATCGAAGGGGCGGGGCTGATCGCCGCCGCCGTTACGCCTGTTCAAAGAGCAGCTCCATCCACGCCGGGCAGGAAGATGTCCCCGGCCGTGATCGCGCGGGAGGTCCCGCCATCCAGAAGAAGATCCAGGGCCCCGTCGGGCCGAAGGCCGGCGAAGACGCCGACCAATGTCTCATGGGCGAGGCGGACCGTCACCCGGTCGCCCAGACCGGCGGCGCGGGCCAGCCAGGATTCGCGGAGCGCCTCGAAACCGTCACGCTCCCAGAGGCCGATCCAATGGGACAGGCGCGGCAGAAACAGGGCGAGCAGATCCATGGGCGTGGGCGCCGTGCCCAGCGCCGCCGTGACCGAGGTCGCGGGATAGGGCATGTCGGGCGGATAGGACGCCAGATTGACGCCGACACCGATCACCAGGAATTCCAGGGCGCCGTCGCGCCCGGTCGCCGATTCCAGCAGCATCCCCGACATCTTCTCGTTGTCGAGCAGCATGTCGTTCGGCCACTTCAGGCGGAAACGGTCGCCCGCCCCCGTCGCCTCGGCCAGCGCGTCATGAAGCGCGAGCCCGGTGGCGAAGGCGAGTTCCGCCGCCCGCGCGGGCCCGGCCACCGGCCGCAGCAGGACGCTGAAGAAGAGATTGCCGCCCTCGGAAACCCAGGCCCTTCCGCGCCGGCCCCGGCCCGCGTTCTGGCGCTCGGCGACGACGACCAGTTCGCCCGCATCGCCCGCCGCCGCCCGGCGCCGCGCTTCCTCGTTCGTCGAGTCGATCTCGTCGAACTGAAGGATGCGCCAGCCGCCGATGTCCGGCCGTTCGGTTCCGCTGTCGCCGTCTCCCGCCATGGCGCCCGACCTCCGCCGTCGCTCAGGGCAGCAGGGTCTTCGCCGCCGCCCCGGCCGCGGTGACCAGGGGTGCCGGCACCACGAAATAGAGCACGGTCAGGAAGCCGGTGACGCCGACCACCACCCGCGACGCCAGCGGGAACGGCAGTTCCAGCGGCGCCCCTTCCGGCGCGTCGAAATACATGATCTTGACGACGCGGAGGTAGTAGAAGGCCGACACCACGCTGGCCAGCATGCCGATGACCGAGAGGACATAGAGCCCCTGCTCGATCGCCGAGATGAAGACGTAGAACTTGGCGAAGAAGCCGGCCAGCGGCGGGATGCCCGCCAGCGAGAACATGAAGGCGGCCATGACGAAGGCGAGCCAGGGGTGGCTCCGGCCGAGGCCGGCGAAATCCTGGATCGTCTCGACCGCCTTGCCGTCCTTCCGCATGACCAGCAGCACGCCGAAGGTGCCGAGCGTCATGACCAGATAGATCGCCATATAGACGAGAACGCCGCGGATCCCCTCCTCGCCGCCGGCGGCGAGGCCGACCAGGGCATAGCCGACATGGCCGATGGAGGAATAGGCCAGCAGGCGCTTCATGTTGGTCTGGCCGATCGCCGCGAAGGCGCCGAGGAGCATGGACGCGATCGAGACGAAGATGATGATCTGCTGCCACTGGGCCGCGATCTCGCCGAAGGGCACGGTCAGGGCGCGCAGGAACAGGGCCATGGCAGCCACCTTGGGCGCCGCCGCGAAGAAGGCGGTGACCGGCGTGGGCGAACCTTCATAGACGTCCGGAGTCCACATGTGGAAGGGCACGGCCGAGACCTTGAAGGCGAGGCCGGCCACCAGGAAGACGATGCCGACGACGAGGCCGATGCCGGCCCCCTGCCCTTCGAGCGAGGCGATGCCCGCCGCGAGGTCGGTGAAATTGGTCGTGCCCGAGAAGCCGTAGATCAGCGAGCAGCCATAGAGCAGCATGCCCGACGACAGCGCGCCGAGAACGAAGTATTTCAGCCCCGCCTCGGTCGAGCGCACGTCGTCGCGGAGGAAGGCCGCGAGGACGTAGAGCGCCAGGGATTGCAGCTCCAGCCCGACATAGAGCGTGATCAGGTCGTTGGCCGAAATCATCAGCATCATGCCGACGGTCGCGAGCAGGATCAGCACCGGATATTCGAAGCGGTCGGTCGCGGCGCGGCGGAAGAAGTCGACCGACATCGGAATGGCGACCAGGGCGCCGATCAGCACCAGCACCTTCATGAAGCTGCCGAAACCGTCGACCACCAGCATGTCGTTGAAGCCGAGCACCTTCTCGCCGGTCCCGGCGCAGGCGGTCAGGATCAGCACGGCGATCAGCAAGCCGAAGGCGCCGAAGCGCACCAGGCCGGCGCTGCCCTCGCCCCGGAAGGCGCCGAGGACCAGCAGCGCCATGGCCCCGGCGGCCAGGATGATTTCGGGCAGGATCAGCACGAGATCCGTTGAAAGCGACGATGTCATCAGTGGCTCGCCCCTTGCTCAGCCCCCTCGGGCGCCGGCGCGTCGGCCGCTGCCGCCGCGTTCGCCGCCATCTTGGCCTGGGCTTGCGTGATCAGATTCTGGACCGAGGCATCGGTCGCAGCCGTGAAATAGGTCGGATAGATGCCGATCCAGAGCGCCGTGACCATCAGCGGAATGAAGGTCAGCTTCTCGCGCCAGTTCAGGTCTTCCATGTCCTGAAGGTCGGCATGGACCAATTCGCCGAACACCACCCGACGGTAGAGGTAGAGCGAATAAGCGGCGCCGAGGATCAGGCCGGTGGCGGCCAGGAAGGTCGCCAGCGTGCTGGCCTTGAAGGTGCCGACCATGATCAGGAATTCGCCGACGAAGCCCGACGTGCCCGGCAGGCCCACGGTCGCCATGGTGAACAGCATGAAGACGAAGGCATAGACCGGCATCCGGTTGACGAGCCCGCCGTAGCGCGCGATCTCGCGCGTGTGCAGCCGGTCGTAGACGACGCCGACGCAGAGGAACAGCGCGCCCGAGACGATGCCGTGGCTGATCATCTGGATGATCGCGCCCTGCAGGCCCTGCTCGGTGAAGGAGAAGGTGCCGAGGGTGATGAAGCCCATGTGCGCGACCGACGAATAGGCGATCAGCTTCTTCATGTCCTCCTGCACCAGGGCGACCAGCGAGGTGTAGATGATCGCGACGACCGAGAGGGCGAACATCATCGGCGTGAAGTAGACCGACGCCTCGGGGAACATGGGCAGGGAGAAACGGATGAAGCCGTAGCCGCCCATCTTCAGGAGAACGCCGGCCAGGATCACCGAACCCGCCGTCGGCGCCTCCACGTGGGCATCCGGCAGCCAGGTATGGACCGGCCACATCGGCACCTTCACCGCGAAGGAGGCGAAGAAGGCCAGCCACAGCCAGTACTGCATGTCGACCGGGAAGTTGTAGTTCAACAGGACGGCGACATCGGTCGTGCCCGCGGTCAGATAGATCGCGATGATCGCGAGCAGCATCAAGAGCGAGCCGAGCAGCGTGTAGAGGAAGAACTTGAAGGTCGCGTAGATGCGCCGCGCCCCGCCCCAGATGCCGATGATCAGGAACATCGGAATGAGGCCCGCCTCGAAGAAGAGGTAGAAGAGCACGAGATCCAGGGCGCAGAAGACGCCGATCATCAGCGTCTCGAGCACCAGGAAGGCGACCATGTATTCCTTCACCCGCTTGGTGATCACCTCGGAGGCGAGGATCGCCAGCGGCATCAGGAAGGTGGTCAGGATGACGAAGAGGACCGAGATCCCGTCGACACCCATGTGATAGGTGATCGTGTCGCCGATCCAGGCCGTCTTCTCCTCGAACTGGAACGCCGCCGTTCCATTGTCGAAGCCGGCCCACATCAGAAGCGAGACGAGGAAGGTCACCACCGTCGTGATCAGGGCGATCCGACGGATGTTCTGCTCGACCGCCTCGCCCTCACCCCGCGTCAGCAGGATCAGGACAGCACCGACGAGCGGCAGGAAGGTGGTGACCGAAAGGATGGGCCACCCCATGGCCAGGTCCGCGATCATGGCGTCACGCCCATTCGATAGATGTACCAGGAAACCAGGGCCGCCACGCCGATCAGCATGACGAAGGCATAGTGATAGAGATAGCCGGACTGGAGCTTGACCGCGCGCCGCGCGACGTCGAGCACCCGGGCCGAGATCCCGTTCGGGCCGAAGCCGTCGATGATCCTGCCGTCACCGCCCTTCCAGAACAGCCGGCCGATCAGGAAGGCACCGCGGATGAAGATCAGGTTGTACAGCTCGTCGAAGTACCATTTGTTCAGAAGGAACGCATAGAGTTCCTTGTGGGTCTTGGCGAGCGCGACCGGCAGGCGCGGCTTCAGGATGTAGAACCAGAAGGCGATGGCGATGCCGAGCACGGTGGCGACCAGCGGCGCCAGCTTCACCCAGCCCGGCACATGATGCGCGTGCTCGATCACCTCGTTGGCGGCCCCGACGAAGATCGCCCCGCCCCAGAAGGCTTCGCGGTGTTCGCCGACGAAGCTGTCGTAGAAGAAGAAGCCGGAGAAGATCGCGCCCACCGCCAGCAGCGCCAGCGGAATGGTCATGACCAGCGGGCTCTCGTGCGGGGTATGGCCGTGGCCGTGATCGTGGCCGTGATCGTCGTGGCCATGGGCGTGATGATCGTCGTGACCGTGACCGGCCCAGCGCTTCTCGCCGTGGAAGGTCATGAACAGCAGGCGCCAGGAATAGAAGGCCGTCAGCGCCGCCGCCAGCACGCCCAGGGTGAAGGCGTAATTGCCCACCCCCGAATGCGCCGAATAGGCGACTTCGATGATCATGTCCTTCGAATAGAAGCCCGCGAAGAAGGGCACCCCGGCCAGGGCCAGATTGCCGATCCACATCATGGCATAGGTGAACTTGATATACTTCCAGGTGCCGCCCATGTTGCGCATGTCCTGCTCGTGGTGCATCGCATGGATGACCGAGCCGGCGCCGAGGAACAGCAGGGCCTTGAAGAAGGCATGGGTGAAGAGGTGGAAGATCGCCGCCTCATAGGCGCCGACACCCGCCGCGAAGAACATGTAACCGAGCTGCGAGCAGGTCGAATAGGCGATCACGCGCTTGATGTCGTTCTGGACGAGACCGACCGTCGCGGCGAAGAAGGCCGTGCTGGCGCCGATCACCGTCACCACTTCGAGGGCGACGGGGGCATATTCGAACAAGGGCGAGCAGCGCGCCACCAGGAAGACGCCGGCGGTCACCATGGTCGCGGCGTGGATCAGGGCCGAGACCGGGGTCGGGCCTTCCATCGCGTCCGGCAGCCAGGTGTGCAGGCCGAGCTGTGCCGACTTGCCCATGCAGCCGACGAAGAGCAGCAGGCAGATGGTGGTCAGGATGTCGACGTCGTAGCCGAGGAATTCGAAGCTCTTGCCCGCCTGTTCGCCCGCCGCGCCGAAGACGCTGTCGAAGGAGAGCGAGCCGAACACCAGGAAGATCGCGAAGATGCCGAGGGCGAAGCCGAAATCGCCGACCCGGTTCACGACGAAGGCCTTGATCGCCGCCGCATTGGCCGAGGGCTTCTTGTACCAGAAGCCGATCAGCAGATAGGAGGCGAGACCCACGCCCTCCCAGCCGAAGAAGACCTGGAGGAAGTTGTCCGCCGTCACCAGCATCAGCATGGCGAAGGTGAACAGCGACAGATAGGCCTGGAAGCGCGGAATATGCGGATCTTCCGACATGTAGCCGGCGGAATAGATATGGACGAGCGAGGAGACGCTGGTGACCACCACCAGCATGACCGCCGTCAGCGTATCGACCCGCAGCGCCCAGTCGACCTCGAGCGCGCCGGAGAGCACCCAGGTCATCAGATGGATCTTATAGGCGCCGCCCTCGTGGCCGGTGACCCCGAAGAAGGTGATCCAGGACAGCACGGCCGACACCACCAGCAGGCTGGAGGTGACGATCTGGGCGCCCCGGTCGCCGAGAAGCCGCCCGAAGAAGCCGGCGATGACGGCCCCGAGCAGCGGCAGGAATACGATGGCCGCGATCATGCCGTCAGCCCTTCATGAGGTTGATGTCCTCAACCGCGATGGTGCCGCGGTTGCGGATGTAGATGACGAGGATGGCGAGGCCGATCGCCGCCTCGCCGGCGGCGACGGTCAGGATCAGCAGGGCGAAGACCTGTCCGGCCAGATCCCCCAGGAAGCTGGAGAAGGCGACCAGATTGATGTTCACCGCAAGCAGGATGAGTTCGACCGACATCAGGATGATGATGACGTTCTTCCGGTTCAGGAAGATGCCGAAGACGCCGATCACGAAGAGGATGGCGGCGACGGTCAGATAATGGCCGAGTCCGATTTCCATGTTCAGATCCCCTGCCCCGGCTGGACTTTCTTGACCTCGACCGCGGTCTCCATGGTGCGGGTGACCTGATCCGAGATCTTCTGGCGCTTCACGCCCGGACGGCTGCGCAGGGTCAGCACGATGGCGCCGATCATGGCGACCAGCAGGATCGCGCCCGCCGCCTGGAACGGCAGCAGATATTGCGTGTAGAGGATGCGGCCGAGCGCATCGGTGTTCGACAGGGTGGCTGCGTCCGGCGCCCTGGCGGCGGCAAGATTGCCCGCCTCGGGCAGCACGCTCCACGAGCCGAAAACGAGCAGCAGTTCGACCAGCAGGATGAGGCCGATCAGGGCGCCCACCGGCAGATATTGCAGGAAGCCCTGGCGCAGCTCGACGAAGTTGACGTCCAGCATCATGACGACGAAGAGGAAAAGCACGGCAACCGCGCCGACATAGACGATGACCAGGATCATCGCCAGGAATTCGGCACCGAGCAGAAGGAACAGCCCCGCCGCGTTGAAGAAGGCGAGGATCAGGAACAGCACCGAATGTACCGGGTTCCGGGCCGAGATGACCATGAAGCCCGACGCGACGGTGATCGCGGCGAAGAGGTAGAAGACGAGCGCGGTGACGGTCACGATCCCCTCCTCACCGATAGGGCGCGTCGGCGGCGAGGTTCGCCGCGATCTCGCGCTCCCACCGCTCGCCGTTCGCGAGCAGCTTGTCCTTGTTGTACATCAGCTCCTCGCGGGTCTCGGTCGCGAATTCGAAGTTCGGGCCTTCGACGATGGCATCCACCGGACAGGCTTCCTGGCAGAAGCCGCAGTAGATGCATTTGGTCATGTCGATGTCGTAGCGCGTGGTGCGGCGGCTGCCGTCTGCGCGCGGCTCGGCCTCGATGGTGATGGCCTGTGCGGGGCAGATCGCCTCGCACAGCTTGCAGGCGATGCAGCGTTCCTCGCCGTTGGCATAGCGGCGAAGGGCATGTTCGCCCCGGAAACGCGGGCTCAACCGACCCTTTTCATAGGGGTAGTTGATCGTCGCCTTCTTCTTGAAGGAATAGCGGAAGGTGAGCGCCATGCCCTTGACCAGTTCGGTCAGCAGGAAGGCGCGGGCGGTACGGTCGAGAAAGGCCATGGTGCTTCTCCTCAGCCCTTCACCGGCAGCAGGTCGAAGGTGACCAGGAAACCGGCGGTCAGGACGAGCCAGAACAGCGAGAAGGGCAGAAAGACTTTCCAGCCTAGGCGCATCAGCTGGTCGTAGCGATAGCGCGGCACCGTCGCCTTCACCCAGCAGAAGGTGAAGAGGACGAGGAAGGTCTTGGCGAAGAACCAGATCGGACCGGGGATCCAGTCGAGCAGGCCGAACAGCGAGATCGGCTGCCAGCCCCCCAGGAACAGCAGCGAGGTCATGGCCGACATCAGAATGATGTTGCCATATTCCCCGAGCATGAAGAGGGCGAAGGAGATCGACGAATATTCGATCTGGAAGCCCGCCACCAGTTCCGATTCCGCTTCCGGCAGATCGAAGGGCGGGCGGTTGGTCTCGGCCAGCGCCGAGATGAAGAAGACGACGAACATCGGGAACAGCGGGATGGCGAACCAGACCGTCTCCTGCGCCTTCACGATGTCGTTCAGGTTCAGCGAACCGACGCAGAGCAGGACGGTGACCATGACGAAGCCTATGGAGACTTCATAGGACACCATCTGCGCCGCCGAGCGCAGCCCGCCGAGGAACGGGTATTTCGAGTTCGACGCCCAGCCGCCCATGATGATGCCGTAGACACCCAGCGACGAGATGGCGAAGAGATAGAGGATGCCGACGTTGATGTCGGCCAGCACGATGCCGTCGCCGAAGGGAATGACCGCCCAGGCGATCAGCGCCAGGGTGAAGGTCAGCACCGGGGCGATCAGGAACACGCCCTTGTTGGCGCCGGCCGGGATGATGGTTTCCTTGAACAGCAGCTTCAGGCCATCGGCGAAGGGCTGCAGCAGACCGAAGGGACCGACCACATTGGGGCCCTTCCGCAACTGCATCATGGCCCAGACCTTGCGATCCAGCAGCGTGGTGAAGGCGACCGCCAGCAGCAGCGGCAGGATGATGGCGAAGATCTTCGCCAGGATGATCAGGAGTTCGAGGAACATGTCGCTGTCCGCCCCGGTTACGTTCAGGCGCCCGCGGGCGTCAGATGAGGTGCCATCTCGCGCCAGATCAGCGCCGCCACGGCGACGATGGCCGCAAGGACGAGCGGCATCAGCACGCCCACCACCTCGGCGGAAATGGCGACCAGCGGGATGACCGCCTCTGCAAACAGATTAACCATGTGTCCCCGTCGCCCCGTGGTCCATGTCCTGGCCGTCCCTCGCCGCCACGCAGGCGGCCATGGTGGCCGAGGCCCGCGCGATCGGATTGGAGAGATAGAAATCCGCCACGGCTAGGGCGTAAGGCTCCTTGCCCATCGGATTGCGTTCGCCGAATTCGCCCCAGCCGGCCGGCCCCACTGTGTCGAGCGCGCCGAAATGCGGCGCGAGTTCGACCATGCGGGCGCGCAGTTGCGCCAGGCTGTCGTAGGGCAGCTTCTTGCCGATCCGCTCCGAGAAAGCGCGCAGGATCGCCCAGTCCTCGCGGGCATCGCCCGGCGGGAAGACGGCGCGGCGGCCGCGCTGCACCCGGCCTTCGGTGTTCACATAGGTGCCGCTCTTCTCGGTATAGGCGGCCCCCGGCAGGATCACATCGGCGACATGGGCACCGGCATCGCCGTGGCTCCCCTGATAGACGACGAAGGGTGCGTCGAGGCGCGAGACGTCGATCTCGTCGGCGCCGAGCAGCCACAGGAAATCGACCCCGCCACCAATCATGCCGGCGACGTCCAGCCCCCCCTCGCCCGGCACGAAGCCGAGGTCGAGCGCGCCGACGCGCGATGCCGCGGTGTGCAGCACGTTGAAGCCGTTCCAGCCGTCGCGGACGTTGCCGCTCTTCTCGACCAGACGGCGGGCGAAGAACAGGGTGGCCGCCCCGTTCGGACCCTGCAGGGCGCCCTGCCCCAGGATCACCGCCGCCTTCTTGCCGGCGGCGAAGACCTCGGCGAAGGGATGCTCGCCACGCGCGATGTCCCACAGCACGCGGGCCGAATTGCCCAGCCATTCGACGCCATAGGTCAGGTCGACCTCGGGGCCGATGGCGGCGATCTTCACGCCGCCGCGCAGCCAGGCCTTGCGCAGCCGGGCATTGAGCACCGCCGCCTCGCTGCCCGGGTCGGTGCCGACCAGCAGGATGACGTCCGCCTCCTCGATCCCGGTGATGCCGGAATTGAACAGATAGCCGCCCCGGACGCTGGCATCGAGCTTGGCACCGTCCTGTCGGCAGTCGATGTTCTTCGTGCCGATGGCCTCCATCAGGTCCTTCAGGGCCAGGATCGACTCCGCGTCGGCCAGGTCACCGGCGATGGCGCCGACCTTTTCCGGTGCCGTCTTCTGCAGGGCTGCGCCGATGGCGGCGAAAGCCTCCTCCCAGGTCGCGGGCCGCAGCTTGCCGTCGATCCGCACGTAAGGCCGGTCCAGCCGGCGCCTGGCCAGGCCGTCGACCGCGAAGCGGGTCTTGTCCGAGATCCATTCCTCGTTCACGTCGTCGTTGAGGCGCGGCAGCACGCGGAGCACGGCGGCACCGCGCGCATCCAGCCGGACGGCGGAACCGAGCGCGTCATGGACGTCGATGCTCTCGGTCTTCTTCAGTTCCCACGGCCGGGCCGCGAAGGCATAGGGTTTCGAGGTCAGCGCGCCCACCGGGCAGAGATCGATGACGTTGCCGGAGAGGTTCGAGGTCACCGCGCGATCGAGATAGGTCGTAATCTCCATGGTCTCGCCGCGGCCGATGGCGCCGATCTCCTCGACCCCGGCCACTTCCGTCGCGAAGCGCACGCAACGGGTGCACTGGATGCAGCGGGTCATGGTCGTCTTGATCAGCGGGCCCATGTATTTCTCGGACACGGCGCGCTTGTTTTCCTTGTAGCGGCTGTGGTCGAAGCCATAGGCCATGGCCTGGTCCTGCAGGTCGCATTCGCCGCCCTGATCGCAGATCGGGCAATCCAGCGGATGGTTGATCAGCAGGAATTCCATCACGCCCCGTCGCGCCTTGCGCACCAGCGGGGTGTTGGTCTTGATCACCATGTTGTCGCCCGCCGGCATGGCGCAGGAGGCGACTGGCTTCGGCGCCTTCTCCATCTCGACGAGGCACATGCGGCAATTGCCGGCGATGGACAGGCGCTCGTGATAGCAGAAGCGCGGAATTTCGACGCCGGCCGCCTCGCAGGCCTGGAGCACCGTGGCGCCGGGGGGCACTTCGACGGTCTTGCCGTCAACGGTCAAGGTGGGCATGGATCACCTCACTCCGCAGCCACGGGCCGGGATGCGTTCCGGGCCTTGTAGTCTGCGATACGCTGTTCGACGACGGGGCGGAAATGGCGGAACAGGCCCTGGATCGGCCAGGCCGCCGCGTCGCCCAGGGCGCAGATGGTGTGGCCCTCGATCTGGGTCGTCACTTCGAGGAGGGTGTCGATCTCCTCCGGTTCCGCCTTGCCGACCACCATGCGTTCCATCACGCGCCACATCCAGCCCGTGCCCTCGCGGCACGGCGTGCACTGGCCGCAGCTTTCGTGCTTGTAGAATTTGGACAGGCGGGCGATCGCCTTGATCAGGTCGGTCGACTTGTCCATCACGATCACCGCCGCCGTGCCGAGGCCGGAGCGATGGCCGCGCAGGGTGTCGAAATCCATCGGCAGGTCGTCGCAGATCGCCTTGGGCAGCATGGGCACCGAGGAGCCGCCGGGGATCACGGCCAGCAGATTGTCCCAGCCGCCGCGCACGCCGCCGCAATGCTTCTCGATCAGTTCCTTCAGCGGGATACCCATTTCCTCTTCGACATTGCAGGGCCGGTTCACATGGCCCGAGATGCAGAAGAGCTTGGTGCCCGTGTTGTTCGGCTTGCCGAGGCCGGCGAACCACGACGCGCCCCGGCGCAGGATGGTCGGCGCGACGGCGATCGATTCGACGTTGTTCACCGTGGTCGGGCAGCCCCAGACGCCGACGCCGGCCGGGAACGGCGGCTTCAGGCGCGGCTGGCCCTTCTTGCCTTCCAGGCTCTGGATCAGCGCGGTTTCCTCGCCGCAGATATAGGCGCCGGCGCCGTGATGGACATAGACGTCGAAGTCATAGCCCGAACCGCAGGCGTTCTTGCCGATGAGGCCGGCGGCATAGGCTTCGTCGACGGCCGCTTGCAGGCGGCGGCGTTCCTGGATGAATTCGCCGCGAATGTAGATATAGGCCGCGATGGCGCGCATGGCGAAGCCCGCCAGCAGGCAGCCCTCGATCAGCTTCTGCGGGTCGTTGCGCAGGATCTCGCGGTCCTTGCAGGTGCCCGGCTCCGACTCGTCGGCATTGACCACCAGATAGGACGGCCTTCCGTCCGACTTCTTCGGCATGAAGGACCACTTCATGCCGGTCGGAAAGCCCGCGCCGCCACGGCCACGCAGGCCCGACGCCTTCATCTCGTCGATGATCCAGTCCTGGCCCTTCGCCATGATGGCGGCGGTACCGTCCCAATCGCCGCGCGCCTGGGCGCCGGCCAGCCCCGAATCCTCGAAGCCGTAGAGATTGGTGAAGATGCGATCCTTGTCCTGAAGCATCGCGTCACTCCCCTGCCTTGAGGGTGGTCAGCGTGGTCGGCCCGCCCTCGGGGCAGGACATCTGCCGGCCGTTCTGCGGGCCCGCCGCGGGCGTCTCGCCCCGGGCCAGCGCGTCGAGGATGGCATCGGTCTTCTCGGCCGTCAGATCCTCGTAATAGTCGTCGTTGATCTGGACCATCGGCGCGTTCACGCAGGCCCCCAGACATTCGACTTCCATCAGGCTGAACATCTCGTCCTTGGTGGTCTGGTTGATGCCGATGCCGAGCTTCGACTTGCAGGCCGCCAGCACCTCGTCGGAGCCGCGCAGCCAGCACGGCGTCGTGGTGCAGACCTGGACCAGATGCTTTCCGATCGGGGCCATGTTGAACATCGTGTAGAACGACGCCACTTCATAGACGCGGATCGGCGCCATCCCCAGCAGGGCCGAGAGATATTCCATGGCCGCGCGCGGCAGCCAGCCGCCGCATTGGCGCTGGGCGATGTCGAGCAGCGGCACGATGGCGCTCTGCTGGCGGCCGGCCGGATAGCGCGCGATGATCACATCGGCCAGCGCCTTGTTCTCGGCATTGAATTCGAAGGTGGCGGGCTGCTCGAACGGGCCCGCGGGTGCTACGCCATGGCTCAACGGTCGACCTCCCCGAACACGATATCCTGACTGCCGATGAGCGCCGGCACGTCCGCCAGCATGTGCCCCGTGGCCATGAAGTCCATGGCCTGGAGATGCACGAAGGCCGGCGCGCGGATCTTGCAGCGATAGGGCTTGTTGGTGCCGTCGCCGATCAGATAGACGGCGAATTCGCCCTTGGGCGCCTCGACCGCCGCATAGACTTCGCCGGCCGGCACGTGGAACCCCTCGGTATAGAGCTTGAAGTGATGGATCAGGGCTTCCATCGAACGCTTCATGTCGCCGCGCTTCGGCGGCGCCACCTTGCCGTCCTCGGTCATCACCGGGCCTTCCGGCATCTGCTGGATCGCCTGGCGGATGATCTTCAGGGACTCGCGCATCTCGTAGAAGCGGAGCACGAAACGGTCGTAGCAATCGCCGTTCTTGCCCACCGGAATGTCGAAATCCATCTTGTCGTAGGCGTCATAGGGCTGCGACTTGCGCAGGTCCCAGGCGACGCCGGAGCCGCGCAGCATGGGGCCGGTGAAGCCCCAGGCGATCGCCTCCTCCGCCGAGACGATGCCGATGTCGACGTTGCGCTGCTTGAAGATGCGGTTGCCGACGATCAGGGTCTCGAGGTCGTCGAGCACCTTGGGGAAGGTCTCGGTCCATTCCATGATGTCTTCGGCAAGGCCCGCCGGCATGTCCTGATGGACGCCGCCGACGCGGAAATAGGCCGCATGCAGGCGCGCCCCGCAGACCCGCTCGTAGAAGCACATCAGCTTCTCGCGCTCCTCGAAGCCCCAGAGGATGGGGGTGAGCGCGCCGACGTCCATGCCATGGGCCATGGTGTTCATCAGGTGATTGGCGATGCGCCCGATCTCGCACCAGAGCACGCGCATGTATTGCGCCCGCTCCGGGATCTTGCAGCCGATCAGCTTTTCCGCCGCGAGCACGAAGGCGTGCTCCTGATTCATCGGGCAGACGTAATCCAGGCGATCGAAATAGGGCACCGCCTGCATATAGGTCTTGTGCTCGATCAGCTTTTCCGTGCCCCGGTGAAGGAGGCCGATATGGGGATCGCAGCGCTCGATCATCTCGCCGTCGAGTTCGATGACGAGGCGCAGCACGCCGTGGGCCGCCGGATGCTGCGGCCCGAAGTTCAGGCTGTAGGATTTGATGTCGACTTCGGACATGGGCGGCGTCCCGTCAGTTCTTCGCCGGCGGCGCGGCGGGGGCGCCCGCCTTCTCGTCGCCCGGCAGGATGTATTTGGCGCCTTCCCAGGGGCTCAGGAAGTCGAAGCGGCGGAATTCCTGGGTCAGCTTCACGGGCTCGTAGACGACGCGCTTCTGCTCCTCGTCGTAGCGAAGCTCGACATAGCCGGTCAGCGGGAAGTCCTTGCGCAGCGGATGCCCCTCGAAGCCATAGTCGGTGAGGATGCGGCGCAGATCCGGATTGCCGTCGAAGAAGACGCCGAACATGTCCCAGACCTCGCGCTCGAACCAGCCGGCGGTCGGGAAGACATCGACCACGCTGGGCACCGCCACGTCCTCGCCGATGGCGAGCTTCACGCGAAGGCGCTCGTTCTTGCGCATGGACAGCAGGTGATAGACGACGTCGAAGCGGCTTTCACGCTCGGGATAGTCGACGCCGCAGACGTCGACCAATTGGTCGAGCAGCAGGGCCGGATCGTCCTTCAGGGCCACCAGCAGGTCCGCGATCCTGCCCGGTTCGACCGTCGCCGTGATCTCGCCATGGGCGACGGAAACGCCGGTCAGGCCCAGCGCCCCTTCGGTCATCAGGGCTTCGAGACGCGCGACGAAAGCCGCCGTCATCTCGGCATTGGGATAGAACGCCATGTCGCGCCTCTTACCTGGCGATGGTCTGGGTACGCCGGATCTTCTTCTGCAACTGCAGAATGCCGTAGAGCAACGCCTCGGCCGTGGGCGGACAGCCCGGCACATAGACGTCGACCGGCACGATGCGGTCGCAGCCACGCACCACCGAATAGGAATAATGGTAGTAGCCGCCGCCATTGGCGCAGCTGCCCATGGAGATGACCCAGCGCGGCTCCGACATCTGGTCGTAGACCTTGCGCATGGCCGGCGCCATCTTGTTGGTCAGGGTGCCGGCGACGATCATCACGTCCGACTGGCGCGGCGAGGCGCGCGGGGCGACGCCGAAGCGCTCCATGTCGTAGCGCGGCATGGAGGAATGCATCATCTCGACCGCGCAGCAGGCGAGACCGAAGGTCATCCACCACAGCGAGCCGGTGCGCGCCCAATTGACCAGCGCGTCGAGATTGGTGACGAGGAAGCCCTTGTCCGCCAGCTCGTCCGAAATATCCGTGAAGAACGGGTCCTTGACGGGGGGAGCCCCGTCAGCCTTGGTGATCACTCCCATTCGAGTGCCCCCTTCTTCCATTCGTAGGCGAAGCCCACGGTGAGTACGCCGAGGAACACCATCATCGACCAGAAGCCGAAGGTGCCGATGTCGCCGAGCGATACCGCCCAGGGGAACAGGAAGGCGACCTCGAGGTCGAAGATGATGAAGAGGATGGAGACCAGGTAGAACCTGACGTCGAAGCGGCCGCGCGCATCGGAGAAGGCATCGAAGCCGCATTCATAGGCGGATAGCTTCTCCGCGTCCGGCTTCTGCTCGCCGGTGATGAGGGAAGCGACGATCATCACGATCGACAGTCCGAGGGCGACCCCGAGAAAAATCAGGATCGGTAGGTATTCCCTGAGCAGCTCGTCCATGATGGATCCGTCAAACGCGAGAGAAGGGTCAGAAAGTCTGACTTATCGTGTCCGGACAACGAACCGCATCGGCACCAGCCGTGCCTGCGCCCGTCGCTCGACCCCGAAGCCGTCCCCTTTCTGTCGAAGGAGTATAGGCGCCGGATTATCTCAAAGAAAGTGATCGGTCCAGCGCAAAGCGCGTCTTCCTATCGCGACGCAGCGAAACCTGTCATCGCATTGAGACAAAAGTCGAATTCGACTCGGATGAGGCCTTGAATGCTGCGGTTGCGACGCATTCGCAGCTATGGAGTCGGCCCCGGAAAGATCCCCTCGCGTGCCACCGGAAAAGCCTCCGGCGGAAAGCCGCCGCCGGTGATCGTCTCCGGTTATCGGTGGGTATCAGGCGATAGAGACCAGCGATCGGAAAAAGCCCCGGAGATCGTCTTCGTCGCGCGGATCCCGCGTCTTCAAGGTCAGCATCGAGACCACCAGGCGGGTATAGATCTCGCAGCGGTCCTCGAGGGAGACGCCGTCCTTGGCGCCGCCGCCCATGATGGCGCGGAAGACGTCGAGGCGGATCGCCTCCCCTTCCCGCGCGGTCAGGGTCTTGTCGTAGACCTGCTCCGCCATGGAGGGTTCGGCGATGACGCTCAGGTAGCGGTCCCGGGGGATTTCGCGGCAGATGAAGGCCATGGCTTCGACCAGCCGGCTCTCCGGATCGGCGATGCCGGCGAGGTGCCCGGTCAGGCGCGCGACGAAACCGACCACCACCTGCAGCAGGGCGGCGTGGAGCATGTCCTCCCGCGTCGGGAAATAGCTGTAGACCGTCGCCCGCGTGACGCGGGCTTCCCGGGCGACGGCACTGATGCCGGTCTTTTCCTGACTGAATTTGCGGATGCAGCGCAGCGTGGCCTCGACGATCGCCTGTCGCGTGCCGCGCTCGTCCGTGCCCGCCCCCAGGGCCGCGATCGCCATTGCAGCGCTCTCAGCCGACGGCCCGGCGGCGTGCCGGCGTCGCCGCCATCTCGCGCCGCGCCGTCTCGTAGCCGTCGACGCGGTAGAGATGCGCCAGCTCCATGATCGCGGCCGGCAGGGCGATCACCGGGGCGACGATCCAGGGCACGTTGAGGCCGACGAACTTCAGCCAGAAGCCGAGCGCGCCCTGCTGGATATTGGCCCAGCCCACATGCCATTCGGCGACGAAGAAGACGCCGGTCATATAGGTCAGGCCGACGCCGATGATCAACGCCATCCAGCACGCCCCGATCTTGTCCCCGAGGTTGGCGCCGCGCTTGTAGAGATACCAGGCGTAGAGTTCGAACGGACCGGAGAAGCCGGCCATGAATTCGAGCCCCGCGATGGTCGGATTCGAGGTGATGTAGCGCGTGTCCGCGCCGCCATAGACCCACCAGGCCCAGAGATGGCCGTCCTCCGGCCCGATGCCGTGCACGACGCCGGTGAGATCGAGGAAGAACCACGGCAGCTCCCAGAACGTCTGGGCGATGCCGGAGACGAGAAGCCAGACGAAGCCGAACTCCGACCATTTCTCGAGCGTCGTGCGCTTCTCCCCCGCCCCGTCCATCAGCGCGATGAAGGGCACGAACAGCACCGCCAGGATCACCCAGGACGAATAGATGTCGATGGGCGTGCCGGGAATGACCCCCAGCGCCACCAGGGCGAAGGCGCCGCCGGCGAAGACCAGTGTCAGGAACAGCGACAATTGATAGACCCGAAGGCGCAGGCCCGTGGCGCCCCGTCCCAGATTCGGATGCAGTTCGCGCATGGTGGTTCCTCCCCCTTATCCGCGCTACCCGGATCAGGCCTATACAATCGAACATATTTCGTCAAATTGTATAGCAGAGGCCCGGAGGAACGAGGGCGCCGCTTCCGAAACGCGAAAAAGCCGCCGACCCCGGAGGGCGGCGGCTTTTCTTCGTCTTCGCGGTGGCGCGAGTGGCGGGGCTCGAACCCGTGACCTCCGGCGTGACAGGCCGGCGCTCTAACCAACTGAGCTACACCCGCTGAACCGCGAAGGCGGCCCTTGTATCGGCCTGTTCGATTCTTGTCAAAAGCCTATTTGCCGGGAAGCGACGATTCAGCATGGCGCGTCTCGCATGGTAGGCTGCGCCCACCGCGTACCGCCCCGGACCGAAGCCATGCAGACGACCGAACCCCGTCCCCCTGCCCCGCAGCCCGCGGAAATTCGCGCGGTCGATGCCTTCACGGTGGCTGGCCTGCGGGGCCATTTCACGATCGAGACCGTGGCGCAGATCCCCGCGCTCTGGCAGCGCTTCGGCCCCCATGTCGGCCATATGCCCGGCGAACTTCCGGGCCGCAGCTTCGGTCTTTCGCTCCGCCCGGCCGAAGCCGCCGAGGGCTTCGACTATCTCTGCGCCGTCGAGGTCGCGACCCTGGACGGATTGCCCGCCCCATTCGCCGGCATTCATGTCCCGGCCCGCGACTGGGCCGTCTTTCCCCATACCGGCCATATCTCCGGCATCGCGGCGACCTGCGGCGCGGCGATGGCCTGGTGCTGTCAGGCCGGCGGCCCGACGCCCGAGGGGGTGGAAATGGTCGAGGTCTACGGCCCGGCCTTCGATGCGGCAACGGGCCTCGGCGGCCTCGAAATCTGGGTGCCGGCGCCCTGAAGGGTCCTAGAGACGGAAAAAGCCGCCGACCCCGGGGGGCGGCGGCTTTTCTTCGTCTTCGCGGTGGCGCGAGTGGCGGGGCTCGAACCCGTGACCTCCGGCGTGACAGGCCGGCGCTCTAACCAACTGAGCTACACCCGCTGAGCCGCGAAGGCCGTCTATTTACTGACCACCCCCGGCCCTGTCAAGCCCCCGTCCCCGTCATTTGCGGTACGGAAATCCCGAAGGTGGAAGGGATGGTGGGCGATGACGGTTTCGAACCGCCGACCCTCTCGGTGTAAACGAGATGCTCTACCGCTGAGCTAATCGCCCGAACGCATGCCGCCGTCATCGGGCCCCGCCCGGCCCGCCCGGCGGCTGAAAACAGGACCGGCCGCGCCCGGAAGCGCGGCCGGCTCGATCCGTGGCGGCCGCGAGCGGCCGCCCGGCGACATCAGTTCAGCGCGTCCTTCAGGCCCTTGCCCGGACGGAACTTCGGCTGCACCGAAGCGGGGATTTCGATCTTTTCGCCCGTCCGCGGATTGCGGCCCTCGGAAGCGGCGCGCTTGACCGCGTCAAAGGTGCCGAAGCCCACCAGCCGCACGTCGTCGCCAGACTTCAGTGCACTGATGATCGCGTCGAACACGGCATCGACGGCGCGTCCCGCATCCGCCTTCGAAAGGCCCGCGGAGTCGGCGACGGCCGCGATGAGGTCGTTCTTGTTAGCCACTATTGCCCCCTTGATGAGGTTGTTGATCCCGCGAAAAAGTCCGCCGGATTCGCCGAGATCTTAAGAGCCGGCCCCAACCCCGTCAAAGCAAAAACCGAGGAAATCCGCCATTCACAGCGCCAAAAAAACAGGCGCCGCCTTCCGGTCTGCCCCGGAAGGCGGCGCCCCATCCGTTCAGCCGATCAGTGGGCGACCACCGAATCCACGTCCGGACGGCCGTTGGTCGCGGGCTTGGCCTCGGCCTCCGGCGACCATTCGATCGGCTCCACCGGCCGGGTCAGGGCCCGGGCCAGCACCTCGTCGACGGTCGAGACCGGCACGATCTCCAGGCCGGACTTCACATTGTCCGGGATTTCGGCCAGGTCCTTCTCGTTGTCCTTCGGAATGAGCACCGTCTTGATGCCGCCCCGCAGGGCCGCCAGCAGCTTCTCCTTCAGGCCACCGATCGGGAACACCCGGCCGCGCAGCGTGATCTCGCCGGTCATGGCGATGTCGCGCCGAACCGGGATCTGCGTCAGCACCGAGACGATCGAGGTTACCATGCCCACACCTGCCGAGGGGCCGTCCTTCGGGGTCGCCCCCTCGGGCACGTGAACGTGGATGTCGCTCTTGTCGAAGGCCGTCGGCTTGATGCCGAAGGAGACGGCCCGGCTGCGCACGTAGGAGGTCGCGGCCGAGATCGATTCCTGCATCACGTCGCCGAGCTTGCCGGTCGTGGTGACCTTGCCCTTGCCGGGGATCACCACCGCCTCGATCTGCAGCAGCTCGCCGCCGACCTCGGTCCAGGCGAGACCGGTGACGACGCCGACCTGATCCTCCTCGTCGATCTCGCCGAAGCGGAAGCGCCGCACGCCCGCGTATTTCTCCAGGTTCTCCGGGGTCACCGTGATCGAGGCGACACCGTCCTGCAGGATTTCGCGGATGGCCTTGCGGGTCAGGTTGGCGACCTCGCGTTCCAGGCTGCGCACGCCCGCCTCGCGGGTATAGTAACGCACAAGGTCACGAAGAGCCTCGTCCGTGATCGACCATTCGCCCTTCTTGAGGCCGTGTTCCTTCACCTGCTTGTCGATCAGGTGACGGCGGGCGATCTCGATCTTCTCGTCTTCCGTATAGCCGGCGATGCGGATGATCTCCATGCGGTCCAGCAGCGGCTGCGGCATGCGCAGGCTGTTGGCCGTCGTGACGAACATCACGTCCGACAGATCGTAGTCGACTTCGAGATAATGGTCCGCGAAGGTCGCGTTCTGTTCGGGATCCAGCACCTCGAGCAGGGCCGACGACGGGTCGCCGCGGAAATCCTGGCCGAGCTTGTCGATCTCGTCCAGGAGGAACAGCGGGTTGCTCGCCTTGGCCTTCTTCATCGCCTGGATGATCTTGCCGGGCATGGAGCCGATATAGGTGCGCCGGTGGCCGCGGATCTCGGCCTCGTCGCGCACGCCGCCGAGCGACATGCGGATGAACTGCCGTCCCGTCGACTTGGCGATCGACTTGCCGAGCGAGGTCTTGCCGACGCCGGGCGGGCCGACGAGGCACAGGATCGGGCCCTTCACCTTGGTCGCGCGCTGCTGCACGGCCAGATATTCGAGGATCCGTTCCTTGACCTTCTCCAGGCCGTAGTGATCGGTGTCGAGAACCTTCTGGGCCTCGCGGATGTCCTTCTTGATCCTCGACTTCTTGCCCCACGGAATGGACAGCAGCCAGTCGAGATAATTGCGCACCACCGTCGCCTCGGCCGACATCGGGCTCATGGAGCGGAGCTTCTTCACCTCCGCCATGGCCTTTTCGTGGGCTTCCTTCGAGAGCTTGGTCTTGCGGATGCGCTCCTCGATCTCGGCGACCTCGTCGCGGCCCTCCTCGCCCTCGCCCAATTCCTTCTGGATGGCCTTGAGCTGTTCGTTGAGGTAGTACTCGCGCTGGGTCTTCTCCATCTGGCGCTTCACGCGGCTGCGGATCTTCTTCTCGACCTGCAGCACGCCGATCTCGCCCTCCATCAGGCCGTAGACCTTCTCCAGGCGCTCGGAAACCTTGACGATCTCCAGGACGTCCTGCTTGTCGGCGACCTTGGTGGCGAGATGGGAAGCGACGGTATCCGCCAGCTTGGAAGGATCGTCGATCTGGTTGACCGAGACCAGGACCTCCGGCGGGACCTTCTTGTTCAGCTTCACGTATTGCTCGAACTGCGACACGACCGAGCGGGCCAGCGCGTCGACCTCGCGCTTGTCGCTGTCCTCGTCGTCGACGGTGACGGCGCGGGCCTGGAAGAAGGCCTCGTTCTCGACGAAGTCGGTGATGCGCGCGCGCGCGCCGCCCTCGACCAGCACCTTCACGGTGCCGTCCGGCAGTTTCAGGAGCTGCAGGACCGAGGCGATGGTACCGACGTCATAGACGTCCTTCTCGGTCGGATTGTCCTGGGCGGCATTGCGCTGGGCGACCAGCAGGATCTGCTTGTCGTCCTTCATCACATCCTCGAGCGCGCGGACCGATTTCTCGCGGCCGACGAAGAGGGGGACGATCATATGGGGGAAGACCACGATGTCCCGGAGGGGCAACACCGCATAGGTCTGGGCCTGACCTTTTTCGATACTCGTGCTCATGGGCTGTCTTTCGTCATGGGCCGATCCGGAACGGCCCTCGAAGACGGCACCGCTCCCGTCGCCCTCGTGGGGACAGGCTTCCGGCGCGTTCCCCCGAAAAGCGGGGCCTTGGGGAGGACAGGAACGCCACCTGAATCGTTAACGAGATGTGGTTGGCGGCGCCCCGCTTCAAGGGGGCGCCGTCAGAGGGGCCGTATGTCGCCCCGTCAGGCACCGCTCGCCTTGTCTTCACGCCGCTCGGCGTAGGAATAGAGCGGATGCGCCCTGCCCTCCACCACCTCGGCGTTGACCACCACTTCCTCGACGCCGTCGAGGGCGGGCAGGTCGTACATCGTGTCGAGCAGGATGCTCTCCATGATGGAGCGCAAGCCACGAGCGCCGGTCTTGCGGGCGATCGCCCTGCGGGCGACGGCGCGCAACGCGTCCTCGGTGAAGCTGAGCTTCGCGCTCTCCATGTCGAAGAGACGCTGATACTGCTTGAGCAGCGCGTTCTTCGGCTCGGACAGGATTTCCACGAGGGCGTCTTCCGACAGGTCGTTCAGGGTGGCGAGCACCGGCAGACGGCCGACGAATTCGGGGATCAGGCCGAATTTCAGCAGATCCTCCGGCTCGACGTCGCGCAGGATTTCGCCCGTGCCGCGATCGTCCGGGCCCTTCACCTCGGCACCGAAGCCGATCGACTTGCCCTGGCGGCGCCCGGCGATGATCTTCTCGAGGCCGGCGAAGGCACCGCCGCAGATGAACAGGATGTTGGTCGTGTCCACCTGCAGGAATTCCTGCTGCGGATGCTTGCGCCCGCCCTGGGGCGGCACGCTGGCGACCGTGCCTTCCATGATCTTCAGAAGGGCCTGCTGCACCCCCTCGCCCGAGACGTCGCGGGTGATCGAGGGGTTGTCCGACTTCCGCGAGATCTTGTCGACCTCGTCGATGTAGACGATGCCGCGCTGCGCCCGCTCGACGTTGTAGTCGGCGGCCTGGAGCAGCTTGAGGATGATGTTCTCCACATCCTCGCCCACATAGCCCGCTTCGGTCAGGGTCGTCGCGTCGGCCATGGTGAACGGCACGTCGAGGATCCGCGCCAGGGTCTGGGCCAGCAGGGTCTTGCCGCAGCCGGTCGGGCCGATCAGCAGGATGTTCGACTTGGCCAGTTCGACGTCGTTGTTCTTGGTCGCGTGGCTGAGACGCTTGTAGTGGTTGTGAACGGCGACCGAAAGCACGCGCTTGGCGTGGTTCTGGCCGATCACGTAATCATCCAGCACCCGGCAGATATCCTGCGGGGTGGGAACGCCTTCGCGTCCCTTCACGAGGGTCGACTTGTGCTCCTCGCGGATGATGTCCATGCACAGCTCGACGCATTCATCGCAGATGAATACCGTCGGGCCGGCGATGAGCTTGCGCACCTCGTGCTGGCTCTTCCCGCAGAAAGAGCAGTACAGGGTGTTTTTGGAGTCGCTGCCGCTGAGCTTGGTCATCTTCACTCCGTCCCATTCCCCGCCGCCTCGATCGTAGAAGTCTTTTTGTGCATTGCACAAGACCTTTACGAGACCGACTTTCGTCCGACCGGACGACGAGCGCCGAGAAGCGCCTGTTGGTGGCGCGGCGACGGCCCGGCCCATCGGGGCGCGAGTCAGGCACCGCTCCGGTGCCAACCATGCTCCGATACGAGCACGGCCCATGGCTGACTATCAAGTCATGTTTAACCTCGAAGACATTGCTTCGAGGTAAACGTTTAAACCGTTGCGGGAGGAAATCCCGCGACGGGAATTTCCCTTTCGCGGGAGAAAATCCCGCAACGTGATTTTCGGGAGCGCAGAGCCTTCGCCCCGCCCCCGGCGGCCGATCAGGCGGCCGCCTTGTCCGCCTCGGGATCCGGCCGGCCGGTATAGACCTGGTCGATCAGGCCGAAGTCCTTGGCCTGATCCGGGCTCATGAAATTATCGCGTTCCAGCGCCTGCTCGATCTTGTCGACGCTCTGGCCGGTGTGCTGGACGTAGATCTCGTTCAGCCGTTTCCTGAGCGCCAGGATCTCCTTGGCCTGGATCTCGATGTCGGTCGCCTGACCCTGGGCCCCGCCGGACGGCTGGTGGACCATGATCCGCGAGTTCGGCAGCGAGATGCGCATGCCCGGCGCGCCCGCTGCCAGCAGCAGCGAACCCATCGAACAGGCCTGACCGAAGCACACCGTCGACACCTTCGGCCGGATGTACTGCATCGTGTCGTAGATGCCGAGGCCCGAAGTGACGACGCCGCCCGGCGAATTGATGTAGAGGGCGATGTCCTTCTTCGGGTTCTCGGCTTCGAGGAACAGCAACTGCGCGGTGATCAGCGAAGACACCGCGTCATTGACCGGACCGACCAGAAAGATGATCCGTTCCTTGAGGAGCCGGGAATAGATGTCGAAGGCCCGCTCACCCCGCGAAGTCTGCTCAACCACCATGGGCACCAGGGTGTTCATGGTGAATTCATACGGATCCTGCATCGTCGCCTCGTCTCCTACCCCTGCCCTCGACCGGATACCGAATCCGGCCGGCAGGGCCATGCCCAACCGTTAGCATCTGACGACGCTTCATGGCAATTTCAAGAACCGGCCCGAGGGCCGGCTCTTCCGATCACCGTCGCGCCCACGTTCCCGCCGTCCCGGCGCAGGCGACGCATGGAAAAGAAGCGGGCCCCGGCTTGCGGCCGGGGCCCGTTCATCATGCCTGCGACCGCCCTCAGGCGGCGGCGGATTCGGCGTCCTCGTCCGGATCCTTCTGGAGTTCCTCGAGGCTGACCTCGCGCTCCGTCGTATTGGCTTCGCCGAGCATCAGGTCGACCACCTTCTCCTCGTAGATCGGGGCGCGGAGCTGGGCGCGGGCCTGTTCGTTCTTCGAGAAGAATTCGATCACCTCGCGCTCCTGGCCGGGCCAGCGGCGGGCCTCTTCCATGATCGCCCGGTTCACTTCCTCGGGCTTCACCTGGACGTTGGCGCGGCGCCCGACCTCGGCCAGCAGCAGGCCGAGACGGACGCGGCGGACTGCGATGTCGCGCAGTTCCGCCTGCTTCTCCTCGCTGACGGCCTCGTTCTCCTCGCCCTCGCCTTCACCCTCGCCGAGCTGGCGGGTGATCTGCTGGACCTCGACGGTGACCAGGCTCTCCGGCACTTCGAAATCGTGGCGCGCGGCCAGCGCATCGAGGAGGTCGCGCTTCAGGCGCTGGCGCGACAGGGCGTCGTGCTGGCGCTCGATCTGCTCGCGCATGGCCTTCTTCAGCGCCTCGAGATCGTCGAGACCGAAGCCCTTGGCGAATTCGTCGTCGATCACCACCTCGGCGGCGACCTTCACTTCCTTCACCTCGACGTCGAACACGGCATCCTTGCCGGCCAGTTCCTTCGCGCCGTAGTCGGCCGGGAAGGTCACGTTCACCTTCACGATGTCGCCGGCCTTGGCACCCATGAGCTGTTCCTCGAAGCCCGGGATGAAGCGGCCGGAGCCGATCTCCAGGTCGACGCCGTCGGCGGAACCGCCCTCGAACACTTCACCGTCCAGGCGGCCGACGAAGTCGATGGTCAGGGCGTCGCCTTCCTTGGCGGTGCGGCCTTCCTCGGCGACGAAATTCTTACGCTGGTCGGCGAAGCCCTTCAGCATGGTGTCGACTTCCTCGTCCGAGACGGGGGCGACCAGCTTCTCGAGGGTGATCTCCTTCACGTCGGCCGGCTCGAATTCCGGCAGGATCTCGAAGGACAGCTTGAATTCCAGGTCCTCGCCCTTGCCGGCCTTGGTGACGTCCACCTTGGGCTCGGTCGCGGGGCGCAGGTTCTTCTCGGTCAGGGTCGACTGGATCGACTCGTTGACCTTCTGCTGCAGCACCTCGCCCAGGACGGCCTCGCCATGGGTCTTGGCGATCAGGCTGGCCGGGACCTTGCCGGGGCGGAAGCCCGGCATCTTGATCTTGGTCGAGAGGTCCTTCAGCTTGACCTGCACCTCGGCGTCGATGTCGGCGGCACCGATCGTGATCAGAAATTCGCGCTTAAGGCCGTCGGCGGCGGTCTCGGTAACGTTCATCGCTCTTTCTTCCGGGATCTCTCTGGTGCGGGCGGAGGGACTTGAACCCCCACGACTTGCGCCACCAGAACCTAAATCTGGCGTGTCTACCAATTCCACCACGCCCGCATGTCTTCTCCGTCGCGCCGGAACTGCCGTCGCGACCCTCGGTGGATGCGGGATTTAGCCCGCCTGCCCCATGCCCCGCAAGTGGTTTTCGGCTTTTTCGAGGGCAATCGGCAATCGTTCGACGATATCCTCGGCGATCAGGCCCCGGCCGAAGCCCGCCGCCGCCGCGCCATGCAGCCAGGCCGCCGCCGCCGCCGCCTCGAAAGCCGGCATGCCCTGGGCCAGCAGGCCCGCGATCACCCCCGACAGCACATCGCCGGACCCGGCGGTCGCCAGGGTCGGCGGCGCATTCACATTGATCGCCACTCGTCCGTCCGGCGCCGCGATGCAGGTATCCGCCCCCTTCAGGAGGACGATCGCGCCACTCGCCCCGGCCGCCGCCCGTGCCCGCGCCGCCCGTGATTCGAGGCCGGCCAGTTCCGGAAAGACCCGGGCGAATTCGCCGTCGTGGGGCGTCAGCACCAGAGCCCCCCGTCGGGCCGAGAAGACCGTGTCGCGGGTCCCGCGCAGCACCGTCAGGGCATCCGCGTCCAGCACGACGCCGGCCCCCGAGGCGGCGGCGATCCTCGCGTATTCCAGGGTCTCGGGTCCGATCCCGGCACCGGGGCCGACGACGACGGCATTGCGCCGCCCGTCTTCGAGAAAACGGGCGAAATCCGCCGGCCCGTCGATCGCCGCGACCATGGCCGCGGTCTGGTGGTGGGCGACGACCAGGGCCGCATCCGGCCGGGCGACCGTGGTCACCAGGCCGCTGCCGGCCCGCAGCGCCGCCCGTGCCGCCAGCCGCGCCGCCCCGGTCTGCAGCGCCCCGCCCGCCAGCACCACTGTATGGCCCCGGTCGTATTTGTGACCGTCCATGCCGAGGCGCGGAAAGGATGCCGCCCAGAGGCCCGGCGCGTTCACGGCATGCTCCGGCCCGATCGCGTCGAGGCAGGAGGCCGGAATGCCGATGTCGGCCACCACCAGTTCGCCCATGCGCGCCCGGCCGGGAAACAGGTGGTGGCCGGGCTTGCCCCGAAAGAAGGTCACGGTCAGGGCGGCATCGAACGCCGTGCCCAGAATGGCACCGGTATCGCCGTTCACCCCGCTGGGCAGGTCGACGGCGACGACCTTGGCACCGGCGGGTACGGCCGCGATCATCGCCGCGACCACGCCGTCGACCGCCCGCGCCAGCCCGGCGCCGAAGACCGCGTCGACGATCAGGCCGCAGCCGTCGAGCACCGAGGGCTCGAAAGCGGCGACCGGCCCGGTCCAGGCCGCCGCCGCCAGGGCGGCATCGCCCTTCAGGGCGTCGCGCGGCACCAGGCTGGCCAGGCGGACGTCGAAACCGGCATCGCGCAGCAGGCGCGCCACCACCCAGCCGTCGCCGCCATTGTTGCCGGGCCCGCACAGAACGGCGCAGCGCCGGGCCGGGTGGCGCGCGGCGATGGCGAGGAAGACGGCCCGCCCGGCATTCTCCATCAATGTAATGCCCGGTGTGCCGGCGGCGATTGCCGCGCCGTCCGCCCGGCCCATCTGGGCGACGGTCAGCAGGGCGAGATCGCCGATGCCGCTCATCCCACCATGGTCTCGCGCTGGGCGCCCGTCTCGATCAGGCGGACCCGCCCGGCTTCGAGGCGGAAGCGGTTGATGGAGCAATGGTCGGGCAGGCTCGGGCTGACCCGGTCGTCCCCGGTGGCAAGGCCGATCAGGGCATTGACGACGACGAAATGGGTGACGAAGACCCCGGGCGTCTCGATCCCCGCGAAGAAATCCCCGATCGACCGGCGCCAGGCGATCAGATGATCGGGCTGGTCCGACCATGCGCCATGCAGGAAGCCGGGCAGCCAGGCGCCGCGCTGTTCGAGGGTCAGGCCCGCCGTCGGCACTTCGGCGATGCGCGGTTCGACGCGCGCGATGACGCCGTGGCGCACCTCGACGGCGGCGGCGGTGGCGCGGGCGCGGCGCAGCGGGCTGGTCACCAGATTGCGGGCCTCGTCGGGCGTCAGGCGCTCGGCCATGGCGCGGGCCTGGGCTTCGCCGGTCTCGTCCAGGCCCGGATCGGGATCGACGTGGAAACCCGCGCTCTGGCGGCCGTGACGGATCAGGATGAAATCGATCGCACTCATAATCTCGCCGGCTCCTTCGCCTCGCTCAGGCCATGGGCGAGCAACAGATCCTCCCAGGACGCGAGGTCGAAGACGGCGACCAGGCCGACCGCCGCGGCGCCGCGCTTTCGCGCCGCCTCGCGGTCGACGCGCATCTGCGCGACGACATGGGCGGCGCAGGCCTTGCGCCCCTCGGCATCGGGGAAATCCATATGGCTCGGCAGGCGCCGGGCCTTGCCGTCTCGCCCGACCACCAGGGTCTCATAGGTCCATTTCGGTCCTGCCGCCGCGACCACCCGCAGCGGCGGCGAATAGAAGACCAGGGGGTGAGAAAGCATTTCGGTCATGGCGGGGCGGTTCAGAACAGGTTCAGCCGGCGCAGGCCGAAAAAGGCCAGCACGCCGACCGCGCCCATGCCCAGCATGGTCCACCAGAAGGCATGGGGGCTGACCAGCCCCGGCAGTCCGGCGACATTCATGCCGAAGATGCCGGTGACCAGGGTCATGGGCAGGAACACCGCCGTCAGCACCGAGAGGATCAGCAGGTTGCGGTTGGCCTGTTCCGCCTGCTGCGCCGCCATTTCCTCATAGAGCAGCTTGGCCCGTTCCTGGGCCGAGACCAGATCGTCGACCACGGCGCCCAATTGCTCGATCGCATCGCGGAGGTCGGCCGCATCCTCGTCGTCGAAGAAGGCGGGCGGGCGGGCGCAGACCTGGAACACGGCGCGGCGCTTCAGGGCGAGATGGCGATGCAGGCGGACGGCGAAACGGCGCACCGCGCCCAGATCCTCGCGCGCGCTGGATTTCCGGCCTTCGAGCAGACGATCCTCGATGTCGTCGAGGCCGACGATCAGTTCGACCACGGCCATTTCGACCGTCTCCGCCAGATTGTGCAGCATGGTGACGACCAGATCGGCCGGCCCGCGCACCTTCAGCCCGTCATAGAGCGCGCGGCGCATCCGGTCCATGGTGCGGGACGGGTGGCGCCGGGCGCTGATCACCAGCCTGTCCGAGCCCAGAATCCGCACCGTGGAGATTTCCGTCAGGTCCGGATCGATGTCGTAGAGCATGTCGGTGAAGACGCCGAACAGGAAGCCGTTGTGCTGTTCGAGCCGGGTGCGCACATCGCTGGCGCCCAATTCATGGCGCAGATCCTCGGGGATCCGTTCGGCCTGGGCAATCCATTCGCGGGTCCGCCGGACCGAAAGGTCGAGATGCAGCCAGACGAATCCCTCCGGACTCGCCATGGCATCGATGACGGCGTCCCAGCCGACCAGGCGCCGGCCCTGGCCGTCGATCATGTGAAACGCAAAGACGATGCCGTCGCGCCGCTCCGGCAATTCGACCAGCGGATTCCGGGCAAGCTCGATCATCGCGCAGGATCCCTCGGGGAAGCGGCCCCCTCTTGCCGTCGGCCGCTCCGTCCGCCCCCAGTCTCACAAACCACGACGCCGGTCAACCGACGCATGTCAAGGACCCGGCGCCAGCAGCGGGCGGAGCAGCGCCAGCTTGCCCTCGATCGGCCGCCATTGCGCATCCATCAGGGCATAGGGCTGGCCCCCGCCCCCGTTCCAGCACCAGAGCGCCATGGAAATCCCCGCATGGCCGCCCGCCGGCGCGCAATAGTCGAGAAATGCGGTCAGCCAGCGCCGCTCGTTCAGATAGTCGGGCCAGCCCGGCGGCGAGAGGCGGCCGTCGGCATCATCGAAACCGAAGGCGCCGCCGAATTCGCCGACCCAGACAGGGGCGATTTCCGCCTCGTGGATGAAACCCCAGGCGGCCCGGAACACCGCCGGCAGATTATCCGGATAGTCGTCCACCCGATTGACGACGCTGCGCAGCCAGGGCTGATAGCCCGAGGTCTGGCCGTATTCATGGGGCGCATAGACCAGCCGGCCGGGCCGCGCCAGCTTTACCGGCCGGCGCTCCACACCGCGCAGGTTGCCGCCCCACCAATGGACGGTGTCGCGATAGCGCGCGACGCCCTGAACGAAGATCAGCCAATGGGGGGCGACCTCGTGCAGCCGGTCGCCGCAGGTCTCGGCATAGGAGGCCCAGGTCTCCCAATCCAGCGTATGCGGTTCGTTATAGAGATCGGCGCCGATCACGGCCGGATGGCCGCCATAGACGGAAGCGAGCCGGCGCCAGCGGTCGATCCAGCGCCCGATCGGCCCACCACCCAGGGGATCGCCGTCGATCCCGGACGATTCGGTTCGCTGATGCATGTCCAGAATCACCCGAAGGCCGATCTCGGCGCAGCGGTCCAGGATCTTGCGCAGGATCTGATGGGCATTGCGCCCGACGAGATCCGGATTCTTGCCGAAATCGACGGCGCCCCGCTTCGGCCAGCGCAGCATGCTCTCGGCCAATATGCCCGACAGCGGCAGGCGCAGGCTGTTGAAGCCCATGGACCGGATCGAGTCGAGAATGTCCTTCCAGTTCATGGCCCAAAGGCCATGGGGCACGAAGGTTTCCTCGTTGGCGCCGTACCAGGACACCGAGACCAGACGAAAATCACGCCCGTCCGCGTCCAGAATCCGATTGCCGCTGGTGGTGAGATACATCCGAAAGGCAGGCCCGCTGTTCCAGGGGCAGGCTACAAGCCCCACCGACGGGCGCCAAGCCGCTTGTCGGTGACCGCGCGAGAGGATCGGACAGCAGGATGTCGAAGGGAATGGGGCGAGTGACCGGTCTCGAACCGGCGACCTCCAGAGCCACAATCTGGCGCTCTAACCAACTGAGCTACACCCGCCACAGAGGCCGTGCGTATACGCCCCCCGGCCCCGCTCGTCAAGCCGCCGAGACGTCCTTCAGGCCGCCGGGCGCAATTTCCGGCGCAGGCGGTCGACGGCGGCGTCGAGGACCGCGTCCTTCTTGCAGAAGCAGAAGCGGATCAGGTGCCGGGGCACCCCTGCCCCGCCGTCGTAGAAGGCGGAGACCGGGACCGCAGCGACTCCCGCCTCCACCGTCAGCCAGCGACAGAAATCGGTGTCGTCGAGATCGGGGCCGACCCCCGAAATATCGGCCGAGACGAAATAGGCGCCATCGACCGGCAGGCACGAAAAGCCGAGCGAATCGAGCCCCGCCGAAAGCCGCGCGCATTTCGCCGCCAGGGCGGCCCCCAGACCGGCGAAGAAGGCGTCATCCTTGGCAAGACCATGGGCGACGCCGGCCTGCAGGCCCGGCGGCGTGGTGAAGGTCAGGAACTGATGGACCTTGGCGATCACCCCGATCATCGCCGCCGGTCCGGTCAGATAGCCGACCTTCCACCCGGTCAGGGAGAAGGTCTTGCCGGCGGAGCCGACGCGCACCACGCGCTCCCGCATCCCGGGCAGGCAGGCCATGGGAACATGGCGGCGGCCCGGGAACACCAGATGCTCGTAGACCTCGTCGCAAAGCACATAAGCATCATGAGCCCGGGCGAGACCGGCGATCATCGCCAGTTCGTCGGCGGAGAAGACCTTGCCGGTCGGATTCATGGGTGTGTTGAGGACGACGAGCTTGGTCCTTGGGCCGAAGGCGTCGCGGAGTGCCGTCTCGGGAATCGTCCAGTCCGGGGGCTGGAGCCGCACGAGACGCGGCACGGCACCCGCCTGGCGCACGATCGGCAGATAGGAATCATAGAGCGGCTCGAACAGCACCACCTCGTCCCCCGGCTCGAGCAGGGCGAGCAGGCCGGCGGTCAGTGCCTCGGTCGCGCCGGACGTCACCAGGGTCTCGGTCGCCCAGTCGTAGTCGAGGCCGTAGAAGCGCCGCTCGTGCGCGGCAAGCGCCTGGCGCAATGCGGGCAGGCCCATCATCGGCGGATATTGATTGGGACCGTCGACCGTCGCCCGCGCGGCGGCGTCGCGGATGTCCGGGGGACCGTCCTCGTCCGGGAAGCCCTGGCCCAGGTTGATGGCGTCATGCTCGACCGCGAGGGCCGACATCACGGAGAAGATCGTCGTGCCGAGGCCGGCGAAGCTGGCATTGAAGGAACGCATGGTGCGGCGATCATAAGCGTGGGGCGACGCCCCCGCCAGTGTCCGCGAAATGCCCAATCTTTGATCAATCTGAACAATCACTAGACAGTTGCACGCGTCAGCCGTCGCGCAAAGGCCACGTTCCCGCGTATTTTCGAAACGGATTTCCGGGCGGAACCACCGACGGGCAGGCTCGGGCGCCGATTTGGCACGCCCCATGCATATGTAGCGGAGCGGTCCTTCCGACCGTACAAGACCTGCCATAGCGACCCAGGTGCGATGAAAAAAATCGAGGCAATCATCAAGCCTTTCAAGCTCGACGAAGTGAAAGAGGCATTGAACGAAGTGGGGCTCAAGGGCATCACCGTGACCGAGGCCAAGGGTTTCGGTCGCCAGAAGGGCCATACGGAGCTCTATCGCGGCGCCGAATACGTCGTCGACTTTCTTCCCAAGGTGAAACTCGAGATCGTGCTGGAAGACGAACTCGTCGACCGCGCGATCGAGGCCATTCAGACCGCGGCCCGCACGGGCCGTATCGGCGACGGCAAGATTTTCGTCAGCCCTGTCGAGCAGGCCATTCGCATCCGGACCGGCGAAGCCGGCTCGGACGCCATCTGAACACCCTTCACCGCGTTCCAATCAGTCCAACCACGAAACGGGACCTGAGATCATGTCAGACGCCAAGACCGTCCTTCAGACCATCAAGGACAAGGGGATCAAGTACGTCTCCCTGCGTTTCACCGACTTCAAGGGTAAGTGGCAGCATCTGGCGCTCGACGAGAGCGCGGTCGATGAGGATCTGTTCACCGACGGCACCATGTTCGACGGTTCCTCGATCGCCGGCTGGAAGGCGATCAACGAGTCCGACATGATCCTGATGCCGGATCCGTCGACCGCTGTCGTCGATCCGTTCTGCGCCCAGCCGACCCTGGTCATCTTCTGCGACATCATCGAGCCGGCGACCGGCGAAGGCTATACCCGCGACCCGCGTTCGGTCGCGAAGCGCGCCGAAGCCTATGTCTCCTACACCGGCCTCGGCGACACCGTCTATGTCGGTCCGGAAGCCGAGTTCTTCGTGTTCGACGACGTGAAGTTCAAGGTCGCGATGAACAAGGTCTCCTACGAGATCGACGACATCGAAGGCCCCTACAATTCCGACAAGTCGTATGAAAGCGGCAACCTCGGCTATCGTCCGGCGGTCAAGGGCGGCTACTTCCCGGTGCCCCCGGTCGACACCCTGAACGACATGCGCGGCGAAATGCTGTCGGTCATGGGCGAGATGGGTCTGCCGATCGAGAAGCACCACCACGAAGTGGCCGCTTCGCAGCACGAGCTGGGCATCAAGTTCGGCACCATGGTGCGCGCCGCCGACTTCATCCAGATCTACAAATATGTCGTCCAGAACGTCGCCTACCAGTACGGCAAGACCGCGACCTTCATGCCGAAGCCGGTCAAGGGCGACAACGGTTCGGGCATGCACGTGCACCAGTCGATCTGGAAAGACGGCAATTCGACCTTCGCGGGCGACAAATACGCCGGCCTGTCGGAGACCTGCCTCTACTACATCGGTGGCATCATCAAGCACGCGAAGGCCATCAACGCCTTCACCAATCCGACCACCAATTCCTACAAGCGCCTGATCCCGGGCTTCGAGGCCCCCGTGCTGCTGGCCTATTCGGCCCGCAACCGTTCGGCCTCCTGCCGTATCCCCTATGGCACCAGCCCGAAGGCGAAGCGCGTCGAAGTGCGCTTCCCCGACCCGCTGGCGAACCCCTATCTCGCGTTCTCGGCCATGCTGATGGCCGGCGTCGACGGCATCCTGAACAAGATCCATCCGGGCGACCCGATGGACAAGGATCTCTATCACCTGCCGCCGGAAGAGCTGAAGGACATCCCGACCGTCTGCGGCTCGCTGCGTGAAGCCCTCGAGAGCCTGAGCGCCGACCGCGAGTTCCTGACCAAGGGTGGCGTCTTCACCGACGACCTGATCGATGCCTACATCGATCTGAAGATGGAAGAAGTCTACAACTACGAACACACCCCGCATCCGGTGGAGTTCGACATGTATTACACCGCCTGATTTCTCCGGAAATCGGCAAGGTTCGAGGGGCGGCAGCAATGCCGCCCCTCTTTCGTTTCGTTGAGAACCCCCGTCGTCCAGGCAGAAGGTAAGGAAATTCAGCCGGCCTTGCGCCAGCCTTCGATCATCGCCAGCGCTTCCTCGGGCTTCTCGGTCACGATCTCGCGCCGGCCCAGGGTAATCTCTCCCGTTTCGCCGTCGAGGCAGAGCCAATCCCCTTCGCGAAGCGGCTTGCCGCCGATCGTCGCGGTCTCACCGATCACGAGGCCGGCGCAGCCGACAAGACAGGGCTTGCCCATCTGGCGGGCGACGACGGCGGCATGGGCGGTGCGGCCGCCGACGGCGGTCAAGATGCCGGCGGCAACGGCGAAACCCGCGACATCGTCGGTCGAGGTGTCGTGGCGGACCAGGATCACCGGTCCCCCCGCCTCGGCCATGGCGGCAGCCTTCGCACTGTCGAAGGCGACGCGTCCGCAGGCGACGCCCGGCGATGCCGGCACCGCCGTCGCCACCGCTTCGGCCGGTTCGGCGAAACGGCCGACGGCGGCGGCGGCGAGGTCGATCCCCGCCACCCGCTCGAGCGCCGTCGCCTCGTCGATCAGGCCCTCGCTAACGGCATCGACGGCCATGCGCAGCGCGGCGCGCGGCGTCCTTTTGGCGGACCGCGTCTGGAGAAACCACAAGCGTCCCTCCTCGATGGTGAATTCGATGTCCTGCATGTCGGCGAAGGCGCGCTCCAGGCGCTCCGCGCCCCGGCGCAGCGCCGCCGCCTGATCGGGCAGACGGCGCGTCAGCAAGTCGACGTTGCCGGGCACGCGGCGTCCGGCCACCACATCCTCGCCCTGGGCATCGAACAGAAAATCGGCATAGAGCCCGGGCATGCCGGTCGCCGGATTGCGCGAGAAGGCGACCCCGGCCCCCGAACGCCCGCCGGCATTGCCGAAGACCATGACCTGGACCGTCACGGCCGTGCCCTCCAGGCTTTCCAGCCCGTTCAGACGCCGGTATTCGCGCGCCTTGTCGCCGTCCCAGGACCGGAACACGGCCCGTGTCGCCGAAAGCAGCTGGCGCATGGGATCCACCGGCATGGCATGGCCGGTCAAACGCGAAAAGACCGCGAGATAGTCGTGGGCCAGACGCTCCAGCGCCTCGGGATCGAGGTCCGCCTCCCCCGTGACCTGTTCGGACAGCAGCATGGCGCCGAGCCGTTCCTCGAAGGCGGCGGCGGGCACGCCCTCCACCACTTCGCCGAACAATTGGATCAGGCGGCGGTAGCTGTCGAAGGCGAGGCGCGGATTGCCGGTCAGGGCGATCAGGCCGCGCAGGCTCTCGCCATTCAGGCCGACGTCGAGGATGGTCTCCATCATGCCCGGCATGGATTTCGCGGCGCCGGAGCGGACGGAGACCAGCAGCGGCGCCCGGGCATCGCCGAAACGCCGCTCCACCGCCGCCTCCAGGCGGGCGATGCCCTCGGCGAGACCCCGCTCCATGGCCGCGATCGCTTCCGCGTCGCCGGCGTTGACGGCGCGGCACAGGGTGGTCGGCAGGACGAAGGCGGGCGGCACGTCGAGGCCGAGACGGCTCATGCGCCACAGCAGCGCGGCCTTGCCGCCGGCCGCCTCGGGCGTCAGTTCGACGTCGGCCCCGGCGGTGCCGATATAGAGGGGGGCATAGGCGTTCATGCCGAAAGCTCCTCGAGCACGCGGTCGCGGAGCGCAAGCGCGGCATGCAGCAATTGGTCGGTCGCGGTTTCGAGCGCGCGGGCGACATCGCGCCCCAGCAGCAGGACGCGGGCATCGCCGGACGGCACCGAAACCAGGCTGGCGTAACATTCCCGTTCCGCGACGTCGGCGGCGCGCTCCGCCATGGCGACGGCGTCGATCGCCTGAAGCGCCGCCAGGGCATCCGCGCGCTGGCCCTGGGGCAGCCGCGTCGCCGCCTCGACCGCCCGCACCATCTGGCCGCAACTGTCGGTCACGATGTCGGCGAGCCGGGCCAGCGCCGGCGAAGCCAGCGCGGCGGCGAGATCCGGCGGCACCAGACCGATCAGGAAGGCGCCGTCCTCCAGGCAGTCGGTGGCATCCTCGATCTGGTCGATCACGGGGCGGAGCGCATCCGCCTCGCGAAGGCGCGATGCCACTTCGCGCGCGGCGACGGTCAGGCCGTCCGCCTTTTCCTCCAGCCGCTTGCCGCGCAGCGCGAGATCGCGACGTTCGCCGGCGGTGCCGAGACCGGGCGCGGCGACGACGTCGGCGATCGAGGACGCCAGCATCCGGGTCAGGCCCAGATGGCGCACCAGGACCGTGAGCACCGCGCCTTCCGCCGTCTCGAATCGGCGCGACAGATCGGCCTGTATCTCGTCGCGGATGAGGCGCGAGGTGCGGCCGGCCGAAAGCCCCTGAGCGGTGTCGCGCAGCACGTTGCGCAGGAATTCGGCGCAGGCCTCCTCTCCCAGCGCGCTGTCGAGGCGGACGCCGTAAGGGATCCGGCCGGCGGCGATGCGGTGCACCGCCTCGTGGATCAGACTGCCGCCGCCGAGTTCGAGAAAGGCGCGATGGCCGAAATCCTCGCGCGCGCCATAGGTCAGCAGGTCGATGGCGACCGCGCGGCCGACGAAAGCCTGCAACGCCTTCCGGGCCTTGTTCCAGTCGATCAGGAAAACGATGCGCGAGCCGAGGAATTCGAGGAACGTGTCGCGATCCACGGCATCGGCCGCGCCATGGCGGCCGGTCATCAGATAGAACACGTCTTCCGACAGGCCGTCGCCGCGCTGTTCCGCCATCGGCGACCAGGTGACGCCCCGCCCCTCGAACAGCGACATGAAGAATTTCGCGCGCTGGCGGTGGATGTCGGTATAGGTGACGGTGACGCTGCCGGGATCGACATGCACGACCAGGACATGGGCGTCGGTGGTACCGATGTCGTTCTGGATGGTCAGGCGCTCGCCCGCCTTCACCGCCGTGGTGTCGAGGCCGGGATGGCCAAAGGCGAGCGGCTTGGTACGGTTCAGGCCGCGCATGAAGGCACGCACCGCCCCCCGGCTCTCGTCGTCGAGGCCGTGGACGCGGGCACCGTCCAATTCCTCCGCCGCCGTCTCGGCGGCCAGGCGGTTCAGCGCCTTGTGCAGGTCCATGACCAGCAGGTGGACCGTATCGCGTCCGTCGCGGCTGGCGGCGGCCAGGGCCTCGATGGCGGCGGGCGCCAGCATGTCGTCCCCGCCGTCCGGCAGGTCGGCGACGAGGCGCGCCAGGCGCGCGGCCAATTCGTCGGCCGTGCCGCTACCGCCCGCCGACAGCGGCTCCAGCATGGCCTCCAGATCGCCCGCCACGCCCGCCAGCAGGGCGCTGACACCCGGCAGGTGGATTCGCCCCGGTTCGATCGCGCGCGCGTCGGCGACCAGGCGGTCGAACGCCGGATCGTCGAGACCGGCGCTGCGGCGCTCCTCCTCGAAGCGGCGCGGCGCGATCGATGGCGCCCGCGCCTGCATGGCGGCTTCCTGCAGCAGGCTGAGGCGCAGCTTCAGCCGGTCGTTCGCCGCGAGTCCCTTGGCGATCAGCCCGGGCAGCAGCACGGCATGCTCGCCAAGGCGCTCCACGATTTCCAATTTTGCCGTCACGTCACATCCTCCTCCGGGCGATACGCCCCGGATCAAGGTCATTTGATACGCTGCCGCGCGACGGTGCCTTGCGCTAAGTCATTAGTTTCAATGTCATATTTCCTTCACGAAACAGCCATCGTCAAATTGCACACCAACAATGTGCGCGACGACAGGCTGCGGCCCGCGCAATCCGGTTTCAAATGGTCTATCTAAGCGACGGGAGGACCCCACACCTCCCGCCGGACGGCATGGTCCCCCCATATGCCGTCTACGCCCGCCGGCCTCCCCCCGCCGGCGGGCACCGGGACACGGTCGCCTGTTATCCCGCCGGGACCGGACGGGGACGTCCCTCGCCGTCGATGGCGACCATGACGAAGGTTCCTTCGGTCACATGCACGCTCTCGGGCGGGGCCGGTTCGCCGTTCCGCTTGCGGTGGCGCTCGACCCAGGTCTCCAGCTTGACGCGGATCGAGGTCCGGCCGACGCTCGCGATTTCGCCATAGATCGACACCAGATCGCCGATGAAGACGGCCCGGTGAAAGGTCATGGCGTCGATGGCCACGGTGGCCACCCGGCCCTGGGCACGCTGAGCCGCGACGACGCCGGCGGCGATGTCCATATGGCTCAGGATCCAGCCGCCGAAGATGTCGCCGTTGCCGTTCACGTCCTTCGACAGCGGCACCGTGCGGATGACGGGAACCAGTCCGCGTTCGGCCGGATGGACGGGTGGCGGGTTTTCCTTGCTCATGGACAGGCCCCAAGATGTAGGTTAGCCGTAGGGTGATCGATACCCTATACTGCGGTAACCATCAGCCAAAGCGTGACGATGAGCAAATCTGCCGACCTGTTCGATTCGCCCGAACCCAACGACGAGTACTCCGCCAAGGACATCGAGGTACTGGAGGGGCTGGAGCCGGTGCGCCTGCGCCCGGGCATGTATATCGGCGGCACGGACGAGCGCGCCTATCACCATCTTGCGGCCGAGATTCTGGACAATTCCATGGACGAGGCGGTGGCGGGACACGCCAGCCGCATCGAGATGGAGCTCGCCGCCGACGGCAGCCTGACGGTGCGCGACAACGGGCGCGGCATCCCCGTCGATCCGCATCCCAAGTTCGCCGACAAATCCGCCCTCGAGGTCATTCTGACGACGCTGCATTCGGGCGGCAAATTCAAGGGCAAGGCCTATACCACCTCCGGCGGCCTGCACGGCGTCGGCTCCTCGGCGGTGAACGCCCTGTCGGAACGACTGACCATCGAAGTCGCCCGCGACCGCAAGCTCTGGCGCCAGACCTATGCCCAGGGCAAACCGCAGACCCCGCTCCAGTCTCTCGGACCGGTGCACAACCGGCGCGGCACCGCCATCACCTTCAAGCCCGACCCGGTGATCTTCGGCACTCATCTGCATTTCAAGGCCGCGCGCCTCTATCGCATGGCGCGCTCCAAGGCCTATCTGTTCCGGGGAGTCGAGATCCGCTGGTCCTGCGCGCCGGAACTGATCCCCGTGGGCGATCCCACGCCGGCGCAGGACGTGCTGCATTTCCCGGGCGGTCTGGCGGATTTCCTGGCGGCCTCGATCGACGGCCAGCCGACGGTCACGCCCCTGCCCTTCACCGGCCAGGCCCGCCTGCCAGGCAGCGAGGCGGGCGAGGTCGAATGGGCCATCGCCTGGTCGCTCGACGGCGACGCCTTCGTCCATTCCTATTGCAACACCATCCCGACGCCCGAAGGCGGCACCCACGAGGCGGGCCTGCGGGCGGCCCTCGCCCGCGCCCTCAAGGGCTTCGGCGAGTTGACCAACAATCGCAAGGCCGGCCAGATCACGGCGGACGACGTGATCGGCGGCGCCACCATCCTGCTCTCCCTGTTCATCCCGGAACCGCAGTTCCAGGGCCAGACCAAGGAAAAGCTCTCGAACCCCGAAGCCTCGCGCCTCGTCGAGGCGGCGATCAAGGACCGCTTCGAACATTGGCTGACCTCCGATCCCGCGGCCGCCGGCGCGTTGCTCGATCATGTCGTGGCGCGGGCCGAGGAGCGGCTGAAGAAGAAGGCGGACAAGGAGACCAGCCGCAAGACCGCGACGCGGAAGCTCCGCCTGCCCGGCAAATTGTCCGACTGCTCGCGCGATCAGTCTTCGGGAACCGAGATCTTCCTGGTCGAGGGCGATTCCGCCGGCGGCTCCGCCAAGCAGGCGCGCGACCGCGCCACCCAGGCGATCCTGCCGCTGCGCGGCAAGATCCTGAACGTCGCCTCCGCCGCCGCCGGCAAGATGGAGGCGAACCAGGAACTGTCCGACATCGCCCTGGCCCTCGGCTGCGGCATGGGCAGCCGGTTTCGGGAAACGGACCTGCGCTACGAGCGCATCATCATCATGACCGATGCCGATGTGGACGGCGCCCATATCGCCTCGCTGCTGATGACCTTCTTCTGGCGCGAGATGCCTGGGCTGATCCGCTCCGGCCATCTCTACCTCGCCATGCCGCCGCTCTATCGGATCGCCCAGGGCGCCAAGACCGTCTATGCCATGGACGACGAGGACAAGGAGCGCCGCCTGAAGGCTGACTTCAAGGGCAGCGGCAAGATCGAGGTCAGCCGCTTCAAGGGCCTCGGCGAGATGCCTCCCGCGCAATTGCGGGAGACCACGATGGACCGGAACAAGCGTACACTGCTGCGCGTCACCGTGATGGAGGGCGAGGAAGGCGACACCGGCGGTCTCGTCGAGCGCCTGATGGGCAAGAAGGCCGAGACCCGTTTCGCCTTCATCCAGGAAAACGCCGCCCGCGCCACGGATCTCGACATCTGAACGAGGTGAAGCCATGACGTCCTTCGTGCCCAAGATTCTGCCGGCGATCGCCCTCGCGCTGCTCGGCGGGGCCTGCGCCCTGACGCCGATGGTGATCACCCATGAATATCTGGCCGAGGACTTCTACCGTCCGGGCGCCATCAACGCCGCCGTGGTCGACGGCGGCGTACCGACCGTGGTGGTCGGCGCGCCGTTCCCGGACGTCGGGCCGGAAGCCGCCCTCGCGCCCCTGAAGCCGCCTTCGTCGGTCGCCGCCGACCACCTGTCGCCCGCGCCCGAAGGCGCCGGCGGCACCCGCCTCGTCCTGCTGTTCCATCCGGCGCGGCCGGCATCCAGCGGCGAGATGTGCGGCCCGACCCCGCCACTCGCCGCCCTGGCCGGCCCGGCCGGCGGCGAGGGTCTTTCGGTACAGGCCATTCTGTGCCGGGGGTCGACGCAATTGTCCTCCGCCCTCGGGCGGGGGCCGGCGCCGGCCGGCACCGGCGATCCGGCCTATGCCGACATGGTCCAGCAGCTCCTTCTCGTGGTCATGCCGCTGACCGTGCCGATCGACCTGCCCCTGCTCTGACCGGCGCCCCGAGGGTGACTGAATTGCCACGGATGGCCCGGCGCATGCCGGCCCTGCCCGGGCGGCGGTTGACTTGATCGTTCATTCGGCTATCGTCTCGCCGACTATATTTTGTGCATCGCAGCGAGAAATGCCCGACGGATCGCAAGGATCCCAGGGCCCGCCGGAGCCCGATGGTCGGGCGATGCCGATGCCACAGGAAGCGGAACAGGGGTCGATGAGTTTTGAAGAACTGGGCCTCGGCACCGAGGTGCTGCGGGCAGTGGCCGAGGCCGGATATGCCGAACCCACGCCGATTCAGGCCCAGGCCATTCCTCAGGTGCTGCAGGGCCGGGACGTCATGGGCATCGCCCAGACCGGGACCGGCAAGACGGCCTCCTTCACCCTTCCGATGATCGACATCCTGGCCGCCGGCCGCGCCAAGGCGCGCATGCCGCGCTCCCTGATCCTGGAGCCGACGCGCGAACTCGCCGCCCAGGTCGCCGAGAATTTCGAGAAATACGGCAAGTATCACAAGCTCTCCATGGCGCTGCTGATCGGCGGCACCTCGATGGACGAACAGACCAAGAAGCTGGATCGCGGCGTCGACGTGCTGATCGCCACCCCGGGCCGCCTGCTCGACCATTTCGAGCGCGGCCGCATCATGATGCAGGGCATCAAGGTCCTGGTGGTGGACGAAGCCGACCGCATGCTCGACATGGGCTTCATTCCGGATCTGGAGCGGATCTGCGGCCTGCTGCCGGCGAACCGCCAGACCCTGTTCTTCTCCGCGACCATGCTGCCCGAGGTGAAGCGCCTGGCCGACAAGTTCCTGACCCTGCCGGTCGAGATCTCGGTCGCCCGTCCCTCCTCCACCGCGACGACCATCACCCAGGCCTTGACCGTGGTCGAGGAAGAGGACAAGCGCGAGGCGCTGCGCCAGCTCCTGCGCTCGGAAGAGATCCGCAACGCCATCGTCTTCTGCAACCGCAAGCGTGATGTCGACATCGTCGGCAAGTCGCTGAAGAGGCACGGCTTCAATGCCGCCGCCCTGCACGGCGACATGGCGCAGAGCGAGCGCATCGTGGTCCTCGAGCGTTTCAAGGCCGGCGAAGTGCCGATCCTCGTCGCGTCCGACGTCGCCGCGCGCGGCCTCGACGTCGCCGAGATCAGCCATGTCTTCAATTTCGACGTGCCGATCCACGCGGAAGACTACGTCCACCGCATCGGCCGCACCGGCCGCGCCGGTCGCGAGGGCAAGGCCTTCACCCTGGCCAGCCCCTATGACACCAAATTCGTCAAGGCGATCGAGGAATTGACCAAACATTCGATCGATCGCCTGACCATCGACGGTTTCGAGCCCTGCGAACTCCTGTCCGACGCCGAAGCCAAGGCGAAGCGCCGGGGCCGCGGTCGCGGCAAGCCGGCGGCGACCCTGAAGGGCGTGAAGCTCGGCAAGGGCAAACCCGCCGAGGGTGACGCTCCCGCCGCCGAGGACACCCGCCAGCGCAGCCCCCGCGGCAAGCGCAGGAGCGACGACGGCGCCCCCCGCGAGGCCCAGCCGTCCGCGCCCCCGTCCTTCCGCGACGATCGCTCCCGTGATGATCGGTCGCGTGATGACCGCCCGCGCGACGAACAGCGCGGCCGCGACCGCCGGGGCCGGCGCGACGACGATCTGGGCCCCAGCGTGATCGGCTTCGGCGACCATGTGCCGGCCTTCATCCTGCGCCCGGTCTATCCCCAGAAGGAGCGGATGGTGGCGGAGGCCTGAGCCTCCCTCCCCTCGCCTCCCTCCTCTCGCCCCCTTTCCCATCAAAAAACGCGCCGCGGATCCCGCGGCGCGTTTTCTTTCGGGCCCGTCTCGAAGCGGTTACTTCAGCAGGAAGCCGAGCATCCGGTCGATGGTCTTGCCATAGGGCGGACGCATCATGGACAGAAGATTGAACTTCGCCTGATGCATCACCGCCTTCTTGTGGGAGAAGGCGAGGAAACCGTCGTGGCCGTGATAGGCGCCCATGCCCGAGGGGCCGACGCCGCCGAACGGCAGGTCTTCCTGGGCGACATGCATCACCGTCTCGTTGATGCAGGCCCCGCCCGAGGTGGTGCGGTTCATCACCTTGTCCTGGGTCGCCTTGTCGTCCGAGAAGATGTAGAGCGCCAGGGGCCGCGGATGATCGTTGACGTAGTCGATCGCCTCGTCGATCTGGCGATAGGTCTTGATCGGCAGCAGCGGGCCGAAGATCTCGTCCTGCATCACCTTCATGTCGTCGGTGACGTCCATCAGCAGGGTCGGCGGGATCTTGTGGGCCGGCTGCTGATCGAAATTCTCCTTGCCCGGATTGACCTCGATCACCTTGGCGCCCTTGGCCTCGGCATCGGCGATCAGGCCGCGCAGGCGGTCGTAGTGGCGCTGATTGACGACAGAGGTGTAATCGTCATTGTTCTTCAGGGTCGGATAGGACTTCGCCACCTGCTTCTGGAGCTTGCCGACGAATTCGTCGCGCTTGTCGTCCGGCACGAAGACATAGTCGGGCGCCACGCAGGTCTGGCCGGCATTCAGCCACTTGCCCTGCACGATGCTGCCGACGGCCGCGTCCATGCGCATGTTGCGGTCGACGATGGTCGGCGACTTGCCGCCCAGTTCCAGGGTGACGGGCACCAGATTCTCCGCCGCCGCCCGCATCACGTGGCGGCCGATGGAGGTCGCGCCCGTGAACATCAGATGGTCATAGGGCACGCGCGAGAAGGCGACGCCCACTTCCGGCCCGCCGGTGAAGACGGCGAATTCCAGCTCCGAGAAATTCTGCGCGATCACCTTGGCCATCAGTTCCGAGGTTCGCGGCGTGAATTCCGACGGCTTCAGCATGACCCGGTTGCCCGCCGCCAGCGCCGCCGCCGCCGGACCGAAGGCGAGCTGGATCGGATAGTTCCAGGGCGAGATGATGCCGACCACGCCGAGCGGCTGGAAGACGATGCGGTTGGACGCCGGGAAATAATTGATCGAGGTCGGGCGCTTTTCCGGCTTCATCCACTTGGCCACATGCTTGGCCATGTGCTTGATGCCCTCGGCCGTGACGACGAAGTCGGTCAGCAGGGTCTCGTGTTTCGAGCGATGGCCGAAGTCGGCCGAGACCGCCTCGAGGAAAGCGTCCTTATTGTCCATCAGCGCCTTCTTCAGGCGTGCGAGGCGATCGCGCCGCAGCGCGGCATCGGGGGGGCCGGCCTTGATGAAGTCGCGCCGCTGACGGTCCAGAACGTCACGCAACGCGGTGTCGATGTCGGCCGCGCCTTCGGGCTCGAATCGATTTTCCGCCAAACTCATGTTCCCTCTCCTCGAACGCGGGCGTTTTCGCCGATTGATCGAAAGATTATGCGACGGGGCACGCCTCCCCGCAATGTTTTCACCGCCAGTGCAACATGACGTTTTTGTGCAGTGCGGAAAAACCCTGTTGACGGCGAGCCGGACTCGCCGTATCTACGCTTCATGTTGCGGCGCACAATCGAACGTTGGCCAGCCGCTAGGTACAAGCGTATCGGACCAACCCTCTTACGCAAATGCGCATGATCAGGAGAGTATGATGGCCCCCAGGAAGAAGACGACCACCGCCGCCGAAGACGTGGCCGGTGAGGTGATGGAAACCGTCGTCGAGTCCGTCGAGACCGTTGAAGAAGCCACCGCCAAGGCCGGCGAAGCCGTCGAGAGCGCCCTGGACGACGCGTCCAGCCAGCTCGAGAAGGCCGTTGCCTGGGGCCGTGAGCAGATGACCGAAGTGACCTCCAAGGTCGAAGAGAACGCGAAGAAGGCCGTCGCCGAGGCGAAGAGCAACCTCACCAAGGCGCAGGACTGGACCCGCAGCCGCTACGAGAAGCTGAAGGCCGACTACGCCGAAGTGACCGAGTTCGGCAAGGCTTCGGCCACCGACGTCGTCGCCTCGGGCAAGGCTGCCGCCGAAGGCCTGAAGTCGGTCGGCGAAGCCGTCGCGGAAGCGGTGAAGATCGCCGCCGAGGAGAATGTCGAGACCGCCAAGAAGCTGTGGGCCGTGAAATCCCTGGGCGAGGCCGTCGAGCTCCAGGACAAGTACACCAAGACCGCCCTCGACCTCTATCTGGCCCATACCCAGAAGATCGCCGAGACCACCGCTTCGGCCGTCCGCTCGACCATCGAGCCGCTGCACAGCCGCTTCGCGGCCCTGGCGACCGAAATCGAGAAGCGCCGCACGGCCGCTTAATTTACGCCATCAGGCGTGGTATCAGGGGGCGGTTTTCACCGCCCCCTTTTGCTTTGGGGGTCCACGTCCCGTTCCGCCCCTACCCCCGGATCCCGCCTCCATGACCTATGCCGTCGGCCTGCTCCTCGACGCCGGAATCGTCTTCGCGTCCGACACCCGCACCAATGCCGGTGTCGACCATGTCTCCACCTTCAAGAAGATGACCGTGTTCGAGGTCCCGGGGGAGCGGATGATCGTGCTCATGGGCTCCGGCAATCTCGCCATCACCCAATCGGTGGTCAGCCAGCTCCACGCCTGGAACGCGGCCCAGCCGAAGACGCGCGGCGGCCGCGCGGTGCGCGCCAACCGCGCCATCCTGCGCGCCGAGACCATGTTCGAGGCGGCGCGCATCGTCGGCGCGGCGCTGCGCGAGGTCCACGCCCTGGATGGCGAGCATCTGACCGCCCACGGCGCCGACTTCAACGCCATGTTCATCCTGGGCGGCCAGATCGGCGGCGAGGCCCCGCGCCTGTTCCAGGTCTATGCCGCCGGCAATTTCATCGAGGCGGGCGTCGACACGCCCTATTTCCAGATCGGCGAGACGAAATACGGCAAGCCGATCATCGACCGCATCGTGCGGCCCGAGACGTCGCTCTCCGTCGCCGCCAAATGCACCCTGATCTCCTTTGACTCGACCATGCGCTCCAACGTCTCGGTGGCCATGCCGCTCGACGTCATGCTCTACGAGCGCGACAGCCTGAAGGCCGGCTTCTACCGCCGCATCCCGCGCAACGATCCCTATATGCAGGCCCTCTCGGAAGGCTGGTCGAAGGGGATCCGCAGTGCCTTCGAAGCCCTGCCCGATCCCGACTGGCCGGTCGAATCCGGCGATTCCCGGCGCCCGCGCAAGCGCCGCAAGGGGTGATTGCCGTCGCGGCATCCTCGGCTTAAGTGAACGGGGTTCACTTCCGTTCCGTCACGGTCATAATCATACGGTCCCAGCCAACGAGGACCGCATGACATACGAAACGCTCCTGTACGAGCGCCGGGGGGGAGTTGCCCAGATCACGCTGAACCGGCCGGAGGTGCTGAACGCCCTCAACGAGCCGATGTATCGTGAACTCACCCTCGTGTTCGACGACGCGGCGGCGGATCCCGGGATCCGCGCCGTCCTGCTGACCGGCGCCGGGCGCGCCTTCTGTTCCGGCGCCGATCTGGCGCGCCCCCGCCCGATCCCCGAGGGCGGCACCCTCGGCGATGCCGTGGCCGACACGATGCACGCCCTGATCAACCCGATGGTGGCCCGCATCGCGGCCCTGCCAAAGCCGGTGGTCTGCGCCGTGAACGGTGTCGTCGCCGGCGGCGGTGTCGGCGTCGCGCTCGCCTGCGACATCGTCGTCGCAGCGAAATCCGCGAGTTTCATCCAAGTCTTCGGACCCAATCTCGGCATCGTGCCGGACATCGGCTGCACGTGGCTGGTGCCGCGCCTGGTCGGCCGGGCGCGGGCCATGGGACTTGCCCTCCTCGGCGAGAAATTGCCGGCCGACAAGGCCGCCGACTGGGGCCTGATCTGGCAGGCGGTCGAGGACGCCGAATTGATGGCGACCGCCAGTGCCCTGGCCGATCGCCTGGCCGCCGGCCCCACCACCGGCTTCGGCCTGATCAAGAAGGCACTGACGGCTTCCGAGGGCAATGACTTCGCGGCCCAGCTCGCCCTCGAGGCCGAGAGCCAGCGCATCGCCTTCAACACAAACGACACGATGGAGGGGGTGGCCGCCTTCCTCCAGAAACGCAAACCCGTCTTTACCGGAGCCTGACGCCATGGCCCATGCGTTCGAGAAGATCACCGTCACCATCGAAGACGGCGTGATGGTCATCGCCTTCAATGATCCCGCCGCCATGAATGCGGTCACCACGTCGATGGTGCGCGAGCTGGGCGCCGCCATCGCCATTGTCGAGGATGCGGCCCAGGGCGTGCGCGCCCTGGTGATCACCGGCACGGGCCGGGGCTTCTGCGCCGGCGCCAATCTGTCCGACCCCGGCGCCCTGCTCGGCGACGGCGTGCCCGACGTCGGCAGGGTGCTGGAGGAATTCTACAATCCGCTGTTCAAGCGCCTGCGCGACCTGCGCGTGCCCATCGTCACCGCCGTCAATGGCGCCGCCGCCGGTGTCGGCATGAGCTTCGCGTTGATGGGCGACATGGTCATCGCGGCGAAATCCGCCAGCTTCCTCCAGGCCTTCGCCAAGATCGGCCTGGTGCCGGACGGCGGCTCGTCCTGGCTGCTGCCGCGCCTCGTGGGACGCGCGCGGGCCATCGAGCTTGCCCTGATGGCCGAGAAGCTGCCGGCCGAGAAGGCGCTCGAATGGGGCCTGATCAACCGCGTGGTCGAGGACGCCGACCTGATGCCGACGGCGATGGAGATCGCTGGCAGGCTGGCCAAGGGCCCGACCAAGACGCTGGGCATGATCCGCAAGATGATGCAGGCGAGCCTGGAGAGCAGCTACGACCAGCAGCTCGACCTCGAACGCCAGCTCCAGCGTGCCGCCGGCCAGACCGCCGACTTCCAGGAAGGCGTCGCCGCCTTCCTGCAGAAGCGCCCGGCGCATTTCGCCGGGAAGTAAAAGGCAGCGTCTCACCCCTCACCCCAACCCTCCCCCCGCTTACGGGGCGAGGGAGTCCGGTCAGGGCTCGCTCTGCCCCCTCGCCCCTTTGGGGAGAGGGCTGGGGTGAGGGGCAGCGCCGATCGGGATGATTTCGGGCGCGTCCGGCGTGAAGGGCGCGCCCGTCCAGTTTCCGAGCCAGCGTTCGACGCCGAGGCCCGCCGCCGCGATCAGATCGGCCAGTTCCGCCTGGGTCGAGAAGCGGAGATCGGCGCTGGCGGCGAGACGCCGGTCGCCTGCCTGGTAGAATGTCTCGTAAGTGACCACCCCGGTTGCCGGATCCTGACGCACGTCGTTCCAGGCCACGAGTTCGCCCAGTACCGGGTCCACGATCGTCCGGCGCGAGGCTTCGGGTGTCCAGCGCCGCCAGGCGGCGACCTTCGGATTGCGGCTGTCGAAGAGGAAACGTCCGCCGGGCGCCAGATGACGGGCGATGGTGGCGAGCACGGCGGCCTGATCGCCCGGCGTCAGGAACACCTGGAAGGCGTGCCCGGTCAGCACCACGAGATCGAACCTCTGGTCGAGGTCGAGCACGCGGGCATCGCCCAGGCGCCAGTCGACCGCCCCACCTCCGCCCCGCGCCCTGCCCCCGTCCCGCGCCCGGGCGATGTCCAGCATGGCCGGGGCCGGATCGACGGCCGTGACCCGGCAGGTCTCGGCGAGCCCGGCCGCCAGTTCGCCGGTGCCGCAGCCGAGATCCAGCACGGAAGAGCCGGGCCGGGCCGTCGCGCGAATGAAATCGAAGTCCGCGCCCCAGCCATTTTCGAGGTCGTAGAACCGGGCGAGCGCCGGATCGGAATAAAGGGCGGAGCCGGTCACCCGCGCTTGCGGAACAGCTTGGACCAGAAGCGGGGTGGCTTGTCCCCCTGCCCGGCCTGCCAGCCCATCTCCCAGAAGCCGGCTTCGAGGCGGCAGGCTTCGGCGAAGGTGCGGGTCAGCGCGGGCAGGCGCGCCTCGGTCAGCCGGGCCGCGGCCAGACGGTCGAGTTCGGCGACGGCGGCATCGGCGACAGCGGCATATTCGGCGCCGGCATACATCGCCACCCAGGGGGCATAGGGATTGCCGTCGGCGACATAATCGGGCCGCGCCGCGATCGCCTGCGCGATCTCGCGATAGCCGACGACGCAGGGCGCCAGCGCCACCTTGAGGTCCAGCACGTCCCCGGCCAGCCCCCGGTCCAGGACATAGCGGGTATAGGCCATGCATTCCGGCGCCTCGGGGGCCTGTTCCATCTCTTCCGGCGAAATGCCCCAGCCCGCCGCGAAATCAACGTGCAGCTTCATTTCATGATTGATCAGGGCATCCAGCGTCGCCGTCGCGGCGCGCATGGCGGCCAGATCGTCGGCCTTGACGACGGCCAGCCCATAGGCCCGCGCGAAATGGATCAGGAACAGATAGTCCTGCACCAGATAATGGCGAAAGGCCGCCTCGGGCAGCGTGCCATGGGCCAAGCCGTCCACGAAGGGATGGGCGAAATAGGCGTGCCAATCCTCGGCCGCGCCATCGCGCAGCCGGTCGAACAGGGTGGTCATTCGCGTTCCTCGATCCAGGCGGCCTGAATGGCTTCGAGAATCTTCTCGTTCGAACGCTCGGGATCGTCCGAGAAGCCGTCCAGCGCCAGTACCCATTTGTGCAGGTCGGTAAAGCGCAGATTCACGACGTCCACGTCCGGGTGCGCATCCTCGAGCCCGGCGGCGATATCATAGACGTCGGTCCAGCGCATGAGCGTGCCCTATTTGTCGACCATCATGTTGCGGGTGGCCGCCGGCAGCGACACCACCAGACCGTCCAGATCCTCGGACATGATGATCTGGCAGCCGAGGCGCGAGGTATGGGACAGACCGAAGGCCAGGTCCAGCATGTCCTCTTCCTCTTCCGTCGCCTCGGGCAGGGCCCCGAAATATTCAGGGTCCACGATCACATGGCAGGTCGAACAGGCGAGCGAGCCTTCGCAGGCGCCCTCGAGGTCGATCTTGTTGCGGTGGGCGATCTCCAGCACCGAAAGGCCGACCGGGGCGTCGACCTCGGTCCGTGTCTTGCCGTCGGGGCTGATGAAGACCATCTTGGGCATATGCATAACTCCAGAAATCCGATCGCAGGCTTTAGCCCGCCTGCAGCCGCGATTCAAGCCGGCTGACCTCCACACCCGAAAGCGCGCGGCGAATGTTGCGGTCCATGCGCCGCTCGGCGAAGGGCCGGCCGGCGGTTTCCAGCGCCTCGGTCGCGGCGATCACCGTCTCCCGGTCCTCGCCCGCCATGGCGGTTTCCAATGCCGCGCGGGCATCATCAATCCCGCCCCGTTCCTCGGCGGACAACAGGTCGCCGTCGACCGCCAGTGCCGATTCGAGGGCCAGGATCAAGCGCCTTGCATCCACACGGGCTTCCGCCAACAGGCGCGTGGTGACGTCCGCCCGGGCGTTTTCGAGGGAGGCGCGCAGCATGTCGCCCATCTCCTCTTCCGAAAGACCATAGGATGGTTTCACTTCGACATGGGCTTCCACGCCCGTCCCCGCCTCCCTCGCGGTGACGGTCAGCAGGCCGTCGGCATCGACGGTGAAGGTGACGCGGATACGCGCGGCCCCCGCCACCATGGGCGGAATCCCGGCCAGCACGAAGCGCGCCAGCGAGCGATTCTGATCGACCATCTCGCGTTCGCCCTGAACGACATGGATCGCCATGGCGCTCTGGCCGTCCTGATAGGTGGTGAAATCCTGGGCGCGGGAGACCGGGATCGGCGTATTGCGCGGAATCACCTTCTCGATCAATCCGCCCATGGTCTCCAGCCCCAGCGACAGGGGCACCACGTCCAGCAGCAACGTGTCCGAACCCCGCGTCAACGCCTCCGCCTGAAGCGCGGCCCCCAGCGCCACCACCTCGTCCGGGTCGATGTCCCCCAGGGGCGCGCGCCCGAAGACGCGCGCGACTTCCGCCCGCACCAGGGGCACCCGGGTGGAGCCGCCGACCAGCACCACGCCCGAAAGCGCCCCGGCCTCGACACCCGCGTCGTGCAGCACCGCCCCCGCCGCCTCGGTCGTGCGCGCCACCAGGGGCGCGATCAGCGCCTCGAATTCGGCCCGCGTCACCACATGGCGCGTGGCCTTGCCGCCGAAGTCGAGGTCGACCTCGACCTTCTCCGCATCGGTCAGCATTTCCTTGGCCCGCCGTGCCGTGGCCAATACCGGCTTCACGTCCCCGGCCGCGATGGCATCGCCGCGTGCGTCGATCAGATGCTGGGCCAGCGCCCGGTCGAGATCGTCGCCGCCAAGCGCCGCGTCGCCGCCCGTGGCGAGAACCTGGAACACGCCTTTTTCCAGCTTCAGGAGCGAGACGTCGAAGGTACCGCCGCCGAGATCATAGACGGCATAGAGCCCCTCCGCCCCGCGATCGAGACCATAGGCCAGCGCCGCCGCCGTCGGCTCGTTGACGAGGCGCAGCACCTCGAGACCGGCGAGACGCGCGGCATCCCGCGTCGCGGTGCGCGCACTGTCGTCGAAATAGGCCGGCACCGTGATCACGGCCCGGTCCACGCCCTTGCCCAGCGCCATTTCGGCGCGCTGGCGCAGCGTGCGCAGAATTTCCGCCGAAACCTCGACCGGCGAGACCACGCGCCCGCCGACGTCCAGCTTCACCATGCCGCCTTCGGTTCCATCGCCGGGGCCGTCATCATGGATCTTCTGCGCCAGATGGCCGCCCAATACGGCGACATCGCCGGTGCCACGACCCATGAGGCGCTTCACCGAGGCGACGACGGCCTCGGGCTCGGCCTCCATGATCCGCATGGCGACGCGGCCGACCACCGGCTCGTCCTCGCCTTCCAGATAGGCGACGACGGAAGGCACGATGCCGTCGCCCAGCGCATCGCGCAGGATCTCCGGCTTGCCGTCCAGGGACAGGGCGACGAGGGAATTGGTGGTGCCGAGGTCGATGCCGACGGCCGCGGTATCGGACTCGCCCGCGTGGGGCAGCGGGGTCTGTCCGGGTTCGTGAATGTCGAGAAGCATCAGATCCTTGCGAGTCCGGGCGCGCGGCGGCGCTTCAACTCGCTCCCTAGTTTGACGAGATAGGACAGGCGCAGGGCCTCATGGATCGCGCTGTCCAGGTCATGGGCGGCGAAAGCCGTGCCGAGGGCGGCTTCGACCTCGCCCGTCTCGGCGACAAGCCGTCTGGCGATGTCGGCGATCTGGTCCGGCGTCTCCGCCTCTTCCAGCGCCTCGCGCCATTCCATGGCCGCCATCAGCAATTCGGGATCGGCGATGGTCTGGCCGTCACCGCCCGGCAGGGGCCGCCCTTCGAGTTCGAGGAGGTAACGCGCGCGCGCCAAAGGGTCGCGCAGCGTCTCATAGGCTTCGTTGATCAGGGTCGCGTGCTGAAGGGAGAAAGTCTTCTCCTTCGCCCCGCGCCCGGCGAAGCGATCGGGGTGAAAGCGGCGCTGAGCCGCGAAATAGGCCCGTTCCAGCGCCGCCGGATCGACGGCATAGGAGCGGTCGACACCGAGGCGCGCGAAATGGTCGATCTGGCCCGGCGGTTGCAACGCATTGCAGGCGGCGCAGATCGCATCCGCCACCTCGCCGCCGCAGGACGCGCAGGAAATCGGGCGTTCGGCCGGCTCCACCATCATCACATCAGACGTGGAAGGATTCGCCGCAGCCGCAGCGGGCCTTCTCGTTCGGGTTGATGAAGGTGAAACCGGATTTCAGCTTGTCCTGCTCGAAATCCATCTTGGTGCCGATCAGGAACATCACCGCCTTGGGTTCGACCAGGATGGTGACGCCCTTGTCCTCCACCACCTCGTCGAACTTGCCCTTCTCGTCGGCGTATTCGAGCGTGTACTGCATCCCCGAACAGCCGGCGGTGCGCACGCCGATGCGCACCCCGACCGAAGGCTTGCCGCGCTTTTCCAGCAATTCCTTCACCCGGGCCGCCGCCGGCTCGGTCACTTCCATGATCTGGCGCGCGAGGGCTGCCATCGCCTTACTCCTTACGCCTTCTCGTGCTTCGCCTTGTAGTCGGCGATGGCGGCCTTGATCGCGTCTTCGGCCAGCACGGAGCAATGGATCTTCACCGGCGGCAGGGCCAGGTGCTTGGCGATGTCGGTGTTCCTGATCGTCGCCGCTTCATCCAGGCTCTTACCCTTCACCCATTCGGTGACGAGGCTGGACGACGCGATCGCCGAGCCGCAGCCGAAGGTCTTGAACTTGGCGTCCTCGATCAGGCCCTCGGGGCTGACCTTGATCTGCAGCTTCATGACGTCGCCGCAGGCCGGCGCGCCGACCAGACCGGTGCCCACGCCCTCGTCGCCCTTGGCGAAGGAGCCGACGTTGCGGGGGTTCTCGTAGTGATCGACCAGCTTGTCGCTATAGGCCATGGTGTAATCTCCTGTGTTCTGCCGCTCAGTGATCGGACCACTGGATCGACTTGAGGTCGATACCATCCTGGACCATTTCCCAGAGCGGGCTCATTTCCCGCAGCTTGCTGACACGATTGACGATCGTGTCGGCGGCGTAGTCGATTTCCGCCTCGGTCGTGAAGCGACCGAAGCCGAACCGGATGGAGGTATGCGCCAGCTCTTCCTCGACGCCGAGCGCACGGAGCACATAGGACGGCTCCAGCGATGCCGAGGTGCAGGCGGAACCGGACGAGACCGCCAGATCCTTGATCCCCATGATCAGGGATTCGCCTTCCACATAGGCGAAGGACAGGTTCAGGTTGCCGGGATAGCGCCGGTCCTTGTCGCCGTTCAGGAAGACGTCCGGCAGCTTGGCCTTCACGGTCTCATAGAATTTCTCGGACAGCGCCTTGATGCGCGCATTGTCCTTGATCATTTCTTCGCGGGCGATGCGGCACGCTTCACCCAGACCGACGCAGAGCGGCGGCGCCAGGGTGCCTGAACGCATGCCGCGCTCCTGCCCGCCGCCGTTCATCTGGGCGACCAGGCGCACGCGGGGCTTCCGCCGGACATAGAGCGCGCCCACGCCCTTCGGCCCATAGAGCTTGTGGCCGGAGATGGACATCAGGTCGATGCCCATGGCGTTCACGTCCAGCGGGATCTTGCCGGCGGCCTGCGCGGCGTCGGTATGGAACAGGGCGCCCTTCTCATGGGCGATCGCGGCCGCCTCGGCGATCGGCTGGATGACGCCGATCTCGTTGTTGACGGCCATGATCGAGACCAGAGCGGTCTTGTCCGTCACCGCCGCGCGGAGCTGGTCGAGATCGATCAGGCCGTTCTCGCCGACCGGCAGATAGGTGACCTTGAAGCCTTCCTGTTCCAGGTGGCGGCAGGTGTCGAGCACGCATTTATGCTCGGTCACCACGGTCACGATCTCGTTCTTCCTGTCCTTGTTGAACAGGGCGACGCCCTTGATCGCGAGATTGTTGGACTCCGTCGCGCCCGAGGTGAAGATCACCTCGCGCGGGTCGGCGCCGATCAGCTTCGCCACTTCGCCCCTTGCTTCTTCCACCCCTTCCTCGGCTTCCCAGCCGAACTTGTGGCTGCGGCTGTGGGGGTTGCCGAACTTGGTGGTGAAATAGGGCATCATGGCGTCGAGCACGCGCGGGTCCAGCGGCGTGGTCGCCTGATAATCCAGATAGATGGGAAGCTGGATGTTGGGGCGGACATCCGCCGTGCCCCGCGCGCCGTTTCCATCAGCCATGATTGCTTTCCTTTTGCACAACGGCGGCCCGTGCCTGCAAGGCGCGGCCCGCGAACTCGATATAGGCGGCCAGGAAGCGGTCGACATCCCCCGCGACCGAAGCCCAGCCGAGACTGACGCGAATGGCGCTGCGCGCCACCGCTTCGCTTTCCCCCATGGCGGTCAGAACCGGGCTCGGCCGGACCTTGCCCGACGAACAGGCCGATCCCGCGCCGACCAGCACGCCGGCAAGATCGAGCGCCATGACCTGGGTTTCCGCCTTGACGTTCGAAAGACCGATGCAGGCGGTATTGCCGACCCGCGCGGCCCCCGCCCCGAAGATCCGCGTGCCGGGCACCTGGGCCAGCACTTCGCGCTCCAGCCGGTCGCGCAGCGCCGTCACGTCCGCGTCACCGCCGAGGCATTTCGCCGCCGCCGCGAAGCCGGCGATACCCGCCAGATTCTCGGTTCCCGGCCGACGGCCATAATCCTGGCCACCGCCCAGCGACAGCGGCAAAAGGTCGATCCCGGCGCGCTTCACCAGGGCGCCGACACCGGCCGGCCCGCCGATCTTGTGTGCGGAGACCGTCATCATGTCGACGTCCAGCGCCGAGAAATCGACCGCGCCCTTGCCCAGCGCCTGCACCGCGTCGCTGTGGACCAGGGCGCCGTGGCCGCGGGCGATGCGCGCGACCTCGGCCACCGGCTGGATCACGCCGGTCTCGTTGTTCGCCAGCATGACGGAGACCAGCGCCGGCCCCTGCCCGTCCGCCAGCAGGCGGTCCAGGGCATCGAGGTCGACGACACCGTCGCGATCGACCGGCACGAGGGCGACGGGAACGCCCGCCCCTTCCGCCGCCGCGCGGATGGAATCATGTTCGATCGCCGAGACGATCAGGCGCGCCGCCAGGCCCCGGCGCACGGCGCCCAGCAGGGCGAGGTTGTTCGCTTCCGTGCCGCCCGATGTGAAGATCACTTCCGACGCCTCGGCGCCGACCGTTTCCGCCACCGTCTCGCGCGCATCCTCGATCGCGCGGCGCGCCAGCCGTCCGGCGCGATGGACCGAGGAGGGATTGCCGCCGATCGCCAGCGCCGCCACCACGGCATCGACCACCGCCGGGCGCGCCGGGGCGCCCGCGTTGTAGTCGAGATAGGTGGCGACATTGGTCATGGCGTTCGTCTACTCCTTGAGGTCTCTCAGGGTGGTCGCTCAGGCGACCCATTCGACCGTGTCCTGGGCCGGCGCCTTGCGCAGGCCGCCCAGAACCCGGCGGGCCACCACGTCGGCCAGCGACACGCTGGACAGATAGAGATGGATCTGATGGCTCAGCTCTTCCCAGAGATCATGGGTCGCGCAGCGGCTGCGGTTGCCCCGGCAGCCGACCGAGGTCCCGAGCTGGCAGCGGGTCGCGGTGATCGGCTCGTCGACGGCCAGCACGATGTCGGCGATCCGTGTCTCTTCCGCCACGCGGCCGAGGACATAGCCGCCGCCCGGCCCGCGCACGCTCTTCACCAGGCCGCCACGGCGCAGCTTGCCGAACAATTGCTCGAGATAGGACAGCGAGATTTCCTGCCGCTCGGCGATATCGGCCAGCGAGACCGGCTTGCCGTCCTCGGCATGGGCGGCGAGATCGACCATCGCCATGACGGCGTAGCGACCGCGCGTGGATAGTTTCATCGAACCGCCTCCTCAATTCCGGCTTCTGGCGGGCGGGTTCCGGGTGGCGGCACGCGGGCCCTCCACCACTTCGCCGCGACTTTCGGCGCCGCCGTCGAGGCGCGCCTCCAGTTCCGCCACGCGGGCGGACAGGGCCTGCATGCGGGCCACCAGATTCTCGATCTCTTCCTCGGTCGGGTCGGGCATGCGCCCGCCTTCCGTGCCATAGGCGCAGAAGTCCAGCGCCCGATCGACGAGACGCGGCGCGCCCGTCGCCTTCGCCGGAATGCCGACCACCGTGGTCCCCGGCACGACATCCGTGACGACGACCGCATTGGCGCCGACGCGGGCATCCTCGCCAACCGTGATCGGGCCCAGGATCTGGGCGCCGGAGCCGACGATGACCCTGTCACGCAGCGTCGGATGGCGCTTCACCCCGACCTGGGAGCGGGAATTCACGGAGGGCAGCAGGCCGCCCAGGGTGACGTCGTGATAGAGGGTGACGTCGTCCCCGATCTCCGCCGTCTCGCCGATGACGACACCCAGGCCGTGATCGATGAAGAACCGCCGGCCGATCCTGGCGCCCGGGTGAATCTCGATCCCCGTGAACAGCCGCGCGACATAGGACAGCCAGCGCGCTGTCAGGCGCCAGCGCCGCAGCCACAGCCAGTGGGACACGCGATGCAGGGCGATCGCATGAAAACTCGGGTAGGACAGCAGAACCTCGACGCGCGACCGGGCCGCCGGGTCGCGCGCGATGTAGCTGTCGATCTCGTCCTTCAGGCGTGCGAACATCCGCATCCTCCTGTTCGACCGCATTCCGGGCGCGCCAGGCGCCTCGAATCGCGAGTTTTCTTGCATCGGCGAAAGCCGGCCGTGTATAAACCCGCCCCGCCAAGCCTTTCGGCGCCGGGTTCCGCAAAGCCCGACTTCCGAGGTCAGATTTAGGTTGTCCGACTGTGCTAGTCAAGTATTTGAGCGGACATTGGGGCCATGTCTCAATGCGATGGCCCTTCCGGTCCGCTTAAAAACCGAGTGCAGAGATCGGGTATGGTGCAAAGGAACCGGAATGCCTGAGATCATCTTCAACGGTCCGGCCGGCCGACTCGAAGGCCGCTACCACCATGCCGGCACCGGCGCGCCCATCGCGCTCGTCCTGCACCCCCACCCGCAGTTCGGCGGGACCATGAACAACAAGGTGGTCTACAACCTGTTCCACACCTTCGTGTCGCGCGGCTTCTCGGTGATGCGCTTCAATTTCCGGGGCGTCGGGCGCAGCCAGGGCACCTTCGACAATGGCGCCGGCGAATTGTCGGACGCCGCCTCGGCGCTGGACTGGATGCAGAGCTACAACCCGTCGGCGGCGGAATGCTGGGTGGCCGGCTTTTCCTTCGGCGCCTGGATCGGCATGCAGCTCCTGATGCGCCGGCCGGAGATCAACGGCTTCATCTCGATCTCGCCGCCCGCCAGCAAATACGACTTCACCTTCCTGGCGCCCTGCCCGTCCGACGGGTTGATCGTCCAGGGCACCGCCGATCAGGTGGTTTCGGAACCGGATGTCGCGAAGCTCGCCACCCGCCTGTCCAACCAGCGCGGCATCAAGGTGAAATACGAGACGATCGAAGGCGCCGGCCATTTCTTCGAGAACGAGATGGACCAGATGACCGGCCACGTCGGCGCCTATCTCGACATGCGCCTCGGCCTGAAGAGCTGACCGCCGGTCAGCGGCCGGGGCACGCCCGTCGTCCCCGGCACGCTGAGCGGCAAGCCCATCCGGCTGCGCACCGCGAGAAAGCCGAAGGCCTCCGCCTCCAGACTGTCGCCGCGCCAGCCCACCGCCTCCACCGGTTCCACCGGCACACCGAGGCGCCTTTCCAGCATCGCCATCAGGACAGGGTTCAGCCGTCCGCCCCCGGTGACCAGCATCCGCGTCACCGGCGCCGGAAAATGCCGTCCGGCCATCGCCACCGTCTCCACCGTGAAGGCGGTCAGGGTCGCCGCGCCATCCGCCGCCGACAGGCCGCGCGCCGGTGCCGGCGTGAAATCGTCCCGGTCCAGCGACTTGGGCGCCGGCTGATCGAAGAAGGGATGATCCATCATCGCCGAAAGCACGTCGTGATGGACGCGCCCGGCGGCGGCCAGTGCCCCGTCACGATCGACCGGCACGCCCGTGTGCTGGAGCGCCCAATCGTCGATCAAGGCATTGCCGGGCCCGGTATCGAAAGCCACGGGCTCCGCCTCGCCCTCGCCGATCCAGGTGACGTTGCCGACCCCGCCGAGATTGAGCACGGCGACCGGCCCCGCGAGATCGCGCGCCAGAGCGCGGTGATAAAGCGGTGCCAGGGGCGCGCCCTGCCCGCCCGCGCCGACATCGGCAAGGCGCATCTGGCCGACGACGTCGATGCCGAACTCATCGGCCAGCGCCTGACCGTCGCCGATCTGCCAGGTCAGGCCCGCGCCCGGACGATGCATGATGGTCTGGCCGTGAAAACCGATGACGTCGATCCCGGCCCCGGCCTGATCGAGAAAGTGATGGATGGCGAGGCGATGGGCTTCCGTGATCCGCGCCTCGGCATCCGCGACCGCAGCCGGCACCGGATCCCCGTTACGCCAATCCGCCGCCAGCCGGCTCGCCTCGCGACAGGCCGCGCGCGTCGCCGGCAGATGCGCCACCGTGGTCACCGGCCCCAGCGCCACCACCCGCTCGCCATCGGTCTCGATCACCGCAAGGTCGATCCCGTCGAGGGACGTCCCGCTCATCAACCCGAGTGCCTTCATGGCCGTAGCAGTCTCCTCCGATCCCGAAACCTCTCGTCGTCCCGGCGCAGGCCGGGACCTCCCAACGGAAAAGCGCCGCTCCAAGGCGTCGAAAGATCCCGGCCTTCGCCGGGATGACGCATTGGAATGAAGCCCCCAGGGCGATTGTCCTTCGCCGTCCCTTCATGCTACATCGCCTGCGCCATGACGAGCTTGAAATCCGAATTCCTGCGGGTCCTGACGGAACGCCGCTACATCCACCAATGCACCGACCTCGAAGGGCTGGATGCGCTCGCCGCCGAGCGCACGCCCTTCGCGGCCTATATCGGCTTCGATGCGACGGCGCCGTCGCTCCATGTCGGTTCGCTGGTGCAGATCATGATGCTGCGCCGGATGCAGCAGGCCGGGCACAAGCCGATCGTCCTGATGGGCGGCGGCACCACCAAGATCGGCGATCCCTCGTTCCGTGACGAGTCCCGTCCCCTGCTGGACGAAGCCCGGATCGCCGAGAATCTGGCCGGTATCAAGCGCGTCTTCGCCAAGTTCCTGACCTTCGGCGACGGGCCGACCGACGCGGTCATGGTCGACAACGACGAATGGCTGTCGAAGCTGAATTACATCGCCTTCCTGCGCGACTATGGCCGTCACTTCTCGGTCAACCGCATGCTGTCGCAGGACAGTGTGAAGATCCGCCTGGACCGCGAGCAGAATCTGTCGTTCCTGGAATTCAACTACATGATCCTCCAGGCTTACGACTTCGTCGAACTGGCGCGGAACCATGGCGTGCGCCTGCAGATGGGCGGCTCCGATCAATGGGGCAACATCGTTCAGGGTGTCGATCTCGGCCGGCGCACCGCCGACGTGCAGCTCTATGGCCTGACCTCGCCCCTGATCACCACGGCGTCGGGCGCCAAGATGGGCAAGACCGCCTCGGGCGCCGTCTGGCTGAACGCGGACGCCCGCAGCCCCTATGACTATTGGCAGTTCTGGCGCAACACCGAGGACGGCGACGTGGGCCGCTTCCTGCGTCTCTTCACCGAAGTGCCGGAAGCCGAGGTCGCCCGCCTCGAAACCCTCGAAGGCGCCGAATTGAACGACGCCAAGAAGATCCTGGCGACCGAGGCGACGGCGCTGGCCCATGGCCGCGACGAGGCCGAGGCGGCGGCGGAAACCGCGCGCCGGACCTTCGAGGAAGGCGCCGCCGCCGACAGCCTGCCCAAGGTCGAAGTGGCGCGGGACACGATCGCCGCCGGCATCAACGTCTATGAGCTTCTGGTCCAGGCCGGCATGGCATCGTCGAACGGCGAGGCGCGGCGCCTGATCAAGGGCAAGGGCGTGAAGCTGGACGACGTCACCGTGACCGACGAGTTCGCCAAGCTGACCGAGGTTTCGGGCGCCGGCGTGAAACTTTCGGCCGGCAAGAAGCGCCACGCCCTGATCGTGGCGGGCTGATCGGAAAGGCGGACACCCGCCTTTCCTTTTTCGCCCCATCGCCTATCTTCCCTCCGTCGAGGGGAGCTTCGTCATGGTCGAACAATCCCCTGTCGGGGACCACAATCAGCGCGGGGTCAGCATCGGCCTGACCGCCGTCATCGTCGCGGTGACGGAGGAGGATCCGCGCGTGCTGGTCGCCCGGCGCATGACCCATGATCTCGCGACCCCGGCGCAGCAGGGCCTGCTGCCGCCGACCTTCGACACGCCCGAGACCCTGCCCTTCGGCCCCTTCGTGCCGGAACACCACCGCACCCTCGAACTCGGGCTTCGGCAATGGGTGGCGGAACAGACCGGTATCGGCCTTCGCTATGTCGAACAGCTCTATACCTTCGCCAACGAGAACCGCGATCCCCGCGAGTTGCTGGGCGGCCCCCGCGTGGTCTCCGTCGCCTATCTGGCGCTCGGCCAGGAAATGCCGCTGGCCGGCAGCGGCGAGGCGGAATGGCGCTCGTGGTATTCCTTCCTGCCGTGGGAAGATTGGCGGAAGGGCCGGCCCGACGTCATCGACGGCGTGATCCGCCCGGCCCTGACCCGCTGGATCGACGCCGCCCCCGACGCCCGCACGGCCCGCGCCCGCATGGAACGGGCGGCGATCGCCTTCGGCCCGGTCGCCGGCACCGCCCATTTCGACCTGTTGCGCTGCCTCGATCGCTACGAATTGCTCTATTCCGCAGGCCTCGTGAAGGAAGCGATCCGCGACGGCGTGGTGGTCGCCCAGGCCAAGGGCACGCCGGTGCCCGTGACCCCGCCGGAACAGCTCGCCGCCGCCCGCGCACTCGGCCATTCCATGGCGCTGGACAATCGCCGGGTGCTGGCCTCGGCACTCGGCCGGCTGCGCGGCAAGATCGACTATCGCCCCGTGGTCTTCGACCTGCTGCCCCCCGAATTCACCCTGCTGCGGCTCCAGAAAGTCGTGGAGGCGCTGTCGGGCATCGAAGTCCACAAGCAGAATTTCCGCCGCACCGTGATCGCCGGCGAATTGGTCGAGGCGACCGGCCAGCTGGAGACCTCCGGCCGGGGCCGCCCGGCCGAAACCTACCGCTTCCGCCGCGACGTCATGCAGGAGAAGCACGACGTCGGCATCCCCCTGCCCCTGCCCAAGATCAGCGGCTGAGCCTCAGGCGCTGGTCGAGATCGTCACCCGGTAATCCAGGGTGACGGTGACGCCATTGGCGTAGAAGCCGCCCTCGACCGGCATGGTGGCGGCCTGGTCCGGGGCGGCGGCGAGTGCCACATAGCCGTCGCCGACCGCGCGGCCATGGGTCGGGTCGAAGCCGTACCAGCCGCTGCCCGGCAGATGTACCTCGGGCCAGGCATGGAGATGGCGCTGGCCATCGACACTCTCCGCCTCCGACTGATAGCCGCTGACGAAGCGCGCCGGCATGCCGAGGCTGCGGCAGGCCGCCATGAACAGTACCGTCAGGTCGCGGCAGGCGCCCCGCGCGCTCGCCAGCGTATGGGCCGGGGTCTGGGCGTTGCCGTCGATCCTGACGTGGCGGTCGGTCCGGGCGAACAGGGTCTCGGTCAGGCGGTTCAGGAAGCCGAGGGCGTCCCAGCCGGCGGCGCCGGCCAGCTCGGCCGCGAAGTGGCGCACCGTATGCTCGATCCCGTCGCCCGCCAGATAGGGCGCCAGATCGCCCTCGAAATCGATCGGCCAGGGCAAGGGTGGCAGCAGGCCGACGGGCGGACGCGACAGGCCGGTCAACACCTCGAAGCGGCTTTCGATCCGAAGCAGGTCGGCCAGCCCCGCGAAACTGACCTGGGTGAAGGGATTGCCGTAGCGGTCCAGCAGATCGTCGCGCACGAGGGGCAATGGCTCGACCTCGATCGCCTGGAACAGCACCGTACCGCTGTCGGGGCGCGGCGACAGACGGATGACATGGGGCGCGAAACCGACCGGCACCGAATAGCGGTAGCGCGTCTCATGGCTGACGGAAAAACGCATCGAGGACTCTCCAACCGAAACCGGCCTTCCGATTACCGCAAAGCCGGGCGCCGATGACCAGTGCGCGTTTGCCGCCAGCCCATGCTCCGCCCGCGCCGATTGATCTCGATCATGGCCCCTGTTAGGCTCGGCCGATAAAAATGACGCAGGCGTCACCTTTGTCGCCGCACAAGAATATCGAGGGAGGGCCAGATCATGGCAACGGCAGCACTCGCCCGGACGGTCGATCGAGAGACCGCGCCGGCCGAACATTTCGACGTCATCATCGTCGGCGCGGGCATTTCGGGCGTGGGCGGCGCCTATCATCTGAAGAGCCAATGCCCGGGCACCAGTTTCGTGATCCTGGAGGGTCTCGACACCTTCGGCGGCACCTGGACCACGCACCGCTATCCCGGCATCCGCTCCGACAGCGATCTCTTCACCTTCGGCTATCGTTTCAAGCCCTGGACCGGCGCCCCCATCGCCACCGCCGAGGAAATCCTGAAATACATGGGCGAGGTGATCGAGGAAAACGCCATCGACGCCCATATCCGCTATCGCCACAGGATCAAATCTGCAAGCTGGTCGAGCGCCGACAATCTCTGGACCCTGGAGGTTACGCGCGGCGACACGGGCGAGAGCCTGCGGTTCACCACGCCGTTCCTGTGGATGTGCCAAGGCTACTACCGCCACGAAAAGGGTTACACCCCGGACTGGCCGGGCATGGACCGCTACAAGGGCACCATCGTCCATCCCCAGACCTGGCCGGAAGATCTGGACTACGCCGACAAGGAGGTGCTGGTCATCGGCTCCGGCGCCACGGCCGCGACCCTGGTGCCGGCGATCGCCGGCAAGACGAAGCATGTCACCCTGCTTCAACGATCCCCCACCTATTTCGTGCCGGCGCAGAACATCAACGACATGGCGGAACAGCTCCGCGCGCTCGAGGTCGATGATGCCTGGATCCACGAGATCACGAGGCGCAAGATCCTGCACGATCAGGCGGAACTGACCCGGCTGTGCCTTGAACAGCCGGACACCATGAAGGAATTCCTGATCAACGGCGTGCGCGGCTATCTCGACGACGAAACGGTGAAGGAGCACTTCACGCCCCGCTACCGGCCATGGCAGCAGCGCGTCGCCTTCGTGCCCGACGGCGACCTGTTCCAGGGCATCAAGTCGGGCAAGGCCAGCGTCGTCACCGACGAGATCGAAACCTTCACCGAGACCGGCATCCGCACCAAATCCGGCAAGGACCTGAAGGCGGACATCATCGTCACCGCGACCGGCTTCAACCTCAGCGTCCTCGGCGACATCGCCTTCACGGTGGACGGCGCGCCGCTGAATTTCGCCGAGAGCGTCACCTATCGCGGCATGATGTTCACGGGCCTGCCGAACCTCGTCTGGATCTTCGGCTATTTTCGCGCCTCCTGGACGCTCAGGGCCGATCTGATCGGCGATTTCGTCTGCCGGCTGCTGAACCACATGAAGGAAAAGGGCGCGCATAAGGTCGAGGTCAGGCTGCGGCCCCAGGATTCCAACATGCCGCTGCTGCCGTGGATGGACGACGAGAATTTCAATCCGGGCTATCTGATGCGCTCCATGCATCTGCTGCCGAAGCGCGGCGACAAGCCCGAATGGCAGCACACCCAGGACTATTGGACCGAACGCAAGACCCTGCCCGCCATCGACCTCGACGGCGCGGAATTCGTCTACAGCTGAATCTTCGGCACCGCACCCTGACGGGGTGCGGTGCACCCTTCCCGTTTCAGCCCTGCACCCGCGGAAACCCTGACCGGCGGCCCATCCCACAAGACGACATTTTCTTGACAGGCTTGATTATGCTCGATATGAGCATATCTAGAATATGCTCAAGTTGAGCATTAAACGCCTCTGCGCCCCCGACAAGAGCGCCCCCTCCGACGAGGAACGCCATGAACATGAATGCTCAGGCCGAATTCGCCACCGCCCTGCCCTTCACCCCCGAAGTGGCCGCCGCGACCGCCGGCATCTGGTCCAAGATGGAACGGGTCCTGCCGGAGGACGAGTGGCGCCAGCACGCCCCCTTCATCGCGCGCATCAACCGCCTGAAGAAGGAAAAGAACGCGGTCATCCTGGCCCACAATTACCAGACGCCCGAGATCTTCCACGGCGTCGCCGACATCGTCGGCGACAGCCTGGCGCTCGCCAAGCGCGCCGCCGAGACGGACGCGGATGTGATCGTCATGGCCGGCGTCCACTTCATGGCCGAGACGGCGAAGCTGCTGAACCCCGAGAAGATCGTGCTGATGCCCGACATGGGCGCCGGCTGCTCGCTCGCGGAATCCATCACGGCCGCCGACATCCGCCTGCTGCGCGAAACCTATCCGGATGCGCCGGTGGTCACCTATGTCAACACCTCGGCCGAGGTGAAGGCGGAAAGCGACATCTGCTGCACCTCGGGCAATGCGGTCGAAGTGGTCGAGAGCCTGGGGGCGGAGCGCGTGCTGTGCCTGCCGGACGAATATCTGGCCAATTGGATCGCGACCCAGACCAAGGTGAAGATCCTGACCTGGAAGGGCCATTGCGAGGTTCACGAGCGGTTCACGCCCGCCGAGATCCGCCGCTTCCGCCGCGCCTATGACGACCTGATCGTCATCGCCCATCCGGAATGCCCGCCCGAGGTGATCGCGGAAGCCGATTTCGCCGGTTCCACCGCCAAGATGATCGACTATGTCCGCGACGAGAAGCCGCCGCGCGTCCTCATGATCACCGAATGCTCCATGTCGGACAATATCGCCGCCGCCTCGCCGACGACGGAATTCGTCCGCCCCTGCATCATGTGCCCGCACATGAAGAAGATCACCCTGCCCAAGATCCTGCATTCCCTCGAAACCCTGGAACCCCGGGTGGAAGTGGATCCCCAGGTGGCCGATCGCGCCCGCCTGGCGGTCGAACGGATGATCGCTGTCGGCCGGCGCTGATCCGGCCCATCGTCTCGGGAGTGCGTGAGATGCGCCAGTTCGATGCGGATATCGTCATCGTCGGCTCCGGCCTCGCCGGCCTGTCGGCGGCCCTGAGCCTCGCGCCCCGGCGCGTGGTGCTGGTCACCAAGACCGCCGGCATCGAGGGCGGCTCCAGCCTGCACGCCCAGGGCGGCATCGCGGCCGCGATCGGTACGGGCGACCGCCCGTCCGATCACGCCCGCGACACCATGGCGGCGGGCGACGGCTTGTGCGATCCCGTCGCCGTCGCGCGCCTGACCGACGGCGGCCCCCAGGCCATCGCCGTGCTGCGCGACCTGGGCGTGCCCTTCGACGTCGACCCCGCCACCGGCGACCTGCTGCTGGGGCGCGAGGGTGCCCATTCCTGCGCCCGCGTCGCCCATGCCGACGGCGACCGCACGGGCCGTGCCGTCGTGACCGCGCTGGCCGCGCGGGTCCGTGCCACGCCCTCGATCACGGTCATGGCCGAGACCATCGCCACCGACCTGCTGGTCGACGGCGGCCATGTCGCCGGCCTCGCGGTCCAGGACGCCGAAGGTGCCATGGTGATCCGCTGCCGCCGGGTCATGCTGGCGACCGGCGGTCTGGGCGGGCTCTGGGCCCATACCACCAATCCGCCGGAGGCGACGGGCGACGGCCTGGCCCTGGCCGCCCGCGCCGGCGCCACCCTGGTCGATCTGGAATTCATGCAGTTCCACCCGACCGCCCTGCTGGCGGATGGTCAGGAACCCCTGCCCCTGCTGACCGAGGCGCTGCGCGGCGCCGGCGCCCGCCTGCTGGCCGCCGACGCCAAGACCCCGCTGCTGGCCGGCAAGCATCCCCAGGGCGATCTCGCCCCGCGCGACGTCGTGGCCCGTGCCATCGACGCCGAAATCCGCGCCAACGGCCGCGTCTATCTCGACCTTCGCCCCGCGCTCGCCGGTGACGGCGCCGCCCATTTCCCGCAGGCGATCGAAACCTGCCGCGCCGCCGGCCTCGATCCCTTCGCCGATCCCGTGCCGGTTACCCCGGCGGCCCATTACCACATGGGCGGCGTGATGGTGGACGGCGAAGGCCGCAGTACCCTGCCCGGCCTCTATGCCTGCGGCGAGGTTTCGGGCACCGGCGTTCACGGCGCCAACCGTCTCGCCTCCAATTCCCTGCTCGAAGCCTGCGTCGCCGGCCGGCGTACCGCGCTTGCCATGCTGGTCGACGGTGCGGGCGTCGCCCGCACCCTGCCGCCGGTCGCCGAAGCGCCCTCGATCGCGCCCGCCGTCGCGACCCCGCTCCGCGCCCGCTTGCGCCGCCAGATGATGGCGGACGTCGGCATGCTGCGCGACGAGGCGGGCCTGCGCCGCGCCCTCGAAGGGCTCGACGGGCTGGCGCGCGAGATCGACGCCGCGGCGCGCGCGTCCACGGACGGCGGTGACCTGACCGCCATCCGGGCCGCCGTCGAGCTGCGCAATCTGGTCACCGTGGGCCGGCTGGTCGCCCTGCTGGCGCTGTCGCGCACCGAAAGCCGGGGCGCGCATGCCCGCATCGACCATCCGGCGGCCGATCCCCTGTGGCTGCGCCGCCAGACCGTGACCCTCGACGCGACGGGCGCTCATCTCGACACCATCGGCCTGTCGGCGGTCAGCCGCCTCGCCGCCGAATGACCTCTTCCGGATCCAGTCTCATGCTCGACGTCAGCCCGCCGCCGTTCCTCGTCTATGAATCGCTGCTGAAGGCAGCCCTGGCCGAGGATCTGGGCCTTGCCGGCGACCTCACTTCGGAAGTGACCGTGCCGGCGACGGCGCGGGCCCGGACCGAAGTTCGCTTCCGTCACGACGGCCGCGTCGCCGGCCTGCCCATGGCCGTCGAGACCTTCCGCCTGGTCTCGCCCGAGATCGCGGTCGAGGTGCGCCTGCCGGATGGATCGGACGCCAAGGCGGGTGACGTCGTCGCCGTCGTCGAGGGCCCGGCCCGCGCCGTCCTGACCGGGGAGCGCGTCGCCCTCAACATCCTGCAGCGCCTGTCGGGCATCGCCACGGTGACGCGCGGCGCCGCCGAGGCCGCCGCCCGCCATGGTGCCCGCGTCGCCTGCACCAGAAAGACCACGCCGGGCCTTCGCGCGATCGAGAAATATGCCGTCCGCGTCGGCGGCGGCATCAATCACCGCTTCGGCCTCGACGACGGCATCCTGGTGAAGGACAACCACATCGCCGCCGCCGGCGGGCTGGACGCCGTGCTCGACCGGCTTAAGAGCGGAAGGGTCGGCCATATGGTGAAGGTCCAGGTGGAGGTCGACAGCCTCGACCAGCTCGCGGTCCTGATGAAACGCCCGGTCGATGCCGTGCTCCTCGACAACATGGGCCCGGAGGTGCTGCGCCAGGCGGTCGCCATGGTCGGCGGGCGCATGATCACCGAAGCCTCGGGCGGTATCCGGCCCGAGATGGTCGCGGATTATGCCGCCAGCGGCGTCGACATGCTGTCGCTCGGCTGGCTGACCCATTCGGCCCCGTCCCTCGACATCGGCCTCGACTTCAGCTTCGCCTGAACGCCTATTTCTGGGGAACGTCGATCACCGGCGGCGCGTCGGCGTCCGCCGCGCTGTCGGTGCCGTCGATGGCCGAGACGATGTCGCGCAGGATGCCGGGCGCCAGCGCCGACAGCGGGTTGACCGTGACCGACGGATCCTCCACCGCGCCGACGACATTGTAGTTGAAGGCGAACAGCCCGCCGCCGTCACCGCCGGTCAGGATGTCGCCGACCAGCGGGATGGAGCCGAGGAAACGGTTGATGCCATAGGACGGCACGATGGTGCCGCCGACGCTGACCGACCGGCCCCAGGTGTCGTAAGTCCCGGCCAGCGTCATGCCGATCGAATTGCCGTAGGCCCGCGCCTTGTCGATGCGCAGCACGTCGCTGTCCATGCGGACGTCGGCGCGCAGCGCCTCGAAACTGATGCCTTCGCCGCCGATCGTCTCGGCGATGCCGGTGAGCGAGCCGAGGGTCAGGATCTTGGCGAGCACCGGCGCCCGCACGATCTCGAAATTCTTCACTTCGAGACTGCCGGTCAGAGGCCGGTTGGGCCTGGTGTCGTCGATGGCGCCGGTGAAGCGGAGATCGCCGCCCAGGAAGTCGGAATAGAGGCCCAGGGCGCGGGCGATGGCGCCGAAATCGCCCGCGGCGACATCGAGGGTGCGCCGCCCCTGCCCCGGGATCAGACGGAAATGCAGCGGTGCCCGCGTCGGCCCCAGCGCGCCCCTGGCGGTGATGCTGCGCCAGAGGCCGGCACCGTGATCGCCCGTCGCCTCCAGCGCGGTGATCGATGTGCCTTCGTCCAGGATCACGCGGTCCAGCGCCAACTCGAAATCGAAGTCCGGCATGCGGTCCGGCGCGCTCGGGTCCGGGCGCTCGGATTCCGGCAGGCGCTCGGGCGCGTCCAGCGCCAGATAGGGCGACAGGTCCAGGGTCTTGCCCCGCATGCTCAACTGATAGCGCTGGCCGACCGCCGTCCGCGCCATGTTCAGGGAGAATTCGTTCCGGCCGAAACGCACCCGGCTGACCACGAGATTCAGGGGAATGCCGGCGGACGACAGGGTGGCGGCGCCGACCAGGTCGAGATCCGGCGCCTTGGCCCGTAGATTCTCGACCCGGATCATGTCCTTGCCCGGCGCGACCCGGAAGGAGACGTCGCCCGGCACCCCGGCCGGCTTGGCGTAGCCTGCCTCGGGCAGCGCGATCGCCGCCCTGGTCAGATCGATCATGCCTTCGATGGCGGCGATCTTCTGGCCCCGCCCTTCCAGAGTCACCCGACCCATCACCGGGCCGGTCAGACGCGTGCCGGCATCGAAGCCGAGCTTGTGGCGCAGATCCTCGTCGAAGGTGCCGGTCGCCGAAAGCCGCGTGGTGATGCCGTCCGCGCCGGGACGGAAACTCTCCCGCCAGTCGAGGTCGAGCGGTGCCCCGGCGAGCTGGGCGCGCCCCGTGCCTTCCGCATGGGTCTGATCGACCTTGATGGCGACCGTGCCCGCCGTCAGATCGAGCGGACCGACGACGCCGGCGATGCCGAGGCCGTCGATCCTGCTGGTGGTATCGAACTTCAGATTGTCGAGATCGAGATCGGCGACCAGGGGCAGGACGAAGCGCGCCGTCGTCTCGTGAACGCCGGAGAGTGCCGCCGGCGTCATGCCGATCTTGTCGGCATAGCCGAGGGGCTTCCGGTTCATCAGCGCCATGGCGGCACGGACGGGGCCGGTCGCGGTGAAGGAGATGTCGGCATATTGGTCCGGCGCGTTGAATTCGGTCACCTTGGCCGCCCCGGCCGTGAGGGTGACCACACCGTCCTCGCCCATGTCGACCCGGCCGCCATCGATCGCCATGGTGAGGTCGTCGGCGGTGACATGGCCCTTCACGCTCATGTCCGCGACCGGCGGCAGGCCGTCGATATAGGTGGTGGCCGCGCCCTTGACCCGGAAATCGCCCGACAGCAGGTCCGCCGGCGTCTCTTCGGCGTCAAGGCCGCCGGGCGGCAGCTTCACGGTGAAGACGCCGCCGGTCAGCGCGCCGCCGCGCACGTTCTGCATCACCCAGCGCCGGCCGTTGACCGACATGGCGACGGGCCAGACCGTGCCCAGATCGTCGATCGGCGCATTGGGCAGGCGCACCTCCATGTCGAGACCGAGGCCCTCGGGCCCGAGGCTGGCGCTGCCCGCCGCCTCCAGGCGAAAGTCGCCGCGCGTCACCTCCAGCGCGTCCAGGGTGACGAGTGCCGCCGGCCCGTCGTAGCGCCCGGCCAGGCGGATCGAATCGAGGGTCAGGCCTTCGGGAAAGAGTTGCGGCAGGTCGAGGCCGCCTTCCCCGGCATCCAGCATAAAGCCGACCGTGGCGATTTCGCCGTCGCCCCCGACCGTGGCTTCGAGCTTGCCGGACAGCGGCATGACGATGCCGGCCGCCGGGCCGAGCGTGGCGCCGCCGGCATCGAACAGGGCCGGCACCAGGCCGGCGAATTCGACGTCGAGGGAAAGGCCGCCCCCGTCGCCCGCCGCCATGCGCCCCAGGGCACGGATCGCCACCGTCTCGCCGGCGCTGGCGAGATCCGCCCGCACGGCGATCTCGACGGCGCCATCCGCGTCCCGGCGGACTTCGGCATTGGCATCGCCGGCGATCCAGCGCCGGGCCGTCACCTCGTCCTCGACGACGACGCGGGCGCGCTCCAGGGACAGACGCTCCAGCCAGCGCAGCGCCGGGGCATTGCCGGGCCCGCGCCGCAGCAGGTCCATGACCGGGCGCAGCGGCGCCACGTCGGCCGCCGGTTCGTCTATCGGCAGCGGCGTCGCCGCCATGCCGCCGCCGAAGCCCATCCGCACCGCGCCGTCCGGGGTACGGTGGATGCGCAATTCCGCGTCCGGCACGGCCACGCCGGTCGGCGCCAGCGTGCCTTCCAGCAGGGCACGGGCGGAGAGATTGATGTCGGCCTTGGGCAGGCGGGCCACCAGGGCGTCGTTCCTGTCCCGCAACTCGAGGCCGACGACCTGCAGCGCGATGTCGTTGTCGATACCGTTCCAGGCCAGGACGGTGTCGCCCACCGAGAGCGTCAGCCCGTCGGGATTGCCGGCGAAACCGTCCTCCACCATCGGCGACAGAAAGCCGAGGGAAATCGGCCCCATGGCAAGGCGCAGCGCGATGCCGACGGCGGCGATCAGAAAGGCGGTCAGAAAGGCGCCGAAGACGTGGGCGGCAACACGGGACGCGCGGCGAACCAATTCCCAATCCCCGTGACGGATGACGGCCCCATGACGGATGCCGGTGAAAACGAAGGCGGTGAAAACGATGGCACCGCCGCTTGACGCGCATGGCCCAAGACAGCAGCGTGTTCGACCCTAGCACGTTAGAGGTTTAGCGAGCGTGAATTACGGACTGCCCGCCCGACCGCCCTGCGCCCCGCCCCCGGGCGACGCCGCGGCGGACCGCCCGGTCGATGATTTCGCCGCGACAGGCGCCGTCCCCGACCTCGGCGGACATCCCGGACTCCAAGCGGTTCTGCGCCTCTTCGGCGCCTACAGCCCCTATCTGACGGGGATCGTGCGGCGCGATCCCGAAGCCCTGGCGATCCTGGCGGACGGCGGCGCCGACGCCCTGCTGGCGCGGGTGCGGGACGATATGTCGCCCGCCCTGACCGCCCCCCTCGACATCGAATCGCTGATGCGCCATCTGCGCCGGGCCAAGGCCCGGTTGGCCCTGGCGGCGGCCCATGGCGATCTGGTCGAGGGCTGGCCGGTGATGCGCACCACGATTGCGCTGTCCGACTTCGCCGAACGGGCCCTTTCGGCCGCGGCCGCCCATGCCCTGCGCCTCGGCGCCCGGCTGGGCGAACTGACCCTCGCCCATGACGACGATCCGGAGCGGGAATCGGGCCTCGTCATCCTCGGCATGGGCAAGCTGGGCGCGGGCGAGTTGAATTATTCGTCCGACATCGACCTCATCGTCTTCTACGACAGCGAGGTCGCGCGCCCCACCCAGAAGCGCGGGCCGACGGAAACCTATGTCCGCGTCACCAAGACAATGGTGAAGATCCTGCAGGAGCGCACGAAGGACGGCTACGTCTTCCGCGTCGATCTGGCGCTCCGCCCCGATCCCGGCGCCATGCCGGTGGCGATCTCGACCGACGCCGCCGAGATCTACTACCAGAGCCTCGGCCAGAACTGGGAACGTTCGGCCATGATCAAGGCGAAGCCGGTCGCGGGCGACAAGGCGGCCGGCCATGCCTTCCTCGCCGGTATCCGCCCCTTCGTCTGGCGCCGCCATCTCGACTTCGCCGCCGTCCGCGACATCCAGCGCATGAAGGAGCGGATCCGCGACCACCACGGCCACGGCGAAATCGCGGTCGAGGGCCAGGACGTGAAACTCGGCCCCGGCGGCATCCGCGAGGTCGAATTCTTCGTCCAGATCCAGCAGCTCATCTCCGGCGGGCGCGAGCCGGCACTGCGCCAGGCCGGCACACTCGCCATGCTCGACCGGCTGCGCGAGATGGAGCGCCTGACGGCGGAGGATCACGATGTCCTGGTCGCCGGCTACTGCTTCCTGCGCCACCTCGAACACCGCCTGCAGATGGTGGACGACGCCCAGACCCACAGCATGCCGACCGACGCCGCCGGCATCGCCCGCATCGGGCGTTTCATGGGCTATGACGACGTGGCGGATTTCCGCGCCGCCCTGCTTGGCCATCTCGCGGCGATCGAGAGCCGTTTCGGCGCCCTCTTCGCCGGCGATGCCGATGCCGCCCGCGACGCCGAGGAAGCGGTTCTGCCGCCGGGGGAAGAGGCCCTGGCCGCCCATCTCGCCGACCTCGGCTTTCGCGAACCGGTGAAGGCCGCCGGCCTCGTCCACGGCTGGCGCGTCGGGCGCTATCGCTGCTTCCGCCACGAACGGGCGCGGGCGCTGGCCGACGGCCTGACGCCGGTCATCGTCGAGGCGCTGGCAAAATCGGCCGAGCCCGATCTCGCGCTGCTGCGCTTCGATCAGTTCCTGTCGCGCCAGCCCGCCGGGGTCCAGCTCTTCTCCCTGCTCGACGCCAATCGCGCCCTCCTCGACCTCCTGGCCGAAATCATGGGCGCGGCGCCCTATCTGGCCGACGTGCTGTCGCGCCGGCCCGGCCTGCTCGATTCCGTCGCCGCCGGCGAGGCGCTGCGGCCCCTGACCGACGCGGCGGCGGATCTCCGCCGCGATTTCGATACCGCACTCTGCGATGTCCTCGATTACCAGGACCTGCTGGACTCCGTGCGCCGCTGGACCGCCGACAAGCGCTTCGCCGTCGGCATCCAGTTGCTGCGCGGCCTGACCAATCAGGACGAGGCCGGCGCCGCCCTCTCCCTGGTCGCCGATCTTGTGATCGAGCGCCTCGTCGCCGCCACGGCCCTCCAGTTCGCCGCGGCCCATGGCGTCGTGCCGGGCGGCAGTTTCGCCGTCGTCGGCTTCGGCAAGCTGGGCGGGCGGGAGATGACCCTGACCTCGGACCTCGACCTCGTCTTCCTGTGCCATGTGCCGGCCGGCACCCAGGGATCGGACGGCCCGAAGCCGCTGTCGCCCGGGATCTATTACACGCGCCTCGGCCAGCGCCTGATCTCGGCCCTCTCGGCCCTGACCGCCGAAGGCAGCCTCTACGAGGTCGACGTCGCGCTACGCCCGGCCGGCAGCCACGGCCCGCTGGTCGCCGGTCTCTCCGCCTTCGCGCAATATTACGAGGGCGAGGCCTGGACCTGGGAACACCTGGCCCTCAGCCGGGCCCGCCTGATCGCCGCCACCAGTGCGGATTTCGCCGCCGAGGCGGAGAGCATGATCGACGGCCTGAAGCGCCGCCGCCGCGATCCCGAGCGGCTGCGCCTCGACATGGCAGCGATGCGCGGGCGGATGGAAAAGGACCGGCCGGCGCGCGGGCGATGGGACCTGAAGCTGCGTCCGGGCGGCCTGATCGACATCGAATTCATCGTCCAGACCCTGTTCCTGGCGGCCGCGCCCGACCTCGGACCCGCCCCCCTGCCGACGGCGACGGCGGCGATGATCGAACTCCTGGCCGCGCAGGGCCTGCTGGCGCTCGGCGAGCGCGACCTGTTGCGCCGCGCCCTCGCCCTGCAGGCGGGCCTGTCCGCCGTGCTGCGCCTGACGGCGGGCGACGGCTCCGACGTCGACGGCGCGCCGGCGCCCTTGCAGGCGCTTCTGGTCCGTCACGCCCAGGTCGCCGATTTCGCGGCCCTGGAAGCGGCGCTGGACGACCTGCAGGCGCGCACCCGGGCCTGTTTCATTGCCCTGGTCGGCGATCCCGACGCCGCCTATGTTCCGAACAGCGGCGCCGGCACCGGCGGCCTTCGACCGATGGAGAATTGATCATGAGCACAGGTCCCGTCGCGGGCGACATGGCGCCCGACTTCACCCTGCCGACCGGCGGCGGCGGCGAGGTCTCCCTGGCCGGACTGTCGGGCCGGAAGGTCGTCCTCTATTTCTACCCGAAGGACGACACGCCGGGCTGCACCACCGAGGCGAAGGATTTCACCGCGATGGCCGCCGACTTCGAGGCCGCCGGCACCACCGTCGTCGGCGTCTCGCGCGACAGTATCGCCGCCCATGACAAGTTCACCCGGAAACACGAGCTGTCGGTGGTGCTCGGCGCCGACACCGACGGCACGGTGACCGAGGCTTACGGCGTCTGGGTCGAGAAGATGAATTACGGCAAGACCTACATGGGCATCGAGCGCGCGACTTTCCTGATCGATGCCACGGGTCGCATCGCCCGGGTGTGGCGCAAGGTGAAGGTGAAGGGTCATGCCGAAGCCGTGCTGGAGGCGGCCCGCGCCCTCTGAATCCAGGCGAATCCGGCCTGTTTTAGCGTCAGAAATCCCGCATTCGTTGACATCCGCGACGTAATCTGTTGCCTATGTCCCCTCGTGCAGAAGGGGCAGGTACAGACGTCGATGTCGAACGACGCCAGGATTCCGAAGACGCTTCCCTCACGCACCGGTTGGTTCGCGCCGCGTGACATCGCCGTCCGCGATCCCTGGGGCGTCAGATGGGTCAGGGTTTCGCGCGGGGCGCAGGTCTCCGTGCTCGCGGTCGGACTCGCAGCCTTCGGCTGGTTCGTCCATGCCTCCTATCGCACCCTCGCCGAACAGGACATTATCGCCGCGCGCGACGCCACCATCGCGCGCCTCGAGACCCGCAACGACGCGCAGTCGGATGAAGTGGAACGCCTAGAGCGCACCATCGCCGCCCTGCAGGACGAGCGTGACCGCGCCATTCTCGCCCGCAATTCGCTCGACAAGGAATTGACCCGCCGGGTGCGGGAACGCGACGAGGCCCTGGCCGCCGCGTCCCGCCTCCAGACCATCGTCGAGAACAGCGAGGAGAGCCGCATCGCCACCTCGGACGTCGCGATGACGCTGGAGAACGAATTGGCGACCAGCTACCTCAAGCGCTGGCGCGTCGAGGAAAGCCTGCAGGTCGCGGAAGACCGCATCGCCGCCCTCGAGGAACAGGGCGGGCTGCTGCGCGACAGGGCGGCGTCGAGCGACCGTCAGGCGACGGTGCTCAAGGACAGGATCGCCACGCTCGAACTCATCCAGGGCGAGCTCGTGGCCCGTCTTGCCCCGGTCACCAACAATCAGCTCGCGCGGCTCGAAGGCCACCTCGGCGCCATCGGCATCGACATCGAACGTCTCGTCAGCGGGGACGACGCGGAAGTCGGCGGGCCCTTCATCGCGCTCACCGACAACGAACGTCCGACGATCGTCGACGCGCGCCTGACCGCGCTCGCCACCGGCATCCAGCGCCTCGACGCGCTGCGCGCCGCCCTGCCGGTCATGCCCCTGGCGGAGCCGGTCGACGAGGTCGACATCAGCTCGCGCTTCGGCAATCGCCGCGACCCGATCAACGGCCGCCTGGCCTTCCACGCCGGCACCGATTTCCGGGGCCCCGTCGGCACGCCGGTCCATGTCACCGCGCCGGGCGAAGTGATCCGCGCCGGCTGGGCCGGCGCCTATGGCCGCATGGTACGCGTGCGCCACGCCTTCGGCATCGAAACCACCTATGCCCATCTCAGCCGCGTGTCGGTGAAGGTGGGCGACAAGGTCGAGGTCGGCGATACCGTCGGCAAGCTCGGCAATTCGGGCCGCTCCACCGGTCCGCATCTCCACTACGAGGTACGGTTCGACGACGTGCCCCGTGACCCCCTCCGCTTCATCGAGGCAGGCCGCCATGTTCAAGAAGAGCGAGAGCAGCAAGCAGCAGTCGAAGCCAAGCCGGAACCGGCGCCCTGACGCGGTGCAGCGGCCTTCCGTCCTGGCGGAGAATCTGACGATCGAAGGCAATCTCGCGTCCAGCGGAGACCTTCAGGTCGACGGCACGGTCAAGGGCGACATCGCCTGCCGGACCCTGACGCTGGGCGAGGACGGCACGGTGAAGGGCGAAGTGAAGGCCGAGACGGTTCACGTCCGTGGCCGGATCGACGGCCGGATCGTCGCCGCCGTGGTCGAACTGGCCGCCACGGCGGTGATCACCGGCGACATCCTGCACGACACCCTGGGCGTCGAATCCGGTGCCCGCATCGACGGCCACTTGAAGCCGCGCTCGGCCCCCAAGGACCAGTCGGCCGAGCCGAAGACGGAAGCGGCCAAGCCGCCTGAGGGCGCGAAACCCGCCCTCGTCGTCACCGGCAATCCCTGAAACAGAAAAAGGCGCCGCTCACGGGCGGCGCCTTCTTTCCGACGGTCCCGATCAGTCGAGGTCGCTGATCTCCGCCCCGCCGCCTTCGACGCGGGCGGCGAGTGCTGCCGCCATGTAACGGTCGAGGTCGCCGTTCAGCACGCCCTGGGTGTCCGACGTCTCGACACCGGTACGCAGGTCCTTGACCATCTGATAGGGCTGCAGGACGTAGGAGCGGATCTGGTGGCCCCAGCCGATCGCCGTCTTGGTCTCCTCCTGGGCCTGTGCCGCCGCCTCGCGGATCTGCAGCTCGCGCTCGTAGAGGCGCGCCTTCAGCATGGCCATGGCGGTCGAGCGGTTCTTGTGCTGCGAACGGTCGTTCTGGCAGGCGACGACGATGCCGGTCGGCATGTGAGTGATGCGGATGGCCGAATCCGTCTTGTTGACGTGCTGGCCGCCCGCGCCCGAGGCGCGATAGGTATCGACCCGCAGATCCTTGTCCAGGATCTCCACCTCGATCGTGTCGTCCACGACCGGATAGACCCAGACCGAGGCGAAGCTTGTCTGGCGCCTTGCGTTGGAATCGAAGGGCGAGATCCGGACCAGGCGGTGCACGCCCGATTCCGTCTTCATCCAGCCATAGGCGTTCAGGCCCTTGACCAGGATGGTCGCGCTCTTCAGGCCAGCCTGTTCGCCCGGGCTGTCCTCGATCAGTTCGACCTTGTAGCCTCGGCGCTCGGCCCAGCGGGTGTACATGCGCAGCAGCATCTCGGCCCAGTCCTGGGCTTCGGTGCCGCCGGCGCCGGCGTTCACTTCGAGATAGGTGTCGTTGCCGTCCGCCTCGCCCGAGAGCAGGGCCTTGACCTCGGCCTCGCCGGCCTCGTCACGGAGTCGCTTCAGGTTGGCGACGGCTTCGTCCACCAGGGCTTCGTCCCCCTCGCCCTCCGCCATTTCGGCGAGTTCGAGGGTGTCGCCCAATTCGGCTTCCAGCCGGCGATAGGCGCCGATGGCGTCGTCCAGGCGGGTGCGTTCGCGCATGATCTTCTGCGCTTCCGCGGGATCGTTCCAGAGATCCGGATCCTCGACCCGGGCGTTCAGTTCTTCGAGACGGACGTTGGCAACGTCCCAGTCAAAGATGCCTCCTCAGCAGTTCCAGGGACTGCTTGATTTCGGCGTTCAGGGATTCGACGTCGGCGCGCATGGTTCCAACACGTGAAAAATGAAGGCGGCCGGTATAGCGGTTTATGCCCCGGCCGACAACCCGGCCGACTTCAATAGAGGCCGCCGGTCGAGGTATCGCCGGCCGAGGCGGGCGAGGAGACGGCGCCCGGCAGCACCGGCGGCACACCGCCCGCGCCCATGTAGTCGTTCGCCAGCGGATCGTCGAACAGGCCGCCGCCGTGGAAGCCCGCCTCCTCGGAACCGTCCAGCACGGGGCGCGGGCCGAAGGGTTCGGTGCCCGGCTTGAAGGCTTCGAAGATGGCGCGCTCGCCGGGTGCGGCCGGCGCGCCGGTCCTGGGGTTGACGCGCACAAGGCGCAACCCCGGCGGAATGCGGAACGGCAGGGCCGGCTTGTCGGCCAGGGCCTGTTTCATGAAATCGCGGAACACCGGCGCGGCGACCGAACCGCCCGCCTCGCCCCGGCCGAGGGAGCGGGGCTGGTCGAAGCCGAAGAAGACGCCGGCCACGAGATCGGGCGAAAAGCCGATGAACCAGGCATCCTTGTAGTCGTTGGACGTGCCGGTCTTGCCCGCCAGGGGCTTGCCGACGGCGCGCACGCGCCCGCCCGTGCCGCGCTCGACGACACCCTGAAGGATGGAGACCATCTGATAGGCGGTGCCGGGATCGATCACCTCGGGCCGCGTATCGGGGATGCTCGGCGGCGGCTGGCCGTTGTAGCTGGCGGCGATGCAGCCGTCGCAGGGCCGCATGTCGTGCTTGAAGATCGTGCGGCCGCGCCGGTCCTGGATGCGGTCGATCAGGCTGGGCGTGATCTTCTTGCCGCCGTTCACGAATTCGCCGTAGGCGGCGGTCATGCGCAGCAAGGTGGTCTCGCCCGCGCCGAGCGACATGGCCAGATAGGGCGGCATGTCGGTGACCACGCCGAAACGCTCGGCCAGCGCCTTCACCCGGTCCATGCCGAGGTAGTAGGCGAGCCGCGCGGTCACCAGGTTGCGCGACTTCTCGAGCGCGACCCGGAGCGTGATCGGGCCGAGGAAATCATGGGCATAGTTCGACGGGCGCCACGGCGGCAGGCCGGGGCCCTGGTCGGCGGTGAAGGGCCCGTCCATGACCAGGGTCGAGGGCGTGAGGCCGGATTCGAGCGCCGTCGCGAAGACGAAGGACTTGAAGGTCGAACCGGGCTGGCGCTTGGCCTGGGTGGCGCGGTTGAACTGGCTTTCGCCGAAGGACCAGCCGCCGGCCATGGCGAGCACGCGGCCGGTATGGGGATCGAGGGCGACAAGGGCGGCGCCGACGTTCGGAATCTGCCGCAGGCCGTAGTCGCCCGCCTTTTGGAGCGCCTCGACCGCGATCACGTCGCCGGCGCGGACCACGTCGGCGGGTTTCTGCGGCGCGGGGCCGACATGCTGGCCCGTGGTCGCGGCCCGGGCCCATTTCATTTCGGCCATGGGCACGCGGCCCGTCTCGCCGTCGGCGAGGGTGATGGCGGCGGCATTGCCGTCGACGCCGGTGACGACGGCGAGGCGCCAGGACCCGATGCCGGGGGCCGATAGGCCGGCGGGCGCCGGCACCTCGACCAGGGCGGTCGCCCAGTCGGTGCCTTCCGCGCGCTTGATGCGGGTGATCGGGCCGCGCCAGCCATGGCGCCGGTCGTAGTCGATCATGCCCTCGTGCAGGGCCTTGTCGGCCATGGCCTGCATCTTGGGATCGAGACTGGTGCGGACGCTGAGACCGCCTTCATAGAGCGAGTCCTCGCCATAGAGGGAGACGATCTCGCGGCGCACTTCCTCGGCGAAATATTCGGCACTGGTGGTATTGCCTCGGTGCCCCTCGGTCGTCTCGAGGGGGGTCGCCTTCGCCTCTTCCCATTCGGTGCGGGTGATGCGGCCATCCTCGTACATGCGGTCGAGAACCCAGTTGCGCCGGGCCGTCGCGGCTTCGCGCCGGCGCACGGGGTGATAGTTCGACGGCGCCTTGGGCAGCGCCGCCAGATAGGCGATCTCGGCCACGCTCAATTCGTCGAGCGCCTTGCCGAAATAATTCAGCGAGGCGGCGGCGACGCCATAGGAGCCCATGCCGAGATAGATCTCGTTCAGATAGAGCTCGAGGATCCGGTCCTTGGAGAAGGCGCGTTCGATCCGGAAGGTCAGAATCGCCTCGCGGATCTTGCGGCCGTAGGAGACTTCATTGCCGAGGAGGAAGTTCTTCGCCACCTGCTGGGTGATGGTGGAGGCGCCGACCGGGCGGCGGTCGCTGCCGATGTTGCGCAGATTGGTGAAGATCGCCCGGATCACGCCGGTGAAGTCGATGCCGCCGTGGCTGTAGAAGTCCTTGTCCTCGGCCGAGAGGAAGGCGCCGATGACCCGGGGCGGGATCTGCGCAATGGGCACGAAGAGGCGCCGTTCGCGGGCGTATTCGGCCAGCAGGGAGCCGTCGCCCGTGTGGAGGCGGGTCGTGACCGGCGGTTCGTAGACCGCGAGCTGGCGATAGTCGGGCAGATCGCGCGAATAGTGGTGGACCACCCAGAGGCCGCCCAGAAGAGCGACCACCGCGAGGATCGCGAAAGCTCCGAAAATCAGACCGAGGAAGCGCATGTATCGCCGTTGCATGGACCCGTCTGCGCCGTCTTATATCCCATTGATGATGATTGCGGACCTTCGTCCAGGAATATGGCGGGGCTGTGGCATGGCTGCATCACCATCGAGGCACCGCGCCCCTATCCTCTTACCCGCCCCGGCGCGCCTGCCGGCGCGCGAATAAACGTTGCCGTATTGTTTCGCGCGTCATATTGTTGCCGTCGCGATTAAGGCACCGGTCGAAATCCGCCAATCGAATCCGTCTTGTAAGGTCCCGCCGCGCGGGACTCCGCAGTTCATCGGTTGGCGCAGTGGACAAGATTCGTCGCGTACCGACCGCGAAAGCATCCCTGGGGCTGGGAAGTCCGGGGGGCTGGATCGGCGAAGTCGGGAAACGACGGCGGCAGGCGCCTTTACGACAACGCTCTTTCAATCCCGAAATTTCACCCGCACAGACAAGTTTTCGCCCGTGTCGTCAGACCTAGAGTTGGCCCTTTCCGAAGCAAATCGCCCCGGCGCTCCCGCCGGACGGGCCGTTGCCGGTAGCGCCCAGGGTCTGCGCATCGTGCATGCCCGCCGCCGTAGCTTCGGTGGCTGCCGATCCCCGCGCTTCATGACCGAACCCGTGCGCAACGCCCGGGTTCCGGGAACGACCACGTGCCCGGGGACGACCACGTGCAAGGCTGTCTGTGCCCAACCCGCCCCGCGACAGGTTCCGGCGTCTCATCCGCCGTCCGTCCGGGGTCGAGGAGAGTCACCTGATGGCAACCCGCATGCTCATCGACGCCACGCATCCGGAGGAAACCCGGGTCGTCGTGGTGCGCGGCAACCGGCTTGAAGAATTCGACTTCGAGTCCGCGAACAAGAAGCAGCTCAAGGGCAATATCTATCTGGCCAAGGTCACCCGCGTGGAGCCCTCGCTCCAGGCGGCCTTCGTCGAGTATGGCGGCAACCGCCACGGCTTCCTGGCCTTCTCCGAAATCCACCCGGACTACTACCAGATCCCGGTCGCGGACCGGCAGGCCCTCCTCGAGGAGGAAGCCGCCGCCCATGCCGACGAGGATGAGGACGACGACGAGGACGAAGGCGCCGAGGGTGAAGGCGCCGCCGAAGCATCGTCGGACGACGAGGACGGCGACGACGATGGCCTGATCGAGGAAGTCGAGGTCGACACCGAGACCGAGCTGGTCGGCGCCGACGATGACGACGACGACGATCAGAACGGCGGCGACGACGAAGACGACGATTCCCGCATGGCCGCCGACGCGGAATTCGAGGACCCCATCCTCGAAGGCATGCCCGCCGACGGCGATGCGCCCGACACCGAGGCCCCTGCCCCCGCCGCCGCCAAGCCGAAGGAAGACGCCGCCGAGGCCCCGGCCGAAACGGAAGCCGAAGCCGTGATCGAGATGCCGGCGGACGCCGAGGCGCCCGAAGCAGTTCAGGCCGAAACAGCTCAGGCCGACGCAGCCCAGGCCGAAGAACCGCAGGCCGAGGCCCCCCAGGCCGAAACGACCGAAGCCGAGCCCGCCGAAGCCGAGCCGGTCGAAGCCAGGACCGACGACGCGGCGCAGACCGAAGAGACGACCGCCTTCGATCCCATGCCCGTGTTCCCGGCCGGCGACGACGAGGATGGCGAGAGCGCCACGGCCGACGAGACGGCGGCCGAACAGCCGGCGCGTCCGCGCTTCCGCCCGCGCCGCTCCTACAAGATCCAGGAAGTGATCAAGCGCCGGCAGATCATGCTGGTGCAGGTCGTGAAGGAGGAGCGCGGCAACAAGGGCGCCGCGCTGACCACCTATCTCTCGCTCGCCGGGCGCTATTGCGTGCTGATGCCGAATTCGCCGCGCGGCGGCGGCATTTCGCGCAAGATCCAGAACCCGGCCGACCGCAAGCGCCTGAAGTCGATCACCTCGGAACTCGAGGTGCCGAAGGGCATGAGCGTGATCATGCGCACGGCCGGCCTGAACCGTTCCAAGCCCGAGATCAAGCGCGACTACGAATATCTGCTGCGCATGTGGGATTCGGTGCGCGAGCTGACCCTGAAGTCGGCGGCCCCCGCCCTCGTCTACGAGGAAGGCAATCTGATCAAGCGCGCGATCCGCGATCTCTATTCGAAGGATATCGACGAAATCCAGGTCGACGGCGAGGAAGGCTACCGCCAGGCCAAGGATTTCATGCGCATGCTGATCCCGAGCCACGCCAAGCACGTGCAGCTCTATCGCGACCGGGTGCCCCTGTTCCACCGCGCCCAGATCGAGAACCAGCTCGACCAGATGTTCAACCCGACGGTGCACCTGCGCTCGGGCGGCTACATCGTCATCAACCCGACCGAGGCGCTGGTCTCGATCGACGTCAACTCGGGCCGCGCCACGCGTGAGCACAACATCGAGGAGACGGCGACCAAGACCAATCTGGAAGCGGCGGAGGAAATCGCCCGCCAGCTTCGCCTGCGCGATCTCGCCGGCCTCGTCGTCGTCGACTTCATCGACATGGAAGACCAGCGCAATGCCCGCGCGGTCGAACGCAAGATGAAGGACTGCCTGAAGTCGGATCGCGCCCGCATCCAGATCGGCCGCATCTCGCCCTTCGGCCTTCTCGAGATGTCGCGCCAGCGCCTGCGCCCGTCGCTGCTCGAAGCCTCGACCGTCACCTGCCCGCATTGCCGGGGCATCGGCCTCGTGCGGTCGACGGAATCGACCGCGCTCCACGTGCTGCGCGGCATCGAGGACGAAGGCATGCGCGAGCGCGCCTCGAAGATCGCGGTCAAGGTGCCGGAGGCGATCGCCCTCTACATCTTCAACCACAAGCGCGAGGCGCTGCGCTCCCTCGAGGAACGCTACGACTTCAAGATCTACATCGAGATCGACGAGAGCCTGATCGCGCCCGAATTCCGCATCGAGCGCCTGGCCAACCGCAGCACCCCGGTGCCCGAGGCGGTGCTGGCGATCCGCTCCGGCACCTTCCCCATGCCCGACCTCGAGGACGAGGACCCGGTCGAGGACGACGTCGAGGCGGAGGACGCCGAAGCCGAGAGCGAAGGCGCGACCGAGGGCAGCGGCGATGCAGAGAACGGCGACGGCAGCAAGCGCCGCCGTCGCCGCCGCCGTCGTCGCGGCAAGGACAAGGAAAACGGTGAAGGCGCCCAGGAGGCGGCCGAAGGCGACGCGGAGAGCGAGAGCGAAGCCGGCGGCGCCGAGGGCGAGGACGGCTCGGACGGTGACGCCGAGACCGACGCCGACAATGGCGAGACGGGCGAGGACGGCAACCGCCGCCGCCGTCGCAGGGGCCGCCGTGGTGGCCGCCGCCGCCGGACCGATGGCGACGAGGCAGCGGCTTCCGGCACCGACGCGGACGCCGAGGCCGAGGCCGAGGATCCGACCGTCCTGGTCACCCATATCCCGATCATCGACGAGGGCGACGCCCTGACCGCGGACGCCATCGAGGCCGCCCTGTCCGCCGCCCGGGTGGACGACGCGCCGGTGGCGGCGGAAGCCGTCGCCGCCGAAGTCGACGTGGCCGAAACCGTGGCCGAGGCCCCGGCCCCCGAACCCGTTCCGGAAGCGCCGGCGGAACCCCCGCTGGATATTCCGGCGGCGGAGCCGGCCATGGCCAAGGAATCGCCGTCGCCCGAACCGGCGGCCACGGCCGACACGCTGTTCCCCGAGACCGTCAGCCCCGAGGTCGAGGCGGATGGCGCCGCCGCGCCGGCCGAGGAAGAGCCTGTGAACAAGCCCGTCGAGACCATCGTCGCCGGCACCGCGCCGGCGACGGAAGCCCCCCGCGCGCCGCGCCGGGGCTGGTGGCAGCGCCGCTTCGACTCCTGAGGCGGGCGCCGCGCGGCGTCAGATCGGCAACGATCCGGGGGCGGTCCAGGGCGTCATAATTGCGCCATGGGCCGCCCCTTTTCTTTGTGCTAGCTTCCCCCCGGGGCTAGGGCGGACAATTCGGAGAACTGCATTTTGACGTCGATGTCTGCCCCCACCCGAGACCGTCGGGCGGGAATCTTTCGGGCCGCACGGGCCCTGCGGACCGCGATCGCACTCATGGCTGCGCTGGCGACCGCCGCAGCCGGATTCTGGCCGCTGTCGGCCGCCGCCCAGGGCCGTTCCCTGTCCCTGATCCGCGACGCCGAGACCGAGGCCTATATCCGCGCCATGGCGGAACCGATCTTCCAGGCCGCCGGACTCGACGCCTCGGCCGTGCGCGTGATCCTGATCCAGGATCCGACCCTCAACGCCTTCGTCGCCGGCGGCCAGAACCTGTTCCTGAACACAGGCCTGTTGCGCGCCGTGGAAACCCCCGAACAATTGCTGGGCGTCATCGCCCACGAGACCGGCCATATCGCCGGCGGCCACCTGGTGCGCAGCACCGAGGCCCTGCGCAATGCCTCGATCCAGCAGATCATCGCGACCGTGCTCGGCGCCATCGCGGTGATCGGCGGCGGTGGCGACGCCGGCGCCGCCATCATGATGGGCGGGTCCCAGGTCGCGCAGCGCAGCTTCCTGAAGTATTCGCGGACCCAGGAATCGGCGGCGGATCAGGCCGCCATCACCTTTCTCGACAAGCTCCACATCACGGCGCGCGGCCTGGCGGAATTCCTGTCGATCATCGAGCGCGACGCGCTCCGCATCCGTTCCGACCTGAACCCCTATGTCTATACGCACCCGCTGACGCCGGAGCGCATTTCGGCGCTGACGACCAGGGTCGAACAATCGCCCTATCGCGATTCCGCCGCCTCGCCCGTCTTCGTCGAGATGCTGGCGCGCATTCAGGGCAAGCTGCGCGGCTATATCGACAATCCGGAGACGACGCTGCGCGCCATTCCCCCGTCCTCGACCAGCGTCGCCGACCGCTATGCCCGCGTGGTGGCGCTCTATCGCAAGCCGGACGTGCCGCGCTTCGTCCACGAGGTCGATCTTCTGCTTCAGTCCTATCCGAACGATGCCTATTTCCTCGAGCTCAAGGGCCAGGGCCTGCTGGAGAACGGCCGCATCGCCGAGTCCATCGAACCCTATCGCCTCGCGGTCCGCGCGGCGCCGAAGGAACCGCTGATCCGCGTCGGCCTCGCCAGCGCCATGATCGCGACGGAAGATCCGCAACAGACCGCGGCCGCCATCCGCGATCTCGAAATCGCCACGCGCGAGGATCCGGACAATTCCATGGCCTGGTATCAGCTCGCCATCGCCTATGGCCGGCAGGACAATATCGGCATGGCGGCGCTGGCCTCGGCGGAGCGCTTCATGCTGACCGGCAAGCTCGAGGACGCCTATCAGCAGGCCCAGCGGGCGGAGGCGGCCCTGCCCGTCGGCTCGCCCGGCGCGCTGCGTGCCGCCGATATCCGCGACCTCTCCCTGCGCCTCTGGCGCGACCAGAAATAGGAATACGGGCCGCCGCGCGGCCCCTCCGATGGAGTATCGAGCCATGCGTTCCACCCTCGCCGCCGTCGGCCTGGCCGCCGCCATGATGATCCAGGGTCTGGCCCCCGCCCACGCGGAAAGCTTCGATGCCGGCCAGCAGCAGGAAATCCGGGACATCGTCCGCGCCTATCTGCTCGAACATCCCGAAGTGATCGTCGAAGCGATCCAGGTCCTCCAGGATCGACAGGAAGCGGCCGAGGCCGAACACGCCAAGGGCCAGATCGCCGAACTGCGGGACAAGATCCTGCGCGACGCCCGCGATCCGGTGATCGGCAATCCGGTCGGCGACGTCACCCTGGTCGAATTCTTCGACTATCGCTGCGGCTATTGCAAACAGGCCCAGCCGATCGTCATGGAACTGATCAAGGCCGATCCCAAGGTCCGCGTCGTCCTCAAGGAATTCCCCATTCTCGGCCCGGATTCGGTGCTCGCCAGCCATGCCGCCCTCGCCGCCGTCGGCCAGGACAAATACCGCGAATTCCACGAGGCGCTGATCGCCTCGCGCGGGGCCCTGCCCGAGGACAAGATCATGGCCATCGCCGGATCCGTCGGTCTCGACACCGATCGTCTGAAGAAGGACATGGCCTCGCCCGCCATCGCCGGCCACATCGACGACGTGAAGGCCCTGGCACAGGATCTCGGCATCAACGGCACGCCCGGCTTCATCATCGGCGACACGCTGGTGCCCGGCGTGGTCGACCTCGCCACCCTCCAGAAGCTGGTGGACGAGGCCCGCAAGACCTGCACCGACGCCTGCTGAGGTCCAGACCGCCATGCCCTATCCGAACGACGATGCCGTCATCCGCCGCCTGCTGACCGAGATGCGCACCATCGCCCTGGTCGGCGCCAGCACCAACCCGGACCGTCCGTCCAACGAGGTCATGGCCTTCATGCTGCGGCACGGCTATCGGGTGATCCCGGTCAATCCGGGCCAGGCCGGCAAGACCATCCTGGACCAGAAGGTCTATGCCAGTCTGGCCGACATCCCGGAACCGGTCGACATCGTCGACATCTTCCGCGAGCAGAGCGCCGTCGCGGGCGTGGTGGACGAAGCGATCGCCATCAAGGCCAAGGCGGTCTGGATGCAGCTCGGCCTCGCCGACGACGCCGCGCGGGCCAAGGCGGAGGCCGCCGGCCTCGAAGTGGTGATGGACCGCTGCCCCAAGATCGAGATCTACCGCCTCGGTCTTTGAACGCCGAATTTTCGTAAAGGAAATTCCTGAGCACGGCATTCGCGCGAATGCTGGACGGTGCGGCGATGGCTCGCCAGAATGCCCGTCCTTCAGGAAGCCCTTCCCAAAAGAAAACCCGTCCTATCGGTGGAGACCAGGAATGAGCGAGCATAAGGCAGCCTTCGAAACGCGCACCGTCCACGCCGGTGCCGCCCCGGACCCGGCGACCAAGGCCCGGGTGACGCCGATCTATCAGACCGCCTCCTATGTGTTCGACGATGTCGATCACGCGGCGTCGCTGTTCGGGCTTCAGGCCTTCGGCAACATCTATTCGCGCATCATGAACCCGACCAATGCGGTGCTCGAAGGGCGCATCGCAGATCTCGAGGGCGGCACCGCCGCGCTCGCCGTCGCCTCGGGCCATGCCGCGCAATTCCTCGTGTTCCACACCCTGTTGTCGCCGGGCGACAAGTTCCTCGCCTCGCGGAAGCTCTACGGCGGCTCGATCAATCAGTTCGGCGAAAGCTTCAAGTCCTTCGGCTGGGAAGTGATCTGGGTCGATCCCGAGGATCCGCGGAATTTCGACCGAGCCTTCGTGCCGGGCGTGAAAGCGATCTTCGTCGAATCGATCGCCAATCCGGGCGGCGTGATCACCGATCTCGACCCGATCGGCGAAATCGCCAGGAAGCACCATGTGCCCCTGATCGTCGACAACACCCTGGCGACGCCCTATCTGGTCCGCCCGTTCGAGCACGGCGCCAACCTGATCGTCCATTCGGCGACCAAGTTTCTGGGCGGCCACGGCAATTCGATCGGCGGCCTGATCGTCGACGGCGGCAATTTCGACTGGCTGGCGGACGACAAATATCCGCTGATCTCGAAGCCCAACCCGTCCTATGCCGGGCTCGAACTGGGCAAGACCTTCGGCAACATCACCTTCGCCATCGCCGCCCGCGTGCTGGGGCTGCGCGATCTCGGGCCGGCGCTCGCGCCCATGAACGCCTTCATGATCCTGACCGGCATGGAGACCCTGGCGCTGCGCATGGAACGGCAATGCGCCAATACGCTGGCCGTCGCGCGCCATCTGGCCCAGCACGACAAGGTCGCCTGGGTTTCCTATGCCGGGCTCGAGGGCGACAAGTACCACGCGCTGCAGGAGAAATACGCGCCCAAGGGCGCCGGCGCCGTCTTCACCTTCGGCCTGAAGGGCGGCTATGACGCCGGCGTGAAGCTGGTCCAGAACGTGAAGCTGTTCTCCCACCTCGCCAATATCGGCGACGTGCGCAGCCTCGTCATCCACCCGGCCTCGACCACCCACAAGCAGCTTACGCCGGAGCAGCGCGCGGCGGCCGGCGCCGGCGACGACGTCGTGCGCCTGTCGATCGGCATCGAGAACGTGATGGACATCATCGCCGACCTGGATCAGGCACTGGCCTGATCCGGTACCGTCATTCGGCCGGGGCGACCGCCTCCCGCGCGGGGCGGTCGACCGGCAGCATGATGCAGAACGCGGCCGCGATGGCCGCGAAGCCGGACAGCACCACCAGCAGCCCGTCCAGCGATCCGGTCAGGCGGTGAATGATGGGCACGAGGCTGACGCCGAGGGACGACACGCCGAGGGTCAGCACGAATTTCGCGCCGAAGGCGCGGCCGCGCCAGGCCGGCGGGGTATATTTCGCCAGCAGGGTATTTTCCGCCGGCTGGCCGACCACGTTGAACGAGATCATCAGCGCCGCCATGCCCACCAGGGCCGAGCCCGAGAGCATGACCGCGATCAGGATCACCGGGATCTGGGCGAGCTGTGCCGCCATATAGACCATGCGCGGCGGGAACCGATCCGCCATCTCGCCGCCGACGAACTGGCTGAGCGCCGAGAAGACATAGACGCCCGAGACCAGAAGACCGATGCCGAAGGTACCCTCGACCAGGGACCCCGCGCGTTCCTCGAACAGCTTCGGCAGGCCGACCGAGGTCGCCTGATAGATCAGCCCGGTCATCAGCATGGTGACCGACAGCACCCAGAACACGCGGCGCACCTCGCCCCGGCCCGGCGCCGCGGTCGGCGCGACGTCATGGGCGACGTCGAAGATGCGGCCCCGGCGTATCAGGACGATGAAGGCGATGCCGATCGCGAGCGAGATCGCGCCGGGCACGAAGAAGGCTGTGCGCCAGCCGAAACGATCGGCCAGGAAGCCGGCGACCACGGCGGCGCCCGCGGTGCCCAGCGAACCGAAGATGCCGTTGATGCCGAGCGCGCGGCCCCGATTGGCGGCATTGCGCACAAGCCAGGCGATGCCGACCGGGTGATAGATCGAGGCGAAGAGCCCGATCGCCGCGAGGCCGAGGGTGAGCTGGGTCAGATTGTCCGCGAAACCCGTCGCGATGGCGGCACCGCCCAGGCCGACGAAGAAGACCGCGATCATGCCCGGCGCGCTCCAGCGGTCGCCCAGCCAGCCGGCGGGAATGGCGCCCGCGCCGAACAGCACGAAGAGCGGGATCGAAGCCCAGGCCAATGTGTCGTAGGGCAGGCCCCAGTCCTTCTCCACCGCCAGCACCACCGTCGCATAGAGCAGGGTGAAGAGATGGGAGAAACTATGGGCGATGCTGGAAAAGCCGAGGCCCAGATTGGCGGAACGGGGATTGGCTGAACGGGCGGAAGCGGTCGTCGTCATCCCGCCATATTGCGCGGCGCGCCATGGCTTGTCTCATGCCGGATCGGCAGACCTCGCCTGCATGAGCCCGTCAAAATATGGGCCGTCAAACCCGGCGCAGCCGGTGCAGCAGATTGAGCCCCAGGGTGAAGAGGATGAAGGCCCCCGCCTGATGCAGGGCGCCGAGCCAGACCGGCACCACGGCGATCAGGGTCCAGATGCCGAGCAGCACCTGCAGGACGACACCGAAGGCGACCAGCAGCGCGGCATCGGAGGCCGCGGGCGCCCGCGCACGGACCGCGAGCGCATGAAGGACCAGAAGGACCGCGACCAGAATGGCGAAATGCCGGTGCAGGAACTGCGCGGTGATATTGTTCTCGAACGGGTCGAGCCATGCCGGCACATGGGTGAACAGCCCGTTCGGGATCCAGTCCCCGTCCATCAGCGGCCAGGTATTGTAGGCAAGCCCGGCATCGAGCCCGGCGACGAAGGCGCCGAGCACGATCTGCAGGAAGACCAGCGCCAGCCCGAGCGCGGCGAGCCGCGACAGGCCGGGCGACGGTATCCGGACCACCCTGCCCCGCCAGAGATCGAGCGCGGTCCAGAACACCGCCGCGTGAATGACGAAGGCGAGCGAGAGATGGGCCGCCAACCGGTATTGCGAGACCGAGACCCGTTCCGTCAGGCCGGACGCCACCATGAACCAGCCGAGCGCGCCCTGCGTGCCGCCGAGGATCAGGATCCCGCCCAGGCGCCAGGCCATGGGCCGGTCCAGCTTGCCGCGCAGCAGGAACCACAGATAGGGCACGAGGAAGGCGAAGCCGATCAGGCGCCCGAGCAGGCGGTGGGACCATTCGAACCAGAAGATCCGTTTGAATTCCCCAAGGCTCATGCCGTAGTTGAGCTGCTCGTATTGCGGGATCTTGCGGTAATTGGCGAATTCCGCCTCCCACGCCTCGGCCGAGAGCGGCGGCAGCGCGCCGCTGACCGGCTTCCATTCGGTGATGGAGAGGCCCGAATCCGTCAGCCGCGTCACCCCGCCCAGCACCACCATGGCCAGCAGCAGGAAGGAGACGACGAACAGCCAGCGCGCCACCGCCCGCTCGTTCGGCGAGGGTTGCGACGGCAGGCTCCGGGCCTGCGACTGGCTCTGCATCATGCCGGCGACACTCATGCTCGGTTCCATATCCAGTGGTTCGCGCCACGGCTGGGGAACCCGTGGCGCAGGCGCGGAAAATAGATCATCACGGGCGGCGCGAAAAGGCGCCCGGGAAACTCGACGCCGTCGCGATCGCCTCGTCGAGGTTCAGGCGCGCCACCAGGCGCCGTCGGGCCTCGGGCTTAAGCCAGTCTCCGAAACAGTCGAGGTGATGGACGATGCCCCAATCCGCCATGCGGGTCATGTCCTCGTCGCTCATGTTCATTTCGCGGAACAATTCGGGCGCGAAGCGGATGACGACGATCGAATTGGTCACCAGGGGGCCAATCCAGGCGTCGGGAATGTCGAGATGGCCAGCCGTCTTCAGGGCGGCGAAGAAGCGCCCCATCTGTGCCCAGGAGGCTTCGTAGATGGCCCCCGCCGCGTCGTGGAGGCTGGCGGGAAATTCGCCATAGTCCGGACGGTCGCGGAAGATGCAGCGAAAGCTCCGCACCTCGTCCGAGAGAGCGGCGAGCAGGCGGGCGTAATCCTCGAGCACGTCGTCCTCGCCCGGCACGATCGCCAGGCGCTCGCGGGCGAAGGCGACATAGCGTTCCGCGATCGCGTCGAGAAGATCGCGCTTGCTCTTGAAATGGTACCAGAGGTTGCCTTCGGTCATGCCCAGTTCGGCCGCCAGGGCGGCGGTCGTGACATTGCCGAAATGCCTTTCGTTGAACAGCCGCAGGGCGGTTTCGATGATGCGCTGGCGCGTGTTCCTCTTGGCCATGGCGCACGAGTAGCGCATCGCGCCCGCCGTGTCAGCTTCGTTGCGGGCGCGAAAGGCGCGGCGTCGCGCCTCAGGCCGTTTTCGGCCCAAGGCGCCCCCGTCCGTGGCCGGCGTCAGACCGCCTTGGGGTGCAGGCGCACCATCACTTCGTCGTAGCCGTTGACGAAATTGGAGAGCACACGCTTCGGCTCCGCCACCAGTTCGACCCGGTCGAAGCGCTTCAGGATCTCTTCCCACAGCACGCGGAGCTGCATTTCGGCCATGCGGTTGCCCATGCAGCGGTGGATGCCGAAGCCGAAGGAGATATGATGGCGCGCGCGCGGCCGGTCGATCAGGAAGGCGTCGGGATTGTCGATCGCCGTCTCGTCGCGGTTGCCGGAGCAGTACCAGAACACGACCTTGTCGCCCTTCTTGATCTGCTTGCCGCCGAAGACGACGTCTTCCTTCACCGTGCGGCGCATGTGGGACAGCGGCGTCTGATAGCGGATGACCTCCGAGACCATGTTGGTGATCAGACCAGGGTCGGCGCGCAGCTTGTCGTATTCGGCCGGGTTCTGGTTCAGGAACACGACGCCCCCCGAGATCGAATTGCGGGTCGTGTCGTTGCCGCCGACAATCAGCAGCATCAGGTTCCCCACCAGTTCCAGCGGGTTCTTCACCATGTCCTTGGTGTCCGGGTTGTGGGCCATCAGCGAGATGAAGTCGAACTTCGGCTCGGCCGCCGCCCGCTCGTGCCACAGCCTGGTGAAATAGGCGAGGCATTCCATGAGGATGCGCTGGCGCTCCGCCATGTCGGCGGGCACGCCCACGGCTTCCGACGCGGTCGAGACGTCGGACCAATAGGGCAGCAGGTAGCGGTCCTCGAAGGGCACGTCGAACAGGGTCGCCAGCATCTGGGTGGTCAGCTCGCGCGAGACGCGGTCGACCCAGTTGAAGGGTTCGTCGGTCGGCAGGCTGTCCAGGATGGCGCCGGCGCGGCGGCGGATCAGATCCTCCAATTCCGACAGGCGCTGAGGGGCAACCGCGGGCGAGGCGGCGCGACGCTGCACGTCGTGGATCGGCGGATCCATGGCGATGAACATGGGCGGCACGAAATCGTCGGTCGGATCGCCGATGATGATCGAGGGCTCCGACGAGAACACCTTGGTGTTGGTTTCGGCCGCGACGATGTCGTCGAAGCGGGTCAGCGACCAGAACGGGCCGAAGGCGCTTTCGGCCGTGAAATGCACCGGGTCTTCCTGACGCAGGCGGCGGAAGTAGTCGCCGTGGACATTGTTCAGATAGAGCTCCGGCCGGCTCGGGTCGATCTTGTCGAGGGGCAGGGTCCAGGGATCGGGGACCGCCGCCGTCGCCGGGCCTGCCTTCGGGGTACCGGCATTGGGGGAAATCGCTGTCGTAGAAACCGATGCCTGTGCCATTCGTGCCTCCCTCTCGCTATTTTTAGGGTTTATACCCTAATTTTCGCCGAAGACAAAGCCGCCGATGATGTCGCCCTTGCCATGGTCATCAACATGACTGATCAATGGCGCGGTGCCACGCTCCCCTTTCGGGGGGTAATATGGAAAAGAAGCAATCGGAACGGGCCGCACCCCGTGGAATCGCCCATGCCCAATCCTCAGCCGCCATCGGACGGCGACGTCATCGACACCCCGCGCCGCATCGCCTTCTGGGCCGGCCTGCTCGGCGTCATCGCCGGCTATTTCCTGATGCAGCATCTGTTCGAGACCCGGCCCGAACTCGGCCAGGTGACGATCTACGCCCTCGCCTCCATCCCGCCCTTCGCCGCCTGGGGTGTGGGACTTACGCTGGCGCGCCACTTCACGCGGGGGCGGTAGGCTCTCACACCGTCGCCCCGGCGAAGGCCGGGGCCTGCATCGGGACGAGCCGCCCCGTTTTCGAGAGATCCCGGCCTTCGCCAGGACGACGATAACTTGTTGGGCCGGCAAACGAGAAAGGCGCGGATCGCGGGATCCGCGCCCTCGATCTCGATATCCGGATCGTCAGGCCCGGGCGCGGACCGCGACCGGTTCCTCTTCAATCGTTTCTTCCGGCGCCCGGAACAGGGGCCACAGCATCTGTTCGCTCACGGTCGTCGGCGGCAGGTTCTCGACGCCGAACTGTTCGGGATAGCGCCGGGTGATCTTGGCGGTACCGAACAGCACGTCCCAGAAGAACAGCAGGTTGCCGAAATTGCCCTTGTAGTTGGTGACGCCGTCGGACGCATGCTTGCCGTGGTGGGCGGCGTGGGTCGCGGGGGTGGAGATCGTGCGTTCCACGACCCACATCACCGGCGACAGCCACTTGATGCGATAGAGCGGCGCATCCCAGCGCAAGTCCGAATGCGCGCCGATGATCACCGCCATCTTGACCACCACATAGATGGCATAGACATGGCCGAGGCCGAGGAAGATCAAGGCGCCGGACAGCCACAGCGACGGCATGAGCAGGTAGTAGAAGAAATTGTTCCGATAGACGATGCGCACCGACATGTATTCGGCGTTGTGATGGGGCCGATGCAGCTTGTAGAGCCAGGACACCGAATGGGACAGGCGGTGCCACCAATATTGGAACATGTCGTCGAAGATCAGCAGGATCGCGATCTGCGCGATCACGGGCAGGCCGATCAGGGCATCCCGGGGCGCGAACTGGCTGGCCAGGAAAGCCCCGCCGGCCAGTGCCAGCGGCATGGAAATCAACATCATCGCGCCGAGGCTCAGCACCTCGACCCTGCGGTCGCCCGGCTTCTGTTCCTTCTTCGCGATCAGGCCGGTGAAACAGGCTTCGAGCAAGGCGACGGCGAGGAAGATGCCGAAAACGGCGATATCCTTGGTTTCCATGGCTTTCTCCAGGAGGGGCGGCGCGCCCGTCATCGTTCTGCGCTTGGGATAGGCCGATCACCGGGGCTAGAATGCCAACTAGTTATCTATTCGGCGAAAATCGTCGCCCCCCGAGGCCTGGCCCATGCCCGATCTCTTCGATCTCGACACGCCCGCCCTGCTCCCCCTGCTGCCCGAGGCGACGCGCGCGGCGCTGCTGGCGGCGGGCACGCCCGTCCACTACCGCGACGGTGCCCTGGTTCATGCCCGGGGCGACCGCAAGCCCGGGCTTTCGGTGGTGCGCTCCGGCACCGTGCGCATCGGCAATCCGGGCTCGGACGGCTCCTATGTCACCACCTCGATCCTGGGGCCGGGTCATTGCTTCGGCGAATTCACCCTCTTCGCCAATCTGCCCCGCACCCACGACGTGGTGGCGATCGGCGACGTGGTGATCGACCAGATCCCGCGCCCGCGCTTCATGGCGCTCTATCACGAGGACCGCAACCTGAGCTGGGCCCTGCTGTGTCTGGCGACGCGGCGGATCCACGCCCTGGTCGAATTCGCCGAGGATCTGCGCCGCCTGCCCCTGCCCGTCCAACTGGCCAAGCATCTGCTGGCCATGACGCGCGGCAGCACCGGGCCCGGCAGCGTCGGCCTGGTGCAGGACGATCTCGCCTCCCTGTTCGGGGTCTCGCGGGTCTCGATCGGCAAGGCCCTGCGCCGCCTGGTGGCGGAGGACCTGCTGAACCTCGGCTATGGCCGCATCGAAATTCCCGACCGCGCCCGCCTCGCCGACTGGCTGGCCGACCGCACGGTTCTGATGCCGCTCGAGCGGGACGACGACGGCGACGCCGTGACACCCGGCAAATAGGGTACGGGCGGCGGATCATCCCGATCCGCCGCCCGCCTTCGGGATCACTTCGTGGTATAGCCGCCGTTCACCAGGATCGTCTGGCCGGTCATCCACCAACCGTCGGAGACCAGGAACAGGATCCAGGGCGCGATGTCGGTGATGTCCGTCAGGCCGGTCTTCGAGAAGGGCGAGAGGGCGGCGGCCGACTTGTGGTATTCCACCGCCTCCTTCTCCTCGGCCGGATAGAAGAAGGGCGTGTCCATCGGCCCCGGTCCGATCGCGGTGACCGAGATGCCGCGCGCGCCGAATTCCTTGGAGGCCGCGCGGGTGAAATGCTCGACCGGCGCCTTCAGGCCCTCGTAGGCGGCATAGAACGGCGTAAAGGCGCCGAGCAGCGAGGTGACGATGGTGCAGACCTTGCCGTTGTCGTTGAGGTGCCTGCCCGCCTCCTTCAGGAAGAAGAAGGCCGATTTCACATTAACGGCACAGGATTGGTCGAAGACCTCCTCGGTGACCTCCGTCATCGGCCGCTTCACCACCATGCCGACCGTGTTGATGGCGATGTCGGGCCTGCCGACCGTGGCGATCGTGTCGGCGAAGAGTTTTTCCATGGCCGCGGCCGAGGTCAGATCGGCCTGGAACGCCACCGCCTCGGCCCCCGCCGCCTTGACGGCCGCGACCGTCGCCTCGGCCGCCGCTTTCGTCGCCGCGCTGTTGTAATGGATGGCGACCGCCCTTGCGCCATGGGTGGCGAATTCCCGGGCCAGCAGGCCCCCCAGGTTCTTCGCGCCACCGGCGATCAAAACCACCTTGCCTTCGATCGAATTTCTGGACATGCCCGGCTCCCGGTTCCGATGCGGCACCGCCCGTCGCGATGCCTCCTGGCCCAGATTGATTGGTAGAAAGACACGTATAAATCGCGCATTCTCGACCAGTATCGTCGAAAATAGCGAACAATGGCCCATGGACCGAATCCGCCAGATGCAGATCTTCATCCAGGTGATGGAGAGCGGCAGTTTCACCCGCGCGGCAGCGGCGCTGAACCTGCCGCGTTCGACCGTCTCCACCGAGGTCCAGGCGCTGGAGGACCGGCTGCAGGTCCAGCTTCTGCAACGGACGACGCGCCGGGTGATGCCGACGGACGACGGGCTGCGCTTCTTTTCCAGCGCCCGCGACATCGTCGACGCGGTCGAGGTTTCGGAACACATGTTCGGCAAGGGTCCGATGCGGATCCGCGGGCGCCTGCGCATCGACATGCCGAGCCGGATCGGGCGGCGCATCGTGATCCCCGCCCTGCCCGACTTCATCGCCGCCCATCCCGGCATCGAACTGACCTTGAGCATGACCGATCGCCTGGTCGACATGATCGCCGAAGGCGTCGATTTCGTGATCCGCGTCGGCGCGCTCGAGAATTCCGACCTCGTCTGCAGCCGGCTGGGCGATGTCGAGTTGATCAATTGCGCCAGTCCCGCCTATCTCGCGGCGCGCGGCACGCCGGCGACGCCGGACGACCTGCCGTCGCATGATCTCGTGAACTATGCGGCGCGTCTGCCGGCCGGCGATGCCGCGTGGGAGCATGTCGAGGACGGAACGCCGCGCACGCTGACCATGCGGAGCGCGATCACCGTCGACAATGCGGAAGCCTATATCGCCGCCGCCCGCGCCGGTCTCGGCATCATCCAGATCCCGGCTTTCGACGTCCGCGACCTGCTGGACACCGGCGCCCTGATCGAAATCATGCCCGACTTCCGCCCGCCGCCCATGCAGCTTTCCCTGCTCTACGTCCGGCGGCGCCACCTGCCGCCCCGCATCCGCCTGTTCCAGACCTGGATCAGGGACGTGCTGCAGGCGCATGACGTGGTTCGGTGATCAGGCAAAAAATTAGGCCGCTCGAAGGCGGCCTAATTTCGTGGTCTTGCGACCGTGATGGTCGGGCAGGCCGGATTTGAACCGACGACCCCCAGTCCCCCAGACTGATGCGCTACCAGGCTGCGCTACTGCCCGTCAGGCGGCTGAACGGCCGCGAGGCGGCGGACTATAACGGCATCGCCTGGCTTCGGCAATGGCGCGGCGCAAGATTTTTCAGGCCATGGGAAAGGCCCGGAAACCGGCGGCTTCCGGGCCTTTCGAGGCTGGGGGGCCGGGCGGTTCGGCGCCGCCCGGCGCCAGCGTCACGCCGGCTGCGGGCCCATGTCGCCGCCGAACGAGTCGCCTGCTTCGGAACGATCATCGTCGTCAGGCCGCCTGGCCTTGCCGCGCGAAGCCATGAACTGGTCGAATTCCGCCTTGTCCTTGGCCTTGCGGAGTTGCTCGAGGAATTCGGTGAATTCCCGCTGTTCGTCCTCGAGCCGGCGCAGCGTCTCCTCGCGGTATTCGTCGAAGGCGCCGTTGCCGCTGCTGCGCGCATGGTAGCGATGATGGCGGCGCGCACCGCCGCAAGGGCCGTACCAGCGCCCGAAACGCCGTTCCCCGAAATGCCGACCGTCGAGGTTCCAATCCGCCATGCGTCCACTCCTGTAGAGATAGGCCAGGACCAGGAGTCCCACCGGCCAGAACACGATGAAAGCCAGGACCATGGTCGCGATCCAGGCCGGTTTGCCGTAGTCGTCGAGTCTCTGCACGATGCCCACGTCGAACACTCCCTGTCGTTGCCGTTGATGCCGATGTCAATGTTAATGACATTTACATAAATGGGGACACGGGGCCGACTGTCAAGACGATCGAGGACCGCCCGTGTCGATTTTTCGCCGAGCCACGGCTCGGGCCGGGCATGAGTCAGGCGGCGATGCCGAGGCCGCGCAGATAGATCAGCACCTCGGCCTCCAGCAGGTCCTCGGCGCTCATGGGCAGGCGGCGCCGGCCGCCGTCGGCGCGGGCGAAGAGTGCCGCGATGCCGTGGGACATCGACCAGACGTGCAGCGCCATCATCAGGGCCGGCGGCCGCCCCTCGCGCGGGAGATCGCCGACCAGACGCTCGGCGGCGCCGCGCAGCACCGCGAAGGCGCGATCCCCCGCCGCCCGCAGGTCTGCGTGGTCGTCGAGCGAGAGGCCGGCCTCGAACATGGCGGTGTAATAGGCGGGTTCCGCCCGGGCGAAGGCGAGATAGGCCCGGCCGACGGCGTTGAAGGCGGCGACGGGTTCCGGCCGGCCGTCCTGCCAGGCGGCTTCCAGCCGTTCCGCGAAATGCTCGAAGCCGCGCCTGGCCACCTCGGCCAGAAGGCTCTCGCGGTCGGGAAAATGCCGGTAGGGCGCGGCGGCGGAGACGCCGGCGGCGCGCGCCGCCTCGGCGAAGGTGACGCCCGACAGCCCCTTGGAGGCGATCAGGTCCAGCGCCGCGCCGATCAGCGCCTCGCGCAGATTGCCGTGGTGATAGCCGCGCCGCGTGCCATCGCCCGAATCGTCTGACTTGCGCCTGCGCCGGTCCCACTCCATGTGAACGGTTATTACATCACGCCCGCCCGCCCTGCACCGGGAAATTGCGTCCCCGAAGCGAGGCGTTTTGCCCCCCATCCGGCGCCGAAAGCGTCGATTGCTGCGCTGCACGCCGGCATCCGGCGCGCATGATGGCCCGGCTGGGAGAGGAGGAAACGCCATGACGCGCAACACCCTTCTTGTACTCGGTATCGGCTTTGCGGCCATCATCGCCCAAGCCCCCGCCAGCCTTGTCGGAACGGCGGGAGCCGCCACGCCGGCCACGCTCGCCAGCGGACGCTATGCGTGCAGTGGCGGCTTCGGCACCGTCGAGATCGATTATTCGACGGCGGGCTATGCCACCGGCCTCTACACGGGCACCTGGGTCGGGGGAAAATCCGGCTGGCTGGAGTTGAAATACGATGCCTCGATCGCGCAGTGGCGCGGCACCTGGGGCGAGGCGGCGGTCGGCCGCGCCGGCTATCTCACCGGCATGACCGTCACCGCGTCGGGCTTTTCGGGCGACTGGGGTATTGTCCCCGGCATGTCCGGCAACCTGAGCGGCACCGCCCTGCCGGATGCCACCGGCTCCGCCCGTTGCACCCTGGTGGAGGGCACGGGCGGCGACGACGGCGACCTCGATGTCGCGACCCTTCCCGCCGGCACCTATCGCTGCGGCGCCAGCGGCTTCGGCACGATCGTGGTCACAACCTCGCGGCCCGGCTTCGCCAGCGGCAGCTACGACTCGACCTGGGACAAATCGGCCGGTGGCTGGGTGGAACTGACGCGCGAAGGCGGCGTCTGGCGCGGCCGCTGGGGCGAGCCGGCGGTCGGCCGCCAGGGAATCATCGAGAATGTCGAAATGACGCGCGACGCCGCCGGTGTCCGCTTCCGGGGCGTCTGGCGGGTCGATCCGGCCATGGCCGGCACGTTCGGCGGACGTCCCCTGCCCGTCACGAGCGGCCCGTTCAGCTGCGGCTGACCGGCCTCAACCGCCCTTGAGCAGGCGGCGGACGGCGTCGAGTTCCCGGCGCAATTCGATGGCGAGGTTGCGCCAATAGGCGACGTCGTCCGCGCGGACGGGGGCGTCCGGCGACACGACCGGCTCTTCATGCGCGACGGGGGCCGCCGCTTCCGCCTCCACGGCGGGCGCCACGGCCTGCTCGCGGTGGTCCGCGAGGCGTTCCGCCAGCGGCTTGGCGACGGCGATCACGGCCTGGGCGCCGTTCTCGCGCAGCACCTTCTGCACGCCCTTGATGGTATAGCCGTCGCTGTAGAGGAGATGGCGGATGCCGCGCAGCAGGGCGACGTCCTCGGGCCGGTAGTAGCGCCGGCCGCCGCCCCGCTTCATCGGCTTGATCTGCGGAAAGCGGGTTTCCCAGAAGCGCAGCACGTGCTGGGGCACGTCGAGATCATGGGCGACTTCGGAAATCGTGCGGAAGGCGCCCGGATGCTTGGTCCCGCCCCGTTGCGGCCGCCCGCCCTCGGCCCCGCCATCGGCCCCGCTCTCGGCATCCGGGCCCTGGACCTCTTCGGGTCCGAGGTCGTCGTTCGCCCGGTCGGTGGCGCCCGCCGGCATCGGGCCTTACCCGTCGCGCCGCCGGCTCATGCCGGCATTGATGTGGTCCTTGAGGACATGGGAGGGTCGGAACACCAGCACCCGGCGCGACGCGATCGGCACTTCCTCCCCGGTCTTGGGATTGCGGCCCACGCGCTCGCCCTTCTGGCGCACGGTGAAGGTGCCGAAGGAGGAGATCTTCACCGATTCCCCCTCGACCAGGCTGGCGGCGATCGCCTCGAGCACGGATTCGACCAGTTCGGCCGATTCATTCCGCGACAGGCCCACCTCCTGATAGACCGCCTCGGCGAGATGCGCGCGCGTGATGGTATTGGCCATACTTCCCCCGCAAGGCATTCCGGCTCGCGGTTGTGGCCGATTCACGACCGGCATCCGCGCCCTTCCCTGTCACGATGTCTAGGGTGAAGCAAGAAGCCCCTCAATATCAAGGGGATAGTACGAAAATCTCAGATTCGGACCAAACAGGAGCCCCAGGTGAAGCCACCACCCATGGCTTCGAGCAGCACCAGATGCCCGGGCTGGATGCGCCCGTCGGCCATCGCCTCGGCAAGCGCGAGGGGGACGGAGGCGGCCGAGGTATTGCCGTGATGGTCCACGGTGACCACGACGCGGGCCGGATCGACCCCCAGCTTCTTGGCCGTGCCCTCGATGATGCGCAGATTGGCCTGATGCGGCACGATCCAGTCGAGATCGGTCGGGGCGAGCCCCGTGGCGGCCAGGGCCTCGTTCACCGCTTCGGCCAGATTGACCACGGCATGGCGGAAGACTTCGCGCCCCGTCATGCGCAGATGGCCCACGGTCTTGGTGCGCGACGGCCCGCCGTCGACATAGAGAAGGTCGCGATAGCGCCCGTCGGCATGAAGATGGCTGGTCAGGATGCCCCGGTCGCCATTGCCCCCGGTGCCCTCGCCCGCTTCCAGCACCACGGCGCCCGCACCGTCGCCGAACAGCACGCAGGTGGTGCGGTCCTCCCAGTCGAGAATGCGCGAGAAGGTCTCGGCGCCGATGACCAGGGCGCGCTTGTGCTGGCCCGCCTTCAGGAAATTGTCGGCCGTCGCGATCGCATAGATGAAGCCCGAGCACACGGCCTGGATGTCGAAGGCGGCGCCCCGGCGGATGCCGAGATTGGCCTGCACCATGGTCGCGGTCGCCGGAAAGGTGAAATCCGGGGTCGCGGTGGCAAGGACGATCAGGTCGATGTCCCCGGCCTCGAGCCCGGCCGCGGCCAGGGCATTCTTCGCCGCCGCCGTCGCGAGATCAGAGGTGCATTCGCCTTCGGCCGCGATATGGCGCTGACGGATGCCGGTGCGCGCGGTGATCCAGGCGTCGTCGGTGTTCACCAAATCCGCCAGTTCGGCGTTGGTCATCACCCTTTCGGGCAGATAGGCACCGCAGCCGACGACGCGGGAACGGATGACGCCACCACCGGTACTCATGATTCGGCAACGCTCATGATTCGACTGCGATCTGATCTTCGGGCGCATCGTCGCCTGCGGGGGCGATGCGTTTCAAGTCTTCCAGGATGCGGGTGACGAATCCGCTGAGCGCGAGATCGGCGGCGATGCCGATGGCGGCGGCGAAACCGACGGCATTGGTGCCGCCGTGACTCTTCACCACGAGACCGTTGAGGCCGAGAAAGGCACCGCCGTTGTAGCGGTTGGGATCGAGTCGCTCGCGCAGCGCCTGCAGCGCCGGGCGCGCCAGCAGATAGCCGAGCCGCGACCAGAGCGAGCGACGGAAGGTGGCGGCGAGATAGGCGGAGACGAGGCGCGCCGTCCCCTCCTGGGTCTTCAAGGCGATATTGCCGGCGAAACCGTCGGAGACGATGACGTCGACCTGGCCCTGGGCGATGCCGTTGCCTTCGACGAAACCGTTGAATTCGAACGGCAGGTCCGGCGTCTCGCGCAGGGTCTGCGCGGCGAGGCGGACCGACTCGTCGCCCTTCAGATCCTCGGTGCCGATGTTGAGGAGCGCCACGCGCGGCTTGGGCAGGCCGAGGGAGGCGCGCGCGAAGGCGGCGCCCATGAAGGCGAATTCGACCAGATTGCGCTCGTCGCAGCCGACGTTGGCGCCGAGGTCCAGCATGACGGATTCGCCCCGGACGGTCGGCACGAAGGAAGCGATGGCGGGCCGGCTGATCGCCGGCGACATGCGCAGCAGCAGCATGGCGATCGCCATCAGCGCGCCGGTATTGCCCGCGCTGACCGCCGCCTGGGCCTTGCCGTCGCGCACCGCCTCGCAGGCCAGCCACATGGACGTGCCCTTGCCGCGGCGCATGGCGACGCTCGGCTTCTCGTCGGCCGAGATCGCCGAGTCGGTATGGACCAGTTCGCAGCAGTCCTTCAGGAGCGCCTGCTTCTCGACCAGCGGGGCCACGCGGGCCTGGTCGCCGAAGAAGACGAAATGGAGCTGCGGAAAGCGCTCGCGGGCGATGGCGGCGCCTTCGATCAGCACGTCGGGGGCATGGTCGCCCCCCATGGCGTCGATGGCGATCACCAGTGGGGACATGTCCGCCATGCCCCGAACCAACCCGTCGTCAGGCCGTGGTCGCAGCCGCGACCACTTCGCGGCCGTCGTAATAGCCGCAAGCGCCGCAGACGTGGTGCGGCAGCTTCAGCTCGCCGCAGTTCGGGCATTCGTTCGACGCGACCGGGGTCAGCGCGTGATGGCTGCGGCGCATGTCGCGACGCGAGCTCGTGGTGCGTTTCTTGGGAACAGCCATTTTTCGTCAACTCGTCTTGGTTACGGGGCAAGCCCCGCCCGGGAAGCGGAGAACATACACGGAAAGTTCTCGAACTCAAGTGTCTCTGCCACCTTTGAGCACCGCAAAGGGGCGATGGGTGTCCTGCATTCCCGCGTCCGCCGGCCCCTCTTCCTCCTCCGCGCGGTATTGCGCCGGGATCTCGGCATCGGGTGCCCGCGGATAGGGATCGAGGGCCAGCGCCAGTTCCTCCGCCACCAGTTCGCCCAGGTCGACGATACCGTCGATCAGGGGCTCCGGCGGGTCGTCGGCGTCGGGATCGAACAGGTCGTCGACCGAGAAACTCTCGTTCGGATCCTCGGCGCCGGGCTCGTAGACCCGCTCGAAAGCCACTTCCACATGGGCCGGCACCGGCTCCAGGGAAACGACGCAGGCCTGCACCACATCCGCGGCCAGCCGCCCGCTGAGGGCGAGACCGTCACGCCGGTGGGGGCGCAGTTCGATCTCGGCGCTCAGGGATTCGACCGCAAGGATGTCGAAGCGCGCGGCGAGCGCGGCGCATTCCGCCGGCGTCGCCGTCAGGCGTTCGGTGCGGCCCCGCATATGGACCGATTCCGCCCGGAGCGGGCGGGAGAATTCGGCCGGGAGTTCGTCCTTGTTCATGGCAGTCACTCCTCGGGCGGTGCCGTGATCGGCAGTTCGCCCCGCAGAAAGGTTTCGGCCGGCACGGCGGCCAGATCCGCGACGGTGCGACGGACATGGCCGGCCATGCCCGCCAGAATCTCCGGCCCGACCTCGGCGCCGCGATAGAGGTTGCGGTGCAGGGCCTCGCCGAGCGCCCCGTCGTCCGGGGCCTCCAGGGCCTGGTCGTAGGCATTGAGGCGGCCGTAGAAGGCCTGGCCCATCTTCTTCACCCGATGCGGCACGCCCTGGTCGCCCACGCCCAATTCGCGGAGCGTCCGGTCCATGTCGGCGAACATCGAATCGAACACGCCCTGGGACAGGCGGGCAAGGCGCTTGTCGCTCTCCCCCTTCAGGCGGTTCAGCAACAGGACGACATGGAGCGTGACCATGTCGAAGCGCCCGTCCATCGTGTCCGCGACGGCGAAGCGGCGATAGAACACCGGCGCGCGCGCCAGATCCACGGCGCGGGCATAGAGTGTCGCCGCGACGCGCGGGTCCTGCCGGTTGATCAGGCCGAAAAACATTCCAGAGTCCTCGCTTCCCGCCCGTTCCCGAGGGCGGCGCCGTCGAATTGACAGGTCCGGGCGCGAATGACAAGGTGCGCCCTGCCGATATGATATATCCAGTGGGTATTAAATTTATCCACGCGCTGATGGAACCGATTCCGCCATGGCCGCAAAACGCTTCGTCCCGCCGAAACTCACGGCCGCCGCCGTTCTCACCGCCCTCGCCCTCGGCGCGTGTGCCCCGGTGATCGACGAGCGGGGCTGGCGCCCGGACGATGTCGCCGTGTCCGCCATCAGGCCCGGCGTCGACAACAAGGAATCGGTGGCGCGGCTGCTCGGCACGCCGTCGACCGTGTCCAATTTCGACGACAGTTCCTGGTACTACATCTCGGCGACGACCGAACGGGTGGCCTTCGAGCGCGACGCGGTGACCGACCAGGCGGTGCTGATCATCGATTTCGATCCGGCCGGCAATGTGACCGAGGTCAGCCGCCTCGATCAGGAGGACGGCAAGCAGGTCGCCATGAACCCGGACAGGACGCCGACGCTCGGCAACGAGCTGACCATCTGGCAGCAGCTCTTCGGCAATCTCGGCCGCTTCAACGCGCCCTCGGGCGGCAGTTCCTCCGCCCCCCTGCCCGGCGGCACCATCGGCCGGCCTTGACCGGAAACGCCCCGCCCCGGCGCAGGCCGGGGGCAGCGATGGAACAGAGAGAAAGAAAGAGGCCCCGGAAATCCGGGGCCTCTTCTTTTTACATATGGGCCCGTTACATATGGGCCAGGATCGCCAGCAGCAGCAGGGCGACGATGTTGGTGATCTTGATCATCGGGTTCACGGCGGGGCCCGCCGTGTCCTTATAGGGATCGCCCACGGTATCGCCGGTCACCGCGGCCTTGTGGGCGTCGGAGCCCTTGCCGCCGTGGTGGCCTTCCTCGATGTATTTCTTCGCGTTGTCCCAGGCGCCGCCACCGGCGGTCATGGAGATCGCGACGAAGAGACCGGTGACGATCACGCCCATCAGCATGGCGCCGACGGCGGCGAAGGCCGCCTTCTGGTCGGCGACCGCCAGCACGACGAAATAGAGCACCACGGGCGCCAGCACCGGCAGCAGCGAGGGCACGATCATCTCGCGGATCGCCGCCTTGGTCAGCAGGTCCACGGCCTTACCGTAATCCGGCTTGGCCTTGTACTGCATGATGCCCTTGATCTCCTTGAACTGGCGCCGCACCTCGACGACGACGGAACCCGCCGCCCGGCCCACCGCCGTCATGCCCATGGCCCCGAACAGATAGGGCAGCAGGCCGCCGACCAGCAGGCCGACCACGACATAGGGGTTGGAGAGGTCGAAGGTGACTTCGAGCCCGCCGAAGAACGCCTTCAGATCCTCGGTATAGGCGGCGAAGAGCACCAGTGCCGCGAGACCGGCGGAGCCGATGGCATAGCCCTTGGTCACCGCCTTGGTGGTGTTGCCGACGGCGTCCAGCGCATCGGTCGTCTTCCGCACGTCGGGCGGCAGTTCGGCCATTTCGGCGATGCCGCCGGCGTTGTCCGTCACCGGGCCATAGGCATCCAGCGCGACCACCATGCCCGCCAGCGCCAGCATGGTGGTGACCGCGATGGCGATGCCGAACAGACCGGCGAGCTGATAGGTGGCGACGATGCCGACGCAGATGATCAGCGCCGGCACCGCCGTCGCCTCCATCGAGACGGCGAGCCCCTGGATCACGTTGGTGCCGTGACCCGTGGTCGAGGACTGCGCCACCGAGCGCACCGGGCGGAAGGCGGTCGAGGTGTAATACTCGGTCACCCAGACGATGAGACCCGTCACCGCGAGGCCGACCAGCCCGCAGATGAAGAGATCCATGCCGGTGAAGACATGGCCGCCGCCGGTATACGGCGTCACCATGTCGCCGAGGACGTATTGCACCACCGGCCACAGCGCCGCCGCCGACAGGATGCCGGTGGCGATCAGGCCCTTGTAGAGGGCGCCCATGATGTTCTGCGACGCGCCGAGGCGGACGAAGAAGGTGCCGATGATCGAGGTGATGATGCAGACCCCGCCGATGGCGAGCGGCAGCAGCATCATCTGGCCGGCGAGCACCGGATTGCCCGAGAAGAAGATGGAGCCGAGCACCATGGTCGCGACCAGGGTCACGGCATAGGTCTCGAACAGGTCGGCGGCCATGCCGGCGCAGTCGCCGACGTTGTCGCCGACATTGTCGGCGATCACGGCGGGATTGCGCGGGTCGTCCTCGGGGATGCCGGCCTCGACCTTGCCGACGAGGTCGGCGCCGACATCGGCCCCCTTGGTGAAGATGCCGCCGCCGAGGCGGGCGAAGATCGAGATCAGCGAGGCACCGAAGGACAGCGCCACCAGGGGATCGATCAGGTCGCGACCGGTCGCCCCCAGTTCGATCAGGGCGTAGTAGTAGACGGCGACTGCGAGCAGCGCGAGGCCGACCACCAGCATGCCGGTGACGGCGCCCGCCTTGAAGGCGATGCCGAGGGCATTGGCGATGCCCTCGCGCGCGCCCGCCGCCGTGCGTACGTTGGAGCGCACGGAGATATTCATGCCGACATAGCCGGCCGCGCCCGAGAGCACGGCACCGATCACGAAGCCGACAGCAACGTAAAGCCCGAGCAGAAGGAACAGCGCCACCGCGACCACGATGCCGACGAGGGCGATGGTGCGGTATTGCCGGTTCAGATAGGCGCGCGCACCGACCTGAATGGCGGTGGCGATCTCCTGCATGCGAACGGTACCGGCGTCACGCGACAGCACGTCGCGCGAAGCCCACAGGCCATAGAGCAGCGCAAGCACGCCGCAACCGATGACGGCCCAAAGACCGATTGTTGTGTCCATGTTCTCCCCGCATGTTTCCTCGGGTTGCCCCGGGATGGGCACCCTGCTGCACCCTCGGTCCCGCGCTTCAACCCGGCCCGACGGTGCCAGAGAAGACGGGGGACCGCAATCTCGCTAAGGTTAATCGCCATGGCCGTGGCATCCGCCGCAGCAGCAGGCATGGGCCGGCTCGGACGGCGCCTTGGCCGGCCCGCCCTTCCGCGCCGCGAGCGGCACCAGGGCGAGGGCCAGCGCCGCCAGCGGCAGCACGGCCACGGGCACGCCGTCCCACCCGGTCCAGTTCAGCAGCACGCCCGACATGAAGGACGCCAGGGAGACCACGCCGAAGACGATCAGATCGTTGGCGGCCTGGGTCTTGGCCCGTTCCGCCGGCGTGTGGCAGGTGGTGACGAGGCTGGTGGCGCCGACGAAGGCGAAGTTCCAGCCGAGCCCGACGAGCACCAGGGCGATCCAGAACTGGGTCAGGGTGATGCCCGACAGCGCCACCGCCGAACAGCCGAGAATGAGCACGAGACCGACGGCGATCACCGAAGCGACGCCGAAACGTTCGATCAGGCGGCCGGTGAAGAAGGACGGCACATACATGGCGAGCGCGTGCCACTGGATGACGAAGGCCGCGTCCTCGACCGTCAGGCTGCAGGCGACCATGGCGATCGGCGTCGCCGTCATGACGAGGCTCATGGAGGCATAGGCGGCAACGCCGGTCGACAGCGCCGCGATCATGCGCGGCTGGCCCAGGATCACGCTCAGGGGCCGGCCCTCGTCGTGCCGGGCGGCGGCGGGCAGATCCGGCAGGCGCAGCGCGACCAGCATCCCGGTCGCCATGAGCCCCAGGATCACCACCGTCGCATAGGCGCCGAGAAACGGCATGCCGATGGCGAGATCCTTGGTCAGCTTGACCAGTTCCGGGCCCGCCAGGGCGGCGACGACACCGCCCGCCATGACGAGGCTGATGGCGCGCGGCCGATGCTCGGGTCCCGCGGCCTCGGCGGCGGCGAAGCGATAGAATTGGGCATTGGCGAAATACCAGCCGGTGACCAGCGCCGCCGCGACGAAGAGCCAGAAACTCCCGTACCAGAGGCCGGCACCGAAGCCGAGGCCGCCGACGGCGCCGGCCACCGTGCCCAGCATGAAGCCCCGGCGCCGCCCCAGATGCTTGTGGATCAGGGCGGCCGGCACGGTCGAGAGCGCGGTGCCGACCATGATCGCCGTCACCGGCAGGGTGGCCAGCGCCTTGTCGTCCGCCAGCAGGTGGCCGGCCAGCCCGTTCAGGGTGAAGAGGATGGTGGTCGCGGTGCCGTAGAGCGCCTGGCCGAGGCCCAGCAGCAGCACGTTCCGCTTCTCGAGGGGCGACATGGCGGTGGACATCGCGGCTCTATCCCCTGATCGGCAGAACGCGGTCGATCAGCACGCCGCGCACGATGTCCTCACCCGCCGCGTCCTTGCCGGTGGCGCGGCGAAGGGCCGCCAGCACCCGCGCCCGGACCGTCGCATCGTCGAAATCGGCGGGACCGTCCTCGGTCTCGATCGGCGCGACCGAAAAATCGGCGACCAGCGCCGCCCGCATGTGAGGCGTGCGGTCGCGCAGCTTCTCCACCGTCGCCTCGTCCGCCACCTCGATCCGGAAGACGAAATTGATGTAGTTGCGGAACTGGCCGCCGCGATAGGCCGGCAGGATGACGTTGCCGAGCTCGAAATAGACCACCGCCGGCAATTCCGGCAGGGTCGGCTCGGGCGCCGGTTCCTCGGCCGCCGCCTCTTCCGGCGCGGCGAAGATGAAGCCGCCCATGTAGAGGCCGCCGACGGCGAGGCCCGCGAGGAGCAGGACGGCGACGATGATGATGACGATGCGCTTCATGCCCCGGCTTCCTTCGTGCCGACGGCATGGCGCCAACCCGTTCGGCTCAACTTCAGGGCCGAACCTGCCCCGTCCAGCACGCGCACACCATGACCTTCCTCAAAGCGTCCGACGACCGTGACCGGCGTGATCGCGGACAAGGCCGCCAGATCCGAATCCGGCGCCGCCGCGAAGACGAGTTCATAGTCGTCGCCCCCGGTCAGCACCGTCTCCAGCAAGGCGGCGTCGGCGGCGATGCTGGCGGCGGCGGCCGGCGACAGCGGCAGTTTCGCCGCCTCGATCACGGCGCCGACACCCGATTGTTCGCAGATGTGACCGAGGTCGGCGACCAGTCCGTCGGAAATGTCGCAGGCGGCACGCGCCACGCCACGCAGGGCCCGGCCGAGCGCGAGTCGCGGTTCGGGAAAGCGATAACGCCGCTCGAGATGCTCGGCGCCCTGGACCGCCCTGCCCTCCAGTCGATGCGCGACATGGAGAGCGGCGTCGCCGATCGTGCCGGAGACGCAGACGAGATCGCCCGGCCGCGCACCCGCGCGTCGGATCATGGTGCCCGACGGCACCTCGCCGATCGCGGTCAGGGAAAAGAAGGCGGGGCCCGGGGTGGAGACCGTGTCGCCGCCGACGAGGGCGCCGCCGAAATGCCCGATATCATCGCCGAGTCCCCGGGCGAAACCCTCCATCCAGGCCCCGTCGAGATCCGCCGGAAAACCGGCGGCGAGCAGATAGGCGCGCGGCACGGCGCCCTTGGCGGCGAGATCGGAGAGATTGACGCGCAGCAGCTTGGCCGCCACCGCATCTGCCGGATCGTCGGGAAAGAAATGGACGCCGCCGACGATCGCGTCCTTGGTCAGGACGAAATCCTGGCCGGGCGCCGGCGCAAGGGCGGCGGCGTCGTCGCCCAGCCCGAATGCGCCGGGCTCGGAACGGCCCAGCGGCGCGAACAGCCGCTGGATCGTCTCGAACTCGTCCATGGCCGCCCCCGGCGCCGGATCAGGTGAATTCCGCGGGGCGCAGGCGCCGGGCGAGGGTGTTCAGCACGCCATTGGCGAAGGCCGGTTCGCTGCCCGCGAAGAAGGCGTGGGCAACGTCGAGATATTCGTTGATCACCACCCGTGCCGGCACGTCGACACGGGCCAGGAATTCATAGACCGCCATGCGCAGCGTCGCGCGCAGGATCGAATCGAGCCGGTCCAGCGGCCAGTCGGCGGTCAATGCCGGGGCGATCAGGCCGTCGATATCCTCGCGCCGCTCGCTCGCGCCGCGCACCAGATCGCCGAAGAAGGCCTGATCGGCGTCGTGCAGCTTCTCGCCCTCGTCGAATTCGACCCCCAGGCGATGGGCGACGAATTCCTTGATCACGCCGGTCGCGGGCCGCCCCGTGACCTCGATCTGATAGAGCGCCTGAACGGCGGCCAGACGGGCGGCGCTGCGCGCCTTCACGCCGGGCTTCGGCTTGCGCGGGGTCGGCGCCTTGAAGGGGACATTGGGCGGATTGGTCACGACGCCACCCCGAAGCGCTTGCGCAGCCCGATCAGGGCCAGCGCCGCCTCCGCGGCTCCCGCCCCCTTGTTCATGTCGGCGCGTTCGGCCCGGGCCCAGGCCTGATCCTCGTTCTCGACGGTCAGGATGCCGTTGCCGATGGCGATGCCGTGATCGACGCCGAGGGTCATCAGGCCGCGCGCGCTCTCGCCGCAGACATAATCGAAATGGCTGGTCTCGCCCCGGATCACGCAGCCGAGCGCCACATAGCCGTCGACCTTGCGCACGCGGTTGGCGCGGGCCCGGCTGCCCTCTTCCGCGATGCGGATGGCGGCCGGGATCTCCAGCGCGCCGGGCACGGTGATCCGCTCCCAGGAGCCGCCGGCGGCTTCGATCGCCTCGGCAGCGCCGCGCAGAAGTTCGTCGGCGATCGCTTCGTAGAAGCGCGCCTCGACGATGAGGAGGTGGGGGCTGCCCGTCCCGCCCGTGCGGGGCAGGTTGGGATCGCCGGCGTCAGTCGCCTTGGGTCGCATGTCTCGTTCAACCGATCTCGAGCTGGCGGTGATCGGTCACCCTGAGGTCGTAGCCTTCGAGACCGACGATGGTCCGCCTTGTGTTGGAAAGAAGGATCATTTCATGGACCCCGAGGTCCAGAAGAATTTGCGCACCGATGCCGTAGTCGCGCAGTTCGTCGCCCGCCGGGGCGCCGCCGGGCGCGGATGTCCCGGGATTGCCGCGCCGGGCGACGAAATCCGACAGGGCGTTCTGGCGGTTGTCGCGGATCAGCACGACGACGCCCCTGCCCTCCGCCGCGATCGCCTCCATCGAGGCGGCAAGCGGGCTGGGCCGGCCGCGCCGGTCCGCCAGCAGATCCTCGAAGACATTGACGTTGTGCATGCGCACCAGCACCGGCTCGCCAGCCGAGACGTCGCCCTTGACCAGCGCCAGATGCTCGGCGCCATCGACCTTGTTGCGATAGACGAGCGCCCGGAACAGGCCGCCGTGGGCCGACTCGATCTCGGTCGCGCCGACATTGGCGACCAGATTGTCCCAGCGCCGGCGATACGAGATCAGATCGGCGATGGTGCCGATCCTGAGCCCGTGGAACTGGGCGAATTTCACCAGATCCGGCAGGCGCGCCATGGTGCCGTCGTCGTTCATGATCTCGCAGATCACGCCGGACGGGTTGAGCCCGGCGAGGCGCGAGACGTCGACCGCCGCCTCGGTATGGCCGGCGCGGACGAGGACGCCGCCGTCGCGCGCGACCAGGGGAAAGACGTGGCCCGGCGTCGCCAGATCCTGCGGCCCCTTGGTGGGGTCGATGGCGACGGCGACGGTATGGGCGCGGTCATGGGCCGAAATGCCGGTCGAGACCCCTTCCCGCGCCTCGATCGAGACGGTGAAGGCGGTCTGGTGGCGGGACAGATTGTCCCGGCTCATCAGGGTCAGGCCCAGTTGTTCGGTGCGCTGGCGGGTCAGCGACAGGCAGATCAGGCCGCGCCCGTAGCGGGCCATGAAGTTGATCGCCTCGGGCGTCGCCATCTGCGCCGGGATGACCAGATCGCCCTCGTTCTCGCGGTCCTCGTGATCGACCAGGATGAACATGCGGCCGTTGCGGGCATCCTCGATGATGTCCTCGATCGGCGAGAGCTGACCGGCCCATTCGCTCATGCCTGCCACTCCTGCAGCCGGGCGACATAGCGCGCCAGGACGTCGATCTCGAAATTGATCGCGGTGCCGAGAGGCAGCAGCTCGCGCCGGAAGGTGGTCATGGCCTGGGTATGGGGAATGACGTTGACCCAGAAGCGCGCGCCATCGACCCCGTTCACGGTCAGCGAGACGCCGTCCAGCGCCACCGAGCCCTTGGCCGCGACATAGCGGGCATAGCCTTCCGGCGCCTCGAACAGGATCTTGATGCTGTCGCCCTCGGGCTCCAGCTCGACGACGCGGGCGAGACCGTCGACATGGCCGGTGACGATATGGCCGCCCATCTCGTCGCCGACCCGGAGCGAGCGTTCGAGATTGACCAGACTGCCGAGCGTCCAGTCGCCCAGCTTGGTCCGGCGCAGCGTCTCGGCCGAGGCGTCGACCTCGAACCAGCCCGCGCCCTTGTCGACCACGGTCAGGCAGACGCCCGAGCAGGCGATGGAGGCGCCGATCGCCACCTCGCCCATGTCATAGGCGGTGGCGATGCGAAAACGGGTGTCGCCGCGCTGTTCGATACGCTCGATCCGGCCGACGTCGGTGATGATGCCAGTAAACATGGGCGTCACTCTTAACGGGAGAGGCGGTAGATTTCCAAGAGGTCGTCCCCGAGACGCTCGACCGCGTCCAGCGCATAGGTCGGCGCCTTGGCCAATTTGTCGAGGCCGAGGGCGGCCACGGCCGGGCGCCCCTCCTCGCCGATGACGCAGGAACCCCGGAACCAATAGACCCGGTCGACGAGGTCGGCATGGACCATGCTGGCGGCCAATTGCCCGCCGCCCTCGACCATGACGCGGGTGATGCCCCGGTCCGCGAGACATTTCATCGCCTTCGCCGGATCGGGCCGGCCGAGGCCGTCGCCGGTCAGCTCGATTACCTCGACGCCCGCCTTGACATAGGCCTGGCGGCGTTCGGAGGGATTGCCCTGATTGGTGAAGAGGATGGTCGGCACGTCCCGCGCCGTCCGCACCAGGATGTGGGTCAGCGGCAGGCGCAGGCGCCCGTCCGCCACGACCCGCACCGGCGAGCGCCCGGACAGGCCCGGCAGGCGGCAGGTGAGCTGGGGATTGTCCGCGATCGCCGTGCCGACGCCGACCATGACGGCGTCATGCTCCGCCCGAAGAAGATGGGAGCGCGCGCGCGCCACCTCCCCCGTGATCCACTGGCTGTCGCCGGTCCGCGTCGCGATCTTGCCGTCGAGACTGGTGGCGAGCTTCAGGGTGACCGTGGGCCTGCCGTCCAGGCGGCCGAAGAAGCCGGCGTTCACGGCCTGCGCCTCGCATTCGAGACAGCCGACGTCGACCCTGACCCCCGCCGCCTCCAGCATCGCGACGCCCCGGCCCGAGACGCGCGGGTCCGGGTCTATGGTGGCGATCACGACACGGGCGACGCCGGCCTTGACCAGGGCATCGGCGCAGGGTCCGGTCTTGCCGTGGTGGGAACAGGGTTCCAGCGTGACATAGGCGGTGGCGCCCTTGGCCGCCACGCCGGCCCGCGCCAGCGCCTCGGTCTCGGCGTGGGGGCGGCCGCCGGCCTGGGTCCAGCCGCGGCCGACCACGCGGCCCTCGCGCACCAGCACGCAGCCGACGGCGGGATTGGGGGCGACGGCGCCGAGGCCGCGCCGGGCGAGCGTCAGGGCCGCCGTCATGTGACGGCGGTCGACCTCGGAGAAACGATCACTCGTTGGCATCCGTACCGGCCAGACGACCGACGAAGGTCTCGAAATCCTTCGCCTCGCGGAAATTGCGGTAGACCGAGGCATAGCGGACATAGGCGACGCTATCGAGGGAGGCGAGGCCCTCCATCACCATCTCGCCGACGATGTCCGACGGCACTTCGCTCTCGCCCGTGGATTCGAGGCGGCGCACGATGCCCGAGATCATGCGCTCCACCCGCTCAGGCTCCACCGGGCGCTTGCGCATCGCGATCATGATCGAGCGGGCCAACTTGTCGCGGTCGAAGGGCACGCGCCGGCCGCTCTTCTTCACGATGGTGATCTCGCGGATCTGTACCCGCTCGAAGGTGGTGAAACGGCCGCCGCAGCCGGGGCAGAAGCGCCGCCGCCGGATCGCCGAATTGTCCTCGGTCGGACGGCTGTCCTTCACCTGGGTTTCTTCATGGCCACAGAACGGGCAGCGCATCTCAATCCCCCTCGCCCCTGAGATTCAACCTGGGAATCAGGCGGTGCCGCGCAAGCCCGACGCGGCACCGCCAGAAAGTTGGTGTAGCGGCCTCGTCAGCCGTAGATCGGCCAAATCAACCGTAAATCGGGAAATCGGCGCAGAGACGCACGACCTTCTCGGCGACCGCCTTCTCGACGGCGCCATTGCCCTCGACGCCATTGGCGGCCAGGCCGTCCAGCACCTCGGCGATCAGGTCGCCGACATATTGGAACTCGGCGACGCCGAAACCGCGCGTGGTGCCGGCCGGCGTGCCGAGGCGGATGCCCGAGGTCACCATCGGCTTTTCCGGATCGAACGGGATACCGTTCTTGTTGCAGGTGATCTGCGCCCGGTCCAGCGCCTTCTCGGCGATGTTGCCGGTCAGCTTCTTGGGACGCAGGTCGACCAGCATCACATGGGTATCGGTCCCGCCCGAGACGAGATCGAAGCCGTGGCCCTTCAGGCGTTCCGCCAGGGCCTTCGCATTCTCGACCACCTGGCGCGCATAGGTCTTGAACGCGGGCTGCAGCGCTTCGCCAAACGCAACGGCCTTGGCGGCGATGACATGCATCAGGGGACCGCCCTGAAGCCCCGGGAAGACCGCCGAATTGATCTTCTTGCCGAGGTCGGCGTCGCGCGACAGGATCATGCCGCCGCGCGGCCCGCGCAGGGTCTTGTGGGTGGTGGTGGTCACGACATGGGCGTGGTCCAGCGGGTTCGGATGGGCGCCGCCGGCGACGAGACCGGCGAAATGCGCCATGTCGACCATGAACCAGGCGCCGACTTCATCGGCGATGGCACGGAACCTGGCGAAGTCGATCTGGCGCGGATAGGCCGAGCCGCCGGCGATGATCACCTTCGGCTTGTGCTCGCGCGCGAGCGCCGCGACTTCGTCGAAATCGATCTGATGGGTGTCGGGCCGCACCGAATAGGGCACCGGCTTGAACCATTTGCCCGACTGATTGGCGGGCGCGCCATGGGTCAGGTGACCGCCGGCGGCGAGATTGAGGCCGAGGAAGGTGTCGCCCGGCGCCATCAGGGCGAAGAACACCGCCTGATTGGCCTGGGCACCCGAATGGGGCTGGACGTTGGCATAGGTCGCGCCGAAGAGCTGGCAGGCGCGCTCGATCGCCGCCGCTTCCGCCTTGTCCACTTCCTCGCAGCCGCCGTAATAGCGCCGGCCCGGATAGCCTTCGGCGTATTTGTTGGTGAGGACCGAGCCCTGGGCCTCGAGGACGGCGCGCGAGACGATGTTCTCGGACGCGATCAGCTCGATGAAGTCCTGCTGGCGCTTCAGCTCGAGCGCGATGTCGTGGGCGAGTTCCGGATCGGTCTCGGCCAGGGAGGCGCCAAAGAAGGACGAGGTATTGGAACGGTCGGCGGCGGAAGTGGCGGTCATGGGCGCACCTCGAAAAGGCTGGGGATGAGGGTTCAGCAGGCGGCGGCGGGCGGATGGCCCAGCTTGTCGACGCGCCTCGCATGGCGGCCCCCTTCATAGGGGGTGTCGAGAAAGGCGGCAAGACAGTCCCGGGCGACTTCGAGGCCGATCATGCGCGCGCCGAGCGCGAGCACGTTGGCGTCGTTGTGCTGGCGCGACAGGCGCGCCGTCAGCCCGTTGTGGCAAAGCGCCGCGCGGATGTGCGGGAAGCGGTTGAGCGCGATCGAAATGCCGATGCCCGAGCCGCAGATGGCCACCCCCTTCTCCGCCCTGCCCTTCGCGATCGCATCGGCCATGGCATAGCCGAAATCGGGATAGTCGACGGACGCCGGACCATCGGTGCCGAGGTCCAGGACCTCGAACCCGCGGGCCTTCAGTTCGTCGGCCAGAAAGGCTTTCAGATCGACGCCGGCATGGTCGGACGCCAAGGCAATGACAGACACGGCAAGCGCCCTCGCTTGTGTTGGCAGGGGCCGGAACTTACCAGATGTCGACGGGCATTGCCATGCCGCACACTAATGGTTCGACCCTGGCGGAAGGACCCCTTCATCTGTCGGGGTCGAGCCACAAACTTCTGATGTTGCGGATCGATTCCCCGAAACGGATGGCAACCATCCGTTTCGGTCGATCCGTCAGGGATACGGCATGACAGCCATGCGAGGCGGGTTCAGCCGCCGAACATCGCCTTTTCCGCCGTGAGCGCCTCGATGTAGGCCGGGCGGGCCTGGATCGTGGCGACGTAACCCGCCAGCTTCGGATAGGTCGCGGCGTCGATCTCCAGCCCCGCATAGCCGAGGTTGACGAGATGGGCGACGACGGCGATGTCCGCCAGCGTCAGCATGTCGCCGACCAGGAAGTTGCTGGCCGGGATCTGGCTTTCGAGATAGGCGAGCACCGGGGGCAGGCCCTCCTTTTCCGCCTTGTCGGCGGCGGCCAGATCGCCGTCCTGGCCCATGAAGCGGGGCGCCACGACACGATTCCAGAAGATCGTCGCGACCTGGGCCGACACGATGGTGTCCGCGAATTCCTCGAACCAGATCACCTTGGCGCGCAGCGCGGGATCCGCCGGCAACAGGGCATTCTCGGGGAATTTCGCCTCGACATAGGTGAGGATCGCGGTCGAATCGCAGATCGAGAAGTCACCGTCCGAAAAGGCCGGGATCTTGCCGAAGGGGCTCATCGCCCGGAACGAGGGGCTGTTGTCGCCCGGCATCACCGGCTGATGCTCGAAGGCGATGCCCTTTTCCTTCAGGGCGACCAGCGTCTTGCGCACATAGGGGGACAGGCCCACGCCATACAGAATCATCGTCTATCTCCTCCCAGGCCTCAGCGGCCCAAGCCTTGCGGCCACGCCCCGTTCGACGGGGTCGGGACGGACGATGACTCGTTCCGCCAGCCCGCACCAGCCCCCAGATGGAGAGGGTTGCCCCGTTTCCGGGACAAGCGGGGCCGTCAGTCCTCCGGCTCTTCCAGACCCCGGCGCAGGGCTTCGTGAAAGGGTGCGGCCCTGGCCCGTCCGTCCCGTGCGAGGCGGACGTTGTCGCGCCCGGCGGCGACGATCATGTCGGCCAGATAGAGCGCTTCCTCGACGATGAAATCCTCCACCGTGCGCCCGGCCTCCGCCGCCGCGAAGACGAAGGCGAGATGGTCGGCCTGTGTAATTGAAAGTGTTACCGGCACCAGTTCCACGGCGCGCGGCTCTTCGTCGTCGCCATCGCCGTGAGTATCGAGCGCCGCCGAAAGCGTCGCCATGGCCCGGCCGTAGCGCCGCGACAGGGAGGAGGCCTTTTCGGGCGGCAGCTTCGCGAGGCGCGCGGGATCGCCATTGTCGGACAGATCCGCCAGCTTCACCCGCATGGCGGAAACGAAGCCGCTGGCCGCCAGGCGCTCGATCCAGGCCTGATAGCTCGGCACATCCGCCGGCTTGGTCAGGGCGGCGACGATGGCGATGACGGCGGGATCATAGCCGCGCGCCGCCAGATCCTCGGCCGTCGTCGGCGTATCCTCGAGACTGTCGTGCAGCCAGGCGGCATGGCGTTCCGCCAGGGTGGCATTCGGAAAGAGCCGCGCCAGATGGCGCGAGACCCGCGCCAGATGCCCGATATAGGGCAGGCCCGCCTTGTCGGTCTGCGCGGCGTGGAGCATGCCGGCGAAAGCCGCCGTCTCCTCGAGGGTCGGATGATCCCCGCTCATGGTGCCCTCCCCGATGCCGTGCGGCCGCCCGTGACGGTCAGGATGACACGTTCCAGGGCGGCCGACGACAGGTGACGGTGAGGGCCGGTCCTCAGGCCTGGGGCTTCTTTTCAGGGAGCGCCAGACGGATCGAGAGTTCGCGCAACTGCTTGGGCGAGACTTCGGCCGGCGCCCCCATCATCAGGTCTTCCGCCTTCTGGTTCATCGGGAAGACGATGACTTCGCGGATGTTCGGCTCTTCCGCCAGCAGCATGACGATGCGATCGACGCCCGGCGCGATGCCGCCGTGGGGCGGGGCGCCGTAACGGAAGGCGTTCAGCATGCCGCCGAAGCGGGCCTCGACTTCCTCGGCGCCATAGCCCGCGATGTCGAAGGCCTTCAGCATGATGTCGGGCCGGTGGTTACGAATGGCGCCCGACGACAGTTCGATGCCGTTGCAGACGATGTCGTATTGGAAGGCGTTGATGGTCAGGGGATCCTGGCTCTCCAGCGCTTCCATGCCGCCCTGGGGCATCGAGAACGGGTTGTGGGAGAAGATGATCTTCTTCTCGTCCTCGTCGTATTCGAACATCGGGAAATCGACGATCCAGCAGAAGCGGAAGGTGCCCTTCTCGATCAGGTCCAGTTCGGTGCCGATGCGGGTGCGCGCCAGGCCGGCCAGCTTGGCGGCGGCGAGTTCCTTGTCGCAGGCGAAGAAGATCGCGTCGCCGTCCTTGCAGCCGCTGATTTCCTTCAGCTGCGCCACACGCTCCGGCCCGATGTTCTTGGCCACCGGCCCTTTGCCCGCCTCGCCCTCGAAGATGACATAGCCGAGGCCGGCGGCACCTTCGCCGCGCGCCCAGTCGTTCATCTTGTCGAAGAAACTGCGGGGCTGGCTGGCGGCGCCCGGCGCCGGAATGCCGCGCACCACCGCGCCCTGCTCCACCGCCTTGGCGAAGATGCCGAAGCCGGAGCCCCGGAAGGTCTCGGAGACGTCGACGATCTTGATCGGGTTGCGCAGGTCGGGCTTGTCGTTGCCGTACCACAGCATGCTGTCGCGATAGGCGATATGGGGGAACGGGCCTTCCGCGATCTCCTTCTCCGAGAATTCGCGGAACACGCCGGCGATCACCGGCTCCACCGCCGCGAAGACGTCGTCCTGGGTGACGAAGCTCATCTCGAGATCGAGCTGGTAGAATTCGCCGGGGCTGCGGTCGGCGCGCGCATCCTCGTCGCGGAAACAGGGCGCGATCTGGAAATAGCGGTCGAAGCCCGCGACCATCAGAAGCTGCTTGAACTGCTGCGGCGCCTGGGGCAGCGCATAGAACTTGCCCGGATGCAGGCGGCTGGGCACCAGGAAGTCGCGCGCACCCTCGGGGCTCGACGCCGTCAGGATGGGCGTCTGGAACTCCATGAAGCCCTGGTCGATCATGCGCCGGCGCAGCGAGGCGATGACCTTGGAGCGCAGGATGATGTTCTGATGCAGTTTCTCGCGGCGCAGATCGAGGAAGCGGTATTTGAGACGGATGTCCTCGGGATAGTCGTGATCGCCGAAGACCGGCATCGGCAGTTCCTCGGCCGCCGACTGCACCGCGATCTCCGCAATGCGGATCTCGACGGCGCCGGTCGCCAGGTTCGGGTTCTCGGTGCCCTCGGCGCGCTTCACGACCTTGCCGGTGACGGTGATCACCGACTCGGAGCGCAGGCCTTCCACCGTTCTGAACGCCGCCTCGTCGGTCTCGACCACGCATTGGGTGATGCCGTAATGATCACGCAGGTCGACGAACAGCAGGTTGCCGTGGTCGCGCTTGCGATGGACCCAGCCCGAAAGGCGGACGGACGAGCCGATGTCGGCGGCGGTCAGCTGACCGCATGTATGCGTGCGATAGGCGTGCATGGTCTGAACAACTCCGATGCGATCGCCGGGTTTTACGGGCGCGCGCCCGGCTTAGCAAGTGTCGGACGCCCGCGGGTCCGGCATTCGGCCTGCGACCATCACGACGGGCGCATTTCGTGCGAAAATTTGCTAACAAGCGGGGATTGTCCCGCCGCTTTCGTCGTTTCATGGGCTCTACATTGACCGAGACCGCCACCGTCGCCCCCGTCGACGCCCCCGTCGACACCCCGCCCGAATCCGCCGAGATCCGCCCCGCCCGGGGCATCGACGCACCCGTCTGGCTGCGCGACCTGTGGTACATGGCCCTGCCCGGCCGCGAGTTGAAAAGCGGTGCCATGCAGGCGAAGACCCTGCTGGGCGAGCCCGTGCTGCTGGCGCGCGACGCCGACGGCAAGGCCTTCGCGCTTCGCGATCTCTGCCCCCACCGCGGCATTCCGCTGTCCTGCGGGCGCTTCGACGGACGCGAGGTCGAATGCTGCTATCACGGCTGGCGTTTCGACCGCGCCGGCACCTGCACCTGCATCCCGTCGCTGACCGCCGATCAGCCGGTGAAGGTGGACCGCATCCGTGTGCGCCACTATCCGATCGTCGAGAAACACGGCCTGATCTGGATCTTCGTCGGCGATCCCGCCCTGGCGGAGACGGTCGAAGTGCCCGACGTGCCGGGTTTTCCCGTCGACGCAAGGCCGTCCCACATCGAGAAGATGGTCTTCCCCTGCCCGCTGGACGATGCCGTCGTCGGCCTGATGGACCCGGCCCACGGCCCCTATGTCCACCGCGCCTGGTGGTGGCGGACCAAATCGTCGATGCACGAGAAGGCGAAGAAATTCGCCCCCTCGACGCTCGGCTTCACCATGGTGCGCCACGCGCCGTCCAGCAATTCCTTCGCCTACAAGCTGCTCGGCGGCAAGCCGGAGACCGAGATCGCCTTCCGCCTGCCGGGCGTCCGGACCGAGGAGATCCAGGTCGGGCGCAACCGCTTCACCGGCATCACGACGATCACGCCGCTGACCGAGACCGCGTGCGAAATCACCCAGACCATGTATTGGACCATGCCCTGGGTGACCGTGCTGAAGCCGGTGCTGCGCCATTTCGCCCGCACCTTCCTGAAGCAGGACGGCGAGATCGTCACCATGCAGCAGGCCGGCCTCGCCCATGGTCCGTCGCTGATGCTGCTCGAGGACGCCGACACCCAGGCCAAGTGGTACTATCGCCTGAAGAAGGAATTCGCCCGGGCGAAGGCCGAAGGCCGTGAATTTCAGAATCCGGTCAAGGAACGCACCTTGCGCTGGCGTTCCTGATTCCGGACTTCAGGAAAAACGTCTAATTTATTGAAAAGGAATATCTTTCAAAGATGGCGAAAGGCTTTCTCCACATCACCGACACCGAGGCGCTGACCGCGCTGGTCGATCGCCTCAAGAAGGCCGAATATGTCACCGTCGATACGGAATTCCTGCGCGACAACACCTATTGGCCGAAGCTGTGCCTGGTGCAGGTGGCGGGACCGGACGTCGCCGCCATCATCGACCCGCTGGCGCCGCTGATCGACCTGCAGCCCCTGCTCGACCTCATGGCCGATCCGAACGTCCTCAAGGTCTTCCATGCCGCGCGCCAGGACATCGAGATCTTTCTGAAGATCTCCGGCCGGATCCCTGAGCCGCTGTTCGACACCCAGGTGGCGGCCATGGTCTGCGGCTATGGTGACAGCGTCTCCTACGAGACCCTGGTGTCGAAGATCGCGCGTGCCAGCCTCGACAAGTCGTCGCGCTTCACCGATTGGACGCGCCGCCCCCTCACCGACCGCCAGCTGCAATACGCCATCGGCGATGTCACCCACCTGCGCAAGGTCTACGACAATCTGGCGGGCGAGTTGGAACGCAGCGACCGCACCGAATGGCTGGACGAGGAGATGGCGATCCTGATGGATCCCGCCACCTATATCGTCGAGCCGCGCCAGGCCTTCCAGCGCATCAAGACGCGGACCACCAACCGCCGCTTTCTGGCCATCCTGCGCGAGGTCGCGGCCTGGCGCGAGACCGAGGCGCGGGCCCGCGACCTGCCGCGCGGGCGCCTGCTGAAGGACGACGCGCTCCTCGAACTGGCGGCCCATCCGCCCCATTCGATCGACGAGATGAAGCAGTCGCGCGGCGTGCCCAAGGGCTTCGCCGACGGCAAGCTGGGCCCCTCCCTGCTGGAAGCGGTGCGCCTCGGCCTCGAATGCCCCGACGAAGACTTGCCGGAGGCGGAAAAGCCGGTGGAGACGCCGCGCGGCGTCGGCCCCCTGGTCGAACTCCTCAAGGTCATGCTGAAGCTCCAGTGCGAGCGCCACGGCGTCGCCCAGAAGCTGGTCGCCAATACGGCGGACCTGGAACGCATCGCCGGCGACGACGAGGCGGATGTCCCGGCCCTGAGCGGCTGGCGCCGCCAGGTCTTCGGCGAGGCGGCGCTGGCGCTGAAGACCGGCAAGCTGGCGCTGGCGGCCGAGGGCCGGCGGATCAAGCTCATCCGTCTCGACGAGTGAACGGCGGACGGCGCGCGCCATGGCCGACCTGACCATGATCGGCGCGGCGCTGCTGCCGTCCCTCTTCCTGCTGGTCTATTTCATCCGCAGCGACCGTTTTCCGGAGCCCTGGGGGGGCATTCTCGGCACCTTCGGTTTCGGCGTGGCGACGGTTGCGCCGGTGCTGGCGATCGTCGTGCCCCTGCAGAACCTGCTGGAGCCGCGGGTGACCGATCCCTTCGCGCTTGCCGGGGTTCAGGCCTTCATCCTCGCCGCCCTGCCCGAGGAAGCCTTGAAGCTCGCCGTGCTGCTCGGCTTCTCGCGCCGGCTCAAGGCCTTCGACGAGCCGATGGACGGCCTCGTCTACGGCGTCGTCGCCTCGCTCGGCTTCGCCACCTTCGAGAATGTGCTCTATGTCGCGGGCGGCGGCGACGGCTGGCTGGGCATCGCGCTGGTGCGCGCCTTCTCGGCCGTGCCGGGCCACGCCATGCTGGGCGCGATCATGGGTTTCTACATCGCCCGCGCCCATTTCGAGCCGGAAGCGGCGCGCGGCATGATCGCCCGCGCCCTGATTGTGCCTGTCCTGCTGCACGGCATCTATGATTTCGGGCTTCTCGCCACGGTGAACAGCGGCGAAGCGGGCTGGGTGCTGATCGGCATCGCCGTCCTGATCGTCGAACTGGTCTGGACCGTGCGCCTGCATCGGCGCCTGCGCCGCGCCCAGCAGCGCCGCCTGGTCGAGGAGAGCGCGGCCGCAATGGCCGCGCCCCACCTCGGGACCTGAGGCCTCAGACGTCCACCGCCACCCTGGTTGCGAGGCCGAGCAGCCGGCCGACCGCGGCCAGGCGGCGTTGCACCACCTCCCCGTCCAGCCCGGCGTGGCGCGGCGCGAGGCGCAGCACCAGGGCATCCCCTTCCACCGCCAGCGGACAATCGTGGACGATGCCCGGCGTGCCCCCGGTCAAAACGTGGCCGAGGCGCAGCGCCCCGCCCAGCACGCGGGCGCGCAGCACCTCGCGGTCGTCGAGCACGGCGGAAGCCTGACGGCAGGCACCAGCCTCGATGTCGCCGTCATAGCGGGCATAGATCGCCAGCGCGACCTGGGCCCGTCCCGGATGATCGATGCCGACGAAAGGCCCGCGCAGGATCTCGAACAGACTCTGCTGGGCCCGATAGTCGGGATGGCCGCGCCAGCCGATGTCGGACAGGTGGCAGGCGACCCGGCGCAGGCGCTCCTCCGCCGGGCTCTCGTCGGCGAAGAGGCCGGCGGTCCAGCGCGCCATCTCGTCGCCGTGCTCGGCAAAACGGCCCATGCGCGCCCCCATCTGGGTCGATGTCTCGATCAGCGGGTCGAGATCGCGCTCGCGGCTGGGCAGACGGCTGTAGAGCAGGCCTTCACGCAGGCCATAGGACGAGAACACGACATCGCGGGGCTTGGTCGCCTTCAGCACCCGGTCGAGGATCAGGGCGGCCAGCGGCAGCGTGTCCAGGCGCCGGCGCGACAGGCCCGAGATTCGCTCCAGGCTCTCGCGCGAGAGATTGGAGATCACCCGCGACATGTCGCGCACGTCGCCGCGCATGATGCGGTAATTGTGCAGCACGCGGAGCGGATAGGAGACCTGGGCCATGTGGATCTTGGCCAGCGCGCGCCAGGCCCCGCCCACGGCGTAGAAGCTGCGCCCCTTCACCTGGTCGAGCCAGGGCAGGCCCGTCAGGGCCTGGTCGATGACGGCGCTGGCCTTGGCCCTGTCGCCCTGCGCCACTTCGGCGAGGCGAAGCGGGCCCAGCGGCAATGTCGCCTGGGCGCCGACCTGGCCACGGCCCACCAGCACCACCTCGAGACTGCCGCCGCCGAGGTCGCCGACCAGCCCGTCGGCATCGGGAATCGCCGAGATCACGCCTTCGGCCGAGAAATAGGCTTCCTCCTGGCCCGAGAGCACGCGGACCTGATGGCCGGCGATCTCGGTCGCGCGGGTCACGAAATCGGCGCCGTCCTCGGCGTCGCGGACCGCGGCGGTGGCGACGATGTCGAGATGGCGCACCCCCATGACCCTCGCGAGCGCGGTGAAACGCTCGATCGCGGCATAGGCGGATTTCAGGCCGTCCTCGTCGAGGCGGCCGGTGGAAGAAAGGCGCCGGCCGAGCCCGGCCAGCACCTTTTCGTTGAACATGGCGGCGGGGTTTCTCCCGCCCCCCTCATAGACGACGAGCCGGACCGAATTGGAGCCGATGTCCACGACCCCAACCCGCCCCGTGTATCTTCCATGTATTTGTTGTGTCGCAGCCTCAGCGATACTCATCACTTTCCAAGTCGCTATTCATCCAGCACCAGACGCGGCGCCTGGCCGGTCTTAAGCGCCTTGCCGCGACCCGACAAGCTCGGATTTGTCATGAAGTAGTTATGCGCCGAAAACGCGCCGTCCTTCACCGGAATACGTACGAAGGTACCGTCGGATTTCAGCTCCCAGGACTGCGCTTCGTCCTTCAGATTGGCGATCATGATCTGATCGAGAATCTGCGCGTGCACGGTCGGGTTGAGAATCGGCACCAGGGTTTCGACCCGGCGATCGAGGTTGCGCGGCATCCAGTCGGCGGAGGAGATGAAGACCTTGGTATGGGCCGAGGGGATCTCGTGGCCGGAGCCGAAGCAGACGACGCGGGAATGTTCGAGGAAGCGGCCGACGATCGACTTCACGTGGATGTTCTCGGAAAGGCCCGGCACGCCCGGACGCAGGCAGCAGATGCCGCGCACCACCAGATGGATCTCGACGCCCGCCTGGGACGCGCGATAGAGCGCGTCGATGATGGTGGGATCGACCACGCTGTTCATCTTGGCCCAGATCTCGGCCGGGCGGCCGGCCTTGGCGTGCTCGATCTCCTCGTCGATCAGGCGCAGCAGGGTCGGACGCAGCGTATCGGGCGAGGCCGCCAGCTTCACCAGATGTTCCGGCCGGGCATAGCCGGTCAGGAAGTTGAAGAGATAGGCGGCGTCGCGGCCCAGCACCGGATCCGCCGTGAAATAGGACAGGTCGGTGTAGATGCGCGCGGTGATCGGGTGGTAGTTGCCCGTGCCGAAATGGGTGTAGGTGGCCAAGTGGCCGCCCGCCTCGCGGCGTACCACGAGGCTGATCTTGGCGTGGGTCTTCAATTCCAGGAAGCCGTAGACGACCTGAACGCCGGCCCGTTCGAGGTCGCGCGCCCATTTGATGTTTGCGGCTTCGTCGAAGCGCGCCTTCAGCTCGACCAGGGCGGTCACCACCTTGCCGGCCTCGGCCGCCTCGATCAGGGCCTTGACGATCGGGCTGTCGTTGGAGGTGCGGTACAGGGTCTGCTTTATCGCGACGACCGCAGGATCCTGCGCAGCCTGGCGAAGAAACTGGACCACCACGTCGAAGCTCTCGTAGGGGTGGTGGACGACGATATCCTTGGAACGGATGGCGGCGAAACAGTCGCCGCCGAAGTCGCGGATGCGTTCGGGAAATCGGGCATTGTAAGGCGTGAACTTCAGCTCCGGCCTGTCGTCGGTGATCAACTGCTTGGTGTCCGCGAGGCCGAGAATGCCGTCGACCACGACGACGTCGGCGGTCTCCGTCGCCTCCATCTCCTCGATGACGAAGCGGCGCAGGTCCTCGGGCATGGAACCGTCGATCTTCAGGCGGATGACGACGCCCTTGCGCCGGCGCTTCAGCGCCGTCTCGAACACGAGGACGAGGTCCTCCGCCTCTTCCTCGATCTCCATGTCGCTGTCGCGGATGATGCGGAACTGCCCCTTGCCGGTCAGCTCGTAATTCGGGAACAGGCGATCGAAGAAGAGACCGACCGTATTCTCGAGGCTGATGAAGCGGATGCCCTCGCCCGGCAGGCGGATGAAGCGCTCGATCTGGCTGGGCAGCGGCAGCAGGGCGCGCATCACCTGGCCGTCGGACTTGCGCTTCAGCTGCAGGACGATGGCGAAGCCGAGGTTCGGCATGAAGGGGAAGGGATGGGCCGGATCGACCGCCAGCGGCGTCAGCACCGGGAAGATGTAGTCGAGGAACCGCTGGGACAGCCATTCCGTCTCGGCGGCGGTCAGTTCGTCGGGCGCCAGGACGAAGATGCCGGCGGCGCGCATTTCGTGGTTGAGGTCGATCCAGCAACGCTGCTGGTCCGCCATCAGCTTGCTCGCCATGGCGTTGATCTCGACGAGTTGCTGGGCGGGGGTCAGGCCGTCGAAGCTCAGCGTCTCGACCCCGGCACGGTGCTGCGCGCGCAGGCCGGCGACGCGGACCATGTAGAATTCGTCGAGGTTGTTGGCCGAGATCGACAGGAAACGCAGGCGTTCCAGCAGCGGGTGGCGGACGTTCCAGGCTTCCTCGAGCACGCGGTTGTTGAAGGCCAGCCACGAAAGCTCGCGGTTGATGAAGCGGTCCGGGCTGGTCAACTCGATCTGGGGCACCATGGTGACGCCGTCCAGCTCGGCCGGGGTACCGTCGTCATCCTTCGCATGGGTCGCTGCTTGGTCGGTCACGGCGGCTGCTCCTCGAAATTTGGGGGATTATGGCGCGCAAGCTACAATAGCAAGATTACAGTCTCATGGCGCCGCAGCATGATCGGCGGCATCATCGGGATTTTCCGCCGTCGATCGCGCCGCCACCACGCGCCGCACCAGCCCGGGCCCCAGCTTTCCGCCGACCTTCAGGGACTCACGGTCCAGCGCCGCCACCATGGCCGCGACGGCAGCCGGCGTCCGGTCGATCCGCGTCACCACCCAGTCCAGCAGCCGGGGCTCCAGCGCCAGTTGGCGGTCGGCCAGCAGCTTGGCCATCAGGGCCTTCAGGGTCTCCTCGTCCGGCAGGCCGAGGCGGGCGACCGGCACGGCGCCGAGGCGCGAGCGCAGGTCCGGCAGCGTGACCGGCCAGCGCGCCGGTGCCGAACGGGCGGTCAGCAGCAGGCTGCCGCCGCGCTCGCGGGTCAGGTTGATCAGATGGAACAGGGCCGTCTCGTCGGCCATGCCGTCCGCATCCTCGATCAGCACGGGATGACCCGCGAAATCGGGCACGACGGCGACCGAAAGCGCGCCCGGCCCGAGGCGCAGCGCGCCGGCGTCGGCCGCCCAGACGCTGGAGAGATGGCTCTTGCCCGAGGCGGCGGGCCCGATCAGGGCGAGAATGCGCCCGGGCCAGTCCGGCCAGCGCCCCAGCCATTGCACCGCCGTCTCATTGCCGGCATGGACGATCAGATCGTCCCGGCCGAGGGCGGCGCGGAACGGCAGGTCCAGGGGGATCTGTTCGGGCGGGGGTGCGTCACGTGTCGTCATCCGGCGCCGTCCCCCTGTAGAAGCCGCTTTCGAGGTAGCGGTTCAGCGCGAAACGCACCAATACCCCGAAGGCCGCCGCCGCCGGCACGGCGATCAGGACGCCGATGAAACCGAACAGCGCGCCGCCCGCGAGCAGCGCGAAGATGATCCAGAGATCGTGCAATCCGACACTGCGCCCGACCAGCCAAGGCTGAATGAAGGTCCCTTCCACCCCCTGAACCACCAGATAGACGGCGAGGATGGAGCCGAGCCGGATCCAGTCGAGGCCGAAGTCGCCGACCCCGACCACGACCGCGAGGGTCAGGCCGACCAGCCCGCCGACATAGGGAATGAAGGCGAGAAAGCCGGCGATCAGTCCGATGATGAGCCCGAAGTTCAGACCCGCCACGGTCCAGCCGAGGGCATAGAGCGTGCCGGAAATCAGGCACACCATGATCTGCCCGCGCACGAAGCCGGCCAGCGCCTTGTCGACCAGCCGCGCCTGTTCGCGGATGGTCGGCGCGTGATCGCGCGGCAGCCAGCCGTCGATGGCGGCGATCACCTTCTCCCAATCCCGCAGCAGATAGAAGACCACGACCGGCGTGATCAGCATGATCGACAGGAAGTCGACGACGACGAGCCCGCCCGACCAGAGCTGCGACAGGACATTGCCGACCATGGCGACGGCGTTCTTGCCGATCTCGTCGATGCCGGTGGCGACCGCGTCCTGCTGGCGGCGGCTCAATTCCGACATCGCGCCCTCGAAGAGTTCGCGCGCCGCCGCCTGGGTCCGGTCCAGCAGATCCGGCATGGCCTGGCCGAGGGCGAGGAACTGGTCGCGCACCAGCGGGAACAGGGCCACCAGCACGATCAGCAGGAAGAGCACGGCGCCCGCCATGATCAGCGCGGCGCCGAGCGCCCGGCCGATGCCCCAGCGCTCCATCCGGTCGACCAGGGGATCGAGCAGATAGGCGATGGCCATGCCGACGACGAAGGGCAGCAGCACGGGCGCGAGCGCCCAGAGTCCGAGGCCGAAGAGGACGACGGCCGCGAGCCAGAACATCATTTGCTGACGCGCGCTCATCTCTAACGCTCCATTCCGGCCATGTCGTCGAGCCAGATCACCAGGTAACGATACCAGGAAACGGCGGTGGTTACCGCGACCGACCACATCAGCACCCCGGTCACATTGTCCGCCAGCGGCGAGAAATCGAAAGCGAAATGCGCCAGGATCCAGACCGCCAGCATGATCTGCGCCACCGTATTCGCCTTGGACACCAGGGTCGGCCGGATCTCCACCGGATGTTCCACGGCGCTGGACAGCAATACGGCGCCGACGATCAGCACGTCGCGCGAAATCACCAGGATCACCAGCCAGCTGGGCAGATGGCCCTGAAGCCCGAGGGTACCGTAGATCGAGACGAGCAGCGCCTTGTCCGCCAGCGGATCGAGATAGCGCCCGAGCGCCGTCTCCATGCCGCAACGCTTTGCCAGGAAACCGTCCACGCCGTCCGAGATGCCGGCGATCACGAACAGCCAGAAGGCGGCGTCGTGGCGCCCGGCGACCAGCATCCAGACGATCACCGGCACGGCCACCAGCCGCCCCAGGGTGATCGCGTTGGCGAGATTGATCATGGGCGAGGCTTCATGGGCGTCTTGTTCGCCGTGGGCGTCTTCTGTGCTCGAGGCATCATGTGTGCAAGGGGCGGCCGGCCCGACGGCCTCACTGGAACAGGAAATCCGGGCCGAAGGTCCCGCCGTCGTCCGGTGTCGGCTGGGGTTCCGGCGGCGGCGCGGACGGCGGGAACAGGACCGGCGGCGGCTGCGCCGCGTCGTCGAAGGCGCCGAATCCGGGCGGCTCGGCCACGAAGGGCGCGAACGTCGGCGCCCCCGCGCGCAATGCCCAGCCGCCGCCGGCCCCGGTTTCGAGGGCGACGCCGCGCTGCGCCAGGGCCGCGCGCAGGCTGGCCGGATCGCCCTGATAGTTCAGGGTGACCGCCGCCTCGCCGACGAGAAGCCGGCGGACGACGAGACGCCGCACCGCCGGCGTGCCCTCGATCGCGGACTTCAGGTCGCGCCAGCCCCGGAGGTCGGTGAAGACCGCCTTCGCTTCCAAGCTGGCGGGCGGACCGGCCGGCACCTCGTTCATGCTGCGGAAGCGATTCTGGATCGCCGCCGCGGCCTCCGTCACGGCGGCATCGAAGTCGCCCGCCTCGAAGGCCCCGTTGTAGAAGGGCGCCTGCCCCGGCTCCGCGACCGTCACCGAAAGGTTGCCGCCCGCAAGCAGCGCCGTCGCCAGCAGCGCGCCGGAGGCGTCGTATTGCTCGGCGATCATGGCGAAGCCCGCGCGGTCACCCGACTGGGCGGTCTGCGGCGACAGGGCCTGAATGTCCGGCAGATCGCCGATCGGCACCACCAGGGGCTGCGGATCGGTACGGCCGTCGTGGCGGAACCAGGCATCGCGCCAGGGATTGTCGCCGTCGAAAAGCACGGGATAGCCGTTGGCGCCGACGAAGACGGGCACCACCACCACCGGCTTCGACGCCGCCTCGACATGGGCGACGCCGGTGCCGGCCAGCAGTTCGTCCACCGGCGCCTTGCGGAATTCGACCGAGATCAGCGCCGAATAGGTGGTGGGCGAGGTCTTTTCCTCCTTCACCTCGAAGCCCAGCATGGTCTTGAACACGAGCTGGTCGGTCGCCGCCGGCAGGCGCCCCTCGCCGCCCGGGCCGACGAGCCGCTTCAAGAGGATGTCCAGCGCCTCGCGCTGGGCCTTGGCCAGCGCCGCGTCGCGCGCGGCGAGCGGGCTCTCGGCGCTGGCCTTGGCCGGCACGCCCTCGACCAGATAGGTCTCGGCGAAGGGCTGGACCCCGAAGGTCTGCGCATTGGCTGCCGCCCCCAGCGCGGCGAAGACGACCGCATGGAGGAACAACACGAGGGGCAGCAGACGCTTCATCGACATGGCCGATCCGGAAGTTGGTGGCGTTCCGGCGACTATAGCCGGAGAACCGCGCGTCACAAGGCGGTCGGCACGCCGAAACCGACGAGATCGGCGACACGGGTCTTCAATTCCGGCAACACTTCCGCCTCGAACCAGGGATTCCGCCGGAGCCAGAGGTTGTTGCGGGGCGAGGGATGCGGCAGCGGCAGGACATCGGGCAGATAGTCCCGGAACCGGCGCACGGTCTCGGTCAGGTTGCGCCCCTCCCGGCCCGCCAGATGCCAGGCCTGGGCATAGGCGCCGATCGCCAGCACCAGCCGCGCCTCGGGCAGGCCGGCCATCAGCCGCTGGCGCCACGCCGGCGCGCATTCGGGCCTGGGCGGCAGGTCGCCCTGCTTCGGCACCGTGCCCGGATAGCAGAAGCCCATGGGCAGGATGGCGATTCGGCGCTCGTCGTAGAAGGTCTCGCGGTCGATCCCCATCCAGTCGCGCAGGCGATCGCCGGAAGGATCGTTGAACGGAATGCCGGTCTCGTGGACCCGGCGCCCCGGCGCCTGGCCGGCGACCAGCAGGCGCGCCCCCGGGCGGCCGCGCACCACCGGCCGCGGCCCCGCCGGCAGATGCGTCTCGCATAGGCGGCACGCCCTGATTTCCGCCAGCAATGCCTCGAAGTCCGACATGCCTTCCATGTTCCGCGCCCGACCTTGAGAATGATACGGTTTTCAGTATGGTCCCCGCATCCGGCCCCACGCATCCGGCGTCCGGGGTCCTTCCATCGGGAAAGTCATGACGAGCGGTTATACCTATCGCGGCGCGGGCGTCGACATCGAAGCGGGCGACGCCCTGGTTGAAGCGATCAAGCCGGCGGCCAAGGCGACGCTGCGCTCGGGCGTCATGGGCGGGCTGGGCGGCTTCGGCGCCCTCTTCGACCTGAAGGCGGCCGGCTATGCCGATCCCCTCCTCGTCTCCTCGACCGATGGTGTCGGCACCAAGCTGAAGATCGCCATCGCCGCCGGCATCCACGACACCGTGGGCCAGGATCTGGTCGCCATGTGCGTGAACGATCTCGTCGTCCAGGGCGCCGAGCCGCTGTTCTTCCTCGATTATTTCGCTTCGTCGCGGCTCCAGGTGACGGCGGCCGCCGCCGTCATCCAGGGCATCGCCAAGGGTTGCGAGATGGCGGGCTGCGCCCTGATCGGCGGCGAGACGGCGGAAATGCCCGGCCTCTATGCCGACGGCGATTATGACCTGGCCGGTTTCGTGGTCGGCGCGGTGGAGCGCGACAGGCTGCTGACCGGGGCCGACGTGGCGCCCGGCGACCTTCTGATCGGCATCGCCTCCTCCGGCATCCATTCCAACGGCTATTCCCTGGTGCGCCGCATCGTCGAGGGCGAGAATCAAGCCTATGACGGGCCGAGCCCGGTGGAGGAAGGCGTTTCCCTGGCCCGCACCCTGCTGACCCCGACCAGGATCTATGTGAAGGGCCCCCTCGCCGCCCATCGCCAGGGCCTGGTCAAGGCCTTCGCCCATATCACCGGCTCCGGCATCATCGGCAATCTGCCCCGCGTCCTGCCGGACGGCATGGCGGCCGAAGTCGATGCCGGCTGCTGGAACTGGCCGCCGATCTTCGACTGGCTGCAGAAGACCGGCCGCCTGACGGCGCGGGAAATGGCCCATACCTTCAACTGCGGTCTCGGCATGATCGCCGTCGTCTCGCGCGAAAAGGCGCCGGACGCCATGACCGTGCTGGCCGAGGCGGGCGAGAGCGTCGGCGTGATCGGTCGCATCGTCGAACAAAAGGGCGACGCCCGGACGACGGTCATCGGCCCGGCCGGGTCGTGGGGCCAGGACCGAATGTGGGTGGTCTCGTGACGGGTCGAAGGCGGCGTACCGCTGTCCTGATCTCCGGGCGCGGCTCCAACATGGCCGCCCTGCTGGACGCCGCCGCCGATCCCGCCTATCCGGCGGAAATCGTCCTGGTGCTGTCGAACCGGCCGGGCGCCGGTGGTCTGGCCCGGGCCGAGGCGGCAGGCATTCCGACCAGGGTGATCGACCACAAGGCCTATGACGGGCGCGCCGCCTTCGATGCCGCCCTCGATGCGGCGCTCGAAGAGGCCGGCATCGAATTGGTCGTACTGGCCGGCTTCATGCGCCTGCTCACCCCCGGCTTCACCGAGAAATGGCTGGGCCGCATGATCAACATCCATCCCAGCCTGCTGCCCGCCTTCAAGGGCGTCCATGTCCACGAACAGGCGCTGGCGGGCGGGGTTCGCTTTTCCGGCTGCTCGGTCCATTTCGTCACCGCCGACATGGATGCGGGGCCGATCATCGGCCAGGCCGTGGTGCCCGTGGTGCCGGGCGAGAGCCCGGACGATCTCGCCGCCCGGACCCTTGCGGCCGAACACCGGCTCTATCCCGCCGCCGTCGCCCTGGTGGCGTCGGGCGAAGCGGCATTGGCGGACGGGCGCACGGTCTATGCCGGGGACGCCTGGACCCGGGTCACCCTGACCTGAGACGGCGGCGATGGCGCGACGGATCCTGATCGCCGCGCTCCTTGCCGCCGGCCTGCATGCGCCCGCCGGTGCGGAACCCGCCCGCGCCCGCGTGGTCCAGGCCTTCACCGATCTTCGCCTCGGCCGCGCCGATCTCGAGGACGCCCAGGTCATGCTGGAAGCGGCCCAGGCGGGCGATGCCCGCGCGGCGGAAGCGATCGCCTGGATGCTCGGCACCGGCACGGTGCTGGAACAGAATGCGCCCCTCAGTTTCGAATGGTATCTGCGGGCCCATCTCCTCGGCCTGCCGGACGGGATTTCCATCGCCTATCGCTATTATCAGGCGATGAACGCGGTCGAGAGGGCGCAGCTCGATCCCGCCGTGCTCGCCTATGTGATCGAGGAAGCGACCAAGCCGCCGCCGCCGAAGACCCAGAGCCCGGTGACCCCCATGGCGGTACCGCCGCCGACCTCCGCCCAGGTGGCCGAGATCATGAAGATCCTGGAAGAGGAGACGCGCACCACCACCGTCTCCTTCGCGCTGGCCAAGGCCGTCGCCAAGGTCGAATCCGGCTTTCGCTCCAACGCCCTTTCGCCCGCCGGGGCGCGCGGCGTGATGCAGATCATGCCGGCGACGGCACGGGGCGAATTCGGCCTCGATCCCGACACCCTGTGGGATCCCCGCGTGAACATCCGCACCGGGGTCCGCTTCCTCGGCCATCTGATCGACCGCTACGGCTCGGTCGACATCGCCCTCAGCCATTACAACGGCGGCTCCCGCGTCGGCCCGCCGGGCAAGGCCAAGGTCATCCCCGCGACCCAGCCCTATGTCGACGCGGTCAAATCCTGGATGGCCTATTACCTCCGCCAGGAAGCGGGCGCGGCACCCGCCGCGCCGCGACAGGACATCTTCGTCATTGATCGGTAGGGTGCGCCCTCACAACGTCGTCATCCCGGCGAAGGCCGGGATCTCCCCCAGGCAAACGCGCCCTTCCATCGAAAGATTCCGGCCTTCGCCGGAATGACGCATTCAACAAAAAAGGCCCGGCGTCGCCGCCGGGCCCTTTCGTTGGGATCGCTTCGGTCAGCCGACGATTTCGGTTTGGGCGAAGAAATAGGCGATCTCGATGGCGGCGTTTTCCGCGCTGTCCGAACCATGGACCGAATTGGCTTCGATCGACTCGGCGAATTCCTTGCGGATGGTGCCGGCGTCGGCGTTGGCCGGGTTGGTGGCGCCCATGACTTCGCGGTTCTTCAGGACGGCACCCTCGCCTTCCAGGACCTGTACCACGACCGGGCCGGAGATCATGAAGTCGACCAGCGAGCCGAAGAACGGGCGCTCGGCATGGACGGCGTAGAAGCCCTCGGCCTGGGCCTTGGTCAGCTGGATGCGCTTCTGCGCGACGATGCGCAGGCCCGCATCCTCGAACTTGGCGTTGACCTTGCCGGTCAGGTTGCGGCGGGTGGCGTCCGGCTTGATGATCGACAGGGTACGTTCGACGGCCATGATCGGCTCCATTCCATGAACAGGGGTGACAACGAGTTGGCGGCCTTTTAGCCGAGCGGCACCGACTTCGCAACTGCGGCGCTTTGAGCCCCCGCATGCGCCATGCTATTAGCGCCGCCATGTTACGGATCGACGGTCTCACCTATCGCATCGCGGGTCGCACCATCCTGGACCGGGCCGGCGCCCAGGTGCCGGACGGCCATCGCATCGGCCTGGTCGGCCACAACGGCGCCGGCAAATCCACCCTGCTGCGCCTGATCCTGGGCCAGATCCACGCCGACGACGGCGAGATCGCCGTGGACCGGGGGGCGCGCATCGGCACCGTCGCCCAGGAGGCACCGGGCGGCGACGAGACGCCGGTCCAGGTCGTGCTGGACGGCGACAAGGAACGCGCCCATCTGATGCAGGCCGCCGAGACCGAGACGGACGGTGCCAGACTGGCCGAAATCCACGAGCGCCTGAACGCCATCGGCGCCCATGCCGGCCCGGCGCGGGCACGCCGCATCCTCGCCGGTCTCGGCTTCGACGAGGCGGCGCAGGACCGGCCCATGGGCAGTTTTTCCGGCGGCTGGCGCATGCGCGTGGCGCTCGCGGCCGTGCTCTTCGCCGAACCCGACCTGCTGCTCCTCGACGAGCCGACGAACTATCTCGACCTCGAAGGCACGCTGTGGCTCGAGGACTTCCTGGCGCGCTATCCCCGCACCCTGATCGTGGTCAGCCACGACCGCGACCTCCTCAACAAGGCGGTCGGCCATATCCTGCATCTCGATCAGGGCAAGCTGACCCTCTATGCCGGCGGCTTCGATCGCTTCATGCGCACCAGGGCCGAAAAGCTCGCCAATCTGGAAGCCCAGCGCCAGAAGCAGGACGCCGCCAAGAAGCACCTGCAGAGTTTCGTCGACCGCTTCCGCTTCAAGGCGTCGAAGGCCAAGCAGGCACAGGCCCGCATCAAGATGATCGAGAGGATGGAACCCCTGCCCGAACTACCGGGGGAGAGCCGGGTCGAGTTCCGTTTCCCCTGCAAGGACGAATTGTCGCCGCCCATCGTCACCCTGGACGGCGTCGCCGTCGCCTATGAGAACCGGCCGCCGGTGCTGCGTAACCTGTCGCTGCGCATCGATCCCGACGACCGCATCGCCCTCCTCGGCTCCAACGGCAACGGCAAGTCGACCTTCGCCAAGCTGATCGCGGGACGGCTTACGCCCGCCGGCGGCGAATTCTTTCGCGCGCCCAAGCTGCGCCCCGGCTTCTTCGCCCAGCACCAGCAGGACGAATTCACCCTGACCGAGACCCCGGTGCAGCACATGCAGGCGGTGCTGCCCAAGGCGAGCCCGACCGAAGTGCGCGGCCGGCTCGGCGCCTTCGGCTTCGGGGCGACCCTGGCGGATACGCCGGTCGGCCAATTGTCGGGCGGGGAGAAGGCGCGCCTCCTCTTCGCCATGATGGCCGTCGACGCGCCCAACATGATCATCCTCGACGAGCCGACCAACCATCTGGACATCCAGGCCCGCGAAGCCCTGGTGGCGGCGGTGAACGATTATCCGGGCGCCGTCATCCTGATCAGCCACGACCGCCACCTGATCGAAGCCTGCGCCGACCGCCTGTGGCTGGTCGCCGGCGGCACGGTGAAGGCCTTCGACGGCGACATGGAGGATTACCGCCGTCAGGTTCTGGCCGGCAGTTTCGAGGACGGCCCGGTCAAGACCGCCGACGCCGCCTCGGCCGCCGACCGCAAGGAACAGCGCCGCGAAGCTGCCCGTGCCCGCGAGGCCCGCGCCCCCCTGACCCGGAAGATCAAGGCAGCCGAGACCCTGATGGAGCGGCTGGCCAAGGACCTCGCCAAACTCGAGGCGGCCATGGCGGACCCGAAGGTCTACGGCGATGCCGGCGCCATGGTCGAGGCGGGCAAGAAGCGCGCCGAGATCCTGAAGGCCCAGGAGGCCGCCGAATTGGAGTGGCTGACCCTCAACGAGGAATTGGAGGCGATGGAAGCGGCGGACTGAACCGCTTCAGCGCCGCGCGTCGATCCGCGCCGGAACGGCGACCGGAGCAATCTCCACCCAGTCCCCCTCGCCTGCCCGTTCGGCGCGGCGGGTCAGCCATTGGCGGCGGCCGGCGATGTGGATCAGGGCCATGGAGGCGAAGGGCAGGACCATTTCCATCGGCACCAGACCGGCGATTTCCGCGATCAGCAGCAGGGGAAACAGAAGCAGCCCCGGCCGACACGCCCAGGCCATAACCGCCATCGCCCGATCGAAAACCGCATCCGTCATCGCCGTTCTCCCGCACCAAAATCGTTCTTTTTTTGTTCTTTCACGAGTCGTCGGGCGACGCAAGCGGAAATTCTTCTTTTGTTCTCATTTTGACAGGACGGGACGCGCGCTACGCCTTCTTCTCCCAACGGCCGTCGGCGGACTGCTGCCAATAGGTGACTGTGTGGCCGGCCTGTTTGAAGGCGGTCCAGCGGCTGCGGGCGGCGGCGCGGGCGTCGTCGTCCTTGCCGTCGAACATGTCGAGGCAGCGGGCGTAGCCGTCGAGGGTGAAATCCGCCGGGCCGGCGCCGTCGACCAGCACCAGGACGGTGGCGTCGTTCGGGCGTTCCGCCGGATCGGTGGTCAGCCAGATCGGCTCGTCAGCGGCGAAATCGTCGGGGGCACGGCCATGAGGCAGGAAGGATTGATCGTCGAAGGTCCAGAGCGCCTGATCGAGGAAGGGTAGACGCTCGGCGACGCCCGTGACGACGACCGCGCGCATCCCCGCCTCGACGACGCGGTTCAGGAGGCGCGGCAGGGCCCATTCGAGGGGCCGCGCCTCCAAGTGATAGAAGGAGATCTCCGCCATGGGGCGGCTTACTTGCCTTCGTAATTGTCCGCGACGAGGCGATCGAGCAGGCGCACGCCCCAGCCGGTGCCGCCGCGCGGCACGGTCGGGCGTTCCTTCTTGCTCCAGGCCGTGCCGGCGATATCGAGGTGCGCCCAGGGCACCTCGTTGACGAAGCGCTGGAGGAATTGCGCCGCCGTGATCGAGCCGCCGGCGCGGTCCGAGCCGACATTCTGCATGTCGGCGACATCGCAATTGATCATCTTGTCATAGGCCTCGCCCATGGGCAGGCGCCACACCCCCTCGCCCGTCGCCTTGCCGGCGGCGGCCAGCTTTTCCGACAATTCGTCGTTGTTGGAGAACAGGCCGGCGAATTCATGCCCCAGGGCGACGATGATGGCGCCGGTCAGGGTGGCGAGGTCGATCATGACCTGCGGCTTGAAGCGGTCCTGGCAGTACCAGAGCGCATCGGCCAGCACGAGACGGCCTTCGGCGTCGGTATTGATCACCTCGATGGTCTGGCCGGACATGGAGGTCACGACATCGCCCGGGCGCTGCGCCGTGCCGGAGGGCATGTTCTCGACCAGGCCGACGATGCCGATGGCGTTCACCTTGGCCTTGCGCCCGGCCAGCGCCTTCATCAGGCCGACCACCGTGCCGGCGCCGCCCATGTCCCACTTCATCTCTTCCATGCCGCCCGCGGGCTTCAGGGAGATGCCGCCGGTGTCGAAGGTTACCCCCTTGCCGACGAAGGCGACCGGGGCGTCCTTGGCCTTGCCGCCTTTCCACTGCATGACGACGAGCTGGCTTTCGCGGGCACTGCCCTGGCCGACCCCGAGGAGCGCCCCCATGCCGAGCTTGCGCATCTGCGCCTCGCCCAGCACCTCAACTTCGATTCCCAGCTTTTCCAATCCCTTGGCCTCTTTTGCCAAGGTTTCGGGATAGATGATGTTGGCGGGTTCCGAGACGAGATCGCGGGTCATGAAGACGCCGTCGGCGATCTTCTCGAGCGGCGCGAAGAGCTTCCGCGCCGCCGCCTCGCCCTCGAGCGCGACGGTCAGCTTCTTCAGGGTCGGCTTCTCGTCCTCGGTCTTCTTGGTGTGATATTTGTCGAAGCGATAGGCGCGCAGCAGGGCGCCATAGGCGACATGCGCCGCGATCACGGCGCGCTCCATGGCGGCGCCATCGACCGTATCGACCATCACCGTCGCGGCTTCACCGGCCGAGGCCGCGCGCGCCATCAGGCTGCTGCCGATCGCCTGCGCGGCGAGATCGTCGAGCGCGCTGGCCTTGCCGATGCCGAGCAGCATCACGCGGTCGAAGTCGAGCCCGCCGGGCGCCAGCACTTCCAGGGTTTCGCCGCGCTTGCCCTTGAAGCGGCCGGCGATCATGGCGCGGGAGAGCGCGCCGGCGGTCAGCTTGTCGAGGGTCTGGGCGGTCGGGCCGAGTTCGGCGCCGTCGAGGACGAACACCGCGACAGTGCCGCTGGCGGGCATCTTCGGGGCGGCAAAGGCAATCTTCATCGAGAACAATCTCCAGCAGGTCTCCGGCACGGCGGGCCGGCCGGCACGAGAGAGGCCGGCGGATCCGCATCTTAGAAGCCCGGAAACGCCGTTGGGAAGCCCGCTCGACAGCCGGCGCCCGCGCGGTTATTGACTGCGCATGGACAAATCGCCCCCCCCGTCAGGCCATTCCGCCCCCGCCGCCGGCACAACGGCGGACCGCGATGCCCTGCGCCTCGTCGTGACGGTCGCCCTCGGCATCGCCGTGCTGCGCCTCGTCGCCCTCGCCATCGGGCAGATGCCGCTCTATCTGGACGAGGCGCAATATTGGTTCTGGGGTCAGGACCTCGCCTTCGGCTATTTCTCCAAGCCGCCCCTGATCGGCTGGGCCATCGCCGCCACCACCGCGGTCTGCGGCGACGGGCCGGCCTGCGTGAAGGCCCCCTCCGTCCTCGCCTATGGCATCGCGCCGATCTTCGTCTATCTGCTGGCGCGCAATCTCTTCGGCACCCGGGTCGGCGTCCTTGCCGCGATCGGCTTCGCCACATTGCCCGGGGTCGCCTTCTCGGGCTTCATCATCTCGACCGACCCCCTGCTCCTGATGTGCTGGTGCGGCGCGCTCTGGACCTTCGAGCGCGCCTCGGCGACGGGCGAAAGGCGCTTCTGGCTGGCGACCGGCCTCTTCCTCGGCATCGGCATGATGGCGAAATACGCCATGATCTATTTCGCCGTGCCCGCCCTGATCGTCACCGCCCTCGGCCTCGTCGGGAAGCGGCGGCAATGGGGCGGGCTGGCGCTGGCCGGCGTGGTCGGCCTCCTGATCCTGTCGCCCAATCTGATCTGGAACGCGCTGACGGGATTCGAGACCTTCCGCCACACCGCCGCCAACGCCAGCGTCGGCGCCCATATCGGCAATATCGGGGGCGTGGTCGATTTTCTGGGCGATCAGGTGGCGATCCTGGGCCCCGTGCTCGCCGTCGCCCTCGTCGTCCTGCTGGTCTGGCCGCGCGGTATCTTCCGCGATCCCGGCATCCGCCTGCTGGCGTGGTTCTCGCTGCCGATCCTGGCGCTGCTGGTCGTCCAGGCCTTTCTGTCGCGGGCCCACGGCAATTGGGCCGCCGTCGCCTTTCCGGCCCTCGCCGTGCTGATCTTCGCCGCGCTCGCGCGCCTCGACTACCGGCGCCTGATCAAGGGGACGCTGATCTTTCACGGCGTGCTGTTCCTGATTCTCGGCGTCGGCCTGGCCGTCGGCCAGGTGCCCTTCGTCGAGCTCTCGACCAGGACCGACCCGTTCCGCTGGATCCGCGGCTGGGACAGATTGGCGACGGCGGTCGACGCGCTGCGCCTCGATGCAGACGGCGAACGGCCCCGCGCGGTGATCACCACCGAGCGCGGCGCGACCGCCGAACTGATCTATCACCTGCGCGACGGCGATGCCCTGATCCGGCGCTGGCAGGCGGACGACACGGTGCCGGACGATCACTTCGCCATGGTCCTCGATCTCGACGACGCGCTCGGCTGCGATGCCGTGATCGTGTCGCGGGGCGACAGCCTGCCGCCGGACCTGGTGGCGCGATTCGATGCCGTGACCGGCCCCACCCGCGTCGACATGCGGCCCTATCCCGACCGCAAGGGTACCTATTATCTCTTCGTCGGCGGGAACTTCGGTCGCGAGAGAGGTACCACGAACGCCTGCCGCTCTATCACCCGCACCGGGCGACCGCTATAGTCCGCGCCATGAACCGCATGACGTCCTACATCAGGCGGCAGATCGCCTGGCCCATGGTCTTCTTCACCCTCATGCTGACGGGCGTGATGCTGGTCGGCCAATCCCTGCGCACGGTCGACCTGATCGTGAACAAGGGACTGTCGCTGCAGACCCTGATCGAACTGACCGCCCTGCTCATTCCGGGCGCGCTGTCGATGATCCTGCCGGTCTCCCTGTTCTGCGCCGTCATGTTCGCCTTCTACCGCCTGTGGCAGGACAGCGAGCTGATCGTCATGTCGGCGTCCGGCTATTCGGTCTGGCGCAAGATCCGGCCGGCGCTCGAACTCGCCGTCGTGGTCATGCTGATCAGCCTGGCACTGAACGTCTATGTAACTCCCCTCGGCCTTCGCTCCTTCAAGTCGGAAATCGCGGAGATCAGGGGCGATCTCGCCGCCGTCTTCCTGCAGGACGGCCAGTTCACCGAGCCCGTTTCCGGCGTCACCGTCTACGTCCGCGAGCGCGCCCGCTCGGGCGAACTGCACGGCATCCTGGTCTATGACGCGCGCCGGCCCGACCGCGCCGTCACCATGATGGCCGAACGCGGCGCCCTGCTGGCGGAAGGCGAAGGCACCAAGGTCCTGCTGGTCAACGGCAACCGGCAGGAGAGCGAACTCTTCACCGGCAAGGGTTCCTACCTCAGCTTCGAGCGCTATGTCCTCGACCTCGGCGGCTTCGGCGGGCCGAGCGACTCGCGCTGGCTGAAACCGGGCGAACGCTTCCTCACGGAACTCCTGCCGCCCTACCGGACGGAACAGGACGCGGAGGCCGCGTCGGTGCTCTGGACCGAGGCGCACAAGCGCCTGTCCTCGCCGCTCTATGCCCTGCCGCTGGCCCTGATCGCCGCCTGCGGCCTGTTGTCGGGCGAATATTCGAGACGCGGCAAATACATGCGCGCGGCGATCGCCGGCGTCGTCGGCCTCGGCCTGCGGCTCAGCGAACTCGGCGTCGCCGGTCTGGTGAATTCCGAGCCGAGCCTGTTCCCCCTGCTCTATCTGGTGCCGATCGCGGGTGCCGTCGGCGCGCTCTTCGTGCTTCGGCCGCCGGTGCGGAAGACCAACGAGCCGCCGCCCGAACTGGCCGCCGACGGTCCGCAGGGGGCCGCCTGACATGCTGCGCATCGCCCCCGTCTTCGCGCTCTACATGATGCGCCGCTTCCTGTCGGGCCTGGTGCTCGTCTATCTGCCGGTGCTGGCGCTGATCTACATGATCGACCTTCTGGAGCTGACGCGCCGGGCCTCCCGCGTCACCAATGTCGAGGCCGATTTCCTGACCCTGGTTCAGATGTCGGCCATGAAGCTGCCGGGCCTCGCCGCCATGGCGCTGCCCTTCGCCTGCCTGTTCGGGGGCATGTGGACCTTCGCGCGCATGACGCGGTCGAACGAATTGATCATCGCGCGCGCCGCCGGGCTCTCGGTCTGGCAGTTCCTGGCGCCGCCGATGATGGTCGCGCTGCTGCTCGGCATCTTCACCGTCGGCATCGTCAATCCCTGGTCCTCGGCCCTGAACTACCACTACCGCCAGCTCGAGGCGTTCTACATCAAGGGCACCTCGTCCAGCCTGTCGACGGTGACCGAATCGGGGCTGTGGCTGCGCCAGGCGGACAAGGACGGCAGTGCCGTCATCCACGCCCTGTCGGCGTCCGACGGCGGCCTGCGGCTCAGCGCCGTCGTCGTCTTCATGTTCGATCCCGACGAAGGCTTCCAGCGCCGGATCGAGGCCTTCAGCGCGAAATTCGACGGCGACGTCTGGACCCTGTCGGACGCCTGGGTGATCGAGCCCGACCATCAGCCGCAGGCGGTTCCGGTCTACCGACTGGCCACCAACCTGCACCCCGAGGACATTCAGCAGAGCCTGGCCAATCCCGATTCGGTCTCCTTCTGGGCGATTCCGCAATTCGCGCAGCGGCTCGAGGCTGCCGGCTTCTCCTCCACCCGCTATCTGATCCAGTGGCACAGCCTCGCCTCCATGCCCCTGGTGCTCTGCGCCATGGTGCTGGTGGCGGCCACGGTTTCGCTGCGTCATTCGCGGCGCGGCGGCGTCGCCGCCCTGATCAGCCTCGGCGGCGTTGCGGGCTTTGCGCTTTTCGTCGTATCCGACATTGCGAGGGCGCTCGGCATCGCGGAGAGTGTTCCCATCCTTCTCGCCGCCTGGGGCCCCGCCGTCGCCGCGACCCTGGTCGGCATCGCCCTGCTGTTTCACCTGGAAGACGGTTGATGCCCGCCCGACGACGCCCCGAAGCCCCCGAGCGGCCGATCACCATGCCCAGGGACGGACTGCGTCCGCGCCGTGCGGGCCTGCGCGCGCTCCGCAACCGGACGGCGATGGCCGTCGTCCTGATGGCGATCGCGATCGGCGGGCCGACGCTGGCCGTCGCCCAGACCCTGCCGGGCGGCATCGCCACCTCCGACGCGCCGGTGCAGATCATCGCCGAGGAAGTGATCTACAACCCGAACACCAAGACCGTGACCGCCAGCGGCAAGGTGGAGATTTCCCAGGGCGAGCGCATCCTGATGGCGGACAAGATCTCCTATTTCGAGGAGAGCCGGATCGTCGCCGCCACCGGCAATGTCTCGCTGCTGGAGCCGTCGGGCGAGGTTCTCTTCGCCGATTACGTCGAATTGGACGATCAGCTCCGCGAAGGCTTCGTGCAGACCATCCGCCTGCTGTTCGCCGATGATTCGCGGGCCGCGGCGGTCCGCGCCATCCGCAGCGACGGGAATACGACGATCCTGGAGCGCGCGGTCTACAGCCCCTGCCTGCCCTGCGAGAAGGATCCCGAGCGACCGCTGCTCTGGCAGGTGAAGGCGGTGAAGGTCACCCACGATCAGGTGAAGAAGACCGTCGAATACGAGGACGCCACCTTCGAGGTGCTGGGCGTGCCCGTCGCCTATACGCCCTATTTCTCGCATCCCGATCCGAGCGTGAAGCGCCTCAGCGGCTTCCTGTCGCCCAGCATCGGCGGCAGCGGGCGCCTCGGCTTTCGCGTCGGCGTGCCCTATTTCTGGGCCATCGACGATTCGACCGACCTGACCCTGACGCCCTATTACACCACACAGGAGGGGGTCTACGCGGTCGCCGACTACCGCCAACTCTTCAGCCGCGGCCAGGTCACGGCGCAGGTCAGCTTCGGCTACGGCGAGGAATTCGACTCCAACGGCTTCGCCACGGGCAACGACGAATTCCGCGGCCATGTCTTCGCCCATGGCGGCTGGGACGTGAACGACAACTGGCGGGTCGGCTTCGATCTGGAACGATCGACGTCCGACACCTATCTCAAGCGCTTCCAGTTCACCTCGCCCAACTTCCTGACCTCGGACCTCTATACCGAGGGGTTCTACGACCGCTCCTATTTCTCGCTCATCGGCTACAGCTTCCAGGGCCTGCGCGCCTTTTCCGACCCGGACGAGACGCCGCTGGTGCTGCCGCTCGCCCAGGCGAGCTGGATCGTCGAGCCGGAGACCGTCGGCGGCAGCCTGGAGCTCAGCGCCAACGGCATCGCCATCCATCGCGACGAGGGCGTCAATCAGCGCCGCTTCAGCCTGGGGGCGGCCTGGCAGCGGCCGTGGATCACCGATCTCGGCTCGGTCATCACCGTCAACCTGTCGGTCCGGGGCGATCTCTACGACACCGACAATGTGATCGACGATTTCGGCAACGACGTCTCGGGCCAGACCGCCCGCCTGCTGCCCAAGGCCGCGGTTGAATTCCGTTATCCCCTGGCCCGGCCGACGGCGAACGGCCGCCAGGTGATCGAACCCATCCTGCAGCTGGTGCTGGCACCGAGCACGCCGATGTCGAGCGTGATCTCCAACGAGGACAGCCAGAGCTTCGAATTCGACGACACCAATCTCTTCGCCGTCGACCGCTTCCCGGGCTACGACCGCTGGGACGCCGGCTCGCGCTTCGTCTACGGCCTGCGCAGCGCCTATTACGGCAACGACGGCACCACCTTCTCGGTCTTCTTCGGCGAAAGCTACGAATTCACCGACGAGGAGGACATCTATCCGGGCAGCGCCGGTGTCGGCAACGGGCGGTCGGATTTCGTCGGCGCGATCACCTTCACGCCGACCGAATGGCTGGACATCCAGCACAATTTCCGCCTGGACAAGGACGACCTGTCGTTCAACCGCAACGACGTCCGCGCCGTCATCACGACGAAGCGCCTGCAGGCCGCGATCGGCTATACCGCGGTCAAGGACCAGACCGGCGTGCCCAATCAGGACGACCGCGACGAGATCTATGTCTCCGCCTCGGCCAGGATCACCGACTATTGGACCCTCTACGGCGATACCCGCCGCCGCCTGAACGACGATACGGGCATGATTTCCTCCGGTATCGGGCTGTTCTACGGCGACGAATGCATCGAAGTCGGCGCCATGTACCGCCGCGACACCACCCGCGACCGCGACGTCACGCCCGACACCTCGTTCAACCTGGTGCTCCGGCTGCGCAACCTCGGCATGTGATCGCGTGGCGCCCCCCGAAGAGCAGCCGCAAGGCTTTTCCTCCGGTCCCTCTGGGACTATGCTGCCCCCCGCTCCCGAAGAGCCCGGCCGGGCCCCCACATCGGTCGCCCAACGTCGGTCCGGCGTCCCTGCAGACTTGCGGGCGGCATCCGTCCCGAAATACGGCATCTGTCCAGAAGAACGATCGAGAATGCGCTTAACCTTCCCGACTGCGGTCTCCATTTTCGCCCTGGCTTTGGCCTTCGCCGTACCGACCGCTTCCGTCGCCGTCGCCCAGGACGGTGACAGCGGCAGTGCCGCTTCCGCCTTTCCCGCCCTGTCGAACGGCCTCGGCCTCGCCGCCATCGTCAACGAGGAAGTGGTGACCGAACTCGACGTCGATCAGCGCGTCCGCCTGCTGCTGGTCACCACCGGCGTTCCCTACAGCCCCGAGGCGGCGCGCGCCGCGCGCCTGACCGCGTTGCGCTCCCTGGTCGACGAAAGCCTGCAGTTCCAGGAAGCGCGCAAGGTCGGGGTCTCCATCACCGACGCCGACGTGGAGGAAAGCTTCCAGCGCGTGCTGCAGTCGAACCGGGTGACGCCGGAACAATTCAACCAGATCCTGGCCGGCGCCGGCGTCTCCGCCGCGACCCTGAAGCGCCAGCTCCGGGCCGAACTGACCTGGAACAAGGTGGTGACGGAGCGCTATCGCGGCCGGCTTTCGGTCGGCGCCGAACAGGTGCAGGCGGCCATCGACCGCATCAAGGCCAATGCCGGCCGGCCGGAAAGCCTGGTTTCCGAAATCATGATCGCGGTCGACAATCCCGAGCAGGAACAATCGTCCCAGCAACTGGCCCAGCAATTGTTCGACCAGATCCGCCAGGGGGCGCGCTTCTCGGCCCTCGCCCGCCAATATTCGGACGCGCCGTCCGCCGCCAATGGCGGCGACATCGGCTGGATCCTGCCCGGCCAGCTTTCGAGCGAGCTCGACAACACCCTCGGCCAGATGCAGGAGAATTCGGTCTCCCCGCCGGTCCGGGCGCCGGGCGGCTGGTTCATCATCGGCCTGCGCGAGCGGCGCCAGATGCCGCCGCCGCCGCCGGAAGTGACCATGGTCGAGATCAAGCAGGTCTTCGTGCCGGCCAATATGTCGACCGATCCGGCCACGCTTCAGGACCTGAGCGACCGCATGGTCGCCGCCCGCGACCGGATCGAGGGTTGCGCCGTGCCGCGTGACGTGCTGGACAGCCTGCCGGGCGCCACGTTCGGCGAGGTCGGCACCCTGAACATCAAGGATCTGCCGGCGGAATACCGCAGCGCCATCGCGGGCCTGCCGGTCGGCAAGGCAGGCGGTCCGGTCCGCTCGACGGACGGCCTGCATCTGGTCGTCCTGTGCGACCGGATCGACCAGACGCCCGATTCCATGATGCGCGATGCCGTCCAGCGCAACCTCGAGGATCAACAGCTCGCCATGCTGGCGCGGCGCTACCTGCGCGATCTGCGGCGTACCGCGACCATCGAGGTCCGCTGAGCCCATGGCCACCGCCCTCCCGCCGCTGGCGCTCACCTGCGGCGAGCCGGCGGGCATCGGCGCAGAGATCGCGCTGAAGGCCTGGAGCGAAAGGGACGCGGACGGTCCCGTCTTCCTGCTGATCGACCAGCCCGCGCGGCTGGCCCGTGTCGCCGAGCAATTGGGTCTTCAGGTGCCGCTCGCGACCGTCGCCGCGCCCGGGGAGGCCGACCGCGCACTGTTCGACGAGGCCCTGCCGGTCTTGCCCGTCGAAGCACCGATCCACGGCCTGCCCGGCCAGATCGACGAGCGCGACGCGGCCGCCGTGATCGAATCGATCACCCGCGCCGTGCGCCTGACCCAGGCCGGCGAGACGGCGGCGGTGGTGACCAACCCGATCCGCAAGCAATCCCTGAAAAACGCCGGCCTCGCCCATCCCGGCCATACGGAATTCCTGGCGGAACTGGCCGGGGGCGGTGCCCGTTCGGTGATGATGCTGGCCTCGCCGCGGCTTCGCGTGGTGCCGGTCACCGTCCATGTTCCGCTGGCCGAGGTGCCCCGCCTGCTGACCGAGGACGAGATCGTCGCGGTGGCGACGGCGACCGCCCGCGCGCTGACCTCCGATTTCGGGATCGGGGCGCCGCGCCTCGCCGTCCTCGGCCTCAATCCCCATGCCGGCGAAGGCGGCCTTCTCGGCACCGAGGAGGCGGCGGTCATCGCGCCCGCCGTCGCCCGCCTGCGGGCGGCGGGGCTCGACGCTTTCGGCCCGCTGCCGCCGGACGCCAGTTTCCATGCCGCCGCGCGCGGCCGCTACGACGCCGCCATCTGCATGTATCACGATCAGGCCCTGCTGCCGCTGAAGACGCTCGATTTCGACGAAGGCGTCAACGTCACCCTCAATCTGCCCTTCGTGCGCACCTCGCCCGACCACGGCACGGCGATCGACATCGCCGGCACGGGCCGCGCCAATCCGCAGAGCCTCCTCTCCGCCCTCGGCCTCGCCGCGCAGATGGCCGCGACGCGGCGCCGGACCGTCGCCGCCGCATGAGCCGGATCGACGACCTGCCGCCGCTGCGCGACGTGATCGCGCGCCACGGCCTCGCGGCCAAGAAGGCGCTGGGACAGAATTTCCTCCTCGACCTCAACGTCACGGCACGGATCGCCAGGGCCGCCGAGATCGCGCCCGGCGATCTCGTCTACGAAGTCGGACCCGGCCCCGGCGGGCTGACCCGCGCCCTGCTTGCCGCCGGGGCCGACGTCGTCGCGGTCGAGCGCGACGAACGCTGCCTCGAGGCGCTGGCCGAAATCGCCGCCGCCTATGCCCCCGGCCGCCTGACGGTGATCCCGGGCGACGCGCTCGCGGTGGACGAGACAGCGGTGCTCGGCGCGCGGCCGGCCAAGGTGGTGGCCAATCTGCCCTACAACGTCGGCACCGCGCTGCTGATCCGCTGGCTGTCGGCCGATCCCTGGCCGCCCTGGTGGCGCTCCCTGACCCTGATGTTCCAGAAGGAAGTGGCGGACCGCCTGATCGCCGGCCCGCGCGAGGACGCCTATTCCCGCCTCTCGATCATGGCGCAATGGCGCTGTCGCGTGCGCCACCACTTCGATCTCAGCCCCAAGGCCTTCGTGCCGCCCCCCAAGGTGACATCCACCGTGGTCGGTCTCATCCCGTTGCCGGCGCCCCGGCACGAATGCCGCCTGTCGGCCCTGGAAACCGTGACCGCCAACGCCTTCGGCCAGCGCCGCAAGATGCTGCGCCAGAGCCTGAAGGGCCTGGCGGTGCCGGCGGAACGCCTGCTGGAGGCGGCGGGCGTGGTCCCGACCGCGCGGGCGGAGGAATTGGACATCGCCGCCTTCGCGGCTCTTGCCCGGGCCCTCGCGGAGCCGCCCTTCCGAGACGCATGACGGGCCCCCGCCATGGGCAGGGGTCAGGCGCCGTCGCGGCTGATAGTCTGCCCCGTCCCACCGTCGCCCCCCGATCATGTCCGACGACCAGCCCCTGCGTGCCCTTCATCGGCAACCCGCTTTCGCGTCCTTCTGGATCGCCCGCGTGCTCGGCTCGCTGGGCTTCCAGATGTCGTCGGTCGCCTTCGGCTGGCTGATCTACGAACTGACGGGCAGTGCCTATCTGCTCGGCTTCGCCGGGCTGGCGCAATTCCTGCCCATGGTCGTGCTGACCTTCGTCGTCGGCACCGTCGCCGATCGCTTCGAGCGACGGCGCATCGTGCTGATCGCCCAGGTGGTCCAGGCGGCGACACTGGCCCTGATGACCCTCGGCATCCTGCAGGGCTGGCTGGGGGTCACCGGGATCTTCGCCGGCCTCGTCGTTCTCGGATCCGCGCGAACCTTCGAGCGCCCGGCGATGCAGGCGCTGCTGCCGGCCCTGGTGACGGCGGCGGATCTGCCGCGCGCCGTCGCCATCTCGTCTTCCGCCATGCAGGCGGCGACCATCGTCGGTCCCGCGCTGGGCGGCCTTCTCGGCGCCTTCGTGCCGCTGGCGCTTTCGGCCGCCTTCTTCGCCGGGGCGTCCTTCGCCTCGACGCGGCTGCGCGGCCGGCCGCAACAGCGCGCCGGGCGCGAAGCCTTCACCCTGGCCGCCAGTTTCTCGGGTCTCGGCTTCATCCGGCGCCATCCCGTGCTCTATGGCGCCATTTCCCTCGACATGGTGGCGGTGCTGCTGGGCGGCTTCACCGCGCTGCTGCCGATCTTCGCCCGCGACATCCTGGAGACCGGCCCCTGGGGCCTCGGCCTGCTGCGGACGGCACCCGCCGTCGGCGCCCTTCTGATGGCCTGGCAGATGCAGCGCCTGAACCTCGAACGCGGCGTCGGCCTGAAGATGTTCGCCGCCGTGATCGTCTTCGGCGTCTGCACGGTGATCTTCGCCCTTTCCGAGAGCCTCGTGCTGTCGCTGATCACATTGATCGTGCTCGGCGCCGCCGACAACGTCAGCGTCGTCATCCGCCAGACCCTGGTCCAGCTTTCCACCCCGGACGAGATGCGCGGCCGCGTCAGCGCCGTGAATTCGCTCTTCATCGGCGCCTCCAACCAATTGGGCGAATTCGAATCCGGGATCACGGCGGGCTGGTTCGGCGTCATCCCCGCCGCCGTGATCGGCGGCCTCGGCACCATTGCGGTGGCGCTGGCCTGGATGCGCCTGTTTCCGGGCCTGCGGCACGCCCGCAGCCTGCGCTGACGGCCGCCGGTAATCGGGTGGGGATTGCGGCGACGGCCTCTTCCCCTCATCCTTCGACCAGCGACGGAGGAGACGACACCATGGATCAGCGGATCATCGACCTCTACGACGAATACACCCACGCCCCCCTCGACCGGCGGACGTTCATGGACCGTCTGGCGCGCCTCGCCGGTGGGACGGCCGCCGCCCTCGCCCTTCTGCCCGCGCTCCAGAACGACTACGCAAGGGCGGCCCAGGTGGCGCCGGACGACGCGCGTATCGACGCGTCCGACATCACGTTCGACGGCGCGACCGGCGCCGTTTCCGCCTATGAGGCGAAGCCGAAGGACGGGGCGGCCGTGGCCAGCGTCATCGTCATTCACGAGAACCGGGGCCTGAACCCGCATATCAAGGATGTCGCGCGCCGCCTCGCGGTCGACGGCTTCCGGGCGGTGGCGCCCGATTTCCTCTCCCCCCTCGGCGGCACGCCGACCGACGAGGATCAGGCCCGCGAGATGATCGGCAAGCTGGACGGGACCGAGACCCTGGCGAACGCCGTGAAGGCGGTCGAATTCGCGGCCGCCGATGACGGCAAGGTCGGCGCCGTGGGCTTTTGCTGGGGCGGCGGCCTGTCGGGCCGGCTGGCGACGGCGAAGAGCCCGCTCGCGGCCGCCGTCGTCTATTACGGCATGCCGCCCGATGCCGCCGCCGTCGCCGCCATCGAAGCCCCCCTCCTCCTCCATTACGCGGGCGAGGACCAGCGCATCGGCGCCGCCGTCCCGGCCTTCGTCGCGGCGCTGGAGGCCGACGGCGTCGCCTATGAGATGCATGAGTACGAAGGCGTGCAGCACGCCTTCAACAACGACACCAATGCGGCCCGCTACGATGCCGAAGCGGCGAAACTCGCCTGGTCGCGCACGGTGGCGTTCCTGAAGAAAAATCTCTCGTAGAAGAACGTCGCCCCGGCGGATGCCGGGGCCTCGTGACGAGATGATGCCCTTCCCGCGAAAGGTCCCGGCCTTCGCCGGGACGACGCGCACGGAACGACGCGCATGGGGACGCGAAGGCGGCGGTCAGACGCCGTCGCGCAGGCGCTTCACGAAATCGCCGAGGCCGGTCTGGCGGCGGCGCTTCAGGCGTTCGGCCTGGAGGATGGAGCGGACCTGGGCCAGGGTGCGGTCGATGTCCTCGTTCAGGACGACATAGTCATATTCGGCCCAATGGCTGATTTCGTCGGAAGCCTTGGCCATGCGCGCGGCGACCACGTCGTCCGGATCCTGGGCGCGCTGGCGCAGGCGCCGCTCCAGTTCGCGGGTCGAGGGCGGCAGGATGAAGATGGAGACGAGATCGTCGCGGGCGTGTTCCGCCAATTGCTGGGTGCCCTGCCAGTCGATGTCGAAGAGCACGTCGTTGCCGAGCGCCAGCGCCTCCTCGACCGGGCGCCGCGGCGTGCCGTAGTGATTGCCGAAGACTTTCGCCCATTCGAGGAGGCGGCGATCGTCGACCATCTCGCCGAATTGGGCCGGCGTCACGAACCAGTAGTCGCGGCCTTCCACCTCGCCGGGGCGGCGCGGCCGGGTCGTCACCGAGACCGACATGTGGATGCCCCCGTCCAGTTCGAGCAGGCGACGCGAGATCGTCGTCTTGCCGGCGCCCGACGGTGAGGACAGCACCAGCATCAGGCCGCGCCGTTCGATCCCGTAAGATGACATTGAGCGTTCCTCGATTACACGGCGACCCGGCGTCACTCGACGTTCTGGACCTGCTCGCGCAGGCGGTCGACCGTGGTCTTCAGGTCGAGGCCCAGCCGCGTCAGTTCGACATCGGTCGACTTGGAGCAGAGCGTATTGGCCTCGCGGTTGAATTCCTGGGCCAGGAAATCGAGCCGGCGGCCCACCCCCTCGCCCTTCGACAGCAGTTTCCGCGCCTCGGCGACATGGGCGCGCAGGCGGTCGATCTCCTCGCGCACGTCCGCCTTCACGGCAAGCAGCGCCACTTCCTGCGCCAGGCGCTCGGGCGGGACAGCGCCGGCCTTGTCGCGCAGCAGGTCCGCGAGCTGGGCGGCGAGCCTTGCCGCGATCGCCGCCGGCTGGGTCTCGGCCTGCGCGGCGGCGGCATCGGTCAGGCGCGCGATCTCGTCGAGATGGGCGCCGAGGGCAACGGCCAGATGCGTGCCTTCAGCCGCGCGGACGGCGACCAATTCGTCGAGCGCCGTGGCGAAGGCAGCGGTCAATACGGCGTCCTGTGCCGTCTCGTCCAGATCGGCGGCGAGACCTTCGCTTCGCTGGAAGACGCCCGGCAGCGCCATCAGGGTCTCGATCCGGGGCGGCTCCAGGCCGTTGGCGGCGGCCGCCTCGATGGCGACGGCGCAATAGTGATCCAGCACCTTGCGGTCGATTCGGGGCGGCGCGGTATCGGCAGCGGTGGCGAAATTGAGCTGGATCTGGAGATTGCCGCGCTTCAGGCGGCGCGTGGCGGCGTCGCGCAGCTCGCGCTCCAGGCGCTCGAAACCGCCCGGCAGGCGCGCCCGCATCTCGAGCCCGCGGCCGTTCACCGATTTGATCTCGAAGACGAAATCGGTCTCGCCCAGCGTGCCGGCGGCCCTCGCGAATCCGGTCATGCTGTAGAGGGCCATCGGACGTGTCTCCCGCCTGTTTCGGGTCAGGTGCAGGCTCTTACTATGGCCGCGCGGCGAGGACAAGCCGCCTGGGCCTCATGGCCGCCCGCGCAGGCCGGCCAATGTCACCGCCGCGAGGCGCGAGAGCGGCCGGGGTGCCACCGGCGCGAAGGGGTCGTGGCCGTTCTTCGCCAGATCCTTCAGCCAGCCCCGCGCCACGGTCGCGGGCAGAAGGGCGGCGACGGCGCCGCGCGGCAGGTCCCGTGACAGTCGACGGGCCTCGTCCAGGTGGCGGCGCGCATGATCGGCAATCTCGGCCGAGAGCGCCGCCAGCGCGGGCCCGCCCCGCCCCGCCGCCAGCGCCGAACGCTCGACCCCGTGGCGGGCCATGAGATCGGCGGGCAGATAGTGACGGTCGGCCCCCGCATGGAACGGCAGGGCGCGCAGAATACCGGCGAGGCCGAAGCCGACACCGGCGGCATGGGCGACCGCCGCCCCCGCCCCGGCCTCGACGCCGAGGACGCGGAGCGCGAGTTCGATCAGCGTGCCGGAAGTGCCGTCGAGATAGCGGCGAAGCGCGGCGAGATCGGGCGGCGGCTGGTCGTCGAGATCGAGTTCGCGGGCATCGAGCAGGCGCTCGAACATCGCCATGGGCAGGTCGTGGCGGGCGATCGCCTGCGCCAGCGGCAGCACCACCTCGTGCTGGCGCGGCGGGCGCCCCAGGGCGACCTCGTCGAGCGCATCGCGCCACCATTGCAGGCGGAGCTGGCCGATCATGGCGTCGGACACGATTTCGCGCACCCGCGCCACCTCGAAATTGAAGGCATAGAGCGCGAACAGATCGCCGCGCCGCCCGGCCGGCGCGAACATGGCCGCCAGGAAGCGGTCGGGATCGTGGATGCGGACGAAATCGCCGAGGGGTTCCGCCGACGGCACCGCCACGATCGGCCTCAGGGCACCGGCAGCAGGGCGGCGGCGACGCGCCGGCCCTCGGCCGCCAGGACGTTGTAGGTGCGGCAGGCCGCCCCCGTGTCCATGACATCGAAGCGCACGCCGGCGGCCCGCAGCGCCTCCCGCGCCGGCTTGGCCAGCATGGCGAAGCGCGGGCCGGTGCCGATCAGGATCATCTCGAAGTCGTCCCTGGCCTCGACAATGCCGGCGACCGCCGCCGCATCGGCCGTGGTCGCGTCGGCCATGGCGAGCGGCGCCAGGATGCTGGCGGTCAGCAGGAGCGCGCCCTCGTGGCGTTCACCCTCGATGTGGAAGCCGCCGGCGCCATAGCGTTCGATCCGGCGCGGCGCCTGGTCGAGTTCGCGGAGCGCCATGGCGCCTCCTTTCTCGGATCCTGACCGGCGGGCCTCAGCCCTTGGCCGACTGTGTCTTCGGGCCGCCGCTGGCCTCGGCCGCGGCGGGCGAGCCCCGGCGCAGCCTGCCCTCGCCGAGGAACAGCAGCAGCGGCGCGGCGATGAAGATCGACGACGAGGTCCCGACGACGACGCCGAAGAGGATCACCTGGGCAAAGCCCGACACCGCCGAACCACCGTAGATCGCCATGGGCGCCATGGCCAGGAAGGTGGTGGCCGAGGTGAAGATGGTCCGGGTCAGGGTCGAGTTGATCGACATGTCGATCAGGTCGCGCAGCGGCATGGTCTTGTATTTGCGCAGATTTTCGCGCATGCGGTCGTAGACCACGACCTTGTCGTTCATCGAATAGCCGATGAGCGTCAGCACCGCCGCGATGGCCGTCAGGTTGAACTCGATCCCGGTCAGGGCGAAGAAGCCCACGGTCTTGGTGATGTCGAGCAGCAGGGTGGCGACGGCGCCGACCGCGAACTGCCATTCGAAGCGGAACCAGATGTAGATCAGCATCGCCCCGAAGGAGAGCAGCACGGCGAGCACGCCGCTGGAAATCAATTGCTCCGAGACGCGTGGCCCGACCACCTCGACCCGGCGCAGGTTCACGCCCGGCGAGATTTCGGCCAGCTTGCCGCGCACCGCTTCGACGGCGGTGTTCTGCGCGTCTTCGCCGCCGGCCTGGCGCGGCAGGCGCAGCAGCACGTCGGACGGTCCGCCGAATTCCTGCAGCGAAACCTCGCCCAGTTGCAACTCGTTCAGGCCGCTGCGCAAGCGCCCCAGATCGGCCGGGCCTTCTGTCCTGACCTCGACGACGATGCCGCCCGCGAAGTCGATGCCGTAGTTCAGCCCCGGCGTCACGAACAGCACGATCGACAGGGTCGACAGCACGGCGGACATGGCGATGCCGATGAAGCGCCCGCGCATGAAGCGGAAGTTCGTGTTTTCCGGCAGCAGCCGGCGCAGGTTGAACAGCGAATGGATGTTCAGGACCTTCGCCCGGGTCCAGCGCACCCATTGCACCATGCCGACCCGGACCAGCGCGACCGCCGTGAACAGGGACAGGATCAGGCCGATGCCCATGGTGACGGCGAAACCCTTCACCGGCCCCTCGCCGAAGAAGAACAGGGTCGCGACCGCGAAGAGCGACGTCAGGTGACTGTCGATGATGGTCGCATAGGCCTTGTTGAAGCCGATGTCGAGGGCCGCCGCGGCGCCCCGCCCGAGCAAGGTCTCCTCGCGGATGCGTTCGTTGATCAGCACGTTGGCATCGACCGCGACACCCACCGTGAGCACCAGGCCGGCGATGCCCGGCAGCGTCAGCGTCGCGCCCATCAGGGTCAGGATGGCGATCGAAAGGACGATGTTGGCGATCAGCGCGATCACGGCGATCACGCCGGTGACCGAGTAGAACAGCACCATGAAGATCACGACCAGCGCCGTGCCGATCAGGCCCGACAATTCGCCCGCCGCGATGGCGTCGGCGCCGAGATCGGGACCGACCGTCCGCTCCTCGATCACGGTCAGGGGGGCGGGCAGCGCGCCGGCGCGCAGCAGGACCGCGAGATCATTGGCGCCCTGGACGGTGAAATTGCCGCTGATCTGGCCCTGGCCGCCCAGAATCGGCTCGCGGATCACGGGAGCGGAGATCACCTTGTCGTCGAGCACGATCGCGAAGCGCCGGCCGACGTTTTCCTTGGTGACACTGGCGAAGCGCTTGGCGCCCTCGCCGTCGAAACGGAAGCTCACCACCCATTCGCCGGTCTGGGGATTGGTGCTGGCGCTGGCATCGACCAGCATTTCGCCGGTCAGCAACACCTTCTTGCGCACCGCGATCGGCTCCGGCGTATTGGTGCCGGGCAGCACCTCGCCGAACAGGATCTCGGTCCCGGCGGGCGCGCGGCCGGCGGCCAGTTCGGCGGGATCGACCGTATCGACCAGACGGAAACTCATCTTCGCGGTCTGGCCGAGGATTTCCTTCACGCGCTGCGGATCCTGCAGACCGGGCACCTGGACCACGATCTGATCGTCGCCCTGGCGCGCCACCACCGCCTCCGAGGTGCCCATGCCGTCGATACGCCGGCGCACGATTTCGAGGCTCTGGTTGATGGCGCCGGTGGTGCGTTCGGTGATGCCGGCTTCGGACAGGGTCAGGCGCAGCTTGCCGCCGTCGCTCGCCACGTCGATATCGGGCACGCCGCCGCCGAGAACGCCGCCGCCGACCGGCGTCGCCAGATCGCGCAGCAACTGGCGAGCTTCCTCCACCCGGTCCGGATCGGTGATGGTGACCGAGACGCCCGAATTGGCGACGCCGAGGCCGGTATAGCGGATGCCGGCGCCGACCAGCGAGGTGCGGACCGAATCGACCAGCGATTCGAGGCGGTCATGGATGACCGTGTCGACGTCGACCTCGAGCAGGAGGTGGGAGCCGCCGCGCAGGTCGAGGCCCAGGTTCACCTGCTCCTGCGGCACCCAGGACGGCATGCCCTGCAACGTGTCCTTGGTGAACAGATTCGGCGCGGCGAAAATCACCCCGAGGGCGACCACCGCCATGTAGAGCAGGATTTTCCAACGGGAATACTGGATCATTTCGGCCGCTCGATCTGTCGAATGTATGGCTGTAACGGAACCTGGAGTTCTCGGTATCCGGCCGCCCGGGGTCCGTCACCCGGGATCTGTCCGCCGCTCCGACCCGGTGCCGCGACGAGGCGGCACCCCGGATTTTCAAGATGCCCGGCCCGGCAATCGGTCATCCGATCCGGGCCGAGGGATCGTCACTTCTCGTCGTCGCCGACGGGCTGGCCCTTGGCCCGGACCTCGGAGATCGTGCCCTTCAGGATGCGCACGCGCACCCCTTCGGCAACCTCGAGGACCACTTCGCCGTCCTGCACCTTGGCGACCTTGCCGATCAGGCCCGACATGGTCACCACCGTATCGCCACGGCGCACCGCCTCGAGCAGCGCCTTGTGTTCCTTGGCGCGCTTTTGCTGCGGCCTGAACAGCAGGAAATAGAACACCACGACGATCAGCACCAGGGGCAGGAACTGCATCAGCATCGCAGCTCCACCTTCGGCACCGCCCGCGGCCTGGGCATAAGCCGTCGAAATCAACATTGGCGTAGCATCTCCGCACGGTTCGAAACGCGCGGACTATAGCCGTTGAGGGGGGGAATGCAAATCTCGCGAGGATCGCCGGCCGCGGGCCGTGCTAGTTTCCCAGCCATGACCGACGCCGCCCTGATCCCCCTTCTTGCCCGCATCGCCGACAGTCTGGAGCGAATGGCCCCGCCGCCGGCCCGCGACGACGATATCCAGGCCTTCGAAGCCTATGTCTGGCAGACCGACCCCATGCGCCTGCACGGCGTGCCCGCGGTCTCGCGCGTGCCGCTCGATCTCCTTCAGGGCATCGACCTCGTGCGCGACCTTCTGGTCGAGAACACGCGGCGTTTCGCCGCCGGGCTGCCCGCCAACAATGCCCTGCTTTGGGGGGCGCGCGGCATGGGCAAGAGTTCCCTGGTGAAGGCGGCCCACGCCGAGGTCGCGGCGGCCCATGACGGCACCCTCGCCCTGGTCGAGATCGCGCGGGAGGATCTCGCCACCCTGCCCGACCTGCTGCGCCGCCTGCGCGGCGTCGACCGGCGCTTCATCCTGTTCTGCGACGACCTCTCGTTCGACGGCCAGGATGCCAGCTATAAATCCCTGAAGGCGGTGCTGGACGGCGGCATCGAGGGCCGGCCGCCGAACGTGGTGTTCTACGCGACCTCGAACCGGCGCCACCTGTTGGCCCGCGACATGATCGAGAACGAACGGTCGACCGCGATCCACCCGGGCGAGGCGGTGGAGGAAAAAGTCTCCCTGTCCGATCGCTTCGGCCTCTGGCTCGGCTTTCACGGCTGCGACCAGGACAAGTTCTTCGCCATGATCGAAGCCTATGCCGCGCATTTCGCCCTGAATGTCGCGAGGGACGACCTGCGCGCCCAGGCGATCGAATGGTCGGTCACGCGCGGCAGCCGCTCCGGTCGCGTCGCCTGGCAGTTCATCCAGGATCTGGCTGGGCGTCTGGGTCGGCCGCTCGAAACGTGAACGCGGCCGGATCCGAAACTTGTCCGTGTCGAAACCGGCCCGTGCGGAAACCGGCCCGTGTGGAAACCGGCTGCGCCGAATCTACCCCGCCCCGCCGTCGAGATATTTCACCGGGTCGACCGGGGTCCCGGCCTTGCGCACCTCGAAATGGAGCTGGGGCACGGTGACGTGGCCGGTATTGCCGACGCGGGCAATGGGCTGGCCGCGCGCCACCCGGTCGCCCTGCTTCACCAGCAGCGCGTCGTTATGGGCGTAGGCGGTCATATAGGTGCCGTCGTGCTTGATGAGCACCAGATTGCCGAAGCCCCGGATCTCGTCCCCGGCATAGGCGACGACGCCGGCCTCGGCCGCGCGCACGGTGGCGCCCTTGGCGGCCTGGATGTTGAGGCCGTCGTTGTGCTGGCCGCCTGATTTGGGGCCGAAGCCCGAAATGACGTCGCCCGCCACGGGCCAGGCGAACCGCAGGCCGCCGTTGCCGGGCACGGCCGGCCTGGCGGGGGCCGCCGGCGTCGTCGCCGCCGCGACCGCCGTGCGCGGGGCCTCGGGCGGCGCCTGCGGCTTGGTGCCCGGCCGGGGCACGTCGGCCCGCGCCGTCTCGCTCGGCGGCGGCACGTAATAGGAACCGTCTGCCGGCGGCGGCAGGCTGTCGGGATCCGGCTCGACGATGACGATGGAGGGCGGTTCGGGAGACGGCGCCACCGGTGCCGTCGCGATCGTCCCGGGCAGAAGATCTGTCGGCGCGCTCGCCGCGGGGATGGCGGCGATGGCGGTGGTCGCCGCGATGGGTGCGGGCGCGGTCTGCACCCGGCCCGGGATGCGCAGGCGCTGGCCGAGTTTGATGGTGAAAGGCGGCGCGATGCCGTTCTCGGCCATCAGGCTCGCCTGATCGACGCCATAGCGGTTGGAGATATTGTAGACCGTGTCGCCCTTGGCGACCGTGTGATAGCGCGTCTCGGGCAGGCGCAGGCGCTGGCCCGGCTGCAGGGTGAAGGGCGCGACCAGGCCATTCTCCACGATCAGATCGCGCAGCGGCACGCCGGTCCGGCGCGAGACGGCGCTCAGGGTCTCGCCCGGGGCGACCACGGTCTCGCCACTCGCGACGATGTCACCCGCGACCGCCGGATAGCCCGCGGGCGCGACCGGTGCGGGATCGACATGGGCCGGCTCGAGCGGCGCGGATTCGATCGCGCCGCCAAAGACGGGCGCAGGGGAAACAGGGTCGACGGGGGCGGCCACGACCGCCGGCATCGGCTCGGCGGCGGCAACGCTGCCGCCGGCCGTCGGCGCCGTGCCGCCCTCCCACAGATATTCGACGGGCGCAAGATCCGCACGCCCGCCACAGCCTGCGAGGGCCAGCAGCGCGGCGGCCATCGAGACGGCCATCGAAACGGATCGAATCACGCTGGAGGTACCGGATGTCGCCATGGGCGCAGTCTCTGTCGCTGCCCCTCGCGCGTCAATCGTCGCGCAATACGCCTTCGACGAGCGGCACGAAGCGCACCGGCATCAATTGTTCGTAGAGGGCCTCGGCGCCCTGGCGGCGCACGCGCCAGATTTCCTGATGGCCGTGGACCTTGCCGACCGGCAGCACCATGACGCCGCCTTCGGCCAATTGCTCGATCAGGGCCTGGGGCACTTCGGGGGCGGCGGCGGTGACCATGATGCGGTCGAAGGGCGCCTGTTCCGGCCAGCCCTTGGCCCCGTCCCCCAATCGGGTGACGACATTGTGGACGTGGATGTCGGTCAGCAGGCGCTCGGCCTGGCGCATCAGGGCGCGGCGGCGTTCGACCGTATAGACCCGGCGGCACAGTTTCGCCAGCACGGCGGCCTGATAGCCGGAGCCGGTGCCGATCTCCAGCACCTTGTGGCGCGAACCGACGTCGAGGGCCTGGGTCATATAGGCGACGATATAGGGCTGGCTGATGGTCTGGCCGCCGGCAATCGGCAGCGCCGTATCCTCATAGGCCTTGTGCACCAGGGCGGGCGGCACGAAACGCTCGCGCGGGATCGATTCGATGGCGCCGAGGACGCGGATGTCCGTGATGCCCTGCTGGCGCAGGCTCAGGATCAGGCTGGCTTTCTCGGTGTTGGTGCCCATCCTCGCCCCCCGCCCCGTCACGATCCGAGATCGAGACCGGAAAAGGCCCGCCGCAGGTTGGCCTGGGTATCGTAATGGGTGAGGTCGAGGTGCAGCGCCGTGACCGAAATGGCGCCGGCATAGACCGCCTCTATGTCCGAATCGACCTCGGGCGGTTCCGGGCTGCGGCGGTAGCCGAGCCAGTAGTAATCGTTGCCGCGCGCGTCCACGCGCTCCTCGACGAAGAGGTTGCCGACGCCGCGCCGCCCCTGATGGCTGACGCGGACGCCCGTCACCTCTTCCGGGGCGATGGGCGGGAAATTCACGTTGATCAGCACGTCGTCCGGCCAGCCTGTCTCGAGCAGGCGGCGCACCACGGCCGCGCCATGGGCGGCGGCGCAGGCCCATTGCACGGGCTTGTCCCGATCGAAACCCAGAACCTGGCTCATGGCGATCGAGGGCACGCCCAGCATGGTTCCCTCCATGGCCGCCGCGATGGTGCCGGAATAGGTTACATCCTCGCCGATGTTGCCACCGCGATTGACGCCCGAGAGCACGAGATCGGGCTTGCGCCCCTTGATCAGCCGGTCGATCGCCATCATCACGCAATCGGTCGGCGTTCCCGAGACGGCGTAACGCTTGGCGCCCGCCTTGCGGATGCGCAGCGGCGAGGTCAGGGTCAGGGAATGGGACGCACCCGATTGCTCCGTCTCCGGCGCCACCACCCAGACGTCGGTGCTGATCGCCTTGGCGATGCGGATCAGGACCTTGAGGCCGGGCGCGTGGATGCCGTCGTCATTGGAGACGAGGATGCGGAGCGGCCTGTCCTTGGCGCCGTCAACCATCGGCGGCGATCGCTTCGAGACCGCCCATGTAGGGCCTGAGCGCCGCCGGCACCTCGACCGAACCGTCGGGCCGCGCGTAGTTCTCCAGAACCGCGACCAGGGTGCGCCCGACCGCGAGGCCGGAACCGTTCAGGGTGTGAACCGGCGCCGTGCCCTTGGCGCCCGCCGTCCGGCTGCGCGCCTGCATGCGCCGGGCCTGGAAATCGCCGCAGTTGGAGCAGGACGAAATCTCGCGATAGGTCTTCTGCCCCGGCAACCAGACTTCGAGATCGTAGGTCTTGACCGCGCCGAAGCCCATGTCGCCCGCCGCCAGCAGCATGACGCGATAGGGCAGGTCCAGGCGCTTCAGCACGTCCTCGGCGCAGGCGGTCATGCGCTCGTGCTCCGCCGCCGACTGTTCGGGCGTCGTGACGGAGACCATTTCGCATTTGGCGAACTGGTGCTGGCGGATCATGCCGCGCGTATCGCGCCCCGCGGCGCCCGCCTCGGAGCGGAAGCAGGGGGTGAGCGCGGTGAAGCGCAGCGGCAGTTTCTCGGCGTCCAGGATCTGTTCGCGCACCAGATTGGTCAGCGGCACCTCGGCGGTCGGGATCAGCCAGTAACCATTGGTGGTACGGAACAGGTCCTCGGCGAATTTCGGCAGTTGGCCGGTGCCATAGACCGCGTCGTCGCGCACCAGGAGCGGCGGCGCCACCTCGGTATAGCCGTTCTCGGTTGTGTGCAGGTCGAGCATGAACTGGCCGAGCGCGCGTTCGAGCCGCGCGAGCTGTCCCTTCAGGACGACGAAGCGCGCGCCGGAAATCCGGCTCGCCGCCTCGAAATCCATGAGCCCCAGGGCTTCGCCGATCTCGAAATGGGCGGCGCCCTCCATCAGGCGCGGCGTGCCCCAGCGGCGGATCTCGACGTTGCAGTCCTCCCCGCCCTCGGGCACGTCGGCGCCGGGCAGATTGGGGATGGCGGCGAGCGCGGCCTCGATCTCGGCGGCCAGCGCCTTGTCCTTCTCCTCGCCCGCCTGGATCTCCGCCTTCAGGCCCGCGACCTCGGCCATCAGATCGTCGGCATTGCCGCCCTTGCCCTTCACCTGGCCGATCTGGCGCGAGGCGTCGTTGCGCCTCGCCTGCTTGACCTGGAGGTCGGACTGGATCGCGCGGCGTTGCTGGTCGAGGTCGAGCACGCCTGCCGCCGATGCCGGGAAGCCGCGACGCGCCAGGGCGGCATCGAAGGCGGCGGGATCGTCGCGGATCAGTTTCAGGTCATGCATGAGATTCGGGCTCGATTGAGGCGGGGTGCCCGAACCTTATAGAAAAGGGGCCGGAGTCCGTCCAGCCCGGAGGACGGGCGAGCGGAAAGGGAGGACCGGTCAGGCCCGGCGGGACGGGGCGTCAGCCCTCGTCCTCTTCCTCCTCGCGGGCCTTGGCCTCGCGCTCGCGCCGTTTCTCCATCATGCGGATGATGACGACCGAGCCTTCGTAGAGCACGATCATGGGCAGCGCCAGGCTGACCTGACTGATCACGTCCGGCGGCGTCACGATCGCGGCAAAGGCGAAGACGCCGACGATGGCATAGCGCCTTTTGCCCGCCAGCATCTTGGAGGTGACGATACCGGCCCGGCCGAGCAGGGTCAGCACCACGGGCAGCTGGAAGGCGATGCCGAAGGCGAGGATCAGGGCCATGACCAGGCTCAGATACTCGTTCACCTTGGGCTCGAGCTCGATCGGCAGGGCGCCGTCGCCTCCCGGCGCCTGGAAACCCAGGAAGAAATGCCAGGCCAGCGGCAGGATCAGGTAGTAGAGCATCGCCGCGCCGAGGATGAAGAGCACCGGCGTCGCGACCAGGAAGGGCAGGAAGGCGCCCCGCTCGTTCTTGTAGAGGCCGGGCGCCACGAACATGTAGATCTGCGAGGCGATGACGGGGAAGGCCAGGAAGGCACCGCCGAAGAACGCCACCTTCAGATAGGTGAAGAAGGCTTCCGTCAGATCGGTATAGATCATGCGCTTGGTGCCGGCGTCCCCCATGGCCTCGTAGAGCGGCATGGTCAGGAAGGCGTAGATGTCCTCGGCGAAGACATAGCACAGCACCATGCAGGCCAGGAGGCCGGCGACCGAATAGATCAGGCGGCGGCGCAATTCCGTCAGATGCTCGACCAGGGGCGCGCGGCTCGCCTCGATCTCGGCTTCGTCCTTGTCGGTTCTCGTCGCCATGTCAGCTTCCCGTGGCCGGCTTTGGGGCCGGAGCTTCGTCGCCCGCCGCCGGCTCCGGATCCGCGACCGGCTCGGGCCCCGCGATCGCCGCCACCGACTCGGCCGTCACGGGCCTTTCCTCGGTGTCGCCGGCTTCCGCATCCTCGGCATAGTCGTTTTCGGTGCGGGGATCGGTGTCTTCGATGGTGCTGTGGTCGAAGGGCGGGGTTTCCGGCGCATAGGAGGGCTTCTCGATCTTGTTGAGCGAGGGCGTGCCGGACATCGAATTTTCGAGGTCGCGCTTGGTCTTCGCCAGTTCCTCGTCCCGCATCATCTGGTCGAAGGTGGACTGGAAGCCGGCAGCCATGGAGCGCGCGCGCCGCACCCATTGACCGACCGTGCGCAACAGGTCGGGGAGGTCCTTGGGGCCAACGACGATGAGAGCGATGACGCCGACGAGAAGGATCTCGGACCACGCGAGATCAAACATGCGCCTGTCTCCGGCAGGGCCCGGCCCTGCGACAAACGATTACAGAAGGATCGGACCGCCGGTGGGGCACGCCGGTCGCGCGCCCCGCCGGCCGTCGCCGATCAGACCTTGTGCGCGTCCTGGCTCTTCGCCGATTCAGACGAGGCGTCGATGGTCACCTGACGCGGCGGCTCATCCTTCTGGGCCGTCGTCGGTTCGTCCGCGAGCCCCTTCTTGAAGCTCTTCACGCCCTTGGCGACATCGCCCATGAGTTCCGAAATCTTGCCGCGGCCGCCGAACAAGAGGACGACCAAGGCGATGACGATCAGCCAGTGCCAAATGCTCATCGCACCCATCGCCGATTCTCCTTCTCAAAATACGTGGCCCAAACGAAGCGGCCGAGAGAGCCGGGATATTGCCCCAAGCCCCCCGTGCAGGCAACGCGCAGAAATGCGGTACCCGCTTCGGCCTCCTGCTTATTTGGGCCCATCCCCTCGATCTTCAAACACAAAACACTGCCCGAGGTCGAGGGAAAGGCACATTTCTGCCCCAGGGGCAGGCAGAACCGGTGGCGCGATACGCGCCGACACGACCGCGCCGGCACCATCGACATGGAATTCCACCAGGCTGTCGGCGCCGAGAAGACGCGAGCGCGCGACCCGCGCCGCCACCCCCTCGCCCGCCGCGACCGGGCGCAGGGCATGGGGCCGAATCAGCACCTCGACCGCCGTGCCGGCCGCGAGCCCCGCGCCGGACAGGACCCCCAGCGGGGTTTCCACCCTGCCGTCGGCGCCGACCCGGGCACGGATCGTGTTCGCCTCGGCGAAGAAGCGCGCGGCGCCAGCGTCGGCCGGGCGGTTGTAGAGGCTCTCGGGCGTGCCGAGCTGCACCACCCGGCCCGCCCGCATCAGGGCGATGCGATCGGCCATGCGCATCGCCTCTTCCGGGTCATGGGTGACGAGGAGGACCGCGGCGCCGGTCGACGCCAACAGGGCCAGGGTCTCGTCCCGCACCTTGTCGCGCAGGCGGACGTCCAGCCCTGAGAAGGGTTCGTCCATCAGCATGACCCGGGGCCGGGGCGCCAGGGCACGGGCGAGAGCGACGCGCTGCTGCTCCCCACCCGAGAGCATATGGGGGAAGCTGCGCCCGCGATCGCCGAGGCCGACCTTGTCGAGCGCCGTCTGGGCCTCCGCCACCGAATGCCCGCGCCCGAGGCCGAAGGCGACATTGTCGAGGACCGAGAGATGGGGGAACAGCGCATAGTCCTGGAAGATCAGGCCGATCTGGCGCTTTTCCGGCGGCAGGGCGCCGCCCGCGTCGGCGACCACGGCGTCGTCGATCAGGATCGCGCCCGACTGCAGGGTCTCAAGCCCGGCGGCGAGGCGCAGCGTCGTCGTCTTGCCGCAGCCCGACGGGCCGAGCAGGCAGACGACCTCGCCCGCCGCGACCTCGAGGTCGAGCGTGTCGACGGCGATGCGCCTGCCGAAATGGTGGGTGACGGCGCGAAAGGCGAGACCGGACATGATCAGCCCCGCGCCCCCTGGGCCGCGCCGGGGCGCGACGTGGCGATCGCCCGGCTGAGCAGGATGACCGGCAGCACGCCGACGGCGACGATGGCGAGCGACGGCATGGCCGCCTCGGCCAGGCGCTCGTCGCTGGCGAGTTCATGGGCCTTGACCGCCAATGTGTCGAAATTGAAGGGCCGCATCATCAGGGTGGCGGGCAATTCCTTCATCACGTCGACGAAGACCAGCAGGCCGGCGGTGAAGAGACTGGCCCGCATCATCGGCAGATGCACCCGGCGCAGCGTATCCAGCGGCCCGCGCCCCAGGCTGCGGGCGGCGGCGTCCATATTGGGGGTCACCTTCTCCAGCCCCGCCTCGACCGTGTTGAAGGCGACGGCGAGGAAACGGACCAGATAGGCGAAGATCACGGCGCCCACGGTGCCCGACAGCAAGAGGCCGGTGGAAATGTCGAAATGCTCGCGCATCCAGGCATCCAGCGCATTGTCGAAAGTGGAGAGCGGCACCAGGATGCCGACCGCGATCACGGCGCCCGGAACGGCATAGCCCATGGCGGCGATGCGGACCGCGGCCCGGCCCGGCGCCGACAGGCCGAGCCGACGGCCATAGCCGAGCAGCACGGCGAGACCGACCGCCAGCACCGCCGTCGGCACCGCCAGCGCCAATGTGTTCCGTGTGTAGGTGAGGAAGGCGCCGGTGGCCATGCCCTCCTCCCCCAGCGCCCAGACGCCGAGGGCCGTCGCCGGCACCAGGAAGCCGAGCGCGATGGGAAGCGCGCAGGCGAGCCAGGCCCCCACCCCCGCCAGCGGCGACAGCGACAGCCGGGTCAGCGGGCGATAGCGGGTGGTGGTGTGATGGAAGCGGGCGCGCCCCCGCGCCAGGCGTTCCGCGACCATGAGGAAGCCGATGGCGCCCAGCAGCATGGCGGCGAGATGGGCGGCCGAAACCGGATCGCCGAGGCCGAGCCAGGTGCGAAAAATGCCGGCGGTGAAGGTGTCGACGGCGAAATACTGCACGGTGCCGAAATCCCCCAAAGCCTCCATCAGCGCGAGGGAGACGCCGGTCACCACCGCCGGCCGGGCCAGCGGCAGGCCGAGGCGGCGAAACGCGCCCCACGGCGAGCAGCCGAGCGTGCGGCCCATTTCGAGGACACAGACCGATTGCTCGAGAAAGGCCGCCCGTGTGATCAGATAGACATAGGGGTAGAGCACCAGCACCATCATGGCGATGGCCCCCGGCAGGGAGCGCACGTCCGGGAACCAATAGTCGCGCACCGACCAGCCGGTCAGATCCCGCAGCAGGCCCTGGACGGGACCCGCCACGTCGAACAGCCCGGTATAGGCATAGGCCAGGACATAGGCGGGCACCGCCATGGGCAGGAACAGCGCCCATTCGAACAGGCGCCGTCCGGGAAATTCGCACATGGTGACGAGCCAGGCGGTGCCGGTGCCGATCGCCGCCGTGCCGATGCCGACCCCGACCATCAGCCACACCGTGTTGACGATATAGCGCGGCAGCACCGTCTCGCTCAGATGGGCCCAGGTCTCTCCCGCCGGGGTCAGGGCGGCCGCGGCCACCATCACCACCGGCAGCGCGAAGAACAGCGCCAGCCCGACCGCCATCAGACTCCAGCCGTCGAGCCGGAACCGCCCCCTGAGCGGCAGCGCATTTCGCGCCAGACGATGTTCGGAGATGGCCACGCTGCTACGATTTCCCGACTGGGTGCCCCGGCACCCGCAAATACGTGAGAATGATTATCATTATTGCCGGCCGGCGCAAGGACCGGATCAGGCAGATGTGTCGTCTTCGGGCGACATATCGCCGCTGTCAATGATTTCGGCCGTCTCTTCGACCATCGCGATGGTCTCGTCGCCGTCCTCGCCGCCTTCTTCCTCCTCGTCCAGGGGTTCGAGATCCTCGTCGCGGCCGATCACCGGCATGGACTGGCGCGGATCGACCAGACCGGCGGCCTTCAGGTCCTCGATGCCCGGCAGATCGCCGATCTGGGCGAGGCCGAAATGTTCGAGGAAGACGTCGGTGGTCTTGAAGGTCAGGGGCTTGCCCGGCGTCTTGCGCCGGCCCGCCGGCTTCACCCAGGCGGTTTCCATCAGCACGTCCAGGGTGCCGCGGCTGACCGCGACGCCGCGAATCGCCTCGATCTCGGCGCGGGTGACGGGCTGGTGATAGGCGATGATCGCCAGGGTCTCGATCGCGGCGCGGGACAGGCGGCGCGTCTCCTCCGTATCCCGGCGCAGCAGGAAGGCGAGGTCCGGCGCCGTGCGGAAGGTCCAGCGCCCGCCGACCTCGATCAGATTGACGCCGCGCGCGGCATAATCCGCCGTCAGGCGCTCGATCAGGGGACGCACGTCCATGCCCGGCGGCAGGCGCTCGGCCAGACTCGCCCCGTCCAGGGGTTCGGCGGCGGCGAAGATCAGCGCCTCGACGATGCGGCAGCCGTGGGCGATGTCGCCCTCGTCGAACGAACGAGCCTCGGCCGGCTCGTCTTCGTTGGGGACGTCGTCCTCGCGGTCTTCCGTCGGCGCGGGGGTCTCGCTCATTCGTCGCGGGCCTTCCTGATGAAGATGGGGGCGAAGGCTTCGCTCTGGCGAAGCTGGATCTTGCCCTGGCGCACCAGTTCGAGACTGGCGGCGAAGGTTCCGGCCAGCGCCGAGCGCCGGCCGAGGGGATCGTCGAATTCCTCGGGCATGAAGATTTCGAGTTGGGTCCAGTCCAGATCCACGCCCAGCATGGCGGAGAGGCGGTGGATCGCCTCCTCCATGGTGAAGATCGGCGGCAGCTTGACGGTCAGATGGCCGCCCACCTTGCGCGCCGTCCAGTCGGCGTAGGATTTGATGAGGTCGTAGAGACTGGCGGACCAGATCGACTTCCGGACCACGGTCACGCCCTCGGGGGCACCGCGCGCGAAGACGTCGCGGCCCAACTGGTGGCGCGACATCAGCTTGGCCGCCGCCGCCCGTATCGCCTCCAGGCGTTCGAGCTGCAGCGCCATGCGCGCCGCCAGTTCCTCGCCGGAGGGTTCCTCGCCCGCCGGCGGTTCCGGCAGCATGAGGCGAGACTTCAGATAGGCGAGCCAGGCCGCCATCACCAGGTAATCGGCGGCGAGTTCGAGGCGCAGGCGCCGCGCCTCGTTGATGAAGACCAGATATTGGTCCGCCAGCTTGAGGATCGAGATCTTCTTCAGATCGACCTTCTGCGCCTTGGCAAGCGCAAGGAGGAGGTCGAGCGGCCCTTCGAAGCCCTCGACGTCGACGGTCAGGATTTCGCCGTCCTCGCCGATCAGGGGCTTTTCCGCTTCCTCGAACGGCAGGGGCTGGTTCGGGTTCTCGGTCATCGGCACAGTCTACTGAAGCGGCGGCCCGACAATCGAGAGCAAAAGCCGCACGAAGCCTTTCACCACCGGCGCGATCATTTCGAACACCGGATTGAAGGCATAGCCCATCTGCGCCGCGAGCAGCGGCACCAGGAAGACCGCGCCGACGACGATCAGCATGCCGTAGCGCTCCACCCGCGCCAGCCGATAGGCGAGCGCGCGCGGCAGCAGGCCGACCGCCACGCGTCCGCCGTCCAGCGGCGGAATCGGGATCATGTTGAAGACCGCGAGCACGCCGTTGATCAGCATCGCGTTGATGCAATTGGCCGCCAGCCAATAGGCCGCCTGTTCAGGCAGATAGGGCACGACGTGAAGGAGAAGTGCGGCGACCAGCGCCATCAGCACATTCGCCCCCGGCCCCGCGGCCGCCACCCACACCATGTCCCGGCGCGGGTTGCGCAGATTGCGGAAATTGACTGGCACCGGCTTCGCATAGCCGAAGGCGAAGTTGGTGGCCAGCAGCATCACCCCCGGCAGGATGATGGTGCCCAGGGGGTCGATGTGACGGATCGGGTTGATCGAGATCCGCCCCAGCATCCGCGCCGTCGGATCCCCCAGCCGATCCGCCATCCAGCCGTGCGCCGCCTCGTGCAGCGTGATGGCGAAGATGATAGGCAGCGCCCAGACCGATACCTGTTGCAGGAATTCGTTCATGGCGCCGTTTCCTCGTAGAGGCGATCCCCCTCACCCCACCCCTCTCCCCGCAAGCGGGGCGAGGGAGTCGATGCCGAGCGTGGTGGGTTCCCGCGCCCCTTTGGGAATAGGGGTGCGGTGAGAGGTGAACGGCGAACCGCCATCACGCCACCGCGCCCGTCGCCAGCAGGGCGTCCAGTTCGTCCCGGGCCGCTGCGCGATCGAAGGGCAGCGCCGGCGCGCGGCGCGACGCGGCGAGGTGCCAGCGCGTCGCCGCTTGGCCGGAAAGCACCGGCGCGCGGGGCAGCAGGGCCTCCATCTCCGCGAAATCGCCGCTGCAATGAAGGGCGATGTCGCAGCCCGCCGCCAGTGCCCGCTCCGCCCGCTGCCACAGCGGCCCGTCCAGCGCCTGCATGTTCAGATCGTCCGACACCAGGACATTGTCGAAGCCGAGGCGGCCGCGCACGATCTCCTCGATCCCCTTGGCCGACTGGGTCAGGGGGTGCTCAGGATCGACGGCGCCATAGACGACATGGGCGGTCATGGCGATGGGCATGTCGGCCAGCGCCTCGAAGGGTACGAAATCGCTGGCGGCCAGGGTTTCGAGATCGGTGTCGACCAGGGGCAGCGCGACATGGCTGTCGCACAGCGCCCTTCCGTGGCCCGGCAGATGCTTGATCACCGGCAGGACGCCGCCGTCGAGCAGGCCTTCGCAGGCGGCCCGGCCGAGATCGGCCACGGTGCCCGGATCGCTGCCGAAGGCGCGGTCGCCGATCACGTCGTGGGCGCCAGGCACCGAAATGTCGATGCAGGGATGGCAGTCGACGTCGATCCCCAGCGCGGCCAGATCTTCGGCGATCAGCCGGGCCTGGAGATAGGCCGCGCGCTGCGCCGCGCCGCCGCCGAGATCGCCGATGGCGCGGGCCGGGAAATAGCGCGGCCAATGGGGCGGGCGCAGGCGCGCGACGCGCCCGCCTTCCTGGTCGATCCAGACGGTCGCATCCCCCCGGCCGACCGAAGCCCGGCATTCCGCCGTCAGGGCGCGGACCTGATCCGGCGTCTCGACATTCCGCGAAAAGAGAATGAAGCCGAGGGGCGGCGCCTGCCGAAACAGGGCTTTCTCCCGTTCCGTCAGTCGCGCGCCCTCGATGCCGACGACGACGGCGCGCGGCGCCTCAGCGGACGACATTGCAGTCGACATTGCGCTGTTTCAGCTTGGTACAGACATTGGTCGCCGCGTCCTTGGAGGCGAAATAGCCGGCCCGCAGGCGATAGAGCGTCTTGCCGTTCACCGTGACCGACTGGATCACCGGCTTCAGGCCGCCGAGCAGGTCGGAATTGGCCTTGGATATCCGGGCCCAGGCCGCCCGCGCCGCCGCCTCGTCGCTGAGCGCGGCGAGCTGGATCAGCGCGCCGGAACTGACGGCCGGTGCCGGCGCCGGCGCGGGCGCTGGTGCGGGCGCCGTCGCGGGTGCGGGCGCCGGCTTGGGCGCAGGCGCGGGCTTCGGTTCCGGCAGCGGTGCGGGCGTGGGAGCCGGGGCCGGGGCCGGTGCAGGCGCAGGGACCGGCGCAGGGACCGGCGCAGGCGCCGCTTCCTCGAAGGGCGCGGTCATGTCGTCCGCCATGTCGTCGATCGAGGTCGGCGGTTCGGGTGCGGGCGGCGCATCCTCGGGCGCGGTCGGGCGCGCCATCGGCTCCGGCGGCGGCGGCAGCAATTGCTCCGGCAATTCGCCGTCCGCGCCCCCGCCCCCGATCTGGCCGAAGATCAGCTTGTCCTGGTCCGGCACTTCCATGCCGCCCGGATCCTCCGGCGGCACCTTGGTCGGCTCCGGATTGGCGCGCACCAGGGGCACGCTCTCGGCGTCCGCGACGTCGTAACTCTCGTCCCCGCCGGCGAAGAGCGAGAGCGCCAGATAGAGCAGCCCGCCGCCGAGCAGGCCGAGCATGATCAGGCGGCCGAGGCGCAGCCCCCCCTCGGGCTCGGTCGAGGGCGGCACCATGCGCTCGGGCCGATAGGGGCCCTGGCCGTAGGGGTCGGGGGTATATTGATCTTGCGGCTGGTCGGGCATCAGCGCATCTCCTCGACCGGGGTGACGCCGAGAACGCCGAGACCCGAGGCGATGACGTCGCAGACCGCCTGGAGCAGCGCCAGACGGGCATGGGTCAGGACCGGGTCGTCGGCCAGGATGAAGCGAAGCGACGGATCTTCCTTGCCCTTGTTCCAGAGACCGTGGAAGGCGGCCGCGAGATCATAGAGCGCGAAGGCGACGCGATGGGGTTCATGGGCATCCGCCGCCTGTTCGAGCAGACGCGGGAATGCCGCCATCTGCTTGACCAGGGCGAGTTCGTCCGCGCTCTCGATGCGGTCGAGCGACGCGGCCGAAAGACCGGTGCGCGAAAGATCCATCCCCGCGATCTCCGCCGCCGCGTTGCGCAGCACGGAACGCGCGCGGGCATGGGCGTATTGCACGTAGAAGACCGGATTGTCCTTCGACTGTTCGGTCACCTTGTCGAAATCGAAATCGAGGGGAGCGTCGTTCTTCCGCGTCAGCATCATGAAGCGGACCACGTCGCGGCCCACTTCGTCCACGACGTCGCGGAGCGTGACGAAACTGCCGGAGCGCTTGGACATCTTCACCGGCTCGCCGCCCCGCGTCAGCTTCACGAGCTGGCAGATCTTCACGTCGAGATCGGCCTTGCCGCCCGAGATCGCGGTGACGGCGGCGCGCATGCGCTTGATGTAACCGCCATGGTCGGCGCCCCAGACGTCGATCTGGTGATTGAAGCCGCGCTTGTACTTGTCGAAGTGATAGGCGATGTCGGCGGCGAAATAGGTCCAGGCGCCGTTCGATTTCTTCAGGGCGCGGTCGGTATCGTCGCCGAACTGGCTGGCGCGGAACAGGGTCTGGGGCCGGGGCTCCCAATCGTCCGGCTGCTTGCCCTTCGGCGCTTCCAGCACGCCTTCATAGATCAGGTCGCGGTCGACCAGTTCCTGAAGCACCTCGTCGATCCGGCCCGAGGTGTGGAGGGTGTATTCCGAGAAGAAGACGTCCTGGCGGATGTTCAGTGCCTCCAGATCCTCGCGCACCATGGCCATCATGGCGGCGATGGCGAATTCGCGGATCGGCATCAGCCAGACCGACTCGTCCTGATGGCGGAAGCGGTCGCCGTATTTCTCGACCAGCCCCTGCCCCACCGGGATCAGATAGTCGCCGGGGTAGAGGCCCTCGGGAATGTCGCCGATATCCTCCCCCAGTGCCTCGCGGTACCGAAGGAAGGCGGAACGGGCCAGGGTGTCGACCTGGCCGCCGGCATCGTTGATGTAGTATTCGCGGGTGACCGCATGGCCGACCTTTTCGAGAAGCGCGGCCAGGGCATCGCCGAACACCGCGCCCCGGCAATGGCCGACGTGGAGCGGCCCGGTCGGATTGGCCGAGACATATTCGACGTTCACCGCGACCCCCGCCCCCTTGGCGGATTCGCCATAGGCCGGTCCCGCCGCCAGGATCTCGGCGAGGCGGGCGCGCCAGAAACCGTCCGACAGGCGCAGGTTGACGAAGCCGGGGCCCGCGACCGCCGCCTCCACCACATCCGGATGCCCGGCCATGGCATCGGCGATCCGGCGGCCCAGGTCCTGGGGTTTCATGCGCAGGGTCTTGGCCAGCACCAGGGCCGCGTTGGTGGCGACGTCGCCATGGGCGGGATCGCGCGTCGGCTCCAGCACCACGTTGCCGAGATCGTCCGGCAGGGCCGGAATGGCGTCGTCCGCCGCGAGCCGGGCGAGTCTGTCGCGGAGATCGGTGGCGAGGTGGTCGAAGAAATTGGTCATGTCGTAACACTGATGTCGAAGAGGCGGGCATGTTCCTCGATCGCGAAACGATCGGTCATGCCGGCGATGAAGTCGGCCACGAGTCGGGCGGTCTTGGGGCTGCCGGGGCCTTCGGCCCGCCGGGCCCAATCCGCCGGCAGGCATTGCGGTTCGGCGAGAAAGAGGTCGAAGAGGTCGCGGACGCACCGTCTGGCCTTGGAGGTCATGCGGTTCACCCGGTCATGGCGATACATACGGCTCCAGAGGAAAGCCTTCAATGCCCGATCCTGTTCGGCCATGGCGTCGGAAAAGCCGATGACCGGGCGGTCGTGGGCGCGGATGTCCTCCACCGTCCGGGGCGCCAGCGCCGAGAGGCGGCGCTTCGATTCGTCGGTCACGTCGGTCACCATGCGCCCGATCAGCGCCCGGACCGTCTCATGGGCCGTCCGCTCGCGGCCGATGCCGGGGTATTTCGCCTCCACCCCGCGCAGCACCTCGCCCACCAGGGGCAGGTCGCGCAGATCGTCCAGGCGGAACAGGCCGGCGCGCAGGCCGTCGTCGATATCGTGGTTGTTGTAGGCGATGTCGTCCGACAGGGCCGCCACCTGGGCCTCCGGCCCGGCATGGGTGGCGAGTTCGAGATCCTGCTCCGCCATGTATTCGACGATGGCGACGGGCAGCGGTTCTTCCTTCAGGGGCTTGCCGGCCGCGTCCAGCAGGGGGCCGTTGTGCTTCACCACCCCTTCCAGGCTCTCGAAGGTCAGGTTCAGCCCGTCGAATTCGGCGAAACGCTTCTCGAGCTTGGTCAGGATGCGCAGCGTCTGGGCGTTATGGTCGAAACCGCCGTAGGGCAGCATGCGCTGGTCCAGCGCATCCTCCCCCGCGTGGCCGAAGCAGGTGTGGCCCAGGTCGTGCGCCAGCGCCAGCGCCTCCCCCAGGTCCTCGTCCAGCCGAAGCAGGCGGCAGATGCTGCGCGCGATCTGCGCCACTTCGAGACTGTGGGTCAGGCGCGTGCGGTAATGATCGCCGACGTCGAAGATGAAGACCTGGGTCTTGTATTGCAGACGGCGGAAGGCGCCCGAATGGATGATCCGGTCCCGGTCGCGCTGGAAGGCGGTGCGGGTCAGGCTCTCGGGTTCCGGGGTGCGGCGGCCGCGACTGCGGCGCGGGTCGCTCGCATAGGGGGCGCGGGCGTCTGTCATGGCGGGAAACTACTAGCCCCTCGGTTGCGCTTCAAGAAAGGCAGCATGGCGAAGACGGCAATTTGACATGCGCCCGCCGCATCCTATCTTTGAGACACGTGATTAACGATTTTCGTGCCGGAGTGCCCGCCATGTCCGAGACCCAGACCGTCGAGAACGGCGCCAACGGCCTGCCCCCCGGCCCCGGCGCCGGGGACCGTGCCGTCGGCCTGACCGCCAGCGCCGCCGCCCGCATCGCCCACCTGATGAAGGAGGAGGACAATCCCGCCGCCTTCCTGCGCGTTTCCGTGACCGGCGGCGGCTGTTCGGGCTTCCAGTACAATTTCTCCTTCGACGAGGACGTGCAGGACGACGATCTGGTGATCGAGCGGGACGGCGCCGTCGTCCATGTCGACCAGGTCTCCCTCGACCTGATGGCCGGTTCGGTCATCGACTATGTCGAGGACATGCTGGCCGCCTCCTTCCAGGTCAAGAATCCGAACGCTTCCTCGTCCTGCGGCTGCGGCTCGTCCTTCGCCATCTGACCCATCGATGCGCGTCGCCAGCTTCAACGTCAATTCGGTCAAGGCCCGGATGGCGAATCTCGTCGACTGGCTGAACGAGGCCGGGCCCGACGTCGTCTGCCTCCAGGAACTCAAGACGATCGAAATGCCGACCGAACCGGTGGAGGACGCGGGCTACAGCGTCCAATACGTCGGCCAGAAGACCTATAACGGCGTCGCCATCCTCTCGAAAGAGACGGTGGAGGTGGAGGAAACCCGCCTGCCCGGCGAGGAGGAGGACGAGCAGGCCCGCTTCCTTCAGGTCCTGATCGGCGGGCGGCTGCGCGTCGCCTCGATCTATCTGCCGAACGGCAATCCGGTCGATACCGAGAAATTTCCCTACAAGCTGCGCTGGATGGCGCGGCTGCGCGACCATGCCGAAAAACTGTTGGCCTTCGAGGAACCGCTGGTGCTGGCGGGCGACTACAACGTCTGCCCGACCGATGGCGACTGCTACGACCCCGCCGCCTTTCGCGACGATGCACTGTGCCAGCCCGACAGCCGCGCGGCCTTTCGCCGGATCGTCAACCTCGGCTTCACCGATGCCCTGATGGCGATCGACCCCGGCCCCCGGCGCTATACCTATTGGGATTACCAGGGCCGGGCGTTCGAGCGGAACAACGGGCTGCGCATCGACCACCTGCTGCTCTCGCCCCAGGCCGCCGACCGCCTGGTGGATGCCGGCGTCGACAAGAGCCCGCGCGAGAAGGAACGCCCCTCGGACCACACCCCGGTCTGGTGCGAGCTGGACCTGTGACCCGGCCGATCACGCCCGAGGATCCGCTGACCGGCGCTTGCCTCTGCGGCGCCGTCCGCTACCGGATCACGGCGCCGCCCTCATCGTGCAGCCATTGCCACTGCACGCTCTGCCGCAAGGCTTCCGCCGCCGGCTATGTCACCTGGGCGACGGTGGCGATGGATCATTTCCATCTGACGGGCGAGGTTTCGGAATACGCCTGGTCGCCCAAGTCGCTGCGCCAGTTCTGCGCGCGTTGCGGCAGCCAGATCACCTTCCGCTTCCACGGCCTGCCCGGCGAAATCGACTTCACCTGCGCGACGCTTGACGAGCCCGAGCGCGTGACGCCCGAGTATCACACCTGGGTCTCGAAGAAACTACCCTGGATCGTGCTGGGCGACGACCATATCCCCCATTACGAGGACTGGGGCGTCGATACGGTGCCGGAAGATCTGTAATTTCGCTCGTCGCCCCGGCGAAGGCCGGGGCCTCGTGACGAGAAGGCACCCTTTCCGGCGAAAGATCCCGGCCTTCGCCGGGATGACGGGCCTGTGATCAACCCCTGCCCGGCAGCAGGCCCTTGAATTTGGCGATGATGCCGATCATCACCTCGTCGGCGCCGCCGCCGATGGAGGTCAGCCGGCCGTCCCTGAACCGCCGCGAGACCATGGTTTCGTCCATGTAACCCATGCCGCCCCAGAATTGCAGGCAGGCGTCATTGACCTCGCGCGAGAGGCGGGCCGCCTTCAGCTTGGCCATGGAGGCGAGCACGGTGCAGTCCTCGCCCTCGACATGGGTCTGGACCGCGTTCCAGGTCAGCGCGCGCAGCGCCTCCACCTCGGTCATCAGTTCGATGATGCGGAAATGGACCACCTGATTGTCCAGGATCGACTTGCCGAAGGCCTTGCGCTCGCGGGTGTAGTCGATCGTCTCCTGGATCGTCAGGTCGAGACCGCCGAGGGAGGAAACGGCGGCATAGAGCCGTTCCTCCTGGAATTGCAGCATCTGATAGACGAAGCCCATGCCCGGCTCGCCGATCAGGTTGCGCTTCGGCACGCGCACGTCGTCGAAGAAGAGTTCCGCCGTGTCGCTGGCGTGCATGCCCATCTTCTTCAGCTTGCGCGCGACGGTGACGCCCTTGGCGCGCTGGCCGTTCTCGTCCTTCAGGGGCACGCAGATCAGCGACTTGTTCTGATGCTTGTGGCCGTCGGAGGTGTTGGCCAGCATGCACATCCAATCCGCCTGGGTGCCGTTGGTGATCCACATCTTGGAGCCGTTGATGACGTAGTCGTCACCGTCGGCCACCGCCCTGGTGCGGATCTGGGCGACGTCCGACCCGGCATGGGGTTCGGAGACGCCGATGCAGGCGACCTTCTCCCCCGCGATCGAGGGCGCCAGGAATTCGGCGCGCAAATCGTCGGAGCCGAAGCGCGCCAGCGCCGGGGTCGCCATGTCGGTCTGCACGCCGATCGCCATGGAAATACCGCCCGAATGGATGCGGGCGAATTCCTCCGCCGCGACGGCGGCATAGGAATAGTCGAGGCCGAGACCGCCGAAGGCTTCCGGCTTGTTGATGCCGAGCAGGCCGAGGGCGCCCATCTTCCGGAAGACCTCCTTGGCCGGGAAGATTTCCGCCGCCTCCCATTCGTCGCAATGGGGGTTCACCTCGGCTTCGACGAAGCGGCGGATGGTGCGGCGCAGTTCTTCGTGCTGCTCGGTCAATTGCATGGGGCGTTTCCTCCCGCGGCGTTTTCGCCGTTAGTTCGTGAGGCGAACTATTCCGATGAAGGCCCCCGCTGTCAAGCGATCAGCTCGCCCACCTGTTCGAGGGATGCTTCGTCGCGCTTGGCATCGATCAGATAGGCGAGCGTGGTGGTCGCCTCCAGGATCGCGTCCGAGGCCTCCGCCCCCATGAGGGCGAGGAGATGATCGGCCAGGGCCCGTTCGAAGGCGGCGTGGCGGGCGAGACCCATTTCGGTCAGTCGCAGCCTGATGCTGCGGGCGTCGGCCGGATCGGCCTCCCGCGTGATCAGGCCGCGCTTCTCCATGTCGGCGATGAGGGCGGATGCGGTGGGCTTGCCGATGGCGGCCTGAATCGCCAGATCGCCCGCGCGCTTGGGCCCGCGCTTCAGGAACAGGAGGAAGCGGTATTGCGGCACGGTGATGTCGGCCTGGCGCGCCACCCGCTCGAAATCCCGGAACAGCACGACGATGGCGCGGGCCAGCAGAATCGCCCGTCGGTCCGTGGTCTCGGCCATCATCCCTCCCCCTTCACAGGCCTCCCCCTTCACAGGGGCGTGATATTAGCCAGCGGGAAGGTCATGTGGAAACGGCTGATCTCGGCGGTCAGAAGGGGCCGGGCGCGCGACAGGTCGGGGAACAGCGCGGGATCGGACCAGAGGTCGGATATGCCGCCGAGCCCGGCCTTGCCGGCGGCCGAGGGTGCCAGCACGAACAGGTGATTGCCCAGCACCTGGCCCAGGCGGCGCATGCCCTCGGGCACCAGGGCGGTGGTCACCGGCACGGTCAGGGGCGCCGGCTTCAAGGTGAAGCGCGCCGCGGGGCGGCCCGCCACGGTCACCGTCACCCGCTCGCGCCTGCCGTCGGGCGTCACCGCGAAATCCGCCTGTTCCTTGGGAATGCCCCAGTTACGCCGGCCGTTGACGACACTGTCCATGGTGGAGACGAAGATGCGGCTGATGGCCCAGAAGCGCCGGCCCGCGAACTCGTAGCTGCCGGGTATGAACAGCAGCTCGCGATAGGGCCCGGCGGGCGTCTCGGCATAATCGACATACATCATGATGGCGAGGCGGCCGGGCCGGCGCCGGCCCTTCAGCTCGGGCGCGGCGAAGACATCGCCGTCGAGCGCGGCGCCGTCCATGCGCAGCAGGCAGGCGAAGCCCCGCCCCCGGATCGCCCAGGGTGCCGGCGCATCCACCACCGCGGCCGCCTTGTCCGCTCCCGTCATGACCGACGTTGCGGGCAGGCGTTGCAGCACCCCGTCGAAGCCCAGGACCGACATCGCCCCTCCCGTCGTCGCGCACCGTTCCGACGACCTTACTGTCACGGGACAGCAAAAGAAAACCCTCCGCGACGAGGCGGAGGGTCGGTCAGAAAACCAGTCAGAGGGGAGGAATTCCGGCGACAGGGCGGATGTCCTGTCGCCATGTCCGCAACCCTAGGCCCGATTCCCTGAAGATTTCGTAACCGCGCGGACGCTTGACCCACCGGGCGCGGAATTGCAGGCTGTGCCCCTGCGGTCGCAACGAAAAAACCCAAGAAGGCCGCGAGGGGAGGTTCGGTATGGCTTCGATCGAAACGGCATCCGCCGAGGCGGAGGGCGTCGCCGAACGCCATGGGCCCATGACGGAAAAGGGCGCCCGGGCGGCGAAGGCGGTGCCGCGCGGCATGCTGGCGGCCTTTTCGGCCCCGGCCCTCGGCCTCTATGCCATCGGCCTGCCGGTCGCCGTCTATCTGCCGCCCTTCTATGCCAAGGAAATGGGCCTGGGCCTGACCCTGGTCGGCCAGATCTTCATGGTGTGCCGCCTGTTCGATCTCGCCGCCGATCTGGCGCTCGGCGCGATCAGCGACCGGGTGCGCAGCCGTTTCGGCCGACGCCGGCCCCTGCTGGCCCTGGCGGTGCCCCTGATGTGCCTCGGCACCTGGCAATTGTTCATGCCGCCCGAAGGCGCCGGGCCGCTGCATGTCTTCATCTGGCTGATCGTGATGTACGCGGGCTATGCCCTCGGCGTGATCAGCCACATGTCCTGGGGCGCCGAACTCTCCCCCGACTATCACCAGCGCAGCCGCATCCAGGGCTGGCGCGAGATGGCCGGAATCATCGGCATGGTCGCGGTCCTGGCCATGCCGGCACTGATCGAACTGGCGGGCGACGCCGAGCGGGCGGACGGCATCGCCGCCATGGGCTGGTTCGTCATCGTCATCTTCCCCCTGGGCGCCGTCCTGGCGCTGACCCGGGTGCCGGACCCGCCCAGCCGCAAAGGCTGTGGCGAAGCCCATCTGTCGCTGCGCGAGGCGGTGATCACCATCGCCCGCAATCCCTACGTGAAGCGGATCCTGCTGGCCGATCTGCTGGCGGGCGTGCCGCCGGCGGTGACCGGCGCGCTCTTCGTCTTCATGGTCGAATCGGTGGTCCGGGCGCCCCATCTGACCTCCACCCTGCTGCTCGGCTATTTCGTCGCCGGCATCCTCGGCATTCCGATCTGGCTCGCCATCTCGTATCGCTTCGGCAAGCATCGCGCCTTCGCGATCGGCGCGGTGTGGAACTGCGTGATCGGCTTCTTCTTCGTCTTCCTCGGGCCGGGCAACGATACCGCGCTCGTCACCCTGACCCTGCTCTATGGTCTCGGCTTCGCTTCGGGCACCTTCCTCCTGAAGGCGCTGATCGCGGATGCGGCGGACGAGGACGAACTGCGCACCGGGCGCAGCCGCACCGGCCTCTTCTACGGCCTGCTGACCATGACCAACAAGATCGGCTTCGCGCTGGCGGTCGGGGTGACCTATCCCCTGCTCGACCTCTTCGGCTTCTCGCCGGCAGCGGTTGCCGATCTGCCGCCGGATGCGCCGATCCCGGGCCTGGCCGCGCTGATCGTGCTCTATGTCTTCCTGCCGATGGCGATGAATGTCGCCGGTGCCCTGGTCATGCGGCGCTATCCGCTGGACGCGACGGCGCTGACCCGGATCCACCGCGAACTCGAAGCGCGGCGCGCCGCCGAAGGCTGAACAGCACTTCGGCGACAAGGACGATGATGCCGGCCCAGACCGCCGGCCGCGGCCCGAAGGCGAAATCGAGATTGGCGGCCAGCACCCGGGCCGGCTCGATGTTGCGCAGGAAGAACAGGAACGCCGCCTCGGCCACGCCGGCGCCGATCATGGCGGTCACGGCGGCCAACGCGATTCCCGCCAGCCCGAGCCCGGGCACCGCCCGGCGCAGCATGGCCCAGCAATAGAGCCCGGCGGCCACCGTCGCCTCGCCCGGGTCGGCCTTCGACTGCATGAAGAAATGCACGATGGCGAGCACGCCGGCGCCGTAAACCAGCCGGTGCAGCCCCCGCCAGCGCCGCGCGCCGAGCCGCTTCACCATGCCGTCGGTCGAGGTCGCGGCCAGCGCCGCCAGTACGATCAGCGCGATGGCGCCGAGGGTCAGATAGAAGCGCCCCAGCACCTCGCGCAGCACGAGCCCCAGATCGAAGGCCTGATCGGCGACATAGAAGCCGAGGTGGACGAAGAGCCAGGCGAAGGCCCCGACCCCGATCATGCGCCGGACCAGCACCAGATCGGCATAGCGGCTCTCCTGCCGGATCGGCGTCAGGCAGAGCGACAGCAGGAGGAAGCGGATGCCCCAGAGCCCGGTCGCATGGATGATCTCCTCCAGCGGCCGGGGCTGGAGCGCGCCCGCCCCCCATTGCACGGCAAGGCCGATGCCGGGCAGCACCAGTGCCGCCAGTACGGCGGCCTTCAAGGGGGAGAAACGGCCGCGCCGGTCCCGCCAGGGCCAGGCGGTGGGGCGGCGACGTTTGGACGATGAAGCGGATACCTGTGTCATATCGTCAATTTCGCTCCCGAACGCGGCGAAGTTACGGCTCGCCATTGCCTTTTCGGACCCCGGCGTTTAAGCCGACGCCATCATGACCGAGACTTCCGCCTCCCCCCTTCGCGTCGCCGTCGTCGGCTGCGGCAACATGGGCCGCAATCACCTGCGCTGCTACGCCCGTCTGCCGGGCGTCACCATCGTCGGTGCCGTCGATCCCCATGCCGAGAACCGCGCCCTGGCGGAAAGCCAGTTCCAGGTGCCGACCTTCGCCGATCTGGACGATCTGCCGGCCGTCGACGCCGTCTCCATCGTCACCCCGTCGACCACCCATGTCGACCTGGCGGCGCGTTTCATCGCCGCCGGCACCCATTGCATGATCGAGAAGCCGCTTGCCCTGTCGGCGGCGAAAGGGGCGCGCATCGCGGACCTGGGCAAGGCGGCGGGCGTCGTGCTGGCGGTCGGCCATCTGGAGCGCTTCAATCCGGCGGTGGTCGCCCTGAAGGACCACCTGTCGGAACTCGGCCCTATTCACGCCGTGACGGCGCGCCGCCTGGCGCGGGCGGCCCGCATCACCGACGTCGACGTGATCGACGATCTGATGGTCCATGATATCGACGTCGTGCTCGATCTTCTGGGCCGGCCGGTGGCGGCGGGCGCCCATGTCGACGGCTTGCGCGGCGCGGACGTGCCGGGCTTCGACTATGCGACGGCGCTGGTCAGCTTCCCGGGCCCGATCCTGACCGCCTTCAGCGCCAGCCGCATGACGCCGATCCGCATCCGGACCCTCGAGGTGAAGGGCGAACACGCGGTCGCCACCGCCAATTACATCGCCCAGACCCTGACCCTGCATACGCCGGGCGAAAACGGCACGGTGGTCGACACGGTGATCCCGGTCGGGCGGCGCGAACCCCTGCTGGATGAATTGGCCGATTTCCTCGCCGCCATCCGCACCGGCGGAACGCCCCGCGTGACCCCGGATCAGGCGGTGCAGACCCTCGCCCTGGTCGAGCAGATCAAGGCCGCCCGCCGGCACTGAGCCGCGAAACCGCCGCATTCGCCGGCGCATCCTCGGGGATGAAACGGATCATCCCCCTCGCCTGTCTCGCCCTGACCATCGCCGGTCCGGCGATGGCCGACGTCGACCTGATCCGGATCGACAAGGCCGACCGCAAGCTCCGCCTCTATGACCAGGGCGCCCTGATCGCCGAATACGATATCCGCCTCGGCTTTTCGCCCGTCGGGCCGAAGACGCGCGAAGGCGACGGCCGAACGCCCGAGGGGCGCTATCGGATCAGCGCCAAGAACCCCGCTTCCGCCTATACGCTCTCGCTCCGCGTCTCCTATCCCGACGCGACGGACCGGGCGCGTGCGGCGGCGGCCGGCGTCGATCCGGGCGGCGACATCATGATCCACGGCCAGCCGAACCGGATGCCCGATTTCGTCACCCTGCCCTACGATTGGACGGCGGGCTGCGTCGCCGTCTCCAATGCCGCGATCCGCGAGATCTACGAGACCGTCGCCGTCGGCACCACGATCGAAATCAGACCCTGATTACCGGGCAGGTAATTGCGGCGCTTCCCTCTCGGCGCGACCCTTTCCGGGTCACCATCGATAGGAGAGCGCCATGAGCCTCGGTTTCGCCCCCATCTTCGTCGCCGTCATCTTCGCGGTCATGGGCCTCGTCGCCTTCGTCCGGCCCGCCGCCATGCTCGCCCCGATCGGCCTGCCGGCCCAGACCGTCGATGCCAGGAACGAGATCCAGGCCGTCTATGGCGGCTATGGTCTCGCCATGGCGGCAGTGCTGATCGCGCCCCTGTGGCTGCCCGAACTCGGCGCCGGGCCGGCCGTGGTGGTCGGTATCGCGCTCGCCGGCATGGCTTTCGGCCGGTTGGTCGCGCTGCTGCGCGAACAGCGTATCGGCAAGTTCCCGGCGGCCTTCCTCGCGATGGAAGGTGCCGGCGCCGCCCTGCTTCTCGTCTGACGGGGGCGCGCTACAATGGCGGCCATGACGGCAAGCATCGCGGATCTCGCGGGTCAGCGCCCGCCCTTCGCCAGTCTGCTGCGCCAGTTGCGACAGGCGCGGCGGCTGAGCCAGCTCGGCCTCTCCCTGGAGAGCGAGGTCGCCCAGCGCCACATCAGCTTCCTCGAATCCGGCCGGGCCCGCCCCGGCCGGGACGTCGTCCTGAAACTCTCGCGCGCCCTCGATCTGTCGCTGCGCGCGACCAACGGCCTGCTGCATGCCGCCGGCCTGCCGGCCGAGGCGGCGGAGACGCCGATCGACGATCCGAGCCTGGGCCTTGCGCGCGACGCGCTGCGGCTTCTTCTGGCGCGGATCGATCCCAATCCCGCGATCGTGGTCGATCCGGCCTGGACGGTGCATGACTTCAACCAGGGCGCCGGCCGCCTGATCGCCGAAATCGCCCGGCCCGACGCCCTGTTGCGCGCCAGTGCCGGGCGCGCCGGGCCCAATCTGATCGCGCTGCTCGAGGACGAGGCCGGGCTGCGGGTGCCCATGCCCGACCGCGCGGAGGTGCTGGCCCATCTGCGGGGCGAGCCCCTGGCCGCGCCCGGCGGCAACGGCCAGCCCTTCCTGCCCGCGCGCTTCACGACGGCGGCCGGACCGCTGTCCTTCCTGACCATCCTGGGCGGCCTGGGCGGGCCGCGCGACGTCACGTTGCAGGAATTGCGGGTGGAGATCTTCTTTCCGGCGGACGACGCGACGCGGACGTGGCTGGCGGGCGGCTAGGTCCGTGTTTCGCCCCTACCGCTTCGGCTTCGGCTTGGGCTGGCCGCGCTGATAGCGCCGGGTCAGGGCGCGAACGACGCCGCGGAAGGTGCGGACGTCCTGGCCGGTCGGTTCGGCGCGCTGGATGAAGCTGACGATGTTGCGCACCATGGACGGCTTCTTCTCGACCGGGCGCAGGAAGCCGGCTTCGTCCAGCTCCGTCACCAGATGATCGACCAGGCCCTGGACCTCGGCCTGGGTCGCGGGCTGGGTCTCGCCGATGCGGAGGAACTTCTCTGGTACCTCGACACCCAGCATGTGCCATTCGTAACCGATCAGCAGCACCGCCTGGGCGAGGTTGAGCGACCAGAAGCGCGGCGAGGTCGGCACACTGAGGATGGTATGGGCGAGCGCGACGTCATCGTTCTCCAGGCCCGTCCGTTCGGGCCCGAACAGGATGCCGGGCTTCTGTCCCTTGTCGATCAGCCCCTTGAATTCGAGGGCGGCGCGGCGCGGCGTGACCACGGGTTTCACCATGTCGCGGTCGCGCGCCGTCGTCGCATAGAGATGGGTCAGGTCCGCGACCGCTTCCGCCGTCGTCTCATAGAGCTTGGCGTCCTGGAGGATCCAGTCGGCGCCGGAGGCGGCGGAAAAGGCGCGTTCGTTCGGCCAGCCGTCGCGCGGGGCGACGAGACGAAGTTCGGAAAGGCCGAAATTAGCCATGGCGCGGGCGGTGGTGCCGATGTTCTCCCCCATCTGGGGCGTGACCAGCACCACGGCGGGGGCCGGCCCTTCGGCGGGGCCGACGCCGATGCCCTTGGGCTTCGGCCGCGAGCCGATGCCGACGCCGAAGGGATTGGCCCCTTCGGCACGGGGGGCGTCGTCGTCCACCATCACGAGACCCCGTCGCTCATTCGGCGGGCGCCGTGCCGGCGGGCGCGCCGTCGCGATAGAGCTTGTAGACGATCGAATCCGCCAGGGCCTGGAACGACGCTTCGACGATGTTGGGCGAGACCCCCACGGTGGACCAGCGATTGCCCGCCCCGTCCGCGCTCTCGATCAGCACGCGGGTGACCGCGCCGGTGCCGGCCTGCCAGCGATCGACATTGGCGAGCCCCTTGGACGTGCCGCCATTGCCGAGCTGGAGGATGCGCACCTTGAAGTCCACCAGTTCGAGATCGTCGATATAGGACTGATACTTGCCGAGATCCTGGCGCAGCGCGGCATCGAGGGCGTTGACCGGGCCGTTGCCCTCCCCCACCGACAGCATCTTCTCGCCGTCGACCTGGACCCGGACGATGGCTTCCGAAACCGTGACCAGCTCGCGGCGCGCGTTGTAACGCCGCTCGACCAGGACCTTGAAGCTGTCGACGAAGAAATAGTCCGGCACCTGGCCCAGCACGCGGCGCGCCATCAGTTCGAAGGAGGCGTCGGCGCCATCATAGGAATAGCCGAGGTATTCCCGTTCCTTCACCTCTTCGAGCAGGCGGTCGACGCGGGCATCCTTGGCCGGCAGGTCGATGCCGACCTCGCGGAGCCGGGCCAGGATGTTCGACTTGCCCGCCTGGTCCGAGATCAGGAGCTGGCGCTCGTTGCCCACCGCCTCCGGCTTCACATGCTCGTAGGTCGCCGGGTTCTTCAGGACGGCCGAGACGTGGAGTCCGCCCTTGTGGGCGAAGGCCGCCTGGCCGACATAGGGCTGATGGCGGTTCGGGCTGCGGTTCAGGATCTCGTCGAGAAGACGCGAGGTCTGGGTCAGATGGGACAGGGCCTTCGGCGAAATGCCGGTCTCGAAGCGTTCCGCGAATTCGGGCTTCAGGCACAGGGTGCCGATCAGGCTGACGATATTGGCGTTGCCGCAGCGCTCGCCCAGGCCGTTCAGGGTACCCTGGACCTGGCGCGCGCCGGCGCGGATCGCGGCCAGCGAATTGGCGACGGCGTTTTCCGTGTCGTTATGGGCATGGATACCCAGGCGGATACCGGGGATCTTCTCCGCGACCGTCGCGGTGATGCGTTCCACCTCATGCGGCAGGGTGCCGCCATTGGTGTCGCACAGCACGACCCAGTCGGCGCCGGCGCCATGGGCGGCGCGCAGGCAGTCGAGAGCATAGGCGGGATTGGCCTTGTAGCCGTCGAAGAAATGTTCCGCGTCCAGCATGGCTTCGCGGCCGCGCGCCTTCAGGTGCTGGATGCTGTCGCCGATGATGTCGACGTTTTCCGACCGGGGGATTTCGAGGGCGACGTCGACCTGGAAATCCCAGGTCTTGCCGACGATGCAGATCGCCGTCGCGCTGGTGTCGAGCAGCGCGGCGAGGCCCGGATCGTTGTCGGCGCTGCGCCCCGGGCGCCGGGTCATGCCGAAGGCGGTGAAGGCGGCATGGCCGAAGGCCGGGGCATTGCCGAAGAAGGCGGTGTCGGTCGGATTGGCGCCGGGCCAGCCGCCCTCGACGTAATCGATGCCGAGACGATCCAGGGCGAGGGCGATGGCGCGCTTGTCCTCGACCGAGAAGTCGACGCCGCGGGTCTGCGCACCGTCGCGCAATGTCGTATCGAAAAGGTAGAGGCGTTCCTTCGCCCCATCGGCTTGGCCGTTCATGTCAGGCTCTTTTCCATTTCGTGCCCTGGGGTCCATCCTCGAGGATCACGCCCTGGGCCGCCAGTTCGTCGCGGATGCGGTCCGCCTCGGCGAAATTCCTCGCCTTGCGGGCGGTCTTGCGCGCCTCGATCAGGGTTTCGATCTCGTCGTCCGTCGGCCCCGAGGCATCGCCGGCCGGCTGCCAGCGGAACCATTGATGCGGTTCCTGCGAGAGGATGCCGAGGGCAGCGCCCGCCGCCTTCAGCTTCGCCGCCGCAGGCACCAGGGCATCCTCGGTCCCGGCGCCGAAACCCTCGTTGGCGATGGCGTGCATCTCGGCGATCGCCTTCGGCGTGTTCAGGTCGTCGTCGAGGGCGGCTTCCACCGCCTCGGGAACATGATCCGCCGGCGCGATGGCGCGGCCCCAATGGGCTTCCGCCTTCTCGATCAGGCCGTACCAGCGATCGAGGGCCTGGCGCGCGCGGGCGATGCCCTCGTCGGTCCAGTCGATCGGGGCGCGGTAATGGGTCGAGAGCATGTTGAGGCGCAGCGCCTCGCCCGGCGCCTTCCGCAGGGCATCGCGCACGACGACGAAATTGCCGAGGCTCTTCGACATCTTCTCGCCGTTGACGGTCAGGAAGCCGTTGTGCACCCAATAGCGGACGAAGGGGGCCCCATTGGCGGCTTCCGACTGCGCCACCTCGTTCTCGTGATGGGGAAAGACGAGGTCGCGGCCACCGCCGTGGATGTCGAATGTCTTTCCCAGTTCCGCGAGACTCATGGCGCTGCATTCGATGTGCCAGCCGGGCCGGCCCCGGCCCCAGGGGCTGTCCCAGCCGGGCTGGTCCCCGGTGGAGGGCTTCCACAGGGTGAAATCCGCCGGATCGCGCTTGTAGGGCGCGACGTCGACGCGGGCGCCGGCCACCATCTCGTCCCGCGAGCGGTTGGAGAGCTTGCCGTAGTCCGCCTTGGCCGAAACGCTGAACAGCACATGGCCTTCCGCGACATAGGCAAAGCCGCGCTCGATCAGCCGTCCGATCATGGCGATCATATTCGCGATATGGGCGGTGGCGCGGGGCTCGGCATCCGGCGGCAGGCTGCCCAGGGCGGCCATGTCCTCGTGAAAGGCGGCGGTGGTGCGGGCGGTGATGGCCCCGATCGGCTCCCCGGCCTCGCGGGCGCGGTTCGATATCTTGTCGTCCACGTCGGTGATGTTGCGGACGTAATGGACATGAGCATAGCGCCGCTTCAAGAGCCGGTAGAGCACGTCGAAGACGATGACGGGGCGCGCGTTGCCGATATGGGCATAGTCGTAGACCGTCGGCCCGCAGACATACATGCCGACGGCATCATGGCGCAGGGGCACGAATTCCTCGCGCTTGCCGGTCGCCCCGTTGTGAAGAACCAGAACCACTTGCCCGACCTCCGATCAAGGGCCTCGCTTTAGCAGATCGGATCACCCCGGTCCACACGCGCAGACCAGCCCCGCCGCAGGCTGGGGTCGCTTGGAACAGGCTCGGGTCGCTCAGAAATCGTGATTGTCGTCGTCTTCCCAGACGACGCAGTTCCGCCCCTTGCGCTTGGCCTGATAGAGCCGGCGGTCGGCACGCTCGGTGACCGAGACCAGATCGTCGCCCGGCATCACCGAGGCGACGCCGATGCTGACCGTCACGAAGAGCGACTGGGTGCCGAAGGTGAAGGCGTGGGCGGCCATGCGCTTGCGCAGCCGGTCCGCGACCTCGGCCGCGACATATTTCGGCAGGCTGGGCAGAACCACCATGAATTCCTCGCCCCCCACCCGGCCGACCAGATCCCCGCCGCGGAGCGTGGAGCCGATGAGCTGGCCCGTGCGCCGGATCACGTCGTCGCCGGCGGCATGGCCGAAACGGTCGTTGACCGATTTGAAATGGTCGATGTCGATGGCGAGCAGGCTGGCGAAGCCGTTGCCCGCGTTGATCTGGCCGAGCATCCGTTCGAAGGCGGTGTGGAACTCCTCGCGCCGGAGCGTGCCCGACAGGCCGTCGGTGCTGGCACGGTCCTGGGCCGCGAGATAGGCCTGATAGCTGCTCCGCCTGAGGAAATAGGCGAAGATCCCGGCACTGCCCGCGACGGCGAAGGCAAGACCGATCAGGAGCGGATTGCCCAGCAGAAAATCGACGGAGTCGAGGCGACCTTCGAAGGCCGACAAGGCGATCACGCGGCGATCGTCGCCCTCGACCGCGACGAGGACGTCGAAGACGGAGGAACCGAGGCCCTTGGCCGTCGAAATCTTGGCGCCATGGCACACCGGCGTCACCAGGGCGGTCACCGCCCTCGGATCATGGTCCGAGAAATGCCGCATGTGCCAGGCGACCATCGTCGCGATGCACTCGTCCGGCGTCGCGTGCGGCACTTCGGTGGAGCGGCTGTGGAACGACAGGATCGGATTGTCCTGATGGACGTGATCGGCGAGGTGCGGCGCGCCCGTTTCCCCGGCCAGGAAAGCGGCCATGTCGTTCAGATCGCGCCCGACCAGGCCCCGCAGATCGGTGACGAAGACATAGAAGGCGATGATGGTGGCGGCGAGGGCGAAGACGGCGGAAAGGGCCGCGGTGAAAAAGGGACGGATCGCCCAACTCGGATCGCGCCTCTCTGCATCATCGGTCTTCGCCACAGGCGGACTCCAGCGTCGGGACGACACCTCAACCGGGGCTGCCGCCATTGAACGAACACATGCTCTCGCCGACCCTCGCGGGTGGCTCCTGCGCACCTTGGGACCGTCACGGATTTGAAATCGGGCGTTCCTTATATGTGAACGCCATTACCGTTCCAACTCGGTTAATGCCCCAAGTCGGCCCAAAGGATCCTTGAAGTGGATCAAATGTTACTTAAGCGGGCGTAAATCTGGTCGCGCGTCAAAAAAACCAGAAAGGATTGCATGTCGGGCCCATGTTCGCGCCCGGTCAGGGCCAGGCGCAGCGGCCGGAACAGGCTGCGCCCCCGGGCGCCGGTGGCGGCGGAAACGGCTTTGGTCCAGATGCCCCAGGTCGTCTCGTCCGGTTCGCCGGGGGGCAGGAGATCGCCGGCAACGGCAAGAACGCCGGCCGCATCGTCGATCGCGACCGGCGCCGGTGCCTCACCGGCGATACGCCACCAGTCGGCGACATCGGCCACAGTGGCGACATTGCCCCGGATCATCGACCAGAAGGCGGGTCCGACGCCTTCGGGCAGGCGCGCGCGCACGGCGTCATAGGGCAGAAGCTGCAGGCAGCGCCGCGACAGGGCTTCGAGTTCGGCGGGATCGAAGCGTGCCGGCGCCTTGCCGAAGCGCGCGAGATCGAACCCGGCGACCAGCGTGTCGAGATCGGCGACCGGTTCCACCGGATCGGCGGTGCCGAGCCTGGCCAGCAGGGCGTCGACCGCGATCGCCTCCACGCCGGCCTCGCGAAGACTCGCCAGGGACAGGGCGCCGAGACGCTTGGAAAGCCCCGCGCCGGCGGCATCGACCAGCAGCGACAGATGGCCGAAGACGGGCGCGGCCGCCCCGAGGGCCTCGAACAATTCGACCTGAACGCCGGTATTGGTCACGTGATCCTCGCCCCGGATGACGTGACTGACGGCGAAGTCGATGTCGTCGACGACGGAGGTCAAGGTATAGAGCGGCCGCCCGTCGGCCCTGATCAGCACCGGATCCGACAGCGACGCCGTATCGACCACGGTCTCGTCCTTCACCATGTCGGTCCACGACAGGCGCCGGCCGTCGAGACGGAAGCGCCAGTGGGGCGCGCCGCGTTCCTCGCTCAGGCGGGCCTTTTCCGCCTCGCTCAGGCGCAGTGCCGCGCGGTCGTAGACCGGCGGCACGCCGCGCGCGACCTGCAGCTTGCGCCGCAGGTCGAGTTCGTCGGCCGTCTCCCAGGCGGGATAGAGCCGGCCGTCGCGCTTCAGACGCTCGACGGCCGCGTCGTAACGCGCGAAGCGGTCGCTCTCGCGGGCGAAATCGTCCCAATGAAGGCCGAGCCAGCGCAGATCCGCCTCGATCGCGGCGGCGAATTCGGCGGTGGAGCGTTCCGCGTCCGTATCGTCGAGGCGGAGCATGAAACGCCCGCCGTTCTTCCGGGCGAAGAGCCAGTTGACCAGGGCGATCCGCGCATTGCCGACATGGAGCCGGCCCGTCGGGCTCGGCGCGAAGCGGACGGAAACCATGTCAGCGCGCGTCCCGGAACCCGTTGGTGATCGGATAGCGGCGGTCGCGGCCGAAGATCTTGCGGCTGATCTTCACGCCTGGCGCCGCCTGGCGGCGCTTGTACTCGGCGACATAGAGCAGATGCTCGATGCGGCGCACGGTCACCGGCTCGTGACCCCGGGCGACCACTTCCTCGAAGGCCATCTCCTGCTCGACCAGGCATTCGAGGATGTCGTCCAGCACCTCATAGGGCGGCAGGCTGTCCTCGTCCTTCTGGTTCTCGCGGAGTTCGGCGGTCGGCGGCTTGGTGATCACGCGCTTCGGCATCACCGGGCCGTCTGGACCGAGGGCGCCCGCGGGCCGGTTCCCGTTCCGCCAGTCGGAGAGCGCGAAGACCGTGGTCTTGTAGAGATCCTTCAGGACCGAATAGCCGCCGCACATGTCGCCATAGAGGGTTGCGTAACCGACCGAGACCTCGGACTTGTTGCCGGTGGTCAGCACCATGTGGCCGAACTTGTTGGAAAGCGCCATCAACGAGAGGCCGCGCGCGCGGGACTGGATGTTCTCTTCCGTGATGTCGGGCTTTCGCCCTTCGAAGACGGGGCCCAGCATCTGGGCGAAGGCGCCCACCGCCGGCTCGATCCCGACCTCGTCCAGGCGCACCCCCAGCATCCGGGCGCAGAGCGCCGCGTCCTCCAGACTGTCGGCGCTGGTGTAGCGCGACGGCAGCATGACGCACCAGACCCGGTCGGGCCCGAGCGCATCGACCGCGACAGCGGCCGAAAGCGCCGAATCGATACCGCCCGAAAGCCCGAGCACGACACCCGGAAAGCGGTTCTTGGTGACATAGTCGCGCAAGCCCAGGACCATGGCAGCATAGATCTGGCCGAGACCGTCGGGCAGGCCGCCGACGGGGCCGTTGGCGAAGCGCCGTGCCCCCTGCCCGCCCCGCCAGTCGATGGTCGCGACCGCCTCCTCGAAGGCCGGCATCTGCAGGACGATGGCGCCGTCGGCGTCGACGGCGAAGGACGCCCCGTCGAACACCAGTTCGTCCTGACCGCCGACCTGGTTCAGATAGATCGCGGGCACGCCGGTCTCGCGCACCCGGTCGCGCAGCAGGGCGGCGCGCTGGCCGTCCTTCCCGGCCTCGAAGGGGCTGCCGTTCGGCACGATCATCAGTTCGGCGCCACGGTCCGCCAGATGCGCGGTCACCACGGGCGTCCAGACGTCCTCGCAGATCGGCAGGCCCAGGCGCCAGCCCTTGAAGTCCACGACCTCGGGCATGGGACCGACGTCGAACACGCGCTTCTCGTCGAAGACGCCGTAGTTCGGCAGGTCGACCTTGAAGCGCCGCGCCACGATCTCGCCCCCCGCGAGCAGGAAGACGGCGTTGTAGCGCCGACCGTCCTGAGCCCAGGGGCTGCCGACGACGAGGGCCGGGCCGCCGTCCGCCGTCGCCCGGGCCAACTCCCCGACCGCCGCCATCGCGTCCTCGACGAAGGCGGGCTTCAGCACCAGATCCTCCGGCGGGTAGCCGGTGACCGAAAGTTCCGAGGTGACGAGCAGGTCGCAGCCGGCGGCGGGCGGGGCCGACCGCGCCGCCAGGATACGCGCGACATTGCCGGCGATGTCGCCGACGGTGAAATTGATCTGGGCGAGCGCCAGGCGCAGCGGTTCTCTCATGGCGGAAGCTTTACCGGGCGCGGGGCGCGACGGCAACGGGCGCATTTGTCGTGGCCGCCATTCGGTCTATGGTCTTGCCCAAACAAGGGAGGAGAGCATGACAATAAACCGCCAGTTCCGCCTGAAACGCCGCCCCGTGGGCCGCGTGACCCGCGATGACTTCGATCTGGTCGAAAGCCCGGTGCCCGAACCCGGCGAAGGCGAGGCCGTCGTCCGCAATCTCTATCTCTCGCTCGATCCGACCAACCGGATCTGGATGTCGGACCAGCCGCAATACATGCCCCCCGTCGCGATCGGCGAGGTCATGCGCGGCGGCGGCATCGGCCGCGTCGTCGCCTCGCGCAACCCCGCCTTCAAGGAAGGCGACCTGGTGAACGGCCTGGTCGGCTGGCAGGACTACAGCATCGCCGGCGGGCCGAGCGAACTGTTCCCGCCCACGGTGATCCCGGACGGGCTGCCGATCCCGGTGACCACCCTGATGGGCGCCTGCGGCATGACCGGCCTCACCGCCTATTTCGGCCTGACCGAGATCGGCCAGCCGAAGCCGGGCGAGACCCTGGTCGTTTCGGCGGCCGCGGGGGCCGTCGGCTCCGTCGTCGGGCAGATCGGCAGGATCATGGGGATGCGCGTCGTCGGCATCGCCGGCGGGCCGGAGAAATGCCGCTTCATCACCGAGGAACTGGGCTTCGACGCCGCCGTCGACTACAAGGCGGCCGATTGGCGCGAGCAGCTGAAGGCGGCGACGCCGAAGGGCATCGACGTCAATTTCGAGAATGTCGGCGGCGAGATCATGGAGGCGGTGGTCGCCCGCATGAACCTCTACGGCCGGATGCCGCTCTGCGGCATGATCTCGACCTATAACGACACCACGCGCCCGCGCTACGACATCTCGCCCTTCCTGATGAAGCGGATCCGCCTGCAGGGCTTCATCATCATCGACTTCAAGGACCGCTACATCGAGGGCAGCATGCAGCTCGCCCAATGGCTGGTGGAGGGCAAGCTGAAGGCGCGCGAAACCGTGGTCGACGGGCTGGAGAATGCGCCGGAAACCCTGAACATGCTGTTCGACGGCGGCAACACGGGCAAGCTGATCGTGAAGATCTAGGAGCCCTATTCCGCCGAGGCGGGCGCGATGGTGGTGCGCAGCGGCAGCGCCTTCATCGCGACGATGAAGGCGAGCGTGAGCGCCAGACAGGCGGCGGCGACCTGGAACACGGGGGCGAAGGCTCCGCCCAGGTCGCGCCCTTCCGCCACCGCCCGCGCCGCCATCATCTCGAGGGAGCCGCCCGCCGCCCCCGCCTCGCCGAGACCGGCGAAGAAGACGGCCGAGAGCACGGCGACGATCAGCGCGCTGCCGAGCGCGCGAAAGAAATTCATCGCCCCGGTGGCGATCCCCATGCGCGCGATCGGCACCGCGTTCTGCATCGAGACGGTCGAGAGCGGCAGGACGCAGCCGATGCCGGCGCCGATCAGCGCCAGGATCACGAGCAGCGCCCAATCCGGCAGGGCCAGCGGCCAGAAGCCGATCGACAGCACCAGCAGCGTCGACAGGGAGAGACCGACCAGCGCCGGTCGCTTGTAGTGCTCCCAGCGCGCCATGGCCCGGCCGGCGACCATGGCGCCGAGGGGCGTTCCGCCCATCAGCGCGATCAGCATCAGGCCCGAGGTCGAGGCGTCGTGACCGCGCAGGGTCTCGAGATAGATCGGAATCACCATGCACAGACCAATCAGCGTGCCCATGCCGAAGAAGGCGGCGGCGATCGAATTGCGCACCACGGGTTCGAGCAGGACGGCGAGCGGCAGGAAGGGTTCCTCGGCCGTCGCCGCGCGCAGCACGAAGGCCCCCCAGAGCACGACCGAGGCGACGATCAGTCCGACGATCCGGCCCGAGCCCCAGGGATAGGCGATGCCGCCCCAGGTGATGGCGAGCAGCAGCGTCGTCGCCGCCGCCATCATCAGGACGGCGCCGAGGACGTCGATCCTGTGCCTGCGGTCATGGCGCGGCAGGCGGCGCAGCGTGCGGTCGGTCATGACGAAGGCCAGAACGCCGAGCGGCAGGTTGACCCAGAAGATCAGCGACCAGTGCAGATGCTGCGCCATCAGGCCGCCCAGCACCGGCCCGCCGACGCTGGCGATGGCGAACATGCCGGCGATATAGGCCTGATAGCGCGCCCGCTCGCGCGGCGGAATGACGTCGGCGATGATGGTCTGGGCGAGAGAGATCAAGCCGCCCCCGCCCATGCCCTGCAGCCCGCGCATGACGATCAGGGTCAGCATGTCGGGCGCGAGGGCACAGGCGACGGAACCGACCATGAAGACGGAGATCGCGGTCAGCAGCAGCACGCGCCGGCCGTAGACGTCCGAAAGCTTGCCGTAGAGCGGCGTGACCGCGGTCGAGGAGAGCAGGTAGGCGGTGATGATCCACGACAGATCGGCGGCATCGCCCAGCTCGCGGCCGATGGTCGGCAGCGCCGTCGCCACGATGGTCTGATCCAGCGCGCCGAGGAACATGGCCAGCATGATGCCGAGAATGATGCGGAGAACCGCGGAATGATCGAGCGTTGCGCCGGAAGACGTGTCCATCGCGACAGCATCGGTCACGGTGCCGCGAACTCAACGACGGTTAGAGCATGGCTGCCCTGTCCGGGGTCTCGCCGTCATTGCAACGCAATGAAAACATGCGAAATATATTGCAACGCAACATCGCCCTACGCGGGAGACCGACGGATGAAGATCGCCGACGTCAAGCGGCAGGCTTTCGCCATGCCCCTGACCAATCCCTCGTTTCCGCCCGGTCCCTATCGCTTCGTCGACCGGGAATATTTCATCGTCACCTATGAGACGGACATGAGCGCGCTGCGCGCCGTGGTGCCGGAGCCGCTGGAGGTGACGGACCCGATCGTGAAATACGAATTCATCCGCATGCCGGATTCGACCGGCTTCGGCGACTATACCGAGACCGGGCAGGTGATCCCCGTCAGCTTCGAGGGGCGCCAGGGCAGCTTCGTCCATTCGATGTATCTCGACGACGAGGCGCCGATCGCCGGCGGCCGCGAACTCTGGGGCTTTCCGAAGAAATACGCGAAACCCCATATCCGGGTCGAAAAGGATGTCCTGGTCGGCACGCTGACCTATGGCTCCATCGTCTGCGCCACCGCGACCATGGGTTTCAAGCACCGGGCCCTGCCCGCCGAGCCGATCATGGAGTCGTTGCGCGAACCCGGCTTCCTGTTGAAGATCATTCCCCATGTGGACGGCACGCCGCGCATCTGCGAACTGGTCGAATATTATCTGGAGGACATCGTGCTGAAGGGCGCCTGGAGCGGCCCGGCGGCGCTGGACCTGAAGCCGCACGCGATTGCCAATGTCGCCGGCCTGCCGGTGCGCCGCGTCATCGGCGGTACCCATATCGTGGCGGATCTCACCCTCGGCCTCGGCCGGGTGGCTCACGACTATATGGCCGAACGCCAGGGCCAGTCCCTGGCCGCGGCCGGAGAATGACATCATGCTGGACAAGAGCACGGTGGCGGGCGAGTCGACGGATGTCGCCGAGATCGTCGCCCATTACGACCGGGTGGCCCTGGTGTTCCAGGGCGGCGGCGCCCTCGGCGCCTATCAGGCCGGCGTCTACGAAGCCCTCGCCGAACGTGGCGTGCAGCCGAACTGGCTGTCGGGCGTTTCCATCGGCGCGATCAATTCGGCCATCATCGCCGGCAATGCGCCCGAGAAGCGCGTCGAGCGCCTGCGCGAATTCTGGGAATTGATCTCGGACCGCAAGATCTGGCTCTACACTCCGGACGGCGACATTTTCCGCGTCTGGCGCAACCAGTGGAGTTCCTTCATCACCACGCTGCAGGGCCAGCCCGGCTTCTTCGAGCCGCGCGCCGTCAATCCCTGGTTCCAGCTTCGCGGCGCCGAGGGCGCGACCAGCTTCTACGACACCGCGCCCTTGCGCGACACCCTGCTGAAGCTCGTCGACTTCGAGCGTCTGAACAATGACGACATCTTCCTCTCGGTCGGGGCGGTGAACGTCCGCAACGGCAATTTCCTCTATTTCGACAATTTCCGCGAGACGATCGGACCGGAGCACATCATGGCCTCGGGCGCCCTGCCCCCGGCCTTCCCGCCGATCAAGATCGACGGCGACTACTATTGGGACGGCGGCATCGTCTCCAACACGCCCCTGCTCTATCTGCTCAGCCAGCGCGAGAAACTCTCGACCCTCGCCTTCCAGGTCGATCTGTTCAGCGCCAACGGCACCCTGCCCCGCGACATGCGCGACGTCATGGGACGGCAGAAGGACATCACCTATTCGAGCCGGACGCGCTTCACCACCGACACCTATCGCCGCGATCACGATTTCAGGCTGCGCGTGGCGAAATCCCTGTCCAAGGTACCGGCCCATCTGATGGACGACGAGGACAAGGCCCTGCTGGCCGAGGTTTCGGAAATCCCGCCCGTCAACATCGCCCACCTGATCTATCAGCAGATGGATTACGAGAGCGAGGCCAAGGATTTCGAATTCTCCCGCACCTCGATGCGTGAACATTGGCGCGCCGGCTACGAGGACACCAAGCGCACCCTGCTCCGCCCCGACTGGCTGCACAAGCCGGCGCCGGGCGGCGGCGTCGTGATCCACGACCTGCACCACGACTACGACCGGCGATAGGCGCCCCTTCCGTTGAAAGGTCCCGGCCTGCGCCGGGACGACGACTTCCTTTTGGCCGTCATCCCGGCGCAGGCCGGGATCTGTCGCGGGAAAGGGCTCGTAACCTCAGGCGGCGTAGCGCTTCAGGTGGAAGTCGGTATTGCCGAACAGGGTCTCGATCATGGTCAGGCGCTTGAAGTAGTGGCCGACGTTCAATTCGTCGGTCATGCCCATGCCGCCGTGAAGCTGCACGGCCTGCTGGCCGACGAAGCGGGCCGACTTGCCGATCTGGACCTTGGCGGCGGAGACCGCGCGGCGGCGTTCCGCCGGCTCGGCATCCAGCTTCAGATTGGCCATGATCGCCATGGATTTTGCCTGCTCATAGGCCATGTACATGTCGACCAGACGGTGCTGGATGACCTGGAAGCGGCCGATCGGCTGGCCGAACTGTACGCGGGTACGGCAATATTCCAGGGTCGCCTTGTGCAGCACTTCCATGGCGCCGACAGCCTCGGCGCAGATGGCCGCGATCGCCTCGTCCACCACCTGATCCAGAAGGGCGAGACCGCCGCCGAGCGGGCCGACGATGTCGGCGGCCGAGACCTGGACATTTTCGAGGATCACTTCGGAGGCGCGCAGCCCGTCGACCGTCGGATAGTCCTGGCGCGAGACGCCGGCGGCACCGGCATCGACCAGGAACAGGGTGATACCGTCGGCATCGCGCCGATCACCCGACGTCCGGGCGGAGACGATGAGCTTGTCGGCCATTGGGCCGTGCAGCACCACCGACTTGTGACCCTTGAGGACATAGCCGTCGCCCGACGCGCTCGCCGTGGTCGAGACGTCGGCGAGGTTGAAACGCGAGCTCGGCTCGGCGTAACCGACGGCGACGATCAAGCCACCCGCCATCAGGTCCGGCAGGATCGCTTCCTTCTGGGCCGCGGTGCCGCCCAGCTTCAGGAGGCCGCCGGCCATGACGACGGTCGAGAGATAGGGCTCGACCACCAGGCCCTTGCCGAAGCTTTCCATGATGATCATGGTTTCGACCGGGGTGCCGCCCAAGCCGCCGTCCTCTTCCGAGAAAGGCACGGCCAGCCAGCCGAGCTCGCCGAACTGCTGCCACAGGTCGCGGCGGAAGCCCGCTTCGGATTTCACGATGGCGCGGCGGGTGTCGAAGTCGTAGTCGTCCTTGACGAAGCGTTCGACGCTGTCGATCAGCAGCTTCTGCTCGTCGCTGTAATTGAAGTCCATGGTCGTCGTCCGCCCCTTAAAGACCCAGCACCATCTTGGCGATGATGTTCTTCTGAATTTCGTTGGACCCGCCGTAGATGGAGGTCTTGCGCATGTTGAAATAGCTCGGCGCCGCGAAAGCCGTCGCCGCCGGGCCGATGATCGGCTCGTTGGAACCGTCCATGGCGCGCCGGTTGAAGGCGAAGGCGTAATAGCCCGCCGCCTCGACCGCCATTTCGGTGATCGCCTGCTGGATCTCCGTGCCCTTGATCTTGAGGATCGAGGATTCGGGGCCCGGCCCCTTGCCCTGGCTCTCTCGGGCCAGGGTACGCAGCTCGGTATATTCGAGGGCGGTCAGATCGATCTCCAGTTCCGCCAGCTTGCGGCGGAAATCCGGATCCTCGATCAGGGGCGCGCCGTCGGCCTGTTCGGCATTGGCGATCTTTTTCAGCTTGGCGATGCCGCGCTTGGAGCGCGCGACGGCGGCGATGCCCGAACGCTCGTGACCGAGGAGGAACTTGGCATAGGTCCAGCCCATGCCTTCCTCGCCGATCAGATTCTCGACCGGCACCTCGACGTTGTCGAAGAAGCATTCGTTCACTTCATGGCCGCCCTCGAGGGTGATGATCGGGCGGACGGTGACGCCGGGCGACTTCATGTCGAAGAGCAGGAACGAGATGCCTTCCTGCTGCTTCACCGTGCTGTCGGTGCGCACCAGGCAGAAGATCCAGTCGGCCCATTGCGCCATGGTGGTCCAGGTCTTGGAGCCATTGACGATATATTTGTCGCCCTGGCGCACCGCCTTGGTCTTCAGGGAGGCGAGGTCGGAGCCGGAACCGGGCTCGGAATAGCCCTGGCACCACCAGACGTCCGACGACAGGATGCCCGGCAGGAAGCGCTTCTTCTGTTCCTCGGACCCGAAGGTGTAGATGACGGGCGCGACCATGGCGAGGCCGAAGGGAATGATGCCCGGGGTGTTCGCGGCGCCCAGCTCTTCCTGGAAGATGTATTTCTGGGTCGCGGTCCAGCCGGTGCCGCCATATTCCTTGGGCCAGCCCGGCGCGATCCAGCCCTTCTCGTAGAGGATCTTCTGCCAGCGGACGAAATCCTCCTTGCGGGGTTCGAGGCCGGCGTCGAAACGCGCCCTGATGTCCGCCGGATAATTCGCGGCGATGAATTCGCGGACCTCGCGCTGAAACGCGAGATCTTCCGCACTGAACGCAAGATCCATGACTACTCTCCTCACCTTTCGCCGTTGTCGGGCCGGCTTTGGTGGCAGCGATGATAGCCGTGCGCAACTCGGGATCAAGCGGACTTCGCTTGACGTTGCGTCAACCGGGGCCGGGGCGTTTCGGAGCGCCCGGTCCCCGCTTCGGAATCGGCAGGGCGCTGCTTTCCTGATAGGAAGGGCCCGTCATGTCGCGCAAATCACGCTTCGGATCGGAAGGCGATCCGCCCTCCCCCTGCATCAGGGTCTGTCAGCTGGATCCGGTGACACGGCAGTGCACCGGCTGCCTGCGCACGGTCGAGGAGATCGGCGCCTGGGGTTTCATGGATGCGGACGGGAAGCGCGCCGTGCTCGCGCTTCTGCCGGCACGGCGAAAGGCGCCCTGACGATCAGGCCCGGCGCCGCGAGACCGCATCCGTCGGCGGGGCGACGAAACGGTTCATCCAGTCGAGTTCGGCGCGCAGCTTCACCACTTCGCCGACGACGATCAGGGCGGGTGCCGAAATGCCGGCGGCGGCGACCGCTTCGGCGGCGCCGGCCAGCGTCGTCTCCACCACCCGCTGGCTGGGCAGGGAGGCATCGGCGACGACCGCGACCGCTTCGCCCGGCGCACGGCCGGCGGCGATCAGGCGATCGGCGATACGGCCGATCTTGCCGAGGCCCATGTAGATCACGATCACTGGCGAACCCCGGGCGATCGCCGGCCAGTCCAGACCATCCGGCACATCGCCGCCGGCATCATGGCCGGTCAGGAAGGTGACGGCGGAATTGAAGTCGCGGTGCGTGGCCGGAATACCGCCATAGGCAAGGCCGCCGATGCCGGCGGTGACGCCCGGCAACACGCGGAAGGGAATGCCGGCGCGCGACAATGCCTGCGCCTCTTCCCCGCCCCGGCCGAACATGAAGGGATCGCCGCCCTTGAGGCGCAGCACGCGCTTGCCCTGGCGGGCGAGATCGATCAGGCGCGCGGTGATGTCCGCCTGGCGGCACGACGGCCGTCCGCCCCGCTTGCCGGCGAATTCCAGCAGTGCGCCGGTCCGCGCGAAGCGCAGCACCCGTCCGTCCACCAGCGCATCATGCACCACGACGTCGGCCTGGCGCAGCGCGTCATGCACGCCGAGGGTCAGCAGCGCGGGATCGCCGGGACCGGCGCCGGCCAGCCAGACCCAGCCGGGCTCGAACGCGGGCAGGAAGTCGAGTTCGGACAATTCGGAACCTCCGGCGCGGAACATCCGCGCCGGAGGTAATTTGCACCCGAACGGTCTCGCCTTCAATACCTCACATCAAAAATTCGATGTTTGGAATATTTAACACAAACATTCCGATATTAAGGCATCACGACGCGAACTTGCGCAGCCGGGCCGACAGCATGTCGAGCAGCGAGACGGCGACGATGATGATCACCATGATCGCGGCGGCGGTCGGATAGTTGAAGGCGCGCAGTTCCTCGTGCAGCACCATGCCGATGCCACCCGCGCCGACGATGCCGAGCACGGCCGCCGAGCGCACGTTGGATTCGAAGCGGTAGAGCGCGAAGGATACCCAGAGCGGCATCACCTGGGGGATGACGCCATAGACGATTTCCTCGAGCGACGAAGCGCCGGTGGCACGGATGCCCTCGACCGGGCGATGGTCGATCGCCTCGACCGCCTCGGAGAACAGTTTGGCCAGAATGCCGGTGGTATGGACGAAGAGCGCCAGCGTGCCGGCGAAGGGCCCGAGGCCGACGGCGACGACGAAGAGCAGCGCGAAAACGATCTCGTTGATGGCGCGCAGCGAGTCCATCACCCGGCGCGTCGGCTGCACGATCCACCAGGGTGCCACATTGCTCGAACACATCAGGCCGAAGGGCACGGCGAAAATGACCGCGAGGACGGTGCCCCAGATGGCGATCTGGATCGTCTCCCACATCTCGCCGATGTAGAAGGCCCAGGGCGTGCGCTGCATGAAGCGCCCGGCATTCTCGGGTATGAAGTCCCAGCCCAGGGTCGCGATATTGTCGCGGTTGGCCCAGAGCTTGCCGAAATCGATACCGGCACCGCCGTAGGACAGGATCAGCAGGCCGACCAGCGCCGCCCAGCCGATATAGGAGAAGAGCCGCTTCCGCGCCTCGGCCTGGGCGCGCTCCATGAGTTCGGGCGACATCACGATGGTGGACGGTGCGGACATGTGTACCTCCGAACGGAAAGGCGGCGCCGAATGGCTCCGGCGCCGCCCTCGTTACGATCAGTTGGTCTTCGACTTGCCTTCGAGAGCCTTCAGCTTGGCGTCGATCTCGGCCACGGCCTTGGTCTTCTCGTCCGCGCTCAGACCTTCGTCAGCCAGGATCTGGGTCTTCTTCTTGAAGAGGTCGAGCTGACGGATCGGGATCAGCTGGTCGTCGTTGGAAGCCTTGAACGGCGCCCACTGCAGAGCGGCCAGAACCTCGGTCTCCTTGGCGACCTGCTCGTCCGAGAAGCCGTCACGCTTGGTGCCGTAGCCGAGGAAGAAGGCCTTCAGCTTCTCCTTCGAGGCATCGTCCAGGTCCTTGCGCCACACGATCGGGTCCGACGGGATGATCGGCGAGGTCCAGATGACCTTGATCTTCTCGAGGGCGTCCGGCTTCGTCACCTTCAGACGACCCAGGTTTTCCGAGTTGTTGGTGGCGATGTCGACCTGCTTGTTCGCGACGGCCAGCGCATTGGCTTCGTGGTTCGCGTTCAGGACGGTCTTGAAGTAGGTCTTCGGGTCGATGTTGTTCAGCGCGAAGACATAGTAGCCCGGAACCAGGGTGCCCGAGGTCGAGTTCGGATCGCCCGAACCGAACACCAGGTCGCTGCCGCCGTGCTTCAGCAGATCCTCGAGGCTGTTCAGCGGGCTGTCGGTCGGGACGATCAGATGGCTGTAGTAGCCGGCCGAGCCGTCGGCGGCGACGGTCTGGGCGAAGATTTCGCCGCCCGCGCGGTCGACCGCTTCCATGGCCGACTTGTTGCCGTACCAGGCGACGTCGACCTGCTTGAAGCGCATGCCTTCGATGATGCCGGCATAGTCGGGGGCGAAGAACGCCTTCACCTCGAAGCCGGTCTGGGTGGCCATGTCGGCCAGGAACGGATCCCAGACGGTCTTCAGGTTCGACGAGGATTCGGTCGAGATGATGCCGAAGTTCAGGACGTCGGCGGCTTCGGCCTTCTGCACGATGCCGAGCGCCGCACCCATCATGGCGATGGCGGCGATGGTCTTCTTGAACATGACCCGCTTCCTTGAGGTTGACGAGGTTGTAACCAGTTACATTACGACAGGCCGGTCGCGAGCTTGTGCTCGAGACTGTCCGCGTTCTGTTCCAGCGAAGTGCCCCAGAGGGCGGCCGCCGCCTCCTTGTCGCCGGCATAGAGCTCGGCCAGGAGTTGCGGCGTCAGCGCCGCGGAAGGGCCGTCATAGACGACCTTGCCGCTGCGAAGCGCGACGGTACGCGGGCAGTATTTCACCGCGTAGTCGACCTGGTGCAGGGTGACGACGACGGTGATGCCGTCCTCCGCGTTCACCCGCTGCAGGATTTCCATGACATTCTGCGACGACGCCGGATCGAGCGAGGCGATGGGCTCGTCCGCCATCAGCACCGGTGCCTTCTGGACGAGGGCGCGGGCGATGGCGACGCGCTGCTGCTGTCCGCCCGAGAGGTCGCCGGCGCGTTCGAACGCCCAGTCGGCGACGCCGACGCGCTGCAGGGACACGAGCGCGAGATCGCGATCCTCCTGCGGGAAGAGCTTGAACAGGGTGCGCCAGGCCGGCAGCCGGCCGAGGGCGCCGGCCAGCGTGTTGGTCAGCACGCTCATGCGGTTGACGAGGCCGAACTGCTGGAACACGAAGCCGATGCCGCCGCGGATGTCGCGGATGTCGGAACCCATCTTGCCCGAGGCCTGGACCTTGCGGCCATGGACCGTGATGCTGCCCGACGAGGCACTCTTGCGGTCGCCGGCGACGAGGCCGCCGATATGGCGCATCAAGGTCGATTTGCCGGATCCCGAAGCACCGATCAGGGCGACCATCTCGCCGCGCTGGATCGTCAGATCCACGCCGTCGAGCGCCTTGCGCCCGCCGCCGAACGTCTTCGTCAGGCCCTTGACCTCGATCGCCGCCGCCATTTCGTACTCCGCACCCGCTGCTTGAGGTTCGATATCAAGGCGCGGTGACTGGGAGTTTGCAGTTTTTTTAAGCTTTGGTGTCAGCCCGGCGGGCGGCGGCGTGTCTCGCGGTGAAGAATGTAGAGACCGCTGGCGACCACGATCCCGGTACCCGCCCAGGTGGTCAAGGCGGGCATGTCACCCCAGACGACATAGCCGAACATGACCGACCAGATGATCGCCGTATAGTCGAAGGGCGCGACCACGGCGAGGGGCGCGCGCGAGAAGGCATTGGTCATCGCCATCTGGGCGAATCCGCCGCAGACGCCGATGGCGATCTGGGCGACCCAGTCCATGGCGTCGCGCGGCGCGATCCAGACGAAGGGCAGCATCACGGCCGTCGCCAGGGTGGCGAACAGCCCGAAATAGAAGACGATGGTCACCGTCTCCTCGGTCCTGGCCAGAACCCGGATGAAGATGCCGACGACGGCATAGGCCAGGGCGCCCGCCAGCGGCAGCAGCGCATATAGGGTAAAGAGATCGCCGCCCGGCTGCATCATGACGAGAACACCGACGAAGCCGACCAGGATGGCGGCCCAGCGCCGCCACCCCACGTGCTCGCCGAGCAGCAGGACCGAAAGCCCGGTCAGGAACAGCGGGCTGGCGAAGGACAGCACCACCGCGTCCGCCAGTTCGAGATAGCGGACCGACTGGAAGAAGGCGAAGAGCGCGGCGAGACCGAAGAAGCTGCGCACGATATGCAGCCCGATCTGCCGACTGCGCAGCTTGACCAGGACGCCCCTGCCCCGCATCAGGAACGGCAGCAGCACCATCAGCCCGAAGAACGACCGGAAGAAGATGAGCTGCGCGACGTGATAGGTCTCGGCCTGCCATTTCGCCAGCGTGTCCATGACCGAGAAGATGCCGACCGCCAGCACCATCCACAGGATGCCGGCGCCGGCGTCCTGTCGCCGATCGAGGGGGGAAGCCGATCCGATCGGGGCGGCGGGCGGTGCCAGGCTCATGGTCTTCTCGTGTGGCCAATCCGGGCAGAGTGGCCAAGGACCGCCGCCTTCACAATCGGCGCCCGCGCATTGCCGCCATGCGCGGGCTCCGCCCGCGTTGCGCCGCCGTGCGCGGGCACCGCCCGCGTCGCGCCGCCGTGCGCGGGCCCTTTCCTCAGGTGAAGCGATTGGCCTTGGGGAAGCCGCGCGGCGCGAGGCGCCCGGCGGCGCCCCGGCTGCCCTGCCAGTCGGTCAGATTGGTCTCGGTCTTCACACCCGAGCCATAGGGCCACGACAGCCCGTCCGCCAGGGTGAAGAGCGCGACGTCGGCAAGGCCCCCGTCCTTGTATTTCTGCAGGGTGACGCCGCGCCCGCGCGTCATCTCCGGCACTTCCGACAAGGGGAACACCAGGAGCTTGCGGTTCTCGCCGACGACGGCGACCGAATCGCCGGAAACGCGGCGGCAGATCATCGCCTCCGCCCCCTCGCCCGGGTTCAGCACCTGCTTGCCCGCCTTGGTCTGGCCCACCACCTCGTCCTCCAGGGCCACGAAGCCCTTGCCGTCGGTCGCCGCCAGCAGCAGCTTCGAACCGGGCTTGTGGACCAGCATGGCGACGATGTCCTGATCGTTGCCGAGATCGACCATCAGGCGAATCGGCTCGCCATGGCCGCGCCCGCCCGGCAGGCGGTCGCAGCCGAGCGTGAAGAAGCGGCCGTTGGTGGCGAAGACCAGCAGGCGGTCCGTGGTCTCGGCCTTGATCACGAAGCGGCCCTGGTCGCCTTCCTTGAAGCGGATGTCGGCATCGCTGTCGACATGGCCCTTGAGGGCGCGGATCCAGCCCTTGGCCGAACAGATCACCGTGATCGCCTCGCGCTCGATGAAGGCGGTCGAGGGCAGGTCGATCACCTGCGGCGCCTCGGCGAAACCGCTGCGGCGCCTGCCGAGCGGCGTATCGGGGCCGAATTCCTTGGCGATCTCGGCGATGCCCCTGGCGACGGCGCGGCGCTGGCGCGCGGGTTCCGCCACCAGCTTCTCCAGTTCCGCGCGTTCCTTGATCAGGGCGTCGTGTTCCTTGCGGATCTCAAATTCCTCGAGCTTGCGGAGCGAGCGCAGGCGCATGTTGAGGATCGCCTCGGCCTGGACGTCGGTCAGTTCGAAGCGGGCCATCATCACCTGCTTCGGGTGATCCTCCTCGCGGATGATGCGGATCACCTCGTCGATGTTGAGATAGGCGACGAGATAGCCGCCCAGGATCTCCAGGCGATGGGCGATCTGGGCCAGGCGGTGATTGGCGCGCCGCACCGTGACCTCGATCCGGTGCGCGATGAAGGAGAGCAGCGCATCCTTCAGGCTCATCACCTGGGGCATCTGCCCCTTGTCGAGCACGTTGAGGTTCAGCGGCACCCTTGTCTCGAGGTCGGAGAGCTTGAACAGCCCCTCCATCAGCATCTCGGGCTCGACCGTGCGGCTGCGCGGCACCAGGACGACGCGGACATCGTCGGCCGATTCGTCGCGCACGTCCTCCAGCAGCGGCAGCTTCTTCTGTTCGATCAGTTCGGCGATCTTCTCGATCAGGCGCGACTTCGGCACCTGATAGGGAATCTCGGTGACGATGACGTTCCAGCCGCCCCGCCCCGTGTCCTCCTTGTGCCAGCGCGCGCGCAGCCGGAACGAGCCCTTGCCGGTGGCATAGGCTTCGCGGATCGAGGCAGCACCTTCGACCAGCAGGCCGCCGGTCGGGAAGTCGGGCCCCGGCACCAGGGCCACCACCTCGTCGATCGTCGCTTCCGGCTTCTTGAGGAGGAGTTCGATCGCACCGCAGAGTTCGGCGACGTTGTGGGGCGGGATCGAGGTCGCCATGCCGACGGCGATGCCCTGGGCACCATTCGCCAGCAGATTCGGGAAGGCGCCGGGCAGCACCACCGGCTCCTTGTCCTCGCCGTCGTAGGTCGCGCGGAAATCGACCGTATCCTCGTCGATCTCCGCCAGCATGAGTTCGGCGACCCGGGTCAGGCGCGCCTCGGTGTAGCGCATGGCCGCCGGATTATCGCCGTCGACATTGCCGAAATTGCCCTGGCCGTCGATCAGCGGATAGCGGACCGCGAAATCCTGGGCCAGCCGCACCAGGGCATCGTAGATCGACTGGTCGCCATGGGGATGGAATTTGCCCATCACGTCGCCGACCACGCGGGCGGATTTCTTGAAGCCGGACTTCGGGTCCAGCTTCAACTGCCGCATGGCGTAGAGCAGGCGCCGGTGGACCGGCTTCAGACCGTCGCGCACGTCGGGCAGCGAGCGCGACATGATGGTCGAGAGGGCATAGGCGAGATATCGCTCGCCCAGCGCATTGGCGAGGGAGACGTCGCGAATCTCGCCGCTTTCGAGGGTGGTTTCCGTCATGTCCGGAACCTAGCAGATCCCCGGCGTCCGCCCCAAGAGGGAGAGAAGCCGTCCGCGCGCCGGCGGCAGCGCCAGCCCCTTGGGCGCGAGGATGTGGCGCTCGATGAAATGGCCGGTCAGGGCGAAACCATCGGCGAGCGCCGCCCCATCCGCCGACCCCGCCGCCCCGGTCAGGAAGCCGGGCAGGCGCAGCAGACGGTCGGCATAGGGCGCCGCCGCCTCGGCCGAGACCGCGCGCCCGGTCCGGGGCGACACGTGGCTGAGCCCCGCCGTCGCCCCGGTCACCGCGCAGGCGGAAAGATCCAGCCCGAAGCCGAGTTCGGCCAGCAGTTCGAGTTCGAAGCGCACCAGCACGGCCGCCCAGGGCCCGTCCTGGCCGAGAAGGCCGAGAAAGACCTCGAAACCGTCGAACAGCCGGGTGTGTGGCTCGCGTTCCGGCAGACAGGTCTCGACCAGGGCACAGGCAGCGGAGAGCGCCGCCAGGCGCAGGGGCGAATCCAGCAGCGCGGCGCCATGGGCCGTGCCCGCCTCCGCGCTGAAGGTGCCCAGATGATCCGACAGCCGGGCACGCCATTGGACATGGAGCTCGTTGCCGGCCTGGAGCAGCGGCGACATCCGCCGCCCCGCCCCGCCCCGGACGAGGCCGGGATGGCGGCCGTGCTCGCGCGTGAAGAGGGAGGCCACGGCATCCCTTTCCCCGAGCACGCGCACCGACAATACATATCCACGGTCACGCCAATCCATCGTCCCCGCCCGCCCGCGCCCGGAAACACGCGACATTTATGTTGCAACCAGTCTTTTGCCATGGATACCACCGTGGTATCACCTGCGGAATTCTCCGGAGGCGGCGGGCCCTTGCCGGGTGCGCGGCGCCCTCCGGCCGCGAGGACCCACCTAACACGACAAGACCCACCGAAAACGATTCAAGCCCACCGAAAACGATTCAGGCCCACCGCGAACGATTCTCAGCCGGACACGAATCTCACCCGGACCGGGACACCCAGGAAGTGCAGGGGTTGGCGTAAATGCCCGAGACCAAGTTGAAACCCTCGGTCGAGCAGCGTTTCACGCTCTTCGGCCGGGAAGAATGGCGGGCGCATCGCGCCGATACGCCGATGACCCTGTCCCACGACGACCTCCTGCAGTTGCGCGGCGCGGACGAAATGATCTCGCTGGAGGAAGTGGCGGATATCTATCTGCCGCTGTCGCGCCTCTTGAACCTGCATGTCTCGAACCGGATGGAGCTCTACCGCTCCACCTTCCGCTTCCTCGGTGCCGTGCCGGCGAAAGTGCCCTATATCATCGGTCTCGCCGGCTCGGTCTCGGTCGGCAAGAGCACGTCGGCCCGCATTCTGCGCTCCCTCCTGGCGCGCTGGCCGGGCCACCCCAATGTCGAGCTGATCTCGACCGACGGCTTCCTGCATCCCAATCAGGTCCTGCAGAAGCGCGGCCTGATGGAGCGCAAGGGCTTCCCCGAGAGCTACGACGTCCGCACCCTGCTGAACTTCCTGGCGGACGTGAAGGCCGGCCGACACGACGTGAAGGCCCCGGTCTACAGCCATATCGTCTACGACATCGTGCCCGGCGCCTTCCAGACCATCAACCAGCCCGACATCCTGATCGTCGAGGGCTTGAACGTGCTCCAGGTGAACACGGCGCCGGGGCTCGACGACGTCATCTTCGCGTCGGACTTCTTCGATTTCTCGATCTACGTCGATGCCGAGACCGAGATCATCCGCGACTGGTATGTCTCGCGCTTCCTGAACTTCCGGCAGACCGCGTTCCGCGATCCGGACGCCTATTTCAGCCGCTATGCCACCCTGTCCGACGAGGAGGCGCGCGACACGGCGCTTTCGATCTGGACCCGCATCAACGAGCGGAACCTGGTCGAGAACATCCGCCCTGCCCGCTTCCGCGCCGACCTGATCCTCAGCAAGGGCAAGGATCACCGGGTCGAATCGGTTGCGCTGCGCCGGCTCTGAACCCTTCTGCTCCGAACTGGCCGGCATTGACCGGCCGCCTCAGATCATCGCGCCGCCCGTCATCGACATCACCTGCCGGCAGACCCGGCGCAGGCGCCGGCCCGCCATCGGATCCAGCAGGGGCACGCGCGGCTCGACCGCGCAGGTCACCGTCACGCCCTGATGGCTCGGATCGAGATAGAGCGGAAAGAACCCACCGATGGTGAGGAGGCCCGGTCCCTCCATCCAGACCACCAGCCCACGGTCGGGATCGAACTGGTAGAGATCGTAGCTGCGCGGCGGATGGCGCAGCAGCTCGGCCACTTCCGAGACGACGAGTCCCGCGACGCCGACCTGCCGGAAACGCCGGCGGCGCGGCACGATGGCGAAATCGGGGCGTTTCAGGATGCCGAAGCCGACCAACAGGACCAGGACGACGCAACCCGCGTAGGTCGCGATGGTGATGAGGATATTCTCGCTGCCCAAATGCCGACCGCCTCCAACCTTCGAGCGAATCGAGGGGGATGGCCCGACAGAACAACATAGTTAACGATTAATCAAGGCCGGCAGACCAGGACCGCACGGCTCAGAAGGAGACGACGTTGCGCTGTTTGGCCTTCGCGCGATAGAGGGCCTGATCGGCGCGGGCCATCAGATCGGTCAGGCCGCCGTCGCAGGATTCCGTGCAGGCGATGCCGATGGAGATGGTGACCCGCCGCAAGCCCGGCACGATCGCCTCGAGGTCGAGCTCCTCGACCCCGCGCCGCAGGCGCTCCGCGCAGGCGCCGGCATCGCGCCCGATCAGGTCCATGGCGACGACGGTGAATTCCTCGCCCCCCGTGCGGCCGAACAGATCGCCCTCGCGCACCAGATCGGCGATGCATTTCGCAACCTCGCACAAGACCACGTCGCCGGCGGCGTGGCCGAACCGGTCGTTGATCGACTTGAAGTGGTCGATGTCCATGGCAAGGACGCTGAAGCAGCGCCCGCCCTCCCGTGCCGCGATGCACGCCCGCATCAGGCGTTCCATCAGGCCTCGCCGGTTGTAGACGCCGGTCAGCGGATCCTGGATGGCCTGGAGGTGAAGCTTCCACAGCAGGTGCCGCTCCGCCAGTTCGACGCGGCGGAAACCGACCGCCGTGCCGCAGATGACCAGCGTCGAGAGGATGATCGCCTGCATGGAGATCATCGCCTCGGCGCTGCCCTGAGTGCCGATGCGGGTGAACACCAGACCGATGACGATGATCCCGACGGTGATCATGGATATCTGCTGTCGGGCCGCGCGGGCCGAGTTGGACGTGCCCAGCATCAGCCTGAGCCAGCCCCGATCGGCATAACGAAAGAAGGTGGCGAGACAGATCGTGCCGCCCAGCACCATGGTCGGAACAGCCATTTCGCCGTGGAAATCCGACTGGCCGTAGGCATAGCCAAGCAGGGCGACCCCCGCGGTGCCGAATGCCACCATCAGACAGGCGAAGGCCGCCGAGACCAGTTGCAGCCGCATCAGCAGGGGGCCCAGCCCGCAGAGACCGATCATCAGGGCGGTATTCCAGCCCATGATCACCGGCGTCCCCTGCGCCTCCTCGCTGATCAGCACTTCGGCCCAGGGCGAGGGCGTCGGCAGGAAACTGTAGCCGGACGCCAGTTCGGCGAACCGAAGCAGACTGATCGCCACCGCCGCCAGGGAGAAGACGGCCCCGACGCGGCCGGGTACGAGCGCGAAAGCGAGAACGGCGATGCCCGCCGCGCTCCAGAGGGAGGTCGCGGGCCCGCTGGCCAGCGGACGCCAAAGCACCTCGACGTCGAGCGCGAGGCCGATGATGATCAGGACCGCGCCCCAGAAGACGGCGATCGCCAGGGGCGCGGCCGTCCGCCGCGTCCAGCGTATCGCAATTCTCGATTTCGACCTGTCGGGCGCCATCGGCATCCTTCCCCGGGGAATCCCGACAGGCTGCCCGGAACTCCTTAGGAAACCATAAAACCCATGGGCCCGGCGGCCTAGTCCTGCCAGTCGAGTCCCATGCTGCGGTAATGTTCGCGGTCGTTGGTCCAGTCGGCCCGGACCTTGACGAAGATGAAGAGATGGACCCTGCGATCGAAGATCTGCTCCATCTCCTCGCGCGCCATGCTGCCGATGATCTTCACCGTCGCCCCGCCCTTGCCGAGCACGATCGCCTTCTGGCCGTCGCGTTCGACATAGATCACCTGCTCGATGCGGACCGAGCCGTCCTTCTGGTCCTTCCACGACTCGGTCTCGACGTGGATCGAATAGGGCAGTTCCTGATGGAGGCGCAGATAGATCTTCTCGCGCGTGATCTCGGACGCCAGAAGACGTTCCGGCAGGTCGGAAAGCTGGTCCTCCGGGAACAGCCATGGCCCCGGCGGCAGGCGCGATTCGATCGCCGCCATCAGGTCGTCGCAACCGCTGCCGCCCTGGGCCGAGATCATGAAGGTGGCGTCGAAGTCGAAACGCTCGTTCATCGCGGCGGCGAGGCCGAGCAGCTTCTCGCGCTTCACGAGGTCGATCTTGTTGAGGGCGAGCAGCGCGCGGCGCCCACCCTGCTTCAGCCCCTTCACCACCGCTTCGACCGCGTCGTCGATGCCGCGTTCGGCGTCGACCACCATGACGACGAGATCGGCGTCCGCCGCCCCGGCCCAGGCCGCCGCCACCATGGCGCGGTCGAGGCGGCGCTTGGGCGCGAAGACGCCCGGCGTGTCGACGAAGACGATCTGGCAGGGTCCCCGGTTGACGATGCCGGTCACGCGGGTGCGCGTGGTCTGCACCTTGGGCGTGACGATCGAGACCTTGGTCCCGACCAGCCGGTTGGTCAGGGTCGACTTGCCCGCGTTGGTCGGCCCGACGATGGCGACGAAGCCCGCCTTCGTGTCGGTCGCGGGCGCCGGCGGGGTCTGCATATCCTCGGTCATGGCGCTTCCCTGAAGGTTTCGAGGAGGGCCTTGGCCGCCTCTTGTTCGGCGACCCGCTTCGACGGTCCCCGGCCTTCCGCGCTGTTGCCGGCGGGAAGGATCGCGGCGACGACGAAGACCGGGGCATGGTCCGGTCCGCTGCGGTCGCGCACCTCGTAGCGCGGCTGGCCGAGACCCCGCGCCACCGCCCATTCCTGCAGCATGGTCTTGGCATCCTTGGGCGGGGTGACGCGATTGGCGAAATAATCGTCCCACAGGCGGGCGACGACGCCGCGCGCGGCCGCCAGACCGCCATCCAGATAGACGGCGGCGATCACCGCCTCCATGGCGTCGGCGAGGATCGCGGGCTTGGCGCGGCCGCCCTGCTCGTCCTCGCCCTTGGCGAGGCGGAGCGCCCGGCCGAGGCCGATTTCACCCGCGATCTGGGCCAGGGTCTCGCGCCGGACGAGACCGTTCAGGCGCACCGCCAGCGCGCCCTCCTCCCACGCGGGATGGGCGGCATAGAGGGTTTCGGCGATCACCATGCCGAGCACGCGATCGCCGAGGAATTCGAGCCGTTCGTTGGAGGTCTCGGCGCCGAAGCTCTTGTGCGTCAGCGCCCGCGTCAGCAGGTGGCGGTCGGCGAAACGATGGCCGATGGCCTGCTCGAAATCGTCGGTGGCGCTCAATGGATCACTTGCATCAGGCGCTCGTAGCGGATCGCCCCGAACCAGTTCCAGGGTTCGAACAGGCCGGCGCTGCCGTCCGAGGAAAAGAAGATCAGATCGGCGCGGCCGATCAGGTTTTCGGCCGGGACGAAGCCGACGCCGCCGAATTCGGGCGGGAAGCGGCTGTCGATCGAATCGTCGCGGTTGTCGCCCATGGCGAAATATTTGCCGGCCGGCACCTCATAGGCGCCGGTATTGTCCGCCTGGCCGTTGTCCCTGGTGTTGAAGGTCACGTAGGAGACGCCGTTCGGCAGGGTTTCGCGCCATTGCTCGATCCGGCGCATGCCGCCGTTCGGCTGCGGCTCGATATAGTCCTCGATCCGCTCGCGCGGCACCGGTTCGCCGTTGATGATCAGCACGCCGTCGGTGACCTGGATACGGTCGCCCGGCAGGCCGACGATGCGCTTGATGTAGTCGACGTCCGGCTCGCTCGGCTTCCTGAAGACGACGACATCGCCGCGCTCCGGCATGCTCTCCATGATGCGGCCGTCGAACAGGTCGAGGCCGAAGGGCAGCGAGTAGCGCGAATAGCCGTAGGAGAATTTGGAAACGAAGAGATAGTCCCCGACCTCCAGCGTGGGCCGCATCGAACCGGACGGAATGTTGAACGGCTCGAACAGCACCGAACGGATCACGATCGCGATCAGCACGGCATAGATGACGGTCCGTACCGTCTCGAAGAAAGACGAACGGCCCGTCTGCTTCATCACGTTTTCCTTGAATGCCGTCACGCGCGGACTCCCACAACGGCGGGCATCAAGCCCAGCCAAGGGTGCGATGTCAACCGGCTCCGCGACCAAACCCGGCGCCGGCTCCGAAGGATAGCCTAGCCGTCGCCGTCCGGCACGGCCGAGATGATGACCACCGCGCTCGCGATCGGCGGCTCGTCGGTGATGGTCAGATCGACCACGGCGCGCATGCCGGGCGGGGTGATCTGCGCCAGCCGGTCCGCTGCGCCGCCGGTCAGGGCGAGGGTCGGCTTGCCCCCCGGCAGGTTGACGACGCCGAGGTCACGCCAGAACACGCCGCGCGAAAAACCGGTGCCGAGCGCCTTGGAGCAGGCTTCCTTGGCGGCGAAGCGCTTGGCGAAGGTCTCGACCCGGGTGCGCTGGCGCCGCTCGGCCTTGGCCTGTTCGACCTCGGTGAAGACGCGGGCGATGAAACGGTCGCCGAAACGATCCAGAATGCGCTCGATGCGGCGGATGTCGATCAGGTCCGAGCCGATGCCGATGATCATGGTCATGCCGCCGCTTGCGCCCGCGCCTCGTCCATCAGGCGCCGCATCTGGCGGATCGAGGCTTCGAGGCCGGTGAAGATCGCCTCCCCCACCAGGAAATGGCCGATGTTCAGTTCGACCACGGTGGCGATCGCCGCGACCGGCTTCACCGTCTCGAAGGTCAGGCCGTGACCGGCATGGCATTCGAGGCCCAGCCGGTCCGCCGCCTCGGCCGCCCGGCGCAGACGGTCCAGTTCCATCTCGCGCAGGTCACCCTCGGCCTCGCAATAGGCACCGGTGTGCAGTTCGACCACCTGGGCGCCGAGCGCCTTGGCGACCGCGAGCTGCACGTCCTCCGGATCGACGAAGAGCGAGACGCGGATCCCGGCGTCGACCAGGCTGCGGATGAAGGGCGCGAGGGTGCGATGCCCGACCGCGACGTCGAGACCGCCTTCCGTGGTCTTCTCCTCGCGCTTCTCGGGGACGAGACAGCAGGCGTGGGGCCTGTGGGCCAGCGCGATGGTCAGCATCTCGTCGGTCGCCGCCATCTCGAGATTTAGAGGCAGATCGATCTCCCGCGCGAGGCGCGAGATGTCGTGGTCCGAAATGTGGCGCCGGTCCTCGCGCAGATGGGCGGTGATGCCGTCGGCGCCGGCCGCCGCCGCGAGACGGGCCGCCCGCACCGGGTCCGGATGGCCGCCGCCCCGCGCGTTGCGGATGGTCGCGACATGGTCGATGTTCACGCCGAGGCGCAGATGCGGCAGGGACGCGGCCATGGCCCTCGCCCTTCCTACTTGAGGCCGCGGCTGCCCGGCTTGATCGCCGGGATCGCGGCCAGGTCGGGCGGCAGGGCGTCGGCCGGATAGGACGGCACCGCCAGCCGCGCCAGGGGGATCAGCGGCACGCCGATGTCGGCCTTGCCGTCGGAACGGTCGATCAGCGAGGCACCGGCGACGACGCGGCCGCCCAACGCCTCGATCACGCCGATGCATTCGCGCGACGACAGGCCCGTGGTCACCACGTCCTCCACCATCAGGCAGCGCGCGCCTTGCGGAATGTCGAAACCGCGGCGCAGCGCGAAGGTGCCGTCCACCCGCTCGACGAAGATCGCGGGAACGCCCATCTGGCGTCCCATCTCGTAACCGACCACGACACCGCCCATGGCGGGCGAGACGACGAGGTCGATCGGATCGGCGCCCAGGGCATCGCGCACCTTTGCCGCGAGTGCCGCACAGAGGCGCTCGGCCCGGCGCGGGTCCATCAGGACGCGGGCACACTGCAGGTACATCGGGCTGCGCAGGCCGGAGGTCAGGATGAAATGGCCTTCGAGGAGAGCGCCGGCGGCGCGGAATTCGTCCAGTACCTGGGCCTGGTCCATGGTGATGGTTCCTGTATTCGTCCCGCCGGCGGCGGAGGGCCTAACCGCGCGCCCGTTCCACCGAACTGATGGCCGGGTTTGCGCGAAGCGCCGCGAGGATGGTGGCGAGATGTTTCACATCCCGGACCTCGATGTCGATCATCATTTCGACGAAATCGGCCGAACGGTCGGTGAATTTCAGGTTGACCACATTGCCGAGCCCCTTGGCGATCACGCTCGCCACGGTCGAAAGCGCGCCCGGCTCGTTGGAGACGATGGCGGTGATGCGGCCGATATGCGGGCCTTCGTCCTTCGCCGTCGACCAGGCGAGGTCGAGCCAGCGTTCCGGCTGGTCGTTGTATTGCTCCAGCATCTTGCAGTCGATCGAATGCACGGTGACGCCGCGCCCGGTCGAGACGATGCCGACGATGCGGTCGCCCGGCAGCGGATGGCAGCAGCCGGCGTAATGGATGGCGAGGCCGGGGATGAGCCCCTTGATCGCCACGCCCTTGTTGGCGGCGCGCGCGCCCTTGGCCCGGCCGATGGGCACGACCTTGCCCTGGTCCTTCAGCTTCTCGCCCGGGAACACCGCCTCGACCACGGCGCGGCCGGTGATCAGCCCCTGCCCGACCGCGACATAGAGGTCCTCGATCGTCTTCTGGCGGAAATTGCGCAGCACGCCCTCGACCGCCTTCTCGGTCACGTCGTGGCCGCCGTGCTGGAACGCCTTGGCGACGATCTCCTTGCCGAGCGTCATATATTGGTCGCGCTGCTGGCCGCGCAGGAAGCGGCGGATGGCCGAGCGGGCGTGGCCGGTGACCACCAGATGCTCCCAGTCGGCGCTGGGGGTCTGGGCCTTGGAACGGACGATCTCCACCTGATCGCCGTTCTGCAATTCGGTGCGCAGCGGCTGCAGGCGCCCGTTGATCTTGGCCCCGACGCAGGTATGGCCGACGGAGGTATGGACGGCATAGGCGAAGTCGAGCGGCGTCGCCCCCTTGGGCAGGGCGATCAGGTCGCCCCTGGGCGTGAAGCAGAACACCTGGTCCTGGAACATCTCGAGCTTGGTGTGCTCGAGGAATTCCTCGGGCGTCGAGGCATGTTCCAGGATCTCCAGCAACTCGCGCAGCCAGCGGTACTGCATGCCGTCGGTCGGCACCGGCTGCAGGGGGCCGCCCTCCTTGTAGCGCCAATGGGCGGCGACGCCGAGTTCCGCCACCTCATGCATCTCGCGGGTGCGGATCTGGACTTCGATCTTCTGACGTTCCGGCCCGATGATGGTGGTGTGCAGGGAACGATAGCCGTTCTGCTTCGGCGTCGAGATATAGTCCTTGAAGCGGCCGTGGACCATCGGATAGGCGCCGTGGATGACGCCGAGGGCGCGATAGCAGGCGCCGACGTCGGTAACGACGATGCGGAACGCCATGATGTCCGAGAGCTGCTCGAAATTGATGTTCTTCTCTTCCATCTTGCGCCAGATGGAATAGGGCCGCTTCTCCCGTCCGTGGACCGTGCAGTCGACGCCGCCGGCGACCAGGGTGCGGTGCAATTGCTCCGAAATCTTCGGGATCAGGGTGCCGCCGCGCTCGCGCAGGAAGGTGAGACGCGCGATGATGCCGGCGCGGGCGTCGGGATTGATCTGCGCGAACGACAGATCCTCCAGTTCCTCGCGCATTTCCTGCATGCCGATGCGCTCGGCCAGCGGCGCATAGATCTCCATCGTCTCGACCGCGATGCGCTTGCGCTTCTCGGGATCCTTGATGAAGTGCAGGGTGCGCATGTTGTGCAGGCGGTCCGCCAGCTTGACCAGGAGGACGCGGATGTCGTTCGACATCGCGACCAGCAGCTTGCGGAAATTCTCGGCCTGGCGCGCGGATTCTGACGCGGGGCGTTCCAGCTTGGAGAGTTTCGTCACACCGTCGACGAGCTGGGCTATCTTCGGCCCGAACATCTTCTCGATGTCGTCGTAGGTGGCGACCGTGTCCTCGATCGTGTCATGCAGCAGGGCGGTGACGATCGTGTCGCTGTCCAGCTTCAGTTCGGTGAGGATGCCCGCGACCTCGAGCGGGTGCGAGAAATAGGGATCGCCCGAGGCGCGCTTCTGGCTGCCGTGCGCCTTCATCGAGAAGACATAGGCGCGGTTCAGCAGGTTTTCGTCCGCCTGGGGATCGTAGGCGCGGACGCGCTCGACGAGTTCGTATTGGCGGATCACGGACGGTAACCCCGCATCATGGCGGGCCCGATGACCGCGGCCCAGGACCTTAGGGAAGTGCCGGCCGAGGGGAAACGGGCGCGCCGGTGCGCCCCGACAGCGCCCGGCCGAACCGGGCGCCCGTCTGTCGCGTTACTCTTCTTCGTCGTCGCCACCGAGTGCTGCATCGAGTTCCGCCGCAAGATCGGACATCGAGTCAGCATACGCTTCGGCGTTCACACCTTCGAGTTCCGCCTCATGCCCGGCCATCAGACGAGGCATGTCGTCCTCGACGGGCTCGTCGCGCTCGACGTGATGCTGGAGCGTGCCGATCAGGCTGTCGCGCAGCCCCGTGACGGGCACGGTCTCGTCGGCGATCTCGCGCAGGGCGACGACCGGATTCTTGTCGTTGTCGCGATCGACGGTCAGGGGTGCGCCGGCGGAAATGCCACGCGCCCGATGCCCGGCCAGCAACACCAGCTCGAAGCGGTTCGGAACCTTCAGCACACAATCTTCAACGGTAACGCGAGCCATTCGCGGCAACTCCCGTTCGCAATAAGGGTGAACGACGAACATAGTGACTGGCAGACCCGAAAGCAAGCCTGGCCGAAAGCAGCGCCGGGAACCGAGGTCGTGAGCGGCGGTCAGGACGGGCGCAGCGGCCGGCAGGTCTGGCCGGGCGGCAGGGCGGCGAGCATGTCGGCGACCGAGACGCCGGTCAGCGGATGGCGCCAGTCGGGGGCCACTTCGGCCAGGGGTTCGAGGACGAAGGCGCGCTCGGCGATGCGCGGGTGCGGCAGCACGAGACCGCGCGACTGGTCTCCCCCGATGACCGTGGCGCCATGGGCGAGCAGGTCGAGGTCCAGCACCCGCGCCTCCCAGCGGCGGTGACGGGTGCGGCCGAAGGCGGCCTCGATCTCGTGAAGCGCGGCCAGGAGGGCGTCGGGCGAAAGCCCGGTGTCGAGGCGGAAGACCGCGTTCACATACCAGGGCTGGTCCGAGACCGGCACCGGCGCCGTCTCCCAGAGGCCGGAGGCGGCGGCGACGGCGATATCGGGCCGCGCGTCGAGGGCGGCCCGCGCGGCGGACAGGGTCTCCGCCGGGCTGCGGCCGTCGAGGCCCGGCAGGTTGGCGCCGGCGCCGATCAAAATCATTGCAGGCACTTTCCCGCGTGTCGCATTTGCCCTAATCTTGCTGCATTGGCGAAATGTGAAGCCGGTATCCCCCGAATCGGCATATTGCCCTAACTGGCGTGTTGCCCAGCAGGAATTTGACTATGGCATTTTACGCGAACGAGCGCCTCGCTCTGTTCATCGACGGCGCGAATCTGTTCTCGGCTGCCCGGAACCTCGGTTTCGACATCGACTATCGCCGCCTTCTGGCGGAGTTCAGCAAGCGCGGGCGCCTGGTCCGCGCCTATTACTACACCGCTCTCCTGGAGGGCGAGGAATATTCGCCGATCCGCCCGCTGGTCGACTGGCTGGACTACAACGGCTATGCCGTCGTCACCAAGCCGGCCAAGGAATTCACCGACAGCCAGGGCCGGCGCCGCATCAAGGGCGGCATGGACATCGAGCTCGCCTGCGACATGTTGGATCTCGCGCCCCGCCTCGATCATGCCCTGCTGTTCTCGGGCGACGGCGGCTTCCGCCGCCTCGTCGAGGCGATGCAGATGCGCGGCGTGCGCGTCACCGTGGTTTCGACCGTGCGCTCAAACCCGCCCATGATCGCCGACGAATTGCGCCGCCAGGCCGACAATTTCATCGATCTCACCGATCTCGCGCCGCTGATCATGCGCGACCCCGCGGTGCGCGAGCAGAACGCCCGCGAGCGTGCCATGGCGGCGGAAGCGGACGACGACGACGAGACCGGCAACGCCCTGCCCCCCGGCGTGCTCGGCAGGCGCTGAGACGTCTCGTCCATTTGGCCGTGGCGGCCCCGGGAACCGGCGGCCAGAGTGAGGCCAAGGTCAGGAGGGCGCCATGGCACGCAACGCGATGCATTTCGACACGGTCTTCAGGGCGCCGCGCGCGGATGTCTTCGCGCTCTGCGCCAGCCATGAAGGCATGGGCGGGATGTTTCCGGGGCGCACCTATTGCGTCCGGAAATCCGACGATCCCGACTGGCCGGAGGGGCTGGGCTCGGTCCGTCACGTGAAGATGGGCCCCTTCCCGCCGGTCGAGGAGACGGTGACCGTATTCCAGCCCCACGAGCGCTATGAATACCGTGTGACCGGGGGCGGCCCGATCCACAATCATGTCGGCATCATGCGCTTCAGCGATGTGCCGGACGGCACGCGTCTCGAATATACGATCACCTTCGACGGCCGCGTGCCGTTCACCGGCTGGCTGATCCAGCAGGCGATCTATCCGATGTTCGCCAAGGCTTTCGTCAATCTGCACAAGGCCCTGGACCGGCCTGCCTGATCTTCACCCGATCTTCAGGCCGCCGCCGGCTCGTAGACGACGTAGAGCTTGCGCACCGGGTCCAGCGAGGCCCAGATGCCGCGAAAGCCGCTGGGGATGACGAAGGCGTCGCCCGGGCCGAAATCGCTGACCGCGCCGTCGTCCGAGGTCAGGCGCACCCGGCCTTCGAGGATGACGCAGACCTCTTCCTCGGTGTAGTCGACGGGCCAGCTTCCCTCGGTCGAGGACCAGACGCCGGCATAGAGCCGTTCGCCGGCATCGGCATATTCATTCCACAGCCGCGTGGTCGGCCGGCCGTCGAGAACCCGGGCGGGGGCGCCCGCCACCCCCTCGCCCGCGCAGGCGCCGAGCCGGACGACGGCCGGGATCAATTGGACGACCGGATCTTGGCGAGCAGGCGCAGGATCTCGAGATAGAGCCAGACCAGCGTCACCAGAAGGCCGAAGGCGGCGTACCATTCCATGTAGCGCGGCGCGCCGACCTCGGCGCCCTTCTCGATGAAATCGAAATCGAGCACGAGGTTCAGCGCCGCGATCGCAACCACGATCAGGCTGAACACGATGCCGATCGTGCCGCCCTCGTGGATCATCGGGATGCGCACGCCGAAGAAGGACATGACGATGTCGACGAGATAGACCAGCGCGATGGCGCCGGTGGCGGACACCACCATCAGCTTGAAATTCTCCGTCGCGCGGATGATGCCGCTGCGATAGAGGAACAGCAGGACGCCGAAGACGCCGAAGGTCAGCATCACCGCCTGGACCACGATCCCCGGATAGGCCATCTCGAAGAAGAGCGAGATGCCGCCCAGCAGCACACCTTCGGCGACCGCGTAGACGGGTGCCGTGACGCCGGCCCAGGTCCGCTTGAAGATCGTGGCGAGGCTGGCGACGATCGCCACCACCAGGGCCACCGTGATGGCGGTGCCGAGCACGCCGATGCGCGCCTCGTCGCCCGCCGCGACGGCATTGGCGAAGGCATACCACATGTAGGCGCCGGCCCCGATCACCGCGAGCAGCAGGATGCCGGTCTTGTTGACGACACCGGAAACGGTCATCGCGTCGCCCGCGGCCGCGATCTCGCGCGTGAAGGTGGTGTCGCGCAGCATAGGATTGCCAGAGCGCATGATGCCCTCGAAAGTTGTTCCAGCGGTAGACCACATGGGCCGGCCGGGCCCGGAGAGCCGGCCGTTGGAGTAGTCGTTAACGTCGAACCAGTCGTTAACGTTGAACCAGTCGTTAACGATGTGCCCGCTAATCTGATTCCATGACGACGCATGATTCAGACAAGCCCAAAGACGGTACACGAGACCCCATTGCCAAGGCTACGGAATTGGCGACCTCGCTGCCGGCCGAGAAGCTTGCCAGACTGCTGGCCGACCTGCCCTCCGCCGACGGCGCGGCGGACGACCGCGTCAGTTCGTTCCGCAACGTCCTGGTCGAGCGTCTGAACACGCTGCGCCCGCAGCGCGCGCGGCGCATGTTCTCGAGCCTGCTGCAGTCGCTGCTGGACCTCGACCCCGAAGTCGCGGAGCCGCCGGTGCGCGCGCCCTATGTCTTTCGACGGGGCGACATCGGCGGCATCTGGAACGCACTGGCACGCTCGATCTATCCCGAAAAGGCGGCGGAGGCGGCGCATCTCCTCGACCGTCTCTGCGTCGACCGGCTGGTGGACGAAGCGATCGAACTGCCGGAGGCCCGTGCGCTGCGTGAGCAGCTTCGGGTCCTGACCGTCACCCGTCTCGCCCAGATCCTGGGCGACCGCCAGCACACGGAAGCCTTCTGCACCGTGGCGACGGCGATGCGCGACCGCCAATTGCCCGAAAAGGCGCGCATCATGTCGCCGATCGGCCCCGGCCAGATCCAGGAATTGATCGAAGTGCTGCGGGCCTGGCCGATCATCACGCCCGCCATCGACGCGACCCTGCGGACGACCCCGCCCCATGCCGATCCCGAGGATGCCGGCCGGCGTCTGGTGACGGCGACCCTCGCCCTCGGGCGGGATCTGGTCGCGGCCAACCTGCCGTCGGCGACCGCCGAGACCCTGCCCATCAGCCTCCTCAACCGGCGCGAGGCCTATGGCGCCGTCGCCGCCTATATCGCCGAGCGCAACCCCGGCAATACGCCGCGCACGGCCGAAGCCTTCGTCGCCCGGCTGTCCACCCTGCTGCACGAATTCGCCGTGGAGCTCGGACGCCTCGCCGCCGAAAGCCGCAAGGAGGATCAGCCGCTGGTCATCGACGAGTTGGGCCGCGAGCACCTGGGCCAGGCGATCTCCCGCGTCGACGAGATCGTCGGCGCCTGCCGCCGCGCCGGCCTGTTCGACGCCCCGATCGTGCAGCCCATGCTGCTGGCGACCGCCAACGACCTGATGGCGCGCCTGGACCGCGGTCCCCTGGGGCGCAGCGGCCGGCGCTATGCCGCCGCCGTCGTGAACCGCAACAGTTTCACCAGCGACATGCCGGACGTGCGCCAGGTGGTCGGCATGCTCGTCCGCCTGCGCCATGTGCTGCGCCCGACCGGCCTGCCCATCCATGCCCTGAACCGCTGGCGCGACCAATTGGTCGCCGACGTCGAATTCGCCGTCCATAAGGCGACCCGCCTCGAGGACGAGGAGGAATCGCCGCTGGAGCGTTTCTTCCATCTGGAGCGGATCGAGCAGATGGCGGAAGTGATCGGCAGCACCATCGGCCCCGTCCTTCAGCCGACCAGCAAGCACACCCAGACGATCTTCGCCGCGCGCCTGCAGGCGCCCGACCAGATCACCGGCCGGGCCCACCGCCTGTGCACCGATTTCGCCGCCGCGATCCGCGACGAGATCGCCAAGGTGCGCTACTGGCGCAACCCCGACATGGTCGCCTTCGCGGAACTGGCTGCGACCCGGGGGTTCTGACCCTAAGTCGCCGCTCCGAAAGCAATCTCGCGGTCGTGGAATGCCTTCAGGCTGCTGCGGTGGCCGATGGAGACCAGGGTCGCATCCGGCAGGCGCCTGCGAATCAGATCATAAAGACGCGCCTCCATCGCCTCGTCCATGGCCGAGGTCGCCTCGTCCAGGAACAGCCATTTCGGCGCCAGCACCAGGGCCCGCGCAATGGCGAGGCGCTGCAATTCACCGCCCGAAAGCCGCATCTGCCAATGCCCCTCCTCGTCCAGCCGTCCGGCGAGATCGCCGAGGCCGACGTCGTAGAGTGCTTCGGCCAGCATCGCATCGGGAATGGTCCCTTCGGCCATGGGATAGCTGACCGCCGCCCGCAGGGTGCCGACCGGCACATAGGGCTGCTGCGGCAGGAACAGGGTCTTGTCGCCATCCTGCGGCACGGTGATCAACCCTTCAGCATAGGGCCAGATATCGGCCAGGATACGGAACAGGGTCGATTTGCCGGAACCAGATGGCCCAGTGATCAACACGCTCTCGCCGGCCTTGAAAGAAAGATCAGCATCCGTCAGATGGCGCCCGTCCGGCAGGCGGATGCTGACGCCCTCGAGCACCCAATCGCGGTTACCGAGTTCAGTGACTCGCCGGGCCGCGCAAGTCTCGCGTTCCGCCGCTTCCAGAACCTCGATGAAACCGGTCAGGCGCTGCACCACCGCGACCCATTCCGCCAGGGTCGGATAGAGATTGGCAAACCAGGAAAAGGCGTTCTGCACCTGGCTGAAGGCACTGGCGGTCTGGGTCATGTGGCCGAAGGGGATCTTGCCGATGAAATAGATCGGCGCCATGAGCAGATAGGGCAGCGGCACTGTCGCTTGATCGAAAAAAGCCTGCACGGCAACAAGATATTTCTGCCGCTTCACAATCTCCATGAAGTTTTGGCGCACGCGTTCGAAGCGGTCCTTCAGGCGGCCACGCTCGACCATTGAGCCATCATAAAGGGCGATCGCCTCGGCATTTTCGCGGACGCGCACAAGATCGAAGCGGAAATCCGCCTCCACCCGTTCGCGTTCGAAATTCAAACGAACCAGCGGCCGGCCAATGAGATGCAGAACCCAGGTAATCCCGATCGAGTAAAGCAGTGCGATCCAGAACAGCAGGCCCGGAATCGTGATTTCCGTGCCGTTGACGTTGAAGGTCTCGATCGGCGCCGACAGGCTCCACAGGACGAACGCGAAGGACACGAGCGTGGCGCCATTGCTGATGAAGCTGAGGGAGAGCGCCAGGGTCAGTTCGACGAAACGGCGCAGATCCTCGGAAATCCGCTGATCGGGGTTGTCCGTCGCGCGATGCGTCATCTGCATCTTGTAGTAGGCGTCGGACGTGGTCCAACGGTCGATGAAATGATTGGTCAACCAGGTGCGCCAGCGGATCTCGAAGACCTGCTGCAGCACATAGCGCAGCACGGCGATGGTGATGAAGATTGCGGCCAGATACCCGAAGACGCCCATCTCCTTCCAAAAGGCGTCGGCATTCTTCTCCTGGAGCGCCGTAAAGAAGCGATTGTTCCAGTAGTTGATCCTGACGCTGAGCTCGACGATGACGAAGCTGAGGCCGACGAGGAAGGCGAAGAAGGCGAGCGCCCATTTGCCGCCGGACGATTTGAAATAAGGCAGGACCAGGGCCCAGAGGTGTTTCAGGAACGTCCAACCCTTGCTCATGCTTCCCCGTACCATTCCAGTGTCGCATCCATGGCTGGCCGGCAGCAGAAGCCGGAATCGCGCCCGAATTGAGGCGGGATCAGAGCACGGCCCCGCGCGCTTTCATAGTGAGCAGGATCACAACGCCGGCGAGGGCCGAGAGGCCGCCGCCGATCACCGTCGCCGCGACGACGCCGATCCCCTCCGCCGCCGCCCCGACCAGCAGCCCGCCGAAGGGCGCCATGCCGAGGAACATCATGGAAAACAGGGCCATGACCCGGCCGCGCAATTCGTCCGGCACCATCAGTTGAAGCCCGATGTTGACCGAGCCGACCAGGGTCATCATGGAAAAGCCGGCGACGGCCAGCGCGCCGAGCGCAAGCGGCAGCGAGCCCGCCAGGGCGAAGAGCGACAGCGCCGCCCCGAAGGCGATGGCGGCGACGGCGGCGGCCCGGATCCCGGGCGCCCGGCCCAGGATCGCGAGCCCGGCGGCGCCGAGGAAGGCGCCGGCCCCGGCCGCCCCCATCAGCAGGCCCAGGGTGTCCGGCCCGCCGCCGTGATGGAGATCGGCGTAGATCGGCAGCAGCGTCGTATAGGGCATGCCGACGAGACTGGCCCAACCGGCCAGCGCCAGCAGGCGGAAGGCGCGCTTCTCGGCCCGGACATAGGCGAAGCCGCCGACGATTGCGGCGAGCCCCCGCCCGCCCGAAGCCGGAGACGGCGCCCCGGTCACCGGCATCAGGGCGAGACTGGCGATGACGGCGCCGAAACTGACGGCATTGATGGCGAAGCACCAGCCCTCCCCCACGGCCGCGACGACGAGGCCGCCGATCGACGGCCCGATCAGCCGCGCCGCGTTGAACAGGGAGGAATTGAGCGCGATGGCGTTGGGCAGGTCGGGCTTGCCCACCATCTCGACGACGAAGGCCTGGCGGGTCGGGATGTCGATCGCCTGGGCGATGCCGACCAGTGCCGACAGGACGAGGATCGCCGGCACCGTGACCGCATCGCTCAGGGTCAGCACGGCGAGGAGCGCGGCGAGGACCATCTGCGCCGCCTGGGTCATGATCACCAGCCGGCGCTTGGCCACGCGGTCGGCCAGGGCGCCGGCCAGCGGCGACAGCAGGAAGATCGGCAATTGGTTGACGAAGACCACGGTGCCGAGCATCAGCGCCGAGCCGGTCAGGCGGTAGACCAGCCAGCTCAGGGCCACCATCTGCACCCAGGTGCCGGTCAGCGAGATCGCCTGCCCTGAAAAGAACAGCCGATAGGCCCGGTGGCGGAAGGCGCCGCCGATCCGGGCGAGCCCGCGCGGCATCTCATCGGCGGAGGGGGAGGAGATTCGAGTCATGTCCGCTTCTTTTTGGGGCGCCATCATGCGCGGCGCCTGGCCATCAGGAAAGAGGGGGCCGTCCGGAAATAGGGCGCCGTGCGGGGAAAAGCGCGGCGCCCTGAAAAGGTCACAATGTCGCCCGGATGCGGCGCCATTTGCGGCTAATCTGAAGACACGCCGCCGAGCACGAAGGCGGCACGGAAAAGCCCCCCGACTTCATCCCCCGGGGGGCCCTGGTGCCCACGAAGGACCGCCATCTGCCCCTCTGCCCCGCGGCGGCCCTTCGAAAGCCCAATCGGGTACCACGAAAGCCCGGCTGACCCCTCCAGCCGGGCTTTCTTCCGTTTCGCGTCCGGTGTCTGTCTTAGACGGAGTCGTCGGCCTTTACGGGGTCGTTGCCAGGGACGGCAGGCAGTTCTCGACGATCTGATAACATTGCTCCAGGCGCCGCGTGGTGCGGTCGTCGGAACCGCCGTAGACCACCCGGGTCACGACGCCGTCGCGCAGCGTGAAGGTGGCACGGCAATTGTCGACATCCTCGACACGGGTGCCGCCGAAGACCGGAAAGCCGAGGCCGTAGCCGACGCTGCCGCTGGCCCCGAAGACCCCGAAACCGAAGCTGGGACCGCTGCTGTAGCCCGTGACGTGCCGGCTCTCGTAGGTCAGGACTTCCTCGTTCGGGCTCGACGCCATGGCGGCGGCAGGGGCGCCCGCACAGGACAGCAGCCGCGCCTTGGTCAGGCCGACGAGGCTGTTCTGCGCCGAGATCGCGGCATCGGCCCGGGGATTGGCGCAGGCGCCGAGCCCCGCCGCCATAAGGACGAGCGGCACGGCCCAGAGACCTCTTCGGGTCCGGGCCGTGCGCTTCGATCGCAGGATTTCCGTGGTTGCGGGACTTGCCCCGCGTCGCTCTCGTTTCATCCCCGCCTCCATGGTGCCCGCTGCCGGACTCGAACCGGCAAGGCAAAAGCCGAGCGATTTTAAGTCGCTTGCGTCTACCAATTCCGCCAAGCGGGCCCCGGAGGCGAACCGCCTTCTATCACGAGGGCCCGCGGACGCGGAAGACGCATCAGTTCAGGACACTATAGCCCCGGTTGCGCATGCAATTGTCGATCACGCGGCGCTTCTCCTCCTCGGCGGTCAGACCGCCGCGCGCGACGCCGGCGGCGGCGCCGATACCGGCACCGGCAGCCAAGCCCTTGCCGAAATCGCCCGAGAAGGAACCGGCGATACCGCCCGCGATGGCGCCCAGCGCCGCACCGGCCAGGCCGTTGGACGCGGCTTCATTGGCGGTCGGCACCTGGTCGGCCAGATTCTGGCAATAGGCGAGGTCGCTTTCGTAATAGCCCTGCGGGGCCCTCGAGGTCGCGGGGTCGATCACGGGGCGATACCCCGTGGCACAGCCCGCGAGGGTCAGTGCCGTGACGACGGCGGCGATTTTCTTCACGTTCGATACTCCGAATTCAGGATCGGTCATTCCCGACCATAGTAACCCCGAAATTGCGGCTTGGTTGCGACCGCCGTCACAGGATCGCCGCCGACTTCCGATCGCCGGTCCGTCAATCCGGAATTTCGCCCGGGTGCACCTCGACGCCGGCGGCGACCAGCGCATCGGTCAGGGCCGCCATCGCGATTTCCAGGCGATCGGCCTCGCGCGCGCGAAGCACCAGGGCGGTGCCGAGCCCGGCGCGGCGGAAGAACGGATAGGAGCCCATGTCGACATCCGGAAACCGGTCCTGGGTCGCCGACAGGAGTTCGGCGATGCGGCTTTCCCCGACCAGGACCGAAACGGTGGCCGAAATGACGCTACGCCCGCCGCTGATGAAGGCGCGCGCGCCTTCGAGCTGGGCGCGCATGACGGCGGGAATGCCGGCCAGGACGAAGACGTTGGCGATGCGGAAACCCGGTGCCTTGGAGATCGGATTGTCGATCAGCCCCGCCCCTTCCGGCACCCGCGCCATGCGGCGGCGCGCCGGCGTCAGGCCGCCCGGCGGGTAATGGGCTTCGAGAAGGGCGATGGCGTCCGGATGCTCGACCACCGGCACGCCGAAGGCGGCGGCGATCGAATCGGCCGTGATGTCGTCATGGGTGGGGCCGATGCCGCCCGTGGTGAAGACATAGTCGTAGCGCGCGCGCATGGCGTTCACCGCCGCTACGATCTCCGCCTCGATGTCGGGCACGACGCGGGCTTCGCGCATTTCGACGCCCCAGGCGTTCAGGGTCTTCGCCAGATGGGCGAGATTGGCGTCCTGGGTGCGGCCCGACAGGATCTCGTTGCCGATGATCGCCAGGGCGGCGGTGTAGATCCGGGGCGAGCCGGCCGGGGCGTCCGTCATGTCTTCCGTGTCGGGGGCATTGCTGGTCATGGCCCGCACTATAGTCCATCGCCGCCGCCGCGAAACATGATTGCGTCGCCCGCATCCGGGCCGTCGCTTGTCCGGACGGGCGGAAGCGGCGCAGAATGGGCGGTCGCCGCGCCGCCGGAGCCGCCATGCCCAGCAACCACCGCCCGTCCCCCAGAGCCATCCAGCCGGTCGCGGCACCCGCCGCCCAGGCCGTGCCGGCCCGCGCCGCCGATACCACCAACGACCGCGTCTTCGCCCAGCGCATCGACTGGAACCTGTTCAAGCTCTTCGTCGAAATCGTGCGCTCGGGCGGCATCGGCGCCGCCGCGCGGCGCCTGAACCGCCAGCAGCCGAGCATCAGCGCCGCCCTGAAACGCCTGGAGGATCAGCTCGGCACCACGCTCTGCCATCGCCGTGCCAGCGGCGTGGTGCCGACCGCCGCCGGCCAGGCGCTGCTCAAGATCTGCGAACAGATGGCGCTGGCCGCCCGCGACGTTCCCCATGAGGTCGCCAAGGCGGCGGGCACGGTCGAGGGATCGATCCGCCTGCACATGATCTCCAGCCTGGTCTGCCCCGCCTTCGAACGCGCCCTGGTCGGCTTCAACACCGGCTATCCCGGGATCGAGATCAAATTCGACATCGCGCCCCACAGCGCCGTCATCCAGGCCGTCGCCTCGGGCGAGGCGGAAATGGGCATCGCGGGCGATACGGCGGTCGCCGCCGGCCTGACCTATTACCCCCTGATGCGCGAGACCCAGCAGCTCTATTGCGGGCCGCGCCACCCGCATTTCGGCGAGATGCTGGGCCATCCGGGCGATTTCGTGCAGGAACGCTTCATCCTGACCGGCGAGGACGAGACCGAGCAGTTGCGCCAGTTCCGGCGCCGTTTCGGACTGGGCGAACGGGTCGGCGGCCTGGCCGAGAACCTGCACGAGGTGCGGCGCCTGATCGAACTCGGCCTCGGCATCGGCTTCCTGCCCACCGTGGTGGCCGAGGCGGCGGGCGCCATGCTGTGGCCGCTGCTCCCTGTGGACATTCTACCCAGTTACCACGTCTATGTGATCACCAGGGGCGAAGGGGAGCGCGGCACCGCCACGGAATTGCTGCTGACGGCCATTCTCGCGGAGTTGGAGCGCAGCGAGTCATAGATTTCATCTATGACCACCATCGACATTTCACCCCTATTGCAGCGCACAAACTGCATACATGATTTGTGACAGTTCCAGATCATGGAGGCCGCCGTGCTGTCTGTCGCGACCGTCAGAGGACTTTGGCAACGCTCGCTGATCGTCTGGCCCGACGGTGCGCGGGACGGGACGACGGACGTGCGCTGGCTGCAGGGTCCGAGCTTCTACATCGACCTGCGCCGCCCCGCCGGACGGCCCGATTTCGCCGCCGTTTCCTGTCTCGACGATCTCGACCGCGATCAGGTGCTGTGGCTCGCCGGGCAGGAGGGTTTTGCCGGCGAACTGGTGTTCGACGGCCGATGCTTCGAATGGCGGCGCGAATTCGACCTGCAGCCCGTCACCCCCTATTCCGACGCCGGCTTCCTGCGCTTCGACGGCGACGTCCTGGTCGAGGAAGGCCGCGACGTCGCCTATGTCGAACATTGGCACCGGGACAAGGAGGCGACCCTGCCGGCCGCCGCCGCGCGCCTGATCGGCGCCGACGGCCGGATCGGCTTCATCGTCCGGGTCGGCGATCGCTTCATGTTCGCGCGCGACCGGGGCGTTCCCCTCGGCGCCGGCGAGACCCTGGGCGATCTGGTGGCCGACGCCGGCGACATGGCCGCCGCCCTTGCCCTGATCGACTGCGAAATCTCCTACGGCACCATCGACGAGAGCGGCTGGACCATCGGCCATTCGAGCCTGCCGTTCCGCGAGGGCGCCCGCCTCGCCCCCGTCACCGCCCATGGCGGCGCCGGTCTGGTGACCACGGGCGTCGCCGCCGACGGCGGCCGCGCCGACCATGTCTGGCGCATCGAGACGCTTCAGGGCGTGCTCACCGATCTCGTCGACTTCACCGCGCTTCGCCCCACCACCCTTGCCCGCTGACAGTAACGAGGAGAGTTGCATGTTGAAGAGCCTGAAACGCATCGCCGCCGTCGCGGTCTGCAGCGCCGCCCTCATGCCCGGCCTCGCCGCGGCGGAGACGAAGACGGAATTCAAGATCGCCTCGACGATCTACGCGGGCTTCATGCCGTGGTTCTATGCCGACGACGCCGGCATCATCGACAAATGGGCCGACAAATACGGCATCAAGATCGATTTCGTGCCGGTGCCCGACTATATCGAGAGTGTGAACCAATATGTCGCCGGCCAGTTCGACGGCGTGCTGGTCGCCTCCATGGACGCGCTGACCATCCCGGCCGCCGGCGGCGTCGACACCACCGTCCTCGTCATCGGCGACTATTCCAATGGCAATGACGGCATCGTCGTGAAGGGTGCCGGCAAGACCGTCGCCGACCTCAAGGGCATGACCGTGCATCTGGTGCAGTTCTCGGTCTCGCACTACCTGCTGGCCCGCGCGCTCGAGACCGTCGGCCTGAAGGAGGCCGACCTCAAGACCGTGAACATCTCCGACGCCGATTTCGTCGCCGCCTTCTCGACCGACGACGTGCAGGCGCTGATCTCGTGGAAGCCGGCGCTGTCGGACGTGCAGGGCGTCGAGAACGTCTCGTCGGTCTTCGATTCCTCGAGCATTCCCTACGAGATCCTGGATATCGCCATCGTCCACACCGACCTGCTGAAGGACAATCCGGCGCTGGGCAAGGCCCTGGTCGGCGCCTGGTACGAGACCCTGGCCCTGATCGCCAAGGGTGACGACACCAGCAAGGCCGCCATGGAGTTCATGGCCAAGGCCGCCGGCACCGACGTCCCCGGCTTCCAGACCCAGCTCGACACCACCTATCTGTTCAGCACCCCGGCCGAGGCGACCGAATTCTACCGCAGCGAAAAACTGCCCGAGGCCCTGGCCCTGGTCTCGGAATTCAGCTTCGACCACGGCCTGCTCGGCGAAGGCGCGGCCAGCGCCGACTTCATCGGCATCGAGCTCCCGGGCGGCAAGATCCTGGGCGATGCCGGCAACGTGAAGCTGCGCTACGACGACACCTATACCGCCATGGCGGCCGACGGGAAGCTCTGACCCGACACGATCGAGCCCCCGGCAGGTGCCGGGGGCCCACCACCAGGAGACACCCATGTTCCGCGGACATTTCGCCGGCCTTCTCGCCGCCGCTGCCTGCTCGCTTTGCCTGATGCAGCCGGCCGCCGCCGAGGAACGCACCGAGTTCAAGATGGCGATCGGCATCTATGCCGGCTTCATGCCCTGGTATTACGCCGATGAATTCGGCCTGATCGACAAATGGGCCGACAAATACGGCATCAAGATCGACTTGGTGGAGATCCCCGACTACATCGAAGGGGTCAACCAATATACCGCCGGCCAGTTCGACGGCGTGCTGATCGCCAGCATGGATGCCCTGACCATCCCGGCCGCCGGCGGCGTGGACAGCACCGTCCTCGTCATGGGCGATTATTCGAACGGCAACGATGGCATCGTCGTGAAGGGCGCGGGCAAGACGCTCGCCGACCTGAAGGGCATGACCGTCCATCTGGTGCAATTCTCCGTCTCCCACTACATGCTGGCCCGCGCCCTCGACAGCGTCGGCCTGACCGAAGCGGACCTGAAGACGGTCAATATCTCCGACGCCGAATTCCAGTCCGCCTTCCTGTCCAGCGACGTTCAGGCGATCACCGCCTGGAAGCCGCCGCTGTCCGACATCCAGGCGACCAAGGACGTCTCCACCGTCTTCGACTCGACCCGGATCCCCTACGAGATCCAGGACGTCGCCCTGGTCCATACCGAGGTGCTGAAGGACAACCCCGCCTTCGGCAAGGCCCTGGTCGGCGCGTGGTACGAGGCGCTGTCGATCATGGCCGCCAAGGACGACAAGGCGGCCGAGGCGCTGGCCTACATGGCCAAGGAATCCGGCACCGACGTGCCCGGCTTCCAGACCCAGCTCGACACCACCTATCTGTTCATGACGCCGAAGGAAGCGGTCGATTTCTACCGCAGCCCGGAACTCGAGACGGCCGTCAGCCTCGTCACCCGCTTCAGCTTCGATCACGGCCTGCTGGGCGAAGGCGCGCAGAGCCCGGATGCCGTCGGCATCGAACTGCCGGGCGGCAAGATCCTGGGCGATCCCGAGAACGTGAAGCTGCGCTACGACGACAGCATCACCGCCCTGGCCGCCGACGGCAAACTGTAACCCGCCGCGTAAGAGGAAGTGACCATGAGCACGCCCGGCAATTTCACCAGCCTTCCCATCGTCGACATCGCGCCCCTGTTCGGCACGGACGAAGCGGCGCGCGGCCGCGTGGTGGCGGAACTGGGGGATGCGGCGCGGCGGGTCGGCTTCCTCTATGTCACCGGCCACGGCATGGACACCGCGCTCTTCGACGGCCTGCTGGCCGCCGCCCGGGATTTCTTCGCCCGCCCGCTCGACGAGAAGATGCAGGTCTATATCGGCAATTCCCGCAATCATCGCGGTTACGTGCCGACGGGGGAGGAAGTGATCTACGGCGGCGTCCCCGATCAGAAGGAAGCCTATGACCTCTCCATCGACCTGCCGGCGGACGATCCCGACTATGTCGCGGGCAATCCCATGCTGGGGCCCAATCAATGGCCGGACCGGCCGGGCTTCAAGGAGCGGGTCGGCGCCTATTACGACGGCGTGATGAATGTCGGCCGCACCCTGCTGCGCGGCTTCGCCGAGGCCCTGGGCCAGGATCCCGGCCTGTTCGACAGCTATGTCACCAAGCCGCCCAGCCAGTTGCGCCTGGTCCATTACCCCTTCAACCCGGACGCGCCGGGCGATGCGCTGGGCATCAGCCCCCATACGGACATGGAGGTCTTCACCCTGCTGCGGGTGACGGCGCCGGGCCTCGAGGTGATGAACGGCGCCGGCGAGTGGATCGACGTGCCGCCCCTCGACAACGCCTTCGTCGTCAACCTGGGCGACATGATGGAGACCTGGACCAACGGCCAGTTCGTCGCCACCAGCCACCGGGTGCGCAAGGTGAAGGAGGAACGCTATTCGTTCCCCCTGTTCTTCAGCGTCGACTATCACACCAGGGTCGCTCCCCTGCCCATGTTCGCCGACGCCGAGGGGCCGGGGCGAAAGCCCGTGGTCGCGGGCGAGCACCTGTTCGCCGTGACCGCCCAGGGCTTCGTCTATCTGCAGAAGCGCCTCGCCGCCGGGGAAATCACCCTGCCGGACGATGCCAGCGCCATCCACAACTTCGGCCAGCACGCCCGCCACGGCGCGGAAGGCGCCACGGGAGCCTGAGCCCAGGGAGGTCGCATCATGAACGCCAAGCGTGACTTCACCAGCCTGCCGGTCATCGACCTGAGCGCGATCCGCGGCACCGACGAGGCCGCCCGGGCCCGGCTGGCGCGCGAGCTGCACGATGCCGCCCGCGACGTCGGCTTCCTCTATCTGACCGGCCACGGCATGGCGCCCGAACTCTTCGACGGCCTGATCGATGCGGCCAAGAGCTTCTTCGCCCTGCCGCTGGACGAGAAGATGAAGGTCTATATCGGCCAGTCGACCGACCATCGCGGCTATGTCCCCGAGGGGGAGGAAGTCTTCTACGGCGCCACCAAGGATCTGAAGGAAGCCTTCGACCTCTCCGTCGACCTGCCGGCGGACGATCCCGACTATCTGGCCGGCAATCCCATGCTGGGCCCCAATCAATGGCCCGACATGCCGGGTTTCCGCGAGAAGGTCTATGCCTATTACGAAGCGGTGATGGCCCTCGGCCGCGATCTGCTGCGCGCCTTCGCGCTCTCGATGGGAGAAGAGGCCGGCCTGTTCGATGCCATGGTCACCAAGCCGCCCAGCCAGTTGCGCCTGGTGCATTATCCCTTCGATCCGGCGGCGAAGGACGCCACCGGCATCGGCGCCCATACCGACTATGAATGCTTCACCCTGTTGCATGTCACGGCGCCGGGACTGGAGGTCATGAACGGCCTCGGCCAGTGGATCGACGTGCCGCCCCTGCCCGGCGCCTTCGTCGTCAACATCGGCGACGTGATGGAAGTGCTGACCAACGGCGCCTATGTCGCCACCAGCCATCGGGTGCGCAAGGTACAGGAGGAACGCTTCTCCTTTCCCCTGTTCTTCAACCTCGACTATCACACCGAAGTCGCCCCCCTGCCCCGCTTCCGCCGGGGCGACGGCACCGACATGCCGGCCATGATCGCCGGCGAGCACCTCTTCGCCCAGACCGCCCAGAGCTTCACCTACCGTCGCAAGATGCTGGAAGCCGGCACCCTGAAACTCCCCGAAAGCGCCCACGCCCTCTCGTCCTTCGGTCAGGAGGCGCGGCAGAAGGCGGGGTGATCCCTCCCTTTCGGACCGCGCCTCTCCCTTCCCGTGCTAGGCTTCCCCTGCTGCAACGAGGGGATTCGGCGATGAAGGTGCATCATCTGAACGCGGCGACCATGTGCCCCTTCGGCGGGCGGCTGATTTCGGGGCGGGGCGGATTGCTGGGCCGGGCCCATATGGTCTGCCATGTCCTGCTGATCGAGACGGACGACGGCCTGGTGCTGGTCGACACCGGCCTCGGCACCGCCGATCTGGCGGCGCCGCGCCAGCGCCTGGGCACCGGCTTCGTGCTGATGACCCAGCCGTGCCTCGATCCCGCCGAGACGGCGCTGGCCCAGGTCCAGGCTCTCGGCTTTTCGGCCGACGACGTGCGCCATGTCGTGCTCACCCATATGGATCTCGACCACGCCGGCGGGCTCGGCGATTTTCCGAAGGCGACGGTCCATCTCCACGCCAAGGAACACGAGGCCGCCATGGCGCGCCGGACCATGGCCGCCAAGCAGCGCTATATCCCCGCCCAATGGGCTCATGGCCCCTCATGGAAGCTCTATGAGGCCGAGGGCGAGGAATGGTTCGGCTTCGGCGCCGTGCGCGCCCTTTCGGACCGGGAGAGCGACGTGCTGCTGGTGCCCCTGTTCGGCCATACGGCGGGCCATTGCGGCGTCGCCGTGCGCACGCCGGAGGGCTGGATCCTCCATGCCGGCGATGCCTATTTCCACCATGGCTCCATGGCCGCCGAGCCCTGGACGCCGAAGGGCCTGCGCGCCTTCCAGGCCGGGACCGACACGATCGGCACCGAACGCCGCCGCAACCAGGAGCGCCTGCGCCAGTTGAAACAGGCGCGGGGCAAGGAGATCACGATGTTCTGCGCCCATGATCCCGCGGAACTCGACGCCTGCTGCGCCGGCCGCCGCCCCTGATCTGGACGTGAACTTCCCCGATCCCCTGGTCGGCGGCCGCCTGGTCCGCCGCTACAAGCGTTTCCTGGCGGATGTGGTGCTGGACGACGGCACGGCGGTCACCGCCCATTGCGCCAATCCCGGCTCCATGCTGGGCCTTGCCCCCGAAGGCGCCCGGGTCTGGCTGGCGCCGGCGCGCGATCCGAAGCGGAAGCTGCGCTGGTCGTGGAAGCTGGTCGAGATCGGCGACGCCCTGGTCGGCATCGACACCGCCGCCGCCAATCCGGTGGTGGCGGAGGCGGTCGCGGCGGGGCGCATTCCCGCGCTCGGCGGCTATGGCGGGCTGCGGCGCGAAGTCGCCTACGGCCGGAACAGCCGCATCGACCTTCTGCTGAGCGACCACGTGGACGGCGGGCCGGACTGCCTGGTCGAGGTGAAGAGCGTCACCCTGTCGCGCCGGCCGGGTCTTGCCGAATTTCCCGACAGCGTGACCGCCCGGGGCGCCAAGCATCTCGAGGAACTGGCGGAGGCCGTCGCCGCGGGCCGGCGCGCCGTCCTCCTCTATCTCGTGCAACGGACCGACGCGGAACGCTTCGCCACCGCCGCCGACATCGACCCCGCCTATGACCGGGCATGCCGAAATGCCATGGCGCGGGGGGTGGCGGCGCTGTGCTATGCTTGCGCGATGACGCCGGCGGGCATTAGCCTCGACCGGGAAATTCCAATCGTTCCGGACAAGTAATGAACAGGACCACACAAGCCCTTCCCCCCGATGACGCTCTCGACGAGGCGCAGGAATTCGCCCTTCGCCGCAGCGAGAAGATCAAGATCCATACCGCCGCCGATTTCGAGGGGATGCGCAAGGCCGGCCGCCTGGCCGCCGAATGCCTGGACATGCTGACGCCCGAGGTGCGGCCCGGCGTCTCCACCGGCCGGCTGGACGATCTGGCGCGCGAATTCATCCTGGATCATGGCGCCTGGCCCGCGCCTTACAATTACCGGGGCTTTCCGGCGTCCGTCTGCACCTCGATCAATCACGTCATCTGCCACGGCATTCCCGGCGACAAGCCCCTGCGCGAAGGCGACATCCTGAACATCGACGTCACCGTGATCCTGGACGGCTGGCACGGCGATACCAACCGCACCTATCCGGTCGGCAATATCCCGGTGAAGGCGCGGCGCCTGATCGACGTCACCTATGAATCCCTGATGCAGGGGCTTTCGGTGATCCGCCCCGGCGCCCATTTCGGCGACATCGGCCATGCCATCCAGCGCTATGCCGAAGGCTTCGGCCTTTCGGTGGTGCGGGATTTCTGCGGTCACGGCCTCGGCCGCGTGTTCCACGACGCGCCCAACGTGCTGCATTACGGCCGTCCCGGCACCGGTCCCGTGATCGAGGCGGGCATGTTCTTCACGGTCGAGCCCATGATCAACATCGGCCGGCCCGACGTGCGCATGCTGTCGGACGGCTGGACCGCCGTCACGCGGGACCGTTCCCTCTCCGCCCAGTTCGAGCATTCGGTGGGCGTGACCGAGGACGGCATCGAGATCTTCACCCTTTCTCCCGCGGGCTATACCAAGCCCCCCTATGGCGCCTGAGACCACCCCCGCACCCGACGATCGGAAGCCGGGGGACGAGTCCCCCGAAGCGGCCCCGCATTACCACGGCCATCGCGGCCGGCTGCGCGCCCGCTTTCGCGAGACCGGCGGCCAGGGCATGCCGGACTACGAGATCCTGGAACTGCTGCTGGCCCTCGCCATCCCACGCCGGGACGTGAAGCCGCTGGCCAAGGACCTGATCGCGCGCTTCGGTTCCCTCGCCGATCTCCTCGCCGCCCCCCTCGACCAGATCGAACGCCAGGACGGCATGGGTGAAATCGCCGCCATCGCCGTCAAGACCGTGCGCGAGGCGGCGCTGCGCCTGCTGGCCGCCGACGTCGTGAAGAAGCCCGTGATCTCGTCCTGGGCCGCCCTGCTCGACTATTGCCGCGCCCGCCTCGCCCGCGAGAGCCGGGAGGAGACCCGCGTCCTCTTCCTCGACCGCAAGAACGTGCTGATCGCCGACGAGGGCCACGGCAAGGGCACGGTCGACCAGTCGCCGCTCTACATCCGCGAAGTGGTGAAACGCGCCCTCGACCTCTCGGCCTCCGCCCTGATCCTGGTCCACAACCACCCCTCCGGCGATCCGACCCCCAGCCGCGCCGACATCGACATGACCCGCGACCTCGCCAAGGCCCTGAAGGGCGTCGGCATCGCGCTCCACGACCATCTGGTCATCGGCCGCCACGGCCACGCCTCGTTCAAGAGCCTGGGGCTGCTCTGACCGCCGCCGGGAACAAGGCCCGGCTTCGCTGCATTGCATCAACGGCCCTGGTCGGTCAGACTGGGGCTTTCGACGGTCAGGCCTTCGTCTGGCCCCATTCCAGCGCGCCTCCCCTCCCGCATGAAGCGGGCACGGCATGAAGCGGCGGGGCGCCGCGGGGTTTCCCCGCACCTGAACGAATGGAGGCATCATGCGTATCCTCAGCGGTTCCACCACGAACGGGCTTCGCGACATTCCGCCGTCAGTTCGCTGACGCGCGGTCATGAACGATACCGGCAACGTCGCCCAGAAGCTCGGCAGCCTGACGCCGCTGCTGCCGCCCTGGGCCGTCTCCGTCTTCATGCTGGCGGCGGCCGTCACCGTCGGCGTCTTCGTGCATTGGGTGCTGATGCGCCTGGCTCAGCGCCTGATCAAGCCGAGCCGGCCGTTCCTGCAATCGCTGGAGAAACGCATCCGGGCGCCGTCGCGCGTGGCCTTCCTGATCGCCGCCCTCTCCCTCGTGATCCAGGATCTGGCGCTGCCGCCCGGCCTCGCCGCCGGGCTGGCGCGGGCGCTGGCCGTCGCCTTCATCCTGCTGGTCGGCTGGAGCCTGATCGTCGCGCTCCATATCGCCGGCGACCTGCACCTGCGCCGCTTCCGCAGCCAGACCTCGACCGACAATTTCCTGGCGCGCAAGCACTACACCCAGATCCGCCTGCTGCTGCGCGCCGCCGATCTGATCGTCGGCCTGCTGACCGTCGCCGCCGCCCTGATGACCTTCGAGACCGTGCGCCAATACGGCGTCAGCCTCTTCGCTTCCGCCGGTGTCGCCGGCATCGTGGCGGGTTTCGCGGCGCGGCCCGTGCTGGCCAATCTGTTCGCCGGCATCCAGATCGCCCTGACCCAGCCGATCCGGGTCGACGATGCCGTGATCATCGAGAACGAATGGGGCTGGATCGAGGACATCACCTCGACCTATGTCGTCGTGAAGATCTGGGACTGGCGGCGCCTGATCGTGCCGCTGACCTATTTCATCGACAGGCCGTTCCAGAACTGGACGCGGGAGAGCACCAATCTGATCGGCAGCGTCCATTTCCATGCCGATTACCGTGCCCCGGTCGACAAGATCCGCGTGAAACTCGAGGAAATCGCCAAGGAGTCCCCGCTCTGGGACGGCAATATCGTCGTCCTCCAGGTGGTCGACGCGACCGACCGCACGATCCAGCTCCGCGCCCTGGTCAGCGCCGCCACCTCGCCCGAGGCCTGGGACCTGCGCTGCGAGGTGCGGGAAAAACTCCTGGCCTACCTCAATGCGGAATACCCGGAATGCCTGCCGCGCGTGCGCCTTGAAGACCCTGCCATCCGTACCGATGTGTGACCCATGTCAATGCGGGCGACGCCGTTTCGGCGTTACCTGCGGGTCATAGCGAAACCAGGAGGCGAAGATGCTGAATCTGCCCACGGGTTGGTACGAAGGTCTCGAATGGTGGGTGCCGATGGGCCAGGCGGCCGCGGTCGCGCTGATGATCGTGCTGGGCGTCATGGCGGCGCGTTCGCTCGGTGTCCATCTGCACCGTCACGCCCGCGCGCGTTCGGAGAGCCGCGGCTTTCGCTGAGCGGTGAGGCGCCGCGAAAGGTCTCAGGCGGCCTTCGGCCTGAGACAGATCATGGTGCCGAGGAAACTGGCATAATCCAGCCATTGGCCGTCGGCCTGAAGGGCCTGGGCCCTGGCTTCGACCGTCGTGATGGTGCGGCCCGCGCGCAGCACGCGGGCATCGGCACGGAACAGCGTGCCCTTCCCCGGCGCCATCAGATTGACCTTGAATTCGACCGACATCACGTCCGCCCCCTCGGGCATGAGGGTCAGCGCGGAAAAGCCCGCCGCCGTATCGACGAGGCTGGAGGTGGCGCCGGCGTGAAGCGCGCCGTGCTGCTGCGTCAATTGCGGCTGGGGCGCCATTTCGACCACCACATGCCCCGGCTCCACCAGCACCAGGCGCATGCCGAGCAGGGCCGAGAAGGGCTGCCGGTCGAAAGCGGTTTCGATCCGATCGAGAAGCGGGTCGGGATTACGCAACGTCACCATGGAAGAACTCTAGCAGCGCGTCTCGCCGCACCGCAACATGGGATCGCGGGATAAGGGCTTGTAAGCGGGCCATGGCTCTTCTATTCACGGGCGCATTCATTCAAGTGACGTCAGGCCCGCCCATGATCCCCCGCTATACCCGCCCGAAGATGGCCGACCTCTGGACCCCGGAGGCGCGCTTCCGCATCTGGTTCGAGATCGAAGCCCATGCCGCCGACGCCATGGTCGGCCTCGGCATCGTGCCGGCGGATGCGGCCAAGGCGATCTGGGACAAGGGCGCCTTCGACGTCGAGCGCATCGACGAGATCGAGCGCGAGGTGAAGCACGACGTCATCGCCTTCCTGACCTCGGTCGCCGAACACGTGGGGCCGGAAGCGCGCTTCATGCATCAGGGCATGACCTCGTCCGACGTGCTCGACACCTGCCTCGCGGTCCAGCTCGCCCGCGCCGCCGACATTCTGATCGAGGATGTCGATGCCCTGCTCGCGGTCCTCAAGCGCCGCGCCTTCGAGCATAAGAACACCGTCTGCATCGGCCGCAGCCACGGCATCCATGCCGAGCCGACCACCTTCGGCCTGAAGATGGCCCAGGCCTATGCCGAATTCGCCCGTGGTCGCGAGCGTCTGGTCGGGGCGCGGAAGGAAATCGCAACCTGCGCCATTTCGGGCGCCGTCGGCACGTTCGCCAATGTCGATCCCTCGGTCGAAGTCTATGTCGCCGGAAAAATGGGCCTCGAGATCGAGCCGGTCTCGACCCAGGTCATCCCGCGCGACCGCCATGCCGCCTTCTTCGCGGCGCTCGCCGTCGTCGCGTCCTCGATCGAGCGGCTCTCGGTCGAGGTCCGCCACCTGCAGCGGACCGAGGTGCTGGAAGCCGAGGAAGCCTTCACCAAGGGCCAGAAGGGCTCTTCCGCCATGCCGCACAAGCGGAACCCCGTGCTGTCCGAGAACCTGACCGGTCTTGCCCGTCTGGTCCGCTCCGCCGCCGTGCCCGCCTTCGAGAATGTGGCGCTGTGGCACGAGCGCGACATCTCCCATTCCTCGGTCGAGCGCGGCATCGGCCCCGACGCCACCGTGCATCTGGATTTCGCCCTGGCCCGCCTGACCTCCATGATGGACGGGCTGGTGGTCTACCCCGAGAACATGCAGAAGAACCTGGACCGTCTCGGCGGCGTGGTGCATTCCCAGCGCGTCCTCCTCGCCCTGACCCAGAAGGGCGTCTCGCGCGAGGACAGCTATCGCATCGTCCAGGAGAACGCGATGAAGGTCTGGCGCGGCGAAGGCGCCTTCCTCGATTTCCTGAAGGCCGACCCCAAGGTGACGGCCGCCCTCTCCGACGCCGATCTCGAAGCCCTGTTCGACCTCGGCTATCACACCAAGCACGTCGACACGATCTTCAAGCGCGTCTTCGGCGAGGCTTGAGCGTGCGGCGCATTTCTCTCATGCCGCGTTGAGAACAAATCAATTCGGCGCCCGGCGGCCTCCTTCTAGGTTTGTCCCCGACAGATGATCTGAAGGAGGACCGCCGATGACCTCTCCCTCTCCCGCCCCCGTCCGCCTCGACCGGGCGGTGCCCTTCGTGGCCGAACTCGTGCTCGACCGGCCGAAGGCCTTCAATGCCCTCAATATCGCGGTCACGGATCTGATGACCGCCCATCTCGCCGCCTGCGCGGCGGACGACGACATCCGCGTCGTCATTCTGCGCGCGGAAGGCGCCCATTTCGCCGCCGGTGCCGACGTCCGGGAAATGGCGGCCATGAGCGGCGCCGAAGCCCGTGAACGCGATTTCGCCGGCTGTTGCACGGCCCTCGGCGGCTTTCCGAAGCCGGTCGTCGCGGCGGTTCAGGGCCTGGCCCTCGGCGGCGGCTGCGAACTGATCGAGATGTGCGATATCGTGATCGCGGCGGAGGACGCCGCCTTCGGCCACCCGGAAATCCTGCTGGGCACCATGCCCGGGGCCGGCGGCACCCAGCGCCTGCCCCGCCTCGTCGGCATGGCGGCCGCACTCGACATGCTGCTGACCGGGCGCCGCATCGATGCCGCCACCGCGCTCCACCTCGGCCTCGTTTCCCGCGTGGTGCCCGCCGCCGAACTCCTGGCCGAGGCGCGGAAGGCCGCGGCGGCCGTCGCCGCCCTGCCGCCCCGGGTGACCGTGCTAATGAAGGCGACCGCAAGAGCGGCCGCCGAAGTGCCGCTGTCGGAAGGCCTCGCCCTGGAGAGGGCGGGTTTTCACCGCACCCTCGACCTGCCGGAACGGACCGAGGGCATGGCCGCCTTCCTCGAGAAGCGGCCGGCCGACTTCAGCCGTTCTCCCGCCTGAGGTTGAGGGTTCCCGGGGGGCCGGCTCAGGTGCCGATCGAGCGCCCCTCTTCCCGCGCCATCGCCCGGCGATAGCCGTCGCGATCGGAGATGCGGGCGAAATAGGCGGCGGCATTTTCCGGCACCGCGTCCTGGAGGCCGATCAGGCCGGCCAGCTTGATGGCATAGCCGACGGCGATGTCGGCCATGGTGAAGCGCCCGGCACAGGCGTATTCGGGTCCCACCAGCTTCATGGCCCCGCGCAGGCGCGAGGCGAACCATTGCGCGTAATCGGCCGCCGCCTGGGGCAGGCGCCGCTCCGCCGCTTCCAGCATCGTGTAACGCAGCACGATCGTCTGCGGGAAGGTCAGGGTCGCATCCGACATATGAAGGAAATTGAGGTAGCGGCCGTATTCCGGCTCGTCGATGCCGACGACGAGGTCGGTCGGGCCGTATTTCGTGCCGAGGTAATGACAGATCGCGCTCGATTCCGTCATCAGGAGGTCGCCGTCGGTGAAGGCCGGCACCGTGCCCAGCGGATTGATCTCCAGATAGCCCTCGCGGGCGAAGCGCGGTGGAAAGGGCATCAGCTCGAAATCATAGTCGAGCCCCATTTCCTCGAGCGCCCAGAGCGGCCGGAAGGAACGCGCACCGGCGCAGTGATAGAGTTTCACGTCTCTCTCCCCTCGTGTCCCGGTGTCGTCCCGGGTCGCGGAATGTTCTAGCGCGAGCGGGCGGCGAAACTCAACAACGGCCCCGTCCCGCAGGGCGGGATCATGGTTCCCCGGGTGTTCATCGGCCGCCATCCGGCACGGCGGCCGAGCCGTAGAACCTGCATCGACGTCGATCGCATCAACGCAAGACCCAAGGGGAGAGACCCATGTCCCGCCTTCGCGCTACCGCCTTGTTCGCCGCTGCCGGCATCGCCCTTGCGGGCGTCGCCACCCTGCCCGCCTTCGCCAGCCACCCGGTCGAAGTCGGCGGCGCGCCCATGTATCCGACGAAGAACATCATCGAAAACGCCGTGAACTCGGCGGATCACACCACCCTGGTCGCCGCCGTCAAGGCCGCCGGCCTGGTCGAGACCCTGTCGGGCGACGGCCCCTTCACCGTCTTCGCGCCCGTGAACGCCGCCTTCGCCGCCCTGCCGGAAGGCACCGTCGACAGCCTGCTGAAGCCCGAGGCCAAGGCCCAGCTCACCCATGTGCTGACCTATCACGTGGTCGCCGGCAAGCATTCGGCCGAGGAAATCGCCGCCAAGATCAAGGCGGACGGCGGCAAGGCCACCCTGACCACGGTTTCGGGCGACACGCTGACCGCGACCGCCGCCGGCGACAAGGTCATGCTGACGGACGAGAACGGCAACACCGCCACGGTCACCATCGCCGACGTCAATCAGAGCAACGGCGTGATCCATGTGATCGACACCGTGCTGCTGCCGGCGATGTGATCCCGGGGATCAGTCTTCGGGCGGGGGGCGGTCTTCGGGCCGCCCCTATTGCTTAGGTCGCCAGCCCCAGTGGACGAGAAGGCCGATCACGGTCGCGCCGAGCCCCAGCAGGGTGACGGCGAACCAGCCGCCGTGCTCGAAGGCATAGCTGGCGCTGGCGGAGGCGACGGCACCCACCGTGAACAGTGTCGTCATGAAGACCGTGTTGATGCGGTTCCGCGCCGCCGGCTCCAGCGCGAAGATCCGCGCCTGATGGGCGACCATGGAAAGCTGGACGCCGAAATCAAACAGGATGACGCCGACCACGAGGCCGGCGATACCGTGCCAGAAGGCGAAGCACAGGAACCCGATGCCGACCGCCGCGAGGCCGGCGGCGATCACCACGTCCGGCCCCCGCTTGTCAGCGAGACGGCCCGACACCGGCGCCGCCAGGACGCCGATCAGGGCGAGCACGCCGAAGGACCCGGCGACATCGGCGCCGAGGCCATAGGCCGGGCTTTGCAGATGAAGCGCCAAGGTCGACCAGAAGACCGAGAAGCCCCAGAACTGGGTCGCCTGCACCAGGGATGATTTCACCAGCAGCGGATGGCGCCGCGCGACGCCGGCCAGCGATGCCATGAGCGCGAGATAGCTGCCGCCCTGTGGCTTGGCGGGCCCACGCGGCAGCACGGCTGCCATCAGGAGCCCGAGACCGATGGTCAGCGCCACCCCGAGGCCATAGGCCGCGCGCCAGCCGAAATGTTCCCCGACCACGCCCGAAACCGTGCGCGCCAGAAGAATGCCGCCGAGCAGCCCGCTCATGACGATGCCGAGCACCTGACCCCGGCTGCGCTCGTCCGCCATGGCGGCGGCGAAGGGAATGATCTGCTGGGCGACGGTCGAGGCGATGCCGATGGCGACCGAGGTCGCGAGCACGACGGCAAAGCCGGGCGCCAGCCCCATGACCGCCATGGCGACCACCAGTGCGGCGGTCTGCATCATGATCAGCCGGCGCCGGTCGATGAGATCGCCGAGCGGCACCAGGAACAGGAGGCCCAGGGCATAGCCGACCTGGGTCGCCATCGGGATCATGCCGATGGTCGCCGGCGTCACCCCGAGATCCACGGCCATCAGGCCGAGCAGCGGCTGGTTGTAGTAGAGATTGGCGACGGCGATGCCGCAGCCGACCGCCATGGCCACGAAAAGGCCGAGGCCGGCGGATCTGTCACGCGAGGATACATCTGTCATGGTGATGCCAGAATAACCGAGTCCCCCGGTCGGAGAAGACGCGGTCCCGGCGTGTCCCCCTGCGGCGGCTGCATGGCGCCTGTTGTAAAACTGCAACATTCGCGATCCTGTGATGGTGGTCACGGATCCGAACCGGGGTTCGGCGCATTGTGTTGATGACGCTTTCGTCAACAACCCATCGAGACGACCATGAGCACCGGCACAGCCACCCGCCCCGTCACCGAACCCACGGAACGCCCGTCCCCTGGCGCCGAGGCCCGCGCGGCCGACGCGCAGAAGCGCGAAACCCGCCTCGTGCAGGCCGCCTATGGCGGCGGCGCCGGCGGCGCCACGGGTGTCGTCATCTTCGCCGACGAGGCCGCGGCCCGGCTCTGAGCCCGGCCCCGCCCCGAGGTAAGGCCCGACTTGCGGGCAAGCGCCGGCCGGGCTTCGGCCGGCGCCTTCCCCTCAGCGCAGGGGAATTCGTCTTTCCATGAAGATACTGTTCGGGTCCTCGGCATAGTCGCCGAAGGGGCCGCGCTCGTGAAAGCCGAGCGAGCGGTAGAGGCTGAGCGCCTCCCGGTTATGGATCCCGGTCTCCAGCCGGACCGGCGTCAGGGCCTGGTCGTCGGCGACGTTCAGCAGGACCTGCAGCATGTCCCGGCCGAGGCCTTTGCCCCGCGCGGCGGGCACGATGTACATGCGCTTGATCTCGGCGCTGCCGTCCGCCATGCGCACCAAGGCGCCACAGCCGACCGCCACCATCTCCATCCGGGCGACGATGAAGGTTACCGCAGGGCCCTTCATCGTCTCGATGTCGAGGAAGTGATTGCTCTCGGCCGGATAGAGGGCGCTGTGGAAAGCATCCAGCGCCCGAATCAGCGGGATCACGTCCGGCTGATCCGGCGCCTCTTCCGTGATGTTGATCCGTCCCATGGAAGGATCACTCGATCTCGGCGAGAACCTTGTTGTTCAGCGAATCGATTTCCATCCGGATGTGCAGATCCGTGAGGTCCAGCCCCTTGGCCTGGAAATCCGCCAGAACCTTGCGCACGACGTCCTCGTCGCCCGCCTCGACGAAGTCGGCGACGATGACTTCCTGGGCGTAGGCATCCGCCGCCTCGCCGGAAAGGCCGAGCTTTTCGGCGGCCCAGAGCCCGAGAAGCTTGTTCCGGCGCGCGACGGCGCGGAAACGCTTCTCTTCGTCATGGGCGAATTTGGCTTCGAAGCCCTTTTCGCGATCGGAGAAATTGGCCATGGCGCACCCCTCGGCTGAACACATCCGTTGCGCGGATATAAGGGGATCGGACCTCTGCTTGGCAAGGGTCCTTGTCCTGCGGAAAACGCGATGATCGCCGCATTGTCTATATTCTCGACTCCCTGTATGGTCCCGCTTCGCGCGGAGCCCCCCTGGGCTTGACCGCGCCGGCTTCGTTTTTTCGACTGGCAGGCCAGCGGGCCGCCAGTGGCTGGTCGCAGGACCGCCAAAGGACCACTACACACATGAGCCGCCGCAAGCAGATCTACGAGGGCAAGGCCAAGATCCTCTACGAGGGTCCCGAGCCCGGCACCCTGGTTCAATATTTCAAGGATGATGCGACCGCCTTCAACAACCAGAAGAAGGGTACGGTCACCGGCAAGGGCGTGATCAACAACCGCATCTCCGAATACATCATGACCCAGTTGAACGAGATCGGGGTGCCCACGCACTTCATCCGCCGGCTGAACATGCGCGAGCAGTTGATCAAGGAAGTCGAGATCGTCCCGCTCGAGGTCGTGGTGCGCAATGTCGCCGCCGGCTCGCTCTCGACCCGCCTCGGCATTCCGGAAGGCACCCAGCTGCCCCGGTCGATCGTCGAATTCTTCTACAAGGCCGACGAACTGAACGACCCGATGGTGACCGAAGAGCACATCACCGCCTTCGGCTGGGCCACGCCCCAGGACATCGACGACATCATGGCGCTGGCGCTGCGCGTCAACGACTTCCTGGTCGGCCTGTTCCTCGGCGTCGGCATCCGTCTGGTCGACTTCAAGATGGAATTCGGCCGCCTGTGGCAGAACGACGAGATGCGCATCGTGCTGGCCGACGAGATCAGCCCGGATAGTTGCCGCCTGTGGGACGTGCGCACCAACGAGAAGCTCGACAAGGACCGTTTCCGCCGCGATCTCGGCGGTACGGCCGAGGCCTATCAGGAAGTGGCGCGTCGCCTCGGCATCCTGCCCGAAGGCGGTCCCCGCGACATGAAGGGCCCGGAGACGATGCAATAAGCATCGCCTGACTATTGCGTCATCCAGGCAGAAGGCCGGGGCGGCGTCTTCTAATTTAAGCGTCATCCCGGCGAAGGCCGGGATCTCGTCGGGACTGGCCTCAGTGCCCTAGCGTCCAGAGATCCCGGCCTTCGCCGGGATGACGCCTCCATCAAAGCGATAGGTGATCCCGTGAAAGCGCGCGTCCACGTCACCCTGAAGTACGGTGTCCTCGATCCTCAGGGAAAGGCGATCGCCGGTGCCCTGGGTTCCCTCGGCTTTTCCGGCGTGGAGGATGTCCGCCAGGGCAAGTACCTCGAGCTGGAACTGGCCGAGACCGACGCCGACAAGGCGCGCGAGCAGGTGAAGGCGATGTGCGAAAAGCTGCTCGCCAACACCGTGATCGAGAACTACGCCATCGAGCTGGTGTGACATGAAGGCGGCCGTCGTCGTCTTCCCCGGCTCGAACCGCGAGCGGGACATCGCCCTCGCCCTCCAGCGGGCGTCCTACACCAGGCCGGTCTATGTCTGGCACGGCGAGACCGAGCTGCCGGCCGGCACCGACCTCGTCGTCCTGCCCGGCGGCTTTTCCCATGGCGATTATCTGCGCTGCGGCGCGATGGCCGCGCTGTCGCCGATCATGGACGCGGTGAAGGCTCATGCGGCCCGTGGCGGCTATGTCCTCGGCGTCTGCAACGGCTTCCAGATCCTGGCCGAGGCCCGGCTGGTGCCGGGCGTCCTGATGCGGAACGCGTCGCTGCGCTTCGTCTGCCGCGACGTCCACCTGAAGGTCGAGGCGACCGATACCGCCTTCACCGGGGGCTTCAAGCCGGGCCAGGTGGTCCGCGTGCCGGTGGCCCATGCCGAAGGCAATTACTTCACCGACGACGAGACCCTGAACCGCATCGAGGGTGAAGGCCAGGTCGCCTTCCGCTATTGCGACGCGGATGGCGCCGTCACCGAAGCCGCCTCCCCCAACGGTTCGGCGCGCAATATCGCGGGCGTCTTCAACGCGGGGCGCAACGTCCTCGGCATGATGCCCCACCCCGAGAACATGACGGAAGACGTGGTCGGCGGCACCGACGGCGCCATCCTCTTCGACAGTCTCGCCAAGGCCCTTGCGTAATGACCAAGATCACGCCTGAAATCGTCGCCGAACACGGTCTCGCGCCCGACGAATACGCGCGCGTCCTGGAGATCATGGGCCGCGAGCCGAGCATCACCGAACTCGGCATCTTCTCGGTCATGTGGTCCGAGCATTGCTCGTACAAGTCCTCGCGCCTCCACCTGAAGAAGCTGCCGACCACGGGCCCGCAGGTGATCTGCGGCCCGGGCGAGAATGCGGGCGTCGTCGACATCGGCGACGGGCTGGCCGCCGTCTTCAAGATGGAAAGCCACAACCATCCCAGTTACATCGAGCCCTATCAGGGCGCGGCGACCGGGGTCGGCGGCATTCTGCGCGACGTCTTCACCATGGGGGCGCGGCCGATCGCCATCCTCGATCCGCTGCGCTTCGGCTCGCCCGAACACCCGAAGATGCGCCATCTGGTCTCGGGCGTGGTTGCCGGCATCGGCGGCTATGGCAATTGCATGGGCATTCCGAACGTCGGCGGCGAATGCACCTTCCATGCGGCCTTCGACGGCAACATCCTGGTCAACGCCATGACCGTGGGCATCGCCCAACAGGACAAGATCTTCTATTCGGCGGCGGCCGGCGTCGGCAATCCGGTGGTCTATGTCGGCTCCAAGACCGGGCGCGACGGCATCCACGGCGCCACCATGGCCTCGGCCGAATTCGACGAGAAGTCGGAGGAGAAGCGCCCGACCGTGCAGGTCGGCGATCCCTTCGTCGAAAAGCTGCTGCTCGAAGCCTGCCTGGAACTCATGGCGGGCGATGCCATCGTCGCGATCCAGGACATGGGCGCCGCCGGCCTCACCTCATCCTCGGTCGAGATGGCCTCCAAGGGCGGCGTCGGCATCGAATTGATCATGGACGACGTGCCCCAGCGCGAAACCGGCATGACGGCATACGAGATGATGCTGTCGGAAAGCCAGGAACGCATGCTGATGGTCCTGAAGCCCGGCCGCGAGGACCAGGCCCGCGCCATCTTCGAGAAATGGGGCCTCGCCTTCGCCGTGATCGGCAAGGTCACGGATACCGGCCATCTCGTCCTCAAGCACAAGGGCGAAGTGGTGGGCGACATCCCGGTCGGTCCCCTCACCGACCAGAGCCCGCTCTACGACCGCCCGTGGGAACGCACGCCGAAGCGCGCGGTGATCGACGCCGCCACGGTGAAGGGCAGCGACGATCTGGGCGCCACGCTGGAAACCCTGCTGGGCACGCCCGATCTCTGCTCCAAGCGCTGGATCGTCGAGCAATACGACCATCTGGTCGGCGGCGACACCATCGTTCGCCCGGGCGGCGATGCCGCCGTGGTGCGCGTGCGCGACACCGCGACCAAGGGCCTCGCCATGACCACCGACTGCACGCCGCGCTATTGCCTGGCGGATCCGGTCGAAGGCGGCAAGCAGGCGGTCGTCGAGACGTATCGCAACATCACCGCCGTCGGCGGCCTGCCGCTGGCGATCACCGACTGCATGAATTTCGGCAACCCGCAGCGCCCGAACATCATGGGCCAGTTCGTCGGCGCCATCGAGGGCATGGCGGAAGCCTGCCTTGCGCTCGACTATCCGGTCGTCTCGGGCAATGTCTCGCTCTACAACGAGACCATGGGCACGGGCGTGCAGCCGACCCCCGCCATCGGCGGCGTCGGCCTGCTCGAGGACTATACCCGTTCCGCCTCGATCCGCTTCAAGGCGGCGGCGGAGACGATCCTCCTGGTCGGCGAGACCGCGGGCTGGCTCGGTGCCTCCATCTATCTCCGCGAGATCGCGGGCAGCGAGGACGGCGCCCCGCCGCCGGTCGACCTCGCCGCCGAGAAGCGGAACGGTGATTTCGTGCGCGGCCTGATCCGCCATGGCGAAGTCGTCACCTGCCACGACGTGGCCGACGGCGGCCTTCTCGTCGCCGTCGCCGAAATGGCGCTGGCGGGCGGCATCGGCGCGACGCTCTCGACGCCGGAGACCGAGGTGCCGCCGCACGCCTTCTGGTTCGGCGAGGATCAGGGCCGCTATCTGATGGCCGTGCCGCCCGACCGGGTGGAGGCGATCCTCGACCAGGCCAAAGCGGCGGATGTTCCCGTCACCGTCATCGGCACCACGGGCGGCGCGGCGATTTCCGTCGACGGCCGCCACAAGGTATCCATGAGCGCATTGCGCGAGGCTCACGAGGGCTGGCTGCCCCGCTACATGGCCTCCTGACGCAGTGCTGCATCCATTGGCGCGGGGGGATCGGAAACGGTCCCCCCGTGTTGTTTTCCGAGGGTGGTGTTCCTCCCTCACCCCAACCCTCTCCCCGCAAGCGGGACGAGGGAGTCCGTCCGGGGCTCGATAAGCCCCCTCGCCCCTTTGGGGAGAGGGTTGGGGTGAGGGGCAACGCCGCAAGACGCCTAGAGAAAGGAGACGAGCGTGAAGATCCGTCTCGGCTACGACATCAGCTACAACCTGCCGAATCCGACCCCCATGGTGCTGATGCTGAACGTCCATGCCTCGCGCATGGCCGATCTTCTCGAACCCGATGAGATCAGGACCGAACCGCTGCTGCCCCTGCATCACTATTACGACAGTTTCGGTAATCGCTGCGCCCGGCTGATGGCGCCGCGCGGCATTCTGCGCCTGACCGGCAAGACCCTGATCCAGGACGGCGGCAAGCCCGAGGCCCAGCCCGTCGACATGCCCCAGATCCCGGTCCAGGAACTGCCGGACGAGACCTTGGTCTATCTCCAGGGCAGCCGCTATTGCGAGACGGACCGCATGTCGAACCTGGCCTGGTCGCTGTTCGGCAAGACCAAGGAGGGCTGGCCCCGCGTGCTCGCCATCCTGGAATGGGTGCAGAACCATCTGAAGTTCGACTATCTGAAGACCCGCGCCACCAAATCCGCGCTCGATGCCTACAACGAGCGGACCGGCGTCTGCCGCGACTTCCAGCATCTGGCCATCACCTTCTGCCGCTGCATGAACATCCCGGCGCGCTATTGCACCGGCTATCTGGGCGACATCGGCGTGCCGCCGGAAGAGACGCCGATGGATTTCAGCGCCTGGTTCGAGGTTTTCCTGGGCGGGCGCTGGCACGCCGTCGACGCCCGCCACGTGAAGCCCCGCATCGGCCGCGTGCTGATGGCGCGCGGGCGCGACGCGGCGGACGTGCCGCTGGCCTCCACCTTCGGCTATCACTGGCTGGCCAGCTTCAAGGTGATCACCGACGAGGTGAAGGATCGCCCGGCCGTTGAGCCGATCCGGGCGATCGGCTAGCGTTCTCACCTGCGCGGCGATTCCGGAGTACGACCATGGCGATGGACGAAGGCAAACTGAAGACCCTGATCCAGTCGGCCTTTCCCGACGCCAGGGTCGTGATCGAGGACCTGCGCGGCGACGGCGATCACTACGCCGCCAACGTCACCTCCGCCGCCTTCAAAGGCAAGAGCCGGGTCCAGCAGCACCAGATGGTCTACAAGGCCCTGCGCGGCGCCATGGAGGGCGAATTGCACGCTCTCGCCCTCCAGACCCAGGCCCCGGCGGACTGAGGGGGTTATTGACGGTTCGATCGCACCGGCGCATCATTCCTTACTCAAGGTAAGGAAGACCATGTCCAGTGCGACCCTGACCTCCAAGGGACAGATCACGATCCCCCAGAAGGTACGGCAAGACCTCGGCCTTTCGGCCGGCGATCGGGTGGACTTCGTGCGCCTGCCCGGTGGGGGCTATGCCGTCATACCGGCATCCGCGTCCATCAAATCCCTGAAAGGGATCGTTCCCAAGCCGGCGACGCCCGTCACACTCGAAGATATGGAAGCCGCGATCCAGGCCGGCGCGACACGACGGTGATCGGGATCGACACCAATGTCCTGGTGCGTTACCTCGTCCAGGACGATCCTGCCCAATCCGCCGCCGCGACCGAAATCATCGACAACCTCTCGGCCGGTGCGCCCGGCTTTCTCTCTCAGGTCGCCCTCGTCGAGACGGTCTGGGTGCTGGCACGCGCCTACAAGATGCCGCGCGCCTTCATCGCCGGCACGATCGACACGCTGCTGCGGTCACCCGAAATCACGGTCGAGGGGGCCGAAGCCGGCCACCGCGCCCTCGCCGTCTATCGGGCGACCGACGCCGATTTCGCGGATGCTCTGATCGCGGAAGCCGGGCGTCAGGCGGGCTGCGGCGAAACCGTCACCTTCGACAAGAAGGCCGCCGCCGCGACCGGCATGCGCCTGCTGGTTACAGCGGCAAGCTGACATTCCACACCGCCCCGGCACGCGCCGGGGCGATGCTTTTCCTTATCAGTGACGGAAGTGACGTTCGCCGGTGAAGACCATGGCGAGGCCGGCGGCGTCGGCGGCGGCGATCACTTCGGCATCGCGGATCGAGCCGCCGGGCTGGGCGACCGCCGTGGCGCCGGCTTCGACCAGCACGTCGAGACCGTCGGCAAAGGGGAAGAAGGCGTCGGAGGCCGCGACCGACCCCTTGGTCAGGGGTTCGTCCAGGCCCGCCGCCGCCGCCGCGTCGGATGCCTTCCTGAAGGCGATGCGGGCGCTGTCGACCCGGCTCATCTGGCCGGCGCCGATGCCGACCGTGGCGCCGTTCTTGGCAAAGACGATGGTGTTGGACTTCACGTGTTTCGCGACCTTCACCGCGAATTCGAGATCCGCGACCTCCCGCGACGAGGGCGCGCGCGTGGTCTTGACCTCGAAGCGATCGCCGTCGGCGCCGAGCGTGTCGCGGGTCTGGACCAGCAGGGCGCCGGCGAGCGTCTTGGCGGTCAGGCCCGGCGCGGCGGGATCGGGCAGGCCGCCGGTGACCAGCAGGCGCAGGTTCTTCTTGGCCGCCAGCACGGCCTTCGCCTCGTCGTCGGCCTCGGGGGCGACGATGACCTCGGTGAAGATCTTGGCGATCGCTTCCGCCGTTTCCTTGTCGAGGGTGCAATTGGTGGCGACGATGCCGCCGAAGGCCGAGACCGGATCGCAGGCAAGCGCCTTTTCCCAGGCTTCCAGCAGCGTCTCGCCGACCGCGACACCGCAGGGATTGGCGTGCTTCACGATGACCACCGCCGGGCCCTCGCGCGGGTCGAATTCGGCGACCAGTTCGAAGGCGGCGTCCGTGTCGTTGAGGTTGTTGTAGGAGAGTTCCTTGCCCTGCAACTGCTTCGCCGTGGCGACGCCCGGGCGCTGCTCGCCGGTAAGATAGAGGGCGGCGGACTGATGCGGGTTCTCGCCGTAGCGCAGCACCGAGGCGCGCTCGCCCGCGAAGGAGATGCGCTCGGGGAAGGTCGTCTCGAGCTGTTTCGCGAACCAGCCGGAGATGGCGGCGTCATAGGACGCGGTGCGGGCATAGGCCTTGGCCGCCAGCTTGCGCCGCAGCTCGACCGTGGTGGCGCCGCCGTTCGCGGCCATGGCGGCGAGCACGTCGGCATAATCGGCGGGTTCGACCACGACGGTGACGTGATCATGGTTCTTCGCCGCCGAACGGATCATGGCCGGGCCGCCGATGTCGATGTTCTCGATCGTCTCGTCCCAATCGGCGCCGCGCGCCACCGTCGCCTCGAAGGGATAGAGATTGACCACCACCAGGTCGATGTTGGCGATGCCGTGGGCCTGCATCTGCGCGACATGATCGGCGACGTCGCGCCGGCCCAGCAGGCCGCCGTGGACCTTGGGATGCAGGGTCTTCACGCGGCCGTCCAGGATCTCGGGGCTGCCGGTGAAATCGGCCACTTCGACCACGGTCAGGCCGGCATCGCGCAGCGCCTTGGCGGTGCCCCCGGTGGACAGAAGCTCGACGCCGTGACCGGCGAGGGCTTTGGCGAAATCGACGAGGCCGGTCTTGTCCGAGACCGAAAGAAGCGCGCGGGCGATCATGATCTTCCTGATGACTGAATGGTGACGGAGGGATTGGGCGCTCTCATAGCACCGGCCCGCCGGCCTTGCCACCATGGCGCTTGCCGGCGCGGTCGATGTTCCTCTAACGTTCACGCCATGACCCGCAGATTCGCCCTTCCCTTCATCCTGCTCGCCGTGCTTCTCGGCGGGGCCGTCGCGGCCGGCACCCTGCTGACGGCGCCGGACCGGGGCCTGTCGCGCCTGCCGAAGGAAATGCCCGGCCCCTTCTTCGCCGAGGTGATCGAGGTCGTGGACGGCGACACGATGGATGTCCGGGTCCATATCTGGCTGGGTCAGGAGGTGGTCACGCGGGTGCGCCTGGCCGGTATCGACACGCCCGAACTGCGCGGCGAATGCCCGGCCGAAAAAGCCCTGGCGGCAAGGGCCCGGGACATGCTGAGCAACCTCGTCGCCGCGGGCGAGGTCACGCTGCGCGACGTCGCCTTCGACAAATACGGCGGCCGCGTCCTCGCCCGGGTCACCGACGGCGAGGGCCGCGCCCTGGGCGAGCGGCTGATCGCCGCCGGCCTCGCCCGGCCCTATGACGGCAAGGCGCGCGCCGGCTGGTGCGATTAGATCAGGCGCGCCTGGCCGATTCGTAGAGCGGCAGCACGCTCGGAATCTGGCTCTGCAGCCGGCGGATGCGATTGGCGTCCGACGGATGGGTGGAGGCGAATTCCATCGGCTTCGCGCTCTTCGCGTTGGCGGCCGCCATCTTCTGCCACAGGGTCACCGCGGCATTGGGGTTGTAGGCGGCGCGCGACATGGTGACGAGGCCGCCCTCGTCCGCCTCATATTCCTGATCGCGCGAGAACGGCAGGATGACGCCATAGGAGACGCCGGCGCCGATCAGCCCGGCGATCTGGTCCGACTGCTGCACGCCGCCGGCGGCGAGCCCGATCTGGGCAAGCTGCACGCCCAACTGCCCGGCGCGCTGGGCGCCGATGCGCTGGGCGGCGTGGCGGCGCTGGACGTGGGTGACTTCGTGCCCCAGCACGGCGGCGAGTTCGGCATCGCTGGTCGCGAGGTTCAGGAGCCCCTGATAGACGCCGATCTTGCCGCCCGGCAGGGCGAAGGCATTGATCTGCTTGTCGTCGAAGAGGGCGAATTCCCAATTGTAGCTGCGCCCGAGACCCGAGGCGTCGACCACCTTGCGGGCGACGCCGTTCACCCGGGCCCGCCCCTTGGCACTGCCGGAGATCTTTTCCTTCTTCTTGATCTGCGACCAGGCCTGAAGCCCCATCTTGTTCAACTCGTCGTCCCCCGGCGCCATGCTGCGCCCCACCGCCACACAGCCGCCGAGCCCGCCGGCGGCGAGACCCGCCGCGGTGAACCCCAGAAAGCCGCGCCGCGTCGGCGCGCAGCATGCACAGAAGCCGAATGCCATTCTTCCGATCCCCCTGTTTGGGCCCGGCGTCCTTCCGGGCCCGGCCGTCCGGGCCGCCGGGACGCGGCGCCCATACCAAAGCGCGCATGATAGACCGAAATTCGGGCGACAGCGTGACCGCCTGCTCCCGCGCCGACGGGCTCCCGCAAAAGTCTCATGATTGCGCCATATTCTTCGTTATGCTCCGACGGCAGATTCCAGACCGGCGAGCCTCGACCATGAAACGCACCACCGCCGCCCTCTTATGCGGCACGGCTCTCGCCCTCGTCGGGCAGAGCGGTCCCGCACCGGCGCAAAGCGACAGACCCAAGCTGGAAATCACCAAGCCGGAAGATGGGCCGGCCGAGGCCATGCCCCCCGAAGAGACCGTTCCCGCTGAAACCGCCCCCGGTGCCGAGACGGCGGCCCCGCCCCTGCCCCTGCCGACACCGCTCGCGACGCCCGAGGCGGGAGAGAATGCCGAGATCGGCGACTGGAAGCTGGAGACCTTCCATCTTCCGGGCCAACCCACCGCGCTCTGCGTCGTCACCCGCGACTATCCGTCGGGTGACCGCATCGGTTTCATCGTCGGTCCCCAGGGCCGGGGCCTGATCTATGGTCGCGACGATCTCGACGTCGCCGACGGCACCTCCATGGATTTCGGCTTTTCCGTCGACGAGCGGCCGGCCATCGCCCTCGACGGGCGGGCCTATGATCCGCATTCGATCTCCTCGACGCCGCTGCCCTCGCCTCAGGGCGACAAGCTGCTGTCGATCTTCGCGCGCGGCAGCCATTTCTACATCCGGTCGGACGCATTGGACCTGCGCTCCCGCGATCTCCCGCTCGGCGGCGCGGCGGCGGCGGTGAAGGCCCTGGACGCCTGCGCCGAGGAAAACGACATCGAGGTCGCGGTCTATGAGCCGCCCGCGCCCGATGCGCCGCCGCCGCCGAGCGCGGGCGCCCCGGTCCCCGGCTCCACCTTCTCGGACGGCGGCGCCGGCCTCGGCCCGCCGCCCCCGCCGCCGAGCGCCCCCGCCCCGGCCGAGCCGACGGCGGCGCAGGCCGCGATCCAGCAGGCGATCGCGGCCCAGGCGAAGAAGCGGAAGGCCGGCGTCGGCTATGCCCTGGCCCTGCCGAAGGACGTCACCGGCGACGGCCTGACCGACATCGTGCTGATCTTCACCCTTCTGGAGGGCGATGAGCGCAAGGGCTATGCCACGGCCCTCAAGACCATCGGCACCGACGAATTCGAAGCCCTGAACACGGTGGCGCTCGACGGCGTGCCGATGGACGACCCGGCGATCTTCACCGACGACGGCATGATCGTCCTGCTGCGCGGCGAAGAGGCGGACAAGCCGCGCGAAGTGGCGATCGAGATCACGCCCGAGCGTCTGACGATCAAGCCGTAACCCTTTCCATCGTCCCGGCGCAGGCCGGGGCGCCGCGCTGTCTGGCGTGCGCTGACGGGTCTCAGCTTCCCCGCGACGGCAGATCGGCGCGGAGCGAGCGGGTCGCCTCGGTCGCGCGTGCGAGCAGGCTCTCGACCCGGCTCATCCGTTCCTCGAGGCGCTGCATCGCCTGTTCGACCGCTTCGAGGCGGGCCTCGAACGGGCCTTCGGGCGCGGTTTCGGGCGCCACGGTGCCGGCCCCGGCGCGTTGCGCCAGTTCCGCGACCGGGACCGCCAGCAGGGCGGCGAGGGTCACCACCTCGGTCGGCTTCAGCTCGCGCTGATCCTTGAACAGCGCCTCGACCTCGTCGTCCGCGATGCCGAGGGTGGCGGCGATGGAGGCGCGGCCGAGGCCGAGGAGACGGAGGCGCTGGTCGAACCAATTCGCGTCGAAGAACAGCGCCACCCTCGTTTCCCCTTCTTTCGCGACCCGCCGGGCGGCGGATCGTCGGGCTTTTTTCCCTGATCCGCCGGGTGGCGGATCGCCGGGCTTTTTTCCCGATCCGCCGGGTGGCGGATCGTCAGGCCGCCGCGCCGAGTTCCCGCAGGCGGGCGATTTCGGCGGGCGAGAAGCCCCAGTCGGCCAGCGCCGTCTCGGTATCCCGGCCGGGCTCGGGCGGGGCGGCGGGCACATCCGGCGCGGTGCGGCTGAAGCGCGGCGCCGGCGCCGGCTGGATGTGGCCATCCTGCGCGAAGAAAGTACCGCGGGCAACATTATGCGGGTGTGCCGCCGCCTCGGTCATGGACAGCACGGGAGCGAAGCAGACGTCCGTCCCCTCCATCAGGGCGCACCATTCGTCCCGCGTCTTGCCCTTGATCACGATGGCCAGCTTCTCCTTCATCTCGGGCCAGCGGGCGACGTCCATCTGGCTGCCGAAGACCTCCGGATCGAGATCGGCGAGGCGCATCAGCTCGGCATAGAACTGCGGCTCGATCGAGCCGATGGAGACATATTTGCCGTCCGCCGTCTCATAGGTGTCGTAGAAATGGGCGCCCGTATCCAGAAGGTTCACGCCGCGCTCGTCGCGCCACAGGCCCTGGGCCATCATGCCGTACATCATGGTCGAGAGCAGGGCCGCGCCGTCGATCATGGTGGCGTCCACCACCTGGCCCTGGCCGGTGGTCCGGGCCGAGAGCACGGCGGCAAGGAGGCCGAAGGCGAGGAACATGGCGCCGCCGCCGAAATCGCCGACCAGATTGACCGGCGGCACCGGCTTGCCGCCCGCGTGACCGATCATGCCGAGCGCGCCGGACATGGCGATATAGTTGATGTCGTGGCCCGCCGCCTTGGCCATGGGGCCGCTCTGGCCGAAGCCGGTCATGCGGCCATAGGCGATGGCAGGATTGCGCGCCAGGCAGACGTCGGGACCGAGGCCGAGACGTTCCATCACGCCGGGGCGAAAGCCCTCCAGGATGATGTCCGCCTTCTCGACCATCTTCAGGACGGTCTCGATGCCTTCGGGCTTCTTCAGGTCGACGACGACGGAGCGCTTGCCGCGGTTGAGGAAATCGAACTTCGGATTGACCACGCCGAATTTCGCCGAACGCTCGACCCGGACGACGTCGGCGCCCATGTCCGCCAGTAGCATGGCGCAGAACGGCCCCGGCCCCAGGCCCGCGATTTCGACGACCTTCATCCCCTTCAGCGGCCCGGCCATGACGATACTCCCCTCGTAATCTTCTTCGGTTAGAACAGGTTTTTAACTGGCTCTTGAAGCCAGGTCACGATCATTATGCCGCCGAAACAAGGATGCCCCGACATGACGTCGCGCCCGACTGTAGAGAAGACGACCGATTCCGTCGTCGCCCGTATCGAAGCCCTTTTCCGGGACAAGGGGCATTCCCCCTATGAGGGGGGCGAATCGGTCAGTCAGCTCGCCCATGGCCTGCAGGCGGCCGCCTGCGGCACCCGGGCCGGCGCCGCCCCGGGCCTGATCGCCGCCGCCCTGCTCCACGACATCGGCCATCTGCTCGATCCGGTCGGCGAGGGCGCCGCCGTCATGGGTTACGACGCAAGGCACGAGGACGGCGGCGCCGATCACCTCGCCCAATGGTTCGGGCCCGAGGTGACGGAGCCGATCCGCCTTCACGTCGCCGCCAAACGCTATCTCTGCGCCACCAAGGACGGCTATTTCGCGCGCCTCTCGCCCGCCTCGGTGCGCAGCCTGGCACTTCAGGGCGGCCCCATGTCGGCGGAGGAAGTCGCCGCTTTCGAAGCCCTGCCCCATTTCCGTGATGCCGTCCGGCTGCGCGTCTGGGACGAGGAAGCGAAGGTCGTCGGCCTCGCCGTGCCCGAATTCGCCGCCTATCGCGACATGCTGGAGGGTCTGGTCCGCGACCATGGTGTCTGATCCCCGCATGGTTCCCGCCCGTTTCAACATGGCCCGCTATTGCCTGGACGGTCATCCGGGCGACAAGATCGGTCTCATTCTCGCGGGCGATCACGCGGACGAAGTGTGGCGCTTCGGGGCCTTGAAGGATGCGGCGCTGCGGGTTGCACGCGGGCTGCTCGACGCCGGGCTTCGGTCCGGCGACCGGCTGATGATCCGGATGGACAATGACGTCGCCTATGCGCTGACCTATTTCGGCGCCATCGCGGCGGGGGTGGTCGCCCTGCCCTCCTCCTCCCAGCTCACGGCCACCGAGGCGGGGTTCCTGCTGTCGGACTGCGGTGCCCGCGCGGTCGCGGTCGGCGCGGGCATGGACGATCTGGCGGTGCCCGAGGGTGTCTTCATCATTCCGGCCGCCGCCATCAGGGATTGGGCCGCCAACGGCCCCCTCGGCGATTTCGCCGATACGGCGGCCGACGATCCCGCCTTTCTGGTCTATACCTCCGGCACCACGGGCAAGCCGAAGGGCGTGCTGCACGCCCAGCGCAGCGCCTGGGGCCGGCGGCCCATGTATCAGGGCTGGTACGGCATTTCCGGCGACGACCGGGTGCTTCACGCCGGGGCCTTCAACTGGACCTATACGCTGGGTGTCGGCCTGACCGATCCCTGGGCCAATGGCGCCACCGCCTGCCTTTACAATGGCCCGCGTGATCCCGCTGTCTGGCCCCGCCTGATCGAGCGGTTCAAGGCGACGATCTTCGCCACCGTGCCCGGCCTCTATCGCCAGATCCTGAAATATGGCGACATCGCGGGCCATGATCTTTCAAGCCTGCGCCATGGCCTGACCGCGGGCGAGAGCCTGCCGGCGCCGATCCTCGAACAATGGCGCGATGCGACCGGCACCGAACTCTATGAAGCCCTCGGCATGTCGGAAATCTCGACCTATATCAGCCAATGCCCGCCCGGCCCGGCCCGCGCCCGCTCCCCCGGCCGGCCGCAGCCGGGGCGCCGCGTCGCCATCCTCGATCCCGAAACCTGGGAGCCCCTGCCGGATGGCGAGATCGGGCTTCTGGCCGTTCATCGCGCCGACCCCGGACTCATGCTCGGCTATTGGAATCGGCCCGAGGAAGAGGCGGAGGTGCTGCGCGGCGAATGGTTCGCGGGCGGCGATCTGGCCCATCTGGACGGCGAAGGTTACCTCTGGTTCCACGGCCGCAACAACGACCTGATGAACGCGGGCGGTTACCGCGTCTCCCCCCTCGAGGTGGAGGCAGCACTGGCCAGCCACCCCATGGTCGCCGACGTCGCGGTGGCCGAGCGGCAGGTGTCGGAGACGGTATCGATCATCTGCGCCTATGTCGTCCCGCGCGAGGGTGTCGCCTTCGACAAGGGCGCCCTGCTGGCCCATGCCGAACCCCGCCTCGCCGCCTACAAGCGGCCGAAGGAGGTCATTCTGGTCGATGTCCTGCCGCGCACGGCGAACGGCAAGGTGATGCGCCGGGCATTGGCGAAATTATGAGCGTGCTCGACCGTTACCCCTTCGATGCGGCCTGCGCCGGCCTGTCGCCGGAATGGCGCGCCATCGTCGCGGCGGCCGCCGCGCGCATGGACCCCGCCTATCTCGACGGGCTGGCGGAAAAGGACTGGCTGCCGGGGCCGGACCTGATGCTGGCGCCGCTGCGCCATGTCCCGCTCGATCGGGTGAAGGCGGTGCTGTTCGGGGAATCGCCCTATCCACGTGCGCAGTCGGCGATCGGCGAAGCCTTCAACGATGGCGCGGTGGGGCCGCTGTGGTCGCCCGCCGGCCTCGCCAAGCCGGTCAATCGCGCGACCAGTCTTCGCAACATCATGAAGATGCTGCTGGTCGCCGACGGAATGATCCCGCCCGAAGCCCGGGCCGAGGACATCGCCGCCCTGGATCCCACGGCGCTGAACCTCGTCGCCACCATGGACGAGTTGTTCCGCCGCATCCGCCAGGAAGGCATCCTGTCGTTCAACGCGATCCCGGTGCTGACCGCCAGCAAGGCACGGGATGCGAAGCCTTGGCACGGCTTCATGGACGGGTTCCTCGCCGGCCTGCGCGCCGCCCGGCCCGATTGCCGCCTGCTGCTGTTCGGCAATTTCGCCAAAAATCTCGCCGATCTGCCGGGCGCCGCCGGCCTGCCGGTGCTGGCGGCGGAGCACCCCTACAACATCGGCTTCATCAATGATCCGGCGGTATTGGCGTGGTTTCGGCCGCTGCGCCTTTTGGATCGCCGCCCCCTCGACGCAGGCCGCTGATCACCACGCCGGCGACGATCAGGCAGGCGCCGAGAACGCCGAGGAGGCCGAGGCGTTCACCCGCGACCCGGCCCACGATGCCGGCCCAGACCGGTTCCGTCGCATAGATCAGGGTGGCACGGGTCGGCGACAGGCGTTTCTGCGCCCAATACATGGCAAGGTGGATGATCACGCTGCCGAGGCCGAGCCCGCCCGCCGTCGCGAGCAGGAGCCAGCTCGGATCCGGCAGGCTTTCCCCCGCCGGCACGGTCGCGGCGAAGGTGGAGACCGTGATCACCAGGATCTGCACGAAGGCGACCCGGCGCGAATCCATGCGCCTGGTGAAGGCGCCGATGGCGACGATCTCGGCCGCGATGACGGCGGCACTGGCGAGCGTCATGATCTCCCCCGGCCCGATGGCGAGGCGCAGGATCTCTGACGGGCCGGCCAGCAGCGCCATGCCCGTGAAGGCGAAGAGAATGCCGAGCCAGGCCATGGGCTTCGGCATTTCACGCATGAACAGCAATTGCGCGATCGGCACCATGGGCACATAGAGCGCGGTCAGAAAGGCCGAGGTGCTGCTCGGGATATATTGCAGGCCGATCGCCTGAAGTCCGTTGGCGAGCGCGACCGCGAGCCCGGTGAAGAGCCCGACCCAGGCCTCCAGCGCCGTCACCCTGAACATGCCGCGCCCCGTGATCAGGGCCAGGCAGAGGGTGGCGATACCATAGCGCAACGCCTGGAACATCAGGGGCCCGGAGACCGTCATGCCGGTCTGGATCGTCAGGAAGGAGACGCCCCAGATCAGGGTGACGAAGAGGAGAACCGCCTCGGGCAGGCGCGAGGCCCGCGCGCCGCGCTTCTCCATCGTGGTGACACCGGTCGTCATGGCTTGAGAACACCTCGGATGCGCATTAAACTGCGCAGGACAAACGTGCAATATAGTGCCCATGAACGAAGGTCAAGAGCCCGCCGTGCCCCCCGCCGCACCCAAGGGCGCCGGCATCCTGCACCATCTGGCGGCCAACCTGCGGCGCCTGCGCCGGGAGGCCGGCCTGTCCCAGAACGCCCTGGCCGAGCGCGCCGGCGTCAGCCGGCGCATGCTGGTCGGGATCGAGGCCGGCGACAGCAACGTCAGCCTCTCCACCCTCGACAAGATCGCCCATGCCCTGGGTGTCCTGCTGCCGGATCTGATCGTCGACCGGGAGCGGCCGCTGGAAAGCCCCGTCCTCGCCTGGACCGGCGAAAGGCCCGGCAGCACGGCGGTCCTGCGCCATGCCGTCCCGGCCGCTCGCCTGGCGGAACTATGGGAATGGACCCTGGCCCCGGGCGAGACTTATGAATCGCCGGCCGACCCGCAGGATTGGTCGGAAATGGTCTTCGTGATCGCGGGCCGGCTGCGGCTGACCTTCCCCGACCGGGTGCTCACGATCGAAGCCGGCCATTCGGCCGCCTATCGGACCGACCGGCCGATCGTCTTCACCGCCCTCGGCGAGGTACCGGTCCGCTTCCTCCGCAATGTCGTGATCTGAGGCATCACGCCGGCACGGTCAGCCCTCGGACGATCCAGGCCCGCGTCTCGGCCGGGTCGATCACCGCGTCGATCTCCCCGAAGGAGGCCATGTTGATGCCCTTGCCGTTGGCATATTGCTGGGCGACCAGCCTGTCGTAGAGCGCCTTCTGCGCCGCCGGGTCGGTCTCCGCCTCCAGTTCGCGGCGATAGCCGAGGCGGACCGCGCCTTCAAGACCCATGCCGCCGAATTCGCCACTGGGCCAGGCGATGGTGAAGAGCGGGCGATGGAAGGAGCCGGCGGTCATGGCCTGGGCGCCGAGACCATAGCCCTTGCGCAGCACCACGGCGCCGAAGGGCACGGTCAGATTGGCGCCGGCGATGAAGATGTCGGCGGCCTTGCGCACCATGCCCTCCGCCTCGCAATCGGGGCCGACCATGAAGCCCGGCGTATCCACGAGACTGACCACCGGCAGGCCGCGCGCCTCGCACAATCTCAGGAAACGGGCGCCCTTGACCGAGGCATCGGCATCGACGGCACCGCCGAGATGGGCGGGATCATTGGCAATGAGGCCGAAGGGCCGGCCCTCGATCCGGACCAGGGCGGTGATCAGGGCGCGGCCGAAACCGGCACGCAGTTCCATGACACTGTCGGCGTCGCACAGCAGGCGGATGGCATCACGCATGGCATAGACGCGCAGCCGGTTCTCCGGCACCACATGGCGCAGCAGGCGCTGGTCGGCCGCCGCCCAATCCGCCGTATCGCCCTGGAAATAGCCGAGCAGCTTCCGGGTCGCGGCCACCGCCGCCGCCTCGTCCTCGACCAATAGGTCGATATTGCCGTTGGCCCACTGCATGGCCGCCGGGCCCACCTCCTCCGGCCGGAAGCTGCCGAGGCCGCCGCCCTCGATCATGGCGGGGCCGGCCATGCCGAAGGAACAGTTGCGCGTCGCGACGATCAGGTCGCAGCAGCCGAGCAAGGCGGCATTGCCCGCGAAACTGTAACCGGAGACGACGCCGACCAGCGGCACCTTGCCGGACAATCCGGCGAAAGTGGCGAAGGTCGGCACGTCCAGCCCGGCGACACCGACCCAATCCGTATCGCCCGGGCGCCCGCCGCCGCCCTCGGCGAAGAGCACCAGGGGCAGGCGCCATTCGTCGGCCAGATGCAGCACGCGGTCGGTCTTCTTGTGGTTCATCATGCCCTGGGTGCCGGCCATGACCGTGTAATCATAGGCGAGCACCATGGTCTTGGCCGCTTCCGGCCCGAAGGCGGGCGCATTCACCGTGCCGATGCCGGTGATCAGCCCGTCGGCCGGGCCATTGGCGATCAGATCGTCCAGCCCCCGGCGCTGGCGCTGCGCCGGCAGCAGCAGGGCGCCATATTCGGTGAAGGAGCCGGGATCCATCAGATCGTCGACATTGGCACGCGCCGTGCGCTGGCCGGTCTTTTCGCGGCGGGCGACGGCGGCGGGGCGGTTTTCATCGAGACCCGGGGCATGGCGCGCGATGACATCGGCGAGATCGGGGCGGATGTGATCGGGGTCGATGTCGCCCGCTTCCTCCACCCTCTCGGCCACGACCTCGCCCGGCTCGACGAACAGCAGGGCGGCGCCTTCGGCGATCACGGCCCCTTCCTGGGCGCCCAGCAGGCGGATGATGCCGGCCATGGGCGATTTCACCACATGTTCCATCTTCATCGCTTCGAGCACGGCGATCGTGGCCCCGGCCGCGACCGCATCGCCCGGCGCCACCTCGAAGGCGACGATCCGGCCCGACAGGGGGGCCGGCACCGCCTCGCTGCCGGCCGGGGCCTGCACGGTCTCGATCTTCGGCCCGCCCTCGTCCGCCATGAAGAAACCGGGCGCGCGGCGCGCCGCCGCCAGTTCCGCGCCGTGCCGTTCGACCAGGCGATTGTCGATCCGCCCGGCGGCGACATCGTCGAGACCGAGGAGAGCTTCGAGAAAGCCGAGATTGCTGGCGACCCCGTCGATCCGGCAGCGCCGGAGCGCCCGGCGAAGGGCGGTGACGGCACGGGGATAGTCATCGCCCCGCGCGATCACCTTGGCGATCATGGAATCGAAGCCGGGATCGACCACGAGGCCGGTATAGCCCGCGCCATCGACGCGGACGCCGGCACCGCCGGGCATTTCCCAGGTGGTGACGGTGCCGGCCGCCGGGCGGGCATTGCCGGCAGCATCCATGATTTCCAGATTGATCCGGGCCTCGATCGCGAAGCCCTGGGGCCTGACGCCGGCAAGGCCGAGGGCGGCCAGCGGCTGCCCGGCGGCGAGGCGGATCTGGGCGGCGACCAGATCGACGCCGGTCACCGCCTCCGTCACCGGATGCTCGACCTGGAGACGGGGGTTGGCCTCCATGAACCAGAAGGCGCTTTCGTCCGGCGCGACCAGGAATTCGACCGTGCCGATGGTGCGATATCGTGCGGCCCGGGCGAGATTCAGCGCCGCTTCGAACAATTTCAGGCGCGTCGCGTCGGACAGGCCCGGGGCCGGCGCGATCTCGACCAGTTTCTGGTGGCGGCGCTGCAGGCTGCAATCGCGCTCGAACAGATGGGTGACGGTGCCTTCCACGTCACCCAGGACCTGAACCTCGACATGGCGGGCGGCGGGGATGAACCGTTCGACGAAGAGGGAACCGTCGCCGAAGGCGGCCTTGGCTTCCGAGGCGCAGCGCGCGAAGGCTTCGGCCATGTCCTCGGGCCGTTCGACCACGCGCATGCCACGCCCGCCGCCGCCGGCCGCCGCCTTCACCATGACCCGGGCGCCGGGGCCGAGCTTCTTCATGAAGGCTTCGGCACAGCCCGCCTCGACCGTGCGCGCCGTCCCCTCGACCACCGGCACGCCGGCATCCTGGGCGAGGCGCCGGGCCGCCACCTTGTCGCCGAACAGGGCGAGCGTTTCGGGCGCCGGGCCGATGAACATGATGCCGGCCGCCAGACAGTCGGCGGCGAAGACCGGATTTTCGGCCAGGAAGCCATAGCCCGGATGGATCGCGTCGCAGCCCGCCGCCCGTGCCGCCGCGATCACCGCAGCGCCGTCGAGATAGGCGCCGACGCCCCGTCCCGGCAGGGCCACGGCCCGATCCGCCGCCGCGACATGGAGGGATCGGCCGTCGTCGGCGCCGTGCACGGCGACGCTCTCGATGCCGAGGGCCACGCAGGCCTCGGCGATGCGGATGGCGATCTCGCCGCGGTTGGCGATCAGGACACGCTCGAACAAGGCCGTCTTCCTCCCCTCGTCTTTCTGCCGTGCCGCCCGTCGGGGGACGGCCCGGCCACGCTGCGACGTTCGCAATCCAGGCGCAAGCCTGGGCGCAAAGAGGGGGCGAAAGCCGCCGGTTCCGGGGCAATCGGGCTCGCGACGCCCGGTTTCGGCGATAGAATGGGCGCTGTTGCAACCACGGAGTTTCCATGGCCGTCCCCCCGTCCCGACCGACCGACGCGCTTCTCGGCGAAAGGGACCGGACCATCGACTGCCTGCGCGGCATCGCCATCCTGCTGGTCGTGCTCTATCACTGGCTGGTGCGCTGGACCGTGCCGGAATTCGAGCACGACGTGACCGCCTGGCGGCATGTCCACTCGCCGGTCTTCCTGCTCGGCCGCTATGGCGTGCAGATCTTCTTCGTGATCTCCGGCTTCGTCATCGCCATGACCCTGATGCGTTCCGCCTCCGCCCTCGAATTCGCGGCGCGGCGCTTCGCCCGGCTGTTCCCCGCCCTGCTGCTCGCCGCCAGCCTGACCTTCGCCGTCTCGCGCCTCCATGATCCCTTCGCGCTGGGTGTCGGCTTTCGGGACTATCTGCTGAATCTCACCTTCATCGGCTCCATGCTGGGGGCCGAACTGGTGGACAGCGCCTATTGGACGCTCTCGGTCGAGGTGCGCTTCTATGCCTTCGCCGCGCTCTGCTGGTTCGTGCTGCGGGAACGGTTCTGGATCGGCCTGATCGGCTTCGCCCTCCTCGCCCTCGCCGCGGATATGATGGAGCCGCGCCTCGGCAAGCTCTTCCTTCGCGATTACAACGCCTTCTTCCTGCTGGGGGTGGCGCTGTGGCAGATCCGGCGGGGCGTCGGCGCGGGACGGGGCCGGGTCTCGGCCGGCTTTCTGGTCGCCATGGCGGTGCTCGCCTATGGCATGACCGCCGGGCAGTTCCACGAGGCCGGCCTGCCCGACTGGGCGCCCCACGCCTTCGTGCTCGGCGCCATGGTGCTCGTCGTGCTGGCGCTGGGCGGCAGGTTGCGGCTGAACAGCCGGTGGCTGGCCTGGGTCGGGCTCGTGTCCTATTCGCTCTATCTGCTGCACCAGATCCTGGGCATTCATATGATCCGGGCGCTGCGCCTTCTGGACCTGCCGGATGTGGTGGTGTTTCCGCTGACGCTCGCCACTTTCCTCGCGGCCTCGCATCTCGCCTTCACCTTCGTCGAGCGGCCGGGACGGCGCGCGATCATGGCGCTGTGGCGCCGGACCGCCGCCGCCCTGCCCCAGATGCGCCGCCAGCCGGCGGAGTGACGTTCCCCCTACGCGCCGAACGCGGCCAGCACCGTGGCCGTATCGGCGACGCAGCCCCAGATGCCGTCCTCCACCTGGGTCATGTGGATGGCGGCGGCATGGGCGTATTCGTCGCCGGAGGCGCAGGCATCCTCGATCAGCAGGCATTCGAAATTTCGGTCGCGGGCTTCGCGCTGGGTCGTGTGCACGCAGACGTCGGTGGTGCAGCCGGTGAACATCAGGCAGCCGATCCCCTTGGCGCGCAGGATCGTGTCGAGATCGGTATGGGAAAAGGCACCGTTCGCCGTCTTGTCGACGATGACGTCGCCGGGACGGACATCGACTTCCGGCACGATCTCGAAGCCCGGCTGATCGCGGAGCAAGGCCTTGGTGCCCGCCATGCCGGCGCGTTCGCGGCGCCAATGCTCGAAGGGCGTCATGTCGGCGAAATCGGCGCGATAGCCCTGGCGGGTGTGGACGATGGTGCAGCCCGCCGCCCGCGCCACCCCGATCAGGCGGTTCACGTTCGGCAGGATTTCACGAAGCCGCGAAGGGTCGTAGCCCTTCAGCGCGAAATAGCCGTCGGGCGAGAGGAAATCGACCTGAAGGTCGATCACCATCAGCGCGGTGCGCGCCGGCACCACGGGACCGTCATAGGGAAAGCCATAGGGCCGGGCCTGGACCTGACGGAGAGCGGACATCGGGTACTCCTCTACACATGGCGCCATGCCCCCGGTCTGGGGGCTCTTCGATTGAACGGGGGACCATCAGTCGATAGGCTGGACGGAAAGGGCGACCTCAGGATCGAGTCAAGCGTATGGCCAAGGATTACATGAATTACGGCGGCATGGTGCAGGATGCGCTGCGCGGCGTGGTGCGTCAGGCCCTGACGCGCGCGGCGGCGCAGGGCCTGCCCGGCAACCATCACCTCTATCTCTCGTTCAAGTCCAATGCGCCGGGCGTCGACATTCCCGACTATCTGCGCGAACGCTATCCGGACGAGATGACCATCGTGCTCCAGCATCAATACTGGGGCCTGGCTGCCCACGAGGATTGCTTCGAGGTCCAGCTCAACTTCAACAAAATGCCGGAACGCCTTGAAATTCCTTATGCGGCGATGACCGGCTTCTTCGATCCATCCGTCCAGTTCGGGCTCCAGTTCCAGCCCACCGGCGAGGAAGCGGCGCCCCGCCCGGCGGCCCAGGGCGCCGAGCCCGCGGCCTTCACCCCGCGCGAGGACACCGAGGAAAAGCCCGACACCGACACCCCACCTTCGGATGAGAAGCGCGGCGAAGTCTTGACGCTGGACGCCTTCAGGAAGAAATAAGGCGCCAATCGCCCGCCCCTATCACCCGTAGCGCAGAGGTTCCGGCCATGACGGCGTTCGCCTATCAGGAAATGTTCGAGCACGATCCCGCCAACAAGGTGGAGACGCCCTGGCGCAAGATCACCTCGGACGGGGTGAAGGAGATCGTGGTCGGCGGCAAGCGCGTGCTGGAAGTGGCGCCCGAGGCGATCGAGGCCCTGACCTTCGCCGCCTATCGCGACGTCTCCCATCTGCTGCGCCCCGGCCATCTGGCGCAATTGCGCCTGATCCTCGACGACGCGGAAGCCTCGCCCAACGACAAGTTCGTGGCGCTGGAACTCTTGAAGAACGCCAATGTCGCCGCCGGCATGGTGCTGCCGTCGTGCCAGGACACGGGCACGGCCATCGTCATGGGCAAGCGCGGCCAATATGTCTGGACCGACGGCAAGGACGAGGAAGCGATCTCGCGCGGGGTCGCCCGCACCTATACCGAGACCAACCTGCGCTATTCCCAGATGGCGCCCCTCGACATGTATCGCGAGAAGAACACCGGCAACAATCTGCCGGCCCAGATCGACCTCTACGCGACGCCGGGCGACGAGTATAAATTCCTCTTCGTCGCCAAGGGCGGCGGTTCGGCCAACAAGACCTATCTCTATCAGGAGACCAAGGCGCTGCTGAACCCGGCTTCCCTGCTGAAATTCGTCGAGGCGAAGATCAAGACGCTCGGCACCGCCGCCTGCCCGCCCTATCACCTGGCGATCGTCATCGGCGGCACCTCGGCCGAATTGAACCTGAAGACGGTGAAACTGGCGTCGTGCAAATATCTCGACGATCTGCCGACCAGCGGCAACGAGCTCGGCCGCGCCTTCCGCGACCGCGAGCTCGAGGCCGAGATCCACAAGCTGACCCAGATGTCCGGCATCGGCGCCCAGTTCGGCGGCAAGTATTTCTGCCACGACGTCCGCGTCATCCGCCTGCCGCGCCACGGCGCCTCCTGCCCGGTCGGCATCGGCGTCTCCTGCTCCGCCGATCGCCAGATCCTGGGCAAGATCACCAGGGACGGCGTCTTCCTGGAGGATCTGGAGCACGATCCCGCGAAATATCTGCCCGAGGTCACCCATGACGATCTCGAGGGCGAGGTCGTCCAGATCGACCTGAACAAGCCCATGGCCGAGATCCTGAAGACCCTCAGCCAATATCCGATCCGCACCCGCCTGTCGCTCAGCGGGCCGATGATCGTGGCGCGCGACATCGCCCACGCCAAGCTGAAGGAACGGCTCGACGCCGGCGACGGCCTGCCCCAATACATCAAGGACCACCCGGTCTATTACGCCGGCCCGGCCAAGACGCCGACGGGCTTTGCCTCCGGCTCCTTCGGGCCGACCACGGCGGGGCGCATGGATAGTTACGTCGAGCAGTTCCAGGCGGCCGGCGGTTCCATGGTCATGCTGGCCAAGGGCAACCGCTCGAAGCAGGTGACCGATGCCTGCAAGGCGCACAGCGGCTTCTATCTGGGCTCGATCGGCGGGCCGGCGGCGATCCTGGCGCAGAACTGCATCCGCAAGGTCGAGGTGCTGGAATATCCCGAACTCGGCATGGAAGCGGTCTGGAAGATCGAGGTGGAGAATTTCCCCGCCTTCATCGTGGTCGACGACAAGGGCAACGACTTCTTCGCCAACCTGATGTGACCTGAAAACGCGAAAGGGGCGCGGCGGTCCGACCGGACGCCGCGCCCCTTCTTTTTGCTTGTTTACTGCGCCGCGACCGTGGCCTGCGGCGTTGCCTTCACGCGGGCCTGCAGGAATGCCGCATCCAGGAACGCCTGCATGTGCTCGGTGATCTCGCGCGCCCGCGGGATCACGCCGGCCATGCTGAGGGTCGCATGGACCAGCCCGTCGAGACGGATCGCCTTGACCTCGATACCGGCGGCGGCGAGCTGCCTGGCATAGATCTCCCCCTCGTCGCGCAGCGGGTCGCATTCCGCCGACAGCACCAGGGCCGGCGGCAGGCCCGCCAGCGACTTGGCATTGACCGGCGACGCCAGGGGCGAGGAGAAATCACCTCCCTCGCCCATATAGGCGGCGAACATGCCTTCCGCCGCCCGGGCGGAGAGGATCGGGCCTTCCGAGAACTCGACCTTGGACGCGGTCTTCGACTGCCCGTCGATGGCGGGTGTGATCAGCACCTGGGCCGTCAACCTGGGCCCGCCCTCGTCCCTTGCCCGAAGCGCGGCGACGGCGGCCAGAAGCCCGCCCGCGCTCTCGCCCGAAACCGCGATCCGGCTGGGATCCCCGCCATAGGTGGCGATATGGGCCGCCGTCCAGCACAGCGCCGCGAATGTGTCGTCGGTCGCCGCCGGGAACGGATTCTCCGGCGCCAGGCGATAGGAAGGAGCGACCACGATGGCGCCGAGATCCTCGGCCAGCGCCCGGCACGGCTTGTCCGCCATATCCAGGCTGCCGGCGATGAAACCGCCGCCATGGTAGAAGACGACGACCGGCAGCGGCCCCGGACGGTCGGGGCGATAGATCCGCACCGCCCGGTCGGCGCCCGCCGAGGGATAGGTCGTCTCGACCACGTCGACGTCGCGCGCCGCGCCCTGAAGCATGGAGAAACTGTCGACCACGGCCCGCGTTTCCTCGACCGTGCAGTCGTGCAGCGGCTTCGCCCCCTGCCCCATCAGGACGCCGAGCAGGGCGGTCACCGCCGGATCCAGCTTCATCATGGGCGGCAGGCCGTTGCGCGCCTTGCCGACGGCGAAACCGCCGTAACCGGTCGACTGCACTTCGCCGGTCATGGTGCGATAGAGCTGGGCCGAACCGATGAAGATATAGGTCGCGACGCGCTTGCCCTCGACATTGGCGCCCATGTACCAGGAGTTCGCCTTGGGGAAGAGCGTCATGTGCAGCAGACCGTGGACGATGGTCGCCCAGCGGTCCTCCGCCTCGGCCGTCGCCTCGATGGTCTCGGCGTCATTCGCCAGGGTGTAGCGGACGGCATCCGCCGCCAGGTCCACGTGATCCTCGATCGCGAGGGGGTTGTTGTAGAGGGCGACAGCACTGGTCGGGCCGGTGATGGTGAAGAGATTGGGGAAATCGTGCATGGCGATCCCCAGATAGTTGCGCGGCCCGTCCTTCCAGCGCTCGGCCAGGGTGACGCCGCCGCGCCCGGTCAGGCCCATGTGGACCAGCGGGCCGGTCGCCGCGTCGAAGCCGATGGCGACGATCAGCACGTCGATCGGATATTCCTTCTCGGTCGTCACGATCCCGGTCCTCGACAGGCGCACGATCGGCGTCGAGCGCAGATCGACGAGATCGACATTGTCCTGATTGAAGACGTCGAAATAATCGCTCTCGAAGGCGAGACGCTTCGTGGCGATCGGGTGATCCTTGGGGCAGAGCAGGTCGGCGACCTTGGGATCCTTCACCCGGTCGCGGATCTTGCCGCGCACGAAATCCGCCAGATCGTCGTTGATCGCCTGGTCCGACAATACGTCGGCATAGGAACAGACCAGCAGCGGCCAGCCGCCGCCCGACCACAATTTCTCGTATTTGGCATGGCGCTGTTCGGCCGGGACCATGGCGCCCGAAACCTCCGGCGGCTCGAAGGGAATGCCCATGAAGCTCTCGCGGCAGCCGGCGCGAAGCTGCGCGTGGTTTTCCGAGATCCAGGCCCGGCGCTCCGGCTCGATCTCCTCATTGCCAAGGGGCAGGGCGAAATTGGCCGTGCGCTGGAACACGGTCATATGGGCCGCCTGCTTGGCCACCTCCTGGATCACCTGAATGCCGGTCGAGCCGGTACCGATGACGGCGACGCGCTTGCCCTTCAGGTCGACCTCGTGGTGGGGCCATTGGCTGGTGGTATAGACCTCGCCCGCGAAATCCTCGATGCCCTCGAAGTCCGGCGGCTTGGGGATGGAGAGATTGCCGCTGGCGGCGATCAGGAAGCGGGTGGTGCAGGCCGCGCCGTCATTGGTGGTGATCGTCCAGCGATGCGCCTCGTCGTCCCAGACGGCACTGGTCACACGGATGTCGAAGGTGAAGTCCTTCCGCAGGTCCAGGGTGTCGGCGACGAATTCGAGATAGGAGAGGATTTCGGGCTGGGCCGCGAAACGTTCCGACCATTGCCAGCGCTTCTGGATCTCTTCCGAGAAGGAATAGGAATAATGGAGGGATTCGATGTCGCAGCGTGCCCCGGGATAGCGGTTCCACCACCAGGTGCCGCCCGGGCCGCCGGCGGCCTCGAAGCCCTTGACCTTCAGTCCCATCTGGTCACGGAATTTGTGCATTGCGTACAAACCGGAAAAGCCTGCACCAACGACGACGACATCGTAATTCACGGCCATTTCGACCTCCTCCCACTGTTTTTTGCTCTTAGTTGGAAAAATCTGACAAAAATCCCCCGTGCCGTCTTCGGGCGAATGGATAGAAGCAAAGGCCGCCTTTGACCAATTGGCGTAAAGGCGCCATAGTCATGGCGTTATGGCGACGAAAGACGAGGCCGACATTCGGCACTGGGTGTGCAAGGTCGCCACCGTGCTGGCGCCGGCCGCCCGCGACATCGGCGATGCCGTCGCGGCGCATATCACCGCCCGCATGCCCGAGGTCGGCGGCGACGCGGTCGCGCAGACGGTGCGGGTGACGTGCCGGGCGAATATCGCCAGCATCTTCGACAATCTCAGGCGGGGCGAGCCGAGCGACGCCATCGTGCCCTCGGAAGAGGTCATGGCCCTGACGCGCGACCTGGTGAAGCTGGGCGTGTCCGGCACCTTCGTCTTCCGCGCCTATCCGATCGGCATGCAGCGGCTGATCGACATCTGGGCCGATGCGGTCGGCGACCATGGCCCGCGCGGGCACGAGGCGGTCGCGGTGGTCAAGGCCGGCACCGCCTACATGCTGGCCTGGCTCGACCTCGTCACCTCGCGCCTGTCGGAGGAACATCGGCGCGAGCTGGAAAGGATCGCGCGCGAACGCTCCTTCACCCTGGTCGAAGGCATCCGCCGCGTGCTGGACGATCCCGCCGTCGACGCCGATGCCGCCTCGGCCCGCATCGGCTATCCCCTGCGCGGGCGCCATGTCGCGATCGTCCTGACCGAAGACCCGCGCCGACCGCGCGGCGCCGTTCCGATGGAGGCGGTCGCCCAGGACTGGGCGGAAGTGCTGCGCGCCGAGCACAGCCTGATGGTGCGGGTCGACACGCGGACGAGCTGGTGCTGGCTGACGGTTCGCCCCGCCGTACAGCGCGGGCGCCTGCCCCGCCATGCCGGCATCTTCGCCGGCATCGGCCGGCCGGGGGCCGGGATCGAGGGGTTCGCGCGCAGCCATCGCGACGCGCTCGACGCCCTTCGCGTTGCCGAACGGGCGAAATCGGCGGAAGGCGCCGCCCTCTTCTTCGAGGAGGTCAGTGTCGCGGCGCTATGCTCCGCCGATCCGGCGCGGATCGACACCTTCATCAAGGAGGAGTTGGGCTCCCTGGCCGGCACGGGCGCCACGGCCCGGCGCCAGCGCCAGACCCTCGACGCCTTCTATGCCGCCAATTGCAACTACCGCTCCGCCGCCGCCGCCCTCGGCCTGCATCACAACACGGTGCGCTACCGCCTCGAGCAGATCGAGCAGGACCTCGGCCGCCCCGTCGGCGAACGCCGCCTGAACCTCGAACTGGCGCTCCACCTCGTCGGCATCTTCGGCGTGCCGGATTGAGCCCCCCAATGCGTCGTCATCCCAGCCTTCGCCTGGATGACGACGTCTTGAAGGCGGGTCAGACCGGCTCCAGGAAGAAGGCCGTCAGGCTCTTCATGTCGATCGCGTCCGACATCACGGCCCTGCCCGAGCGCGCATCCGCCGCCACCCGGGCGGCGAGATCGCGAAGGTCGGGGCAGTCGACGTCGTAGACCGCCAGATAGCGTTCGCCAAGACCGATGGGATCCAGGAAGGGAATCGCCAGCTTGAAGCGTTCCGCTCCGAAGATCCCGTCGATGGCGATCACGTCCGGCACGTGCCGACCGTCGTACCAGGTGTTGAATTCATCCTCCCGCCCCTCGCTCGGTTTCGAGAGAGCGACGAACAATTGCCGGCGATGACCCGGCGTACCCTGGAAGGCCGCGACCGGGCTGAATACCAGGGCGGTCAGGCTCGCGGGATCGAGGACGTCGGAGACGGCGATCCGCCCGTCGCCATGGGCATCGACCAATTCGGCCAGCATGGCCGAAAGATCCTCGGTTTCGAGTTCGTAGAGCACCATATAGGACCAGGGTGCCTTGCCGGCGAAAGGCAGCACCACACGGTATCGGGTTGCGCCGACGAAGCCCTTCAGACCCATGAGGTCCGGGATATGCTGTCCATCGTACCATTCGTTGTATTCGCGATCCCGATCACCGCTTGCGGGATTGGACAAGACGATCTGAATGTGCCGGGCCATCCCCCCTACCTTCTTCTTTGTCCGTGACTGACACGGAAGCGTCGCTCAAGGACGCTACCATTCAACCGTCCATATGGAGGATCTAATGGGCAATACCCGCACGGAACGCGACAGCTTCGGCCCGATCGAGGTGCCGGCCGATCGCCTGTGGGGTGCGAACACGCAACGCAGCCTTATGAATTTCCCGATCGGCGACCGCGCGGCCGAGCGCATGCCGACGCCGATCATCCGCGGCCTCGCCCTGGTGAAACAGGCGGCCGCCCGGGTGAACGGTGCCACGGGCAAGATCCCCGCCCCGCTCGCCGCCGCCATCGCCGATGCCGCCGCCGAGGTCGCGGCCGGCAAGCACGACGCCGAATTCCCCCTGGTGGTGTGGCAGACCGGCTCCGGCACCCAGAGCAACATGAACGTCAACGAGGTGATCGCCAATCTGGCCAACGACGCGCTGGGCGGCGCGCGCGGCGCCAAATCGCCGGTGCATCCCAACGACCATGTGAACCACGGCCAGTCGTCGAACGATTGCTTCCCGACCGCGATCCATGTCGCCGCCGCCGAGCAGGTGAGCCATCGCCTGCTGCCGGGCCTGCGCCATCTGCAGGAAGCGCTGGCCCAAAAAGCCCTCGAATGGGCGCATCTGGTGAAGATGGGGCGCACCCATCTGCAGGATGCCGTGCCCTTGACCCTGGGCCAGGAATTCGGCGGCTATGCCGCGCAGCTTTCCTTCGCCATCCACGGTATCGAGCACGCGCTGGACGGTGTCCTCGACCTTGCCCAGGGCGGCACCGCCGTCGGCACCGGGCTGAATGCCGCCGCCGGCTTCGCGGAGAAGGTGGCGGCGGAACTGGCGCTGCTGACCGGCATTCCCTTCCGCTCCGCCCCGAACAAATTCGCGGCGCTGGCGGGCCATGAGGCCACGGCGGCCCTGTCGGCCGCCGTCGAGGTCGCGGCCATCGCCTGTTTCAAGATCGCCAGCGACATCCGCCTCATGGGTTCAGGCCCGCGTTCCGGCCTCGGGGAATTGTCCCTGCCGGAGAACGAGCCCGGCTCCTCCATCATGCCGGGCAAGGTGAACCCGACCCAGGCCGAAGCCCTGACCATGGTCGCGACAAGGGTGGTCGGCAATCACGCCACCATCGCCTTCGCCGCCACCCAGGGCCATTTCGAGCTGAACGTGTTCAAGCCGGTGATCGGCGCGGCCCTCCTGCAGTCGATCGCCCTGCTCGGCGATGCCGCGCGATCCTTCGCCGATCGCTGCGTCATCGGCGCGACCGCCAATGCGGCGAAGCTGGACGAGAGTGTCCGCCGCTCCCTGATGCTGGTGACCGCGCTCGCCCCCGAGATCGGCTACGACAACGCGGCGAAGATCGCCAAGCACGCCCACACCCACAACCAGACTCTGCGCGAGGCCGCCCTCGAACTGGGTCTGATCGACGAGGCGCGTCTCGACGCGCTGCTGGACCCCGGCACCATGCTCGGGCCCGACAAGGACTAGAGGAACAGAGATGCAGAAGCGTTCGATCGAGATTGCCGGCCACCGCACCTCGGTCAGCCTCGAGGACAGTTTCTGGGGCGCCCTCGCCGACTATGCCCGCAGCAACGGGCGGACGGTGAACGCCGTGGTGACTGAAATCGACGCCGGCCGAAGCGAAGGCACCAATCTGTCGAGCGCGATCCGCCAATTCCTTCTGGGCGCGGCACGGGCGGGCCAACTGCCCCTGCCCTCCACCGAGGACACCTCCCCGACGGCCGAAGGGGCGTGAGCGGGGCGTCGCCCCTTCGCCTCAGGCGCCTTCCGCCGTCACCGAAACTTCTACTTCCATGCCGAGATAGTCGTCGGCGGCGCCGGTGAAGCTGCCGCCCACCGGCACGGCCTGCGCCGGGTCGCGGGTGGCGGCGACACGGATCAGGGCGGCGCTGCCGATCAGGCCATTGGTCGGATCATATTCGACCCAGCCGGCCCCCGGCACATAAACCTCGGCCCAGGCATGGGTGGCACCGGCGCCCTGCACCGCCTCGCCCTCGGCGTCGACGTCGAGGGCGGGATCGTAGAGATAGCCCGAGACGAAGCGCGCGCCGAAGCCGAGATGGCGCACCGCCTCGATCATGAGGAGGGCGAAATCGCGGCAGGTGCCGCTGCCCGACTGCAGGGTCTCGACCGGGGTCTGGGTCCCCTCCTCGTCGCGCGCGGCATAGGTGAAGCCCTTGTGGATGCCTTCGTTGATGTCGGCGAGCAGGGCCAGGGTATCCGTGCCCTTGTGCATCACGAAACCATCGACCCATTGATCGAGCAGCCCCTTCGGATCGGCGTAATGGTTCTCGCGCAGGGGACCGAGGTCGCGGCGGTCGTCGGGCGAATAGATGAAGGGATAGGTCGTGGCATCCGGATCGACGTCGAGGCGCGGCGGGACATAGGGGTAGCGGTCGAGGACGAGGACGCTCTCGATCTCCAGCATCTCGGCCGGCGCCGGGAATTCGACGAAGGCGACCGAATTGCCGAAGACGTCGTGGACCCAGCGCATCTCGCCCGGTGGCGACAGGGTCAGGGTGGCGTCGAGCAGCCGCAGGTCGTGGCTGTCGCGCGGGCGGACCATGAGACGATGGGTGCCCAGCGTTACCGGATTCGCGTATTTGTAACGGGTGACGTGCCGAACGACGAGACGTTTGGTCATCTAGTTTCCGCCGAGGCCCTTGAAGATCTGATCGACGATGGCCTTGCCGGGATTGGCGCCGCCCGAACCCGAGCCCGAACCGCCGCCCGGCAAGGGCAGGCCCGGGATCTTCACACCGATGAACTTCTGAAGATAGTAATTCTCGATGTCGCGGCTCTTCACCTCGGCCTGCGGATCGTCGACCGGCCCGGTGATGTCGATGCCGAGCGCCGGCAGGTCCGCCGGTTCGTTCAGCTTGACCGCCAGCCTGACGCGCGTGGACCAGGCCGGCAGATCGACCGTGCCGCCGCCCGAGAGCGCGCCGCCGTCCATGTCGGAGCCGAGCTTCGTCAGGGTGACGACGCCGCGCGCGACGTCGAAATCGCCGGCGATGCGGCGGTAGTTGGTCGCCCCCGATTTCACGGCCGCGGCGATCCGGCCGATGATGTCTCCCGGCTGGTTCACGGTCTTCAGGCCGTCCGACAGGGTCTTCAGGTCGATGCCGTGGATCCTGCCGTCGGCGGCGACCAGGGACCCCGAGCCGCCCAGGCTTGAGACCACCTCGAACGGGCTGCGGCCACTGCCGGTCACCGCGAAGACCAGGTCCGCCTTGCCCGACAGCCCGGGCTCGTTGCCCTTCCGCCCGGTCATCATGTCGAGGTCGAGCCCCCGTGCCTTCCAGTCGGCGCCGAGCGCCAGACCCTGGCCCGAGGCGTCGAGGCTCAGCGCGCCGGTGACGATGCCCTGTTCCGCGCCCGCCTTGAAATCCACCAGGCGGACCACGCCGGCCGCCGCCTCGATCCGCCCGACGACACCGTTGAGGTTACGACCGTTCCACATGAGCTGATCGACCGAAAGCGCCAATTTGCCCTCGATCCGGCGCAGCCGCTCGAGATCGAAGGGGGCGGTCGACCAGCGCCCGCCGCCCGTCGTGGCCGGACGCCCCGCCCCGCCGGACGGCCCGCCCGCCGAAGCCGTGGCGAAAAGGGCGAGATCGAGGCGGCTGGCGGACAGCCGGCCGTCGAAGGTGACGGTCTCGCCCGTGCCGAAGGCCCCGGAGAAGCCGAGGCGATTGGCTCCCGCCGTCACGTCGAGAGTCGAGACCCGGACCGTATCGCCCGAGACCATGGCCGCGAGTTCGAGCGCGAGGCGCCCGGACACCGGCCCCGCGAGACCGAGGCGCGTCAGCATGCCGGCGCCATTGTCGGCGGCGAGCTTCATTTCGACGGCCCGCCCTTCGGCCGTGGCACGCAGCCCGGCGCCGAGGGTGGCGACGCCGAGCGCGCCGTCCAGCCGGGCGTCCGGCTGGTCCGGCGTGCCGCGCAAGACGACATCGAGGTCGACCGGGCCGAGCACGGGCCCCGCCGCCGTCGGCGTGAGACCGGCCTGGGTGGCCAGGACCACGAGCTCCGGCGCGCTGAGGGTACCCTTCAGATCGAACTGCGGCGCGCGGAGAGCGCCGAGCGCCCCGGCGAGCGCGAGCCTGGTGTCGCCGACCGCGACCCAGGCATCGACATGGGCTGCCTCCGGCTTGCCGGTCAGCCGGCCTTCGAGGGCGAAACGGCCGAGGGTCGCCATCCGGTCCGTCGTCTCGATGCCGGCCAGGGTCAGCGCCGGCTTCGGCGAGGGCGCTTCCAGGCGAAAGGCGAAATCCGCCTCGGGCGCACCCTTGGCAAGGCCGAGCTTGCCGCTGGCGCCGACCTTCAGCCCGGCGTAATCGCCGATCGACAGGGTCGACAGGCGGAGCGCCGCCGGCGCCAGCACGCCGTCGAAGACGACGGTCTTCAAGGTGTCGCCCCGGAGCGCGAGACTGCCGATCGATAGCCGCAGGCCGATGTCGAAGCCGAGGTCGGGAATGGGCGAGGCCGGCGCCGCCGCGCCGATCTCGGCCAGCGGGCTGGCGGGCGGCGCGGTCATCGACGGCAGGTCGGGTGCCGCCCCCAGATAGGGATCGGCCTCGAAACGGTCGACGTCGAGGGTCAGGCTTGCGGTCGGGCGCGGGCCGGGCTGCCAGCCGGCGCTGCCCTTCGCCGTCGCGCCGTCGAGGCGGATGGTCAGGCCCGAAAGGTCGGCGCCGACGCCGTCGGTGGTCAATTTGGCGGTCAGGCCGAAACGGGTCAGGCGGTCGGCCGGCAGCCCCTGGGGCGTCACCTCGAACCAGTCCGTCAGGGCGCGGGGATTGTCCGATGCGACGTCGATGGTGCCTTCGAAGCGCGGCCGCCCCTCGAACAGCGAGGCCTTGCCGGAAAGACCGAAGTCGGTACCGCCGGGCAGCACGGCGGAAGCCCGCGACAGGGTCAGGCGACCATCCTCGAGGGCGGCCACGAGGGCGATCTTCTGAACGACCGCGCCCGACCATTGCAGGGCATCGACCGCGAGATCGACATCGGCGGTGATGCCCGTGGGCAGCACGAGGCCCGGCCCGCCCTCCGCCGGCGGCGGGGACGGCGCGGCGGTCGGCGCCGGCGCCGGCGACTGGCCGCCCCGCGCGGCGGCGGCCAGGGCGTCGCCGTCGAGGCGCGGCATGCGCAGCTTCAGGGAGACCGCCGGCACCTCGCCCAGGGCGACACGCAGCCGGCCGCTGCCCGTCGACTCGCCGACGGCGAAGGCGAGATCGTCGACCGCGACCCGGCCGGCATCGGCGCTGAGTTCACCCTCGGCCGAGATCGGGCCGCGCAGGGGCACGTCCATGCCCGTCAACCCGGCGAGCGCCGCCGCGTCCTCGATCAGGAGCTTGGCCTTGCCGGCCAGCGCCGGCCCCTTGGCGCCGGCAAGGTCTAGCGTGCCGCCGAGGGTGAAGGACGCGCCCGCGAGGCCGAGCTTGAGATCATAGCCGACCGGCTCGGTCCCGCCGATCCGGCCCAGCGCGACGTCGAGCCCGACCGGCATGCCGCCATAGCTGGCGCCGCCGCTCAGGGTGAAGGGGCCCTGCAGGCTGGGAGCGGAGAGATTGGCCTCGATCGCCTCGACCCGCTGGGGCGGGCCCTCGGCCGGACGCCATTCGAAGGTACCGTTCTCGATCAGCACGCGCTGGACCGCGACATTGCCGCCGCCGGCCGATACGCCGCTCGTGTCTTCACCGTCGGCCGACACGGCCTCCTCCGCCCTGGCCGCGGCGGCGAGGCTCGCCTCGTCGAGGACGACGGTGGGATGGGCGAGGCGTACTTCCGCCACTTCGATATCGCCGCCGAGCAGCGGCAGCAGGCTGAGGCGGAGGTCGATGGCATCGGCGCTGGCGACCGTCGGCGCATCGGGATCGTCCAGGCCGGCGGGTCCGGTCACGCGGATGTCCGCGGCGGAGATCGCCGGTGTCGGCAGCAGCGAGAAGCGGATGTCCCCGCCGAGGATGACGCGATGTCCCGTCGCCTCCTCGATCAGTCCGGCGATGCGCGGCTTCTGGTCGTTGAGGTCGACGAGCAGGGGCGCGGCAAAGCCCAGGGCCACCACCAGGCCCACCGCAGCGCCGACGCCGATCAGAAGCTTGCGCAAAATTCTCCTCCGTCCAATTCTATCGACATTCTAGACGCCCGATGCGGGCAACGGGAACCGTCGCATGGCCGAGATCGTCAATTTGCGCCGGGTGCGTAAGGCGAAGGCCCGCGCCGAGGCCGCCACCACCGCCGCCGAGAACCGCGCCCGCTTCGGCCGCCCCGCCGCCGAGCGGAAGCTCGAGGCGGCACGGGATGCCCTGACCGAGAAACGCCACGAGGGTCACCGGCTCGACCGGCGCGGCGAAGGCGACGACGATCAGGGCTGAGACAGCGCCTCCACCACGATCCCCTCCGTCAGCAATTGGGGCAGCACGCGCGGCGCCCCGCCCCCCGCCGGATAGACGACATAGAGCGGCACGCCGGAGCGGCCGTGTTCGGCCAGCATGCGGGTGATCGCCGGATCGCGGTTGGTCCAGTCGCCGACCATATAGACCGTGTCGGTCGCCGCCAGCGCCTCGCGCACCGCCGGGCGGTCCAGCGCCACCTGTTCGTTGACGAGACAGGTGATGCACCAGGCGGCGGTCATATTGACGAAGACCGCCCGCCCCGCCGCGCGGTATGACGCCAGGCTTTCGGCCGAATAGGCTTCGGCACCGGCCGGGCCATGGGCGGTGACGCCCGGCGCCTGGGCGTCGCGCATCGGCAGCGCCGCCAGCACGACGGCGACGATCGCCGCCGCCAGGCCGACCAGCTTCGCCCCCGGCCCGGCGAATTCGCGGAGCACGAAGGCGGCGAAGGCGAGGAGCACGAGGCCGGCACCGGCCGCCGCCACCGCGTTCGCCCCGGTCTGCACCGACAGCACCCAGAGCAGCCAGACCGCCGAGGCGAAGAGCGGAAAGGCCAGGATCTTCTTCAGCCGCAGCATCCAGCCGCCGGGCTTCGGCAGCAGGCGCGCCAGCCCGGGCACGAAACTGACCGCCAGGAAGGGCGCGGCAAGGCCGAGACCGAGGGCCAGGAAGATCCCCAGCGCCTCGGCGGGCGGCCTTGTCAGGGCGAAACCGAGCGCCGTCGCCATGAAGGGCCCGGTGCAGGGGGTCGCCACCACGGCGGCGAGCAGCCCGATCCCGAAGGAGCCGGCGGGCCCGGCATGGCGCGTCAGCCGGTCGCCCAGCCCCATGAAGCCGGCGCCGAAGGAGACGATGTCGAGCATCCACAGCCCGAGGACGAAGAACAGATAGGCGAGCAGCGCCACCACCAGCGGCGATTGAAGCTGGAAGCCCCAGCCGATGGCATCGCCCCCGGCCCGCAGGGTGAGCAGCGCCCCCGCCAGCAGCGCGAAGCACGAAAGCACGCCCGCCGTATAGGCAAGGCCGTGATGGCGCATCGCCGCCCCCGGGGCCCGCCCGGACAAGGACAGCAGCTTGATCGACAGTACCGGCAGCACGCAGGGCATCAGGTTCAGGATCATCCCGCCGAGAAAGGCGAGGCCGAGGGCCAGCAGAAGCCCGATGCCCGAGGTCGCGGCGGTCCCGCCCGCGCCCGGCGGCGCCGTCTCCACGGCGGCGGGCGATACCGTGACGGCGGCCGGCACGACGCCGGCGATCGCCGTATCGACGGTGAAACCCCGGGTCCAGCCGTCGCTTTCGATCACCAGGACGCCGGTCAGGCGCTCACCCGCGAAGCCCTGTTCCAGGGTCGCGGTCAGGCGGCTGCCCTCCAGCGCCTGGGGGGCGGCGGCGATGATGGTGCCCGGCTGGTCGGGAAAGAAATGCGCGGCCTTGGCCTGGATGTCCTGGGGCAGCAGGATTTCCAGGGTCTCGCCCTGGCGCGCCGCGACCGCGGGCGCCGGCAGCGGCAGGGGCAGCAGGGCGCGGGATTTCTCGAAGCCGAGGAGATGGGCGGGATCGCGGCTCGGCGTGGCCGCGACGGGGATCGACAGGGAAAGATCGGCCCCCTCGGGCACGCAGATCTCGGCGCAGATCAGCCAGTCGGCGCGGGCGGCGAGGTCGAGGCGGTCGCCCGTGAAATCCTTCGGCACGGCGATATCGCTGAGCAGCCAGACCTCGCCCTCGTAGCCGTAGTTGACGAAGGGCCCGACCGGCAGGGCCTCGGGCAGCGGCCATTGGATCGGCCCCGCGCCGACGCCTTCGGGCAGGGTCCAGGCGATGGTCGTGGGCAGACCCGTATCGCCCGGGTTCAGCCAATAGGTATGCCAGCCCGGCCGCGCGACGAGGCGCAGCGCCACGGTCACCGTGGCGCCCGGCACCGCCACCCCCTCGGCCACCAGTTCGGCCTCCGCGTTCTCGGTCCGGACCGGCGCCGCCGCCGCCGGGGCGAGCGCGGACAGGCCGAGCGCCAGCAGGAGACAGAGACGGAGGAGGATTTTCGGCATGGTTCTGGCGGCGTCCCGGATTAGCATGTCGAGACTTATACGCCGGATTGAGGCCAAGTGATGATGCGCCGGCTTGCCGCTGTCACGGTTTTTCCGCTGCTTCTCATGCTTTCGGCGACCGGCGCCGACGCGCGGGAGCGCCTGCACCTGCCTGCCGCCCTGGTCGCCGCCATCACCGCCGCCTGCCCCGACTGCGCCACGCGCGGTGTCATCGCCTGCGGCGACACCGACGTCCGCACCGGCCCCAAATATCTGGACCACGCCTTCCAGGGCGCCCCGCCCCGCGCCTACGTCATGTCCTGGCCGATGGGCGACAAGGACATGCGCCGCCTGTCCGAGACCCTGCCCCTGGATGCCGCCAACACCGCCATCGCCGCCGCCTTCGCCGAAATGACCCTGGTCGCGGCAACCCCCGACCACGGCGCCCGGGCCCTGCCCGCGCCGAAGACAAGCGCCGCCCTGCCCCCGGCCCTCCACGCCTGTCTCGCCGACCCCGACAAACCCTGGGGCTGCTGCGCCGCCGGCTGTGGCGAGGACGAATGCTGCGAGAAATCCCTGGGCAGCCCCCGGATCCGCGCCGACTGGCAGGATCCGGAAAGCGCGGAATCCCTGACGCTGCGCTGGTCCCGCAACGGCGGCACCCGCCTGACCCGCGTCGATGCCGAAGGCACGAAGACGTCCTATGCCTGTCTCGCCTGGGGCCCGCTCCGTCTCGATTGAAGGTTCGGGCTCGATTGAGGGGTCGGGCGCGCCGCATGCCTCACACGGTGGGAACGGTCCCCCCGTCGATGACATATTCGGTACCCGTGATCGCTGCGGCGCGCGGCGATGCGAGGAAGGCGATCAGATCGGCGACCTCGCCGGGTTTCGCCGGTCGGCCGAGTGGAATGCCGCCGAGTGCATTCATGATGATCTTCTTGCCGCCCTCATAGTCCGTGCCCGCCGCCTTGGCGAGCCGTTCCCCAAGGGCGACGGCGGCGTCGGTCTCGATCCACCCCGGCGATACGCGCACCACCCTTACACCTTTGGGGGTTACTTCCTTCGACAGGCTCTTGCTGTAGGTCGACAGCGCAGCCTTCGCGGCGGCATAGGCCGTCGTCGATTCCGGCAGGGGCAATTCGTGCTGGATCGACGTCACATGGATGATGACGCCCGAACCTCGATCGATCATCGACGGCAGCAGCGCGCGGTCGAGGCGGATTGCGGGCAAGAGATTGTGATCGATCTCCTTCAGCCATTCCTCATCGGTCAAACGCGCGAAGCCGCCCGCCGGTGCGCTCGATCCCCCCAGCACATTGACGACGATGTCCGGGCCGCCAAAGACACGGAGCACCTCTTCGGCGACATCCGCGCACCCTTTCGCGGTCATGAGGTCCGCAGCGACATATCGGACGTCTCCCGATCCATTTTCGGGGATCGTCCTGGCGACGGCGGTGACCTTCGCGCCGGCGTCCGCCAAAACCCGAACGACGGCAGCCCCCAGGCCCTTCGTGCCGCCGGTGACCAATGCGCGCTGGCCGCCGAGACCGAGATCGAAGCTCATGGCGCGATCTCCAACCGGGCGATGGCATCGCCGGCGAGCGTGAAGGCAAAGCGAAGGTTCAAGGGACTTCCCGGAAAATTCCCGGTCAAGCGGGCGGTGACGATGGTCCTGTCGCCCTGGTCATCGAGCGCCACGGGTTCGCTGACATAATCGAATTTGGCGGACGCCTCGGTCTTCCAGCGCGCAATGGCCTCGCGTCCCCGGTGTGTCCGTTTCTCATCGATCACCACGGCATCGAACGTGAAGCATTGCGCGACGGCCGCGCCGTCCGCGGTGTCCGCCGCGAAATAGGCCGCTATGGGTTTGGGGAGTGAGAGCAGCATGATCGGTCTCCGACTTGAGCTTGTCCGCCCAAGGAAATCGATCTAACTTCCGGAAATAGCAAGAACGCACGAAAAAGTAAGGTACTTACGGAAAAGTATGGGACACATCTATACACGGGAAACGGCGGCGGAAGGCGTCGAGAATGCTCTCAAGCTTCTCGAGGGGCGCTGGAAGCTCGTCATTCTGTTCCACCTCTTTGGCGGACAGGTTCTGCGCTTCTCCGATCTGGAGCGCGCGATCCCGGGCATTTCCCAGAAGATGCTGATCCAGCAGCTTCGCCAGATGGAGAAGGACGGGATCGTGTGCCGCATCGTTCACCATCAGGTGCCGCCGAAGGTCGAATACTGCCTCACGGACTGGGGCCAGGCTTTGTGCCCGGCGCTGGATGCACTTCTGACCTGGGCGGCGCAGCGGGAAGGCACCGACGTCGGTGCCTTGGGCGCTGCCACCCCCTCGCGGTGATCCTCGGCGCGACGCGGACGGACCATCGAGTCGCCGCTCGAAACCGCTGACGCCGGGGCCCTTGATGCTCCGCCTCTCCCCGTCGACGGCCGCCCGGCGATTTCGGCCGCGATGACCCGGGCCCGGCCCGCGTCGGCCCAGGCCTGGAAAAGCCATTGTTCCTGCGGCGCTGGAGCCCCTTTCCGCCTCGATTGCGTGATCTCGGTCACATCACGGGAAGCCCCTGGCCGGATGCGAAAATTAACACTTGCACCCCCGCGATTTTGCCCTATATCTCCGCTCCAGACGCACCCGCACGTGCCTTTGGCCCATGGTGGTACAGCAACGACGTTAGGCGTCCTTTTTGGAATTTCCGGGGTGAGACTCCCCGCCGAAACCCGAGAGGGAACCACGATGTTGGACCATAGAGGCCCCATGGCGGGCGCTGCTCCCCGCATCAACGGCCTGCTTTCCGCCGTATCCCGCACCCTGGCGGCCGATCAGAGTCTGATCTGCCGGGCTGGGTTCGGCACGGCCGTCGGCCAATGCGCCCCAAGCTCGAGTATGCGGGCGCCGGACTGACTTCCGGCACCCGGCCCCGATGGGCCGACCGCATCCCTTCGCACCCGTAAAATTCGCATTGCAGCTTTCGTCCGCGTTCGTGCGCGGCACGCTTGGGACTACGCACATGACCGAGAAGATTCGCCGTTTCCTCGACGAGCGCCGACCCGCCACTCCCTGCCTGGTGGTCGATCTGGACGTCATCGAGGACAATTACCTGACCCTTTCCCGCCTGCTGCCCCAGGCGAAGATCTTCTACGCCGTGAAGGCCAACCCGATGCCGGAAGTGGTGTCGCGGCTGAACACCCTCGGCTCGTCCTTCGACACCGCGTCGCGCGGTGAGATCGAGCTCGTCCTGTCCCAGGGCGCGCAGCCGGAGAACGTCTCCTTCGGCAATACGATCAAGAAGGAAACCGACATCGCCACGGCCTATGCCCTGGGGGTCCGCCTGTTCGCCTTCGACTCGGAAGCCGAGCTCGAGAAGATCGCCCGCTCCGCCCCCGGTTCGCGCGTGTTCTGCCGCGTGCTGGTCGAATGCGACGGCGCCGAATGGCCGCTGTCGCGGAAGTTCGGCTGCACGCCTGAAATGGCCGCCGACCTGATGGTGAAGGCTCGCGACCATGGCCTCGACGCCTATGGCATCTCCTTCCACGTCGGCTCGCAGCAGACCGATCTCGGCCAGTGGGACAAGGCCATCGGCGGCGTGTCGCAGCTCTTCTCGGTGCTGCGCGAGCGTGACGTCGACCTGCGCATGATCAACCTGGGCGGCGGCTTCCCGGCCAAGTACCGCGCGGACGTGCCGCCGCTGGAGGCCTATGCCGCCGCGGTCATGGACGCGATCTACAACCACTTCGGCAATGCGATCCCCGACATCATCATCGAGCCGGGCCGCAGCATGGCCGGCGATGCCGGCATCCTGCAGACCGAAGTCGTGCTGATCTCGAAGAAGGACGCGTCGGAAGACAAGCGCTGGATCTACCTCGACGTCGGCAAGTTCTCCGGCCTCGCGGAGACCATGGACGAGGCGATCAAGTACCGCCTGTGCACCCCGCGCGACGGTGGCGACACCGGCCCCGTGGTGCTGGCCGGCCCGACCTGCGATTCCGCCGACATCCTCTACGAGAAGGCGAATTACGAACTGCCGATGGATCTCCAGATCGGCGACAAGATCGAGATCCTGGCGACCGGTGCCTATACCACCTCCTACTCCTCCGTGAACTTCAACGGCTTCGCGCCGCTGAACACGATCTGCATCTGACGGCCCCTCGAGAGACAGGAAAGGAAAAGCCGATGATCAACGAACATTGGGGTTTCCGCGTCGGCGAGCGCATCACCGTCCCCGGACTCTGGGGCGAGCAGATGGGCACCGTCGTCGATTTCGCCACCATGATGGGCCGCAACGCCGGCCGCGTCTCCCATGTGGTGGTCTACCGCCTGGACGACGGCCGCGTGTCGAGCGACACGCCGGAACGCCTGTTCCGCCTGAACCGCGCCCGCCGCGCCTATGGCGCCCCGGCGGCCGAGGCCGTCGCGGCCTGATCGCAGCGATCTTCACATGAAAGGCGCGGCCCCCAGGGTCGCGCCTTTTGTTTCTCACGCCGTCCTCCCGGCGGCGGCCGGGATCTTCCCCGGGCAAGGGCGCTTTCTGGTCATCAGATCCCGGCCTTCGCCGGGACGACGAATTCGGGGAAGAATTTGAGAGGACGGCGAGATGGGCGATGCCCGACTCGCTTCCCAGGCCCGGATGTTCCCGTTACGATCCCGCGCCATGACGACCCCGCGCCCCATCCTCGACGCCCCGCTCGATTGCGGTGAAGCCACCGTGCTGCCCGAATGGGTGGACTACAATGGCCATATGAACGTCGGCTATTACAACCTCGCCTTCGATCAGGCGCTGGACCGTGCCTTCGATCGCTTCGACTGCGGCAAGGCCTATGTCGAGCGGACCAATCATTCCTTCTTCGTGCTGGAAACCCATGTCCGCTATCTGCGCGAGGTGACGTTGGGCGATCCCCTCGCCTTCAATTTCCAGCTCATCGCCCGCGACGCCAAGCGCCTGCATTATTTCTGCGAAATGCGCCATGGCCGTGACGGTTTCCTCTCCGCGACCTCGGAACAGATGGCGCTGCATGTCGATCTCGGCCAGCGCCGGGCCGCGCCCATGCCGCCCCATCTCGACCGTCTGTTCGCCGATCTCGCGACGGCTCACGCCCCTCTGCCCCGGCCCGACGGCCTCGGCCGGGTGATGAGCCTCGGCCCGCGCGCCGCCTGAGCCGGCCATGAGCAGCGACCCCTTCGATCCGGCCGGCTGGGACGATCCGCCAGCCCCCCAGGCCGGCAACGAGACGACCACCGCCAGCGCCCCCCCGGTGCCCAATGCGCCGCCGCCCTATCTGGACGGCCTCAATCCCGAACAGCGCGCCGCCGTCGAGGCGACGGAAGGCCCGGTGCTGGTGCTGGCCGGCGCCGGCACCGGCAAGACCCGGGTGCTGACCACGCGGATCGCCCATCTTCTCTACATGGGCCGGGCCTGGCCGGGGCAGATCCTGGCGGTCACCTTCACCAACAAGGCGGCGCGCGAGATGCAGCAGCGCGTCGCCGCCCTGATCGGCGGCGTGGCCGAGGGCATGAGCTGGCTCGGCACCTTCCATTCGGTCGCGGCGCGCATCCTGCGCCGCCATGCCGAGTTGGTCGGCCTGCAGCCCAATTTCACCATCCTCGACACCGACGATCAGATCCGCCTCTTGAAGCAGTTGATCCAGGCGGAAGGGCTCGACGAGAAGCGCTTTCCGGCGCGCCTGCTGGCCAGCCTGATCGATCGCTGGAAGAACCGCGCCCTGACGCCCGAAAGGTTGGGGGCCGATGATGACGCGAGTTACGCCGATGGCCGGGGCAAGGCGCTCTACACCCTTTATCAGGAGCGCCTGAAGACCCTGAACGCCGCCGATTTCGGCGATCTCCTCCTCCATGTCATCACCATCTTCCAGAAGCATCCGGACGTGCTGGAGACCTGGCAGCGGCGCTTCAAATATATCCTCGTCGACGAATATCAGGATACCAATGTCGCGCAATATCTGTGGCTGCGCCTGCTGGCCCAGAAATGGCGTAACCTGTGCTGTGTCGGCGACGATGACCAGTCGATCTACGGCTGGCGCGGCGCCGAGGTCGGCAACATCCTGAAGTTCGAACAGGATTTCCCCGGCGCCGCCGTCATCAGGCTGGAGCGCAACTACCGCTCCACCGGCCATATCCTGGCCGCCGCCTCGGGCCTGATCGCCGCCAACGAGGGCCGCCTCGGCAAGACGCTGTGGACCGAGGACGACTTGGGCGAGAGGGTCCGCGTCATCGGCTATTGGGACGGCGAGGAAGAGGCGCGGTCGACCGCCGACCTGATCGAGGGCATGCGCGGTCACGGCCGGCGCCTGTCCGAGATGGCGATCCTGGTGCGGGCCGGCCATCAGACCCGCGCCTTCGAGGAACGTTTCGTCGCCATCGGCCTGCCCTACCGCGTCATCGGCGGGCCGCGCTTCTACGAACGGCTCGAGATCCGCGACGCCATGGCCTATTTCCGCGTCCTGGTGCAGCCGGACGACGATCTGGCCTTCGAGCGCATCGTGAACGTGCCGAAGCGGGGCCTCGGCGATGCCACGGTGCAGCAGCTTCACGTGCTGGCGCGGGCGCGCAATATCTCGCTGCATCATGCCGCCGGCCTGATCGTCGAGACCGACGAATTGAAGCCGCGCGCGCGCAACAGCCTGCGCGACCTGATGGAAGGTTTCGCGCGCTGGCGTTCCCTGGGCCGCGAACTGCCCCATACCGAACTGGCCGAGATCGTCCTGGACGAGAGCGGTTACACGTCCATGTGGCAGGCCGACAAATCGGCGGAGGCGCCGGGCCGGCTGGACAATCTGAAGGAATTGATCGACGCCCTGGCGGGTTTCGAGAGCCTGCCCGCCTTCCTCGACCATGTCGCCCTGGTGATGGAGATCGAGCGCGGGGCGGAGGATCAGGACATGGTCACCCTGATGACGCTCCACGGCGCCAAGGGCCTGGAATTCCCCGTCGTCTTCCTGCCCGGCTGGGAGGAAGGCCTGTTCCCCAGCCAGCGCAGCTTGGACGAAAGCGGCCTCGCCGGCCTCGAGGAGGAACGCCGCCTCGGCTACGTCGGGATCACGCGGGCGCGGGAGACGGCGGTCATCAGCCATGCCGCCAACCGCCGCGTCTATAACCAATGGCAGAGCGCCCTGCCGTCACGCTTCATCGACGAACTGCCGGCGGATCATGTCGAGAGCGAGGCACGCCCCGGCCTCTGGGGCGGCTCGGGCAGCGGTTACAACGCCGCCGGCGGCGGCTTCGGCTCCCAATTGCGCGACAACGACCTGTTCGGCGATCGCGGCGTCAGCCCGGGGTTCCAGCGCGCCGCCCAGGCAAAGCCGACCCGCAAGCTCGACCTCGCGGTCGAACGCATGATCGTGACCGACAATACCGGCGACGATTTCGCGCCCGGCCAGCGCGTCCACCACCAGAAATTCGGCCACGGCCGCGTCACCCATATCGACGGCAACAAGCTGGACATCCAGTTCGACACGGCGGGCGCCAAGAAGGTGATCGCCAGTTTCGTCACCAAGGCGTGACCGTGCAGTTCCCACGTCCCTTCCAGACTCGTCATCCCGGCGAAAGCCGGGATGACGATCAAAGACATTCCACCTTCCGAGACATCGACATGAATCCCGGCGCCGGCCTGATCGAGGCCCATCTGATCCTGCCGCCCGAAGCGGTGCCCACTTTCGAGCTGATGCTGTCGGACATCGTGGTGGCGCTGACCACCATGACCCCGGACGACGGCGCGACCTGGACCCTGGAAGCCCTGCTCGGCCCCGACGGCGACCGCGAGGCGCTGGCGGATGCGTTCGTTCAGGCGGCGGAAATCGCGGGCATCGAGCTGCCGGCCATCGAATGGCGCGTGCTGCCGGACGTCGATTGGGTGTCGGAGACGCAGAAGATCCTGGCGCCGCTGGCGATCGGGCGTTTCTGGATCCACGGCCCCGAGGCAGAAGAGCCCCCGCCCGTCGCCATGATCCCGCTGGAGATCGAGGCCGGCCTCGCCTTCGGCACCGGGCGCCACGCGACCACGGCGGGCTGCGTCGAGGCGATCGAGCGTCTGGCGGGCGCCCGTCGCTTTCGCCGCGTGATCGACGTCGGCTGCGGTTCCGGCATCCTGGCCATGGTCGCGGCGAAGCTGATGCATCCCCCGGTGCTCTGGGCGAGTGACGTCGATCCGGTGGCGGTGGCGACGGCGCGGGACAATGCCGTCGCCAATGGTCTGTGGAATGCCGCGCGCTATGCCGTCGCCGACGGCGTGGCGGAGCGCGGCATCCGCGCGGCCGGCCCCTTCGACCTGATCGCGGCCAACATCCTGGCGGTGCCGCTGACGAAAATGGCGCGGTCTATCGAGGCGGCGCTGGCCCCGCAGGGTGTCGTGGTGCTGTCGGGCTTGCTGGTCGGGCAGGAGCGGATGGTGCTGGCCGCCTATCGCGCCCGGGGCCTCCATCTCGCCGACCGGATCCGGAAAAACGGATGGGCGACCCTGGTGCTCTCCCGCTAGGGAAAGACCGGGGCCGCCCATCGCGGCGTCTCGTCACAATGTCCGGCGCGTGGAAATCCCGCGCCAGGAACGTCAGGGGGCCGGTTGCCCGGCCGTCAGGCGGCGGTGCGCCGAGCGGCGTTTTCGTTCGCCGCCGTCGTCGCTTCCGCAGCCACCGTCACCCACGTGCCGGCTTCCCGCCGGATGGCGCCGGTGACGACACCGTCGATCTGGTTCCGCGCGATGCCGATATCGGCAAGCAGGCGGTCGTCCAGAGCGGACAATTCGGCACGCAGGCGTTCCCGCCTGATCATGGCCAGCACGGACGACACCATCTTGCCCGGCGCCTTGGCGATATCCATCAAGACCTCCCAAACGTAAGTGCTCGTATCCGCCACCGGCAGCGCGCGCACCGAAACCGGTGCCGTCGCCATGGCGAAAAGATCGACCGTGCGGGCCCCATGCCCAACATGCGAACGGGACGCCATATACGGGATGTAAGCCATGTTGCTTCTCCGTGTGTTGGCGTTACCGTCGAGGGATATATACGTCGCGCGGCACCCTCCGGGCAGTGGGGGCGCGGCAGGCGAGATATGCACAAAGTGCATTGGAAACAATTTATCGTCCCGCTACATGCATGGCTAAGCACCAAGGCCCCGATGAACCGTCACACAAAGGCTAAAAAATGAGCACAGCCGACACCGCCACGGCCCTTGCCCCCGAAGCCCGGCCCGTCCTGGACGCGGCGGCGCTGGCCGCCCTGAGCGCCAGCCTGCCGGCCACGGCGCTGGAAAAGCTGGAAAATCGGCTGATCGCGGCGGCCGCGGGCACGGCGGAGGGGGCGGACGACCTGTTGGCGGTGGTGGCGCCCGGGGCGGAGGCTTCGGCCGGCGACGCGATCGCCCGACTGGTCCAGGCCGCGCGGCCCCGCCTGCTCGCCCCGATCGCGGCCGGCCGCAAGGCCAGCGCCGCGCGCATCGCCGACCTGCGCGCCGAGCTTGCCCGCCGGGGCCTGACCGGCTTCCTGGTGCCCATGGCGGACGAACATCAGGGCGAATATATCCCGCCGTCCGCCCAGCGCCTGGCCTGGCTGACCGGCTTCGGCGGCTCGGCCGGCCTTGCCGTCGTGCTGTCGGACCGCGCCGCCATCTTCGTCGACGGTCGCTATACGCTCCAGGTCCGCGATCAGGTGGACATGACTCTCTATGAAGCCCGTCACCTGATCGAGGAGCCGCCGGCCGCCTGGCTGGAAGCCGTGCTGAAGCCGGGCGACCGCCTGGGCTTCGATCCCTGGCTGCACACGCGCGCCGGCATCGCCGCCATCGAGCGCGCGGTCGCGCGGGCCGGGGCCGAACTCGTGGCCGTCGCCGAAAATCCGGTGGATGCCATCTGGCGCGACCGCCCACCCGCGCCGCTGTCGCCCATGATGGCCCAGCCGCTGTCGCGGGCCGGCGAACCCCATGAGGACAAGATCGCCCGCCTCGCCGTCGGCCTTGCCGACGACGGGCTGGACGCCGCCGTGATCAGCGCGCCGGACGGTCTCGCCTGGCTGCTGAACGTGCGCGGCCGCGACGTGCCCAACAATCCCCTGAGCCTTTGTTTCGCCATCCTGGAGGCGGCGGACGGCGGCCGTGTCCGGCTCTTCGTCGATCCGGCGAAAGTGACGCCGGCGGTCCGCGAGCATCTGGGCAATCGGGTGACGGTCGAGACGCCGGACGACCTCGCCCCCGCCCTCGACCGGCTGGGGGCGGCCCGCGCCCGTGTCCGCCTGGATCAGGCGACCGCCGCCGTCTTCCTGTCGGAGCGGATCGGCGCCGCCGGCGGCACCGCGCTGCCCGGTCTCGATCCCTGCGCCCTGCCCCGCGCCCTGAAGAACGCGGTCGAGATCGCGGGCAGCCGTGCCGCCCACGTCCGCGACGGCGCCGCCATCTGCCGTTTCCTGTGCGAGATGGAGGCGGCGCTGGCATCGGGCGAATCCTGGGACGAACTGACCGTCGTGGAGCGGCTGCAGGCCGCGCGCGCCGGCCACGCCTGGTTCCGGGGGCCGAGCTTCGACACGATCGCGGGCGCCGGGCCAAATGGCGCCATCGTCCATTACCGGGCGTCGGAAGAGACCAACCGCCCGCTGACGGAAGGCACGCTGCTGCTGCTCGATTCGGGCGGGCAATATCCGGACGGCACCACGGACGTCACGCGTACCTTCGCCATCGGCTTGCCCAGCCCGGAGCACCGCGACCGTTACACCCTGGTGCTGAAGGGCCATCTGGCGCTGGGTCATGCGCGCTTTCCGGCCGGCACGTCGGGCAGCCAGCTCGACATCCTGGCGCGCGCCCCGCTGTGGTCGGCCGGGCTCGACTACGACCACGGCACGGGACACGGCGTCGGCGCCTTCCTCTGCGTGCACGAGGGGCCGCAGCGCATTTCCAAGATGCCGAACACTGTGGCGCTCCGCCCCGGCATGATCGTTTCCAACGAGCCCGGCTACTACAAGAGCGGCGCCTATGGCATCCGCATCGAGAATCTGATCGCCGTCACCACCCTGGCGGCGCCGGTCGGCGCGGAGCGGGAGATGCTGGGCTTCGAGACCCTGACCCTGGTGCCCTACGACCGGCGCCTGATCGACGTTTCGCTGCTGACGGCGGCGGAGATCGCGCAGGTGAATGCCTATCACGCCCGCGTCGCATCCGAGCTTTCGCCCCTGGTCGATGCCGGGACGCGTGACTGGCTGCGGGCGGCGACGGCGCCGATCGGCTGATCCGCCCGCCCCATTTTCGCCTTGTTCCGGCCCGACCGGGGCCCGATCCGGGCCGCATGGTCCCTTCCGCATTCGAAGAGGGGTTCCATGGCTTCCGCCAACGCCGCCATCAAGGGCGACCAGGATCCTGCGCCGCCGGCGCTGCTGCCGGTGGCACCCGGGATATTCGTCCATGTCACGGCCACCGACGGGGCACCTGCGTCCAACGGCCTGCTGGTCGTCGGCCATGACGGCGCCCTGCTGGTCGACATCGCCGCCACGACGGCGGAGACCCGGCGCCTGATCGATGCGGTCGAACGCCTGACCCGGGGCGCGCCGCTCCAGGTCTATGTCACCGAGGCGCGGCCCGAACGCCTGGGCGGCCTTGCCGTGGTGCACGAGCGGGGCCTGCGCAGCCTGGGCCACGAGACCACGCTGGCCGCCGCCATGGCGCGCGGCCTGCCCCTGCCCCGCTCCGGCTGGAACGGCGAGACCCTGGCCTTCGAGGTCGGCGCGCGCCAGATCGAAGCCTTCCACCCGGGCGCCGCCCTCACCCGCGGCAACACGGTCGTCTATGTCGGCGATGCCGATCTGCTGCACGGCGGCAGTCTGATCGGCGGCGATGATGACGTCGCGGCGGCGCTGACCGCCACCAGGGCCCGATTCGGCGCTCCCGCCATCGTCATCCCCGGCCGCGGCGCCCCCGGCGACCACCGCCTTCTGTCACATCCCGCGCATCATCCCGGCGAAGGCCGGGATCGCCCGCCGAAAAGCACGCCCTGCCGTTGAAGGATCCCGGCCTCCGCCGGGATGACGGCCTTGGGGTGACATTGGGGCGTCGTCAGCGCTGGCGCGCGGGACGAGGCGGGAGACCGAAGGGAACGCCCGGGGCGTGCTTGCCGTTGCGGATGGTGAAACTGGTCTTCACCGAAGCGACATTGGGCGCCGGCGTCAGTTCGCGGGTCAGGAACGACTGGAATTCCGCCAGATCGCGGGCGACGATCTTCAGGATGAAGTCGATCTCGCCGTTCAGCATCCAGCATTCGCGGACCAGCGGCATGCCGCGCACCCGTTCCTCGAAGGCGACGAGATCCGATTCCGCCTGACTGGCGAGACCGACCATGGCGAAGACCGTCACTTCGAAGCCGAGCGCCTCGGCATCGACCTCGGCGTGATAGCCCTTGATGAAACCCGATTCCTCGAGCGCCCGGACGCGGCGCAGACAGGGCGGCGCCGAAATGCCGACCTGGCGCGCCAGATCCACATTCGTCATGCGACCGTCGGACTGGAGATGATCCAGGATCTGAAGGTCTATGTCGTCGAGCTTTACCTTGGTCATGCGCTCCCCCTGTGGCGGCGCATTATCGGGCCCGGCACGGCGTTGCGAAAGAAAATTTCACCAGGCATGGTGCAATGCGATGGATTCGGCGGCGAAACCGGGGGAATAGACGCAACGAGCGGCCGGCGTCAAGCATCGCGCCGAAACCCGCGTCCCGCCTCTTGGCGAGCCATGCCCGCAACGCATAACATGTTCCGGACAGGGAATCTTCCATGGGCGATTCTCGGGGCCATGTATGGTCTTGCGCCGCGTCCGGCCGACCGCCGCCCCCGCGGGGCTCATGAACCGATTGGAGTATCACGACCATGTCCGAGCGCCGCCATGCCAGGGTGCTGATCATCGGCTCCGGCCCCGCCGGCTGCACCGCGGCGATCTATGCCGCGCGCGCCTGCCTCGATCCCGTCATGGTGCGCGGGCTGGTCCCCGGCGGGCAGCTCACCATCACCACCGAGGTCGAGAATTACCCGGGCTTCGCCGATGCCATCCAGGGCCCCTGGCTGATGGAGCAGATGGAGGCCCAGGCCCGCAACGTCGGCACCGAGATTCTGGACGACATCATCACCGAGGTCGATTTCACCGAGCGTCCCTTCACCCTGAAAGGCGATTCGGGCACGGTCTACACGGCCGACGCCGTGGTCATCGCCACCGGCGCCAACGCCAAATGGCTGGGCCTGCCGTCGGAGGAGAAGTTCCAGGGCTTCGGCGTCTCGGCCTGCGCCACCTGCGACGGCTTCTTCTATCGCGGCAAGACCGTGGTGGTGGTCGGCGGCGGCAATACGGCGGTCGAGGAAGCGCTCTATCTAACCAATCACGCGACCAAGGTGACCCTGATCCACCGGCGCGACACGCTGCGCGCCGACATGACCAATCAGCGCCGCCTGCTCGCCCATCCCAAGGTGGACGTGATCTGGAACAGCGCGGTCGAGGAGATCCTGGGCGACGACGATCCCCCGGGGGTGACCGGCGTGCGGCTGAAGAACCTGGTGACGGGCGAGGTTTCGGAACTGGCGACCGACGGTTTCTTCGTCGCCATCGGCCATGCGCCGGCGACCGAGCTGTTCAAGGGCAAGCTGCCGATGGACGAGCACGGCTATCTGCTGACCGCGCCGGATTCGACGGCGACGGGCATTCCGGGCGTCTTCGCCGCCGGCGACGTGAAGGATCACGTCTTCCGCCAGGCGGTGACCTCGGCCGGAATGGGTTGCATGGCGGCGCTGGAGGCGGAACGCTTCCTCGGCCAGCAGGAAGGCGAGGCGGCCGCGGCCGCGGAATGACGGGCCGCGCCTTCAAGGGCGGCTCGCGGTGAATGGGGCATCTGGGGCGGCGAGCGGGCTTTGACGCCGGCGCCCGGGGGACGTGCGATGATGGATTGGGACAAATTGCGGATCTTTCACGCCGTCGCCGAGGCCGGCAGCTTCACCCATGCCGGTGAAGTGCTGAACCTCTCGCAATCGGCCGTCAGCCGCCAGATCAGCGCCCTCGAGGAAAGCCTGAAGGTGTCGCTGTTCCACCGCCACGCGCGCGGCCTGATCCTGACCGAGCAGGGCGAGCTGCTGTTCCGGACGGCCCATGAAGTCTTCGCCAAGCTTGCGATGGCGGAGGCCATGCTGGCGGATTCCAAGGACAAGCCGCGCGGCGAACTGCGGGTGACCACCACGGTCAGCTTCGGCATGCTGTGGCTGACGCCGCGGATCAAGGAATTCACCGACCTCTATCCCGACATTCGCGTCCATCTGATCCTGGACGACGACGAGCTCGACCTCGGCATGCGCCAGGCCGACATCGCCATCCGCTTCCGCGCCCCCGTGCAGGCGGATCTGGTGCAGCGCCGGCTGGTGCAGGTGACCAACCACCTCTACGCCGCGCCGAGCTATCTGAAGCGTTTCGGCGCGCCGAAGAACCTGGAGGACCTGGACAACCACTCCCTGCTCGCCTACGGCGCCGCCGTGCCGCAGCCGCTGTCCGAAGTGAACTGGCTGCTGGCCAAATCGTCGGACCCGCAGAAGCCGCGAAAGCCCGTGTTCACGGTGAACAATATCTACGCCCTGATGCTGGCGGTCGAATCCGGCATCGGCATCGCCGCCCTGCCCGACTATGTGGCGCGCGGCAACACCAAGCTGACCCAGGTCCTGCCGGAAACCGGCGGCCCGACCTTCGATACCTATTTCGTCTACCCCGAGGAATTGCGCGACACCAAGCGAATCGGCGTGTTCCGCGACTTCATGCTGCGCAAGGTGGCGGAGTGGGGCTTCTGACGGCCGGGGCCGCCGCCGGCGGCCCCGCTGCCCTCCGGACAAGCCATTGATTCTTCTTGACAAAGACGGTCCGGCAAGTTCCATGCATTTTTTGCAACAGCCGCCGCTCGCAATAGCAATGGTGATTTCGCAGGTGCGGGATTACATAGATTTCGACGCCGCCGTTATCGGCGGCCTTGAATGCGGGGCCTCCCTCCTCCCCCGGCTCCGCGTTCGGTCAGGTTGCTTGCCCCCCAAGCCCTGACCACTTCACGGTCTTTTTGACGTGAAGCCTCCCTGTAAGACTTGCCGGGCCCTAGTGGCCCGGCCTTTTTTTTGGCGATGAAGTATTTTGCGAGTCCTGGCTAAGGGGAACAAATCCCGCACGGTTTCGCATCGGCTCTTCGAAGACGCTCCATTACGCGGAACGCCAGGGCTCGGTCATCGTATGGCCCATGCCACCGCCCGTTGCGCCCTGAATCCGAAGCCTGAATACCACGACCGTTGTTGCAGTAACCGCATTCAGCGCGATGGATTCGGGCGCGATCGAGCGTCCAGTTCTCATAGACGTAGAAGTTCATCTTGTGTTTCCCGCCTTCCAATCGAACTTCGGCGCCATCTTGAACATCGCCATATTCTGGAAGTTCTTCTCGCTTCGCGTTTCGTTTTCGTTACTGCGGCGTTCGCGGACGACGCCGGAGATTATTTCACGCTGAATTGTCTCAGTCCCCATTCTCCTGCTCCACCACCTTAATGTGTGCCTTTATCATAAATTCCCCAATCGGGCGCGAGACGAGAATCGCCTGCAATGGATGTGGCTTTTCCTCCCATTTCGGATTGTTTTCGCGCATCGAAATCGCCCCAAATCTACCGTGCATCAGGGGTTTCGCCCCGCAACACGGTTAACGACCATTCATATATAACCATTTCGGGTTTTATTGCTGTCGATTGTGGGGGTTTTCTGGGCTGAAATTCTTCAAACGAAAAGCCGCGGTCGCGCGGCGACGGTGACCGAGGCTTGGGCTCACATGGAAACACTACGCGAAACGCTCCGTCCCCCGCAGATGCATGATCTCCGCATCATCAACATGACCGTGCGTCAGATCGAATCGATGCGCCGCGACATGCAGGACAGCGTGCTCGACGCGCTGATGACGGCGAACCAGGACTTTCTGGACAGCCGCCTGAAGCAGGAGGAATTCGCCCTCGCCCATGAAATCGCCCGGGTGCTGAAGAACAGCCTATCGCTGACCGAAATCGTCCTCGACCGGCTGAAATCGTCGTCCGACGGCTCGACCGCCGAAACCGGGAAGTAATGCCATGAGTTACCAGAACCTGTTCTCCCCCGCGACGGACCTGCCCGTCGCCCGCCCTGCCGCCCTGGATCGCAGGCTGACCGAACTCCTTCTGGTGCTGCAGCGGCGGGGCCAGGGGGCGGATTTCGGCCTGGTGCCGCGCAATACCTGCCGCGTCGACATGGGCATGGACGGCTTCGAGCTGGATGCCCTGCTGCGGCGCGCGCGCCAGCGCGGCCTGGTCGACACCGGCCTCGCCTACGACCATGTGGCGCTGACCCGGCGCGGCGCCGATATGCTGGCCGCCGGCCACCGCTTCTGAACGGCTACATGTAGAGGGCTTCGCCCTCGAGTCCCTTGTAGAGCCCGGCGACCTGCTCGCCATAGCCGTTGAACAGCAGGGTCGGGCGCCGATCGTCGGTGCCGAGCACGCGCTCGTAGGCCTGGGACCAGCGCGGGTGCGGAACCTGGGGGTTCACATTGGCCCAGAAGCCGTATTCGTCCGGGCTCAGATCCTGCCAGAAGTTCACGGGCCGCTGGTCGGTCAGGGTGATGCGCACGATCGACTTGATCGACTTGAAGCCGTATTTCCACGGCAGCGCGAGGCGCAGCGGCGCGCCGAACTGCGGCGCCGCCGGCTTACCGTAGACCCCGGTGACCATGAAGGCGAGATCATTCGCCGCCTCGGCCATGGTCAGGCCCTCGACATAGGGCCAGGGATAGAAGGGGCTGCGCTGGCCGCTGGCCACATCCGGATTGTTGAAGGTCTCGAAGCGGACGTAGCGGGCGTCGCTCGTCGGCTCGACCATGGCGAGAAGGCTGCCGAGCGGAAAGCCGGTCCAGGGCACGGCCATCGACCACGCCTCGACGCAGCGATGGCGGTAGAGCCGTTCCTCGAGCTGAACCCGGGACAGCAGGTCGTCGATGGCGAGCCGCATGGGTTTCGCCACCATGCCGTCGATCACCACTTCCCACGGACGCACGGGGAGTTTCTCGGCATTGGCCCAGATCTGCTTGTGGGTGCCGAATTCGTAGAAGTTGTTGTAGGTCGACGCCCATTGCTCGTCGGTCACCGCGCGGTCGAGGGTGAAGGCCTCGTTCCGGGCCGCGGGATAGAGATGGGCGGAAGGATCGGCGGCGGCGGTGGTGCCGCTGGCGGCGCCGGGGGTGGCGCCAGGGGTGGCGGAGGACGATGCGTCGCTCGACATCGCGTCCTCGCCATCGCAGCCGGCGATCGCGAGCACGGTACCCGCCGCGGCGATCTTCATCAGGCGCCTGCGGTCGAGGAAGACGGACTCCGCTGTGGCGTCCCCTTCCCTCAGGCTGTCCCAGGCCTTGCGGATCTTGATGAGCATGGCGAACACTCCGGCATTGGCGGTCTATCCGGTAAGTTCGCCGGGACCGGCCGGCAGGTTACACCCGCCGGCCGTCCGATCATAGAAAGTGCGGGCGTCAGGCCAGCATCGCGCGGAGCATCCACGCGGCCTTTTCGGAGGCCGCGATACGGCCCACCAGCATGTCGGCGGACGCCGTGTCGCCCAGCTCGCCCAGCTCGCCTTCCGACTTGCGCAGCACGCGGGTCAGGGTCTCATGGGTGGAGAGGACGTCGCGCACCATCTCGTCGGAGGTCGCGTTCTCGGCCGCCTCGGAGATCGTGGTGAGCTTCGAGAAGGCGGTCAGCGAACCCGGCGCCTTGTGGCCCAGGGCACGGATGCGCTCGGCGATCTCGTCGATCGAGTCGTGCATCTCCGTGTACTGCTCCTCGAAAGCGGTGTGGAGCTGACGGAACTGCGGACCCGTGACGTTCCAATGGTAGTTGTGGATCTTCAGATAAGCCGTGAACGTGTCCGCCAGGGCGACGCTCAGGATGCCGGCGGCCTTCTCGCGGGCGGCATCGTCGAGCCCGATGTCGATGGCCGGTTCGTTACTCTTGGTCATGATCATTACCTCCTGTCCTCAGGGTTGAATGTAGGAAGGCATTTGGCCCGTTTCAAGGCAATTTTTAGAATGTTTCTAAAGCTCTGAGAGGCCCGCGACGAAGCGTCTCGGGCCCCGCCATTGCAGGCCCCGAGCCAGGACGCCGCCCCGCATGTGCCCGCCCTCAGGCGAGGGCCGCGCAGGCGCGCTGGATGCGGGTGCAGGCCTCCCGCAGCGCCTCTTCCGAGGTCGCGTAGGAGATGCGGAAATAGGGCGACAGGCCGAAGGCGACGCCGGGCACCACCGCGACCCCCTCGGCTTCGAGGAGATAGGTGGCGAAATCGCCGTCGCTCTCGATCACCTTGCCGTCCGGCGCCTTCTTGCCGATGACGCCGGCGCAGGACGGATAGACGTAGAACGCCCCTTCCGGCCGCGGGCAGGTCAGGCCCGTCGCCTGGTTCAGCATGGAAACCACCAGATCGCGCCGCTCCTTGAAGCGTTCGGCGCGGGGCGCGATGAAGTCCTGCGGGCCGTTCAGGGCCTCGACCGCCGCCGCCTGGCTGATGGAGCACGGGTTCGAGGTCGACTGGCTCTGGATCTTGGCCATGGCCTTGATCAGGGCCGTGTCGCCCGCCGCATAGCCGATGCGCCAGCCGGTCATGGAATAGGCCTTGGAGACGCCGTTCACCGTCAGCGTGCGGGGATAGAGCGTGGGCTCCACCTGGGCCGGGGTGACGAAGTCGAAACCGTCGTAGACGATGTGCTCGTACATGTCGTCGGTCAGCACCCAGACATGGGGATGCTTGACCAGGACGTCGGTCAGCGGCTTCAGGTCGTCGCGGGTATAGGCCGCCCCCGTCGGGTTGGAGGGCGAGTTCAGGAACACCCACTTCGTCTTTTCGGTGATCGCCGCCTCGAGCTGTTCGGGCTTCACCTTGAAGCCGCTTTCCAGCGTCGTCTCGATGATCACCGGGGTGCCGCCCGCCAGCAGCACGATGTCGGGATAGGAGACCCAATAGGGCGCGGGGATGATCACCTCGTCGCCCGGGTTCAGGGTCGCCATCATGGCATTGTAGATCACCTGCTTGCCGCCCGAGGCGACATGGACCTGGTCCGGCGTGTAATCGAGACCGTTCTCGCGCTTGAACTTGGCGCAGACCGCCTTCTTCAGCGCGGGCGTGCCGTCGGGCGCGGTATATTTGGTGTCGTTGTTCTCGATCGCCTTGATGCCGGCGGCCTTGATGTTGTCCGGGGTCGGAAAGTCCGGCTCGCCGGCGCCGAGGCCGATGACGTCGCGGCCGGCCGCCTTCAGCTCGGCCGCCTTCTGGGTCACCGCGATGGTCGGCGACGGCTTGATGCGCGCGAGGGACGAAGCGATGAAGGCCATGGCAGCACCGGCTGTTGTGGGATCGAGAAAGCGCGGGAACCCTAGCCCCGCCCAGAGCCTTCATCAAGTGCGTAGCACGTATGGGACGCAGCTTCGGCGCGGCATTCCACCGCGCCGCCGGGCTATGCGCGCCACGCGGGGTCGAAACGCGCCTCGGCTCTGGCGGGGCGGGCCCGGCATCCCTATAAGGAACATATGGCGAATGCGATGAATGGCCCGACGGTTGCCGAGATCGCGGCCTGGGTGCCGCACCGGCCCGACCGCCCCGAGAAATCGGAAGGCGGCCGGCGTTTCCGGCTCGTCTCCGACTTCGCGCCGGCGGGCGACCAGCCGACCGCGATCGAGGAACTGGTGGGCGGAATCGACGGCGGGGAGCAGGATCAGGTCCTGCTGGGCGTCACCGGTTCGGGCAAGACCTTCACCATCGCCCATGTCATCGAGCGGACCCAGCGCCCGACCCTGATCCTCGCCCAGAACAAGACCCTGGCGGCCCAGCTCTATGGCGAGATGAAGGCCTTCTTCCCCGACAATGCGGTGGAATACTTCGTCTCTTATTACGACTACTACACGCCGGAAGCCTATGTGCCCCGGACCGACACCTATATCGAGAAGGAAGCGTCGATCAACGCGCAGATCGACCGCATGCGCCACTCGGCCACCCGCGCCCTTCTGGAACGGGACGACGTGATCATCGTCGCCTCGGTGTCGTGCATCTATGGCATCGGCTCGGTCGAGACCTATACCGCCATGACCTTCGCCCTGAAGGTCGGCGACGTGGTCGACCGCAACGAGATCCTGCGCCAGCTCGTCGCCCTCCAGTACCGGCGGAACGATGCCGCCTTCCAGCGCGGCACCTTCCGGGTGCGCGGCGACAGTATCGAGATCTTCCCCGCCCACTACGAGGACCGGGCCTGGCGCGTCACCCTGTTCGGGGACGAGATCGACGGCATCGCCGAATTCGACCCGCTGACCGGCGAGAAGACCGATCCGCTGGACTTCGTGAAGGTCTATGCCAACAGCCACTATGTGACGCCCCGCCCCACCCTGCATCAGGCGGTGAAGCAGATCCGCGTCGAACTCGCCGCGCGGCTGGAGCAGTTGAACGCCGAAGGCCGCCTCCTCGAAGCCCAGCGCCTGGAACAGCGCTGCAACTTCGACATCGAGATGCTGGAGGCGACGGGGGTCTGCGCCGGGATCGAGAATTACTCGCGCTACCTGACCGGCCGCCGCCCGGGGGAACCGCCGCCGACCCTGTTCGAATATCTGCCGGACAATGCCCTGGTCGTGGTCGACGAGAGCCATGTGACGGTAGGCCAACTCGGCGGCATGGAACGGGGTGACAACAAGCGGAAGTCGACGCTTGCGGAATACGGCTTCCGCCTGCCGTCCTGCATCGACAACCGGCCCCTGAAGTTCTCCGAATGGAATGCCATGCGGCCGCAGAGCATCTTCGTCTCCGCGACGCCGGGCAAATGGGAGCTGGAACAGACCGGCGGCGTCTTCACCGAACAGGTGATCCGCCCGACCGGCCTGATCGACCCCGAATGCTACATCCGCCCGGTCGAGAAACAGGTGGACGACCTGATCGCCGAATGCCGCGCGGTCGCCGCCAAGGGCAACCGCGTGCTGGTCACGACGCTGACCAAGCGCATGGCCGAGGATCTGACGGAATATCTGCACGAAGCCGGTCTCCGGGTTCGCTACATGCATTCCGACATCGACACGCTGGAGCGGATCGAGATCCTGCGCGACCTGCGTCTCGGCACCTTCGACATCCTGGTCGGCATCAACCTGCTGCGCGAGGGCCTCGACATTCCGGAATGCGCCCTGGTCGCCATTCTGGACGCGGACAAGGAGGGGTTTCTCCGCTCCGAGACCTCGCTGGTGCAGACCATCGGGCGGGCGGCGCGCAACGTCGACGGCCGCGCCATCCTCTATGCCGACAAGATCACCGACAGCATGAAGCGCGCCCTCGAGGAGACGGACCGCCGCCGCGCCAAGCAGCGCGCCTATAACGAGGCCCACGGCATCACGCCAGAAAGTGTCCGCAAGGCGATCGGCGACATCCTCGAATCCGTCTACGAGGCGGACCATCTGAAGATCGACATCGAGCACACGGATCATCTGGTCGGCAACAATCTGAAGACACATCTGGCCGATCTCGACAAACGCATGCGCGCCGCCGCCGCCGACCTCGAATTCGAGGAAGCGGCAAGGCTCCGCGACGAGATCCGCCGGCTGGAGGCGTCCGAGCTCGAAATCGCCCAGAACCCCAGCCTGCGCCCGGCCCCCTCTCCGGCACGTCCGCCGTCGCGCGGCCGGTCCAGCGGCGGGCGCCCCGGCGTCCGCACCCCGAAGAAGAAACCCGCCCGGCGCTGAGACGCGCCGCGGCCCTTCGACATGCCCCGTTTTCGCCAAGGTTTTCCCGTCCCATGACCAAGAGTTTCATCACCCCTGTCGGATTTGCCGACGCCCATCAGGGACTCGCCCATCTCTTCGTGCGCGGCCTGACGGTCGAGGCCGAGATCGGCGTCTGGTCGCACGAGAAAGGGCGCCGTCAGATCATCCGTCTGGACATGGATCTGGCGGTGGACGACACACGTTCCGCCGGCGACGACCATGGGAAAGTGGTGTGTTACGAATGGGCGTCGAACGAGGCGCGCGACGTGATCGCCAGCGGTCACTTCAACCTCGTCGAAAGGCTCGCCGAAGAGATCGCGGCACGTCTCCTATGCGATCCCAGGGTTCACGCCGTTCGCATCCGCGTGGAGAAACCCGGGGCGATTCGGGGCGCCGACGGGGCCGGAATCGAGATCGTTCGCCTGGCCACGCGATCGCCCGAGGTGCTGCCCTGAGGCAGGCGGCCGGGGTGTCGCGGACCGCGAATTTGTACACAGGCGCGCCTAGCAATGGGCGCCCCCGGGCGTCAAGCGGAAAAATAGTAAACAGAGTCTGAGTTTTTGGGCGCCCCATGGCTAAGTATCTGATTTCATTGACACCCCACTTCCCTGCTCAATAATTGAGCAAGGACGCAAGGACCCAAGAAACCTGCGGGGGTACGGCCTTGAGTCCAGAGTTGCCAACAGGGTTTTCCACAGGAATCGTGGAAAGTGTCAGCTTGATGTCGACAAAGTTTCAGCACCCCCCGACGCGTCAAGCGGCACCCTTGGATTCCTGCGGCTTCCAGGGCCTCGCGCAGGGTTTGTCGCACTGTAACAAGGGGCTTCTTCGCAGGTGCAGCACGGCATTTGCGTCTGCCGTGTACCGCGCCGAATCGCGCCATTGCGGGTCGAACATATGAATGCGGTCAATTCCGATGATACCGCCGACGCGGCGGAGAATGCGGTGCAGGAAACGAGCGTAGCGCCCGATGCGCGCGGCCGCGACGTGATCCGTCGGCATTTGTCGACATTGGGCAACGGTCCGGGCGTCTATCGCATGATCGATACCCGTGGCGACCTCCTCTATGTCGGCAAGGCGCGGAACCTCAAGCGTCGCGTTTCGCAATATGCCAACGGTGTCCACCCGTCGAATCGCATCGCCCGCATGGTGGCGGAGACGGCCCAACTCGAGGTCGTGGTCACCCACACCGAGGCCGAGGCCCTGCTCCTCGAAGCGAACATGATCAAGCGGCTCAAGCCGCGTTACAACGTCCTCCTCCGGGACGACAAGTCCTTCCCCTATATCGTCATCGCCAAGGACGGCGAATGGGCGCGCCTCGGCAAGCACCGGGGCGCCCGCGGCACCAAGGGCAGTTACTTCGGACCCTTCGCCTCCGCCGGCGCCGTCACCCGCACCCTGAACGACCTTCAGCGTGCCTTCCAGCTCCGCTCCTGTTCCGACGCCATCTTCAATTCGCGCAGCCGGCCCTGCCTGCTCTATCAGATCAAGCGCTGTTCGGGCCCCTGCGTCGGCCTCATCGACAAGGCTGACTACGGGCGCCTGGTCGAACAGGCGGAGGATTTCCTGTCCGGCCGCAGCCAGGCGATCCAGCGCGAGCTTTCGGCCAGGATGTCGGCCGCCGCCGAGGATCTGGATTACGAGCGCGCCGCGATCTTCCGCGACCGCATCAAGGCCCTGACGGCGATCCAGGCCCACCAGGACATCAACACCGATGCCGTCTCGGAAGCCGACGTCGTCGCCCTGCACATGGAGGGCGGCCAGGCCTGCGTGCAGGTCTTCTTCTTCCGGGCCGGCCAGAACTGGGGCAACCGCGCCTATTTTCCGAGGATCGACAAGACCGACGAGGCCCCCGCCATCCGCGCGGCCTTCATCGCCCAGTTCTACGACGAGCGGCCGCCGCCGCGTCTGGTGCTGGTCGACGGGCCGGTCGACGACGCCGACCTGCTGGCGGAAGCCCTGACGACCGTCGCCGGGCGCAAGGTCGACATCGCCGAGCCGCGGCGCGGCGCCAAGGCCGATCTGGTCGGCCATGCCCGCACCAATGCCCGCGAGGCCCTGGGCCGGCGCCTGGCCGAAACCTCGAGCCAGGCCCGCCTGCTCGCCGCCGTGGCCGAGACCTTCGACCTGGACGGCCCGCCCGCGCGGATCGAGGTCTACGACAACAGCCACGTCATGGGCACCAATGCGGTCGGCGGCATGATCGTCGCCGGGCCCGAGGGGTTCCAGAAGAACGCCTACAGGAAGTTCAACATCAAGGGCGAGGACCTGACCCCGGGCGACGACTTCGGCATGATGCGCGAAGTGCTGACCCGGCGCTTCAAGCGCCTGATGACCGAGAACCCGGACCGGGACGAGAATGGCGCCGCCTGGCCCGATCTCGTGCTGATCGACGGCGGCGCCGGGCAGTTGAGCGCCGCCCTCGGCATCCTGCGCGACCTCGGCATCGAGGACGTCGCCCTGGTCGGCATCGCCAAGGGCCCGGACCGCAACGCCGGGCGCGAGCGTTTCTTCATGCCCGGCCGCTCGGAATTCACCCTGGAGCCGCGCTCGCCCGTGCTCTATTTCCTCCAGCGCCTGCGCGACGAGGCGCATCGCTTCGCCATCGGCACCCACCGCGCCAAGCGCGGCAAGGAAGCCGTGCGTTCCGCCCTCGACGAGATTTCGGGTGTCGGCCCCAGCCGCAAGAAGGCGCTGCTGCATCATTTCGGTTCGGCCAAGGCGGTGGCGCGGGCCGGCCTCGCCGATCTCGAAAAAGCCCCGGGCATCTCGAAAAGCGTCGCGAAGCTCGTCTATGATCACTTCCACGAAAAAGGATGACGTGGCTCACGATGATCAGCACCCTGCCCAACCTGCTTACCCTGTTCCGCATCGTGGTCATTCCCCTGATGGTAGGGGCATTCTTCCTGGATTTCCCGGTTTCGAACTGGCTCGCCTTCGGGCTCTTCACCGCCGCCTCGATCACCGATTATTTCGACGGCCTGCTGGCGCGGGCATGGAATCAGACCTCGCCCCTCGGCCGCTTCCTCGATCCCGTCGCCGACAAGCTGCTGGTCGCCGCCGCGATCGTCATGATGGTCGCGATGAAGCACATCACCGGTCTTGCCGTGATCGCCGCCGTCATCATCATGTGCCGCGAGATCCTGGTGTCGGGCCTGCGCGAATTCCTGGCGGAGATAAGGGTCGGGCTGCCGGTCTCGAAACTCGCCAAGTGGAAGACCACGGTGCAGATGCTGGCCCTCGGCTTCCTGCTGGTCGGCCGCGCCTCCCCCGCCGCGATCCCGAGCGAGACCATCGGCCTCTGGTGCCTGTGGCTGGCGGCGGGGCTCACCCTCGTCACCGGCTACGACTATCTGCGCGCCGGCCTGAAGCACATGACGGGGGGCACGGCGTGATGCGCGTGCTCTATTTCGCCTGGGTGCGGGAAAAGACCGGCACCGCCGAGGAGGACCTGGGCACGCCGCCGATCGCGACGGTCGGGGAGTTGATCGCCTTCCTGCGCGCGAAGAGCCCGCGCCATGCCGACGCCCTGGCCGACCGGGCGGCGCTTCGGGTCGCGGTCAATCAGGATTTCGCGACCGACGCGACGCCGGTCGCCGCCGGCGACGAGATCGCGATCTTCCCGCCCGTCACCGGCGGCTGACCCTCACGACAGAAGGTCGCGCAGGCGGAACCACATCATGGCCGCCATCAGCAGCGGCGTGCGCAGCAGGGGACCGCCGGGAAACGGCCGGTGCTTCAGGCGCGCGAAGACGTCGAAACGCCCGGCATCGCCCGCCACCGCCTCCGCGACCAGCTTGCCCGCCAGATTGGTCAGCGCGATGCCATGGCCGGAGAAGCCCTGCAGGTACCAGAGATTGTCGCCCAGGCGGCCGAAGTCCGGCAGGCGGTTGGCCGTGATGTCGACGAGGCCGCCCCAGAAATGCTCCACCTTCACGTCGCGCAGTTCGGGGAAGGTCTTGGCCATCTTGCCGCGCATCACCATCGGCTCGTGCGGGCCGGTACGCCCCGAATAGGATGCGCCGCCGCCGAACAGGATGCGGTGGTCGGCCGAGCGGCGGAAATAGTCGAGGACGAAATTGCTGTCGGAGACGCAGGGGTTCGACGGCATCAGCCGGTTCACCACCTCGGCCCCAAGCGGTTCGGTCGCGATGATGAAGGTCGCGACCGGCATGATGGTGCGCGCCAGCCGGGGCCGCAGATCGCCGACATAGGCATTGGCCGCCAGCACGACATGGGCGCAGTCGACCTCGCCATGGGCCGTGCGCACCAGGGGCCGCGGACCTTCCTGGATCTCGGTCACGCGGCTGTCCTCGTGGATGACGACGCCCGCGGTCTCCGCCGCTTCCGCAAGCCCCAGGGCGTAGTTCAGCGGATGCAGATGACCGCCGCCGTGATCGAAGACACCGCCATGGTAACGCTCGGAGACGACGTGGGCGGCCAGCGCCGCGCGGTCGAGCACGGTCTGGTCGTGATAGCCGTAGCGCGCGGCCATCATCTCCGCATCCTCGACCATCGCCTTGAAATGGGACGGCTTGGTCGCGGCATGGACGTAGCCGGGCCGCCAGTCGCAGGCGATGGCATGGCGCTGGATGCGCCGGCGCACGATGTCCGTCGCCTCGACCGTCATGTCCCAGATGGCGCGGGACGCGGTCTCGCCCGCCAGCTTCTCCACCGCCGCGACGCCCGGGTTCAGGCCGTTCAGCATCTGGCCGCCGTTGCGCCCCGATGCGCCGAAGCCGACCAGCGCCGCCTCGAGAAGGGTGACGTGGAAGCCGCGTTCCGCGAGTTCGAGGGCGGCGGAAAGACCGGCATAGCCGCCGCCGACGACGCAGACGTCGGTCGACACCCGCCCGGCCAGGCCGTGGCGGCGCGGGCCTGGGTTTCGGCTGGCCACATAGTAGGAGGGTTCGTATCCTGTCATGGCGCCAAGCTCGCCGGGGCATCCTTTCCCGTCAAGCCCGCACGCATGGAGAGCAGGTATGTCCGTAACGGAATGGGGTTTCAGGGTCCAGGATGCGTTCCACGCGACCATCATGATCGACGACGAGCCGGCGCGGGAAGGCGTCGAATACGTCATCGGCCTGTCGCGGGGCGAGACCGACGTCTCGGTCCTGGTGCGCTGCCTCTTCCCCGAACAGGTCCGCGAGGCGACCATGACGGACTACCGCCATCAGGCGAATACCTGCATCGGTTTCCTCCTCGATCAGATGGAGGAAGGCTGGACCCCCGAAGGCGGGGAGGAATTCATGATCATGATCCCCGATCCGGTGGATTCGGCGTGATCCTGGTGGAGCGATGCGTTGACAGGACGGGTCCTTGGGCGTCGAATTGAGAGACTGGATCTGGAAGAAAGACAGGCGCCGTTGACCGAGCATCCCACGGTTCGTTTTCCCTATTTCTTCGTCACCGTCCCCGCCCCCTGTCCCTATCTTCCCGGGCGGATGGAACGGAAAGTCTTCACGCGCCTCAACGGCGACGATCCGGTCGGCCTGAACGACGCCCTCACCCACGCCGGCTTCCGGCGCAGCCAGGGCATCGCCTATAAGCCCGCCTGCGACGGCTGTCAGGCCTGCGTCTCGGTCCGGGTGCCGGTGGACCGCTTCACCTTCTCGCGCAATTCGCGGCGCATCCGGACGCGCAACGCCGACCTGCGCCTGCGCGAGGTGCCACCCTTCGCGACCGAGGAACAATTCGCCCTGCTGCGCCACTATCTCGAGGCGCGCCACCCCGGCGGCGGCATGGTGGAGATGGACGCGCTGGACTTCGCCGCCATGATCGAGGACAGCCCGATCGACACCCATGTCGCGGAGTACCGCGACGGCGACGATCAACTGCTGGCGGCCTGCCTGGTCGACCGCCTGGCCGACGGCCTTTCCCTCGTCTATTCCTTCTTCGATCCGGACGACGAGACCCGCTCGCTCGGCACCAATGTCGTGCTCAGCCAGATCGAACGGGCACGTATCCTCGGCCTGCCCTATGTCTACCTCGGCTATTGGATCGAGGGCTGCCGCAAGATGGTCTACAAGGCCCGCTATCAGCCGCTGGAGGGACTTGGCCCGGACGGCTGGCAGCCCCTGCGCATCGAGGCCGGCGAAAAGCCCTGACGACCGGCGGCACGGCGGACGCGGCGCGGGCGCCGCGCTTGCCCGCCGGCGCACAAGACGCTTGACCGAAGGCCCCGGAAAGGGTCCCTTGTCGCCATGGTCAGGGCTGCTTCCATTCTCGCGATTTCGGCGTTGCTGGTCACCGCCTGCGTGCCCGTACCGGAAGCCCCGCCGCCGGCGAGTGCGTCCATCAGCCCCGCCCCGCCCAAGACCCCGCCCGTCATGCCGTCGCGCCGTCCCTTGCCGCCGACCGTGCCCGCCGTCACCGAGTCGGCGGAAGCGGCAAGCGTGCCGCCACCCGCCGTGATCGGCGGCACCGAGGACGGCATCGTGACGGCGGTGCCCCTGCCCGAGATCACTCCGGTGGCGCCGGTCCTGGTCGCGCCGCCGCCGCCGCCGAGCCCGGCGCCCGTGCACACGCCCGGCCTGGCGCCGGTCGATACCGGTCTCCGCCTCGACCTGCGCACGCCCGAAAGCCTGCCCCGCACCGCCACCGCCGTCAGCCTGCCGGTGGAGGCGCGCCTGAGCAACGAGGGCGGTAACGAAGTCCATCTCAGCGCCGCCACGCCCTGCGAGGTGACGCGGTGGGAGATACTGAGCGGCGAAGGCATCGTGATCCTGGCCAAGGAAGCCGATCTCTGCGCCCAGGTCGTCGCGGAAGCGATCCTGAAACCGGGGGAGACCCTGGTCACCCGCGATCAGATCGACATTCCCGGCAATCGCCTCGCCATCGGCGATTATCGCCTGCGCTACCGTTTCTGGGGCGCCATGGCCGAGGCCGATATCGCCATCGAGCAATAGGGCCACCGAACAGCAGGAACGAAAACGCCGCCGGCGGGGGCTGCCCCGCCGGCGGCGCCGCGTTTCCCGGATCAGTGCAGGATCTGCGACAGGAACAGCCTGGTGCGGTCGCTGCGCGGATTGGAGAAGAATTCGTTCGGCTCGTTCTGCTCCACGATCTCGCCCCGGTCCATGAAGATCACCCGGTTGGCGACCTGGCGGGCGAAACCCATCTCGTGGGTGACGCAGAGCATGGTCATGCCCTCTTCCGCCAGCGACACCATGGTGTCGAGCACTTCCTTCACCATCTCGGGATCGAGGGCGGAGGTCGGCTCGTCGAACAGCATGATCTTGGGGCTCATGCACAGCGAGCGGGCGATCGCCACGCGCTGCTGCTGACCGCCCGAAAGCTGGCCGGGGAACTTGTCCGCCTGCTCCGGGATGCGCACCCGGGTCAGATATTTCATGGCGATCTCTTCCGCGTCCTTCTTCGGCATGCCGCGCACATAGATGGGCGCCAGCGTGCAGTTCTGGAGCACGGTCAGATGCGGGAACAGATTGAAGTGCTGGAACACCATGCCGACCTCGCGGCGGATCTCGTCGATCCGCTTCAGGTCGTTGGTCAGCTGGATGCCGTCGACGATGATCTTGCCCTTCTGGTGTTCCTCCAGCCGGTTGATGCAGCGGATCATGGTCGATTTGCCGGAACCGGACGGGCCGCAGATGACGATGCGCTCGCCCCGGAAGACCGACAGGTTGATGTTGCGAAGCACGTGGAACTCGCCATACCACTTGTTCACGTCGACCAGTTCGACGGCGAGCTTTTCCGAAGCGGCGGGATTTTCGGTGGTCATCGGTCGGGGCACTCCGTCACTTGCGGTGGCTGGTGTCGAGGCGCTTCTCGATACGGAGCGAGACGCGCGACATGGCGAAACAGAAGATCCAGAACATGAAGGCGGCAAAGACATAGCCTTCCTTCTCGAAGCCGATCCAATTGGCGTCCTTGGTGGAGACGCGGATGATTTCGAGGACGTCGAACAGGCCGACGATGTAGACGAGGGTCGTATCCTTGAACAGCGAGATGAAGCTGTTCACGATCGACGGGATCACCAGCTTCAGGGCCTGGGGCAGGATGATCAGGATCATCATCTGCCAATAGCGGAGCCCCAGCGCCGCCGCGCCCTCGTACTGGCCCTTGGGCACCGCCTGCAGGCCGCCGCGCACCACTTCCGCCATATAGGCGGCGGTGAACAGGGTGACGCCGACCAGGGCCCGGAGCAGCTTGTTGAAGTTCATGCCCTCGGGCAGGAACAGCGGCAGCATGACCGAGGCCATGAACAGCACCGAGATCAGCGGCACGCCGCGCACCACCTCGATGAAGACGACGCAGGCCGAACGCACGATCGGCATGTTTGAGCGCCGGCCCAGCGCCAGCACGATGCCGATCGGGAAGGAGGCGACGATGCCGGTGACCGAAACCACCAGGGTCACGGTCAGGCCGCCCCATTTCGCGGTCTCGACCTCTTCCAGGCCGAAATAGCCGCCCGAAAGCAGGAAGAAGGCCAGCACCGGATAGAGCGTGAGCAGGAACAGCACCGTCCACTTCCGCGCCTTCGACGGGAAGACGGTGGAGATCAGCGCCCCGAAGCCGATGACGAAGGTCGCGATCGGCCGCCATTGCTCGCCGTCCGGATAGAAGCCGAACAGGATCTGGTTGAAGCGCATCTTGATGAAGGTCCAGCACGCGCCGTCGGCCCCTTCGCAGGCCGAGCGGTCGGTGCCCGACACCGTGGCCGAGAGGAACAGCCAGTCGAGCAGCGGCGGGATCGTCACATAGAGCAGATAGACCGAGAGAACCGTCAGCAGCGAGTTGAACCAGCCGTTGAACAGGTTGGCGCGCAGCCAGCCGACCACGCCGACCGTATTGGCCGGCGGCGGCTGGGCGGGCGTCGGGGTGAAGACGATGGGGTCGGATGCGTTCGACATGATGTTCCCTCCCCCTTACCGTTCCACCAACGCCTTGCGGGCGTTGTACCAGTTCATGAACAGGGAAATGAGCAGGCTGAAGGTCAGATAGACCGCCATGGTGAGGGCGATCACCTCGATCGCCTGGCCGGTCTGGTTCAGCACCGTGCCGGCGACCACGGCCACCAGTTCGGGATAGCCGACCGCGGCACCCAGCGACGAGTTCTTCAGCAGGTTCAGATATTGGCTGGTCAGCGGCGGGATCATGACCCGCAGCGCCTGGGGAATGACCACGAGGCGCAGCGTCAGGCCCTGACGGATACCCAGCGCATGGGCCGCCTCGCTCTGGCCCTTGGAGACCGCGAGAATGCCGGAGCGCACCACCTCGGCGATGAAGGACGCCGTATAGAGCGACAGCGCGAACAGGACCGCCATGAATTCGGGGATCATGACCACGCCGCCCTGGAAATTGAAGCCCTTGAGCGCCGGATATTCCCAGGTGAAGGGGACGCCGGTGACGAGGGCCGCCAGCACCGGCAGGCCGATGATGACGGCGAGCCCGACCCAGAAGGAATGGAACTGCTTGCCCGTCGCCATCAGGCGCTTCTTGGCCCAGATCGAGACGGCGACGGCGATGGCGATGCCGAGGATCAGGGCCACCGGAATGGTCCAGAAGCCGTCCTCCATCACCGGCGCCGGCCCGTAGAAGCCGCGCTGGTTGAGGAAGAAGACGTCCATGATCGTGTAGGAATCGCGCGGCCCCGGCAGGGCGCGCAGCACCGCGAAATACCAGAAGAAGATCTGCAGCAGCAGCGGGATGTTGCGCAGGGTCTCGACATAGACGGTGGCGAGACGCGCGACGATCCAATTGTCCGAAAGCCGGGCGATGCCGACGACGAAGCCGACGACGGTGGCGATCACGATGCCGATCGCCGAGATCAGCAGGGTGTTCAGCAGGGCGACGACGAAGGCGTCGCCATAGGTCGCCGACTGGCTGAAGGGGATGAGCGACTGGATGATGTCGAAACCGGCGGGCTGCTCCAGGAATCCGAAACCGGATGCGATGTTGCGGCTGGCCAGATTCTGCGTCGTGTTGTGGAACAGGTACCAGCCGACGAACACCACGAGTCCGAGCAGCACGACCTGGAAGACGATCGACCGGACGGCCGGATCGTTCATCATCGATGTTTTTTGGGTATCACCCGCGGCAGCGCCGTCTTTCGCCATCTTTCACCCCCGCACACCCCACGACACCAGTGGGGCCCCAAAAGCGACGCGGCGCATCCCGAGGTCTCCCCCTGAATGCGCCGCGCTTGTTTCCGTACTCGGCCGTCCGCGATCAGCGGAAGGGCGGAGCGTACTGCAGGCCGCCCTCGGTCCAGAGGGCATTGATGCCGCGATCGATCTTCAGCGGCGAACCTTCACCGACGTTGCGCTCGAACGCCTCGCCGTAGTTGCCGAGCTGCTTGACGATCTGATAGGCCCAATCGTTCGGCAGGCCCATCGGGGTGCCGAACTCGCCCTCGGCGCCGAGCAGACGCTTCACCTCGGGGTTCTTCGACTCCTTCATCTCGTCGACATTGGCCATCGTGACGCCGTATTCCTCGGCCGCGACCATGGCGTAGAGCGACCACTTCACGACGTTGAACCACTGGCTGTCGCCCTGGCGGACGACGGGGCCCAGCGGCTCCTTCGAGATGATTTCCGGCAGCACCATGTGGGCGGTCGGATCCTCGAGCGCGATGCGGGTCGCGTAGAGACCCGAGGCGTCCGTCGTATAGACGTCGCAGCGGCCCGAGTCATAGGCGGCGACCGCCTCCGAGTTCGAACCGAGAGCGACCACGGTGTATTCCATGCCGTGGGTCTTGAAATAGTCGGCGAGGTTCAGTTCGGTCGTGGTGCCCGTCTCGGTGCAGACCGAGGCGCCCGCCAGTTCCTTGGCGCTCTTGATGCCGAGGTCCTTGCGCACCATGAAGCCCTGGCCGTCGTAATAGGTGACGCCCGTAAACGAAAGACCCTGAGCCGTATCGCGGTTCAGGGTCCAGGTGGTGTTGCGCGACAGCATGTCGACTTCGCCCGACTGCAGAGCGGTGAAACGCTCCTTCGCGGTCAGCGGCGTGAACTTGACCTTGGTGGCATCACCGAAAACCGCGGCAGCCACCGCCTTGCAGACGTCGACGTCGAGGCCCGAGTAGTTGCCCTTGTCGTCCGGCGCCGAGAAGCCAGCGAGGCCGGTGCTCACACCGCACTGTACGAACCCCTTCTCCTTCACGTCGTCGAGCGTAGCGGCTTGGGCTGCGGTCACCGAACCGAGCGCGAGCATCGCGCCGATCGTGAACTGGCTCAGCTTGTTCATATCAGAAAGCCCCCTTTGGCTGTGGCCGTGGCCGATATTTGTCTCGATGCAAATCGGTCACGGCCAACACGCTAGCAGCCATTCGCGCGCCTTGCCAAGCCGTTATGATCACTTTTTGTGCGCCGCAACAGTGACTTGGCGGAACCGCCTGAAATTTGGGCGCGCCAATACCGGCGACAGGGCGGGCACCCTTGCGCTATCAACGGTGGATCGATCCAAGGAGTCCTCACCCGTGTCGCGCAAGAACCGCCCCGATACCGACGTCATCCACCTGGGCCGGCATCCGGAAGAACAGAAGGGCGCGGTCAACCCGCCCGTCTATCACGCCTCGACCGTCCTGTTCCCGACCCTCGACACGATCGAGGCCGCGCAGAGGCCGAGCGACGATCCCCGCCGCATGGTCTATGGCCGGCGCGGCACGCCCACCAGTTTCGCCCTTTCGGAGGCGGTCGCGGGCATCGAGGGTGGCGCCGGTTGCGCCATCACCCCCTCGGGCCTCGCGGCAGTCGCCATCGCCCTCCTGGCGGTTCTCCAAAGCGGCGACCATCTGCTGATGGTCGACACCGTCTACGGCCCGACCCGCAACCTCTGTAACGGCATGCTGCGCAAGCTCGGCATCGAGACGACCTATTACGATCCGCTGGCCGGCGCCGGCATCGCGACGCTGATTCGCCCGAACACAAGGGCCATATTCATGGAGAGCCCGGGCTCCTTGACCTTCGAGGTCCAGGACGTGCCGGCGATCGTCGGCGCCGCCAAGGCCGCCGATCACGAAGTGGTCACCCTGATCGACAACACCTGGGCCTCGCCCTATTTCTTCAAGCCGATCCTGCTCGGCGTCGACGTCTCGATCCAGGCCGGCACGAAATACATCGTCGGCCATTCCGACGCCATGCTCGGCACCGTTTCGGCCAATGAGGCCGTGTTCCCCCGGATCGAAAAGGCGGCGGGCGACCTCGGCATCCTGACCGGGCCGGACGACATGTATCTGGCCCAGCGCGGGTTGCGCACCCTGGCCGTTCGCCTGGCCCGCCACCAGGAGACGGGGATCGCGCTCGCGCGCTGGCTCCAGGCAAGGCCGGAGGTGAAGCGCGTCCTCCACCCCGCCCTGGCCGAGGATCCGGGCCACGCGCTGTGGAAACGTGACTTCACGGGTGCCAGCGGCCTCTTCGGCGCCCTGCTGCACCCGATCTCGCGGGACAAGCTCGCGGCCTTCCTCGACGGCCTCGAATGTTTCGGCATGGGCTGGTCCTGGGGCGGCTACGAGAGCCTGTGCATTCCCCAGCACCCGGAGAAACTGCGCACCGCCCGCCCCTGGACCGAGGACGGCCCCCTGCTCCGCTTCCACGCCGGGCTGGAAGACGTCGCCGACCTGATCGAGGATCTCGAAGCCGGCTTCGCCCGGATGGCGGCGGCCTGATCTCGACCTCCTGCACCGTCATCCCGGCGAAGGCCGGGATGACGGTCTGTGGGTGGTCAGATCGGATCGCCCCATGGCGCCGGCCAATCCTTGCCGAAGAGTTCGGCATCGGCATTGTCGACCACCGGATTGAGCGCCAGTTCCGAGCCGCCGTCGACCGCGAAGCTCTGGCCCGTGACCCAGGCGGCGCCGGCGAAATAGCGCACCGCCTCGGCGACGGCGCTTGGATCGCCGGGGCCGCCGAGGGGGATCAGCTCCCGCGCCCGATCGGCCATGATCTTCTCGCCGAACATGGATTGGACGCCGGCCGCCCGCGTCATGCCGGGCCGGACGGCGTTCACGGTGACGCCGAGGCGCGCGCATTCCTTGGCGGCGCCGGTCACCAGCGCCTCCAGCCCCGCCTTCGCCGCGCAATAGGGAGTCAGGAAGGTCGAGGGCAGACTGGCGCAGACCGACGAGATGCAGACGATGGCGCCGCCACGGTCCATGCGCGGCAGGGCCTGGCTGATGGCGATGAAGGCACTGGTCAGATTGCGGTCGATCACCGCCCGGAAACTGTCGGCGTCGTGCAGGGCGATCGGCCGATGGCCCATGCTGCCGCCGACCGTGGCGACCACGATGTCAAGCCCGCCGAGGCGCCGCGCCGTCTCCATCGCCCGGGCGACGTCCGCCGGCCTTTCGGCATCGCCGGGCGAGATCGCGACGCGCGTTTCGGGAAAGGCCTCGATCAGGCGGTCGCGTGCCGCCGCCAGTTCCGCCTCGCGCCTCGCCATCAGGACGATCGCCGCGCCGTCCTGCGCCAGCCGCGCCGCGCACGCGAGACCGATGCCGCCGCTGCCGCCCGTGACCACCGCCACCTTGCCCGTCAGGGATGTTTCCGCCCGCATCTCGCCCTCCCGTTTGACGGCAGGGTCCGATGATCGCGGAGGACTCGCATCCCCCGGCTGGACTACGACGAGGACAGGATCAGGACGCGGCCCGACAGGCGGCGCAGAGCCCGGTCAGTTCGACCGAGACGGTCTGCACGGCGAACCCCTGAGCGGCGGCGCGCGCCACCAGGTCGTCGACGGCATGGGGATCGCCCAATTCCGCGACTTCGTTGCAGCCGGTGCAGATCATGAACTGGCCGGCATGGGCGACCTGGGGATGGCTGCAGCCGACGAAGGCATTGAGGGAGGCGATGCGGTGCACCAGCCCCTGCTCGATCAGGAAGTCGAGGGCGCGATAGACGGTCTGCGGCGCGACCGTCTTGCCGCCCGCCTCGCCCAGGCGCGCGACGAGATCGTAGGCCCCGACCGGGCGATGGCTGTCCAGCACCAGTTCGAACACCTGTCGGCGCAGGTCGGTCAGACGGGCGCCACGGTCGGCACAGATCGTCTCCGCCCGCGACAGGGCGTCGGCGATACAATGGCCGTGATCGTGGTCGTGATCGTGCATCATCGCCCCACTATACGGGCTTCGCCCGCCAATGCTAGAACGGCACGTGATAATATCACAGTGGAGATCCGGACCATGCCCTCCGCCGCAGCCATCGACGAATTTCTCGCGACCGTGAGGTTCGACGCCGACGGCCTCGTCCCCGCCATCGCCCAGGCGCGCGAGGGCGGCGAGGTGCTGATGATGGCGTGGATGAACCGGGAGTCGCTGATCGAGACCCTGACCACCGGCCGCGTCACCTATTGGTCGCGCTCGCGCCGGCAATTGTGGCGCAAGGGCGATACGTCGGGCCACATCCAGGTGCTCCACGAATTGCGGGTCGATTGCGACGGCGACACGCTGCTCGCCATCGTCGACCAGACCGGCGCCGCCTGCCACACCGGCGCCCGCACCTGCTTCTTCCGCAAGGCCGACGAGACCGGCCTCGTCGCGGCGGAGACCTTCAGCCCCTGCGGCCACGAACATTGAAAGAGGTCGTCATCCCGGCGCAGGCCGGGATGACGACTTGAAAAACGGATCACCCCTCGAAGATCGCGCGCAGGTGGTCGTTCAGGAACAGGCCCTTGGGGTCGAGGCGGCAGCGTAAAGCGGCGAAACGCTCCCATTCGGGATAGAGCCGGGTGAGGTCGGCGCGTTTCAGAAAATGCAGCTTGCCCCAATGGGGCCTTCCCCGGTGATTGGCGAAGATCGCCGCCATGGCCTCGAAATAGGCGGTGAAATCCTCGCCGGCGAAACGATGGACGGCGATCGTCGCGCTGTCCCTGCCGTGGAACGGGCTGAGCCAGATGTCGTCGGCCGCGACCCGGCGGAATTCGATCGGGAAATAGATGCGCGTGCCGGTACGGCGGAACCACTTGCGGATCTCGGCGATGCAGTCCATTCCCTGCTCGGCCGGCACGGCATATTCCATCTCGTTGAAGCGCACCCAGCGGGGCGAGGGAAAAACCCTCTCCGCATGATCGACATGGACCCCGCCGCCGCCGAGCGCGGCCGAAAGGCGGCACAGGGGCGCGGTCAGGCCCGGCATCAGGCGCGACAGGCGGCCCATGGTCCAGATCGCGCCATTCTCCAGCACCATGGCCTTGACGGCGCGGCGGCGCCGACCGCCCGACGGGGCATCGCCGGTATGGTCCAGGGTTTTCACCACCACCTGATCGGCCATGGGGAACCAGAAGAATTCGGCGTGGTCATGGGCCGCCGCGATCTCGGGGAATTCCGTCGCCACGGCGTCGAGCGGGCGCACCCGGCTCTCCTCCCGCAGGCTGTAGGCGGGCGGGCAATCGAGGGTCAGGGTCGAGAATACGCCGAGCACGCCGAGGGAGACCCGGCCGGCCTGGAACAGGTCGGGATCGCCCGCGGCATCCGCGTCCACCACCTCGCCCGTGGCGGTGACCAGGCGAAAGCCCGAGACCAGGGACGACAGGCAGCCGAAGCGGATCCCCGTGCCATGGGTGCCGGTGCCGACCGCGCCCGCGATCGCCTGGGCGTCGATGTCGCCCTGATTGGCGAGGTTGAGCCCCTTGGCGCGCAACAGCGGGCCGAGCGCCCGAATGGTGGTGCCGGCCCTGACCGTCGCCCGCCCCCCGTCGACCGCGACGATGCCGGCATGGCCGGAAAGGTCGATCTGCGCGCCGTCGGTCACGCAGAGCGGCGTGAAGGAATGGCCCGCGCCGATGGGCCGGAGGTTCCAGCCCCGAACGCCGGCCTCGCGCACGGCGGCCACGATGCCCGTCTCCTCCACCGGGCGGAAGACGGTCGCGGGCGCGGCGCGCTGAAGGCCCGACCAGTTACGCCAGACCGCCGCCACGGCGTCAGGCCCTGGCACGCAGCGCGACCAGACGGGTCGACAGCAGGAAGGCGAAGATCCCGACCTGGATCAGGGGCCCGATCACGCCGATGGTGGCATTGATCACCGTCGCGGGCAGGAAGGCCGGAATCAGTTGGACCGCGCCGCCCGCCTGCAGCAGCGCCGGCACGAGGCCGTAGAGCACCAGCAGATAGATGACCGCCGCCGTATGGCCGCGCCGGGCCCGGGGCCCCAGCACCACATATTGGACCAGCAGCATGTCGCGGATCAGGAACAGGAACACGGCAAGGAGCTGCGGCCCGAGGTTCACGACCGACGGTTGCTGGCTGAGGGTGAAGAGGCCGGCCAGCACGACCACCGGCAGGCCGGCGACGGCGCAGGGCAGATCCGACAGGAAACCCGAAAGATCGCGCCGCCGCAGGCGCTCCAGGAGACGGCGAAGCTGCACCACGCTCTTCGGCTCGATCAGGGCGGCGATCCAGACCGCCGCCACCATCAGGTGATAGGAGATCGCCCCGGAGATCAGCCATTCCAAGCGCGGGAACGTCCCGGGCGCCAGGCCTTCCGTATAGACGGCGATGAAGATCAGGAAGGCGACGAAGGCGAGCGGCCAGTTGCGGTAGAGGAAATCCGCCCGCAAGAGCCGCCAGCAGGCGATCCAGGCCCAGAAGGTCATGACCGCGGTGAAGAACAGGGCGAAGCCGTCGCCCGGGAAATCCACGCCGTACCAGCCGATATCCAGCTTCGCGTATTCGAACAGCGGCGTCAGCTGCACCGAGGCGATGATGCCGACGACCTGCGCCAGCAGGACCTGGAAACGCCGCAGGCCGGTGCCGAGACGCACCTGCACCAGGGTGAACCAGAGCGCCACCGCCTGGGCGAAGAGCGCGGTGACCAGAAGGCGGAGCGGCCCCAGCGGATCGCTCGCCATGCCGCCGACGGCGAAGATCGCGACGATGCACATCAGGCCGCCGAACCAGGCATAGGCGGTGGCGCCGAACAGCTTGCCCACGGTCATGGCGACCGGCCCGATGCCCGACAGGCGCTGGCTGTCCCAGGTCTTGCCCTGAACCTCGGCGGCGACGCCGTCGGCCGCCAGCCGCGTCCCCCACAGCACCAGGATGACCCAGCCCGCGGTGGTCCCCACGGCCGACAGTCCCTCCGCCTCGCCCCACATCCAGCCGAGGGCGAGCAGCAGCCCGACCACCAGCGGCATGATGACGAGACGGGTGGGCGTCAGTTCGAGCCAGAGGTTGCGGCGGAATTCGGGGTTCATGGTGCTCATGACCGGCCCTTCCTCAGCGTCTCGATATAGCGGTCCTGGAGGCTCGAATGATCCTCGGCGAAGCTGGCGACCGGCAGCCCCTGCGCGATCTGATGTTCGAGGAGACGGGCCTGGTCCCGCGGCGTGCCGGCGAATTCGAAACGCGCCATGCGCCCCTCGCCGTCGGCGACGACGTCGCCGATCTCGAAGCCGAGGGGCGGCGGCGACAAGGCGTCCTCTAGACCCGCGACCGGCTCCGCCAGCACGACCCGCAGGCGCACCTGCCGACCGGCCACGGCGGGCACGGCACGCGCGCCGGTCGCCGCATGGTCGACGATGCGGCCCCGGTCGACGATCAGCATGTGGCTCGAATAGTCCTCGAGCTCCGACAGGATGTGGGAGGAGACGACGATCGTCATGCCCTCGGCCTGAAGGCCGAGGATGAGTTCGGCAAGGCCCGCGCGCGCTTCGGGGTCGAGACCCGAGGCCGGCTCGTCCATCAGCAGGATGCGCGGGCGATGAATGATCACCTGGGCGATGGCGAGACGCTGTCGCAGGCCCCGCGACAGGCTGCCGGCGCGTTCCGACAGGCGGTCCTCGATGCCGAGGCGGGCGGCGACGTCGCGCGCCGCGGCATCGCCCGGATCGTCGATGCCATGGGCCGCCGCCCAGTAGCGCAGACTCTGCAGGACCGAGAGATCGTCGTAGAGACCGAAGAATTCGTCGAGGAAGCCGAGCAGGCGACGGGCCCGGCGCGGCTCCTCGGCGACGTCGATGCCATCGAGGCGGATGCGCCCGGCATAGGGCGGCTCCAGGGTCGACAGGCAGCGCAGCAGCGTCGTCTTGCCGGCGCCGTTCGGGCCGACCAGGGCGGTCACCGTGCCGGGCTCGATCCGGAAGCTCACCTCGTCCAGCGCCCGTTTGGCCGGATATTCGAAACACAATCCCTGGACGTCGATCATGCCGGACACTTCTCCCCTGGCGCGACTCCCCCGCGCGGCGAGATTGTCGGCGGCGCGGGCCGGCGACGCAACCTTCGTGCGGCCCGGCCCCGATCATGTTATTGGTCGCCCGATATAGGGGGAGAGAGACATGACCGGGCGGATTCTTCTCTATGGAGCGACCGGCTATACCGGGCGCCTGATCGCCGCGGCGGCCGCCAAGCGTGGCATCGACCTCGTCTGCGCGGGACGCGACGAAGCCGGCGTCGCCGCCGTAGCGGCGCCCCTGGGCCTGCCCCATGTCGCCGCCCCCCTGAACGATCCGGCGGCGCTGTCGCGCATCCTCGACGGCATCGCCATCGTGCTCCATGTCGCAGGCCCCTTCTCAGCCACCAGCCGGCCGATGGTCGATGCCTGCATCGCCAAGGGCGTGCATTACCTGGACATCACCGGCGAGATCGATGTCTTCGAGACCTGCGCCGGCCTCGGCGAGAAGGCTGCGGCGGCGGGCGTGATGCTGATGCCCGGCGTCGGCTTCGACGTCGTCCCGTCGGATTGCCTGGCCGCCCACATGAAACGCCGGATGCCGGACGCGACCCGCCTGCGCCTCGCCATGAGCGGGCTCTCCAACATGTCGCGCGGCACCGCCAAGACCTCGATCGAGGCGATCGCCAAGGGCACCATGGTCCGGCGCGGCGGCCGCCTGACGGAAGTCGCCGGCACGCCCCGGACGAAGATCGACTTCGGCAAGGGCCCGGTCGATGCCATCGGCATCTCCTGGGGCGATGTCGCCACCGCCTTCCACACCACCGCCATTCCCGACATCGAGGTGTTCTTCGAATCGACACCCGAACTGTCGCGCATGCTGGGCCTGCCGGGCGGCGTGCGCCGCCTGCTCGGCACGGCACCGGCGCAATTTCTGCTGAAGCAGATGGTGAACCTGATGCCGGCGGGCCCCGACGCGAAACATCGCCAGACCGCCCGCGCCATCCTGCTGGGCGAGGCGACCAATGCCGCGGGCGAAACCCTGCGCAGCCGGCTGGACGTGATCGAACCCTATGCCCTGACCGCCGAGACCGCCCTGCTGATCGCCGGCAAGGTCGTCGCCGGCGCGTTCCAGCCCGGCTATCAGACCCCCGGCGGCGCCTATGGCCCCGACCTCATCCTCGAAGTGCCCGATTGCCGGCGCGAGGATTTGAACGCCTGACTCGCGCGCGCCGCTCGAATCGCACAAAAAACAGGCGTTAACCAAAAGGCGCCCAATTCGCGATCATTTTCAATTTTTTGAAAATGATTCCGCGATTACGGCGCTGCCACAATTCCCGTTTGCGCTGCAGAATTTCTCTCAAGCAAGGGGTTCCGGGTGCGTGTCCGGAACCGGGGCAAGCTGGAGAGACTCATGGCTATTCGCGACGACAGCAGTGTCGAACTGGTTCAGGTCACCAAAGCCTATGGTGACACCATCGCGGTCGATGCGATCGACCTGAAGATTCCCGCCGGTACCTATTGCTGCCTTCTCGGCCCGTCGGGCTGCGGCAAGACCTCGACGCTCCGCATGATCGCGGGGCACGAGGGAATCAGCGACGGCGTGCTGCGCATCGGCAACCGTCAGATCGAGGACGAACCGCCGGCCAAGCGCGGCACGGCGCTGATGTTCCAGAGCTACGCGCTCTTCCCCCACCTCGACTGCGTCGACAATGTCGCCTTCAGCCTGAAGATGAAGGGTGTCGCCAAGGAGGAGCGGCGCAAGCAGGCCCGCGACATGCTGGCCGTCGTCCACATGGAACAATATGCCGACCGCCTGCCCGCGCAGCTTTCCGGCGGCCAGCAGCAGCGCGTCGCCCTCGCCCGGGCCCTGATCACCCGGCCGTCCGTGCTGCTGCTCGACGAGCCGCTCTCGGCCCTCGACCCGTTCCTGCGCGACCGCATGCGCGAGGAACTGAAGCGCCTGCAGACGGAACTGGGCATCACCTTCATCCATGTCACCCACAGCCAGGGCGAGGCCATGGCGTTGGCCGACATCGCCGTGATCATGAAGGACGGCAAGATCGAGCAGGCCGGACCGCCCCGTCAGGTGTTCAACAAGCCGCGCACCGCCTTCATCGCCCGCTTCATCGGCGGCCACAACGTGGTGAAGGTCGACGACGGCCAGGTCGCGGTGCGCACGGACCGCATCGGCCTCACCCACGCGCCCGAAGGCGACGTGGTGGCCGAGACCGACACGGTCTCGGGCATCGTGCGTTCCATGGAATACCACGGCACCTCGGTGCATCTGCGCCTCGACACCGCGGTCTCGGACGAATTCTACGTCGTCGTCGACGAGGCCACTTTCTACGAGCAGCCGCTCGCCATCGGCGACCGGGTCATCGCGACCTGGAACGCCACCCACGCCCACCCGCTCCAAGCCTGAACCAGCAGCCTAAGACCAGGAAAAGGATCACGACATGACCACGGGTAACAAGACCAAGGGGAAGACCCGCCGTTCGTTCCTCAAGGGCGGCGCCGCCGCCGTCGGCCTCGCCGCCGGCTCGGGCGCCCTGACCGGCTTTCCGACCATCTGGGCCCAGAACATCAAGGACGTCACGCTGCGCCAGTTCGGCACCGGCGTCTCGAACCTGAATGCCATCGCCGACAAGGTGAAGGAAGACCTCGGCTTCTCGCTGGCGATGACCGCCCTCGATTCCGACGCCATCACCCAGCGCGCCGTCACCCAGCCGAAGTCGTTCGACGTCGCCGACATCGAATACTGGATCTGCAAGAAGGTGTTCCCGACCGGCGGCCTGCAGCCGATGGACGTCACCAAGATCAAGTATTACGACAAGATCGTGCCGATCTTCACCACCGGCAAGCTGACGCCGGAATCGGAGATCGCCCAGGGCACCGCGCCCCACACCGTCACCTTCGTCGAGGGCGCGGAGTCGAAGGCCTTCGCGTCCGAGCCGACCCAGTGGATGACCCTGATCCCGACCATCTACAACGCCGACACCCTGGGCATCCGCCCCGACCTGGTCGGGCGGCCGATCGCCAACTGGAAGGACCTGCTGGATCCCGCCTTCAAGGGCAAGGCCTCGATCCTGAACATCCCCTCGATCGGCATCATGGACGCCGCCATGGTCTGCGAATCCATGGGCCTCATGAAGTATGCCGACAAGGGCAACATGACCAAGGAAGAGATCGACAAGACCATGGCGGTGCTGACCGAGGCCAAGCAGGCCGGCCAGTTCCGCGCCTTCTGGAAGAGCTTCGACGAGAGCGTGAACCTGATGGCGTCGGGCGAGGTGATCATCCAGTCCATGTGGTCGCCGGCCGTCGCCGCCGTCCGCGCCAAGGGCATCCCCTGCGTCTATCAGCCGCTCGAGGAAGGCTATCGCGCCTGGGGCGGCGGCCTCGGCATCGCCTCGCATCTGTCGGGGCTCGAGCTCGACTGCGCCTATGAGTACATCAACTGGTACCTGTCCGGCTGGTGCGGCGCCTATCTGAACCGCCAGGGTTACTATTCGGCCGTTCTCGACACCGCCAAGGACTTCATGTCGCCCGAGGAATGGGCGTTCTGGATGGAGGGCAAGCCCGCCGCCGTCGACATCCTGAACCCCGAGGGCAAGGTCATGGAGAAGGCCGGCGCGGTCCGCGACGGCGGTTCGTTCTACGAGCGCATGGGCCACGTCGCCTGCTGGAACTCGGTGATGGACGAGGACCGTTACATGGTCCGCAAGTGGAACGAATTCATCGCCGCCTGATCCAGGGCCGCCTGACCCCGTTACCCGAAAGCCACCGCCACGGCCCCGCGCCGTGGCGGCATGGGAGTGCCTGATGTCCGCCGCCAAGCCCGCTTTGCGCCTTTCCGCCCTCGCCCCCTATCTGCAGGCGACGCCGCTCGGCCTCGTGCTGGCGGTATTTCTGGTCATTCCGATCCTGACCATCGTGATCGTGTCCTTCTGGGACTACGACAGCGTCATGATCTATCCCGATTTCATCTTCCTCAATTATGAGGAACTGCTCGGTTCCCACGTCACCTGGAAGACCTATCTGAACACCCTGAAATATGCCGCCTTCGTCTGGGCCTTTACCCTGGGCATCGGCTTCACGGTCGCCTATTTCGTGGCCTTCCACGTGCGCTCGTCGACCGCGCAGATGGCGCTGTTCCTCGTCTGCACCATCCCGTTCCTGACCTCGAACATCATCCGCATGATCTCGTGGATCCCCTTCCTCGGGCGGAACGGCATCATGAACCAGACCCTGATGGGTCTCGGCCTGACGGACGAGCCGCTGGAATTCCTGCTGTTCTCCGATTTCAGCGTGATCCTGACCTTCGTCTATCTCTATGCCCAGTTCATGATCGTGCCGATCTTCAATTCGATGATGCGCATCGACCGCAATCTGATCGAGGCGGCCCGCGACAATGGCGCCAGCGGCTTCCAGACCCTGGTCAACGTCATCATTCCGCTGACCAAGTCGGGCATCCTCATCGGCTCGATCTTCGTCGTCACCCTGGTCATGGGCGACTTCATCACCGTGCGCCTGATGTCCGGCGGGCAGAGCGCCTCGGTCGGACTGATGATCGCCAACCAGATTTCCCTGCTGCAATACCCGGCGGCCGCCGCCAATGCAGTGGTGCTGCTGATCATCGTCCTGATGATGGTCGCGGCCATGCTGCGCGTCGTCGACATCCGGAAGGAGCTCTGATCATGGGCAGTGAACGCAAGGGCCTCGGCTATTGGCTGCTGGCCGGTTTCTTTTGCCTCTTCGTCCTCTTCCTCTACGGGCCGACGATCACCATCATGATCCTGTCGTTCCAGGGCGAGAACGGCGGCCTGACCTTCCCCATGAACGGCTTCTCGCTGCATTGGTTCGGGCGCCTGTTCGAACAGCAGGCGGTGGGCGATTTCGGCGGCTCGATCTCGCGCTCGCTGATCCTCGGGCTTGTGGTCACGGTGGTGACGGTCACCGTCTCGCTGGCGGCGGGGCTCGCCTTCCGGCGACGCTTCTTCGGCGCGACGCCCCTCTTCTACATGGCGATCGCCAGCCTGATCGTGCCCTCGATCCTGGTCAGCCTCGGCATCGGCCTGATGTTCAACGTGCTCGGCATCGAGCCGACCTGGATCACCTCCGCCCTCGGCGCCCATCTGACCTGGACCCTGCCCTTCGGCCTCCTGATCATGTTCGCGGTCTTCAACCGCTTCAACCGGGCCTATGAGGAAGCCGCCCGGGACCAGGGTGCCAGCCCGTGGCAGACGCTGCGCCACGTCGTGGTGCCGATCCTGCTGCCGTCCCTGATCGGCGTCGGCCTGTTCGGCTTCACCCTGTCCTACGACGAATTCGCCCGCAGCCTGATGACCACCGGCAGCTACAACACCCTGCCGCTCGAGATCTACGGCATGACCACCAGTGTCACGACGCCGGTGCTCTATGCCCTCGGCACGGTCACCACCCTGCTTTCGATCGTGGTGATCACGGCGACCCTGCTCACCCTGACCTGGGTGCAGCGCCGGCGCGCCGGCAAGGGTTCCGACGCCGGCAAGGCGGCCTGACCCGGGACCGTCGCCCCGGCCCGGTGCGGGCCGGGGCCTTTCTCCACGAGGGGCGGGTGTGTAACCTCCAGATGATTCCGGCCTTCGCCGGAATGCCGAATGGTGGTGGAAACGCCTGAATCATGCGCATCAAGATCATCAACCCCAATACCACCCGGTCGATGACCGAGAAGATGGCGGCGGCGGCCCGCGCCGTCGCCGCCCCGGGAACGGAGATCGTCGCCGTCTCGCCCGCCGGCGGACCGGCCTCGATCGAGGGTCATCACGACGAGGCGATCGCCACCATCGGCCTTCTGGAGGAAATTCGCGCGGGCGAACGCGAGGGGTTCGACGGCTACGTCGTCGCCTGCTTCGGCGATCCCGGCCTGCTGGCCGCGCGGGAGGTAGCCCGTGGCCCGGTCGTCGGCGTCGCCGAGGCGGCGATGCATGTGGCGAGCCTGGTCGCGCCCGGCTTTTCCGTGGTCACCACTCTCGGAAGGACCAGGGGCCAGGCCGCCCATCTGGCCGAGCGCTACGGCATGGCCCGTTTCTGCCGCCGTGTCCGCGCCGCCGAGATCGAGGTGCTGGCGCTGGAGGATGACGCCACCGGCGCCTATGCCCGCATCCTCGGCGAATGCCGGGCGGCGCTGGCGGAGGACGAGGCGGGCGCCATCGTGCTCGGCTGCGCCGGCATGACCGACCTCGCGGCCCGGCTGCAGGCCGACCTCGGCGTGCCGGTGATCGACGGCGTGACGGCGGCCGTGAAACTGGTCGAATCCCTGGTCGGGCTCGGGCTCGCCACCTCCAAGCGGGGCGAACTCGCCCCGCCGCTGCCGAAGACCTATAGTGGCCCCCTCGCCCATCTGTCGCCGGGAGCCGACATTCCTTGAGCAAGAAGAGTTTCGACTTCGCCGATCTCGCCGGCCGCGATCAGTACAAGCTGCTGATCGGCACCGTGGTGCCGCGCCCGATCGCCTGGGTCACCACCGTCGACGGCTCGGGGCGCGTCAATGCCGCGCCCTTCAGCTTCTTCAACGTCTTGTCGTCGGAGCCGGCGATCGTCGCCCTCGGCCTCGACCTCAAGGCCGACGGCACGGCGAAGGACACCACCCGCAACATCCGCGAGACCGGCGAATTCACCGTCAACATCGTCTCCAACGCGCTCGTCGAGGCGATGACGGTCTGCGCCATCCCCTTTCCCCATGGAACGGAGGAACTGGCCGAGGCGGGGCTGACCACGGCCCCCGGCCTCAAGCTCCGCTGTCCCTACATCAAGGAGGCGCGCGCCGCCCTGGAATGCCGGCTGTTCCAGGACATCGCCCTGCCGACCGGCCGCGCCATCATTCTGGGGGAAGTGGTCGCCGCTCATGTCGACGACTGCATCCTGACGGAGCGCCTGCATGTCGATGCCCATGGTCTCGACGCCGTCGGTCGCATGGGCGGCGAAGCCTATGCCAGCACCCGCTATCTCTTCGACCTGAAGCGCCTGACGGTGGAGGGCTGGGCCGCGACCCATGATCCGGGGCCCCGACGCCCCCATCCCGCCTGGACACCGCGCGGCCGGAAGGACTGAGGTCCGCCCGGCTGGCGTCGGCTCAGCGGGTCTGGCCGTTCGGATCGAGCGGCCAGGGCTGGCCCGGCTGACGGCGATCGGCGGTGCGGCGGCCGTCCGTCGTGGGCGGCGGATTGCCGGTACGATCCTCGTAGCGCCGATCCTGATGGGCGCGCATCGTCTGCTGCGCATCCCGGTCGCGATTGCGGCGGCGTTCGGCGTCGATATCGGCCTGACGCTCGCGCATTTCCTGCTGGCGGCGGCGCTGATCCGCCGCCTGCTCGCGCTGTTCGTGCTGGCGCCGGTCGCTTTCGGCCTGGCGGCGGCGCCAGTCTTCCTGCTGATCGTGGTCGCGACCCCGGTCGTCCGCGCGGCGTCGGTCGTCGTCGCGACGATGGTCGCCGCCGTGGCGGCGGCGCTGCTCCTCGAGGGCCGCCTCGCGCCGGCGCTGTTCCTCGTAGTGGCGGCGCTGGCGCTCCGCCTCCGCGGCACGGTGGCGGTGGTCGTCGCGGCGGTAGTCCGGCGCGGGCCGATAGGCCGGAACGGTCACCACGGTCGTGCCGTGGCTGTAGTAGGTCGGCCCGCCATAACCATAACCATACCCATGGCTCTGGCCGTAGCTGCCGCCATAGCCGTAGCCCGGGCCGTCACCATAGCCGTAGCCGTCGTCGTAATAGCCGTAGCGATCGTCCGTATAGGCGACGCAGCCCGCCAGGGCCACCGGCAGCGCGAGGACGACGACAGCCGTCCTCAGCGCGCGCATCGACCGTCCCGTCATGATTTTCCTCCGCCGAATCGTGTCCTCATGTCGTCATCAACACGTGACGGGGCCGGAGGTTGCCGAAGGGGCCGGCAAAGGGCCCGGGCGAAGGTCGGGCGGGCCGAACGAAAACGGGGCCGGCTTTCGCCGGCCCCGTCTCAACGAGCCTGGATGGGCCGGACTTAGAAGTCCATGCCGCCCATGCCACCCATGCCGCCCATGTCGCCGCCCGGCATCGCGGGGCCCTTCTTCTCGGGCTTGTCGGCGATCATGGCTTCGGTGGTGATCAGCAGGCCGGCCACCGAGGCAGCGTCCTGCAGGGCGCAGCGCACGACCTTGGTCGGGTCGATGATGCCGGCCTTCACGAGATCGGTGTAGACGTCGTTCTGGGCGTCATAGCCGGTCTTGGTGTCCTTGCCTTCGAGCAGCTTGCCCGCGACCACCGCGCCGTCCTTGCCGGCGTTCTCGGCGATCTGACGGACCGGAGCCTGCAGGGCGCGGCGGATGATGTCGACACCGTGACGCTGGTCCTCGTCGTCGATCTTCATCTTGTCGAGGGCGCGGGTCGCATAGAGCAGCGCGGTGCCGCCGCCCGGGACGATGCCTTCCTCGACCGCGGCGCGGGTGGCGTGCAGGGCGTCGTCGACGCGATCCTTACGCTCCTTCACCTCGACCTCGGTCGAACCGCCGACCTTGATCACGGCGACGCCGCCGGCCAGCTTCGCCAGACGCTCCTGGAGCTTCTCGCGGTCGTAGTCGGACGAGGTCTCTTCGATCTGGGCACGGATCTGGCCGACGCGGGCCTGGATCTGGTCCTTCTTGCCGAGGCCGTCGACGACCGTGGTGTTTTCCTTGTCGATGACGACCTTCTTGGCCTGGCCGAGCATCTTCAGGTTCACGTTCTCGAGCTTGATGCCCAGGTCTTCGGAGATCACCTGGCCACCGGTCAGGATGGCGATGTCTTCCAGCATGGCCTTGCGACGGTCACCGAAGCCCGGCGCCTTCACGGCCGCGACCTTCAGGCCGCCGCGCAGCTTGTTCACGACCAGGGTGGCCAGCGCCTCGCCTTCCACGTCCTCGGCGATGATCAGCAGGGGACGGCCCGACTGAACCACCGACTCGAGAACCGGCAGCATGGCCTGGAGGCCCGACAGCTTCTTCTCGTGGAGGAGGATGTAGGGGTTGTCGAGCTCGACGGTCATCTTCTCCGCGTTGGTCACGAAGTAGGGCGACAGGTAGCCGCGGTCGAACTGCATGCCCTCGACGACGTCGAGTTCGGTCTCGAGGCCCTTGGCCTCCTCGACCGTGATCACGCCTTCCTTGCCGACCTTCTCCATGGCCTTGGCGATCATCTCGCCGATGGCGCGCTCGCCGTTGGCCGAGATGGTGCCGACCTGGGCGATCTCGTCCGAGCCGGAGATCTTCTTCGACTGCTTCTTCACCTCGGCGACGACGGTCTCGACCGCGAGGTCGATGCCGCGCTTCAGATCCATCGGGTTCATGCCGGCGGCGACGCCCTTGGCGCCTTCGCGCACGATGGCGGCGGCGAGAACGGTCGCGGTGGTGGTGCCGTCACCGGCCATGTCGTTGGTCTTCGAGGCCACTTCGCGCACCATCTGGGCGCCCATGTTCTCGAACTTGTCGGCGAGCTCGATTTCCTTCGCGACCGAGACACCGTCCTTGGTGATGCGCGGCGCGCCGAACGACTTCTCGATGACGACGTTGCGACCCTTCGGGCCGAGGGTGACCTTCACCGCGTCGGCGAGGATCTCGACGCCGCGCAGCATGCGCGAACGGGCGTCGGTGCTGAAACGAATGTCCTTGGCAGCCATTGGCTAGCTCCTTGAATGTGTTGGGCTTCTTTGACGGGAAGGGAGCAGCGGCGCCGGTCAGGCGGCCTTCTTGCCCTTCTTCGCGGTCACTTCGAGAACACCCAGGATGTCCGATTCCTTCATGATCAGCAGGTCGTCGCCGTCCAGCTTGATCTCCGTGCCGGACCACTTGCCGAACAGGATGCGATCGCCCACCTTGACGTCGAGCGCCACCAGTTCACCCTTTTCGTTGCGGGTGCCGGAGCCGACGGCGACGACTTCGCCTTCCTGCGGCTTTTCCTTCGCGGTGTCGGGAATGATGATCCCGCCCTTGGTCTTCTCTTCCGCTTCGATGCGCTTCACCAGGACCCGGTCGTGCAACGGCCGAAAGCTCATGGAAACCTCCTCTGGATTAGACAAAGGCCTATTGTCTGGCCGCGTTGTTAGCACTCCCGAATGGCGAGTGCCAGCAACCGCCGCACAGTTAGGCACGGGCCCATCGCCTGTCAAGACGGCTGCGTCACAAATCCCGAAACTTGCACGACACAGCGCCGCCGGCGCCTTACATCGGAATCTCAGTAACCAATTACAAGCGCTTGATTCGGAAGAAATTTTCTGACAAATTCGGGCTCTCTGGACGGGTAATCGCGCCAGGCACCGGCCATGCTTTGCTTCGGGCACGGCGGACGGTGGCGCATCTTGGGGATTTCGGCGGGTTCTGCGATGGGCATCGATCGTCGCGAAATGTTGAAACTGGGGCTCGGACTGCCCTTCCTGCTGTCGGCCGGCGCGTCGGGCGCACTGGCCGCGCGGCTGGAGGGCGGCGTGCCCATGCCCTCGCGCAAGCCCGGGACGGCGGCGCGCCTGCCCCTGATCATGCTGGATCCCGGGCACGGCGGCCGCGATCCCGGCGCCATCGGGCCCAGCGGCGCCTATGAGAAGGATATCACCCTCGACCTCGCCAGGCGCATCGCCGCCAGGATCGAGGCGGGCGGGCGCTGCCGCGTGAAGATGACCCGCAGCCGCGACGTCTTCGTGCCGCTGCAGAACCGCGCGCTGGCCGCGCAGGAGGCGAAGGCCGACCTCTTCATCTCGATCCATGCCGATTCGGCGCCGAACCCCGACGCGCGCGGCCTGTCCGCCTATACGCTGTCGGAAAAGGCGTCGGACGGGCTGGCGGCGGCCATCGCCGACAAGGAGAATGCGGTCGACCTGATCCACGGTCTCGACATCGGCGTGACCGATCCGGACGTCGCCGCCATCCTCTTCGACCTCAGCCGCCGCCATTCCCTCAACACGGCGCTGGCGCGCAAGGCCCATATCGTCAAGGCCGCCGGCTCCAAGCTGCACCTGATGGACAATCCGCGCCGGTCGGCCAATTTCGCCGTGCTGCGCGTGCCCGACGTGCCCGCCGTGCTGATCGAGACCGGCTTTCTCTCGAATGCCGCCGACGAAAAACTGCTGACCTCCGACCGCAGCCGGGCCAAGATCGCCGGCGTGCTGGCGGATGCCTTCGCCGGCGCCCTCAAGGTCGCGTGATTGGTGAAAGCACCTCCATGAATCCGCTGTTCCGCGCCGCGCTGGTGATCGCCGCCCTCGACGGCCTGCTGGCGGTCGGCATCGGCGCCTTCGCCGCCCATGGCCTGAAGGCCACCGCCACCGCCTATCAGCTCGGCCTGATCGAGACCGGCAGCCTCTATCAGATGGTGCATGCCGCCGCCGCCGTCGCCGCGCTCTGGCTGGTCGACCGGGGCCGTCTGTCGGTCGCGGCGCCGCTGGCGCTCGCCCTCGGCGCGCTGATCTTCGCCGGCGCGCTCTATTCGATCGCGCTCGCGGATCTCTCCCTCGGCATGGTCGCGCCCGTCGGCGGCACCATGATGCTGATCGGCTGGGCCTGGATCCTGGTCACCACCCTGTTCCGGGGCTGACGCCATGGCCCGGCAACCGCGCTGGCTGGGCTTGCTGCGCCTGGGCACCGAGCCCGCCTCGCCGCCGCCGCCACCGCCCGACATCGACTGGCTCTATCCCTGGGTGCCCCTGGACGATCCCGAGCACCGCGCCGTCTTCAACGCCCAGCTCCGTGCCGAAATCGGGCCCGAGCATGTGCTGCGGCGGCGCAAGACCGCCGCCATCGCCCGCGTCGACGGCCTGGACGACATGCTCTTTCTGCTCGACGGCGGCGAAGTCGCGCAGGTGCACCTGACCTTCGCCAAGCAGATGGAACGCGATCCGCGCTGGCCCCGCACCGCGATCTTCCCTTCGCTCGAAGCCTGGTCCGAGGCGGTCATGCGCCCGGACCATCACGATTGGACCATCGACGGGGGGGACATTCCGGTCTAGAACGGGGTCAATCCTTCGACACCGCAACATCGGACCCGCGCCTTGAGCGTCTATTCGAGCCGTGAGGGCGATCGCCCATCCCTGGGAATGCGCCTCCTGTCGATCAATTGGGGCCTCGTGCTCCTGGTGATCGCGATCGCCGCCATCGGGGTCGCCATGCTCTATTCGAGCGCCGGCGGCAGCTGGGACCCCTGGGCCGGGCGGCAGCTCGCGCGTTTCATCATCGGGCTCTGCGTCATGGTGGTGGTCGCGGTGATCGACATCTCGCTCTATGCCCGATACGCTTATCTGCTCTATGGCGTCACCCTGGTCGGCCTCGTCGGGGTGGAGGTCATGGGCTCCATCGGCATGGGCGCGCAACGCTGGATCGACCTCGGCTTCTTCCAGATCCAGCCCTCCGAAATCATGAAGCTGGCCCTGGTGCTGGCCCTGGCGCGCTATTTCCACGGCGTCATGCCGGAACACATCGGCCGCCCCACGGTGCTGATCGTGCCCCTGATCATGGTTCTGCTGCCGATCGCCCTGGTCCTGAAACAGCCGAACCTCGGCACCGCCACCCTGCTGCTGCTCGGCTCCGGCGCGATCTTCTTCCTGGCGGGGGTCAGGCTCTGGAAATTCGCCATCGTCATCGGCGCGGGGCTGGCGGCCCTGCCCATCGCCTGGGAATTCCTGCACGACTACCAGAAACGACGGGTCCTGACCTTCCTCGATCCCGAGGCGGATCCCCTCGGCGCCGGCTACAACATCCTGCAGTCGATGATCGCGCTCGGCTCCGGCGGTGTGTTCGGCAAGGGCTACCTGCTCGGCACCCAGAGCCAGCTGCGCTTCGTGCCGGAAGTCCATACCGACTTCATCTTTCCCCAACTGGCGGAGGAGTTCGGCATGATCGGCGGGCTTCTGCTGATCCTGCTCTATGTGTGCGTGTTCGGCTATGCGCTCGCCATCGGGCTGGGCTGCCGCCACCAGTTCGGGCGCCTCGTGGCGCTGGGCATCGGAACCCAATTGTTTCTCTATGTGTTCATCAATCTGTCCATGGTGATGGGGTTGATTCCGGTGGTCGGCATTCCCCTGCCTCTCGTTTCCTATGGCGGTTCCGCGACCATGACCCTGATGATCGGCGTCGGACTCATTCTTTCCGTTTCCGTGCATCGCGAACGGCGCCTGCCCCGCCGTCTCGACCACGGCTGAGGTCCATGGCACGGCGCCAGAAGAAATCCGTCCTGCGCGAACCGACCGTCGCCGAAACCCTGGTGGTTCTCGCCTTCGGCTGGCCGGAGGAACGGATCGCCATCGGCGCCATCGTCGATCAACTGGCGGAACGGGGCTTCGGCCTTCTCATCCTGCTGCTGTCGCTGCCGACCTGCCTGCCGGTGGCGCCGCCCGGGCTCTCCGCCATCGCCGGTTTTCCGATCGCCCTCATCGCCCTGCAGATGGTCGCCGGCATGCCGCGGCCCTGGCTGCCCAAGCGGATCCTGCGCCGGACCATCCGCACCGACGACCTGCGCCGCGTGGTCAGGGGCGGCCTGCCCGTCATCAACCGCTTCGAGAAGGTGCTGAAGCCGCGCTATGCCTTCCTGACCGGGGCGGCGGCGGAGCGCCTGACGGCGGTGCTGATCGCGGCCCTCGGCGTCATGCTGGCAAGCCCGATCCCCTTCACCAACATCCCGCTGTCCTTCGCCATCATGTTCCTGGCCCTCGGCCTGATCGAGCAGGACGGGCTGATGACCATGGTCGGCATCGCCGCCGGTTTCTCGGCGATCGTCTTCCTGATCTACATGACGGTGATTTCCTGGGACGCCGTCGCCGCCTGGCTGGGGCCGGTCCTCGGGTTCTGACCCGGCGGCATCAGCGCCGGCGGGGCGCCAGATGGGCGGGAACCGGGGCCCTGGGCTGCGGCTTCGCATTCGGCAGGGATTTGGCGGCGTCCACGTCCGGCGCGGCTTCGGCGATGTCGGCGAGGCGGCGGACGAGGTGGAAGGCGCCCTTCAGGCGGGTGTCGACGTCGCTCCAGTCCTGGAGCCAGACCAGCTTCTGATCGGGGCGGAGCTTGATCGTGCCGGCCGATTTCGACAGCCATTGCACGAGGCCGGCCGGATTGGCGAAGGCCTGGGCGCGGAAGGCGACGGTGGCGCCCTTGGGGCCGGCGTCCAGCTTCTCGATGCCGGCGCGCTTCGCCAGCGCCTTCATCTCGACGATCGTCAGCAGGTTCTTCACCTCTTCCGGCAGATCGCCGAAACGGTCGATCAGTTCGGCGGCGAAGCCGTCGATCTCGCCCCGCGTCTCGAGGCGGGAGATGCGGCGGTAGAGCTGCATGCGCAGGTCGAGATCGGCGACGTAACCTTCCGGGATCAGGACCGAGGCGCCGAGGTTGATCTGGGGCGACCATTCGCCCGCCTCTTCCTCGTCGATCGCGCCGCCGGCGAGGCGGGCATTGGCGATCGCCTCCTCCAGCATCTCCTGGTAGAGCTCGAAGCCGACTTCGCGGATGTGACCCGATTGTTCCTCGCCCAGGAGATTGCCGGCGCCGCGAATGTCGAGGTCGTGGCTGGCGAGCGTGAAGCCCGCGCCCAATTCATTGAGGCTTTGCAGGACGTCGAGGCGGCGTTCGGCGGTGGTCGACAGGCGGACGCGCGGCACCGTCGTCAGATAGGCGAAGGCGCGGTTCTTGGACCGCCCGATCCGGCCCCGGATCTGATAGAGCTGGGCGAGGCCGAACATGTCGGCGCGATGCACGACCAGCGTGTTGGCGGTCGGAATGTCGAGGCCGGATTCGACGATGGTGGTCGACAGCAGCACGTCGTATTTGCCGTCGTAGAAGGCGTTCATCACGTCTTCCAACTCGCCCGCCGGCATCTGGCCGTGGGCCTTGACGTATTTCACCTCCGGCACATGTTCGCGCAGGAAATCTGCCGCCTCGTCGAGGTCGGCGATGCGCGGCACGACATAGAAGCTCTGCCCGCCCCGGAAATGCTCGCGCAGGATCGCCTCGCGCAGCACGACGGGATCGAAGGGCATGACGAAGGTACGCACCGCCAGGCGATCGACCGGCGGCGTCGCGATGATCGAGAGTTCGCGCACACCCGACATGGCCAGTTGCAGGGTGCGCGGAATGGGCGTCGCGGTCAGGGTCAGGACATGGACGTCGGCCCGGAGCTGCTTCAGGCGTTCCTTGTGGTTGACGCCGAAATGCTGTTCCTCGTCGATGATGAGAAGGCCCAGGTCCTTGAAGGCGATGCTCTTGCCGAGCAGGGCATGGGTGCCGATGATGATGTCGACGTCGCCGGCGGCCAGCGCCTTCTTCGTCTCCGTCGCCTCCTTCGCCGTCACCAGGCGCGACAATTGCTCGACGCGAATGGGCAGACCGGCGAAACGCCTGGTGAAGGTGGCGAAATGCTGGCGGCACAGCAGCGTCGTGGGGGCGACGATGGCCACCTGCTTGCCCGACATGGCGCCGACGAAGGCGGCCCGCAAGGCAACCTCGGTCTTGCCGAAGCCTACGTCGCCGCAGATCAGCCGGTCCATGGGCTTGCCGGAGGTCATGTCCGCCATCACGTCGGCGATGGCCTTCAACTGATCCTCCGTCTCCTCGTAAGGGAAGCGGGCGGCGAATTCGTGATAGAGCCCGTCCGAGACATGGAGCGAGGTCGCGGTCTTCAGGGCGCGTTTCGCCGCGATGTCGATCAGATGGGTCGCGATCTCGCGGATGCGGCGCTTCAGTTTCGCCTTCCGCGCCTGCCAGGCGCCGCCGCCCAGGCGGTCGAGCTGCGCCTCGCTGTCGCCGGAGCCATAGCGCGTCAGCAGTTCGATGTTCTCGACCGGCAGGAACAGCTTGTCGCCGCCGTCATAGACCAGATGCAGGCAGTCGTGGGGTGCCCCTGAAACGTCGATGGTCTTCAGCCCCTCGAAGCGGCCGATGCCGTGATCGACATGGACCACCAGATCGCCGATCGACAGCGTCGACGCATCGGTCAGGAAATTGTCGGCCTTGCGTGCCCGTTTCGAGGCGCGGATCAGGCGGTCGCCCAGCAGGTCCTGCTCGGTGACGACGGCCAGATCCTCGGTCTCGAAGCCGCGGTCGATTCCGATGATCGCCAGCGCCACGCAGTTGCGCGGCAGATCGGCGATGGCCGCCGGCGTTTCCACCGCCGCGATCGGCTCGATCCCGTGGTCGCGCAGCACCATGTGCAGGCGATCGCGCGAGCCGGCGGAGGCGGCGGCGATCACCGGGCGCTTGCCGGCGGCGACCAGCCCCGCCAGATGGCCGGCGAGCGCCTGATAGGGGCTGCCGCCCTGGGCCCGTTCCGGCGCGAAATCGCGGCCCGGGCGCCCCTTCAGGTCGAGGGCCGCGTTCGGCGCGGCGAAGGGCTCGAACACCCGGACCTGGCGTTTCGCCAGCGCATCCTCCAGCGTCGAGCCGGTCAGATAGAGGAGGCCCGGCGGCGGCGGCTTGTAGACCGTGCCCTGGGCCACCACCGTCTTCTGGTCGCGCGCGGCGACACGGGCGGCGTGATAATCGGTAACCAGCGCCAGGCGCGCTTCCACCGCCGCCTCGAACTGGGAGTCCAGGGTGACGAGGTAATCCGGGCAATAGTCGAGCAGACTGTCGAGCCGTTCGTAGAACAGGGCCAGCCAATGCTCGACACCGGCATGGCGCCGCCCGGCCGAAATCGCCTCATAGAGCGGATCATCGTCGGTCACGGCGCCGAACAATTCGACATAGGCCTGACGGAAGCGGCGGATGGCATCGGCCTCGAAGGGCACTTCGCTGGCCGGCACCAGGGCCATTTCGGTCGCGGTGCCGGTGGTGCGCTGGCTCTCTGGATCGAAGCGCCGCACGCTTTCGATGGTGTCGCCGAAGAAATCGAGGCGATAGCCCTCCTCCGCCCCCGGCGGCAGGATGTCGACGATGCCGCCCCGGACGGCGAATTCGCCCGCCTCGGTCGCCGTGCCGACCTTGCTGTAGCCCGACCGTGCCAGATAGGCGGTCAGGCCGGCGATGGGCAGGTCGTCGTTCACCTTGGCGCGCAGCGTCTCGGCCGCGATGGCGGCGCGGGGCGGCAGGCGCTGCAGTGCCGCCTCGACCGAGGCGATGACGACGCGGCCGCCGGGCTTTTCGCGGGGCGGGGCCAGACGGCTCAGGACTTCCATGCGCCGGGCGACGATTTCCGGCCCCGGCGAGACGCGGTCATAGGGCAGGCAGTCCCAGGCCGGCAGCACCAGCACCTCGAGGTCCGGCGCGAAGAATTCGAGGGCGGCGGTCAGGGCCGGCAGGCGCGCCTCGTCCCGCGCCAGGTGAAGGACGTCCGTTGTCTTCGCCGCCTCGGCGATGGCGAGCGCGTCGACACCCTCCGGCGCCTCGGCGACGATCAGGCGGGGCCTGCCGTTCAGGATCTTGGCAATCGGCAACACGGCGTCACACGGAATCAGTTGTCGACACGAAACCGCAGCAGGAGATCCATGACCGTGCCGCGCATGCGCGCCGGCACCTCGGCGGTGCCGGTCACCCAGGCATAGATGTCCGGATCCTGCTCCTCGAGGAGGATTTCATATTGGTCGAGTTCGTCGGCCCCGAAGCCCGCGACATGGGTATCGGCGAAGCGCCCGAGGATGATGTCCGTCTCCTTGGTGCCGCGATGCCACGAACGGTACCGCGCCCGCCGCCGCCGGATCTCGATGTCGTCTTGCTGCATGGGCCGATCATATAGGCCGGCGAAGGCGCCCTGTCACCTGCGAGGATCACGTCTCCGGCCAGAACCCCTCATCAATGATCTGCTCAAAACGCCAGGGGCAATCCGTCGGAAATGCCCCGGACCCAAGGCCGGTCTCGGCGCCCGCCTCGATCACGGCTCGGCCATAAGCGCGCGCCACGGCTTCGTCTATCGATGCCTTCAGGCTCGGATTGTCAGCCAGATGGTCAAGCAATTCGCGGCGCTGGAGCCTGACCGTCGCCTGCCATGAAGCGGAACGATGATCGGGCTGGAATCGCCATTTCAGCAGATGCGCGAGAAGCACGGCGAGGCGGCTGACCAATTCGCGCTTTTCGCTGCGCCCCATGCTCTCAATCTCCTCGGCGATATTCGCGACATCCGCCTCGCTAAAGCGACCGGCACGCAACAGGGCCGCCTGCTCGTTGGCCCAGGCATAGAAATCGCTGTCGTAGAGGCTTCGGTTCGTCTCGGCCATGCGGCACTCCCGTCTCGACACAGAGTATGAGCGCGCCATTCCCCCGCAACAAGGCCCACCGCGTTTCAGCCCGGTGCCAGAATTGCCTTCGTCAGCACCGCTTCCAGCCGGGGCGCCGCGAAATCGATGAAGGCGCGGAGTTTGCGGGGGACGAGGCCGCCGCCATAGAGGATATGGACCGGCCAGGGGGCCGGCTCGTCATCCGCCAGCACGACGCGCAGGCGGCCGTCGGCGACGGCGTCCGCCACCTGATAAGAGAGGACGCGGGTCAGGCCGAGGCCGGCGGTGGCAGCCGCGATCGCCGATTCCGCCGCATTGACGGTCATCCGGGAATGGATGCGCACGGCGCGCTCCAACCTTCCTTCGCCGAAGGACCAGCGGTCGGGTGCCGTCAGGCTGGCGAAACTGACGCAGTCGTGGGCACTCAGATCCTCGGGCCTTTGCGGGATGCCGCGCGCGGCCAGATAGGCGGGGGCGGCGCAGACGACACGCCGCACCCGCCCGAGCCGGCGGGCGCGGAGCCCGCTGTCGGGCAGTTGGCCGATGCGGATGGCGGCATCGATCTGGTCTTCGTGCAGACTGACGTTGCGGTCGCTCTGTTCCAGGCGGACGTCGATCTCGGGATAGGCCGCCAGGAAATCCGTGACCACCGGCACGACATGCAGGCGCCCGAAGACGATGGGCGCCGCCAGGCTGAGCAAGCCCTTGGGCGCCACGAATTCGCCCGATGCGATGCGTTCCGCCTCCGCGACATCGTCGAGGATGCGGCGGCAGGCCGCCAGATAGGCTGTTCCCACATCGGTCGCCGCGAGGCCCCGGGGCGAGCGCATCAGCAATTGGGTGCCGAGCGCCGCTTCGAGGTCGGCGACACGGCGGCTGACGGTCGCCAGCGGCAAGCCCAGGCGGCGGGCACCTGCCGACAGGCTGCCCGCGTCGACGACGGCGATGAGGATCGACATGCTGTCGAGACGATCGACCATGGCTTCCATTTCATGGGAGAAGCGTTCCCGATGATACCGTCTACTTCTAAAATATGGAAGCCGGTAGCTTGCCCCCGTCACCCCCGACACCCCCTCTCACCCCGGCCAACAGGAGCAAGCCCATGTCCCGCATCACCATCCCCGCCTCGATCGACGCCGCCCCGGAAGCCTCGCAGCCCTTGCTGCGCCAGGTCGAAAAGCAGCTCGGCAGCGCGCCGAACCTGTTCCGCCTCGCCGCCCGGAGCCCGGCCGCGCTGGAAGGCTACCTCGGCATTTTCGGTGCTCTCGGCAAGGGCCGCCTGCCGGCCGCCACCCGCGAGCGGATCGCGCTCGCCATCGCCGAATTCAACGGCTGCGGCTATTGCCTGTCGGCCCATACCTATCTCGGCAGCAATCTGGCCAAGCTCTCGCCCGAGGAGATCGCGGCCAATCGCGCCGGCCGCTCGACCGACGCCCGCGCCGATGTCGCCGTCCGCTTCGCCCGGAAGGTCGTGGAGACCCGGGGCCATGTTTCGGACGCTGACCTGCGGGACCTGCGCGCCGCCGACTATGACGACGCCCAGATCATCGAGATCGTCCAGCACGTCGCCCTCAACATCTGGACCAACTACCTGAACGAAGTGGCGCAGACCGATATCGACTTCCCGGCCGTGGCGCCCGGTATCGCCGCCTGATCCAAGCCCTGCCTGACCCAAGACCTGCCTGACCCAAGACCTGCCTGACCCAAGACCTGCCTGACCCAAGACCTGGAGGGGGCGGCGCGATGCGCCACCCCCTTCGATCTTCGAGGAGAAGCCGATGACCGGATCGCCCCCGACCCCCAGCGACATCGCCTTCTCCCCGGCGGTGAAGGCCGTGCAGACCGCCAAGGGCTCGCGCCGCCTCTATGCCGAAGGGCGCCCGTGGCCGGATCGCGTCACGCCGGACCTCGCCGATTTCATCGCCCGCCAGACCAGCTTCTTCCTGGGCACCGCCAGCGCCGGGGGCCAGCCCTATATCCAGCACCGGGGCGGCCCACCGGGGTTTCTGCGCGTATTGTCGGACCGCCGGCTCGGTCTGGCCGATTTCGCCGGCAACCGGCAGTACATCACCCTGGGCAATCTCTCCGAAAACCCGCGGGCCTTCATCTTCCTGATCGACTACGTGATGCAGAGACGGGTCAAGCTTTGGGGCACCGCGCAAATCGTCGAGGGAGATGAGGCATTGCTGGACGTTCTGCGCGTGCCGGACACCAAGGGCCGTGCGGAGCGGGCTCTGCTGTTCGACATCGAGACATGGGACGTCAATTGTCCCCAGCACATTCCCCAGCGCTTCGAGGCCGCCGACGTCGCCGCCGCATTGGCGGCGCGTGACGCGCGCATCGCCGAACTCGAAACCCAGCTGGCGGATCTTCGGCGCGCGGCGGGCCCCGCTCCCGGCTGAGAGCATCAGTGCCTTGAGCGCCCGCCCCGAAGCCTGTATCGAGACGGCATGCGCCCTGCCTCTCTCCTGCCCCTCTTCGCGTCGCTGACCGGCCTTTCCGGGGTCGGGCCGAAGACGTCGAAGCCGATCGCCAAGGCCGTCGGGGGTGAGCGGGTGGTGGATGTGCTGTTCCATCTGCCCTTCGCCCTGGTGGACCGCCGCGCCCGGCCGACGATCATGACGGCGGCGGTGAACGAGATCGCGACCATCGAGGTCGAGGTGCTGTCGCATCGCCCGGGACGCGGCCCGCGCCAGCCCTATCGCGTGACCGTCGGCGATGCGTCCGGCGAGATGCAGCTCGTCTATTTCAAGGCGGAGGGCGACTGGCTGACGCGTCTGCTGCCCATCGGGTCCATGCGCCTGGTCAGCGGCAGGGTCGAGACCTGGGAGGGGCTGCGCCAGATGCCCCACCCGGACTATGTGGTGGCGCCCGAGGACGCGGCCAAGATCCCGCCCATCGACCCGATCTATCCGCTTTCGGCCGGCATCACGGCGCGGGCCATGGCGCGGGTGGTCGGCGCGGCGCTGGATCATGCGCCGCGCGACCTGCCGGAATGGCTGGACGGGCCCTTGATGCGGCGCGAGGGCTGGCCCGCCTGGTTCGAGGCCTGGACCAGGGTCCATCGGCCGGAGACGGCCGAGGACGTTTCGGCCGACGGGCCGGCGCGGCTGCGCCTTGCCTATGACGAACTGCTGGCCAATCAACTGGCCCTCGCCCTGGTGCGGCGGCGCCTGCGGCGCACGCGGGGAAGGCCGGTCGTCGGCACCGGCGTGGTGCAGGAGAAATTGCGCGCGGCCCTGCCCTATCGCCTGACGGGCGGCCAGGAACAGGCGATCGCCGAGATCGCGGGCGACCTCGCGGCGCCCCTGCGCATGCTGCGGCTGCTGCAGGGCGACGTCGGTGCCGGCAAGACGGTGGTGGCGCTCTTCGCCATGGCGATCGCGGTCGAGGCCGGACGCCAGGCCTGCCTGATGGCGCCGACCGAATTGCTGGCGCGCCAGCACGGCAAGAGCCTGGCGGGCCTGTGCGAGGCGGCCGGGCTTCGCCTCGCGGTGCTGACGGCGCGGGATACGGGCGCCGGGCGCCGGCGCATCCTGTCCGATCTGGCGGCGGGCGAGATCGACGTCCTGATCGGCACCCATGCCCTGCTGGAGGGCGAGGTGGTCTATCGCGATCTCGGCCTCGCCGTCATCGACGAACAGCACCGCTTCGGCGTCGACCAGCGTCTCACGCTCGCCGCAAAGGGCGACGACGGGCTGGATGTCCTGGTGATGAGCGCGACGCCCATTCCCCGCACCCTGACCCTCACCGCCTTCGGCGACATGGACGTCTCGCGCCTGATGGAGAAGCCGGCGGGGCGAAAGCCGATCGACACCCGTGTCGTCTCCCTGTCCCGGCTCGACGAGATGGTGGCGGGGGTCGAGCGGGCCATGGCCGGCGGCGCCCAGGTCTATTGGGTCTGCCCCCTGGTGACCGAATCCGAGACCACCGACGCGGCGGCGGCCGAGGATCGCTTCGCCCATCTGTCGGCGCGCTTCCCGGGCCTGGTCGGCCTCGTCCACGGCCGCATGAAGGCGGCGGAGAAGGACCGGGTGATGCAGGAATTCGCCGAGGGGCGGCTGAAACTCCTGGTCGCGACGACGGTGATCGAGGTCGGGGTCGACGTGCCCCAGGCGACGGTGATGGTGATCGAACAGGCGGAGCGTTTCGGCCTGGCCCAATTGCATCAGTTGCGCGGCCGGGTCGGGCGCGGTGCCGCCGCCTCGTTCTGCATCCTGCTGATGGCGGACGGTGCGGGCAAGACCGCGCGCCAGCGCCTGGAGACCCTGCGCGACACCGACGACGGCTTCGTCATCGCCGAGGCGGACCTGAAGATCCGGGGCGCCGGCGAAATCCTGGGCACGCGGCAATCGGGCGTGCCCGAGTTCCGCCTGGTCGACATGGACCGTCATCTGCCCTTGATGGAAATCGCGCATGATGACGCGCGGCTGATCCTCGATCAGGATCCGCAGTTGAAGACCCCGCGCGGCGAGGCGCTGCGCGTGCTTCTCTATCTGTTCGAGCGGGATGCGGCCGTCCGCTATCTCGCCTCCGGTTGAACGCTGACGCGAGGACTTCATGGCCCAGGTTTCGGTTCGGATCGAGGATTCGGTCGCCATCATCACCCTGGACAATTCGCCCGACGGCCTGATCGACGCCCTGGTCGTGACGGATCTCGCCCGCGCCCTCGATACGGTGGAGGCCGCGCCGCGCGCCCGCGCCGTGGTCGTCACCGGCGGCACCGAAGGCGTCTTCGCCGGGCCCTATTCGGTGCCGGAACTGGAACACATGGGCCGCCACCTGCGCGTCGCCAGCGTGGCGCCGGGCGACGATCCGCTGCCCGCGATCACCGCCTTCGCGCATCAGCTCGCGCGGATCGAGGGGAGCCCCCTGCCCTTCATCGCCGCCGTCAACGGCACCTGCATCGGCGCCGGCTTCGACATCGCCCTTGCCTGCGACATAAGGATCGTCGAGGACGGCGACTATACGATCGGCTTTCCCGAGGCGAACATCGGCCTCGTGCCGCTGGGCGGCGGCGCGCGGCATCTGGCGCGGCTGGTCGGGCCGGCCAAGGCGCTCGAGCTGATGCTGATGGGCAGGACCGTCTCGCCGATCGAGGCGATGCAGCTCGGCATCGCCCAGGAGATGGCGCCCGACCTCGCCCTCGATGCCGCCCTGATCATGGCGCATCGCCTGGCCGATCAGTCGCGGGACGCCAGCGCGCGCCTGAAACGGCTGATCCGGGGCGATGGCCCGGCCGCGCCCGACATGCTCGCCCATCTGATCGCCGGGGACGAGGCGATCGCGCGCATGCGCGACGTGAACCAGGGCGAGCGCGACATCGAGGATTGATCTCCACCCGTAAGGGGGGCCGACGAACGGTCGGACCGCGGCTACCCTCCTCTCAGCGTCCCGCGTTCATGAGGGCGCGAGAAGGGGAGAAAAAATGCCCAAGGACATGAAAGCCGCCGCCGACGCGGTGCTGGCCGCCACGGTCGCGCGTACCGGTGGCGTTCCCGACAGTGGTGTCCCGGGTGTCGTCGCCCTGGCGACCGACGCGAAAGGCACGATCTACGCGGGGGCGGCCGGCCGCCGGTCCCTGGCCGATCCGGCGCCGATGACCGAGGACACGGTCTTCGCCATCTTCTCCTGCACCAAGGCGGTGACGGGAACGGCGATCCTGCAACTGGTCGAGGACGGCCTGCTGGACCTCGACGCGCCCGCCCGCACCTATGTTCCGGCGATCGCCGACATCCAGGTGCTGGACGGCTTCTGCGACGAGGGCAATCCGCGCCTGCGCGCCCCGAAGCGCGAGATCACCACCCGCATGCTGATGCTGCACACGGCGGGCTTCGGCTACAGCTTCTTCTGCCCCAACCTCCGCGACTACGAGGAGAAGACGGGCCTGCCGCCGATCATCGCCTGCGCCCGCGCCTCGCTCGACGCGCCGCTGACCTTCGAGCCGGGCGAGAAATGGCAATACGGCATCAGCATCGACTGGTGCGGCCTGATCGTCGAGGCGATCACGGGCAAGCGCCTGGGCACCGTGATGGCGGAGCGGATCTTCCAGCCCCTCGGCATGACCGACACCGGCTTCACCCGCCGCCCCGACATGGAGGCGCGGATGGCCACGATCCACCAGCGCATGGAGGACGGCAGCCTGGTGCCGATGCCGGAACTGCGCCTGCCGAACGAACCCGAGGTGCAACTGGGCGGCGCGGGCCTGCATTCGACCGTGGGCGACTACGGCCGCTTCATCCGCATGTGGCTGAACGACGGCGCCGGCGAGAACGGCCGCGTGCTGAAGCCCGAGACCGTGGCCATGGCGGCGCGGAACGGCCTCGGCGACCTGAAGGTGACGCCGCTCGCCAGCGCCATCCCGACCCTGACGCGGGATGCCGAATTCTTCCCCGGCATGCCGAAGTCCTGGGCGCTGAGCTTCATGGTGAACGAGGAACCGGCACCGACCGGGCGCAGCGCCGGCGCGCTCGCCTGGGCCGGTCTCGCCAATCTGTTCTATTGGATCGACCGGGAGCAGGGCCTCGGCGGCTTCTGGGCGACCCAGATCCTGCCCTTCGCCGATCCGGCCTCGGTCGGGGGCTACCTCGGCTTCGAGAAGGCGATCTACGACAGCGTGGCGGCCGCCAGGGCGGCCTGAAATCAGGCCGGTGCGCGCTCAGCCGCGCACCGCCTCCCGCGCGCGGAGCGATTCGGCGGCGACGAAGCCGAGCGCGGTCCAGATCAGGGCGAAGGTGACGAGCTGCGCCGTGCCGAAGGGCTCGTCATTCACGAAGACGGCGATCAGGAACATCCCCGTCGGCGCGATATACTGGAACAGGCCGAGGGTCGACAGTGCCAGGCGCTTGGCCGCCGCGTTGAACCAGATCAGCGGCACCGCCGTCACCACCCCCGCCAGCACGAGAAGCGCATCGGTCGAAAAGCCGTGATGGCCGAGGGCTGCCGTGCCCTTCACCTGCAATACCGCCAGCCAGGGCAGCGCCACGGCCGCCATCCAGGCGCTTTCGATGACGAGGCCGACCAGTGGATCGGCCGGCGCCATCTTCCGCAGGAGGCCGTAGAGCCCGAAGGTGAAGGCGAGCGTCAGCGCCACATAGGGCGGCACGCCGAGCGAGAAGCCGAGCACGACGACGGCGAGCGCGGCGAGGCCGACGGCGAAACGGCGCACCGGCGACAGGCGCTCGCGCAGGATGACCACGCCGAGCAGCACGTTGACCAGCGGGTTGATGTAATAGCCGAGGCTGGCTTCCAGCGCCTGATTGGTCCCCATCGCCCAGATGAAGATGTACCAGTTGACGGCGAGCAGCGAAGCCGTCAGCGCATAGACCAGAAGCCGGCGCGGTTCGCGAAGCGCGGCGCGCAGCGCCGGCAGGCGCCCCATGACCGCGAGCAGGCCGAGCAGGAACAGGACGGACCAGACCGCCCGGTGCAGCATGACCTCGAACGCCGGCAGATGGGCGAGCAGCTTCCAGTAGAGCGCCAGAAGGGCCCAGGTCAGATAGGCGGCGACGGCGAAACCGGCCCCGGCCAGCGGATGGCCGGCTGCATTGTTCTCGTTGTCGTTCGCCATGGCTGGGCCCTCGTGCCCTCGTCGTTCCGCCGCGCGGACATCGTCGGATGCCCCGGCAGTGAACGGCCCCGCGGCACGCGCGGTCAATCCGTGCGGGCGTCATGCCCCCACGCGTCCAATGCAGGTCTTGCGCGTATCAGTGAACGCCGCGAAGCGCGGGCCGGGCCGCCAGCAGATATTCGATGGCGAGCAGCACCGCCTCCCAGGCGGCATGGCTCTCGTCGTCGCCGAGGGCGGCGAACTCGGCGGCGCGCATGACCGCGACGGAACTGGCCTCGCGGCCGTAGTGGTCGACCAGTTCGCGCGCCGTGTTCAGCACGTCGGCCTCGACCCAGGCCTGATCGTCGCCGAAGGCATGGCCGGACCGCGCCATCGGCCGGAAGCCGACATCGGTGAAGGGACGGCGCCGGCGGGCCCGCCAACGCCGCGCAGGGTTGAACGGCCGCCTCATCGGGGCGATCCGTCCGTCTCGGGGACGGGATTGAAATTGCGCACCATGTCCTCGCCGCGAGCGAGTTCGTCGGCGCTCAGGCCGGCCTTCACCTTGTCGCGGTTGCGCTGGGCGTAGGGCGGACCCTGTTCCACCGCCAGGGCGAAATAGACATAGGCCTGGACCGGGTCGCGGCCGACGCCGATGCCGTCCTCATACATGACGCCGAGGTTGAACATGGCCGAGGGATCGCCCTGGCGCGCGGCGCGCTGATACCAGCGCGCGGCTTCGACCGGGTCGGCCGAGACGCCGAGACCATTGTCGTACATGGCGCCGACATCGAATTGGGCGAGCGGATCGCCCGCTTCCGCCAGCGGCAGCAGATGCTCCATGGCGGCGGCGAAGTCGCCGGCGGCCATCGCCTTCTCGCCGACCGCGCGGTCGGCGGCGGCGAGCGGCGACGCCAGCCCGAGGCCGAGCGCGGCGCAGGCGGCGATCGTCCATTTCGGCGGAAAATGCGGCTTCGTCTTCATGGCGGCGACACCATCGGCAGGTTTGGAGGGAAACGCAACCCCCTCTGACGCGCGGGAGACCGGCGCGAACCGGGACCCGGCGCGGGCGGAAATCCACATGCGGGATGCCCAGCACGCGCCCGAGACACTATCATGATCCGGATGCGGCGATTCTGGACATGCGCCGCCGACGCCCCTTGGGAGAGCCGACGATGGACCGCGAACGCCGAACCAGGCTTGTCGATGCCCTGCATGAAATGGCCGACGAAGACGATGCCACGGCCCTGGACGCCGCCCGCCGCGCCACCGCCATCCTGGCCGAAAGCGGTCTCGACTGGGAGGACGCGATCGTCTACCCGGCACGGGCCGAAGCTCCCTTCATGGCCGATTTCGACCATGGCGCGATCGACATCGACGGCGAGGATCAGGAAGGGGCGCCGGTCGTCCTCGACGAAGGCGACGAAACCGTGGGCCGGCTGCTGCAATCGCTTCTCGACCTGCCGGAACTGGGCGCGGAGACCCGCGCCGAAGTGAAGGAATATGCCGAGGAACTGGCCGCCGGGACCCTGGACGGTCAGGACCGGCGCTATGTCGCCGCCCTGGCGGCCCGCCTCGGGGTGCGGCGGAACTGAACCCCGGCGCTCATTCGCCGGGCGGCATCTCGACCAGGGGGACGGGCTTCGCCGGGCCCGGCGCCTCGGCGGCGGCGGGCTGTTGCACGGTTGCCACGGGCCGCATGGGGGCGGGCGCGACAGCGCAGTCGGTCGTCCCGAGGCTGCGGTCGCAGCGGGTTCGAGTCATCATGTCGTCATAGGCGGCACGGTCGTCGCCGGGCCAGGAAGTCGAGGCGGGCGCTAGCGAATCGCAGGCCGCGACGACGGCGCCGGAGAGCCCGAGAATGACCGCGAACGAAATGCGCATCGCGCCTGCCCCTTTCCCGAACGGCCGCTTCGGCCCATCGAATCCGTGCATTTGCACCGGGCCCCCGCCCGCTTCTGTTGCGACGCCGCAACACTCGACCTTCGGATGGCCCGGGGGCCGGCCTGCAGGCATTCGGATGTTGTCGCTTCGGGCCGGGTGAGAATACATTGCCCCCGAAACACGTCGTCGGCGATTAGACCGCTCGTGCCTGCTGTTAATGCTTCAAATTGGGCGGATGTCTTGGATTCTGGGTTAGAATCCCGTGTGCCCGGTGCGTCTCACGAGATTATGTTGGTAACTGGTTTACAAATTGTATCTATCAAACGGAGACGGTCATGAGACTTGCCCTTGGTCTGGTTAGTGCTGCCGCCATTCTCGTCACTGGTGCGGCCGCGCAGGCCGATATGGTCTCGGGTCCCTATATCACCGGCTTCGGTGGATATACGATCAATCCGGACACTGGTTTCGAAGTCGCGCCCGGCACCGAAGCCGACGTTTCCTTCGAGGATGGCTGGGTCGGCGGTGCCGCGGTCGGTTACGACTTCGGCCGCGCCCGCATCGAATTCGAAGGCGCCTATCGCGACAATGAATACGACACCATCACGCTCGGCGGCGTCACCGGCAGCCTGTCCGACAACAACCTGAAGGCGATCAGCGGCATGATCAATGCGCTGTACGACTTCGAGAACGAGTCGGTGATCACCCCCTATCTCGGCTTCGGCATGGGCGCCGCGAACCTGGACGATGACGTCAGCGACGAGAGCGACACCGTGCTGGCCTATCAGGGCATCGCGGGCACGAAGATCTCGGTGACCGAGAACCTTTCGGCCGTCGTCGACTATCGTTACTTCCGCACCCTGGAGACCGATCTCGGCGGCGCGAAGTTCGAATACGAGCAGCACACGATCACCGCCGGCCTGAGCTACAACTTCGGCACGCCGGCGGCCCCGCCGCCGCCGCCGCCGCCGGCCCCCGTGGTGGCCGAGCCGCCGCCGCCGGAAGTGGCCCGCTCCTACATGGTGTTCTTCGACTGGGATTCGACCGTGATCACGGCGGATGCCGCGCAGATCATCCGCGACGCGGCTTCCGCCGCGCAGACCCTGGGCGTGGCCCGCATCGAACTGACCGGCCATGCCGACCGTTCGGGCAGCACCCGCTACAACCAGGGCCTTTCGCTGCGTCGCGCCGACGCGGTGAAGGCCGAACTGATCGCGCTGGGCGTCGCGCCCGACTCGATCTCGACCGTCGGCAAGGGCGAAAGCGCCCCGCTGGTTCCGACTCCGGACGGTGTCCGCGAAGCGCAGAACCGCCGCGTCGAGATCGTGCTGCCGTAAGGCAGGCGCACAAAGTCGAGTATCGTCGGTGGACCATGCGCCGGCGGGCTTGAAAAAGAGAGGAACGGTCGGATCTTACCGGAGATTCCGGCCGTCCCTTTCGTGTTAGGACGAATATAGAACAAGTCGAAACGGAGAATTGCCATGCGCCTTTCCCTGGGTCTCGTCAGTGCCGCTGCGATCCTGGTCGCCGGTACTGCCGCGCACGCCGACCGCGTCGGCCCCTACCTCAGTGCCTTCGGCGGCTATGTGACCCAGCCGCTGCTGGACTTCGAAAGCCCGACGCCGCCGGGCGCCGTCAAGAAGATGGTGACCGATGACGGCTGGGCCGCCGGCGGTGCCATGGGTTATGACTTCGGCCGGATCCGGGTCGAGGCCGAAGTGTCCTACCGCGAGAACGAGGCGTCGCGCATCCAGGGCGCCAATGCCACGGGTGATCTCTCGGCGCTGGCGCTCATGCTGAACGCCCTCTACGACCTCGAGAATTCCTCGCGCTTCACCCCCTACATCGGTGCGGGTATCGGCGCCGCCTGGGTCTATACCGACAAGATCCGCCGTGGCACGCCCGCCTCGACCACCGATGACGACGTGCAGTTCGCCTATCAGGGCATCGTCGGCGTGAAGGCCGCGATCACCACCGGCCTGTCGCTGTTCGTCGACTACCGCTACTTCGCGACCCTGGATCCGACCTGGAGCAGCAATGCCTTTGGTTCGGTCGACGGCGAATACGCCAGCCACAACATCATGGCCGGCCTGAGCTACAACTTCGGCACGGGCGTCGTCCCGGTCGCCGAGCCGGCCCCCGCCCCGGCCCCGGCGCCGGAGCCCGCGATCGTCCGTTCCTACATCGTGTTCTTCGATTGGGATTCGGTCGCGATCACGCCGGAAGCCAACGCCATCATCATGGACGCCGCCAACGCCGCGAAGACCCTGGGCACCGCCCGCATCGAACTGACCGGCCACGCCGACCGTTCGGGCCCGCCGCTGTACAACCAGCGTCTTTCGGTCCGTCGCGCGGAAGCGGTCAAGAGCGTGCTGATGGGCCTCGGCATCGCGCCGGAAGAGATCGTCACCATCGGCAAGGGCGAAAGCGCGCCGCTGGTTCCGACCCCCGACGGCGTCCGCGAGCCGCAGAACCGCCGCGTCGAGATCGTGCTGCAGTAATTCCAGCAGCACGGCAAGGGATCGGGCGCCGGGTTTCCGGCGCCCTTTCTTTTTGCCCGAAGCCGAATGCCGCCCGTTCCCCCTCGCCGGCAATGGTCCGTCTTCCCGGCCTCACGCTGAGGGGAATGGAAAGGGTCGGACCGGCGAAGGCCGGGATTTCGTGGCGAGAGGCATGCCGTCGCCCGCAAGGGCCTCCGCCCGCGGCGGGGAGACGAGCTCTTGGCAGGGCATCGCCGCCCGAGCGCCCTCACGCCGCAAGGGGGACGAAGGCCTCCAGCGCACGCACCATCCACGGATCCCCAACGGAAAAGGCGCGCCCGGTCGGACGCGCCTTTCGTTTACTCCCCCGGCCCTGAAACCGGGAGCCCCTTCAGGAGCACTGCTTGGTCAGGCTGGTCCGGACGATGATCGGCGCATTGTTGGAGAAGCTGCCGATGTCCTTCGGCTTCACCTGGTTCACCGCGTCGAGGAGGCCGGCCACCTTCTCGCAATAGCCGGAAACGCGCTGGCTGCGCTGCGAGACTTCATTGGCGAGGGCGGTGACATAGGTGTCGAAGTGGCGCATGTGCGAACCGCCGTATTCGCGGCGGAACAATGTCTGAAGGGTCTTGGTCTGGGAGACCATTTCCTTGGAGAAGGTGCGGACGAAGGTGTTGTATTTGTCCGCGATGCCCAGCCCCTCGACCTTGTGGCAGCGAAGCGCGGCGACCATGAATTCGGTCTGCAGGCGGCGGACATCGTCGGCGGTCAGTTCGGCCGGCTTGCGGCAGCCCTTCGGCGCGACGCTGTCGGCGACCACCACGGCGCCCGGCCCGATACGCGGCGCACCCGGCGCCACCGGCAGGGCCGGCAAGGCGGGACGCGGCACGGCACCGGTGGTACCGGCGGCGGCGGTCGGCTTGCGGCGCGGCATGGGCGGGCCGCCCGGAACGATCGGGCCGGTCACTTCCGGCTCGAGCGCCGCGGTGACGACGGGCTTCTCCGCCGGCACGGGCGTCGTCGCGGCCGCCTCCGGCTTGCCGCCCCCGAACATCGAACACCCCTGAAGCCCGAGCGCCAAAGTCAAGGCCACCCCGGCAATGCGCGTCGACGACATCCCTAAGCCCCTTCGAGAAGAAGAATCGACATTGGTTCATGAATACACCAAGGGCGAATCCACCGGCCACAAAAAGAACCCAAGTCAGATGCTTTCTCGCCGTCATTGCCCGAAATTTGACTCGTTTTGATTGTTGCGGTGCCAAAGCAATCGGGAATTCGGAGAAACGAGGTCAATTGGTGAAACGGAATGCCCCCGTGGCGACCTTCCCGGCCGGCGCAAAACGCCGCCACCCGGGATCGTCCCGCTTGCTCCCGACGCGGGCCGCGGCGACAATGGGCCCTGGATGCCCCGCGGGGCATCGCACGAAGGCCGCATGGGGGCGCACCATGTGGGGGCGCACCATGGGGGCGCATGTCGCGCGGGGGCGCACCTGAGGGCGCGGCACCTGGCGGCGCGCAGGCATAGGGGCGCGGCGGCCGAAAGAAGGGCGAGACGATTGAAAATGCGACGGATCGGCTGGGTCGCCGTCATCGTGCTCGCCTCGGGCGGCGCACGGGCGACGGAGCTTGGCGGACATGCGGAAGGCCGGATGGGCGACTTCCAGCTTCGCCACGCCGTCGCGGCCGTCCACACCCCGGCGACCGACCCCGTCTCCTCGATCAGCTACATTCGCGTGGTCATGGACGACCGCCCCATCCCGCCCTGGTCGGCGGGCGCCTATTCCTCCCTCTCGGCCCTGCAGGCCGATGCGGTCCGGGCCCGCGATCCGGTGGTCATGCTGGAGATCGACGTCGACAATCGCGAGGAAGTCTACCTCTACGCGTCCTACCGCGACGGCGACGACCGCATCCGCATGACGGAAAACACGATTCCCCTGGAAAGCCTGGCGATCGGCGACCGCTCGATCAGCGGCAGCTTCTTCGGCCTGGACGACCTGATCTCCTTCACCGCGCCCATCAACGCCTTTCCGCTGACCGGCGCGGCGACCGGCACCGAAGCACGCCGCTCCGCCCCCTATCGGGCCTATCTGGCCTTCGCCGAAGCCATGGCCGCCGGCGACCATCCCGCCGTGCTCGACAGTCTGGCGCCCTCGGCCACGCAACTGCTCCATCTGATGGCCGGGATGGATGCCGCCACCGCGCGCAGCACCGGCCGGGCGCTGATCGCGCTGCTGCCGCGCCTCGAGCCGGAAGTGCATTTTCACGACAGCCGCGCCGTCGTCCTGTTCCGGGATCCGGAGGACGGCGAAATCCCGGAATCCCTGACCCTTTCTCTCGTTCTGGTCGATGGCGACTGGAAGCTTGAGGACCGCTGATCGGTTTTTTCCGGATCAACTTCGTTGATTGCCCCGAAAAGCCGAAAAACATTATTGCGCCGCGCGGCGGTTGCCATGGTGCGTTGCGATATGTTGCACTGCTGAGACAGGGGTCGCCTTTAGGAGACGTCAGGGGGGTGGTTGGCATGGAGCCTGGACACGACGTCGTGAAGGAGCACCCGCGCCTGGAATTGCGCGGGATCACCAAGGCCTTTCCAGGCGTCATCGCCAACAGCGACGTCGGCTTCGAGGTCGCCCCCGGCGAGATCCATGCCCTTCTCGGCGAAAACGGCGCCGGCAAGAGCACGCTGGTCAAGCAGATCTACGGCATCCTGAAACCCGACGCGGGCGAGATCGTCTGGGACGGGCGCGAGGTCGACATCCCCAATCCCCATACCGCAAGGGCGCTGGGCATCGGCATGGTGTTCCAGCATTTCTCGCTGTTCGAGGCGATGACGGTGCTGGAGAACGTGGCGCTGGGCATGGACGACCCGGGCAAGGACCGGACGGCGCTGGCCAAGCGCATCCGCGACGTCTCCGAATCCTACGGCCTGCCGCTCGACCCGGCCCGCGAAGTCCACACATTGTCGGTGGGCGAGCGCCAGCGCATCGAGATCGTGCGCTGCCTGCTGCAATCCCCCCGCCTTCTGGTGATGGACGAGCCGACCTCGGTGCTGACGCCCCAGGAAGTGGGCAAGCTGTTCGAGACCCTGCGCAAGCTGAAGGCCGAGGGCTGCTCGATCCTCTACATCAGCCACAAGCTGAACGAGATCAAGGAGCTGTGCGACGCCGCCACCATCCTGCGCGGCGGCAAGGTGGTGGCCGCCTGCGATCCGAAGGCGGAGACGGCGCGCAGCATGGCCCAGCTCATGATCGGGGCCGAATTCCGCAGCGTCGCCAGGCGGGAGGCGGGGAAGGACACGGGCCCCGTGCGCCTGACCCTGAAGGGTCTGAACATGGCCCCGGAAATGGCCCATGGCGTGCCCCTGAAGAACATCCATCTGGCGCTCCGCGGCGGCGAGATCCTGGGCATCGCCGGCGTCGCCGGCAACGGCCAGGGCGACCTGCTGGCCGCCATCGCCGGCGAGCGCAAGGCCGCGAGCGCGGACACGGTGACCATCGACGGCAAGGCCGTGGGCCGCAGCGGCCCCGCCGCACGGCGCAAGCTCGGCCTCTGCACCGTGCCGGAGGAGCGGAACGGCCATGGTGCCGTGCCCGACATGTCCCTGACCGACAATGCCATGCTGTCCGCCCACAAGCGCATGGGCTTTCTGAAGGCGGGTTTCCTCGACAAGGGCAAGTCGCGCAATTTCGCGGCCGAGGTGATCAAGCGCTTCGACGTCCGCACCCCCGGCACCGAAACCGCCGCCGGCAGTCTTTCGGGCGGCAATCTGCAGAAATTCATCGTCGGGCGCGAGATCCTGCAGAAGCCGGAGATCCTGGTCGTCGCACAGCCGACCTGGGGCGTCGACGCCGCCGCCGCCGCCACGATCCAGCAGGCCCTGGTCGATCTGGCGGCGACCGGCAGCGCCATCCTCGTCATTTCCCAGGATCTCGACGAATTGCTCACCCTCTCGGACCGGATCGCGGTGATCAACGCGGGCGCGCTGTCGGACGCCATGCCCGCCGCGACCGTCTCGGTCGAGGAAATCGGTCTCCTGATGGGCGGCATCCACGGCAGCCCCGAAGATGCCCACGCGAAGGGAGCCGCCTGACATGGCCCTGAAGATCGAAGCCCGGCGCCAGATCTCGACGCGGATGCTCTATCTCACGCCCTTCATCGCCGTCGCCGCGACGGTGGTGGCGGGCTTCTTCGTGTTCATGATCCTCGGCTCGGACCCTGTCGAGTCGCTCTATGTCTTCTTCCTCTCGCCGTTCGAGACCAAATACGGCTTCTCCGAACTCTGCGTGAAGGCCGCTCCCCTGATCATGATCGCGATCGGCCTCGCGCTCGGCTATCGCGCCAACATCTGGAACATCGGGGCAGAGGGGCAGCTCACGGTCGGCGCCGTCTGCGGCGGTGCCGTGGCGCTCGCCTTCTGGGACGAGGCGGGTATCTACATCCTGCCCCTGATGGCGCTGGCGGGGCTTGCGGGCGGCGCCCTCTATGCCGCCATTCCCGCCTTCCTGAAGACCCGCTTCAACGTGAACGAGATCCTGACCAGCCTGATGCTGACCTATGTCGCCACGCTGTTCCTCTCCGTCCTCGTGTTCGGGCCCCTGAAGGATCCACAGGGTTACAATTTCCCGCAGTCGCGCATGTTCACCGACAGCGCCACCCTGCCCATCATCTGGGAGGAGACGCGCCTGCACCTCGGCTTCGTCGTCGCCCTGGCGATCGCCGTCGCCGGCTGGGTGCTGCTGTCGCGTTCCATCATCGGTTTCCAGATCCGCACCCTCGGCTCCGCGCCGGCGGCGGCGCGCTATGCCGGTTTCGACCGGACCCGGCTGACCTGGTTCTGCCTGATGCTGACCGGCGCGCTGGCCGGTCTTGCCGGGACCTTCGAGGTTTCGGGCCCGATCGGCCAGCTCGTGCCCAACATCTCGCCCGGTTACGGCTTCACCGCGATCATCGTCGCCTTCCTCGGGCGCCTGCATCCCCTCGGCATCATCGGCTCCGGCATGCTGATGGCGCTGTCCTACATGGGCGGGGAGAATGCCCAGATCAACCTGGGTCTGCCCCAGGCCGTGACCGGCGTCTTCCAGGGCATGCTGCTGTTCTTCCTGCTCGCCTCCGATTTCCTGGTACGCTACCGGGTCCGGGTGGTGAAGCCGGCGGTCGAAGGGATCTGAGCCATGGGCCTCGACACGATACTCGCCATGCTGCTGACGGTGATCGCCGCCGCGACGCCGCTGCTGCTTGCCGCCATCGGCGAACTCGTCTCGGAGAAGGCGGGCGTCCTCAACCTCGGCGTCGAGGGCATGATGCTGGTCGGCGCGGTCATCGCCTTCGCCACCACGGTCGGCACCGGTTCGCCCGCGCTCGGCATTCTGGCCGCCATGATCGGCGGCATGGTGATGGCGCTGGCCTTCGGCGTCCTCACCCTCACCCTGATGGCCAATCAGGTCGCGACCGGTCTTGCCCTCACCATCTTCGGCATCGGCCTGTCGTCGCTGATCGGCGCCGACTATATCGGCACCCCGGTCGACAAGCTGGCCTCGCTGTCGATCCCCGGCCTGTCCGACCTGCCGGTGATCGGGCCGCTGATCTTCGGCCACGACATCCTGGTCTATCTTTCGGTCGCGATCACCGTCGCCGTCGCCTGGTTCCTGAAGAAGACCCGTGCCGGGCTCATCCTGCGCGCCGTCGGCGAAAGCGACCTCTCGGCCCATTCGATCGGCTATGACGTCATTCGCGTGCGCTATTTCGCCGTGCTCTTCGGCGGCCTCACCGCCGGCCTCGCCGGGGCCTATCTCTCCCTCTCCTACACGCCCATGTGGGTGGAGGGGATGACGGCAGGCCGCGGCTGGATCGCCCTGGCCCTCGTCGCCTTCGCCTCGTGGCGGCCGTGGCGCGTTCTGGGCGGCGCCTATATCTTCGGCGGGGTCACCATCCTCCAGCTCTATCTCCAGGGTGGCGGCGACATCGGCATCCCGGCGCAGGTGATGAACATGCTGCCCTATCTCGCCACCATCATCGTGCTCACCGTGATCTCGGCCGGCCCCTGGCGCGGGCGCCTCGATGCCCCGGCCTGCCTCGGCAAGCCGTTCCGCCCGGCGAGTTGATCCGTTCCTCCACCCGTTCCCCTTCTGAACCACCTTCGGAGCCCAAGATGATCAGACGCATCGACCGCCGCACCTTCCTCGCCGGCAGCGCCGCCGCCGGCCTGACGCTCGCCGCCGGTCCCTTCCACAAGGCGAGCGCGGCGGACCCGCTCAAGATCGGCTTCGTCTATGTCGGCCCGATCGGCGATTTCGGCTGGACCCACGGCCATGATCTCGGCCGCAAGGCGGTCGAGGCGAAATTCGGCGACATGGTGAAGACCACCTATGTCGAGAATGTCGCCGAGGGCCCGGACGCCGAGCGCGTGATCCGCAAGCTCGCCGCCGACGGCAACAAGCTGATCTTCACCACCTCCTTCGGTTACATGGAGCCGACGCTGAAGGTGGCGAAGACGTTCAAGAACACCTATTTCGAGCACGCCACCGGCTTCAAGACCGCGCCCAACGTCTCGGTCTATTCGTCCCGCTTCTACGAGGGCCGCGCCGTTGTCGGCCATCTGGCCGGCTCGCTGTCGAAGACCGGCAAGATCGGCTATATCGCCTCGGTGCCGATCCCCGAAGTGGTGCGCGGCATCAACGCGACCGCCATCGCCGCCCGCAAGGTGAATCCCGAGGCCGAGGTGAAGGTGGTCTGGATCAACTCCTGGTACGACCCGGGCAAGGAAGGCGATGCCGCCAAGGCCCTGATCGACCAGGGCGTCGACTTCATGACCCAGCACACCGACAGCCCGGCCCCCCTCCAGATCGCCGAGCAGCGCGGCATCCTGGGCGTCGGCCAGGCCTCCGACATGAAGGCCTTCGCCCCGACCGCCCAGGTCACCGCCATCGTCGACGAATGGGGCCCCTATTACATCGAACGCGCCCAGGCGGTGCTGGACGGCACCTGGGCCACCGCCAACACATGGCACGGCCTGAAGGAAGGCTTTCTGTCGCTGGCGCCCTATAGCGACGCCGTGTCCGAGACCCTGGCGGCGGAATGCGAAGCGATCAAGGCCGGCATCATCGACGGCAGCCTCCATCCCTTCGCGGGCCCGATCAAGGACCAGAAGGGCGAAGTGAAGGTCGCCGAAGGGTCCGCCCTGGCGGACGGCGACCTCCTCGGCATGGACTGGTACGTCGAGGGCGTCTCGGCTTAAGGCGAAAGCCCCTCACCCCGGCCCTCTCCCCGCAAGCAGGGCGAGGGAGAGCGCGCAAGGCCCCTCGCCCCACTCGGGGAGAGGGGTTGGGGTGAGGGGGACGCACGGCCGAAAGGATTTTCGATGTCCTCTCCCCGCGCCCTTCGCGGCCGCCTGCTCGATTTCACCGACGATCCGGCAAAAGCCGGCGCGAGCGCCTTGCGTTATATCGAGGACGGCATCCTGGTCATGGACGGCGGCCGGATCACCGCCCGTGGGCCAGCATCCGGTATTCTGCCCACCCTCGGCGACATGCCGATCGACGATCATTCGGGCCGGCTGATCTTGCCCGGCTTCATCGATCTCCATATCCATTTCCCGCAGAGCCGGGTCATCGCCGCCTTCGGCACCCAACTCATGGATTGGCTGGAACGCTATACGTTTCCGGAGGAATCGCGTCTCGCCGATCCGGCGATCGCGCGAGCCATGGCCGCATTCTTCCTGGACGAACTGCTGGCGAACGGCACCACGACCGCCGTCGTCTACGGCACCGTCCATGCCGGCGCGACCGACGAATTCTTCGCCGAAAGCGCGGCGCGCGACACCCGCATGATCGCCGGCAAGTCGATGATGGACCGCAACGCCCCGGATTTCCTGCGCGACACCGCGCAATCCTCCTACGAGGAGGTGAAGGGGCTGATCGGGCGCTGGCACGGCCGGGGCCGCCAGCATTATGTGGTAACGCCGCGCTTCGCCATCACCTCGACCGACGAGCAGCTCGAAGCCTGCGCGACGCTGCTGCGCGAACACCCCGACGTCTATCTCCAGACCCATCTGTCGGAGAACGACCGCGAGATCGCATTCGTCCGCGAAATCTATCCCTGGGCCGCCAATTACGCCGACGTCTACCGCCGCTTCGGCCTGATGGGGCCCCGCTCCCTCTTCGGCCATTCGATCCATCTGGACGACAGCGAAGTGGCCATGCTGGCCGACAGCGGTTCGGCCGCCATCTTCTGCCCGACCTCCAACACCTTCCTCGGCTCCGGCCTGTTCGACCGCGACCGGCTGGCGGCCGGCGGTGTCCGGATCGGGCTCGCCACCGACGTCGGCGGCGGCACGTCCTATTCCATGCTGGCGACGGCGGGCGAAGCCTACAAGGTCCTGCAGCTGCGCCGCCAGACGCTCCGCCCGCTCGACGCCTTCCACATGATGACCCGGGGCAATGCGGAAGTGCTGGGTCTGGGCGACCGCATCGGCACGCTCGACGTCGGCTCGGATGCGGATGTCGTCGTGCTGGACGCCGGCGCCACCCCCGCCATGGCCCATCGCATGACGGCCGTCGACGGCGATCTCGAACAGGAGCTCTTCGTCCAGATGATCATGGGCGACGACCGTTCCGTAGCCGCCACCTATGTCGCGGGGGCGCGCGCCGTCAGGCGGCGATGAGCTCGAAACGGTCGACGTCGACCACGCCCTTGTCGGTGATCTTCAGGTGCGGGATCACCGGCAGCGGCAGGAAGGCCAGTTGCAGGAAGGGTTCCGGCAGCGGGCAGCCGAGATCGCGGATGACCTGACGGAGCGCCAGCAGATCGGTGCGCACGCCTTCGAACGGCTTCACCGAAATCAGCCCGGCCATGGGCAGGGCCAGTTCGCCCGCCACCCGACCGTTCACCACGGCGACGAAGCCGCCGCCAATCTCGCGCAGACGATTGACAGCCACCGCCATGTCGGCGTCGTCCTGACCCACCACGCAAACATTGTGGCTGTCGTGCCCGACCGAAGAGGCGAGCGCGCCGCGCGTCAGGCCGAACCCCTTCACGAAGCCCCGCCCGATGTTGCGGTTCTTGCCGTGACGGGCGACGACGCAGACCTTCAGCACGTCGTTCGCGGGGTCCGGCAGGCGGATGCCGTCGCGGTACGGCAGCGTCATGGTCAGATGATTGGTGACGACCGATCCCGCCTCGACCCCGATCACGGGACCGCTGGGAGACGAGGCCCGGACCACGAAATCCTCCGCCGTCACGGGATCTAGCTTCATCGAATCGAGACCGATCGGCGACGGCAGCACCCGCGACGCGAACAGATCCGGCGTCACGACGCGCCCGGCGGAAATGACACCATTCACGTCGCAACTCGCCAGATCGTTCAGGAGCACGATATCGGCCCGGCGGCCCGGCGCGATCACGCCCCGATCGCGTAAGCCGAAGCCCTGCGCGGCGGACCAGGAGGCGGCACGATAGGCGTGAGCCACCGGCACGCCGCGCCGGATGGCGGTGCGGATCAGGAAGTCGATATGGCCTTCCTCGTGAATGTCGAGGGGGTTGCGGTCGTCGGTGCAGAAGGCGACGAAGGACGAGGTATCCGCCGTGATCAGGGGCGCCAGGGTCTCCACGTCCTTGCACACCGTGCCTTCGCGGATCAGCACCTGCATGCCCTTCCGCAGTTTTTCCCGCGCTTCCGGCAGGGACGTCGTCTCGTGGCAATTGCGGATGCCGCAGGAGAGATAGGCGTTGAGGTCGCGGCCCGACAGCATGGGCGAATGACCGTCGATATGACAGCCCTCGAAAGCCGCGAGCTTGGCCAGCACGTCCGGATCCTTATAGAGGACGCCGGGCACATTCATGAATTCGGCAAGGCCGATCGAATGCTTGTGGCCCTTGTATCGGACCAGATCGTCGGCGGTCAGTTCCGCCCCCGCCGTCTCCAGATGGGTCGCCGGCACGCAGGACGAAAGCTGGACCTTGAGGTCGAGCACGGTGCCCGCCGCCGCCTCGAGGAAATAGTCGAGCCCGCGGGTGCCCATGACGTTGCAGATCTCGTGGGGGTCGCAGATCGCCGTCGTGGTGCCGCGCGGCAGGACGCAGCGGTCGAATTCGCCGGGCGAAATCAGGCAGGACTCGACATGGACATGGGTATCGATGAAGCCCGGGACACAGGTCAGGCCCTTGCCGTCGATCTCCACCTTGCCGCGATAGCCTTCATAGGTGCCGACGATGCGGTCGCCGCAGATGGCGATGTCGCCCTCGGCGATTTCGGCGGTGAAGACGTTCAGGAAGCGGGTGTTGCGGATGACCACGTCCGCCTCGACCCGGCCGAGAGCCTGGTCGATCAGACGTTCGAGGAAACTCGTGTCGTATTTCGCCATGACGCCGCCGCCTTCCGAAAACAGAACCCGATCATCAATGTAATCGCTTTTCGGCGGATTTGAACGCGACACGCGTACCCGGCGCCCCCAATCACGTCATCCCGGCGCCGGCCGGGATCTCGCGACGAGAAAGGTGCATTTGCCTGGGGAAGATCCCGGTGTTCGCCGGGACGACGCCTTTTGACCTTACGCCGCCTGCGGGCGGCGGGTGAAGGCGATGAAGAGGCGGAAGGGGGCGAGCAGGCCGACGGTGAAGATGAACTTCACGGCCAGATCGCCGGCGGCCCAGCCGATCCAGGGCAGGCCCGAGAAGGCGAAGGCGGCGGTGAAGAAGATCACCGTGTCGACGATCGAGGCGAGCGCGGAGGAGACCAGCGGCGCCCGCCACCAGACCTGACGGCGCAGGCTGTTGAAGATCGTGACGTCGAGCAGCTGGCCGACCAGGAAGGCGAGGCCCGAGGCGGCGGCGATGCGCGGCTCGGACAGCAGGGCCGAGAGCAGCACCGCGACCAGGAAGCCGGCATAGACCACGCGGCGCGCGGCCCCGGCGCCGATCTGGCGGTTGGTCAGATCGGTGACGAAGAAGGCCAGCGGATAGGTGAAGGCACCCCAGGTCAGCCAATCCGCGAGGCCGAAGGGCTCGAACGGATATTGAACCAGGATGTTCGAGGCCACGACGACGGCGACCATCGCCACGATGGCGAAGCCGAAGAACCCGCGATCCGCGCGTGCGATCACCGTCATGGTTGTGTGCCGGCCTGAATCAGGCCGCTTCGGCGGCCGCGGCCGCAGCCTGGACGCGCTGTGCGACCAGCTTCTTCAGGCGGCGCGCCTTCAGCGACAGTTCGTTGTCGCGGGCCTTCAGCAGGAAGCCGTCCAGGCCGCCGTTGTGCTCCACCGAACGCAGGGCATGCGCGGTGATGCGGAAACGGATCGACTGGTTCAGGGCTTCGCTGATCAGCGAAACATTGACCAGATTCGGCAGGAAACGGGTCCGGGTCTTGTTGTTGGCATGGCTGACGTTGTTGCCAACGAGAACGCCCTTGCCGGTCAGTTCGCAGCGCCGCGCCATGTGTGTCTCCCATCGCCTCGCGCAAAAAATCCACGTCACAGGAAGCCTCGGCCCCCTGTGGAAGTCGCGTCTTCTAGACCCGCGAGGCCCGTTCGTCAAGGCCCGAGACCTGCAAATCCCGCGCATGGCCCGGCCATTGCGGCGCCTTGTGGCACCGGCCGCGCTTCCCCAACCTTAAGGCATTCCCGCACACCCCGTGAAGAGTTGAGACCATGACCCGGACCTTCGCCCTCTTCTCGCCCTATCGCCTCGCGGCGATCGACCTTGCCAACCGAATCGTCATGGCGCCGCTGACGCGCGACCGCGCCGGCCCCGGCAATGTGCCGACGCCCCTGATGGCGGACTATTACGCCCAGCGCGCCGGCGCCGGCCTGATCATCTCGGAAGCGAGCCAGGTCTGCCCCGAAGGCCAGGGCTATGAGGCGACGCCCGGCATCCACAGCCCGGAACAGGTCGCCGGCTGGCGCCGCGTCACCGATGCCGTGCATGCCGCCGGCGGGCGCATCTTCATCCAGCTCTGGCATGTCGGGCGCATCTCCAACATCGCCTTCCAGCCGGGGGGCGCCGCCCCGGTGGCACCTTCGGCCGTCAGGGCCAATGCCAAGACCTTCGTGAAGGGCGAATTCGTGCCCACCTCCGAGCCCCGCGCCCTGGAGACGGCGGAAATTCCGGGCGTCGTCGCCGCCTATGCAACGGCGGCACGAAACGCCATGGACGCCGGCTTCGACGGCGTCGAGATCCATGCCGCCAACGGCTATCTGATCGACCAGTTCCTGCGCGACGGTACCAACAGGCGGACGGACGCCTATGGCGGGCCGATCGCCAACCGCACCCGCTTCCTGTTCGAGGTGGTCGATGCCGTCACCGCCGCGATCGGGCCCGAGCGGACGGGGGTGCGCATCGCCCCCATCTCCCCCGCCAACGACATCGCCGACAGCGATCCCACCGCCCTCTTCTCGGCCGTGGTCGACGGGCTCGACGCCAGGGGCGTGCTGTTCATCCATGTCATCGAGGGGGCGACCGGCGGCGCCCGGACCCTGGACCAGCCCTTCGACTTCAAGGCGCTGCGCAAACGCTTCCGGGGCGCCTATATCGCCAACAACGGCTACGACAAGGCCATGGCGGAAGCGGCGCTGGCCGCCGACGACGCCGACCTGATCGCCTTCGGCCGTCCCTTCATCGCCAATCCCGACCTGGTGGAGCGCCTGCGCCGCGACGCCCCCCTGAACGACCTGAAGCGCGAAAGCCTCTATGGTGGCGGGGCCGAGGGCTATACGGATTATCCGGCACTGGCGGATCAATAGACGATCGTGACCGTGACCTGATCGTTGTAGAGCCCCGAAGACGGCGTCGCCTGGGCCGGCACGCGGCCAAAGAAGGACAGGGTCTGGGATCCGCCCGTGCCGGTGCCGCCGAGGGTCGAGGTGCCGGCCGTCCCGTCGCCCCAGAGAATGGTACGCCCGGCGTCGGTGTAGAGCCGGTAGTCGATTGTCTCGCCGCTCGACTGCGTCATGCGGCGCAGCGCCACCGTCGCCCCGAGCCCCTGCCCCGCATTGGCGCGCAGCGTATAGGGTGTCTGCGACGAGCATTGGACGGAAAGGCTGGAGGCGGCGTCGATACTGCCGGTCAGGCTGCCGGTGGTGGCGAAGAGAAGATCATTCGCCGAAACATAGCAGTTCCGCGCCACGGTCGCCGTCACCGGCCCCGTGAAGGACGCCGACGAGAAATCGCCCGCGCCGCAGCCCGGATGACCGGCGCTGTAGTTCCGCAGATAGCGCAGCGTGATGTCCAGATTGGTCGCATAGTCGCCGATCACCGCCGCCGACTGCCCGCCGAACACCCGGCCATAGACCGTCACCGTCGACGTCCGCGTGCCGGGCAGAAGGATCGGATTGGTCTGCGACACGGCCACGGAACTGCCGCCGGCGGGACCGCCGAACACATTCGAACGGGCGGCATCGGTATAGATCTGGAAGCTCAGACGGTTCGCGCCGCTCGCCATCCGACGGTCGAAGACCGTATTGCCGACACTGCCGGCACCGATGTCGACGCAGACATGGTTGTAGGACAGAATCCCGAGGAGGCCGACGGTGCAATTCACCGTGACCGTCGAAGTGACGTCGACGGGAGCCGAGGAGAGCACGTCGACGTCGCCGAAGGCGAGCGGCGAGGCGGAACCGCTGCAGCTCACCTGCTGGGCGGCGGCCGGCGCGGCGGCGACCAGGGCCGCGAACAGCGGTCCGGCCATGCGACGGATTCCGAGGGCTGTCTTCATCGGCACACCAGGGGACCGATCGTCGGGAGAGTGCCCGGCGCCGGCAGATAGGGGGCTTCGGCCGCGCACGACCCGTCGGGCAGGTCGGCGATGATGGTATTCCGGGGTAGGAGTTCGGTCAGATAGGCTTGGCCGTCGTAGCCGACCACGGATTGCGCGGCACCGGACGCGAGGCGCACCATGGTGCCCGGCGCCAGGGGCCTGCCGTCGCCATCGTGCAGGATGAAGGTCGCCCCGGCGACCCTGGTGACCGGGAACGGCACCAGCACCCCGGCGCGCGCCTCGGGCGCGATCGTGGCCTTGACCCGGCCGACCGCGACATCGGCCGGCATGCCCCCGGTTTCGATCGACAGGTGATTGCGCTGATAGGCGCGAAGATCCGGCACGAGGAAATAGCCGTCGCCATTGGTGCGGCCGATGTCGCGGTTCTCGACCAGAACCGGCACGTCCGGCACGCCGTTGGTGGAGACAACGGCGAAACCATCGTCGACGCTGCGCCCGGCGATCACGGCCTCGTCCATCACCGCGACGGCGCCCCGCGCGCTGAGAGTCCCCGCGACATCGCCGTTCAGAACCTCGATGCCCGCCCAGGTCTCGCCGACGGCCCCCCTGTAGCCGCCGGACCCGAAGAACTGCGTGTCCCCCGCGTATTCGAAGGCCCGCGCGTTGAAACCGAAGCCGCCTTCATAGGGAATCGAGCGCGTCACGCTGGCACCGAGGCCGAGCCGGCCGTCGTCATAGCGCATGTTGGTGGACGCGCTGATCCGGTTGCCGAAACTGTAGGAAAGCCCGACGAAACCGCCATAGCGGTCGTCCTCCGCGAAATCCCGGAAGGCAGAGGCGTAGAAGGAGCTGCGCCTGCCGAGCGGAACCGAATAGGACATGGAGGCGAGATTGACGTCGCCGCCTTCGCTGAAGGAATCATATTGGACATAGCCGAGGCCGATGGCGCCCGATGCGCCGACGGGCACGGAAAGACCGGCGGTGAGTTGCAGCCGGGGCGGCTCGAACCCCTCGATCATCGAGAGATCGCCGAAATCCCGCTCCGTCAGGGTCGCGGCCGTATTGAACGAGAAACGCCGCCCCGACCAGTTGTAGCCGGCGGAGAATTGGGTTCCGACGCCCTTCTCGCCCGAACTGGCGGCGCCCGCCAGCCGGAGAACGCCCGCCTGGCCGAGGCGCAGAACGCCGCCCGCCCCCGCCATCGCCACGTCGCCGGATCCTTCGGCATGGCCTTCCAGGGTCAGCCATCCGGTCAGGCCGTAGCGCAGGCTGGCGCTGCCGGCGAGATCATTCGCGTAGGAGAAGGACTCGAAGCCGTAGTCGCGCCGGATGTAGCCGGCCTCCAGGGAGAAGTCGCTGCGCCCCTCGTCCAGCAAGGTCGCGTCGAGATAGAGCGGCAGCACCTGGCGGCTCTCGCGCCCCAGCGCGTCGCGGATCACGATCACCGCGTCGCCGCTGCCGGTCAGCAGCGGCGGCTGGTCGATGACGAAGGGCCCGCCGGGCACATCCTCGCTGAGCTGGCGTACGTTGTTGACATAGAGTTCGACCGTCGACGGCACCGGGGCCACGCCGTCCAGGCGCGGCAGGGAATAGGTCACGAGATCGGGCTGCAGGGAAAAATTGCGCTGGATCTGGATGCCGCCGAAGCGGACCGGCCGAACCCAGGCCAGAGCGCCCGAAATGGCATCGCCCAGGCGATAGGAGACCATTTCCGCCGCGTCGGCGAAGGACCAGCTGGAATCGAGACGCAGGACGGTCTCGTCGCGGGAGACGCCGATCATCGCGTCGTCGCCGAAGCCGATGATGCCTGTATTGGCGATCAGGCCCGGCAGAAAGCCGAACACGCGGTTTTCGAGGAACAGGGAGCCGACCGTGCCGCCATCGCTGACGCGGCCGAAGAAGTCGTAATTGGTCACGGTCCCGGGATCCGCCTCGGGCGTGATCGGGCGGAGCGGACGGGCGCCAATGCGGGTGGCCAGCAGGCGTTCCGGCGCCGCTGTCAATTCGATGCGCTGGCGCGCGGAATCATGGCGATAGCGAAGCCCGGAGAGGCCATCGAGCGCGACGAGTCGGGTTTCGGGATCGGCATCCGCCGCATCCGCGACGATACCGACCTCGTTCAATTCGCCGACGCTGGCGAAGAAGCGGCCCAGCCTTTCGGTGAAGCGCGCCACCATGCCGGTCGAGGCACCGTTCACGAAGACTTCGAGCACGAGTTCGTGATCGGCCTGCACCAGTTCGGCGGCGCTCGCCCCGTGATCGATGCGGGCGACGACGGACGGCGTCGCGTCGGGGGCCGGCACGGCATCGCCGAATTCGCCGGTCGCGCCCGAAGCCGCGGCGCCCTTCGATGCGGGTGGCGGCAGATCGGCGACGACACCGTAGCCGACGCCCGGAATATGGCCGCGGGTCACCCCGCCGGACTTGGTTCCGACAACCTCGGCCGACGAACGATCGACGATCGGCACGATGACCGTCTCGGCGGCATGAGCCGGCATCGCGGCGACCTGCAGCCACATGACGGCCGTAACGACGGGAACGACATGGGCGCGGCGTTCAGGGGACCGCCAGGACATGTTCCGTCTCGCGGCCGTCGACCCGGGCCCTGACGGTCACCGTGTTCCCGGCGCCCGCCGCCGCGAGGTCGGGCGGCAGCGGCCAGTCCAGGAAGCTGTCGGCGAGGACATAGCCGAGAAGCCCCTCGGCCAGGGCGCGTTCCTGCCCGCCCGCCGCGACCGAAGCCGCGCTCAGCCGGGCGCGGTCGCCACCGCCATTGCGGATCCGCAGCACGTGGCCGGCGCCCGACCGCTCGATCGACCAGGCAAGATCGGCGCGCCGCGCCGTATCCGGCGTGAAGAAGACCGGCAGGGAATAGCGCAGGTTCAACGCCACGCGCGACGGGCCGATCCGCGTCGGATCCGACGGCAATTCGTCGATCAGCAGGCGATAGGCTTCCTGCCCCTCCAGCGGCGCATCGCCGATGCGCACGATGCGAACGATCTGCTCCCCGCCCGGCGGCACCTGCTGGATCGGCGGGCTGGCGGCGACGCGGGAGGTCTGCTCGAGAACCTCCCGGCCGTCGACCAGCCGCCAGCCGAAGACCCGGACCTGGGCATAGATCGGTACGGTACCGGAATTGCGCAGGACCAGGGATGTCGTGGCCTGCGGTGCCACCACGTCGAAAGTCACCGGAGAGACGTTCAGGCTCGCCGCGCGCGCCTGCCCCGCGACGCCCACGGCAATCGCGGCCGACAGGAACAGGCCGGCGAGCCTGCCGAAGCAGGCTCGGTTCGCCATCGGACCCTCGTCTACCCGATCAGAACGAGATCGTGACGGTCACATTGTCGTTGTAGGTGCCGGCCTGTGGCGTCGTCTGCGTCGGCACGCGGCCGTAGACCGTCAGGGTCTGCGTGTCGCCGCTGCCGATGCCCGTCACCAGGCTGGTGCCCGACACCGCCGTCGAGGACCCGCCCGCACTGGTCGCGATGGCACCCCAGACGTTCGAGCGCGAGGCATTGGTATAGAGTTCGTAGCTGATGGTCTCGCTCGACGGGCCGCCGGTCATCTGGCGCCGCGTGGGCGAGGACTGCGGGCTCGCGCCGTCGGAAATGCCGACCGCGTAGTCGAGCCCGGCGGTGCACAGCACGTCCATCGTCGTCGTCGAATCGATACTGGTGTCGAGGACGCCCACGGCGCCCGAGCCGAAGACGAGGTCGTTGGCCGAAATCGTGCAGTCGTTGCCGATTTCGATGGAAACGTTGAATGTCGTCGTCTTCTCGGCCGCGAGGCCGGGAAGGGCGACGGCGGCCGAAATGGCGAGCGCCGCGGCCGACGCGAAGAACCTGTTCATACCCACTCCCCCTTGTCCCCCTTGCTCTGCCACGCCCCTGTGGCCGGCGCCCCTGTCGCGCCGACGTCCCTGTCGCGGCCCGACGGCGATCGAAACCGCCGACAGCCATAAATTTGGACGAAGTTCAAAGAAACGGAGGCCGGAAAATCACCATTCTGGCGTGTATCGAGGCCATTCAATCCCAGATCAGGGCATTAACGGCGAAAATTAACCATAAAATTGCATAAGGGAGGCGCCATTTCGGGCCGGCGTTCACTCCGGCCGGACGGTCCGGCCGAGAAATGCCGTCAGCAGCCGTTCGGCCGCCAGGGTCGGTGTCGTTTCCCCGGCGAGGACGGCGCGTTCGAGAGCCGGCGCCTGGTCGGCGACGGCGGGATGCTCCTTCAGGGCGGCGATCAAGCCTTCCTCGATCTCGCGCCAGAGGGCGGCACGGGCCTGTTCGGCGCGGAGCTTGGCCAGTTCCCCCGTCGTCTCCATGGCGGTGCGGAAGCGGCCGATCGCCTCCCACACGGTATCGAGGCCCCTGGCCGCGACGGCGGACACGGTCAGCACTTCGGCGCGCCAGCACGGCACCTTGGGCCGCATCAGGTGCAGCGCCATGCGCAATTCGCCCGCCGCGCGGCCGGCGGCCGCCGCGAGGTCGCCGTCCGCCTTGGTGACGATCAGCAGGTCGGCCAGCTCCATGATGCCGCGCTTGATGCCCTGGAGATCGTCGCCGCCCGCCGGGCTGGCCAGCAGGACGAAGAGATCGACCATGTCGGCGACCGCCGTCTCGGACTGGCCGACGCCGACGGTCTCGATGAAGACGACGTCGAAGCCCGCCGCCTCGGTCAGCAGCATGGCTTCGCGGGTGCGCCGCGCGACGCCGCCCAGGGTCCCGCCGGAGGGGCTGGGCCTGATATAGGCGTTCGCCTCCCTGGCCAGGGTTTCCATGCGCGTCTTGTCGCCGAGGATCGAGCCGCCGGACAGGCTGGACGAGGGATCGACGGCGAGAACCGCGACCTTCAGGCCGTGGCGGATCAGGTGCATGCCGAAGGCTTCGATGAAGGTGGATTTGCCGACACCCGGCGGGCCGGAGAAGCCGATGCGGATCGCCTTGCCCGTCGCCGGCAACAGGTGTTCGATCAGGCGCGAAGCCTGGCCCCGGTGATCGCGCCGCGTCGATTCGACCAGGGTGATGGCACGCGCCAGCGCGCGGCGCTGGCCGGCCAGAATGCCGGCGGCGAGGGCTTCGGTCTGGGGTGACATGCTTTCCGGCGCGCCGGCGGGGATGGAACCTGTCATCATGGGCTGGATTTATCAGTACGGGCATCGCCCGCAAAGCCCCGTCGGCCGTTTTCGTATGGATTTGCAGTGGACGCTTCGATGGATGTCGCCAAGACCGAGGACAGACCCCTTTCCCCGACCGGCTCGGCCGAACGGGTCGACCTGACCTATCGCATCATGGTCGGCGGCATCGGCTTCGCCGAAGTCGACACGCGAACCACCTTCGACGGCGGACGCTATGCCGTGGAGGCCGTGGCACGCACGACCGGTGCCTTCGACCTGCTGCTGAAGCTCCGACTGTGGAGCCGGGTCGACGGCGCGCTGGGGCCGCGAGGCACCGTCGCCGGCGCCCGAGCCCATCGGTTCGAGGCGCGCTATCACACCCGTGCCACGCGGCTGCAATCGGTCGACGTCGCCTTCGGCGACGACGGCCCGAGCCGGATCGTCACCGAACCGCCGGAGCCGCCGGTCGAGGCGCCGGATTTCCTGACCGGTGCGCTCGATCCCGCCACCGTCTCGCTGCTCGCCGCCCAGCCGGAGTTGATCGACCGGCGGCTGCGCGGCAACATCCGCATGTTCGACGGGCGCAAGCGTTTCGACGTCGCGCTGGATCACCAGGGCCCGGAGACGCTGGCGGCGGAACGCCGGCCGTTCTATGCCGGCGAGGCCGTGCGCTGCGTGATCCGCTATCGCCGGATCAGAAAGCCGAGCCCGGCCTGGGACCGCGCGCGCGACCGCAACTACCCGAAGGCGCTGGAGGCCTGGTTCGCCAGTTTCCCCGATCTGCCCCGGCCGGTGCCGGTGAAGGCGTGCTTTCACACCAGATTCGGCGAGGCGGTGGCCCAGCTCGTCGCCCGCGACATCACCAGGGCCGAGGGCCTCGCCCCTCTGCCCGCCGATCCCATCGCCTGAAGCGGAGGTCTCCCATGATGCCGATCGCCCGTCGCCTTCTCGCCCTCGCGGCCGCCGCCGCGTTCCTCGGCCCGCCGCTCGCCACCGGGGCGCTTGCGTCGGCCGAGCGGGTCGACCTGACCTATCGGGTGTTCCTGGGCGGCATTCCCATCGTCGAGGTCGACACCAGGACCACGGTCGACGGCGATCGCTACCGCATGGACAGCCTGACCCGCACCGTCGGCCTGTGGGAATCCCTGTTCAAGGCCCGGATGCAGAGCCGCGTCGACGGCGAAATGGCGAGTGACGACGCTTCGGCCCGGCCCGACCTCTATCAGGTGCGCTATGACGGCCGCGTCGGCAAGCGCCGCTCCATCGACGTCTATTTCGATGCCGACGGACCGGAAGAGATCGTCACCGTGCCGCCCAATGCCGAGGACGGCCGCCGCCCGGTCGAGCCGGAATTCCTGATGGGCGCCATGGATCCCGCGACCGCCGCCATGCTGGCGGCCGAGGCGGGCCCGGACGATCGCATCTGTCAGCGCGAATTCAAGATCTTCGACGGCCGCCGGCGTTACGACATCGCCTTCGAGAACAAGGGCCCCGAGACGATCGAGGCCCATGGCGATACGTTCTTCTCGGGCGAGGCGGTCCATTGCGTGATCCGCTATCGCCGCATCAAGGGCTTCGATCCGTCGTGGGAGCGGACCGACGCCAGGAAATATCCGAACGAGATCGACATCTGGTTCGCCCGCTTCCCCGACCTGCCCCGCGCCATCCCGGTCAAGGTGCAGGTGAAGACGGAATACGGCATCGCCATGGCCCAGTTGGTCGCCCGCGGCCTGACCCCGACCGACAGTCTCGGCGCCGCCGCCGCCCTCCTGCCCCCGCCCGACATCAAGCACATGGGCGGGTAACGGGAAGCGGTCCCATCAAGGAAAAGGCGGGGTCTCCCCCGCCTTTCGCTTTCCGACCGGAAGCGCCTCAGGCCGCCTGACGGCGCTTGGCGATGATCGACATGATCTCGGCGGCGGCGGCCGGGATATTGGTGCCGGGGCCGTAGATCGCGGCGACGCCCGCCTTGTAGAGGAAGTCGTAGTCCTGCGCCGGGATGACGCCGCCGCAGACCACCAGCACGTCCTCGGCGCCGGCCTTCTTCAGTTCGGCGATCAATTCCGGCACCAGGGTCTTGTGACCCGCCGCCTGGGACGAGACGCCGACGACATGGACGTCGTTCTCGACCGCGTCGCGCGCGACCTCCGCCGGGGTCTGGAACAGGGAGCCGACGTCGACGTCGAAGCCGATGTCGGCGAAGGCGGTGGCGATCACCTTGGCGCCGCGATCGTGGCCGTCCTGACCCATCTTGGCGACCAGCATGCGCGGCCGCCGGCCTTCGTCGCGGGCGAAGGCGGCGACTTCCTGGCGGATGCGCTCGAAGCCCTCGTCCCCGTCATAGGCCGCGCCATAGACGCCGGAGATGGAGCGGATCACCGCCTTGTGGCGGGTGAAGACCTTCTCGAGCGCGTCCGAGATCTCGCCGACGGTGGCGCGCACCCGCGCCGCCTTGACCGAGAGGTCGAGCAGATTGGCATCGCCCCTGGCGCCTTCGGTCAGGGCCTCGAGCGCGGCCTGCACCGCCGCTTCGTCGCGGGTCTCGCGGATCTTCTTCAGGCGGGCGACCTGGGCCTCGCGGACGGCGACATTGTCGACGTCCAGGATGTCGACCGGCTCTTCTTCCTTCAGGCGGTACTTGTTCACGCCGACGATGACTTCCTCGCCCCGGTCGACGGCGGCCTGGCGCCGCGCCGCCGATTCCTCGATGCGGAGCTTGGGCAGGCCGCTCTCGACCGCCTTGGTCATGCCGCCCATGTCCTCCACTTCCTGGATCAGCTTGCGCGCTTCCCGGACCAGTTCGGCGGTCAGGCTCTCGACATAATAGGAGCCGCCCAGGGGATCGACGACATGGGTGACGCCGGTCTCCTCCGCCAGGATGAGCTGGGTGTTGCGGGCGATGCGGGCCGAGAATTCGGTCGGCAGGGCGATCGCCTCGTCCAGCGAATTGGTGTGCAGCGACTGGGTGCCGCCGAAGATCGCCGCCATCGCCTCATAGGCCGTGCGCACGACATTGTTGTAGGGATCCTGCTCGGTCAGCGAGACGCCGGAGGTCTGGCAATGGGTGCGCAGCATCAGGCTGGACGGTTTCTTCGGATTGAACTGGGCCATCAGCTCGGCCCAGAGGAAGCGGGCGGCGCGCAGCTTGGCCACTTCCATGAAGAAGTTCATGCCGATGGCGAAGAAGAACGACAGGCGGCCGGCGAAGGCGTCGACGTCGAGCCCCTTGGAGAGCGCGGCGCGGACGTATTCGAGGCCGTCGGCCAGCGTATAGGCCAGCTCCTGGAGCTGGTTCGCGCCGGCTTCCTGCATGTGGTAGCCGGAGATCGAGATCGAGTTGAACTTCGGCATGTTGGCCGAGGTATAGGAGATGATGTCCGCGATGATCCGCATCGAGGGCTCGGGCGGATAGATATAGGTGTTGCGGACCATGAACTCCTTCAGGATGTCGTTCTGGATCGTGCCCGACAGCTTGTCCTGGGAGACGCCTTGTTCCTCCGCCGCGATGATGTAGTTGGCGAGGCAGGGCAGCACCGCGCCGTTCATGGTCATGGAGACCGACATCTTGTCGAGCGGGATGCCGTCGAAGAGGATCTTCATGTCCTCGACGCTGTCGATGGCGACGCCGGCCTTGCCCACGTCGCCGGTGACGCGCGGATGGTCGCTGTCATAGCCCCGGTGGGTGGCGAGGTCGAAGGCGATGGAAAGGCCCATCTGCCCGGCGGCCAGATTCTTGCGGTAGAAGGCGTTCGAGGCTTCGGCCGTCGAGAACCCGGCATATTGGCGGATGGTCCAGGGCCGGTTGGCGTACATGGACGCGCGCACGCCGCGCGTGAAGGGCGCGAAACCCGGCAGCGTGTCGGCCGTCTCCAGCCCCGCGACGTCGGCCGCCGTATAGAGCGGCTTCACCGCGATGCCTTCCGGCGTCTGCCACGTCAGGCCTTCCGCAGTCCCGCCCTTGAGTTCCTTCTCAACGAGAGCCTGCCAGTCCTCCAGGCTACGCTTCGGAAAATCGGCCATCACCCGCCATCCCCTTACAATTCCACCGTCGTAATAGGATCTTCGCACTGCGAAAGTCAATCGACGGGCAGACTCAACCATTGGAGAATGGGCCGATTCTCCGCCCATTCGAGGGGGCGGGCCCGTGGACGAAAATCGACCGGCGACGGAAAGGAGAAGGCGATGCATTCGAGGCACGACGAAGAGCGGGGCCGCCGGGCACGGACGCGCCATGCCGTTCTCGCCCCCCTCCTTCTTCCCCTCTGCGTCTCGCCGGCCCTGGCGCAGGAAAGCGTCGCGCCGCTGCGGGACCCGAACGGCACCCTGACGTTCCAGATCGAGAACGACACCATCGCCGACACCGACCGCTATTATACCAATGGCGCGCAGATCTCCTGGCTGTCGCCCTCGTCGCCGCCCTCCTTCGTGACCGACGTCGGCAAGCTCGGCGCCTTTCTCTATGCGCCGGAATCGCAGCTTCGCTGGGGTTTCGGCATCGGCCAGATGATCTTCACGCCGGAAGACACCTCGATCGCGGTGCCCGATCCCGCCGACAGGCCCTATGCCGGCTATCTGTTCGGCAGCGTCTCCTTCCTCGCCTATACGGAGGAAGTGCTGAACACCTTCGAACTCCAGTTCGGCGTCGTCGGGCCCTCGGCGCTCGGCGAGCAGATCCAGAACACGGTCCACGACATCATCAACGACAATCCGGCCCGGGGCTGGGACCATCAGCTGAAGGACGAAGCGGCGATCAATCTGACCTTCGACCGCAAGTGGCGCGCCGTCAGCCTGACCGGCGAGACGACGGGCATCGGCATCGACGTCACCCCCAACGTCACGGTCGCGGTCGGCAATGTCTCAACCTATGCCGCCGCCGGGCTGATGCTGCGCCTCGGCCAGAACCTGCGCGCCGATTTCGGCGCGCCGCGCATCCGCCCGGCGCTGGCCGGCACCGCCTTCTACGACAAGCGCGAGGGGTTCGGCTGGTATCTGTTCGGCGGCATATCGGGGCGCGTGGTGCTGCGCGACATCTTCCTCGACGGCAATACATTCCGCGATGGTCCATCGGTCGACAAGCGGCCGCTGGTCGGCGATCTCCAGGCCGGCGCCGCCGTCTTCCTGGGCGCCACCCGCCTCACCTACAGCTATGTCCTGCGCAGCGAGGAATTCGAGGGCCAGAAGAACAATTCCGCCTTCGGCGCCCTCAGCCTGAGCTGGAGTTTCTGAAGCCCGGCCGTGCGGGAATGACGGTTCGAAGGGACTGGAAATTCTAACCATAATGGGTATACTTATAACCATTATGGTTGGTAATCCTCGGAACCATAGCGCCCGGCGCCCCCTGCGCCATGTCGCGGTCGATTTCCTGCTGGCCCCCCTGGCGCCGGCGGCGGTGCTCGCGCTGTCGGAGCCGCCGACCGTCGACCGCATGTTCTACTTCATCTTCGCGGCACTGGCCGGCGGCTATCTGCCGGCACTGGCCTTCGGCCTGCCGCTCTATCCGCTGGTGCGCGGCGTCCTGTGGCGCCTGCGGTGGGCGATCAGCTTCGGCGCCACCGTCGCCGCCCTGCCCTGGCTGCTGGCGATGGCGTTCCTCGGCCGCGCCGATCTGATGGCGAATACGCAGATCGCCTTTTCCCACGGCCTCGCGGTCTCGCTCCACAGCGGCGAAGGGCCGGCCCTGATCGTCGCCGCCGCCATGCTCGGGGCGCTGGCCGGCCTGATCTTCTGGATCGTCACCGCGACCGAGATCGGCGAACTCCTCGACTTCGACGACGCCGGCCAGCGCCCGCTTCAACCGTCGTGACGCGGACGGCACCCGGCGTCAGTTGGTCGGAATGAAGATCGGCATGATCGGCGCGCTGGGGGCCCGTTCCGGGGTGATCGTCTTCGTCTCGGACTGGGAGCGGAAATCGATCACCTTGTCGTCGGGGCCCAGCAGGATCTCCAGGAACGACAGTTCGATGTCACGCGTGCCGGTGTAGAAGGCACTGCGTCCGATGCCGATGTAGCTGTAGTTGATCTGGCGATTGCCCTTATCCCGGACGAGAGGATAGATGGTCTCGCCCGCCGGCGTGCCCAGCAGTTCGATGACTTGCGCCTTGGTCGTGACGCCCCGCTGCAACTGGCCGATACGGCTCGCGTCGAAGCGGGTCGAAGCCCCCTCCATGTCGCTCGTGAAATTGTAGGACACGACCCGGTCGTTCCACAGGACGAAGACGACATTCTTGAAGTCCCGCTCTCCAAAGCCGTCCGACTTCATCTAGTCGTAATCCAGGCGCGCGAAAGAGCCTTCGACCGGCATCGGGTCGAAGGGCGACGTCACCTTGGCGATCTGCTCGGGCGTGGGTTTCGGGGCGATACCGCCTTGCCGGCGTCCGGGGGCGCCGAAACGGGCGATCACATCCTGTTCGGTCGAAACGCCGACCGTCACATTGGCGGCGCTGGGCCGCGCGAAATCTGTGCCGCTGGCGCAGGCAGCCAGAACCAGCGCGGACGCAAGGAGGGTGGCCAGAGATTTGAACATCGGGATTTTCTGTTGCAATGAACCGATCGTCCGTCAGCGGTTGGGGCTGGCGGCTACCGTGGAGAATTTATAGTCGACGACGCGTCCATCGGGGCCGATCAGGACTTCCGCCTGCTTGCCCGTAAGCGCCTGGTCCGAAACGAATGTCCCGACCGTAACGAAACCATATGCATAACGAAGGACACGCGTGCCGGGGTCTCGAACGGCGGGATAGATCGCCACGCCGGCGGGCCGCCCCAACAGGCTTTCGACCTGGGCCTCGATCGTCTTTCCCTTCTCGATCGCCTGCAGGCGGTCAGACGCGAAATCGGACGAATCCTCGGGAAAGCTGCTCATGATGTGATAGTCGATCAAGATACCTTCCCAGAACATGAAGGTTGCCGAGCGCTGCCAGTATTGGCTGGACTGACGCCAGGCCGCCGCATTGACATTCTCGGAAAACGCATAGGACAGGACGACATAGGATCCCTCGACCATTGCCGAGTCAAACGGCGATCCCTCGACATTGCCGCCGCCCTCCTGCCCCTTCGGCGTGGTGAAGCGCTGCGCCTTCGCCGGCTCGCCGAACTGGCGGCGAATGTCGGCCTCCGTCGTGCGTCCTGGTTCGATCTGCCCGCCGTCTGCGCGATGGAAATCGCGCCCGGTCGGCGTCATGCAGGCCGCGAGGAGGAACATGAGCCCGCCAAGGAGGATCGAATGGGCATACTTCATCGTGTAAGGCGTCCGGCGGCGAGAATCGATAACCAAGGATAGATGCAATTCGCCTCGAGACAACCGGGGTTAGGAGGCCGGCGCAACGAAGCGCTTGAGAATCCGCCGGCAACACCCGATCTTCAGGCATCATGTCGTCGCTTCATCGCCCTGTCCGGTCGACCGCCGCCGTGGTCGCCGAGGGACGGGTCACCGCCGTCCTGGGGCCGACCAACACGGGCAAGACCCATTTCGCCATCGAGCGCATGTTGGCCCACCGGACCGGCGTCATCGGCTTGCCGCTGCGTCTTCTGGCGCGCGAGGTCTATGACCGGATCGTCCGCCTGAAGGGCGAGCATTCGGCGGCGCTGGTCACCGGCGAGGAGAAGATCGTCGGGCGCGACGCGCGCTATTGGGTGGCGACGGTCGAGGCCATGCCCCAGGACCGCGCCTTCGAGTTCCTGGCCGTCGACGAGATCCAGCTCGCCACCGACTTGGAGCGCGGTCACGTCTTCACCGACCGCCTGCTCCGCGCCCGGGGCCTGTCCGAGACCCTGTTCCTCGGCTCCGAGACCATGCGCCCGGTGATCCGGCGCCTGATTCCCGATGCCGCCTTCATCACGCGGCCGCGCCTCTCGACCCTCAGCCATGCCGGCTACAGAAAGCTCGCGCGGCTGCCCCGGCGTTCGGCCGTCGTCGCCTTCTCCGCCGACAACGTCTATGCGCTGGCCGAGGCGATCCGGCGCCAGCGCGGCGGCGCCGCCGTCGTCCTGGGGGCGCTGTCGCCCCGAACGAGGAACGCCCAGGTCGCCATGTTCGAGGCGGGCGAGGTCGACTATCTGGTCGCCACCGATGCCGTCGGCATGGGCTTGAACCTCGGCGTCGATCACGTCGCCTTCGCCGCCCACGACAAGTTCGACGGCCGCCGCCACCGCCCCCTGACCCCGACCGAGGTGGCGCAGATCGCCGGCCGCGCCGGCCGCCACATGCGCGACGGCACCTTCGGCACCACGGCCGGCGTCGAGCCCTTCGACGAGGACATGGTGTCCCGGGTCGAGAACCACCGCTTCGACCCGGTGCGGCAATTGCAGTGGCGGTCCGCCGAACTCGATTTCTCCACCGTGCCCGCCCTGCTCGCCAGCCTGGAGCGTCAGGCGCCCCTGCCGGGTCTGATGCGCGTGCGCGACGCCGACGACCAGTCGAGCCTGCGCGCCATGGCCGAGGACGAGGCGATCCGCGCGCTCGCCCAGGGCCGGCGCCGGGTCGAACTGCTGTGGCAGGTGTGCCAGATCCCCGACTTCCGCAAGACCATGGCGGATGTCCACGTCCGCCTTCTCGGCCGCATCTACGGCCATCTCTGCACCGACGAGCGCCTTCCTCATCCCTGGGTCGAGGACCAGTTGAATCGCCTCGACGATACCGAGGGCGACATCGACATGCTGGCGACCCGCCTCGCCCACATCAGAACTTGGACGTTCGTCTCTTACAGGGGGGATTGGCTTGAGCGTCCGGAACCGCTACAGGAACAAGCCCGGGCCATAGAGGACCGGCTGTCGGACGCCCTGCACGAACGGTTGACGCAACGCTTCGTCGACCGGCGATCGTCGGCGCTGATCAGAAGACTGGCAGGCGAGAACGAGTTGCTGGGCGCGGTCGACTCCGCAGGTGACGTTCTCGTCGAAGGGGAGTATGTGGGTCGCATGTCTGGTCTGAAATTCATCCCCGATCCGGAAGCCGAGGGCACCGACGGCAAGGCCGTGATGGCCGCCGCCAATCGCGCGCTGGGGCCGGAGGTCGTGCGCCGCACCGAGGAACTGGAAGCGGCCGGCGACGAGGTCTTCAAGCTGGACCCGGACGGCCGCATCCTGTGGGACGGCACGGTGCTGGCGCGGCTGCTGGCCGGGCGCGACACATTGCATCCCCGGGTTCATCTGCTGCCCCACGAATTGCTGGACGGCGCCCAGCGCGAGCGCGTGCTGCACCGCCTGGAACGCTTCGTCGCCGCCCGTATCGACGCCGTGCTCGGCGCCCTGATCAAGCTGCAGACGGCGGAGGAACTGCCTGGCCCCGCGCGCGGCCTGGCCTTCCGCCTGGGCGAGGCGCTGGGCGCCCTTTCCCGACGCGACATCGCCCAGGAACTCGATGCCCTGCCCCAGCCCGCGCGCGCCGACCTGCGCCGCCTGGGCGTGAAATTCGGCAAGCTGACGATCTATCTGCCCGCGCTGCTGAAGCCCGAGGCGACGCAGATGAAGCTGACGCTGCGCGCCGTCGCCTTGGGCGAGGGTTCGGTGACGCCGCCGGCGGCCGGCCATGTCGCCTATCCCCTCGACGGCCGCACGCCCGACGAATGGCTGTCCGTCGCCGGCTTCCGTCGCTGCGGCGCCAAGGCGATCCGCATCGACATGCTGGAGCGCCTGGACCAGGCGCTCCGCGACAAGCAGGGCGACGACATGATCGTCCCGACCGGCGAGCTGACCGGCCTCGTCGGCTGCTCGAACGAGGAATTCGCCGCCGTCATGCGCGCCCTCGGCTATGAGAAGCTGACGATGGAGGACGAGAGCGTCCGCTATCGCATTCGCGGCCGCCGGGGCCGCCCGCGCCCGGCCACGCCCGCCGCCGCCCCGGCACCCGCCGCCGCCCCGCCGGCACCGGATGCCGAAGGCGAAGCGGCCGGGGAGACGGAAGTCGAGGCCCGCGAAGGGGAGACAGGCGAAGTCGAAGCCGGCGAAGGTGAGGACGGCGTGACCGCCGAGGGCCAGCCGGGCGAGCCGCGCAAGCGCCGCCGCCGGCGCCGGAAGCCGCGCCACGCCCAGGCGGAAGGCAGCCCCGGCACCGACGGGGCCGCGCCCACCGAAGCCGCGCCCACCGAAGCCGCGCCGGCCGAAAGCGAAGAGACGACCATCGACGCCGCCCCCGACGCTGAAGTGACCGGCGACGAGGCCGCCCCGACCGGCGCCGCCGAGATCGAAGCGGTGATGGCGCCCGAAGCCGCCGACGCGGCACCGGCCGACCTGGAGGCCACGGAAGGCGAAGGCGAAACCGAGGGTGGCGAGCCGAAGCTGATCGGGTCCTTCGCGCCGCAGCCGAAGAAACATCCCGATCCCCGCGACCGGCGCAGCAAGAAGAAGCGTAAGCCCCGCCCTCCGCGCGAGGAGGGGGCCGCGCCACCGCCGAATGCGCAGCAGGCCGATGCGGCTCCTGCCGCTCAGCCCCAGGCCCGGCACGAGACGCCGGGCGGCCATGGCCCGCGCCCGCACAAGGGCCCGAAGGGCGGCAAGGGCCACCATCAGCACCACCAGAACCGGCCGCGCCGCGGCGAACCGCCGCCGCCGAAGGTGGATCCGGATTCGCCCTTCGCCAAGCTGATGGCGCTGCGCGACAAACTCGGCGGCAAATGACGGAGACGTCCGGGCCCGCGATCCGCCTGGACAAATGGCTGTGGCACGCGCGTTTCGTGAAGACGCGCGGCCTCGGCGCCGATCACGCCGAGGCGGGACGCGTCCGCCTGAACGGCCAGCCCGCCTTGAAGGCCCATCAGAACATCCGTGTCGGCGACGTGCTGACCTTCAGCTTCGGGCCGGCGCCGCGGGTGATCCGCGTCCTTGGTCTCGGCACGCGGCGTGGCCCGGCGCCCGAGGCCCAGGCCCTTTATGAGGACATCACGCCCGGCGGCTGAGGATTGCGGCATCCGCAATGCCCGGCGAAGGGAAGCTACGGGAAGCACGATGAATGTTCTGGTCCTCGGCGGTAACGGTTTCATCGGCGGCCATGTCGTCGCCGCGCTGGTGAAGCGCGGTCACCATGTGACCGTGGCCATGCGCCGGCCGCCGCGCCCCCCCTCGCCCGACCCGCGCCTCGGCCATGCCCGTGTCGATCTGGCGCGCGACGTCGAAGCCTCGGCCTGGGCGCCCCGGCTGGCGGGGATCGACGCGGTGGTCAATTGCGCCGGCATCCTCCAGGCCCGGCCGGGACAGCCGATCGACGCCGTCCACCACCGGGGCCCGGCCGCGCTCTTTGCCGCCTGCGAAGCGGCGGGGGTGCGCCGGGTCGTCCATGTCTCGGCGATCAGCGCCCGGCCCGATGCCGATACGGATTACGCCCGCACCAAATGCGCCGGCGATACCGCCCTGATGGCGAGCGCGCTCGACTGGGTGATCCTGAAACCCTCCCTGGTCCATGGCGCCGGGGGTTACGGCGGCACGGCACTGATACGGGCGCTGGCGCTGTTTCCCCTGGCGATCCCCCTGGTCGGCGACGGCGCCGCCGCGTTCAACCCGATCCATGCCGAGGACCTAGCCGCCGACATCGCCGATCTCGTCGCCGATGGCCGGGTGAGCCGCCTCGTGCTCGAACCCATGGGGCCCGAACGGGTCGGCCTCGCCGAGATCCTGCCCGTGCTGCGCCATTGGCTGGGCGGCGGGCCGGCCCCCTTCCTGCGCCTGCCGCTGCCCCTGGTCCGCCTGGCGTGCCGCTTCGGCGATCTCTTCGGCGGGCCGATGTCGACCACCGCCCTCACCCAATTGCTGGCGGGGAACGACGGCGATCCCGCGCCCTATGCCGAGGCCATGGGGCGGCACCCGCGCGGTTTCACCGCCAGCCTCGCCGAAACCCCGGTGCCGCCGGAAGCGCGCTGGCAGGCACGGACCTATTTCGCCCGGCCCGCGCTGCGGGCGGCCCTGGTGCTGGTCTGGCTGCTGTCCGGCCTGTTCGGCCTGCTGGTTCCGGCCTCCACCATGATCGCGACCGCCGCCGCCATCGGCCTCGGGCCGGCGGCCGGGCTCATCGCCGGTTACGGCTTCTGCTTCGTCGACATCGCCATCGGGCTTGCCGTCCTCCTGCGCTACAGGCCGGGATGGACCGCCTTTGCCCAGGTCACCGTGGTCGCGGGCTATACGCTCGTGCTCGGCATCGGCCTGCCCGCGCTCTGGCTCGATCCCTTCGGGCCCCTTCTGAAGAATCTGGCGGTGATCGCCGCCGCCGTCGCCCTGGCCGGCATGGACCACGACCGATGATCGCCGCCGATCCCTATATGCTGGTCAAGCTGCTGCATGTGCTGTCGTCGACCGTGGTCTTCGGCACCGGCATAGGCACCGCGTTCCAGATGCTGATGGCCCATCGCGACGGACGCCCCGTGGTCGTCGCCAGGGTCGCGGCCCAGGTGGTCTGGGCCGACTGGTGGTTCACCACGCCTTCCGTGATCGTCCAGCCGCTGTCGGGCCTCGCCCTTCTGCACATGGCGGGTTTCAGCCTGTTCGAGCCCTGGATCGCCGCCAGCCTCGTCCTCTACGGGATCGCCGGGGCGGCCTGGATCCCCGTGGTCTTCATCCAGCGCGACATGCGCGACATCGCCGAGGCGGCGGTCGCGGCGGGATCGGATTTGCCCGCCGCCTACCACCGGCAGTTCCGCCGCTGGTTCATCCTCGGCTGGCCCGGTTTCGGCGCGGTGGTGCTGATCTTCGCCCTGATGGTGCTGAAGCCGGACCTATAAGCCCCGCCGATCATCCGCCGCGACAATTCCGCATTCCGCACAGGGTTGTTGTCGTCCGCCGCGCGTGATAGGCAAGCGCGGTGTTTGAACGATTGCTGTCATATTTGAAGGGCGAGGAGCCCCCGCGGAAGGCTGCGGTGGACCTGCCGTTCGCCGCCGCCGTGCTGCTGCTGGAGGCCGCCGCCCAGGACGACAGCGTCGACGACGCCGAGTTGGATACGATCCAGGCGATCCTCGTCCGCCGTTTCGACCTCGACCCCGAGGGGGCGAGGACGCTGCTCGCGACGGCCGGCAAGCGCCAGGCGGAATCCGCCCAGCTGCTGCGCTTCACCCGTGCGGTCAAGGACGGCATGGACGAGGCCGGCCGGGAACAACTGATCGAATGGCTGTGGGAAGTGATCTATGCCGATGGCACCGAACACGCCCGCGAAGCCAACCTGATGCGCCGCATCGCCGGCCTGATCTACGTCGAGGACGCGGTCAGCGGCGCCGCGCGCAAGAGAGTACGCCGCAGGCTCGGTCTCGAGGACTGACCGCCCGGCTGGATGGAGAAACGAAGATGACCTATGTGGTCGGCGAACAGTGCATCAAGTGCAAGTACACGGACTGCGTCGAAGTCTGCCCGGTCGATTGCTTCTATGAAGGCGAGAACATGCTCGTCATCAATCCGGACGAATGCATCGATTGCGGCGTATGCGAACCGGAATGCCCGGCGGAAGCGATCTTCCCCGATACCGAGGACGGTATCGAGAAATGGGCCGAACTGAACCGCGATTACGCCAGCCAGTGGCCGAACATCACCCGCAAGATCGACGCCATGGCCGACGCCGACAGCTTCAAGGGCGTCGCCGACAAGCTGGAAAAATTCTTTTCGCCCAAGCCGGCCGCGCAGGACTGAGCCTTCGCCCCAAAGCGCGGCAGGCGATTTTGCCGCGCCGCAACCGAAATCGGCTGGAAATGACGCCGCGGACGCCTGTTCCGCGGCGGTCTACTGCCATGGGCTGCATGCATGGCCCTGTGGCGAAATAACGCTAGCATTACGAGTTGATGAAAAGACTCAATGACTTAGCGCCGGCCACAATCCTCGCGTTTGGAATTTTTGAGGCGCCGTGTCAAGGGGCAAAGTGACAATCCCTTCAATTTCGCCGCGCCGCATGATATATAGATAGCCCGGTCGGCTCATCCTCCCTGGATAACCGCCCCTTCGGACAGACCTGCCGCCGTCGCGACAGTTGCAGCGCGCGCGGCCGTTTTGTCCTGGGTACGGTTCCGCGCTGACCGCCTTGGCAAACAGTGCTTGTGCCTGCGGCCTCGAGACCCGACGGACTCGGCCGTAAGAGGCAAATTGTCTATCCGTCTAAGATGGGACGAAAAATGGCTGTCGTGACGAAGAAGAAGGTGCAGATCGAATATGCGGTCGGCGATCACGTCGTTTACCCTGCGCATGGCGTCGGCAAGATCGTGGCCGTCGAAAGCCAGACGATTTCCGGATTCGCTCTCGAACTCTTCGTCATCGTCTTCGACAAGGACAAGATGACCCTGCGCGTGCCCTGCGGCAAGGCGCAGTCGGTCGGCATGCGCAAGCTGTCGAGCCCCGACACCATGAAGGCCGCGCTGACCGTGCTGAAGGGCCGCGCCCGCGTGAAGCGCACCATGTGGAGCCGCCGCGCCCAGGAATACGAGGCCAAGATCAATTCGGGCGACCCCGTCTCGATCGCCGAAGTGGTGCGCGACCTGCACCGCAACGCCGGCCAGCCGGAACAGTCCTACAGCGAACGCCAGATCTACGAGGCGGCACTGGACCGTCTGGCCCGGGAAGTGGCGGCGGTCGAGAAGATCGACGAGGACGCCGCCGTGGAGCGCCTGGAAAAGGTGCTGCGCGCGGCCTGATCCCCGCCTTCGAGGCGCTTTCGACGAAAGGGGGCGGCGGCAGCGATGCCGCCGCCTTTTTTCTCGCCCGAAGCACGGTAGGCGCACACCATCCCTTGTGTTGCCCCCTCGCCCGCCGCCCCAGACATGGTAGAATTAGGACGAGTTTCCTGAATTGCCGATTCGCCGCGCCGGCCCGACGGCGCGGTGCATCCCGTGGGGTTCCATGACGGTTATGGCCAGCGCGCGCAGCGAGATCTACGGACGGATCGACCGTCCGCGCCGGATCTGGTGCGTCGGCGCCGTCCATGCCGAGATCGAGCGCCTGACCCGCCTCCACGATGACATGGCGGCGCGGCTGCGCCAGGGCGACCGCCTGGTCTATCTGGGCAATATGATCGGCCATGGACCGGCCGCCGCCGACACGATCGACGAGATGCTGGCCTTCCGCCGCCACTTCATGGGCCTGCCGGGCATGGAGCCCTGGGACGTCGTCCACCTGCGCGGCGCGCAGGAAGAGATGTGGGTGAAACTGACCCAGTTGCAATTCGCGCCCAATCCCCGGGAAGTGCTCTACTGGATGGTGGGACAGGGCGTGGGTGCCACCCTGCAGTCCTATGGCATCGATCCGGAGAGCGGGCACAATCATTGCCGGGACGGCATTCTGGCGATCACGCGCTGGACCGCGCGCATTCAGCAGGCGGTCCACGACCATCCCGGCCACGACGAGATCCTTTCGGGCCTGCGGCGCTATGCCGTCGCAGCCGAGGCCGGCCTGCTCTTCGTCAACGCCGGCCTCGATACCGGCCGTCCGCTCAGCGAACAGCGCGACACCTTCTGGTGGGGTGCCGGCGTCGGCTTTCCCATCGACGCCGAACCCTACGGCGACTTCCACATGGTGGTCCGCGGCTACGACCGCACCGGCGGCGGGCCCGCCATGGGCGCCCATCGCGCCACCATCGACGGCGGCTGCGGCTTCGGCGGCAAGCTGGTCGCCGCCTGCTTCCTGCCCGACGGCACGGTCGAGGACTGGATCGAGGCCTGAGCGGCCTGAAGGCGGCGGATCGGGTCAGACGCTCAGAACAACTCGATCTGTTCCGGGTGGGTGACGTCGATCGAGGCGCCGTTGCGATCCTCGATCCAGCCGCGGATGCGGACACGGCGGCCTTCGAGGCCATGGACGTCGATGCCCTCGTCGGCGAAGAGGTCGGCGTCCTCCGGCGCGATGGTGGCGGTGAAGTCGGTGCGGTGGTCGCGCCCGAAGTTCAGGAACCAGCGCCCGCGCGAGCGTCCGACGTCGAGCACGCGGCCTTCGACCAGATGATAGCCCGGCACGCCGTCGGCAAGCGTGGCCAGATCCGGCTCGCCCGCCTGGCGCACGCGATAGGTCGGATCGGCCCAGAGCCCGCGCCGCGCCTCGCGTGCCGCCGCCTCCAGCGCCAGCATGGCGCGCGCCGGCACCCGATTGTCCTTGAAGGTATAGACCCGGGCGAAGCCGCCCTCGAGCATCGCGCCCTGGATCCATGTGCCGTCGTCCGTGACCAGATGGGCGAGGATGCGGCCGTGACGGTCGCGCGCCGCCCCGCCGGCATGAAGCGAGACCCGCTGCCCGCCGACCAGCGAGACCAGATGCGCCCGTGATTCACGGGCGAAGGGCCAGGTCGGATAGCCGGGCCGGCCGAGGGGCAGTTTCGGCGCCTGGGTGCCGACGAAACGCACCTGTTCGCGCGTGTCCAGCCGGACCGTGTCGCCGTCCACCACTTCGACCACGCGGCCATGGCCGATCGGCCGCAACCCCGCCGGCAGGACGGGCAGCACCCTGGCCGACGCGGGCGGCAGACCGGCATGGACCAGCCCCCCCGCCGCGAGTGCCAGAATGTGGCGCCTGTTCACCTGCATGACATGTCCTTTCCTTCGCGCCGACAGCCTAACGGCAATCGGCCGCGGTTTCGCCCCCGCTCCGTTTCCGTGGCGGCGAAAGCGGCTCTAGAATGCCGACCGAATCCAGCGGGAGCAGAGAATGACCATCCAGGAACGCAGCGGCGGCGCCGTGCTCGTCGACCAATTGGCGATCAACGGGGTCCGGCGGGTGTTCCTGGTCCCGGGGGAGAGCTATCTCGCGGCCCTCGACGCCCTGCACGACCATGCCGACTCGATCGAGAGCGTGGTCTGCCGCCAGGAGGGCGGCGCCGCCTTCATGGCGGAAGCCCACGGCAAGCTGACCGGGGAGGTCGGCGTCTGCTTCGTCACGCGGGGGCCCGGCGCCTGCAATGCCGCCATCGGCGTCCATACCGCCATGCAGGATTCGACGCCGATGATCCTGCTGATCGGCCAGGTGGGCCGCGCGATGCGCCACCGCGAGGCATTTCAGGAAATCGACGTCGAACGCCTGTTCGGCTGGACCGCCAAATGGGCGGTCGAGGTGAACGACGCCCGCCGCCTGCCGGAGATCATGGCCCGCGCCTTCAGGATCGCTGCCGGCGGCCGCCCCGGCCCGGTCGCCATCGCCCTTCCCGAGGACATGCTGAGCGAGATGGTCGCCGTCGCCGACGCGCCGCCCGCGCCGATCCTCGCGCCCTTTCCCGATCCCGCCCTGGTGGCCGAGGCCGGGCGCCTGATCGCGGCGGCCAAACGGCCCCTGATGATCGTCGGCGGCGGGGGTTGGAGCGAGGCGGCGGCGGCCGACATCCGGCGCTTCGCGACGGCCTGGAACCTGCCCACCGCCTGTTCCTTCCGCCGCCAGGACATCGTCGCCAACGATCTTCCCGTCTATGCCGGCGAACTCGGCACCGCCGTCGACAAGCGGCTGATCGCCCGCGTGCGCGAGGCGGATCTGATCCTCGCCGTCGGCACGCGCCTGTCGGAAATCTCCACCCAGGGCTATGAACTCGTCGACATCCCGGTGCCGCGGGTGCCGCTGATCCACGTCCATGCCGATCTCGCGGAACTGGGCCGGGTCTATCAGCCGGCCCTCGCCATCAATGCCGGCCCCGGCGAATTCGCCGCCGCCGCCGCCGCCCTGCCCGCGCCCGGCACCGCCTGGGACGGTTGGGCGCAGGCGGTGCGCGGCGACTATGTGGCGGGCACGGTGCCGACGCCCTGCCCCGGCCCCCTCGACATGAATGCCGTCATGGCCCGTCTGGCCGAGGTCCTGCCGGCCGAGACCGTGATGGTCAACGACGCCGGCAATTTTTCCGGCTGGCTGCAACGCTTCTGGTGCTATCGCCGGTTCAGGAGCCAGCTCGGCCCGTGCAACGGCGCCATGGGTTACGCCGTGCCCGCCGCCGTCGCCGCCGCCATCGAATGCGCGGGGGAACGCCCCGTGGTCGCCTTCGTCGGCGACGGCGGCTTCATGATGACCGGGCAGGAACTGGCGACCGCCATCCGACACGGCGCCGCCCCCCTGATCCTCGTGATCGACAATGCCTCCTTCGGCACCATCCGCATGCATCAGGAACGCCACTACCCGGGCCGCGTGGTCGCCACCGACCTGATCAACCCGGATTTCACCCTGCTCGCCGCCGCCTACGGCGCCTTCGGCGAGACCGTGAGCCGGACCGCCGACTTCGCCCCGGCGCTCGACCGGGCGCTCGCGGCGACGGCTTCGGGCCAGCCCGCGCTGCTGTGCCTGAAACTGTCGATCGAGGTGATCTCGACCCGGACGACGCTCGCCGCCGTCCGGGGCGGTTGAGGCGATTGTTCGAAAATCGAAGAAGGACCATTGGCAAACCGGCCGGAAGACAGGAAGCCTTTACCACCCCATCTTTTTCCCATGCGCCAGTCGGTCAATGATATCTCCCTCGGACAGCGGCTCTACGAGCGGCTCGAAGCGTTTGCCCGGCATTCCGAGGACGGGCCGGACACATTGACCCGCGTCTTCCTCTCGCCCGAGCATCGGGCCGCCGCCGAGGAACTGCTCGGCTGGATGCGCGATGCCGGCATGACCGCCCAGATCGATGCCATCGGCAATGTCGTCGGCCGCTACGAGGGGCTGACGCCCGACGCGCCCTGCCTGATGATGGGCAGCCATATCGACACCGTGCGCGACGCCGGCAAATACGACGGCAACATGGGCGTTCTCGCCGCACTCGGCTGTATCGAGGAATTGAACCGCAACGGGGAACGTTTCCCCTATGCGATCGAACTGGTGGCCTTCGGCGACGAGGAAGGCGTTCGCTTTCCCGTGACCCTGTCGGGTTCGCGCGCCGTCGCCGGCACCTTCGACCAGACCACGCTGTCCTTGCGCGACAAGGAGGGCACCACGCTCCGCCAGGCGCTGACCGCCTTCGGCTGCAATCCCGACCGTGTCGCCGAGGTGGCGCGCCGCCGCGAACAGGTGCTCGCCTTCGTCGAACTCCACATCGAACAGGGCCCCGTGCTCGAGGACGCCGGCCTGCCGGTCGGCGCGGTCACCGCGATCAATGGCGCCAGCCGCCTGTCTGTCGAGGTGCGGGGCACCGCCAATCACGCCGGCACTGTGCCCATGCACCTGCGCCGCGACGCGCTCGCCGCCGCCGCCGAGATGATGCTGGCGGTCGAGGCGCGGGGTGGCGCCGAACCCGATCTGGTGGCGACCGTCGGCCGTGTCGACGTGCTGCCGGGCGCCGTCAACGTCATCCCCGGCCTGGTGCGCTTCACCATGGACGTGCGTTCGCCTTCCGATGCCGCGCGGCGCCGCGCCGTCGCCGACATCGACCGCCGCATCGGCGAGATCGCGGAAGCGCGCGGCGTCGACATTTCCATCACCCAGACCCACGAGGCGGCGGCCTGCCGCTGCGATCCCGCCCTGATCGAGGCGATCGGCAAATCCATCGCCCGGGCGGGCGTCGAAGTCCGGCAGTTGCCTTCCGGCGCCGGCCACGATGCTATGGCTTTCTCCCGCCTGTGCCCCGTGGGCATGATCTTCGTCCGGTGCGAAAAGGGCATCAGCCACAATCCGGCCGAAGCGATCACCGTGGCGGACGCCGACGTGTCCATGCGCGTCCTTCTTGATTTCATCCGCCACTTCGATGCCGGTCGGCTGACCCGCCCCAACGAGGAACGCCCGGCCGCCTGAACACCGCCTACCAGGACCCCCTCCCCATGACCGTAGAAATCGACGGCCGCCGACTGGATATCGGCGGCGTGGTGAAAGTCGCGCGCCCCGGCACCGACGGCTGTTTCGACAAGGCCACCCTGCATCCCGACGCCCGGGCCGCGATCGCCGGCGCCCGCGCCTTCATCGAAGCCAATTGGATGCATGACGACGCGCCCTTGATGTACGCCTTCAACACCGGCGTCGGCCTGTTCAAGGAAATCCGCGTGCCCATGGCCGACATGGCGGCCTATCAGGTGAAATCGATCCTGGCCCATGCCACCGGCGTGGGCGAGCCCTTCGCCGAGGACGTGACCCGCGCCACCATGCTGCTTCGGGCCAATGCCTTCGCCTCCAACTATTCGGGGCCGCAGGTCGAGGTGGTGGAGCGCCTGATCGCGCTCCTGAATGCCGGCGTCCACCCGGTGATCCCGGCGAAGGGATCGGTCGGTGCCTCCGGCGACCTGGCGCCGCTCGCCTATCTGGCGGCGACGGTGGCCGGCCTGCCCCAGGCGGAAGCGATCTACAAAGGCAAGCGCATGCCGGCCCGGACGGCGCTGGCGAAGGCGGGTTTCGCGCCCGATTTCGAGCTGGGCGCCAAGGATGCCTCGGCCCTGATCAACGGCTCCACCGTCTCGCTCGCGCTCGCCGTGCTCGCCACCCATGATGCGCGCCGCATCGCCAAGCTCGCCGATATTTCGCTCGCCCTCAGCCTCGAGGCGCTGCGCGGCGAGAAGGCGGCCTTCGATCCCCGCGTCCATGCCGCGCGGCCCCATGCCGGCCAGGCCAAGGTGGCGCGCAATGTCATGCGTCTCATCGGCGATTCCGCGCGCTGCTGTCCGGCGGCCCGCGACGTCGTCTTTCCGGACGAGACGCGCGCCCCGGGCACGAAGGCGCCGCCCCGGGTGCAGGACGTCTATTCCCTGCGCTGCGCGCCGCAGGTCCACGGGCCGGTGGCCCAGGCCCTCGACTATGTCGAGGGGATCGTGACGACCGAGATCAATTCGGCGACCGACAATCCCCTGATGTTCGCCCTGGATGACGGCGGTTACACGGTGATTTCCGGCGGCCATTTCCATGGCGCCTATGTCGCCCAGGCCATGGATCTTCTCGGCATTTCGATGGCCGATCTCGGCTCGATCTCGGAACGGCGCCTGGCGCGGCTGGTCGATCCCACCATGTCCTACGGCCTGCCGCGCAACCTGCTGGCGGGCCAGCGCGGCCTCAACACCGGCTTCGCCACCGTGCAATGTTCGATGTCGGCCCTGGTCATGGAGAACCGGCACCTGGCGACGCCCGGCAGCGTCGATTCGATCCCGGGCAAGAGCAACGCCGAAGATCACGTCTCCAATTCCACCTGGTGCGCGCGAAAGGCCCGCACCATCGTCGAGAACACGGAAGTGATCGTCGCCACCGAAGCCCTGATGGCGGCTCAGGCGCTCTCCCTCGTCGCCGACCTCGCCAAGGACCACCCCCTCGGCACCGGCACCCAGGCCGCCCTCGATGCCATTCGCGCCGAGATTCTGCCGGCGCTCGACGGCGACCGCTGGTATCACAACGAGATGGCGGCGATCGTCACCCTGGCCAAGTCCGGCGCCATCATCGACGCCGTCGAGGACTCCGTCGGCCCGCTGGAGTGAAGCCCGAGGTCCGTCATCCCGGCGAAAGGCCGGGACGACGTATCCTCAAGCCCGCCCCGGCAGCGGATGGCCGGGCATCAGGTCATAGGGATGCTTCCAGCCCGGAAGGGCCTTGATGCGTTCCGCCCAGGCGTGGATCGAGGGGAAGTCCCTGGCCCATTCGATGCCGTATTCCGCCTCGAAGAAGACGTAGCCGGCGAGCGAGAGGTCGGCGATGGTCGGGGCCGCGCCGACCACGAAATCCCGGTTTTCGAGATGCGCCGCCAAGACCTTGCAGGCGGCGCGCACGCGGCCTTTCAGGAAATCCAGCACTTCCGGCGCCGGCGGCTTGGGCATGAAGTTCAGGAGGAAGCGGTAGGTCGCGATATAGCTGGTGAACTTGTGATTGTCGAACAGGATCCAGCGCAGGATCTCGCGCCGTTCGGCATCGTCGGCCCAGCCGAAGCGCCCGAGTTTCTCGACCAGATAGTCGAGGATGACACCCGACTGGGTGAGCCGGACGGGACCGTGCTCCAGCACCGGCACCTCGCCCATCTCGTTCTTCTCGAGGAAGGCGGGGGTGCGGCCTTCGCCGTTGAAGAAGTCGACGAACCGGGGTTCCCACGCGGCGCCGGCCAGTTCGAGAAAGAGTGCCGGCTTGTAGGCATTGCCGGATTGAGCGAAGCAATAGAGCGTATATTCCGCCATCGTCGAATCCTCCCCTTGGTGGGTCAGGGAACCTTAGACGACCACGGCTGTCTTTCGATGGACGTTACACGCCGCCCCGTCATGCGATAGGTGCAATGGCCCCAGACCACCCGGCCCCGCTCGACGCTGAGGACGACGGCGGCCAGATGCAGGCCGTGGACCAGCGGCAGAACCAGGGGCATCAGGCGCAGCAGCCCCTCCGCCGCCGGCACGCCGCGCGCCTCGATGCCGGCCCGACGTGCCAGGATGCGGCGCTCCCGATCCGCCAGCAGCGCGAGCGTCGCGCCGGCCGCCCAGGCCGCCAACCCCGCGCCGCCACCGAGCGCAAGGGCGACGAGCGCCAGACTGCCGACGAAATTCAGCGCGACCGTCGCCCCCGCCCAGGCCCAGAGCCAGGGTTGATAGATCCGGAACATCTGATACTGCCGCCGCCCGAATCCGAGCAGCGAGGCGAGCGAATGATGGAACGGCGTCGGCACCAGCACGGCGCCCCGGAAGATGATGCGCAAGCCCGCCGCCCGTGCCGCCCCCGCCAGGGCCAGGTCGTCGGACAATGTCCGTTCGAACATCTCGGCGAGATCGAGACGTTCCACCACCTTGGCGGAGAGGGCGATGGAACCGCCCCAGGTGAGCCAGCCCCGGTTCGGCTTGGGCAGGCCCGCCACCGCCCGGTCGATCCAGGCGCCGAAGACGGTGCCCGCGCGATGGTCCAGCGGCAGCGGCCAGCGATAACCGGTGACGATGTCCGCGGCATTGCGCGCCAGGGGGCGCAGCAGATGGGCCAGCCAGTCGGGCGGCGGCAATATGTCGGCATCGGCGAAGACGATGAAGGGCGCATCGCCGTGGGCACGCAGCGCCGCCGCCTGATTCCGGCATTTCTGGGACGAGGTTTCCGCCTCCCCCGCCACGACCAGCGACAGGGGGACCGCCGAAGCCGGCCGCGCGGCGATCAGGCCGGCGATCCGGGCATGGGCGGGATCGGCCTCGGATTCGACGGAAAAGACCACGCGGGCGGGGCGCGGCCGCTGACCGTCCAGTGCCGCCACCAGGGCCTCGAGGCGCGGCAGCGGCCCGGTCGCCGGGATGATCACCAAGACGTCGGCCGCCGGCACCTCGGCGAGCGGGGGCACGCGGCGACGCATCAGATTGGCGGACCAGAGGGTGACCAGCCCCGCCCCCAGGGCCCAGGCGGCGCCGAGCCAGAGCAGGAGGCCGATCACGCCGCCTCGCGGCGATGGATGCGCAGCCAGATGCCGTTCTCGGCCCGAAGGGTCAGGCGCGCCACGGGCTTCGGCTCCCGCCCGGCGACCGGCTCGAAGCGGTAGCGGCGGATCAGGCTGGCCAGGATCAGCGCCGCCTCCTGCTGGGCGAAGGCGGCGCCCAGGCAGACGCGGGGCCCCATGCTGAACGGCAGATAGGCGTTGCGGGCCGCTTCCGCCCCCTTCTCGGTCTGGAAACGGTCGGCGTCGAATTCGTCCGGGTGCTCCCAGGCGTCGATGTTCCGATGCAGCATCCAGGGCGAGACGAAGACGATGGAGCCGGGCTTCATGTCCTTGCCGCGCATGCATTCCTGCCCGGCCGTCGCCCGCGCGAAGAAGGCGACCGGCGGATAGAGGCGCAGCGACTCGCGGAACACGTCACGCAGGTAGGACAGCCCGCGCAGATCGCCGAAGGCCGGCTCCCGCTCGCCGAGAACGGTGGTCACCTCTTCATGGAGGCGGGTCTGCACCTCAGGCTGGGAGGCGATCAGGAACAGGGTCCAGCCGAGCGCCGAGGCCGAGGTCTCGTGCCCCGCGAGGAACAGCATGGCGACCTGTTCGTAGAGTTCGGAGAAGCCGAAGGGTTCGTCGCTCTCGGGATCGCGGGCCTCGATCATGGCGGCCAGGAAGTCGCGTTCCGGCGGGGTTTCGCCGGCGGCGATGCGATCCAGGCGGTGCTGGATCATGGGCGCCAGCAGGCCCTTGATCTCGCGCGCCATGCGCTCCGCCTCGCGGTTGCGGGCGACGAAGAGGAAGGTCGGCACCCGGAACACCCGCCACATGCCGAGGCCATAGGCGATCTCCTGGAAGCGGTTGAAGGCGGTGAAGACGCGCTCCGCCCGCTCGCGGTCCAGGGTTTCGGAAAAGATCGTGCGCAGGATGATGTCGGCGGTGACGTGGGTCGTCTCGATGTCGATGTCCTGGGGCGAACCGTCGGCGATCGTGTCCAGGCGCTCGATCATGCGCTCGGTGGCGAAGCGCATCTGGTCGAACACCAGGCGCACCCGCGTTGCCTCGAAGGCGGGGTTCAGCATGGCGCGCTGGCGCCGCCAGGTGGCCCCGTTGGAGGTGAAGATGGAATCGCCCATCAGACGCTTCAGCATGAAGCCCAGGATGTCGCTCTTCGGGAAATCCTGGGCCCGTTCGACCAGCACCTGACGGATCAGCGGGGGATCGTTCAGCATGAAGAAGCGCCGCGTCGGAAAGCGGAACTGCCCCATCTTCATGCGATAGGCCTTGTCGGACAGGACCGCGAGACCGTCGCGCAACCAGGTCGGCAGCACCTTCCAGAAGGGCAGGCCGCCGGGTTTGGGCTCGGGTTTCGGCGGTCTGAAGCCGGTCATGTCACTTCCCCTGCTTGCGCGGCGCCGGGGCCCAGGGGCCCTTGGCTTCCGGAAAGCGATCTTTCAGCGACAGGGGCCCGGCGGCCAGCGCCATGAAGTCGCAGCGCCCGGCCTTGGGCGTCGCCATCAGATATTGGGTGTGCATCTGCGCCGGATCGCGGCACAGGGCTTCATATTCGGCCTTGTCGTAGAGGACGTGGAAACGCGGGGTGACCAGGACCGGGCTGTTGCGCGCGCCGTCCGGCCGTTCGATGCCCGCGATGCCCAGGGGATCGACGCGGGCGAAACAGACGACGTCGTAATTGGCGCCGGAATCGACCCAGGTGACGGCGGGATCAAGGGCGATCGCCGCCAGTTCGCGGCGGAACCAGTCGGCCTTGGGCTCGATCGCCAGCAGCGGCGCCATGGAGCCGAGGGTGACGAAGCCGATCTCGGGGATGCCGTCGAAGGCGTCGCGCCGGCGCAGCAAGGCGCGACCGAAGGCCGAAATCGCCACGGTGGTGCCGACGCTGTGGCCGATCACCAGGAATTCGTCCACCCCGCCTTCCGCCGCCAGATCGGCGATGGCCTCCGCCATCTCGTCCATGCGCGCCTGCATCAGCGGCGATTCGTCATAGATCAGGTGGGTGTAGAAATTGTTGAGCTGGCCGCGCCACAGCACCGAACCCTTTTCCAGCCGGCGCAGCATGATCGGCAGCCCGGCAAAGCCGAGCAGCCCGGCCAGCAGGCCCCAGGTCCAGGACAGGCCCGAGAGGGCGAAACCGATCACCGCCGGCACGGCGGCCGCCAGGTAGAGCCCGGCGAAGATCCCGAAAATCACCGCGACCGGCTGGAACAGCGTCAGCAGATAGAGCCGGCGCACCCGATAGAGCCGGGCGAAATAGCCGATACCGATGCCGCGCATGATGGTGCGCAGCGTATCCCGGATGAAGGGCCAGGCCGCCTTGGGCCAGAGTTCGCGCGCGACATCGTCCCAGCGCAGGAAGTCGAAACGGGTCTCGACCTCGGCCGCCGCACCCTTGAAGGGCAGATTGCCGGTCACCGGCCATTCGACCACGATGTCGCCGTGCTTGCGCCTGTTGCCGAGCGTGAAGGTCACGTCGGGGCCGTGGCTGGCAGCCGCCTTGGCTGCCTCGTCCCGCCAGAGCTGGTGATAGTGCCGGGCACCGCGCGGATCGAAACCGCTGACGAAAACCACACGACGACGCCGGACCCTGTCGTTCATCACGCGCTCTCGTCCCCCGTTCGCCGCGACTTCACCCTGTGTCGCACAGCTCATTCGCGCCGTTCAAGACCGCGCAGCCGGCGAATGACGCGAAAGCGGCGCGGCCGTCCGCGCTTTCGAAGCCGTCGGCTCGGGGTATCGGGATAGGGGGATGGTTCTTCCCCCGCCCATCGCATGACCGCGGCCCAGCCGGCGTCGGCGCCCCGCACCAGCTTGCCCGAGCGTTTCTCGATCTTGGAGACCTTGCGCCAGCGCCCGGTCGGCGAGACCACCGTCAGATAGGGGGCGCCCGCGACCGGCACATGGTCCGATGCCAGGATCACCGACAACCTTGCATAGATCGCCGCCCGGGCCCGATAGGCGTCCGCCACGGCGGGCGAGACATGGCGCGCCAGCATCCGCGCGAACCATGGCCGGACCTTGCCGCCATCGACCGTGCCGATGTCGTGGCGCGTGGTCAGGACCAGGATATGGGTGGCCCCTTCCACCGCCGCCGTCTCGACGGCGATGGGTTCGGTCAGGGCGCCGTCGACCAATTGCCGGCCGTCGCGCCAGGTGACGGGCATGCCGGCGACCAGCGGCAAGCGGGTCGTCGCGCGCAGGCCCTCGAGCACCGAATCGCCGTCCGGAAAATCGCGGAGCGCATGGGCTTTCCCGGTCTCGACGTCGGTCGTCATCATGACGAGCGGGATGGGAGAGGCCAGCACCGCCGCCGTATCCAGCGGGCGGGACCGCCGCATGACATGGTCGATCAGATAGTCGACGCGCATGATCGGGCGGCGGATCAGCACCCGCCCGATGCGCAGGAAGGTCGGATTGTTGATGTCCTCGTAGAAGATCGAGGTGCCCTGCAGCGCCTGCCCCGCCAGCATATAGGCGCCGGCGCAGGCCCCGGCCGAGGTGCCGTAGACCACGTCGATGCAGTCGACGAGGCCCAGCGCCTCCAGCGCCGAGACCATGCCGCCGGCGACCACGCCGCGCATGCCCCCGCCCTCGATGCAGAGGGCGAGACGACAGCCGTCGTCGCGCGCGCCGGGACGCGAGCCGGACGCCCTGCGCGCCCGGACCAGCGCGGCGACGGGATCCGGGGCCGCCGCGGCCATCGGCTGATCCTCAGAAATTGAAGGTGACGGAAGCGCTGCCGAACTCGAAGGCTTCGGGCTGGTCCGAGAATTCCTTCGTCCGTTTGACATAGGCCGCCGTCAGGCGCCCGCCCGGCACATGGGCGACGAAGCCCACGCTCCATTCGCCGACCAGGGTCCGCTTGTCGACGCTGGGCGAGTCGTCGAACGTATTGCCGTCGAGGAAGATGTCCCGCGCCACCGCCCAGCCGTCCGCCTCGGCGAAGACGTACCAGCCGAAGCTGCGGCCCATGGCGGGCGCCGCCGCGCCCCCGGCCGGACGGATGCGCGGCACGCCGAAATCGCTGGCGAGGGCCCGCTTCGAGCCGAGACGCACCATGGCGCCCGCTTCGGCATAGGTCTGGACGTTGCCGACGGCGGCGCCGACATGGGGCACGACATCGAAGGCGACATTGCCGAGGAAGGTCGCGGGCGACGAGCGCCAGCGCCGCGAGACGCCGACGACGAGGCCCGGCTCGTTCGAGAGCTGATGGCCCCAGCCCTTGGATTCGTCGGAACCGATGATCTCGTGGGTCAGGTCCTGGAATTCCTTGGCCAGCGACCAGGGCCCGACGACGCCGAACTGTACTTCGAGGATGTTCTGCTGGTGCCGGTTCTCGGCCACCGCGGCGGCGGAGAGGTAGAGCCAGCCGGCATAGGGCCGGTCCAGGGGATCGGGCGGGTTGAGCTGCTCGTCCTCCGGCTCGTAGATGTTCTGGCCGATGGAGAGTTCCCAGCGGCTGCGTCCGCGATCGTCGAAGACCCACAGATTGGCGTCGATCAGCGGGCTGAGGATGAAGCGTTCCGCCGGGATCGGCTTCGACAGGGTCAGCTTGCCGCCGCTGGTGTACCATTTGTCCGATTTGTTGAACTTGTCGTTCTCGAGGACGATCGTGAACGTGTCCCGAAGGTCGCTGGGCGAGCGGTATTCCGCCCTTGCGGCACCGGCCTGAAGGCTGAGCGCGAGGCCGGCAGCCACCGCCAGCGCGCATGTCGATCTGTTCATGATATCCCCCGCACGGTCGGCGGATGGTAATGTGCGCCGCAACAACAGGTCAATCCGCCGTCAGGACGCGCCCCACCGCCCGGCGCCAGCCTTCGAGACGGGCGCCCCGCTCATCGGCGCCGAGGCGCGGCTCGAAACGCCGTTCGAGGCGCCAGGCGCGGGCGATGGCATCGGTCGAGCCGTAGATCCCGGCGCCGAGCCCGGCGAGAAAGGCGGCGCCCAGGGCCGTCGTCTCGGTCACCGCCGGCCGTTCCACGGGGATGCCCAGCATGTCGGCCAGGAACTGCATGGCCCAGTCGTTCACCACCATGCCGCCGTCGACGCGGAGCGCATTCGGTCCGGCGCGGCCTTCCGCCGCCATGTCCTTGCCGATCGCCTCGATCAGATCGTGGGTCTGGAAGGCGACGGATTCGAGGGCGGCGCGCACGATCTCGGCGATGCCGGTATCCCGCGTCAGGCCCAGAATCGCGCCCCTGGCCCCGGCATCCCAATGGGGCGCGCCGAGACCGGTGAAGGCGGGCACCATGTAGACGCTGGAATTGGGCCTGGCGCTCCGTGCCAGAGCCTCGGTCTCGGCGGCGCCCTTGAACAGCCTCAGCCCGTCGCGCAGCCATTGGATGGCGGCGCCGGCGACGAAGATCGAACCTTCGAGGGCATAGGTGGAACGCCCGCCATGGCGCAGCGCGATGGTCGACAGCAGGCGGTGACGCGACGGGATCACGCCTTCGCCGGTATTGATCAGGACGAAGCAGCCGGTGCCATAGGTCGCCTTGATGTCGCCGGGCGATAGACACGCCTGGCCGGCCGCCGCCGCCTGCTGATCGCCCGCGACACCCCAGATCGGGATCGAGGCACCGAACAGATCCGCCTCGGTCCGGCCGAAGTCGCCCGCCGAATCGAGCACCTCCGGCAACACGTTGGCGGGCACGCCGAGAAGGTCGAGCAGGTCCGGATCCCAGCACTGGCGGTTGATGTCGAACAGCATGGTGCGGGCGGCATTGGTGACGTCGGTGACATGAGCCCGGCCGCCGGTCAGGCGCCAGATCAGGAAACTGTCGATGGTGCCGAAGGCGATCTCGCCCCGCGCCGCCATGCGCCTGCCCTCGGGCACATGGTTCAGGATCCAGGCGAGCTTGGTCCCGGAGAAATAGGGATCGACGACGAGACCGGTGCGTTCGGCGACCAGGGCCTCCGCCCCCTTGGCGCGAAGCGCGGCGCAGGTCTCGGCGGTGCGCCGGTCCTGCCAGACGATGGCTTTGTAGAGCGGCTGGCCGGTCTTGCGGTCCCAGACCAACGTGGTTTCGCGCTGATTGGTGATGCCGATGGCGGCGACGTCGCGGGCCGAGAGCCCGGCTTCCGCCAGAACCTCGCGCACGGTGGCGAGGACGGCCTGCCAGATCTCGTCCCCATCATGTTCCACCCAGCCTTCGGCCGGATAGATCTGGCGGAGTTCGCGCCGCGCCTCGAAGGCGGGCACGCCCGCTTCGGTGAACAGGATCGCGCGCGTCGACGTCGTGCCCTGGTCGATCGCCAATATGTGCCGTGCGGTCATCGTCCCTCCCCTTTGGCGCGATGGTTGGGGCATCGCCGGGCAAAGGTCAAGCAAGGGGCGGATCTGGCATGAGGCGGCCGGCGATGGCGGGCGGCGGCGTTCCATGCCATATAGAGGCCATGGACGGCACCGTGAACCAGGCCCCTCGCGCCGCTTCGGCCCCATTGATCGATCCCTTCGCGCGGCGGATCACCTATCTGCGCGTCTCGGTCACCGATCGCTGCGACTTCCGCTGCCAATACTGCATGGCGGAGGCGATGACCTTCCTGCCGAAGTCCGACCTGCTGACGCTGGAGGAATTGGACCGCCTGTGTTCCGCCTTCGTCGCGCGCGGCGTGCGGCGCCTGCGCCTGACCGGGGGCGAGCCCCTGCTGCGCCGGGGCGTGATGGGTCTGGTGCGGAACCTCGGCCGCCACCTGCGGACCGGCGACCTGGACGAATTGACGCTCACCACCAACGGCAGCCAGTTGGCGCGCTTCGCCGATGATCTGGCATCGGCCGGCGTCAGGCGCGTCAACGTCTCCCTCGATACCCTCGATCCCGACCGTTTCCGCGCCGTCACGCGGCGGGGCGAACTGGCGCCGGTGCTGGACGGCATCCGCGCGGCGCAGGCCGCCGGCATCGCGGTGAAGATCAACACGGTCGCCCTGCGCGGCGTCAACGAGGACGAGATCCCCCGCCTGATCGAATGGGCCCATGGCGAAGGCATGGACATCACCTTCATCGAGACCATGCCCATGGGCGACATCGACGGCGACCGGACGGAACATTACCTGCCCCTGACCGAGGTCGAGCGGCGCATCGCCACGCGCTGGACCGTCGCCCCCTCCGGCCATCGCACGGGCGGGCCGGCGCGCTACGTCCATGTCGCGGAAACGGGCCGGCGCGTCGGTTTCATCACGCCGCTGACCCACAACTTCTGTGAATCCTGCAATCGCGTTCGCCTGACCTGCACCGGCACTCTTTACATGTGCCTCGGACAGGAAGACTCTGCCGATCTTCGCGCGGTCCTGCGCAGCGGGGCAAACGATGCGGCATTGGCGAAGGCCATCGATGCCGCCATCGCCCGGAAGCCCAGGGGCCACGACTTCGTCATCGACCGCTTGGGCGCGCCGCCGGCCCTCGCCCGTCACATGAGCACCACCGGCGGCTGAGTCCATCCCGCCCGATCCGATCATCATGGCCCGCGACCGTATCACCTTCGTCGCTTCCGACACGCTGGAAGCCCAGGCCGCCCTGCAGCGCCTGCGCCACCGTTATGGCGAGGCCGGCGCCAATGCCGACGTCATCGTGGCGCTGGGCGGCGACGGGCTCATGCTCTCGACCCTGCACAGGGTCATGGAGGAAGATCTGGGCAAGGGGCACCTGCCGATCTACGGCATGAACCAGGGCACCCTCGGCTTCCTGATGAACCCCTATGCCGAGGACGATCTGCTGTTGCGCCTGTCGGTCGCGGAGAGTTCGAGCCTGCATCCGCTGCGCATGAAGGCGCGTACCCGCAGCGGCCGCATCCACGAGGCGCTGGCCATCAACGAAGTCTCCCTGTTCCGCGAGACCCATCAGGCGGCCAAGCTGCGCATCTTCGTCGACAACCGCATGCGTCTCGATTCGCTGACCTGCGACGGGCTGCTGCTGGCGACACCGGCGGGCAGCACGGCCTATAATCTCTCGGCCCATGGCCCGATCCTGCCCTTGAACGCGGGCGTGCTGGCGCTGACCCCGATCTCCGCCTTCCGGCCCCGGCGCTGGCGCGGCGCCCTGCTGCACCACGAGGCGGTGGTGCGGGTCGAGGCCCAGGGCGGCGACAAGCGCCCCGTCTCCGCCGTCGCCGACAATGCCGAGGTGCGCGACGTCGCCGAGGTCGAGATCGAGGAAGACCGCGAGATCACCCTGAAGCTGCTGTTCGATCCGGGCGGCGCCCTCGGCGAACGCATCCTCATGGAACAATTCGCGCCATGACGGCCCCCCTGTCATGACCGAGGCGGTGCTGCGCCTCGCCATGTGGTCGGGCCCGCGCAACATCTCGACCGCCATGATGCGCGCCTTCGAGAACCGGACCGACACCACGGTCGTGGACGAGCCTCTCTACGGCTTCTATCTGGCCGCGACCGGCGCCGATCATCCGGGCCGCGAGACGATCGTCGCCGCCATGGACTGCGACTGGCGATCGGTGATGGCGGGCCTGACCGCGGGCCCGATCGCCAGGGGCGCGATCCACTACCAGAAGCACATGAGCCATCATCTGCTGCCGCAGGTGGACCGTGGCGTCCTCGACCGCCTGAACCATTGCTTCCTGATCCGCGATCCGGTGGAAGTGATCGCCTCCTATCTCGAGAAGCGGGAGACGGTGACGCTGGCCGACATCGGCATCGTCGAACAGGCGGAGATCTTCGAGCGCGCCGCCGACCGCCTCGGCCATGCGCCCCCGGTGATCGAAGGGCGCGACGTCCAGGCCGCTCCCGAAGCCATGCTCCGCGCGCTCTGCGCCGCCGTCGGCATTCCCTTCGATCCCGCCATGCTGTCCTGGCCGAAGGGCCGGCGCGACACGGACGGGATCTGGGCCGATCATTGGTATGGTGCCGTCGAGGCCACGACCGGCTTCAGCCCGCCCGGGCCGGCCAAGCCGCCGCCGCCCGGCTTCGAGGCCCTGATCGAGACCGCCCGCCCCCATTACGAGCGCCTGCGCGCCCATCGCCTGACCGGAGCAGCCTGACATGTCCATCGGCAGCCAGTCCTACGCCGACGATCCCCGCAACGAGAGCGTGCTGATCTATCTGAACGGCGCCCTGGTGCCGCGCGCCGAGGCCAAGGTCTCGGTCTTCGACGCGGGCTTCGTGCTGGGCGACGGCGTCTGGGAGGGCTTTCGCCTGATCCGGGGCCGGATCGCCTTCATGGACCGCCACCTCGACCGTCTCTTCGCCGGCGCCCGGGCGATCGGGCTCGACATCGGGCGCAGCCGGATCGAACTGGCGGCGGCGCTCTACGAGACCGTGGTCGCCAACAACATGGCCGACGGCGTCCATATCCGCCTGATGGTCACACGCGGCCTGAAGAAGACACCGAACCAGGACCCGCGCATGACCGTCGGCCCCGCGACCCTGGTCATCGTCGCCGAATGGAAGGAACCCTCGGCGGCGCTGTTCGAGCGCGGTCTGCATCTCGCGTCGGTGCCGATCCGCTGTTCGCCGGCCGACATGTTCGACATGCGCCTGAACAGCCATTCGCGCCTCAATCTGATCATCGCGCTCAATCACGCCATCAAGGCGGGGGCCGACGAAGCCCTGATGCTGGACCCCCATGGTTTCGTCTCGTCGTGCAACGCGACCAATTTCTTCATGGTCAAGGGTGGGCGCGTGCTGACCTCGACCGGCGACTATTGCTTCAACGGCATCACCCGCGCCCATGTGATCGAACTGGCGCAGAAGAACAACCTGCGCATCGAGACGCGGAACTTCGCGCTGTCCGACGTCGCCAATGCCGACGAAGCCTTCGTCACCGGCACCTTCGGCGGCATCACCCCCGCCACCATGCTGGACGGCCGCCCCATCGGCAACGGCCGCCCCGGCCCGGTGACCGAGGCGCTGAGCACCTTCTACCGCCGCCTGCGCGACGCCGAGGGGGCGTAAACGCCTCCTCACTTCCGCGTCATCAATTCAGCGTCCTCACTTCAGCGTCCTCACTTCAGCGTCCTCACTTCAGCGTCCTCACTTCTGCGTCATCCCGGCGAAGGCCGGGATCTTTCGATGTAAGGGCGCCTTCTCGTCACGAGATCCCGGCCTTCGCCGGGATGACGCGTGTGGGGGATGACGCGCGTGGAGGATGACGCGCGTGGGGGATGACGCGTGTGGGGGATGACTCGTGTGGGGGATGACGCGCGTGGGGGGATGGGCTGTCAGGCCGCCGCCGCCATTACCGGCGCGGCGCGGCCGAGGATCATGTCCGATGCCTTCTCGGCGATCATGATCACCGGGGCATTGGTGTTGCCCGAGATCACATTGGGCATGATCGAGGCATCGACCACGCGCAGGCCCTCCAGTCCATGGACCGCCAGTTCTGGCGAGACGACGGCCATTGGGTCGGTGCCCATGCGCGCCGTGCCCACCGGGTGGTAGGCGGTTTCCGCCTTGGCGCGGATGTAGCGGCGGATCGCCTCCCGGCTGGAGCAGTCGGGGCCGGGGCGCACTTCCTTGCCGCGATAGCCGTCGAAGGCGCGGGCGGCGAAAATCTCGCGGCCGATCAGGATGCTTTCGACCATCACCTCCAGATCCTCGGGCGCCTCGAGGTAACGCGGCTGGATCAGGGGATGGGCCAGGGGATCGTCGGACTTCAGGCCGATGTAACCGCGCGATGCCGGGCGCACCGGATAGAAATCAAGCTGCGAGCCCTTGCCGCCGAGATGCTGGCGGCCATGGTCGATGGCGAGGCTGGACAGGAAGAAGCCCTGAAGATCCGGCGCCTCCAGCCCCGGGCGGGACGAGGCATAGACCCCGGATTCGAAACCGTGGCTGGCCCCCGCGCCCCTTCGGGTTAAGGCATATTTGGCGAGCGTCGAGAGCTGGCCCCAGGGGGTGAGCAATTCGTCGTAGGAGACGCCGGCCGGACAGTCGTAATAGAGCCCGATGCCCAGATGATCCTGCAGGTTCTGGCCGACACCCGGCAGGTCCAGCACCACCGGAATGCCGTGATGGCGCAACGCGTCGCCCGGCCCGACGCCCGAAAGCAGCAGGAGTTGAGGCGTGTTCACGGCACCGCCCGCCAGGATCACTTCGCGGGCGGCGGAAATCACTTCGCGCTTTCGCCCGCGCGCGATCTCCACCCCCTTGGCGCGGTGGCCATCGAACAGGATCCGCGTCGCCTGTGCCCTGGTGATGACGGTCAGATTGCGCCGGCCCTCGGAGGCGCCGAGGAAGGCGCGCGCCGTCGACCAGCGCCGATTGTCCTTGCAGGTGCGCTGATAGGTGCCGACGCCGAACAGATGCTCACCATCGTTGAAATCGGCCGTGCGCGGCAGGCCCGCCTCCTCCCCCGCGCGAAGGAAGACGTCCACCAGGGGATTGGGCTCGGCGAAATCCTGCACGTTCAGGGGACCGCCCTGACCATGGACGGCACCGGCGCCGCGCTCGTTGTGTTCGGAGCGCATGAAATAGGGCAGCACCTCGTCCCACGACCAGCCCCGGCAGCCGGACTGGGCCCAGGTATCGTAATCGGAGCGGTGTCCCCGGATATAGACCATGCCGTTGATGGCGGAGGAGCCGCCCAGCACCCTTCCGCGCGGCCAGAACAGACGACGCCTATCGAGATGGTCCTGCGGTTCGGTCTCGAAATGCCAATTGACCGCCTTGCCGCCGACCAGGGCGCGCATGCCCGTCGGCATGTGGATCAGGGGGTTCCAGTCCCGCCCGCCGGCTTCGAGCAGCGCCACCTTCACGGTGGGATCCGCGGACAGGCGATGGGCCAGCACACAGCCCGCCGACCCCGCGCCGACGATCACGTAATCGAACATTCCGACCTCCCCTTGGCGCCACTTCGGGCGTTCTTATCGTTATGGGTGTTTGTGATTTTTGTTCATATTGTGCCCAAGCCCGCAGGCTTCGGCAACATGGGGCAATGGAGAGGGGAGAGAAATGAGCGATTCCGCCTATCGGGCCCTGCTGATCGTGCTCGGCCTCGGCTTCGCGGCCGCCTTCGCGGCGATCTGCATACCGCCGCTGATCGAGAATCCGGACGTCATCGGCGCCCTGGGCCAGGGCTTCGTGAATCCCTATTCCAGCGGCTATTCCCTGGACGTCCTGACCTGCTATGCCGTGCTCGCGGTCTGGATCCTCCGGGAACGGCAGTCGGCGGGTGTGCGCCACGGCTGGATCGCCCTCGTCCTCGGCGCGGTGCCGGGGGTGGCGACGGGCTTTGCCTTCTATCTGCTGCTGCGTTTCGCCCAGCTCCCGCGCGGGCGCTGAGGGCGGGGCTTGACCGGGCGCAACGGCGGCCCGATGGTCGGACCATGAGACGGTTTCGCCCCTGCCTGCTGGCCCTCGCGCTGTCGAGCGCGCTGCCTTTCCCCGGCGCCCATGCCGAGGGGACGGCGGCGGGCGGTGCAGCGGCCGCCAATGTCCCGATCGGGCTGCGGCTCCTCTTCGTCGCCGTCGACCGCAACGCCGACGGCAGGATCGAAAGCGGCGAAGCCGATCTCTTCCTGGACAATCTCTTCGCCCAGGCCGACTCGGACGGCGACGCGCGCCTGTCGCTCGGCGAAGTGGTCGGCCTTCAGGCCCGTTTCGCGCCGGGCGAGGACGCGGGCCGCCGGGTGCGGGCCCAGTTCCGCCGGCTGGACGCCGACCGCGATGGCTTCATCGACGGGCGCGAGGTGAACACGGCCGCCGTCGGCCATTTCGCCTTTCTCGACGCCGATCACGACGGTGCCATCACCCTGGCCGATCTGGCGGGCCGCGACCTGGTGGCACCGGGCGGTCTGGCGGCCAATCCGTGACGCGCCGCCGCCTGCTTCGGCCCCTGCCGATCCTGCTCGCCCTCTGCCTGGCCTTCGCGGTCGCCGTCGTCGTCATGGCCGGGCCCCATGTGAGCTGGGCGCGGCTGCCGGCGCGGGCATCGGTGCTGCCGGCCTATTCGACGATCTATCTGGTGCCGGCCCAGGTGGGCGGGATCGACATTCTGTTCGGCCCCATCGCCCTGCCCGCCCCGAAGAGCGACGCCGACTGGCAGCGCCTCGAAGCCGAGACCGCGACGGCGCTTGCGCTGCGGAACGGCGCGGCGGCGGCTTTCGTCGGCGCCGTCGCCCTGGCGCCCGCGCTTCTGCTCGGCCTCGTTGCCGGCCTGCTGCGCCTGCGGCGACATCGTTCCAGAACCTGAAACGCAAACCAGGACCCGAAACGCAAAGGGCCGGACGGTCGCCCGTCCGGCCCTGAAGCGTCGGATGCGAAAGGTCAGATCGTGGCGATCCAGGTCGCCTCGCGGCCCTTCTGCGCGGTCTGCACGGTCATCTTCACGCGCTGCTGGGACTGCAGTTCCATCAGGCCGCAGCGGCGCAGCACGCTCTTGTGGATGAAGACGTCCTTGCCGCCGTCGTCGGCAACGATGAAGCCGAAGCCGGATTCCGGCTTGAACCACTTCACGGTGCCGCTCACGGTCTCCGCGTCGGAGGCGGGCTCGGCCACCGGGGCCTGGGAGAAGCCGCCGCGGTCACCGCCGCCACCGAAGGACGAACGCTCGCGGAAGCCGCCGCGATCGCCGCCGAAACCACCACGGTCGCGATCGCCGAAGCCGCCGCGCTCGCGGCCACCGAAGCCGCCACGATCGCCGAAACCACCGCGGTCGCCGAAAGGCGCGCGATGCGGCGGGGCGGAGCCGGGTTCGACACCGACCACCTCGATCAGGCGCTGGACCTGCGGGCCACGGGGCCCTTCGCCGATGTCAACGGTGAGTTCCGCGCCATCGGGCAGATCGCCATAACCGGCGGAGCTGAGCACGGAGACATGAAGAAAAGCGTCAGGGGAACCGTCGAGCGGGGCAACGAAGCCGAAGCCCTTCATGCTGTTGAACCACTTGACACGCGCTTTGACGTTGTTCGGCACTGGATCAGACCTTGAGAGGCGCGTCGACCGTTCCAGGCGACGCAAAACTTTAGCGAATGCTCCCCGACGCATGGTCATGGGCACGGCACCGTGCCGCCCTCACCCCTTGCTCGAGGAAGCGTGTAAACGATAGGCGCCGTCCGCCCCATATTCAAATCAAATTTGGGGCGACTGGTCGGATCGGACTGCTCATGTCTTGGCCGGAAATAAGGCTTTGTCGCCCAATTCCGATATGCAAATCGGGAATGAGCATATCGCATGCCGCGCATAAGACAAGCAACACGGGGGCCTTCGGCCGTTGACAGTCTGTCATTCCACCGGCATATATCGGCCCGTCATATATCAAGCCGATATAGATATCCGGGATCATGGACATCAAGACCGTCTGTGCCGGCCTCCTCACCTTCGGCGAGGCGAGCGGCTATGAAATCAAGAAGCTGTTCGAGGACGGCACCTTCAGCGGTGTCTACGACGCCTCCTTCGGCTCCATCTATCCGGCCCTGACCAGACTGGCCGAGGAAGGCCACGTGCTGTGCCGGGCCGAGGAGCAGCAGGGCCGGCCGGACAAGAAGGTCTATTCCCTGACGCCGAAGGGCCGGGCTCATTTCATCGCCGAACTGTCGCGCGGCATCCAGCCCGACAAGGTTCGATCCGAATTCGCCATCGCGACCATCTTCGCCCATCTGTTGCCCCGCGCCGTGATCGCCGCCTATATCGACCAGCAGATCGAGGAACATCGCGCCGCCCTCGCCCGCCTCGACCTCGCCGAATGCGACCCGAGCAGCGCGATGACCAATCTGCGCTTCGCCATCGGCTTCGGGCGCGTGCAGTTGAACGCCGCCATCGACTATCTGGAAAGCCACCGGGGGATGCTCGAGGCATCCGCCGTGCCGCCCGACGACGAGGCGGTTGCCGTATCGGGAGTGAAACATGCGTAAGTCCTATCTCATCGCCGGCGGCATGGCCGCCGCCATGGCGCTCTGGATCGCCAGCGGCGCCGTCTTCGGCGGGGCCGAGGGCGAGGAGAGCGCCAAGGCCACTGACACGTCGACCCACGAGGAAGCGCCCCTGCCCCAGGTTCGCGTGCGCACCTCCAAGGCCGAGACCTATGTGGGCACCGTCACGCTCCGCGGCCGGACCGAGGCCCTGCGCAGCGTCGAGGCGCGGGCGGAGGTATCCGGCGCTGTCGACGAGATCCTGGTCCAGCGCGGCGCCGCCGTGCGCGAAGGCGACGTGATCTGCCGTCTTTCGGTGCGCGACCGCGAGGCCGCGCTGACGGAAGCCAGGGCCGAGTTGCGCCAGCGCGAGATCGAATACAATGCCGCCGCCAAGCTGAAGGGGGCGGGCTATGGCACCGCCAATCGCCTGGCCGAGGCCCAGGCCCTGCTGGATGCCGCGCGCGCCAAGGTGACGCGCATGACCCTCGACCTCAGCAATACCGAGATCAAGGCCCCCTTCGACGGCGTGGTCGAGGAGACGACGGCCGAAATCGGAACGGTCCTCAATCCCGGCCCCGGCGGCGGGCCCCAGGGCTGCGCCCTGATCGTGGACACCTCGACCATCCTGGTAACGGGCCAGGTGGCGGAGCGCGAGATCGCCGACATCACCGAAGGCGCCAGCGCCACCGCCCGCCTGATCACCGGCCAGAAGGTGACCGGCAAGGTCCGCTTCATCGCCAGCAAGGCTGATCCCGACACCCGCACTTTCCGGGTCGAGATCGAGGTCGACAATCCGGACGGCGCGCTTCGCGCCGGCGTCACCACCGAGGCCGAGATCCCGACCTCGCCGGTCGCCGCCCACCATATTTCGCCCGCGATCCTCAATCTCGACAGCAAGGGCACCATCGGCCTGAAGACGGTCGACGCCGGAAACGTCATCGCCTTCGTCCCGGTGGCGATCATCGGCGCCGACGATGATGGCGTCTGGCTGACCGGTCTCCCCGAGAAGGCGGACGTCGTCACCGTCGGCCAGGACTATGTCCTGCCCGGCCAGAAGGTCGAGGTCAGCCGCGAAGAGGATGCCGCCTCGTGACCGCGCTGATCGACTGGTGCCTGCGCTACCCGCGCACGATCCTCAGCTTCCTCGTCCTGCTGGCCGTCGCCGGCATCTCGACCTATGCGACGATCCCGCGCGAGGCGCAGCCGGACGTCGAGATCCCCTATGTCTACGTCAACATGATCCACGAGGGCATCTCGCCCGAGGACGGCGAGCGCCTGCTGCTCAAGCCCATGGAGAAGGAGCTGCGCGCCATCGAGGGCATCAAGAAGATGAAGTCCGAGGCCGGCGAAGGCTATGCCTATGTCCTCCTCGAATTCGATGCCGGCTTCGATGCCGACAAGGCGATGGCGGATGTGCGCGAGAAGGTCGATCTGGCCAAGCCCAAGCTGCCGGACGACACGGAGGAGCCGATCGTCACCCAGGTCTCGATCTCGCTCTTTCCGGTCCTCCTGGTCTCCCTTTCGGGCGACGTGCCGGAGCGCACGCTGCTGTCCATCGCACGCCGCCTGGAAGACGCCTTCGAAGCCCTGCCCGAGGTATTGTCGGCCGATATCACCGGACGGCGCGACGAATTGCTGGAGATCGTGGTCGATCCCCTGAAGCTCGAATCCTATCGGATCAGCCAGGCCGATCTGCTGAACCTCGTCGCCGTCAACAACCGCCTCGTCGCCGCCGGCGCGCTGGACACCGGGTCCGGGCGCTTCTCGGTCAAGGTGCCGGGGCTGTTCGAGACGGCGGAGGACGTGCTCTCCCTGCCGGTCAAGGTCTCGGGCGACGGCGTCGTCACGCTGCGCGACATCACCGAGATCCGCCGCACCTTCAAGGACCCCGAGACCTTCGCCCGGGTGAACGGCAAGCCGTCCCTGACCATCGAGGTCAAGAAGCGCGCCGGGCGCAACATCATCGCGACCGTCGAGAAGGTGAAGGCGATCGTCGACTACGCCCGCGCCGAACTGCCGCCCACGGTGCGGATCGACTATGCCCAGGACGCCTCGAAAGAGATCCGCAACATGCTGGTCGATCTCGAGAATTCGGTGCTGATCGCGGTCTTCCTGGTCATGGTGGTCGTCGTCGGCTCACTGGGCCTGCGCGCCGCCGGGCTCGTCTCGCTGACCATTCCGGGCTCCTTCCTGCTCGGCCTCGTGCTGCTGTCGTCCATGGGCGTCACCCTGAACATGCTGGTCATGTTCTCCATGATCCTGGTGGTCGGCATGGTGGTCGACGGCGGCGTGATCGTGGTCGAATACGCCGACCGCCGCATGATCGAGGGCATGGATCGCCGCAAGGCCTATGCCACGGCGGCGAAGCGGATGGCATGGCCGGTGATCACCACCACCACCACCACCGCCATCGTCTTCGTGCCGCTGCTGTTCTGGCCCGGCGTCACCGGGCGCTTCATGTCCTATATCCCGATGACGCTGATCGTCACCCTGATGGGCTCGATCCTGATCGCGCTGATGTTCATTCCCGTGCTCGGTGCCACCTTCGGCAAGCCCGGCACGACCGACGAAGCGACCGAGAATTTCATCGCCGTCACCGAACGGGGCGACGTGCGCACCCTGCCCGGCTTCACCGGCTGGTATTCAAGAACCCTGGAACGCGCGCTGCGCCATCCCGGCATGATCCTGCTCGGCTGCGTCGGCGTGCTGGTCGCCCTGCAGATCGCCTATGGCATGCAGGGCAAGGGCGTGCAGTTCTTCCCCGACGTGGAGCCCGACCGCGCCATCGTCCTCGTCCATGCCAGGGGCAATCTCTCGATCGACGAGCGCGACGCCCTGATGCGCGACGTCGAGCGCGAAGTCCTCGACGTCGAGGGGATCGAGATCGCCAACACCACCGTGGGCGAGCCGCCCAAGGGGGCGGAAGCGGCACCCGACACCATCGGCAACATCACCGTCGAATTCCTGCACTGGACCCAGCGCCGTCCGGCGGCCCAGATCCTGGGCGAGATCCGCGAGCGCGCGGGCCGGATCGCCGGCATCCATGTCGAAACCCGCCTGCCCGACGTCGGCCCGCCGGTGGGCAAGGCGGTGCAGGTCGAATTGGCCACCAGCGATCCCGACGCCCTGCCCGAGGTGGCGGACCGGATCAGCGCCTATCTGCAGACCGTCGACGGCCTGATCGACCTCGAGGACAGCCGTCCCCTGCCCGGCATCGACTGGGTGCTGCGGGTCGACCGGGCCCAGGCCGGGCGCTTCGGCGCCGACATCACCTCGGTCGGCAATGCCGTGCAGCTCGTCACCAACGGCGTGAAGATCGGCGAATACCGGCCCGACGACGCGGACGAGGAGATCGACATCCGCGTGCGCTTCCCCGAGAGCATGCGCAATCTCGACGCCTTCGATCAGTTGCGGCTGGAGACGCGCCTCGGCCAGGTGCCGATCTCGAGCTTCGTCGAGCGCGTGGCGGAGCCGACCACCGGCAAGCTGAAGCATGTGGACGCCAAGCGCGTCATCACGCTCCAGGCCAATACCGCGCCCGGCGTGCTGCCCGACGACAAGGTGCGGGAGATCAAGGCCTGGATGGACACGCAGGATTTCGATCCCCGTGTCCAGATCATCTTCCGCGGCCAGGACGAGGAGACGGCGGCGGCCGGGGAATTCCTGGGCAAGGCGTTCTTCGTCGGCCTGTTCCTGATGGGCATCATCCTGGTCACCCAGTTCAACAGCTTCTATTCCACCTTCGTCATCCTGTCGGCGGTGCTGCTGTCCACGATTGGCGTCTTCGCCGGGCTGCTGATCACCGGGCAGTTGTTCTCGATGGTGATGACCGGCATCGGCGTCATCTCGCTGGCGGGCGTCGTCGTCGCCCACAACGTGGTGCTGATCGACACCTACAAGGAACTCCGCGACGGCGGCATGGAACCCTATGAGGCGATCCTGCGCACCGGCGCCCAGCGCATGCGCCCGGTGCTGCTGACCACCGTCACCACCATCGTCGGCATCCTGCCCATGGCGCTGGGCCTCACCATCGACGTCATCGGGCGCGAAGTGACCCTGGGCGCGCCGTCGGCCCAATGGTGGATCCAGCTCGCGACCGCCGTCGCCTTCGGCCTCGCCTTCGCGACGGTGCTGACCCTGGTGGTGACGCCCTGCCTGCTGGCCCTGCCGCTGCGCCTGCGCGAGACGGTGCGCCGTTTCAAGCGCCAACCTGCGACGCCGGACATGGGGCTCGGCACAGCGCCCGCCGGCCTCGTGACGGCGCGAAGCGCCGATACCGAAGGCCAGCGCCCCGGCACGGCGACATGAGTACGGGAGATTCAGGGGCCGAAGTCAGCTTCGGCCCCGCCATCCCCATCGTCCGCATCTTCGATGTCGCCAAGGCGCGTGAATTCTATCTCGATTTCCTGGGCTTCAAGGTCGATTGGGAACATCGCTTCGGCGATGATTTCCCGCTCTATATGCAGGTCTCGCGCGGTGGCCTGAAGCTGCATCTCTCGGAACATGCGGGCGATGCCACGCCGGGCGGCAATATGTGCGTCGCCGTCACCGGCATCGCCGCCTTCCAGGCCGAACTGGCGGCGAAGAACTACCGCTACATGAAGCCCGGTCTGGAAGACATGGGCGGCCGCATCGAGATGCAGGTCACCGATCCCTTCGGCAACCGCATCCGTTTCATGGAATTCGGCGGCTGAGCGCCATCCGCCAAAACGGCACTCACGCGATCTCCATGACCTCGCGGCCATTTCTCAAAAATTCGATGACGACGCATTCATAGGCGTTTTCGGCCGTGTGAAATTCGACCTCATCGCCCGACGCAAGGCACAAGCGGAGCACGAAGGCGGAAACGCGCTCGAAACGGATCGGGACCTGACCCGGCAGCCTCCAGGCCGGAATGTCGCACGGCCCCCCGGTCCAGGAATAGCGGTGCCCCCGAAGCCGGAAGACAACCTTGAACGTCCCTTGCAGCCGACTGATACCGGCGAACGCAAGTTGAAAGTCGTGCATGCCCAGGATCACCCGTTCGATCGGGCTGCCGTCGCAACACGCGTTCAACATTTCCGCCAAATCGCTGTCGAAGGTCTTCATGGTCCCGTCCGCACTCGAGATTGCCGCCCATTGCCGCAACCATGAAGGGACATACCCGCCCTTGACGCAAGGCCGGTGCCTCTTCACGCTCCCGGCCATGGACGACGACATCCATATCGAGACTTTCGCGCGATGGGCGCAGAAGTCCTATTATTTGAACGGCCATACCATTCTGATGCCCGATTTCGTCCGTTCAGATTTTTTCCATCAGATCAGCTACGGCCGGCCCGACTATCGGCGAATATTGGAATTCATTCTGCTTTGCCGCGCCGTCGTCGACGAAAATACGTCGATCGTCACCTGGTGCCGGGTCGACAGGGGCAGCCGCATCGCGCGCCATCTGGGCCTTTGGAAATTCTTGAAACGCCGTGGCATCGATATCGACGCCTTCACCGAGAAGACCGATTGCTTTGCCGAGTTCGCCGAATGGGACTGCTTCTTCGGAACGGCGGCCTTCGGCAGCGGCAGTATCGCCGACGTCGCCGATCTCATCGCCGACAAATCGGCTTTCGTCGTAATCGGTCATGTGCCGTCGGCGCCGATCTTGAATACGTTGTCCGCGGTCGGATGGTCGGCGCGAAATCTGATCATCCCCACCATCGTCGCACTGGGTGGCGCCGTCGCCTCGCCCGACGGGGCCTTCGACGATCGCGAACAGGGCATCACGGTCTTCTCGCCGCTGGACGGCCGAGCCCTCATCGCCGCGCCTTCACCCGAAGAGTGAAAGCGGCCAAACCTTCGACACCCTTCTGTTCAGTCCTCGCCGACCTGCTCCGCAGCCGCCAGCCGATCCGACTTCTGCTGCGCCCGATGCCAGCCGAGGGGGCCGAAGGGGATAGTGCAGGCATAGGCCAGGATGACGAAGGCAAGCACTTCCCAAGGGTAGGACAGCGCGAGCGCGGTGCCGAGGCCGACGAAGACCAGGGTCGGCAGCACCCAGTCGCGATGGACGCGGATCTTCTTGAAGGAGAAGGTCGGCACCCGGCTGACCATAAGGAAGGCGACGGTCACCGCGATCGCCGCGACCAGCCAGGGCGACCGGAAGAAATCCAGGTCCGTGCCGAAATAGGCGACGATCGGCAGCAGCACCAGCGCGGCGCCGGCGGGCGACGGCACGCCGACGAAGAAGGAACTGGCGAACACAGGGGCGTCCGGATCGTCGATGGCGACGTTGAAACGCGCGAGGCGCAGCGCGCAGCAGACGGCGTGGGACAGGACGGCGATCCAGCCGAGGCCGGCGATGTCCTGCAGGGTCCAGAGATAGAGCACCACCACGGGCGCCACCCCGAACGACAGGAAATCCGACAGCGAGTCGAGCTCCGCGCCGAAACGGCTGGTGCCCTTGAGGAGACGCGCCACCCGCCCGTCGATACCGTCCAGCAGGCCGGCGATCATGATCGCGGCGACCGCCAGCTCGAATTTGGCGTCGAGGGCGAAGCGGATCGAGGTCAGCCCGGCGCATAGCGCCAGGGTGGTCAGGATGTTGGGCAGCAGGCTTCTGACCGGCAGCCGGTTGATCGCCGGGCGGCGCAGCCGGCCCGGACGGCGCCGCAGGGTGACCCGCCGGGTCCAGCGCTTGCCTTCCAGCATCGCGCGCGCCTCAGCCGACCGTGGCGAGGCGCGGCCCCTCGACCGCCGTGAAATCGGCGATCACGGTCTCGCCGGCGATGGCGGTCTGGCCGGCGGCGACCAGCGGCACGGTGCCCGGCGGCAGATAGACGTCGAGCCGGCTGCCGAAGCGGATGATGCCGAAGCGCGTACCGGCCTCCAGCTTCTCCCCCGGCTCGACGTCGCAGACGATGCGCCGCGCGACGAGGCCCGCGATCTGCACCACGCCGAGGTCGCGGCCGTCGTCCAGGATCAGGCGCAGCGAATTGCGCTCGTTGTCGTCGCTCGCCTTGTCGTCGGCGGCGTTCAGGAATTTGCCGGGACGGTAGGAGATGCGGTCGACGGTGGCGGTCACCGGCATGCGGTTCACATGGACGTCGAAGACGCTCATGAAGATCGACACGCGCGGGCGCGGCGCCTCGCCGAGGCCGAGTTCCTCGGGCGGGACGGCATCGGCGGTCGAGACCACCTTGCCGTCGGCGGGCGAGACCACGAGACCGAGGCGGGTCGGCGTCGCCCGCGGCGGATCGCGGAAGAAATAGGCGCACCAGACCGTCAGCACGACGCCGATCCAGCCGAGCGGCTTCCAGATCAGGAACAGGATCAGGGTGGCGATCGCGAAAATCAGGACGAAACGCACCCCTTCACGGTGCAGCGGGTGCAGCGCGGAGCGGATGGAAGCGAGAATATCCAACAGTCTTCTCCCCCAGGTCGGACATTGACGATCAGGCGTTGACCACCAGGCCTTCTGCGCGGGCCTCGGCCAGCTTCGCCTCGGCCTCGACCGCCTCCAGCTGGCGCTGCCACATGCCGGCATATTGCCCTTTCAGCGCCAGCAAGGCTTCATGCGTGCCGCGTTCGACGATCCTGCCCTTGTCGAGCACGAGAATCTCGTCGGCGTCGACCACGGTGGACAGGCGATGCGCGATCACGATAGCGGTCCGGTCGCGCGAAATCTCCTTCAAGCTCGCCTGGATTTCCTTCTCCGTCTGGGTGTCGAGGGCCGATGTCGCCTCGTCGAGGAGCAGGATGGGCGGATTCTTGAGGATGGTGCGGGCGATGGCAACGCGCTGCTTCTCGCCACCCGACAGTTTCAGGCCGCGCTCGCCGACCATGCTGTCGTAGCCGTCGGGCAGCGACAGGATGAAATCATGGATGCGCGCCAGTTTCGCCGCCTCCATCACTTCGGCATCGCTGGCGCCGGGGCGGCCGTAGCGGATGTTGTAGCGGATGGTGTCGTTGAACAGCACGGTGTCCTGCGGGACGATGCCGATCGCCTTGCGCAGGCTCTCCTGGGTGACGTCGCGCAGGTTCTGGCCGTCGATCGTCACCTTGCCGTGCTGGATGTCGTAGAAGCGGAACAGGATGCGGCTGATGGTCGACTTGCCGGCGCCGGACGGTCCGACGATGGCGACCATGGCACCGGCCGGCACCTTGAAGCTGACATCCTTCAGGATGCCCCGGCGGGCATCGTACTGGAACACCACGTCCTCGAATTCGACCGCGCCGCCGGTGACCCGCAGGGGAACGGCGTCGGGCTTGTCCTGCACCTCTTCCGGGACTTCGAGCACGCTGAACATCGCTTCCATGTCGACGATGCCCTGCTTGATCTCGCGATAGACGAAGCCGAGCATGTTGAGCGGGATGTAGAGCTGGATCAGGAAGGTGTTGACCAGCACGAAGTCGCCGACGGTCATGCTGCCGTCCGCCACCCCACGCCCGGCCAGATACATGACCCCGGCAAGCCCCGCCGCCATGATCGCCGACTGGCCGGCGTTCAGCATCGAAAGCGTCGTCTGGCTCTTCACCGCCGCCTTCTCATAGGCCTGCAGGGCCTTGTCGAAGCGCCGCGCCTCATGGGCCTCGTTCGAGAAATATTTGACCGTCTCGTAGTTCAGCAGGCTGTCGACCGCCTTCGTGTTGGCGTCCGTGTCCTGGTCGTTCATCTCGCGGCGGTATTTGATGCGCCGTTCCGAGACCAGGAAGGTGAAGCCGATATAGGCGATGATGGTCGCCACCATCACGCTCACCATCGGCAGGCCGTAACCGCTGAACAGCAGGATCAGCACGAAGGAGATTTCGAGCAGCGTCGGCAGGATGTTGAACAGGGTGAAGCGCAGGAGGAGTTCGATCCCCTTGGTGCCGCGCTCGATCACCCGGTTGAGGCCGCCGGTGCGCCGTTCCAGGTGGAAGCGCATGGACAGGCGATGCAGATGCTCGAAGGTCGAAAGGCCGAGCCGGCGCACCGCGAACTGCGCGACCCGCGAAAAGACGCTGTCGCGCAATTCGCCGAAGGCCTGGGCCCCGACCCGGGCGAGGCCATAGGCGATGATCATCAGGATCGGCACCGTCACCACCGTCGCCTCGACCGACAGGGCATCGACCGCCGCCTTGTAGAAATAGGGCACGATGACGTTGGCGACCTTGGCGAGGACAAGGAAACCGATGGCGATGACCACGCGGCGGCGCAGGTCCGGGCGGTCCTTCGGCCAGAGATAGGGCAGGAACAGCCTGACGGTCTGCAGACCGCTGCGGCTCGTCGGCTGCGCCGTCTTCGGATCGGACATAAGTATTAAGGCTCTTTCAACGAAAGGACGGGATCCTGACGGCCATATGGGGAATCGGCCGCCCGATCGCTACAGTCTATCACCATGGATCATCGGCCGCCGGGTCGTGCCCCTGCCAGTATAGGAGTTGTCGTGCCATGTCCATGGCCTCCACCTTCCGCTTCCGCGTCGACGGCACCGCCTTCGACGGCCGGCTGGACGGTGACGTTCTGACCCTGGGCGCCGATCTGGGCGGTCTGCCCTTCTCGGCGGAGGACGCCGCCGGGCGAAAGCGCTGGCTGTCGCGGATCGCCGGCAGCGACGCCCGCGAGCCGGATCACCACCGTCTCGACGAAAACGCCCACGTCCGGCTGGAAAGCCGGACGCGGGTCGAGGGGCCGATGGATGCGTCGCGCCTGATCGAGGTGCTGACCGTTCTCGCCCTCTCCGTCCGTCACGACGCGGTCGCGGACCGGAAACCGGCCGCGGCGGGAACGGCCGCGCGCCGCTTCACCGCCGAGCGGGCCGGGTGACGAGCGCGATCCCGAGGGCGATCGGCACGATCCCCAGCAGATCCAGGGCCGGCACCGCCTCCCCCGCCAGGAGCCAGCCGAAGCCGAGGCCGAGCGGCGGCATCAGGAAATGCAGGCTGCTGGCGACCGTCGCGCTGTGCCGCGCAAGGATGCGGAACCACAGCATGTAACCGCCGATCGAGACGCCGAACACCATCCAGCCGAGCGCGAGCAGGAGGGACGGCGTCACCCGGACCGCGTCCATGTCCTCGATCATCAGGCTGACCGGCAGCAGCGCGAGTCCCGCCAACAGCGCCTGCAGGCCGTTTCCCGTCCAGGGCCCGACCGAGGCGGGCGCCAGGCGCTTGTAGAGCACGGTCCCCGCGACGAGGGAGATGAGGCCGCCCGCCACCATCAGCGTTCCCCCCGGATCCTCCATGCCGCCCCCCAGATCTCCGCCGCCCAGATCCCCGCCACCAAGACGCGAACGCAGCACGATGGCGACCCCGGCCAGGCCGAGCAGCAGACCGAAGACCTTGCGCGGCCCCAGCCGTTCCCCCAGCAGGGGGCCGGCGGCAACGGCGGTCAGCAGGGGATTGGCGCTGATCAGCACCGCCGCGAAGCCCGACGACACCGTCGCCATGCCGGACCACGACAGGCCCAGATAGATCCCGTTGTTCAGGAGGCCGAGCAACCCGAAGGCGAGGAGGTCGCGCCCGCGCGGCAGCCGCCCCTCCCCCGCCCGCCAGCCGATGGCGAGGCAGAGGCCGCCGGCGGCGAGGAAGCGCAGCCACAGCAGGAACAGGGGCGGCGCATCGGCGATGGCGATCTTGGCCGGCGCGAAAGCCGAACTCCACAACAGGCAGAACAGCGCCACCAGGGCGATTTCCCCGCCCCTCGTCCGTGTTCCCACCATCGCCTGATCCATCACCGTCATGGCCTTTACTCCTTCGAGGACGGCACCCTATCAGGCTGGCTTGTCATTCAGAAATTGAATATATTCATCCTTATCATTCAAAAAATGGATCCATGCCGTGTTCGATCTCGACCTTCTGCGCAGCTTCGTCTCGGTGGCGGATACCGGCGGCTTCACCAGTGCCGGAGAAAAGGTCCACCGCACCCAATCGACCGTCAGCCAGCAGATCCGCCGGCTGGAGGAGGCCGTGGGCCAGCCCCTGTTCCGGCGCGACCGCCGCCGCGTTCAACTGACCGACGCGGGGGAAACCCTGCTCGGCTATGCCCGGCGCCTGCTGGCGATCGCGTCGGAAGCGCATCAGGCGCTGGGCGGCGAACGGCCAGCGACCGTGGTCCGCCTCGGCATTCCCGAGGATTTCGCCGTCACCGCCCTGACCGACGTCATCGCCGAATTCGCCCGCCGCCGGCCCGACGTGCGGCTGGAAGTGCGCTGCGACCTGAGCGTCGCGCTGCGGGACGGCCTTGCCCAGGGCCGCCACGACGCGGTTCTGGCGAAGCGCGATCCCGGCGTGGCGGGGGGCTTCGGCGCCTGGCCCGAACGCCTGGTCTGGATCGCCAGCCGAGATCATGATCTTGCCGGCGGCGTCGATCCCCTGCCCCTGATCACCTTCCTGCCCGGCTGCCTCTATCGCGAACGGGCGATACGCGCGCTCGAAGCGGCCGGCCGGCGCTGGCGCGTCGCCTACGAGAGCCCCAATCTGGCCGGCGTGCAGGCGGCGATCGCCGGCGGCCTCGGCGTCGCGCTGATGGAGCGGGCAACGGTCGCGCCGCATCACCGGGTGATGGGGCCCGACGACGGCATGCCCCCCGTGCCGTCGACCGAAATCGCCCTCGAACATCGGCCCGACGCACCGGAGGCGGCGACCGCCCTGTGCCAGGTCATCGCCGAATTCTGCAATCGACGGATGTCCTCGGCCTCGCCCATGCCGCAATAGTTGGCGAAGGCGGCAACAATTGTTCCCAAAAAACGATCGGCGCGTGCCCGGCAACGAAATCTTAGGCACCTTGACGACATACTTGTCAAAACACAGGCCGTGGCGTTTCGCCGTCGGCGACGCCCTTCCTCTATTGGAACCTGATGCCCTCGCTTCGCCGTTACCGATCTTCCGTGATCCTGTTGCTTGGGACCGCGCTGGTGGTCGGCAGCATCTATTGGATCTATTTGCTGCGCGCGGCGGGCGAATTTCGCCGCCACGCGATTGCCGAGGCTGAAACCTACGGCAACCGGATCACCATCGCCGTCGCCCAGCAATTCACCTCGGTCGTGCGCGAGGTCGATTTCCTCCTGCTCGACCTGCGCAGCGAGATCGCGCTGGACGGTTTCGATTTCAGGGAGGACGCGCTGCGCAGCCGCGACCTCTTCGGTCCGAACGGCGATTTCTCGGCCTGGGTCTTCGACGCCGACGGCGCTCCGCTGGCTTCGTCCGAAGCCAGCCTCTCGGACATAACGATCGCTGACCGCGACTATTTCCGGGCGCTGCGCGACGATGCGACCGACCGCCTGATCATCACGTCTCCCATCACCGGCCGCCACGCGGGCCGGACGTGGATCCTTTTCGTCAGGCCCATCGAGCGCGGGGGCGTCTTCGCGGGCGTCATCCTCTTCGCGCTGTCGCCCGACTATCTGTCGTCGCGGCTGGCGGCCCTCGGCCTCGGCGCGCACGAGCAACTGGCTATCCGGCACCGTGACGACGGCAGCATGATCGCCCGCAGCGGCCCGCCCGGCGGTTCCCCGGCCCCCGACGCCGAGATCATCGCGCATATGGGCGCCGGCAACGGCGACGCCGGCGTATACACGACGTCCGGCCCGACGGAAGATGCCGCCGTCGTCGCCTGGCGAACGATCCCCGGCACCCCGCTGGTGGCGACCTTCACCCAGGCGCGCGCCGACATCCTGGCGACGCCCGACCGGGAAATCGACCAGTACATCGCCAACAACATCCTGGTCACGGTGATGTTCACGGCCCTGTTCGGAATCACCGGCTTCCTCGTCCTGCGCGATGTCGAACAACGCCGCCGCCTGCATCATGCGGACGACCGTTATCGCCGCCTGTTCGATGCTGTGCCCGACGGCATGATCCTGGTGGACGAGACCGGCCGCGTCACGCTCTGGAACCAGTCCGCGCTCGATCTCCTCGGCGTCGACGAGGACGGCTTGCTCAATCGCGGCGCCGCCCTGCTGGACGACCAGGGGCGTCCCCTGCCGGCCACGGAATTCCCCACCGCGCTCGCCAACCGCCAGCGCGACCGCAGCGCCCTGCACCCGGTGACCCGGCGCGACGGCAACCGGCGCTGGCTGTCGTTCCACTCCCGCAGGGTGATGGACGAGGACGAGACGTCGCTCGGCGCCGTCATCTCCTTCACCGATGTGACGCGCCTGGTGATGCTGGAGGATTCCATGCACATTAGCCAATCGGTGTTCGAGGCGGCGAACGAGGGCATCATGGTCACGGGCGCCGACCGGCGCATCGTTTCGGTCAATCCGGCCTTCACCGAGATCACGGGCTATTCGCCGGAGGAGGCGGTCGGCCGCTCGCCCGGCGAACTGCTGCGTTCCGGCGTCCACGGCCCGGAATTCTACCACGCCATGGCCGCCTCCCTCGACACCAAGGGCCATTGGGAAGGCGAGATCACCAACCGTCGCAAGAACGGTCAGATCTTCGTCGAATGGCTGAAGATCAGCGTCGTGAAGGACGCCGAGGGCAAGGTGCTGCGCTATGTCGCGCTGCTGTCCGACATCACCGAGCGCAAGCGCATGGACCAGGAGATCTGGCGCCGCGCCAATTTCGACAGCCTGACCGGCCTGCCCAACCGGACCCTGATGATGGACCGACTGGGCCAGGCCGTGCCCCAGGCGCGGCGGCGCCGCGACCGGGCCGCCGTGCTCTTCATCGATCTCGACCACTTCAAGCCGGTGAACGACACCTATGGCCACCGCGCCGGCGACGATCTGCTGTGCCAGGTGGCGCGGCGGATCAGCGATACGGTCCGGGCCGACGATACGGTGGCCCGCATCGGCGGCGACGAATTCGTCGTGGTCCTGCCGCTGGCCGGCGAAGACCTCGGCGTGATCGAACTGGCGGAGCGCATCCGGGCCGCCCTCGACCGGCCCTTCCGCATCTCGGACCGCGACGTGCACATCTCCGCCAGCATCGGCATCGCCGCGACCAGCGGTGAACAGCGCGATCCCCAGCAGGTGATCAAACGCGCCGACGCCGCCATGTATATGGCGAAGAGCGCCGGCGGCAACCGCATCCACAGCCTGTTGTGACCCCCGCGACGCGCCGGGCGCAAACCGCTTGTTAACCGTGTCCGCGGTGTAATGCGCCGGAACATTCACGGGAAGGCGGAGATCCCATGATCGATTGGCACGAAATGCTGATCCGCCCCGACTGGCCCCTGCGCCGCGCGGTCGAGGTGCTGAACAGCGCGCCGTTGAAGATCTGCCTCGTCGCCGACGGCGACGAACGGCTGGTCGGCACGGTGACGGACGGCGACGTGCGCCGCGCCCTTCTGGCCGGCCGCGATTTCGAGGCGCCGGTGGCCGAGGTGATGAACACGCGCCCCATGGCGAAGCGCGTCGGCCTCGGCACGAACGAGCTTTTCGCGCTCTATTCCCGCTGCCGCCAGCTTCACATCCGTCACCTGCCGGTGACCGATGCCGAGGGCCGGCTGATCGGCCTCGAACCCCTGGACCGGGCCGCGATCAACGCCGACCGGCGGCCCGGCTGGGTCATGCTGATGGCGGGCGGCTTCGGCAAGCGTCTGGCGCCCCTGACCGACGATACCCCGAAACCCATGCTGACCGTCGGCGATCGCCCGATCCTGCAGACGATCCTCGAATCCTTCGTCCGCCACGGGTTCCGCCGCTTCTTCATCTCGGTCCACTACCAGGCCCAGAAGATCGAGGACCACTTCGGCGACGGCAGCCGCTTCGGCGTCGAGATCCGCTATGTCCACGAGGACGAGCCGCTGGGCACGGCGGGGGCCCTGGGGCTGGTGCGGGACGCGGTGACGGAACCGATCGTGGTCGCCAACGGCGACCTCCTGACCAATGTCGACTATGACGCGCTGCTCGCCTATCACCACAGCCAGCGCGCCGACATCACCCTCTGCGTCCGCGAATATCGGGTGAAGGTGCCTTACGGCACCGTCGACCTTGCCGGCCGCCTCGTCGCGCGCATCACCGAGAAGCCGGAACTGCGCTTCCTGGTCAATGCCGCGGTCTATGTCCTCTCGCCCGAGGCGCTGCGCGAGATCGAGCCGGGCGCCGCCCTCGACATGCCGACGCTGATCGACCGCGTGGGCGAGACCGGCGGCAAGGTCGTCGCCTTCCCCATGCACGAATATTGGCTGGACGTCGGCCAGAAGGCGGAATTCGCCCAGGCCAATTCCGACTATCAGTCGGTCTTCGGCGCCCCCGCCGCGAGCGTCGAGTGATGGTGCCGACCCTGGTCGTCTTCGGCGCGGGCGGCCTTGCCCGTGAGGCGGCCATGGTCGCCCGCCGTCTCGGTCACGAGGCGGCCGCCTTCGTCGATCGCGCCCCCGGCCCCGCCATCCACGACATCCCCGTGATGACCGAGGCGGAGGCCGCGCGCCGCCACCCCGGCGCCGACGCGGTGATCGCCGTCGGCGACCACGCCCTGCGCCGACGCCTTGCCGCCGTCGCGGCGGATCTCGGCTTCGCCTGTCCGGCCCTGATCGATCCGACCACCGTCACCGGACCCGGCGTCGGTTTCGCCGACGGCGTGCTGGTGCTGCCCGGCGCCGTCTTCACCGTCGACGTCGCGGTCGGCGCTCATGTCCTGGTCAACCCGGGCGTCACCATCGCCCATGACGTCGCCATCGGGGCCTTCGCCAGTCTGTCCCCCGGGGTTCATGTCGCCGGCAATGTCGCGATCGGCGAGGATGCCTTTCTCGGCATCGGCGCCAGCGTCGCGAACGGCAGGCCCGGCCGCCCCCTGACCATCGGCGCGGGCGCCTTCGTCGCCGCCGGCGCCACCGTCACCGCCGAGGTGGCGCCCGGCCTTCGCGTCGCCGGCGTGCCGGCGCGTCCGCTCCCCAGCAAGGATCTTCAGCCATGAACGGCTTTCACATCGCCGGCCGCCCCGTCGGGGGAGACGCACCCTGTTTCATCATCGCCGAAGCCGGCGTGAATCATAACGGCGACATCGCCATGGCCCGGCGCCTGATCGACGCCGCCGCCGAATGCGGCGCCGATGCCGTGAAGTTCCAGACCTGGCGCACCGATGCCCTGACCCGGCCCGACGCCCGCAAGGCCGCCTATCAGCAGGATACGACCGGCGCGAACGGCACCCAGGCCGACCTCCTGCGTTCTCTCGAACTCACCTTCGACGATTTCGCCGGTCTCGCGCGCTATGCCGAGGCCCGGGGTATCCTGTTCCTGTCGACGCCGTTCGACCCGCGCAGCCTCAGCTTCCTCGTCGGCCTCGGCCTGCCGGTGATCAAGATCCCCTCGGGCGAGGTGCGCAACCATCTGCATCTCGCCGCCGTCGGGCGCACCGGCCTGCCGGTGATCCTGTCGACCGGCATGGCCCGCCTCGCCGACGTTGATACCGCGCTCGATCATCTGGCGCGGGCGGGCGGCGGGCCGGTCGCGGTCCTTCAATGCACGTCGAACTATCCGGCCGATCCGGCGGACGCCAATCTCCGCGCGATCCCCGTGATGGCGAAGGCGCTGGGCGTCGTCACCGGTTACTCCGACCATACGCTCGGCAACGAATGCGCGCTGGCGGCCCGGGCGCTCGGCGCCGCGATCATCGAGAAGCACATCACCCTCGATCACGAACTGCCGGGGCCCGATCATCGCGCCTCCGCCCTGCCGGACGAATTCGCCGCGCTGGTCGCGGGCGTCCGGGCGGTCGAAAAGGCGCTGGGGGATGGGGTGAAGCGGCCGCGCGCCTCGGAGGGCGATGTCGCGGCGGTGGCGCAGCGCAGTCTCTGCGCCGCTCATGGCCTGCACGCCGGGGATCCCATTTCGCTGGAGGACCTGGTGGCGCTGCGGCCCGGCGACGGCATTCCCGCCGATCGCCTCGACCTCGTGGTGGGCCGCCGCCTGACCCGCGACATCGCGGCAGGCCGGCCCCTGGGCCTCGAGGATTTCGCCTGAAGACAGTCATCAATCGCGGCGGCGTTGGCCGCCCCGGCATGCCGGAGGGACAGGCTCCCCTCCGGCCGCCGGTGGCGGCGGTCAGCGAGCGGTGAGGATCGTCTCCGACATGTTCAGGTTCATGCTGATCATCATGTCGATCACGTCGTCGTCCGGGCGCTGACGCATGGTGCGGGCCGCTTCCACCATGAAGCGGCTGGCGCGGCCGAAGAAATCGGCCGTGCCGTGCGGCAGGTCGCGGTTCCGGCCGAGGGCGCGGTTGGCCACGGTCTGCCAGCGCAGCGCATTGACGTCGAGCGCGTCGGCAAGCTGGATCGCCGGCTCGGACTTGCGCGCATTGTCCAGCAGGACGGCGCATTCGAGGAAGGGATAGGCGGCTTCCTCGCGCGGCGAGAGAGCGGCGGCCGAAGCGAAAGTCGGCTGGGCGAGAACGGTCATCTTGCGTCTCCTTTATTCGCGTTGGCTTACTGGAAGAGCTGGAGCACGGCCTGTTCGTTCTGGCCGGCGAAGGACAGCGCGCGGAGCGCGAGCTGCTGACGGGTCTGCAGGGTGACCAGGTTCGCGCCTTCCTCGTTCAGGTCGGCCAGGGTCAGCTTGTCGCCACCTTCCGTCAGCGAGTTGATGTACTGCTTCGAGAAGTCGAGGCGGGTCTGCAGCAGGGTGATGTTGGCGCCGAGGCTGGCGGTGGTCGCGCGGACGCTGGAGATCGCGCCGTCGATCTTGTCGGTCAGATCGTTCAGCGAGGTCACCAGGACCGAGGCCTGGATGTCGGTGAAGGAGCTGCCGCCGATCAGATTGACGAAGAGCACGGTGCCCGCCTCGTCCGCCGCGGCGGCATCGGTGAACAGCGCGCCGGCGCGCAGGTCGCGGCCCGCAACCACCAGTTCGGACGTGCTGACCTCGGAGAATTTGACCGTCAGGTCCTGGGTGGTGCCGGTGATCAGGTTCGTGCCCTGATAGGACGCATCGGCCAGCAGGCTGTTGAACTGGTTCAGCAGGTCCTTGAACTGCGCCGAAAGATCCGCCTTGGTGGCGTCGTCGGCGGTCTTGGCCGAGATGGCGACGCCCTTGATCTGCTTCAGGATCTTGTCGACGGCCTCGGTCGCGTTCAGCGCCGACTTCAGCGACGAGATGCCCTGGTCGATCTCGTTCTTGCGGTCGGTGAAGTCGGCGGCGCGGTCGCTGAGCGCCTTCGACTGGAAATAGGCGACGGCGTCGTCGAGGGCGCTCGCCACCTTCAGCCCGGTCGAAAGACGCGACTGGGTCCGGTTGGCAAGATCGGTCGTATCCTGCAGGGACAATAGGTTTGCCCTGGAAGTTGCGCTGAGTGCGATATCGGCCATGGTTCAAGTCCTTTCTGGTCGGTGGCCGCCACGTTCTGTCGCAGCGGTTCGCCAGATGGATTTCAAGCCCCGTGCCAAGTTTCGAAAAACATTCAAGCTATTGTTTTTACTGGATTATTTGCCCCATCACGAAACACTCGGCGCGCGCCGGGCACATGCGACCCGGCATTTTTTGCCAGGGGAACCGAGCATTTCTTGCAGTGCGGGCGGCATTAACCCTTTCTGTCCCTTGACTTGCATTAACCCCAAATTAGAATTTTCGCTTAGGTGTGGCGAAGCTTTGGGTGCATTCGCCTCCAAGTGTGGGCAAAGCGGCCGAAGTCGTTGCCGAACTCTTGCCGTGTCAGTCTCGGGGTCCCACCGGCCTCTGGGCGGCGCGGCGCCCCCGACGGCAAGGCCAGTCACTTCGTCCCGCACGAGACGTCGGCCCGACGACGCCCCGCCATGGACGATGACCACTTCGATGCCGGTCACCATGGATGCGAAGACGGTACGGCATTCCTGTTACCGCACCCTTGGACCGTGCCCATGTTTGGCATCACTGCCGCGAGCCCCGTGCAGAATACGCAAGCTTCCGTCGCCGTGGTGCCGGTTGGGGGGCAGGCCGCGTCCAGCGCCGTGCAGGGCGTGCCGACGCAGACCGTGACGGCGGTGCAGGCGGCCCCGGCCGTGCTGTTCAACCCGCATGTGGTCTATGCCAGCGACATCGAGATGGTGCTGGTGCAGGTGCGCGACGCCGAGGGTGAGGTCACCACCCAATATCCGAGCGAACAGGTCGTCCGCGAATACCGGCGCCAGCAGGCGCAGGCCCGGGTTCAGACCCAGCGATTGGATGGCGAGGACGAGACGGTCGCCGCGTCGACCGGGGAAGCCACGGCGGGCGGTACCGCCGCCGATGCGCCGGCTCCTTCGGGCGACAGGGAGACGGCCGCCGTCGCGACCGTGACCGGCGAGGCCGGCGCGGCGCCCGCCCCCGCCCCGTTTCAGCAGGTCGAGATCACGGTCTGAGCCCGCATCCTATCCCTACAGATAATTCACCAGTGAGGTCTGGGTCAGGCTTGCCGTGACCTGATAGGTCGCCTGGAGCTGGGTCTGGATGCGCGTCAGCATGACGCCCGCCTCGGCCGTATCGACGGCGGTGATGCCGCTTTCCTCGTCGGCGAAGAGATTGATCGCCGCCGCATTGGCGTCGGCGCTGTCCTGCACCGAGGCGAGATCGACCCCGACCGCGGCACTCATCGCCTGCAGCCCGTCGCGGGCGCTGCCGAAGGCGGTCAATGCCTGCTGGCGGAAATCGGCATAGGCCGCCTGGGCGGCTTCCGCGTCGCCGGCGGCGGCCGCCGCCTCCAGCCCGCTCTTCGCCAGGCGGAGCGCATGCACCAGCTCCTGAATCGCGGGGGCCGAGGCCACCTGGCCATAGCGCACGGTCTTGCCCGTTTCGGGCGAGAAGCTGGCCTCGACCCAGGCATTGGCATCGGTGCCGGGGGCGGCATTGTAATAGTCCGGCAGGTCCGGGTCGGTCGCCGCCGTCAGGGGCGCGGCCGTGGCCAGCGTCGGCAGGGAGGCGATATCGGCGACCGGCACCGTGTCGTAATTCGCGCCGGCCCAGAGATGGCGGCCATCGATCTGCTCGTTCAGGAGCGAGGTCAGGTCGTTCATCACATTGTCGATCAGGGTGGCGAGGCCCGCCTGCTCGGTCCCGTCATAGGCGTCCTGCGTGCTCAGGGTGTTCGACATCAGCTTGGCGATGTCGTCCATCCGCGTCAGTTGCAGGTCATAGGCCTTGAGGCGGGGCGTCACGATGTCGATCGCCTTGTTGTAGCCTTCGAGGCGCTGGACTTCCTGGCGCGCGTTGAGGATGCGCCTGGCGTCGACGGCGCCGTAGTCCGACAGATCCTCGGATTTCACGCCGGTCGCCACCTGGCGCGCCAGCCGGTCGAATTCCTGCTGATTGCGCTGGATGTTGGTCTGGGTCGAGAGCTGGCTGGCGTAGGTCGATACGGAGAGCATGGCCGCTTACCCCATGATGGCGAAGAGGTCGTTGTAGAGCTGGTTCACCGCCTGCATGACCTTGGCCGAGGCGGCGTATGCGTTCTGCAACACCTGGAGATTGGCGAGTTCGGTATCCATGTTGATGCCGACGGCGGATTCGAAGCGGGTCAGCGCCTCGGTCCTGGTGGCTTCGGCCAGTTCCGCCTTGTCGCGGACGGTGCCGGCTTCGGCCGTCAGGCTGGTGGTGATGGCGCCGGCGAGACCGGCGTAATCCTTGCCGCTGACCGTCAGGCCGCCGATGGCGAGGCTGCGGCTGCCCGCTTCGAGCGCGGTCTGCACGTCGTTGACCGCCGCCTGCTTCAGGCGGGCGCTGCCGTCCAGCAGCGCCGGGTTCACCGACAGGGTTGAGCCGGTCATGACGAAGAAACTGTCCGCCAGCTCCCCGGTCCCGGTCGCGGCGCCGTCATAGGCGGCGGCGAAGGTGCCGGGCGAGGTGTCGGTGAACATCGCGGCGAGCGCGGTCACCTGATCGCGCAGCCCCGCGATGGTGCCGGTGCCCGCCTCGGCGCTGGGCCCGGGTTCGCGAAGCGCCAGAAGGCCCGCCAACTCGCCGGCCCGGAACACGCCGTTCAGGGAACTGGCGTCGCCGGCCCTCGTGACGTCGGTACCGTCATAGGCGAGCTGGACCGCGGATTGATCGACCAGGGTCAGGCCGCTCGTGGTGAAGACGGCAAGGCCGCCGTCCGAGCGGGCGATGGTCTTGACGTCGACCAGGGCCGACAGGTCGCGCACCGCCGCGTCGCGCTCGTCCTGCAGGTCGAGGGTATTGGCGGCGGCGCCGTTGCCGGCCGAAATCTGGTCGTTCAGGCGGTCGATCTTGGTCAGCAGGCCGTTGATCTCGTCCACCGTATCGGCCGTCGCCGACTGGACTTCCCGATCGACGGAATCGATGCCGGCGACCAGGGCGTTCACCGCCGCCGCGAAGGCATCGGCCTTGGCGATGACGTCGGCCTGGGCGGTCGAACTGTCGGGCGTCGCCTGGAGCACGGTCCAGGCGGTCGCGAAATCCTCCGCCGCCGTCGCCAGGCGCGCGCTGCCGTCGCTGCCGCCGACCAGGGTCGAGAGCTTGTCGAGATATTTGGACTGGACCCCGGTTTCCCCGGCCAGCGACGAATAGGCCAGCAGGTCCTTGGCCAGCGCCTGATCCGTGGCGCGTTCCACGGCGGTGACCAGAACGCCGCCCGCCGTCGCCGTCGTTTCCTGGGTCTTGCGGGTATAGTTCGGATTGGTCGCGTTGGAGACGTTGCCGCCCACCACCTGCAGCGCCGATTGATGGGCGAGCAGGCCGGTCAGGGCGACATTCATGGCACCGTTCAGGCTCATGTCACGTCTCCTTTGCGGTCAATGGCCACGTCAGCGCTTCACGTTCAGGATTTCCTGAAGCATCTCGTCGACGGTGGTCAGCACCTTGGCATTGGCCGAATAGGCGCGCTGGGTGGTGATCAGGCTGGTGAACTCCTCGCCGACGTCGACGTTGGAGGATTCGACCGCCGAACCGATCAGGGAGCCGAGACCGGATTCGCCGGGCTTGCCGATCAGGGCGGCACCCGAATAGGCGGTCTCGGTGAAGGCCTGGCCGTCCTCGGACTGCAGGTTCTGGGCCGCGTTGAAGCGCGCCAGGGCGATCTGATAGGCCACCACGCTCTCGCCGTTGTCGTAGTTCACGGTGACATAGCCCTGACCGTCGATGGTCAGGCTCTTGAAGCCGCCGGCGCCATAGCCGTCCGCTTCCAGATTGCCGAGATCGATCGAGGTGCCGGCATATTGGGTGACGGCGTCGGCGGAACCGACGGCGCCGAGATCGACCGTGATCGTCTGGGCGGAGGCGCCGGGGAAGGTCACATTGATCGCGACCGGGGACGGGCTGACGCTCGCCAGCTTGCCGTTGCCGTCGAAGGTGACGGCATAGGTCTGCGAGGTCGTGGTGCCGTCGGTATCGTCGGGCGCCGCGATGTCGAGGTTCCATGCATTGTCGCCGGTCTTGGTCCAGGTCAGCTCGAGGGCGTGGGAGGCGCCGAGGCTGTCGAAGACGTCGACCGAATTGACCGGCTGGGCGCCGGCCGCCGCGTCCGCCGGCAGGTCGGCGCGATAGGTCACGGAGGCCGAGGCGGAGGGCGCCAGGACCTGGGTGCCGACGCGGATCTCGTCCAGCGCGCCGGTGGCGCGGCCGGTATTGGGGTCGACGGTGAAGCCCTGGGCGTAATAGCCGCTGCCGTTCACCAGGTAACCATTGCCGTCCACCTCGAAGTCGCCGGCGCGGGTGTAATAGGGCAGGTCCTCGAAGGAAACGACGGAGCCGTTCACGTCCGTCGCCTTGGAGGTGACGAAGAAGCCGTTGCCCGCGATCGCCATATTGGTGGTGATGCCCGTGCTCTCGGTCGTGCCCGCCAGGGTGTTGCGGTAGATCGGCGAGGCGATGACACCGCCCGAATGATAGACGTCGGCCGTCGCCTCGGTCACCAGGGCCTCGAAATTGGTCTCGACCTTGCGATAGCCCGTGGTGGTCGAATTGGCGATGTTGGTGGAGATCGCCCCAAGCGCCTGGGACTGGGCGTTGAGGCCCGAAAGCGCCGTACTGAAATAGCCGACGAACGACATGGCATTCCCTCTCGATCCGGTGCGACCGGCCCACCGATCGCGTTCGCGAGAGGAAATGCAATGCCCGGGCCAAGTGGCGAAAGCGCCGGTTTCCGCGCCCCTCGCCCCGTGCCCCCGTGCCGCGGCGGCAATTTCTGCCGGGACGAAGCGGCGCGGCGCGCAAAATTGGCCTAGACGCCGAAACGCGAGGCGCCGCCACCTGCTCGCGCGGTGTGGCGGCGCCCCGGGACGATCGTGATGGATCGGGCGTGATGGATCGGGCGATCGCGGCGGATCAGGCGACCATCATGTCGGTCAACTGCATCTGCGCCATCAGGATCTCGGCCTCATAGGCGCCGGTCAGCGAGGCGAAGGTGGCGAAACCGTCGCCGCCGCCGTCGAGATCGGCCTGCAGCAGGGTCGACCCGCCGTCTTCGACCACGTTCAGATAGCCGTCGTCGAAGAGATCCTGGATCGTCGTGCCGCCGAAATCGGTGAAGGCGGAGGAGTCGAGCAGGATCGCGTCCTTCACGGTGCGGCCGGTCTGGAAGTCGGCGACGATGTCGATGCTGTCGAAGTCGGTGAACAGGAAGCCGTCCACACCGGCACCGCCGATCAGCAGGTCGGCGCCCGCGCCGCCGTCGATGACGTCGTCGCCGCCGCGGCCCTCGATCCGGTCGGCATCGGCACCGCCGTTCATGACGTCGTTGCCGGCACCACCGATCATCAGATCCTCGCCGGCACCGCCTTCCATGGTGTCGTCGCCCTGCGCCCCGTAGAAGCGATCGTCGCCGTCGCCGCCGTCGAGGGTGTCGTTGCCCTCGCGGCCGTCCAGCCGGTCGTTGCCGAGACCGCCGTCGAGTTTGTCGTCGCCGTCGAAGCCGACCAGCAGATCGTCGCCGTCGTTGCCGACCAGCGAATTGGCGTCACTGCTGCCGCGCAGCGTATCCTTGGCGGAACCGCCCACGGCATTCTCGACGCCGATGATCTTGTCGATGCCCTGCTTGCCGTCGCCGAGGCTGATGTGGACACGGGTCGTCCAGCTGCTGCAGTCGAGGGTGTCGATACCGTCGCCGCCGTCATAGGTGTCGCGGCCGTCCCGGACCGGCAGCGTGGCGCTGACCATGAAGACGTCGTCGCCCTCGCCGCCGCTCAGCATGTCGTCGCCGGCGCCGCCGGTCAGCGTGTCGTTGCCGTCGCCGCCGTCGATCGTGTCGTCGCCGTCGCCGCCGTCGATGGCATTGTCGTCGGCATTGGCGATGATCTCGTCGTCGCCACCCGTCGGCGTCTCATACTCGTAGAGATTGATGCCGATCAGGAGCGGGTCGTGGTCCGACACCCGGACCGGCACCGTGCCGTCGAAGTAGCCGGGGTCGCGGCTGTAGTCGAGGTTGTAGTCGATCGCATCCGCTTCGTCGGAATTGATGTGCCATTCGGTCAGGCCGGTGATCTGCGCGCCGAGCGTATCGTTCGCGAAGATGTAGTCGAGCGATCCGGTCTGGCCGTCGAAGACGTAGGAATAGGCATCCAGGGTCAGCGTCGCCTGGAGATTGTCGAAGCCGGCGGTCTCGAGCACGCCGATCGCGTCTTCCTTGAAGTAGGCGTTGAAGTCGCCCGCCAGCAGGATGTCGTCGTCGGTGGTGCCCGTCGGCTTGGAGGCGGCCCAGGCGGCGAGGGCTTCGGCCGCGAGTTCGCGCTGCTGCTGCCAATTGCCCTGGCCGTCCAGCTGGTCGGCGTCGGCGCCGGTGCCCGTGCCGCTCTTCGACTTCAGGTGATTGGCGATCGCCGTGAATTCACCGCCCGTCGAAAGCTCGGTGAAGGTCGCCGCCAGGGAATAGCGGCTGGTGTTCGCCGCATCGAAGAGCGAGCCGACCGTGCTCGTGGTCAGCAGGCCGTCGAGGCCGAGGCCGGCGAGATCGGCATCGCTCAGGGTCTCGACCGTGGTGCCCACCGAAAGCGCCAGCGTGGTCGTCTTGTAGAGGAAACCCGGCGCGATGGCGTCACCGCCGACGAACTGCATGCCCGGATCGACCCAGTCGTAGATGTCGGCGCCGAGCGCGGCATTGAGCTGATCGCACAGATATTCGAGCGAATTGCCCGGCGAGCCCGCCAGGAAATCGTTCTCGAGCTCGACCAGGCTGAACAGATCGGCGTCGATGGTCTGCAGCACGGTCACCAGTTTCTCGGTCTGGCGATCGAATTCCGCGCTGGTGTTGGCGCCGCGCGGCTCGTTGCCGTTGGCGATCAGGGAACCGTCGTCGAGCGTGGCGAAATAGTTGAGCACGTTGAGGCTGCAGACCGACAGCGTGCCGCCGACGTCGGCCGGTTCCGCTTCGCGCGGGGTGGTGGTGACGAATTCATTGGCGCCGTCCTCGACCGCGCGCACGCGCCAGGTGGAGCCGCTGGAGGAATTGCCGGCCCACTGATAGTCGAGGACGCCGGTCAGGTCGGTGATCGTGTCGCCCATGCGCGGCGCGGTCGCCGTGTCGTAGCCGGCGAAACCGTCGAGGTTCTCGACCGCCGCGTTCTGGACGTTCAGGCCGTCGTCATAGGTGATGGTGCGGCTGCCGACCTCTTCCAGATGGGCCTGATAGCCGGCCTGGTCCGGGGCATTGTCCTGGACGAACTGGGCCGGGCGGTCGCCCTGAACGAGCTTGATCTCGTTGAAGCGGTCGAGATTGAACTGTTCGGTGATGGTCAGCGCGTCGGAGAAGCGGACCAGCATGCCCTCATAGGCTTCGAGGTCCGGCTGATAGTCGCCGTCCTGGTTGACGGTGACATCGGCGGCGGGAAGCGTGATTTCCTGCGCCATGGTGTTCACGTCGGCGACCGCGCCCGCCTCGACCACCGTGACGGCGCTGGCGTTGAGCTGGGTCTGGCCGAAATATTCGTCGACCGTGCCGGTGACCCGGACGCGGTCGCCGATCTGGACGTCGGTGCCGCCGCCGAAGACGAAGATGCCTTCGGAGGTCAGGGCGTCCAGGTCCCAGTCGCCCGCTTCTTCCTGCAGGTAGAAACCGTTCAGGTTGCGGCTGTCGTCGGCATCGCCGTTCTGGAAGTCGCCGACCACGATCGCTTCGACGGTGACGGTCTGGCCGTCCAGGTCGCTGGCGTCGCCGGCGCCCTGGATCGCCGAGATATTGGTGATGACGAAATCGTCGTTGGTGATGGTGCCCGTCGCCGAGCCGTCGGTGATCGAGGCCGTGCCCGAGGTTTCCTGAAGGTTGCTCAGCTCGACCGTGAAGGTCTCGTCGGTCTCGACGTCGGCATCGCCGTTGATGGTGACCGAGACGGTCTTGGTCAGGTCGCCGCCCGCCACGAAGGTCAGGGTGCCCGACGCGGCGACATAGTCGCCGCCCGCGGCCGCGCTGTCGTCAGCGGTGGCGTAATCGACGGTGAAGTCGCCCGTGTTGTCGGTCCGGGTGACGGTGAATTCGAGCACCTTGGTGCCCGCGTCGCCTTCGGTCACGGCGGCATTCGCGATCGAGACGCCGGTACCGCTGGCACCCGCCGCCGCGCTGGAGACGCTGATGTCGTCGATGCCGACCCATTCGTCGCTGCCGCCGGCGTTGGTGGTCATGATGCGGACCTGGATCTGCGCCTCGCCGTTGGCCGCCGCCGGCAGGGTGACGTCGAAGGCCGTGGTCTGGCCCGAGGCATTCGCCGTGGTCACATCCGCCGCATAGCCGCCGTCGACGTTGGTCCAGTCGCCGCTCTCCCCGATGCGATACTGGACGTTGATCTGCTGGGCCGCGTCGTCGCCCGAGCCGTCGAGGTCGATCGCGTTGAACTGCACGCGGACGTTCTCGCGCCCGGTGGCGTCGAGGAAGAGGACCAGCGACGGCGCGTCGGCCGTGCCCGAGCCCTGGAGCGCGACGGCGGGATTGGTGATCTCGAACTCGGCGACGCCACCGTTGCTGATCGTGGTGCTGTTCTGATTGGCGATGACGTCGACGGCGCCGAGATCGGCGCCGGTCAACGTGCGCGGATCGACGTTGGTCGTCGAGCTGGAGCTGATGTCGCCGAGATAACCGATGATGCTGGCCACGCCCGACCAGTCGTCATTGGTCGAGATCTGGCTCGTGGCAGTCCAATCCTGCGTAAAATCGCTCGCGCCGAGGTCGTGATAGGCATTCGACATTGTGAAATCCCCCCGAATACACCACGGAAACTGATCCCGCAGCCAAGACGGCCGCAGGCGATGGCGGGGGATGGTGTCAGCGACAATTTACGGCTCCGTGACAACCATATTGTCTATTTTGGAATGTTCTGCGTCATCTTACCCTCATACCTAGAGAATCTCTCCCGCCGACCGAATCCGTGGCGGCCTTCGCAATGGCCGGCCGATGCCGGGGCCGACGCGACGTCGGATCCATGGCGCTTGATCGGGCCGACATGGGCCCCTAGTTTCATGACGACGTTGCGGAAATATTCACGGGAAACGCCGGCGATGAAGTTCACAGGTACCGAGTCCTATGTCGCGACCGACGATCTCAAGGTCGCGGTCAATGCGGCGATCACCCTGCAGCGCCCGCTGCTGATCAAGGGCGAGCCGGGCACGGGCAAGACGGTGCTGGCGCAGGAAGTGGCCTCGGCGCTGGGGCGCGATCTGATCCAATGGCACATCAAGTCGACCACCAAGGCGCAGCAGGGCCTCTATGAGTACGACGCCGTCAGCCGGCTGCGCGACAGCCAGCTCGGCGACGACCGCGTGCACGACATTTCGAACTACATCGTCAAGGGCAAGCTGTGGGAAGCCTTCTCCGCCGCCCCCGCCCCGATCCTGCTGATCGACGAGATCGACAAGGCCGACATCGAATTCCCGAACGATCTCCTTCAGGAGCTCGACCGCATGGAGTTCTACGTCTACGAGACGCGCGAGACCGTGAAGGCGGCCGAACGCCCGATCGTCATGATCACCTCGAACAACGAGAAGGAATTGCCGGACGCCTTCCTGCGCCGCTGCTTCTTCCACTACATCAAGTTCCCCGACCCGGATACGATGCGCCAGATCGTCGAGGTCCATTACCCCGGCATCCAGCACGACCTGGTGCGCGAGGCGCTGACCATCTTCTACGACATCCGCGAAGTGCCGGGCCTGAAGAAGAAGCCCTCGACCTCGGAACTGCTGGACTGGCTGAAGCTGCTGATGTCCGAGAGCCTGACGCCCGAGATGCTGCGCGAGCGCGACCCGAAGAAGCTGATCCCGCCGATGCATGGCGCCCTCCTGAAGAACGAGCAGGACGTCCATCTGTTCGAGCGCCTGGCCTTCCTCGCGCGGCGCCAGGAACGCCAGCCGCCGCAATGACGTGGGGACGCGTCGAATTATTGGCGCGTCACCCCGGCGAAGGCCGGGGCCTTTCCACGGAAGAGACTCTTTCGGCTCAAGATCCCGGCCTTCGCCGGGATGACGGCAATGGGGGGTGAACGCCCATGTTCATCAACTTCTTCTACGAATTGAAGAACGCCAAGGTGCCGGTCACCCTGAAGGAATATCTGACCCTTCTGGAGGCCATGAAGGCGGGCGTCGCCAGCTACAGCGTCGACGATTTCTACTATCTGTCGCGCGCCACCCTGGTGAAGGACGAACGCAACCTCGACAAGTTCGACAAGGTCTTCGGCACCGTGTTCAAGGGCCTGGAGAGCGTCGCCGACGGCGAGGCGATCGAGATTCCCGAGGAATGGCTGCGCAAGCTGGCCGAAAAGACCCTGACCGAGGAAGAGAAGGCGCTGATCGAATCCCTCGGCGGTTTCGACAAGCTGATGGAGACCCTGCAGAAGCGGCTCGAGGAACAGAAGGGCCGCCACCAGGGCGGCAACAAGTGGATCGGCACCGCCGGCACATCCCCCTTCGGCGCCCATGGCTACAATCCGGAAGGCGTGCGCATCGGCCAGGACAAGAGCCGCCACCGCCGCGCCGTCAAGGTGTGGGACAAGCGCGAATTCCAGAACCTGGACGACAGCCTCGAACTCGGCACCCGCAACATCAAGGTCGCGCTTCGCCGCCTGCGCAAATTCGCGCGCGAGGGGGCGGAAGTCGAGCTGGACATGCCCGACACCATCCGCTCGACCGCCAACAACGCGGGCTGGCTGGACCTGAAGATGCGGCCCGAGCGGCGCAACAAGGTGAAGGTGCTGATCTTCTTCGACATCGGCGGCTCGATGGACAGCTACATTCGCCTGTGCGAGGAGCTGTTCTCGGCCGCGCGCAGCGAGTTCAAGCACCTCGAATATTTCTACTTCCACAACTGCCTCTACGAGAAGGTGTGGAAGGACAACAAGCGGCGCATGACCGACACCATGCCGACCTGGGACGTGCTGCACACCTATCCCCACGACTACAAGGTGATCTTCGTCGGCGATGCCTCGATGAGCCCCTATGAGATCACCTATCCCGGCGGCTCGGTCGAACACTGGAACGAGGAATCAGGCGAGACATGGATGCGCCGCACCCTCGACATCTATCCCCACGCGGTCTGGCTGAACCCGACGCCGGAACGGCACTGGGGCCATACCTCGTCGATCGGCGTGATGCGGCAACTGATGGAGGGGCGCATGTTCCCCCTCACCCTGAGCGGGCTGGATGCCGCCGCGCGCGAATTGAACCGCTGATACCGGAGACTCTGATGAATTTCCCGTCCATCGGGCGGGCGGCCGTCGCGGCCGCCGTCCTCGGCCTCTGCGCGGGCGCCCCTGCCCGCGCCGCCGACATCGAGGGGCGTTGGACCCTCGACCTCGAAGCGACCCTGAAGGCCGCGTCCGAGACCGTCGGGCCCGACGACATCAAGCGCATGCGCAACGATCTTTCGGCCATGGCCAGCGGCTTCGCCATGACCTTCGCGGGCAAGGCGCTGGAAGTCGTCGCGGGCGACACGGTCACCCGCTGCGACTGGGCGATGGGCAAGGACGGCTATGTCCTACCCAGCAACTGCCTGGATCAGGCCGGCAAGGAGAACGACCTCGATCCCGAGCGCGAGGCGATCCGTATCGAGCGCGGCGTGGTGCGCCTGATCGACAAGCCGTCCGGCCTCGCCCTGATCCTTCAGCGGGACTAGAGCGCCAGCGCCAGCCGGATCCAGATGGCGGCAACGGCGAGCGCCGAGACCGCGAAGATCAGAAGGCGCACGGCCACCTGATTGATCGTCAGGTGGATCAGCGCATGGACGGCGCGGGCACCGACATGGATCCAGCCGAGCAGCACGAAAATGTCGTCCACCTTGCCGAGCGCGATGACGAGAACGCCGCCGACGAAGAACAGCACCGGCATTTCGTACTGATTGCTGTAGTTGCGCGATGCCTGGACGACATAGTCCGGCATGGCGCCGTCGTAGACCTTGTAGCTGTCCATGGTCGTGGTGCCGCCGGACATGGACCTGATCCGCGTCAGCAGCACGAGAACGAGCACGACGAACGTGAGCGCCACCTGGGCGGCGAGCGGCCAGAACATGGCCGATGCGGCAGTCGCTTCGATGGGCATGGGATCGCCCCCCTTTCGAATTCCTCTCCTTCCCACAGTTTGAAGGGCGAATACCCTAGGGCAATCGCAATCGGCGCCGGATCGGCGGCACCATGGCTTTCGCCGGCCGCCAGTTCCTTGCCCCTCCCCGGCTTTTCGGCTTTGATCGCGGTACGGGGCGTCACGCCCCGGCGTTTCGGGCTTTACGGGCGAGGTGGCGATGACCTATGCGATCGCGCTGGACGACACCAGATGGGTCTTTCCCGATCTCCGCGACCTGATGGCCAAGGCGACGCCCCGGCGCTCGGGCGACGAATTGGCCGGCATCGCGGCCGAAAGCGCGGTGCACCGCATCGCCGCCCAGATGGCGCTGGCCGATGCGCCGCTGGCGGATTTCCTCGGCGCCGAATTCGTGCCCTATGAGACCGATGAAGTCACCCGCCTGATCCTGGACGGCCATGACGCCGCCGCCTTCGCTCCCGTCGCGTCGATGACCGTGGGCCAGTTCCGCGAATGGCTGCTCTCGCCGCTGGCCACGTCCGAGGCCCTGACGGCACTGCGCCCCGGCCTGACCCCCGAGATGGTGGCCGCCGTCTCCAAGCTGATGCGCCTGCAGGATCTGGTGCTGGTCGCGGCCAAATGCCGGGTCGTGACCGGCTTTCGCAACACGATCGGCCAGCCCTGCACCTTTGCCACCCGCCTCCAGCCCAATCACCCGACCGACGACAGCCGGGGCATCGCCGCCAGCCTGATCGACGGCCTGCTGCTGGGGGCGGGCGACGCCGTCTTCGGCGTCAATCCCGCGACGGACGGCGTTCAGGACTATTGCCGCATCGTCGGCCTGCTGGACGAGGTGCGCGGCCGCCTGAAGGTGCCGACCCAGACCTGCTGCCTCGGCCATGTCACGACGGCGATCAAGGCGATCGAGGCGGGCGCGCCGGTCGATCTCGTGTTCCAGTCGATCGCCGGCTCCGAGGGCGCCAATGCCGGCTTCGGCGTCAATCTCGCGGTGCTGGCGGAAGCGCGGGACGCGGCGCTGTCGCTGGGCCGGGGCACGGTCGGGCGCAACGTCATGTATTTCGAGACCGGCCAGGGCGCGGCGCTGTCCGCCAATGCACATCACGGCGTCGACCAGCAGACCATGGAGGCGCGGGCCTATGCCGTCGCCCGTCATTTCGAGCCCTTGCTGGTCAATACGGTCGTCGGCTTCATCGGCCCCGAATATCTCTACAACGGCAAGGAGATCACCCGCGCCGGGCTGGAGGATCATTTCTGCGGCAAGATGCTGGGCCTGCCCATGGGGGTCGACGTCTGTTACACCAACCATTGCGACGCCGATCAGGACGACATGGACGCCCTCCTCCTGCTGCTGATCGAGGCGGGGGTGAGCTTCGTCATCACCGTGCCCGGCGCCGACGACGTCATGCTGAATTACCAGAGCCTGTCCTATCACGACGCCCTCGGCGCGCGCGAAATCACCGGCCGGCGCCGCGCGCCTGAGTTCGAGGCCTGGCTGGCCGAAGTCGGCCTGACCGACGGTGCCGGGCGCCTGAACCCGGATCCGCAAGCGTTGCTCGGCCGGGGCGGCCTCGCCGCCCTCACCCGCCATCTGGAGGCGGCCGAGTGAGCGACGACAAGCCCGCCCTCCCGGCCCTGGTTCCCGCCTCCGACAGCCTGTCGAACCTCAGGCATTACACCGCCGCAAGGGTCGCGCTGGGCCGCGCCGGCAATGCCCTGCCGACCGCGGCCCACCTGAAGTTCACCCTGGACCACGCCAGGGCGCGCGACGCGGTCTGGTCGGCGGTCGACGGCGGCCGGCTGCGGACCGCCCTCGAAGCGCGCGGCTTTCGCGTGGCGACGGTCCACAGCCTGGCGGAGGATCGCGCGACCTATGTCCGCCGCCCCGATCTCGGCCGCCGGATCGCGCCGGAAGCCGCCGCCGCGCTCGCCGATGCCCTCGGCCCGTGCCGATTGGTGGTGGTCGTCGCCGATGGTCTGTCGGCGGCAGCCGTGGAAGCCAACGTCCTGCCGACCCTGGACGCCCTGGCGCCCCGCCTCGCGGCCGACGGCAACGCCGTCGACGCCGTGGTGGTGGTGGAGCAGGGCCGGGTCGCGGTGGGCGATCCGATCGGCGCCGTCTTGAAGGCCGATCTCGCGATCGTGCTGATCGGGGAGCGGCCCGGCCTGACCTCCGCCGATTCGCTCGGCTGCTATCTCACCTTCCGCCCGCGCGAGGGGCTGGCGGATTCGGCGCGCAACTGCGTCTCCAATATCCGCCCCGACGGCCTGGCGCCGGCGGACGCCGCCTACAAGATCGCCTGGCTGGCGCGCGAGGCGCTGCGCCGGGAAATCTCCGGCATCGACCTGAAGGAAGAGTCCGCCGCCGAACTGACGGCGGCGAAACGCGCCGAGACGAAGGTCGTCGGGACGGATTGAGCGGCCTGCCCCTCACCCCCGCCCCAAACCATGCCTCAGCGCGCGGTCCAGCCGCCGTCGATCGAGATCGAGGTGCCGTTGATCGAGAGCGCGTGGTCGCCCGCGAGAAACACCGCCAGCGCCGCGACTTCCTCGACCTCGACGAAACGCTTGTTCGGCTGGGAGGCGAGGATGATGTCGCGGATCACGTTTTCGACCGGCATGTCGTTCACCTTGGCCTGATCGGCGATCTGCGCCTCGACCAGCGGGGTGCGGACGAAGCCGGGGCAGATGGCGTTGCAGGTGATGTGCTGCTCGGCGATTTCGAGGGCGACGGTCTTGGTCATGCCGACCACGCCGTGCTTCGCCGATACATAGGCCGACTTGTAGGGCGAGGCGACGAGGCCATGGGCCGACGCGATGTTGATGATGCGCCCCCAGTTGCGCTTCTTCATGCCCGGCAGGGCGGCGCGGATCGCGTGGAAGTTCGAGACCATGTTGATGGCGATGATCTGGTCGAACTTGGCGATGGGGAATTCCTCGATCGCACTGACGAGCTGGATGCCCGCGTTGTTCACCAGAATGTCGACGGAACCGAATTTCTCTTCCGCCATCTCGACCATGCCGGCGATTTCCTCGGGCTTGGTCATGTCGGCGGGGGAATAGACGCAGGTTATGCCGAATTCGGACTCAAGGCCGGCGCGCTCCTTCTCGATGTCCTCGGGCTTGCCGAAGCCGTTGATCACCACATTGGCGCCCGCCTCGGCCATGCCCCGCGCGATGCCGAGGCCGATGCCGCTGGTGGAGCCGGTGACGATCGCTGTACGCCCTTTCAACATGACGGATCTCCTTGACGATTACCGCGGCACAGCATGGACCCGCTGTGCGGCAGTTTCGAGACCTATTCGTGGAAAGAGGATGCCAGCAATTGGTCGAGGTGCGCTTCGCCCTCGGCGTCGAGCGCGAGGGTGATCTCGAGCACTTCGATGCCGGCCCGCGCCCCAGCGTCCAGGCGGGCGAAATCCTTGGCCGTGGTCACGGGAACGGCGTCGAGCGCCGCCGCCTCGCGCTTCAGATCGGCGATCTCCGAAGCCGCGAAGGGGTGATGATCGGCGAAGGCCCGCCCCGCCACCACATCGGCCCCCGTGGCCGCCAGGGTCTCGAAGAATTTGGCGGGCCTGCCGATACCGGCGAAGGCGAGTACCCGGCGACCCCGGAAATCATCGCCGTTCAGGGGCACGACGGCGGCCGAGAGCACAGGCCGCCCCGCCATGTCCGGCAGGGGTGCCGTCGCCGTGCCGACCACCACCACGGCCTCGGCCCTTGCGATGGCGTCGCCCCAGGGCTCGCGCAGGGGGCCGGCCGGAATCACCCGGCCGTTGCCGAGGCCGGCGCCGCCGTCGATCACCAGGAACGACAGGCGCTTTGCCAGCGAGGGGTTCTGGAAGCCGTCGTCCATGACGATGACGTCGGCCCCGGCGGCGACCATGGCCCGCGCCCCCGCCGCCCGGTCGGGGCAGACCCAGGCGGGCGCGACGCGCGACAGCAGCAGCGGCTCGTCCCCGACCGTGGCCGCCCCCTGCCCGGCGACCCGCAGCGGCGCCGTGATGCGGGCGCCATGCCCGCGCGAGAGGAAATGAGGCTGCCGCCCCATGGCGGCGAGGCGCCGGGCGACGACCATGGCGAAAGGCGTCTTGCCGGTGCCGCCGGCGGTGACATTGCCGATGCAGATCACGGGCACGCCCGGATCGTAACCGGGCCCGCGCGCCAGGCGCCGCCGCGTCAGCCCGCACCAGATCAGCGACAGGGGCGACAGCAGGCGCGCCGGCCAGCCGCCGTCGCCGGGCCCCGCCCAGAACTCAGGGGCGCGCATCGTCCGCGACCGGTGTCAGCAGGGGACGGACGGCATCCAGCACCCGGTCGACCACACCGTCGCCCTGGGCCGCCACGGCCCGCGCGGCACCGGCCATGACCTCGACCTCGTCCGGATCGGTCAGCAGGCGGGCGAGGACGCTGGCCAGATCCTCGGGCCGGGCCAGTTCCGCCACCGCGTTGCCGGCGCGCAGCATGTCCATGACCTCGGCGAAATTGCCCATATGGGGGCCGGCGATGATGGCGCAGCCGAGCCGCGCCGGCTCCAGCGGATTCTGGCCGCCATGGGGCACGAGACTGCCGCCCACCAGCACCACCTGGGCCAGCCGGCAGAACACGCCGAGTTCGCCGAGCGTGTCGGCGACATAGACGTCGACCTCCCCCGTCACGGGGTCGCCGATGCGGCGGCGGGCGACGGTCAGGCCCGCGTCCGCCATTTCCGCCGCGACGTCGCCGCCCCGTTCGGGATGGCGCGGCACGACGATGGTCAGCAGGCCGGGCACGAAATCGGCGATGGCGCGATGGGCTTCGGCGATGCGCGTCTCCTCCCCCCGATGGGTCGAAATCGCCAGCCAGCGCGGCCGCTCCCCGAAGGCGAGCGCCAGATCCGACACCGTGGCCGCATCGGCGCCGAGGGCCGGCGCATCGAGCTTCAGATTGCCGAGGCAGCGGACGTCGCCCGCGCCGAGCGCCGTGAACCGATCCGCATCCGCCGCCGATTGGGCGGCGACGAAGCGAAAGGCGCCGAGCAGGGCGCCGATCAGTTTCGGGCGCTTCTGCCAGCGCGCGAAACTGCCTTCCGACATGCGCCCGTTGACCAGCGCCATGGGAATGCCGCGCCTGGCCGTATCCAGCACCAGATTGGGCCAGAGTTCGCTTTCGACCCAGAGGGCGGCGTCGGGCCGCCAATGATCGAGGAAGCGGCGGACGGCGCGGGGATGGTCGACCGGCACGAACTGGTGGAACGCGCCGTCCGGCAGGCGCTGCGCCATCAGGCCGGCGGAGGTGACGGTGCCGGTGGTGACCAGGATCGACAGGCCGGGTTCCGCCGCCATCAGGGCCCGGATCAGGCCGAGGACCGATTGCGCCTCGCCCACGCTGGCGCCGTGGAGCCACAGCAGGCGGCCGGCCGGTCGTTCCATGGCCGCCTCGCCCAGACGTTCGCCGAGGCGGGCCGCATCCTCCTTGCCCCGCTGGCGGCGGCGTTCCAGCAGGGGGCGCACCAGGGGCGTCGCGGCCCAGGTGGCGATCCGATAGAGCCGTTCCGCCCTCATCGCCGCAGCCTCCCCGGCGGCGCCGGTTCGACCGTCGCGCGGCCCATGCGCCGGTCGGCTTCCGCCGTCAGGTCGTTCAGCCGGGTCTCGAGCAGAAGGCGCCAACGTTCGAAGGCGTCATCGTCGAGGTCGGGCGGCACCATGATCGGCTCGCCGACGAAATAAAGGCCGCGATTGAACGGCGTCGCCAGCAGGAAACGGTCCCATGAATTCAGGATCGGCCCGCGCCTGGTCGAGACCGTGACCGGGAACAGGGGCACGCCGGTCGCCGAGGCGGCGGCGATGGCGCCGCCCTGGGCGCGCATGCGCGGCCCCTTGGGCCCGTCGGGGGTGAAGACCGCGATCTCGCCCCGCTCGATCACCTGCAGCAACTCGCGGAGCGCGCCGACGCCGCCGCGCCGGCTGGAGCCGCGCACGGTGGTCATGCCCAGGTTCTCGATCGCCCGGGCGATCAATTCGCCATCGGCATGGGTCGAGATCAGGACGTTGGAATGGCGCTGATCGCGGCGGCGGAAACGCGCCATCATCATCAGGCGGCCGTGCCAGAAGCAGACCACCATGGGCTTCCTCGTTCCTTCCCAATGATCGAGGAAGCGGTCGAGCCCCGGCCCGTCCTCGGCGAAGCGGGACGTGATGCGGACCAGACGGATATAGCCCGTGATCAGCCAGATCAGCAGGGTCTGGACGAACCGCGACCGGGCGATCCGCTTCAAGAGCGGACCGCTGGTCCTATTCCGCCTCGGCCTGGGCATAGAGCCGTGCATAGAGACCGCCCTTCGCGATCAGCTCGTCATGGGTGCCGCTTTCCGCGATGCGGCCGCCTTCGACCACATGGATGCAGTCGGCATCGACGATGGTGGACAGACGGTGGGCGATGACGAGGGTGGTACGTCCCTTCATCAGGCCGCGCAGGGTGGCCTGGATCGCCCGTTCCGATTCCGTGTCGAGGGCGGAGGTCGCCTCGTCCAGGAGCAGGATCGGGGCATCGCGCAGGAAGGCACGGGCGATGCAGATGCGCTGGCGCTGCCCGCCCGAGAGTTTGACCCCCGATTCGCCGACCACCGTGTCGAAACCCTTGGGCAGCGCGGCAATGAAGTCATAGGCCGCCGCCGCACGGGCCGCCGCCTCGATCTCGTCGCGCCCGGCGCCGGGCCGGCCATAGCCGATGTTGGCGGCGATCGTATCGTCGAACAAAGTGGCTTCCTGGGCGACCAGCGCCATGGCGCGGCGGAGCGAGGCGAGCGTCGCCCGGCGGATCTCCGTGCCGTCGATCGAGATGGTGCCGCCGGTCGGATCGTAGAAGCGCGGGATCAGGTTGATGGTGGTCGACTTGCCGCCACCCGACGGCCCGACCAGGGCCACGGTCTTGCCCGCCGGCACGGTGAAGGAAACGCCCTTCAGGGCTTCGGTGCCGTCGCCATAGGCGAATTTCACGTCGTCGAAGCGAAGCTCGCCCCGGCTGACGGTGATCTCCTCCGCGTCCGGCGCGTCGGTCACGCGGGGCTCGACGTCCAGCATGGCGAAGACGCGGACGGCCGCCGCCAGCCCTTCCTGCCAGGTATTGTTCAGGGTCGAGAGGCTGCGCAGCGGCTGATAGGCCATGATCATGGCCGCGATGAAACTGGTGAAGCCGCCGAAACTGAGTTCCGCCGTCTGGGCCTGGAGCCCTGCATAGAGGATGGCGGCGGCGATGGCGGCGGCACCCACGGCATCGTTGATCGGCACCGTCGCCGCCTTGGTGCGCACGCCGCGCATCAGATGGCCGAGGCGGCGCTCGACCGAGGCGGTGACGGTCGCCAGTTCGTCTTCCTCGCGGCCGTAGGCCTTGATCAGGCGATTGCCGTCGAAACGCTCCGTCAGGAGGGAGGCGAGCGTGCCGGTCTCGGCCTGGGCCCTGGTCGAGGTCTTGTGGGTCTTCCTGCCCATGCGGCGCATGACCAGGGCGGCGACCGGGAAGCCGATGGAGGCGACCATGGCCAATTGCCAGTTCTGGTAATACATGACGCCGACCAGCATGAGCACCGTCGCCGCGTCGCGCAGCAGGCCGACGACACCCTTCGACACCGCCTCGGACAGGAGATTGGCGTCATAGAGGAAGGCTGAGATCAGGCGCCCCGAATGGATGTCGTGGATCCAGGCGAGATCGGCGCGCATGAAGCGGTCGAACAGCTGGAGCTGGGTATCGGCCACGATTCGCTGGCCGACATAGGACATCTGCACGCTCTGGATGTAATCCGCGACCGATTTGATGAGCGCCGTGACGATGACCGCCAGCGGCACCATCCACAGCGCCTCGGGATCCTTGGCGACGAAGATGTCGTCGATCGCGGGATCGAGCAGATAGGCGAGCGCCGCCGTGGTCGCGGCGACGAAGGCCATCATGATGCCGGCGAGGACGAGGCGGCGGGCATGGGGCCGGACCGCGCTCAGCAGCAGGCGGCGGATCACGGTGGGTTTCTGGGCGGCCGTCGGGGTCGCCGGTGCGGATGTGGTGGTCAACTCTCTACCCGTCTCTACGGCGCCGGAAACTAGCACGTCTTCTCCCGCGGACAAACCGGCGTCGACTTGCCCCGCGCGGCCCGCGCCGCTATATGCAGGCGGCGACGCAGCGAGGATGGAACGTGTTCAAACAGCAAACCCGGAAGATCGGGAACAGCCTGCGTGCCGCCCGCGCCGAGGCCGATACGCCCTGGCGCCGCACGCTCGCTTGGTTCGAGGCGCTGTTCGTCGACCACGGCGTCTTCCGCCTGCTGTTCTGGAACATGCGCCGGGTCTCGGACGCCATGTGGCGCGGCGCCCAGCCCCATCCGTGGCAGATCCGGGCGCTGGGCCGGCGGGGCGTGAAGACGATCCTGAACCTGCGCGGCCCGCGCGACTGCGCCACCTATCTGTTCGAGAAGAAGACGGCGGCGGACGCCGGCATCACCCTGGTCGACTTCGTCATGACCTCGCGCGAGCCGCCGTCCGCCGAGCGCCTGCGCGACCTGAAGGCGCTGTTCGAACGGATCGAATATCCCGCCCTGATGCACTGCAAGTCGGGCGCCGACCGGGCCGGCATCACCTCGGCGCTCTATCTCTTCCTGCACGAGGGCCGGCCGATCGAGGAAGCGCAGAAACAGCTCGCGCTCAAATACGGCCATATCAGGCAGGGCCGCACCGGCGTCTTGGACCGTTTCTTCGAAGCCTATATCGAGGCCCGGGACGAGACCGGCATCGATTTCTGGACCTGGGTCGACACGGTCTACGACCCGGTCGCGCTGCGCGCCGATTTCCACGCCGGCATGGTCGGCAACCTGATCGTCGACAAGCTCCTCAGGCGGGAGTGAGCGCGGCCTCCACCCCGCCCAGCTTGTCGGGGTTGGAGATCAGGAGAATGCGGGTCACGCGCTCGCCCGTCACGTCGGGCACCAGGGCGAACCAGACCATGTCGCCATTGAGGGCGACGAGGCCGGGGGCGCCGTTCAGGCGCATGGCCACGAAGCGCAGGGCCATGTCGTTCTTGCGCGCGATTCCGACGAAGAAGCGCAGCACCCTGTCCGCCCCGCGGATCGGGTTGAGGGCGGCGCGGCGCTTGCCGCCGCCGTCGGAATGCAGCACCGCGTCCTCGGCCATGGTGGCCATCAGTTCGGCGCCGTCCATCGCCACCAGGGCGGCGATGAAGCGCGCGGCGACGGCGTCGCGCGCCGCCTTGGGAACATGGATTTCCGGCCGCTCCGCGCGCATCCGCGCCCGCCCCCGGCTGACGAGCTGGCGCACCGCCGCCTCGCTCTTGCCGAGGATCGCGGCGATCGCCGCATGATCGTGGCCGAAGGCGTCGTGCAGCAGGAAGGCCGCCCGCTCGCCGGGCGACAGCCGGTCCAGCACCATGAGAAAGGCGAGCGACAGGTCGTCCGCCAATTCGGCGCGTTGCGCCGCCCTGCCCTCGTCGCCCGGATCGTCCGCGACCGGGCCGGGCAGCCAGGAGCCGACATAGGCTTCGCGCCGCCGCCGTCGCAGGTGATCGAGGGCGAGCCGCGTCACCACCGTCGTCGCCCAGGCCGCCGGCTCGCGGACCTCCGCCGCCTCGGCCCGGTGAAAGCGCAGCATCATCTCCTGCACCAGGTCCTCCGCCTCGGCCATCACCCCGGTCAGGCGATAGGCGAGGCGCAGCAGGCGGGGCCGCGCCGCCATCAGGTCCGCCAGCCCCGCCCGCCCGCTCATGGCGTGCGCACCTCGACCCGGCTGCACGACAGGGCGTGGCCGAGTGCCCGCTTCATCGCCGGAAACACCCTTGCGGTCGCGATGGCGATGGCGAGATCGGCCATGGCCGGCTTGCCGATTTCCGCTTCGAGCGCCGCGCGCAGGTCCTCCGCCTCCGGCGTATTGGCGGCGACGGCGCGGGCGAAGCGAAAGGCGAGCGCCTGGCGCGGCGACAGGTCCTGCAGCCTGCCGTCGACGGCGGCGCGCAACACCGACGCCGGCACGCCGCCCTGCAAGGCCATGTCGACGGCGATCTGGGTGCAGGGACCGCAATCCTCCACCATGTCGGCGGCGACGCGGCAAAGGTGCCAGAGATCGGCCGGGGCATGGGCCCGGTGATTGGCCAGCATCATGAACATGCCGAACTTGCGGAAGCCGGCGCGGCTGCTGGCCAGCACGTCGCGCAGCCATTCGGCCGACTGGCCGAGGCGGGCCTCGCCCTTGTCGATCTGGCGGCGATAGTACCAATCCAGCATCACGCCCTCCCCCGCAGGATCGCGACCGCGAAACCGGCCAGCACCAGGGCCGGCAGGCCGACGGCCCAGGGATCCAGCATCAATTGCCGGGGCGAGCAGCGCCCCGCCGCCGCATCCAGCCCGTGCACCACGGCATGCAGGCCATGGAACAGGGCGGCAACCAAAGCGGCCCCCGGCAGCAGCGCCCGAAAGCGAAGCCCGGCCAGCAGCCCCGCCCCGGTCGCCAGATAGGCCCCGCCGATATCGCCGATGAAATGGCGGTTGGGCGGCCCGGTGTCCACGACGCCCGGTACATCGAGATACCAGCCATAGGGATCCGCGAACATGAAGAGGCCGTTGGCGATGAAGCCGAGCCCGAGGACGAGGCCCGCGCCGCGCCAGAGACCCCCCTGATGACGATGACGCCCCTGATGAGGATGACGCCCCTGATGAAGATCTGCCGTCATATCTGTCTCCTTTCCAAAGAGATGACGACGGCAGCGCCCGGCTTGTGACAAGCGGCGCGAAAAAAATCAGCCCATGAGCTGTTTCGCGACGTCTTCCGGCGGGCGGAATTCCTCCAGCTTCTCGATGAGGCGGGCGTGGAGTTCGGGGCCGGCCGAAATGACGTTGCGGTGGCGGGTCGAGGGACGGTTGAAGAGGAAGGGTTCGCCCATGTGGGTGCTGGCGATGCCGCCCGCCTCCCTGACGATGAGATCGGCGGCGGCGATGTCCCAGTCGCTCTTGCCGGTCAGGCTGACGGAACCGTCCTTGGCCCCGCTCGCCACCTGGCAGAGTGCATAGGCGATCGAGTTGGAGGGGGAGACCTCGATCTCCGGCCAGGGCGTCGGCCAGAATTTCGAGCGGAACATGTCGGCGGCACCGATCAGCCGCGCCCCCGGCAGCAGGCCCCGGGGGCTGACCCGGATCGCATCGCCGTTGAGACGGGCGCCGCCGTCGCGGATGGCGGCATAGAGTTCGCCCAGCGCCGGGTTGAAGACGACGCCGTAGATCGGACGCCCGTCCTCCACCACCGCGATCGAGACGGCGAACAGCGGCCGGCCCTTGACGAAAGCGCGGGTGCCGTCGATCGGATCGACGACGAAGAGCCGCTTGGCGTCCAGACGGGCCGGGTTATCCGTGGTTTCTTCCGACAGCCAGCCATAGTCGGGCCGGGCCCGGCCCAGCATCTCCTTCAGATGGGCGTCGACGGCGAGATCGGCATCGGTGACCGGGCCGTGGCCCGGCTTTTCCCAGGTGCGGAACCCCTTGGCCCGGAAATCGAGCGCGATGTCGCCCGCCTCGCGCGCCGCCGCGGTCAGGAGTTCGAGATCGTCCGCCGTCACGTGTCGGATTTCTTGGAGCCGGCAACGGTCATGCCGTCGACCCGGAGCGTCGGGGCATTGGCGCCGAAGCGGAACACCAGGTCGTCGGCCGGGGTCATGTTGCGGAACATGTCCTTCAGATTGCCGGCGATGGTCATCTCGCTGACCGGGAAGACGATCTCGCCCTTCTCGATCCAGAAGCCGGCCGCGCCCCGGCTGTAGTCGCCGGTGATGCCGTTGACGCCGGAGCCGATCATCTCGGTCACGTAGAAGCCGCGCTCGATGTCGCCGATCAGATCCTTGGGCGAGACGGTACCCGGCTCCATGTGCAGGTTGGCGGCGGCGGCGCCCGGCGGGCCCGAGGTGCCGCGCGCGGCGCTGCCGGTGCTGGCGAGGCCGAGCTGACGGGCGGCGGCGCTGTCCATCAGCCAGGTGGTCAGCATGCCCTGGTCGATCAGCTTCCGGGTCGTGCAGCGCACGCCTTCGCCGTCGAAGGGGCGGGAGCGGTGGCCGCGCCGGCGGAACGGATCGTCGACGATGGTGATGCCGGGCCCGAACACCGGCTTGCCCAGGAAATCCTTCAGGAAGGACGTGCCGCGCGCGATGGCGGCGCCGTTGATGGCGCCGACCAGATGGCCGAGCATGGAGGCGGAGACGCGGGGATCGAACACCACCGGCACCTGGGCCGTGCCCATCTTGCGGGGATTGAGGCGGCGCACGGTCTTCTCGCCCGCGCGCTTGCCGACCGTGGCCGCATCCTCCAGATCCTCGGCATGGCGATTGGCGCAATAGTCGTAATCGCGTTCCATGGCGGTGCCGCTGCCCGCCAGGACCGAGACCGAGAAACCGTGCATCGAACTGGTGTATTCGCCGGCGAAGCCGCCGGTGGTCGCCAAGGCGACGCGATTGGTGCCCCAGCTCGCCCCCGCGCCTTCGGAATTTGTCACGCCCTCGACGGCCATGGCCGCGGCCTCGGCGGCGGCGGCGCGGTCGAACAGGATCTGGGGATCGGGCTCGACGGGATCGAGCAGGTCGAGGTCGGGCGGCGCGGTTTCCAGGAGCGCGGAATCGGCGAGGCCGGCATAGGGATCGGGCGGAGCTACCCGCGCCATGCCGATGGCGCGTTCGACCATGCGGTCGAGAGCCCCCGAATCGATTTCGCTGGACGAGACGATGGCGGGCGAGGAACCGACGAAAACCCGCAGCCCGAGATCGCGGGTCTCGGACCGTTCCAGATCCTCCAGCCGGCCGAGGCGCCAGGAAACACCGAGGGAAACCGCCTCGAAATAGAGCGCATCGGCCGCATCGGCGCCCGCGCGGCGCGCGCGGCCAAGAAGATCGTCCAGCAGTTCGAGGGGTTCGGCCATGGTCCTACCTGAAAGAATGCACCCTGAAAGTTCGCGGGGCGCATCCTAAAGGGTTCGATGGACCGGCGTCAGCCTTCGTGTTGCCGCAGCATCAGGCCTGGCGGCGCCATTCCCCCTGCCAGTCGCTGTCGCCGCCGCGCTCATCGCGCTGTTCGCGGTCCGCCGCCCGGTCACCGGCGGCGAGATAGAACAGGCGCTTCATCTCCTGCCGCCCTCGGGTGACATTGTCCTGGATGATGCCGGTCATCAGCGCCAGCAGCGCCAGCGACATCAGGCTGACGGAGACGATCAGGGTCGGGAAGCGCGGCACCAGGCCGGTCGCCAGATAGTCGATCAGCACCGGAATGAAGAAGCCGATCGAGGCGAGCGCCAGCACCCCGGCCAGCCCGCCGAACAGGGCCAGCGGCTTTTCCAGCATCAGAAGGCGCAGGATCAGCTTCAGGATGCGCAAGCCGTCGCGATAGGTCGACAGCTTCGAGGTGCTGCCCTCGACGCGGGACGAATAGCGCGTCGGCATCTCGGCCGTGGCGAGGCGGAGTTCCAGGGTATGGACCGTGATCTCGGTCTCGATCTCGAACCCGCGCGACAGGGCCGGAAACGCCTTGGCGAATCGGCGCGAGAAGACGCGATAGCCGGTCAGCATGTCGGTGAAGGTGCGCCCGAACAGCCTGGTGACCAGGGTCGTCAGCATCCAGTTGCCGAAGCGGTGGCCCCGGCGATAGGCCTCGGGATCGTCGTCGACGCGGGTGCCGACCACCATGTCGAGATGATCGTCCAGCAGGCGGCGCACCATGGCCGGCGCCGCGCCGGCGTCATAGGTGCCGTCGCCGTCGACCATCACATAGACGTCGGCGTCGACGTCGGCGAACATGCGCCGCACGACATTGCCCTTGCCGCGATGGCCGACCTGGCGCACCACGGCGCCGGCGGCGGCGGCGGCGCGCATGGTGCCGTCGGTCGACATGTTGTCGTAGACAAAGACCATGGCCCCGGGCAGCGCGGTGCGAAAATCGCGCACCACGGTGGCGATCGCCGCTTCCTCGTTCAGGCAGGGGACGATGACGGCGACCCGACGCCCGGCGCCCGCATACCAATCCATCTCTTGTTCCTTCTCGACGGCACGACGCTGGGTGCCGGTATCCGGTTCAGGAACGCGGCTCACGGGCATTTCGTTCCCGCGCGATTTTTCCGGCCTGGCCACGGCCACGCATCGCCATGCGGGATTCGCCGCTGAAATTTCGTGTAACTTCCGCCGCCGGGCCTTCGAACTACCCTTTCGAAGGCGGCGCTGTGCCGGCTTCCCTACCCAACCACAGACTGGATTTTCCAGGGGGACGACATGAGCAAGACCGGTTTCACCCTCGCCGCGGCGGCTGCCACTCTCTTCTCGGCCGGCGCCATGATGCTGGCCCCGACCGCCGCTTCGGCGTCGGAAGGCGTGCACTGCATGGGCGTCAATGCCTGCAAGGGCCAGAGCGCCTGCAAGACCGCCAGCAGCGCCTGCAAGGGCCTGAACGAGTGCAAGGGCCAGGGTTTCATCGTGACCCCGGACGAGGCGGCCTGCACCACGGCCGGCGGCACCGTCGGCTGATCGCATCCGTCATGACGGGGGCGGCGCCCGCCGCCTCCGCCATCTTCGGGAGAACGGCATGATCTCCGGCTTCGGCCTCGGCCTGCGCACCGATCACTACAGCGACCTCGACCGGGACGGCGTCGCCGTCGACTGGCTCGAGATCATTTCCGAGAATTACATGGTCGCCGGCGGCCGCCCGCTCGACTGGCTCGACCGGCTGCGCGCGCGCTATCCCATGGTCATGCATGGGGTCTCGCTGTCGATCGGCGGCACCGATCCCCTGGACGATGCCTATCTCGACGATCTGGTCGCGCTGGCGCGTCGGGTGGAGCCCGGCTGGATCTCGGACCATCTGTGCTGGACCGGGATCGACGGCACCAATCTGCACGACCTGCTGCCCCTGCCCTATACCGACCCGGTGCTGGCCCATGTCGCCGGTCGCATCGGCCAGGTCCAGGACCGGCTGAAACGCCCGCTGGTGATCGAGAATGTGTCGAGTTACGTCCGGTTCGCCGATGCCGGCCTGTCGGAAGCCCAGTTCCTGCGCGAACTCGTGGCCAGAAGCGGCTGCGAGCTGCTGCTCGACGTGAACAACGTCCATGTCAGCGCCTTCAACCATGGTTTCGACGCCCTCGATTTCATCGACACGCTGCCGGCGGCGGCCATCCGCCAGATCCATCTCGCCGGCCACAGCCACATGGGCGATTACATCGTCGACACCCACGACGCGCCGATCGCGGCCGAGGTGTTCGATCTCTATGCCGCGACCATCGCCCGCTTCGGCGCGGTGCCGACCATGATCGAGCGCGACGACCATATCCCGCCCCTGGCGGACCTGCTGGACGAGCTGGCGGTGGCCCGGCGCCATGCCGCGACGGCCCTGGCGACACGGGCGGAGGCGGCCGAATGAGCGGGTTGCGCGAGCTTCAACGCCGTTTCGCCGCCGACCTGCTGGGCGGCGCCCCGGTGATCGAAGAGATGATCGACGATGCCGCCCGCGCGCCCCGCCCGACCATGGCCGGCGTCTATCGCCATGCCTATGGCGGCCGGCTGGTCGACGTGCTGGCGGCCGATTTCCCCGTCACCCTGGCGCTGATGGGCAGCGCCGAATTCGCGGCGGCGGCGCGCGGCTATGTCGCGCGGCACCCGTCGCGAACGCCGTCGATCCGCTGGCTCGGCCGTCATCTGGCCGGCGACCTGCGCGACCAGGGTGCGCTCGCCGGCGCCGACATGGCCGGTTTCGAATGGGCGCTGGGCCTTGCCTTCGACGCCGCCCCCGGCGGCACGGTGGCGATGGAGACACTGGCCGCCCTGACGCCCGGGCAATGGGAGGGCCTGGTGCCCGTCTTCCAGCCGGGCTTTTCCATGGTCGCGGTCGAACATGCGGTGCAGGACGGCTGGGCCGCCCATCAGGCCGGCCAGGCCCCGGCGGCGCCCACCCTCGAAGCTCCCGTCCGCCTGCTGGTCTGGCGCTTCGACCTCGACGTCCGCTATCGGGTGGCGACGGCGGCGGAAGCCGCCCTGCTTGATGCGCTTGGGAACGCCACCGGCTTCGGCGCGGCGGTCGGCGCCAGCGCGCTCGAACCGCAAGCGGCGATCGAACTGCTGGCGGGCTGGTGTCTTTCGGGGATCGTCGGGGCGCTTCGCCTGCCCCACGAAGACGCCGCCCCCGCAAAATAGTCGGGAACCGGCGGCCCCGGCCCGCGTTTCAGGTTGGTGACAATTTGGAGCGCGAGCGCCGACATGGCCGCCACTGCCAAGAGAATCGCCGTCATCGACGGATTGCGGGGCTATTTCCTCGTGATGATGATGTCGAGCCACCTGATCTTCCAGGGCGGCGCCATGATGCTGCACCTGCATCACGGCGAACTCGCCTTCGTCGAGGATGCCCAGGGCTTCGTCTTCCTGTCGGGTCTCGTGGTCGGTCTCACCTATTGCCGGATCCTCGATCGCAAGGGGCCGGCGGCCCTGACCAGCAAGGCCTGGACGCGGGTCGGCGAACTCTATCGCCTGCTGCTGCTGACCCTGGCCGCCGTGATCCTCGCCGCCCTGGTGCTGCCGGACGGCGACCGCATCTGGGGCTGGCAGCTCGGCCTTCTGGGCACGGCGCCGCTGGACCATCTGGGGATCGCCGCCGCCCTGCTCTATCAGCCCGCCTATCTCGATATCCTGCCGCAATACATGATCTATCTGATCGCGGCGCCCTTCATCGTGCGTTGGACCGCGGCCGGCCATGGCCCGACCATCGTCGCCGGCAGCCTGGCGCTGTGGATGGCGGCACAGGTCGGCCTGCATCTGCCCGTGGTGGCGGGGCTGGAGGCCGCGGTGCAGTCGGTCGATTCCGGCGCCGCGCTGCGCTCCTATTTCAATCCGCTCGGCTGGCAGCTGCTGTTCGTCACCGGGGCCGTGACCGGTGCCGCCTTCCAGTCCGGCCGTCTCGACCTCCAGCGGATCTTCGGGCGCGAGCGCCTCGGCCTCGCCCTGATCGCGCTCGGCTTCGCCGCCGTCTTCGCCGGCATCCGCATCGCCCATGGCATCGGTCTCGAAGGCGATCTGGCCGATCGCTTCTATCGCCTGCTCCGGCGCGAGGATCTGAGCCTCGTCTATGTCCTGAACTTCGCCGCGCTCGGCTATGGCGTCGGCTATCTGATCGCCAATGCCGACACGCGCGAAGTGCCGCGCGTCCTGGCCATGGCGGGCAGCGGACTGCGCCGTTTCTTCGCCTTCCCCTTCTTCGCCTTCCTCGGCAAACATTCGCTGCAGGTCTACGCCTTCCACGTGCTCGTCGCCTATGCCGTCGTCGCGCTGCAATGGTATTGGGGCCCGTTCGACGAATGGACCAAGAGCGCGCTGGTGGTCGCCGCCTGGGCCAGCCTCGGCATCCCCGCGACCTGGCACCACCTGTCCCAACGCCGCGAACAGGCCCGCGCCGCCGTTCTCGCCTGATCTCCCTTCTCTTTCCCCCCGCGTCATCCCGGCGAAGGCCGGGACCTTCATCCGGAAGAGGCGCCGTCATCGTCGAAAGATCCCGGCCCTTTGCCTGGATGAAGCTGACGGTGGCTAACCTCTCATTTTCGAGAGGGAGCGGTAACTGACGACGGCAACAATCAGGCCGACCAAGGACAAAAAAACGAAGATCGCTCCAGAATTGATCGCGTCGCTGCACTGCATGCCTGGGCACCGATAAAGAGCGTCGGAAAAAGCCACGTACGCGAGCAGGGCAAATGCCGCCGCAACGAGGCCGCTCAGGCAGAAGGCCGCAATCCAAATGGGTTTCATCGTCGTCTCGCCGCGGTGTCTCGCATCAAAGATATCAGCGATCGCTTTCCTCCGCCCGTCGCCCCCGGAAATGGCACCTGTCGGCTTTCTTCGGCATCAGCCCCTCAGGGTCGACAGGGTCGCCCGGAAGCGGGCGGCGGCAACGGCGAAATAGAAGGCGCCGATCGCCGCCAGGATGACGAGCGGTTTCCAGACCACGTCGAGCCCGGCGCCGCGATAGAGGATCGCCTGGACGGCGGCGACGAAATGGACCGAGGGCGAGATCTGCATGCCCCAGTTCAGCCAGTCGGGCATGCTCTCCATCGGCGTCGAACTGCCGGACAGCAGGTTCATGACGATCAGGATCGGCAGCGCCAGCAGGCCGAACTGCGGCATCGACGCGGTGAAGGTGGCGATCAGCAGCCCCATGGTCGCGATGGCGAATTCATAGAGGATCGTGGTCGCGATGAAGAGCAACAGGGAGCCGGCCAGCGGCACCTCGAGCACGCCCTGCACCACGATCAGCAGCGACAGGACCGAGGCGATCACGATCACCATGCCGTTGGCCCAGATCTTGGACAGCATGATGTCGATCGGGCGCACCGGCATCACCAGCAGATGTTCGATGGTGCCGTGCTCGCGCTCGCGGATGAAGGCGGCGCCGGTCAGGATGACGGTCAGGATGGTGATATTGTTGATCACCTGCATCACCGGCGTGAACCATTCGGACGCGAGGTTGGGGTTGAAGCGCGCCCTGGTGATCACCGTGACCGCATCGTCGGGCGCCGGGCCGTCGCGGCGCAGGCGATCGCCCACCGTGTCGGACAGCACGCCGCGCAGATAGGCGAGGCCGTTGCCGGCCTGGGTCATCGCCGTCGCATCGACGTTGATCTGAAGGTCCGGACGCCGGCCCGCCAGCACGTCGGCCTCGAAGCGCGGCGGGATGTCGATGACGAAGACGTAGCGGCCATTGTCCATCGCCTCGTCGATCTCATGGGCCGCGATCTCGACCGGCGGCTTGAACTGGGGCGGGCGGATGGCGTCGGCGATGGCGCGCGACAGTGCCGAGCGGTCCTCGTCGACGACGGCGACGGCGGCGTCATGGACGTCGAAGCGCGAGCCGGTCGCCACCGTATAGATGGCGATGGTGAAGGTGTAGAGCACCAGGAACAGCATCACCGGATCGGCCCGCAGCGAGCGCAGTTCCTTGATGCCGAGGCGAAAGATGGTCGCGAGCCTCGCCCTCATCTACTTCTCCTGCTTGTCGAGGGCCAGCATGGCGAGAAGGATGAACACCACGACGAAGACGCAGAGCATCACATGGTTATGCCAAAGCTCGGCGAAACCCAGCGACTTGGTGAAGGTGCCGACGCTGATCTGCTGATACCAGCCGGCGGGAAAGGTCAGCCCGAAGATGCGCCCGCCGCCGGAAAGCGATGAGACCGGCACCATGAGCCCGGAGAAATTCACCGCCGGAATGACCGAGACGATGGCGGTGGCGAAGATCGCCGCGAGCTGCGACCTGGTGAAGGACGAGATCACGAGGCCGAAGCCGGTGGTCGCGCAGAGATAGGCGAAGGTGCCGGCCGCCAGCGCCGGCAGCGAGCCCTTCACCGGCACCTCGAAGACGAAGATCGCGAGCAGCACCATCATGGCGAAGGAACAGACCGCGATGGCGACATAGGGCGCCTGCTTGCCGGTCAGGAATTCGAAGCGCGTGACCGGGGTCGAGCGGAAATTGGCGATGGAGCCGGTCTCCTTCTCGCGGACGACGCCGACCGCGGTCATCATCGCCGGGATCAGCACCAGCATCAGCATGACGACGCCGGGCACGATGGCCGGCGCGCTCTTGAACGATTGATTGTAGCGAAAGCGGCTGACCACGCCGAAGGCATCGCCCTGAAGCGTGCCGCCCTGTTCCATTCCAGATTGCTCGGCGGCGATCTCTGCGAAGCGCTGGGCCAGCGCGGCCTTGACGTAGGACCGCGTCGTCTCCGCCCGGAACGGCATGGCGCCGTCGATCCAGACCGCGACTTCGGGGCGGCGCCCGTCCAGAAGGTCGCGGCCGAAGCCGGGCGGGATCTCCACGACGAATTTCAGGCTGCCGTCGCGAAGCCCCGCATCGACCTCGCCCGGGCGTTGCAGGGCGCGCTGGAATTCGAAGGACTGGCTGCCCTCGAAGGCTTCGAGGACGGCGCGGCTCTCGCGGCTCCGGTCCTGGTCGTAGACGGCATAGGGCAGATCGTCGACGTCGAAGGAAATGCCGTAGCCGAAGGTGACCATGAGAAGGACGGGCGCCAGCAGCGCGAAGGCGAGACGGATCGGATCGCGCAGGATCTCCATCGCCTCGCGCCGGGCATAGGCCCACCAGCGCCGGCGGGAGAAGACGCGCCCGCCCGTGCGCCCCGCGCCGTCGACGGCGGGGGCCTCCGGCGCCTCGGCCGTGTCGGCCTCCGCCACCGCCTCGAGATAGGCGATGAAGGCTTCCTCCAGCCGGGCGGCGCCCTTGGCGGCGGCAAGCTCGGCCGGCTTGCCGACCGCCAGCACCTTGCCCGCATGCATCAGCGAGATGCGGTCGCAGCGTTCCGCCTCGTTCATGAAATGGGTCGAGATGAAGATGGTCACGCCCCGGTTGCGCGCGAGATCGACCAGGAAGCGCCAGAACTGGTCGCGCGCCACCGGATCGACGCCGGAGGTCGGCTCGTCCAGGATCAGCATGTCGGGTCCGTGCAGCACCGCCGCCGCCAGTTGCAGGCGCTGGCGGATGCCGAGCGGCAGGTCGTCCGGCAGGCTGTCGGCCACATGGTCCAGCTCGAAGTCGGCCATGACCCGGGCGATTGCCGCCTTGCCCTCGTCCCGGCCGAGGTGAAAGAGCTGGGCGTGGAGTTCGAGGTTCTGGCGCACCGTCAGCTCGCCGTAGAGCGAGAAGGACTGGGACATATAGCCGACGCGCCGCCGCGTCGTCATGTCGCCGGCGTCGAGGGTCTGGCCGAACAGCTTCGCCTCCCCCTCGGTCGGGGCGAGAAGGCCGGTCAGCATCTTCATGGTGGTGGTCTTGCCGCAGCCGTTGGAGCCGAGGAAGCCGAAGATCTCGCCCCGCTCGATCCGGAAGGAGACGTGATCGACGGCCGTGAAATCGCCGAAACGGCAGGTCAGGCCCTCGGCCTCGATGGCGATCTCGCCGCCGTCCTCGGGCCTGGGCGGCACGGTGACGCCGGCCCCGTCCGATTTCTCCGCCGGCAGCAGGCGGATGAAGGCCTGTTCCAGATTGGCGGCGCCGGTCCGCGCCAGCAGGTCGGCCGGGCGGCCGTGATCGAGCACGCGGCCGTCGTCCATGGCGGCGATCCAGTCGAAGCGCTCCGCCTCCTCCATATAGGCGGTGGCGACCAGGGTGCTCATGCCCGGACGGCGATGGCGGATGCGGTCGATCAGGTCCCAGAACTGGCGCCGCGACAGGGGATCGACGCCGGTCGTCGGCTCGTCGAGGATCAGCAGGTCGGGATCATGGATCAGGGCGCAGCAGAGCGAGAGCTTCTGCTTCATGCCGCCGGACAGCTTGCCCGCCGGCCGATCGACGAAGGGGGCCAGCCCCGTGGCCGCCACCAGTTCGGCGATGCGCGCACGGCGTTCCGGCGCCGGCTGGCCGAACAGGCGGGCGAAGAAATCCAGGTTCTCGTGGATCGACAGGCTGGGATAGAGATTGCGGCCCAGGCCCTGGGGCATATAGGCGATGCGCGGCAGGGAACGGCGGCGATGGCCGCGCCGCGCCATGTCGCCGCCGAGCACGGTGACCGATCCGGACTGGATGCGCCGGACGCCGGCGACCAGCGCCAGCAAGGTCGACTTGCCGACGCCGTCCGGCCCGATCAGCCCCGCCATGCAGCCGCCGGGAATGGCGATGGCGACATCCGCCAGCGCATCCGTCCTGCCGTAGCGATGGCCGACCCCTTCGAGGACGGCGACGGGCTCGGTCACCGGGGCAGCCTCACCGCCAGGTCGTCGGGCCATTCGGCATCGGCGCCATAGCGGACATAGCCCATGCCGCGCACGCCGGTCTTCACCTGGGCCTGATAGGCTTCGAGGAGGTCGGGGGCGATGCGCAGCTTCACCTTGAACATCAGCTTGTCGCGCTCGTCCCTTGTCTCGACCGCGTTGGGGGTGAACTGGGCATCGGCCGAGACGAAGGAGACGGTGGCCGGAATCACATATTCCGGCACCGGGTCGAGCACCAGCCGCGCCTCGCTGCTGATCGCCAGGCGCCCGACCTCCGACGCCGGCAGATAGATCGTCATATAGACCGCGCCGACGTCGAGCAGGGTGACCACACGGGCACCCGCCGCCAGCACCTCGCCCGGCTCCGCCAGACGGTATTGGACGCGGCCGGCGCGCGGCGCCTTCAGCTCGGTATCGGCGGCCAGGGTCAGCAGACGGTCGAGGGACGCCTTGGCGGTGTCGATCGCGGCTTCCGCCTGGGCGACATTGGCCTCGGCAGCCGCCAGAGCGGCATCCGCCGCCGCCAGCTGGGCGCGGCGCTGATCCAGCACTTCGACCGACTGGAAGCCGCGCCGGTGCAGGGCTTCCGCCCTGTCGTATTCCTGCTTGGCGAGCGCCTTCTGGCTCTCGGCCTGGGCGACCGACGCCTCCGCCGAGGCGACGGCCTTTTCGGCCTGCGTCACTTGGGCGCGGGCGCCCGCGACCTGGGCATCGATCTCCGCCCGGTCCATGCGGGCGACGGTTTCCCCGGCCGAGACGAAATCGCCCTCATGCACCAGAATCTCGACCACGCGGCCCGCCATCTTGGTCGAAACGTCGACCTGATCGGCTTCGAGACGGCCGTTGGCGCCGGCGATTCCGTCAGGCAGGACGCCGGCCTGGCGCTGGTGCCAATACCAATAGCCGCCCGCCCCCAGGGCTCCGATCACGAGGAGGACGAGGACGGCGCGCAAAAGACGAGACATGGATTCTTCCCGATCGAACAGGGGCGCGTTTCACGCCCCGCACTCATGCCAAGACATCATCATGTGGTCATGACGCGGCCATGATAAAAGTCAATGATGCACCGCAAGAGAAATGGAGGATGAGGCATCGCTGCGCAGGGTGCCGAATGGGGCGGACGACCGCTCGGCCCGCCCCGCCTACCGGATCCAGAGTACCGGAGTACGACATGAACGGCCATTCCACATCGACCCTCGACCGTCTGACCAAATCGGCGACGGCGCGCCTGACCGGCGGCATTTCCCCGACGGCCCTGCTCGGCGCCTACAGCGACTGGGCGCAGCACCTGATGGGATCCCCCGGCAAGCAGATCGAGCTTCTGGAAAAGGCGGTGTCGGGCCTGACCTGCATGATGCGCTATGGCGCCCATTCGGCGACCGAGCCGGTGGACGGCGCCGTCACCCCGTGCAAGCCCCAGCCGGGCGACCACCGCTTCGACGATCCGGCCTGGGACCGCTTTCCCTTCAACGTGCTGGCCCAGAACTTCCTGGTGGTCGAGCAATGGTGGCATCAGGCGACCACCGACGTGCGCGGCGTGACCAAGCAGCACAGCGACGTCGTCTCCTTCACCATGCGCCAGGTCCTGGACATTTTCGCGCCGACCAATTTCGTCGCCACCAACCCGGTCGTCCTCGAGCAGACGATCCAGCAGCACGGCGCCAACCTGCTGCGCGGCTTCCAGAACTTCCTGGAGGACACGGGCCGCAACCTGATGCACGAAAAGCCCGTGGGCGACAATTTCGAGGTCGGCACCGATCTCGCCACGGCCAAGGGCCAGGTGGTGCTGCGCAATCCGCTGATGGAACTGATCCAATACAGCCCGACCACCGAAACGGTCCACGCCGAGCCGATCCTGATCGTGCCGGCCTGGATCATGAAGTATTACATCCTCGACCTCTCGCCCGGGAATTCCCTGGTCAACTACCTGACGTCGCGCGGGCATACGGTGTTCATGATCTCGTGGAAGAACCCGGACGAGGGCGACCGCGACATGGGCATGGAGGAATACGTCAGCCTGGGCGTCATGGCCGCCATGGACGCGGTCTCGGCGATCGTGCCCGACCAGAAGATCCATGCCACCGGCTATTGCCTGGGCGGCACCCTGCTGTCGATCGCCGCCGCCGCCATGGCCCGCGACGGCGACGAGCGGCTGGCCAGCATCACCCTCTTCGCCGCCCAGACCGACTTCACCGAGCCGGGCGAGATCGCGCTCTTCATCAACGAGAGCCAGGTCACCTTCCTCGAGGACATGATGTGGCAGCGCGGCTATCTGGAAGCGAAGCAGATGGCCGGCGCCTTCCAGATGCTGCGCTCCAACGATCTCGTCTGGTCGCGGGTGATCCACGACTATCTCCTCGGCCAGCGCGAGAAGATGATCGACCTGATGGCGTGGAACGCCGATGCGACGCGCATGCCCTACAGGATGCACAGCGAATACCTGCGCAAGCTGTTCCTCGAGAATGCGTTGGCCCGCGCCCATTTCAAGGTCGGCGGCCATTCGATCTCCCTGACCGACATCCGCGCCCCGATCTTCGCCGTCGGCACCCTGACCGACCATGTCGCGCCGTGGCGCTCGGTCTACAAGATCAAGCAGTTGACCGATACCGACGTCACCTTCCTGCTGACCAGCGGCGGGCATAATGCCGGCATCGTGGCGGGGCCCGAAAACCCGCGCCGCCACTATCAGATCGGCAATCACCGGGAGGCCGACCGCCACGTCTCGGCCGACAGTTTCCTCGCCAACACCCCGCGCCATGAAGGCTCTTGGTGGCCCGCATGGGTCGACTGGATCGAGACCCTGCAAGGCAATCGCGCCCGCGTCGCGCCGCCCGCCATGGGCAATGCGGCGGCGGGCTATGCGCCCCTCGAACCGGCCCCGGGATCCTATGTCCACCAATCCTGAAGTGCTTTCCGGCCTGCTGAAGGGCAAGGTCGGCCTCGTCACCGGCGTCGCCAACGGCTCCTCGATCGCCGCCGGCTGCGCCCGCATGTTCCGCGCGGCCGGGGCCGAACTGGCCCTGACCTATCTGAACGAGCGCGCCAGGCCCTTTGTCCTGCCGGTGGCCGAGGAAGTCGGCGCCGACCTGCTGCTGCCCATGGATGTGACCGACGATGCCGGCCTCGCCGCCGTCTTCGACGCGATCCACGAACACCACGGCAAGCTCGACTTCCTCCTGCACTCGATCGCGTTCTGCCCGAAGGACGACCTGCACGGCCGCGTCACCGATTGCTCGCGCGAGGGCTTCGGCATCGCCATGGACGTCTCGGTCCATTCCTTCATCCGCATGGCGAAGCTGGCGGAACCCCTGATGGCCGATGGCGGCTGCCTGCTGACCGTGTCCTATTACGGCGGCGAACAGGTGGTCGACCATTACAACGTCATGGGCCCGGTGAAGGCGGCGCTCGAAGCCTCGGTCCGCTATCTCGCGGCGGAGCTCGGGCCGAAGGGCATCCGCGTCAACGCCGTCTCGCCCGGTCCCCTGAAGACCCGCGCCGCCTCCGGCATCGACCATTTCGACGAATTGGTCGAGGCGGCCCGGAAGCGCGCGCCATCGCGCCGCCTCGTCTCCATAGACGAAGTGGGCGCCATCGCGCTCGGCCTGGTCTCCGACTTCTCCAGCGGCGTCACCGGCAACATCGCCTTCGTCGACGGCGGCTATCACGTCGTCGACTGAGCGTGCCGCTCGGGATGGCGCCCTCAGGATGGGACAGCCACGATCATGTGGTTATCCCAATGGGCCTGTTCCGCGAGTGCGCCGGTCAGCGTCCTGACCGCGCCCTCGGGCCGGACCACGGCGATGCCGCCGTGGCCGCCCGCCAGGTAGAATTGGCCGGGCGTGCCGGGATCGGCCGCGATCGGGCAGACATCGGACAGGTCGCGGGCGCCGAGATAGGCGCCGTCGGCATAGCGAAAGAACACCGCCTTGCCGCCGCGCGGACTGGTCATGCCGAAGACCGTGCCGCCGTCGTCGCTGGCCATGGAACCGAAATAGTGGCGCAGATCGCGCAGGTCGTCGCGCGGCATGTCGAGCAGTTCGAGACCGCCGTCCCGCCGCAGGATACCGCCCAGCGGCACGCTGTCCATCGACGGTCCCTCGTATTGCATGGCGAAGGCGACGTCGCCCTCGGCACTCACCGCGAGATGGCGGATCGAAAGCTGGAACAGATCGGGTGACAGGCGGTGCTGGCGCGCCATCGAGCCGTCGCCAAGGTCGATGACGGCGATCGACGAATCCATCTCCGCCAGGTTCAGCTTCGCGCCCGGTGCGTCCGGATGGGTCAGGATGCCGCCATTGGCGACGACGGCATGGCGCCCGTCGGGCAGCACGCGGACGTCATGGGGATCGAGGCCGCCGGTTTCCCATTCCGCGACGCGCCTGTAACCGTCGGCGACGTCATAGACGCCGAGCAGGCCGCGCTCCCCCTCCCAGTCCGTTTCGGTGGCGAGAAACAGGCGGCCGTCCGCCGTATGGATGCCGTGACCGCAGAGGTGACGGCCGTCCGGCACCGAAAGGCGCGCCGTGATCTCCCCCGTCGCCATGTCGAAGACGAAGGCGAAGAGCCCCGGCCGCCGGCCGAGGACGACGGCATGGCGCCGGTCGGGGGCGATGGAGACGCCGTGCCCGCGCGCCGGAAGGGGAATGTCGACGACTTTCCGGCCATCGCCGTCGAAGGCGGTGGCATGGGCATCGCCCGCCGCATCCAGCCGCGTCCCGAACCAAAGCGCCCTGCCCTTCCCGGCCTCGTCCTGGCCTGAAGCACGGCGCGCGAAGGGCGTGCCCAGGCCCACGGCGGCCAGCAGGCCGAGACCGAGGCGCCGCGTGATCGCCGCCATCACTCAATCCCCGTCGAGGGCGTTGAAGCCGAGCGGAATGCCGAGCACCGGCGCGACGCGATTGGCCAGCAGGGTCTTCGTCGCTTCCGCCTGGTCGATCAGGCGCTGCACCAGGGTACGGCCCGAGGCATCGGTCAGAGCCTCGTCCAGCGGCATCTCGATTTCATCGGCGGTCGCGATCGCCGCCGACAGGCCGTCCTCCACGTCCTTGGCGAGCGCGGGGTCGCGGTCGCGCACCACGTCGGCCATGCCGGCGTGCCAGAGGTCCATGGCGGCGGCGAGATCGATCCGGATATTGTCGAGGGCGCGGCCGCTGCGCCATTGCTCCAGCAGGCGGGGGCGCGCCTTGTCGGCGGATTCGCCGAGCGGGCGGGTCAGCTTGCGGTCCGCCACCACCTCGATCGCGAGGTGCAGGGCCTTGAACAATTCGACCGTCGCCTCCTCCGGCGTCCGGTAGAAGTCGTTGTCGGGGCCGGTCGCCTTCATCAGGCGGGCATAATCGACGGCACCGCCGCGCCAGTCCTGGCTGGCGCCGTTTGCCTGATCGGCGATCACCTGGGCGATCCCCAGGATGGCGGCGCGCCGGAGCTTGGCGTCTTCATCGGCGTCGATCAGGCTGACCGAATCCTCGCCGAAGAGCAGACGCTCGAGGGCGGGAATGCCCTGCACCGCGACGCTCTGCTTTTCGAGTTCTTCCGGCTGGAAGGCGGCCGTGTCCTTGGCCGCCAGCAGGGCGTCGAGCTGGCGGCCGACATTGTTGCGCGGATCGGGCCAGAACATCAGCCGCGACGAGCGCATGAAGAGTTCGGAAGGGCCGAAGCGCAGGTGCTGCACGCCCTGCCAGGCGTCGGAAAGGGCGCCATAGGCGACGCGCAGGCGCGCCCGGCCCATGTCGTCAGGGGCAGCGGCGAAAGCCGCGGCCGCGTCCTGAAGGGCGGCGCCGGCCTCGGCCAGGGCGGCGAAACGGGGCAGGACGTGGCGTTCGATGATGGTCGCGTTCATGGCCGCGAGCGCGGCCTGGGCCTCGGCGCTGAGGGCGGGGGTATCGTCCTCGTCCTCGGCCCGGCCGTGGGCCGGGATACCGAAGACGAGACCGGCCACCGTCAGAATCTTCAACCAGTCACGCATGGCCTGCTCCTTCAGAGGGAATTCAGGAATTCGATCAAGTGCCGGCGCTCGTCCGGCGTCATGGCGACGACGCGGGCGCGCGCCGCCGCCGCCTCCCCGCCGTGCCAGAGAATGGCTTCGAGCAGGCTGCGCGCCCGCCCGTCGTGGAGAAACGCGTTACGCCCGGTGACCCGGGCCGTCAAGCCGATGCCCCAGAGCGGCGGAGTCCGCCATTCGCTGCCGCCGGCCCGCGCCTCGGGCCTTCCGTCGGCGAGATCGGCCCCCATGTCGTGCAGCAGCAGGTCGGTATAGGGATGGATGCGCTGGCCCGCCAGTTCGGGATCGACACCCTCGGTCCCCGTAACCTGGACGGGGACATGGCAGGACGAACAGCCGGCGGCCGCGAACAGCGCCGCGCCCGCGCGGACCGTGGGATCCGCCGCGCGCGGCCGGCCCGGCACCGCCAGATGACGGGCATAGAAGACGGCGTAATCGAACAGGACCTTCGGCACCTCGATACCTTCCACCGGATCGTCGCCGACGGGGGCCGCCATGCAGTCCGCCTGCGCCGCCGTGCAGTCCCCGCGCGAGCGGTGGTCGAGCGGCGTCGACAGGCCGATATCGCCGGCGAAGGCATCTGCGCTCTGGGCCGCGACGTCGGGCTGGCCCGCCTTCCAGCCGAACCGGCCGAGGCGTCCCTCGGGTCCGACACGCTGGGCCCGGCCGGAAATGCCGTTGCCGTCGGCATCGTCCGGATCGGCGCGGGCCAGAATATCGGCTTCGGGAATCGCCTCGAGCAGGCCGAGGCCGATCATGGGCGGCGCCAGCCGGGGCGAGAGCATGACGTCCGCCGCCATCGGGCCATGGGCGAGATCGGCGACGCCATAGGCCGGGCGGCGCAGGCTGACGGTCTCACCGCCCGACAGTTCCACCGTTTCTTCGGTATAGTCGACGGTCATGCGGCCCTCGGCGGAGAGGCCGTGGACCGCCGCATTCTGCAACTGGCCGCCATAGGTCGGCTCCGGCAGGACGGACAGCGCGCCCGAGTCGAGCAGGGCCCGCTCTTCCCCGGTCCGGGGCGGCACCGAAAGGCGCAGGAACAGGGAGACCGCCGTCTCCCCCGGCAGCGGCACCACGCCCCTGCCGTCGCGCACATGGCAGCTCTGGCACGAGCGCGCGTTGTAGAACGGGCCCAGCCCGTCGGACGATTTGGTCGAGGCGGGCGAAGACGCCCAGAGCTTGCGGAAGATGGCATCGCCCAGACGGAAGTCCATCCGCCGCTCCAGGCTCATGCCGGTCGAGGGATGTGTGAAGGCGCGCCGATCCGGCGCATTCCACGACGTCGCGCCGCCACCGGGCGCCGCCCCGTCCGCATCCGCCGGCACCTCGACCGCGGCGGCCGGGAAGACCGCCAGCACCAGCAGCAGGGACAACGCGAGAGGCTTCAAGACACCCGTCCTCAAAATGCGGACGGGGCCGGAAATCCGGCCCCGCCCCGATATCACCGAAGTTCCCTTCGGCTTATTCGACCGCCGAGGGATTGTCGAGACTGTCCGAGCCCTCGAACTCGACCGGGGTCAGCTTCAGCGCGGTGATGATGCGCTCGAACGACTTGGTCTGGTCGGTCAGGCCGTCGACGAAGGCCTGGACCGTGGCGTTGCCAGCCTCGTTGCCGGCGCCGATCATCTGGTCGTAGCTCTCGATCAGCTCGCCGCGCTGCTTCATGGCGGCGGCGGCGGCCCCGGTGGCCGCCAGCTTCGCGGCGACTTCGGCGGCGAGATCGGCATCGGCCTCGGTCACCAGGTCGGCGAGCGACGGGCCCTCGACCAGGGTGCCGTCGATCCGCTTGTAGCGGCCGTAATAGACGGCGGCCATGCCCAGCGTGTCGTAGTAATGCGAGTTGTAGGTGTTGTCGGCGAAGCAGTCGTGCTCCTCCTCCGGATCGTGGAGGATCAGGCCGAGCTTGGTGCGCTCGCCCGCCAGTTCGCCATAGGAGAGGCTGCCGAGGCCGGTCAGGATGGTGGTGATGCCGCCGTCCTCGCCCTTTTCGGCCAGTTCCGCGCGGGCTTCGCCACCGGGCGCCCAGGCTTCGGCCATGGTCGTCAGATCGGAAACCAGAAGCTCGGCGGCGGCGGTCAGATAGGCGCCGCGACGGTCGCAATTGCCGCCGGTGCAATCGTCACCCTTGGCGTAGTCGGTCCAGGGACGCTCGCCGGCGCCCGGGCCCGTGCCGTTCAGATCCTGGCCCCAGAGCAGGAATTCGATGGCGTGATAGCCGGTCGCGACATTGGACTCGACACCGCCCACCTCCTGAAGCTGCTCCAGCAGTTCGGGAGTGATGTTGGTGGCGTCGATGGTCTCGCCGCCGGCCTTGATGCTCGGATTGGCGATCACATTGGCGGCATAGAAGGGGTTCTCGTCCGACTCGGTGCCATAGGCTTCGGCGGTATAGTCGATCAGGCCCTCGTCCAGCGGCCAGGCGTTCACCTTGCCTTCCCAATCGTCGACGATGGCATTGCCGAAGCGATAGACCTCGGACTGCTGATAGGGCACGCGCGACGCGACCCAGGCGGCCCGTGCCGCCGACAGGGTCTCGGCCGAAGGCTCGGCCACCAGCTTGTCGATCGCGGCTTCGAGCGCCTTGGCCGAAACCAGGCTGTCCTCGTAGATCGCCTGGGCGATGTCGCCATAGGTCTTGACGACCGCCGCCTTCTCCGTCGCCGCCGTCGCGACCTGCGCCGCGCCGAAAGCCACTGCCCCGGCCACCACTGCGGTCGCCCACCTCTTGCTGATCATCGCTCGTCCTCCATAGGGCGGCACGGCCCCGCCGCGCCCTCATTCTGCGACGCATTATTAATAGCAAGGGGTGGCGGGATGCAAGCCTTGCAGGCCGAAACGGCCTAGGGTTTCGCGATCACCGCCGCGTGGCGGCGGCGGGCATCGGCGATGAAGCCGGCGATTTCGTCCAGGATGGCGGGCGGCGGCACCGCATGGCCGAGGCCCTGAACCACCCGGCCGACCGCATGGTCGCGGTCGCGGAGCGCGACACGGCAGTCGCCCCCCACCCGCGCGTCGGCGACGAGCGGATCCTCCAGCCCGATGACGGCATGGACGGCGCGATCCGCCGGCACCCGCACGCCATCGAAATCGACATTGTTCCGATCGGTACAGGTCCAGCCCATGATCGCCAGGGCGACCACTTCGTCCGGCGCATCGGCGAATTGCGCCGCCGCCAGCCCGCCCTCGCTGGCGCCGACGACGGCGATGCCCCAGGGATCGACCCAGGGCAGGCCGCGCAGCCGCGCCAGGGTCCAGCGCGTCTCCTCGAGCCGCCACCGCAGGGTCTCGGGCCCGACGTCGCCGCAACTCGCCGGCCGGCCGGGCCGCGCGAAGGACCAGGGCGCGACGACGATGAAGCCCCGCTCGGCGAAGCGCGCCGGCACCCCCGCCATGTCCCCGGAACAGCCATGCAGAAAGACGACGACCGGCCAGCGCCCGCCCACGGCAAGCCGTCCCGCCAGCGGATCGCCCCGGGTCCCGCCTTCGGCCACCAGTTCCCCCACCGTCGCCTCGATCCCCCGCCCGTCGGCTGTCGCCGACCAGGGCACGGCGATCACGGTCTTCGCCCAGACCGCATCCTCCACCGGATCGGCCAGATCGCAGGCAGCAAGCGAGAGCGCCATTAGAACTGTGCAAAACCGCGAGATGGTACCAAGGCCAATCATTGTCGAGAGCGCTCTCCATCCGTTGCTGTCTGGAGACTAGGCCCTACGAGCTTTCGAATTCGTCACCGCTCACGCTTCTGCTGGTCCGAATGACGTGGGCCCAAGGCTCGAGAAAACAACCATAAAATGGAAATATAATTATATTTCCCGCAATAGTAACAATTTCATAAGAAATAAATGCAACCCTCGGAAAAAGTCAATCATCACCCACAACCCAAAAACCCCTTAATATGTAACGCTGACGATAACATGGATATGATCTCGCCTGCCTCTAAGTGGACACCCTCCAAATTCCTTTGGCCCGCGACCGGTCGTCGGTCACCGCATCAAGCATCTTCGACCCACGTGATTCGGAAAGCCCCAAAGGGCATCACACTATGTTGCCCCTTAGGGGCCTGCTTCCCCGAGAACATGCCGTAAGGCAACCACCAGGTCCAAAAATCAGGAATGAACGTAATGGCTTTTGCAGAAGGCCTCTTCGACGAAGAGGACATCATCGCCGGCACAAATGGAAACGACACCATTACCGGCACCAGCGGAGACGACGCCATTGCCGGCGGCCTTGGCAACGACACCCTGCGGGGCGGCGAAGGCAACGACATCTATATCTACGCCCGGGGCGACGGCAACGACAGCATCTACGAGAACCTGATCGGCGACTTCGACACGTTGATCCTCCATGGGATCGCCCCGGCCGATGTCTCCTTCATCCGTAACGGAGATCAGGACATCACGCTGGTAATCGCCGAGTCCTCGCCCGGCGCCGGCGACGGCGGGACCATCTTCCTCGATGGCCAAGTGTATTTTCAGGGCGCTCAGGGTGTCGAAGAAATCCATTTCGACGACGACACCGTGTGGACCATGTCGCAGGTCGCCGACATGGTCATCGCTCAATACGAAACCGACGGTAACGACACCGTCGTCGGCACCAATCGTGGTGAAACCATTCAGGGCGGCCTCGGCAACGACACCCTGCGGGGCGGCGAAGGCAACGATGTCTATATCTACGCCCGGGGCGACGGCAACGACGGCATCTACGAGAACCTGATCGGCGACTTCGACACGTTGATCCTCCATGGGATCGCCCCGGCCGATGTCTCCTTCATCCGTAACGGAGATCAGGACATCACGCTGGTAATCGCCGAGTCCTCGCCCGGCGCCGGCGACGGCGGGACCATCTTCCTCGATGGCCAAGTGTATTTTCAAGGCGCTCAGGGTGTCGAAGAAATCCATTTCGACGACGACACCGTGTGGACCAAGTCGCAGGTCGCCGACATGGTCATCGCTCAATACGAAACCGACGGCAACGACACCGTCGTCGGCACCAATCGTGGTGAAACCATTCAGGGCGGTCTCGGCGACGACACCCTGCGGGGTGGCGAAGGCAACGATGTCTATATCTACGCCCGGGGCGACGGCAACGACAGCATATACGAGAACGTCATCGGCGCCTCCGATACATTGATCCTCTATGGGATCGCCACGGCGGACGTCTCCTTCATCCGTAACGGAGATCAGGACATCACGCTGGTAATCGCCGAGTCCTCGCCCGGCGCCGGCGACGGCGGGACCATCTTCCTCGATGGCCAGATGTATTTTCAATACACGCCGGGTGTCGAAGAAATCCATTTCGACGACGACACCGTGTGGACCAAGTCGCAGGTCGCCGACATGGTCATCGCTCAATACGAAACCGACGGCAACGACACCGTCGTCGGCACCAATCGCGGCGACACCATTCAGGGCGGTCTCGGCGACGACACCCTGCGGGGTGGCGAAGGCAACGACATCTATATCTACGCCCGGGGCGACGGAAACGATAGCATCTACGAGAACCTGATCGGTAACTTCGACACACTGATCCTCCATGGGATCGCCCCGGCCGACGTCTCCTTCATCCGTAACGGCGATGAGGACATCACACTGGTGATCGCCGAGTCCTCGCCCGGCGCCAGCGACGGCGGGACCATCTTCCTCGATGGCCAAATATACTTCAATGACACACAGGGAGTTGAGGAGGTCCATTTCGACGACGGCACCGTGTGGACCATGTCGGCGATCGCCGACATGGTCATCGCTCTGGATATAACGGACGGTGACGACAGTGCTGTTGGCACCAACGGTGGCGACATTATTCACGGCGGCCTCGGCAACGACACCCTCGCGGGCGACGATGGAAACGACCAACTCTTCGGTGACGCCGGAGATGATCGCTTGCTCGGCGGCAATGGCGATGACGCACTCAGCGGCGGCGCGGGCGACGACATGCTGATCGGCAGTACAGGCTTCGACAGTTTCGATGGTGGTGAAGGAAGCGACACCGCCGATTTCAGCTATTCCTCCTCCGATTGGACACTCGACCTGTCCGCCGGTACGGCGATGGCGAGCGGATCACCCGAAACCCTCGTCTCGATTGAAAATCTGATCGCGGGATCGGGCAGCGATACGCTCGTCGGGAACGACGGTGCCAATAGTCTCGACGGTGGGGCCGGCGCCGATACGCTGACCGGCGGCCTCGGCGACGATACCTATGTGGTGGACGACGCCGATGACGTGATCGTGGAGGTGGCCAATCAGGGGGTGGATACGGTCGTCACCACCCTTGCTGCCTTCGCACTCGACAATACCGTGGAAAACCTGACCTACACCGGCGAGGGCAATTTCACCGGTACCGGCACCGCCTATGCCAATGTCATAACGGGCGGCGACGGCAACGATGTCCTTTCCGCGGGTGGCCGCGAAGACACGCTGACCGGCGGGGCCGGCGACGATGTGCTGCAGGGTGCGGCGGGTGTCGACACGCTCTTCGGCGGCGACGGCAACGATCACCTTCAGGGCGGCGACGGTGGCGACACCATGGTGGGCGGCGCAGGCGACGATACCTATGACGTCGACATCATTACCGATATCGCCGACGAGAGCACGGGGTCCGGCCACGACATCGTCATCGCCTCCGCCACCTATACACTCGGTGCCGGCATCGAGGACCTGAACCAGATCGGCGATGTCGGCATCGCGGGTACCGGCAATGATCTCGACAATACGCTCTCCGGCAATCTCGGCGGCAACCGCCTGCTGGGCGAAGACGGCAACGACACGATCTCCGGCGGCATCGGCGAGGACCGCCTCGAAGGTGGCGACGGCGACGACGTCCTGTCCGGCGGCAATGACGACGATCTCGTCTACGGCGAGGCGGGCAACGACGTGCTCGACGGCGGCGCCGGCGACGACATCATGCGCGGCAGCACCGGCGACGATACCTATATCGTCGACTCCTCCGGCGACGTCGCCAGCGAGGTCGGCGGGGACGGCTACGACACGATCATGGCCGGTGCCAGTTTCGTGATGAGCAATGGTATCGAGGAACTCATCATGACCCGGAGCACGGCGATCGACGCCACCGGCAATGCCGTCGCCAACACGATCACCGGCGGCGCGGGTGCCAATGTTCTCTCCGGCCTCGGCGGTGACGATACGATCGACGGCCTGGGCGGGGGCGATACGTTGGACGGCGGCGCCGGCGCCGACACGCTGAGCGGCGGTGGCGGCCAGGATGTCTTCGTCTTCGCGGCGGGAGAGGCGAACGGCGACGTGGTGACCGATTTCGCGGGGGCCGGCGCCAATACGGGCGACAGTTTCCTCTTCACCGGCTATGGCACGGCGGCGGAAGGGGCGAGCTTCGTCCAGGTCGACGCGACCCACTGGCAGGTCAATTCGGCGAGCGGCGCCATCCAGGAGGTCATCGAGATCGTGAATGGCGCCAACATCCACGCGAGCGATTTCGTCTTCGTCTGATCCACACCACCAGACCCCCTCGGGCCAATCGGTCAGGGGGGGGGCGACGCGCGCGCCCTCCCCCTCTTGGCAATCGGGCTCGGCTTGCCCATCTTGGCGGCGACGACCACGACCGACGAGCCAACGCCGCCATGACGGACCGCGACCCCGCCACGCTCGCCCGCCATCTGCGGCGGCTGGATGGGCTTGCCCGGCTGTTGGAGGCGCGGTGGATGCTGCCGATCGTGCGCAGGCCCATCGGCCTCGATGCCATGATCGGGCTGCTGCCGGTGGCGGGCGATCTGGTCACGGCGGTCATATCCCTCGGCTTCGTGGTGGAAGGCTGGCGACTCGGGGTGCGGCGGCGCACCCTGCTGCGCATGACCGGCATCGTCGGGGCCGACGTGCTGATCGGCCTGCTGCCGCTGGTCGGCGACTATGCCGACGTGCTCTTTCGCGCCAACAGCCGCAACATGGCCCTGATCCGGCGCGATCTGGCCCGGGAGCACCCTGAACTGGGGCGCGATCCGGCCTCCGGCGAAGATTGAACCTCGCCCAACAGGCGCCCCGCACCTATAGTGGCGCCGCCCGGAGCGGGCGGATCCTGCAACAGAACAGAGACGAGACGTGACCGAACAAGCCAAGCCGGCCCCCACCCTTCCCCTGTTCTATTCCAAGCCCGAGGTGCTGAACCCCGGCGCCCACGGCAATCTGCGGGTGAAGGCGCCCGAGCATCTGAAATTCGCCGCCAAGTCCAACGCCATCCCGATCGTGGCCGAGGAATTCCTGGATTGCGCCGGCGCCTATCCCATCGTCTTCACGCAAGGGGCGCAGCCCTCGACCGTGGCGATCGTCGGCCTTCGGGACAACGAGAACCTCTTCCTCGACCTCAAGGGCCGCTGGCTGCCCGGCGTGCCGGTGCCCGCCTATGTCCGGCGCTATCCCTTCATCTTCCTGGAACTGCCGGAACAGGACCGCCTGACCCTGTGCATCGACCGCGCCGCCGCCAATCTGGCGGAGGGCGGGACCGCCGGCCAGGCGCTGTTCGAGAACGGCGAGGCGACGGAATTCGCCAAGACCTCGCTTGCCTTCTGCGAAGCGTTCCAGAAGCAGCTGGTCGCCACCCGCGCCTTCGGCGAAGCCCTGGTCCAGCACGATCTGCTGACCCCGCGCAACATCGACCTGAACGACCGCAAGGGCCGGCGCTTCTCCATGAGCGGCTTCCAGGTGGTCGACGAACAGAAGTTCCGCGACCTGCCCGATGAAATCGTGCTGGATTGGACCAAGCGCGGCTTCATCACCGCGATCGTCGCCCATTTCATCTCGCTGCGCCGCTGGCCCATGCTGGTGGAGCGTCTGCAGTCGCGCCTCGGCTGACGCGGAATCCCGGACAGGGGCGGGTTGACAGGGGCGGGTTGACAGGGGCGGGTTGATCGCCGGTAAAATGTGATATTATAACATTCACCATGACCGACCTGCCCCCGCTTTCCGGCACCGAGAGTGCCGGCCTCCCCGTCACCCTGCTGACCGGCTTTCTCGGCAGCGGCAAGACGACCGTGCTGAACGGCCTGCTGGCCCATCCCGGCATGGCGCGCACCGCCGTGATCATCAATGAATTCGGCGAGATCGGCCTCGACCATCAACTGGTCGCCAGCGCCAAGGACGAGATGATCCTGCTGAAGTCGGGCTGCCTGTGCTGCACCGTGAAGGGCGATCTGATCGACGCCCTGCGCCGCCTGTTCCTGCAACGGGTCAGGGGCGACGTGCCGGAATTCGACCGGGTGGTGATCGAGACCACGGGGCTGGCCGATCCGGCCCCCATCATCCACACATTGATGGCCGATCCCCTGGTCGCCGCGCGCTATCGCCTGGACGGCGTGGTGACCACGGTCGATGCCGCCAATGCCATGGCCACCCTGGACGCCCATGAGGAAGCGGTGAAACAGGTCGCCATGGCCGACCGCATCCTGCTGACCAAGACCGATCTCGCCGATGCCGAAGCCCGGGCGGCGCTCGAAGCCCGGCTGCATGCCCTTAACCCGGCCGCCCGCGTGCTGCCCGTGGTGGCCGGCGCCGTCGATCCCGGCGCCCTGACCGGCCTCGGCCTGTTCGATCCCGAGACCAAGAGTGCCGACGTGCGCCGCTGGCTCCGGGCCGAGGCCTATGACGGCCCGGATCACGATCGTGGCCATCATCACGATCACGACCACCATCATCATCACGACGTCAATCGCCACGACGACCGCATCGAAGCCTTCTGCTTCACCGTCGACCGGCCCATCGATCCCTTCGCCTTCGAATCCTGGCTGAACGTGCTGACCAGTTTCCGGGGGCCCAATCTGCTGCGCATCAAGGGCATCGTGAATCTGGCGGGGCACGAGCGGCCGGTGGCGATCCATGGGGTGCAGGAGCTGTTCCACCCGGCGGTCGAACTGCCCGCCTGGCCGAGCGAGGACCGGCGCAGCCGCATCGTCTTCATCACCCGCGATCTCGACCGCGCGGTGATCGCCGAGACCTTCGCCGCCTTCACCGATGCGGCGCCGATCGGCGGCGACGACCCGCGCTTCGGCGGCCTCAGCAGCACTCGGTGACCGCCATCACAGCCTTGCATCGCCGGTCGTCCTATCGTCCACTCGTGTCGCCGCCCGGTGTGCGGCGCCTTTTGATTGGAAGGCTGTCATGATTGAACTCGAGCAGATGACCGGACACGAACATGGTTCGGGCCGGCGATTCGGCCCGGCGTTCGCCACCTTGGCCGGTGCGACCGTGGCGCTGGCGCTGATGGGCGCCGCGAGTCAGGTCGCCCGTGCCCAGGCCCCCCTCGCCCATCTCGGCACCAATGCCATCGCCGTGGTGGAGGATGTCGCGGCGCCGGCCAGCGGGCTGCAGTTCATGGATTTCGTCTTCGCCGGCCAGTCGATCGACCTCGGCGCCGACGGCCGCCTCACCGTCTCCTACCTGTCGGGCTGCCGCAGCGAGACCATCACCGGCGGCACCGTGCAATTCTCGCCCAATGGCGCGCGCGCGGTCGGCGGCACGGTCAGCGCGACCGAAGCGCCGAACTGCGAAACGACGATGGCCCGGATCGACGCCGACGCGACGGAGGCCGGGGCGGTCGCCGTGCGCGGCACCGGCAGCCCGTTCGGCGGCGAGGCCGAAGAGGACCGGGTGATCCGCTCCCCCGCGCCGGCCTTCCGCTGGCTGGCCGGCGGCGCGGCGGAAGTCCGCATCTACAACATCGGCCGGGTGCCGGCCCAGCTCGTCTGGTCGGGCCAGGGCGCCGCGGGCCATGTCGAATATCCGGCCGACGCCCCGCCGCTCGACGCCAATGTGCCCTATCGGGTCGAAGTCCGCTCGGGCGGGGCCGTGATCGGCCTGGCGCGCTTCTCGGTCGACCCGACGCTGGCGGTGCCGGACACGCTGGCCAACCGCCTGGTGCCGATTGCCAAGCCCTGAGGGGCAAGGAAAGGATCGCGGATCCGGCGCGGTCTCCCTCTCGCGCATCGGTGTTTCCGGCGCGCTGGCGCTGCTGCTGACCCTGTTCACGGTCGCGGGGCCCTTCGACTTCCTGGGCCGCGCGGGGATCGATTTCCTGATCCCCGCGCGCCATGCCCTGTTCGGGCCGTTGTTCCCGCCCGAAGAGTCCGACGTCGTGCTGGTCGCGATCGACGAGCAGACCTATCACGTCCCGCCCTTCGCCCAGACCCCGAAGGTGGCGTGGACGCCGCAACTGGCCCGCATCCTCGACGCCGCGGTCGGCGCGGGCGCCCGCGCCGTCGGCTTCGACGTGATCTTTCCCGTCACCCTGGACCGGCCCGACCTGCTGCCCGGGCGCGACCGGCCGTTCCTGGTCAGCCTGCGCCGGGCCGCCGATGCCGGCAAGCTGGTGCTGGGCGAGGCGCGCCTGTCGCGCGAGGTGCTGCGCCCCCATGGCGGCCAGCGCCTGGCGGCGCGAGGCGATGCCAACATCCGCCTGCTGAACCTGAAATTCGACGATGACGACGTGGTGCGCACCTATATCGCGCGATACGCCCTCGAAGGGGGCGTGGGGAGCGTCACCTCCTTCGGGACCGAGCTTGCCGCCCGGGCCGGCCATGCGGTGCCGGACGAGGATTTCCTGATCAATTTCAACACCGGGCCCGGCGACGTGCCGACCTACAGCCTGGCCGATATTGCCGCCTGCATCGAGGCGGACGACACGGATTACCTGAAGGGTGCCTTCGCCGGCAAGATCGTGCTGATCGGCGAAGTGCTCGACATCGAGGACCGTTTCCGCGCCGCCAAACGCTATGCCCTGACCGAGGGCGACAACAGCCGCGATCCCGAACGCTGCCGGATCGCCGCCGAGCCCGAACGCTTCCGCCCGCTGGGCCAGCGCTCGTCGATGCCCGGGGTGCTGATCCATGCCGCCGCGATCAATACGGTGACCAAGGACCTGTGGCTGCGCCCCCTGCCGATCGGGCTGGCCGCCGGCCTCTGCCTGCTTTGGTTCCTGATGCTGGATGTCGCCTTCTTCCGGCTGCGCCCGGCGGTCGGGGCGCTGGCGGGCGCCGGGGCCGCCGGCCTGCTGTTCGCCGGATCGGTGCTGGCCTTTGCCGCCGGCCATGTCGTGCCGATCCTGCCCATGGGCATCGGCGCCCTGGTGCTCTTCGCCGCGATCTATGCCTATCGCTTCGTGATCGAGGACGGCGGGCGCCGGCGCATCCATCACGCCTTCCGCCATTATCTGGCCCCCGCCCTGGTCGATCGCCTGGCGGAGGATCCGGCGGCACTGCGCCTCGGGGGTGAGCGGCGCCATGTCACCGTCTTCTTCTCCGACATGGTCGGCTTCACCTCGCTGAGCGAACGTCTGGCGGCGGAACCGGAACGCTTCGTCGACGTGGTGAACCAATATCTGACCGTGCTGACCAAGGCGATCGAGCGGCGCGAAGGCTATATCGACAAATTCATCGGCGATGCCGTGATGGCGATCTGGGGCGCCCCCCTGTCGCAGGAAGAGGCCGAGACCCTGGCGGCCGAGGCCGCGCTGGAGGCCCAGGCGACGCTGGCCGAGTTCAACCGCGCCGTGGTGGTGCCGGGTTTCGGCCTGAAGCCCCTCGGCACCCGCATCGGCATCGCCACGGGCGAGGCCATCGTCGGCAACATGGGCTCGCGGACACGGCTCAACTACACCGTGACCGGCGACGTGGTGAACCTCGCCTCGCGGCTCGAGAGCGCCAATAATCACTACGGCACCAGCATCATCGTCAGCGGCCCGACGGCGGAACGCCTGGGCGCCGGTTTCGTGCTCCGCCCGCTGGACCGGCTGGTGGTCAAGGGCAAGTCGCGTCCGGTGCCGATCTTCGAACTGATCGGCCGGCGCGACGGCGTCGACCCCGCACGGCTTGCCGCTCTCGCGGCCTTCGAGCGCGGCCTCGACGCCTATCTGGCGCGGGATTTCGCCATGGCCGCCGACATCTTCGCGCCCCTGGCCGCGACCGATCCGGTCGCCGCCCTCTACGAAGCCCGCGCCCGCGCCTTCATGGCCACCCCCCCGCCCGAGGATTGGGACGGCCGCCACGTGCTCGAGACGAAATAGGCGGGCGTCGGCCCGGGTCTCGGCCGGAGCGCATATTTTATTTCTATTATTCTAGACATATGATATTAACGGGTTCCGTCCTCGCTGCCGAGGCGCTCCCGTTCCTCCGCCACAAGAGGCCGCCATGTCATATGAAACCCGGAACGTGCTGTTCCTCTGCACGGGGAATTCGGCCCGCTCGATCATGGCGGAAGCGATTCTCGCGCGGGACGGCGCGGGGCGCTTCCGCGCCTTTTCCGCCGGCAGCATGCCGAAGGGCGAGGTCAATCCGCTGGCGCTTCACGTGCTCGAAAGCTACGAATATCCGGCCGTCGGCCTGCGCTCCAAGTCATGGTCGGAATTCGCGGTGGAGGGTGCACCGGTCATGGATTTCGTCTTTACCGTCTGCGACAACGCCGCCGGCGAGGTCTGCCCGATCTGGCCCGGCCAGCCGATGACCGCCCATTGGGGCATCGACGATCCCGCCGCCGCGACCGGCACCGACCTGGAGCGCGAGCGCGCCTTCGTCACCGCCTTCCGCCACCTGCGCAACCGGATCACGGCCTTCACGGCGCTGCCCCTGGCGAGCCTGGACCGCCTCAGCCTGACGGCAAGGCTGCGCGCGATCGGCGAGGGCGAAGGATCGACGACGGCCCCGGCGAAGAGCGCCTGATGGTGGATGTCGTCATCTATCACAACCCGGCCTGCGGCACGTCGCGCAACACGCTGGCGCTGATCCGGCATTGCGGTGTCGAACCCCATGTCGTCGAATATCTGAAATCACCGCCCAGCCGTATCATGGTCCGCAACCTGGTGGCGCGCATGGGCGTGCCGCTTCGGGACGTTCTCAGGCGCAAGGGCACGCCTTTCGACGAACTCGGGCTGGACGATCCCGATCTCGACGACGACGCCCTGCTCGACGCCGTGGCGGCCCACCCGATCCTCCTGAACCGGCCGATCGTGGTGAGCCCCCTGGGGGTCCGACTGTGCCGCCCGTCCGAGACCGTTCTCGACCTTCTGCCGCCGCCGGGACCCGGCATGTTCCGCAAGGAGGACGGCGAGGTCATATTGGATGCCGATGGTCGGCGCGTTTCTGCCTGAGAGGTTTCCATGTCCGTGTTCGAGCGTTACCTGACCCTCTGGGTCGCCCTCTGCATCGTCGCCGGCATCGCGCTCGGCCATGTCATGCCGGGTGTCTTCCATATGATCGGCGCGGCGGAGATCGCGCGCGTCAACCTGCCGGTCGCCGTGCTGATCTGGCTGATGATCGTGCCCATGCTGGTGAAGATCGATTTCGCCGCCCTCGGCCAGGTGACGCGGCACTGGCGCGGCATCGGCGTCACCCTCTTCGTCAATTGGGCGGTGAAGCCCTTTTCGATGGCCTTCCTCGGCTGGCTGTTCATCGGCTTCCTGTTCCGCGACCTGCTGCCGGCCGACCAGATCGAGAGCTACATTGCAGGTCTCATCATCCTGGCGGCGGCGCCCTGCACCGCCATGGTCTTCATCTGGTCCAGCCTGACCAAGGGGGAGCCGGTCTTCACCCTGTCCCAGGTGGCGCTGAACGACGTGATCATGATCGTCGCCTTCGCCCCGATCGTCGCCTTCCTCCTCGGGCTTTCGGCCATCACCGTGCCCTGGGACACGCTGGTTCTCTCGGTCGCCCTCTATATCGTGGTGCCGGTGATCGCGGCACAGGTGCTGCGCCGGGGCCTGCTGGCCCGGGGCGGCGGCGCCCTCGACCGTTTCCTCGCGGTCGTGCAGCCGCTCTCGCTCGTCGCGCTGCTGGCGACGCTCGTGCTGCTGTTCGGCTTTCAGGGCGAACAGATCCTGGCCCAGCCCCTGGTCATCGCCCTGCTGGCGGTGCCGATCCTGATCCAGGTCTATTTCAATTCGGGCCTCGCCTATCTGCTGAACCGGATGGCCGGGGAAGCCCATTGCGTCGCCGGGCCCTCGGCGCTGATCGGGGCATCCAACTTCTTCGAACTGGCGGTCGCCGCCGCCATCAGCCTGTTCGGCTTCCAGTCGGGTGCGGCGCTTGCCACCGTGGTCGGCGTGCTGATCGAAGTGCCCGTCATGCTCAGCGTCGTCGCCCTGGTGAACCGCAGCAAGCATTGGTACGAGGCCGGACGGGCTTGAAGCCATTATTTCGATTTTTTTCGAAATAATGGCTTGACCGAACCGATGGCGGGGCGGATCATATTTCCATGAATACGGAAATAATCGCCCCGCAGCTCGAGGCCCTGGGCAATGCCCGCCGCCTCGACCTCTATCGCCATCTGGTGCGGGCCGGCGCCGCCGGCCTGCCCGTCGGCAGCCTTCAGGAACGCCTGAACATTCCGGCCTCGACCCTGTCGCACCATCTGAAGCGTCTGGTGTCGACGGGGCTCGTGACCCAGGAACGGCAGTCGACGGTGCTCATCTGCCGTGCCCATTATCCCGCGATGAATGCCCTCGTCGGCTTCCTGACGGACGAATGCTGCGCCGACGAAGGCCGCTGCGACACGCGCGAGAGCGCCGCATGAACGGGCGCGAATTTTCGTTTTCATAATTTCCATTATGCCGGAAGGACCGAAGATGACGAATTTCGCCGAACTCCCCGTCGCCGTGATCGGGGCAGGCCCGGTCGGTCTCGCCGCCGCGTCGCATCTCGTCGAACGCGGGCTGACGCCGCTCGTCTTCGAGGCCGGGCCCGCCGTGGGCCATGCCGTCCGCGACTGGGGCCACGTCCGCCTGTTCTCGCCCTGGCGATTCAACGTCGACGGTGCCGCGCGCCGGCTGCTCGCCGCCGCCGGCTGGCACGCGCCCGACGCGGATGGCGTGCCGACGGGCCGGGATGTCGTCGAACGCTATCTGGCGCCGCTGGCCGCCCTGCCGGGCATGGCCCCGCACCTGCGGCTGGGGGCGCGGGTCGTGGCGGTGACGCGCCTTGGCCGCGACAAGGCCAGGGACGACGGCCGGGACGCCGCGCCCTTCGCGGTCGTCTGGCGCGACGCCGCCGGGATCGAGCGCCGCAGCCTCGCCCGGGCCGTGATCGACGCCAGCGGCACCTGGACGCGGCCGAACCCGATGGGCGTCGACGGTCTGGCCGTGCCGGGCGAGGCGGCGGCGGCGGACCGCATCGCCCATGGCCTGCCCGATGTTCTCGGCCGTGACCGGGATCGCCATGCCGGGCGCCATGTGCTGGTGGTCGGCGGCGGCCATTCCGCGATCAACGTCGTTCTCGACCTGCTGCGCCTGCGTGAGGAGGTGGCAACGACACGCGTTACCTGGGCGCTGCGTCGGCCGGGGATCGAGCGCCTGCTCGGCGGCGGCCTGAACGATCAATTGCCCGAGCGCGGCAACCTCGGCACCGCCGCTCTCCGTGCCATCGAGACCGGCGCGGTGACGCTTCTCGCCCCCTTCGCGGCGGAAGCCATCGCCCGCGATGGTGACGGGCTGACGGTCGAGGCGCGCCAGGGCGAAACCCCGATCCGGCTCGCGGTCGACCGTATCGTCGTCGCCACCGGCTTTCGGCCGGATCTGTCGCTGGCGCGGGAATTGCGCGTCGCGCTCGATCCCGTCGTGGAGGCGCCGCCGGCGCTGGCCCCGCTGATCGATCCCAATCTTCATTCCTGCGGCACGGTCCCGCCCCATGGCGCGCGCGAACTCGCCCATCCCGAGGCCGGCTTCTATGTCGCCGGCGCCAAATCCTATGGAAGGGCCCCGACCTTCCTGATGGCGACGGGGCACGAACAGGTCCGCTCCATCGTCGCCGAGATCGCGGGCGATCATGCGGCGGCGAGCCGGGTCGAACTGGTGCTGCCCGAAACCGGCGTCTGCAACGGCGGGCCGGCGGCCCCCGTCCGCGACGCGCCCAAGGCGACATCCTGCTGCGGCACGGCGGCGTGATGGCGGCGCCCGACAGTATCGCCCCGCGCCGCGCCTTCGGCTTCATCACCGGCCTCGGCATCGCGCAGATCTGTTCCTGGGGTTCGATCTATTATTCGTTCCCCCAGATCGCCACCGCCATGGAGGCGGACCTCGGCTGGTCGAAGGCCACGCTCTATGGCGCCGCCACCGTGGGCCTGCTGCTGGCGGGCCTTGCCGCCTGGCCGGTCGGCGTCGCCGTCGACCGGGGCCATGGACGGGTGGTGATGAGTCTCGGTTCCCTGCTGGCCGGCGCCCTCTTCCTTCTGTGGTCGCGGATCGACGGTCTCGTCCTCTTCTACGTCGCGATCGCCGGCCTCGGCACCCTTCAGGCGGCGACGCTCTACGAACCCGCCTTCGCCGTGGTGGCCCGGCGCACCGGCGCGCTGGAGGCGCGGGCCGGCATCACCGCCCTGACCCTTTGGGGCGGTTTCGCCTCGACCGTGTTCATTCCGCTGGTGCAATTCCTGCTCGACCGGATCGGCTGGCGCGACACGCTGCTGGTGCTGGGCCTCGTCAACGCCACGATCTGCGCCGGGCTCTATGCCGCCGTCATCGACCGCCGGCTGGATGCGCCGACGCCCCATGCGGCGCGCGGCTCGGCGGCCCCGCCGCGCCCGCGCGTCACGCGGATTCCGGCCTTCTGGGCCCTCGCCTTCGCCTTCACCGCCTATGCCGCCACCTTCTCCGCCTTCACCTTCCATCTCTATCCCCTGCTGGCGGAACAGGGCTTCGATACCGGCGCCACCGTCGCCGCCATGGCGGTGATCGGGCCGGCCCAGGTGGCGGGCCGGATCGCGATCTGGACCCTGGCGCCCCGGGCCTCCGTCCGGCGCATCGGCGCCTTCGTGGTGCCCGTCTTCCCCCTCGCCCTCGGCCTGCTGGCGATGCTGCCGCCCGTCTTCGCCACGGCGGCGCTGGCGGCCGCCCTCTATGGCGCCGCCAACGGCATCATGACCATCGTGCGCGGCATGGCGGTGCCCGAAATGGTGACCCGCGATTCCTATGGCGCCGTCAACGGGTTGCTGGCGGCGCCGGGGCTCGTCGCCCGCGCCCTGGCACCGGCCGGCGCAGCCCTGTTGTGGCACGCGGGCGGCAGCTACGGCCCCGTATTGGCCGCCATGATCGCCGGCGCCGCCGTGCTTGCCGTCGCCTTCTGGTTCGCCGCCGGCCTCTCCCGATCCCGGCCCCCCATTGCCTGAATCCCCTTGACTTGGGCCGCATCCGCGCATTATTGAACACATATGTTCAATTAATGACGCGAGAGAACACGTGCACCCTCTGTCCGCTGCCCAGGCCCGCATCCATGACGCCGCCCTTCGCCTGTTCTCCGAACAGGGCAGCGAACAGGTGACCGTGCGCGATCTGGCGCGGGCCGCCGGCATCGCGCGGGGCACGGTCTACAACAATCTTCCCGACCCCGGATCCCTGTTCCAGACCGTGGCCGAGCGCCTGGGCGCGGAAATGCACGAGCGCGTGAACCTCAGCTTCAGCGCGGTCGAGGATCCGGCGGCGCGGCTCGCCAATGGACTCCGCCTGTTCATCCGCCGCGCCCATGACGAACCCCATTGGGGCCGCTTCATCGTCCGCTTCGCCATGACCACGGCGGCGCTGCGCCAGATGTGGGAGGGCTATCCCCTGCGCGACCTCGCCGCCGGTCTCGACGGCGGGCGCTACAGCTTCCGGCCGGAACAGGTGCCCTCGGTCGTCGCCATGATCGCCAGTGTCGGCCTGTCCGGCATGTTCATGGTGCTGGAAGGCCACCGCACCTGGCGCGACGCGGGCGCGGATGCCGCCGAACTGGTACTGCGCGCCATCGGCATCGAGGCGGAAGAGGCACGCCGCATCGCCGCCGCCGACCTGCCGCCCCTGCCCGAACTGCCGGCCTGACCATGCCCGACGTCCGCACCCTCGCCGACATCCATGCGATCGAGCGCGTGCCCCTTTCGGACCGTGCGATCCCGCCGACCACCTATGCCATGCTGGCGGCGGGCGCCCGGCTTTCGCCCGACGCCCCCGCGTTGTCGTTCTTCGCGCGCACCCGGGATTTCGCGAAACCCCGCGTGTGGCGCTTCCGCGACCTGATGCGCGACGTGAACCGCGCCGCCAACATGTTCCGCCGCCTCGGCATCGGGCGCGGCGACGTCGTCGCCTTCGTGCTGCCCAACCTGCCCGAGACCCATCTGACCATCTGGGGCGGGGAAGCCGCGGGCATCGTCTTCGCCGTCAATCCCCTGCTGGAAGCGGCGCAGATCGCCGACCTGCTGAAGGCCGGCCGTGCCCGATGGCTGGTCACGCTGGCACCGACGCCGGGCACCGACCTGTGGCGGAAGGCCAGCACCGCCGCCGCCGAGGTGCCGGGCCTGCGCGGTATCCTGGCGGTCGGCATGGGGCCCCATATCCCGGGCACCGCCGGCCTGATGCTGCGCGCCACGCACCGCCTTCGCCCGCCGACGGCTGCCGTGCCGGTGCTGGATTTCGGCCGCGAACTGGCACGGGAGCGGGGGGATGCCCTGAATTTCGAGCCGCCGGGGCCCGGCGACATCTCATCCTATTTCTGCACCGGCGGCACCACGGGCCTGCCCAAGATCGCGCGCCGCACGCATTTTTCGGAGAGTTTCGACGCCTGGGCCATGACCAGCTTCGTCGACGCCGGCTTCGCCCCGGGCAAGACCGTGTTCTGCGGCCTGCCGCTGTTCCATGTGAACGGCCAGCTCGTCACCGGCCTCGCCCCCTGGTCGCGCGGCGCCCATGTCGTCATGGGCACGCCCCAGGGCTATCGGGGCGAGGGGGTGATCAAGACCTTCTGGAAACTGGTCGCGCATTATCGCCTGAACGCCTTTTCGGGCGTGCCCACGGTCTATTCCGCGCTGCTTCAGGTGCCGGTCGACGGCGACGACATATCCAGCCTCGATTTCGCGCTCTGCGGCGCGGCGCCCATGCCGGTCGAATTGTTCCGCGCCTTTCAGGAACGCACCGGCGTCCGCATCCTCGAAGGTTACGGCCTGACCGAGGGCGCCTGTGCCTCCGCCTGCAACCCGCCGGGGGCGCCGGCCCGCGTGGGCTCCATCGGCATCCGCTATCCCTATCAGGACATGCGCGTGCTGATTCTGGGCGACGACGGCAGCGTCATCCGCGAAGCCGCGACCGACGAGGCCGGTGTCCTCGCGATCGAAGGGCCGAACGTCTTCGCCGGCTATCTCGACCCCGCCCACGACAAGGGGCTCTGGATCGAGCATGACGGGCGGCGCTGGCTCAATACCGGCGATCTCGCGCGCCAGGATGCGGATGGTTACTTCTGGCTGACCGGCCGCAAGAAGGAATTGATCATCCGGGGCGGCCACAACATCGACCCCAAGGTGATCGAGGAAGCCCTGCACCTGCATCCCGCCGTCGCGCTGGCCGCCGCCATCGGCCGGCCGGATGCCCATGCCGGCGAGGTGCCGGTCGCCTATGTCCAGTTGAAGGCCGGCGCCGCCGCCCCCGACCTGCTGGACTTCGCGACCGGCCATATCCCCGAGCGCGCGGCCTGGCCGAAGGCGGTCCATGTCGTCGAGACCATGCCTACCACCGGCGTCGGCAAGATCTTCAAACCCGCCCTGGCGATGCGCGAGATCGAGGATGTGGTGCGCCGGGAGGCCGCCGATGCCGGAATTGCGCTGGCTACGCTCGCCGTGGTGCAGGACGCGCGTCGCGGGCTGCTGGCAAGGATCGACGCAGGGCCCGATGCCGGCGCCCTGAAGACCGCCCTCGGGCGCTATGCCTTCGCGACGGAGTTCGCCGCATGACCCGCTTCAGCCCGCGCGCGGCCCAGCCCCTGGTCAGGATCGCCGACATCGCCTATCTGCGCTTCGGCCGCCGCGACCTCGAGCGTGCCACGCGTTATTTCCGGGATTTCGGCCTGACCGTCGTCGCCCGGTCGGCGGACACGGTCCATTTCCGGGGCGTGATGCCGCAGCATCATTGCCTGATCGTCGAACGCGCGCCCCATGACGGCTTTTTGGCGCTTGGGCTACGCGCCGCGAGCGCCGATGATCTTGCGACTCTTGCGGCCGCTCATGGCGCCGAGGTTCTGGAGAATCCGGGTCCCGGCGGCGGGCATCTGGTGCGCCTGACCGATCCCTCCGGCTTTCCGGTCGAGGTCGTGCATGGTCTCGCCGATCTGCCGCCCCTGCCCCATCGCAGGCCGCGCGTCTGGAATTTCCCGGGCGACAAGCGGCGGGTGAACGCGCCCCAGCCCGCCATCCCCGAGCCCGCCGAGGTCTTCCGCCTGGGTCATGTGGTGATGCAGCGTCAGGAATTCGCGCGGAACGCCAATTGGTACGTCGAGACCTTCGGCCTGATCGCCAGCGACGTCGAGGTGCTGCCCAGGAGCCACGAGCCGGTGCTGGCCTTCCTGCGCTGCGACCGGGGCGCCGATCCCGCCGATCACCATACGGTGGTCATCGCCGCCGGCCCGCGCGATCACTACGACCATGCCGCCTTCGAGACACTGGATCTCGATGCGGTGGCGCTGGGCGGGGAATATCTGCTGCGCCGGGGCTGGGTGCAGAACTGGGGCGTGGGGCGTCACATCCTGGGGTCCCAGGTCTTCGACTATCACTTCGATCCCGCCGGCTTCGCGGTCGAGCATTACGCCGACGGCGACGTTCTAGATGCCGATTATCCGACCCGCTATCACGTCACGGGCAAGGAGAGCATCTATCAATGGGGCCCCGAAATGCCGAGGCATTTCATCGATGCCCGGCCGACGCCCGCCCTGATCGCGGCGATCCTGCGGGGCTTGCGCGACCGCGCCGATTTCAGCCTGAAGCGCCTCGCCGCCATCAAGAAAGCCTTCGACGTACCCCCCCGGCCCTGGGCCGGCAAGACCATCCGCAAGCCAAAGGCGGGTTGAGGAGACAGCAATGGCCACCAATCTCGTCCGTTTCGCCAAGGACGGTGCGACCGCCTGGGGCGTCGCCCTGCCCGGCGGCATCAGCCCGCTGTCCGGCACCTATGCGACGACCGCCGACCTGATCGCGAATGGCGAAGCCGACTGGCGCCAGGCAAGGACCGTCGCACCCGGCGTGGATTTCACCGCCGTCGAGTTGCTGTCGCCGGTGACGGCGCCGGCGCGCCTGCTGTGCCAGGGCGCCAACTACCGCCAGCACATGATCGAATCCGGCGTGAACCCGGACGACAAAGTCTTCAACATGTTCTTCGAGAAATCGGACTGCAGTTTGAACGCCCCCATGGGCAAGGTCGCGCGCCCCGCCCATGTCCGCCTGCTGGACTATGAGATCGAACTGGCCCTGGTGTTTCGGGCGGCGATCACCGGCCCGGTGACGGTGACCGAAAGCAATCTGGCGGATTACGTCTTCGGGCTCGTCATCGCCAACGACGTCTCTGCCCGCGACGTGCAATTGCCCCAGATGCAATTCTTCAAGGGTAAGAGCTATCGCGGCTTCTGCCCGGTCGGGCCCCATCTGGCGGTTCTGGAGCGCGAGGAATTCCGCTATCTCGACCACCTCTCGCTGACGCTGGCGGTCAATGGCGAGATCCGCCAGCAGGACGAGACCGCCAATCTGGTGTTCAAGCCCGCCGAGACGATCACCGAACTGTCGACCTTCAGCGACGTCGCACCGGGCGATCTGCTGCTGACCGGCACGCCGTCGGGCTGTGCGCTGCGCGTGCCGCCGCCCCTGGTGCGCAAGCTCACCCAATTGCTGCTGCCCGAGAAGAAGCTCTGGGCCACCTTCGGCAGGATGCAGGCCAGGCGCCCGCAATACCTGAAGCCCGGCGACGTGGTGACCGCCAGCATCGCCAGCGCCGACAGGGTGGTCGATCTGGGCGAACAGCGCGTGACCATCACCGCCTGAACAAGAAGAAGAAACGGGGGGAGGAAGCGTCATGATCGAGACGGAGGTCCTGATCGTCGGCTTCGGGCCGGTGGGCGCGGCGCTCGCCAACCTGCTGGGGCGCCAGGGTGTCGATACAGTGGTGATCGACAAGGCGGACGATATCTTCATGGCCCCCCGCGCCATCGCCCTCGACAATGAGGCCTTGCGCATCCTGCAATGGGCGGGGCTGGACGATGGCGCCTTCGAGCGGATCGCGATCCCCGAGGTGCGCATGCATTCGCCCCTGCTCGGCGAATTCGGGCGGATCAATTCGCTGGGCGCCATCGACGGCCACCCGAAGCTGGTCACCTTCTTTCAGCCGGATCTGGAGCGCGCGCTCCGCCGGAACCTGTCGCAATACGATCATGTGCGCAGCCTGACGGGCACTGAATTCAAGGGCTTCGAGGAGACCGGGGACGGTATCACGGCCCGGCTTTCGCGCGCCGACGGCTCGGCGGTGGAGGTCAAGGCGCGCTATCTGATCGGGGCGGACGGCGCCGGTTCCATGGTCCGGCGCCTGATCGGCGAAGCCTTCGACGGCGACAGCTATGCCGAGGATTGGCTGATCGTCGATGCCAGACATGTGCCGCGCCCGATCGATCATGTCGAATTCATCTGCGACCACCGCCGTCCCACGCCCCATATGGTGGCGCCGGGCGGGCGGGAGCGTTGGGAATTCATGCTGGCCAAGGGCGAGGATCGCGCCGCCTTCGAGGACGAGGCGCGGATCGCCGAAATGCTGAACCCCTGGACCGGCGGCCGCGCGGTGGAGATCGAACGCCGCGCGATCTATCGCTTCCATGCCCGTGCCGCCCGCCATTTCCACCGGGGCCGCGTGTTCCTGGCCGGCGATGCCGCCCATATCACCCCGCCCTTCGTCGGTCAGGGGCTGGTCGCGGGGCTGCGGGACGCCGCCAACCTCGCCTGGAAACTCGCCTTCGTCCTGCGGGGAAGGGCCGATGCCGCGATCCTCGACAGTTACGACCAGGAACGCCGGCCCCACGCCAAGGCGATGATCGGGCTTGCCAAATTCATGGGCCGGCTGGTCATGCCGACCGGCGCCATAAGGGCCCTGCTGGTCCATGGCACCATGCGCCTCGCCCGGCTGGCGCCGCCCTTGCGCCGCCATTTCGACGAATTGGGCATCAAGCCGAAGAATCGCTTCGCCAAGGGCCTGTTCCGCCGGGCCCGCCACCATTGCCGTCTCGCCTCCGGTGACGTGCTGCCCCAGGGTCTGGTCCGTGATGCCGCCGGCGCCATCCACCTCAGCGACGATGCGCTCGGCTGCGGGCTGGTGCTGCTTGGCTTCGGCACCGACGCCGCTTTCCGCCTGAGCCCGGCGCAGCAGGACGCGCTATCGGCTGTCGGTGGCCTGCCGGCCCAGGTCTGTTTTCGCGGCCAATGCCTGCACCGGGCCGAGACCGGCCTCGTGCTCGAGGACCTGACCGGCGCCCTGGTGCCGGGCGCGGCCCCCAAGGATTGGGTCGCCCTGGTACGGCCCGACCGCACCGTCCTGCACCAGGGCCCGGCCGCCGAGGTCGCCTCCGTGCTCGCCGACGGCCTCGCCCTGTTGCGGGGCCCGGCGTCTCAGGCGCGGGGCATGGCGCGGTCGATGATGGCGCGGGTGTCGATCTCCGCTTCGAAGGCACCATAGACGGCGCCCCGCTCGCGCAGCCGGATGGCGCAGAAGGCATCCGCCAGCGGATTGTCCCATTCGAGGAGGACGGCGGCCTGGGCGGCGAGCGCCAGGCGTTCCACCAGCATGCGGGCGTTGGCCTCCGTCACCTTGGCCAGGTCGATACGGGCGATCCAGGCATCGTAATCGGCGTTTCGCCCGGTCTGGGACGCCAGATAATCCTGCATGGCGCGCACCCCTTCCGGCTCCCGCGCCATGGCGCGCAGCACGTCGAGGGCGATGACATTGCCCGAACCTTCCCAGATCGCGTTCAGGGGCGATTGGCGGAACAGCCGCGCCATGGGTCCGGTCTCGATGTACCCCGCGCCGCCATGGCATTCCATTGCCTCGTAGACGACGCCCGGGGTGCGCTTGCACACCCAATATTTGGCGATCGGCGTCAGCAGGCGGGCGACCGGATCGCTGTCGTCGAAGGCCTTGGCCAGCCGCAGGCCGAGCGCCGTCGCCGCCTCGCTCTCGATCGCGAGATCGGCGAGCACGGCGGACATGGCCGGCTGATCGACCAGCCGGCGCTGGAAGGCGGAGCGATGGGCGGTGTGCCACAGCGCCTGGGCGACGGCGGCGCGCATGATCTGGGCCGAACCCATGACGCAGTCGAGGCGGGTGTGCTGGACCATCTGAATGATGGTCGCCACGCCGCGCCCCTCGGGCCCGAGACGCTGGGCGAGCGCCCCGTGATATTCGATCTCGGACGAGGCGTTGGAACGGTCGCCCAGCTTGTCCTTGAGGCGCATGACGCGGAAGCCCGCGTTGCGCTCCCCGTTCGGCAGCCAGCGCGGCACCAGGAAACAGGTCATGCCGCCTTCCGCGTAGGCCAGGGTCAGGAAGGCGTCGCACATGGGGGCGGAGCAGAACCATTTGTGGCCGGTCAGGCTGTACCAGCCCTCGTCGCCGGTGGGCACGGCCCGTGTGGTATTGGCGCGGACGTCGGAGCCGCCCTGCTTCTCGGTCATCGCCATGCCGATGGTGACGCCGGCCTTTTCTTGCGCCGGGCGCGCCGCCGGGTCGTAACGCCCGGCCGTGATGCGGGGCACCCAGACTTCCGCCACCGAAGGCTCTGCTCGCAGCGCGGGCACGGCGGCATAGGTCATGGTCATGGGGCAGATCGTGCCCGAATCCGCCTGCCCCGCCAGGAACAGGATGGCAGCATGGCCGACGTGGCCGGCGGGCGAACCATCCCAGGCGATGGAGGCGAAGCCATTGTCGAGGCCGAAAGCCATCAACTGGTGATAGGTCGGGTGGAAGCGCACCTCGTCGATGCGGTGACCATAGCGATCGAATGTGTCGAGTTCGGGTGTCTTGCGGTTGGCTTCATAGCCCCAGTCGATCACTTCCGCCGAGCCGGCACGGGCGCCGAGCGCTCTCAGCCGCGCTTCGTGATGGGCGCCGCCGGCATTGCGCACGGCATCCACCAGGGCGAGATCGCCGGTGAACAGATTGACACCCTCGAAGGGCGGCGGCTGATTGAAGACGTCATGGGTCTCGAGCTGGGCGAGCGGCTTCAGGCTGGTCATGATCTCGTCTCCCTCGTTCTCTTCGGCGTATTCTCAAGCCTGGATTTATTTGTTACGTTTTTTGTCAGATATGGACACCGATAGCAACATATATGTCGAAGCGGCGCGGCCGGCCATCAGCGCGCGGACCCTGATCCTCGACCTGCTGGACACCGGCACGCCGCCGGATTTCTCCACCCGCGACCTCGTCCATGCCGGTACCGCCTTCGGGCTGGAGGCGACCGGCATCCGCACCGCCCTCACCCGGCTGCGCCAGGAAGGCCGTGTGCGCACGCTGGATCGTGGCCGCCATACGATCGGCGCAAGGGCGGAGCCGCTGCAACAGCGGATCCTGCAATGGCGCGATGTGCAGGCACGCCGCCGGCCGTGGCACGGCGGCTGGCTGCTGGCCGTCGCCGGGCCGGCGGAACGGGCCAACCGCACGATCTGGCGCCATACGGTGCGGGCCCTCGAACTCGAAGGCTTCGCCGAGGCGGAAACGAACGTCTGGGCCCGGCCGGACAATCTGGCCGGCGGCGCCGCCGTGATGCGCCGGCGCCTCCAGGCCCTCGATGGCGCGCCCAGCCTGCTGCTGGTCGAGGCGGCGGCCCTGGACGATACGCGCCAGGCCCGGTTCCAGACCCTGTGGCCGGTCGATCACCTGCGCCAAAGCCATGTCGAGATGGCGCACCACCTGGCGCGGAGCAGCGCCCGCCTCGCCGACCTCCCCCTGACGGAGGCCGCCGCCGAATGTCTGCTGGTCGGCCGCGCCGCCATCCGCGCCGTGCTGCGCGATCCCCTGCTGCCGGACGCCCTATGTCCGCCCGATGCCCTATCGGCCCTGATCGCCGCCATGGACACCTATGATCGCCGGGGCAAGGCGATCTGGCGCCGCTATCTCGCAGGGTGAGGCCTCTCAGGCCGGATCACGGAGCGCGCTTTCGACGGTCGCCAAGGTGCGCAGCCCCTTGAAAAGCTCGTCCCATTGCGGGCCGCCCAGGCGCTCGTGCAGTTCCCGTTGCGCTTCCTGCCAGCGGGGAATGGCGATCTCCAGGGCCGCGAAGCCCCGGTCGGTCAGGCGCACCAGGCGATTGCGGCGATCCTTGCCCTCGACCACCTCGACATGGCCCGAACGTTCCAGGATCTGGACGTTGCGCGCGAGCGTGGTGCGGTCCGTCTCCAGATTGCGGGCGAGGCGCGACATGGTCACCTCGCCGAAATAATAGAGCCGGATCAGCAGCGAGAACTGCGCGATGCCGATGCCTGAATCGCCCAGATGCTCGGTGTAGAGCTTGGTGATGGCCCGGTTGGCCGAGCGCAATTGCTCGGCGAAACAGACGTGCCGCTGACTGCGGACCGCTTCGAGATAGTCAAGGTGATAGCGTTTCGGGGTCATTTCAGTGTATATACACCAATATTGCGCGAGGGTCACGCGCCAAGAGAGAAGCGCGCGGATCGAAGCGCGCGTTTAAAGGGAGAAGCATCATGCCGGGCGCACCATCGGTCACGCCGTCCGCTGCGGGGAGCCGCAGCATTCCACGCAAGAACCTGCGGCCCGGCGTCGAAACCCGAAAGGCGCTATGCTCCAGTTGCGACATTGCCTGCAGCGTCGTCACCGAAATCCAGAAAGGGCGCGTCACCCGCGTCCGCTCCTCGGACAATCCGCTTTTCAAGGACAACATCTGCATCAAGGGGATCGTCGCCCCGAAGAATTTCGCCAATCCCGATCGTGTTCTCCACCCCATGAAGCGGGTGGGCGAGCGGGGCTCGGGCCAATGGCAACGCGTCACCTGGGACGAGGCACTGGCCGATATCGGCGCCCGCCTGAAGGCGATCATCGCCGAACATGGCCCCGAAGCCTGGGCCGTTTCCACCAGCCAGTGGAATACGGGCACGGACCATGGCCTGGGGCGGCGGGTGATGAACCATGTCGGCTCGCCCAATTGGATCAGCGGCGTCGCGCTCTGCGCCGGCAATACGGCGGCGGTCAATCGCCTGACCTATGGCTGGTATCCCTGGCCGGACTATGACAACACGCGCTGCATCGTGCTCTTCGGGCACAATCCCGGCCGTAACTCATGGGTTCCCGTCTACAACCAGATCCAGCGCGTGAAGGCGCGCGGCGGCAAGCTGATCGTGCTCGACCCCAGGAAGAGCGAATGCGCCGAACTGGCCGATCTTTGGCTGCCGCTGAAGGTCGGCACCGACGCCGCCATGATGATGGGCTGGCTGAAGGTCATTTTCGACGAAGGGCTTTATGACCGCGATTTCGTGGCGCGCTGGTGCCTGGGTTTCGAGGACCTGCGCCGCCGGGTCGACGAATTTCCGCTGGAACGCGTCGCCGCCATCACCGGCTGCGCGCCCGATCTGATCGCCAAGGCGGCACGGATGTATGCGACCATGGGACCGTCCGTGATCCCCTGGACGCCGATCACCGATCAGCAGCGGAACAGCACGTCGGGCATTCGGCTGCAAACCATCCTGCGTGCCGTCTGCGGTTACCTGGACGTGCCGGGGGGCGAGGCCATGATGGGCTTCCATCCCCAGATCGTGCCCGAGTCCGAGATCGAGATGCACCACGTGCTGCCGGAAAGCCAGAAGGCCAAGCAACTCGGCGCCGACACGCACCCCGTCTTCACCTATCGCGGCCAGGCGGCGCTGCGCGAGCCGTGCAAGCGGGTCTGGGGCCATGAATACGCCAATCAGGTCACGGGCTGTTTCATGGCGAACCCGTCCGCCGTATTCCGGGCCATGGCCGGCGAAGGTCCCTATCCGGTGAAGGCGCTGTTCTCCATCGGCAACAACACGCTGCTCGGCTATGCCAATATGCCGCTGATCCTGCGCGCCTTCATGAACCAGGACCTGATCGTCGTTCAGGAACACGTCATGACGCCGACGGCGCAATTGGCCGACTATGTCCTGCCCGGTGATTCCTGGCTGGAACGCCCCTGGATGTTCGACGGCTATGGCTGGCTGTCGCTCTACAAACCGTCGCAGAAGTCGATGGAGCCGCCCGGCGAATGCCGCAGCACCTTCGCCTTCTGGAAGGGTATCGCCGGCGCCCTGGACCGGCCGGACCTCGTGCCCTGGGCGACGATCGAGGATTTCTACGACTGGCGCATCGCCGGCCTCGGCATGGATTTCGAAACCTTCGCAGAGGTTTACGACGTCCACGCCGACAAGCTGGAATTCCGTAAATACGAACGGACGGGCTTCGCCACGCCGAGCGGCAAGGTGGAACTGCGCTCTTCCATCCTGGAAGACCTCGGTTTCGATCCCCTGCCCTATTGGCGCGATGCGCCGCCGCCCGACCCGGATTATCCGCTGGACCTGTTCACCGGCGTGCGCGAGGCCGAATATTTCCAGACCGGCGGCCGCCACATCCCGGAAATGCGCGCCCGCAAGCCGGAACCCGTATTGTTCGTCAGCCCGGCCACCGCGAGCGATTGGGATCTTCGGGAAGGCGAATGGGTCAAGGTCGAAACCCGGACCGGCGCCATCGAGATCACGGTCGGCATCCGCGCCAACATGCCCGATGGCCTGGTGCGCATTCCGCACGGCTGGTGGAAACCGGAAATGGCGCGGGGGGCCGGCGAACTGTCGGGCGCGCTTCGCTATGCCGATGCCCTGCTGTGCCCGGACGATGGCGATTTCCTGGACCGGGAGCAGGGCATCCCGCATCTGAAGGGCGTGCCCTGCCGGATCTCGAAGCAAGCGGGAGGTGCGGCATGACCGCCTATGCGCTCCGCGCCCTTGCCGCCAAGGCGGGCTTCGCGCTCGCCAAGCGGGCGTCGCGCAACCAGACCCTGCTCGACCGCCTGGCCCGGCGCCTGTTGGGCCGGGTCCTGCGCTTCGATTTCGATCTGGACGAGATGGTCCTGATGGACCAGGGCTATGATCCCGACGAGCTGGAACGCTACCAGAAGGGATTGTAGCCCTGCCCCCTCAGGCCGCCGCCTTCAAGGCGTCCAGATGGGCCTGCCAGGCGTCCTGGGCTTCCTGCCAGCCGATGACGGCGATGACCGCGTCATTCTCGTCGATGAAGACGAGCGGGCCGGAGAAGCTCATGTAGAAGGAACTCTCGACCGGGAAAAAGGTGTGGTCGTGGCGCGAGCCCGAGGATTCGAAGCCATAGCCGGGCGCCACCGCCGTCTCGCCGCCGGCCGCCTTGCCGCCGCGCACGTCCATCCGGCCCGAATGCAGGAAATATTCCCCCGGCCCCGCATGGACGTGAGAGGCGAAGGATGAACCGGCCGGGCACTGGAAGATCGCCGACCAGGTCGCCGCCTCGGGCGAGGCGTGGAGCAGGCGCCAGGTCACGCCGCCATGGGCGAAGGGGGCCGGGAACGGCGCAAAGGTCGTGTCGTCGATCTGGACATATTCTTCGGCTGCCTTGGTCTTCATCTCGGCTCCTCCCTGTTCGTCGGGGCTCTTCGGCCCGTGATCAGGTTAGAGGGGCCCGGGCACGGGTGCTGCGCTGGCGATGCAGGCGGAGGCGATTGCGCGTGCAGGGCTGCACGGACAGTCGGTCCGGCGTGCACGGGGGCATGCGCGGCAGCGGCCGGGCGCGTGATAATGGCCGGCGACATCCTTGCGATTCGAACGGGTGAGGACAGAGGGCACCATGACCAGCGACACCGCCGCCGCGACCGGCGATTTCATCTTCAACCAGACCATGCTGCGCATCCGCGACCCGGAACGCTCCGTCGCCTTCTACCGCGACGTTCTCGGCATGACCCTGCTCGACCGCTTCGATTTCCCGGCCATGAAATTCTCGCTCTATTTCATGGCCTATGTCCGGCCGGAGGACGGCCCGATCCCCGAAGCGCCGGCCGCCCGGGCCGAATATGTCTTTCGCCAGAAGGCGACCCTGGAACTGACCCACAATTGGGGCACGGAGGCGGATGGCGATTTCGCCGGCTATCACAACGGCAATGCCGAACCGCGCGGCTTCGGCCATATCGGCATCACCGTGCCCGACGTCCATGAAGCCTGTGCCCGCTTCGAGACCCTGGGGGTCGATTTCGTGAAGCGGCCGGACGACGGCGCCATGAAGGGCCTCGCCTTCGTCAAGGATCCGGACGGCTATTGGATCGAGATCCTGGCCGCCCGGTCGCTGGCCGCCATGATCGACGCCGCCCGGTAATCCTCGCGGAAATCCTGGGGCGATCGACCGAAGGCCGCCTTGAAGCGGCGGCTGAAATGGGTCGCGTTCTGGAAGCCCCAGCCGAAGGCGATGTCGGTGATGCTGCGCCAGGCCATGCGCGGGTTCTCGAACTCGCGCCGGCAGCGCAGCAGGCGCTCCATGATCACATATTGCCGGACCGTCGTGCCCTCGCCCTCGAACAGGGAATGGAGATGGCGAAGCGAGATCCGGCAGGCACCGGCGATCGCCGACGGGGTCAGCCCCGGATCGCCGAGATGGGCGGCGATATGCGCCTTGACCACGCGGAGCTGCGCCGCCCGAGGCGTGTCCGGCGTCGATCGCTCGGGCCCCAGCACGTTGACCAGCAGCCCCAGAACCGATTCCGTCAGCGCGTCCGCATTGGTCAGCGTGCCCTCGAGAAAGGCGGGCGACAGCGTGCCGATGACCGACGACAGCAGCCCCGCCCCGGGCAGGGCGCGCGGCAGGCGGCGGTCGATCGAATGCCAGGTCGTCGGCATCCAGCTGCGCAGCCGGGCGAGCGGCATGGTCACAGAAATCTTGTGCAGGCGCTGCGTCACGTCGAAGCGGATCGGCCGGGTCGAATTCCAGATCAAGACGTCGCCGGGGCCGAGTTCGACCGTCTCGCCGTCGAAGGTGAAGATTTCGGTGCCGGCCAGCGTCAGTTGCAGGGTCAGAGTCTCGCGCGCATCGGCGCCGATGTGGCGGCGCGTGCGTCCGCCCGCGCAAGGGTCGCAGATGCAGTCGGCGATCTGGAAGCCGCCGACCGCGTGATGGCTCACCCGGGCCTCGAAATCGGGCCCGACCGGCCGGTCGACATCGAGGGCGCCATAGACGTCCCGCAGCAGATCCTGCCACGCCTCGAAACGCTGTCCGGCCGGGAAATCGCCGGATTGCCAAAAATCGCCGGACTGCCACCGGCCTTCGGCTGCCATGCTCACGGATCGTCCCTCCCGATCACCGCGACTTTCCGTCGTCTGCCCGGGAAGGATACGCCGGCTGGCGCGGGCCATCAAATACGCCCGCCTCCCGCCCGATTTCGGTGTCAGATCGCTTTCCGGGCGAGAGCCTGCGGGGAATAGTCCCGTGCCTCCCGATCCCCCTCGTTGCAGCGCGGCCGGTCGCTCACCTCGTTGGTCAGGCGATCGACCATATAGGCGCCGGAGACGAGATCGTAATAGATGCAGACATGCTGCCCGAGGATCCGGGTCGCGTAGTCGTAGGCGATCGTGTTCATCGCCAGGCGATAGAGATCGCCGCGCGGGTCGTAGAGGTCGGCCACCACCGGGTTCAGCGAATCCTCGTCGAGATAGATCGTGCGGGCACCATAGACATGGCGCAGCCCGGGCTTCAGCTTCGCCCGCACCACCCAGCAGCGATGCAGTTCCCAGCGCAGATGGTCCGGGTTCAGATGGGCCGCGCCCAGAAGATCCGTGTAGCGCAGGGCCGGATCGTCGATCCGGAAGGCGTTGTAGGGAACGAAGATCTCCCGCTTGCCGACCAGTTCCCAGTCGTAGCGTCGCGGCGACTGGGCCCAGAGGCCGGTGTCGTCCACCGTATGGAAGCCGCCGGGCCCGACCGGATAGTCGCCCGCGACTTCGGCCACCTGCTTCACGCGCCGCGTGCCGGGAACATAGGTCCAGGCCTGGGTCGGCCGTCTCGCGAAGTCCCAATATTCCCGGGCCAGCACGACCGTGCCGGCCTCGCGCTCCGGCTTCAGGGTGGTGCGATAGACCAGGGCCGAGGTGCCGTCGAAATCCGCCCGCGCCACGGCGGGGTCATAGGACGGGCAATAGATGTCCCATTTCTGGGCGCCCCAGGCGATGGTGCCGTTGGGATAGACCACCGCCTCGTCCATCGTGCCGCGCATCGTAAAGGGGCGCGGCACCGTGATCGCATTCCAGATGAGTTCGAGCCCGGTCTTCGGAAAGGGAAAGGCCGGCGCGCCATAGACGCCGGTGACGCCTTCGCCGTCCGGCGTCAGCGCGGCCTCCGCCGCGTTCCGTTTCAGGTTGGCGAGAAGATCGTCGCCGAAGCGGAAATCGCGGTGGCACGGATAGACGTCCATGCGGAAACTGTCCGGAAACTTCCGGAACATCGCCTTCTGCCCCTCGCTCAGGCGGGCGGCGTGCTGCCCGACATTGCCGGCGTCGATCGAGAACAGGGGCTTTTCGGCGGCATAGGGATCGGCCTGCGGCGCGCCGGTGCCGGCGAAGGCAATGCCCGGCGGCGCTCCCAGCCATCGGCCGGAATAGGGCGCCAGCAGGCCGTCGGCGCTGCCTTCGCGCTCCGCCCCGAAGGGGGTCAAGGCCGTGCCCAGGCGGGCGATCTCCTCCGTCGACGCCCGGGCCGACATCCGGCCGGCGAAGGCCAGCGCGGCGGCGCCGCCCGCCATGAAGTCCCTGCGCCTCATGTGCACCTCCCTTTGGTTCCCCCTAATTCGGTGGCACTTCACGCCGATCAGGGTTTAGTGGCCAAAGAAAGCCACAGGGAAGAGGACGGCACGCCGACCATATGGACTAGAAATCGCCGGCAGACGCATGCCGTTCCTGGCCATGGCCCCGTCGGGACCGGAGCGGCCGGCTGTCTCGTGCATTCTGCGGAAGGACGCGATTGGCTGGGGGACCTGGATTCGAACCAGAGCTACCGGAGTCAGAGTCCGGGGTTCTACCGCTAAACTATCCCCCAGCGGGATCGTCGCGTGAGGGCGGCGTTATAATCGGACGAATCGCCCCTGTCAATTGCCGCTCGGCGCTCCCGGGCCGCTGAAACGGGTTTGACATTCATCGCGCGCTGGCTATAGTGCGCGACCTACGCCGGGGCGGCTTTCGTCCCGGTTCGTCATTTTTGGTTCCTACCCGCCTCTCGTTCAGGCCCGCACGGTGCGGGGTTCGACATGGCGGACGAAGCTGGCGGCTACGGAAACATGAGCAAACGCGTTCAAGCGAAGTACAAGATCAACCGTCGTCTGGGCGAAAACCTCTGGGGTCGCCCGAAGAGCCCGGTCAACAAGCGTGAATACGGCCCGGGCCAGCATGGCCAGCGCCGCAAGGGCAAGGTCTCGGACTTCGGTACGCAGATGGCCGCCAAGCAGAAGCTGAAGGGCTATTACGGCAACATCACGGAACGTCAGTTCCGTGGTCTCTATGCCGAAGCCGTGCGCCGCAAGGGCGACACCGGCGAGAATCTGATCGGCCTTCTCGAGCAGCGCCTCGACGCCCTCGTCTATCGCCTGAAGTTCGTGCCGACCGTGTTCGCCGCCCGCCAGCTGGTGAACCACGGCCACGTGAAGGTGAACGGCCGCCGCGTCAACATCCCCTCCTACCAGGTGAAGGTGGGCGACGTGATCGAGCTGACCCCCCGGGCCAAGGAAATGGCCCTGGTGATGGAAGCCCAGGCCTCGGCCGAGCGCGAAATCCCCGACTACATCGCCTTCGATGGCACCAAGGGCACCTATATCCGCGTGCCCGGCCTGTCGGACGTGCCCTATCCGGTGCAGATGGAACCGAACCTGGTGGTCGAGTTCTACTCGCGCTGATCGGCCTCAGGCTTCGAATCGGAAAGGGCGGCCCTCGAGCCGCCCTTTTCTTTTGGCGCCGGCGCGATGCAGATCACATGGCGCCGCAGTCGTTGCCGATCAGATCGTCCGCGAGCAGCTTCTGGTCGGCGTCCAGGGCGTCATAGAGCGCGACCGTCGCGTCCCGCGTCGCCTTCAGGGCATCCAGCATCGCCTCCATCGCCGCGATGCGCACATCCATCCGCTCGACGGCATTACCATTCTCCATGGCGTCCATCATGCCGGCGCGATTGCCCTGCATGGTGTCCACCCGGCCCTTCACCGCCGCCGCATAGGCGGCCCAGGCCGGCTCCTGCGCCTCGGTGATGGCCAATTGACCCTTCAGATAGGTCAGGCGGGCATCGACCATCACGCCCATGCCGCCGCCGCGCCGACCCATGCCCGATTGGCCCATGCCCGGTTGGCCCATACCAGGCTGGCCCATCCCCGGACCGCCGCCCTGCGCCATGCCGCCAGGCCCCATACCGCCGTTCATCATGCCCATGGTCGGGCAGGAGCCGCCGATCATGCCCATGCCGCCGCCCCGGCCGCCCATCTGGGCGAAGGCCGGCGTCGCGGCGGCGAGGCCGGCGGCGAGCACGACCGCCAGGCCTTTAGAGATCGTCTTCATCGTTGTTCTCCTTGCACGCGCCCCTCGCCCGGCACTTTGGCGCGGGCGGGGCTGCTGATCATTGAGCCCGGTCAATGATCGGAGAATCGGATCAGTCGGGGTCCGCCGTGCCGAGGACCGCGTCCGTGTCGTCGCCGAGCCTGGGCGACGGCCGCTCCAGCACCAAGGGGCTGCGGGAGAAACGGATGGGGGTGCGCACGCCGGGAATGGTCCCGCCCCCGAAGTCGAAGGAAAGCTGCATCTGGCGGTGCTTCACCTGGGGATCGTCGAAGACCTGGGCCACCGTGTTGATCGGCCCTGCGGGCACGCCCACGGCTTCCAGCCGGGCCAGGATGTCGTCCCGCGCCATATCCCGGAAGCGGGCGGCGAGGGCCGGAATCAGGTCGTCGCGCGCCGCGACGCGCCCGGCATTGGTGGCGAAGCGCGGATCCGTCGCCAGCGTCGCCAGATCCAGAGCCTGCATCGCCTTCCGGAACTGACCGTCGTTGCCGACGGCGAGAATCAGATGGCCGTCGGCGCAGGCGAAACTCTGATAGGGCACGATGCTGGGATGGGCATTGCCATGGCGGCGCGGCGACTGGCCGGTCACCAGATAGGACAGCGCGTGGTTGGAGAGGATCGCCACCTGCGTATCCAGAAGCGCCATGTCGATGTGCTGGCCCTTGCCGGAGCGCACCCGTTCCGCCAGCGCCGCCTGGATCGCGACCACGGAGTAAACCCCGGTGAAGAGATCAACCAGGGCGACGCCGACGCGCTGGGGCTCGCCCGTCGCCTCGCCGGTCAGATCCATGATGCCGCCGAGGCCCTGGATCATCAGGTCGTAGCCGGCGCGCCCGGCATAGGGCCCGGTCTGGCCGAAGCCGGTGATGGAGCAATAGACGAGACGCGGGTTCAGCGCCGAGAGACTGTCGTAGTCGAGGCCGTATCTGGCGAGCCCGCCGACCTTGAAATTCTCGATCAGCACGTCGGCGTCGCGCACCAGCTCGCGCACCGCCGCCTGACCCTCCGGCGTTGCGATATCCAGGGCGACGGACCGTTTGCCCCGGTTGCAGCCATGATAATAGGTGGCGCCCAGCGCCTCCCCGTTCGGCCCCGTAACGAAGGGCGGGCCCCAGCTTCGGGTATCGTCGCCCGCTCCCGGCTTTTCGATCTTGATCACCTCGGCACCGAGGTCGGCCAGGGTCTGGCCGGCCCAGGGACCGGCCAGGATGCGCGCCAGTTCGATGACCCGAAGGCCCTGGAGGGGCGGCGCGTCGGTCATCAGAAGAAGGCCTGCAGCCCGGTCTGCGCCCGGCCCAGGATCAGGGCGTGGACGTCGTGGGTGCCTTCATAGGTATTCACCGTCTCGAGGTTCAGGAGATGGCGGATGACGTGGAATTCGCCCGAGATGCCGTTGCCGCCGTGCATGTCGCGGGCCATGCGGGCGATGTCCAGCGCCTTGCCGCAATTATTGCGCTTCACGAGCGAGATCGCCTCGGGCAGGGTCTTGCCCTCGTCCATCAGGCGCCCGACGCGGAGCGAGCCCTGCAGGCCCAGCGTGATCTCGGTCTGCATGTCCGCGAGCTTCTTCTGGATGAGCTGGGTCTGGGCCAGCGGGCGGCCGAACTGCTTGCGATCGAGGGTATATTGCCGTGCCGCGTGCCAGCAGAATTCGGCGGCGCCGAGCGCCCCCCAGGAAATGCCGTAACGCGCCCGGTTCAGGCAGCCGAAGGGACCGCCCAGGCCCCTGGCGTTGGGCAGCAGGTTCTCGTCGGGCACGAAGACATCCTCGAGCACGATCTCGCCGGTGATGGAAGCACGCAGTGACAGCTTGTTCTCGATCTTCGGGGTGGAGAACCCCTTGAAGGCACGCTCGACCACGAAACCCTTGATCTCGTCGTCATGGGCGTCGGACTTGGCCCAGACCACCGCCAGATCGGCGATCGGCGAATTGGTGATCCACATCTTGGCGCCGTTCAGGATGTAACCGCCGTCGACCTTGCTGGCGCGGGTGCGCATGCCGCCGGGATCGGAGCCGTGATCAGGCTCGGTCAGGCCGAAGCAGCCGACCCATGCGCCGCTGGCGAGTTTCGGCAGATATTTCATGCGCTGATCTTCCGAGCCATAGGCGAAGATCGGATGCATGACGAGGGACGACTGCACGCTCATCGCCGAGCGATAGCCGCTGTCGATCCGCTCCACCTCGCGCGCGGCGAGGCCATAGGCGACATAGGAAACACCGGCACCGCCATATTCGACCGGGATGGTCGAACCGAGAAAGCCGAGTTCGCCCATCTCCGACATGATCTCGCGATCGAAACGCTCGTCCCTGAAGGCGGAGACGACGCGGGGCAGCAGCTTGTCCTGGGCATAGGCGCGGACCGAATCCCGGATCAGGCGCTCGTCCTCGGTCAATTGCTCTTCGAGGAGGAAAGGATCTTCCCAGACGAAGGAAGCCCGGTCCCTGGTGGTCGCGCCCATGCTGCTCTCCCGATGTGATGTCGGGGGAGGATGGATGACCCAGCCGGATCCCGCAACCGATGATGCGGCATCAAGTTGATGCGGAATTGGAATGAACTTGCCGGAAAATCCGCACGGCCGTGTTGGGAATTGATACGATGTGCGCATGATCGTGCCCGCCAATCGCCGCCTGCTGCCGCCCATCGCCAGCCTCGTCGCCTTCGAGGCGGCGGCGCGCCACGGCAGCCTGACGGCCGCCGCCCGCGAATTGAGCCTCAGCCAGGGCGCGGTCAGCCGCCAGGTGAAGGATCTCGAACAGCGTCTGGGGGTCGAACTCTTCGCCCGTGTACGCCAGCGCGTGGTGCTGACCGAGGCGGGACGCTTTTACGCGGAATCGCTCCGCGACACGCTTTCGCGTTTCGCCGCCGCGACCGCCCAGACCATCGCCTTCAAGGGCGGCGGCGGCACCCTGGACCTCGCCATATTGCCGACCTTCGGCACCCGCTGGCTGATTCCCCGCCTGCCGGATTTCTTCGCCCGCCACCGCGACGTCACCATCCGCTTCGCGACCCGGCTGCGGCCCTTCGATTTCGCGCGCGAGGGGCTGGACGCCGCCATCCATTTCGGCGACGCCCATTGGCCGGGCGCCGACCTGCACCGCCTGATGGGCGAGGTGCTGGTGCCCGTGGCCTCCCCCGCCCTCGCCGCCGAGCTGGACATCACCGGGGCCGGGGACGTCGCCCGCGCCACCCTGCTGGTCCAGGCGACGCGCCCGCGCGCCTGGGATGATTGGTACGCCGCGGAGGACCTGACGCCGCCGCCGGGCCAGCCGCGCCTGTCGTTCGAGCAATTCGCCATGGTGCTGCAGGCCGCCGTCGCCGGCCTCGGCGTCGCCCTGGTGCCGAAGCTGCTGGTGGCGGAGGAATTGTCGCGCGGCGAATTGACCGTGCTGTTCGGGCGCAGCGTGACCACGGCCCAGGGCTATTTCCTGGTCTATCCCAGTGCCAAGCGCGCCCTGCCCGCCCTCGCCGCCTTCCGTGACTGGCTGCTCGGCGTCATCGCGCGGGAACTTCCGCCGGCGCGCTGATCGCACGGCGCGCGCCAAAAAAGAACGGCGCGACCCCTGCCCGGGGCGCGCCGCTGGCAGCGTCCTTGCGGACGGCCTAGGTGGTCGGTTTCAGTTCGGCGACCTGCGGTCCCTTGTCGCTTTCGACGATGCGGACCGACACGGCCTGGCCCGGCGCCACCTCGAGCACGCCCGAGCGCCGCAGGACTTCCATATGGACGAATATGTCCGGCGTGCCTTCGCCCCGAGAGACGAAGCCGTAACCGCGTGCGCGGTTGAACCATTTCACGGTGGCATCCACGGGCGGACCCGCATCCTCGACCTGAGGCATCGCCCGTCGGGGCGGTGGCCTCATGCGGTCGGACGGCAGGGCCGTCGACGGATCATGGTCGATCACCCGAAGCGCCTGAAAGCCTTTCGGCCTTCGCACCGCCTCGCAGCGGAGCGTCGCGCCCTCGTCGACATGGTCGAGTCCGGCCTGTCGAAGCGCGGAGAGATGAAGGAGAACGTCCCCCTGACCGTCGCCCGGCGTGACGAAGCCGTAACCCTTCGTCATGTCGAACCATTTAACACGGCCGGAGATTTCGATTGTGGCGAATTCGGCGCCGCCACCCGCCGCCATGACATGTTCCATGCGCTACACTTCCCACACTGAAAAGATGACGGGCAGGTCATCTTTTCTGGCTATCCCCCTTTATTTACGCGCAGTTTTTCCTGCGTCCTTTATGACACTATCATTCCACCATGACCTTTGGCTGTCATCAGAAATGAACGGCCGGGCTGGAGTCATTTCACCCCAAATGGCTGCAGGCTTGCTGCGCTGCAACTTTTCCGCCCCCTTGAAAAGGTAGGTGCGGGTTCCCATCACCTCTGCGATATTGCACAGTGTCGCGATTGGGGGACGGTTGTGACTCGGCCGAAGGGGAGCCCGGTGATTCAGCGAATTCTGCTCGGTGTGGCGTTCTATTTCCTGTGGATCGGACTGTCCGGGCATTTCTCTCCCTTCCTGGTCGCCACCTCCCTGATTTCGGTCGTCGGGGTCGTGCTGCTGCTGACCCACCTGGGTCTGGTGGCGCGTCAGTTCCAGCCGTTTTCCCTTGTGGTTCCGCTGGTTATCTATTGGGGCTGGCTGCTGGTCGAGATCGTGAAGTCGAACATCGACGTCGCCCGCTGCGTGCTCGGCCTCGGGCGTCCCGCGACCCCCTCCATGGCCTGGATCGAGACCTCCCAGAAGAGCGAGCTGTGCCGCACGCTCTACGGCAATTCGATCACCCTGACCCCCGGCACCTTCACGGTCCTGGCCGAGGGCGACCGCTTCCTCGTCCATGCGCTGCACCGCGAAGGGATCGCCGCACTGCAGGACGGAGAAATGGACCGGCGCTGCCTCGCGCTCGACGAAAAATTCCGCGGCCGGATCGCCTGACATGCTCTACGCCGCCGCCATCGCCATATTCGCAACTTTCGCGCTAGCCTTGATTCGGGCTTTCGCCGGCCCGACCGTCTTCGACCGGGTGCTGGCGCTGAACGTCATCGGCACCAAGACGATCCTGCTGATCGCCGTGCTCGGCTTCGCCACCGACCGCTACGACTTCATCGACATCGCCCTGGTCTATGCCGTGCTCAACCTGATCGGGACGGTCGCCGTGCTGCGCTACCTGATCGGCGACAAGGAGAGCGCATGACCGCCGCCGACATCCTGGACCTCGGCCGCAACGTGCTCGGCGACGGGCTCGTCTTCCTCGGCGCCTTCGCCACGCTGGTCGGCGCCATCGGCCTTTTGCGCCTGCCCGACTTCTATACAAGGGCCCATGCCGGCGGCGTGACCGACACGGCGGGCGCCATCGGCATCCTGGTCGGCCTCGCCATTCTGTCGCCCGATCTGCTGACGGCGCTGAAGCTGCTGATCGTGCTGGTCGTGGCTCTCTTCGCCTCGCCCACCTCGTGCCATGCGCTCGCCCGCGCGGCCTTCCGCAGCGGTATCCGACCCGCCCTCGACGGCGACCGGCCGCCGCCGCCGCAGCCCGGGGAGTAAGCCATGGAAAGCCTGCTGATGATCGGCCTTCTGGCCGCGCTCGGCGCCATCGCGATCACCGTCGCCTTCATGAGCGATCTTCTGGTTGTCGCCATGCTGTCGGGCATCTTCTCCTTCACCTGCTGCGCCCTCTTCGTGCTGTTCGACGCGCCGGATGTCGCCTTCACGGAAGCCTGCGTCGGCGCCGGCGTCTCGACCGTGCTGACCATCGCCGCCATCCGCCTGGTCGGCCGGCACGAGAAGCGCGGCGGGCGCCGCGCCTCGGTGGTCGGGCTGGTGGTCGCCACCGTGTGCGGCCTGGCGCTGGTCTACGGCACCCTGGAACTGCCGCGCTTCGGCGATCCGGCCTCGCCCGCCAGCACGCACGTCGCCCCCCACTACATCGAGGAGAGCAAGGGCGAGATCGGCATTCCCAACATCGTCACCTCCGTCCTCGGCTCCTATCGCGGCTATGACACCATGGGCGAGACGGTGGTGGTGTTCACCGCCGCCCTCGGCGTCCTGATCCTGCTGGGCGGGGCGCAGTCCCGGCCCCTGGGCCGGGGCGAGGCGCCGGCGCGGCGCGACCGCGACGTCATCCTGCGCACGGTGGCGACGCTGTTCATTCCGATGACCCTGTTCCTCGCGCCCTATGTCCAGTTCCACGGCGCCTACAGCCCCGGCGGCGGCTTCCAGGCCGGCGCCATCCTCGGCGGCGCCCTGATCCTCTACGGCCTCGTCTTCGGCATCGACGCCCTGAACAAGATGGTGCCGGAGCGGATCCTCAGGGTGATCGCCGCCCTCGGCGTGCTGCTCTACGGCGGCACCGGCGTGGTCACCATGCTGATGGGCCATGCCTTCCTCGACTATTACGCCTTCGGTGCCGGCCCGTCGGGTCAGGCGATCGGCCTGACCGCCATCGAACTGGGCGTCTTCATGACCGTGACCTGCGTCATGACCCTTCTGTTCCAGCGTTTCGCCATCCGAGGTGTGATGTGAAGGACCTCGTCGGCCTGTTCCCCTATTGGGCGGTCATCATGCTGATGATGACCGGGCTCTATATCGTCATCGCCCAGGGCAATCTGGTCAAAAAGCTGATCGGCCTCGGCATCTTCCAGGTCTCGGTCTTCGTGCTCTACATCGCCGTCGGCGTGGTCGACGGCGGCACGCCGCCGATCCTGGACGATGAATTCGCCGTCTATTCCAATCCCCTGCCGTCGGTCCTGATCCTGACCGCCATCGTCGTCGGCGTCGCCACCCTGGCGGTCGGCCTCGCCCTGTCGGTCCGCATCCGCGAGGCCTTCGGCACCATCGAGGAAGAAGACCTGCTGCCCCTGACCGCGCCCACCCACCCGGTCGTCACCGGCCCCGAGGCCGAGACCGACACGAACGCCGGGCGAGAGGAGACGCGGCCGTGATCCTGCCCGACGCGATCCTGGCCCATGCCGCCGTCCTGGTGGTCGTGCTGCCGCTGCTGGCGGCCCCCATCGTCGCCCTGATCCGCGACCATCGGATCGCCGCCCCCCTGGCCATCCTGATCGCGCTGGCCTCCGTCGTTCTGGCCCTCGAACTGGTGAATGCCACCTGGGGGGGCGAGACCATCTCCTACGCCCTCGGCAATTGGCAGGCGCCCATCGGCATCGAGTACCGGGTGGACCTGCTGTCCGCCGCCATGGCGCTGCTGCTGACCGTCAGCGGCAGTCTGGCCGCGCTGATGATGTCGACCGCGATCGCGCCCGAGATGGCGCCGGGCGACCGGCCGCGCCTCTATGCCGCCCTGCTGCTGTGCATGTCCGGCCTGACCGGCATCGTCGTCACCGGCGACCTGTTCAACGTCTTCGTCTTCCTCGAGATCTCGTCGCTGGCGACCTATGTCCTGATCGCGTCCGGCAGCGGGCGCGACCGCCGCGCCCTGACCGCCGCCTTCGACTACCTGATCCTGGGCGCGACCGGGGCGACCTTCTTCGTCATCGGCATCGCCTTCCTCTATGTCGTCACCGGCACCCTGAACATGGCCGACCTCGGCGAGCGGATTTCCGATGCCGGGCGCCGGGCGGTCATCGTCGGCTCGTCCTTCCTCTTCGTCGGCATCGCGCTGAAGGCCGCCATGCTGCCCCTGCACCGCTGGCTGCCCAATGCCTATGCCTATGCGCCGACGGTGATGGCGACCTTCCTGGCGATGACCGCGACCAAGGTCTCGATCTATCTGATGATCCGCCTGACCGACGTCGTCTTCCACACGCCGGGCGAATTGGGCCGGGTGAATTTCGCCGCCCTGATGCCGCCGGTCGGCCTCGCCATGCTGGTCTTCGGCTCGGCGATCGCGGTCACGGCCAAGGACCTGAAACGCCTGCTCGCCTTCTCCTCGATCGCCAATCTGGGGCTGATGCTGGTCGCCCTCGGCCTCGGCGGCGTCGCCGGCATCGCGGCGGCCATGATCAACCTGTTCAACCACGCCATCATCAAGGGCGGCATGTTCGCGACCGCGACCGCCATCGTGCACCGAAGGGGCAGCGCCCGGCTCGACGCCATGGCCGGCCTGTCGCGCCAGATGCCCGTCGCCTTCATCTTCCTGGTGATCGGCGGGCTGGCCCTGATCGGCGTGCCGCTGACCGCGGGCTTCGTCTCCAAACTGTCGGTGGTGCGGGTCGCCTTCGACCTGGGCGACTGGACGGTCGCGGGCGGCATCCTGCTGTCGTCCCTGATCACCGTCGCCTATGTCTGGCGCATCTTCGAGGCGACCATGCTGGCGGAGCCGAGAAGCGACGCCCCCAAGGGCGACATGCATCCCGCCTTCTGGCTGCCGGTCGGCCTTCTCGGCGCGGGCACCATCGTCTTCGGCATCTGGAGCGCGCCGGTGATCGAACTCTCGACCCGGATCGCCCATCAGATGGCGGGGGTGACGCCATGACCCAGCACCAGTTGATGCTGGCGGCGATCCTGCTGCCCTTCGCCACCGCCCTGCTGATCCTCGTCACCGGCCGCTGGCAGAACCTGCGCGAGGCGGTCACCCTGGTCGGCGCCGCCGGCCTCGCCATCGTCGTCTTCAAGCTGATCGCCGGTTTCGATGCCGCGGCCGCCGCGCCCCTGGTGCTGGCCGAGATCCTGCCCGGCTTCAAGGTGATGCTGCGGGCGGAACCCATCGGCCTCGTCTTCGCCGGGGTCGCGGCCGGGCTCTGGGGCCTCAACTCGCTCTATTCGATCGGCTACATGCGCGCCGAGCACGCGCCGCGCCAGACCCGTTTCTACGCCTGTTTCGCGGTGGCGCTCGGCTGTGCCATGGCGATCGCGCTGTCGGGCAATCTCGCCACCCTCTTCGTCGCCTATGAGGCGCTGACCTTCGCCACCTATCCCCTGGTGGTGCATTGGCAGTCGGAGGGCGCGATCCAGGGCGCGCGGCGCTATCTCGCCTATCTGGTCGCGACCTCCTTGGTGCCCTTCCTCGGCGCCATCGTCTGGACCTGGATCGCGGCAGGCACCCTCGACTTCACGCCGGGCGGCATTCTGGACGGCCGGCTGGACGACGGCCTGCTCGCCGTCCTCCTGTTCATGTTCGCTTACGGTGTCGGCAAGGCGGCGCTGATGCCCCTGCACGGCTGGCTGCCGTCCGCCATGGTGGCGCCGACGCCGGTCTCGGCCCTGCTCCATGCCGTCGCCGTCGTGAAGGCGGGCGTCTTCACCCTGTTGAAGATCGCCGTCTATATCTTCGGCATCGAGGTGATCGGGCGCGGCGTCGGCGATCTCCTGGTCGTGGTCGCGGCGGCCAGCGTGATCGTCGCCAGCCTGATGGCCATGACCAAGGACGACCTGAAGGCCCGCCTCGCCTATTCGACGGTGGCGCAGCTCGCCATGGTCACCCTGGCGGTTGCTTTGGGCGAGCCGATCGCCATCGCCGCCGGCGTCCTGCAGCTCGTCATGCATGCCTGGGGCAAGATCACCCTGTTCTTCGGCGCGGGCGCGATCCAGCTCGCCACCCACAAGAAGCGCCTGTCGGAAATCGCCGGCATCGGCGCCGAGGTGCCCCTGCTGATGGTCGCGATCCTGTTCGGCGCGCTCTCGGTCGCCGGCCTGCCGCCCTTCGGCGGCATGTGGCCGAAGTTCCTGCTGATCGAGGCGGCGGTCGACAAGGACATGACCGTGCTGGTGGTCTGCCTGGGGCTGTCGACCCTGCTGACCCTGGGCTATCTGGTGCCGATCGTCATCCAGGCCTTCTTCCGCGCCCCCCATGATGACGATCCCCATCATCTGCCCGAGAAGCATCACGAGGAAGGCGATCTGCCGATCCTGGCCCTGATCCCGCCGGTGGTGACGGCGGCCGGCTGCGTCGTGCTCTTCGTCGCGGCGCCGTCGATCCTCGCCTTCGTCGCGCCCGTCATCGGGCTGGGAGGCCTGCCATGACGGACATGTTCCAGGCCCTCGCCTTCGATTTCGCCCATCTGCCGGCCGGCTGGCCGCTGATGCTGGCCGGCGCGCTGTCGGCCGCCTTCGCCCTGCCCATCGCCGCGCGCAACATCGGCTGGGTCGGGCTGATCGCCAGCCTGTGGTTCCTGTTCCTCGACGGCGCCGCCCCCGTGCTCTCGCCGCTGGACGGGGCGCTGGCCCTGGCCTTTCACCTGGTCGCCGCCGCCGGCCTGCTGTTCGCGAGGCCCGTGGACGGCGCCCCGCAGGACCGCGCCGCGGTTTCCTGCGGCCTGATCGCGGCGGGCGCGGGCGCCGCCGCCATCGCCAGCACCTCCCTGCCCGCGCTCATGATCTGGACCGAGGTGATCGCCATCGCCTCCGCCCTGATCATCATGGCGGGCGGCACCATCGAAGCTGTGCGGGGCGGCCTTGCCTATCTGCTGCTGCAGGTGCTGGCCGGCGTGCTCCTCCTCCTCGGCATCGTCTACGGCCTCGGGACCGAGACGGCGGGCGTGCTGATCCTGATCGGCCTCGGCATCAAGGCGGCCCTGCCGCCGGTCCACGGCTGGCTGATCAAGGGCTATTCGACCGCCTCGCCCACCGGCTCCATCTTCCTCTCCGCCTTCGCCACCAAGATCGCCATCCTCGGCATGGTCCGCTTCCTGCCGGGGACAGAGGTGCTGATCTGGTTCGGCCTCGCCATGGCCGTCGGCGGCGTCCTGCCCACCCTGTTCGAGGCCAATTGGCGCCGGCTGCTGGCCTGGGCCGTGGTCAGCCAATTGGGCGTCATGGTGGTCGGCGTCGGTCTCGGCACCGAGGAGGCGCTGGCCGGCGTCGTCCTGCTGGCGATCGGCCATGTGATCTATGCGACCATGCTATTCGTCGTCGCCGGCGTCATGGAGCGCGCGGGCAAGGCGGCGCCGCGCGGCCTCGGCCTGCTGGTCTTCGTCTCGATGCTGTCGATCGGCCTGCCGGGCCTCGCTGGCTATGCCGGCAAGGCGGTGATCGGCGAGGCGCTGATCCACCACGGCATGGCCTGGGCGGACTATGTGATCGTCGCCGTCGGCGCCCTGGTCTTCGCCACCGCCGGGCTCCGCCCCCTGGTCGAGCGCTGCCGGCCTTCGGGCCCGGGCGCCACCAACCCGACCGCCGTGTCGGGCAGGGACGTCGCGGCGACCCTGATCCTGCTGGCGGGCAGCATCGGCGTCGGCGCCTTCGGCTTCCGGCTGAGCGGGCATTTCGAGGCCGCGTTCCATGTCGGGCCGCTGGTGGTTCAGGCCGTCGCCCTCGCCGCCGTCATCGTCTTCATGGCGACGGGATTGCGCCGCCTGCTGCCCCAGGGCCAGGGCGCGCTCGATTTCCTGGCGGTGCCCTGGGGCCGCTGGGTCACCGGCACCCTGGATCTCGCCATTCCGCTGGGCAATATCTTCGTCCGCCTGGGCGAGGAATTCGTCGCCATGTTCGGCCAGGCCGGCCGGCTCGGCGGGCGTGCGGTTCTGGGCCTCGCGCGTTTCGTCACCTATGGTGGGGTCGGCGACGGCGTGCTCTGGACCCTCGCCCTGCTGACGGTCGTGCTGATCGTCTCCTTCGGTTGAGAGAACCGCCCGGTTGAGAGGAACCCCGCCATGATGACCCTTGCCGGTCTGCTGGCCACCCTGGCCTTCGGGGGCATGGCCATGTACAGCTTCGTCATCGCGCCCCTGGTCTTCGCCAAACTGCCGCTGGACCAGGCCGGGCGCTTCATGCGCGACGCCTTCGCCATCTATTACCCCGTGATGGCCGCCCTGACCGGGCTCGGCGCCATGGTGGCGCCGCCGTTCTGGACCGCCGCCCTGCTCGGCCTCGTGTGTATCGGCTTTCTCCTCGCCCATCTGCTGCTCCGGCCCGAGGTCAATCGTCTCTCCGACCTGAAGGCGTCGGGCGACGCCGAGGCGATCGGCGCCTTCCGCCGCCTGCACGGGCTCAGCCAGGCGCTCAATCTGGCGCAATTCCTGGTGCTGCTGTTCGTCGTTTTCCGCATCGTGAACCATTGAGGCTTGCGCCGGCCGGCGCGACGCCCATCTCTGATGCAGGAACCGCCACCGGGAACAGAGACCATGCGCAAAACCCTTGCCGCCGCCGCGACCTGCCTCGCCCTTCTCGTGGCGCCCGTCGCGGCCCTGGCCGAGACCGCCTTCGACTTCACCTTCAAGAAGCTGGACGGCGGCGAATTGCCCCTCGCCGCCTATGAGGGCAAGGCGCTGCTGGTCGTCAATACCGCCTCCTTCTGCGGCTTCACCGGTCAATACGAAGGCCTGGTGAAACTCTGGACCACCTATCGCGACCGGGGCCTGGTGGTGGTCGGCGTGCCTTCCAACGATTTCAACCAGGAGCCGGGCAGCGCGGCGGAGATCAAGGAATTCTGCGAGCTGACCTATGGCGTCGATTTCCCGATGGCCGACAAGACCCGGGTCACCGGCACCGAGGCCCATCCCTTCTACCGCTGGGCCGCGACGACATTCGGCGCCGACCGGGTGCCGACCTGGAATTTCCACAAATATGTCGTCTCGCCCGAGGGGCAGATCGTCGGCTCCTATTCGAGCCTGACCGGCCCGACCTCCGAGGGCTTGGTCGAGACCATCGAAATGGTGTTGCCGAAGCCCTGATTTCACTTGGCAGCGGGTAGGGCTTTTGCTTCTCTCCCGCCCACGAACAACGTCACAGCCTTGTAACCGGAGGTTCCCCCATGATCGGCAAGCTGAACCATGTCGGCGTCGCCACCCCCTCGATCGAGGATTCGGTCGCCATGTACCGCGACCTGCTCGGCGCCACCAGGATCCACGACAAGTTCGCCATGCCCGAACAGGGCGTCTGGGTCTGCTTCGTCGACCTGCCGAATTCGCAGATCGAACTGATCGAGCCCTATGACGACAAATCGCCGATCAAGAATTTCCTGGCGAAGAACCCGGCCGGCGGCCAGCACCATGTCTGCTTCGAGGTGAAGGACATCATCGCCGCCCGCGACGAGATGGTGGCCAAGGGCGCCACCGTGCTCGGCAACGGCGAGCCGCGCATCGGCGCCCACGGCGTGCCCATCATCTTCATCCACCCGAAGAACACCGGCGGCGTGCTGGTCGAACTGATGCAGGAGCCCGGCGCGGGGCACTGACGCCCGGCACCCCCGCCCGTCGTCCCGGCGAAGGCCGGGACCTCCCCCAAGAAAGGGCGACTTCTCGTCGAAAGATCCCGGCCTTCGCCGGGATGACGAGGATGGAAGATGCGGAAGCGGCGCCGTCAGCGCCGCTTCTTCTGTTTCTTCTGCTCGGCCGCCGCAACCTTCAGGTCCTCGAGGTCGACGACGAAAAGCTCGCCGTCCTCGGTCGGCATGAAGAGCGAGCCGCCATCGCCGCTCCAGGCGAGGCCGGACGGCAGGCCGCCGCCGACTTCCTTCAGCAGCACCTGCCCCTCGACCGCGAAACGGCCCATTTCGATCCGTCCATCCTCGAAGGCGGCGGCGACCACCGGCAGGGTCGGATGAGCGGCGACATGGGTCGCCAGGAATTCCTCGGAACCGCCGAACTGATGGGGCGGGCGGCCCATGGGGCCCTTGCCGATGAAGTCCCAGGACGTGACATAGGGACTGCCGGCGCAGGACAGCCAGCGTTCGTCCGCCGACCAGGAGAAGCTCTTCACCTTGGCGGCATAGCCCGACATGCGCATGTCGATGCCGTCCTCGACGCGCCAGCCGTGCAATTCCTTGTCCTGGGTGCCGGTGACGACGAAACGCCCGTCCGGACTCCAGGTCAGGGAGACATGGGAGCCCTTCCACGGCAGCACCTTCGGCGTGCCGCTCAGGCCTCCCGTGAACCACAGGGTGACGCCGCCATAATGCGCCACACCGACCCGCTTGCCCTTCGGATTGAAGGCGACGCCGGTGATGGTGGTGGCGACCGGCGGGGCGGCGCCCAGCGCCTTGCCCTCGGCATCGAAAAGCCGAAGCGTCTTGGCGCAGGCGACACCGATCACGCCGCTGGCGGGGGCGGCCGCGACGGCCCCGACCCATTCGCGGCCCGGCGCCACAAGTTCGGTGATGGAACCCCCGACATCGATCAGCACGGCGCGGCCATCGTCCCCGCCGGAAACGAAGCCGCCCCTGGGCCCGGCGCACAGCGCCTGGGAAACGCCGTCGTGAACCTCGACGGCCTTCAGATCGACCGGTTCCGCCTGTTGGCCGAGGGCGATGCGCCCGTCGTCGAGGGCGAGGGCGATGGTGCCGTCGGCGCCGAGCGCCAGCGCCAGGATGCCGGCCTCCTGCGGGAAGCAGGCGACCCGGCTCGGATGCAGGCGATCGGCGTAGACCTCGTCCTGGAAATCACCGAAATCAGGCTGCACGACAGGCCTCGAAACCGGCGGCCAGCGCCTTTTCGTCCAGGTTGCGGCCGATGAAGACGAGGCGGCTGATGCGCGGATCGTCCGGTGCCCAGGGCTTGCGATAGTCGCCGTCCAGCAGCATGTGCACGCCCTGGAAGACGAATTGGTCGTTCTGCCCGGCGAACGACAGGATCCCCTTGGAGCGCAGGATGTCCGGCCCCTGGGTCTGCAGGATATGGGAGATCCAGCGGTTGAACTTGTTCTCGTCCAGCGCGTCGATCGCGGTCAGCGAGATCGAGCCGATGTCGTCGTTGTGGCTGTGGACATGGCCGGCCGCCAGGAATTCCGGCTCGAACTCGAGAATGCGGTCGAGATCGAAGGCACCCCGGTCCAGCACCTTGTCGAGATCGATCGCGCTGTTCCTGGTGCGGTGGATTTCGGCGGCCGGATTGATGGTGCGGATGCGCGCCTCGATCCGGTCGAGATCGGCGCCGGTCGCGAGATCGGTCTTGTTCAGGAGGATGACGTCGGCGAAGGCGATCTGCTCGCGCGCTTCCTTGCTGTCGTCGAGGCGCGCCTCGATGTTGCGGGCATCGACCACGGTCACCACGGCATCGAGCTTGGCCTTGGCCTGCACGTCCTCGTCGACGAAGAAGGTCTGGGCCACGGGCGCCGGATCGGCGAGCCCGGTGGTCTCGATCAGGATGGCGTCGAACTTGCCCTTGCGGCGCATCAGGCCCGAGAGAATGCGGATCAGGTCCCCGCGCACGGTGCAGCAGATGCAGCCGTTGTTCATCTCGAACACTTCCTCGTCGGTCTCGACGACGAGGTCGTTGTCGATGCCGATCTCGCCGAACTCGTTGACGACGACGGCGTATTTCTTGCCGTGCTGCTCGGTCAGGATGCGGTTGAGAAGGGTCGTCTTGCCGGCGCCCAGATAGCCGGTCAGGACGGTGACGGGAACCCGATCCATCGGTACTCACTCCATGGTCATGACCCCAGCGCTTCGGCCAGGGCCGCGAGATTGTGCTCGAACATGGCAATATAGGTAGAGGCGGGCCCGGATGCATCAGAGAGTGCGTCGGAATAGAGCGTGCCGCCGATACGGGCCCCGGTTTCGTCGGCGATCTGCTTGATCAGGCGCGGATCGGTGACGTTCTCGAGGAAGACGGCCGGCGCCTTCGCCGCCTTGATCTGCTCGATCAGTTCGGCGACGCCCTTGGCCGAGGCTTCGGATTCGGTCGAGACGCCCTGAGGCGCCAGCACTTCGAGGCCGTAGGCATCCGCGAAATAGCCGAAGGCATCATGGCTGGTGATGATCTTGCGCCGCTCCGGCGGCAGGGCGGCGATCGCGCCCTTCACCTTGGCGTCGAGCGCCGTCAGCTTCGCCTTATAGGCATCGGCATTGGCCCGATAGACCGCGGCATCCGCCGGATCGGCCGCGATCAGGGCCGCGGTGATATTGTCGACGTAGATCACGGCATTGCCGATGCTCTGCCAGGCGTGGGGGTCGATGTCGCCATGGTGGTGGTGGCCGTGCTCCGCCTCGGCGTGCTCCTCGTGCTCCTCCCCATCGTGTTCGTGATCGTCGTCGGCGTGCATCTCTTCGCCGTCGTGATCGTGATCATGGTCTTCGCCGGCGTGTTCCTCGTGTTCCTCGCCCTCGTCCATCTTTCGGGGCGTGACGCCGGTGCTGGCGACCGCGACCTGGCCGTCGTAACCGGCGGATTCCGCCAGACGCTCCATCCAGCCCTCGAAGCCGAGGCCGTTGACGATGACGAGATCGGCCGCCGCGACCGCCTTGGCGTCGCGCGGGCTGGGCTGGAAGACATGGGCGTCGCCGTCCGGGCCGACCAGGGTGGTCAGCGCGATCCTGTCGCCGCCGACATTGGCGACCATGTCGCCGAGGATCGAGAAGGACGCCACCACCTTCAAGGGTTCGTCCGCGAGCGCAGGGGTCGCGGCCAGAAGGCTGAGGGCCACGAGGGTCGAACGCAGTGACATGATCAAGCCTCCAGATGGCGGCGCGGCAGGGCGCGCCAGAAGATGCCGCCTTCGGTGCCGAAGACGATGGAACCGACGTAGAAGACGCCGGCGGTGATGACGATGGCGGGCCCCGACGGCAGATCGAGGTGATAGGAGACGAGGAGCCCGAGCCAGCCCGATGCCATGGCAACGCCGATCGCGACCGCCGACATGGTCCAGACCTGCCCGGCCCAGAAGCGGCTGGCCGCCGCCGGCAGCATCATCAGGCCGACCGCCATCAGCGTGCCGAGAGCCTGGAAGCCGGCGACCAGATTGACCACGACGAGCACCAGGAAGACGACGTGGAACAGGGATCCGCCGCCGCCGACCGCGCGCAGGAAGCCGGGATCGAAACATTCGACGATCAGCGGGCGATAGATCAGCGCCAGCACGAAGAGGCTGAGGGTGGCGATGGCGGCGACCGTCAGCAGGGAGGCGTCGTCGACCGCCAGAATCGTGCCGAAGAGGACATGCAGCAGATCGACGTTGGAGCCCCGGGTCGAGACGATCAGCACGCCGAGACTGAGGGAGATCAGGTAGAAGCCGGCGAAGCTGGCGTCCTCACGCAGGTTCGTGGTCCGGGTGACGAGACCCGAGAGCAGCGCCACCGACAGACCGGCCACCAGCCCGCCGAGGCCCATGGCCCAGATGTTGAGGCCGAAGAAGAGAAAGCCGACGGCGGCACCCGGCAGCACGGCATGGCTCATGGCGTCGCCGATCAGGCTCATGCGCCGGAGCATCAGGAGCACGCCGACGGGCCCGCAGCCGAGCGCCAGGGCGAAACAGGCGACAAGGGCACGGCGCATGAAGGCATAGTCGGCGAAGGGTTCGAACAGCAGGGACCAGAGGGTCATGACGAAGCCCCCTCTCCCGCCGCCGGCGTCGTCCCAGACTCGTCGTCCCGGCGAAGGCCGGGACCTTGCGACGAGATGGCACCGAGGCCCACGCCCACGAGATTCCGGCCTTCGCCGGAATGACGACGGGCGGAGGTATGACGACGGGGGGAGGTATGACGATGGGTGGAGGAACGACGGTCCGACATGATCCCGCTCACGCGCTTCGGCGCGCGGGTTCGCAGACCGCGGCGTCCTCGTGCCAATTCTCGGACATCTGGCGGGCGCGCAGCAGATGTTCCGCCGTCAGGCAATCGGCGGTCGGACCGGCGGCGATCAGGTCGCGGGCCAGCAGCACCGTGGCCGGGAAATGGCGGCGCACCTGGTCCATGTCGTGCAGGACGGCGACCACCGTGCGGCCCTCGCCATGCCAGCGCTCGACGAGGTCGATGAGATCGGCGGTGGTGCGGGCATCGATGGCGTTGAAGGGTTCGTCCAGCAGGATCACCCGCGCGTCCTGGAGCAACAGGCGGGCGAAGAGCACGCGCTGGAACTGCCCGACCGAGAGGGAGCCGATGGCGCGGTCCTCGAAGCCTTCGAGACCGACGGCCGACATCGCCTCGCCGACCTGGCGGCGCATGGCGCCGGTCAGGGTGCCCAGAATGCCGACGCGGCGCCAATGGCCGAGCGCCACCGTATCCGCGACGGTGATCGGGAAGGAACGGTCGATTTCCGCCTGCTGGGGCAGATAGGCGATGTCGGCGCGGGTCAGGCCGCCGGCCGACACCCTGCCTTCCGCCGGCTTCAAGAGTCCGACCAGGGTCTTGATCAGGGTCGACTTGCCCGCCCCGTTGGGGCCGACCACCGCCGTCAGCGAGCCCGGCTCGAACCGGCAGGAGACGTGATGCACCGCCGGATGGCGGTCGTAGGCGACCGTCAGATTCTCGACCGCGATCGCGGGCGCCTCGCCGCGATGCATGGTCACGCGAGCGCCCATGCCACGGCCCCCCACAGCGCGACGGCGAGGCCGAGCGCGACGACGAGACGGGTGCCGGCTCCGAGCGTGAGGACGGTGGGCGGCGGCTGATGCATGACGAGATCCCGGTTCATTCAAGAAACGTTATAACATCACACATCGAGGCGCGGTCAAGCACGGGTCGCGGTCGGGGTCACAGGTTTTCGTGATCGGCATATTCCGGCCGTGGTCATTTGCCTGCATTCTTGCGCCCGGGTGGAGGACGCTTCATGCTCCGCCCCGTTCGCTTCGAATACGCGCGAGGACAGCATGAGAGTCACCATGTCCGGCACCGGCCGCCGTGTCACCGCCCTTCTGGCCCCCGCCCTCTTCGGCATCGCGGCCCTCGGCGCCAGTGCCCGGGCGCAGGAAGCCGAGGCGCCCGGAACCCCGGCCGCCGAGGAAGCGCCCGCTCCGATCTCGATCGAGCTGAACAAGCTGGAAGCCCAGGACGGGGCCTGCCGCGCCTATCTCGTGCTGGTCAACCCGGCCGGGCCCGACATCACCGACCTCAAGCTCGACCTCATCCTGTTCAATCAGGACCAGGTGATCGAACGGCGCATCGCCGTCGGCCTGTCGCCCCTGCCGACCGGCAAGACCACGGTGAAACTGTTCGACATACAGGGCCAGGACTGCGGCCGCGTCGGCAGCGTGCTGATCAACGAAGTCATGGCCTGCAGCGGTGCCGACGGCGAAATCCCCGACTGCACCAAGCGCATAGCCCCGACCTCCCGCGTCGACGCCAAACTCTTCAAGTGAGGAAATCCGCGGGTTTGCGGGGCATCCGGGCCTTGGCCAATTTGAACAAGATTATTGCGTTATATATTTGATTATCCCGTTCTTTCTTGATCTAAATGGGGATTGGGCGTATCACCGTCCCACCTGACAACAGGTCGGACGGCGATGAAGGTATTCACGGCAAACAGACTGAGCGACGGCGCGGTGGTGTACATCGGCGATGGCGAAACCTGGGTCGAGACCCTGGATGCGGCCCGCGTCGTGACCGATGCCGAGGGCGAGGCCGCGCTCGACGCCACGGCCAAGGCGGCCGTGAAGGCGCGGCTCGTGGTCGGCGCCTATCCGATGCCCGTGACCGTCGAGGACGGGACCATTCGCCCCGACAGCGTGCGCGAGCGCATCCGCGCCGCCGGCCCCTCGAACCGCACCGATCTCGGCAAGCAGGCCGAAATGGGCCGCTGAGAGTATCCGCCATGTATCGTTACGATGAATTCGACCAGACCGCCGTCAACGAACGGGTGGTCCAGTTCAGGGGCCAGGTGGAACGCCGCCTGAAGGGCCTGATGACCGAGGAACAGTTCAAGCCGCTTCGGCTGATGAACGGCCTCTATCTCCAGCTCCATGCATATATGCTGCGGGTCGCCATCCCCTATGGCACGCTATCGTCGGCGCAGATGCGGATGCTGGCCCATGTCGCGCGGAAATACGACAAGGGCTACGGCCATTTCACCACGCGCCAGAACATCCAGTACAATTGGCCGCGCCTGGTCGACACCCCGGCCATCCTGGAAGACCTGGCCACCGTGCAGATGCACGGCATCCAGACTTCGGGCAACTGCATCCGCAACGTGACCTCCGATCCCTTCGCCGGCGCCGCCGCCGACGAGGTGGAGGACCCCCGCCCCTGGTGCGAGATCATCCGGCAATGGTCGACCTTCCACCCGGAATTCATGTATCTGCCGCGCAAGTTCAAGATCGCCGTCGTCGCCTCCGAGCGCGACCGCGCCGCGATCAAGCTGCACGACATCGGCATCCGCGTGGTCCGGAACGAGGCGGGCGAGACCGGCTTCGAGTTCTGGATCGGCGGCGGCATGGGCCGCACCCCGATCATCGCCAAGAAGATCAAGGACTTCGTGCCGAAGGCTGATCTTCTGGATTACGCGACCGCCTGCCTGCGCGTCTACAACGCCCTCGGCCGGCGCGACAATATCTACAAGGCGCGGATCAAGATCCTGGTCCACGAGATGGGCCTCGACAAATTCGCCGAGGCGGTGGAGGCGGAATTCGCCCGCACGCGCGGCACGGTGAAACTGCCGGAGGCGGAGATCGCCCGCATCCAGGCCTATTTCGCGCTGCCCGCCTTCGCCGACCTGCCCGCGCGCTCGACCGCTTTCGAGGCCAGGAAATTCGAGGATCGCGCCTTCCGCGACTTCGTGCGCACCAACGTCCGCGCCCACAAGGCGCCGGGCCATGCCATCGTCTCCATCTCCCTGAAGGCGGACGGCGTCGCGCCGGGCGACGCGTCGGCGGAACAGATGGACCTGGTCGCCGATCTGGCCGAGCGCTACGCCCACGGCGAGATCCGCGTGACCCACGAGCAGAACCTCGTGCTGCCCCATGTCCCGCTGGACGACGTCTACGACGTCTGGACGGCGCTGAAGGCGGCGGGCCTCGGCACCGCCAACATCGGCCTCGTCTCCGACATCATCTGCTGCCCCGGTCTCGATTATTGCGATCTGGCCAATGCCCGCTCGATCCCGGTCGCCGAGGCGATCCAGCGCCGTTTCGCCGATCTCGAGCGCCAGCACGCCATCGGCGACCTGAAGATCAAGATGTCGGGCTGCATCAATGCCTGCGGCCACCACCATGTCGGCCATATCGGCATTCTCGGCGTCGACAAGCACGGACAGGAGCTCTACCAGCTCCAGCTCGGCGGCTCGGGGGCGGAGGATGCCTCGCTGGCCAAACTCACCGGCGCGGGCTTCCCGCCGGATCGTATCGTCGACGCGGTCGAAACCGTCGTGGAGACCTATCTGAGCCTTCGCGACGGCGACGACGAAAGCTTCCTGGCCTGCTACCGCCGCGTCGGTATGGCCCCGTTCAAGGCTGCGCTCTATGAAGCTCGTTAAGGAAGGCGCCCCGGCCGCCGACGCCTGGACCCATGTCGACGACGACGGCGAGCTGCCGGACGGCGCCGCCGTCATCGTCTCGCTGGCCCGCTTCAAGGCCGATCGCGACGCCCTGATGGGCCGGAACGCGCCGCTGGGCCTGCGCCTGCAGTCCCACGAGCCGCCGGCGGACGTGGCCGAGGACCTGACCCGTTTCGAGGTCGTCGCCCTGGAGTTCCCGGTGTTCCGCGACGGGCGCGGCTACACCCACGCCGTCCAGCTTCGCCAGCGCTTCGGCTTCGACGGCGAGGTGCGCGCCGTCGGGGACGTGCTCTGGGACCAGATTCCGAATATGCTGCGCTGTGGCGTCGACGCCTTCGAGGTGGCCGACGATTTCCCGCTCGAAGCCTTCGAGGAGGCGCGCACCGTGTTCACCAATGTCTATCAGCCCGACGTCAGCGGTCGCCCGACCGTGTTCGAACTGCGCCATGGCTGACGCTGGCACCGATCGGGGCGGCATTCGCGCCCCGGTCTGGGTCACCGCCCTGGTGCTGCTCGGCCTCGGCGCGATCTGGCTGCTGATCGCCTGAGCAAAGGCGGCTATGCTTCCCGCCGCCATGCCGAATCTCCTCGTCATCCTCGACATCGACGGCACGCTGATCCGCTCCACCCGGGTGGACGACGGCGTGATCGCCGCCGCCTGGGCCGATCTCCACGGCCATGCCATCGACACAAACTGGTCGCGCTACCGGACCTCGACCGACCGGGGAATCGCCCGCGAAATCCTGGGCGAACGCCTGAACCGCCCCTCGGACGACGGTGCCATCACCCAGGTCGAGGATGCGATCCTCGGGCGCTACCCCGCCGACCTCCGCCTCGAACAGATGCCCGGCGCCCAGCGCCTCGTCTCCACGCTCCGCGCCCTGCCCGGGGTCGGCGTCGCCATCGCCAGCGGCAGTTTTCCCCGCACCGCGCGCCTCAAGCTCGGCGCCTCCGGGCTTCATGTCGATCAGGTGCCCAAGGCCTTCAGCGACGCCCATGACGAACGCGCCGGCGTGATCGAGGCGGCGACACGCCTTGCCTGCGCCGAGCACGCCATCGCCGCCTTTGCCGCCCGTGTCTATGTCGGCGACGGCGTCTGGGATCTCGCCGCCGCCCGCAGTCTCGGCATCGGCTTCGTCGGCATCGGCGATGGTGCCGCCGCCGAGCGCCTGCGCGCCGCCGGCGCCACTCGCGTGCTGCCCGATTTCGCCGATCTGCAACGCGCCCTCGACACGATCTTCACCGCCGCCCTGGTGCGCGAGGAAGCGGCGTGAATACGCCCCCGGCAGCCCCCCTCACCCCAGCCCTCTCCCCCCTGAAGGGGGGCGAGGGAGTCGATGCGGTGCGCGGGCCGGCCCCCTCGCCCCTTCGGGGAGAGGGATGGGGTGAGGGGGGCGCGTGATGCCCGCCGTATTCTCTCCCGCCCTGCTCCGCGCCGAATACCCGATCCTGGCCGAGGACCTGGCGCCCGGCGTGCCCCTGCATTACCTCGACAATGGTGCCACGGGGCAGATGCCGCGCGCGGTGCTCGATTCCGTGATCGCCCATGAGACGCGGTCCCGCGCCAACGTGAAGCGCAGTGTCCATACCCTCGCCGAACGGGCCACCAATGCCTATGACGCGGCAAGGGACGCGGTGGCGGATTATCTGAACGTCGACGCCCGCGATCTGGTGCTGACGCCCGGCTGCACCATGGCGATCAATCTGGTCGCCCACAGTTACGGCAGCCTGCTGAGCGAAGGCGACGGGATCGCCGTCAGCACCCTCGAACATCACGCCAACATGGTGCCCTGGCAGATGCTGGCGGCGCGCAGGGGCCTGCGCCTCGTGCCCCTGCCGATGACGCCGGACGGCCGGCTGGACATGGCGGCCCTGCCCGGCCTTCTGGACGGGGTGAAGCTGGTCGCGGTCACCCATGCCTCCAACGTCACCGGCGCCATCACGCCGGTTGCCGCGGTTGCGGCGCTGGCCCATGCGGCGGGCGCCGTGGTGCTGGTCGACGGCGCGCAGATGGCGCCCCATGGCCCCGTGGACGTGCCCGCGCTGGGCTGCGATTTCTACGCGCTTTCGGGCCACAAGCTGGGCGCGCCCAACGGCATCGGCGCGCTCTGGGGCCGGCGCGACCTGCTGGCCGCCATGCCGCCGTTCCTGGGCGGCGGCGAGATGATCCGTTCCGTCCGCTTCGAGGCTTCGACCTATGCCCGCCCGCCCCAGCGCTTCGAGGCCGGCACGCCGCCCATCGGCCCCGCCGTCGGCCTGGGCGCCGCCTGCCGCTTCCATGCCGCGATCGACCACGCGGCGGCGAATGCCCATCTGATGGACCTGACCGGGCGCCTGATCGACGGGCTGAAGGCGCGCTGCGGGAACCGGCTGCGGCTGATCGGGCCGGACGACCTGGCCGAGCGCCTGCCGCTGGTCTCCTTCATCGTCGAGGGCACGCATCCCCACGATATCTGCCAGATCCTGGACCGGCGCGGCGTCGCCCTTCGCGGCGGCCATCATTGCGCCCAGGTTCTGCACGAGGCTTTCGGGGTCGCCGGCTCGGCCCGGGCCTCCCTCGCCGCCTTCAACGACCGGGGCGACATCGACGCCTGCCTTGCCGGTATCGAGGACGCCATGAAGGTTCTTCTGCCCTGAAGGTTCTTCCATTATGACCGACGACCTCTATCCCAGGGACATGCTGCGTGCCGCGACGGATATCGCCCACGCCGGCAGCCTGCCGGCGCCGGACGGCAGCGCCACCCTCGACAATCCCTTCTGCGGCGACCGGGTCGCCTTCGACGTCACCCTGGACGACGGGCGCCGCATCCGCGCGCTGCGCCATCGGGTCCAGGCCTGCGTGCTGTGTCAGGCGAGCGCGAGCCTGCTGTCGGCCGCCGCCGCCGGCATGGATGCGGAACAGATCGCCGCCATGGGCGACGACCTTCTGGCGGCCATGAAGAAGGGCGAGGCGCCGCTTTTGCCGGACCACCCGGGCTTCGATCTCTTCGCCAGTACCAGCAAGCACCGCGCGCGTTTCGCCTGCGTGCTGCTGCCCTTCGAGACCCTGGAAGCGGCGGCGCGGGACGCGGCCGAAAGGAAGGCCGGCGAAGCCGGCGGAAAGGCGTCCGCCTGATGGATCCCCTGTCGTCCGTCGGCGATCTCGCCATCGCGTTCGGCTGCGGCGCCGTCATCGGTTTCGAGCGCGGCTGGAAGCGCCGCGACGATGCCGAGGGCAGCCGCGTCGCCGGCATCCGCACCTTCAGCCTGATCGGCCTGATCGGCGGCGTCGCCGGCCTTGCCGGACCCGGCTGGCCCCTGGCGGCGGCGGTGGTCGCGGTCGCCGGCCTTCTCGGCCTCGGCTATTGGCGCGAGGCGAGCGCGGACGGCGATCTCAGCCTGACCACGGTCATCGCCGGCGTGCTGGCGGTGCTGCTGGGCGGGGCCGCGACCCTCGGCCATCCGTTGCCGGCGGCCATGGCGGCGGTGGTCGCCACCGTGCTGCTGTCCGCCAAGCCCTTCACCCACAGCCTGCTGCGGCGGATCGATGCCCAGGAGATGCTGGCGGCCCTGCGCCTCCTGCTGATTTCGGTGGTCGTGCTGCCGGTGCTGCCGAACCAGGGCTATGGCCCCTACGGCGCCCTCAATCCCTTCGAGATGTGGCTGATGGTGGTCGCCATCGCCGGCCTCTCCTTCGTCGGCTATGTCGCGGTTCGGCTGGGCGGGGCGCGGCGCGGCGTGCTCTTCGCCGGGGTCTTCGGCGGCCTCGTCTCCTCGACCGCCACCACCCTGGCGCTGGCGCGCATGGCGAAGGCGGCGGCGGAGATCGCGCCGGCCGCCGCCGCCGGCGCGGTCGCCGCCTGGGTCGTCATGTGCGCCCGGGTGGTGCTGATCGTCCATGTCCTCGACCCCGCCCTCGGGATCGCGCTGCTGCCGGCGATCGGCGCCATGGCCGGGGTCGGCGTCCTGCTGGTCCTGTGGTTCCTGCGGCTGCGGCACGAGGGCGACGACCACCGCGCCCATCCGGCCCAGAACCCGTTCGAGATCGGCAATGCGCTGCGCTTCGCCGTGCTGCTCGGCGTGATCATGCTCTTGAGCCGCTGGGTCGAGGACCGCTTCGGCACCTCGGGGCTGGAGGTGCTGGCGGTGATTTCGGGCGTGGCGGACGTCGACGCCATCACGCTGTCGATCGCCAGCGGCGATACCGGGGCCGGCATCGGCCTCGGCGCCGCGGCCCGGGTGATCGTGATCGCCGCGGTCACCAACAACCTGGTGAAGGCCGGTCTCGGCGCCTATGCCGGCGGGCGGGCGCTGGCCACCCGCCTCGTCCCCGCCGCCCTCTTGATGACCGGGGCGGCGGCGGCGGTCGTGCTGCTTTAGTGAGCGAGCAGGACGGGGACCGGCGCCCCGTCCAGGATCTCCTGGGTCAGGCCGCCCAGCAGATATTCGCGCACCCGGCTGTGGGTATAGGCCCCCATGACGATCATGTCGGCCTCGCGCTGGATGACCCGGTCGAACAGCGCCTTCGACAGCAGATAGCCCTCGGTCGCGATGTCGGACGTCCGCGCCTCGACACCATGGCCGCCCAGATAGGCGGCGACGGCGGCGAGCCCTTCCCGGTCGACCTTGCCGTCGAACGTGACGATGTCGACGCTGTCCGCCGCCTTCAGCACGGGCAGCGCCGCCGCCAGGGCGCGCGTCGCCTCGAGGCTGGCGTTCCAGGCGATCACCACGCGCTTCGGGGCCGCGGCCGCGGCCGCCGTCTCCTCGATGCCCGGAACGATGAGCACGGGATGGCCGCTGGCCCAGAGCGCGCCTGAAAGACTGTCACTTTCCCCGCGCGAAACGGCGGCGGGGGTTCTGGCGATCACCGTGACGTCGGCGAGCCGCCCACGCGCGCCGACCAGGCGTTCGGGCGCGCCGATCATGGTCGAGAAGACGACGGAGAGCCCGGCCTTCCGCTCGCGCGGGACATCGGCCATGCCGGCCTCGACCAGGGTTTCCTCGACCATGGCCTTGATCTCGCCCTTCAGTTCCTCGCCCGCCTGCTGGGCCTGGGTGATCAGTTCGGGGGCGAAGGCGACGCCGGAGAGGCCGTCGAACACCGGCGGCAGCACAAGGGCCGGATCGACCTGGGGATGGAACACGTCGACATGGGCGTCCATCTCGCGCGCGAGGCCGAGAGCGTGGCGAAGGGCGGGACGGGCGGTCTTGGGCCGTTCGACCGGCACCAGGATGGTCTTGAAGGACATGGACGGACCTCGGGTTCGTTTCGAGGGGCGGCTGCCCCGTTTGATCGGCGCGCCTCATGGGCCTGCGGCGCTATCGCGCCTCGATGGCTTGCGGCGCTATCGCGCCTCGATGGTCTGGGCGCTGTGGCCGACCATGAGGCGCCCGGCGTCGTGCCAGGCATGATCCGAGAGCAGCGTCGTCAACCAGGCCGAATCGTTCGGCACGGCGAAGACGATATCACCACATTGCCGGGCACGGGCAACCGCGCGCATGGCATCGACGAGGGCCAGCGCCGCGCGCTCGGGAAACAGCAGTTCGAGGACCGCGAGGGCGTTCACCACCAGTTCGCGCCCGCCCGAAATGGCGGGCAGCAGGCAATAGGTGGCAAGGCCGCGGATATAGCCGTCGCGTTCCGCGATCACGATGCCGCAGTCGTCGTCCTTGGCGAAGCGGGCCGCCGTCCGGCGCCAGGTGCCGAGGTCGGGCACCGCGAGACAGGCGTGAGCGAGCGGAAACGCTTCGTCCACATGATCCGCCGTCAATGGTGTCACCTGATATGCCGAAGCCATTTCCGGTCTCTCCCTGCCGTGCCCGAAACGCTAGCGGGCGTGCGGGGAATATGCCTTGAGGTGGATCAAGCGATGCTGTCGAAGGCGAGTTCGCCCCGCTCGTCGATGCCGGCGATGTCCTCCAGCGCCTCGAGATCCAGGATTTCGACCGCGTGATTGCCCTTGAGCGCGATCACCCTGTCGGTCTTCAACTGGGTGAAGCTGCGGCTGACGGTCTCGGTGGTCAGACCCAGATAGTCGGCGATGTCGCCCCTCGTCATGGGCAGGTCGACCGGATTGCCGGGGCGTCCGCGCCGGACCGCCCGGTCGGACAATGTCAGCAGGAAGGAGGCGATCCGCTCCCGCGCGGTCTTTCGGCCCAGCAGCACCATCTGATCCTGCGCCGCCATCAGTTCGTTCATGGCGAGGCCCAGCATCTGGCGCTCGATCTTCGGCAGTTCGTTGAACAGGCCGCGCAACTGCGGGCGCTGGAAACGGCAGAAGGTGACGGGCGTCACCGCCGTCGCGCTATAGGCATAGGCGCCGCCCCGCGACAGGCCGAGGAAGTCGCCCGCCATCATGAAGCCGGTGATCTGGCAGCGCCCGTCCGGCAGCAGCTTGAACACCTTCACCGTGCCGGCGGTCAGGTTGAACAGGTCGTCCGCCGGCGCGCCCTCCTCGATGAAGGTGGTGCCGGCCTCGACGCGCTGGTTCGACATGATGGCGGCCAGACGCTCCAGCTCGTGGGGTTCCAGCGCGTTGCACATGTTGAAGGCGCGGGCCTCGCACAGGTCGCAGGTATGCGCGTCGGGATGCTGGCGGCGGTGCGCCGCGCCCCTGCAATTCGCCGTTTCCTGCACGCGATCCCGCATTTCAGATCCACATCCCGATCACAATCCGATGCTAGATGTCCAGAGACCGGGGCGACAATCCTTGACCTGGATCAATGCAAGGCCCGAAGGGCGGGGAGTATCGGCGTTGAATTCGATGCATGACGAGATCATCGCCTTCCTGGCCGACCCGGCGACCCACGGCGGCGCCCCCGTCCGGCGAATCGACACCTCCTGCGCCCATGTCTTCCTGGCGGGCGAACGGGCCTTCAAGATCAAGCGCCCGGTCGACCTCGGCTATCTGAACTTCGCCACCATGGCCCGGCGCGAGGCCGCCTGCGCCGCCGAATTGCGCCTGAACCGGATGACCGCGCCCGAACTCTATCTGGGCCTGTCCCACGTCACGCGCGCGGCGGACGGCACGCTCGCCCTCGACGGTCCGGGGGAAGCGGTGGAGCCGGTCGTGGTCATGCGCCGCTTTCCCGACGATGCCCTGGCGACGACCGCGCTCGCCGACGGGCGGATCGATGCCGCCATGATCGCCGACCTGGGGCTGCGCCTCGCCCGCTTCCACCGGGACTGCCCGGTGCCGCCGATCGGGCCGCGGCCGGCATCCCGCCTGCTGGAGTCCTGCCTCGCGCCCATTCGCGCCATGGCCGACGTGGTGCCGGCCGCACGCCTGACGGCGCTGGTCGAGCGCCTGGTGCCGGCCTTCGAGGAAGCCGACCGGCACGTCACCGAGCGCGCGGCCCAGGGCTGGTGGCGGCGCTTCCACGGCGATCTCCACCTCGGCAACATCGCCTTGATCGACGGCCGCCTGGTGCCCTTCGACGCCCTCGAATTCGACGATGCGCTGGCGACCGGGGATGTGCTCTACGATCTCGCCTTCCTGGTCATGGATCTCGGCCGGCGCGACCGTCCCGACCTGGCCCTGAGCCTGTTCGAGAGCTATGGCGGTCATGGGCCGGGCGGGGCGCGGCTGATGCCCGCCTTCGTCGCGCTGCGCGCCGCGATCCGCGCCTTCGTCGCCCATGCCGCCTGGCACGGGGCACCGAAGGGCACGGAGGCGCCGACCGCCGAGATCGGGAATTTGCTTGCGATCGCCGAAGCGGCGCTGAGCCCGGCGCCGCCCCGGCTGATCGCCGTCGGCGGCCTGTCGGGCACCGGCAAGACCACCGTCGCCCGGGCCCTGGCGCCCCATGTCGGACTGGTGCCGGGCGCGCTCCACCTTCGCACCGACGTGATCCGGAAGCGCCTCGGCGGGGTTGCCGAGACCGAGCGCCTGCCGCCCGAAGCCTATACGCCCGACGCCTCGGACCGCGTCTATGCCGCGATGGCGGCGGCCGCGCGCGCCGGTCTCGCCGAGGGGCGGAGCGTGATCGTCGACGCGGTCTTCGCCAGACCCGGCGAACGGGCCGACATCGCCGCGCTGTGGCCCGATTTCACCGGGATCTGGCTGGACCTGCCCCTCGACGCGCGGCAGGCGCGGATCGGCGGGCGGCGCGACGATGCCTCCGACGCCACGGCCGAGGTCGCGGCCCGGCAGGAGTCCTACGACCTGGGCCCGATCGACTGGCACCGGCTTCCCGCCGGCGGCCCGATCGCCGATCTGGCGGCGGCGGCGCGCCGCCTTCTTTAGGTCTCAGGGAACGAGAACCGCGGCCCCCTGAAGCCGCCCGGTGCGGAGATCGCCCAGCGCCTCGTTCGCGCGATGCAGGGGATAGGGCACGCTGGCCGCATGGAGCGGAATTTCGGCCGCGAGCGCCATGAAGGCTTCACCGTCGGCCCGGGTCAGATTGGCGACGGAGCGGAGCACGCGCTCGTGCCACAGGATCTCGTAGGGGAAGGCAGGGATCTCGCTCATGTGGATGCCGCCGCAGACGACGGTGCCGCCCTTGTCGACCTGGGACAGCGCCAGCGGCACGAGATTGCCGACCGGCGCGAAGATCAGGGCGGCGTCCAGCACCTCGGGCGGTGCCTGACCCGACTCCCCGGCCCAGACCGCGCCGAGGCCGCGGGCGAAATCCTGCGCGGCGCGGTCGCCGGGCCTGGTGAAGGCGAAGACCCTCTGCCCCTTGGCGACGGCGATCTGGGCGATCAGGTGGGCGGCGGCGCCGAAGCCGTAGATACCCAGGGTTTCCGCCGGCCCCGCCATGGCCCAGGTGCGATAGCCGATGAGCCCGGCGCAGAGCAGCGGCGCCGCCGAAACATCGTCGTAGCGGTCGGGAATGGGCAGGACGAAATCGGCTTCGGCCACCACTTCCTCGGCATAGCCGCCGTCGACCGTATAGCCGGTGAAACGGGCCTCGGCGCAGAGATTCTCCTGACCCCGGCGGCAATAGCGGCACGCCCCGCAAGCCCAGGCCAGCCAGGGAACGCCGACCCGGTCGCCCGTCTTCCAGCGTGCGACGCCGGGTCCGCATTCGGCGACGCGGCCGACGATCTCGTGCCCCGGCACGACCGCCCCCTTGCGGTCCGGCAGTTCGCCGTCGACCAGATGGAGGTCGGTGCGGCAGACACCGCAGGCCGCGACCCTGATCCTGATCTGGCCGGGCGCGAGGGGCGGCGACGCCCGGTCGCAGCGGATCAGGGGGCGGCCGGCCTGTTCCGACACCATCGCGCGATACGTCATGCGCCGCCCTCTCGCCTCCGCCCTGCCACCCGGTCGACAGTGATCGTCACTGGCGGGTCGCCGCAACTGCATTTTGGGATGAGCGCGGTCGATCCTCTTGCGAAGGGGACCATGGCGGCAGCATGATCCGCCCCTCTCGCCAACGCGGGGACGAAGGGACATGGACGACAGCATCGCCGGCATCGCCAGGGCGCGCATCGACACCGTGAAGGCGCGGGAAAGCGCGCGCTTTTCGGCCGCCCATCCCCAGTCCCGGGCGCTGGCCGCCGAAGCGGAACGGCATTTTCCGGACGGCGTGCCGCTGCATTGGATGACCGACTGGGGCACGCCCTTCCCCCTCTTCGTCGCGGAAGCGCGCGGCGCACGGCTGACCGATGTCGACGGCCACAGCTATCGCGACTTCTGCCTGGGCGATACCGGCGCCATGTTCGGCCATTCGCCGGACCCGATCCTGCGCGTGCTGGCGGATCAGGGCGGCCATGGCCTGACCTACATGCTGCCGACGGCGGACGTGCCGGTGATCGGCCGGCTGCTGGCCGAACGCTTCGGCCTGCCCCAATGGCAGGTGGCGGCGACCGCGACCGACGCCAATCGTTTCGCGCTGCGCTGGGCCCGGGCCATCACCGGGCGGCCCCGGGTGCTGGTCTTCAACGGCTGCTATCACGGCACGGTGGACGAGACCTTCGTGCGTCTGGCGGACGGGCGCCCGGTCCATCGTCCCGGCCTGCTGGGTCAGGCGGTCGACCTGACGGCGAATACCGCCGTGGTCGAATTCAACGATCTGCCCGCGCTGGAGGCGGCGCTTGCGGCGCGCGACATCGCCTGCGTGATCACCGAACCGGCCCTGACCAACATCGGCATGGTGCTGCCCGAACCCGGTTTCCTGGACGGCGTGCAGCGGGCCTGCCGGGCGACCGGCACCCTGCTCCTGATCGACGAGACCCATACGATCTCGACCGGGCCCGGCGGCTGGACAAGGGCGGCGGATCTGGAACCCGACTTCCTCGTCGTCGGCAAGGCGATCGCGGGCGGCGTTCCCTGTGCCGTCTGGGGTTTCACCGAGGCCGTCGCCGCCGCGATGAAGCACGCCCGCGCGGCGGCCGGCCCCGGCCATTCCGGCATGGGCACCACATTGTCGGCCAATGCCATGGCGCTGCGCGCCCTGCGCGCCAATCTGGAACGGGTGATGACCAGCGCCGCCTATGATCACATGCTGGCGATGTCGGCCCGGCTGGCGGACGGCATTCGCACCGTGATCGCGGCGCGCGGCCTGCCCTGGCACGTCTCTTCCGTCGGGGCGCGGGCAGAATTCGTCTGCGCGCCCGTGCCGCCGCGCAACGGCACGGAGGCGGCGGCGGCGATGCACGGCGATCTCGAGGCGGCGATCCATCTGTTCCTGATGAACAGGGGCTTCCTGATCGCGCCCTTCCACAACATGACCCTGACCTGCCCCGCAACGACGGCGGACGACGTGGAGCGCCTGGTCGCCTGCGTCGGCGCCGCCTGCGACGATCTTCTAGCCGGAGCCTGAATTGCCTTTCACCCACCCCGCCGCCACCGACGGCGCCGAAGCCGCCGCCTTCCTCGCCGCCAATCCCGACATCGAAGCGGTGCAACTGGTCCTGACCGATACCAGCGGCGTGGCGCGCGGCAAGACGGTGCGAGCCCACGAACTGGCCGCCGTCTATACCGGCGGGCGGCCCCTGCCCTGCTCGATCCTGGGCCTCGACGTGACCGGTGCCGACGTCGACGAGACCGGCCTCGTCTGGGAGGAAGGCGATGCCGACCGGCTCGCCTTTCCGGTGCCCGGCACGCTGCGGCGCGCGCCCTGGCTGCCGGTGCCGACGGCCCAGGTGATCCTGTCGGTCTGGCATCTGGACGGACGGCCCGAGGAGGCGGATCCCCGCCATGCGCTGGCCCGCGTGGTGCTGCGCTTCGGCGAACTGGGCCTGACGCCGGTGGTGGCGCCAGAGCTCGAATTCTATCTGGTCGATCCAGAGATCGGCGCCGACGGCATGGTGAAACTGGCGAAATCGCCCCTGACCGGCCAGCGTCTCGCCACCACCCAGGTCTACGAGCTGAACGCGCTCGAGGAATTCGGCGCGTTCCTGACCGAGCTGCAGGCCGCCTTCGACACCCAGGGCATCCCGGCCGAGACCGCGATCAGCGAATTCGCGCCGGGCCAGTTCGAGATCACGCTGCGCCATCAGCCGGACGCCATGAAGGCGATCGACGAGGCGATCTTCTTCAAGCGGACGATCCGGGGCGTCGCCCAGAAGCATGGGCTGGTCGCCACCTTCATGGCCAAGCCCTTCACCGGGCGCACCGGATCGGGGCTGCATCTGCACCTGTCGATGAACGGGGCCGACGGCCGGAACGCCTTCGCCAGCGCGGACGAGACCGGGCCCGAGGTGATGCGCAACGCCATCGCCGGCCTGATCGCGACGATGCCCGAGGCGACGGCGATCTTCGCGCCCGGCGCCAATTCCTATCGCCGTTTCCGCCTCGGCTCCTATGCCCCGATCGCGCCCTGCTGGGGCGTCAACAACCGCTCCGTCTCGGTCCGGGTGCCGATCGGTCCCGCCCCCAGCCGCCATGTCGAGCACCGGGTCTGCGGCGCCGACGCCAATCCCTATCTGGCGCTGGCGGCGGTGCTGGCGGGCGCCCATCACGGCATGGTGAAGAAGCTGACGCCGCCGCCCATCGTGGTGAAGGACGGCTATGCCGAGACGGTGGAACGCCTGCCCACCCATTGGGCCGACGCCATCGCCCTGTTCGAATCGTCCGATCTGATGCGCGACTATCTGGGGGCGCGTTACGCCCAGGTCTTCACCGCCATCAAGAAAGCGGAAATGGATCGCTTCTACGCGGAAGTCGGCGCGCTCGACTATCTCTGGTACCTGCGCAACGCCTGATTTCGGGACGGCCCGCCGAAAACGACTCTAAATCCATATCATTATGGGTCAATTAGCCGGCCGGGCCGGGCCGACGGCCGTATGCCCCCTCCCGAAAGATGTATTAACTTATTTTTCACCATGTCTTCGGTGAAGACTTCCCCGCGCCGCGGCATACGGGCGCGGGACACGGTCCCCGGGGGCGGATCGGATCGTGGTTGCTGACGCGTGGCAGACGCGAGGGGGAGCATATGGTCAAGGTCGTCCGGATTCCTGTGATGCTGGCGCTGCCGCTGGCGATCGCCGCCTGCAACGGCGGCAGTGGCGGGGGCACCGCCCCGGTCGTGCCGAACACGACGCCCAATCCCCTGGTCTCCCTGCGCGAGGTACTGCCGACGACCGGCCAACTGGAGGGCACGGACGGCCAATACGAAGCCTCGACCATCCAGGGCGCGGTGGTGACACCGTCTTCCACGACCACGACCGGCGGCTCGACCGGCCTGCTCGGCGGCCTGCTCGCCCTGCTGCTGGGCAGCCCGACCACCACCACGACGACGACGGCGCGGCTCGACTATCCCTTCGATTTCGACGAGGCGGCGATGGCAAGGACGGCGGAACCGGAAGGGATCGAAGTGACCCTGACCGGCAATCGCGCCGGCGGCGGCACCGCCAAGGAACTGACGGCGACCTTCAAGGACTGGACGGCGGTCGACACCATCCTGCCGGGCCTGCGCCATTCCCTGTCGGAAACGGCGACGCTGACCGGTTTCACGGCGGCCGAATATACTTCTCTCGGCGACGTCAAGGTGACGATCCTCGACGCCACGGCGACCACGGATCTCAGCTATGTCGCCTTCGGCTATTGGGTGGCGGAGGATTTCGATCCGGCCGACGCGACCAAATACCAGTTCATGGCGGCCGGCGGCTCGTCCTTCTCGACCGAGGGCAGCCCGGACCTGACCACCATCGCCTCGCTGCCCGCCACGGCGACCTATATCGGCAAGACCGTGGGGTCGGCGGCGGTGAATTCCGGCATCGACGGGATCAGCATCGTCGCCGGCAATTTCCTGGTCCGCGCCGATTTCGGCACCGGCCTGGTCAATGCCCGGGCCTATAACCTCATGGTCTACGACAGTGCCGGCAATTCCGCGCCGCTCGGCAGCGTCACCTTCTCCCGCGCCGCGATCGACATGGGCAATGCGACCTTCTCGGGCGGCACGGCCAAGACCTTTTTCGATCCGGCCACGACGACGGGCACCACGCCGAACGGTCAGACCGCGCTGGAGGGCGGCTTCTTCGGCCCCGCCGCGAACGAGACCGCCGGCACCTGGTACGTCAGCGGCGACAACATGATCCCCGACACCACGGGCACGCCCCCCGTGGTGGAGATCAGCGGCTCCTTCGGCGCCGCGCAGTGATGCCGCCGCGGCGGACGGCGCGGCGGGGCGCCGTTCCTTCCGTCGCCGGCCACGCGGCGCGTCTCCTGGCGGCTTCGGCCCTCGGCATCGCCCTCGCCGCGTCGCCCGCGCGCGCGGCCGAGACGGCGACCGGGCCCGAGGCGCCGCCAGCCCCCCTGTCGCCCGAAAGCGGACCGACGGACGAACAGCTCCGGATCGAGGCCGCGTTCCGTCTCGGCCTGATCGCCATCACCGCCGGCGACTACGAGGCCGCGGCCGTCATCTTCGACGACATCCTGGACCATGATCCGGACCTGGTCCGGGTCCGCCTGGAGCTCGCCCGCGCACTCTATCTCTCCGGGGAGCACGACGACCGCGCGCGCTTCCAGTTCGAGCGCCTGCTGTCCGCCGACCTGCCCGAGGCGGTGAAGGCCAATATCGAGAAATTCCTCGACGCGATCCGCCTGCGCCGACGCTGGAGCCTGGGGCTGACGGTCGCCATCGTGCCGGACAGCAACATCACCGGCGGCCCCGAAAGCCGCGAGGTGAATCTGGGCGGCCTGCCGTTCTATCTGAACGATTCCTCGACCCGGAAATCCGGGGTCGGCGTCCTGACCGGGGTCTTCGGCGGCTATCGCTTCGATCTGGGCGAGCGCTGGCGCATCAAGGCCGAAGGCGGCCTGAACCAGCGCAGCTATGAGGACAGCGATTTCGACGACACGGTGGCGAGCTTCAGCGTCGGCCCGCGCCTTCTGCTGTCGCGCGGCGAGGTCGGCGTCTCCTTCGACGGCTATTACCGCTGGTACGGGCTCGATCCCTATGCCGTGTCGACCGGCGTCCGGGTGGACGGCCAATATCTGCTGTCCCGGCGCCTGCGGGCGGAGGCATCGGGGCGGGTCGCGCTGCTCGACTCCCTGACCGGCGACGGGCGCGAGGGGCGGACCTACGACAGCAGTTTCACGCTGCGCTATGCGGTGCGCCCCAGCCTTCTGATCTATGGCTCGGCCAATGCCTATCGCGAGAGCCTGGAGGCGAACCATCTGTCGAGCAAATCTGTCGGCGTCGCCACCGGGGTCTACGGCGACCTGCCCTGGGGCTTTTCCGCCGGCGCCTCCTACCGCTATTCGGAAGCGGCCTATGACGGCGTGCAGCCGCTGTTCGGCGTCGACCGCGACGATACGGTCTGGCAGGCCTCAGCCACCCTGCTGAACCGCAAGATCAATTTCTGGAAGATCACGCCGCAGTTCCGCTACACCCATGTCTCGAACCAGTCGAACATCTCGATCTACGAATACGACCGGGACATCTTCCAGATCGGCTTCACCAAGGAGTTCTGACGCTGTTCAGACCGAGCCCGGCGTCTCCACCACCAGGATGCGGGCCGGGCCGCGCGGATGGGCGACATGTTCGGCGCCGACGCCGGCATGGGCGATGTCGCCCGCGACCATGCGGGTGACCCGTTCCGTCCCCGTCTCGTCCTTCCAATGCATGTCGACCTCGCCGTCGAGCACGACGAAGACTTCCTCGCCGTCGTTCACATGCCAGCGATAGGGCGCATCGGTCCAATGCAGGCGCACGGTCGCGGCATCGAAGCGCGCGATGTCGAGGGCGCCCCAGGCACGGGCGGCGGTGAAGCCCCGGGGATCGACGAAACGCATCAGAGGATCTCGTCCACCGTCTCCGGCGGGCGGGTGGCGCGCCCCCCCTTCGGCGTCACCACGATCGGGCGATTGAGCAGGATCGGATGCTCGGCGATGGCATCGAGAATGGCGCCGTCGGCCGCCGTCGCCAGACCCATCTCCTTGGCCAGCGCCTCCTTGGCGCGCAGCAGGGCCTTGGCGCCGAGACCCGGCACCTCCGCGAGCCTGGCCAGTTCGGCGCGGGTCGGAGGGGTCTTCAGATAATCGACGACGACGGGCTCGATACCCGCCGCGCGGATGCGCTGAAGCGTGGTGCGGGACGTGCCGCATTTCGGGTTGTGATAGATGGTCACGGTCATGGCGCCGCATTCTGGCAGCCCCCCGCCGTGCCGGCAACGGCGTCCTGCTCTCTGCATTATGGGGCTGTGGGACACAATCCTCGTGTGTTATTGATCACGAAAAACCACCTTCGAGGAAATGTGTCCGTGGAATCCAATCTTCGTTTGCACGGCACCCGGATCGGCGAAGCGCCGCGGATGCTTTTTTTCCTGGGCGCCGTCCTCGGCCTCGCCGCCTGCACGGGTGGCGGCGGCGGCGGATCCGCGCCGGCGCCGGCACCGGCGCCGGCCCCCACCATCACCTCTTTCAGCGCCGTTCTGCCCGCTTCCGGTACCACGACCGTCAGCCCCGCCCAAACGGCGGCCGGCTTCAACGGCGGCACGGTGCCGGCCGTCGTGACCGGTATCATCGTGGCCGCCGGAACGGACGTCGGCACATTGCCCGGGCCCTTCTATATCCCCGGCGGCAGCACCGAACTTCCCGGGACGCTCGACCCGATACCCGAAATAGAGCCGGTGACATTCCCCTTCTCCGAAGCCAGCCTCAGCCGCATTCCCGGTTCGGCCGAGGGTTTCGTGGTCGAGATGAGGGAATCCCTGCCGGGCGGCCCCGATCTCGTGGTCGGCGCCTCCATCTCGGCCTGGGCGCCCCTCGACGAACTGATGCCCGGCCTGAAGATCGGTGTGTCCGACAGCGGCTGGATGAGCGGTGTTCAGGACGTGCTCTATGATCCGCCCGACGGAACGGAAATCAACGGCCTGGCCCTCGACGGCGCGGGCACGGTCGATCTCAGCCACATGAGCTTCGCCTATTGGATCCTGTCCAGCATGCACCCGGACGAGACCGAATTCTTCCTCGGCATGAGCGGCGGCGCCATCGGCTCCGTCAGTCCGGATCTGACCACGATCGCCGCCCTGCCCGCGACCGCCGTCTACAATGGGACGACCGTGGGCGGTGTCGTCGTCGAGGGCGCGGGGGCGTTCTTCACCTTCGCCGGCGACATTCGCCTGCGGGCGGATTTCGGCGCGGGCGCCATGAGCGCCCAGGTCACCGGATTGAAATTCTTCGATTCAGCCACGGTCGACGCCTCCCTGACGGGCGAGACCATCGATTTCGACGGCATCGCGATCGACGCCGCCAATGCCAGTTTTGCGGGCTCGACCGACAGCGGCATGACCGTCGGCTTCAGCGGCGAAGCCCTGAACGGCAGCGGTGCCATGGCCGGCAATTTCTTCGGCCCCAACGCGACCGAAGCCGGCGGCACCTGGGGCCTGCAGGAGCACGACACGGAAACGGGCTTCACCGAATTGTGGACCGGCGCCTTCGGTGCCGCCCGCTGACGCGGGCGGCCACCGCTTCCGTGATCAGAGGCTGCGCGCGATGACCATGCGCTGAACGTCGGAGGTGCCTTCGTAGATCTGGCAGACGCGGACGTCGCGGTAGATCCGCTCGACCGGGTAGTCGGCCAGATAGCCGTAACCGCCGAGGATCTGGATCGCGGCGGAGCAGACCTGTTCCGCCATCTCGGAGGCGAAGAGCTTGGCCTGGCTGGCTTCGACCAGGCAGGGCAGGCCCGCCTCGCGGAGCCTTGCCGCGTGATGCACCATCAGGCGGGCGGCCTGGATCCTGGTCGCCATGTCGGCGAGGCGGAAGGCGACCGCCTGATGCTCGAAGATCGGCTTGCCGAAGGTCACCCGTTCCTTGGCATAGGCGCTGGCGTATTCGAAAGCCGCGCGCGCCATGCCGACGGATTGCGAGGCGATGCCGATGCGCCCGCCCTCGAGGTTGGAAAGGGCGATCTTGTACCCCTCCCCCTCCTTGCCCAGCAGGTTCTCGGCGGGCAGGCGCAGATCCTCGAAGATGATCTGGCAGGTGTCGGACGCGTGCTGGCCGAGCTTTTCCTCGATCCGGGCGACCTTGTAACCTTCCGTGTCGGTCGGCACGATGAAGGCGGAAATGCCCTTCTTGCCGGCGTCCGGGTCGGTCACCGCGAAGACCACCGCCACCTTGGCGTTCTTGCCGGAGGTGATGAACTGCTTGGTGCCGTTCAGGACGTAATGGCTGTTGCCGTCCTTCCGGGCCCGGGTGCGCAGGTCCGCCGCGTCGGACCCCGCCTGGGGTTCCGTCAGCATGAAGGCGCCGATCGCCTTGCCCGACGCCATGTCGGGCAGGAAACGCGCCTTCTGTTCGTCGGTGCCGAATTTATGGATCGGCAGGCAGCCCACGGAATTGTGGACGCTCATGATCGTGGAAACGGCACCACAGCCGGCCGCGATTTCTTCGAGCGCCATGGCATAGGCGAGATTGCCGGTGTCGGAACCGCCCCATTCCTCCGGCAGGACCATGCCGAAGAAGCCGAGTTCGCCCATCTCGGCGATGGCACCGGCCGGGAATTCGTGCTTGCGGTCCCAGTCGGCCGCGAAGGGGGCCAGGCGCTCGGCGGCGAAGGATCGCGCCGCGTCGCGGATCTGGACCTGTTCCTCGGTGTAACCGAAATCGTTCATCTCAGTTCACCAGTTCGACCGCCATGGCAGTCGCTTCGCCGCCGCCGATGCAGAGCGAGGCGACGCCGCGCTTCATGTCGTATTTGCGCAGGGCCGCCAGCAGCGTGACCAGGATGCGCGCGCCCGAGGCGCCGATCGGATGGCCCAGCGCACAGGCCCCGCCATGGACGTTCACGCGCTCGGGATCCAGGCCCAATTCACGGATCGCCGCCATGGCGACGACGGCGAAGGCTTCGTTGATCTCGTAGAGATCGACGTCGGCCTTGGTCCAGCCGGTCCTGGCGAAGAGCTTCTCGATCGAGCCGATGGGCGCGGTCGGGAACAGGCTCGGCTTGTCGGCATGGGTGGCATGGCCCCGGATCACCGCGATCGGGGTCAGGCCGCGCTTCTCGGCCTCGGATCGCTTCATCAGGAGAAGCGCCGCGGCACCGTCGGAGATGGAGGAGGAATTGGCCGCCGTCACCGTGCCGCCCTCGCGGAAGGCGGGGCGAAGGGTCGGGATCTTGTCCATCCTGGCCTTGGGTGGCTGCTCGTCGCTCGAGATATCACCGCCCTTCTTCGTGGTGACGGACACGATCTCGCCGGCGAAGGAGCCGTCGGCGATCGCCTTCTGCGCCTTGGTCAGGGAGGCGATGGCATAGGCGTCCTGTTCCTCGCGGCTGAACTGGAAGCTCTGCGCGCAATCCTCGGCGAAGGTGCCCATCAGGCGGCCCTTGTCGTAGGCATCCTCCAGCCCGTCGAGGAACATATGGTCCATGACGCGGCCGTGGCCCATGCGATAGCCGCCGCGCGCCTTCTCCAGCAGATAGGGCGCATTGGTCATCGACTCCATGCCGCCGGCGACGGCGACATCGGCGGAACCGGCCAGGATCAGGTCATGGGCGAACATGGCCGCCTTCATGCCCGAACCGCACATCTTGTTCACCGTGGTGGCACCGGCGCCCAGCGGCAGGCCGGCACCCAGCGCCGCCTGACGGGCCGGGGCCTGGCCCTGGCCGGCGGGCAGCACGCAGCCGAAGACGATCTCCTCGACCGCCTCGGGCGCGAGGCCGGCGCGCGACAGGGCGGCGCCGATCGCGGCCGAGCCGAGCTGCGAGGCGGTGAAATCCTTCAGGTCGCCCTGGAACCCGCCCATGGGGGTGCGGGCGGCGCCGACGATGACGATGGGGTCTTCCATGGTTCCTCTCCTCGTTATTTCGCGGCCATGCGAAGCGCGCCGTCGAGACGGATCACCTCGCCGTTCAGCATGCGGTTCTCGGCGATATGCTTGACCAGGGCGGCGAATTCGGCGGGATCGCCGAGCCGCGACGGGAAGGGCACGAGCTTGCCCAGGCTGTCCTTCACCTCCTGCGCCATGCCCGCCATCATCGGCGTCTCGAAGGTGCCGGGGGCGATGGAGACGACGCGGATGCCGGAACGCGCCAGTTCACGCGCGATCGGCAGGGTCATGCCGACCACGCCGCCCTTGGAGGCGGCATAGGCGGCCTGGCCGATCTGGCCGTCGTAGGCGGCGATCGAGGCGGTGTTGACGATCACGCCGCGCTCGCCGTCCTCGCCCGGCTCGTTCCTGGCCATGGCGAAGGCGGCGACGCGCAGCATGTTGAAGGCGCCGATCAGATTGACGCCGATCACCTTGGCGAACGTATCGAGCTTGTGGGGCGCCTCGCGGCCCACCACCTTCTCGCCGATGACGATGCCGGCGCAATTGGCCAGACCATGGACCGCGCCGAACCTGGCCAGCGCCGCGTCGACGGCGGCCTGGGCGTCATCGGCATTGGTGACGTCGGTCTTCACGAAGATCGCGTTGGGTCCCAGTTCGTCGGCGACCGCCGCCCCGTTCGGATTGACGTCGACGAGAACGGCATTGCCGCCCGCCGCCACCACCATCCTGGCCGTGGCGAGCCCGAGGCCCGAAGCGCCGCCGGTCGTGATGAAGGTCTTGCCCGTGATCTGCACGTCAGGCTCCTGAAAAAAATCGTCTCGACCCACCCCCCACTCGTCATCCCGGCGCAGGCCGGGATCTCGCGACGGAGAGGGCTCCACCTAATCCCCTCAAGGTCCCGGCCTCCGCCGGGACGACGATATGAGAGGGCGTAATTGCTGCTGCTCGACACCGCCCCTCCCCTTGCGGGGGGAATGCTCAGGCGGCGTTGCTTTCCTTCGACTTGGCGACTTCCTGGTTGCGCAGGATGAAGCGCTGGACCTTGCCGCTGGGGGTCTTCGGCAGATCGGCGACGAATTCGATCTCGCGCGGGAAGGCGTGGGTCGAGAGACGCTTGCGCACATGCTGCTGCAATTCTTCCGCCAGCGCGTCCGACGCCTCGAACCCCTTGGCGAGGACGACGAAGGCCTTGACGATCTCGGTCCGCTCGGGGTCCGGCTTGCCGACCACAGCCGCCTCGATCACCGCCGCATGTTCGATCAGGGCGCTTTCGACGTCGAAGGGCCCGATGCGATAGCCGGACGAGGTGATGATGTCGTCCGAGCGGCCGACGAAGCTGACCGAACCGTCGTCGTTCCATTCGACCGTATCGCCGGTCAGGTAATAGGGGCCGACGAAGCTGGGCGTGTCGCGGTTCAGATAGCCGGGGAACCAGAACAGCGGCGACTGGCTGCGGTCGATCGCCAGGATGCCGGGCTTGCCGACCGGCATTTCTTCCGTGCCCTCCTCGTTCACCACCACGGCGCGATAGCCGGGCATGGAGAGACCGGCGGAACCCATGCGGATCGGATGGTCGAGACCATGGTGGTTGTTGACCACCATGCCGAGTTCCGTCTGGCCGTAGTGATCGTTGATGGGCGCGGCCAGATGTTCGTCGAACCAGCGGATCACCTCCGGGTTCAGGGGCTCGCCGGCGGAGGAGACGACGCGGAGCCTGCCCTTGACCGCCGCCGCCGCTTCCGCCCCGGCCGCGATCAGCAGGCGATAGGCGGTGGGCGAGCCGGCGAGATTGGTGATGCCCAGCTTCTCGATCAGGCCATAAGTCGATTCGACCGTGAAGCCACCGTCGTAGAACATGGTGCCATGGCCGAGCAGCAGGGGCCCGGTGACGGCGTAATAGAGGCCGTAAGCCCAACCCGGATCGGCGATGTTCCAGAACACGTCGTCCGGCCGCAGATCGACGGCATCGCGCATGTAGACGCCGAAGGAGAGCAGCGCCTTCAGGGGCACCGGCACGCCCTTGGGCAGGCCCGTGGTGCCGGAGGTGAACATCAGCAGGAAGGCATCGTCGGGCGCGCGCGGCACCGGCTCGAAATCGGTCGACTGGGCGTCCAGTTCGGCATGGAAGTTCAGGTCGCCGTCCGGCACCGCATCGCCCACGGTCAGGACCGGCGGGCAATCCTTGACGTCCGTCAGCTTGCCCCGATTGCCGAGATCGGTGACGACGAAGCGGCTTTCCGCCGTCTTCACCCGGTGCTCGATCGCCTTCGGGCCGAAGGCGGTGAACAGCGGCTGATAGACCGCGCCGGCCCGCCAGGTGCCGAGGATGGTGATCAGCAGCTCGGGGGTGCGCGGCAGCAGGCCGGAGACCCGGTCGCCCGGCTTGACGCCCCGGGCCTTCAGGACATTGGCGAAGCGGGCCGACAGCGCCTGCATCTGCTCGAAGGTGTAGTCGGCGCTCGCCCCGTCCTTGCTCTCGTAGTGGAGGGCCACCTTGCCGGCGCCGACATGGGCGTCGCAGCATTCGAGACAGGCATTGAGACCGCCGGCCAGACTGCCCTTCAGCAGTTCCTTCTCGAGCGCCGGAACCGAGAAATTGGCGATCACGGAATCATAGGCACGCTTCATCTGCGCGTCTCCCTTGCGGCTTTGTTGCGGCATCCGCCGTTTGATGCATGGGCTTAAGCCCAATTGCATGACGGCTACAATGGCCCCAGGCTCCAAATCGTTCGACCGTTTTTGCAACAGGAGGGGGCGCCAGGCCGGAACCATGCAGCGCGGCACCATTTCGATTCATCTGGTCGAGGAAGCCCTGGTGGAGGCACGTGCCCGCGATGTCCGGGTGGAGGCGCTTCTGGCGGCGGCCGGCATCGACCCCGCCCTGCTGCGGGAGGCGGAAGCGCGGGTGCCGGCGACTCAATATGCCGCGCTCTGGCTCGGCCTCGCGCAGGCGCTGGATTGCGAATTCTTCGCCATGGACAGCCATCCCATGCGTCCGGGCAGTTTCACCCTGATGTGCCGCAGCGCCCATGGCGCGCCGACGGTGGGCCAGGGTCTGCGCCGGGCGCTGCGCTTCATCGGCCTGATCCTCGACGATTTCGAGGCCCGATTGTCGCTGGAGGGCGAGCGCGCGGCGATCACCCTCGATGAGCACGGCCCGCCGCGCCGGGCCTTCACCTATTGCACCTTCTGGCTGATCGTCTACGGCCTGACCTGCTGGCTGGCGGGACGGCGCATTCCGCTGCGGGCCGCATCGTTCCGCTGTCCGGAACCCGCCTATACCGACGACTACCGCACCCTCTTCACCCACGACCTGCATTTCGGGCGGTCGCGCACGCGGCTGGAATTCGACGCCGCCGTCCTGGACCTGCCGGTGAAGCGCAGCGAGGCGGAACTGAAGTCCTTTCTGCGCAAGGCGCCGGCCAACATCCTGGTCAAATACCGTTCAAACGACAGTCTGACGGTCCGGGTGCGCCAGAGCCTGCGCCGCCAGCCACCGACCGAATGGCCCGATTTCGACACGCTGGCGGCGGGCCTGCACATGTCCGCCTCGACGCTCCGCCGCCGCCTCGACGGCGAGGGCGAGAGCTATCAGTCGATCAAGGATTCGCTGCGCCGCGACCTCGCGGTCCAGTGCCTGGCCCGGGGTGACGCCAGCGTCGCCGAGATCGCGGCCCGTCTCGGCTTTTCCGAACCCAGTTCGTTCCATCGCGCCTTCAAGAAATGGACGGGGTTGCAGCCGCGCGAATATCGCCGGCGGCACAACCTGCGAGCGCCGCTCTCGGTATCTGCTTAACCTGTCCTTAATTCCCACCGGAGAGGATCGCAATACATCCAATCTGGGCCGATCGGGCCAGGTCAGCGAAACGATCATGACAGAACGTCTAAAATCCAGCGCGCTCGGCTCTTGCGGCCGCCGTTCGAATCCGAACTCCAGGCAAGGGAGATCGACAGATTGACGGCTCCCCCCCACGAACGCGCCTATTCCACCGCCTCTTCGCTGCTGGGGCGACGGCGGGATTCCCGTGCCGCCGAGAGACGCAATGACGCGACGCGGACCGTGGTCGGGGCCTTCGGCCTCTACGCGGTGCTCGCCGTCGCCGGCATTCTGCTCACGCGCCTGACCGGACACGCCCCGACCGTCTGGCCCGCCAACGCCGTCCTGATCGCGCTGATGTTCCGCGACCGCGACCTCAACGTCGCGGCGCTGCTGTTCGGCGCCGCCGTCGGCGGCTTCGCCACCGCGCTTGCCTTCGGTGCCCCCCCGACCGCCGCCGGTGCCCTGACCGCGGCCGATATCCTCGAGATTTCCGTGGCCGCCTGGCTGATCGACCGTCTGCCGTTCGACCGCGGCGCCGCCATGATCGAACTGCCCGTGCTGGCCGTGGCCGGCATCGCCGCGCCCTTCGTCGCCGCCCTCGGCGCCGGGCTCTGCGGCTTCGGCCATGACGGCGCCGGCGGCTTCTGGACGGTGTTCTGGGGCTGGTGGTCGGGCTCGGCGCTGGGCGCCGTGATCGTCATGCCGATCGTCTTCGCGGCCGACGCCAAGGCCATCGCCAGAACCTTCGGCGGGCGCCGGGGCCTCGAATTCGGCATCGTCGCCAGCACCTGCCTGATCCTCTCCTTCTACCTGTCGACGGTCAGCCAGGCACCGATGGTGCTGATCTGCGTCGTCCTGATGCTGGCGGCGGTCCGTCTCGACCGTTTCGCCATGGCCATACTCTCGGCCGCCTGCGCCATTCTCGTGCTGATGGCGATGGGCTTCGCCGATCCGGACGCGGACGGCGGCGACGGCCCGTCCCGAAATCTTCCCGTCTGGCTCGCCCTCGTCGCGCCCTTCTTCGTCGCCCTGACGCTGGACCAGCACCGCCGCGGCCAGTCCAGCCTCGTGGAAAGCGAGCGACGTTTTCGTGGCGCCATGGACAATGCCGCCATCGGCATGACGCTGGTGACGAGCGACGGCCGTCTGACCCGCGTCAACCGGGCCCTGTGCGACATGCTGGGCTATACCGCCGACGAATTGACGCGGATGAATTTCGCCCAGTTCACCCACCCGGAGGATCTTTCCAAGGACCTCGCCCAGGTGGATCGCCTGCTGCGCAACGAAGCGGACAGCTATTTCCTGGAAAAGCGGTACATCCGGGCCGACGGCAAGGCGGTCTGGGGCCATCTCGCGGTGTCCGCGATGCGTGACGAGGACGGCCGCGTCGTTCAGTTCATCTCCCAGATCGAAAACATCGACCAGCGCAAACGCGCCGAGGAGGCGCTCGCGGTGAGCGAGAGCCGCTGGAATTTCGCGCTCGAAAGTGCGCGCCACGGCGTCTGGGATCGCGACATCACCGCCGGCCGCACCTATTACTCGCCCGTCTGGAAGGCGATGCTCGGTTATGGCGACGACGAGATATCGGACAGTTCGGCGGAATGGACCCGCCTGATCCACCCGGACGACAAGGCCCATGCCGAAGAGCTCGACGCCGCCTGCATCGACGGCGGCGTCGACGGTTTCGAATGCGAATTCCGCATGCGTCACCGCGACGGCCGCTGGATCTGGATTCTCGACCGGGGCCGGGTCGTCGCCCGCAATGCGGACGGACGCGCGCGGCGCATGATCGGCACCCATGTCGACATCAGCGCGCAGAAGCGTTCGGAAGACGACCTGCGCGCCCTGACCGCCGCCCTGTTCGAGGAGAAGGAGCGCCTGCGGATCACGCTCTGTTCGATCGGCGACGCGGTGATCTGTACCGATACCGACGCCAACATCACGTTCATGAACCCGGTGGCCGAAGCCATGACCGGCTGGACCCTCGGCGAAGCGGTGGGCCGTCCGGTGCACGACATCTTCGACGTGGTCGATCCCATGGGCAATCACCCGCCCTGCGCGGTCCGGGCGTGCCTGCGAGACCTCGTCCCCTATTACATGCGCGACGACACCAGTCTGACCACCCGCGACGGCAAGCGCCTGACGGTGCGGGATTCCGCGGCGCCGATCCGCGACGTCGAGGGCCGGCTGATCGGCGCGGTACTGGTGTTCCAGGACGTGACCCCGGCCCGCACGCTGCAGAACGAGCTGGCGCAATCGGCCCTGATCGATCCCCTGACCGGCCTGCCCAACCGCAAGGCGCTGGAGCAGCGCCTGGCCGAGGCGGACGAGATGGTCAGGCTGGGCCGCCGGCGGATCAGCCTGTGCTTCATCGATCTCGACCGCTTCAAGATCCTGAACGACAGCGCCGGCCATGCCGCCGGCAACGCGCTGCTGGTCGCGGTCGCGGAGGCCATCCGCGCCAACATCCGGCCCGGCGACGAGGTTCACCGCCTGGGCGGCGACGAATTCGCCATCCTGATGGAATGCCCCCTGGACGAGGCGGAACAGATCGGCAAGGCCGTGATCCGCGCCGTCGCCGCCCTGCCCTTCGCCTGGGAAGGCCGCGGCTTCGCCCTGACCGCCAGCGCCGGCATCGCCGAAATCCCGGTCGAGGGCATCGCCGTCGGCGAATTGATGAGCCGCGCCGACGTCGCCTGCTACACGGCGAAATCGACCGGGCGCAACCGGGTCAGCCTCTATCGCCCGGAAGAGAGCGAGGCCGGGCGTTACCACCGCGACATCCAGATCGCGTCCGGCATCCGCAGCGCCATCGCCGAGGACCGCTTCCGGATCTTCGCCCAGCGCATCACCTATCTCCAGGACGGCGGCGACGGCACCCGGCGCTATTTCGAGATCCTGCTGCGCCTCGAGGACGAGAACGGCGAGATGATGTTCCCCGGCGCCTTCATTCCGGCGGCGGAACGCTACGACCTGATGGGCGAGATCGACCGCTGGGTGATCCAGACCACGCTGCGCCGCTATGGACCTCGGCTGCGCGCCCTCGGCGACTTCTCGCTGGCGATCAATCTCTCGGCCAATTCCCTGAACGATCCGAACCTCTGGCCTTTCGTCAGGGCCGAATTGGAAGCTTCGGGCATCGAGCCCCGCCGCCTCAATTTCGAGATTACCGAGACCGCCCTCATCGACAATCTGGAGGCGGCCAGCGAATTCGTCGCTTCGGTCCGGGCCATCGGCTGCGGCATCACGCTGGACGATTTCGGGGCCGGCCTCAGTTCCTTCTCCTATCTGCGCCGGTTCCCGGTCGACCAGTTGAAGATCGACGGCAATTTCGTGCGCCAGATCGTGAACAGCCCGGTGGACCGGGCCATCGTCGAATCGATCAACGATCTCGGCCACAAGTTCGGTGCCCGCACCATCGCCGAATTCGTCGAGGACCAGGCGACCCTGGACCTCCTGCGCGATCTCGGCGTCGACATGGCGCAGGGCTATACCATCGCCCGGCCGGTGCCGATCGAGGACATCCTGCCCGACATCGCCTGACGGTTCAGGGGACGGCGGCCTCCGCCGTCTCGAAGGCCGTGCGCGCCGCCTCGATCGCGGGACGGCTCGCTTCCGCCCAGGTGACCAGCGCCGTCAGCGGCTCCAGCAGCGACTGGCCGAGCGCGGTCAGACTGTATTCGACGCTGGGCGGCTTCGTCGGAAAGACGCGGCGCGCGATCAGTCCGTCGCGTTCCAGATCCCGCAGGGTCTGGGTCAGCATCCGCTTCGAAATATCCGGAATCGCCCGGCGGATCTCGCTGAAGCGATGGGGGCGCAGGGCCAATACGATCACGATCAGGGTCGTCCATTTGTCGCCCAGATGATCGAGCACGCCGCGCACCGGGCACAGCGACAGATCGAAATCCCCCGCGCTCCAGACGTCGAAACACGCGGCCAGCCGCGCCCGGGCCGCCGCAACCTGGTTATCGGGCAGGTGGTTATCGGAAGGTAACCCTGTCACGAAAAACTGCCTCCTTACGTCCTCTCTCAAGGTCTCATATATAGACCAGGTCTTCATTCTAAACCTGAAAGAAGGACCGAGACAATGACCGAGACCATCGCCGTGACCGGTGCGACGGGCCAGTTGGGCCGCCTGGTGATCGACCATCTGCGCCGCGTGGCGCCCGGCGCCCATGTGGTCGCCATCGCGCGCAATGCCGCCGCCGCCGCCGATCTGCCCGTGGAGATCCGCAGCGCCGACTATACCAGGCCGGAAACCCTGGCCGCCGCCTTCGCCGGCGTCGACAAGCTGTTGCTGATTTCATCGAGCGAAGTCGGCCAGCGCGCCCCGCAGCACCGCAACGTGATCGACGCCGCCAAGGCCGCCGGAGTCAGGCTGCTGGCCTATACCAGCATCCTCCACGCCGACAGCAATCCCATGGGCCTGGCGGTCGAACACCGCGACACCGAGGCGGCGATCCGGGCCTCGGGCCTGCCCTTCGTGTTCCTGCGGAACGGCTGGTACACCGAGAACTACACCGGCAGCACCGGCGCGGCGCTGGCCCACGGCGCGGTGATCGGTTCGGCCGGCACCGGCCTGATCTCCTCCGCCGCGCGCGCGGATTTCGCCGAGGCGGCGGCCCGGGTGCTGGCCAGCGCCGAGGATCAGGCGGGCCGCATCTACGAACTGGCGGGCGACAGCGCCTATACGCTCGCCGATCTCGCGGCCGAGATCGGGCGTCAGGCGGGCAAGCCGGTGGTCTATCGGGATCTGCCGGAAGCGGACTACCGGGCCGCCCTGCTCGGCTTCGGCCTGCCGGAGGGTCTGGCCGCCGCGCTCGCGGAAAGCGACGTGAAGGCGGCTTCGGGTGCGCTCTTCGAGGACGGCGGGCAATTGTCGCGCCTCATCGGCCGGCCGACCACGCCGCTGGCGCGGACCGTCGCGGCCGCCCTGGCCGCCTGACGGTTCAGAGCGCGCGGAGCCTGAGCAACGCGATCCGCTTCACCTGATCGAGCGCGGTGTCGAATTCCACGGCCGGCGGATTTTCGACCCGCGTCTCGAAGGCGGCGAGGATGCCGGTCTTGTCCAGCCCCTTGACCGCGATGATGAAGGGAAAGCCGAAGCGCGCCTTGTAGCTGTCGTTCAAGGTGGTGAAACGGGCCAATTCGTCGGGCGTCAGCCGGTCGAGGCCGGCGCCCGCCTGTTCCGCCGTCGAATCGGCGGTGAGTCCGCCGGCGAGCGCGAGTTTTCCCGCAAGGTCCGGATGGGCGTTCAGCAGGGCCAGCTTCGCCTCCTCTCCGGCCGCGTCCAGCACCCGGCAGAGCGCGGCGTGCAGACCGTCCGCCGTCGCCGCCTCGGGCCCGAGGCCGGCGTCGAAGGCGCCTTCCGCGATCCAGGGCGAATGCTCGAAGATGCCGCCGAAACGCTGGACGAAGGCGGCGCGGTCGAGGCCGGCGACGAGACTCATGCGCGAACTCCGAAGGGATGATGCCTGTGCCAATGGCGGGCGATCTCGTCCCGCCGGGCGAACCAGACCCCCTCGTGGCCGAGGGCATAGTCGATGAAGCGCTGGACGGCCATGAAGCGCCCGGGCCTGCCCGCCAGCCGGCAGTGCAGGCCGATGGACAGCACGCGCGGCGTCTCCGCCCCCTCGGCATAGAGGGTGTCGAAACTGTCCTTCAGGTAGGTGTAGAACTGCGCGCCGTCACCGAAGCCCTGGGCGTTGATGAAGCGCATGTCGTTGGCGTCGAGCGTATAGGGCACGATCAGCAGGGGCTTGCCCTCGACCGTCTGCCAATAGGGCAATTCGTCGTCATAGGCATCGGCATCGTAGAGAAAGCCGCCGTATTCGGCGACCAGGCGCCGCGTGTTGGGCCCCGTGCGCCCCGTATACCAGCCGACCGGCCGGCTGCCGGCGACATGGCTCAGGATTTCCACCGCCTCGCGCACATGGGCGCGTTCGACCGCTTCCTCGACATATTGGTAGTTGATCCAGCGCAGCCCATGGGAGGCGATCTCGTGCCCCTCCTCCACCATGGCGCGGATGAGGTCCGGGTGCTTTTCCGCCGCCCGCGCGACCGCGAAGACGGTGACCGGCACCTTCCGTGCCGCGAACAGCCGCAGCAGACGCCAAGCGCCGACCCGCGCGCCATAGTCGAAGACCGATTCGACCGAAAGATGACGCACGCCCGGCAGCGGCTGGGCGTTCACCACCTCGGACAGGAAGGCTTCCGAGGCGGCGTCGCCGTTCTCGATCGAATTCTCGCCACCTTCCTCGTAATTCAGCACGATCTGCACCGCGATGCGGGCACCGCCCGGCCATGTCACCCGGGGCGGGGTGCGGCCGTAACCGATCAAATCGCGCGGGGGCTGCCAGCTCATGTCCTCTCTCACCGGGGATTGGGAAGCGTCGTTCCCGCATGTATCGCCCGCCCGACAGCCATAGTACAGATCGGCCGTTGCGATCATTCGTGTTTTTTAAAAGATGTTTGGCCAAATCGAGTCTTCCCTCCCGCATCCGGCCGCATTCACCATAGGCTGGGGCAATTGGTGAAAGGATTCGCGGAACGATGACGGGCGGCTGGCTGACCACACATGTACTCGACGCCGCCCACGGTGTCCCCGCGGAAGGCGTCAGGATCGACCTCGTCGCGCTCGGCGACGGCACCCCCCGGCATATCGCGACCGTCGTCACCAATGACGACGGGCGCAGCGACGCCCCCCTTCTGGCGGGTGACGCCTTCAGGGCCGGCGTCTATCAGCTCGACTTCCACATCGGCGACTATTTCCGCGCCCGGGGCACCGCCCTGCCCGCCCCCGCCTTCCTCGACATCGTGCCCATCCGCTTCGGCATCGCGGACGAGGCGGCGCATTACCACGTCCCGTTGCTGGCCTCGCCCTTCAGCTTCTCGACCTATCGGGGCAGTTGACCGATGGCGGCGCGCAATTGCCTGAAGTTCCTTCTCGGGCATGAGGCGCGGACCCTCGATGCCGTCGACCCGACCGCCACCGTCCTCGACTATCTGCGCCTCGAGGAACGCCGTACCGGCACCAAGGAAGGCTGCGCCGAGGGCGATTGCGGCGCCTGCACCGTCGTCGTCGCCCGGCCGAGCCCCGAAGGCGGGCTTCGCTATCAGGCGGTGAATGCCTGCATCCAGCCTCTCGGCACGCTGGACGGCGCGCAACTGATCACGGTCGAGGATCTGGCGGCGGCGGACGGCACGCTGCACCCGGTGCAGCAGGCCATGGTCGATTGCCATGGCTCGCAATGCGGTTTCTGCACGCCGGGTTTCGTCATGTCGCTCTTCGCCATGACCAAGGAGGGCTTCCCGCCCGAGACCGACGATCAGGCGATCGACGAGATCCTGGCGGGCAACCTGTGCCGTTGCACCGGTTATGCCCCGATCGCCCGCGCCGCCCACGGCCTCGCGGCGATGGAGATCACCGACGGTTTCGACGCCCGCCGGGAAGAGACCCAGGCGGCGCTCGCGGCCATGGACGACGGCGCCGACGTCAGCCTGACCGAGGACGAGACGCGATGGTTCCACGCGCCGGCGTCCGCCGACGGGCTGGCGGAACTGATGCTGCAATATCCCGACGCCACCATCGTCGCCGGCGCGACCGACGTCGGCCTGTGGCTGACCAAGCATCTGATGCGTCCCGATCCCCTGATCTGGCTGGGCCGCGCCCGCGACCTCGCCACCATCGAGGAGACGACGACGGACATCACCATCGGCGCCGGTGTCACCTATTCCGACGCGCTGGCCCATCTGAGCTGGACCTGGCCCGATTTCGGCGCCGTGGTCCGCCGCATCGGTTCGACCCAGATCCGCAACGCGGGCACCATCGGCGGCAATGTCGCCAACGGCTCGCCCATCGGCGACACGCCGCCCATGCTGATCGCGCTCGGCGCCCGGCTGCATCTGCGCCAGGGCCGTATCCGCCGGGTCATCCCGATCGAGGATTTCTTCATCGACTACGGCAAGCAGGACCGCGCGCCCGGCGAATTCGTCGAGGCGGTGACCATCCCGCGCCCGGCCCCGGGTCAGATCTTCAAGGCCTACAAGCTCTCGAAACGTTTCGACCAGGATATTTCGGCGGTGATGGGCGCATTCTCCCTCTTCGTCGACGAAGGCCGCATCGTGACCGCCCGCGTTGCCTTCGGCGGCATGGCCGGCACGCCGAAGCGCAGCCCCTCGGCCGAGGCGGCCCTGACCGGGCATACCCTGGAGAAGAGCGCCTTCGAGACCGCCATGCGGGCACTCGCCATCGATTTCAAGCCGCTGACCGACATGCGCGCCTCCGCCGCCTATCGCCTGAAGGCGGCGCAGAACATGCTGATGCGTGTCTTCATCGAAGTGACCGACGAAGACGCCGCGACCCGGCTCTGGGACAAGAGGGGGATTGACGATGCCGGCCTCTGACCTCGCGGTCCACCGCAGCACCATCCATGAAAGCGCCGCGCGCCACGTCACCGGCACCGCCCCCTATATCGACGACCTGCCGGAGCTCCCCGGCACGCTGCACATCGCCTTCGGCCTGGCGCAGCGCGCCCATGCCCGGATCGTCGCCATGGACCTTTCGGCCGTGCGCGATTTTCCCGGCGTCGTCCTGGTGCTGACCGGGGCGGACATGCCGCCCGACGTCGACATCAGCCCTGTCCACGCCCATGACGAGCCGATCCTGGCGACGGACGTGGTCGAATTCCACGGCCACCCGATCTTCGCCGTCGCCGCCGCCACGCGGGATGCGGCACGGCGCGCCGCCCGCCTCGCCAAGGTGACCTATGAGGATATGGACGCCCATATCGACATCGAGGCGGCGCGCCCCAAGGGCAGGACCGTGGTCACACCCATGACCCTGAACCGGGGCGATGCCCCGGCCGCCCTGTCCACGGCCCCCCATGTGATCGCGGGGCGCTGCGCCGTCGGAGGGCAGGAGCATTTCTACCTGGAAAGCCAGATCGCCATGGCGATCCCGGGCGAAGGCGGCGAGATCAAGGTGCTGTCCTCCACCCAGCACCCGACCGAGATCCAGCACATGGTGGCGGAGGCACTGGGCGTGGCGCTGCATCTGGTCACGGTCGAGATGCGGCGCATGGGCGGCGGCTTCGGCGGCAAGGAGACCAGCGGCAACGTCTTCGCCTGCATCGCCGCCCTGGTGGCGCGGAAGACCGGCCGCCCGGCCAAGTTCCGCCCCGACCGCGACGACGACATGATCGTGACCGGCAAGCGCCACGACTTCGTGATCGACTATCGCGTCGGCTTCGACGATGACGGCATGGTGCTGGGCATCGAGGGCACCTTCGCCGCGCGCTGCGGCTGGTCGGCCGACCTGTCGGGCCCGATCACGGATCGCGCCCTGTTCCATGCCGACAATGCCTATTACTACCCGGCCGCGCGCTTCGTCTCCCTGCCCCTGAAGACCAACACGGTCTCCAACTGCGCGTTCAGGGGTTTCGGCGGGCCCCAGGGTGTCGTCCTGGCGGAACGGGTGATGGACGAGATCGCCTATGCCCTCGGCCTCGATCCGCTCGAGGTCCGGCTGCGCAATCTCTACGGTACCGACACGCGGAACGTCACGCCCTATCACCAGACCGTGGAAGACAATGTCGCCCCGCGCCTGATGACCGAATTGGCCGACAAGGCGGATTACGCGGCGCGCAAGGCCAGGATCCGCGAGGCCAACGCGAAGAGCCCGGTGATCAGGCGCGGCATCGCCCTGACCCCGGTGAAATTCGGCATTTCCTTCACCGCTACGCAGTATAATCAGGCCGGCGCCCTGGTCCACGTCTATACCGACGGCAGCATCATGCTGAACCACGGCGGTACCGAGATGGGCCAGGGCCTTCACGTGAAGGTGGGCCAGGTCGTCGCCGCCGAATTCGGCCTCGACATCGGCGCCGTGCGCATCACCGCGACCGATACCTCCAAGGTTCCCAATACCTCGGCCACCGCCGCCTCGTCGGGTTCCGACCTGAATGGCATGGCGGCCCAGGCGGCGGCGCGCCAGATCCGCGAGCGCCTGACCGCCTTCGCCGCCGAACGCTGGCAGGTGGCGGCGGACAGCGTGAAGTTCGAGAACGGCACGGTCACCGTCGGCGGCGAGACGCTCAGCTTCGCCGACTTCGTGAAGCGCGCCTACAACGCCCGCGTCCAGCTTTCCGCCAGCGGTTTCTACAAGACGCCGAAGATCCACTGGGACCGGGCGGCGGGCCGGGGCCGGCCGTTCTACTACTACGCCTATGGCGCCGCCTGTGCCGAGGTCGCGGTCGATACGCTGACCGGCGAGTACCGCGTGCTCAGGGTCGACATCCTGCATGACGTCGGCAAGTCCCTGAACCCGGCGATCGACATCGGCCAGATCGAGGGCGGCTTCGTCCAGGGCATGGGCTGGCTGACGACCGAGGAATTGTGGTGGGACGGCCAGGGCCGGCTGCGCACCCATGCGCCTTCGACCTACAAGATCCCGGCCTGCGGCGACCGCCCCCTGCATTTCGAGGTCGCCCTCCTCGAGAACCAGGCCAATGTGGAAGAGACCATCCACCGCTCCAAGGCGGTGGGCGAACCGCCCTTCATGCTCGCCTTCTCGGTGCTCCATGCGATGTCGGATGCCATCGCCTCGGTTGCCGATTACCGCCTCTGTCCGCGTCTCGACGCGCCCGCGACACCCGAACGCGTGCTGAACACGATCGAGGCGCTGAGGGCCCGCGCGAAATGACCGAGGCGCTGGCCCCCGTCGCTGCCCGTCTGACGGCGGCGGGGCAGCCGGCGGTGCTGGTCACGGTGCGGGAGGCCCGGGGATCCACCCCGCGCGAGGCGGGCACGCGCATGATCGTCGCGGCCGACAGGCTGCACGGCACCATCGGCGGCGGGCGCCTGGAGTGGGCGGCGGCGGACCGGGCCCGCGCCATGATGGCGGCGGGCGAGCGCGAGGCCGTGATGTCCCTGCCCCTCGGCCCCGCGGTCGGGCAATGCTGCGGCGGCCATGTCGTGCTGGCGCTGGCCGTGCTCGACGCCGATCTCGCGGCCGCGATCGCGCGCGACGAGGCGGCGGCGGCGGTCGGCTGGCCGACCGTGCTGCTGTTCGGCGCCGGCCATGTCGGGATCGCGCTGTCCAGGGCCCTGGCGCCCCTGCCGCTCGCCCTTCGCTGGTACGACGAGCGCGCGGACGCGCCCATGACCGCCATGCGCGAGGATCCAGCCGCCGCCATCGCCGCGGCCCCGCCCGGCGCCGCCGCCGTCGTCATGACCCACGAGCATCGCCTGGACTATGCCATCACCGAAGCCGCCCTGGTGCGCGGCGATTTCGCCTATGTCGGCATGATCGGCTCGGCCACCAAGCGCGCGCGCTTCTGCCGGGGCTTCATCGCCAACGGCAATGATCCCGCCCTGCTGGAGCCGCTGATCTGCCCGATCGGCGGTCGCAAACTGGGGGACAAGAGCCCCCCGGTCATCGCCGCCCTGGTGGCGGCCGAATTGCTGGGCGCCCTGATCGGGTGACGGACCGGCCTTCAGGCCGCCGTCGATTGGGCGGCGAAACCGCCGAGGGCGTCGCGGATGGCGGTGGCGCCGCGGTCGAACATGAAATCGGAAAAGGCCCGGGTCTTCGCCGCCACCAGCCGGCGGTGTGGATAGACCACCGAGACCGAGATCGGCGGCGGCGGGAAATCCGGGAGCACCGGCACCAGGCGCCCGGATTCGAGATAATGCGCCACTTCCCACAGGGGCTTCAGGACGATGCCGTGACCGCGCAGCGCGAATTCGGTCAGCACGTCGCCGAAATCGGCATCCACCTGGCCCGAGACCGGCAGGGTCACGGGCCCATCGGGCGTGGTCAGGACCCAGCGCACCGGCCGCGCGCCGGGCAGGCGCAGGATCAGGCAATCGTGCTTCAGCAACTCCCCCGGTTCCTCCGGCTGGCCCTTCCGCTCCAGATAAGAGGGGGCGGCGCAGAGTACGCGGGGGCAATCGGCGATGCGGCGCGCGATCAGGCTCGAATCCGCGAGGGTGCCGAGGCGGATGGCGACATCCATGCCCTCCGCCAGCAGGTCCAGGATATGGTCCGACAGGCGGAGCTGCACCGAGACCTCGGGATGTTCGTCGCGGAAGTCGGGCAGGATCGGCGCCAGGATCTGCCGCCCGAAGCCGAGCGGCGCCGTGATGCGCAGGGTGCCGCGCGGCAGGCGGCCGGCATCGGCCACCGTCGCCTCCGCACGTTCGAGGCTGGCGAGAACGTCCTGGCAGGCTTCGTAGAAGGCGGAGCCATGTTCGGTCGGACGCACCCGCCGCGTCGTCCGGTTCAGCAGACGAACGCCCAGATGGCCCTCCAGCTGCTGCAGGCGATGGCTGACCACCGCCGGCGACAGGCGCATGTGTCGGCCGGCCGCCGACAGGCTGCCGAGTTCCAGCACACGCACGAAGACCTTGATGTTTTCGATCAGCGCCACAGGCTGCCCCTTACATTCTTCGCAAAAATTTGAAGGTGCTATTGGCAGTGAAAATCTTTTCTTAGCGCAACGCAACTGTAGCAATAGTGCGGCGCACAAAAAAAATGCGCCGGGGTTGACGGAAAGCTGAGCGGGGGCCGGAAAATGGATCCGATAGTCTGGGAATGGATTGGCGCGGGCATCCGCTGGCTGCACGTGATTGCCGGCATCGCCTGGATCGGCTCGTCCTTCTATTTCGTGCACCTCGACAGCAGCCTGAAGCCGCGCGCCGGCCTGCCCGAGGGCGCGGCCGGCGAAGCCTGGCAGGTCCACGGCGGCGGCTTCTACCACATGGTGAAATTCCTGGTCGCGCCGTCGAACATGCCGGACGAACTGACCTGGTTCAAATGGGAAGCCTATGCGACCTGGCTTTCGGGCTTCGCCCTGCTGATCTTCGTCTATTACTTCGGCGCCCAGCTCTATCTGATCGATGCCCAGGTCATGGCGCTGCAGACGTGGGAAGCGATCGCCATCTCGGTCGGCTCGCTGGTGCTCGGCTATGGCATCTACGACGGGCTGTGCCGCTCGCAGCTCAGCAAGAGCGACGGCTGGCTGGCGATCTTCGGCTTCGGCTTCGTCGTGCTCGCCACCTGGATCTTCACCCTTATCTTCAGCCCGCGCGGCGCCTTCATGATGGCCGGCGCCCTGATGGGCACGGTGATGGCGGCCAATGTCTTCATGGTCATCATCCCGAACCAGCGCAGGGTCGTCGCCTCCCTGATGAAGGGCGAGAAGCCCGACCCCAGCCTCGGCCGCACGGGCAAGCAGCGCTCGATGCACAACAACTACATCACGCTGCCCGTCGTCTTCGTGATGATCGCCAACCATTATCCGCTGGCTTACGGCGCCGTGCTGAACTGGCTGATCCTCGCCGTGCTGATCGTCATGGGGGTGTCGATCCGCCACTTCTTCAACACGATGCACAAGGGCCTGCCGGCGCCGTGGTGGACCTGGTGGATCGCCGGCGTCTGCGCCCTGATCGTCGTCGCCATCAGCCGCGTCACGCCGATCGACCCGGCGGAGGACGCGGCCCTGATGCCCGCGGCCGCGGTTGCCGAAGCGCCCGTCGGCCTGGCCGATGCCGCCGACATCGTGATCAGCCGCTGTTCCATGTGCCATACGGCCGAGCCGGTCTGGGAAGGCGTCCATGTCGCCCCCAAGGGCGTCGTCCTGGATACGCCTGAAGCGGTGCGCAAGCACGCCGACCAGATCTTCGTCGCCTCGGTCTGGACCCATGCCATGCCGCCTTCGAACATCACCGAAATGACCATCGACGAGCGCCGCCGCCTGGCCCGCTGGTTCCAGGACGGCGCTGCCGCCGTCAACTGACCCCTTTCCCAACCGAAGAGGCCCGAAACGACCGGCCCATACTGACAAGGAACGTTGCCCCATGAGTACAGCCGTACATCCCGTGGACGAGAAGCTACCGGCCCCCCGGCTCTTCACGCTCGGTCTCCAGCACGTCCTCGTGATGTATGCGGGCGCCGTGGCCGTGCCCCTGATCATCGGTCGCGCCCTGAAGCTGAGCCCCGAACAGGTCTCGGCCCTGATCAACGCGGACCTCTTCGCCTGCGGCATCGCCACGCTGATCCAGTCCCTGGGCCTTCCGGGCGTCGGCATCCGCCTGCCCGTGATGATGGGGGTCACATTCGCCGCCGTCGGGCCCATGCTGTCCATGGCCAACAATCCCGACCTCGGGCTGCTCGGCATCTATGGCGCGGTCATCGTCGCCGGCATCTTCGGCCTCCTGGTGGCGCCCTTCGTCTCGCGCCTGCTGCGCTTCTTTCCGCCGGTCGTCACCGGCACCATCATCCTGGTGATCGGCATCAGCCTGATGCGCGTCGGCATCAACTGGGCCGGCGGCGGGCTGCCCACCCTGAAGTCCATGGCCGAGCGCGTGGTCGACGGGGCACCGGTGCAGCAGCTCGGCGATTTCGCCAATCCGGCCTATGGACAGGTCGGCGGTCTCGCCCTCGCGCTCTTCGTGCTGATCGTCATCCTGGCCCTGACCCGCTGGGGCAAGGGTTTCGTGCGCAATGTCGCGGTGCTGATCGGCATCATCGTCGGCGGTGCCGTGGCGACCGCCTTCGGCCTGATGCATTTCGACAAGGTGGCGGACGCCCCCTGGTTCGGCGTCGTGGTGCCCTTCGCCTTCGGCATGCCCCAGTTCGACGTGGTCGCCAGCCTGACCATGTGCCTCGTCATGATCGTCGTCATGATCGAATCGACCGGCATGTTCCTGGCGCTCGGCGAACTGACCGGCAAGACGGTGGACCGCGCGTCCCTGACCAAGGGGCTGCGGGCCGACGGCCTCGGCACCCTGATCGGCGGTATCTTCAACACCTTCCCCTATACGTCCTTCTCGCAGAACGTCGGGCTGGTCGGCGTCACCGGCGTGCGCACGCGCTACGTCACCGCCGCCGGCGGCGCCATCATGCTGGCGCTCGGCCTCATGCCCAAGCTGGCCGCCCTGGTCGAGGCCGTGCCCACGGTGGTGCTGGGCGGTGCCGGCATCGTGATGTTCGGCATGGTTGCCGCCACCGGCGTGCGCATCCTCGCCAACGTCGATTTCAAGAGCCAGCCGAACAATCAGTTCGTCGTCGCCATTTCGGTCGGCTTCGGCATGATCCCGCTGGTCGCGCCCAATTTCTTCAAGCACCTGCCGCACGCCCTGCACCCGCTGCTGGAGTCCGGCATCCTGCTCGCCGCCCTGGTCGCCCTGCTGCTCAACCTGTTCTTCAACGGCCTGGGCGACAAGGCCTCGGCCGAGGCTGAAGCCGCCGGCGCCGCCGCCAGCGAACACGTCTGATCCACCGCCACGACCATCGCCGGTCTTGGCCGGCGGTGGTCACCTACCGCCAAAAATCATGCATGCATATTTCCAGTTTTGCCCTCTTTTTAGCCACCGCTTCTCACGTACATACAGGACCGGAACCCGGAAAAAGAGAGAAATTGGAAATAGCATATAAAAACCAATGATCTAATCCGCGTTCAGAACTGCACGGATCATTGGCACCTTTCTTGAAGGCGCAAGATCAAGCGTCAAAAAAATGTCGCGCAACATCGCGACGGGAAACGCCCCGGGAATGCGGAATTGCAGGGCTGCGAGGCCAACACGTCAAACCGATCTAGATGCAAGGAGTGGGTTCAATGGGGGCGATTGAAAGATTGAAGGGCGGGCTGTTCCGTCTGGCCGCGGGCGCCCTGGTGGCCGGCGCGGCCCTGACCGGCCCGACGATGACCGGCGCCGGCGGCGCCAAGGCCGACATCATCCAGTGGAGCGACACTTTCGCCGCTCTGCGCTACGGCATCGATTACCAGGAACCGGCCAATCCCAAGGACGTGGCGAAGATCATCTTCCAGTTGGGCCATACCCATGGCTGGACCTATGGCACGACCTTCATGAACCTCGACGTGCTGGCCGGCCTCAGCAAGAACGAGGAGGCCAGCAAGGACGGCTCCAAGGCGGCGAAGGAAATCTATTTCGTCTTCCGCGAGACCCTCAGCTCGTCGAAGATCTTCGGCGCCGAATACGGCGGCATCATCCGCGACATCGGCCTGACCTTCGGCACCGACCTGTCCTACAAGGATGCCGCCTTCAATGCGCGCGTGCGCAAGTTCGTCATCGGCCCGACCATCGACTTCGACGTCCCCGGGTTCGCCAATATCGGTCTGCAGGCCTATTTCGAGCACAATTACAACGGCATCCTGAACCAGCCCGACGATTTCGATCCGACGTGGCGCGTCGCCGGCGCCTGGGGCATCCCCTTCGAGGTCGGCCTGCCGTTCAAGTTCAAGGGCTTCTTCACCGTGACCGGCGAGAAGGGCGACAATGGCTTCGGCCAGGCGACCGCGATCGAATATCTGGTCGAATCCGCGCTGCTGGCCGATATCGGCCCCAACCTGGGTGCCGAGAAGGGCCACTTCTACCTGGGCCTCGGCTATCAGTGGTGGAAGAACAAATTCGGCAATGACCCGAAATTCACGGCCGTCGGCACCGAAGCCTCGGTGCCGCAGCTGGTCGTCGAATTCCACTGGTAATGGCGCCCACCCCCGGCACGGTTCCCCCCGTGCCGGGGAAGTGAATTCCCTCACTGCCGCCGCTATGCTCGCCGCCTAGGATCGGGGGCGTGGCGAATCGTCCGAAAGAACGGCGATGGCGGAACGGCAAAAAATCAGGATCTTCGTCTCTTCGCCGGCCGACGTGCGGCCGGAACGGCTCATCGCCGAACGGCTGATCCGCCGTCTCGCGCGGGAATTCGCTTATCATTTCATCGTCGAGCCCGTGCTCTGGGAGCGCGAGCCGCTGACCGCCGGCGCCCATTTCCAGGACAATATCGTCCCCCCGCGCGAGACCGATCTGGTGGTCTGCATCCTGTGGTCCCGCCTCGGCGTCATCCTGCCGCGCGACCGTTTCCAGGGCGCCATTTCCGGCCAGCCGGTGACCGGCACCGAATGGGAATTCGAGGATGCGCTGGCGGGCTTTCGCGCCGTCAAGCGGCCCGACCTGCTGCTCTATCGAAAGAACGCCCCCCTCGCCGCCGATCTCGACGACGACGCCCGCCTCGAGGAAGCGCGCCGCCAGCGCCGCCTCGTGGAGGATTTCATGGCGCGCTGGACCCGCGATGCCGAGGGCGGCTTCACCGCCGCCTTCTGGGAATTCGCCGCCAGCGCCGAATTCGAAGCCTTGCTGGAAGACCATCTGCGCGAATTGCTGCGCCGGCGCCTGCGCGGCCTGTCCGCCGACGGCGAGCGCGTGGCGGGCGAGGTGCGCTGGCACCAGCCGCCCTATCGCGGCCTGCTGTCCTTCGAGCCGGAACATGCCGGCGTCTTCTTCGGCCGCACCCGCGCCCGGAACGAATTGCGCGAATTGCTCCAACGTCAGGCCGCGCGGGACAAGGCCTTCGTCCTGGTCATGGGCGCGTCCGGTTCCGGCAAATCGTCGCTGGTGAAGGCGGGCCTGCTGCCGGATCTGAAGCTGCCCGGCATGATCGGCCGCGTCGCCCTGACCCGCCATCTGATCGTGAAACCGTCGGAGGGCGGGGCCGAACCCCTGGGCGCCCTGACCACCGCCCTTCTCGGCGCCGACGCCCTGCCGGAGATCGCCGGCCTCGGCCTGTCGCCGACGAGCGGCGATCTGGTCGAGGTGATCCGCCTCGGGCTCGAGGCCGCCGGCAAGGCGGCCGGTCTGCTGGAGGGGGCGGAGGCGCGGCTTCTCGTCGTCGTCGACCAGCTCGAGGAACTCTTCACCCAGGAACAGATCGGCGACGAGGCCCGCAGCCGTTTCATCGAAGCCCTGGAGCGATTGGCCGGCTCCGGCGTGGTCTGGGTCGTCGCCACCATGCGCGCCGATTTCTTCGACCTGCTGGCGACGGTGCCGCGCCTCGCCACCCTGTCGGATGGGGAAGCACGTTTCCTCCTGCTGCCGCCCAGCGATGCCGAGGTGGGCGAGATCGTCCGCCTGCCCGCCTTCGAGGCCGGGCTTCGTTTCGAGGCGCGGACCGAGACCGGGGAGGCGCTGGACGAAGTGATCCGCGCCGCCGCGCTGTCGGCGCCGGGCGCCCTGCCCCTGCTCTCCTTCCTGCTCGACCAGATGTGGCGGGAGCGGAGCCCGGAGGGTCTGCTGACCTTCGCCGCCTACGAGCGACTGGACGGCCTCGAAGGCGCGTTGGCGCGGCGCGCCGAGGCGGTCCATGCCGACTTGTCGGATGCGGAGCGTGCCGCCTTCCCCGCCCTGCTGCGCCAGCTCGTCACCGTCGGCCAGGGCGGCCACGGCAATGCCACCTCGCGCCCGGTGGCGCGCGAGGATCTGGCGCTGTCGGCCGCGGCGGATCATCTGATTTCGACCCTGGTCGAAGCCCGTCTCCTCGTGGTCGAGGGCGAGCGGGTGCGCCTCGCCCATGAAGCCCTGATCACCCATTGGCCGCGCGCCGCCGAACAGATCGCCCACGACCGCGACGACATCGAGCGCCGCGCAAGGATCGAGGCCGCCGCCGCGACCTGGACCCAGCGCGAGCGCGACGCCACCCTTCTCCTCCAGAAGGGTCTGGCCCTGTCGGAGGCGGAGGATCTGCTGGCCCGGCGCGGCGCGGAACTGCCGCCTTCGCTGGCCGAATTCATCGAGATTTCCTCGACCAGTGCCGCCGCCGCCGAGAAGCGGCGCCTGCGCCGCCTGCGCCTGACCGCCGCCGTGCTGGCCGTGCTGGCGGCGGGTGCCGGTGTCGGCGCCTGGTTCGGCTTCACCGGCCAGGCGGAGGCCGAGCGCCAGGCGGTGATCGCCGAACGCAATGCCGACGAGGCCGACCGGCGCCGCATCGACGCCCAGGAATCCATGTCCCGTGCCCTGACCGAAAAGGCCCAGGCCGCCATGACCGAAGGCGCCGGTGACCGCGCCATGGCCCTACTGGTCGAAGCCCTGCCCAGCCCCGGCGAGGAACCGCCCCGCCCCCTGGTGCCCGCCGCCGTCGAGACCGCGCGCCAGGCGCTGGACCAGGACATTCTGATCGCGACCATCCGCATGCCCGGCCAAGACAATTTCGCCGGCGACATCTCTATCTCCGACGACGGCGCGCGGGCCGTTGTGGGCGACGGCAAGGGCACGCTGCATGTCATCGACATGGACAGCGGACGCTTCATCGACAGTTTCGCCATCGGCACCGGCACGGTTACGCTGGCTCGTTTCGTCGGACCCGACCTTGTGCTGACCGTGACCGGGGACCATGGCCTCGAACTGCGAAACCTGACGGACGGCGCGGTGGTCGCCACTTTCGAGGGCGGCGATCAGGTGGCCGGTGCCGCTCTCTCGACGGACGGCACGCTGGTGATCGCCTCGCGCTTCGAAGGTGGCATCCGCGCCTGGCCGCTGGCCGGGGGCAAGCAGGCCTATACCCTGCCGGTCGAAGGCTATGTTTCGGCGCTTCGCGTCGTGGCGCCGGATTTCGCCGTCGCCGGGACCGGCGAAGGTGACGTCATTGCCTTCGACCCCCGGGACGGCCGCCTGCTGTGGCGCACCACGGCGCTGGCGGAACAGGAAGTGACGCGCATCGCCGTATCGGCCGACCGCGCCCATGTCGCGGTCGCCGATCAATATGGTTTCGCGGTGCTGGCGGGGGCTGACGGTGCCCTCGTGGCGGCGCGGCCCGATGCCCCGGTCGGCGCCGGCATCCTGTTCCGGCGGATCGGCGACGGCTTGCTGGCCTTCGGACGCGACCTGACCACCTGGACACCGAACATCGATTTCGCCCTGCAGTCGACCGTGCCCATGGGTATCGCCGACGCCACCCAACACCTCTGGTTCGAGGAAGCGGGCGTTGCCGTCATCGCCACCCACGAGCACGGCATCGAGATCTGGAACCTGGACCTGCAACGCCGCGTGATGCGGTCCGACCTCGGCACCGGGCGGGGCTTCTGGGACCGCATCGTCGGCGGCGGGCGGCGGGCCGCGCTGATCGACCGGGAAGGGCTGATTTCACTGATCGACCTGTCCCACATCCTGCCGCAGACGGTGATGGACCAGTCCACCGGCGTTGCCTTCGGCCAGGGTTCCGAATATATCGCCGCCGCCGTCCCGGCCGACGACGGCAGAAGCCTGATGGCCGTCTATCGGCGCGGCGGCCTGCGGCGCATGGATATCGCGACCGGCGCCCTGTCCGACCCGCTGCCGGGACTCGGCGACGAACTCTATCTCCAGATCGCCAGCGATGCCGCCGGGCGGCGCATCGCCGCGATCCCGGTAGAGAGCAAGCGGGTCGACGTGATCGACACCGAGACCGGGGCCAAGGTGCTGACCGGGCCGGCGCCCGAAGGCGCCACCTTCACCGGCCTGGCGCTGAGCCCGGACGGCAAGCGCCTGGCCCTGTTCTGGTGGGACGGCGGCGTGCTCTACGACATCGACCGGAAGGCGGTCATCGCCGCCCTGCCGGTCCAGAAGCAGTTCAATCCCCTGCCCGCTTTCACCGCCGATGGCACGATGTTGGCCGCCTATACCGGCGAAGGCACCCTCACGGTCTTCGATGGCACGACCGGCGGGGTGCTGCGGCGGATCCATGGCCTGCGCGAAAACCCGAGCGCCTTCGCCATCGCGCCGGGCCGGACCGAGGCGCTGATCGGCTTCGGCGGCGGCGATGTCCAGCATCTCGACCTCGCCGCCGGGCGCCTTCTGCGCGACATGGACCTGGTGCCCGGCAGCGATCTGGACGAGCTTGATGCGATCGAGCACATCACTTTCGCGCGCCACGGCGGGCTTGCCGCCGCCGCGACCAACCACGGCATGATCGCCCTGTTCGACCCGGCGACCGGCGCCACCTATGCCCGGCGCTATGCCAGCAGCGGTCCCCTGGCCCTGCTGCCCGGCACGCTGATGGTCGCCGGCATCAATATGGGCGGGCCGGCGGGGGCGCGCGTGCGCTGGTTCGATCTGGCGCCGGCGGTCACGCGGCCCGACGGCGATGTCATCGACCTGCTGCGCGCCAGCACGCGCCGTGGCCTGACCGCGGCGGAGCGGATCGCCGCCTTCCTGGACGCGCCGCCCGCCCCACCGGTTCCCGGCACGCCGCCGGCCATGACCTGCGATGCCGGCGCGGCCGATCCGCTGGATCCGATGGTCTCGGCCGGCGTCGCCCTGCCCGATCCCCTGCCCTTCCCCGCCCTGCCGGCGGAGGGCGATCCCCTGATCGCGGCCTGCGCGGCGGCGGCCGCCGCCCAACCGGACGAGCCACGTTACATCCATCAGGAAGCCATGGCCCTTCTGCGCCTGGGCCAGACCGGTGCCGCCGTGAAGCTTCTGGAGGCAGCGGTGGCCCGCGACTATCCGGCCGCCATGGTCCGGCTGGCGCGCCACAGGCCCGATCAGGCGCGGGCGCTTCTGGAAAAGGCGCTGTCGCTCGGCGATGGCGAGGCGGCGGTCGAATTGGGCAAGCGCGCGGCCGATGCGACCCAGGCGGCGGATTGGTATTTGAAGGGTTCCGCGCTGGGATCCGGCCGGGCCGATCTCATGCTGGGCCTTGCCACCACGACGCCGGCGGACGCCCTGCCCAATCTGATGCGCGCGGTGGAACGGCTTTCGGCCAGGGGCCAGGGCCTGTCACGGGAGCGCGACGAGGCGGAGGCCGCACGGGCCGGCATGGTAAAGGCGCTGCGCCTGAGCGATCCGGCCGGGCTGGACCGTGTGCTGGAATTGCAGCGCGAAATGGACGGCGGCGCGCCGCCGTCCTGACCGTCAGTGGCGGAAGACCACGGTCTTTCGCCCGTTGAGCAGCACGCGGTCCTCGAGATGGGCGGCGATGGCGCGGGCCAGCACGCGGCGCTCGATGTCGCGGCCCTTGCCCACCAGATCCTCCGGACTGTCCTGATGGCTGATCCGCTCCACGTCCTGCTCGATGATCGGGCCTTCGTCGAGGTCCGAGGTCACATAGTGGGCGGTGGCGCCGATCAGTTTCACGCCCCGTTCGTGAGCCTGATGATAGGGCTTGGCGCCCTTGAAGCCGGGCAGGAAGGAATGGTGGATGTTGATGCAGCGGCCCGACAGCTTGGCCGCCAGCCCGTCCGACAATACCTGCATATAGCGCGCGAGGACGACGAGTTCCGCCTTGCTCTCCTTCACCAGGGCCCAGATCGCGGCTTCCTGTTCCAGCTTGGTCTCCTTGGTGACCGGCAGGTGGTGGAAGGGGATGCCGTCGAAATCGAGGTGCTGATAGGTCGCTCGCGCGTGGTTGGAGACGATGGCGACGATGTCCATCGAAAGGAAACCGGCGCGCCAGCGATACAGGAGATCGGCAAGGCAATGGTCGGATTTGGAGGCCAGCAGCATGACCTTCCGCTTTTCCGCCTTGTCGCGCATCTGCCAGTCCATGGCGAATTGCTCCGCGATCGCGGCGAAACCGTCGCGGACCGTGGCGACCGAGGCTTCGTCGGCCACCACTTCGAAATCGACACGCATGAAGAAGCGGCCGGTCTCCGTGTCGTCGAACTGATGGGCTTCCAGGATGTTGACGCCCGCTTCGAACAGATAGGTCGAGACACGGGCCACGATGCCCGGCCGATCGGGGCAGGACAGGGTCAGAATCGCAGCATTTGACATGGTTCTCTCGCGACAGTCTCGACTTTGGCGGTCAGAAAGCCTGTCGACCGCCCGGCGTCAAGCCCGCATCGCCCTTTGCGGCGGGATCAGCAATCGAGGGTGGTATCGCGCTCCCACTGGGTGAGGTGGCGCGAATAGGCGTTCCAATCCTCCTGCTTCAGCTTGAGGTAGGCCGTGACGAAATCGTCGCCCAGCCCGCCGCGCAGCACCGCCGACCGAGCCAGCAGGCGCAGCGCGTCGAGGAGGTTGAGGGGCAGTTTGCGCGCGTTCCGCGCCCTGTGCCCCTCGGTATACATGTTGATGTCCAGGCGCTTGCCCGGATCCAGTTCCCGCGCCATGCCATCGAGCCCCGCGACCAGCACCGCCGCCGGCAGCAGATAGGGATTGGCCGAGCCGTCGGCCAGGCGCAATTCGAAGCGCCCGGCATCCGGGATCCGGATCATATGGGTGCGGTTGTTGCCGGTATAGGTGACCGTATTGGGCGACCAGGTGGCGCCCGACAGCGTCACCGGGGCATTGATCCGCTTGTAGGAATTCACCGTCGGATTGGTCAGGGCGCAGAGCGCCTGGGCTTCCGCCATCACGCCGGCGATGAAGTGATAGCCGATCTTCGAGAGGCCAAGTTCGCCCGCCGGATCGGCGAAGGCGTTCACATGGCCCTGCCACAGGGAGACATGCATGTGGCAGCCGTTGCCGGTCAGATTGGGGAAGGGCTTGGGCATGAAGGTGGCGCGAAGGCCATGCTTCTCCGCGATCGACTTCACCATGTATTTGAAGAAGGCGTGGCGGTCGGCGGTGACGAGCGCGTTGTCGTATTCCCAGTTCATCTCGAACTGGCCGTTCGCATCCTCGTGGTCGTTCTGATAGGGCGCCCAGCCGAGCGACTGCATGGCATCGCAGATTTCCGTGATGACGTCGTAGCGCCGCATCAGGATGAGCTGGTCGTAGCACGGCTTGTCCGCCGTATCGGCGGCGTCCGAGATCGACTTGCCGTCGGGCGTGATGAGGAAATATTCGCATTCGACGCCGGTCTTCAGCTCGAAGCCCCGGGCCTCCGCCGCCGCCATCGCCTTCTTCAGGACCGCGCGCGGCGCCTGTTCGACCGGTTTGCCGTCCATCCAGAGATCGGCGGCCAGCCAGCCGACTTCCTTCTTCCACGGCAGTTGGATCAGGCTGTCGGGATCGGGCACGGCGAAGAGATCGCTGTCGGCCGGGCTCATGTCCAGCCAGGTGGCGAAGCCGGCGAAGCCGGCGCCGTCCCGGGCCATGCCGCCGATCGCCGAGGCGGGCACCAGTTTCGCCCGCTGCACGCCGAAGAGGTCGGTATAGGAGATCAGGAAATATCTGATGCCCAGTTCCTTGGCCGCCGCCGCCAGATCCGTCGCCATGTGCCTCGCCCGCCTTCCGTCAGTCTCGATCCATTCAATAGGGGCCCCGCCCCCGACTCTCGTTGCCCGGAATCCAGTCGGTTCCGGCCAGGGGCACCTTGGCCATGGCCGCCGCCTCCACCGTCAGGGCCACCAGATCCTCCGGCTCCAGATTGTGGACATGGCTCTTGCCGCAGGCGCGCGCGATGGTCTGGGCCTCGAGCGCCAGCACCGCCAGGTAATTGGCGAGGCGCCGCCCGGCCAGCACCGGGTCGAGGCGCTTGGCCAGCATCGGGTCCTGGGTGGTGATGCCAGCCGGATCGCGCCCCTCGTGCCAATCGTCATAGGCGCCGGCGGTGGTGCCAAGCGTCCTGTATTCCGTCTCGTGCACCGGGTCGTTGTCGCCCAGCGCCACCAGGGCCGCCGTGCCGATCGAGACCGCATCGGCCCCCAGCGCCAGGCATTTGGCGACATCGGCGCCATTGCGGATACCGCCGGAGACGATGAGCTGCACCTTCCTGTGCATGCCGAGGTCTTGCAACGCCTGCACCGCCGGGCGGATCGCGGCCAGCAGCGGCAGGCCGACATGTTCGATGAACACTTCCTGGGTCGCCGCCGTGCCGCCCTGCATGCCGTCCAGGACGACGACGTCGGCCCCCGCTTTCACCGCCAGCGCCGTGTCGTAATAGGGCCGTGCGGCACCGATCTTCACATAGATCGGCTTTTGCCAGTCGGTGATCTCCCGTAGTTCCTCGATCTTGATTTCGAGGTCGTCGGGCCCGGTCCAGTCCGGATGGCGGCAGGCGGAGCGCTGGTCGATGCCTTGTGGCAGGCAGCGCATCTCGGCCACACGCTCGGAGATCTTCTGGCCCAGCAGCATGCCGCCGCCGCCCGGCTTGGCGCCCTGGCCCACGACCACTTCGATGGCGTCGGCCTTCCTCAAATCATCCGGGTTCATGCCATAGCGCGACGGCAGATATTGATAGACCAGGATCGAGGAATGGCCCCGTTCCTCCGGCGTCATGCCGCCGTCGCCCGTGGTGGTGGAGGTGCCCATGGCGGAGGCGCCGCGCCCCAGCGCCTCCTTCGCCTCGGCCGAGAGGGAGCCGAAGCTCATGCCGGCGATGGTGACCGGGATCTTCAATTCGATCGGCTTCTTCGCGAAACGATCGCCCAGGATCACATTGGTCCCGCATTTCTCGCGGTAGCCTTCCAGGGGATAGCGGCTCATGGAGGCGCCGAGGAAGAGAAGGTCGTCGAGATGCGGCACCTTCCGCTTGGCGCCGCCGCCCCTGATGTCATAGAGGCCGGTCGCCGCCGCGCGCCGAATTTCCGACAGGGCATAATCGTCGAAGGCGGCCGATTTGCGCGGGAAGGTATGGGGATTGTGGTAACTGCTCATGTCCCGCCCCCGCTCAATAGGCGTCGAGATTGTCGGTGGTGAAATTATAGAGCTTGCGGGCCGAGCCGTAGCGCCGGAACTCCCCGACGTCGACCTGGCCGTCCAGCCCCGCCGCCTTCAGGCGCCCGAACAGCAGGGCCTTGTGCTCGTCCCGCATCTCCTTCTCGATGCAGTCGGCGCCGAGGCCGGCGACGGTGCCACGGACGAAGATCTTCGCCTCATAGATCGAATCGCCGAGCGCGTCGCCCGCATTGCCGAGCACGGTCAGCGTACCGGCCTGGGCCATGAAGGCGGACATATGGCCGATGTTGCCCTTCACCAGAATGTCGACGCCCTTCATCGAAATGCCGCAGCGCGCCGAGGCATTGCCGTCGATGATCAGGGAACCGCCATGGGCCGTGGCGCCGGCCGCCTGGCTGGCGTCGCCCAGCACATGAACCCGGCCCGACATCATGTTCTCGGCGACGCCGACCCCGGCATTGCCCTTCACGGTGACGGACGCATGTTTGTTCATGCCGGCGCAGTAATAGCCGACATGGCCGTCGATCTCGACCGTCGTTGGGGCATCGATACCGACCGCGATCGAATGGAGACCGGCGGGGTTCAGTACCTGCCAATGCTTATGCGCCTTGTCGGCGTGAAGGGCGGCATTGAGGCCGCGCACGCCTTCCGTGGCGAGATCGATGACACGGGTGGTCATGCCGCGCGCTCCCAGAAATAGACGGTGGCCGGTTCCGGCTCGAACACGCGGGCAGTCTCGATCCCCGGCAGGCCGGCAAGCGCACGATATTCGGACCCGAAGGCGACATAGGCATCGGTTTCGGCCATCACCGCGGGCTTGCAGGCGATCGGATCGCGCAGCACGCCGAAGCCGGTCTCGGTGCCGACGACGAAGGTGAAGAAACCATCCAGTGCCGAAAGCGCGGCGGTCAGCGCGTCGTTCAGCGCCTCCCCCTTCCCCAGGCGCCAGGTCAGGTAACCGGCCGCGACCTCGCTGTCGTTCTCGGTCTCGATGCGCACGCCTTCCCGCGTCAGGCGGCGGCGCATGTCATTGTGATTGGAAAGGGAACCATTGTGGACCAGGCATTGATCCCGCCCGGTCGAGAACGGATGGGCGCCATTGGTGGTGACGGCGGATTCGGTCGCCATCCGCGTGTGACCGATGCCGTGGCTGCCGCTCATGGCCGGCAGGCCGAAACGTTCGGCGACCGCTTTCGGCAGGCCCACTTCCTTGTAGATTTCCATGCGCGCACCGGAGCCGACCACCGTGACCTCGGGAAAGCGTTCGGCGATCAGGGCGCGGGCCGCCGCCTCCGCCTTGGCCGGGATTTCGACGATGACATGGCTGTCGCGCGTCACCGCCGAAACCTCGCCGCCCGCGACCGAGAGTGCTGCCATCAGGCTGCGCGCATCGAAGCCGGCGGGCGGGCGCAGCGACAATTTCACGAAATCGGGCCGCCCGGCGCCATAGACCGCGAAGCCCGCACTATCCGGCCCGCGATCGCTCATCACCTCCAGCATCCGGGCGAGCAATTCCCCCAGACGCGGCTCCAATGCAGGGTCCTTAATGAAGAGTCCGACGATGCCGCACATGCGCCTGTCCCGCGATTTGACCGATGCCACGGTTCTAGCCGAGCCCTCGCGAGCCGTCAACGGTCAGGAATAATTATTTCTTCAAAAGAAACTCACTCCTTGTCCCGCGGATAGATGATCACCGAGAGATAGGTGGCGGGCAGCTTGACCAGACGGTCGGGGCCGTGGGCGGCGCCGCTGTCGAACAGCAGGGCGTCGCCCGGCTTCAGGTCGTAGATGCGGTCGGCGTGGCGGTACTGGATCTCGCCCGACATCATGTAGATGAATTCGGCGCCGCCGTGCTGGAAGGCGGTATAGGGCGTCGCCTCTTCCCGAAGGGTGATCAGATAGGGTTCGCAGACGATCTCGCCGCCGAGCGCATGGCCGAGCAATTCGTATTGATGGCCGACCTTGGTGCCGCGCCGCTCGATGATCACGCCCTGCCCCGCCCGCACATAGGAACAGTCGCGCTTCTCGTCGAAGGAGGCGAAGAGCGCGGCGATGGGCACATTGAGCGCGCCAGCCAGCGCCTGGATCGTGTTGAGCGAGGGCGAGATCTGGCCGTTCTCGATCTTCGAGAGCATGCCGGTCGAAATGCCGGCGGCGCCGGCCAGATGGGCCACCGTCAGGTCGAGCTGGCGGCGCAGATGGCGGATCTGCACGCCGAGCGCCTGTTCGAGGGTCTTGTCGGCGACGGCCGGCGCGCCGGAACCGGTGGCGAAGCCTTCGTCCTGATCGATCCCCGTCACGTGCTCCCCCTTTCGCATTGCGGAATCCAAAGTCTACACCGCAACGCGAAAGAGAGGCGCAAAAACGATGGCTCAGCCCTTGCGATGAACCGCGAAGGGCGACCAGCTCTGCGAAACCGGCATCAGTTCGATCGCATTGATGTTCATATGGGCCGGCAGGCTGGCGACATGGAAGATCGTCTCGGCGATATCCTCGGGCTGGAGGGGATCGGCGCCGCCATAGAGCTTGTCATAGGCGTCCTTGTTGCCGCCGGTGCGCACCAGGGTGAATTCGCTCTCGCACATGCCCGGCTCGATCGAGGTGACGCGGACGCCGGTGCCGGCGAGATCGCAACGCAGGCCATAGGAGAACTGGCGCACGAAGGCCTTGGTGCCGCCATAGACATTGCCGCCCGGATAGGGCCAATGGGCCGCCACCGACGACAGGTTGACGATGCCGCCCTTCACCTCGATCAGCCGGGGCAGCAGCATGCGGGTGATGGTGACGAGGCCGGTGATATTGGTGTCGATCATCTGGCGCCACTGGTCGAGATCGGACGTCTGCGCCGGCCCGGTGCCGAGCGCGAGGCCGGCATTGTTCACCAGCCAGTCGATCGTGGCGAAATCCGCCGGCAGACCGTCGAGCGCCGCCTGGATCGCCGCCTCGTCGCGCATGTCGAAGGCGGCGCCGCAAAACTTGTCCGCGCCCAATTCGTCGCGCAGCGCATCCAGCCGCGCCGCCCGGCGCCCGGTGCCGATCACCTTCCAGCCGGCGGCGACGAAGCGGCGACTGGCGGCGGCGCCGAAGCCTGCGGTGGCGCCGGTGATGAGCACGGTCTTGGACATGACGAATCTCCTGAAGGACGGCGAGAGGCGATGGTGCCAGAACAGGCTCTGGACCATCGAAATTAGCCCCCGTGGATCTATCATGTGGAGGCGATCCGGCAGACTGTGCACCGACTGTGCGCTCGATGGGAATGCCGATCATGAATGCCCCCCTGCCGAAGATGGATCATCACTGGCTGCCGTTCACGAACAACCGGCTGTTCAAGGAAGCGCCGCAGATCTTCGCCAAGGCCGAAGGTGTGCGCTATTGGACGCCGGACGGGCAGAAGATCCTGGACGGGGCCTCGGGCCTGTTCTGTTGCGCCGCCGGCCACGGCCGGCGCGAGATCGCGGACGCCGTCCATCAGCAGATCATGACCCTCGACTACACGCCGCATTTCCAGCGCGCGGCGCCGATTTCCTTCGAATTCGCGGAACGGCTGGCGGGCATCCTGCCGGACGGTATCGACCGTATCTTCTTCGGCAATTCGGGCTCGGAGGCGGTCGATTCCGCCGTGAAGATCTGCCTTGCCTATCATCGCGCCACGGGGCAGAGCCAGCGCACCCGCTTCGTCTCGCGCAATTGGGCCTATCACGGCGTCAATCTGGGCGGCACCTCGCTGGCCGGCATGGTCAACAATCGCCGCGACTTCGGCGCCGTCACCTTCGATGCCGTCCACATGCGCCACACCTGGTCGGAGGAGCAGCGCTTCTCCCGCGGCCAGCCGGAGACGGGCGCCGACCGCGCCGAGGATCTGGAGGAAATGTGCCGCCTCTACGGGGGCGAGACCATCGCCGCCGTCTTCATCGAGCCGATCGCCGGTTCCATCGGCACCGTGGTGCCGCCCAAGGGGTACCTGGAGCGGATCCGCGCCATCTGCGACAAATACGGCATCCTTCTGGTCTTCGACGAAGTGATCACCGGCTTCGGGCGCACCGGCTCCGCCTTCGCGGCCCAGGAATTCGCGGTGAAGCCGGACCTGATCACCATGGCCAAGGCGCTGACCAATGGCGTGGTGCCCATGTCGGCCGTCGCGGTGAAGGGCGAGATTCAGGAAGCGGTGATCGACGCCGCCCAGGGCGACCGGCCGGAACTCTTCCACGGTTATACCTATTCCGCCCATCCGGTCGCCTGCGCCGCCGGCATCGCCGCCCTGAACATCTATCGCGACGAGGATCTGTTCGGCCGGGCCAAGGCGCTGTCGCCAAAATTCCTCGACATGGTCTTCGGCTTCCGCAACCTGCCCCAGGTGGCGGACCTGCGGGGTTACGGCATGCTGGCGGGCATTCAACTGACACCGGGCGCGGCGCCGGGGGCCAAGGGCAGCACGGTGCAGCGCCTGCTGTTCGATGCCGGCCTGCACATCAAGGCGACCGGCGATGCCGTCATCTTCGCCCCCGCCCTCTCGGTGCCGGAAGACGACATGCTGCGCATGGGCGAGATCCTGCAGAAGGTGCTGGGCCGCGCCGATCTCTGACCGGCACGCCTCGATCGGGCAAGAAAAAAGGCCGGGGGAATCCCCCGACCTCTCTTCAATCCATCACGCCGTTCAGCGCGGCGATCGCCAGTACATCCGTGGTCGACCGCCGGCGCGGCGCGTGGATTACGCCGCCTGCAGATTGTCGGCGGCGGAACGGCCGGTGCGGCTGTCCTTGACGATCTCGAAGCTGACCTTCTGACCGTCGACCAGGCCGCGCAGGCCCGAGCGCTCGACGGCGGAGATGTGGACGAAGACGTCCGCGCCGCCGTTCTCGGGCTGGATGAAGCCGAAGCCCTTGGTGGTGTTGAAGAATTTCACGGTGCCCGTGATCATGACGATTCCTTTCTCAGATCGGCATAGGTTTTCGCCCCCGGGAACGCCCCAGGGACTGGCATTTCGATATTGAGAGTAGAAGATCGTCGGGGCGCCAAAGCGCAGTAACAAAATTCGTCAACAAGATCGACGGGTCATACTTAAGGCATTCAAGGCCAGAATACAAGACGGGGCCGCGAAGGCCCCGTCGGTATTCCGGCAAGCCCTTGGCCGCGCTCGCTTCTCATCGTCGCGAACGGCGGCCGCGCGAGCCCTCGCGTCAGACCAGTTCGAGCAGGAAATCCTTCGAATAGGCCTTGAGGTCGCCATAGCGCCCGCCCTGCACCAGCTTCGGCCAGTCGGGATTGGCGAGCAGCGCGCGGCCGACGGCGACCAGATCGAATTCGCCGCGCTCCATCCGCTCCACCAGGTTCTCGATGCCGACGATCTCGGCGCCCTGGCCGGCGAAGGCGGCGATGAAGTCATCGGCGCCGCCGAGGCTGACGCTGCCGACTGTGATGGTGGGCTTGCCCGTCAGCTTCTTGGTCCAGCCGGCGAGATTGAGGTCCGAACCCTCGAATTCCGGGGTCCAGAAGCGCCGTGTGGAGCAGTGGAAGACATCGACGCCGGCATCGACGAAGGGGGTGACGAAAGCTTCCCATTCCGCCGGGGTCTCGGCCAGGCGCTTGGTGAAATCCTGCTGCTTCCATTGCGACATGCGCAGGATCAGCGGGAAGTCGGGGCCCACCAGGGCCCGCGCCGCCTTGACGATCTCGACCCCGAAACGCCCGCGCGCCACCAGATCGCCGCCCCATCGGTCGGTGCGCTCGTTGGTGCCGTCCCAGAAGAACTGGTCGATCAGATAGCCGTGCGCGCCATGGAATTCCGCCGCATCGAAGCCGAGGCGCTGGGCGTCCGCCGCGCCCTTGGCGAAGGCGGCGATGATGTCGCCGATCTCGCTCTCGGTCAGGGTGTGGCCGTTCCGCTTGCCCGGCACCTTGAGGCCGGAGGGGCCGACGCTGGGCACCTCCGGATTGAACACCTGCTTCGGGCTCCGCATCATGCCGACATGCCAGAGCTGCGGCGCGATCAGTCCGCCCTCGGCATGGACCGCCTTCACGACCTCGGCCCAGCCCGCCAGCGCATCCTCGCCATGAAAGCGCGGATAATTGTCGGAGCCCGACGCCGCCGCATGGTCGATCGTCGTGCCCTCGGTGATGATGAGCCCGACGCCGCCCGCCGCGCGCTTCCGGTAATATTCCGCGACATCCGGCCCCGGCACACCACCCGGCGACTTGTCCCGCGTCATGGGCGCCATGACGATCCGGTTCTTCATATGCAGGCTCTTCACATCGAAGGGCCGGAAAAGAATGCTGTTCGCGTCAGCCGACATTGTTCTTCCTCAAGCGTGTTCGCCCTGCCGCAAACCGTGCTGCGTTCGCAATCCCCTGCCTAGCCCCATTTTGTCGGGGCCTCCGTGCGCCTGGATCATCGGTCGCGGGGTGTGGATTGGGGGGACAACGCTCAAGCAAAAAGACTGACCGGAAAGAAGTCTGCATCAAGCCCCCCTCTCAACCTCCTCCACAGCCGCCTGCAATTCCGCCAGCCCCGGCGCAATCGCGTCCAACCCGATCGCGGCAAACCCCAGACGCACGTAATCCCTCGGCGGTTCGGGGCCCAGGAAATGGATGTCGCCGGGTTCGATGAGGACGCCGCGGCGGGCGGCGGCGCGTTGCAGGGTCCAGCAGTCGATGCCGGGGGGGAGGCGGAGCCAGACCGAGGAACCGCCGGTGGTGGCGGTGGGGCGGCTGTCGGGGAGGCGGGCGGCGAGTTCGCGGTGCATGGTGGTCCATTTGCGGGCCAGTTGATCGCGCAGGCGCCGGACATGGGCGTCCATATGGCCTTCCATCAGGAAGATCGCCATGGCGCGCTGGTCGTGGGCCGAGGGGTGGCGATACATCATGCGGCGCAGCGCCCGCATCTCGCGGATCAGGGGTTCGGGGGCGACGACGAAGCCGAGACGGAGCCCGGGGAACAGGGCCTTGGACAGCGAGCCCAGATAGATCGTGCGGCCCGTGGTGTCGAAACTCTTGAGGGCCGGGCGCTGGGGCCCGATGAAATTCAATTCGTGCTCGTAATCATCCTCGATCAGGAGGATGTCGTCGTTGCGCGCCGCCTCGGCCAGGGCGAGGCGGCGTTGCAGGGAGAGGGTGACGCTGGTCGGCGATTGATGGCTGGGGGTCGTATAGACGAGATCGCAGCCGCGCATCGCCGCCCCGGTGACGACGCCATTGGCATCGACCGGCAGGGGCACGAGGTCCGCCCCCGTGGCGGCCATGATGTTGCGGGCATCGACATAGCCCGGATTCTCGATCCCGACCCGGCAGCCGGGCCCGGCGAGAAGCTGCGCCGCCATATAGAGCGCGTTCTGGGAGCCGCAGGTGATCAGCACCTCCTCCCTTCCCGCGCGCAGCCCGCGCTGGGGCAGCACGCGGGAGATCACCTGGTCGACCAGCAGGGGATCGTCGGCGTCGATCAGGTCGCCGACCCAGGCATTGGCGTGATAGGGCGTGCCGGCAAGGCGCGTGCAGTCGCGCCAGCGCGCGATCGAGGTCTTGTCCGTCGTCACCTGGCCGTAGATGAAGGGATAGCGATAGTCGCGCCAATTGGCCGGCTTCACGATGTTGCGGTTGCGCGAGGGGTGCTGGCGCAGACGCTCCGCCCAGGCCTTGCCCGCGGTCTCGCCATCACGGAACAGGGTCGATGGGCGATAGTCGAGTCGGACGTTGAGCTGCTGGCGGACGTATTGTTCGTTGATGAAATGGCCCCTTCGGCGCACCGGGGTCAGATAGCCGTCCTCCACCAGGCGTTCGTAGACCAGCACGATGGTATTGCGCGAGACGCCGATGCGGGTGGCCAGGTCGCGGGTGGCGGGCAAGGGTTCGTGCGGGGGCACGCCGCCGTCCAGAATCGCCTCCACCAGGCGGTCGTGGACCTGTTGCTGAAGGCGGCGCGCGTGGTCCAGCGGTTCGAGGAAATAGCGGTCCAGCACGGTTGTTCCTGGCACCAAAAAATTCTTCCTGTGGATCTAATACCGTTTCCCCTAATCGACCTAGCGTTTTTGCGCCGCATCATGGGGCGCAGGGGTTCCCCGGGGCAGGAACAATTCAAGGAGTGGTCAATGGCATCCAAGCGCGGGAAGAACGGCGTCAGCCGCCGTTCGGTTCTGAAGGGGGCTGCTGTCGGGGGTGCCGCCCTGGCCATGCCGGCGATCGTGAGCCGCAGCGTTCTCGCCTCGTCGGGCGAGATCGACATCATGATGTGGTCCGACTATCTGCCGGACAGTTTCCGCGAGGCCTTCACCAAGAAGACCGGGATCAAGATCAACTTCACCGGCATCGGTTCGAACGACGACATCCTGAACAAGATGAAGGCGACGAACGGCCAGGGCTTCGACATCATCACGCCGACCATGAACCGCTCGCTGCTGTGGGAGCCGCTGGATCTGGTGCAGCCCTTCGACATGTCGAAGATCGCCATCGACAAGGTGAACCCGGCCATGGCCAAGGCCGGCGAGACCAATTGGAACTTCGGCGGCAAGGGCCAGATGTGGATCCCGCACATCTGGGGCACCGAGGGTGTGGCGTGGCGCACCGACAAGTTCACCCCGGCGGGCGAATTCCCCTCCTATGGCGACGTCTGGGACGACGCCAATGCCGGCAAGACCATGTGCCGCGGCCATTCCGGCATGCTGGGCGCCGGTCTCGCCCTCGAATACAAGGGCGAATGGGAACCGGGCACCATGTGGTCGGCCTATGAGACGCCGGAGAAGCTGGACGAAGTCTGGTCCAAGCTGACCGACTATTGCATCGGCAAGAAGAAGAACCTGAAGCTTCTGTGGAACGATGCCGACACCCAGAAGAACGGCCTTCTGAACGAGGGCGTGATCGTGGGCCAGACCTGGGACGGCCCACCCATCGCCCTGAAGACCGCCGGCGAGCCGGTGATGTACCGCGCCCCGGTCGAAGGTGCCATGGCCTGGGTCGACGGCATGTGCCTGCCCGTCGGCGCCAAGAACATGGAGCAGGTCTATGCCTTCATCGAAGCCTGCTACGACCCCGAGCTGGCGGGCGAGGCGATCAAGACCCATGGCTACAACTCGCCCGTCACCGGGGCCGAGAAATTCGCCGGCGAGGTCTATGCCAAGAATTTCGGCGACGCCTATCCGGGCGAAGCCCTGGCCAAGCTGAACCCCTGGCCGCCGGAAGCCCCCTGGTATGCCGAAAAGCGCGCGGAATACGTCAACAAGTTCCAGAGCGCCTGACGGCCGTCCGGGCCGGCGCGGGGGGCGCGCCGGCCCGGATGCTTCTTCGTGGTTTCGTCCCCGCGCCCTCCTCTTTCAGGCGTCATCCCGGCGAAGGCCGGGATCTTCGGGGGGAGGTGGGCGCCCTTCCGTCACGAGGTCCCGGCCTGCGCCGGGACGACGCGTTGGGGGGGGGGACAATGTGTTTTCGTAACGGCCGTCGGGTGCGCGCATGACCAAGACCATCACCCTTGACCATGTGTCGATCCGTTTCGGCCAATATCTCGCGGTGGACGATGCCCATCTCGAGATCGCGGGAGGTGAGTTCTTCTCCTTCCTCGGGCCGTCCGGCTGCGGCAAGACCACGCTTCTGCGCTGCGTCTCCGGCTTCATCCAGCCGACCGAGGGGCGCGTGCTGATCGGCGGCGACGACATGAAGGGCGTCGGCCCGAACAAGCGTCCGACCGCCCTGATCTTCCAGAACCTCGCCCTCTTCCCCCTGATGTCGGTCGCCGAGAACATCGCCTTTCCGCTGGAAGTGCGCGGTATCTCCAAGGCCAAGCGCCGCAAGCGCGCCGAGGAACTGCTGGAGCTGATCGCGCTCCCCGGCACCGCCGACAAGAAGGTGACCGAGCTTTCGGGCGGCCAGCGCCAGCGCGTGGCGATCGCCCGCGCCCTTGCGGTCGAGCCCGACATCCTGCTGCTCGACGAGCCGCTCTCCGCCCTCGACCTCAAGCTGCGCCAGCACATGCGGACGGAACTGCGGGAGATCCAGAAGCGCGTCGGCCTCACCTTCATCTACATCACCCACGACCAGGGCGAGGCCCTGACCATGTCCGACCGCGTCGCGGTGATGAGCAAGGGCGTGATCGAACAGGTGGCGGATCCCGTCACCCTCTACGACCGCCCGAAGACCAGTTTCGTCGCCTCCTTCGTGGGCGAGACCAATGCGATCCCGGTCAGCGTGACCGCCAGGGCCGGCGACCGCGTCTCGGCCGAGGGAGCGGGCGGGCTGAGCCTGCATGGCGTCGCCGCCGGCGGGCGGCAGTACAAGGCGGGCGATGCCTGTCTGGTCTTCGTCCGGCCGGAACAGATGCGCCCGGCCAGGCCCGGCGACAACGAGATCGCAGCCAAGGTGGTGGGCGACGAATTCGAGGGCAATCTGCGCCATCTGATGCTGGAGACTTCGGCGGGGCTCAGGCTTCGCATGTCGCTGGTCAACGACGGCAGCCCGCCCCCCATCGGGCCCGACGGCTCGATCCTGGTCGGCTTTCCGGCGGAGAACGGCCTCGTGCTGCCCGACGGGCCGCTGGCCAAGGGTTGACGCCCATGGGTGCGCTGGCCGATTTCCGGCAGATCTTCGCCCGCCACGGCGCCGCCGTCGGTCTCTTCATCGCGGGCACGGTGGCGCTCTGGGTCTTCGTGCTGATCGTGCTGCCGCAGATCGCCATGGTGCTGATCTCCTTCAGTCACAATCTGCCGCCCTCGGAACAGGGCGGGCCGAACGACGTCTATACCCTGTCGCAATACGGCTATTTCATCTTCGGCAACGACGGCGGCTTCAACACCCTGCATCTGACCATCCTGGCGAAGACGGTGCTGGCCTCGGTCGTGGTCACCGTGTTCGACCTGATATTGTGCTATCCGATCGCCTATCTGCTGGCCCATGGCGCGCGCCAGTCGATGGCGCGGCTGATGGTGATCGGCCTGATCGTGCCCTATTGGATCAACGAGGTGCTGCGCGCCTTCGCCTTCCGTATCCTGTTCGGTTCCACCGGGCTGGTGAACGGCGTCGGCATGACGCTGGGCCTGTGGTCCGAGCCGATCGACTTCATCCGCGAGGACGTGGCGCTCTACGCCGGCCTCACCTATGCCTATATCCTCCTGATGATCTTCCCGATCTACAATGCGATCGAAGCCCTCGACCGTAACCAGATCGAGGCGGCGCGCGACATGGGCGCGCCGTGGTGGCGCATCCACTGGCGGGTCGTGATCCCCATGGCGAAGCCCGGCATCGCCTCCGGCTGCACCATGGTCTTCATGCTGACCACCGGGGCGCTGGCGGCGCCGCAGATCCTGGGCGGGCCGTCGAACCTGTGGTTCACCCAACTCGTCTATCAATGGTTCAACGATGCCTCGAACTGGCCGCGCGGCTCCGCCTATGCGGTCATCCTGGTGGTCGTCTGCATCCTCTTCACGCTTCTCATGATGCGGGTCTTCAAGGTGAGGATCGGGGAGATCGGGCGATGAGTTCCAGCGCCGCCGGCCGGCTCGGCACCATCGCCTTCTGCCTGCTGTTCTTCGGCTTCCTGTTCGGGCCGCTCGTGATCATGGTGCTGACGGCGTTCAATTCGTCGCCCTTCCCGCGCGTGGTGCCGTGGGACTGTTTCACCACCGACTGGTTCGGCAAGCTGGCGGGAGACGCCAAGCTTCTCACCGGCCTCGGCAATTCGCTGTTCATCGGCGCCGGCGTCGTCCTCCTCGCGACGCCCATCGGCCTTGCCGCGGCCCTGGCCCTGTCCGAGGTCGGGCCCCGCCTGCGCGGCGCGCTCTATACCATCTTCATCTCGCCCATCCTGATGCCGGGCATCGTCATCGGCATCTCGACCCTGATGTTCTGGGGCCGTCTCGGCAGCGGGCTCGGCTTCGGTTTCGATAGCGTCTTCTTCAACGGCTTCTTCCTGACCATCCTCGGCCAGGTGTGCTTCATCTCGGCCTATTCGATGCTGATCTTCATCGCCCGGCTGCAGCGCTTCGACCATACGCTGACCGAGGCGGCGCTCGACATGGGGGCGACGCCGGCCCAGGCCTTCCGCAAGATCCTGCTGCCGTTCCTGCGCCCCGCGATCTTCTCCAGCGCCGTGCTCGCCTTCCTCGCCTCGCTCGAGAACTACAACACCACCGTCTTCTCGATCGTCGCCGAAAGCACCTTCACGACCGAACTCGCCTCCAAGGTCCGCCTCGGCATCGATCCCTCGATCTCGGCCGTTGCCGTGGTGATCATCGCGCTGACCCTGTTCGGCGCCATCGTCCACGAGGCGTGGCAGCGCCGGGCGGCGGCGCTCGCCCAGGGCGGGGCGACGGCGGCGCGCATCCTGAACAATCCGGTCAACGCCTTCATCCGCCATCCCGCGACCGTGGCGGCGATCCTCGTCGCCGTCATCGGCGGCGCGATCTATCTGGGCAGCCGGCACAATTCCGACGTCTGCGTGCAGTCGATCCTGGACGCCAAGCGCGCCGAACAGGAACGCCTGCAACAGGAAATGCGCGAGCGGATGCAGCAGCAGCGCCAGGACGCCCCGACGGCCCCCGGCGGCAGCGCCGCGCCCTCGACCCCCTTCGGCGGCGTCTTCGCGCCGGGCGGCCTCGGCGGCGGCGATGCGGCGCCGGCGCCGGCCCCTGCGGCACCCCCCAGCGCCCCGTCGACACCCTTCGGCGGTGTCTTCACGCCGGACAGCCTGCCGAAGCCGGTGGATGCCGAATGAGGCCCTTCAGGCCGCAGGCATGACCACCAACGCGCGGCCCTTCAGGCCGCGCTGGCGAACCTGAAGTAGTCGACCACCCAGCAGCGCAGATTGGATGTGTAGTTGCCGCCCGGCCGCTCGGCGGCGACGCGGTTGCACAGGTCGTCCAGGCTGATGCCCTCGCGCCTGCAGATGTCCTCGACCGCGTCCCAGAGCGAAGGCTCCAGCCGGACGCTGGTGCGATGACCGTTGATCCTGATGTTTTTCACGCGCATGTCCCGCCCCGCTGAAACTACCATCGCGAGTGATACATAACATCATATCCAATCAGGATATTACAATCGGAACATGCGAACTGCCGGGATACAAATCTCGGCGCGCAATTCAGGGCTTCATTCGCCGGGGGCCAGCAGGGTCAGTTGAAGCGCGTGCAGGCCGCGCCCGAATTCCGCCGCCAGCAGTTGATTGACCCGGCGATGGCGCACCACCCGGCTCTGTCCGGCGAAACCCGCCGCGACCACGCGGATCTGGAAATGGGTCTCGCCGACGCCGCCGGGGTTGCCGGCATGGCCGGCATGGCGCGCGGAATCGTCCACCACCTCGAGCACGATCGGCGCGAGCGCTTCCTGCAGGGTTTCGCGAATTCGGTCCGCCATGCGCATGCTGTATTCCTTGTCTGTCGTCGGGGGGCCGGTTTCCATGCCGGCCCACCTTGTTTCGCCGCATCAGGCCACCCATAATCCACCGATGTCCCGGAAGGAAAGCGCATACCCGCGCCGGGCGCGAAGCCCGGGTGAGACGCCGCCGCTGCGCATTTGCGCCAGCGAGGGCTGCGCTCTGGCCGGCGAATACCGCGCCCCGCGCTCGCGCGATCCGAAGGCCGAGCCGTTCTGGTTCTGTCTCGACCATGTGCGTGAATATAACCGCAACTGGAACTGGTTCGAGGGCATGGGGGCGGCCGAGATCGAGCGTTATCAGTCGCAGAACGCGACCTGGCACCGCCCGACCTGGCGCCTCGGCGAACGCTCGTCCGGGCGGAATGCCGCGCATCAGGACCATGCCGCCCACCTCGATCCCTTCGACCTTCTGGGCGAGGCCGGCTATCGAATCGATCCCGGCGCCAAATCGGGGCCGGCGCCGGCCGCCCGCCCCCTCTCCAACGAGGACAGAAAGGCCCTCGCCGTCCTCGAACTTGACGCAGGGGCGGCGGCGCCGGACGTCAAGTCGCGCTACAAGACCCTTGTCAAACGCTATCATCCCGACCGCAATGGGGGGGACAAGGGCGCGGAAACCCGGCTAAGACAGGTGATCGAAGCTTATCGTCACCTGCGCGACAAGGGCTTCATGCGCGAGGAAACGACCAGGTAATCGCAGAGTTAGGATTGGACCGATCATGACTGCTTCCACCCATGCCGTAACGCCTGACGGAAAGCCCGACATCAAGGTTTCGGTGCGCCAGGTGTTCGGCATCGACAGCGACCTCGAGGTTCCCGGTTTCTCGGTCCCCAACGAATATGTCCCGGATCTGGACGACAGCTACCGCTTCGACCGCGAGACCACGCTGGCGATCCTGGCGGGTTTCGCCTTCAACCGCCGCGTCATGATCCAGGGCTATCACGGCACCGGCAAGTCGACTCATATCGAACAGGTTGCCGCGCGCCTGAACTGGCCCTGCATCCGCATCAACCTGGACAGCCACATCAGCCGCATCGACCTCGTCGGCAAGGACGCCATCGTCCTGAAGGACGGCCGCCAGGTGACGGAATTCCGCGAAGGCATCCTGCCCTGGGCATTGCAGAACCCGACCGCCCTGGTGTTCGACGAATATGACGCCGGCCGCCCGGACGTGATGTTCGTCATCCAGCGCATCCTGGAGGTCGAGGGCAAGCTGACCCTGCTGGACCAGAACCGGGTGATCCGGCCCCACTCCGCCTTCCGCCTGTTCGCCACGGCGAATACGGTCGGCCTCGGCGACACCACGGGCCTCTATCACGGCACCCAGCAGATCAACCAGGGCCAGATGGACCGCTGGAACATCGTCGTCACCCTGAACTATCTGCCGAAGGACCAGGAAGTGGCGATCGTCCTCGCCAAGTCGCCGCAGTTCCAGAGCGCCGAGGGCAAGAAGACCATCGGCGCCATGGTGGGCGTCGCCGACCTGACCCGCGCGGGCTTCATCGCCGGCGACATCTCGACCGTGATGTCGCCCCGCACGGTCATCACCTGGGCGGAGAACGCGCGCATCTTCAACGACGTCGCCTTTGCCTTCCGGGTGACCTTCCTCAACAAATGCGACGAGGTCGAGCGCGCGACGGTGGCGGAATACTACCAGCGCTGCTTCGGCAAGGAACTGCCGGAGTCGGCCGCCAACGTCCGCATCGCCTGAGGACGGGCGCCGATCATGGGCCGCCCCGAAAACCCCGTCGAGCCGTTCAAGCGCGCGGTGGCCGCGACCACCCGCGCCATCGCCGACAAGCGCGAGCTGACCATCGCCTTCGGCGCCGAAGGCGTGAGCAACCGCCCGGTTCCGGCCGGTCCCGGCAGCGGCTTCGCCGGCGCCGCCAAGGCGCCCGCGGGCGGCGGTGCCGCACTGCGCCTGCCCCAGCCCGGGCGCGAGATGTCGGCGACCGACGTCGCCGTGGTGCGCGGCCAGGCCGATGCCGCGGCGCTGCGGCTGCGCCATCACGACGACAAGCTGCACGGCCAGTTCCTGCCCGAAGGATCGAGCGCGCGCGCGGTCTATGACGCGGTCGAACAGGCACGCTGCGAATCCCTCGGCGCCAATTCGATGGAAGGGGTGGCCCAGAACCTCGCCACCATGATCGACGAACGCTCGAAATCGCGCGGCTACAGCCGGGTGACCGAGCGGGCGGACGCCCCCCTGTCCGAAGCCGTCGCCCTGATGGTGCGCGAGAGGCTGACCGGTTCGGCGCCGCCCGAATCCGCCGCCAAGATGGTCGATCTCTGGCGCGACTGGGTGGACGAGAAGGCGGCGGGCGACATCGAGCGCCTGGTCGGCGTCGCCGACGATCAGGCCGCCTTCGCCCGGATGGCGCGAAAGCTGATCGCCGACCTCGGCCTCTCCGACGACATGGACGCCGAGCCCGACGACCAGGACAAGGACGACGACGCGAAGGAAGAGAACGACGACGAGGGCGAGAGCGACGACAGCGAAGGCGACGGCGCCGCCCCCGAGGGCTCGACCACCGAAATGGTCGAGACCGAGGAGAGCAGCGACGACGATTCGTCCGAGACCGCCGTCCAAGTCGACACCGACCAGGATCTCGACAGCACCGAGGGCGAGGATCCGTCGGAGGCGACGCGTCCCTGGCGCCCCAACGGCCCCCTGACCAACGAACCGGGGGAGCCGCCCTACCGCGCCTTCACCACCGAATTCGACGAAGTGGTCGAGGCCGAGGACCTGTGCGACGCCGACGAGATGACGCGGCTGCGCGCCTATCTCGACCAGCAGCTCCAGGCGCTGCAGGGCGTCGTCTCCAAGCTCGCCAACCGGCTGCAGCGGCGCCTGATGGCGAAGCAGAACCGGTCGTGGGAATTCGATCTCGAGGAAGGCCTGCTCGATGCCGCGCGGCTGTCCCGCGTGGTCACCGATCCCATGCATCCCCTCTCGTTCAAGGTCGAACAGGACACGACCTTCCGCGACACGGTGGTCACCCTGCTGCTGGACAATTCGGGTTCCATGCGCGGGCGCCCGATCACCGTCGCCGCGACCTGCGCCGACATTCTGGCCCGGACCCTGGAGCGCTGCTCGGTCAAGGTGGAGATCCTGGGCTTCACCACCAGGGCCTGGAAGGGCGGGCAGTCGCGCGAGCGCTGGCTGAAGGAGGGCAAGCCGCCCCAGCCCGGCCGCCTCAACGATCTGCGCCATATCGTCTACAAGGGCGCGGATGCGCCCTGGCGCCGGGCCCGCAAGAACCTGGGCCTGATGATGCGCGAGGGCCTGCTGAAGGAGAACATCGACGGCGAGGCCCTGCTCTGGGCCCACAACCGCCTGATCGCGCGCACCGAACAGCGCCGCATCCTCATGGTCATCTCGGACGGCGCGCCGGTCGACGACAGCACGCTGTCGGTCAATTCCGGCTCCTACCTCGAGAAGCACCTGCGCCAGGTGATCGACTGGATCGAGACCCGGTCGCCGGTCGAACTGATCGCCATCGGCATCGGCCATGACGTCACCCGTTACTATCGCCGCGCCGTCACCATCGTCGAGGCGGAGCAACTGGGCGGCGCCATGATGGAACAGCTCGCATCCCTCTTCGACGAAAAGCCGGAAGCAAAGCCCGCGCGGCGCGTCGCGGGCGGTCGCGGGCGGAGATAGGCCGGTGGCATTCCCGCGGGCGGCGCTCGCCGCCCTTCTCGCCGCCGGCCTCTGCGCCGGCCCGGCCATCGCGGCCCCGGTCGAGGTCTCGGCCTATCCGGTCGCCCTCGATCCCGATGACGGCACGCGCGATGCAGTCGGCGCGCTCGCCTATGCCGGCGGTCTGAACCTCGTGGCCACGGCCAAGGGTTTCGGCGGGTGGTCGGGCATGGTGGTCGCCGCCGACGGCGCGCATCTGACCGCGGTCTCCGACAACGGCTGGTCCATGACGGCCGTGATCGAGCGGACGGAGGGGCGCATCGCCGGCCTGGCGGATGTCGACATCGCGCCCCTGCGCGGCGAGGACGGCGCCTCCCTTGCCGGCAACAAGGAATGGGGCGACGCGGAATCCCTGACCCTGCTGCCCGACGGCGCCTTCGCCGTCGGCTTCGAGCATCGCCACCGGATTCTCCGCTATCAGACCCTGGCGGCCGTGCCGACGACCCTGAACCTGCCCGCCGGCATCGCGGCGGCGGAGCCGAACGGCGGCCTCGAAGCCCTGTTCGCGCTGCCGGACGGGCGCCTGATCGGTTTCGCCGAAAGCCTGCTCGATGGCGCCGGCAACCAGACCGGCTGGCTGTTCCCGGCCACGGGCGACGGCGCCGCCCGGGAACTGAAACTGGCCGCCACCGGCATCTACAAGCCGACCGATCTGAAGGTCCTGCCGGATGGCGACTTCCTGCTCCTGCAACGCCGCTTCACCGTGACCGGCGGCCCGGGCGCCCGCCTCTCGGTGATCCCGAAGGCGATCCTCGATGGCACCGGCCCGGTCCAGGACCGCGAGCTGGCGCAATTGATCCCGCCCCTGACGGTCGACAATTTCGAATGTCTGGCGCTCTGGCGGGACGGCGCCGGCAAGACCCGCGCCCTCATCCTCTCGGACGACAACACCAGCTTCCTGCAACGCACCCTGCTGCTCGAATTCGTGCTGCCGTAGAGATCCCGGGCGAGAGGGAACCGTTGGTGTTCCCCCCTCACCCAACCCTCTCCCCGAAGGGGCGAGGGCTTTGGCCGAGCAAGGGACGGACTCCCTCGCCCCGCTTGCGGGGAGAGGGTAGGGGTGAGGGGTGTCGATGCCGTGCCTATTTCGTGCCGAACAGGCGATCGCCGGCGTCGCCGAGGCCGGGGACGATGTAACCGTGGTCGTTGAGGCATTGGTCGATGGCGCAGGTGTAGACCGGCACGTCCGGATGCGCCTCGCGCAGGTTCGCGATGCCTTCGGGGGCGGCGAGCAGGGCGACGAATTTGATCGAGGTGCAGCCGGCGTCCTTCACCTTCTGCACGGCGGCGACGGCGGAATTGCCGGTGGCCAGCATGGGATCGAGGACGATCGCCATGCGCTCGTCGATGTCGCGCGGCAGCTTGATGAAATATTCGACCGCCTGGAGCGTCTTCGGATCGCGGTAGAGCCCGACATGGCCGACGCGGGCCGCCGGCAGGATGTCGAGCATGCCGGACAGCAGCCCGTCGCCCGCCCGCAGCACCGAGACGAGGCACAGTTTCTTGCCGGCGAGCTGCGGCATCATGCAGGTCGTGAGCGGGGTCTCGATCTCGACCAGTTCGGTCGGCGCGTCGCGCAGCACCTCATAGGCGAGCAGCATGGCGATCTCGCCGAGCAGGCGGCGAAAACCGAGGGTCGAGGTCTCGGCCTTCCGCATGATGGTCAGCTTGTGCTGGATCAGGGGGTGATCCACCAGGATCGTCCCATCGCGACCGGGCTCCATGTTTCCTCTCATCGTTTCCGCGCGCGTCTTCGTTTCTATAGCAGACACATCGTTCTTCTCGAACGGCAAGAGGGCCGGCCGCCAGGCCGGCCCTTTCGCGACCCTCCGGATTATTCCGCCGGCTCCCGGGCAACGAGGTCGGGCGAAAGCCCGGCGGCGATCGCGCGCATGCGTGCCCGCATCAGATAGACATGGGCGCCGGCACCGATCGCGGCCCCCAGGATCCAGGCAAAGCCCGACAGGAAACCGAGGAACGGCAACCAGACGGTGGCGATCGAGAACACGGCGCCGATGGCGAAGGCAATCATCGCGCGCTTGTTCCAGCCGTCCTGATAGAAATACTCGCCCGACGGCGGCGTTGCGAAGAGATGCTGGAGGTTCAGGCGCGACCGGTGGACGAAGTAATAGTCCGCCACCAGGATGCCGTACAGCGGCGCCAGCACCGCACCGAGCGTATCGACGAAGGCCGCGATGCCGATGTTCGAGATCACGGCGACCCAAAGACCACCGATGAAGAAGGCGATTGCCGCGGTGATGAGGCCGCCGGTCCGGGCACTGATCTTCGAGGGCGCCAGATTGGCGAGATCGTAGGACGGCGGAATGAAGTTGGCCACCAGATTGATCCCCACCGTCGCGCCGAAGAAGGTCAGGGCGGCGATCAGGGTCAGCGCGACATTGTCGACTTGACCGACAATCTCGGCCGGATTGGTCATCGCCGTGCCGAAGATGGCGACGGTTCCCGCCGTGATGAACATCGCGAGGAAGGAGAAGAAGGCGAGGCTGACCGGAAGGCCCATGAAGTTACCGAAACGCATGGCGCCCTGCGACTTCACGAAGCGTGAAAAATCGCCGTAGTTGATGATGACCGCGGCGAAATACGCGATCATCGTGCCGACGACGCCGAGGAACGCCCCCACGCCGCCACCTTCGGCACCCTCGGCCGGGCTGAAGATCGTACCGAGCGCGGTGAAGATGCCGTTACCCGCGTCGTACCAGATGTAGAGCGCAAGGGCGATCATCACGGCATAGACCAGCGGGCCGGCCCAGTTCAGGAAGTTGGTGATCCAGTCGATGCCGCGCATGAAGAGCGCGACCTGGAAGGCGGACACGAATACATAGGCCAGCCAGTCCATGGTGGTCAGGCCCAGGAAGGTGCCCCCGTCCTTGCCGCCGAAGAGCGCGTAAAGCAGCATGGCGACGGCGGTCGAGGCGAAATATGTCTGAACGCCATACCAGAAGATGGCGACGATACCCCGGATCAGCGCGGGAAAATTCGCCCCCCGGATCCCCATCGCGGCCCGCGCCATCACGGGATAGGGAATGCCGTAGAGGACCGACGGCCGGCCGGTCAGATTGACCAGCGCCATGACGATGAAGCCGGCCAGAATGATGCCCGCGAAGACCCACCAGCCGTTGAGACCGGAACTCAGAAAGAGTGTCGCGGCGAGGGTATAGCCGAACAGCGACTGAATATCGTTCGACCACACATTGAAGATTTCGAACCAGCCCCACCGCCTCTTCGAGGGTGGCAGGGGCGCCAGGTCTTCATTGTACAGGCTGGGGTGCTTCTCGCTTATGTCGAAATCTGAATCGTGGCGCATTGTTATACCTCCTCTGCTGGCCCGATCTCAGCGTAGAGGCGCATACCGCATCGCAAAACCCTTGGAGCGATTGCAGGTTTTTATTGCAAATGCGCGACAATGCCATCGGCATTGCCCAAATTTCGGGCGTTTTGATGAGCCCCGTCGCCGACGAGGCCCATCACTCTCAGGAAGCGACCGCCAGCTTGGCGCCGGAGCGTTCCTGCTTGATGCCCTCGGCCAGGAGGAAGGCGAGTTCGAGGGCCTGAGACGCATTCAGACGCGGGTCGCAATGGGTGTGGTAGCGATCGGCGAGCTGCTCGTCGACGATCTCCACCGCACCGCCGGTGCATTCGGTCACGTTCTGCCCGGTCATCTCCAGATGGATGCCGCCGGCATAGGTGCCTTCCGCCTGATGGACCGCGAAGAAGCCGCGCACTTCGGCCAGGATGCGGTCGAAGGGCCGGGTCTTGAAGCCCGAGGCGGACTTGATCGTGTTGCCGTGCATCGGATCGCAGGACCAGACGACCTTGCGCCCTTCCCGCTTCACCGCGCGCGCCAGCGCCGGCAGCTTGCGTTCCACCTGATCGTGGCCCATGCGGGTGATCAGGGTCAGGCGGCCCGCCTCGTTGTTCGGGTTCAGCGCGTCGATCAGGCGCAGCAGCTCGTCCGGCTCCATGCCCGGGCCGACCTTGCAGCCGATCGGGTTGCGGATGCCGCGCATGAATTCGATGTGGGCGCCATCGAGGTTGCGGGTGCGCTCGCCGATCCAGAGCATATGGGCCGAGGTGTCGTACCAGCCGCCCTGGGTCGAATCCTCGCGCGTCATCGCCTGCTCGTAATTCAGCAGCAGCGCCTCGTGCGAGGTGTAGAACTCGGTCTGGCGGATCGCCGGCGTGGTCTCGCCGGTGATGCCGCAGGCGCGCATGAAGTCGAGCGACTCTTCGATCCGCTGGGCGAGGTCGCGATAACGTTCCATCGCCGGGCCCTGCACGAAGCCCATGTTCCAACGGTTCACCTCCGCCAGATCGGCGTAGCCGCCCTGGGCGAAGGCGCGCAGCAGGTTGAGGGTCGAGGCCGACTGGCCGTAGGCCTGCAGCAGGCGCACCGGATCCGGGATCCGCGCCTCGGCCGAGAATTCCGAGCCGTTGATGTTGTCGCCCCGGTAGGACGGCAGGGTGACGCCGCCCACTTCCTCGGTCGGGGCCGAGCGCGGCTTGGCGAACTGGCCGGCGATACGGCCCACCTTCACCACCGGGCAGGACGCGGCATAGGTCAGCACCACGGCCATCTGCAGGATGACGCGGAACATGTCGCGGATGTTGTTCGGGTGGAACTCCGCGAAACTCTCGGCGCAGTCGCCGCCCTGGAGCAGGAAGGCCCGCCCCTCGGCCACGTCGCCCAGTGCCTTCTTCAGCTTGCGGGCCTCGCCGGCGAAGACGAGCGGGGGATAGGAGCGGAGCTTGTCCAGCACGCCGTCGAGGGCGACGGCGTCGGGATATTCCGGCACCTGCTTGATCGGCAGGTTGCGCCAGCTTTCGGGGCTCCAGGGCTTACCCATCTTTCCGTATCCGGTTCGTTCCAACAACAGGGGCAACACATATAGGGACTTTGGCCCGGGAAAGCCAGCATTACGGCCCGTCAGACGGGCCTCAACCGTCCCGCCGCGCGCAGGGCGCCCATGCGCCGCTGGTGCCATTGCCTCTCGGGCAGGGCTCTGGAACACTGCCGCCCACAACCGAGGGAGGGAATCCATGGACGTCCGCGCCGCCGTCGCCTTCGAGGCCGGCAAACCGCTCGAAATCGTCACGGTGCAGCTGGAGGGCCCGAAGGCGGGCGAGGTGCTGGTCGAGATCAAGGCGACCGGCATCTGCC
>NZ_JAKGSB010000017.1 GCF_021568905.1 Zavarzinia marina | reverse complement strand
ATGGACGTCCGCGCCGCCGTCGCCTTCGAGGCCGGCAAACCGCTCGAAATCGTCACGGTGCAGCTGGAGGGCCCGAAGGCGGGCGAGGTGCTGGTCGAGATCAAGGCGACCGGCATCTGCCACACCGATGCCTATACGCTCTCCGGCGCCGATCCCGAGGGCCTGTTCCCGGCGATCCTGGGCCATGAGGGCGCGGGCGTCGTCGTCGAATGCGGCCCGGGCGTCACCTCGCTGAAGCCGGGCGATCACGTCATCCCCCTCTACACCCCGGAATGCCGGGAGTGCGAATACTGCCTCAGCCGCAAGACCAACCTGTGCCAGAAGATCAGGATCACGCAAGGGAGGGGCCAGATGCCCGACGGCACCTCCCGCTTCTCCTACAAGGGCAAGCCCATCCTGCACTACATGGGCACCTCCACCTTCGCCAATTACACCGTGGTGCCCGAGATCGCGCTGGCCAGGATCCGGCCCGACGCGCCCTTCGACAAGGTCTGCTACATCGGCTGCGGCGTCACCACCGGGATCGGCGCCGTGATCAACACGGCGAAGGCCGAGCCGGGCTGCAATGCCGTCGTCTTCGGCCTCGGCGGCATCGGCCTCAACGTCATCCAGGGCCTGCGCATGGTGGGCGCCAACATGATCGTCGGCGTCGACCTCAATGACGACAAGGCGGACTGGGGCCGGCGCTTCGGCATGACCCATTTCGTCAACCCGAAGAAGGTGGACGGCGACATCGTCGCCCATCTGGTCGAACTGACCGGGGGCGGGGCCGATTATTCCTTCGACTGCACGGGCAACACCACGGTGATGCGCCAGGCCCTGGAATGCGCCCACAAGGGCTGGGGCGAGAGCGTGATCATCGGCGTCGCCGCGGCGGGCCAGGAAATCTCCACCCGTCCCTTTCAGCTGGTGACCGGGCGGGTGTGGCGCGGTACGGCCTTCGGTGGCGCGCGCGGGCGGACCGACGTGCCCAGGATCGTCGACTGGTACATGGACAAGAAGATCGAGATCGACCCGATGATCACCCATGTCCTGCCGCTGGAACAGATCAACCACGCCTTCGACCTGATGCACGACGGCAAGTCCATCCGCGCCGTCGTCACGTTCTGA
>NZ_JAKGSB010000016.1 GCF_021568905.1 Zavarzinia marina | reverse complement strand
CCGAGCATGGTGCCGCCCCAGTTTCGGCCGATGGTGTCGGCCTGATTGGCGGCATGGGCCTTGCCGGTCATGAGGTCGGCATAGATGCGTCCGAAGGGCAGGCGGTCGAACACGGCGGCGCCGCCGCCCGCCTTGAACAGGCGCTGGGCGATATTGGTCGAACGCTCCAGGACCGAGGCCGACTGGAAGCGATAGCGCATGCGGTCCTCGAGTGCCGTGAACTCGCCGCGCACCGCCTGGTCGTACATCACGTCGATATTGCGGTGGAGGATCAGCTTCATCTCGTCGATCGCCGAGACCGCCTCCGCCAGGGTCAGCTGCGCCGAGGCATCCTCCGCCGTCTTCGCCCCGGTGACGTTCACCCGCTTGGCGCCATATTTGATGAACTCGTCCACCATCGCCTGCAGCGCCCCGATCGCCGAGGTCGAGACCGCCCGGCTGAACAATTGCGCGAACGGCATGCGATAGAGCGCGCTGGTGTTCACCAGATTGCCCGGGCTGTTGCACATCAGCCCGTCCATGAAGCTGTGGGTGCGATAGGCCGGCACGAAGGCATCCTTCACCACGATGTCGTGGCTGCCCGTCCCTTTCAGGCCGAAGGAATTCCAGGTGTCGACGATCTCGTAATCCCGCCGGGGCAGCAGGAAGGTGCGCATGTCCATATTGCCGGAGCCGAGCCCGACCTCGCCCCCCAGGAAGACCCAGTCGCAATGCTCGCAACCCGACGAGAAGCGCCAGCGCCCGTTGAAGATGAAGCCACCGTCGACCGGCTTGGCATCGCCCATGATCATATAGGTCGAGGAGACCAGGACCGAGGGATCCTCCCCCCAGACGTCCTTGGCCGCCTGATCCTCGAACAGGGCCAATTGCCAGGGGTGGCAGCCGATCACGCCATAGCACCAGGCCGCCGACATGTCGCCTTCGCCAAGGGTCATCAGCACGTCGTAATAGACGTTGGGGTGCATCTCGTAGCCGCCCCAGCGCTTCGGCTGGAGAACCTTGAACAGGCCCGCCTCCTGCATCGCCGCGACCACGTCCGCCGGCAGGCGCCGAGCCTCGTTGCCCGCCGCCGCCCGTTCCTTCAGGAACGGCACCAGCGCACGCGCACGGGCGCGGATCTCGTCCTCCGACGGAATGATGGTCTCGACTTCGCTCGTGCCGTCCATGGCTCGTCCCCGCTTTCCTTCCCCCGCCA
>NZ_JAKGSB010000015.1 GCF_021568905.1 Zavarzinia marina | reverse complement strand
CGGTTGTCGATGAGGTCTGTGACGACGGAGGGATCGGCGAGGGTGGAGGTGTCGCCGAGGGCGCCGAACTCGTTCTCGGCGATCTTGCGGAGGATGCGGCGCATGATCTTGCCGGATCGGGTCTTGGGCAGGCCGGGGGCGAACTGGATCAGGTCGGGGCTGGCGATCGGGCCGATCTCCTGGCGGACCCAGGTGACCAGCTCCTTCTTCAGGGCGTCGGTCGGCTCCTCGCCGGCGTTCAGGGTGACATAGGCATAGATGCCCTGGCCCTTGAGGTCGTGGGGATAGCCGACCACGGCGGCCTCGGCGACCTTGGCGTGGGCGACGAGGGCGCTCTCGACCTCGGCCGTGCCCATGCGGTGGCCGGAGACGTTGATGACGTCGTCGACCCGGCCCGTGATCCAGTAATAGCCGTCCTCGTCCCTTCGGCAGCCGTCGCCCGTGAAATACTTCCCCGGATAGGTCGAGAAATAGGTCTGCACGAAACGCTCGTGATCGCCATAGACCGTGCGCATCTGGCCGGGCCAGCTGTCGGCGATGCAAAGGTTCCCCTCGGTCGGGCCCTCCAGCACCTTGCCCTCGGCATCGACCACCTCGGGGGCGACGCCGAAGAAGGGCAGGGTGGCGGACCCGGGCTTGAGCGCCGTGGCGCCGGGCAGGGGGGTGATCAGGATGCCGCCGGTCTCGGTCTGCCACCAGGTGTCGACGATGGGGCAGCGCCCGTCGCCGACCACCTTGTGGTACCAGGACCAGGCTTCCGGGTTGATCGGCTCGCCCACGGAACCGAGCAGGCGCAGCGACTGGCGCGAGGTGCCCTTCACCAGGGCCTCGCCCTCGCGCATCAGGCTGCGGATGGCGGTGGGGGCGGTATAGAAGATGGTGACCTTGTATTTGTCGACCACCTGCCAGAAGCGCGACGAATCCGGATAGGTCGGCACGCCCTCGAACATCAGGGTGGTGGCGCCATTGGCGAGCGGGCCATAGACGATGTAGCTGTGGCCGGTGACCCAGCCGACATCGGCGGTGCACCAGTAGATGTCGTCCTCGTGGCAGTCGAAGACATATTCATGGGTCATGGCGGCATAGACGAGATAGCCGCCGGTGGTGTGCAGCACGCCCTTGGGCTTGCCGGTGGAACCGGAGGTATAGAGGATGAAGAGGGGATCCTCGGCATCCTGGGCCACGGGCTCGTTCACCGGATCGGCGGCCGCCATGGCCTCGTGGTACCAGACGTCGCGGGGCGCCTTGAAGCCGATGGGGCCGCCGGTGCGGCGCACGACCACCACATGCTCGACCTCGGGGCATTGTTCGAGCGCCTTGTCGGCATTGGCCTTGAGGGGAACCTTGCGGCCGGCGCGCAGGCCCTCGTCGGCGGTGATGACGAGCCTGGAGCCGCAGTCCTGGATGCGGCCGGCGAGACTGTCGGGGGAGAAGCCGCCGAAGACGATGGAATGAATGGCGCCGATCCTCGCGCAGGCCAGCATGGCGACCGCGGCTTCCGGGATCATGGGCAGATAGAGGGTGACGCGGTCGCCCTTCGCGACGCCGAGCGACAGGAGGACATTGGCGAAGCGCGAGACCTCGGCATGAAGCTCGCGATAGGTGATGACGCGGCTGTCGGCCGGATCGTCGCCTTCCCACAGGATGGCGGGCTTGTCGCCCCGGCTCGCCAGATGGCGGTCGAGGCAGTTGGCGGCGACGTTCAGCCTGCCGTCGTGGAACCAGCGGATGTGGACGTCCCCGGGCCCGAAGGAGACGTCCTTCACGCCGTCCAGCGTATAGGGCGTCATCCAGTCGAGGCG
>NZ_JAKGSB010000014.1 GCF_021568905.1 Zavarzinia marina | reverse complement strand
CGTCAGATGAGACCTTTTTCGGCGAGGTTCTTGACGATGGCGTCGGCGGCCTGTTCGACGGACTGGGTGGTGGTGTCGATGCGGATCTCGGGGTTTTCCGGCGGTTCGTAGGGGCTGTCGATGCCGGTGAAGTTCTTGATCTCGCCCTTGCGCGCCTTCTTGTAGAGGCCCTTGACGTCGCGCTGCTCGGCGACGGCGAGCGGGGTGTCGACGAAGACCTCGAGGAACTCGCCGGCCTCCACCAGTTCGCGCGCCATGCGCCGCTCGCTCCGGAACGGCGAGATGAAGGAGACCATGACGATCAGGCCGGCATCGACCATCAGCTTCGAGACTTCCGCGACGCGGCGGATGTTCTCGACCCGGTCGGTGTCGGTGAAGCCGAGATCCTTGTTCAGGCCGTGGCGGACATTGTCGCCGTCGAGCAGATAGGTGTGCCGGCCCATGGCATGCAGCTTCTTCTCGACGAGGTTGGCGATGGTCGACTTGCCCGCGCCCGAAAGCCCGGTGAACCACAGGATCGCCGGCTTCTGGCCCTTGCTGGCGGCGCGCTGGGCCTTGGCGACGTCGACCGCCTGCCAGTGCACGTTCTCCGACCGGCGCAGCGCGAAGTGGATCATGCCCGCGCCCACGGTGGCGTTGGAGATCCGGTCGATCAGGATGAAGCCGCCGGTGGTGGCGTTCTCCTCGTAGGGATCGAAGGCGATCTGCTGGTCGAGGGCGACGTTGACGATGCCGATCTCGTTCAGTTCCAGCTTCTTCGCCGCCAGATGCTCCAGCGTGTTCACATGGACCTTGTACTTGGGTTCCGTGATCGAGGCCGAGACCAGCTTGCTGCCGATCTTCATCAGATAGGGCCGGCCCGGCAGCATGGGCGCGTCGGCCATCCACACCAGGGTCGCCTCGAACTGGTCGGCGATCCCCGCCGGCGCGTCGTTGCGCGAGATCACGTCGCCGCGCGAGATGTCGATCTCGTCCGCCAGCGACAGGGTCACCGACTGGCCCGCCACCGCCAGCTTCAGGTCGCCGTCCTGGGTGACGATGCGCGCGACCGTGCTGGTCCGCCCCGAGGGCTGCACCCGGATCGCGTCGCCCGGGCGGATCTCGCCCGAGGCGATCTGGCCCGAGAAGCCCCGGAAGTCCAGGTTCGGGCGGTTCACCCATTGCACCGGCATGCGGAACGGCGAATGGCGCTTCGCGTCCGCCGTCTCCACCGTCTCCAGATATTCCATCAGCGAGGGGCCGTTGTACCACGGCGTCTCCGCCGCGCGTTCCACCATGTTCACGCCCTTCAGGGCGGACAGGGGAATGGCCGTGATGTCGGTCAGGCCGATGCGCGCGGCGAAATCGACATAATCGCCCAGGATATGGGCGAAGGTGCCCTGGTCGTAGTTCACCAGGTCCATCTTGTTGATCGCCAGCACCACCTTGCGGATGCCGATCAGCGAGACGAGATAGGAATGGCGCCGGGTCTGGGTCAGCACGCCCTTGCGGGCGTCGATCAGGATCACCGCGACGTCGGCGGTCGAGGCGCCGGTGATCATGTTGCGGGTGTACTGCTCGTGGCCCGGGGTGTCGGCGACGATGAACTTGCGCTTCTCGGTCGAGAAGAAGCGATAGGCGACGTCGATGGTGATGCCCTGCTCGCGCTCGGCGGCCAGGCCGTCGACCAGCAGCGCGAAGTCGATCTCGCCGCCCTGGGTGCCGACCTTCTTCGAATCGCTCTCCAGGGCCGTCATCTGGTCCTCGAAGATCATCTTCGAATCATAGAGCAGGCGCCCGATCAGGGTCGACTTGCCGTCGTCCACCGAACCGCAGGTGATGAAGCGCAGCAGCGACTTCCTCTCGTGCGCCGACAGATATTCCTCGATGTCGGTCGCGATCAGGTCCGAGACGTGGGCCATCAGAAATACCCTTCCTGCTTCTTCTTCTCCATGGAGGCGGACTGATCGTGGTCGATCACGCGGCCCTGGCGTTCCGACGTCCGGGTCAGCAGCATCTCCTGGATGATCGCCGGCAGCGTCCGCGCCTCCGATTCGATCGCCCCGGTCAGGGGGTAGCAGCCCAGCGTCCGGAAGCGCACGCGCTTCATCATCGGCACCTCGCCGGGGTTCAGCGGCATGCGGTCGTCGTCCACCATGATCAGGGTGCCGTCACGCTCCACCACCGGGCGCTCCGCCGCGAAATAGAGCGGCACGATCGGGATCCGCTCCAGGTGGATGTATTGCCAGATGTCCAGCTCGGTCCAGTTCGACAGCGGGAACACCCGGATCGACTCGCCCTTGTTCTTGCGCGTGTTGTAGAGGCTCCACAGCTCCGGGCGCTGGTTCTTCGGGTCCCAGCGGTGCTGCGCCGAACGGAACGAGAAGATCCGCTCCTTCGCCCGCGACTTCTCCTCGTCGCGCCGCGCCCCGCCGAAGGCCGCGTCGAAACCGTATTTGTCCAGCGCCTGCTTCAGGCCCTGCGTCTTCATCACGTCCGTGTGCAGCGCCGAGCCGTGGGTGAAGGGACCGATGCCCATCTCCACACCCTCCGGGTTGATGTGCACCAGAAGATCCATCCCGATCTCCGCCGCCATCCGGTCCCGGAACGAAATCATCTCCCGGAACTTCCACGTCGTGTCCACATGCAGCAGCGGAAACGGCGGCTTCGACGGGTAGAACGCCTTCTGCGCCAGATGCAGCATCACCGCGCTGTCCTTGCCCACCGAATAGAGCATCACCGGGCGCTCCGTCTCCGAAACAACCTCCCTCATGATGTGGATGCTCTCCGCTTCCAGACGCTGCAG
>NZ_JAKGSB010000013.1:0-2500 GCF_021568905.1 Zavarzinia marina | reverse complement strand
CGTTAGGTGTAGGCGCAGCGAAAGCGAGTCTGAATAGGGCGCTAAGTTCGTGGGATCAGACCCGAAACCGAGTGATCTATCCATGGCCAGGTTGAAGATGCAGTAACATGCATTGGAGGACCGAACCCACGCCTGTTGAAAAAGTCGGGGATGAGCTGTGGATAGGGGTGAAAGGCCAATCAAACTCGGAGATAGCTGGTTCTCCGCGAAATCTATTTAGGTAGAGCGTCGAATGTTTACCCTCGGGGGTAGAGCACTGGATGGGCTAGGGGGTCCCAAAGACTTACCAAACCTAACCAAACTCCGAATACCGAGGAGTATAGTTCGGCAGGCAGACGGCGGGTGCTAACGTCCGTCGTCGAGAGGGAAACAACCCTGACCGCCAGCTAAGGTCCCCAAGTCATGGCTAAGTGTGAAAGGATGTGGGAAGGCCAAAACAACCAGGAGGTTGGCTTAGAAGCAGCCATCCTTTAAAGAAAGCGTAATAGCTCACTGGTCTAAATAAGCCGGCCTGCGCCGAAAATGTATCGGGGCTAAAGCCATGCACCGAAGCTGCGGGTTCACACTTTGTGTGAGCGGTAGCGGAGCGTTCCGTAAGCCTGTGAAGGGAGACCCGTGAGGGCTCCTGGAGGTATCGGAAGTGAGAATGCTGACATGAGTAGCGAGATGAGTGTGAGAAACACTCACGCCGAAAGTCCAAGGGTTCCTGCGTAAAGTTAATCTGCGCAGGGTTAGCCGGCCCCTAAGGCGAGGGCGAAAGCCGTAGTCGATGGGAACCAGGTGAATATTCCTGGGCCTGCGGGTGGTGACGGATGGTGTGTATCGTGTGCCCTTATCGGATTGGGTGCGCGGTGAAACTGTCCCAGGAAATAGCCCCCGCGTATAGACCGTACCCCAAACCGACACAGGTGGACTGGTAGAGTATACCAAGGCGCTTGAGAGAACGATGCTGAAGGAACTCGGCAAATTGACCCCGTAACTTCGGAAGAAGGGGTACCCCATTTTGCGCAAGCATTGTGGGGTGGCACAGACCAGGGGGTAGCGACTGTTTACTAAAAACATAGGGCTCTGCGAAGTCGAGAGACGACGTATAGGGTCTGACGCCTGCCCGGTGCCGGAAGGTTAAGAGGAGATGTGCAAGCATTGAATCGAAGCCCCGGTAAACGGCGGCCGTAACTATAACGGTCCTAAGGTAGCGAAATTCCTTGTCGGGTAAGTTCCGACCTGCACGAATGGCGTAACGACTTCCCCACTGTCTCCAGCATCGGCTCAGCGAAATTGAACTCTCCGTGAAGATGCGGAGTTCCCGCGGTCAGACGGAAAGACCCCGTGCACCTTTACTACAGTTTTGCAGTGGTGCTAGGGATCGCTTGTGTAGCATAGGTGGGAGGCTTTGAAGCGTGGGCGCCAGCTCGCGTGGAGCCACCGTTGAAATACCACCCTGGCGGTCTCTGGCCTCTAACCGCGATCCGTTATCCGGATCCGGGACCCTGCATGATGGGTAGTTTGACTGGGGCGGTCGCCTCCCAAAGTGTAACGGAGGCGCGCGATGGTAGGCTCAAGCTGGTCGGAAATCAGCTGACGAGTGCAATGGCATAAGCCTGCCTGACTGCGAGGCCAACAAGCCGAGCAGAGACGAAAGTCGGTCATAGTGATCCGGTGGTCCCGTGTGGAAGGGCCATCGCTCAACGAATAAAAGGTACGCCGGGGATAACAGGCTGATGATTCCCAAGAGTCCATATCGACGGAATCGTTTGGCACCTCGATGTCGGCTCATCACATCCTGGGGCTGGAGCAGGTCCCAAGGGTTCGGCTGTTCGCCGATTAAAGTGGTACGTGAGCTGGGTTTAGAACGTCGTGAGACAGTTCGGTCCCTATCTGCCGTGGGTGTTGGAGACTTGAGAGGAGCTGCCCCTAGTACGAGAGGACCGGGGTGGACGCACCTCTGGTGCACCGGTTGTCGCGCCAGCGGCACGGCCGGGTAGCTATGTGCGGACGAGATAACCGCTGAAAGCATCTAAGCGGGAAACTCACCTCAAAACCAGGTCTCCCTGAGAGCCGTGGAAGACCACCACGTCGATAGGCCGGAGGTCGAAGTTCAGTAATGGATGAAGCCGACCGGTACTAATCGCTCGATAGAGCTCTATCGCAAGATCGTGTCGTTCAACGATACGGTCGCCGTCATGTCCGGCGAGGAAGACGTCAGTCGCCTCCCGAAACAGGACACATCACGCAAGGACATATCCTTCACGTTCAGTGCATCCTCGAGAACTTATTCGTCTGTTTTGCTGGCCTGGTGGCCTTAGCGAGGGCCCCAACACCCGATCCCATCCCGAACTCGGCCGTGAAATCCCTCAGCGCCGATGGTACTGCCGCTCAAGCGTCGGAAGAGTAGGTCGTCGCCAGGCCTGCAAAACAGACAAAAACCTCACAACGTCCTCACCCACACCGCGGGGTGGAGCAGCCCGGTAGCTCGTCAGGCTCATAACCTGAAGGTCGT
>NZ_JAKGSB010000012.1 GCF_021568905.1 Zavarzinia marina | reverse complement strand
CGTTCCTTCAGGAACGGCACCAGCGCACGCGCACGGGCGCGGATCTCGTCCTCCGACGGAATGATGGTCTCGACTTCGCTCGTGCCGTCCATGGCTCGTCCCCGCTTTCCTTCCCCCGCCAACTCGAGGCCGGCTGTTCTCATGTCGCCAAACTGCCCACACACACAAGTCAAGACATCGTCTATGCGGACTAGGGGGGGACCTCGACGCGTTACGCCCGCCGCCTCTCATGGGTGACGACGTCGAAAGCGGCGTCGTCACCCGGGCCGCGCGGGTAGTGACGCCGCGCCGTCTCGCGCCAATCCCCGGTGGAAAACGGCGGGAAATGAACGTCGCCCACCGCGTCGAGATCGAGTTCGGAGAGTATCAGCCGGTCGGCGACAGGCAGGGCGACGGCGAAGACCTCGGCGCCGCCGATCACCATGACGGCATCGGCACCGAGATCCCGCGCGATTTCGCGCCCGCGGGCGATGGCGGTGTCCAGATCCGCCACGGTTTCGACACCATCGGCGGCAAAGCTCGAATCCCGGCTCAGCACGATCGTGGGCCTTCCCGGCAGCGGCCGGCCGATCGAGAGATGGGTGCGTCGGCCCATGATCAGGGGGTGCCCCATGGTCAGCGCCTTGAAATGGGCCAGATCCCCGGGCATGGACCAGGGCAGGCCGCCGTCGCCGCCGATCACGCCGTTCCGCGCCCTGGCCGCGACCAGGGTGACGGCGATTGCCGGAACCGCATTCTTCATCCCGTCTCCCCCTTTCCACCGGGCCGGACAGGGCTTACCTAGGGAAGATCATGAAGACCGAAATCCCCGTCCCCGTCCGCCTCGCGGATTATCGCCCGCCCGCCTTCCTGGTGGACGACATCGCGCTCGAATTCAAGCTGTCGCCGCAGGCGACCGAGGTGCGCGCCCGGCTGAACCTGCGCCGCAACGGCGATCCCGGCGCGCCCCTGGTGCTGGACGGCAAGCAACTGACCACCCGCTCCGTCAGCCTCGACGGCCGCGCCCTGGGCGACGGCGATTTCACCCGGACCGACGAGACCCTGACCATCCCCGAGGTGCCCGACCGCTTCACGCTGGAAACCGTGGTCGAGATCGATCCCGAGAGCAATAAGGCCCTCGAAGGGCTCTATATGTCGGGCGGGCGTTTCTACACCCAATGCGAGGCGGAGGGTTTCCGCCGTATCACCTGGTTCCCGGACCGGCCCGACGTGCTGAGCCGCTATCGCGTGCGGATCGAGGCGCCCCGGACATATGGCCATCTGCTCTCGAACGGCAATCTGATCGAACAAGGGGAATTGGACGGCGAAACCCATTTCGCGGTTTGGGAGGATCCCTTCCCCAAGCCCTCCTATCTCTTCGCCCTGGTCGCCGGCAATCTGGACATGGTGGCGGATCATTTCATCACCGCGTCCAACCGCCGGGTCGACCTCCGGCTCTATACCGACCCCGGCCAGGGACCGCGCGTCGCCTATGCCATGGATGCCCTGAAGCGTTCCATGAAATGGGACGAGGATGCCTATGGCCGGGAATACGACCTGGACCTGTTCATGATCGTCGCCGTCCGCGACTTCAACATGGGGGCGATGGAGAACAAGGGGCTGAACATCTTCAACGCCTCCCTCCTTCTCGCCGATCCGGCGACCGCGACAGACCTCGACTACGAGCGGATCGAAAGCGTGGTCGCCCATGAATATTTCCACAATTGGACCGGCAACCGCATCACCTGCCGCGACTGGTTCCAGCTCTGCGTCAAGGAAGGTCTCACGGTCTTCCGCGACCAGTCGTTCAGCGCCGATCAGCGCGGCGCCGCCGTGCAGCGGATCAAGGACGTGCGCGCCCTTCGCGCCCGCCAGTTCCCGGAGGACGCCGGTCCCCTGGCCCATCCCGCAAGGCCGGAGCAATATCTGAAGATCGACAATTTCTATACCGCCACGGTCTATGAGAAGGGCGCGGAAATCTGCCGCCTGTTGAAGACCATCGTCGGCGAGGACGATTACCGCCACGCCACCGACCGCTATTTCGAGCGGTTCGACGGTCAGGCGGTGACGGTGGAGGATTGGCTGTCCGCCTTCGAGGATGTGACCGGGCGCGACCTCTCGGGTGTCCTGGCGTGGTACCGTCAGGCCGGCACGCCGGAAGTCCGCATCGTTCCCGATTGGGACGGCGAGAGTGTCACGCTCCGCATCGCCCAGGACACCGCGCCGACGCCGGGCCAGGCCGAGAAGCGGCCGCTGCCGGTGCCCGTCCGTCTGGGTCTTCTGGACGAGGAGGGGCGCGTGCTGCCCTTCACCGCCCCGGGCGGCAAGGCCCCGGTGACCGAGACCACCCTGCTGATCGAGGACGCTGAACAGGAAATCCGCCTCGAGGGCGTGACGGCGCGGCCCGTGCTGTCGGCGCTGCGTGGCTTCTCGGCCCCCGTGGTGCTGACCGTGGTGGAGCCGGACGAGCATCGCTTCATCCGTCTCGCCGACGATCCCGACCTGTTCAACCGCTTCGAGGCCGGCCAGGCGCTGGCGCGCGACCTGATCCTGGCCCGGGCCGAAGGCGCGCCCGACGAGGCGGGCGAGGCGCGTTATGCCGATGCCCTCGGCCGCGCCCTCGAGGATCAGCGGGCGGAGCCGGCGTTCAAGGCGCTGCTGCTGTCGCCGCCGAGCGAACAGGATCTGGCCCAGGTGATGCGCCCCGCCGATCCCGCCGCCATCCGCGACGCGCGCGAGACCCTGCGCCGCACCGCCGCCGTCCGCCTGCGCCCGCTGCTGGAACGGCTGCACGACGATCTGGCGCCCCAGGGCGATTTCTCCCCCGACGCCGAGAGCGCCGGGCGCCGCGCGCTGCGCAATGCCGCCCTCGATTTGCTGGCGACGGCCGGCACCCCGGCCGATGCGGCGCGGGCGCGCGCCCATGTCGGCGCGGCGGCGGACATGACCCAGGCGCTGGGCGGCCTGTCGGCCCTGATGACGATCGGCGGGCCGGATTACGACAGCGCCGTCGCCGCCTTTTACGAACGCTGGAAGACCGAGCCCCTGGTGATCGACAAATGGTTCGCGCTCCAGGCCCGCTCGCCGGCGCCCGATGCCCTGGACAAGGTGAAGGCCCTGACCGGGCACCCGGATTTCGACCGCCGCACGCCGAACCGGCTGCGCGCCCTGATCGGCGCCTTCACCCAGTTCAACGCCGTCGCCTTCCATGCGGTGGACGGTTCCGGCTATCGCTTCCTGGCGGACGAGATCCTGACCGTCGACGGCTTCAATCCCCAGATCGCCGCCCGCCTTCTCGAACCGCTGGGCGGCTGGCGCCGCTACAAGCCGGAACTCGGCGCCCTGATGCGGGCCGAACTGGAACGCATCCTGGCCCACCCCGGCCTGTCGCGGAACGTCGCCGAACTGGCCGGCAAGGCCCTGGCGGACTGAGTCCCCCCAGCGTCGTCCCGGCCTGCGTCGGGACGACGTGGTGAGGGGGTCGGGAGATTGACCCGCAAGTGTCTCTTGCCTTCGCCTTCCGAACGGGCGATCACCGGACCATCGGATCGAGGAGGAAGACCATGACCAGGACCGTCCGGGGCCTGACCAATTTCCGCGACTTCGGCGGCTATGACACGGCGCATGGCCGCAAGGTCGCGCGGGAGCGTCTCTATCGCTCCGCCGGGCTTGCCGAATTGACCGACGACGGTGTGGCGGATCTCCATGCCCTCGACCTCGGTCTCGTCGTCGACCTGCGCCACCCGGCGGAGCGGCGGCGCGAACCCTCGCGCCTGCCGGAGGGCTTTCGCGGCCGCGTGCTGGCGACCGAAGGCGACGGCGGGGGCGATGCCGCCCATCTGAACGGCCTGCTGACCGGGATCGCCGGCACCGGCGACGGGCGGGCGGTGATGGTCGAATATTACCGCCACGCCCCCTTCTCCCCCGACAGGACGCAACTCTTCGCCGCCTTCTTCAAGGCCCTGGCGGCGGTGGAGGGCGCGGTGCTGATCCATTGCACCGCCGGAAAGGACCGCACGGGGCTGCTGGTCGCCCTGACCCAGCACATGCTGGGCGTCCACCGCGACGACATTCTGGCCGAATACATGCGCTCGCTCGAAGCGCTGGCGGCCTTGGAGGCGGCCAGCAGCAAATGGCTGATCCGCCAGAACGTCGATGCCGCCGCCGTCGATCCCGACATCATGCGCGCCATGGCCAGCGTCCATGCCTCCTATCTCGAGGCGGCGCTGGATGCGATCGCGGACCGCCACGGCGGTCTGGACACTTATGCCAGCGAGATCCTGGGCCTCGACACCGCCCTGCGCGACCGGCTCCACGCCCGCCTGCACGCTTAATCCCCGAACAGCAGCCGCGCCGCGATCAGGGCCATGATCGCGGCGACCACGCCGTCGAGCACGCGCCAGGCCGACGGCCGGGCGAACAGGGGCGCCAGCAGCCGCGCGCCGAAGCCGAGCGAGAAGAAGAAGACGAAGGACGCGCTGGTGGCCCCCAGGCCGAACCAGAATTCGTCGCCCGGAAAGCGCGTCGAGATGGTGCCGAGCAGGACGACCGTGTCGAGATAGACATGGGGATTGGCGAAGGTCAGCACGAGGCAGGTCGCGAGCACCCGGGCGAGCGGCACCGCGACGGTTCCTTCCGCCGCCCGCAGGGCATGATCCGGGCCGAAGGCCGAGCGCAGGCTGCGCAGCGCATAGACGATCAGGAAGGCCGCTCCGCCATAGCGCAGCACGGGCGCGGCCCAGGGCAGCACCGCCTGCACCCGGCCCAGGCTGGTGATGCCCAGGGTGATGAGCAGCGCATCCGCCAAGGCGCAGACGAGGCAGACGGCCAGGACATGCTCGCGCCGCAAGCCCTGACGCAGCACGAAGGCATTCTGCGCCCCGATCGCCAATATGAGGCTGAAACCCGCCCCGAAGCCCGTCGCGAAAACCGCCGCCACCGCCCTCTCCTCCCGTTCGTCGGGGCCACAGGTAGACGCCGGCGGATGATCAGTCTATTTAAAGAAAATTATCTTTCATTAGATCGGCTAATTCGATGCTGGATTATCCGGCCCTGGCGGCCGTGGCGGCGGTGGTCGAACACGGCAGTTTCGAACGCGCGGCCGAGGCCCTGGGCGTCACCCCCTCCGCCGTCTCGCAACGGGTGAAGGGTCTGGAGACGCGCCTCGGCACGGCACTGGTGGTGCGCGGCCAGCCCTGCACGGCAACGGCGGCGGGCCACCACCTGTGCCGCCATGTCGAGCGCGTCGGCCTTCTCGAAGCCGGGCTGTTCGATCGCCTGCCGGCGCTGGCGGGCGGGGCGGGCGAAACGCCGCGCGTCTCCCTGCCGGTCGCGGTGAATGCCGACAGTCTCGACACCTGGTTCGTCGCCGCCGCCGCCGATTTCGCCGGTGCCACCGGGCACCTGCTGAACCTCCAGGTCGACGATCAGGACCATACGGCGGCACGCCTGCGCCGGGGCGAGGTGCTGGCGGCCGTGACCGGCCATGGCGAGGCGGTGCAGGGCTGCCGCTGCCGGGCTCTGGGCGCCCTTCGCTATCACGCGACGGCGAGCCCGGCCTTCATGGCGCGTCATTTTCCGCACGGCGTGACGGCCGCCGCGCTGGCCCGCGCCCCCGCGCTGGCCTTCAATCCGAAGGACCGGCTGCAGCATCGCTGGGCGGCGCTGGCGGTGGGCGAGGACATCGCCCTGCCCTGCCACTGGCTGCCGACGACGCGGGGCTTCGTCGATGCGGCGCTGGCGGGCATGGGCTGGGGCCTGAACCCGGCGCCGCTGGTGGCTGATCACCTGCGCGCGGGGCGGCTGGTCGAGCTGGTGCCGGGGCTCGCCTTCGACACGCCGCTCTACTGGCAGGTGAGCAGGCTGGCCGCCGGCACCCTGGCCCCGCTCAGCCGGGCGGTGTCGGCGGCGGCGCGGCCGGCGCTGATCCCGCCTCTTCCTTCTTCGCCTCCTTCTTCACGACCGGCTTCGGCGCCACCGCGAGGGCCCGCAGACGGTCGATGAAGACGCCCGCCAGGGCGTGATAGAGCGGCTGCGGGCAGAGCAGGCGCGAGATGCCGGCGGCGATGACCGCGACCGCCATCAGCGGGATCACCATGGCGTGATTGTCGGTCATCTCGAAGACGATGACGAAGCCGGTGATCGGCGCCTGCAAGGCACCCGAGAACAGCGCCACCATGCCGAGCGCGGCGACCGCGCCGGCCGGAATGCCCGGCAGCAGGTCGCCGACCGCGGCGCCGAGACCGGCCCCAACCGCCAGCGTCGGCGCGAAGATGCCACCGGCGATGCCGCTGGCCTGGGTGATCAGATTGGCCGCCAGCTTCACCAGGGCGAAGAGCCATGGCTCCTCCAGCGTGCCGTCCAGCGCCGCCTTGGCCTCGTCATAGCCGGTGCCGTTGATCGGCGCGCCCGAGACATAGCCGATCAGCGCGACCGCAAGGCCGCAGCCCATGGCGAAGAGCACCCGGTGGCGCGCGATCCAGCCGTGCAGCAGCTTGGGCACCAACTTGGCCTGGGCGATCATGCCGCGCGCGAAGCCGGCCCCGGCGATGCCGCCGAGCACGCCCAGCAGGGGCACCGCCAGCCAGTCCTGCCATTCGACGAGGGCGGCATTGGTGCGCCCGAAGTAGGAGCCGGTGCCATGGATCAGGGCGGCGGCGCCGGCGGCGATCAGGACGGCGCTCATGATCAGGGTCGAGACCCGCTTCTCGAAGGATTTGCTCATCTCCTCGATGGCGAAGATGATCCCGGCCAGCGGCGTGTTGAAGGCGGCGGCGACGCCGGCGGCACTGCCCGCCAGGATGACGCCGCGCATCCGGCCGAGACCGGCGAAGCGGCTGCACGTCAGCATGATCGAGGCGCCGACCTGGACCGAAGGCCCCTCGCGCCCGACCGAGGCGCCGAAACCGAGCGCCAATGTGGTCAGCACGATCTTGCCGATACCGATGCGCAGCGACAGCAGGCGGTTGCGCAGCGACGGGGCTTCGATGGCGCGGGCGGCGATCGCCTGGGGAATGCCGCTGCCCTCGCCCCCCTGGAAGAAGCGCAGCAAGAGGAACACACAGAGCCCGAAGCCGAGCGGCGTGAGCACCAGCCCGGCCCAGGAATATTCCGCCTGCGCCAGCAGGAAGAGGTCGAAGGCATATTCGGCGGCATAGGCGAAACCGACACAGACGAGGCCGGTGATCACGGCGCCGAGCCAGAACACCAGCCGCCGGCGCCAGAGCTTCGACGACATCCAGAGGGAGAAGGAGGGCCGGAGGCGCCGGCGCAGCCGATAGGCCATGGAAACGGTACGCATGGCCCATCCTATGGCGCGGACGGGGCCGGGGGAAACCGCCTCGCCATAAAAAATGGCGAAGCGGCGCCCCGGTCGTATCGGATATCGAGAGGATTCAGGCTTCGGGCGTCAGATCCGTCGCCCACAGCTTGTCGCCCGCGATATCCATCAGGGTCACGGTCATGACCTCGGTCTTGCCGTCGATCCGGACATGGCCGAAGAACTGCATGCCGTCCGACGGCGGCAGGTTCACCTGGCCCTCTTCCGGCGCCTTCACATATTTCAGCTCGGGGCCGAAGGTGTCGTCCAGCGCGTTCGGGCCGAAGGTTCCGGCGTTCAGCGGGCCCGAGACGAATTCCCAGAACGGCTTGAAGTCGGTGAACTTCGCCTTTTCCGGATTGTAGTAATGGGCCGCCGTATAATGGACGTCGGCGGTCAGCCAGACCACGTTCTTCACGTCGTTGGCCTTGATGAAGGCGAGGAGCCCGGCGATTTCCAGCTCGCGGCCCTTGGGCGCGCCCATGTCGCCATTGGCGACCGCTTCCCACTGCGCGATGCCCTCGGCGGTCTTGCCGTCCGGCACCTGGAGGCCGATCGGCATGTCGGCCGCGATGACCTTCCAGGTCGCGCGCGACGCCAGCAACCGCTGCTTCAGCCAGCGGATCTGCTGCTGGCCGAGGAACGCGGTTTCGTCCGAGGCCTCGTCCTGCAGGTTCGCGGTATTGGGGCCGCGGAAGCTGCGCATGTCGAGGAAGAAGACGTCGAGCATCGGGCCATAGGGGATATGGCGGTGGATCTTCACCTCGCCGCTCTCGGTGCCCATGATCGGCGCATAGTCGAGGAAGGCACGGCGCGCGCGGGCGGAAAGCAGCGCCGCCGACTTCACCGCGTAGCGTTCGTCGGCGGCGGCGATCACTTCCTGCGGATACCAGTTGTTGGTGGTCTCGTGGTCGTCCCACTGGAAGAAGGTCGGGACTTCGAGGTTCATGGCGCGGACGTTCGCGTCCATCAAATTGTAACGATAGGCGGCACGGTACTCGTCCAGCGTCTCGGCCACCTTGTGCTTGCCCTCCAGGGTGACGTTCCTCCAGGTGGTGCCGTCCGGCAGCGCGACCTCGGCCTTGATCGGGCCGTCGGCATAGATGGTGTCGCCCGAATGGATGAAGAAATCGGGCTGGGCCTTGCGGATCTCCTCGTAGATCTTCATGCCGCCGAAATCGGGATTGATGCCCCAGCCCTGGCCGCAGGTATCGCCCGACCAGGCGAAGCTGACGTCGGTGCCGGCGGTGGGCCGGGTGCGGAAGCGGCCGGTCACCGGCTCGGACACGGCGTTGATGTCCTGCAGGTCGACGAAGGACGCACGCCAGAAGATCCGCTGGCCGTCGGGCAGGCCGTCGACCGTGACGCGGGCGGTGTAATCGTCGACGTCCAGGGTGGCCGGGCCCATGACCTTGCTCGAGCGGGCGAAGCTCTCGGTCGTCGACCATTCGACCATCAGGCGCGCCGGGCGGTCGGCGCGGGCCCAGAGCACGGCCTTGTCGCCGATCACGTCGCCGGTCTGGATGCCGTGGGTGAATTGCGGGCGCCCGCTCATGGCGAAGGCGCGCCAGGGGCGGGCGGCCATAAGACCGGCGGCACCGGCGACGAGCGGCGTCTTGAGGACGAGGCCGCGACGGGTGAGGACATGGCGTTCGGACATGGGAACCTCCGTCTGAAGAAGACGGGGGCGGACGTTAGTCCCGTCCCGTGCCAGGGCGATAACCGATCGGTTAATCTTATGTGGCTTCCTGGTTACCCTTGCCCTTGCGCCCCCTCGGCTTCGCCGGCTTCAGGCGCAGGCGCAGATTGCCGTCCGGCCCCTCGCCCATCTCGAAGGCGGCAAGGCTGCGCACCAGGTCGCTGAGCTTGCGGAAGCCGAAATTGCGCGGGTCGAAATCGGGCGCCAGATTGGACAATTGCTTGCCGATCGCGCTGAGCGAAACCCAGCCCTCGTCGTCGTCCTCCTGCGACAGCGCCTTGCGCAGCAGATCCGCCGCATGGCCGGCCGGCTGGGCGGTTGCCTTGGCCGCCTTGCCCTCCTGCGGCAGCAGGTTCTCGGTATAGATGAAGCGGCGGCAGGCCTGACGGAAGCTTTCCGGCGTCTTCTGTTCGCCGAAACCATAGACATCCACCCCCTGCTCGCGGATGCGCGCGGCGAGACGGGTGAAATCGCTGTCGGAGGAGACGAGGCAGAAGCCGTCGAAGCGCCCGCTGTGCAGCAGGTCCATGGCGTCGATCACCAGGGCGATGTCGGCCGAATTCTTGCCGACCGTATAGGCGAACTGCTGCTGCGGGATGATGCCGTGGCGCGCCAGTATGTCGGCCCAGCCCTTGGAGCGGCCGGACGAGAAGTCGCCATAGATCCGCCGCACGCTGGCTTCCCCCAGGGTAGCGATCGTTTCGAACAGCGCCTCCGCGATCCTGGGCGACGCATTGTCCGCGTCGATCAGGACGGCGAGACGGGGTGAACGGCCTTCCTGCGCCATGAGAGCTCCCGCGTTTTCTCTCTTCGAGTCTTAGAGGGGATCGTGCCTCGTTTGAACAGCGAAGATGGCCATCTATCCGCCGCGTCGTCCCGGCGAAGGCCGGGACCTCATGACGAGAAGGCGCCCGTTTCCGAGAAAGGTCCCGGCCTTCGCCGGGACGACGGGTAACGGTGCGCTACCCCCGCCGTTCCGCCAGCCAGTCCGCGACGCCGGCGCGGATGGCGGCAAGAGTGGCGGCGCCCAGGGCTTCGCCGATGGCGGTGTGCATGCCTGCGAAGGGGGACGGTTCCCCCGTAGCCGGACAGGCGATCACGATGCAGTCGGTACCGGTACCGGTGACCGGCGGGGCGTCGGCATCCGGGCGATAGCCGCCTTCGAGGATGGCCATTGTCCTTGCTTCCGCCGCGATGGACATGGCCTCCAGCATCGCCGCTTCGGTCAGGGCATGATCGACATGGACCAGCAGGTTGACCGTGCCGAGGGGACCGGGCCGGCCGGGCCGTCGCCGCCCGACCGTCTCGCCATTGGTGAGGCCGACGGTGGCGAGGCAGGTGGCGGTCACGTTCCCGACCCAAGCGGTGCCCGTGAAATGGCGGCGGATGTCGCGCGACGTCATCATGGCGACGGCATCGAGCGCGCCGATGGCGGCAAGCCCGTCGCGCAGCAGGGCCAGGGCGTCGACGTCGGGCCCGAGATCGGCATTGCGCACCTCGCGCCAGACCACGCGATCGACGGTCTGGAAGCCGGGCCTGTGCGGCGCCCAGCTCGCCACGCGACAAGGCCCCGGCAGACGGACCGTCAGCCAGGGCTGTTCACAACGGACCTGGAAGGCGTTCGATATCAGCGGGTCGGAACCGGCGCGTCGCCGCGATAGTCGTAGAAGCCGCGCTTGGTCTTGCGGCCGAGCCAGCCGGCCTCGACATATTTCACCAGCAGCGGGCAGGGCCGGTATTTCGAATCCGCCAGGCCCTCGTGCAGCACCTGCATGATGGCGAGGCAGGTGTCGAGACCGATGAAGTCGGCGAGCTGCAGGGGGCCCATCGGATGATTGGCGCCGAGACGCATGGCGGTGTCGATCGCCTCGACCGAGCCGACACCCTCGTAGAGCGTATAGACCGCCTCGTTGATCATCGGCAGCAGGATGCGGTTGACGATGAAGGCGGGGAAATCCTCGGCCGCGGTCGGCGTCTTGCCGATGTTGACGGCGAATTCCCGGATGACCTGATAGGTGCCCTCGTCCGTGGCGATGCCCCGGATCAGTTCGACCAGCTTCATGACCGGCACCGGGTTCATGAAGTGGACACCCATGAAATGCTCCGGCCGGTCGGTGATGGCCGCGAGGCGGGTGATGGAGATCGACGAGGTGTTGCTCGCGATCAGGGCGCTTTCCTTCAGCTTGGGGCAGAGGGTGGTGAAGATCTGCTTCTTCACCGTCTCGTTCTCCGAAGCCGCCTCGATCACGAGATCCGACTCGTGGAAGGCGCCGAGGTCGTCGGTCGGCACGATGCGCTTCAGGGCCGCGTCACGGTCCGCCTCGGAAATCAGGTCCTTGGCGAGCTGGCGGTCCATATTGCCGGAAATGACCTCGAGCGCGGCCTTGGCACGCTCGAGGCTGATGTCCGACATGACCACGTCGTAACCCGCGAGCGCACAGACGTGGGCGATCCCATTGCCCATCTGGCCGGCACCGATGACACCGATAGCCTTGAGCGCCATTGAGATACCCCGTCCGTTGCTCGCGTTTACGATAAGCCTAGCAGATGATCCGCGTTACTTCGACAGTTCCGCTTCGAGTTCCGGCAGGGCCTTGAACAGGTCCGCCACCAGACCGTAGTCGGCGACCTGGAAGATCGGCGCCTCTTCGTCCTTGTTGATCGCGACGATGACCTTCGAGTCCTTCATGCCGGCGAGGTGCTGGATGGCACCCGAGATACCGACGGCGATGTAGAGCTCCGGCGCCACGATCTTACCAGTCTGGCCGACCTGATAGTCGTTCGGCACGAAACCGGCGTCGACCGCCGCGCGCGAGGCGCCGACGGCGGCGCCCAGCTTGTCCGCGATCTTGTCGAGGAGGTGGAAATTGTCGCCCGACTGCATGCCGCGGCCGCCCGAGACGACGACGCGGGCCGAGGTCAGCTCCGGACGCTCCGACTTCGACAGCTCGGCGCCGACGAAGCTGGACAGGCCCGGATCGCCGGCGGCGGCGACCGCCTCGACCGGCGCGGAGCCGGACATGCCGACCGCCGGGAAGGCGGTGGTGCGGACGGTGATGACCTTCTTCGCATCCGACGACTGCACGGTCGCCAGCGCGTTGCCGGCATAGATCGGACGCACGAAGGTATCGCCCGAGACGACCTTCACGATGTCCGAGATCTGGGCGACGTCGAGCAGCGCGGCGACGCGCGGCATGACGTTCTTGCCCGAGGTGGTGGCCGGCGCGACGATATAGTCGTAACCGCCCGCGATCGAGACGATCAGGGCCGCCAGCGGCTCCGCCAGGCGGTTGGCATAGGCCGCGTCGTCGGCCGACAGCACCTTGGCGACATCGTCGATCTTCGCGGCTTCGTCGGCGCCGCCACCGGCGACCAGGACATGGATGTCACCGCCGATTTCCTTGGCGGCGGCGACGGCGTTCAGGGTGGCCGGCTTCACGCCGGTCGAATCGTTCTCGGCAAGGACGAGGATCGCCATGATCAGAGCACTCCCGCTTCGGTCTTCAGCTTCTCGACGAGGGTCGCGACGTCCGGCACCTTGATGCCCGCGCTGCGCTTCGGCGGCTCTTCGACCTTCAGGGTCTTCAGGCGCGGCGCGATATCGACGCCGTAGTCGGCCGGGGCCTTTTCGGCCAGCGGCTTCTTCTTCGCCTTCATGATGTTCGGCAGCGAGGCATAGCGCGGCTCGTTCAGACGCAGGTCCGAGGTCACGATGGCCGGCAGCTTCAGCGACAGGGTCTCGAGACCGCCGTCGACTTCGCGGGTCACTTCCGCAGAACCGTCGCCGATCACGACCTTCGAGGCGAAGGTCGCCTGGCCCCAGCCCAGCAGCGCCGAGAGCATCTGGCCGGTCTGGTTGCTGTCGTCGTCGATCGCCTGCTTGCCGACGATCACCAGCCCCGGCTGCTCCTCGTCGACCACGCCCTTCAGCAGCTTGGCGACGGCGAGGGGCTGAACCTCTTCGTCCGTCTTGATCAGGATGCCGCGGTCGGCGCCCATGGCGAGCGCGGTGCGGATCGTTTCGGCCGCCTGGGCGGGGCCGATGGAGACCACCACGACTTCCGTCGCCTTGCCCGCTTCCTTGAGGCGGATCGCCTCTTCGACCGAGATTTCGTCGAAGGGGTTCATCGACATCTTCACGTTGGCGAGGTCGACGCCGGTATTGTCCGCCTTCACGCGGATCTTGACGTTGTAGTCGACCACCCGCTTCACGGGCACCAGGACCTTCATGGGATTTTTGCTCCGCCCTGTTTATTGGGAACTGTTCGATACCAGGACCACCAGGCCCGGGAGAAGTGCCGGGGCGCCCGGGTCCGCAACAGACCCGACACCCCTTTGCCGCGCCGCACCATAGAAATTGGAGCCGGCTCTGTCAACGAACCGCAAAAAGCGCCGAAAAGCGCGCTCCAACGACCCTGGCCGGCCGCTCCCGGGGCCTTTGGGCCCCCGCAGCGGGCCATAGTGGCAGGGAATTCCCCTTTGGCAAGTCGAAGCGACTCCAGGTCGCAGGCTTTGGCGATCAGCGGTTGGCGCCGGGAACCCAGAGCACGTCGGCGGCGCCCCTGTCGTTCAGGTGGCGGCCGAGGACGAAGAGATGGTCCGACAGGCGGTTCACATAGCGCAGCGCCGCCATGTTGATCGCCTCGACCGCGGCCAGGGCGCTGATGCCGCGCTCCGCGCGCCGCGCCACCGTGCGCGCCAGATGGGCATGGGCGGCCGCCCGGGAGCCGCCCGGCAGGATGAAGGAACGAAGCGGCGGGATCTCGGCGTTCATCACGTCGATCTCCGCCTCGAGGCGGGCGACCTGGGCATCGACGATGCGCAACGCGCCCTCGATGCCGTCGGGGGTCGCGAGATCGGCGCCGAGATCGAAGAGATCGTTCTGGATCCGGCTGAGCATGGCGTCGACTTCCGCCAGATCGGCCGTCTCCAGCCGGATCAGGCCGATCACCGCATTCAATTCGTCGACATCGCCATAGGCGGCGACGCGATCGGCGTGCTTGGCGACGCGGCTGCCGTCGACCAGGGAGGTCAGGCCCTTGTCGCCGCCGCGCGTGTAGATCTTGTCCAGCTTCACCATGTCAGCGCCCCATCAGCCACAGCGCGAGCAGGAGCAGGATCAGGGCGATGCCCTGCACCAGCACGCGCATCTGCATCAGCTTGTTGGAGAAACGGCGATCCGGCCCGCCGCGCAGCAGCGTCAGCACCCCGAGGACCAGGATGACGACCAGCGCGACGAAGGCGAGCGGTATGAAGAAGGAGAGAAGTGCGGACATGGTGAACAGGGTATAGCGCGCACCCGCGCCGAGGGGAATGGCGCCGTCGCGCGTCAGCCCGCCAGTTCGGCGATGGCGGCTTCCATGCGGGCGATGTCGGCCGGCGACGACAGGCGGTGATCCGCGCCCTTGACCAGGGTCAGGGTGGCATCCGCCGATTCCACCGCGCCGAGCAGTTCCGCCGACAGCGCCCAGGGCACGTCCGTGTCGCGGTCGCCGTGGATCATGCGCAGGGGACAGCGGATCGCCACCGCGCCCCGGCCGAGGATCAGATGCCCGCGCCCCTCCTCGATCAGGCCGCGGGTGATCTCATAGCCGTCCGGATCGTAGTCCGAGAGATCGACGATGAAGCCGTCGCGGGCGAGGGCGGCACGGTCGGCGTCGGTCAGGCGCGCCTCGATCAGGCGGCTGGTGAAATCGGGCGCGGCCGCCAGGGTGACGAGGCCCGCCACCCGGTCCGGCCGGGCGAGCGTCAGCAGGGCGGCGATCCACCCGCCCATGGAGGAGCCGACCACGACCTGCGGCCCCCGGGTCACCTGATCGAAGACGGCGAGCGCGTCGCCCAGCCATTGCCCGATGGTGCCGTCCGCGAACCGGCCCCCGGACGCGCCGTGGCCCGAATAGTCGAAACGGGTGAAGGCACGCCCCGCGCGCCGGCAGAAGGCGTCGAGGGCCGTCGCCTTGGTCCCCGTCATGTCGGACTTGAAACCACCAAGGAACAGTACACCGGGTGATTTCCCGCCGCTTGTGTGATAGGCGATCGAAGGACGCCCGTCTCGCGGCAGACGCGAAGGGGCGATGGTGGATGGGGTTTCGGCGGTCTTCATGAGCGATACATATACCGGCATGGGCGGGGATGCCACGGCGGCGGACGACGGCGACGGCGTGCCGCCACCGACACTGGGGCGCGTGCCGCGCGTGCTGCAGGTCCTGCCGGCGCTGGGCGCGGGCGGGGTCGAACGGACGGCGGTCGATGTCGCCGCCGGCCTGACCGCCGCCGGGGTCGAGACCTTCGTCGCCTCGGAGGGCGGGCGCATGGTGCACGACCTCGAACGGGTGGGCGCCAGGCACATCACCCTGCCGCTGGCGACCAAGAACCCGCTTCGCATCCGCGCGAACGCCCGGCGTTTGGCCGAAGCGATCGACGCCCACGGCATCGAACTGGTCCACGCCCGTTCGCGCGCGCCGGCCTGGAGCGCGCGCATGGCGGCGCGGAACGCCGGCCTGCCCTTCGTCACCACCTATGCCGGCACCTACAACGAGAATTTTCCGGGCAAGCGGCGCTACAACGCCATCATGGCCTCGGGCGACGTGGTGATCGCCAATTCCCATTTCATCGCCGAACATGTGCGCGAACGCTATCCCCGCGCCGTGAACCGGCTGGTCACCATTCCGCGCGGCATCGACATCGACCTGTTCGATCCGAGCCGCGTCAGCCCCGAACGGGTGATCGCCGTCGCCCGAAACTGGCGCCTGCCGGACGGTCCCCGCGTCATCCTGATGCCCGGCCGCCTGACCCGCTGGAAGGGGCAATTGTTCCTGCTCGAGGCGCTGGCCAAACTGGGGCGGCGCGACATCGTCTGCTTCATCGTCGGCGACGACCAGGGCCGGCGCAAATACGCGCGCGAAGTCGAGGAAACGGTGACCCGTCTCGATCTCGGCGGGGTGGTGCGCATCGTCGGCCATTGCCGCGACATGGCGGCGGCCTACATGCTGGCCGACGTGGTGGTCGCGCCCTCGCTCGAACCGGAGGCCTTCGGCCGCATCCCTGTGGAAGGCCAGGCCATGGGCAAGCCCGTGGTGGTGACCGACCACGGCGGTTTCCGCGAGACCGTGATCCCCGGCGAAACCGGCCTCCTGGTGCCGCCCGGCGACGTCGATGCCCTGGCCCGGGCACTGGGCGACGCCCTCGCCCTCGACGCCACGGCCCGCCAGGCGCTGGCGGGCCATGCCCGAGCCCATGTCGCCGACACCTGGACGGTCGCCCGCATGGTGCGCTCGACGATCGTGGTCTATCGCGGCCTGATGGCGCTGCGCTGACTTCTCATCGTCGTCGCCCCGGCGAAGGCCGGGGCCTTTCGACGGATGAGTGCCTTCTCGTCGTGAGATCCCGGCCTGCGCCGGGACGACGATGTCCCTATTACCGCCCCTCGAAGACCGCCTTGCGCTTCTCGGCGAAGGCCTTCAGGCCTTCCTGATGATCGGCGGAGGCCCAGCAGGCGGCGATGCGGGTGGCCGTGGCCTCGGCATCCAGCGTGCCCCGCGCGATGCCGTTCAGCGCCTGCTTCATGCCCTGGATGGCGAGCGGCGCGAGGCCGGCGATGCGCAGCGCCAGCGCCTCGACCTCGGCGTCCAGATCCTCGCGCTTCACCATCCGGTCGAGGAAGCCGACCTCGACCAGCTGCGGGCCCGCCAGTTCCTCGACCGAGAGGACGAGGCGCTTGGCCACCGAAAGCCCCAGGCATTCGATCATGCGGGTCAGGCCCTTGACCGGGTAGTGGATACCGAGGCGCGCGGGCGGCACGAACATCTTCATGCCCTCGACGCCGATCCTGAAATCCGCCACCAGGGCGATTTCGACGGCGCCGCCGAAGATGCCGCCGTTCAGGGCCGCGATGACCGGGATCTTCATCGCTTCCAGCTTGTCGACCAGGCCTTCGAGCGCGCCTTCGCGCTGGGTGCCGCCGGCGAGGTCGTTGATCGAGACGCCGGAGCAGAAGCTCTTCGCCGTGCCGCCCGAAAGCACCAGCACCCGGATCGCGGGATCGGCCGCGACGGCGTCCAGATGGGCGCCGAACAATTCGAGATCCGCCTTCTCGAGCGCATTGTGGCGCTCCGGCCGGTTGAGGGTGATGGTGGCGCGGGCGCCTTCGACGGCGAGGAGGACGGTGTCGGTCATGGCGAGCAACCTAGCGATTCGCGTGCGCCGCAGCAACCGGCCCGCATCCCCGTCGCGAAGGCCACGCCGGACTTGCGAAGCGCGCCCATCTTGGCTATAGCAGGCGCCTTCGAGACTCCCTGCCTGCCGGCGTAGCTCAGGGGTAGAGCAACTGATTCGTAATCAGTAGGTCGTCAGTTCAATTCTGACCGCCGGCACCAGCGACGGAACGTCGCCCGGGATTTCCCCAGCAACGGAACGTCGCCTGAGATTGCCAACGGGAACGTTTCCCGGGCGCCTCGCGCCTCTCGCGATCCTCAGGATTCTCCCTTTTTCTTCCGCCCGGCGCCGAGGATCCGCTTTCCCCATTTGACCAGGGGGCGATGCCAGGGACGTCGGCGCGGTGTCGCCGATGCCTGCTTGGACCGGGGCGCCTGCCTGCGCTTTTCCGACTGCACTTCCATCTGCGCGCGGGCGGCTTCGATCTCGGCCGCCGAGTCGATCGCCGCGGCTGTCGCCACGCGGGCCCCGGGGGCCACTGTTTCCATGATGCGGTTCATCATGATCCGGCCGAAGAACGGGTTCATGTGGCCGATATCGTCAAGCCGCTCCCTTATGTGCGGATCGTCCGGCCCGATATGCGCGGCCTGGGAAAGTTCCTCGCGGGTGAAGATGCGGTCGGCGACGGTCTCTTCCGGCTGTTCGATCAGCAGGATCCCCTCCGGCCGCAGCAAGACCCTGATGCGCTCCATCACGACCCGCACCAGGTCTTCGTCGCCGTTCCGCCGAATGGCGGCCAGACCCTTGGCGATGGCCAGCTTCTTCTTCGTGCTGATCCGGAGCGCGGCCTTGCGCTTCAGCGGGACCCAGCAGAGATGGACCGGATCCGACACCACCGTCTTGACCATGCTGGCCAGCCGCAGCGCCAGCGAATGTTCGCGGAGGTCGGCGATCACCATCTGCGCCAGGACGTCCAGCGACACGAAGGGGACTTCCTTTTTCGCCGGCCCGTTGTTCATGACGGTGCGGTACCGATCGTAGATCCGTGTCAGCAGCACGATGTCGAAGCCGAGACCGACGACCACGAAGCGGTCATAGGCGGTCAGGTCGATGGAATCCCGCCCCCCGCTGTGGCGCACGAAAGTGTCGAGCAGTTCTCCAAACTGCGTCTTGATGAAATGTCCCTCGAGATAGGCATGTTCGTATCGATGGCCCAGGCCGATGAACATGGTGATGTCCACGTCGGGATAATCGGCCGCCATGCCGTCCCAGCCCCTCTTCAAAGCGGCGAGATGTGAATTGCCGATAAAGCAAAGTTTCTGAGTCATACGGAACGGTTCCAGCCTAGCCCCCCCAACGGCATGGCCATTTCCCGGACCCCTTGGAATGCTTCCGGTCGAAAGTGGCCAGCGCGCGAACCTTACCACGGCCCGTCAAGGCATCGCGACCCGCATGCCCACGCCGGTCGTTCGCGGCGGGCGGCGGGCCGCGCCAGGCTTCGCCGCCTTGACCGATCGCCCCCGCGACGCGCGTTCCCATTGACCCGGTCCCTCCCCGTCCTTACCGATAGGAAAGCGACGGGAGGGAGAAGACCATGGAAACGACCGGCGCGCTGGTCGCGATCGACGTTCAGAACGATTTCTGCCCCGGCGGGGCCCTGGCGGTCGCCGGCGGCGACACGGTGGTGCCGCGGGTGAATGCGCTGATGGCGTCTTTTCCCGTCGTCGTCCTGACCCAGGACTGGCACCCGTCCGATCACGCCTCCTTCGCCGCCAACCATCCGGACGCCGAACCCTTCTCGGTGAAGCCCATGCCCTATGGCCCGCAGGTGATGTGGCCCGTGCATTGCGTGCAGGACACGCCGGGTGCCGCCTTCCATCCCGATCTCGATACCGGGCGCGCCCATCTGGTGGTGCGCAAGGGCTTTCGCCCCGCCATCGACAGCTATTCCGCATTCTTCGAAAACGACCGGACGACGCCGACGGGGCTCGAAGGCTATCTGCGCTCGCGCGGGGTCGACACCGTGACCTTCGCCGGCCTCGCCACCGATTTCTGCGTCGCCTGGTCGGCGCTGGATGCGGTGCGTCTCGGCTTTTCCGTGACGGTGCTGGAAGGGGCCTGCCGGGCGATCGATCTCGACGGCAGCCTGGCCGCCGCGCGGGAGAAAATGCTGGCCGCCGGCGTCATGCTGGAGCCCTGACATGCCAGGAACCCCGACATGATCGACATCGCGACACGGGTCTGGAACCACAAGTGGAAGATCGATCCGGTCGTCCGCTCCCTGATCGACACCGATTTCTACAAACTGCTGATGTGCCAGTCGGTGTTCCGCAACAAGCCCGACACGCGGGTGGTGTTCAGCCTCTACAACCGCTCCACCGCCGTGCCCCTGGCGGATCTGATCGACGAGGGCGAATTGCGCGAACAGCTCGATCACATCCGGAGCCTCAGCCTCAGCCGGGGTGAGAGCACCTGGCTGCGCGGCAACACCTTCTACGGCAAGCGCCAGATGTTCCGCCCCGACTTCATGGAATGGTTCGAGGCCCTGCGCCTGCCGCCCTATCACCTCGAGAAGCGCGACGGACAATATGAGCTGACCTTCGAGGGCACCTGGCCGGAAGTCATGCTGTGGGAGGTGCCGGCGCTGGCCGTCCTGATGGAATTGCGCGGGCGCGCCGTGCTGCGCCGCCTGAAACGCTTCGAGTTGCATGTGCTCTACGCCCGCGCGACGACCAAACTGTGGCAGAAGATCGAGCGCCTGCAACGCCTCGACGGCCTGCGCATCGCCGATTTCGGCACCAGGCGGCGCCACAGCTTCCTGTGGCAGGACTGGGCCGTGCAGGCCATGATCGAGGGGCTGGAAGGCGCCTTCACCGGCACCTCGAACTGCCTGATCGCCATGCGCCGCGACATCGAGGCGATCGGCACCAACGCCCATGAACTGCCCATGGTCTATGCGGCGCTCGCCGGCGACGACGCCGCGCTCGCCCGCGCCCCCTATGACGTGCTGGCCGACTGGCAGGAGGAGCACGACGGCAATCTGCGCATCATCCTGCCCGATACCTATGGCACCGAAGGGTTCCTGGAGCATGCCCCCGACTGGCTGTCGGCCTGGACCGGCATCCGCATCGATTCGGGCGATCCGGCGACGGGGGCGGAGACGGCGATCCGCTGGTGGCAATCGCGCGGCGAGGACCCGCGACGGAAACTGGTGATCTTTTCGGACGGGCTGGACATCGACACGATCGAGGACCTGCACCGCCGCTTCCACGACCGGGTGAAGGTCTCGTTCGGCTGGGGCACGCTCTTGACCAACGACTTCCGGGGCCTCGTGCCCGGCGACGAACTGGCGCCCTTCAGCCTGGTGTGCAAGGCGGCTTCGGCCGACGGCCGGCCGACGGTGAAACTGTCCGACAATCCCAACAAGGCCATGGGCCCCGCCGCCGAAGTGGCGCGCTACAAACGCGTCTTCGGCGTCGGCGTCCAGGACGCCCAGGACGTGGTGGTCTGATCGGGGCGATCCGCGGGCCCGACTGTCGCGGCCTTCTTCCCGCCGCTTGGGCGGCAGGCCTTAGTTGGCCCGCAGGATGAGGTCCATCTTCTCGCGGTCGATGGCGAGGACGTCGCCGCCGTTGCCCTCGAACTTGCGCCAGGCGACCGCGATCGGGTTCTGCCGGTCGGTGACCAGCGGGTGATTGCGCGGGTGATACCGCCTGGACATCACGGGCTTCGCCAGCCACAGCATGTGCAGCAAGGTGCCGGTGACGAATTTCACCGTCTTCAGGGCCCGCCACGGATTGCGCAGATAGCCGCTCTGCCTGGCCATGTGGAAATAGGCGCGCAGGGTCTCGCCCGCGATGTGCTTCAGGGCGACCAGCACCATGTATTTGCGGTACCACTCGTGCTTACCGTAGAGCTTCTTGTAGACGTCGAAGGCGACCGCGCCGTGCTCGACCTCCTCGACCTGGTGCCAGACCCACATGGCCTTGATGGTCGGATCGGAATCCGAGAACCATCTGTCGTAATTGTCCAGCACGACCATGCCGGCGAGGAAGGTGAAAGTCTCGTAGCCGGCGGTGAAGGCGGCCTGACGGCGCGGCGAATCCGTCTTCAGGCGGGCCATGAAAAAATCGCGCGCCTCGGCATCGAAATCCGCTACCCGGGGATAGGTGGCGGCCAGGAACCTGTTGTAGGCGATGAAGTTCTTCGCGTGATGGGCTTCCTGACCGATGATGCCCGACATCGCCTCGCGCAGTTCGGGATCGTCGACCAAGGCCTTGGCCCGCCCCAGCACCCGCACCAGATAGCGCTCGAAATAGGGCACATGGATGCCGAGCGCGTTGAGAAACATGGAGAATTCGGGGCAGGATCGGCTCCATACCGGATCGGCCCCCGCCAGGCCGTCGACATCGAACTGCAGCGGCCGGACCGGAAAATGGTCCATCGGATGACGCGGGCTCTCTCCCGACATGACATGCCTCCCTCGTCTTGTTCTTTGTCGGAGAGTATAGCGCAACCCGCGAAACGAACCGCCCCACCGTTCGGGGGGGTGTTCAACCGTGTTCGATCATGGCGGGGAAGGTCGCCGGGTGAAAACTCCGCGCGGCTTCCTTCCGTTCCTCCGTGATTTTCATCGCTGGGGGCCTGAAAGCGTTTCCGGCGGCCGTGGCGTCGCCCGACGCCTCGATGACCACGGAACTCCCCATCGACCGAAAAAGACCATCGCGGGCAAAGGCACCCACCCGAATTTTGCCAGCGCGCCTTTAGGTTCAGTGGGGTGATGTTGACGACCTCTTTCTCATGGAGGTCCCCCCGTGGATTTCATTCTGATCGCGGCCACCTGCGCCTTCTTCGGTGCCTGTGCCGCCTATGCCGTCGCCTGCGACGGGCTGTGAGAGGCGTCATGACCATCGACCTCCTCCTCGGCGGCGGCGTGGCCGCCTTTCTCCTCGTCTATCTCGCGGTCGCGCTGATCAGGCCGGAGAGATTCTGACATGACCGCGAACGGCTGGCTGCAGATCGCCGTCTTCTGCGCCCTCGTGCTTGTCCTCGTGCGCCCCCTCGGGGGGTACATGGCCCGTCTCTTCTCGGGCGAGCGCGTCTTCCTTTCCCCCGTCCTCGGCCCGGTTGAACGCGTGCTCTTTCGCGCCGCCGGCATTTCGGCGAAACAGGAACAGGGCTGGATCGCCTATGCCCTGTCCATGCTGGCCTTCAACCTGGCGGGCCTGCTGATCACCTATGTCGTCCTGCGATGCCAGGACATGCTTCCCTTCAACCGCCAGGGCCTGCCGGGCCTGCCGCCCGATCTCGCCTTCAACACGGCCGTCAGCTTCACCACCAATACCAATTGGCAGGCTTACGGCGGCGAGACGACCATGAGCTATTTCAGCCAGATGGTCGGCCTCACCGTGCACAACTTCACCTCGGCGGCGACGGGCATCGTCCTCGCCATCGCCTTCATCCGCGCCTTCTCGCGCGCCACGGCGAAGACCCTCGGCTCCTTCTGGGTAGACCTGACGCGTTGCACCCTCCATCTCCTGCTGCCGATGGCCATCGTTCTCGCCCTCGTCCTGGTATGGCAGGGCGTGCCGCAGAATCTCGATCCCTATGTCTCCGCGACCACGGTCGAAGGGACGCGGCAGACGATCGCCCAGGGGCCGGTGGCCTCGCAGGTCGCGATCAAGATGCTGGGCACCAATGGCGGCGGCTTCTTCAACGCCAACGCCGCCCATCCCTACGAGAACCCGACCCCGCTCTCCAATCTCCTGCAGATGGTGGCGATCTTCGCGATCGGCGCCGGCCTCACCAATACCTTCGGGCGCATGGTGAAGGACGAACGTCAGGGGTGGGCCATCCTGTCCGCGATGGGCGTGATGTTCCTTGCCGGCGTCGCCATCGCCTATGGCGCCGAAGCGAGTGGTAATCCGCTGATCACCGCCCTGGGCGTCGACGGCGGCAACATGGAGGGCAAGGAAGTCCGCTTCGGCATCGCCAATTCCGCGCTCTTCGCGACGGCGACCACCGGCGCTTCCTGCGGTGCCGTCAACGCGATGCATTCGAGTTTCACGCCGCTCGGCGGCCTCGTGCCCCTGATCAACATGCAGCTCGGCGAAATCATCGTGGGCGGTGTCGGCGCCGGCCTCTACGGCATGCTGCTCTTCGTCGTGCTGGCGGTCTTCATCGCCGGGCAGATGGTCGGCCGCACGCCCGAATATCTCGGCAAGAAGATCGAGAGCCGCGAGGTCCGCCTGGCCTTCCTGGCGCTCCTCGTCCTGCCGCTCGCCATGCTGGGCTTCACGGCGGTCGCCGCGATCCTGCCCGAGGCGCGGGCGAGCCTCGCCAACGCCGGTCCCCACGGCTTTTCCGAGATCCTCTATGCCTATACGTCGGCCGGCGCCAACAACGGCTCGGCTTTCGCGGGGCTCAATGCCAATACGCCGTTCTTCAACCTGACGCTGGGCCTGACCATGCTGATCGGCCGCTTCCTGATGATCGTGCCGATGCTCGGCGTCGCCGGCGCCCTCGTCGCGAAGAAACGCCTGCCCCCTTCGGCCGGCAGTCTGCCCACTCATACGCCCCTTTTCGTCGGCCTGCTGGTCGGCGTGATCCTGGTCGTCGGCGGGCTTGAATTCATGCCGGCCCTTGCCCTCGGCCCTGTGGTCGAACATTTCGCCCTCGCGGCCGGCCAGACCTTCTGAGGAAACCTTCATGTCCATTGCACATGACGACCGTGGCCGCGCCATGCCGGGCGCCGGCTTCATGGCACGGGCGCTTGGCGACAGCATCCGCAAGCTCGATCCGCGCACGCTGATCCGCAACCCCGTGATCTTCACGGTGGAGATCGTTTCGGCGCTGGTTACCGTGGTCTTCCTGCGGGATCTTGCCGACGGCGGCGACGCCGGGTTCAGCGGTCAGATCGCCGCCTGGCTCTGGTTCACGGTATTGTTCGCCAATTTCGCCGAGGCAGTCGCGGAGGGACGCGGCAAGGCACAGGCGGCCTCGCTCCGCCGGACTCGCGCCGAGACCGTCGCCAGGCGGCTCGGCGACGACGGCTCGGTCGAACAGGTGCCGGGCACGACGCTGCGCGCCGGGGACCTGGTGCTGGTCGAGGCGGGCGACATCATCCCCTCCGACGGCGAGGTGATCGAGGGCATCGCCTCGGTCGACGAGAGCGCGATCACCGGCGAATCCGCTCCCGTGATCCGCGAGTCCGGCGGCGACCGCTCCGCCGTCACCGGCGGCACCCGCGTCATCTCCGACCGGATCACGGTGCGCATCACGGCGGCCGCCGGCAACACCTTCCTCGACCGCATGATCGCTCTCGTCGAAGGCGCGCGGCGGCAGAAGACGCCGAACGAGGTGGCGCTCTCGATCCTTCTTGCCGGTCTCACCCTCATCTTCGTGATCGCCACCGCGACGATCGAGCCTTTCGCCCGCCATGCCGGCGGCTCCGTTCCGATCGTGCTGCTCGCCGCGCTCTTCATCACCCTGATCCCGACCACGATCGGCGGCCTGCTGTCCGCCATCGGCATCGCGGGCATGGACAGGCTGATCCGCTTCAACGTACTCGCCACCTCGGGCCGCGCGGTCGAGGCCGCGGGCGACGTCGACACCCTGCTTCTCGACAAGACGGGGACGATCACCCTCGGCAACCGGGTGGCGACCGAATTCATCGCCATGCCGGGGATCGACCTGTTCGACCTCGCATCCGCCGCCCAACTCGCCTCGCTGCGCGACGAGACGCCGGAGGGACGCTCGATCGTGGTCCTGGCCAAGGAGAAATACGGCATACGCGCTCACGAAATGAGCGAACTGAATGCCCGCTTCGTCCCCTTCACCGCGCAGACCCGCATGAGCGGCGTCGACCACGGCGACGTCGCCATCCGAAAGGGCGCCATAGACGCCATCGAGGCCCTGGTCGACGGCACCGCGATTCCGAGGGACTGGTCGGTCGCGGTCGAACGGATCGCGCGCACGGGCGGCACGCCGCTGGGCGTGGTCCGGAACCGCAGGCTTCTCGGCGTCATCCACCTGAAGGACGTGGTGAAGGGGGGCATCCGCGAGCGTTTCGCCGAACTCCGCGCCATGGGCATCCGTACCGTGATGATCACCGGCGACAATGCCCTGACCGCCGCCGCGATCGCGGCCGAGGCGGGCGTGGACGATTTCCTCGCCCAGGCGACGCCGGAGAACAAGCTGGACCTGATCCGCCGGGAGCAGGCCCAGGGCCGTCTGGTCGCCATGTGCGGCGACGGCACCAACGATGCCCCCGCCCTCGCCCAGGCCGATGTCGGCGTCGCCATGAACACCGGCACCCAGGCCGCGCGCGAGGCCGGCAACATGGTCGACCTCGACAGCGATCCGACGAAGCTGATCGAGATCGTCGGCATCGGCAAACAGATGCTGATGACGCGCGGCAGCCTGACCACATTCTCGATCGCCAACGACGTCGCCAAATATTTCGCCATCATCCCCGCAATTTTCGCGGCGACCTATCCGCAGCTCGGCGCCCTCAACGTCATGGGCCTGGCCACGCCGGCAAGCGCCGTCCTTTCGGCCATCGTCTTCAATGCGCTGATCATCGTGGCGCTGATCCCTTTGGCGCTTCGGGGCGTGCGCTACCGGGCGGTCGGGGCCGCCGGCCTGCTGCGCCGCAATCTCGCGATCTACGGGTTCGGCGGCGTCCTGCTGCCCTTCGCCGGCATCAAGGCGATCGATCTCGTCGTCGCCGCCCTCGGCCTCGCCTGAGCAAGGAGATTCTCATGCTCTCGATCCTTAGGCCCGCCCTCGTGCTGGTCGCGGCGCTGACCGCGATCACCGGCGGCCTCTATCCCGCGCTGGTCACCGGTCTTGCCGGGGCCGTCTTTCCCGATCAGGCGCATGGCAGCCTGGCAATGGATGCCCAGGGCCGGATCATCGGCTCGCGCCTGATCGGCCAGGGCTTTGCCGGCGACGGCTATTTCCATGCCAGGCCGTCGGCCGCGGGCGCGGAAGGCTGGGATGCCGCCGCCGCCTCGGGCTCCAACCTGGGACCGACCTCGAAAGTATTGTTGGACAGGGTGCGGCAGGGCGTCGCCGCCGCCCGCGCCGACGCGGACGGCCCGGTTCCGGTCGATCTGGTCACGGCCTCCGGCTCGGGCCTCGACCCCGACATCTCGCCGGCGGCCGCCTATTTCCAGGCCGACCGGGTGGCCCGCGCGCGCGGTTTGGGCCCGGCCGAGGTGCACGGCCTGATCGCCGGCCATATCCGGCCGCGACAGTTCGGCTTCCTCGGCGAGGCCCGCGTCAACGTGCTGGAACTCAATCTGGCCCTTGATAAGATGGCGCCCTGATTTCGGGAGTCCATCTTGCAGGACGAAGACGCCCGCCCGGCCCCCGAAGCCCTGCTGGCCGAGGCGGCGGCCGAGCGGCGCGGCAAGCTGAAAGTCTTCCTCGGCGCCGCGCCGGGCGTCGGCAAGACCTACGCCATGCTCGAGGCGGGCCATGCCCGCCGCCGCGACGGCGTCGACGTCGTGGTCGGCGTGGTCGAGACCCACGGGCGACGCGAAACCCAGGCCCAACTCGCCGACCTCGAGGTCGTCCCGCGCCGCCGGGTCGACTACCGCGGTCGCGTCATGGAGGAAATGGACCTGGATGCCGTGCTGGCGCGCCGCCCGCAACTCGTCCTCGTGGACGAGCTCGCCCATACCAATGTGCACGGCTCGCGCCATCCCAAGCGTTACCAGGACGTCCGGGAACTGATCGCGGCGGGCATCGACGTCTACACGACGGTCAACATCCAGCACCTGGAGAGCCTGAACGACGTGATCGCCCAGATCACGCGGATCCGGGTGCGCGAAACCTTGCCGGACAATGTCCTCGAGGCGGCCGACCAGATCGAGCTGATCGACCTGACGCCCGAGGATCTCCTGAAGAGACTGCGCGAGGGCAAGGTCTATCTGGGCGATCAGGCGAGCCGGGCGGTGCGCCATTTCTTCTCGCCGGGCAATCTGACCGCGCTGCGCGAGCTCGCGTTGCGCCAGGCCGCGGCACGGGTCGACGACCAGATGGTCCACTACATGCGTGCCCATGCCATCAGCGGCCCCTGGCCGGTCGGCGAACGTCTCCTGGTCTGTGTCGGCCCTGGTCCGTCCTCGGCCCGACTGGTGCGCACGGCGGCCCGCATCGCCGAACGGCTGCACGCCCGCTGGTTCGCCGTCCACGTCGAGACGCCCGGCAGCGAACATCCGAACGACGCCGCCCGCGACCGGCTCGCCGATACCCTGCGCCTGGCGGAACAGCTCGGCGCGGACGCCCTGTCGATTCCCGGCGCCGACGTGGCCGAGACCCTGATCGCCGCCGCGGCCGAACGCAATGTGACGCGCATCGTCATCGGCCGGTCGCGGCGCGGCCGGTGGAGGGCGCTGTGGTCGGGCTCGCCGGTGCAACGGTTGCTGCGTCTCGCCGGGCCGATCGAAATCCTCGTGCTGCCGGACCTCGCCGCGGAGAAGCCGGCGGCGCCACCGCGCACGGAACGCCGTGCCATCGACCCCCGGCCCTATTTCTGGAGCGCCCTGATGGTGGCCGGCGTGACCGGCGCCGCCCATCTGGCCGCGGGGGTCGGCAGGAACACCAATTCGACGCTCTCCCTCGTCTTCATCGCGGCGGTGATCGCGTCCGCGCTGAACTTCGGGTTGCTGCCCTCGCTCGCCACGGCGGTGCTGGCCACCCTTGCCTTCAACGTCTTCTTCATGCCCCCGCTCTACGCCTTCACGGTGGCGGATCCGGCCAATATCGTCACCCTCTTCGTCTTCCTCGGCGTCGCCGTGCTGCTCTCCGGCCTCGCGGCGCGCAGCCGCCTGCTGACGGAGACGGCGCGGAAGCGCGAGGCCGCCGCGGCCGCCCTCTATTCCTTTGCCCGGAAACTGGCCGGGGTCCGGGCGCTCGACGATCTGCTCTGGGCGGTCGCCCATCAGCTCGCCGCCATGCTGAAGGTCAAGGTGGTGATCCTGCTGCCCGACGGCGTGGGGTCGCTGTCGATCCGCTCCGGCTATCCGCCCGACGACCGGCTGACCGACGCGGAACGCGCGGCGGCGCAATGGTCGTGGGACCATGGCCGCCCCGCCGGACGGGGAGCCGACACGCTCCCCGGGGCCGAGCGCCTGTTCCTGCCGCTGAGGACCGCTTCCGGTCCGGTCGCCGTGATCGGTATCGAGAGCGAGGCGCCCGGACGGGCGCTGTCCGCCGAGACGCGGCGCCTGGTCGATGCCCTGTGCGACCAGGCGGCGGTGGCGATCGAGCGGGTCGCCCTCATCGACGAGTTGGACGAGGCCAGCGTGAAGGCGCGGTCGGAGCAGCTCCACGCCTTGCTCTTCGCCTCGATCAGCCACGACCTGCGCACGCCTCTCGCCTCGATTCTGGCGGCCGCGACGACGCTTCGCCGGGACCACGACCGGCTGGCCCCGCCGGCCCGCGACGACTTGCTGGCGACGGTCGAGGAGGAGGGCGAGCGGCTGAACCGCTTCGTCGGCAATCTCCTCGACATGACCCGGCTCGAAGCCGGCGCGCTCGAGCTCAGGCGGGACTGGACGTCGATGGCGGACGTCGTCGCCACGGCCATTCGCCGTGCCGGCGGGATGCTCGGCCGGCACGAGGTGATGATCGGGATCGAACCCGGGCTTCCGCCACTTCGCCTGGACCATGCGCTGATCGAGCAGGTGCTGATCAACCTCCTCGACAACGCCCGGAAATATTCGCCCGAGACCGGCCGGATCACGGTGAGCGTCTCCCGTGCCGGCGATTTCATCGAGACCGCGGTGACCGATCAGGGCGCCGGCATTCCGGAGGCCGAACGGGATCTGATCTTCGACAAGTTCTACCGCGTGCGGGCGGGCGACCGGCGGGTCGCGGGCACCGGTCTCGGCCTCGCCATCTGCAAGGGTTTCGTCGAAGCCCATGGCGGCAGGATCGAAGCGCTGGCGGCGCCGGACGGCACCGGCACCACGATCCGCTTCGCCCTGCCGACCGGATCCTCGCCGCCGGTGCCGGCCGATGGCTGAGCCCACCGTCCTGGTGGTCGACGACGAGGCGCCGATCCGCCGCACCCTGCGCACGATCCTCGAAGCCCACGGCTATCATGTCTTCGACGCGCCGTCCGCCGCCGACGCCCTTCGCCGCGTCAGGACCGAGCGGCCGGATCTGGTGCTGCTTGATCTCGGGCTGCCGGATCGCGACGGTATCGAAGTCCTGAGGGAACTCCGCGCCTGGTCCGCCGTCCCGGTGGTGATCCTGTCCGCGCGGGGCGACGAGGCGGGCAAGGTGAAGGCTCTCGATCTCGGCGCGGACGACTATGTGACCAAGCCCTTCGGTACCGGCGAACTGCTGGCCCGGCTGCGCGCGGCGCTGCGCCACCGTGCCCAGAGCGCGCCGGCCCCCGTCTTCGAGAGCGAAGGCCTGCGCATCGACGCCGCGGCCCGGATCGCCACGGTGAACGGCCGGACGGTGAGGCTGTCGCGGCGCGAATGGGACGTGCTGCGCGTCCTGGCGATGGACGCCGGCAGGGTCCTGACCCACCGCCAGATCCTGCACAAGGTCTGGGGCCCGGCGCAGGAGGGGCAGACCCAATACCTCTGGGTCTACATCGGCCATCTGCGCGACAAGCTCGAGCCCGACCCTTCCCGACCGCGCTTCATCCTGACCGAACCCGGCATCGGCTACCGCCTCGTGCGCGCGGAAGAAGACGTCTCGGGACGGTAGCCCTCCGCTCGCTGACGTCGCCGCCGCAGGAGACATCCAGGCAAAACAAAAGCCCCAGCGACTCGTCGAGTTTGCTGGAGCTTTTGTTTTGACTTGGTTGCGGGGGCCAGATTTGAACTGACGACCTTCAGGTTATGAGCCTGACGAGCTACCGGGCTGCTCCACCCCGCGGTGTGGGTGAGGACGTTGTGAGGTTTTTGTCTGTTTTGCAGGCCTGGCGACGACCTACTCTTCCGACGCT
>NZ_JAKGSB010000011.1 GCF_021568905.1 Zavarzinia marina | reverse complement strand
CCCGATCCGGCAAGATCATGCGCCGCATCCTCCGCAAGATCGCCGAGAACGAGTTCGGCGCCCTCGGCGACACCTCCACCCTCGCCGATCCCTCCGTCGTCACAGACCTCATCGACAACCGACAGAACAGGTAGGGGCCTCCCCCCTAACACCAACCCTCTCCCCCTCCGGGGGGCGAGGGAGAGCGTTGAAAGCCCCTCGCCCCGCTCGGGGAGAGGGGTTGGGGGTGAGGGGAACGCAGGGTCTATCCGCATCCCCCGCACTGCAGATGAGCCTTGCTCACATTGCAGTGCGGGATTTCATCTCGCTGGCGCACAATGAACCCCTGTGCTCGTGAGGTGTATCATGTTGCTTAAACCCGTGACCGTTCTCGCCGTCGCCGGCTTTCTCGGCATGACGGCCACCGCCGGGGCGGCCGATCCGGCCAGCCTCTTCAAGTCGCAGGCGGCCCTCTTCGGCCTCGCCGCCGTCAACGACAAGATCGAGACCGGCGCCGCCCATCTGCTGTGCCGCGAGGCGGCGGTGGCCGCGACCACCCCGGCCATGCCCTGGAGCCCCAGCCGGCGCAGCGCCGCCGTCGCCTACGAGGATCTGGCGCCCGCCCTGACCGCGACCGCCGCCCGGGCCGACCGCCTGTTGATCGAGGGGTTGCGCGAGGGCGGCATGGCCGATGCCTCGGCCGAGACCGTGGCGGCGCTGTCGGAACGGGTCCGCAAGGGCCTGTCGTCGCGCCTGTTCCAGGTCAATCCGGCCAGCGCCTCGGAAATGGCCGTCGCCTGCCGCGCTCTCGCCGCCGACGATTTCGGCCTGCCCGAAAGCCGCATGGCCGCGCGCTGATCGTCGATCGCCCGGGCCCCCGCCTGGCGGGGTGTCCGGTCAGAGTGCCGCCTCCATGGTCTCGACTAGGGTCTTCAGCACCTTGATGCGGGCGAATCGCTTGTTCTCGGCCTCGACCAGGGTCCAGGGCGCGAGTTCGGACGAGGTCCGCTGCACCATCTCGATGATGGCGGTGTCGTAGTCCTTGCGCTTTTCCCGGTTGTGCCAATCGTCCGGCGTGATCTTGTAGCGCTTGAACGGCACTTTCTCCCGGGCGCGGAACCGCTTCAACTGTTCCCCGGGCGAGACCACGAGGAAGAATTTCACGATGATCAGGCCGTTCTCGACCAGTTCCTGTTCGAATTCGTTGATCTCGGCGTAGGCGCGGCGCCAATCCGCCTCCGCCAGCAGGTTTTCCACCCGCTCCACCAGCACCCGCCCGTACCAGGTGCGATCGAAGATCGCCATGCGCCCCTGCTGCGGGACATGGCGCCAGAACCGCCAGAGATAGGGATGGGACCGTTCCTCGTCGGTCGGGGCGCCGACGGGAATGATGCGGTAGAAGCGCGGGTCCAGGGCCGCCGCCACGCGCCGGATCGCGCCGCCCTTGCCGGCGGCGTCATACCCTTCGAAGGCCACGACGATGCCGCGCTTGCGCAGTTTCTTCTCGCGCGAGAGTTCGGCGAGACGGCCCTGCCAGCGGGGCAATTCGTCGTCGTAATCCTTGCTCGACAGCGACAGCGAGAGATCGAGGGCGCTGAGCACGTCGGTGGTGCCGAGGGTCGCGACCGGCGGCGGCGACAGGCGCGCGGTCTTGGCGCCATTGCGCCGCCGGCGGCGGGCGTGGGCGGCCTCGTCCTGCGCCGCGATCACGCGGGAGATTTCGTCGACCAGGGTGCGGGCCACGGCGATCTCGCGGTAATGGCGGTCCTCGCCCTCGATCACGAACCAGGGCGCCGCCCCGGTGGAGGTTTCGCGCACCATGCGTTCGGCCACGTTGCGGATTCGGCGATAGGATTTGGCATGGGCCCAATCCTCCTTGGTCACGCGCCAGGCCGTCTCGGGATCGGCCGCCAATTCCTCCAGGCGCCGGCGCTGACTCTTGCGGCTGAGATGGAACCAGAATTTGATGACCAGCGCCCCCTCGTCCACCGTCATCTGCTCGAAGCGCTTGATCCCCTCGAGGCGGGCGTCGAAATGGGCGAGATCGCAGCGCTTGCCGATGCGTTCGCCCAGCGCCCCGGCGTACCAGCCATAGAAGAACACGCCGATTCGGCCCTTGGCCGGCAATTGCCGCCAATAGCGCCACATGGGCGGGCGGCTGGCTTCCTCGTCGTTGGGGGGCAGATCCGGCACCACCTCGACATGGCGGGGATCGAACAATTCGCCGATCAGGCGTGCCGTTTCGCTGCGGCCGGCGCCGACGAGACCGCCGACGACGATCAGCACTTCGGTCGCGCGGCGTTCGAGAAGCTGGGTCTGCAGTTCGATCAGGCGGGTGCGCAGGCGCGGCATCTCCCGCTCATAGGCCTCGCGCGGCAGGCTGTTGCCGATTTCGGCGCTCTCGAACATGGCATCTCCTGATCGTCATGAGGCTGTGAAGCCTTCAACAGGGAGCCCGCGGATGCAACCGGCGAAACGAAAAAGGGCCGCGCCAGCGGCACGGCCCTTCTTCATGCGGGATTGGCGGATCAGGCCGGCAGCAGGCCGGTCAGCGCGCCGAGGGGGTTGTTGGCCGGATCGAAGCTGCCCGTCAGCGTGGCGATCAGATCGCCGAGCAGCGGGATGTCGCTCAGGGCCGAGGCATCGGGCGCGCCGCCGGCGGTGGCGCCGGCCAGCAGGCCGGTCAGCGCGCCGAGGTCGCCGAGGCTGGTCAGCGGCAGGTCGCCGCCACCCAGGTCGGCGAGGCCGCCGACATCGCCCGACAGCAGGCTCCCCACGGTATCCAGCACCGGAGCCAGCGCCCCGGTATCCGGGCCGGCCACTGCCGTCAGCAGTTCGGTGACCGGCCCCAGCGGGCCGCTCACGACGCCGGTGACATCGTTCAGCGGACCGGTCAGCGGCGCCAGGGCGCCGGTCACCGGATCGACCAGCGTGTCGACACCGTCGGCCACCACACCGAGCGGGGTATCGCCCAGCAGGGAGCCGACCACCGACTGCACGACATCGACCGTGCCGACATCGGCACCACCGGTCGCGCCCGGCAAACCACCGGCAAGACCGGTCAGCGTGCCGACCAGATCGCCCAGCACCGGAACATCGGCCAGCGGATTGTCACCGCCCGTCGGCAGGCCGCCAGCGCCGAGATCCGTCAGCGTGCCGACCAGATCGCCCAGCACCGGAACGTCGGCCAGCGGATTGTCGCCGCCCGTCGGCAGGCCACCCGCGCCGAGGTCCGTCAGCGCCCCGACCAGATCGCCCAGCACCGGAACGTCGGCCAGCGGGTTGTCCCCGCCCGTCGGCAGGCCGCCCGCGCCGAGGTCCGTCAGCGCCCCGACCAGATCGCCCAGCACCGGAACGTCGGCCAGCGGATTGTCCCCGCCCGTCGGCAGGCCACCCGCGCCGAGATCCGTCAGCGCCCCGACCAGATCGCCCAGCACCGGGACGTCGGCCAGCGGATTGTCGCCGCCCGTCGGCAGGCCACCAGCGCCGAGGTCCGTCAGCGTGCCGACCAGATCGCCCAGCACCGGGACGTCGGCCAGCGGGTTGTCGCCACCCGTCGGCAGGCCCGGCAGACTGTCGAAGTCGCCGCTGAGCGCGCTGTTCAGACCTTCGATCACAGGGTCGAGGGCACCGTTCTCCGGACCCGCCAGGGCGTCGACGAGCTGGGTCACCGGAGCCAGCGGTCCATCGGCCGCCGTCGCAGCCTCGAGCTGGCCGGTCAGCGGAGCGAGAGCCCCCGTAGTCGGATCGACCAGAGTATCGACGAGGCTCTGCACCGGCTCGAGCGGGGTCCCGCCCAGCAGCCCGCCCACGAGATCCTGCACCTCGGAGATGACGCCGGCCTCATAGGCATCGCCGCCGCCCGGCAAGCCGCCGCCAAGGTCGGTCAGGGCACCGGCCAGGTCACCAAGTACCGGCACGCCTTCCAGCGGATTGCTCCCGTCGGTCGGCAGGCCCGGCACGCCGCCGCCGCCGAGATCCGTCAGGGCGCCGACCAGATCACCCAGCACCGGCACGCCTTCCAGCGGATTGTCGCCGCCTTCGCCCGGCAGACCCGGCACCGCGCCGAAGCCGTCGACCGTGAGCAGATCGTTCGCGGCATCCACCACCGGCGCCAGTTCGCCGTTTTCCGGACCGGCGAGGCCGTCCACGATTTCCGTGACCGCGGCCAGCGGGCCGTTCGCCGCAACGCTGGTCGCATCGTTCAGCGGACCGGTCAGCGGCGCGAGGGCGCCGGTGGCCGGATCGGCCAGCATGTCGACAGCGCCCGCCAGCGGCTCCAGCGGTGTGCCGGTGACCAGATCGGTCACCACGTCCTGAACCTCGTCGATCAGGCCGTTGTCGGTACCGCCGCTGTTCGCGTCCTGGCTCGCCAGATCCTGAATGCCGTCCGTGGTCGACCCAAGGAGACTGTCATCCGGACCCGCCAGGGCCTCGACGATCTCGGTCAGGGCCGCGCCCGGCCCATTGGACGGAACGTCGGTCGCGTCGTTGAGCGGACCCGTCAGCGGCGCGAGCGCGCCGGTCTCGGGATCGACCAGCATGTCGACGCCATCGACCAGGGGCTGAAGCGCGGTGCCGCCGATGGCGTTGCCCGCCACATCCTGCACCAGGTCGATCAGGCCGCCGTCATAGTCGCTGCTGTCCGCATTCTGGCTGAGCAGGTCCTGAACACCGTCGACCACGCCGTCGAGGCTGGAGCCGTCCTCGCCGGCGAGCGCATCGACGATATCGTTGACCGGCGCCAGCGGACCGTCGTTGTTGCTGTCGCTCGCGTCGTTCAGCGGACCGGTCAGCGGACCGAGGGCGCCGTCTTCCGGATCGACGAGCTGATCGACGACATCGGTCACGGGCTCGAGCGGGGTGCCGTCCAGCGCCTGGTCGAGCACGTCCTGAACGGTGTCGACCAGGCCGTTGGTGCCGTCACCATCACCGCCGCCGCCACCGCCACCGCCGCCGCCGCCGCCGCCACCGCCGCCGTTACCGCCGTTGCCACCGTTACCGCCGGTGCCACCGCCGCCCGGAAGCTGGCCGCCGCCGGCGAGGCTGATCTGGCGCAGGCCGAAGCCCGAACCGGTCAGCATGAAGAAGTTGCTGCGCATCGCGCCGTTGCGCTGCAGTTCCATGAGCGAGGGCCCGCCGGCCTGCTTGGTGCGGTCGCTGGAAACCAGCGTGGTCGCCGGCGTCAGATAGAAGCGCAGGCCGCCGACACCGGTGACGTTGTCCTCGTCGAAATAGGCGTTCGCATAGAGCGCGAGGCCCGGGACATCCGCGATATAGGCTTCGGCGCCGACATCGCCGCCCCAGCCGGTCTCTTCGTCATAGGCGACACCGGCGCCCAGACGGAAGTCCGGGTTCACATAGAGCGAGGCGCCGACGCGGCCGTAGAACGATTCGTCGTTGACGTCGCCCCACTGATAGCCACCCAGTGCCTCGAGCGTCACATTGTCGAGATAATATTCGGCAATCGCGGAGGTCGCATATTGCTTCAGGCCTTCGACGTAGTAACCGCCGGCGGCCACACCGATCATCCCGGCGCTCGGATCGCGGTAGAAGAGTTGCGCGGCACCGCCGGCAAAGCCCCGCTCGTCCGCCACGACACCGGCAATCGCATCGACCTGGAAGCCGAAATTCCGCCCCATCGGCACCGCGATGCTGGCCGAGCCGCCATAGAGGGTGCCGTTGTCGTCGCCGCCGCCGAACAAGTCGAACTTGCCGCTGACGCCGTCCACGGCCGATGAGCCGTAGGCATCGTAACCGAACTGATCACCGGTGACCGGCACAGCTTCCTGGGCCGAGCCCCAGGCGGCCACAGCCAATGTTGAGACCAGCGCCGTCGAGGACAGGATCATCCTCAGACGGTTGTTATTGGTCGTGGTCGAAGGTACGCGCTGTCCGTTTCTCATGATCTTCCGCCTCGCCAGCACTCTTAGGGTGCCCCTTGCCTTTGCAGTGCCCCAAGCCACCCGGATCGTCAAAATCAGCTACCCCCAAATCGAGTGATCAATTCACCAAATCAGGGGTATTTGCATTCTTTCTGGGCTCAAGCGCCGAAATGAACGCGACGGCACCCCACATGACCCAAGTGGCGTTTCGAAATGCATTGTGTGTGGTCGCCGCACTCATATCGACCACGAACGCCGCCGAAATCGAAACTACCTGCCCGGGCTTCCACCAATTTGGTTGAATGGCGTTTTATTCCCGAAACCCAACCAATCCGACCGGGAAATTCTTTCCCTGCCGGGACCGGCTCGCTTTTCTTCTTAACCATACTTCGGGAACAGTTCGAATCCGTGAAAAGCGCGGAGAATTCGCGGCCGGACGGATGCGGCGGCGGCCAGTGGCCAAAATGTGACTCCCGTCACGCTTAACGTCGCAGGGATTGTGACCTGCCTCACTGCCGGGCGGACGTCGCGCCCGTAATCTTCGGACAGTCAGTGACCAAGGAATCCACAGGCCGACGACCGTCGGTCCAGAACACCACGCCTTTTTCGGAGAACCACGATGACCAACGAACTGACCATCAAGCGCGGCACCAAGATCGACGAGGCGGATGCCGCCTCCATCGACAAGTCGAAGCTCGGCATCCTGCTGGCCAAGCCGCCCCAGGACGCGACCGAGGGCCAGGCTCGCTACAACGGCTATACCCAGTGCCCCTGGTGCGGCCATGTCGGCTGGACCGTCGGCCTCGACACCAATTACTACGTCAACGTCGTCTGCGGCTCCTGCGGCGGCCTCTTCCGCGCCTAATCCCGCGACATCCGGCAGAAGCTCCCGCCTTGAAGGCGATCGACTCCATTGTGCTGGCAGCGCGCCGACCGCTATCCTCTCGGCCGAGGTCGAGAGGAAGCGGCCGGCGGGCCCGGACCCTGCAGACCCCCTAACGGAGAATCGGAATGAGCGAAGAACTGACCATCAAGCGCGGCACCAAGATCGACGAGGCGGATGCCGCCTCCATCGACAAGTCGAAGCTCGGCATCCTGCTGGCCAAGCCGCCCCAGGACGCGACCGAGGGCCAGGCCCGCTACAACGGCTATACCCAGTGCCCCTGGTGCGGCCACGTCGGCTGGACCGTCGGCCTCGACACCAATTACTACGTCAACGTCGTCTGCGGCTCCTGCGGCGGCCTCTTCCGCGCCTGATCGCCTTCAAACGCGCATGAAGAGCCCGGCCTTCGGTCGGGCTCTTCGTCGTTTCGCCTCTCGCCTCCCCTTCCCTCCCTCGATCCGGCGCCGCCATGTCCGATTCGCCCATCGCCGACCGCCACCGTTTCATCGCCGGCAATACGGAGATCGTGACGCCGCCCCACGCGCCCGAGGTCCGGCTCCATCTGGCGACGGAGGCCATGGACCTCTGGCAGCGCACGGAAGATGAATTGGGCCGCATGGGCCTGCCGCCGCCGTTCTGGGCCTTCGCCTGGGCCGGCGGCCAGGCATTGGCCCGCTATCTGCTCGACAACCCGGAACTGGTTCGCGGCAGGCGGGTGCTCGATTTCGCGGCCGGGTCCGGCATCGTCGCGATCGCCGCCGCCCTGGCCGGCGCCACCCATGTCGCCGCCAACGAGATCGACGACTTCGCGCTGACCGCCATCGCCATGAACGCGGCACTCAACGAGGTGACGATCGAGGTCACGGCGGGCGACCTGGTCGGACGCCTTGATCTTGACGCCGATGTCGTGCTCGCCGGCGACGTCTGCTACGAGAGCCCGATGGCGACGCGCGTCACCGGATGGCTGGCCGCGCTCGCCGACGCCGGCCGTCTGGTGCTGATCGGCGACCCGGGCCGTTCCTATCTGCCGCGCCGGCGCCTGCGGCGCCTCGCCGAATATCAGGTGCCGGTCTCGCGCGCCCTCGAGGACATGGAGATAAAGAATACCGCCGTCTGGTGTTTCGACGGCGCGGTCAACGCACCCGGGGCATCATCCGCGTGAGAATGTCGTCGCGATCGATGAAATGATGCTTGAGGGCCATGGCGACATGGCCCAGCACCGCCGCCGCCAGGATCCAGGCCATCAGGCCATGGGCCTCGGCCGCGGTCCGGCCCAGTTCCGGATCCTTGTCGGCGAGAAGGCTGGGCAGTTCCACCAAGCCCGCCAGCATCACCGGATAGCCGAAGGCGGAGCTGATCAGCCATCCCGACATCGGCATCGCCACCATCAACAGGTAGAGGACGAGGTGGCCGACCATGGCGGCGCCCTGCAGCCAGGGCGCCATCGTGCCCGGCAGGGGCGGCGCGGGATTGAACAGGCGCCACAGGATGCGCAACGCGACCAGCACGATGACCGTGCTGCCGATCGCCTTGTGGGTATCGATCAGGGCCAGACGCTCCGGACCGGCGGGCATGTCGTCCTGCAGAAGGCCGAAGGTCCAGGCCGCGATCACGACCCCCGCCATCACCCAATGCAGGAGCTTGGCGACGGCGGAATACTCCCGTCGTTTCCACGCCCTCGACGTCGCCATCTGCACCCGCCTCCCATCCCCAATACGGCGCCTGCATGATAAGGGCCGATCGAAGCGGGAGACGAGCACAATTTGCCCCGTCGGGGAGACAGCCGAATCAGGCGGCTTCCCAGCCGAGCACGGCCTTGATCTCGAGGAATTCCTCGAGGCCGAACTCGCCCCATTCGCGGCCGTTGCCCGACTGCTTGAAGCCGCCGAAGGGCGCAGCGAAATCGGGCCCGGCGCCGTTCAGATGGACATTGCCGGTACGCAGCCGGGCCGCCACCTTGCGGGCATGGTCGAGATCGCCGGACTGGACATAGCCCGACAGGCCGTAGACCGTGTCGTTGGCCATGGCGATGGCGTCGTCCTCGCTGTCGTAGGGCAGGATCGCCAGCACCGGGCCGAAGATCTCCTCGCGCGCGATGGTCATGTCGTTGGTGACGTTGGCGAAGACGGTCGGGCGCACGAAATAGCCCTTGTTCATGCCTTCCGGCAGGCCGGGGCCGCCTGTGACCAGGGTCGCCCCCTCCTCGATCCCCTTGGCGATGAGGCCCTGGATCTTGGCGAAATGGACGTCCGAGACGACGGGCCCCATGGTCACGCCGTCCTCGAAGGGATTGCCGACCTTGATCTTCTCCGCGACCGCCCTGGCGATCGCCGCCGCCTCGTCCTGGGCTTCGCGGGGCACGAACATGCGGGTCGGTGCGTTACAGGACTGGCCCGAATTGCCCATCACGCCGCGCACGCCGCCGGTCACGGCCGCCTTCAGGTCGGCGTCGCGCAGAATGATGTTGGCGGATTTGCCGCCCAGTTCCTGATGCACGCGCTTCACCGTGTCGGCCGCCGCCTTGGCGACCGCGACGCCGGCCCGGGTCGAGCCGGTGAAGGACACCATGTCGACGTCGGGATGCGCCGACAGCGGCTGGCCGACGCCCATGCCATCGCCGTTCACCAAGTTGAATACGCCGGCCGGCACGCCCGCCTCATGCATGACCTCGGCCAGGATCATGGCGTTGACCGGCGCGATCTCGGACGGTTTCAGCACCATGGTGCAGCCCGCCGCCAGCGCCGGCGCGACCTTGCAGACGATCTGGTTGATCGGCCAGTTCCAGGGCGTGATGAAACCGCAGACGCCCACCGGCTCCTTGCTGATCGCCGTGGTGCCGCGCAACTCCTGGAACGGGAATTCCTTCAGGATCTCGATCATCTTGGCCAGATGGGCGACGCCGGTCGCGGCCTGGGCCGCCTTGGAAAGGAACAGCGGCGCGCCCATTTCGGTCGAAATCGCCTCGACGAAATCGCCGTAGCGCGCCTGATAGGCGGTCAGGATCCGCTGCAGCAGGTCGATGCGCTCTTCCCGCGTGGTCAGAGAATAGCTCTCGAACGCCGCCTTCGCCGCCTTCACGGCCTTGTCCACATCGGCCGCCGAGCCCAGCGAGATGCGGGCGAAGGCTTCCTCGGTCGCGGGGTTGATGACGTCGATGCTCTTCGGCTCGACCGGGTCCACCCAGGCGCCGTCGATGTAGAAACGCAGATACTCCCTCATGACGCTCTCCTCCTGGCCGAATGGCTCGGGTTTTCTTTGGCGCGAAGACGTTAGGGCGTTCCATTGCCGCCGTCGAGCCCTCGGCGCGGCATGTCCGCCATGGTGTCGCGGCGCCATTCGGCTTCGCACCGCACCATTTCGGAACCAATATAATGACAGATTGTCGCCTCGGCCCTTGACGCTGGGCCGCCGCTGTTCCACCCAAGGGCGCAGGAATGCGGACGATGCCACGATCGGAGCGAGGCCCATGCGGACGACAACCACTTTCGTCATCCTGACCCTCTGCGTGAGCGCATCCGTCGCCGCCTGCTCGAACGTTCGCGATCGCCTGTCGAAACGCAGCCTCTTCCCCGAGGTCTATGCAGACGAGGGTACGGCCCCCGCCGCGACCGCCACGCCCCCCGCGACCGCCACGCCCCCCGTGCCACGCCCGCCGATGCCGGCGGCGACCGGCTCGATCGTCATTCGCGACGCGACCACGGACGATGGAGCGGAAGCCGTGCCGCCCTCGATCGCCACGACCGCGCCGCCGCCCGAAAGGCCCGACGACGATCCGGCCGCCGGCGCCACCACCATCTTCGACGCGACGGCGTCCACGCCCATGACCCCGGAACCGCCGTCCTCTCCCGAAGCGCCCGCCCCCGAAACGGCGGCCGCACCGAATCCCATGGACGACGCGGACCCCGCCGCCCATGCGACCGTGATCTACGACGCCAGCGAGGATGCGGCAGCAGCAGCCCCGCCTGCGCCGATTCCGGAGCCGGCCGACGGCCCCATGCTCCTGGAACCGCCGCCGCCCAGCGCCGCCCCGGTCCCCGAAGTGGTCGAAATCGCGCCCCCGACCGACGGCGCCGAGATCATGCCCGCGGCGCCGACGCCCCCACCGCCAGGCGCGCAGCCCGCCCGCTCGATCAAGATCATCCGCGCGGACGGCACCGAAGTGCCGCCCACACCGCCCGAAGCCGCCGACGACATGGTGAGCGATGGCGATATGGCCGGCACAGAGCCGCCTGCGACCGAATCGGCGGCGACCGAACCGGCGAACGTCGAAACGGCCTCCCCCAATGCGCCAGCGGGCGCAATCGATGTTGGTGCTTCGGCCAAAGACGCGATGAATGAGGGAGAAACGAGCGATCCCGCTGAAACGATCCCTCTGCCCCCGGGCGCGCAGCCGGCACGCTCGGTCCAGGTGATCACGCTGGACTAAGCATCGCCGTCAGGAAAAGAGGAAGGCCTTCGCTTCTGGATTCTCTCGGCGCCAGATCACATTGTCCATGAAGTAGTGGTGGACGTTAATGAAGATCCAGAAGGCAAAAAGGAAAAGATGGGTTCCGAAGATGGCATGGTCGTAAGGGACAGCCATGTCCAACGTCAGAGGAAGAACCCAGAAGCCAACGGCCCCCAATACCAGGCCCATGAAGCCAAATGCGGCAAGCCGCGCGCGCGGGCCGTTGCCCGGTGCTTGGCGCTGCGCAGCCGTCCCGGCCTTCGCTCTCTCCCGATTGGCCTCGAAACGCCAGACCACTGTCAGATATTGCAGTGAATGCATTGCCGGCACGACATAAATGAAAATCGGATCGATTCGGACAAAAACGACCCAAGCATAAAGAGAGACGAAATAGGCGATCAGGCCATTTACCGCAAAATGCCGACCATGGCGCCAGCGGTCGCCCGCCAAACGCAATAGTACGAAGGCCGAAGTCGCGGCAAAGATCGCGCCAGCCACTACGGCCACCGTGTCTCCCAGCGCAAAGGCGGCATTCTTGATGCCCCAGAGATCATGTGCGGCGACTGCGCGATTGACCGCGAGCCAAGCATAAATCCAGCCGGCGTATCCGTTCACCAGCATGGCGCGACGTGTTCCCGGCGCGTAATAGCGCCTTGCCATGGCGGCATCGACCATGGCGATCCCGAAGCCCTGCTTTACATAGTGCCAGCCAACGACGAACCCCATGAAGTTCAGCGCATAACCGAGGGCCAGCGCGTCACCGCTCAGGATGGTCGCGGCCATATAGGCTGCGATCAGAATGGGCACCACGATGCCGGCAAAGCCATAGCGCAAGCGCAATACCGTCGGAAGCGAGGAATCGCACAGGCGACGCCCGAATCCTCGGTAGAAGATTTGATAGGAATGGGCGAAATGGGGATGATTGACGAAATTCGCGACCACAAGACTGACCGCGGCCACCGTGGCAATATCCGCCGCCCCCGGCAGCATCAAGGCGATCGCTGCCATGACGACGATTCCGCCACCGCCGAGACAAAGAAAGTCCACGGTCGGACTGAAAAGATGAGCCCGGGTTCGCCCCATCGTCGCGGACAGGCTGGTGTCGGTCATGATGATTTCGCCTTTCCGGTCTCCAAGCTTACCTGACGGTCAAGATGCTCTCGTCACGGTCGGGTCCAGTGTCCGGTCGCACCGCCGACGGAACCATAACTGGGGCTTTAGGGAAAGGCGGCGGCAAAGCCTTCATAGGCTGCGGAAAGATCGCCGCCGATCACATAGAGTACCCCTGCGGCGGCGATCGATATCAGGCCGGCAATGGCGGCATATTCTATCACCGTCACACCGCGCTCCGCTCGGGCGTCGTGGAACAGGGACAGCGTCTCACATTTGCGCCCGCCATCGCCGGGCGCAATCCCCTTCATCGACATCAGCATTTCCCCGGCAATCGCCCGGCATCGAGAAGACCCGATGCCGGGATCCGCTGAAATCAGAACTACGTCTGGACGCGCGCGTTACGGGGTGGGAGACGGCGTCGGCGTCGCGGCTTCGTCGCCGGCAAGCGTGTCGGAAACCTCCGTGAAGGTGTTCGTGAGTTCGGTCCCGACCGTCTGCATGGCGACGATGGCGGCCACGGCGATGAGGGCGGCGATCAGGGCGTATTCGATGGCCGTGGCACCGCGTTCACCGGATTCACGCACCGAGGCGATCATGTTGCGAAGCATTGCATTTCTCCTAAATCAGGACGTCGAACATAAGTTCGTCCCGGAAAACTGGTATCACATCGGCAGCGCCAATCAACTGCCCGGCGCTGAGGAGAGTATCGTCGCCAATTGTTAACGGGCCGTTGCCGTGCGCCGGCTGGGCAAAAAAAACCGACTTCGGTTCGCATCTTGTCGGCAAAGACGGTCGCGAACGGACGCGCCAGATGATAGATCGCGGTCGAAGCCATCTTTCGAGAGGTCCCGACTCAGCGAATGCCGAACGGCGCGAAATCGGATGAAGCCGGGCCGACCGCACCGGCCGAGGCCATGATCATCGGCGGCGGACCGGCCGGTCTGATGGCGGCCGAGGTCCTGCTGGATGCCGGCCATGGCGTCATCCTGTTCGATGCCATGCCGTCGCTGGGGCGGAAGTTCCTGATGGCGGGCAAGAGCGGGCTGAACCTCACCCATGCGGCGCCGCTGGACGATCTGCTCGAACGTTACGGGGCCGCCCGCCCGCGCCTGGAAGCGGCGATTCGCGATTTCGACGGGACGGCGGTCCGCGCCTTCGCCGCCCAACTCGGGGTCGAGACTTTCGTCGGCTCGTCCGGGCGGGTGTTTCCGACCGGCTTCAAGGCCGCCCCCCTGTTGCGGGCCTGGCTGCACCGGCTGCGCGCCAAGGGCCTGACGATCCGGGTGCGCCACCGCTGGACCGGCTTCGGGGCGGACGGCGGCCTCCGCTTCACGGGGCCGGAAGGGGTGCGGGTCACGGTCCCGAAGCCCCCTGCCCTCGTCCTTGCGCTTGGCGGCGCGAGCTGGCCGAAGCTCGGCAGCGACGGCGCCTGGCGGACACCCCTCGGGGCGGCGGGGGTGGCGACGGTACCTTTCGGGCCGTCCAACTGCGGCTTCGACGTCGCCTGGAGCCCGGTCTTCAAGAACCGCTTCGCCGGCCAGCCGGTGAAGCCGGTCGCCGTCGCCTGGGGCGGACGGCGGCTGCGCGGCGAATTCGTCGTCACCGAAAGCGGTATCGAGGGTGGCGCGATCTATCCCCTGTCGGCCGAAATCGCCGCCCGCATGGCCGCCGGGGAACGGGCCGCCCTGACCCTCGACCTGATGCCGGCGCGGGACGAGGACGAGATCGCGGCGGCGCTGGCCCGGCCGCGCGGACGCCATACCCTGACCGACCACCTGCGCCGCACGCTCGGTCTGGACGGGGTGCGGGCCGGCCTGCTGCGGGAAGGCGCCGGGCCGGGGGATCTCGAAGAGACGGCGGCGATCGCGCAGCGCATCAAGGCCCTGCCCCTGCCCCTCGAACGCCCGCGCCCGCTGGCGGAAGCGATCTCGACCACCGGCGGCATCGCCCTCGATGCGCTGGACGACGGCTGGATGCTGAAGGCCCTGCCGGGCGTCTTCTGCGCGGGCGAAATGGTGGATTGGGATGCGCCCACCGGCGGCTATCTGCTCACCGCCTGCCTGGCGCTCGGCCGCGCCGCCGGCCGTGGCGCGGCGGACTGGCTGGGCACGACGGACTAGCTGGGCACGACGGACTAGCTGGGCGCGGCGGATCGGCTGGCGCGCCGGGGCGCCAGCCGGTAGCGCCTTACTTGCCGGCGCCGTGGCGGGTCTTGATCCAGCGCACCGAGCCGGATTTGGAGCGCATCACGATGGTCTCGGTGGTGATGCCCTGGGGGGTGATCTTCACGCCCTGGAGCATGGAACCGCTGGTGACGCCGGTCGCGACGAAGATGACGTCGCCGCTGGCCAGTTCCTCGAGATCGTACTTGCGGTTCAGATCGGTGATGCCGGCCTTGAGGGCGCGGGCCCTTTCCTCATCGTTGCGGAACAGCAGGCGGCCCTGCATCTGGCCACCGATGGCGCGCAGCGCCGCCGCCGCCAGCACGCCTTCCGGCGCGCCGCCCGAACCGAAATAGATGTCGATGCCGGTTTCCGGCTCCGCCGTCGCGATGACGCCGGCGACGTCGCCGTCCGGGATCAGATTGATGCGGGCGCCGGCGCCGCGCACCTTGGCGATCAGTTCGGCATGGCGCGGGCGGTCCAGGATGCAGGCGGTCACCCGTTCGACCGGCACGCCCTTGGCGTCCGCGACGGCCTTCAGATTGTCCACGGGGTCGCGGTCGATGTCGACCAGGCCGGGGGCAAAGCCGCCGCCGATCGCGATCTTCTCCATGTAGACGTCGGGCGCATGCAGGAAATTGCCGCGCTTGGCCAGCGCCACGACCGCCAGCGCATTCGGCCAGGCCTTGGCGGTCAGGGTGGTGCCTTCCAGGGGGTCGAGGGCGATGTCGACTTCCGGCCCCTTGCCGGTGCCCACTTCCTCGCCGATGTAGAGCATCGGCGCCTCGTCGCGCTCGCCCTCGCCGATGACGACGGTGCCCTTGATGGCCATCTGGTTCAGCGCGGTGCGCATGGCGTCGACCGCCGCCTGGTCCGCCGCCTTCTCGTTGCCCCGGCCGGCCAGCTTGGCCGCCGCGATCGCCGCCGCCTCGCCGACGCGGACGAGTTCGAGGACGAGGGCGCGATCGTCATAGGCTGCCGCCGTATTGCCTTCGGCCTTGGTCTTCTTGGTCGGCATGTCTCTCTTTCCTTCGAATGAACCCGCGCCTGACCCCCAAGGGTCGGTTGTACCAGGGGTCAGGCGCGCCTTATCTCTTCAATCCGGATCATGGTCGGCTGCTCCAGCACCGACTCCAATGCGTCGATGCGGGCGAGTGCCCGTGCCATAGCCTCTTCCCGCGACTCGTGTGTGACGATCACCACCGGCACGCCCTCGCCGGGGGCACGACCACGCTGGAGCAGCGATTCGATCGAAACCTTCTCGTCCCGCAGGATCGCGGCAATGTCGGCGATCACGCCCGGGCGATCAACGACCGAAAGCCGGAGGTAGGACGGCCCGACGCGCGATGTGACGGGGATCACATCGGCCGTTCCGAGGGCCGGCGACGGCACGCCGTAGAGCGGCAGATGCAGGCCGAGCGCGACGTCGACGATGTCGGCCATCACGGCGGAAGCCGTGGGCCCGGCACCGGCGCCCCGGCCCTCGAACGCCATCTGGCCGACCTGGTCGCCCTCGACGACGACGCCGTTGAAGACGCCGTCGACATGGGCGAGCGCGCTGCCCGCCGGCACCATGACCGGATGCACCCGGACGTCTAGCCCTTCCGCCGTCGCCTTGGCGATACCGACCAGCTTGATACGGAAGCCGAGTTCGCGGGCGAAGGCGATGTCGAGCGCCGAGACCCGGCGAATGCCCTCGACATGCAGACGGTCGAAATCGACCGCGACCCCGAAGGCGAGGCTGGCGAGGAGCGCGAGCTTGTGGGCGGCATCGACGCCGTCGACATCGAAGCTGGGATCCGCTTCGGCGTAGCCGAGGCGCTGGGCTTCTGCCAGCGCGTCCTCGAACGACGCGCCGGTCTCCTCCATGCTGGTCAGGATGTAGTTGGAGGTGCCGTTCAGGATGCCGTAGACGGCATCGATGCGATTCCCCGCGAGGCCTTCACGCAAGGCTTTCACGATCGGGATGCCGCCGGCGATGGCGGCTTCGAAGTTGATGCCGACACCCGCCGCCTCGGCCTTGCGGGCAAGATCGAGACCATGATGGGCGAGCAGCGCCTTGTTGGCGGTGACGACGGGCTTGCCCGCCGCCAGCGCCGCCTCGACCGCGTCGCGCGCCACGCTCTCGCCGCCGATCAGTTCGACGAAGACGTCGATCCCCGGATCGCGCGCCAGCGCCACGGCATCGCCGTGGAAGGTGGCGCCGCCGAGCGCATTGCCGAGCCCGCGATCCCGGCCGGGATCCCGGGCCGAGACGGCGGCGATTTCGAACGGACGCCCGGTGCGGAGCGCGAGACGGCCCGCATGGGCGGAAAGCAGGCGGACGAGACCGCCGCCGACCGTGCCCAGGCCGGCGATACCAAGACGCAGGGGTTTCGTCACGCCACGACCTTCTTCGCCGAAAGGGCTTCCTTCGGTTGCGCCGGATCGGCCGACGCGAGGAACCGTTTGATGTTGCGGACCGCCTGGCGGATGCGGTGCTCATTCTCCACCAGGGCGATCCTGACGTGGGTGTCGCCGTATTCGCCGAAGCCGAGACCGGGCGCGACCGCCACCTTGGCCTCGGTCAGCAGGCGCTTGGAGAATTCCAGGCTGCCGAGATGGGCGAAGGCCTCGGGGATAGGCGCCCAGGCGAACATGGTGGCCGGCGGCGACGGCACCTTCCACCCGGCATCCAGGAGGCCGGGGATCAGCACGTCGCGGCGCGACTTGTAGATCTGGCGGGCCTCGTCGACGCAGTCCTGCGGACCGTTCAGGGCGGCGGCGGCGGCCACCTGGATCGGCGTGAAGGCGCCGTAATCCAGATAGGACTTCATCCGGCCGAGCGCCTGAATGAGCTTCTGGTTGCCGACCGCGAAGCCGATGCGCCAGCCCGGCATCGAATAGGTCTTGGACATCGAGGTGAATTCGACCGCGATCTCGCGCGCGCCGGGCACCTGCAGGATCGACGGCGGCGGCTTCGCCGGGTCGAAATAGATCTCGGAATAGGCGAGATCCGACAGGATGTAGATGCCCTTGGCCCGGCAGAATTCGACGATCGGGCCGTAGAAGTCGAGGTCGACCACCTCGGCCGTCGGATTCGACGGATAATTCAGCACGATCGCGGTCGGCATGGGCACCGAATGGCGTGTCGCGCGTTCGAGCACGCCGAGGAAATCCCCGCCGGGGCCGACCGGCGGCAGCGAGCGGATGGCGGCGCCGGCGATGATGAAGCCATAGGGATGGATCGGATAAGACGGGTTGGGCACCAGGATGGTGTCGCCCGGCGCCGTGATCGCCTGCGCCAGATTGGCGAGCCCCTCCTTGGAACCGAGGGTCGCGATCACCTCGCGATCGGGATCCAGATCGACACCGAAGCGCCGGGCGTAATAGGCGGCCTGAGCGCGGCGCAGGCCCGGAATCCCGCGCGAGACCGAGTAACGGTGGGTGCGCGGGTCCGCGACGGTCTCGACCAGCTTGTCGACGATGTGTTTCGGGGTCGGCAGATCGGGATTGCCCATGCCGAAGTCGATGATGTCCTCGCCGCGGGCGCGGGCCTTGGCCTTGAGACTGTTGACCTGTTCGAAGACGTAGGGCGGCAACCGCCGGATGCGATGAAATTCGGGATCCATGATCCGATCCAATGTCCCTCGATGGAGGGTGAAATGTTGATGTGACGAGCAGCTACTCGATGAAGACGACCGCTTCCGGCCCGATGCCGCGACTGCGCTGGGCGGCCGCGCCGGCGTCGGCGACGATCGCCTCCACCTTCACGGCCCTCGGGGGCACGCCCGCCGCCATCAAGGCGGAAGCAACGGCGTTCGCCCGATCGATCGAGAGCCCGAAGGCCCCGACCGAGTCGCCGGCATCCCCGTTGGAACGGGCATAGCCGACGATCCGCACCTGCGCCGCGCCGGATTGCAGCGCGCCGGCCATCTGACGGATGGATTCGCGCGCCGCCGGCGAAAGGTCGATGGACCCCGCGGCAAAACCGATCGTCGTGCCACCGCTCGCGGCCGGTCGAACCGAGGCGGCGGCGGTGGTAGCTCGGGCCGGGCGGGCGGGCGCCGCGGCGCGCCGGCCGGGATCGGCGGGCGCATCGAGACGGACCGGCGCCGGGGCCGGGGCGCGGCCGCCGAGGGCGGCCTGCATGGCGGGCGTCATGGCGATGCCGGTGACCGGCAGGGCCGGCGCCGACGACACCTCGAACTGCGGCATGGAGACGGGCACCGAGGTCGGGCGCCGGGTTTCGGCCAGCTGGCTCTGGTAGACGGAGGCGACGATGACGCCCGGCGCGACCTCGACCGGCAATTGCAGTTCGATGCTGCCGCCCGGGGTGATCGTGTCGAGGCCGCTGGCCTGCACGGACCCCGGCGCCGGCGCGGAACCGGGCGCCGGCAGCAGGGCGGGCGATGCCGACGACGGCGCATAGCGGCTGCCGACCGAGGCATCGGCCACGAGGGCCGGCGACGGCGAAACGCCGCGCGCGGCGGCGACCGAGGCCGGCGACGGCACCGGCGCGCGGCTCGGGTCGATGGAGGCGATCACGCGCGGCTGCGGGCCGGCCGCCATCTGGCGCTGCTCCTGGCCCTCCGGCACCGGCAGGCTGGCGACGGCGGTCGGCACGCGGAGCGGACGGACCGAATCACCGCGCGGCGCGGCGGGATCGATGGTTTCGGGCGCCTCGGGCGCGACCGACGCGGTCGCCGTTCCTTCCGGGCGGGCGACGGCGCCGGGCACGGTCGACGCCAAGCCGCGGCCGTCGTCGACCACGGGCGCGCGTCCGGCATAGGACTGGGCCTCCGGCCGGACGGGCAGCGGCGGCGGCACCTGGGCGCCGTCGGCGCGACGGGAATAGGAACCGAAGGCGGTCACGCCGCTCTCCTCCGCCATGCGGCGGCGTTCCTCGTTCGGATCGCGAATCTCGCCGGCCACGGGCGGCAGGCTGCGGGGCGGCGGGGCCGCCGCCTCCTCGCCGCCGCGAAGGGCCTGGCTGGTGTATTGGGCGTTCTGACGGTCGCTGACCAGGCTGCTGGTGATCGCGGAACGTTCCAGCACGTCGACGGAGGGCACCGGCCGGCTCGGCACCGCCGACAGGCTGGGGAAGCTTTCCTCGATGGTGGCGGGCCGGCGCACGGCATCCGGATCGATCGTATCGGCGGGCGTATTGCCCTCGGCCGACGCCTCCTGCGCGACACCGAGGGAACCCGCGGCCATCACGGCCCCCAGCGTAGCCGACGCGACACAAACCGCGACGACGAGGGTCGGCACGAAACGCGCCCCTTTTTCCCCGCCCTTGTCGACACTGGAGACCATTGCCCGAACCTCGACCAAACACCGGTCCCGCAAGGACCGCACGACATCATACGGACGTCGACTTTAACCCATAACACGAAGTACTTATACTCCGCCGCGAGAGGAAACCCCACACCGGAACACCATCGGGTCTTCCGCATGTCCGTCACCGCCCGCTCGCGAACAATAAGGAATGGTTCATGGCCGATCAACACGGCAAAGACCAGCAATCGATCCCAGATCCCGCCGCCTTCGCCCGCAACATGGTTGAAATCGCCAAGCGGTGCCGGAAACTGGTCGCTGAGTTCATGGAACGCCAGGACATCGTCAAGAAGAACGTCCAGTTCGACCCGCAGAACCTGGCCAGCGCCTATCTGGAGATGACGGCCAAGATCATCTCCAATCCGTCCTTCCTGCTCGAGACCCAGGTCAAGCTGTGGAAGGACTACGCCGCCCTGCTGCAGACCGCCACCAAGCGCTTCATGGGCGAGCATCCGGACCCGATCATCCAGCCGTCGCGCAGCGACAAGCGCTTCAAGGACCGGAGCTGGGAAGAGAATCAGGTCTTCGACTTCATCAAGCAGTCCTACCTGCTGGCCGCGCGCTGGATGCAGAACACGGTCCACGACGTCGAGGGCCTGGACCCCAAGATCAAGAAGAAGGTCGAATTCTATACCCGCCAGTTCGTCGATGCGATCGCGCCCTCCAACTTCGTGCTGACCAATCCTGAAGTGCTGCGCGTCACGATCGAGAGCAACGGCGAGAATCTGGTGCGCGGCCTCGACCATGTGCTCGAGGATCTGGAGCGCGGCAAGGGCCGCCTCGCGATCCGCATGACCGACCCCAATGCCTTCGAGGTCGGCCGCAACATCGCCGTCACCCCGGGCAAGGTGATCTTCCGCAACGATCTGATGGAACTGCTGCAGTACGAGCCGGTGACCGAGAAGGTCTATCGCCGACCGCTGCTGATCGTGCCGCCCTGGATCAACAAATATTACATCCTGGACCTCAAGCCCCAGAATTCCTTCATCAAATGGGCGGTCGACCACGGCTTCACGGTCTTCGTCGTTTCCTGGGTCAATCCGGACTCGAAGCTCGCCCGGATCGGCTTCGAGGGCTACATGAACGACGGCGTGCTCGCCGCGCTCGACGCCGTCGAGCAGGCGACGGGCGAGCATCAGGTGAATGCCATCGGCTATTGCATCGGCGGCACCCTGACCGCCGCCACCCTCGCCTATCTCCAGACCATCGGCGACAAGCGGATCGCCGCCTGCACCTTCTTCGCCGCCCAGGTCGATTTCGCCGAGGCGGGCGAGCTTTCCGTCTTCATCGACGAGGACCAGCTCGAATTCCTGGCCGAGCGCATGTCGGAAAAGGGCTATCTCGAAGGCGGCGACATGGCGACCACCTTCAACATGCTGCGCGCGAACGACCTGATCTGGTCCTTCGTCGTCAACAACTACCTGCTGGGCCGCGATCCCTTCCCGTTCGACCTGTTGTTCTGGAACCAGGACGCGACCCGCATGCCGGTCGCCATGCACATGTTCTACCTGCGCGAGATGTATCAGCGGAACAGGCTGTCGCAGCCGGGCGGCATCGTCATGAACAATGTGCCGATCCATCTGAACAAGGTGAAGGTGCCGCTCTATTTCGTCGCCTCCAAGGAAGACCATATCGCGCCCGCGCGCTCCGTGTTTCGGGGTGCCCGCATCTTCAAGGCGCCGGTGCGCCTGGTGCTCGCCGGCTCCGGCCATATCGCGGGCATCATCAACCCGCCCGAAGCGAAGAAATACCAGCACTGGACCAACGACGATCTGGCCGGCGCCGGCAGCTTCGAGGAATGGTTCGCCAAGGCCGAGGAACACCCGGGGTCGTGGTGGCCGGACTGGCTGCAGTGGATGTCGAAGAAGTCCGGCGCCATGGTGGCCGCGCGCACGCCCGGCGACGGCAAGCTGCGCGTGCTGGACGACGCCCCCGGCCTCTATGTGAAGATCAAGTCCGACTGAGCGGCCTGATGGCGCTTTCCAACTTCCGGCGGCGCAATGCCGCCGGCGCGCCGCCGAAGGTGCCCCGGCTCGATTTCGACCCCTCTCCGGTCTGGCCGGTGCCGCCGGTCACGCCCGGCCCCTGGCTGGACCTGCCGCGGGAGAGCGCGGCGGTGCTGATCGCCGACCTTCTGGCCGCCGGCACCGATGCGGCACCGGCCGCGATCCATGGCGTCCGGGTCCAGGCGCCGGCCTTTCGCCGCGACATCCTGCTGATCGAATGCCTGACCGCGCGGGTCGCCGCCGACGGCGGCGGCGCCACCCTTCTCTTCGCGCTGGGGCCGGAATTCGTCGCCCTGTTCGACGGCACCGCGCCCGTGATCCATGCCCTGAACGCCGAAGCGCCGCCGGGGCTCGAAGAGCGCGACGCGCTCGACGCCTATCTCCAGTTCTTCGGCCATGTCGTGTGCGGCGAGGCCGGCGCCTTCCAGATCCTGGAGACGGCCGACGACCTGCCACCGCACCCGCCTTCGCCCGTGCTCGCCCGGCTGATCGAGAAATGCGTGGAGCCCCTGTTGCTTCTCGCCCGCCACGACGACGGCAGCCAGGACGTCGAAGCCGTCGTCCTCTATGGTGGCGCCCTCTTCAAGGTAATCTTCCGCATCTCACGCGGCGGCGGGGTCGACATGCTGGAGGATGACCCGATGGCGAGCGACCTGCCGATCGGCGCCTTCCATATCGTCGATCGGGAACGCCGCGCCATCGCGCCGCGCTGACACCGCCTAGCCGTCCGTGGGCGGCAGATGCAGGACGAGGCCGTCGAACGCCGCCGTGACCGTCAGCTGGCAGCTCAGCCGGCTGTCGGGGCGGCGCGCGTCGAGGCTGGACAGCATCGCCTCCTCCATCGCCGACGGCGGCAGCAGGCCTTCGGGCGGCGTTCCGACATGGACGTGGCAGGTTCCGCAGGCGAGGGCACCGCCGCATTCCGCCGGCAGATCGTCGACGCCCCCGGTCAGCGCCGCCATCATGACGCTGGCCCCGACCATCGCGTCGACCACCATGAGGCGGCCGTCCGCGGCAACGAATGTGATCTTCACCATGGTCCGACCTCGCCGGGAAGCACCCCATCGCGAGGGGTGGGGCGCGACCGGGACCCTCAATCGTTGCGGCCGGCGTTGGCGGGCAGATAGGGGCTCCAGGGCTTGGGCGCGACCGGCTTGCTCTGATAGACGATCTCGAACTGGCCGTCGTCCTGGACCTCGCCGATCATCACCGGCTTGGTGACGTGATGATTGGCGTTCATTACCACCTCGTAGCCGGTCGGGGAAATCACGCTTTCCCCGACGATCGCCGCCGAGACCGCGTCGACGTCGGTCGTGCCCGCCTTCTCCACCGCCTTCACCCAGAGACGGAACAGGTTATAGGCGGATTCCATGGGATCGTTGGTCACCGCCTTGGGATTGCCGATATAGGCGCGCCACTTCTCGATGAACGCCTTGTTCTCGGGCGTGTCGACCGACTGGAAATAGCTCCAGGCCGCGAGATGGCCGACCAGCAGCCCGGTGTCGAGGCCCTTCAACTCCTCCTCCCCGACCGAGAAGGCGATCACGGGGATGTCCGTCGCCTTGATGCCCTGATTGCCCAGCTCCTTGTAGAAGGGCACGTTGGCGTCGCCGTTGACGGTGGAAATCACGGCCGTGGGAATGCCTGTGGAACCGAAAGCCTTGATGGCGGCGACCTCGGTCTGCCAGTCGGCGAAGCCGAAGGGGGTGTAGTTCTCGCGGATGTCTTCCGCCGGAATGCCCTTCTGTTCGAGGAAGGCGCGGATGATCTTGTTGCTGGTGCGCGGGTAGACGTAGTCCGTGCCTTCCAGCACGAAGCGGCGGATGCCGCCGCCGTCCTCGCTCATCAGATATTCGATGGCCGGGATCGCCTTGTTGTCGGGCACGGATGAGCCGTAGAAGATGTTCTTCGAGCTTTCCTCGCCCTCGTATTCGAGGGGGTAGAACAGCAGGCCGTCCAATTCCTCGAACACCGGCAGCACGGATTTCCGCGACACCGAGGTCCAGCAGCCGAAGACGGCCGCGACCTTCTCCCGTGCCAGCAGGTCGCGGGCCTTTTCGGCGAACAGCGGCCAGTCGGAGGCGGGATCGACCACCACCGCCTCGATCGGCCGGCCGAGGACGCCGCCCTTCTCGTTCTGCTCCTTCACCATCATCAGCATCAGATCCTTCAGGACCGTCTCGCTGATGGCCATGGTGCCGGAAAGCGAATGGAGGATGCCGATCTTGATCGGCTCGGCGGCCCTTGCGGCCACGGGCAGGTTGAGGGCGAGCAAGAGGCCGGCGGCAGCGGCCCCCAGGCGGCGGCGGGTCAGTTTCATCCTGGTCTCCTATCGGATGCGGCGGCGACGCCATGTCGCGCGACGCAGACAGACTGACCACCGCGACCGCCAGGGCCCGAGAGCCATCGCCCGAAATTCGAAAGGCGCCAGCCGCCGTCCCCCACCGCCCGCCCGGCCGTAGCGAAATGCCGATTTTTCAGGCGATCCGAGACGCTCAAGGCCATCAATGGTGAAAAACAGGGCGCTTCACCCTCTTCCGCTCAGGGCATGGTGCCAGTCGATGCGAGGCGGGCAGCGCCAGATTCGGGCCGATTGCCGGACAACTGGCACCATGGCGGCGCCCTGAGGTCATCTGGCCCCATCTTCCGCGATGCGAAGGCGCGCGGCCGGCGCTAGGCTCCTTCGGCGAGGAGAAGGTGGCGATGCAGTTTCCCATTCTGCTGGACCGGTCCCGGCCCGAGAGCCTGACCGAACAATTGGCCGAACAGTTGCGCACGGCGATCCGCCACCGGCGCATTCCGCCCGGCGCGCGGCTGCCCTCGTCGCGCCGCCTGTCGGAACAATTGGCGATCTCGCGCAATACCGCCGTCCGGGCCTACGACCTGCTGATCCTGGAAGGTTACGCCGAGGCGCGGGTGGCGTCCGGCATCTATGCCGCCGCGACGCCGCCGGAAGACCTGCGCCCCCCGCCCCCGGCGCCCATGGCGGCCGATGCCGCCGCCATGCCGCTGCCGCGCGTGCTGCCCCAGGCGCCCCGCCTGACCGCCCAGGCGGGCGGGCGCGTCAGCTTCGATTTCTTTCCCGGCAGGCCCGATGCCGCGCTCTTCCCCCTGAAGACCTGGCGCCGGCTGCTGCAGGACCGCCTCGCCCATGGCGGGGCCCAGGGCCTGACCCAATATGGCGATCCGGGCGGCCTGTTCGCGCTGCGCGCCGCGATCGCCGAGCATCTGGCCGCCAGCCGGGGCATCAGCGCCGATCCCGGCCAGGTGGTGATCACCGCCGGCATCCAGGAAGGTATCGGCATCGCCGCGCGCCTGTTCCTCGGCCCCGGCACCACGGCGATCGTGGAGGATCCGTGCTATCAGGGCGCCGCCTTCGCCTTTCAGGCTTCGGGCGCGGCGCTGGCCTCCGTCCCCGTCGACGCGGAAGGCCTGGTGACCGACGCCCTGCCGGACCGCCCCGCCGGCCTGGTCTATGTCACGCCCTCCCACCAATATCCGACCGGCCACGCGCTTTCGGCCGCGCGCCGCGGCGCCCTGATCGCCTGGGCACGCGCCCATGGCTGCTACATCCTGGAGGACGATTACGACGGCGACTTTCGCTATGAGGGCTCGCCCCTGCCGTCGCTGGCCGGCCTGGCGCCCGATTGCGCCATCCATCTCGGCACGTTCTCCAAATCCCTCGGGGCCGGGCTGCGGCTCGGCTACATGGTGGTGCCGCCGCGCCTGGTCGAAGCCGCGCGGGCGGCCAAGGCGCTGGCCAACAACGGCAATCCCTGGGCCGAACAGGCAACGCTGGCCGAATTCATCAAGGGTGGCAGCCATGCCGCCCATCTCGCCCGCCTGCGCACCCAGTATCGGGAGCGGCGCGACACGCTGCTCGCGGCATTGCGCCGGCATTTCGGCGAGACCGATGTCGGCGGGACCGAGGCGGGCCTGCATCTGTTCTGGCAACTGCCGCCCGGCGTGCCCGATGCCGCGACCCTGGAGGGCCTGGCCCGGCGCGCCCGCGTCGGCCTCTATCCGCTCGCCGCGGGCGGCGCCTTCGAGGCACGGCCCGGCGTGTTCAGCCGCCGCGCCATCGTGCTCGGTTACGCGGCGCTGACGCCGCGCCAGATCGACCAGGGCATCGCGCGGCTGTCCGACATCATCGACGATACGCTGGACCACCGGCACGACTTCCTCGATGCGCTGATGGTGGACGCGGCGCCGTCGCGCATGGCGGCACCGGCGACCGGGCGCAATGCCCGTCCGGCTCCCCGAAATCTTCAGAAGCCGGCCCTACGACGGCCCGTGTCCGTTCGGGCAAAGTCCAAGGCCCCGCCATCCTTCGAGGACGCCCCCATCATGCCCGTCATCCAGGGACTCTATCGCTATCCGATCAAGGGCCTGAGCGCGCAGGCCGTGGAGACGGTGACGCTGGAGGCCGACCGCCCCTTTCCCTTCGACCGTCTCTTCGCCCTGGCCCGCCCCGGCGTGCCGGTGGACGAGGACGACCCCAAATGGGCCAAGAAGGGTCTCTTCGTCATGCTGATGCTGGACGAGGCCCTGGCCCAGGTGCGGAGCCATCTGGACGTCGGGAGCGAGGTGCTGACCCTGTCCGACGGCGAGGGCGAGTTGCTCCGCGCCGACATCGGTACCGCCGCCGGACGCGCGGCGGTGGAGCGTTTCTTCGCCGGCCTGGTGCCGACGCTGCGCGGCACGCCGCGCCTGGTGCGCAGCCGGGGCGGCCATTTCATGGACAAGCCCGAGAATGTGATCTCGCTGATCAATCTCGCCACCCTGCGCAGCCTCGAGGCGCAATGGGGCGTCCCCCTCGATCCGCTGCGCTTTCGCGCCAATGTCTATATCGATGGCGCCAAGCCCTGGCAGGAGTTCGACTGGATCGGCAGCGACATCCTCCTGGGCGAGACCCTGTGCCGTGTGGAGCGGCGCAACGGGCGCTGCGGCGCGACCAATGTCAATCCGGCGAGCGGGCGCCGCGACCTCGATATTCCCGGCTCCCTGCGCGCCGCCTTCGGCCACAAGGATCTCGGCATCTATCTGACGGTGCGAAAATCGGGCCGCGTCAGCCGCGACGATACCGTCGCCATCCCCGACATCGCGCCCGCGCCGGCCACCACGGTCACCGCGACGCCGCGCCCCAGCGGCACGCGGCGCCACATCTGCCGGGGCTGCTATTTCATCTACGACGAAGCCCAGGGCCTGCCCGGCCAGGCCATCCCCCCGGGCACCGCCTTCGCCGCCCTGCCCGCCGATTGGCGCTGCCCCGACTGCGGCACCGACAAGACCACGTTCAGGCCGCTGGTGGGGTGACTGCGGGCAGACAGGGGCCGCCGCCTTTGCCAGAATGCCCCCGGTTTGGACGACGGGGGAGACGACGATGACACGGCGGGCACGCATCCTGGCGGCGGCACTGACGGTTTCGGGCACGCTCTCGGCCGGGAGCGCATGGGCCGAGATCACGGAGTGCGACCGGCTGGCGGCATCGCCGACCGACGTCGACCGGCCGGCACCGGTCAAGGGCGTCGCCATCATCGCGATCGACGTCCGCGCGGCGGTACCCGCCTGCCGCGAGGCCATGGCGGCCAATCCCGAGATCGCGCGCTACAAATATCAGCTCGCCCGGGCGCTGGCGCCGGGCAACGACCAGATGGTCGCCGAATCGACGACGCTCCTGACCGAAGCGGCGGAGGCCGGCTATCCGGACGCCATGTATTTCCTGGGTGTCATGAAGCGCAGCGGCTTCGGCGTGCCCCGCGACGTCGCGGCGGCCTTCCAATTGTTCCTGAAGGCGGCGGAAGCGGGCCATCCAAGGGCCATGCAGGCCCTCGGCAAGGCCTATACCATCGGCGAGGGCACGAAGGCCGATGCCGTCGCGGCGGCCGACTGGTTCCGCGAAGGCGCACTGGCGGGCGATGCCGAATCCATGACCATGCTGGGCCACGCCTATCTCGACGGCGCCGGCGTGCCGAAGGACATTGCCCAGGCCAAGGACTGGTACCGCCGCGCCATCGACGCCGGCTCCAAGACAGCCGCCATGGCCCTCGACCGGGCGGAAAAGATGGGCGGGGGGAATTAGCCGCACCGCTTGGCCGCATTCGCCCCACCCACCGTGCACGCATACATGGTATCGTATGCACCAGCACTGAGCGGGCGGAGATGGTGATGGCGAAATGGTGGCCCCGATGCGCGGCAGCATGTCTCGCCGCGATGGTCTGGATCGGCTCGGCATCGGCATCGGCCACGACGATTACGGATTGCGATCGGCTCGCCGCTGACCCGGAAGATTCGGGACGTCCCATGGGGATCGTCGGCCGCAGCTATTTCTGGATCCCGGCAAAGGACGCCATCGCCGCCTGCCGCGACGCCATGGCCGAATATCCCGACGAACCTCGCTTCGAGTATCAGCTCGCGAGGGCATTCGTCGCGCTGGAGGATCACCACCCCGACGTTCTTCGCCATCTGCGCAACGCGGCCGAGGCCGGCTATCCCGCCGCCCAATATCGCTATGCCGTCGAATTGCGGACGGGAGATATCGTCCCCAAGAATGCTGCCGAGGCCTTGGAATTGCACCGCAGGGCAGCATCGGCCGGAATCGTTGACGCCATGTATGCCCTGGGCCAGATGCTCGAAGCCGGTGAAGGCCATGAAGCCGATCTAGTCGCGGCCGTCGCGTGGTACCGCGAGGCCGCCGACGCCGGCAAGCCGGACGCCATGAACAACCTGGGCAAGTTGCTGTTCGAGGGCCGGGGCACCGAGAAGGACCAGGCCGCCGCTGTTGCCTTGTTCCGAAAGGCAGCCGATACCGGCCTGCCGATAGCGATGTACAACTATGCCTACAGTCTCCAGAAGGGTGAAGGCATTACCCAGGACGACGTCGAGGCCGCGAAATGGTACCTGAAGAGTGCGGAGGCCCTCTATGTGCCCGCGATGGTCAAACTCGGCGTCATGCTTCGTGAAGGTGCCGGTCTCGCCAAGGACGATATCGCCGCCACCCGCTGGATGCTACGGGCGGCCGAAGCCGGCAACAGCTACGGCATGTTCAACTACGCGATCGCCCTGAAAAATGGTTATGGCGTCGAACAGAACGAAACCGCCGCCGTCGAGTGGATGCGCAAGGCGGCCGATGCCGGCGACGCCGAGGCCATGACATTCATGGGGATCGTCTATCGGGATGGCAAAACCGTACCCGCCGACCGTGAACAAGCCAGAATGTGGTTCCGTCGTGCCATCGACGCCGGCAGCGATGACGCCACCGTTGCACTTCAAGACATGGACGGGACCGACTAGACCCCGACCTCAGGCCACCAGACCGCTGCGGCCCATGGCCAGGAACTTCTCGCGGCGGTCGCGGCGGATGGCGGGGCCGTCCTTGCCCTTGAATTCGTCGAGGGCGGAGGCGACGGCGTGGCCGACCGCGGCGACGGTCGCCTTGGGGTCGCGGTGGGCGCCGCCGAGCGGTTCCGGGACGACGGCATCGATGACGCCGAGCTTGATCAGATCCTGCGCCGTCAGCTTGAGCGCCGCCGCCGCGTCCTGGGCCCGTTCGGCCGAGCGCCACAGGATCGAGGCGCAGCCTTCGGGCGAGATCACCGAATAGACCGCGTGTTCGAGCATGAGCACCCGGTTCGCGGTGGCGAGCGCCACGGCGCCGCCCGAGCCGCCCTCGCCCACCACCACGGCGACGAGAGGCACGGAGAGCTTCAGGCAGGTCTCGGTCGAGCGGGCGATCGCTTCCGACTGGCCGCGCGCCTCCGCCTCGATGCCCGGGAAGGCGCCCGGGGTGTCGATCAGGGTGATCACCGCCATGCCGAAGCGGTCCGCCAGTTCCATCAGGCGGATCGCCTTCCGATAGCCTTCGGGCTTGGCCATGCCGAAATTGTGACGGATGCGGCCTTCGGTGTCGGCGCCCTTCTCATGGCCGACGACCATGACCGGGCGCCCCCGGAAGCGGCCCATGCCGCCGAGGATCGCCTTGTCGTCGGAAAAGGCGCGATCACCGGCGAGCGGCACGAAATCCTCGACCAGCAGCTTCACGTAGTCGTTGAAGCGCGGGCGGTTCTGGTGGCGCGCGACCTGGGTCTTCTGCCAGGCCGTAAGCCTGCCATAGGTCTGACGGAGCAGGAGATCCGCCTTGTCCTCCAGCCGGGCGATATCGTCGGCGATCGAAACGCCCGGATGTTCGGGCATCGCCTGCAGTTCCTTGATCTTCGCTTCGAGCTCCGCGATGGGCTTCTCGAAATCGAGGAACATGGCCATGGGTTTCGTCCTTCGTTAGCGCCCGATACGGTCGCCGAAGCGACCGTGGACGTCCGGTTCCGGACGCATGTCCGGAAACCGCACGCCCTGATAGCACATCACTTGCCGGCGATGCGATCGGCCTGTTCGACCAGGGACTGGGCCTGACGGATCGAGGCGATGTCGATCAGCTTGCCATCGAGAGAGACCGCGCCCTTGCCTTCCTTCTGGGCGGTCGCCATCGCTTCCAGAATCCGGCGGGCCTTGGTCACTTCCTTTTCCGAAGGGGTGAAGACTTCGTTGGCGACCGGGATCTGCTTCGGGTGGATCGCCCATTTGCCTTCGCAGCCGAGAACGGCGGCGCGGCTGGCCTGGGCCTGATAGCCGTCCGAATCCGAGAAGTCGCCGAAGGGACCGTCGATCGGACGAAGGCCATTGGCGCGGGCCGCGACCACCATGCGGGCGATCGCATAATGCCACATGTCGCCCCAATGGCGGACACGCTCGCCCGCCTCGTCCGGATCGGTCAGGACGGCGTAATTGGGGTTCGGGCCGCCGATCTGGGTCGTCTGCGCGCGGCACGAGGCGGCATAGTCGGCGACGCCGAAGTGCAGCGACTCGTTCCGCTTCGAGGCGGCGGCGATCTCGTGGATGTTCTGCATGCCGAGGGCGGTCTCGATGATGTGCTCGAGGCCGATCTTCTTCCTGCGCCCGATCGCGGTCTCGATCTGGGTCAGCATCATGTCGACGGCATAGACGTCCGACGCCGTGCCGACCTTGGGGATCATGATGAGGTCCAGACGCTCGCCGCCGCGCTCGACGACTTCCACGATGTCCTTGTAGGCATAGTGGGTGTCGAGGCCGTTGATGCGGACCGAGATCGTCTTGTCGCCCCAGTCGACGTCGTGCAGGGCCTGGATGATGTTCTCGCGCGCCTTCGGCTTGTCGTCGGGCGCGACCGCGTCCTCGAGGTCGAGGAAGATCACGTCGGCGGCCGATTTCGCGGCCTTCTCGAACATATGCGGGCTGGAGCCCGGCACCGCCAGCTCACAGCGATTGAGGCGGGAGGGGGCCTGCTCGACGGTTTTGAAGCTCATCAGGAACGTCTCCGGATTGGGTGGCGGGGACCGTAAGAAGGCGCCAATCGCTTGTCAACTTGTGCGGCGCGGCGATTTTGCCATCGGATGATGACGATTGACGAGGCTGCGCAGTTTTTCGTCGAGGATATGGGTGTAAATCTCCGTCGTGGAGATATCGGCATGGCCCAGCAGGGTCTGCACCACCCGGAGATCGGCGCCATGGGCCAGCAGATGCGAGGCGAAGGCATGGCGCAGCACATGAGGGGACACGCGCGTCGGCTCGATCCCCGCCTCGATCGCCAGCGCCTTCAGCCCCTGGGCGAAATGCTGGCGCGTCATATGGCCGGTCGCGGTGCCGGCGGGAAAGAGGAACTTCGCCTGTTTGGCCAAGAGGCCCTTGGGCCGGAAGCCCAGCCAGCGCGCGATGGCGGCGCGGGCGGGGTCCGACAGGGGCACCATGCGCTCGCGCCCGCCCTTGCCCGTGACTAGGACGAAGCGCGGGTCCTGGGCCAGCGCCGAAAGCGGCAGGCCGACCAGTTCCGAGACCCGAAGCCCGGTCGCATAGAGGATTTCGAGGAGCGCCATGAAGCGCACGACGCGCTTTTCCCGCGCCTTGCCGGCGGGATCGGTCAAGGCTTCGGCAGCGATCCTCAGCATCGCCTCCACCTCGTCCTCGGTCAGATATTTGGGCAGGCGGCGGCCCCGGCGCGGAGCTTCGATGCGGCTGGTCGGATCGTCCGCCCGCAGGCCGTCGTCGAGCGAGAAGCGATGGAACTGGCGGAGCGCCGACAGCCGGCGCGCCGCCGTGGCCGGTTTCAGGCCCCGTCCCTCGACCGAGGCGAAGTAAGCCTCCACCTCCTCCGGTCCGGCGCGGTCGATCGAGCCGCCCCGCTTCGCCAGGAAGGCGGCATAGTCGATCAGGTCGGTGCGATAGGCGGTGAGCGTGTTGCGGGCGGCGTTGCGTTCCGCCGCCATCATTTCGAGAAAGGCGTCGATGACGTCGGCCGCCCTGCCGCTCGGCACGAAGGCGGGCTTGGCCGGTGGCCGGCCCCGTCGCCGTTTCGGGGTTTCCTCGCTCAAAGCCCCGCCGCCAGCGCGATCTCGATCGCGAGATCGCGGGCCTCGGCCGTCAGACCGGCCCGGACGAGACCGGCGACCGCCGCCCCCGCCGCCTTGGGCTCCAGGCCCTGCAAGCCGTTGCCGCCCAGGAATTCCAGCACCAGGGCCACCGCCTCGCCCCGCCGGCCGCCGGCGAGCGCCGCATCGAGGCCGGGGATCGCGGGATTGCCGCCGGTCCGATCGAGACGCGCGGCAAGGTCGTCCGGCAGGCGCCGGCCGCCCAGCGCATCGAGAAGGGCCGCCGTCATGTCGCCCCCCCGCTCCCCCGCCGTCCCGGCGGGCAGCGCATCCTCGAAATCGTCGAAGCGCGGCGGCACCGCCGCATCGCCCGCCAGCAGGGCACGGTAAGGCCAGAGGCGGGCGAGGTCGCGCGAATCCCCGGCATTCCTCGCCAGCCGCTCGATCTGGCGGAGCGCCGCCGCCCGGTCGCCGGCGCGAAGCGCGGCACGGACGAGGCCGGCGCCGATCGCGGGCGGCAGGGACTGGTCCGCCGTATCGGCGATGGCACGGCCTTCGACCCTTGCCGCCACGGTGGCGAGACCATCCGCCTCCGCCGCCTCGACGAAGGCGACGACGGCCTGGGCGCGGACGGCGGGGCCCGAGGCTTCGAGCACGGCCCGATGCAGGACGGCCCGGCGCATGGGCGGCGACAGATCGGCGGGCGCCGCCAGGGGCGCCGGCCCGCCGGCATAGAGAAGTGCGAGATCGGCGGGATCGACGAGGCCGAGGCGGACACCCCGTTCCGCCGCGCCCAGGCGCAATCCGATCGGCGCCTTCGCGCGCGCCAGCAGGCCGAGGACCAGCGGCGGCGGATCGTCGAAGGCTTCGGGCGGCGGCGCCAGATCGAGCGCGGCGGCGGCCCAGAGGGCGAGCGGATCCGTCCCCCCGACATCCGAGGACGCGGCCCGTTCACCGCCGGTCAGGGCGCGCAGCAGATGTTCGAAGCCGAGGCCGACCGCCCCCTGTTCGTGGGCGAGATCGAGGGCGAGCTGCGCCCCGATGGTATCGCCCGCCACCGCCCGGCACAGGGCCACGGCCCGCAGCACGTCGACGTCGAGCCCGCCCGCGCCCGGCACCCGGTCGAGCCCGGCATCGCAGAGACGACGCCGGTCGCCCGCCGCGGCGAGGCCGCGCACGACATGGGGGACGGAGGGCGCGGGCAGGCCGGCGAGACGCCCGGCGAAACTCGCCAGATCCTCGGCCGCACCGGCGGCAGCCAGTTTCTCGATCACCCTTGCGGTGGCATCGGGCACGGAGGGGGCCGCCATCAGCAGACGCTGGGTCAGGCGGCGGGGCACCGTGCCCCGTGCCGGCGCCGGCACATTGGCCAGCAGGGGCGCCACGAGGCCCGGCGGCGTGCCGAGCCAGAGCTCGCCGCTGCCGATCGGCGCCGGCGCGGCGACATCCTCGCCTTCGAGCGGACGGACGGTGTCGAGCGGGGCGATCTCGATTGGCGGCGGCAGGGCGGCACCGCGCGGCATGGTCTCGCCGTCAGCAGGTCCCGCGTCAACCGGCGCGCCCATGTCGGGCGGCATCAGGGACAGGGGGCCATCCCCGTCTTCAGGACCGGACGGGGCCGGCGGCGACACCGGCGGCGCGGGATCGCCATAGAGAAAATCGGGCAGGATCCGGACGGGACCTTCGGCGCGCGCCGGCGTCGGCACGACCAGACTGCCCCCGAGGCAGGACAGGAGTCCCAGCGCCAGAACGGCCCGCCGGGGGGATGCCTGCCGTCGCCTGGTCTGCCGTCGCCTAGTCGGGGAAGCGGTCATTGGGCAGGACCTGCTCCATCCTTTCGCGCGAGACCGGCGGGTCGAAGGTCGCCAGATAGGCGCCGCCCCCGACCACCGCGGCGACGAGGACCCCGAAGACGATGAAGAGAAACTTCGACATGGGCTGATACTGACGATCCGGATGAGGCAGGAATGTGGCACCGGTCACGGGACGGCGCCGGGCGCGCCGATTCCCCAACGGCTTCGATGCGGCCACTGTAAGGGCCGCCCCGCGGCAGGACAAGGCCGCGACCGATCCCGCGACGGCCCGCAGATTCGACCGATGGCGCCTTGAAAGATACGGGACCAAAGGGCACATTCCGCCCGTGGACGACAACCTTCATAGCGCTGAAACCCAGGCCGACGCCCCGGTACCGCCAATCCCGCCCTTCAGGCTGGCGCGGACCGTCGTGCTGGTCGGCCTTATGGGCGCCGGCAAATCCTCGATCGGCAAGCGCCTCGCCCAGCGTCTCCACGTTCCCTTCGTCGACGCCGACACCGAGATCGAACAAGCCGCCGGCTGCACCATCGACGAGATTTTCGAGCGCCATGGCGAAACCGCCTTTCGCGACGGCGAGCGGCGCGTGATCGCCCGCCTGCTGACCGGCTCGCCGCCCCATGTGCTGGCGACCGGCGGCGGCGCCTTCATGGATCCCGAAACCCGGGCCAGGATCAAGGCGACCGCCGTCTCCATCTGGCTGCGCGCCGATCTCGACGTGTTGCTGCGCCGGGTGAAGAAGCGCAACAACCGCCCGCTTCTGAAGAAGGGCGACCCGCGCGAGATCCTGGAGCGTCTCATCGCGACGCGCTATCCCGTCTATGCCGAGGCGGATCTGGTGGTCGACAGCCTGGACGGCCCGCACGACCAGGTGGTGGACGCCATCCTGACCCTGATCGCCCCCGGCGAGGAAACCGAGCATGCCTGACAGCGCCGTAACCGTTCCCGTTGCCCTGGGCGAACGCGCCTACGACATTCATATCGGCGCCGGCGTGATCGACAGCCTGGGCGCGGGCGTGCGCGACCTCTTTCCCAAGGGCCGGGCCCTGATCGTGACCGACGAAAACGTCGCCGCGCTTCACCTCGAGCGGGCCCAGGCCAGCCTCGATGCCGCCGGTGTGCACCACGAAACGGTCGTGATGCCGCCGGGCGAAGGCACCAAGTCCTTCCCCATGCTGGAACGGCTGATGTCCCGCCTGCTGGACGCGCGGATCGAACGGCGCGACGCCGTGGTTGCCCTTGGCGGCGGCGTGATCGGTGATCTGGCCGGTTTCGCGGCGGCGATCGCCAAGCGTGGCGTCGACTTCGTGCAGGTGCCGACCACCCTGCTCTCTCAGGTCGATTCCTCGGTCGGCGGCAAGACCGGCATCAACACGTCCCACGGCAAGAATCTGGTCGGTGCCTTCCATCAACCCCGCCTGGTGCTGGCGGATGTCGCCATTCTCGAAACCCTGCCCCGGCGCGAATTGCTGGCGGGCTATGCCGAGGTGGTGAAATACGGCCTGCTCGGCGATGCCGCATTCTTCGACTGGCTGGAAGCGAACGGGCCCGCCCTGGTCGACGGCGACCGCGCGGCCCGGATCGAGGCGGTGCGCCGCTCCGTCACGGCGAAGGCCGGCATCGTCGCCCGCGACGAGCGCGAGACGGGCGAACGCGCCCTCCTCAACCTCGGCCATACGTTCGGCCATGCGCTGGAGGCCGCGACCGGCTTCGGCCCCCGCCTGCTCCACGGCGAAGGAGTCGCCATCGGCATGCGCCTCGCCTTCGATCTCTCGGTCCGCCTCGGCCTCTGTCCGGGACAGGACGCGGTCAGGGCCTGCCGCCACATGGCCGCCGTCGGCCTGCCGGTCGCCCCCGCCGACATCGAGGGCGCGGCACAGATCGCCGGCGAATTGGCGCCCGACGCCCTGATCCATCACATGGCCCAGGACAAGAAGGTGAAGGACGGCAAGCTGACCTTCATCCTGGCGCGGCGCATCGGCGAGGCCTTCATCACCCAGGACGTGCCGCTCGACGCGGTCGCGGACGTGCTGCGCGCCGCCTGAGGCGCGAACACCCTCCATACGGACGATCCGCCCCCTCCCTTTCGCCGGCACGATGGCGATGGGGAGGATCACGCATGACCGGAAATGAACTGGAGGGCCGCATCGCCCTCGTCACCGGCGCCAACCGCGGCATCGGGCTGGAAACCGCCAAGGGCCTCGTCGCCCGGGGCGCCGAGGTCGTCATCGCCTGCCGCGACGAGAGTCGCGCGGCCGAGACCCTGGACCGGCTCCGCGCCGTCCGCCCGGGCGCCACGGTTCGCGCCGCCCTGCTGTCCCTCGACGATCTGGCATCGGTCCGCGATTGCGTGGCGACGGTGTCGGACAGCCTGCCCGGGCTCGACATCCTGGTCTGCAATGCCGGCGTCTTCGGCGTCGAACACGGCCATACCGCTCAGGGCTTCGAATGGCATTTCGGCGCCAATTGCCTCGGCCACTTCGCGCTGACCCTCGGCCTGCTGCCCCTGATGGCCGGGCGGCGCGATGCCCGCGTCGTCACCGTGACCAGCGCCATGTACCGGCGCGGCAGGATCGATTTCGAGGATCTCGACTGGCGCGCGCGGCGTTACAACAAGTGGCAGGCCTATGCGGATTCGAAACTCGGCAATCTGCTCCTCGCCGAGGAATTGCAAAGGCGCCTGGACCAGGCCGGGATCGGCGTCAAGAGCCTGCTCTCCCACCCCGGCTATGCCGCGACCAACAGTGCCTGGGGCGGACGCTCGATCAAGCCGACCCTGATGGAGACGGCGATGCTCGCCCTCGGTAATGCCCTGATGGCGCAGTCGCCAGCGATGGGGGCCGCCCCCAGCCTGCTGGCCGCGACCGATCCCGCCGCGCGGGGCGGCGATCTCTACGGTCCGTCGAAGCTGGGGGGTATGCGCGGGGCGCCGGCCAAGGCGGACAAGAAGATCACGCCCGATCCCGCGACGGCGGCGCGGCTCTTCGATCTCGCGCTGGCGCGCACCGGCACACGCTGGGACTTTCGCGACGCCGCCTGACATGCTCAAGTCGGGGCATGTGAAGGACTTGCCCCGATGCTGAAACCGCCCGATTCCCCCGTTCCGGACGACATCGTCACCCTTGCCGACATCGAGGCGGCGGCCACGGCGCTCGCGGGCCAGATCGTGCCGACCCCCTGCGCCGAAGCCCGGACGCTCGGCCAGATCGCGGGGGCCCGCCTCTTCGTCAAGTTCGAGAACCTGCAGTTCACCGCCTCCTTCAAGGATCGCGGCGCCTGCAACAAGCTGCAGGGCCTGACGGCGGCGGAACGCGCGGCCGGCGTGATCGCCATGTCGGCCGGCAATCATGCCCAGGGGATCGCCTATCACGCCGCCCGCCTCGGCATTCCGGCGACCATCGTCATGCCGAGGACGACGCCCTTCGTCAAAGTGCGCCAGACCCGCGACCACGGCGCCCGCGTGGTTCTGGAAGGCCAGGTGCTGGCGGATGCCTTCGTCGCCGGATTGCGGATTGCGGAGGCAGAAGGCCTGACCCTGGTCCATCCCTTCGACGATCCGGCGGTGATCGCCGGCCAGGGCACGGTCGCCCTCGAAATGCTGGCCGCCGTGCCCGACCTCGACTGTATCGTCGTACCCATCGGCGGCGGCGGGTTGATCGGCGGCATCGCGACGGCGGCCAAGGCGCTCAAGCCCGGGATCGAGATCATCGGGGTGGAGGCCGCGCTCTACCCCTCCATGAAGAATGCCCTCGACGGCAGGGAGGAAGCCTGCGGCGGCATGACCATCGCCGAGGGTATCGCGGTGAAGACCGCCGGACGCATCACCGCCGCCATCGCGCGCCGCCTGGTCGACGATATCCTGCTGGTTTCGGAGGCGGAGCTGGAACAGGCGGTCGGCCTGCTCCTCGCCATCGAAAAGACGGTGGCGGAAGGGGCCGGGGCCGCGGCACTCGCCGCCGTGCTGGCCGATCCCGCGCGCTTCCGGGGCCGGCGCATCGGCCTCGTGCTCTCGGGCGGCAATATCGACCCCCGCCTGCTGGGCGAGGTGATCCGCCGCAATCTGGTGCGGGAGGGACGGATCGCCGGCCTTCGTGTGATGATTTCCGACAGTCCCGGCACCCTCGCCGTGATCGCCAATCTGATCGCGGATGCCGGCGGCAATATCCTCGAAGTATCGCACCAGCGCCTGTTCCTCGACGTCCCCGTGAAGAACACCGATCTCGACCTCATCGTCGAAACCCGCGACACCGATCATCTGCACGAGATCATCGCCCGCATCGAGGCGGCCGGCTTCCCGGTGAAGCGCCTCGCCAATACGGCGGCCTGATCCGCCTCGACGTCACATTCGGGCAGCCCCTTCAACAGCCATCGTCCCGGCGAAGGCCGGGACCTCGGCCAGAAGAGGTCTCTTTCTGCACCAGATCCCGGCCTCCGCCGGGATGACGCTGCTGGAAAGAGCGATGAAAACGGTCTGAGACCGTCCCCTACCGCCCCATGTTCTGGAGGACGACGACCCAGTCCCGCCCTTCGCCGCCGGGCAGGATGTGACCGAAGCCGTCGGCGGGGATGCGGCTGAGGGTGACGCCCTGGAGGACGTTGCCGCCGATCGCCTCCACGCAGCGCCGGGCCGGCGAGAAGGCGCAGCCGACAGTGCCGACGACGATGTCGCAATGCATGGGGCGGGAGCCGCCGGCCGGCAGGGCACGCCAGTCGGCGGGCGGCGAACCGCTGCGGGTGGCGCAGACGAGATCGCCGGGCCGGGGCGCGACGTCGCGGATGCCGGCGGCGCGGAAGGCCCTGGTGCCGGGTGCCGCCGTGATGGCGTCGGCGACATAATCCCAATGGGTATCGCTGTAGCGGAAGCGCTGGTCCGGCACGCCGCCCATGAAGACGATGTAGGAGACGAAGGCCGCCGACCAGGGATCGGCGAAGGGCGCCGAGCCGACGGGCAGGTTTTCGAGGGCGTAGCGGTCGATGGCGCCATCGGGCGCGCGCACCCGGTCGAAGCCGGCGTATTGCGCCGCCGTCTCCCAATAATTGCGATAGGGCGGCGCGGCGCACCAGTAGTTCGCCAGCATGGGAAAGGCGTCGGCCTCCTGCTCCCAGACCGTCGGCATGCCGCCGGACAGCATCAGAATGGAGCGGCCGGGCTGCAGTTCGACCACGCGCTCGCCCCAGCGGCGCCACTCGGCGGTGGCGGCGCGCACCATGGCGCCCGAAAGCCCCTCGGCCGCCGGCGACGGACGGCGGTCGGAACAGGCGAGCGGCACGGGCACGGCACGAACCGGCCTGGGCGCGGCCGCGCCCGCCGCCGACGACACGCCGGCGCCCTGGCTGCGCGTGCCCTGGCTGCCTGTACCGGGGTGCCTGGCGCAGGATCCCAGCATCACGAACAGCATGAGGCACAGAAGGGCCGTAATCGCCGTCTTCATGAAAATCCCCGCTCGCGCGACCGCCTAAGCGGTTTGTTAACCACCCTGCGCCAGAGTGCAACAGTCCATACGCAATGATTCACAGGCCAGAAGGGCCGCGCCACATGCTGCTGATCATCGGTATCGTCGTCGTCCTCGGGAGCGTGTTGTCCGGCTATATCCTGGCGGGCGGCCATGTCGAGGTGCTCTGGCAGCCGCTCGAATTCCTCATCATCTTCGGCGCCGCCATCGGCGCCTATATCATCGCCAACCCCCCGCCCGTCCTGAAGAAGACGGGCAAGGCGATCGCCGGCGCCATGAAGGGGCCGCGCTACAAGCAGGACGCCTTCCTCGAGTTGCTGACCCTGCTCTATTCCGTGTTCAAGCTGGCGAAGAGCAAGGGCATGCTGGCCCTCGAACAGCATGTCGAGAACCCGCACGACAGCACCCTGTTCAACCAGTTCCCGACCTTCGCCAAGGACCATCATGCCGTCACCTTCCTGTGCGACTACCTGCGCCTGATGACGCTCGGCACCGAGAACGCCTTCGAGATGGAGAGCCTGATCGACCTCGAGCTCGAGACCCATGCGGCCGAGGAACACGAGGTCTCCCACGCCATCCAGAACATGGCCGACGGCATGCCGGCGCTCGGCATCGTCGCCGCCGTGCTCGGCATCATCCATACCATGGGCTCGATCACAGAGCCGCCGGAAGTGCTGGGCCATCTGATCGGCGCGGCCCTGGTCGGCACCTTCATGGGCGTCTGGATGTCCTATGGTTTCGTCGCCCCGATCGCCAATTCCGTGCGCGCCACCCATGAGGCGGAGATGCGCTACCTCCATTGCATCAAGGCCGGGCTGCTCGCCCACCTCCAGGGCTATCCGCCGGCGGTTTCGGTGGAATTCGCCCGCAAGGCCCTGCAGACCCACGTCCGCCCGACCTTCTACGAGGTCGAGGAAGCGACCCAGAAGCTCCAGCCCGTCTAGGACCCGTCCATGGCCAATGGTGACATGGGCAACGGCCCGACCATCGTCGTCAAGAAGGTGAAGAAGGTCGCGGGCGGCCACCACGGTGGTGCCTGGAAGGTCGCCTACGCCGATTTCGTCACCGCCATGATGGCCTTCTTCCTGCTGCTGTGGCTGCTGAACGCCACGTCGGAGGCGCAGAAACAGGGCATCGCCGATTATTTCGACCCGGTCTCCGTATCCGAGACCACATCGGGCGCCGGCGGCGTCCTGGGCGGCGAGACCATCGCCCGGGACGGCAATCGCAACAATGGCGGCAGCCCCGCCCTGATCACCCGCATCGAACCCCAGCGCCCGCCGAGCGAAAGCGAGAGCGAGCGCGAGCCGATCGAGGACGACAGCCGCCCGATCAGCGATCTCGGCCAGGAGGGTCGGGAAACCGGCGGCGAACAGACCGACGTCGGCGAGCGCAGCGCGGCGGTCGCGACGCCCGCGCCGGGCGAGGAAGAGGCCCGCAGCGAGCGGCCCGATGCCGAAGGCGTCGGCCGGCGCCCGGTGGATGCCTTCGGCCCCCAGGCCCCGCCCCTCAGCGAGGACGAGCGCGCCCGGACCGAGGCCATGGCCCGCGCCGAGGAACAGCGCTTCGCCGAAACCGCGCAGGCACTCCGCCTGGCACTGCAGTCGTCGCCCGAGATGCGGGCCATCGCCGGCCAGGTGCTGGTCGACGTCACGCCCGAGGGCATGCGCATCCAATTGGTCGACAGCAGGCGCGAAGCCATGTTCCAGTCCGGCTCTTCGCGCATGTCGCCGGCCATGGTCGAACTGCTGGGCAAGATCGCCGGCATCGTCGGCCGCCTGCCGAATCGAATCGCCGTCGCCGGCCATACCGATGCGGCGCCCTACCGCTCGTCGACCGGCTATACCAATTGGGAACTGTCGGCCGACCGCGCCAACGCCAGCCGCCGCGTCCTGACCGAAGCCGGCATCCGGCCCGAGCGGGTCTATCAGATCTCGGGCAAGGCGGCGTCGGAACCCCTGAACCCCGACGATCCGCTGGATCCGGCCAACCGCCGCATCACCATCACCCTGCTGCGCGAGACCCCGGCCCTGCCGCCCGGCATCGCCGCCACCCCCGCCCTGCCCTGACCCTTCCCGTCCTGGCCCTTGCCTTGCCTTCCCGTCCCGCCCCTTCCCTTTCCCGCGGCCGGTTCCCTTTCCGCCCGCGCCGGCCCAGAATGGTCGGCATGGCAGATGGTCGACATGACAGATGGTCGGCATGACAGGCGGAACGGCGCGATGAGCGTTTCCATACAGACCGGCGACATCGACGTGGGCGCCATTCTCGACGCCCTTGCCGGCGACGGCGGCACCGGCGCCGTCGCCAGTTTCATCGGCCTGGTGCGCGATCATGGCGACCGCAAGGACATCGTCGCCATCGAGCTGGAGCACTATCCCGGCATGACCGAACGCGCGCTTTCCGCGATCGAGGACGAGGCCCGCCGTCGCTTCGCCCTGACCGGCTGCGCCATCGTCCACCGGGTCGGGCGGCTCGATCTCGGCCAGCGCATCGTCATGGTCGCGGCGGCGGCCCCCCATCGTGCCGCCGCGCTCGATGCCTGCGCCTTCCTGATCGATTGGCTGAAGACCAAGGCCCCCTTCTGGAAGCGCGAGATCACGGCGGACGGCGCCGCCGAATGGGTCGCCGCCAAGATGGGCGACGATGCCGCCGCCGCGCGCTGGGCTGTCCCCCGCCCCACCGGAACCGATGGCCCCGATTGATCTCCCGATTGACCCGCAAAATGGAAAATAATAATTTTCCAAATGCATCCGACGGCGTTCAAAGCCTTGACCTGCCTCGCCGCCCGGATTATCTGCGGTTGGTGGCCGGAAATTATCTCAATTCCTGTTTTCCGGTGTGATTTCTCCTCGAACCTTGGAAGCTCGCCGTGTCCACACCATCACTGACTCACCTGCAGCGTCTGGAAGCGGAGAGCATCCACATCATGAGGGAGGTTGTTTCGGAGACGGAGCGCCCGGTGATGCTCTATTCGGTGGGCAAGGACAGCGCGGTGATGCTGCATCTGGCGCAGA
>NZ_JAKGSB010000010.1 GCF_021568905.1 Zavarzinia marina | reverse complement strand
GGGACACGGCGGTCGCGTGCAAGGAGCTGGGCATGGACCGGGTGATCTGGGGTTCGGACTATCCGCATCCGGAAGGCTGCTGGCCGAAGACGGCGGAGAAGATGGAACTGTCCCTCGGCGGCCTGCCGGAGGCGGATCTGGAACAGATCTTCTGGAAGTCGGCGGCGGCGGTCTATGACCTCGACCTGCCGGCGCTCAACAAGATCGCCGAGAGGATCGGCCCCAAGAAGCAGTGGCTCACGGCGGCCCAGGCGGCGGAGTGACACCCATGGTCATGGTCGAACGTTTCCCGATGGACATCCCCTACGGCTGGTTCTTCGTCGCCTATTCCGACGAACTGAAGGCAGGCGATGTGAAGACCGTCGAATATTTCGGCGAGGAACTGGTGCTGTTCCGCACGCTGAGCGGCAAGGCCGGCCTGCTGGAGGCCTATTGCGCGCATCTCGGTGCGCACCTCGGCTATGGCGGCAAGGTGGACGAGGAGGGCATCCGCTGCCCCTTCCATGCCTGGGCCTACAACACCGAGGGCTGGGCGACCGATGTCCCCTATGCCAAGAAGATGCCGCCGATCCTGAGCCGGCGCCCGTGCATGAAGGCCTTCCCCATCGTCGAGAAGAACAATGTGGTCTGGGCCTGGTATCACCCGGAGAAGATCGAACCCTTCTTCGACGTGATCGAGCACGAAGAGATCAACCAGATCGGCGCGGGCGAATGGGAAGAGCTCGACCGTTACCATTGGGATATCCTGTCCAACCCGCAGGAGATCGCGGAAAACGGCGTCGACATCGCCCATTTCCGCTATGTCCACGGCATGGACGACGTGCCCGAGGGGCACACGACCTATGACCGCCACCTGCGCCGTTCCATCGCCGAAGGCCAGCGCACCCTGCCCATGCCCGACGGCGAGATGAAGACCTTCCCGACACGGGTCGAGACGGTGCAGAACGGCGCCGGCCAGAAATACACCCGCATCACCGGCATCACCGACACCCTGCTGATGGTGCTGGCGACGCCGGTGACCAAGGACAAATGCGAACTGCGCTTCGCCTTCACGCACCGCAAGTTCGACAAGGAAAGCATGGAATACAACATCGCCCGCATGGCGATCGCGCTCGTGATCGGCCAGACCGGGGTCGAGGGCGACATTCCGATCTGGAACCACAAGATCCACCGCAAGAACCCGATCCTGTGCGACGGCGACGGCCCCATCATGCAGTTCCGGGAGTATTTCGAGCAGTTCTACCTGCCCGTCGAGCAGCGCGAGGCGGCGGAGTAATCAGTCACGCAACCAGATGAAACCGGGGAACGACGCTTCCCCGGAACGCCCGTATCTTGCCTGAATGGCAGCGGGCGGAACGGACATGAAAGAGGAGGGGACAACAATGGCCAAGGTACGTTATGTGAAGGATCTGTCGCAGAGCGGGTCCACCGGGGGCGTCGGTTCGGCGTCGATGCGCACCAGCGTGCGCACCTTCCGCGCAATCTATGAGACCGAGCCCGAGATCGCGGCGGCCGTGCTGCCGAAGCCGCTCGTCCTGACCGAGCCGAAGATCTTCATGCAGTTCGCCCATGTGATCATGCATGTCTCCGATACCCACAAGATCGAGATCGGTGCCGCCACCGTCGGCGTCGCCTGCGAGGCCGAGGGCGTGAAGGGCTGGTATGTCCTCTCCATGCCGATGGAAGGCGAATTCGTCGTCATCACCGGCCGCGAAATCTTCGGCGAGCCGAAGAAGATCGGCAAGGTCGACTTCGACGTCGCGGACGGCAGGATCAAGGTCGCGGTCACCCGCAACGGCTTCAAGTTCATCGAGATGGAAGGCACCATCGGCGAGTCGGCGGGCCCCGCCGAATTCACCGAGCATTTCTTCTGCTACAAGGGCCAGCCCGCGATCACGCGGCGCGGCGGCTTCGACGGTCCGGTGTTCCTGACCCAGCTCGACTGGGAACGCAAATACACCGACATGAAGAAGATCGCGGACGCCAAGATCACCCTGTCGGAATCGCCCTTCGACCCGATCATCGACGTGCCCGTGAAGAAGGTCCTCGAAGCCTATTACTGCGAGGGCGGCTCCGTCACCTCGGGCAAGATCCTGCGCGAAGTGCCGAGCGAATGGCTGGACGCCTTCTGGCATCAGCGTTTCGACGAGCCGACGGTGCAGGGCATCGAAGTGCCGCTCGAATCCGAGAAGAAGGTGGCCAATGCTTGATCTGAAGGGCAAGGTCGCCGTCGTCACCGGCGGCGCCTCCGGCGTCGGTCTGGCGCTGGTGCGTCTCCTCGGCCAGGAAGGCATGAAGGTCGCGGTCGCGGACATCGACCCGAACGCCCTCGATACGGCGGTCGCCGAACTGAAGGGTGCCGGCGTCGAGGCGATCGGCGTCAAGGCCGACGTCACCAAGCAGGACAGCATGGATGCCGCCGCCGAGACGGTCTATGGCGCTTTCGGCGCGGTCCATCTGCTGTTCAACAATGCCGGTGTCGGCCTCGGCGAGGCGCAGCGCCGCATCTGGACCCTGCCCGAGAAGGATTGGAACTGGGGCTTCGCGGTCAATGTCATGGGCATCGTCCATGGCATCCGTGCCTTCGTGCCGCGCATGCTGGACGGCGGCGAAGAGGGCATGGTGATCAACACGTCCTCGGCCAACGGCGGGCTCTTCGCCCTGCCGGCGACGCCGATCTATGCCGCCACCAAGGCGGCGGTGACGGCCCTGACCGAGACCCTGCAATTCCAGTTCCTGATGGACAAGACCAAGCTGCGCGCGGCCGTCCTGTTCCCGGGGCCCCATGTCGTCAACACGCGCATCATGGCCAGCAACCGCGTCCGCCCGGCCGAATTCTCGGACGGCACGGAAAAGGCGGCGGCCTACAACAACATGCGCGAGCTGGCGGAAGCCTCGGGCCTGAAGATGCAGTTGACGGAGCCAGAGGAAGTGGCCGAATTCGCGTTGGCCAGCGTGAAGTCGGATCGTTTCTGGATGTTCCCGGAGTCGGATGCGCATAATGCGATCCTCCGCAACCGGGTCGAAAACATCATCGCCCGGGGAGATCTTCCCATCCCGAACCTGGGTATCTGAATGGCTGAAACCGTCACATTCGCCGGACCTCGCGATCTCATCGGTCGCGAGGGCACGGCCCTTGGCACCAGCGACTGGCTGGCGATCGAGCAGGACCGCGTCAATCTCTTCGCCGACGCGACCAACGATCATCAATGGATCCATGTCGACGTCGAAAAGGCCAAGTCCGGCCCCTTCGGCGCGACCATCGCCCATGGCTATCTGACGCTGTCGCTGATCGCGGGCTTCCTGCCCCAGATCGTCGACGTCGGGCCGTTCAAGATGGGCGTCAACATCGGCTGCGACAAGATCCGCTTCCTCGCCCCCGTGAAGGTGGGCAGCCGCATCCGCGGCGTGGGCGAATTGGTCAAGGCCCAGGAAACGCCGGACGGCGGCATCCAGGTGACGATCCGCGTGACCATCGAGATCGAGGGCGGCGACAAGCCCGCCTGCGTCGCCGACACGGTCAGCCGGTTCTATCCCTGACGAAAAGAGCGCGTCGTCCCGGCGAAGGCCGGGACCTCGCGACGATGAGGGCGCCCCTTCCGGGGAAAGATCCCGGCTTTCGCCGGGATGACGCCGGAAGGGGTGGCGACAAGACCACATGAAACGAGGGAGAGAAACATGCGCGAGGCCGTGATCGTCTCGACCGCCCGCACCCCGATCGGCAAGGCCTTTCGCGGTGCCTTCAACGATACCGAGGCGCCGGCCCTGGCCGGCCATGTGGTGGCCGAGGCGGTGCGCCGCGCCGGCATCGACCCCGCACGGATCGAGGATTGCATCATGGGCTGCGCCGGCCAGCAGGGCACCCAGGGTTACAACATCGGCCGTCTCGCCGCCGCCGCGGCGGGCCTGCCCGAGACCGTCGCCGGCATGTCGGTCGACCGCATGTGCGCCTCGGGCCTGATGGCGATCGCGACCGCCGCCAAGCAGATCATGGACGACGGCATGGAGGTCGCGGTCGGCGGCGGCGTCGAATCCATCTCCCTCGTCCAGAACCAGCACAAGAACGCCTATCGGGCGCGTTCCGAAGCCGTGCTTGCGCGCAGCCCCCACATGTATATGCCGATGATCGAGACCGCCGAAGTGGTCGCCAAGCGTTACGGCATTTCGCGCGAGCAGCAGGATCTCTATTCGCTCGCCAGCCAGCAGCGGGTCGCCGCCGCCCAGGCCGCCGGCCGTTTCGACGCGGAACTGGCGCCGATGCCGACCCGCATGGCGATCGTCGACAAGGTGACCAAGGAAGTCACCTATAAGGACGTCACTCTGGCGCATGACGAAGGCCCGCGCGCCGAAACGACGCTGGAAGGGCTGGCCGCCCTGAAGCCGGTCTATAAGGACGGCAGCGTGATCGCGACCGGCGAATTCATCACCGCCGGCAATGCCAGCCAGCTCTCCGACGGCGCCTCCGCCGCCGTCCTGATGGAGGCCAAGGCGGCGGAGAAGGCGGGGCTCGCGCCGCTCGGCGCCTATCGCGGCATGGCGGTCGCGGGCTGCGGCCCGGACGAGATGGGCATCGGCCCCGTCTTCGCCGTGCCGAAGCTCCTCGAACGCCACGGGTTGTCGGTCGGCGATATCGGCCTTTGGGAATTGAACGAAGCCTTCGCGGTGCAGGTGGTCTACTGCCGCGACCGTCTCGGCATTCCCGACGACTTGCTGAACGTCGACGGCGGCGCCATCGCGGTCGGCCATCCCTATGGCATGTCGGGCGCCCGCCTCGTCGGCCATGCCCTGATCGAGGGCAAGCGCCGGGGCGCCAGACATGTGGTCGTCACCATGTGCGTCGGCGGCGGCATGGGCGCCGCCGGCCTGTTCGAAGTCTACTGACGCCTGGGCTGGCGCCGGCGCCTCGGGCCCGGTGCCTTCGGCCTCGGCGGCAGCAGTTCGGTCAGAAGCTCGGTCACCCGCAGCGGATGGGGCACCAGGAGCGAGTGCGTATTGGTGCTGTGGGTGGCGCCCGGCACCAGTTTCTCGGGCGGATAGAGCCAGCGCAGGTCGAAGCGCGAATTGACCGCGCCCAGAACGTCCATGGAGCCGATGACGTCGATGACGCGGTGGAAGATCGACGGCATGGAGACGATGGCGGCGAGGGTGACGATGGTCGCGCGCCCGGCCAGCGCCGCAACCTCGACCGGGAAATGCTCCATCAGGCTGTAGAGCGCCTCCGAGATCACCAGATTGCCCTTGGAATGGCCGACCAGCAGGTCGAAGGAGAAGCGCGGATCGCACAGGAGATCCGCCAGCATCCGCGTGTCGGGGCTGATATGGGCCAGGAAATCGTCTTCCAGATCCCCGAAGGCGTCGGACCCCGCGATGGCCTGTCGGGTCAGGCGGCGCCCGATGTCGTAGAGATGGCGCAGGCTGTTCATCGTGCCGAACAGGAAGAAGCCGCCCAGCATTTCCGCCGGCAGATCGCCATAGCCATAGCCCGAGACGACGGCCGCCACCGGTTCGCCGATCGCATCGGCGACATTGCGCGCCAGCGCCGCGGCACCGAGCGCGGTGCTGCCGACACCGGCGACGGCGATGGCGCGGATGCCGATGCCGCCGCCCGCCGCGAATTCGTCGGCCGTCGCGAAAGGACGCACGGGCCCCGCACCGCTCGGCGGCACCAGAAGGATCGTGCCTTCCCGCGCGGCCAGCGCGGAGAGATCGTCCCGCTCGTCCGGTGGGATCGTCTCGACATCGTAATAGAGTTCGTCCAGGGCGGTGTTGCGCAGCCAGATCGGCGCGAACCAGGGCTCCAGTCCCGTGTGTTTCACCGTGTTCTCGGCGACGACCGCGCCATGGCCGTCACCGGCCTCGATGGCATGTGCCATGATTGCGCCTCCCCCTCAGCGTCGACCGAGGGTAGCGCAGATCGCGCCGGGGCGCGACAGGCCCCGGAAGGGGGGCTTCGGGCGGTCAGCCCATGCAGACCCGGTCGGCCAGCTTGCCGAGGAACGCGGTGCAGGCCTCGATCTGCCCGATGGCGACGAATTCATTGGGCCGATGGGCCTGGAGAATGTCGCCCGGGCCGCAGACCACGGTGGGGATGCCGTTCACCTGGAAGATTCCGGCTTCCGTCGCATAGGAGACGGCTAAGGTATCGTTCACGCCCGCCAGCGCCTTGGCCAGGGTCTCGGCGGCGGAGCCGGGATCGGGGCTGAGCGCCGGGGTGATGGAGCGCGGCACGGTGACGATGTCGGCGACGCCCGGCGCCTTTTCCAGCAGGGGCGGCAGTACCTTGTCGCGCACATGTTCCTCGAAGCGGCGGATCGGCTCCTCGGCGTCGGTGCCCGGCAGGGAACGATATTCCCAGACGAAGCGGCAATGGCGCGGGATGATGTTCACCGCCGTGCCGCCCTCGATGGTCCCGACCGAGAGCGTGGTGAAGGGCGGGTTGAAGCGGCCCGTCGCGTCGCCCCGCAGACGCAGTTCCTCGCCCAGTTCCCCCAGGAAGCGGATCAGCTCGGCCGCCACCATGATGGCGTTGACGCCGACATGGGTGGCGCTGGAATGGGCTTCCAGCCCGGTCACCGTGGTGATGAAGGAGCGGATGCCCTTGTGGGCGTCGACCACCTGCATCATCGACGGCTCCCCCACCAGGCACAGGCGGGGCCGGGGGTAATGGGCGACCACATGGTCGATCAGGGAATGGACGCCCAGGCAGCCCACTTCCTCGTCATAGGAAAAGGCGAGATGGACGGGCTCCTTCAGGCCGCGTTCCAGGAATTCCGGCACCATGGCGAGGCAGCAGGCGACGAAGCCCTTCATGTCGCAGGTGCCCCGGCCGTAAAGCAGGCCGTCCGCCTCGGTCAGGGTCCAGGGATCGGTCAGCCAGTCCTGATCGTCGATGGGTACGACGTCGGTATGGCCGGAGAGCACGATGCCGCCTTCGGTCTTCGGGCCGAGGGTGGCGTAGAGATTGGCCTTGCGGCCGTCCTCGTCGTGGACGAGGTCGCTGTCGACGCCGTGGCCGGCCAGATAGTCGCGGACGTAATGGATCAGCTCGAGGTTCGAATTGCGGCTCGTCGTGTCGAAGGCGACCAGACGGCGCAACATTTCGATCGCATCCACGCGTTCACCGGCCATTCACACCATCTCCCGAAACGCAGTCGCCCGCCCCCCGTGGGGAGCGGGCGATTCCGCAGGCACTATACAGCAATGCGTCCGGAAATCAGGCCCCGACGCTGGAAGCCGGATTGCCGACGATGGTCAGGAATTCGCGCCGGGTCAGCGGATCGTGGCGGAAGGCGCCCAGCATGCGCGAGGTGACCATGGAAACGCCGGGCTTGTGGACGCCGCGCGTGGTCATGCACTGGTGCTGGGCCTCGATGACGACGGCGACGCCGCGCGGCTGCAGCACCTCGTCGATCGAATTGGCGATCTGCGCCGTCAGCTTCTCCTGGACCTGGAAACGCTTGGCATAGGCATCGACCACGCGGGCCAGCTTGGAAATGCCGACGACGCGGTTCTTCGGCAGATAGGCGACATGGGCCTTGCCGATGATCGGCACCATGTGGTGCTCGCAATGGCTTTCCAGGCGGATGTCCTTCAGGACGATCATCTCGTCGTAACCTTCGACTTCCTCGAAGGTGCGGTTCAGCATCTCCACCGGATCGGCGTCGTAGCCGGCGAAGAATTCCTCATAGGCGCGGGCGACGCGGGCGGGGGTATCCACCAGGCCTTCGCGGTCCGGATCGTCGCCGGCCCAGAGCAGCAGGGTGCGGATCGCCGATTCCGCTTCCTCGCGGGTCGGTCGGTCGGTCCGGGCCTTGCCCAGGATCAGGTTGGCTTCGCGTCCGCCCTTGGGCTTGCCGGCCCCTTCGCCGGCCACCTTCATGGTGGGGTTTATGGTCATTCTTATTCCCTTTCGTTCGGGGGCGGACCCCCCGTGTTTCCGGGCCCCAATCTGGATTGCCGGACGGTGCTCGCTCTTCTTACGCTGGTTACGGAAGCCGGGATCACTGATCCCTTCAGTTGATCTGAATCGGCTGGTGCGGGCTGTCGAGCGAGAAGGCCGGAATCTCGACCTCGAAGGACTCGCCTTCCTCCGTTTCCATCCGATAGGTGCCGAGCATGATGCCCGACGGTGTCGCCAGCGGGGTGCCGCTGGTGTACTCGAAGCGTTCCCCGGGCTTCAGCACCGGCTGTTCGCCGACGACGCCCGGCCCGCGCACTTCCTGCACGCGGCCGAAACCGTCGGTGATGCGCCAGTAGCGATCCCGAAGCTGCACGGTCTCCCGACCCTGGTTCTCGATCTGCACCCGATAGGCCCAGACATAGTAATTCTCGTCCGGCGAGGACTGGTCCTCGAGGAAAGTGGGCCGTACCGAAACGCGGATCTCGCGGGTCGTCTTGTCGTACATCGCTTCGTCATATTGTCGGCCCCCCCGTAAAAGTCCAGAGGGGGCGGGGAAACACAGCGTTTACGCGGGCATCATCCGATTGCCTGATCGAGATCGTCGATCAGGTCGCGCGCATCTTCAAGTCCGACGGACAGCCGCATGAAGCCCTCGGTGATGCCCAGATGCTCGCGTTCCGGCGCCGGCAGGCGCTGATGGGTGGTCGATGCGGGATGGGTGATCAGGGTCTTGCTGTCGCCGAGATTATTCGAAATATCGATCAGGCCCAGCCGGTTCATCAGGGCGAAGGCGCCGGCGCGGCCCCCCTCCACCTCGATGGTGATGATCGAGCCGCCCTTGCCCGACATCTGGGCCAGCGCGAGATTGTGCTGCGGATGGGATTCGAGACCGGGGTAGGAGACCTTGCGGATCCGCCCCTTGGCCTCCGCCCCTTCGAGGAAACGGGCGACGGACAGGGCGTTGTCGCAATGGCGCTCGATCCGGAGATCCAGGGTCTCCAGACCCTTCAGCAGCAGCCAGGCGTTGAAGGGCGACAGCGACGGCCCGGTGTGGCGCAGATATTGGTTCAGATAATCGTCGAAGAAGTCGCGTCGGCACAGAACGGCGCCGCCCAGGCAGCGGCCCTGCCCGTCGATATGCTTGGTCGCCGAATAGACGACGACGTCGCAGCCGAATTCGAACGGGCGCTGCAGGACCGGGGTCGCGAAGACATTGTCGATGACGACGCGGGCCCCGGCCTTGTGGGCCAGGTCGCAGACGGCGGCGATGTCGATCACGTCCAGGGTCGGATTGGCCGGGGTCTCCAGGAAGGCGACGGTGGCGGGTGTCGCCAGCGCCCGGCGCCAGCTCTCGATGTCGGAGCCTTCGACGTAATCGACCGCGACGCCGAAGCGCGGCAGGATGTCGTCGAGGATGTAGCGGCACGAGCCGAACAGGGCCCGGGCCGAGACCACGCGATCACCGGACTTCAACTGGCACATCAGCGCGGCGTTGACCGCCGCCATGCCGGAAGAGGTGGCGCGCGCCACTTCGGCGCCCTCGAGCAGCGCCATGCGCTCCTCGAAGCCGGCGGTGGTCGGATTGCCCAGGCGGGAATAGGTGAAACCCTCGGCCTCGCCCTTGAAGCGCGCCTCGGCGATTTCCGCATTGTCGTAGCGGAAACCCGAGGTCATGAAGATCGCCTCGCAGGTCTCGCCGAAATCCGAACGATTGGTGCCGCCACGAACCAGGCGGGTTGCCAGCTTCCACTTGTCCGCGACCTCGCGGGGGGTGCGCCGTGCCATGATCAAGTCCTCACACGAAAAAACCCGGCCTCGGCCGGGTTTTCACGCCCGGCTTTTTAGCGGTTTTTAACGTGGCCGCAAGCCAGCCGGCTCAAATCCCACGACGGCGGGCAAATTACGCCCGAACCGCCGCGCGCGTCAATGGCCAGGCGGTGTCTAATCCCGGCGCAGTTCGAAGGTCAGGAAGGGTTCGCGGTCCAGGCCCCGGACCTGCGGCTCGGCGGCCACGACCGAAAAGCGCGCCCGTTCGAACAGGGTGGCGAGATCGCGGCTGCCGATCCCGGCGAAGCGATAGTCTTCCTCGCCCATGGCGATGTCGCGTTTCGCATCCTGCCAGATGGTCATATGTGCTTCGTGGACGCTGTCGACCGTCGGGCCGAAGGCCCATCGGTAATCGACCACGAAATGCAGGTCGTCGTCCTCGTAGACGCGCCGGGTCAGGGTCCAGGCCTGGGGGTGGGCCCTGTCCCAGTCGCGCATGTCGACCAGCAGGGTGCCGCCGGGCTTGAGCACCGCGCGCATGCCGGCGAGACAGTCGAGCAGATAGTCGGGATAGTCGCCGAGATCCTGGGTGTCGGACAGGGTCGTCAGGGCGTTGGGCGCGATCACCAGGTCGAATCGCCCGCGCCATTCGGGTACATCGGCCAGGGCCGCCATGGCGCATTGCCGCATTTCAAGTTCCGCCCCCAGCACGCGGCGGCAGTTCTCCCGGGCCTGGCGGACCATGGCGGCGGAACGGTCGTTGCACGCGACGACGAAGCGGCGGGGCGGCTGGCACAGCCCGGGCAATCCCCTGCTGATCGCGATCGCGTCATAGGCGCTGCCGCAGGCGGCGTCGAGAATATGGCTGCCGTCGGAAAGCCGCGCGATGCGCGATGCCATGTCGGGATTGGCGGGATAGAGGCCGGCGCGCGTGGTGGGAGGGACCATCGCCGCATAGAACGGCGCGATATCGTCGTAGGCGTTCGTACTCAAGAAGGACTCCGAATTTCGCGCCACCAATGCTTAGCATGTCGCAACTTGATATTCTCGAACGAATTGACCCGCGGGCGCCGAGAGCATGGGCGATACGGGATAACGAAGACAGGCCATTTTATGACCATTCTTGTTTCATCCGTTGATCAGTCGATTCACGAGCGGGCCGCGTTCGTCTTGAATGGGGCGATCCGATTCATCGAAAATCATGCCGCGCAGGGACCGCGACCGGCCCGCCCGCCCGCGCGGCCCGGGCCTCGGGCCCTGCGCCCGCCGGAGGTCACGCTGGCCGTCATGGCCGCCCGTACCATCGCCTGCATCAGGGCCGCGGGCCGCGACGAGTCCGTGCTCGCGCTCGCCGACCTGATGTGGGCGGAGGCGGTGCCGGCCACGCTCCACCAGATGCTGGCGGGCAGCGAAGGCGATCTCGACACTTTCGCGGACCGGGTCGACGCGTTCGAGGAACGGGAACGCCGGCGCATTCTCGGCAAGATCACCGAGAATCAGCCGGGCGCCGGCGCCGGTGATGCGGATCTGGCTGCCCATGTCGGCAAGCTGAGCCGAATCGGGTCTCCCGACCTTGCCGTCGCCTTCGCCGAAGGCCTGCCCGCCGCCCGCCGCCGGGCGCCCGCCGTCGCGCTGGAACATGCCCGCGCCCTGGAGAAGATCGCCCGCTATCGCGAAGCGGTCGACGTGCTCGAACGCGCCCGGGCGGCGGCTCCCGGCGATAGTGCCCTGGCGCGCCAACTGGTGGCCAGCCACGCCCGCTTCGGCGCGCGCGGCGATGCCCTGGCGGAACTCGAGGGGGCGGACGACGAATGGGCCGTGCTCCGCCGGGCCCGGCTGCTGCTGCACCACAATCGCCGCGAACCCGCGATCGCGCTGCTCGCGGAACAGGGGGGCGGCTGGATTACCTCCCTGGCGCAGGCGATCGACGTCGTCTCCGTCCTCACCGTCTATGGCTATGGGCCGCGCGGGGACGACGATGCGCGCTGGTCGGCCTGCCTGAAGTCCCTGCCGCCGCGTTTTCGCCTGCGGGTCCTGCGCCTTCAGTACAGGGGCGGTTCGGAACGGCGCGCGCTCGAACAGATGTTGGCCTGGACCCGCTCCATGGACCCGGCCGAACGGGACGTGCCGTTCTGGGCCGCCATGTGCGGCGAACTTCTGGACAATGTCGGGCGGCTGCCGGATGCGGCCTGCCCCCCGGCCCTGGACCGTCTGTTCCGGGCGGCGCTCCTGGCGAACGAGCAGCACGCGGAGACGGAGGCGGCCCTGGCGGCTTCGGGCTTCGCCACCGAGAGCGCGATGTTCCCGCGCTTCAATCCCATGGTGCCGGACGATGCCTATTCCGACACGGCCGCGCTCGAAATCATGTACAGGGCCCGTGCCGCGCTGACGCCGCGCGCGGAGCATCTGCTGACGGACTGCCGCCGTACCGGCCGGGCGCTGTTCCTCGCCGGCATTCACGGCACCAGCGCCTATGGCCGGATTTCCGACCTGCCGACTTATGCGGCGGCCAGTCTCGGGATCCGGACCGTGGTCATCGGCTCCCTGAACGGCGCGGGCAACGATGGCGACGACGACGAGGTCGAGGGTGACGGCACCCTCGACCAGTTCCTGCACCAGCATCTGCCCGTGCCCCCGACCCGGGTGCCGCGCGACGATACCAGCGCCGCCGAACAGGCGAGCCAGGCCGCCGCCGTGCTGCGCGAGGGCGGCATGCTGAACGTCGTCGTCGATTTCGCGAACCGGGCGCGCGACCGGGTGCTGGCGCCCTGGATCCTGGTGCCGCTGGACGTCCCGGTGTTCAGCTTCCGCATCGCGGTCGAAACCGGGGCGCGCTGCGCCGCCCTGCTGTGCTACCGCGCCGGGGACGGTCGCATCGTGCTCGACATGATCGAGGTGCCGATGCCACCCGCCGGCTCCGCCGTCACCAGGGCGCGCTGGCTCACCCAGCGGTTCGGCAATGCCGTGCGCCGGCTGAACCTGGAATGCCAGGCCCCGATCCGGCCGAAATACGTCCGCCGCTGGGGCGGGCTGCCCGTCCGCCGCGATCTCGTGCCCGTGGCGGGCTATCTCGACCGTTTCCCGGAAGCACGGCACGGCCTCGTCGCGGATCTCGTGCTGTCGGCGCGACGGGACCCGGACGGGTTGGCGCTGTTCTCGCGGCGCGGCGCGCTCCGCCTCGGGGATCTGCGCGACGCGAGCCTGCGCCTTACCGCCCTGCTGATGCATTACCAGGGCATCTGCGCCCGGCATTCGACGCCGGAACGGCCCTTTTCCGGCCAGCATCGGGTTCTCTTCGCCCTGCCGGCGGAGGCCGCGCTGCTTGCGGGCACCCTGGCCGCTTCGCTGGCGGGCAGCCTCTGGGCCATCGTCGATCCCGGCGAAACCCCGGCGAAGGTCGCCGCGCGGCTGGAGCGCCTCCGCCCCGATCTGGTGATCGCGACCGCCGGTTTCGTCGATCGCCACGGGGCGCTGCTGGGCCAGGATATCGCCCTGCTGATCGTCGACGATGCGGGCGACGCGCCGGCCCTCGCCGACATCACCCAGGGCTTCGCGCCGGCGACCGAACTGCCGCCCTATGATGCCGATCTGCCCCAATGCGTCGTCTTCACCTCGGGCAGCACGGGAACACCCGTCGGCGTCGTCCTGAGCGGGGCGGTGAACGACGATCGCCGCACCGGCGTCGATGCCCTGTTCGGGGTCGGGGCGTCGGACCGCGCCGTCTTCCTGGCGCGCTGGGACACGGTGAACATGCCGGACATTCTGACCGCCCTGCGGGGCGGCGCCTGCCTGTTCCTGCCACCGCCGGAAACCGTGATCCGGCCCGCCCTGCTGCGCGACTATCTCGACAAATGGTCGATCACCTTCTGCTCGGCGCCGGCCTCGCTCTGGCATGCCCTGACCGCCGCCGCCGGGCCGGAGGGGCCCGCGTCGTCGCTGCGCTTCGCCTTCCTCTGGGGCGAGCGGATCTCGGTGCCGCTGATGCGGGCCGTCCGGGCGCGCTTCCCCGATGCCCGGCTCTGCATCAGCTATGGCGCGAGCGAGGCGACCTATATCGCCACCCGGACCATGGACGAGGTGGTGGTGACCGCGACCACCGGAAGCCCGGGGGGCTTTCCGACTCCCGGCACGGTCCTGCGCCTGCTCGACGACGAGGATCGGCCGATCGAGGCCAGGGGGGTCTCGGGCCGGATCGAAGTCGCCAGCGGCAATGTCATGCTCGGCAAGCTGGACGACCTCATGGCGCGGACCGATCCCTTCGCCGCCGTCGGCATCCGTGTGCTGTGTCCCGGCGACCACGGCATGTGGGGCGACGACGGCAGCCTGGTGGTGCTGGGGCGCCGGGACTCGATCATCAAGGTCGGCGGTCGGCGCTTCAGCCTCTCGGAGATCGAGCGCGCCGCCGAGACGGTGCCCGGCGTGCGCCGCGCCCTGGCATTGCCTGGTGCATCGGCCGACTCGAGCGTGCCCGATCTCGCCGTCGAGACCGATCTCGACGTCGTGGAGGAGGTTCGCCGCGCCATCGCCGAGACCGTGGGCGCGGTGGTGCGGCCCCGCCGGGTGCTGGCCCTGCCGGAATTTCCGCGCATGGCGACCGGCAAGGTCAATCGCGCCGCCCTGGGCGAGATGATGCAGGGCGGCAGTGCACCGCTGCCGGTCGTCGACGGCGACGCCGGCGGCGCGGTCGCCCGGATCGACGCGGCCTTCGTCCTGGACCATCTGCTGTCCTGGGCGCGGCGCGAGAATGTGGCGGAGCCCGGCGCCGAAACGCGGCTGGACGGCAATGCGACCATCGATTCGATCATGATGCTCGAAATGATCCTGTCGCTCGAAGACGCCCTGGGCACCCGGCTGCCCGCCGCCGCCCTGGGACAGAGCGCCATGGCGACTTTTGGCGGTTTCGCGGCGGCCGTCGCCTCGTCGCTGGCGACCCCGTGACGAGGGGGCGCCCATGACGGGGTGAGCGACGGCGCTTGCGGAAACGCCGTCGCTTTCGGCTAGTCTGGCCGGGTTGCGTCAACGACGAGAATGACCCGGGCATGACCAGCTTCACCGAATTCCTCGCCGCTCTCGCCCCGATCGAGGGCGGTCTTGGCGTCACCGCCACCGACGACTGGCTGCAGGGCCGCACACTCTATGGCGGGGCCTCCGCCGCGCTCTGCCTCGAGGCGGCGCTGCGCCTGATCGACGGCCTGCCGCCGCTCAGGGCCGCGCAATTCGCCTTCATCGGGCCGGGCGCCGGTGCCCTCGAGATCCGACCGTCGGTGTTGCGTCGGGGCAAGTCCATGGCCTTCGTCGGCGTCGATCTGTCGGGGGAGGCGGGGCTCGCCACCCGCGCGCTGCTCAGCTTCGGGACCGCGCGCGATTCGGCCGTCGCCTTCGACGGCCTGCCCATGCCGGCGGCACCCGATCCCGCCACCTGCACCGATTTCTTCCGGGGCGGCCCCCGGCCCAATTTCGCCCATCAGTTCGAGATGCTGGATGCCGGCGGCGGCGTGCCCTTCTCCATGGGCGAGAGACCGGAATACAAGCTCTGGCTTCGCCACGAGGACCGGGCGGCGGCGGCCGATCTGACGGCGCTGGTCGCCATGGCCGATGCCCCGCCGCCCGCCGCCATGGTGCGCTTTCCGGCCTTCGGGCCGATCAGCACCGTCACCTGGTCGATGGAGATTCTGAACGATCCGCCGGCCGGCGGCGACGGCTGGTGCCTGATGGTCAGCCGGGCCGAGACCATGGCGGCGGGCTATTCCGCCCAGGCCATGTACCTCTGGGCGGCGGACGGTACGCCCCTGATGGCGGCCCGCCAATCCGTCGCGATCTTCGTCTGAAGCCTGCACGGCTTCTGCACCGGGAAGGCGCGGGATCGACGCGGGGGCGTCCTCCCGCCCGCCCGGGGCTCACGGCTTGGCGGAACCGGCGCCCGCCGTATCGGCCGCCCGACGGATCGCCTTGCGCAGTTGTGCCGCGAGCATCTTGAGGGCGGGCTGCCATTCGTCCGGGCCATCGACCGACGCGACGACCTGCTCGTAGTATTCGGCCGCGAGGCGCCCGGCATCGATGGCCGCGAGGGGCGCCCCCTCGGCCTCGTGCGTCCGCACGATGACTTCATAGACCCTGCCCATCAATTCGGCATCGAGCACCGATGCCGCCGGTATTGGTCTGGCCGGCGTCGCGCCGTCGCCATAGGCCAGCCAGTCGAGCGATCGGCCGGCGGCCCTGGCCAGGGCGGCCAGCGCCGAGAACGGCGCTCTGGCCTTGCCGTCGCGCCATTTCGATACCTGCTCATAGGTCACGCCGACCAGGGAAGCGGCTTTTGTCGATCCTCCGAGTTGGTCTATAACGGCTTTTATCCGCGATCCAAGCTCGGGTGACCAGTGCGGCGCTTCTCCAATCGATGGGTCGCTGTCCGTCGCCCGCATGTAGGTCATTGGAATTTATGGTTAAAAATGACCTTCAGAAGGAGCGTGGCGGCAAAAGTCGATGCATGAAGATTTTTGCCGTTGTCTGTGACAACTTTCGATCGTATGCTCATCCCGTTCGAACCTCCGAACGCTCGTTGTTGCGACTGCAAGGTGTCCACCCTGGGCGGGGTGGGTGTGATGAAATGAGATGTGAAGCGCGCAAGTGTTCAGCGCCCGAATATCGGCAACCGGGCCGCGTCGGGCGATGGCCGACGAATCCCGTGCCATATTGTACGAACCGTGTCGTCGGCATGGTTGTCCCCCCGACCTCGACCCGCTGCCGGCCCTCCGATCGGCATGGGCGCGGCGCGGCGAGGGCGCGATCGTGACGCGTTCCGGTGCCCCGAACTCACTGACACTGGCCGAACCGCATAGGCAGAGAGGGTGGATCCTGAATCCGCGACGATTCATCCACCCCAGCGCCAAAACTACCGACGATGTCACGGCCCGTCATCTTGAAAAGGCGGTGGCGGCATGAGTGGCGACACCCGCGAGGTGGCCGACGACATCACGGCCGTTCTCCGCGAGATCGACAGGCTGGCGCGCGATCCGTCCTCGACGGTCGGGCCGGCCTCACCCGCGGAGAGCGCCTATCGTCTGCACGAGGCGATCGCGGCCTTGGCGGTGGCCGGGGACGGCCGCCTCGCCGATCTCGCCGCGTCATGGCCGGTGGCGCTCGTGCCCGCCGCGAGGATCGCGCTCGGCCAACTCTATTTTCTCGCCTTCGTGCAGGACCTGCCCGACACGCGTCGCAGTGCCGACCGGCTTCGCGTGGCGATCGAGGCGTCGCACGGCTAGGGGGCGATGGGCCGGAAGCAGGCTTCTCGGCTGACGATGACGATGACGATGACGATGACGATGACGATTCTGGAGAAGGAGTGACCGCGAATGGAAAATCAGGAACAACCCGCCGCGAACGCGTGGATCGAGAAATTGTTTCAGCACGATTCGGCGCGGGATGGCGGCGTCATCCGGCGCAAGATCGCGAATGTCGATAGATTTTCCTCGACGGCGATGCTGGAGGCGGAGGTGAAGCGGCGGGGCTTTCACCTGATCCTGTGCGGCGACCAATATCTGATCGTCTGCAGCGAGGAAGAGCCGCAGGTCATCTGCTGAATTTTACCGGTATTTCCGGTGTGCCTGGTGTTTCCGGAGGGGCGAGTCGCCTAGGCGGCGCGGCCGGGCATGGGTTCGGGCTGGGTGAAGCGGTCGTCGAAGGCGGCGGCGATCATCTGGACCAGGGCGCGGGCCTCCGGCTCGATGGCGACGCGATGGCCGTCGACGGCGATCAGGCCTTCCTCGGCATAGGGCAGCAACCGGGACCAGGCGTCGTTCACCAGTGCCGGGTGCAGGCGCAGGCCCGCCGCGACATGGTCGACGTCGACCCGATAGTCGCACATCAGGCGCTCGATCACCGCCCGGCGCAGCCGGTCGGAAGAGGACAGCGCGATGCCGCGGGCGGTGGCGAAGACGCCCTGACCGATCGCCTTGTGCCAGGCGGTGATGTCGGGCGTGTTCTGGACATAGCCCTGGGGCAATTCGCCGATCGACGACGGACCGAGGCCGAGCAGGACGCCGGCATCGTCCGTGGTGTAACCTTGGAAATTGCGGTGCAGGCGCCCGGTGGCGGCGGCCTGGGCCAGGGAATCCGTCGGCCGGGCGAAATGATCGAGGCCGATCGCCTCGTAGCCGGCGGCGGTGATCATGTCGAAGGCGGCGCCGGCCTGGGCGTGGCGCTCTTCGGGGCCGGGCAGGATTTCGGTCGGGATCAGGCGCTGATGGGCCTTCAGCTGCGGCACATGGGCATAGCCGAAGAGGGCGATGCGGTCGGGCGACAGGGCGAGGATCGCCGCCAGCGTCTTCTGCACGCCCTCCACGGTCTGCAGCGGCAGGCCGTGGACGAGATCGATGTTGATCGAGGTGATGCCGCGCGCGCGCAGCCCCTCGATGGCGCGGGTGATGACCGACAGGGGCTGGATGCGGTTGATCGCCCGCTGCACCCGCTCGTCCAGATCCTGGCAGCCGATGCTGGCGCGGGTCATGCCCGCCTCGGCCCAGGCGTCGAGCTTGGCGTCGTCGATGTCGCGCGGGTCGATCTCGACCGCGATCTCGGTCGTCTCGTCGATCTCGAAACTCTTGCGCAGGCTGGCCATCAGGTGATGGACGTCGCGCGGGGAGAGAATGGTCGGGCTGCCGCCGCCGAAATGCAGATGCGAGAGATGGGGCCGCCGGCCCATGGCCTCGGCAACCAGGCCGGCCTCCGTCGCCAGCGCGGTGACGAGACGCGTCACCGGTCCGGCGCGGTTCATCACCTTCGTGTGGCAACCGCAGAACCAGCACAGCGAGTCGCAATAGGGCACATGGACGTAGAGCGACAGATCCCGATCCGCCGGCAGGCGATAGAGCCATTCGGCATAGGTCTCGCCGTCGATCCCGCCGTGGAAGTGCGGCGCGGTCGGGAAGCTCGTATAGCGCGGGTAGCGCGCGGTGAGATGCGTCTCGGTCATGGGCTCATGGAACCGCGCGCCGGCGCTCTTGCGCCTTGATCCAAGTCAAGTTCGAGCGCCGGCGCTGGTCCATTTCGTCGCAGTTGTCACGGATTGACCTTAATCAACGATTAAGCATGTCTTCGGCGCGACATTCCCCTCGCAGGTGACGACGTTTCAGTCACTCTGGAGGGATGATCAATGTTGAAGACCACCAAGGCCGGCCTGTCTGCGGCCGCCATCATCGTCGCCGGTCTGGGTTTCGGCATCGCCGATGTCTCGAGCGCCCAGGCCGAGGAAATGAGCCCCTGGATGATCCGCGGCCGCGCCCTGGTCGTGGTGCCGCAGGAAGATCTGAACAGCACCTCCCCGGCGCTGCCCGGCGCGAGCGTGAGCATCGACAATTCGGTCGTGCCGGAGCTCGACATCACCTATTTCTTCACGCCGAACATTGCGGCCGAACTGATCCTGGGCACCACCCCGCATGACGCCAACGTGCACAATCCGAACGTGGATCTCGGCTCGGTCTGGCTGCTGCCCCCGACCCTGACGCTGCAGTATCACTTCGCCCCCGAGGGTAAGATCCGCCCCTATGTCGGCGCGGGCGTGAACTACACGATCTTCTACGGCAAGGACGAACCGACGGGCACCACCGTCGATTACGACAATGCCTTCGGCTGGGCGCTGCAGGCCGGCGTCGACATTCCGATCAACGATCACTGGTCGATGAACGTCGACGTGAAGCAGGTCTTCCTGTCGACCGACGTGACCATCAACGGCGCCGTGAAGGCGGATGTCGACATCAACCCGACCCTGATCGGCTTCGGTCTCGGCTATCGCTTCTGACCTGGCCTCGGGCCCGCCTTCGGGCGGACCCTCTCTCGATCGTTTCCGACTGCGGGGCGCGCCGGGTCTTCCGGCGCGCCCCTCGTGCTTTTTGTCCCATCTTGGTCACGGTCATGCGGGCGAAATATTGCAGTGCGATAATGAGCCGTGCCAGACTGGGTACGGAACCCGTTTCGTCGAGATGGGTTGATGACGGCAAGGCCGGAATTGAGACAGTCTTTCTGTCCCTGTTTCCGGTTCGGGCCGCCGGTACCCGTTGCTGGCTGTATCCTTGGAAGTCGAGAGTCGGAAATGATCATCGAACTGAAACAGAATGACCGCGTGCTGGCCACCGACGTCGTGACCGCGACCGAGAGCTTCGAGGCGCGTCACCTGAAGTGGGCGGAGCGCAAGGCGCAGGAACTCGCCCTGAAGGGTGAGTACGAGATTGCCCTGAAGACCCTGGCCGGGTCGATCTGGGCCCATCAGAACTGCGGCGTCGCCGCCTGATCGCGGGCGCGCCGCCGCCCTGATCGCCTCGAGCCGCGCGGTGCCTGCCGCGCGGCTTTTGCGTTCGGGGCCCCAGGGCCTCAATAACGGGTCAGCTTTCTTGCCTCGTTTCGGATGGCGATCGCGGTGCGGGAGAATATCTGGCGCCGCAGCAGGATGCCGATCACGAAGACCGTCGCGACCATGAAGGCCAGTGGCCCGCCGAACCAGAACAGGGCCGCCAGGGCGAAATAATAGGTCCGTACGCCGCTGTTGAAGGCCTGCGCCGCCTGGGACAGGACTTCGGCCGTCAGGGCGGCCAGGGTTTCGGCCTCGTCCGAGTCGACCTGCTGCGGGCTGGGCGTCGCCCCGATCAGGGCGATCGCGTAGTTGAACTGCCGGATCGCCCACGAGAAGCGGAAGAAGCCCGAGGTGAAGACGCCGAGGGGCAGCAGCACCTTCACCTCGAACAGGGCCCGGGTCGAACGGGTGGCGAAATCCAGCGCCTCCACCGTCGCCTGCATCGAATCGATCGAGGCGAGGGCGCCGACCAGCGCCGCCGAGATCAGCACGGTGGTCGAGGCGAAGAAGGCGGCCGAATGCATGACGTGCCCCATCATGGCGGCATCGGCGACACGCATGTCGCGCCGGGCCATGTTCTCCATCCAGTGCCGGCGCACCAGTTTCATCAGGAAGTTGATGGTGCGATAGCGCCGCCCGATGAGACCGAGAAAGGGCTCGTAGCCGAACCACGCCGCGACGAACAGGCCGGCGGCGATCCAGTCGAGCGGTGCGGGCGCCAGGGCGGCGACATAGTCGATCATCGGCCGAATCTAGCCGGCACCGGGGGCCGCCGCCAGAGGCTGCGAACAGAGCCCGCGAACAGGCGCCACCGCAAAATATCAACACATAAGGATATCTTTATATCGACCCTTGCGCCGGGCGGGGCGGGCTGTTAGAAGAGGGCACGCCATGCGGGTGCCGGCGCCTTGCCGCGCGCCGCCCCACGACCATCGTCCCCACGACCGTCGTCGAGACACGACTACCAAGGATTCCGCCAATGGCCGCTTTCACCGACTTCAAGGTCAAGGATCTCTCGCTCGCCGACTGGGGCCGCAAGGAGATCGCCATCGCCGAGACCGAGATGCCCGGCCTGATGGCGCTGCGCGAGGAATATGGCGCGGCCAAGCCGCTGGCGGGGGCGCGCATCGCCGGCTGCCTGCACATGACGATCCAGACCGCCGTCCTGATCGAGACCCTGACCGCGCTCGGCGCCGAGGTGCGCTGGTCGTCGTGCAACATCTTCTCGACCCAGGATCAGGCGGCGGCGGCGATCGCGGCGGCCGGCATTCCGGTCTTCGCCTGGAAGGGCCTGACCGAGGAGGAATTCTGGTGGTGCATCCACCAGACCGTGAAGGGGCCGGACGGCTGGGTGCCCAACATGATCCTCGATGACGGCGGCGACCTGACCGTCCTCATGCACAACGAATACCCGGAACTGATGGACGGCGTCTTCGGCCTCTCGGAAGAGACCACGACCGGCGTGCACCGCCTCTACGACATGTGGAAGGCGGGCACCCTGAAGGTGCCGGCGATCAATGTGAACGACAGCGTCACCAAGTCGAAGTTCGACAATCTCTATGGCTGCCGCGAGTCGCTCGTCGACGGCATCAAGCGCGCGACCGACGTCATGCTGGCGGGCAAGGTCGCGGTCGTCGCCGGTTACGGCGATGTGGGCAAGGGCTCGGCCGCCTCGCTGCGCGGCCAGGGCGCCCGCGTCCTCGTCACCGAGATCGATCCGATCTGCGCCCTGCAGGCGGCGATGGAAGGCTATCAGGTCGTGACCATGGAAGACGCCGCGCCCCAGGGCGACGTCTTCGTGACCACCACCGGCAACATCGACGTGATCACGATCGAGCACATGCGCGCCATGAAGGACCGCGCCATCGTCTGCAACATCGGCCACTTCGACAGCGAGATCCAGATCAACGCGCTCCGCAACTACCCCTGGGAGAACGTGAAGCCCCAGGTCGACGAAGTCGTCTTCCCCGACGGCAAGCGCCTGATCGTGCTCGCCGAAGGCCGCCTCGTGAACCTCGGCTGCGCCACCGGCCATCCCAGCTTCGTCATGTCGGCGTCCTTCTCGAACCAGGTCATCGCCCAGATCGAACTGTTCAAGAACCACGCGAGCTACGAGCGCAAGGTCTACATGCTGCCGAAGCACCTCGACGAGAAGGTCGCGCGCCTGCATCTCGCCAAGCTCGGCGTCAAGCTGACCGCCATGAGCCCGGCCCAGGCCGAATACATCGGCACCAAGGTCGAAGGCCCCTACAAGCCGGAACACTACCGCTACTGATCGAGGATCAGTCGGCACGGACGAGGGCGGCGCCGCAAGGCGCCGCCTTTTTTATGTGCCTCACAATTGCCGGAGGAAGTCGGGGTTTGGTGTATTCGCGAGCCAACAGTCTCAGGCCGCGTTGCGCCTTGTTACCGAACGCGATCCTTGCGATTCGCAGCCCGAGCCGATTCGGTCGACAAGCGCGGTCGAAGGTCCAGACCGCGTGCGATCAGGCGAAGGCCGTTGCCCATCTCTTTCTCAATTTTGGAGGCTTCTTCGTTCAACATGGCCATGAGGCCGTCCAGGTCTAATATTGCCTTAGTGACCGGATGCCGCCAGGTACGAAGTTCTGTGACGGTGATGAGTAGGCAGCCGCACCGCCTGTGTTCCGGGGCCAGATATTTCGTGACGATCTGGTTTCTTAGCGTTGCCGTCAGATCGGCCGCAGAATAATTTTTTTCACCAATTTTTAGCTCGATGACCGCTTCCTGCTCGGAACCGGTAGAGCGCAAGCGGATGTCTGTTTCCTTTTGCTCGGCCGTTACCGCCTCTTGGTCGACCGTATATGCGCCATTGGCATCGCGTCGCAATTCGCGAGCAATTTGCTGGCGCATAATTGTCTCATCCTCAATAAGCGCCCATGCGGCGCGTGGGGAATCATCGCGCAGCAGCAAATCGGCCAAGTCTTCAAGCCGATCCGACAGGAGCGTGAACATGTCGTCGCGCGTCAGCGGCGGCAGTTCAGCACGCTGATCAAGCGCTAATATTTCGCCTTCCGAATAGGCAAGGGCGTCTGCGTCCTCGCTGGCCCGCTCCCGGGCGACCGAGATCGCCCGATCTCTGTAATCGGCGAAAAGTGGATCATGAGCGAACTCGATCTTCGCAGCCCAACCTTCGGGGCCCTTTGTCGCAAATAGAGCGTTAATGATGTTACTGCGACCATCCTCAGCATGGTCTCGCACATTGGGCGTAAAATGCCCCGGCCCCCTGTTCATATCATCCGTTGGTCGGATATGTCGAAATGCAAGACGTGCCAACCGCAGCAGCAAGTTAGGTGGTAGACGTGAAACGGAAGTCTGACCTTCATCAGTACGGCGCCTGAAGCTGAAGAGTCTGCTGAACCACTCTGTTGCCGTCCCGAATTTTGACGGCGGGCATTGAAGTAGAGTCTTCTCAAGTGCTTCGATTCCATCTGACGGACTGAGGTGCATCAGAACTGGAAGCCATTCCTCGATTGAGGAGTTTTTCACCCCTTCCGACAACTCCGCGCGTGCGAGGGCGCGCACATGGTCTAAAGTGGCTGTGTCTCCAAGCCGCAGCAGAATTTGCAGAACCTGAGTCAGTCGGCTCGTGTGGACGCTTTCAGTTTCATGGTCCTGTAACCAATTGCGAGCATCCAACCAATCGCGAAGGCGGGGTACGAAGTGCCGCGCTACTGTATCCGTTCCATGTCGAACGCTTTGAAGCAATACTGAATGAGAGGACGCAGGCTCGGCCAATTCAGCCGTGAGTTCCACACCCAATACATCGTCGAGTGCTTCAGGATGGACCGCCGCTAAATCGTCGAGCCATGCCGGAAAACCATTCAAATCGAGGGGGGCGTAACGCAGGGCTAATTTTGCATCTTCATTGCTAAGTGCTTTCGCCCATTCGGAATCTTCAGATTCTGCGACGATTCCGGCAAGACCGAAAAGCCAATGCTCAAAGAATTTATTTTTGTCCGCTTCTGCGCGTTCGCTCCGTAACTCCGGACGGTTAGCACGCCAATACGCCATAAAAGCGGTGCGCAAACGATCGGCAGTGTCCTTGCCGAAATGCCGTTCAATGAGACGCCTGTTCCAGCCAGACGCGCGGCTTCCACTATCACCATTATACATTACTCGCCAAAGATTTCGTGCAGTATTCTCTGCGTGATCTGGTCCTAAAAATTTTTCCGGATCGACGATGATGTTGCGGCGAAACATCTGCCAACTAGCACGAGATTTCGCCTCGCGACGCCGTTCTTGTTCTCGCAATGCTTTTATCCGGGCGCGTAATTGCTCGGTATTGGGGTCAGGAGGGGGCGGTTTTGCATATTCGTCGAGTTGGTCGACTAATTCTTTCAGATCGGCGACGCATGGCTTCAACGATGCAAGGTGATCCAGCCACGAAACGCTGTCGTCACGGCCGGAGATCGCTGCTTGCAGCAGCATAGCGCGGTAGTCCGCAGGGCGATTGCGATCCGAAAGCGAAACAACGATCCACGGCATATCGGAAGGTCCGAGCTGGACTGGCCGATCATTGTACGCCAGGCGTGCATATCTCTGGCGGGCGTTCGGCTCAGGGCTATACCGCTGAAAGATTGTGTCTTGCGCCTCAAAAGCCAGGCGACGAGCATCGAGCGGCGCTTCAGCGAATGCAGTGGCGAGAGCTTTTGCCTGATCTGTGCCGTCATATGTGCCTTCTGTCATACACAACGCTATTACAACAGAGTGCATAACATCAGGCGAAATAAATCCTTTTGTCATCATGCGGAGGCAGATTGCCGCCAATACGGGCAATAGAAATTGACGTTTACTGGCGAGATGAGGCCATTCGTCTTTCTCCCAGCAAGGCCCTTCCTCAGCCAACTCGGTAATCCGGCGACGGAAATCATCTAGCTCCGCCGGTGAGAGATCGACCTTTTCGGCCAGTCGGGGAAGAGTCCATGATAGGTCAGAGGCCCTGCTCTCGGGCGCGGTGACGCGCTTCAGAATTCTGCAGAGAAGTTCTACAGAGAGATGGGATGGGAAGAGGCGAAGCAATGCAATCTGTGCGAGGCGATCGGGCCATAGGCACTCATTGTCGGCTACGCTAGACGCAATCGTTGTAAGGCGTGGCTCTTCGATTTGGATGAGGGCTTTTAGCCCCTCGATCCGCTCACTTTGGCTGGCAAGCGCATTCATCGCCACGTCGTGGCAAATATCTGCGCAATCATCCATTTTCCCTAGCCCCGCCAATTCCAGCAGAATCTCGCGAACTTCGTGGTTCTCGATACCGGCCGTCCAAAGGCGTTTTACTTCCGGGCCCAGGTCGGGCGACGCAAACCGGTGAAGCTGGATTCGAGGAACAAGCAGCCCTCGCCAACCTCCTGCGCGATGCCGTTCAACATAGGCCCGCAGAGCCCGCTGGCGCTGTGCGAGCGGAAGTGATTCCGGGTCGCCATGGTTCAAGAGTACATCTGGCTCCCGAGCAAGAATTTCCTCTAGAACTACGTCGTCCTGAAGCGCCATCCACGCGGCAACCGGCCGCAACGATGGCTTGATCACGGCATCACCTTGCGCCGTCGTGAATAAGATACGTTTGATCGATTTGGCCGGCATTCCCCGCACGCGCAGGGCAAGAAGGTATTCAGCGGCCAAATACTCGACTACGGAACGATGATGGAAGCGAACGCGGCCATATGAAGCCATGCCAAAGAGTGGTCGCTCGAGCAATGTGGTGCATTCCTCTTGCGACCAGTCGTGGAGAATGCGCGAAGGATCAAGCGGCGCTTCGATTGGATCGCCTGTGCGATCTGCTTCGGCACTGTGTCGAATAGTGAGCTTGCGGCTAAGCGTTGCTGCAAGTGCCAATCTGCGCGCACCCTCCAACGCTTTGTCCGCAGATAGAGGCGCTCGTTCTCGGCGGTCATCACGGGGCCTCAGTTTGACCGCTACGTTGCTCGCAACCTGATCGTGGTGGGAGCGGATGCGGCGATGCTCTCGCCAGTCAGCGCATAGTTCGATCAGATCTTGTGGTCTGCGCACAAAATCCTCTGCATTGCGCTTTTTTATGTCGCCGAGCAGTGCATCAGAATCTGGGCTCCCTTCATTGCTGGCAATGACCGCTATCTGCTCGGTCGACAGCGGCAGGAGCGCGACATTGCGCCAGTCCCGATTGAACTCGGCCTCCGAGGATTGTGCCTTCGCATTCCCCATAGCAATATCGGCGAACTCATCCTCTGTTGCATCAGGTTCCGGCAAATCGGGTATTGGCAGGATTTGGCGAAAGAGCTGTTCGTCAATTGGAATAGGGCGCGACGTAATGATGACGCGCACTCGGCCAAGCTGACCGTCGATTGCTTTGGCCAAACGTTTCAGTGCCTGCTCGAACGAGCCGAGGGTCAGCTTCAGTTCGTCTATCGAATCGAGAAAAAAAGTAGCAACATCAGACCGCGCTGCACGCCAAGCATCGAAGCGATTTTCCTCTTCAAAAGAAAAAAGATCACGCAAATTTCCATTTGCAAGGGTCGATAATTCTATAAAAAAGGCAGGCTGCCCATCGTACCAAAGCTCATTTCTTTTTTTTCGACATTCATAAGTTTTGCCAGCCCCGGCTTCGGAGATAATGAGGACACGTTTTGATTCTAATAAAGTAGTCCAATTAATACCTTTGTGCCATCCCAAATCCATGAGGTACGCGGTTTGCTCAGATTCCGTAATTTTATCTGCGGGAATATCTTCGAAGTTGCGTTCGATTTCACAGGATTTGCTCTCCATCGGCATTTCGTAATGTCTCGTTCGCTGAATGGGGGCAACCGGAAAATATTGTCACGCTTCCTGATGGCGCTTTCCAGTAGGTGTGTTTTCAGGGTTGCGCACCCCAAATTCATACCTGAAAATTGGCTGTATAGTGTCCCGCAATTTTGTGCCATTTAGCTCCGTCGCCCACCTCCTTGAATTCCCGCGCGAATTGCCGTAGTTTCCGCGCTCGCCGATTTTGGCCAGTCCCTGCGAATGGAAAGGAGAACGTCATGCACGCAGCGTCGAACAGACACGCGACACATCTCACTTTCCAATGCATTCAGGGACGAATGGCATGGGCAATCCCGTCTCGGGCGAAGCATTTCGCCTGATCGTTTCGCTTGGGCTCAGGGCCGGCGAATTCTTCTACATTGATGGTCCGGGCGTGCAGGCGCCGCAGGCCTTCTTCCGCAAGGGGGAGGCCGGCGATGCGTGATGACATGTTCAAGGTGATCGTGGAGCGGCCGCGCATGGGGTCGCGCTACGCCAAGGCGCCGAAACTGAAGCCGGGCCGCGATGATGGCCTCAAGCACATCGGGCATCTGCGGCATGTCAGTATCGCCGCGCGCGACCAGAAGTATCTCAACGAGAATCTGGCGCCCCTGGTGCGTTTTCTGCGCAGCCGGCGGGGCCGGCGCTGGGATGATGTGTTCAGCGAGATCTGCGCGGTTCTCGACACGCGGAGCGCGGTGAAGATCCATGTCCGGCTTCACCTCGACGATTTCGTCGTCTCGCGCATCTCCGTCGGGCGTCATGGCGAATGGATGACCGACGGCAGGATCATCGAGGCGTCGAACCCCTGGCATCGCGGGCGGAGCTTCTTCGTCGACCCTCGCGACGGCATCCTCAAGGACTACGGTGATCTGCTGGAAATCCTGCCGGCGGCGAACCGGCGCCGGAAGGGCGGGGCGCGATGAAGGAGACGCCCTTCCGCACCGGCCGCCCGCTCCCGGGTTCGGCCTGAGGGGCCGGGCCTCCGTGTCGGCGCCGTTCACAAAGCCCTCGGTTCCGCTCTATCCTCTGCCGCGACGCGAGCGAGGGGAGATTGTGCCGCATGACCACAGACGAGTTCGCCCTGCCCGAATGCGCCGATCGCGGCTGGACGCGGCGGGCGATCGAGATCCTGCAGGGCGATCGCCACCGTTCGGCCGATACCCATCTGCTGAAGCCGGTGTTCAAGGGATTGCCGGGAATTTCGGTCTATCTGAAGGATGAATCGACCCATCCGACCGGCAGCCTGAAACACCGCCTGGCCCATTCGCTGTTCCTCTATGGGATCTGCAACGGGAAAATCCGCGAGGGCACGACCCTGGTCGAGGCCTCGTCGGGCTCCACCGCCGTCTCGGAAGCCTATTTCGCGCAATTGCTGGGCCTGCCCTTCGTCGCGGTCATGACCCGCAGCACCTCGCCCGCCAAGATCGAGGCGATCGAGCGCTTCGGCGGGCGCTGCCACCTGGTCGGGCGGCCGGACGAGGTCTACGGCGTCGCCGCGCGTCTGGCGCAGGAGGCGGGGGGGCATTACCTCGACCAGTTCACCAATGCCGAACGGGCGACGGATTGGCGCGGCAACAACAATATCGCCGTCTCGATCTTCGAGCAGATGCGCCAGGAGCCGCATCCGGTCCCCGACTGGATCGTGATGAGCGCCGGCACCGGCGGCACCTCCGCCACCCTCGGGCGCTACATCCGCTATCGCAATCTCGACACCCGGCTGTGCGTCGCCGATGTCGAATTCTCGGCCTTCTACGATGCCTTCATGACCGGCGACATGGGCGTCATCTGCGATCGCCCGTCGCGGATCGAGGGGGTGGGGCGGCCGCGCGTCGAACCCTCCTTCATCCCGGGCGTGATCGATCACATGATGCGCGTGCCCGATGCCGCCTCCATCGCCGCCGCCCATGTCCTGTCGGAACGGCTGTTCCGCCGGGTCGGGGCGTCGACGGGAACGAATTTCCATGCGCTCTGCCGGCTCGCCGCCGGGATGATGCGCGAGGGCCGCGAAGGCGCGCTGGTCACGGTGATCTGCGACGGCGGCGATCGCTATGCCGGCACCTATTACGATCCGGACTGGCTGGCGGCCCAGGGCATCGACATCGCGCCCCACCGCGCCCGCCTCGAACAGTTCCTCGATACCGGCGAATTCCGATGACCGACTCGAAACCCGAAACATTCCATCCCATGGCCTGTTTCACCGGCCTGAAGCGCGTGCCCTTCCTGGCGCTGACGCGGAACGCCATCAATCCCCTGCTGTCGATCGAGGGCGATGCGGTGGTGATCCGCGTGATCAGGCGCACGCGTCTCGCCGTCGCCGATCTGGCGCGGGTGACGACGGGGCGGGCCATCGGCCAGATGGTGAGCCTGGAGCCAAAGGCGGGCATCCGCGTCTTCAGCGCCAATTTCACCGACCGGGACGAGGCGATCCGCCTGCTCCGCGCGCTCGATGCCCTGGGGGCGCCGCTCGACGCCAAGGCCCGGGCCCTGATCGCCGAATGACCCGCGTTGCCCGGCGCTAAAGCGTTGTTAACCCGACGGGCGCAGGCTTCGGTCATGGAAACGCCGACGGACATGGATCCCCCCGCCTTCGAGACCTATCGGGCGCGGAACCGGGACGAGAAACGGGCAGCCCGCCGCGCCGCGCTGATCGCGGAACTGCGGCGCCGGCATCGGCTGCGCCTGATGCGCCGCATGCTCGCCTTCGGGCTGCCGACGGGGCTTGCCGGCCTGCTGCTCGCGGCCGTTCTCCTGGGGTTGATGCCCTGGTCCTCCGATGCCGACGACCTCGCGGCGGTCCCGGGCGACACCGTCGTCGCCGCTCACCGCGACCGCGCCGGGCCGGCTCAGTCCCTGGCCAACTGAAAGCGGCGTCTCAGGCGGCGCCGGGCACGCCCTTGGTGGTCGAATATTCGAAATGGACCACCTTGTCCGGGTGGATATGGGCATGGGCCGAATGGCAGGCGCTGGCCGCCTCGGCGAAGCCGGACAGGATCAGTTTCAGCTTGTGGGGATAGACCGCGATGTCGCCGGCCGCGAAGATGCCGGGGACATTGGTGGCGCCCGTCGCCTGGTCGATGCCGATCCGGCTGTCCTCCAGCCCGAGGCCCCAGTCGGCGATCGGGCCGAGCGTCATCGCAAGACCGTAGAACGGCAGCAGCACATCGGCCGGCAGCACCTTCTTCTGCCCGTCCAGGGTGGAGACCACGACGCCGCTCAGGGTGCCGTCCGCCCCCTCCAGCCCGTCGAGTTGATAGGGCACCACCAGATCGACCTTGCCCGCCTTCGCCATCTCGTCGAGCTGGCGGAGCGATTCGGGCGCGGCGCGGAACTTCGGCCGGCGATGCACCAGCGAGACGGAGGCCGCGACTTCCGGCAGGGACAGGGCCCAGTCGACCGCGCTGTCGCCGCCGCCGGCGATCACCACCCGCTTGCCCCGGAAATCCTCGCGCCGGCGCACCATGTATTGGACGCCCTTGGTGGCCTCATAGGCGGGCAATCCGTCCAGCGGCGGGCGGTTCGGGCCGAAGGCGCCGCAGCCCGCCGCGATGATCACGGCCCCGGCATCGACCCGGGCCCCGGTCGAGGTGCGGAGCAGGAAACGCCCGCCCGACTGGGGTTCCAGGTGGGTGACCTGCTGTTCGAGCAGGTAATAGGGTGCGAAGGGGGCGGCCTGGGCCTCGAGCTGCTCGACCAGGGTCTGGCCGTCGATCGAGGGGTGGGCCGGAATGTCGTAGATCGGTTTTTCGGGATAGAGCGCGCTGCACTGGCCGCCGATCCCGTCCAGCGCATCGATCACCACGGATTTCATGCCCAGCATGCCCGCCTCGAAGACGGTGAAGAGGCCGACCGGGCCGGCGCCGATCACGGCGATGTCGGTGGTCAGAATGTCGGACATGGATGCTCCTTCCCTTTGGCGCCGGCCAAGATGGCGCCCGCCGTGGCGCGATTCAAGTCGCGCAATGCGCAGGAGGTCGCCCGTGCGCGTTGCGGCCGGGGCCGGGGTTGGGCTAAATGTCGCCATGCCCAGCCAAAGCATGCCCGGCGCGCGACCGGAATCGGACGACCAGAGCCTCTGCCTCGATCTGCCGGATCTGGCGCGGACGGCGGCGCTCGGCCGTGCGCTGGCAGGGGCCGCGAGGCCTGGCGACTGTATCGCGCTCCATGGCGATCTGGGCGCCGGCAAGACGGAACTGGCCCGTGCTTTCCTCCGCGCCGCCGGGGTTTCGGAAGACGTGCCCAGCCCGACCTTCGCCATCGTGCAACCCTATGACACCGACCTCGGCCCCGTCGCCCATTTCGACCTCTACCGGATCGAATCGCCAAGCGACCTGGACGAGATCGGCTTCGAGGCCGCGCTCGACGACGGGATCGTCCTCGTCGAATGGCCCGAGCGGGCCGGCCCGCGCCTGCCGGCCGATCGCCTGGACGTCACCCTGACCCTCGGTCCCGAGGGCCGCCGCACCGCCCGTCTCCAGGCCCTGGGGGATTGGCTTTCCAGACTTGCCGGACTGTTTCCCGACCCCGCGTGATCCCATGACCCTGCGCAATCAAGCCATCGACCACTTCCTGACGCGCGCCGGCTGGGGCGACGCCGCCCGCCGCGATCTGGCGGGCGATGCCTCCTTCCGGCGCTACGAACGGGTGGAGAAGCCGGACGGGCGCACCGCCGTGCTGATGGATGCGCCGCCGCCGAAGGAGAACATCCGTCCCTTCATCGGCGTCGCCCGGCATCTGACGCGCATCGGCCTGTCGGCGCCGGCGATCCTGGCGCCCGACGTCGAAGACGGCCTGATGCTGATCGAGGACCTGGGCGACGACAGTTTCAACCGCGTGCTCGAGGTCGACCCCTCGATGACGGTCCATCTCTACGAGGCGGCGGTGGATGCCTTGCTGGCGCTGCGCATGGCGCCGGCGCCGGGGCGCACGCGTTTCGCCGACGGAACGGAACACAGGGTCCGGCCCTATGACGCCGCCGCCTTCGCCGCCGGGCCCGCCGTCCTTCTCGATTGGCATGCCAAGGTGCTGCGCCTCGATCTGGAGCCGGACGCCTGCGCCGCCTATGCCTCGATCTGGGCCGATCTCTGGCGCGCCCTGCCGCGCGAGAAGCCGGTCCTGATGCTGCGCGACTATCACGCCGACAATCTGCTGTGGCTGCCGGGGCGGAAGGGGGTGGCGCGGGTCGGGCTGCTGGATTTCCAGGACGCGACCCTGGGGCCCGCCGCCTATGACCTGATCGCGCTGGTCGAGGATGCGCGGCGCGACGTCGATCCCGCCTTCGCCGACGAATTGAAGGCGCGCTATGCCGCCGGCGCCGCGCGGCTCGATCCCGCCTTCGACGGGGCGGGCTTCGAGATGGCCTGCGCCATCACCGCGGCCCAGCGCAACAGCCGCATCGCCGGCGTCTTCGTCCGGCTGTGGAAGCGCGACGGCAAGGCGCGCTATCTCGATTTCCTGCCCCGGGTCTGGCGCCTGCTGGAGCGCGACCTGCGCCATCCGGCGCTGGCCAATCTGCGGGCCTGGTACGACCACTACATGCCGGGCGAGGATCTGCGCGCCGGCGTGCGGAGGCTTGCGGCATGACCATGATCGATACAGCTTCCCGGATCGGTAAGACCCTGAGGATCGACACCGCCATGGTGCTGGCGGCCGGCGAAGGCCGGCGCATGCGCCCCCTGACCGACCGCAAGCCCAAACCCCTGGCCGAGGTCGCGGGCTGCAGCCTCCTCGACCGCCTGCTCGACCGGCTGGCGGCGGCGGGCATCGCGCGCGCCGTCGTCAACGTCCACCATCTCGCCGACCAGATCGAGGATCGTCTGGCCGAACGCCGCGCCGAGGGCCGGGCGCCCGAGACCCTGGTCTCGGACGAGCGCGACGTCCTGCTCGAAACCGGCGGCGGCACGGCACGGGCACTACCCCTGCTGCAACGCGATGCGTTTCTCGTCTGCAATGCCGACACCCTGTGGCGGCGCGGCATGGGCGACCCGCTGCGCGACATGCTCGATGCCTTCGATCCCGCGGTCATGGATTGCCTGCTGATGGTGGCGCCCACGGTGACCGCCGTCGGTTACGACGGTCCCGGCGATTTCACCATGGACGCGGACGGCCGCCTGTCGCGCCGCCAGGAACTCCGCGTGGCGCCTTTCGTCTATGCCGGCTGCGCCGTCATGAAGGCCGATCTCTTCACCGACCTGCCGGACGGCGCCTTTTCCCTGAACCTGCTGTGGGACCGCGCGATCGAGAAGGAGCGCCTGTTCGGTGCCCGCCTCGACGGGCAATTCCTCCATGTCGGCACGGTCCCCGCCATCGCCGAGGCGGAGGCGGCCCTTGCCGACCTCGGATGACCGCATAAGGATCGACCGCCTGCCGCCGGTAACGGGGCCGGCGCATCTCTTCACGCTGCCGCCCGGCCGCTCCTTCGTCGATGCCCTGGCGGACAGTCTGCTCGAAAAGGCGGGCGAGGATCCCCTGGAACTCGCCGCGACCCTGATCCTGGTGCCGACCCGGCGGGCCGCGCGCTCCCTGCGCGAAGCCTTCCTGCGCCGGGCCGGGGGACGTGCCGTGCTGCTGCCCCGGATGCGTCCCCTCGGCGATGCGGATGAAGAGGAACTGGCGCTTTCGGGCAATGAGGCGCTGCTCGACCTGCCGCCCGCGATCGAACCCCTGACGCGGAAATTCCTTCTCGCCCGGCTGGTGCTCGGCTGGTGGCGGGCGCGCGGCGAGAGCGGCGACGTCGGCGCGGCGCTGGCCCATGCCGGCGAACTGGCGCGCCTGATCGACGAGATGGAGACGGAGGGGGCGGATTGGAACGCCCTCGATACCGTCGTGCCCGATGCGCTCGCCGGGCACTGGCAGGCGACCCTGGATTTCCTGAAGATCGCGGCGCGCGACTATTGGCCCCGGATCCGCGAGGCCCATGGTGCCCTCGATCCGGCGGCGCGGCGCAACCATCTCCTCCTCATGCAGGCCGAGGCCTGGCGCCTGAACCCGCCCGGCCATCCGGTCATCGTCGCCGGCTCCACCGGCTCGATCCCGGCGACGGCGCGGCTGATGAGCGTCGTCGCCCGCCTGCCACGGGGGGCGGTGATCCTGCCCGGCATCGATCTCGCCATGGCCGACGACGACTGGTCCCGCCTCGATCCCGGCCATCCGCAATGGACCCTGCACGAATTGCTGGAACGGATGCGTTGCACGCGAAACGACGTCGGCCTCTGGCCCGGTGGCGGACCGGTGCCGGCACCCGCCCCGCGCGCGGCGCTGCTGGCCGAAGCCATGGCGCCGGCCGAAACCACGGAACGCTGGTCCGAAAGCCGCCGCACGCTCGACCTCGACACCGCCCTCGAAGGCGTCACCCGGATCGACGCGGCGGACAGCCCGGCCGAAGCCCGCGCCATCGCCCTTCTGATGCGCGAGCAATTGGAGGTGCCGGCGGCGACCGCCATGCTGGTCACGCCCGACCGCAACCTGGCGCGTCGCGTGGCGGCGGAACTGTCGCGCTGGTCGGTCGAGGTCGACGACAGCGCCGGCAGCCACCTGGGCGCCTCGGTCCCCGGCGCCTTCCTGCGCCTCGTGCTGGCCATGGTGGCGGCGGATTTCGCGCCCCTCGACCTGCTCGCCTGCCTGAAGCATCCCTTCGCCGCGCTGGGCCTGCGGCGCGGCACCATGCTGGCGCGCCTGCGCCGGCTGGAACGAAAGGTGCTGCGGGGCGTGCGCCCGGCGCCGGGGCTGGACAGCCTGCGGGTGCTGGCGGGGGACGATGGCGATCTCGCGGATCTGATCGCGCGCCTGACGCGGGCGACGGCGGCACTCGCCGCGCGCCTGGCGGACGGGGAAGGCGATCTCGCCGCCCTGGTCCAGGACCATGTCGCGGCGGCGGAGGCGATCGCCGACAGCGACGCCGGGCCCGGTGCCGAGATCCTCTGGCGTGGCGACGCCGGCGAGGCGGCGGCGGGCCTGATCGAGGATATGATGGCGGCCGCCGCCACCCTGGGCCCGCTGCGGGCGGGCGATTACGCGGGTCTGTTCGAGACATTGGCGATGGCGGTGCCGGTCCGGCCCAGCTATGGCAGCCACCCGCGGCTGCGCATCCTCGGCCCGCAGGAGGCGCGCCTCGAAAGCGCCGATCTGGTCATCCTGGGCGGCCTGAACGAGGGCAGCTGGCCGGCGGAACCGCCGGCCGATCCCTGGGCCTCGCGCCGGATGCGTCACGATCTCGGCCTGCCGCCCCTGGAACGGCGCCTCGGTCAGGCGGCCCATGATTTCGCGACCCTCGCCTGCGCGCCGCGCGTCGTGCTCACGCGGGCCGCCAAGGTCGATCTGTCGCCGACCGTGGTCTCGCGCTGGCTGCGCCGGCTCGATGCCCTGGTGGAGGCCGGGCGCTGGCAGGCGGGGCCGGCGCCGGGCTGGGCGCTGTCCCTCGACCCGGGGGAGGGCACGCCCTGCGCCGAGCCCCGGCCCCGGCCGCCGGTCGCGGCCCGGCCCGTCACCTTCTCGGTCTCGGACGTCGAACTGCTGGCGCGCGATCCCTATGCCCTCTACGCCAAGCGGGTGCTGGGCCTGCGCCCGCTGGAGCCGATCGACGCCGCCCCCGGCGCCGCCGATCGGGGCAATATCATCCACCATGTGCTGGACCGTTTCGTCGCGGAGCATCTGCATGGCCCCCTGCCGGCCGATGCGGTCGAGCGCCTGGAAGCCTTGGGACGAGAGGCGTTCCGGCCCTATGACGACCGGCCGGCGGTGCGCCGCTTCTGGTGGCCCCGGTTCCAGGCGATCGCGCGCTGGTTCGTCGAGGAAGAGACGAAGCGCCGCGCCGCCGGGACCGAACCCCTGGCGGTCGAGCGGGACGGGCGCATGGTGGTGACGGCCGGCGGTCGCGACCATTTGGTGACCGCCCGCGCCGACCGTATCGATCTCGACGTCGACGGCAATGCCACGGTGATCGACTACAAGACCGGTGAAAAGCCGACCAAGCCCCAGATGGTCAGCGGCTATCGCCCGCAATTGCCGCTGGAGGCGGCGATCCTCTCGAAGGGCGGGTTCGAAGGGGTGGCGGCCCTTCCGGTCGGCACCATCGAGGTCTGGCAACTGAAGGGCGGGCGCCCGCCGGGCGAGGTGAGCACGATCACGGCGGGCGCGGAAACCGCGAAGCTCGTCGCCCGCGCCCTCGAGGGGGCGGAGACGATGTTCGGGCGCTATGCCGATGCCGCCCAGCCCTATCTGGCCACGCCGAACCCCAACCGCCGCAGCTATGGCGACTACGACCACCTCGCCCGGGTGGGCGAATGGGACGGCGGGGAGGGCGGCGAATGACCGCGCAACAAGAGGCCGCCGCCGATCCCGCCGCCTCGGTCTGGGTCTCCGCCTCGGCCGGCACGGGAAAGACCCATGTGCTGACCAATCGGGTGCTGCGCCTCCTGCTCGACGGGGCGGCGCCGGAACGCATCCTGTGCCTGACCTATACCAAGGCGGCCGCCGCCGAAATGGCCAATCGCCTGCAGAACGAACTGGCGGCCTGGGCGGTGGAGCCGACGGCGCGTCTCGCGGCGACCCTGGCGCGGCTGACCGGCGAGCCGGCGGAAGTGGAGACGATCACGCGGGCGCGCCGCCTGTTCGCCCTGGTGCTGGACGCGCCGGGCGGCCTGCGCATCCAGACCCTGCACGCCTTCTGCCAATCCCTGCTCGGCCGCTTTCCGGTGGAAGTGGGGCTGCCGCCGGGTTTCACGGCCCTGGACGACGAAGCCGCCGCCGCCCTTCTGGCGGAGGCGACGGCGGAGGTGCTGGCCAGTCCGGACGCGGCGGTGCAGGCCGCCGTCGGGCGGCTTTCCGCTCTGGCGTCCGACGTTCATTTCGACGGCCTGGTGCAATCCTTCGTGGGCGGCCGCATGCGGCTGCCGGAAGATCTGGCTTCGGCGACCCTGGAGCGTTACCTGGCCGATCTCGCCCGCCTGCTGGGTCGCCGGCCGGATGCGGCGGGCGGGCGGCCGGAAGCGGTCGCCGCCTTCGTCGCCGCGCGGACGGCGGACATGGCGCCGGTGCGCGCGGCGATGGCCGTGCTTCAGGGCGGCACCAAGACCGATGTGAAGATGGCGGATCGCCTAGCCGCCTGCTGCCGAGCCTTCGACTACGATACCTATGCCTCCGTCTTCCTGACCGGCGACGGCGTGCCCCGCGTCGATCCGATCACGAAAAAGCTGGGGGCGACCCGTCCCGACATTCAGGACTGGATGCGTGGCGAGGCGGTCGAACTGGTGGCGGTCGAGGAGGCCGCCATGCGGGCCGAGGTCCATCAGGCCTCCAGCGCCCTGATGATCGTCGGCACCGCCATCATCGATCGCTATCACCGGGCGAAGGCGCTGCGCCGGGCCATCGACTACGACGACATGGTGATCAAGGCGCGCGACCTGCTGACCCGGGGCGCCGCCGCCGCATGGGTGCTCTACAAGCTGGATGGCGGTATCGACCATCTGCTGATCGACGAGGCGCAGGACACCAGTCCCGCCCAATGGCAGTTGATCCGCGCCCTGACCGGGGAATTCTTCGCCGGCACCGACGACGGGCGCCATCGCACGCTCTTTGCCGTCGGCGACGTGAAACAGTCGATCTATTCGTTCCAGGGTGCCGCGCCGGAAGTCTTCGGCCAGGAACGGCGCCGTGTCGACGCGGCCGCCCGCGCGGCGGAAAAGCCGTTTCGTTCCGTGCCGCTCGACCGGTCGTTCCGCTCGGCGCCGCTGGTGCTGGCCCTGGTCGACGCCGTCTATGCCCGCGACGCCGCGAAGCCGGGCGTGGTGGAGGGCGAGGTCCTGGAGCACAAGGCGCATCGCGAACATGCGGGCGGCGACATCGAACTCTGGCCCATCGAGGCGGGCGAGGTGGTGGATGAGCCGGACGGCTGGACCCCGGTGGCGGAGGCGAAGCGCGGCCGCAGCGGCCAGATCGCGCTGGCGGAACGGATCGCGGCGCGCATTGCCGGCTGGCTGCACGGTGGCGAGATGCTGCCGGCGCGCGGCCGGGCCATGCGGCCCGGCGACATCATGATCCTGGTGCGGCGGCGCACTCCTTTCGTCGACGCCCTGACCCGTGCCTGCAAGGCGCGCGGCGTGCCGGTCGCGGGCAGCGACCGCATGCGTCTCGCCGGCCAGTTGGGCGTCCGCGACCTGATCGCCATGGGCCGTTTCGCCCTGCTGCCGGAGGACGACCTGACGCTGGCGACGGTGCTGAAGGGACCCTTCGTCGGCCTGGACGAGGAGGCGTTGTTCGATCTCGCCCATCACCGCCCGCCCGGGGGGCGTCTGTGGCGCAGCCTGTCGGAGCGGGCGGCGGAGCGCCCGGATTTCGCGGCGGCCCATGCGGCGCTGGCGGCCGTGCTGGCGCGGGCCGACTACGTCACGCCCTTCACCTTCTTCACGCGGCTGCTGGACGAGGACGGCGGTCGCCGGCGCCTGATCGGCCGTCTGGGGCGCGAGGCGGTGGAACCGGTGGAGGAATTCCTCGCCCATGCCCTTCGCCACGAGGCGGACGAGGCGCCGTCCCTCGAAGCCTTCCTCCATGCGGTCGAAAGCGGCGAGACGGAATTGAAGCGCGACCTGGATCGGGGCCGCGACGAGGTGCGTATCCTGACCGTCCACGCCTCCAAGGGGCTGGAGGCGCCGGTGGTCATTCTGCCGGACACGACGGCCCTGCCGAAACAGCCGGACGGCCTGCTGTGGTCGGAGGGCGGCCTGCCGGTCTGGGCCCTGAAGGGCGCCATGGCGGTGCCGGAGGTGGCCCGCGTGCGCGACGCCATGCGCGACGCGGACCTGCGCGAATACCGCCGCCTGCTCTATGTCGCGCTGACCCGGGCGGAGGACCGGCTGGTGGTCTGCGGCTGGGCCGGTCGGGGCGACGGGGGCCATGCCCCGGATTCGTGGTACGACCTGATCGCCGCCGCCTTCCCGGCGGACGCGGCGGACGAGGAGATCCTGCCCGGGTTCACCGCGCGTCGCCTGGTCCGGGCCCCGGGCGAGACGGCGGCGGAACGGCGCCATCTGGCGGCGGCGGCCCCCCCGGCCCGACCCCTGCCGGACTGGGCGCTGCGACCGGCCCCGGTGGAGCGCCGACCCTCCGATCCGCTCAGCCCGTCGCGCGCGGCCGATGCCGATCTCGGGGTCGCCAGCCCCCTGGTGCTGGCGGGGGCGGAACGTTTCCTGCGCGGGCGCCTGGTCCACCGGATGCTCGAACTGCTGCCGGACCTCGATCCCGCGAGGCGCGGCGCGGCGGCGGCCCGCTTCCTCGAGACGCGGGCGCCGGATCTCGATGCCGGCCAGCGCGAGGCATTGAGGGGGGAGATTCTGGCGGTGCTCGACCATCCCGGCTTCGCGCCCGTCTTCGGGCCGGGCAGCCGGCCGGAAGTGCCGGTCGCGGCGGTGATCGGGGCGGAGACGGTGGTCGGCCAGATCGACCGCCTGGTGGTGCTGCCCGACCGCGTGCTGATCGTCGATTTCAAGACCGACCGCCCCTCGCCGGCGGACTGGCGGGCGGTGGCGCCCGGCTATGTCCGCCAGCTCGCGCTCTATCGCGCGGTGGTGGCCCGGCTCTATCCCCGTCTGCCGGTCGAGGCGGCGCTGCTCTGGACCGAGACCCCGCGCCTGATGCCGGTACCGGGGGAGGGGCTGGATGCAAGTCTTGCAGGTCTGACCGGCGCGACGGCCACGGTTGACGCTGCCGAAGGCTCTTCCTAGATTTGTGGGCCGAACGGATTGGATGTCGGCGGGCCCCGCTTTGGATGAGGACCGGCCCCCGACCATGAAAGGTGCGTTGAACATGCCCACCAAAAAGGTGACCGATACTTCCTTCGCCGAGGACGTGCTTGGGGCGAACGGCCCCGTCGTCGTGGACTTCTGGGCCGAATGGTGCGGCCCCTGCAAGCAGATCGGCCCCAGCCTCGAGGAAATCGCCGAGGAACTGGGCCAGCAGGTCACGATCACCAAGATCAACATCGACGAGAATCCCAATACCCCGGCCCGCTACGGCGTGCGCGGCATCCCTACCCTGATGCTGTTCCGCGACGGCAAGGTCGCCGCCACCAAGGTCGGTGCCCTGCCCAAGGGCAAGATCGTGGAGTGGATCAACAACTCGCTGTGATCACCTGACAGCGCGCCGTCCCATCGGCGGCGCGGCAGGAGCGACGAGGGCGGCTCTTCCGTTCGGCGCATGCAAGGCCGGACGGGGAAGCCGCCCTTCCTGCTTTCGCCCGGCACGGTGGCGTGTCCTGGGGCGGGAAATTCTTTCGGTTGTGCGATCGTGTCGTCTAAGGTCGTTTCGGGGAATGGGTGGCCGAGAAGGAGATCCGACGGTCATGGCCGAAAAGATCGAGATCGAACTGGATAAAGCGCGCGACACTGGTGTCTGTCCCTGCTGCGGCCACACATCGCGCGTCGTCTCCGGCTTCGTTTATGCCGATGGCGACGCCTACGCGATGTACAATGTCCATTGGACCGTGGGGCATGTTGCCGAGTACGGCGCCAACTTCGACCTGGTTCTCGGCGAATTCGGCGAAGGCGCGACAAATGAAGACCAGTTCTTGGTCGCCCTGGACTACCGCTTGTTCGAGACCGGCCCCGGCTTCATCGTGATCGACGCCGACACGCGACCATTTGCGAAGAATGATGACGTCAGACCCGGTTTCAGCCGGGATGACGTCATCGGGACCAGCGTGGCGGGCTACGCCTTCATGATGGCCGATGCCATATTGGCGCTGGATCCGCGCATCGAGGAAATTCTGGGCGGATGGCGGGTCACCCTCGTGGATGGCGGGGCATATTCCGAATTCCGGCCGCGTTGACGGCCCCTGTTTTCGTTGCTAAGAACGGCCTCCTGCTGATCGGCGGGATGTCGCGCGGCCTGCACGGCCGCCGTGGGCGGGCGTAGTTCAGAGGTAGAACGTCAGCTTCCCAAGCTGAATGTCGTGGGTTCGATTCCCATCGCCCGCTCCAGTTTCGGCCCTCGGGGCCATCCCCGCTTTCCCCCCCCTCCGCTTTCATCGTTCCCGTGATGGCGTTAGGCTGGACCCTGGTTCCATGGTCCGGGGGAAAACCATGATCCGTCACATCATGCTCTTGATCGCGGCGTTCGTGTTGGCCGCCTGTGCCGGCGCGCCGCCGGGACAGCGCCAGGCTGCGGCCGTGTCCGCGCCGGCGGTCGCGGTGCAGGATCCCGCGCCGCTCGGCACCGGGTATCAGAACTGGGCGTCGGTGATCGTGGCGGGGGATTGGCGGTCCGGGGCTTCGGAGCCGACGGAGACCTTCGACAATGCGCGCCGCGCGATCGCGTCAAAGCTGGCGGGCATCGGCTTTCCGGCGGCGCGCATGCGCCAGATCTCGTCCCGGCCGCGGGCGGATGCGACGGCGGACGCCACGGGGGCCGATTTCCACGACATGGCGGCGGCCCTGAAGACGGTCGCGCGGGGCAGCGCCGGCTGTCTGCTCTACGTCACGTCCCACGGCAACGACGAGGTCGTCCTCGTCGGCCGCCATGGCGTCAGACCGGACCATGTCGCCGACCTCCTCGATGTGGCTTGCGCCGGGCGGCCCAAGATCGTCGTCATCTCGGCCTGCTATTCCGGCATCTTCGTCAGGCGGCTGGCGGCGCCGGATACGATGGTGATGACGGCGGCACGGCCCGACCGCCCCTCCTTCGGCTGCGGCGTCGACTCGAAATATCCCTATTTCGACCAATGCGTGCTCCAGGAATTCGACCGGGCCCGGGATTTTCCCGCCCTGGCGCGGGCGGCGGCGGTCTGCGTCGACCGGCGCGAAAAGGTCGAGGGCATGCGCAGCTCCGGCCCGCAACTGAGCGTCGGCGCCGAGATCGACGGGATCCTGCATGCCAGACCATTGCACTGAGGGTCCCTGCATTGAGGGCCCGTGCATTGAGGGGGCTGCCGTGACCGGCGTCACGCCGGCGGCCCTTTGAGCTTTGCCCGGGTCGCGATCCGGGGCAAGGTCCGGTCCGCGCCGGGGGGACTTCGGCGCCTGAAGAAGCAAGGCAGGAAGATCATGAACAAGAGCGGAAAGATTCTCGGTGCGGCCGTGCTGGCGGCGGGGGTGATGCTGTCGGGCCTCGGCCCCGCGCGCGCCGACGACGTCGGCGACGGCATCGCCAAGGCGGGCGAACTCTATGGCGCGGGCGACCTGGGCGGGGCGCTGCAGGAACTCGCCTTCGCCACCGCCGAGATCCAGGCCAAGCTGAGCGCCGCCTATGGCGAGACCATGCCCGACGCACCCGAGGGCTGGAGCGCCGACGAGCCGGAAAGCCAGTCCATGATGGGCATGGGCCAGAACGTCACCCGCGACTACACCGCGCCCGACGGCAATTCCGTCCGCCTGACGCTGTCGGTCGACAGCCCGCTGATGCAGTCCATGGGCATGCTGTTCGGCAATCCCATGATGGCGGCCCAGGCCGGCTACAAGCGGATGCGCGTCTCCGGCATGGACGCCATGGTGAAGGACGACGGCGGCAGCGTGCAGATCATGATGGCGATCGGTGGCCGCATGCTGCTGAACGCCGAATCCAGCAGCGTGCCGGCGGATCAGGTGAAGGCGCTGTTCTCGGCCTGGAAGATCGACGAGTTGAAGAAACTCGCCGGCATGTGAGGCATCAGGCCATCGCCCGGCGCCGCTGCCGGGCGATGGCCTTGCCGTCCTTCAGGCTGAGGCCGAGAAGGGTGATGTTCAGGGCACCGGCCGCAAGCTCCAGGCCCTGCACCCACCAGAAGGCGCCGGTGAAATCGCCCACCGCCGCCCGCATCTGCAGATAGATCGCGCAGGGCACCAGCACCAGCCCGCCGTTGAGGGCGATCACCGGCATGCGCCGCTTCTTGGCCGCGATGCGCGGATCGGGGGAGCGGCCGGCCAGACGCCGCCCGCTCAGGCCGGCATAGACGATCGCCGGGATCAGCAGCACAAGGGCATAGAGAATGCCGGTCTTCACCCGATAGATGTCCTGGGCGTCGCCCCCGATCTCGGCGATCACCGTCGCCACCCAGAAGCAGGCGATCAGGCCGAGGGCGGTGCCGCCGGCGGCGGGGTGGAGTTTGCGAGGCATGGGACGGGCTCCGATCGGCATTTCCTATGACGCGAGAATAGGGCAAAGCCCGCCGGACGCGAGCCCCGGCTTGCGGTTCCGGCATGGGCTCTCCATGCTGGCCGCCGCTTCGTCCAGGACCGAATCCGATGGCCCGCACGCTCATGTTCCAGGGGACCGGCTCCAACGTCGGCAAGTCGCTGCTGGTGGCCGGCCTGTGCCGCGTCCTGGTCCGGCGCGGCCATGGCGTGCTGCCGTTCAAGCCGCAGAACATGTCGAATAATGCCGCCGTCACCGCCGACGGCGGCGAGATCGGCCGCGCCCAGGCGCTGCAGGCGCGGGCCTGCGGCGTCGCCCCCAGCGTCCACATGAACCCCGTGCTGCTGAAGCCGCAAGGCGGCAACGGCGCGCAGATCGTGGTCCAGGGCCGGGTCGTGGGCCATGCCGGCGCGCGCGACTATCAGACCCGGAAGGGCGACCTGATGCCCGCGGTGCTCGACAGTTTCGAGCGTTTGAAGCGCGATGCGGACTTCGTCCTGGTCGAAGGCGCGGGCAGTGCCTCCGAAGTCAATCTCCGCGCCCGCGACATCGCCAACATGGGCTTCGCCCGTGCCGCCGACGTGCCGGTGATCCTGATCGGCGACATCGAGCGTGGCGGGGTGATCGCCGCCCTGGTCGGCACCAGGACCGTGCTGCCGCCCGAAGACGCCGCCATGATCCGGGGCTTCATCGTCAATCGCATGCGGGGCGATGCCGGCCTCTTCGCCGAGGGCATGCGCATCATCGCCGGTCACACCGGCTGGCCCGCCCTCGGCCTCGTTCCGCATTTCGAGGCGGCGGGCAAGCTGCCGGCGGAAGACGCCTATGATCTCGCGGAACGCCTGTCGCGCCCCGCGCCGGCAGGGGAGGGCGACAGGCTTCGGGTGGTGGTGCCGGTACTCCCGGCGATCGCCAATTTCGACGATCTCGATCCCCTGGCGGCGGAACCCGGCGTGTCCCTCGCGATGGTCCGGCCGGGCCGGGCCCTGCCGCCGGCGGATCTGATCGTCCTACCTGGCTCCAAGGCGACGATCGCCGATCTCGCGGCGCTGTGCGGCCAGGGCTGGGACATCGACATTCAGGCCCACCGGCGCCGGGGCGGTGCCGTGCTCGGGCTGTGCGGCGGCTATCAGATGCTGGGCCGCCGGATCGAGGATCCGGCGGGCATCGAAGGCCCGGCCGGCGGTGTGGACGGTCTCGGCCTTTTGGACGTCACAACCGTGCTGACCGGGGACAAGCGGCTTTTGGCCGTCGCCGGCCGGACCGTCGCCGACGGCATGGCGTTCCAGGGGTACGAGATGCACATGGGGCGGACCGAAGGTGCCGACTGCGCCCGCCCGCTGGTCGATCTGGGTGACGGCCGTATCGACGGCGCGGTCAGCGCCGATGGTCTGGTGCTCGGCACCTATGTCCATGGCCTGTTCGCCGACAACGGCCAGCGCGGCGCCTGGCTCAGGCGTCTCGGGGCGGGCGGAAGCGGCCTCGATCACGATGCGATGATCGAGGCGGTCCTGGACGGTTTCGCCGCCCATCTCGAAGCCCATGTCGACATAGACCGGCTGATCGCGCTGGCACGTCAGGCATGACGGGCGTCACCCCGCCTTGGCGGTCACGGTGCGCAGGACGTCGGGATAGGAAGGCGCCGGGCCGATGCTGTTCCGTTCCCGCAGCACCCTGTGCATGCGGGGCAGGTGATACCAGGCGGCGGAGGGCATCAGGTGGTGTTCCAGGTGATAGTTCACATGGATTGGCGCCACCGTCAGCCGGGCCAGGATGCCGGCCCGCGTCGTCCGCGTGTTGCGCAGGGGGTGGTCGCTCATCTCGGTGCAGGCGTGTTCCGCCAGGGCCCGAATGCGGATGAACAGGCTGTAGGTGGTCATATAGGCGGCGATCCAGACCCAATAGGTCCAGCCCGCGCCGAATGCCCACAAGACGAGGGCGAGGGCGGCATTGGTCGCCAGCATCGGCCCCATGTTGCGCAAGCCTTCCGCCGCGTAGGAGGCGATGCTGCGGCCGTTCCGCGGGACCAGCCGGGCGCCGCCGGAGACCGTATAGGTCAGGGCGCCGATATCCATGAGAAAGAGGCCGAGCACGCGTTTCAGCGCCGTCCGCCCGATCAGGTCGCGGACGATCTTCCGGCGCAGCGACTTCCGCGTGGTCGGGAAGGGGGCGACCAGGGAGAGATCGGGGTCGAGATCGGAATTGGTATGGGAATGGTGCTGGATGTGGTGGCGGCGATAGCGTTTCACATCGTTCCAGACCAGCCGCGCGCAGAGCCAGTCGGCGACGATGTCGTTCAGCACGCGGGTCTTGAACAGGCTGTAATGCGCGCCTTCATGCATCAGGATCGACAGTGCCAATTGCCGCCCGCCCAGCACGATCAGGCCGAGCAGCACGGTCAGCGGATGGGGCCAGATCGCCATCACGGCGAAGCTCGCGGCGATCAGCGCCCAGGTGCCGCCGACCGCCCACCAGCCGGCCAGGTCCGACTTGGCCGAGAAACGGCGGATCTCGTCACGACTGAAGGCGTCGTTCAGACGAAAGGCGGTGGACATGCGTCTTCCCTCATGGGTCGGGCTGAATGGCCCTTGTCGTTTCGGCCATGATACACCAGCCCGCGCGCCTTGTCGCAAGGACCGGGATCAGGCGAGGAGCGAGGCAGCGATCGGAACGACGGCGCCCGCCTGGATCAGGCAGGCCCGGCGATAGAGGGCGAGGGCGCGGCGGATGTCGGCGGCCCCGCATTCGGCTCTTCCGTCGCCCATCCAATGGTCGTCGCTCCAGGCGTCGCCATAGCGTTTCGGGCCGTTCAGGCGCAGCCCCAGGGCGCCGGCCATGGCGGCTTCGGGCCAGCCGGCATTGGGCGAGCGGTGGTGCCGGGCATCCCGGAAGACGGCGCGGAAGGCGGCGGCGAAACCGGCCGGGCCGGCGGCGAGCGCCAGCCACAGGCCGGCGAGGCGGGATGCCGGCAGGTTCACCAGATCGTCCAGCCGGGCGGCGGCCCAGCCGAAGTGGCGGTAGCGGTCGTTGCGATGCCCGATCATGCTGTCGGCGGTATTGATCGCCTTATAGGCGGCGATGCCCGGCAGGCCGGCGATGCCGCACCAGAAGGCGGGGGCGACGATCCCGTCCGAGAAATTCTCCGCCAGGCTTTCGATCGCGGCACGGGCGACGCCCGCTTCGTCGAGCACGCTGGTATCGCGGCCGACGATCATGGAAACCGCCTGGCGCCCGGCCGGAAGCCCGTCGGTTTCGAGGGACTGGGCGACGGCGGCGACATGGTCGTGCAGGCTGCGCTGGGCGATCAGGCTCGAGGCCATCAGGGCCAGCAGGGGCAGGGCGATCCAGACCGGCAGCAGACGAAACGCCGCGATCTGGAGCGCCAGCGCGGGCAGCGCCACGGTCGCGACGACGAGGATGATGGTGGCAACGCCATTGAGCCTGCGGCGCCGGTTCGGCATGGTCGGGCGGTTCGCGGCTTGTTCGAATCGCGCGATCAGACCGCCGATCCACATCACCGGATGGCCGATCCGCGCCAGCAGCACCGGGGGATAGCCGACGGCGGCCTCGATCCCGAGGGCGGCCAGCAACAGGAGGGGGAGGAGGTCGAACATCATGGATGCCGGCACCGCTAGCATGAAACAGCCCGCCGCGTCAGGGATTTCGGTGTCGGACCCATTGGCGGTCCACGGCGGGCGTCTGGCCGCCGCACGGGCGCGTTTCCCGATGGCGCCCACGCCCTGGCTGGATCTGTCGACCGGCATCAATCCGGATGCCTATCCGATCGGCGACCTCCCGCCCGAAGTCTTCACCCGCCTGCCCGAACCCGGCGATTGCGCCCGCCTCGAAGCCGTCGCCGCCGAAGCCTATGGCGTCGCCGATCCCGCCCTGGTGATGGCCGCGCCCGGCACCCAGATCCTGATCGAGATCCTGCCTCATCTGGTGACCCCCGGCCGCGTCGCCGTCCTCGGCCCGACCTATGGCGGCCATGGTCCGGCCTGGGCCCGGGCCGGCCATCGCGTCCGCCCGGTCGAGACCCTGGCGGCGCTGGAGACGGCGGATTACGCCGTTCTGGTCAATCCCAACAATCCCGACGGGCGGGTGATCCCGGCCGCCGATCTCGCCGCGCTGGCGGCACGGATGGCGGCGCGGGGCGGCCTCCTCGTGGTGGACGAAGCCTTCGCCGATCTGGAGCCGGGGGTGAGCGTCGCGCCCTTCCTGCCCCTGGGCGGGCTCGTGGTGCTGCGCTCCTTCGGCAAGACCTATGGGCTTGCGGGGCTGCGTCTCGGCTTCGCGCTGTCGTCGCCGGACATGATCGCGGGGCTGCGGGCCAGCTTCGGCGACTGGGCGGTCTCCGGGCCCGCCATCGCCGTCGGCATACGGGCGCTGGCGGACGGGCGCTGGCGCCTCGGCGCCATGGCGCGGGCCGGCGAACGGGCGGCGCGGCTGGATGCGCTGATGACGGCGGCGGGCTTCACCCTGATCGGCGGCTGCCGCCTGTTCCGCCTGTTCGCCCGTGACGATGCCGGCGCCTGGTTCCAGCGTTTCGCCGAGGCCGGCATCCTGACCCGGCCGTTTCCGTTCCGGCCCGACTGGCTGCGCCTCGGCGTGCCGGGGAACGACGATGGTTTCGCGCGGCTGGCGGGGGTTCTGTCATGACCCGGCCGCCCGTCTTCGACGATACTTTCCGCGCCCGTTTCGAGGATCTGCTGCGCTGGCGCCGCGACGTGCGGCGCTTTCGCCGCGCGCCGCTGGCGCCCGGTCTCCTGATGCGTCTCCTCGAACTCGCCGATCTCGCGCCTTCGGTCGGCAACAGCCAGCCGTGGCGCTTCGTCACCGTGGACGATCCTGATCGTCGGGAACGCATCCGCGCCAATTTCCGCCGCGCCAACGCCGATGCCCTGGCCGATTACGCGGGCGAGAAGGCGGCGCTCTATGCCCGCCTGAAACTCTCGGGACTGGAAGAGGCGCCGGTGCATCTGGCGGTCTTCGCCGACATGGCGCCGCCGCAGGGTCACGGTCTCGGCCGGCGCACCATGCCCGAGACGATCGAGCATTCGGCGACGACGGCGGTGCATACCCTGTGGCTGGCGGCCAGGGCCCATGACGTCGGCCTGGGCTGGGTGTCGATTCTCGACCCCGATACGGTGAACGCCGATCTCGACTGCGATCCCGACTGGCATCTGATCGCCTATCTCTGCATCGGCTATCCGGTGGAGGAACACGAGGACGCGGAACTGGAACGCCACGGCTGGCAGGCGCGAACGCCCCTGTCGGACCGGCTTCTGCGCCGGTGAGCCGCAACGCCATTGACACGAAGCCCCGGCCGCGCTTCAACTGCGCCATCTTTGGCGGTTCCCCCATGGGATTCAAAGGGAACACGGAAGGCGTTCGCGCCCGACCGTGGCTGTCCCCGCAACTGTGAGCGGCGAGCCCGTACCAGACGTCACTGATCCCCGATGGGGTCGGGAAGACGGTACAGGGCCATAACCCGCGAGCCAGGAGACCTGCCGCCAGGGGCATCACTCTACCGAAGGCCGGGCGAGCCTGCGGTAGCGGGCCAACCGCTGCGGTGATGCGTCACGGACGTTGTCGCGGCGGGCTTTCCTTCCAGCCACGAATCCAGGCGCTTGTTCCGCCTGCGGCGATGTCCTCGGTCAGCCAGGGGCGCGCGGCGCCGCGGGAGGTTTGGGGCATGGTTCGGTCGAAGGCATTTCTTCTCGTCACGGCGTCCGCCGTGGCCGTCGCCGGCGCGGCACAGGCCGAAGAGTCGGTGATGCTGCCCATGGTTTCGGTGACCGCCAATCGGGGCGATGCCACGCCGTTGACCGAAGTGGGCAGCACCGTCACCGTGCTGACCGGCGAGATGCTGGAAGCGAAACAGATCCGCCGCGTCTCCGACGCGCTGAAACTGGTGCCCGGCGTTTCCGTCACCCGCACCGGCACCACGGGCGGCCTGACCGGCGTCAGCATTCGCGGCGCCGAGACCAACCAGACCCTGGTCATGATCGACGGCGTGGTGGTCAACGACCCGGCCGCCGACAGCAGCGTCGATTTCGCCCATATCCTGACCGCCGACATCGAACGCATCGAAGTGCTGCGCGGGCCGCAGTCGGCGCTCTATGGCTCCGATGCCGTCGGCGGCGTCGTCAACATCGTAACCAAGCGCGGTACCGGCAAACCCTCCGTCTCCCTCAGCGCCGAGGGCGGCAGCCGGGGCACCGCCGCCGGCAGTTTCTCGTTCAACGCAGGGGGCGAGCAATACAGCATCCTCGCCGGCGTCGCCGGGGGCGTGACCTCCGGCTTCTCCTCCGCCTCCGAGGCCCGGGGTGCCACCGAGCGGGACGGCTACAACAGCGGCACGGCCTATCTGAAGGCGTCCTTCGATCCGCTGCCGGAGCTGGGCTTCGACCTTGTCGCCCGCGCCACCGAATTCCGCCGCGAGGGCGACGAAGGCTTCGGCATCGAACCGGGCACCGGCATCAGCATCACCCTGGACGATCCGGCGGGCGGCGAGGGCCGGCAATCCTTCCTGCGCGGCCAGACCCGCTTTTCCCTGCTGGACGGCCATTGGACCCATCGCCTGGGCATCAGCCGCGCGGACAGCGACGTCGACTATTACGGCGACATCGCGGGCGGCACGCCGACCTTCACCACGCGGGGCACCACCACCCGCTACGACTATCAGACCGACTACAGCTTCGAGACACCGTCCCTGGCCGATGCCACCCACACCATCACGCTCGCGGCCGAGCGACGGGAAGACGACGCCCGGATCTGGAGCGCCTTCGGCTCCTACCTCGAAACCTCGATGGATCAGGACGGTTACACGGGGCAATATCAGGTCAGCCTGTTCGATGCCCTGTCCCTGACCGCCGCCGTCCGCCACGACGAGAACGACCGTTTCGAGGATGCCGACACCTATCGCCTGACGGCGGCCTATTTCGTCGATGCCTGGGGCACCAAGTTCCATGTTTCCCAGGGCACGGGCGTGAAGAACCCGACGCTCCTCGAACTGCACGGCTACAGCAATACCTTCATCGGCAATCCGGACCTGAAGCCCGAATCCGCACGGGGCTTCGACGTCGGCGTCGATCAGGCGCTGTGGGACGACCGGGTGATGGTGGGGGTGACCTATTTCCGCCAGTCGATCACGGATCTGATCAGCAGCGAGTCGGTGGCGCCAGGGGTTTCGCGGCCGATCAATCTGGCCGGTACCTCCAAGATCCGGGGCATCGAATTCGAGGCGACGGTGGAACCGGTGACGGGCCTCACGCTGCGCGGCACCTATACCTATATGGATACGGAAGACGCGGCCGGTGTCGAACTGGTGCGCCGGCCCGCCCATGCGGGCAGTGTCGACGTCACCTATCGCTTCCTCGACGATCGTGCGCTCGCCAATATCGGCGTCGTCTGCCAGGGCGAGTTCACCGACCGGGTGTTCGACAGCAGCTTCGCCAGCCGCAATGTCGACATGGACGGCTATACGGTCGTGAACGCGGCCGCGTCCTTCGACCTGACGGAGAATTTCCAGCTCTACGGCCGCGTCGACAATCTGTTCGACGAGGATTACGAGAACGTCTATTCCTTCGGCAGCGACGGGCGGCTCGCCGTTGCCGGCGTGAAGGCGACGTTCTGACATGGGGCGCGGCGCCTTCCTCGGCCTGGTTCTCGCGGCGGCGCTCGCGCTGCCGGCGGCCGGGCGCGCCGAAAGCGCGGGGGAAGCGCCGCGCCGCATCGTCTCCATCAACCTCTGCGCCGACGAACTGCTGCTGCAGCTCGCCGATCGCGCCCAGGTCGTCTCCATCTCCTTTCTGTCGCGGGATCCGGGCGGTTCCAACGTCGCGGCACTGGCGGCGGACGTGCCGGTGAACCACGGCCTGGCGGAAGAGATCATCGCGGCCGAACCGGACCTGATCCTGGCCGGGCGCTATACGACGCGGCCGACCGTCGCCCTTCTGAAACGCGTCGGCCTGCCGGTCGTCGAACTGGAGGCGCCGGTGACCATCGAGGCGGTGAAGCGCCAGATCCTGGACGTCGCCGCCCTGCTCGGCCACCCGGAGCGGGGGGCGGCGATGGTCGCGGATCTTGACGCCCGCCTCGCCGCGATCGAGCCGGCGCCCCGGCCCGTGCGCGCCCTGGTGCTGCGGCCGAATGGTTTCACCGTCGGCGACGGTTCGCTGGTCGATACGCTGATGCGCCGGGCCGGGCTGGTCAACCTGGGGGCCGATCCGGCGCTCGCCACCTATCGCGAACTGCCGATGGAAGCCCTGGTCCGGGCCCGCCCCGATCTCGTCATCCTGGACGAGGAAGAGGCGCCGGCCCCCGCCCTTGCCTATGAGGTGCTGCGCCATCCGGTGCTGCGCCATCTGCCCTGGCGGATGACGGCGGCCAGCCTGCCGTCGCGCCTCTGGACCTGCGCCGGGCCGTCGATCGCCGATGCCGTCGAAACCCTTGCCGTCGCCGGGCGCAAGGTGGCGCCGCCGGTCCTGGCCGCCGCACCCGTGCCCGTGCCCGTGTCCCCGGACGTGCCGTGATCCGTGAAGTTTCCTATGGCGGCCTGATCGCCGTCCTCGTGCTGCTGGTCGCCGGGCTTTCCGCCGCTTCGGTGGCGATCGGCTATGCGCCCTTCGATCTTCAGGCCGGGTTCGCCGATCTGCTGGCGGGGCGTGACACGCTCTCCGCCCTGATCCTGGCCGAACTGCGCCTGCCGCGTGCCGCCATGGGGGTGATGACCGGCTTCACCCTGGGGCTTGCCGGCGCCGCCATGCAGGGCCTGCTGCGCAATCCCCTGGCGGAGCCGGGGGTGATCGGTGTTTCCGGGGCCGCCGCCTTCGGGGCCGTGCTGGTGTTCTATTCGGGCCTGGCCGGGGCCTTCACCCTGGCGCTGCCGATGGGCGGCATCACCGGGGCGCTGCTCGCCACCATTCTGCTCTATGCCATGGTCGGACGGGGCGCGGGGACGACCACCCTGATCCTGGCGGGCGTCGCCATATCGGCCTTCACCGGGGCCCTGACCGCGCTCGCCCTCAATCTTTCGCCCAACCCTTACGCGGTGGTCGAGATCACCTTCTGGCTCATGGGGTCGCTGACCGATCGCAGCATGGACCATGTCCTGCTGGCGCTGCCGCTGATGGCGGTGGGCTGGGCCCTGCTGCTGTCCTCGGCGCGGGCATTGGACGGGCTGTCGCTGGGCGACGATACCGCCGCGTCGCTCGGCTTCGATCTGAAGCGGCTGCGCCTGAAACTGGTCGGCGGCACGGCGCTGTCGGTCGGGGCGGCGGTGGCAGTGACCGGGGCGATCGGCTTCGTCGGCCTCGTCGTGCCCCATGTGCTGCGGCCCTTCGTCGGCCATCGGCCCGGCCGCCTGCTGTTCGCCAGCGGGCTGGGCGGGGCCGTCCTGCTGCTCATGGCCGATATCGCCGTCCGCCTGATCGCGATTCAGCCGGAATTGAAGCTCGGCGTGGTCACGGCCGTCGTCGGCGCGCCCTTCCTGTTCTCCCTGATCTGGCGCCTGCGCCGGGAGGGGGCGTGATGCGGCTTTCCGCCGAGAACCTGACCTGCCGCGCGGGCGATGCCACCATCCTCGCCGGTGTCGATCTCGCCTTCGGTACCGGCGAGATGGTCGGCCTGATCGGGCCCAATGGGGCTGGCAAGACCACGCTGCTGCGCCATTTGGCCGGGCTGGCGGTGCCGGCGGCCGGCGCGGTCCATTACGACGGCCAGACCCTGAAGGCGGTGGGGCGGCCCGCGCTCGCCCGGCGCCTCGCCTATCTGGCGCAGGATGCCGATGCCCATTGGCCGATCCGGGTCGATCAGCTCGTCCGCCTCGGCCGGCTGCCGCATCGCCGGCCCCTCGGCGGCGAGACGGCGGCAGACCGGGCGGCGGTCGAACGGGCGCTCACGGCGACCGAATGCCTGCATCTGGTGACACGGCGCTTCGATACGCTTTCGGGCGGGGAAAGGCTCCGCGTGCTGCTGGCCCGCGCCCTGGCGGTCGAGGCGCGGATGCTGCTGGCGGACGAGCCGGTCGCCGCCCTCGATCCCTATCACCAGCTCCAGACCATGGAGCTGCTGCAGGGGGTGGCGCGGGACGGGGCCGGCGTCGTCGTCGTGCTGCACGATCTGACGCTGGCGGCGCGCTTCTGCGACCGTCTGGTGCTGCTGTCGGGCGGGCGGGTGCTGGCCGCCGGCGCCCCGGCCGAGGTCCTGTCCGACGGCCATCTGTCCGAGGCCTATCACATCGAGGCCCTGCGCGGCGGCACGGGGGGCGAGGCCCATGTGATTCCCTGGCGGCGACTTTCTGCGAAGCCCGAATAGTGCTTCCGGCGGCGGCGGGTGGACGCCCCACCGCGCCACCACTATGGTTCGAGCTTGCTCGCCATCACGGTTGCCCAGGAGTTCCCGGCATGAAGACCAAAGCGGTCCTGACCCAAGTCGACGTCGACACCATCCTCGCCGCCGCGCGCGCCGAAGCCACGAACAACGGTTGGGCCGTGACGATCGCCGTGGTCGACGACGGCGGCCATCTGATGGGTCTGTCGCGCTTCGACGGCGCGCCGACCTTCTCCGCCGACGTCGCCCGAGAAAAGGCCCGCACCGCCGCTCTCGGCCGGCGCGAAAGCAAGGCCTTCGAGGACATGATCAACGGTGGCCGGGTCTCCTTCCTCTCGGCCCCGGGGCTGGCCGGCCTGCTCGAGGGCGGCGTGCCCGTGATGGTGGACGGCGAATGCGCCGGCGCCGTCGGCGTTTCGGGCGTCAAGTCGGTCGAGGACGCGCAGATCGCCAAGGCCGGCATCGCCGCCCTCGGCCTCTGATCCGGAGATCCGCCCATGACCGCCCGCGTCGCCCGCAACCGTCTCCAGGTCGCCGAGGAACTGGCGCGCTTCATCGAGGACGAGGCGCTGCCCGGCACCGGCATCACCGCCGACGCCTTCTGGGCCGGCTTCGACGCCATGGCCCACGACCTCGCGCCGAAGAACCATGCGCTGCTGTCGATCCGCCACGACATGCAGGTGAAGATCGACATGTGGCACCGCGACCGCGGCGTCAGCGATCCCTCGGCCTATAGGGAATATCTGGGCGGCATCGGCTATCTGGTGGCGGAGCCGGAACCCTTCACCATCGAGACCTCGAAGATCGACACCGAGATCGCCGCCCAGGCCGGGCCCCAGCTCGTGGTGCCGGTGATGAACGCGCGCTATGCCCTCAATGCGGTCAACGCCCGCTGGGGCAGTCTCTACGACGCGCTCTACGGCACCGACGCGATCCCGGCGGACGGCGGGGCGGAGAAGGGCACGGGCTACAATCCCGCCCGGGGCGAGAAGGTGATCGCCTTCGCCCGCGACGTGCTGGACCTGGCGGCGCCGCTCGCCGGCGGCAGCCATGGCGATGCGCGCGGCTATTCGATCGAGGGCGGCGTGCTGACCGCGATCATGGGCGACGGCGCCATCGGCCTTGCCGATCCGTCGCAATTCGTCGGCTATGTCGGCGACATGGCCGATCCCTCGGCGATCCTGATCGCCAACAACGGCCTTCATATCGAGATCCAGATCGACCGCGATCATCCCATCGGCAAGACCGATCCCGCCGGGATCAAGGATCTTCTGATGGAAGCGGCCCTGACCACCATCATGGACTGCGAGGATTCGGTCGCGGCCGTCGATGCCGAGGACAAGGTGGTCGCCTATGGTCACTGGCTGGGCCTGATGAAGGGCACCCTGACCGAAGAGGTGAGCAAGGGCGGGCGCAGCTTCACCCGCGCGATGAACCCGGATCGCACCTATACCGATCCCCAAGGCGGCAGTTTCGCCCTGCCGGGCCGGTCCCTGATGTTCGTCCGCAACGTCGGCCATCTCATGACCAATCCGGCGATCCTGCTGGAAGACGGCAGCGAGATCCCCGAGGGCATCATGGATGCGGCGGTCACGGTCATGATCGCGAAGCACGACCTGCTGGGCACGGGCATGCGCCGCAATTCCCGCGCCGGTTCCGTCTATATCGTGAAGCCGAAGATGCACGGGCCGGACGAAGTCGCCTTCGCCGACGAGCTTTTCGCGCGCGCCGAGGACATCGCGGGGCTGGAGCGTTACACGGTCAAGCTCGGCATCATGGACGAGGAACGCCGCACGACCCTGAACCTCATGGCCTGCATCGAGGCGGCGAAACATCGCGTCGCCTTCATCAACACCGGCTTCCTGGACCGCACGGGCGACGAGATCCACACCTCGATGGAGGCAGGCCCCATGGTGCGGAAGGGCGCCATGAAGGGCATGGACTGGATCGCCGCCTACGAGAAGAACAACGTCCAGACCGGGCTGGCCTGCGGCTTGCGCGGCAAGGCCCAGATCGGCAAGGGCATGTGGGCCATGCCGGACCTGATGGCCGAAATGCTGAAGCAGAAGATCGGGCACCCCAAGGCGGGCGCCAATACCGCCTGGGTGCCGTCGCCGACCGCCGCCACCCTGCATGCGCTGCACTACCACGAAGTCGACGTCTTCGCGGTCCAGGCCGGGCTCGAATCCGAGCCCAAGGTCGATTACACCGATGCGCTGCTGACCATCCCCGTCGCCAAGGACACCAATTGGTCGCCGGAAGAGGTGCAGGCGGAACTGGACAACAATGCCCAGGGCATCCTCGGCTATGTCGTGCGCTGGATCGACCAGGGCGTGGGCTGTTCCAAGGTGCCGGACATCAACGACGTCGGCCTGATGGAAGACCGCGCTACGCTGCGCATCTCCAGCCAGCACATGGCGAACTGGCTCTATCACGGCGTCGTCACCGAGAAACAGGTGATGGAGACCTTCCGCCGCATGGCCGCCGTGGTCGACGGCCAGAACGCGGGCGATCCGCTCTACAAGCCGATGGTGCCGGCCTATGAGGCGTCGGTCGCCTTCCAGGCCGCCGTCGACCTGGTGCTCATGGGCCGTGAACAGCCGAGCGGCTATACCGAGCCCCTGCTGCACAAATGGCGCCTCGTCGCCAAGGCGGGGTGAGGGGCGGGAGGTGGGCCGCGCGCCTCAGCCCGCGGCCCCGACCTTCCGCTTGGTCGCGGGCGATTTCGCCAGATAGTCGAGGGCGATTGCCGTGTCGGCTTCCTTTTCGGGATCATAGCCCGGCATCAGGAAACGCCAGCTTCCGCCCAGCAGATCGGCGGCGGTCGGGATCAGGTTGCGCTTCGCCGCCCGGCGCCATTCGCGGAAGAAACCGGGGGTCTTGGCGATCGAGGGATCCTGCCGCATCAGATACTGGGTGGAACGGATCCAGTACCAGGTCAGCATGGGCACGATGAAACCCATGACCAGCAGGCGGTTGGTCAGCGGCGCCCCGGTGAGGTGCTTGTAGAGATCGAAGGCGACGGCGCGGTGCTCCACCTCTTCGGCGCCGTGCCAGCGCAGCAGGTCCATCATGGCCGGATCGTGGGGCAGCTTGTCGAGCTCCCGGTTCTCCAGGATGAAACGCCCGAGAATACAGGTGAAATGTTCGCCGGCGGCGATCACGCCGACCCGGGTGCCGAGCCACCATTTGTCGAGGCCGAGACGCCTGGTCGGCAGCAGGCCGAACACCCGCGCGGGATTGCCCAGGGCGAAATCGATCAGGCGCTGGGTCCGCGCGATCCCGGCGCCGATGTCCATGCCCTTCTCCTTGAAGACGTCGGCCACCGGGCGGTGGGCACCGCCGTGGATCGCTTCCTGGCGCATGAAGGCGATGACGTCGTCGCGCAGCTTGTCGTCGGTGACCTGGGGCAGGGCATCCTTGAACACCTGGCAGAACCAGGCTTCGACGATGGGCAGCAGGATATGGGTCGAATTGGCGAGATGGGAGACGAAGGCCTCGCCCTCGATCCATTGCGGATCGGTCTTCGACCAGTCGAAGGCGACCTTGCGGGGCTTGATCTTGTGCGGGGTCGTCATGGCTCTTCCCTCACTTCGGCATCAGGTCGGCGCGGGCGATCATGCGCATGAGACCGGGCGAGACACGCCCGATCAGGTCGAAGGCGACGGCCTCCATCCCGGTGCGGGCGACGGCGCGGTCTTCCTCGATCGCGGCAACGATGTCGGCGGCGACCGCTTCGGCGGTCAGGGCACGCCGTGCATAGAGGCGGGACGCGCTGGCCCGCTTGCGGGCCTGTTCGTCCTCGCTGGCGCCGACGAAACGGGTGCGGTCGGTGATGCCGGTGTCGATCAGGCCGGGGCAGATGGTGGAGACGCCGATGCCCTGGCCCGACAGTTCGGCGCGCAGGCAGGCGCTCATCATCATCACCGCCGCCTTGGTCGCGGCATAGGCGGACATGCCGCGCGCCGGCGTATAGGCCGCGGCCGAGGCGACGTTCACCACATGGCCCGGCACGCGGGCCGCCACCATGCGCTTCGCGAACAGGCGCGCGCCATGGATGACACCCCAGAGGTTCACGTTGAGCACGCGGCGCCAGTCTTCCTCCGTGGTGTCGAGGAAATCGCCGGCCATGCCGATGCCGGCATTGTTGACGACGATGTCGACGATGCCGACCTTCTCGTCGATGAAGGCGGCCAGCGCCTCCATCGCGGTCAGATCGGCGACGTCGACCTGGCGGACATGGGCATCGACGCCGATCAGGCGCGCCAGGGTCGCGGTGCGTTCCGCCGCCTCCAGATCGATGTCGGTGACGACGACGTCGGCGCCCTTCTCGGCGAGGGCGAGCGCGGTGGCGCGGCCGATGCCGCTGCCCGCCCCGGTGATCAGGGCGAGGCGGCCGGCGAAGGGCCCGGCGTCGCCGCGGTGGCGGGCGGCGCGGCGCCGGCCCTGGGCCAGGGCGGCATCGTCCACGCCGGTCTCGACATGGGTGACGAAGCGGCGGATCCGCCCGGCCAACAGGGCGGGATCGCGGAGCGGCAGCCAATGGCCGCTGGCCACCTCCTCGCGCATCAGATGGGGCACGTAATCGCAGAGGTCGTCGAAGACGGCGGGACCGACGAAGGGGTCGTCGGCCGGCACCAGCAACTGCACCGGCACCTCGATCCGCTGGCGTTTCGGGTGCATCATGCGCTCGCGGAAATTTGCGCGGTAGAGATTGATGCCGTTCAGGCTGTCGCGAAGCTGGCCGGGACGGGCCTCGATCTCGATGCCGTCGGTGCGCTTCAGCAGGCGGGGCCAGAGGCGGGCGGCGCCGGCGCGCCAGACCAGGGGCGCGAAGGCCGGAACATGGAACGCCATGACGTACCAGGAGCGCATCAACTGGTTCAGCATGGGCGGCAGCGCGCCGAGCTTCTGCGCGCGCAGGCGATCGCTCATGGCACCGAAGGCGAGGTCGAGCGACGGCCCGGAGACCGAGGTATAGGAGGCGATGCGCTGGCGGGTGCGGGGATCGACCAGGGCCTGCCAGCCCTGGATGGAACCCCAGTCGTGGCCGACCAGATGGACCTTGCCCGCCGGCGCCTCCTGGTCGAGGACCGAGGCGAGATCGGCCATCAGCCGGTCGAGGTGATAGCCCCGCGTCGAGGCGGGCGCCGTGGACTCGCCGGCGCCGCGCACGTCATAGGTGATGACCCGATGATCGGCGGCGAGATCGGCGACGACGCCGTCCCACACCGTGCTGTCGTCCGGATAGCCGTGGATCAGTACGACGGTGGGGGCGCCTTCGGGCCCGCCGGCATGGCCGTGCAGCGTGACTTCGCCGCTGGCGACGTGGAAGGGCATCATGGTCAGGCGGCCTTTCGTGCCGTCTTGCGGGCGTTCCAGCGCCGCACGTGGGGCAGATCGTCGTCGAGCCAGCGGGCGCGGCCCTCGGCGTCGATGACCAGCAGTTCCTCGAATTTGGCGCCGACGTCGCGAAAGCCGAGATGCGGTTCGACCGCCCAGAGGCCCGGCACCGGCGGATGGTCGGAGCGTTCGGCGCTGGACCACAGCGGCGACCAGCCCTCGGCCCGGCCCTGGGCCACCTGGCGGCGCAACTCGCGGACCGAGCGCAGGCCGAAACGGGCGATGCCGAGGCCGGAGGGCTTGCCGGGCAGCACTTCGACGCGATGCGCCAGCACATTGTAGGGATAGGCCTTGTGGCGCGGCTCGACGCCCTGGCGCCGGCACAGCGCGTCGACGGCGCGGGAAACCTCGGCCATGGTGGCGCCCTGATTCAGGCGATCGACGATCAGGGCGCGATGGGCCTGCAGGTCGTCCATCAACTGTTCGGCCACCGGGTTTTCGCCGAGCGCGCCGGAATAGCCGATGTCGGCCACCGCCGCCTCGACGACGGGGGCGCAGTCCAGGATGAAGGCCATGCCTTCCTCGAGGCGGCGGCCGCCGGGAAAGAACGCCGGGTTGAAGCCGCGCAGCGCCGTCCAGGCGATGGGGCCGCGAAAGGCGGTGCGGTCGCCGAACCAGGCGAAGGGCTGGTGGAACCATTCGTTCACGCCATTGTCGCGGGCGTAGGTATCCATCAGTTTCGCCGCTTCGCGCTCGGTCATGCCGGGGCGAAGCTCGGCCGCCGCGGCCTCTGCGGCGGCATAGGCGAGATGCTGCGCCTTGCGGAAGGCGTCGAGGCGGGTCGCCTCGTCGGGAACGGTCATGCCAGGGGCTCCGGATCGAGATGGGCGGACTTGAGGTTGGCGACGAAGCCGTCGACCAGGGCGTTGAATTCGCGCGCGACCACCGGCGCCGCCAGGGTCTTCAACAGCCAGGGCACGGCCACCTTGACGGTGCCGGCGATGGTCATCTCCAGCGAGGTGGCGTCGGTGCCTTCGGGCGAAAGGGCGATTCGGCCGCCGATACTGGCATTGCCGATACCCTTCACCGGCTCGAAGCGCAGGCGCCCGGACGTCCGCTCGATGGTGAAGCGGGTGGCGAAATCGACGGGCATGCGGTAGGCGGCGGGGCCGATGGGCGCCAGGTGCCAGTGGAAATGATCCGGCGCCACGGCGACGAGATTGTCGAGGGCGGGAAAATGCGCGAGGGTCGCCGGCAGATCGTCCAGCAGGGCGAGCATGCGGCCGTAGTCGGCCGGGATCACCTCTCGGCGGGCACGGTGAATGTCGACGGCAATGGCCATGACGCGCGTTTCCTGATGCGGTACTTATTACTCTGGGGTAAGTTACTGGTGAGTAATGTCATGTCAACGGCTTTTCGAGAGGCGCCGTGATCAAGGAGGAGAGCGTGAGAAGCCGGCCGCAGCGCCGCGTGCCGCGCGCGGAACGCGAGGCGCAGATGCTGAAGGCGGCGGCCGGCCTGTTCGCCACCCAGGGCTATCACGCCACCTCGATGGATGATGTGGCGGCGGCCTGCGGCGTGACCAAGCCCATGGTCTATTCCTATTTCGGCTCCAAGGACGGCTTGATCACCGCCCTTCTCGAACGGACCGGCAACCGCCTGCTCACCGTCCTCGCGGCCCAGGTGGGGGAAACGGATCCGGCCGCCCGCCTCCGTGCCACGGTGCGCGCCCTGATCGGCGAACTCTATGCCGAGACGGCGAATTGGCAGGTGGTGCTGACGGCGGTGCGCGGCGATGGCCCCGTGGCCGAAAAGGCGCGCGGCTATCGTTCCGCCCTGATCCAGTTGAGCCTGATCACCCTCGCCGAACTGCGGGTACCGCCGATGCCCGACGCGGTCGCGCGGCGCATCGTCGGCGCCTATGCCTATGCCCTGCTGGGCGCCGCCGAGGCCGGTTCCGAATGGTGGCTGCGAACGCCGGGCGTCAGTCGTGAAGAGACGATCGCGACCGCCCTGAAGGTGGTCGACGCCTTCATCGATCTCTGCCGCAAGGATCTGGCCGTGGCCGCCCAGAATCGTCGTCCCGGCGAAGGCCGGGATCTTCCGACGGAAGAGGCGCCTTCACCGTCATGAGGTCCCGGACTCCGCCGGGATGATGCAGGAGGAAAGGCGAATTACCCCGCGACGGCGATGCCGCCCGCCGCGGCGCTTTCGGTGATGAAACGGGCCAGACTGGCGGCCAGGCTGCGGAACACCGCCAATTGGAAGCCCGGGGTCTCATCGACCTGCCACAGGATCACATTGATGTGGCCGGCATTGGTCACCGCCGCGGCGCCGGGGCCGAATACCGTGGGGTGCAGGTCGATGGCGATGCCCTTGTTCAGGCATTCGATCGCGCCGGGACCGGAGAGGCGGAGGGTGGCGTAACCGTCCGTCTGATCCGTGACCGAGGCGGTATCGCCCAGCAGGCCGGCAAGGCTTTCGGCGAAATCGTCGGCACCGTCCGTCATCAGGGCGAGGAAACTCTCCGGCCCCGTGCCGACCACGGTGAGCGGCCCGGCGAAGGCGGCGTGCGGGCCGGGCACGAGGGCAAGGCCGTCGTAACGCGCCGCGATACGCCCGGCGGCTTCCGCCATCCGGCCGGGGCGAGTGGTGAAGCCGGCGATGCCGAGACCGGCAAGCGGCGTCACCGTCAGACGCGCGGTGGCGGTATCGCCCACGGGCCGGAACAGGCCGGAGAAGGCGTCGCGCGCCTCGAGCGGGGAGAGGTCAGGCATGGAGGCGGCTCCCCTCCGGATCGAGGAAGACGGGGTCGCAGATCTCGACCAGCGTATCGCCGTCGCGCAGCGGGTCATGGACCAGCATGGTCTCGCCATGGCGCGACGGGCCGTGGGCCAGCAGGCCGAGCGCGATCCAATGGCCGAGCCCGGGCGAATAGGCGGCGGAGGTCACATGGCCCTCGGCATTGGCGATCACGGGGGCGGCGCCGGGGCGGAGGAAATGGCCGCCGCCGCGCAGCCGCCGGCCCCTGTCCACCGGCTTCAGGCCGACCAGGGCCGGGCGGGCGGGATCGCAGAGGCCCGGCCGGCCGGCGAGCACGCGGCCGATGAAATCCTTCTTCTTCGACATCATGCGCCCGAGGCCGAGGTCGGCGGCCGTGGTCTGGCCGTTCAGCTCCGGCCCCGAGACATGGCCCTTCTCGATTCGCATGACCCCCAGGGCCTCCGTGCCATAGGGTGTCGCGCCGAGGTCGCAGATGCGCCGCATCAGCGCCTGGCCGAAGCGCGCCGGCACCGCGATCTCATAGGCCCGCTCGCCGGAGAAGGAGAGGCGGAACAGGCGCACCCGGGCACGGCCCCAGCGGAATTCGGCGGCGCCCATGTGCGGCAGGCCAGCGACATCGAAGGCATCCCCCAGCAGATCCTGGAGCAGGGCGCGCGAGCGCGGCCCGGCCACCGCGAACATGGCCCAATGTTCGGTGGCGGAGGCACATTGCACATCCCATTCGGGGCGCAGCACCTGGCGCAGGAAGTCGAGATGCTGCATCACCCGGGCGGCATTGGCGGTGGTCGTCGACATCACGAAATGTTCGGGCCCCAGGCGGGCCGTGGTGCCGTCGTCCATGACGAAACCATCCTCGCGCAGCATCACGCCATAGCGCGCCCTGCCGACGGCAAGCGTCGAGAACATGTTGCAATAGGCGAGGTCGAGCAGATGCCTCGCGTCCGGCCCCTGGATCTCGATCCGGCCGAGGGTCGAGACGTCGCAGATGCCGACATCGCCGCGCACCGCCTTCACTTCGCGCGTCACGCTCTCCAGCCAGTCGCTCTCCCCCGGCCGGGGATAATACTGCGGGCGCAGCCATTGGCCGGCCTCGGTGAAGACGGCGCCCATTTCGGCGGAGAAGCCATGGGCGGCGGTCAGGCGCGTCGGCTTGAAGTCGGGGCCGCGATGGGGCCCGGCCAGGGCGCCGATGGCGACGGGGACATAGGGCGGGCGAAAGCGCGTGGTGCCGGTCTCGGCGATGCCGCGCCCGGTCAGCGCGGCCATCAGGGCATGGCCGTTCAGATTGGCGGTCTTGCCCTGATCCGTCGCCATGCCGAGCGTGGTGTAACGCTTCAGATGCTCGACCGAGCGAAAGCCTTCCCGCGCCGCCAGCGCGACATCCCTGTCGGTCACGTCGTGCTGGAAATCGACGAAACATTTGCCGCGCGTGCCGGCGATCCGCCACAGCGGCGTCGCGGTGGTGGCGTCGGGCCCGGTCTCGGGTGCTTCGGGCGGGGTGGTGCCGGTGGCGGCGGCGCCCAGGCGGAAACCATCCGCCAGGCAGTCGCCCAGATTCATGCGCCCGGCGCAGGCACCGGCCACGGCCATGCCCGGGGGCAGGGCGGGGCCCGGCACGAAACCGGCGATATCCGCGCGCCATTCGGGCTTGCCGCCCAGATGGGTGGAGAGGGCGACATTGGGATTCCAGCCGCCCGCCACCGCCAGCAGGTCGCAGGCGATGGTGCGCGTTCCGCCACCGGCATCGCGGATCTGGACGGCGTGAAGGGCACGGCCGCCCCGCGTGCCGGTGACGACGGCGCCGGCGAAGAGACGGATGTCATGGGCGGCCGCCAGGGCCTCGTGATCGTGGGCGATGCCGGTACGCGCGTCGATCACGGCGGCGATCTCGACCCCGGCCTCGATCAGGTCGGCGACGGTCTTCCAGCCGTCGTCGCCCGTGGTGAAGACGGCGGCGCGCCGGCCCGGCGCGACGGCGAAGCGGTTCAGATAGGCGCGCACCGCGGCGGCACTCATCACACCGGGGCGGTCGTTGCCGCCGAAGACCAGCGGGCGTTCGATGGCACCCGCCGCCAGCACCGACTGCCTGGCCTGGATGCGCCACAGGCGCTGGCGCGGCTGATGCGGCGGCGGCACCGCGAGGTGATCCGCCACCCGTTCCAGGGCCGCGTAAGTCTCGCCGTCATAAACGCCGAAGACGGTGGTGCGCGGCATCAGGGTGACATGGGGCAGGGACGCCAGTTCGGCAACGGCTTCGGCGGCCCAATCGGCGCCCGCCTTTTCGGCAATCTCCAGGCGTTCCGCGTTCAGGCGCCCGCCGAACAGGAAATCCTCGTCCGCCAGGATGGTCCGGGCGCCGCTGCGTCCGGCGGCCAGCGCCGCCGCGAGGCCGGCGGGCCCACCGCCGATCACCAGTACGTCGCAAAAGGCGTTGGCTTTCTCGTAGAGGTCGGGATCGGGCAGGCCCGCGCCCCGGCCGAGGCCCGCGGCCTTGCGGATCGCCGGTTCATAGACCTTCTCCCAGAAGGCGGCGGGCCACATGAAGGTCTTGTAGTAGAAGCCGGCGACGAAGACGGGCGAGAGCAGTGAATTCACCGCGCCCACGTCGAACCCGAGACTGGGCCAGCGGTTCTGGCTCGCCGCCTTCAGGCCGTCGTAGATTTCGACCGTGGTCGCCTTGGTGTTCGGCTCCCGCCTTGCGCCCGTGCGCAATTCGACCAGGGCGTTCGGCTCTTCCGAGCCGGCGGTGACCACGCCGCGCGGGCGGTGATACTTGAACGATCGCGCGACCAGACCGACACCTTCCGCCAGCAGGGCCGATGCCAATGTATCGCCGGCATAGCCCTGAAAGGGCCTGCCGTCGAAGCTGAAGCCGAGAGGGCGGGTGCGGTCGATGGCGCCGCCCCCGGGCAGGCGATAGCCGCTCATGGCCGCCTCGCCAGGGTGACGTCGAAGATTTCGTGGGTCACCGTATCGCGGCCGACGACCAGCCATTGGCGGCAGCCGGCGCCGTGATACCAATATTCCCGGTGCGGGCCGGCCGGATTGTCGCGCAGATAGACCGCCTCGAAGAAGGCGGCGGGCGCATCAGGCGCGTCGGGGTCGGGCCGGGTTACGCCGGCATCGCCAAGAATGGTGAATTCGGCGCTGTCGCGCGGGCCGCAGAAGGGGCAGGAAAGGCGCATCGCAATCCCCTCAATGCAGATTCGGTTGGGCGCCCTGGCCCTTTTCGTCGAGCAGGTAACCGCGCTCGAAACGGTCGAGGCGCAGGGCGGCGGCGGTCGGATGGGGCTCGCCCTTGGCGATCAGATGGGCGAAGCAGAAGCCCGACCCCGGGATCGCCTTGAAGCCGCCATAGCACCAGCCCGCGTTCAGATAGAGGCCGGGCAGGGGGCTGCGGTCGATGATGGGCGAGCCGTCCATCGACATGTCCATGATCCCGCCCCACGACCGCAGGAGCCGGATGCGGCCGATCATGGGCATCAGCGCCATGCCGCCCTCCGCGACATCCTCGACCACCGGCAGATTGCCGCGCTGGGCATAGGAATTGTAACCGTCTATATCGCCCCCGAAGACGAGACCGCCCTTGTCCGACTGGCTGACGTAGAAATGCCCGGCACCGAAGGTGACGACGCCCGGGATCAGCGGTTTCACCGCCTCCGAGACGAAGGCCTGGAGGACGTGGCTCTCGATCGGCAGGCGCAGCCCGGCCAGGGCCGCCACGCGCGACGAATTCCCGGCGACCGCCATGGCGATCTTCGGGGCGCGGATCGAGCCCCGCGTCGTCTCCACCCCGACGACGGCATCGCCGTTCCGGATGAAACCGGTCACTTCGCAATTCTGCACGATGTCGACGCCGCGCCGGCTGGCGGCGGCGGCATAGCCCCAGACCACGGCATCGTGCCGCGCCGTGCCCGCGCGCCGCTGCAACAGGCCGCCCTTCACCGGAAAGCGCGCATTGTCGAAATCGAGGAAGGGGACCATGGCACGGACCTGGTCCCGGTCCAGCAGTTCCGCGTCGACGCCATGCAGGCGCATGGAATTGCCGCGCCTTGCATAGGCGTCGCGCTGGGCGTCGCTGTGATAGAGGTTCACGATGCCGCGCTGGCTGACCATGGCGTTGTAGTTCAGCTCCTGCTCCAGCCCTTCCCACAGTTTCATGGAAAGCTCGTAGAAGGCGTTGTTGCCCGGCAGCAGATAGTTGGAACGGATGATGGTGGTGTTGCGCCCGGCATTGCCCGAGCCGATCCAGGATTTCTCCAGCACCGCGACACGCTGAATGCCGAAGACATTGGCGAGGTAATGCGCCGTCGCCAGGCCATGGCCGCCGCCGCCGATGATGATCACGTCGTATTCGGGTTTCGGCACGGCATCGCGCCAGGTCGGCCGCCACAGGCGGTGCCCGGTCAGCGCATTGAGGGCGAGGCTGAAGATCGAACGGCGCATGGCATGTCCCGGCGGCGAGAGGGACAGGATTGACCGGAACCGGTCGTCGTTATTGACTGTTCGCGTCATGAGCGGATCAAGAAGCGACATTCCGTCACCGCGCCGCATCGGCTTTCTGCTGATCCCGGGTTTCGCGCTGATGTCCTATGCCTCGTCGATCGAGCCGCTGCGCGCCGCCAACCGGCTGGCCGGCAGGGCCGTCTACGACTGGCGCCATTTTTCGCCGGCGGGGGCCACGGTCGCCTCATCGACCGGGGCGCTGGTGCCGGTGGACGGCGACCTGTCGGCGGCGGGCAATCTCGACATGCTGGTGGTCTGTGCCGGTGGCGACCGCATCGACTTCGCGGAAGCGGCGACGCTGGGTCGGCTGCGCCGGCTCGCGCGGCGGGGGGTGGCCATGGCCGGCGTCTCCGGCGGGCCGGTGGTCCTGGCACGCGCCGGACTGCTGGACGGCTTTCGCTGCACCGTCCATTGGGAACATGCCGCCGCCTTCGTGGAAGAGTTTCCAGCCCTGTTCCCGACCGGGGCCCTGTTCGAGATCGATCGCGGGCGTCTGACCTCGGCGGGCGGCATTGCCGCCCTCGACATGATGCATGCGGTGATCGAGGGCGATCATGGCGCCGCGCTGGCGGGCCGGGTGAACGACTGGTTCCTGCAGACGGGTATACGTCAGGGCGGCGGGGCCCAGCGCATGGATCCGCGCCTGCGCCTTGGTCTCGCGGACGAGCGGGTGGCCCGCGTCGTCGCCGCCATGGAAGCGCGGATCGAGGATCCGGTGCCGCGCGCCGAATTGGCCGCATTGGCCGGCCTGTCGCTGCGTCAGCTGGAACGGCTGTTCAGCGTGGCCCTCGGGACCGGGGTGGCGGCGCATTATCTGGGGGTTCGGCTGGACCGGGCCCGGTCGCTGCTGCGCCAGACCGCGATGCCGGTGGCCGAAGTGGCGCTGGCTTGCGGCTTTTCGGCGCCGGCCCATTTCGCGCGGGCCTACCGGCGGCGTTTCGGCCAGTCCCCGCGCGTCCAGCGGGGCTGACCGGAAACGGCGGAGAGGCATGGCCCCCGCTATACCTCTCCGCCGCTCCTTTCCCCGCGAACGGGGAAAGGCAACCTTGCTCGGCGATCAGGCGTTGGCCGCCTTCTGCTCCTTCGCGAGGTCGAGGGCGATGTCGACGATCATGTCCTCCTGGCCGCCGACCATGCGGCGCCGGCCCGCCTCGTAGAGGATGGCGCGGGTATCGACGCCATATTCGTTCGAGGCCTTTTCGGCATGGCGCAGGAAGGACGAATAGACGCCCGCGTAACCCAGGGTCAGGGTCTCGCGGTCGACCCGCACCGGACGGTCCTGAAGGGGACGCACCAGGTCTTCCGCCGCATCCATCAGCTTGTAGAGATCGCAGCCGTGCTTCCAGCCCTTGCGGTCGGCTGCGGCGATGAAGACTTCCAGCGGCGCATTGCCGGCACCGGCGCCCATGCCGGCCAGGGAAGCGTCGACGCGGATCGCGCCGGCCTGCACGGCGACCATGGAATTGGCGACGCCCAGCGACAGATTGTGGTGGGCGTGGACGCCGCGCTGGGTTTCCGGCTTCAGCACGCGGTCATAGGCTTCGCAGCGCGCCTTGTAACCGTCCATGTCCAGTGCGCCCCCGGAGTCGGTGACATAGACGCAGGTGGCGCCATAGCTTTCCATCAGCTTCGCCTGTTCGGCCAGATGGTCCGGCTCGATCATATGGCTCATCATCAGGAAGCCGATGGTGTCCATGCCGAGGTTGCGGGCCGCCTCGATATGCTGCTTCGAGACATCCGCCTCGGTGCAATGGGTGGCGATGCGGACCGAACGGACACCGAGGGAATAGGCGTGCTTCAATTCCTCGATGGTGCCGATGCCGGGCAGCAGCAGGGTGGTCAGGACGGCCTTGTCGAGGACGTCGGCGACAGCCTCGATCCATTCCCAATCGGTGTGGCGGCCGAAGCCGTAGTTGAAGGTGCCGCCGTTCAACCCGTCGCCATGGGCGACTTCGATGGCGTCGACGCCGGCGTCGTCCAGCGCCTTGGCGATGGCACGCACATGGTCCAGCCCGTATTGGTGGCGGATGGCATGCATGCCGTCACGCAGGGTCACGTCCTGGATGTAGAGTTTGGTTTCGGTCGGGTCGAACGTCATCACGCGACCTCCTTCAGCATCTTGCGGGTGGCGATCTTCTCGGCGGTGGCGAGGCCGGCCGAGGTCATGATGTCGAGATTGCCGGCATAGGCGGGCAGGTAGTGGGCGGCACCCTCGACTTCCAGGAAGACGGAGGTCTTGATGCCCTCGAAGGTGCCGTGGCCGGGGATGTGGACCGGGTTGTTCGAGCCGAAATGCTCGAACTGCAGTTCCTGCTTCAGGCGATAGCCGGGGACATATTTCTGCACCCGCTCGATCTGTTCCTTCACCGCCTTCTCGATGGTCTTCTCGTCCGCGCCGGACGACAGGGTGAAGACCGTGTCGCGCATGATCATCGGCGGTTCGGCCGGGTTCAGGATGATGATGGCGCGGCCGCGCGCGGCGCCGCCCACCTGCTCGATGCCGTTGCGGGTGGTCTCGGTGAATTCGTCGATATTGGCGCGGGTGCCGGGGCCCGCCGACTTCGACGAGATGGAGGCGACGATCTCGCCGTAATGGACGGTCGCGACCGAGGAGACGGCGGCGACGATGGGAATGGTGGCCTGGCCGCCGCAGGTGACCATGTTCACGTTCTGCGCATCGAGATGGTCGTCGCCGTTCACCACCGGGATCACATAGGGGCCGATGGCCGCCGGCGTCAGGTCGACCATGACCTTGCCCGCCGCTTTGCAGATCTCGTTGTGGCGCTTGTGGGCCCCGGCCGAGGTGGCGTCGAAGACGATGCCGATCTCGGGCCAGACGGGCAGCTTCTGCAAGCCGTCGATGCCTTCGTGGGTGGTCGCCACGCCCAGGCGCTGGGCGCGCTTCAGGCCATCGGATTCGGGATCGATGCCGACGAAGGCGGCCATCTCCAGCACCTTCGAATTGCGCATGATCTTGATCATCAGGTCGGTGCCGATGTTGCCCGAGCCGATGATGGCGGCTTTCACTTTCTCGCTCATCACGTGTCCTCCCGTTCAGGATGGGCGGATGATTGGCCGAAGCACGGGCGACAGGCAATTTACACGGCCTTCATTTGCTCACATTATGAGAGAATGAAAGGCAAGGGCGACAGTGGAACCCAGGCTCTGGACCGGGCGCTCGATCTCTTCGAGCAGGTGCTGCGCGATCGCGGGCGCACGCCGCTGGCCCGGCTGGCGGCGCGGCTGGAGATTCCGGTTTCGACCGCCCACCGGCTGGTCGCCGCCTTCGAACGCCGGCACCTGATCGCGCGCGGCGCGCGCGGCCATTATCTGGCCGGCATGGGGCTGGCGGATCTGGCGCCCGACCGACGTCTCGTCCTGATCCAGGCCAGCCGGCCCCTGTTGCGGCGCCTCGCCCGGCAGGAGAAGCGAACGGCCCATCTCGGCATTCTCGAGGCCGACATGGTGACCTATCTGGTGAAGGAGGCGGGCGGCGGGACGAAGCTCTTCACGCGCGAACTGATGCAGCTCGAAGCCTATTGCACGGGGATCGGCAAGGTCCTGCTGGCGGGACTGGAGCCGGCGGCGCGGGAACGCTATCTCGCCGGCGGGCCCTTCGTACGCCTGACCGCGACGACGATGACAGATCCGGCGGAATTGCGCGCTTCGCTCGCCGAAATCGCGTGCGCGGGCCATGCCGTGGACGATGCGGAAATGGCGGAAGGCCTGCATTGCCTGGCCGTGCCGCTGCATGATGGCCAGGGCCGGGTCACGGCCGCCATCTCCCTGACGGGGGAGGCGTCGCCGGCCACGGAAGACGCCCGGCGCGCCCTGCTGGATGCCCTGGAGGCGACGGCGCAGGCGATCGAAAGCAGGCTCTACGGGTGACGGCCCGCCGCCGGATCAGATGAAGCTCTTGGAGCGCCGTGCCGCGCGTTCGGTGATCAGCCCGAAGAGAATGAGGCCGACGAGCCAGCGCATGGCATAGCCGAAATCGGCATATTCAGCGCTGTAGGTGCCGAAATACTCCTGCCGCATGATGTCGCTCAGGTGCAGCAGCGGATTCCACAGGGCGTAATCGTGGAAGAGGTAAGGGATCTCCGGGATCACGAAGAAGACGCCGCTGGTGAGCAGCAGCACGCGGAGAACGACGGTCAGCACCGGCCGGAACAGACGAAACCGGCGGAGGACGGGATGCAGGATCATGCCCGCGAAGAGACCGTAGAAACCGGACACCAGGATCAGCATCGCGACATAGGCCGGCCGGTAGATCGGATGCGACACGCCGACCAGGATGAAGATGCCGAAAGCCAGGAAGCCCAGCAGGACGAAGAGCGTAATGTTGACGACGCCGCGCGCGATGGCGACGTCCAGCGGCGTCACCTGCGGAAAGAACGTATCATTGTAGGCCATCATCGAGGTCACGGCGACGCGCTGCATGGTGTTGCGGAACGTCCAGAACATGATGACGCCCGTGGCGACGAAGGGGACGATGTCCATGCCGCGATGAATGCCCTGGCCGGTGAAATAGCGGATCAGGGAGAAGATGGTGATGGCGACGCCCAACTGGCCCATCTGGGCGAACAGGCCCATGAAGTTTCGGCCCATGCGGGCCTTGCCCTCGCGAAAGATGACGGCACTCAAGACCCGAAATTGGATTCCAATCGCTTCGACGGCTTCATTCATCGCGTGTTCGCTGTCGCTTTCGAAGGCGGGGCGGTCGACGGCCCGCTGTTGAGTTTATCGGACGCCACCTTCGCCCTGGCAAGGATTAATGGCCCTCAGAACCAGAGGAGATGGACGGCGGTGACCGTCACGAGGCCACAGAGCAGGTTGAGGGGGGCGCCCACCCGCACGAAATCCATGAAGCGGTAGCCACCGGCGGAATAGACCAGCGTATTGGTCTGATAGCCGATCGGTGTCGCGAAACTGGCGCTGGCGGCGAACATCACCACCACCACGAAGGGGCGCGGATCGAGCCCCAGCGAATTCGCCATGGCGATCGCGACAGGGGTCACGACCACGCCGACGGCATTGTTGGTGACGATCTCTGTCAGGGTCGAGCCGAGGAAATAGACGGCGAAGAGCAGCACCAGCAGGGGCAGGTCCTTCAGGAAGGGCCGGACGGCCTGGACCACCAGTTCGACGGCACCGCTCGCTTCGAGGGCGCGGCCGACGGCGAGCATGGCGAAGATCATCATGATGATCTGCCAGTCGACGGCGGCGAACGCTTCGTCGCTGTCGATGCAGCGGGTCACGAAGACGAAGGCGACGCCGACCCAGGCCAGCGCCACGATCGGCATGATGCCGAAGGCGCTGCCCGCCACCACGAGCGCGAGGGCGAGGATGGCGACCGGTGCCTTGCCGGGGCGCAGCGCCTTCTCGCTCGAGGCGTTCAGATTGATCAGGCCGACGTCGGCGGCGAGCCGGGCGAGATCGTCGGGCGCGCCTTCCAGCAGCAGGCTGTCGCCGACCTGCATCACGACCTCCTCCAGCCGGTCCGACTGGTTCTCGCCGGCATGGTGGAGCGCGATCGGATAGACGCCGTAGCGGCGGCGCAGGCGCATCTGGCGCAGGCGCCGGCCGACCAGGCGCGAGCCGGGCCCGATGACCGCCTCGGCGACGATCGCCTTGCGGCTGGCGACGGGGGCCAGGGCCTCGCCGTCGGCCGCGGCCTGGGCGCCGCGCCCGACCTCGACCCCGACCTGGTCGCGGATGGTCAGCACATTGGCCACCGCCGATTTCAGGACCACGATGTCGCCGGCCCCGAGCACCACCGAATCCATGTCCCGGCGCAGCGATTCGTCGCCCCGGATGACGTCGACGACACGCCGGTCCGGCCCCTGGAAGACCCGGACCGACGCCGGGTTCTGGCCGATCATGCGGCTGTCCGGCGGGATCAGGACTTCGACCAGGAAGCGGTTGCGGCCGGTCGCGGCCCCAGTCAGCAGGCCGTGGTCGGGCAGGAAGCGGCGTCCGAAGACGATCATGTAGAAGATGCCGGCCAGGGCGACCGGCAGGCCGACCGCCGTGATTTCGAACATGCCGAAGGGGGCGAGGCCATTGCCCTGGGCGACGCCGTCGACCAGCAGGTTGGTGGAGGTGCCGACCAGGGTCGTCGTGCCGCCCAGGATGGCCGAGAAGGACAGGGGGATCAGCAGCTTCGAGATGGCGACGCCGGACTTGTTGGCGAGCGCCACGACGATCGGGATCATCAGGACGACGAGCGGCGTATTGTTGACGAAGGCCGACGCCAGGCAGGCGACCAGGCTGACGGTCGCGATCACCACGCCCTCCCGGTGCAGCGGCAGGCGTTCGAGCTGGAAGATCAGGGCGTCCAGAACCCCGGTCCGGATCAGGGCGGCACTCAGGATGAACATCGGCATGATGGTCCAGGGCGCGCTGTTCGACATGACCTTCAGCATGTCGTCGGGCGTGATCAGCCCGAAGACGAGGACCAGGGCCATGCCCATGATGGCGACGGTCGCGGGGGGATAGGTCTCGGTCGCGAAGCCGACCAGCATGATGCCGATGACGATGAGCGCGATCACCGGCGCATAGGCTTCGAGACCCAGGAATTCCATCACGCCCCCACGTGTTGATCTCGAGCATTAAATCTCGACAAGTCTGATCAGAATTAATCAGCCCGCGCGGAAGTCAATCCACCTTCGACGGCATCACGACGCCGGCCGCCGTTTTTTTGAGAACGGCGGCCGGCGCTTCGTGGCGTGACGTCAGATGAGACCTTTTTCGGCGAGGTTCTTGACGATGGCGTCGGCGGCCTGTTCGACGGACTGGGTGGTGGTGTCGATGCGGATCTCGGGGTTTTCCGGCGGTTCGTAGGGGCTGTCGA